>NZ_LMKO01000028.1 GCF_001421705.1 Xylophilus sp. Leaf220 | reverse complement strand
GACACGATGGTGCAGCGGCTGCGCGGGGTGGTGGGCGAGGTGCGCGCGGGCGTCGAGTCGGTCTCCACCGCATCGTCGGAGATCGCCCACGGCAACCAGGACCTCTCGGCGCGCACCGAGCAGGCCGCCTCCAGCCTGCAGCAGACGGCCGCCAGCATGGAGCAGTTGACCAGCACCGTCAGCCAGTCCACCGACACCGCCCACCAGGCCCGCCAGCTGGCCGGCACCGCCGCGCAGGCCGCCACCCGGGGCGGCGAGGTCATGGCCGAAGTGGTCGCCAGCATGGAGCAGATCAGCGGATCGTCGCGCCGGATCGGCGACATCATCGGCACCATCGACGGCATCGCCTTCCAGACCAACATCCTGGCCCTGAACGCGGCGGTCGAGGCCGCCCGGGCCGGCGAGCAGGGCCGGGGCTTCGCGGTGGTGGCCAGCGAAGTGCGCAGCCTGGCCCAGCGCAGCGCGCAGGCCGCGCGCGAGATCAAGACCCTGATCGGCGCATCGGTGGAGACGGTGGACGTCGGCTCCCGCCAGGTGGCCCAGGCGGGGCAGACCATGGGCGAGATCGTCCAGGGCGTGCGCCAGGTCTCGGACCTGATCGCGGAGATCCATGCGGCCTCGTCGGAGCAGCGCGACGGCATCGGGCAGGTGAACCAGGCGGTGGGCCACCTCGACCAGATGACCCAGCAGAACGCGGCGCTGGTGGAGGAGAGTGCGGCGGCCGCATCCTCGCTGCGCGACCAGGCCCAGCGGCTCACCGATGCCATATCGGTGTTCAAGCTGGGCGCACATGCCGTGAGATCGGAAGAGCACNATGACCCAGCAGAACGCGGCGCTGGTGGAGGAGAGTGCGGCGGCCGCATCCTCGCTGCGCGACCAGGCCCAGCGGCTCACCGATGCCATATCGGTGTTCAAGCTGGGCGCACATGCCGTGGCGGCCCCTGCTGCGGCGGCGGTATGCGTGGCGGTGCCGCCTCCTGTCCCGGCGGCCCGGCCGGCCGCCGTGGCGCCCTCGCCACGGGCACCGGTGGTGGCCGCGCCCGCGAAAGCGCCGCGTCTGGGGGCCGTCAAGCCGGCGGCCGCGAAGGCGGCACCTGCGCCGGCGGCGGCCCCGGCACCCGCACGCGACAAGGCGCCGGCGGGCGACAACGACGACTGGGAAAGCTTCTGAACCGGCACGGTATTTGCACGGGCACAAGGGCTTGCATTCGGTGGGGTAAAACGTACCAAATGCTGCATCTTTTGTAGGCAACTGCGTAATATCGCGGAACTCGATGCCCTCCGCAGGCACGAAGCCCTTCCTTCACTCTATTGCTCGCCACCGCCATGCAACGTGATTTCCCCGCATTCCGCCGCCGTATCGCCACCCGCGCTCTCGCTGTCGCCGTTCTGGCCGCGGCTGGAGGATCTGCAGTGGTGCAGGCGGCGCCGGCCGGGGACACGCTGGGGATGGCGGCATCGACCAATCCGCTGGCGCGGGTGATTCCCGCCGCGGAGCTGCGTTGGCAGTCGAGCATGGCGGCCTTCGCCGCGTCCGATCGCGACAAGGCGCCCGCCACCGACGGCGTGCTGTTCGTCGGCAGCTCGACCATCCGCATGTGGACCGACCTGGCGCAGGATTTCCGCAAGCAGCCGGTGGTGATCAACCGCGGTTTCGGCGGCTCCACCATGGCCGACTGCAACTATTTCGTGAAGCAGCTGGTGCTGCAGTACAAGCCGCGCCAGGTGCTGGTGTATGCCGGAGACAACGACCTGGCCGAAGGCCGCACGCCCGAGCAGGTGCTGGAGAGCTTCCAGAGCTTCGTGCGCACCGTGCGCCAGGAGCTGCCGCATGCCCATATCGACTACATCTCGATCAAGCCCAGCCCGCTGCGGGCGAGCCTGATGCCGAAGGTGCGCGAGGCCAACGCCCTGCTGGCCGCGTACGTGCGCACCGTGCCCAATGCGCAGTACATCGACGTCTTCACCCCGATGCTCGATGCCACCGGCGCGCCGCGGATGGAGCTGTTCGGCCAGGACCGTCTCCACATGAACGAGGCGGGCTACAACCTCTGGCAGTCGGTGATCGGCGCCTACGTGGACGCACCGGGCGGCAACCCGGCCGACCGGCCGGCGACGCTGGCGACCAGCGCGCCGCCGGCAGCCTCGACGCCGACGCCCGTGCTGGCGTCTTCCGCGGCCACCGCCCCCCGCTGAGCCCGCCGCCTGCGGGCGGCCCATTGCCGCGCACCCTGCGATCTGCCGCCCGCGGCACGCGCCCTGTCGCTGGTTTCAGCGCGACGACGCGCCCGCACCGGTCGCGTTCGCGGCCCGCCGCGGCACCTCTTCTCCCGGCGGCTTGTCCAGCCACAGCGACACCCGCGCCACCAGGTACAGCGTGCCGAAGCAGGCCACCAGCAGCACCGCGTCCATCCACCACGGATGGACCAGGGGGTTGGAGCCGAAGAAGGTCAGCACCAGCAGCACCACCACCAGGTGGGCGCAGAACACCGGGAGCGACGCGGCGCCCATCGTTTCCAGCCAGGGCAGGCGCGGCATGCGGCGCACCAGGGCCGGGCCGAAGCGGATCGCGATCACCATCAGCCCGAAGAGGTTGATCAGACGCATCGGCGCCAGGGTCCACTTGTCGAACAGCAGGTTGAGCTGCGAATTACCCTCGAACGGCGCCTGGCCCACCACGTGGCGCCAGGTGAAACCGATCGCGACCACGAAGGTGGCCACCACCAGCGTCCAGTGGGGGAAGGTGAAGGGCGGCGCCTGCGGGTCGTTGCGGCTGGCGCCCATCCAGAGGCCCAGCATCCACAGGAACTGCCAGCCATAGGTGGCGAAGGAGCCGGTCTCGTGGAAGGGCACCGGCATGCCGACGACGGCGTCGGTGGCGTCGTAGATCCATTCGCCCAGCCCGAACTGGGCCAGCACCCAGAGCGCCACGCTCACGCCCATCACCGGGCCCCAGCCGTGGCGCAGCGCGGCGGCCAGCACCCACGGGCTGGCCAGCATGAAGAGCACGTAGAGCGGCAGGATGTCGAGCAGCGGCGGCTCGTAGACCAGCAGCAGGCCGGCGGCCAGCGCGGTGCCGGGGTTCTGCAGGTAGAAGGACATCAGGTCCTTCACCGCGGGCTGGTCCACCTTCAGGCCGAAGAAGGCGATCACGGTGAACAGGAAGAGCAGGGTGGCGGCCTGGCACCAGTAGACCTTGAGCGCCCGGCGCAGGTAGGCCTTCTCCATCTCGGCGATGCTTTTCTTCCAGGCGAGGCGGCCGTAGACCATGCCCGCCATGTACGCCGAGAGCAGCACGAAACCCTCGGCCGCCGAGACATAGCCGAACGGCTGGCCGGCCGGCGAGGTCAGCCGGGTGGGCAGGTGCGTCAGCGTCATCAGCACCAGCATCAGGCCGCGCAGGGCGTCGATTTCCCAGCGGCGGGTGGAAGGCGAGGGCGGCATCGGCGGCGTGGGAGGCGGTTGGGGGCCGGCGCGCGCGGGACGGCGCACGGGGAGGAAGGTCGGGGGATTGTCGCCCCTGCACCTTTCACTTCCTGTAAGACAGCGCGAGGGACCGCGTTGGCATCGGCTACGCTTGCGCCCCCGTTCCGAGGAGTCCGTGCCCGATGACGATCCACCGTCCCGCTCTCGCCGCCCTGGTTGCCGCCGCCGCACTGGGAGCCGTGCCGGCCGCCCACGCCCTGCAGGTCAGCAGTTTCTCGCCGCAGGGCGAGGTGGCCCGGATCCGCCAGGCGGTGGCCAAGTTCGACGGCCCGGCGGTCCGCTTCGGCGACCCCGCCGCGCCGGCGCCGCTGGCGCTGCGCTGCAGCGACGCCGAGGCGGGCAAGGGCACCGGCCGCTGGACCAGCGACCGCGAATGGGTCTTCGATTTCGCGCGCGACCTGCCGCCGGGCGTCTCCTGCACCGTGCAGCCGGTCACGGCATTCAAATCGGCCTCCGGCCAGCCGCTGGCGCCGACCACCAGCTATAAATTCAATAGCGGCGGCCCGATCGTCGTCAACACCCGGCCCGGCAGCTACCAGCCGATCGACGAGGAGCAGTTCTTCGTGCTGCAGCTCAACGGCGCGGCCACCGCGGCCAGCGTGCAGCAGAACGTCTGGTGCGCGGTCGACGGCCTGGGCGAGCGGGTGCCGGTGAGGGCGATCGAAGGCGCGCAGCGCGCCGCGGTGCTCAAGGCGACCGGCCTGGCCGAGCGGGCCGGGAAGGAGCCGCTGGCCTTTCCCACCCTGGCCTGCAACCGCACCCTGCCGCCGGGCGGTAAGGTGAGCATCGTCTTCGGCCAAGGCGTGTCCACGCCCAGCGGCGTGGCCAACACGGTCGAGAAGCGCTTCACCTGGACGGTGCGCGAACCCTTCTCCGCCGAGTTCTCCTGCTCCCGCGAGAACGCGCAGGCCGCCTGCCTGCCGATCCGGCCGATGTCGCTGCGCTTCAACGCGCCGGTCACCCGCCAGCAGGCCGGCGCGATCCGTCTGCGCGGCGGCAGCCAGGCCGGCACGCCGGTGTTCGAGGGCGACGAGGCCCGGCCCGCCGGCCAGAAGGCGCCCGATCCCGACAGCGTCGTCAACGCGCTGCGCTTCACCGGCCCGTTCGACGAAAGCGCCACCTACACGCTGGAGCTGCCCGCCGGTTTCAAGGACGCATCGGGTCGCACGCTGCGCAATGCCGGCAGCTTCCCGCTGCAGGCCCGCACCGGCGCGTTGCCGCCGCTCGCCAAGTTCGCGGCCGCGCCCTTCGGCGTTGTAGAGCGTTTCGCCGAGCCCGACGGCGAGAAGACCGGCAAGGGCATGCTGCCGGTCACGCTGCGCAAGGTGGAGCCCGGCTTGCCGGTGAAGACGCTGGCGCCCGGCGCCGCGGCGCCGCCCGCCGGCACGGTCAGCGACCTGCGGCCGCAGGGCGATGCCGAGATCATCCGCTGGATGAAGCTGCTGCAACGCTACGACGACGGCAGCGTGCAGCGCAGCCAGGCCCAGCGCGACGTGCGCGGGCCGCTGCCGCCCGCCCTGCCGCAGGAGGGTTCCAAGCGCCTCTCGGACCGGGTCGAGACCCGCAGCGTCTCGCTGCTGGGCGGCCAGGCAGGCGTGAAGACGCTCGACCTGCCGTATGCCGAGGGCAACGACCCGCGGCCGTTCGAGGTGGTCGGCATTCCGCTGGACCCGGGCTTCCACGTCGTCGAGATCGCGTCGCAGCGCCTGGGCGAGGCCCTGCTCGACGACCGCTACGGCCCGCAGCGGCCGATGTTCGTGCGCACCGGCGCGCTGGTCACCAACCTGGGCGTGCACTTCAAGCTGGGCCGCGAGAACGCGGCGGTATGGGTCACCTCGCTCGACAAGGGCCTGCCGGTAGCGGGTGCCGCGGTGCGGGTCTCGGACTGCACTGGCAAGGAGCTGGCCGCCGCCACCACCGACGCCGACGGCCTGGCCCGCATCGAGGGCCTGTCGCCCGAGGCACCGCGCTGTGCCGGCGAGAACGACTGGGACTACCGCCGCGCCTACTTCGTCAGCGCCCGCGCGCGCAGCGCCGGTGCCGACGATATGGCCTTCACCTGGAGCGACTGGCAGCGCGGCATCGAGCCCTGGCGCTTCAACGTGCCCACCAGCCGGGCACCGACGGCCGACCAGCGCGCCCACACCGTGTTCGACCGCACCCTGCTGCGCGCCGGCGAAACCGTGTCGATGAAGCATTACCTACGCACCGAGACCCGTACCGGCTTCGGCCTGCCGGCCCGCTGGCCGGGCACGCTGGTGATCACCCACGTCGGCAGCGGGCAGCAGTTCACCCAGCCGCTGGCGTGGCGCAGCACCGGCACCGGCGGCCGCAGCGCCGAGAGTACCTTCAAGCTGCCGCCGGCCGCCAAGCTGGGCAGCTACAGCGTCGAACTGCGGCAGGACGACACACCCGCCGCGCGTCCGGGAGAAGACGGCGACGACGCCGGCCGGACGCTTACCACCGGCGAATTCCGGGTGGAGGAGTTCCGCCTGCCGGTGCTCGAAGGCCGCATCGCGCCGGTGCAGCAGGGCCCGCTGGTCGATGCCAAGGCGGTGCCGCTGCAGCTGCGCGTCGGCTACGTGGCCGGCGGCGGCGCGGCGCGGCTACCGGTGCGGGTGTCGGCCCTGGTGCGGCCGCGGCCGCTCGATTTCCCCGACTACGGCGGCTTCAGCTTCGCGCCGCCCCGGGCCCGGGCCGATGCGCAATCGCGCGGTGCCGACGACGACGACGCCGGCGAGGAAGCGCCCGAGGCGGCCACGGACACCCGGGTCGTCGCCGACAAGCTGCCGGTGGTGCTGGATGCCGAGGGCAACGGCAAGCTCTCGCTGCCCGACCTGCCCGCCGCCGCGCAGCCGCGCGACCTGCTGGTGGAAGCCACCTATGCCGACCCCAACGGCGAGCTGCAGACGATCCGCGGCACCAGCACCCTGTGGCCCGCCGGCGTGGTCGTGGGGCTCAAGACCGAGGGCTGGGTGTCGGTGCAGAAGGCGCTGCGGATGCAGGCCCTGGCGCTCGACCTGGCCGGCAAGCCGAAGGAGGGCGTGGCCCTGTCGGTGCGCGCCGTCTCGCGCACCGTCACCACCAGCCGCAAGCGGATGGTCGGCGGCTTCTACACCTACGACAACAGCACCGACACGCAGGACCTGGGCGAGGTCTGCAGCGGCAAGAGCGACAGCCGCGGCCTGCTGCAGTGCGAGACCCAGCTGAAGAGCGCGGGCCAGGTCGAGCTGGTCGTCACCGCGAAGGACGGCGACGGCCGCAGCATCCAGGCCGGCGGCACCGTCTATGTCACCCGCCAGGGCGAGATCTGGTTCGGCGGCGAGGACCACGACCGGATCGACGTCCTGCCCGAGAAGAAGAGCTACGAGCCCGGCGAGACGGCCCGGCTGCAGGTGCGCATGCCGTTCCGCCAGGCCACCGCGCTGGTCGCGGTCGAGCGCGAAGGCATCCTCGAGACCCGGGTGGTGCAGCTCCGCGGCCAGGACCCGACGGTCGAGATCAAGGTGCAGGAGGGCTGGGGCCCCAACGTGTACGTGAGCGTGCTGGCGCTGCGCGGCCGCCTGCGCGAGGTGCCCTGGTACAGCTTCTTCACCTGGGGCTTCAAGGCCCCGCGCGAGTGGTGGACCGCCTTCCGCTACGAGGGCAAGGAATACGTCGCCCCCACCGCGCTGGTCGACCTGAGCAAGCCGGCCTACCGGCTCGGCATGGCCGAGATCCGCGTCGGCACCAAGGCCCACAGGATCGAGGTGAAGGTCGCCGCCGACAAGGAGAGCTACCCGGTCCGCGGCACCGCGAGGGTCACCGTGCGGGCCACGCTGCCCGACGGCAAGCCGGCCGCCGGAGCCGAGGTGGCCCTGGCCGCCGTCGACCAGGCCCTGCTGGAGCTGATGCCCAACACCAGCTGGAACCTGCTGGAGGCGATGCTGCAGCGCCGCGCCTGGGGCGTCGAGACCTCCACCGCGCAGATGGAGATCATCGGCCGCCGCCACTTCGGCCGCAAGGCGGTGCCCGCGGGCGGCGGCGGGGGGCGCAGCGCCACCCGGGAGCTGCTCGATACGCTGCTGCTGTGGAATCCGCGGGTGGTGCTGGACGCCGCCGGCCAGGCCCAGGTCGACGTGCCGCTGAACGACGCGCTCACCAGCTTCCGCATCGTCGCGGTGGCCGACGCCGGCACCGGCAGCTTCGGCACCGGCCAGACCACCATCCGCGCCACGCAGGACCTGCAGATCATCAGCGGCCTGCCGCCGCTGGTGCGCGAGGGCGACGAGTTCCGCGCGCAGGTCACCCTGCGCAACACCACCGCGAAACCGATGACGGTGGAGGCCACCGCACGCGCGACCCTGCTCGACCTGGCACCGCAGACGGTGGAGATTCCGGCGGGCGGGTCGCGCGAGGTGTCCTGGAACGTCACCGCACCCGAGCCGCTGGGCCAGACCCGCACCGAGGCGCTGCTGTGGGAAATTTCGGCCCGCGACACGGCCACCGGCGCCACCGCGCGCGACGCCCTCAAGGCCCGCCAGCGCATCGTGCCGGCCGTGCCGCTGTCGGTGCAGCAGGCCGCGCTGGTGCAGCTCGACGGGCCGTACTGGCTCGACGTGGCCGCGCCCGCCGGCGCCTTGCCCGCCACCGGCGCCAAGCGCGGCGGCATCCAGTTGATGCTGCAGCCCCGGCTGGCCGAGGGCCTGCCCGGCGTGCGCGACTGGTTCGCCCGCTACCCGTTCCTGTGCCTGGAGCAGAAGACCAGCAAGGCGGTGGGCCTGGCCGACGGCGCGCTCTGGAAGGGCGTGGCGGCGGAGCTGCCCACCTACCTCGACAAGGACGGCCTGGCCAGCTATTTCCCGCCGCGCGAAGGCCAGGACGACCGCGGCAGCGACACGCTCACCGCCTACCTGCTGGCCGCCACGCACGAGGCCTCGGCCTTGCACCCCGACTTCGTGCTGCCGCAGGCCGAGCGCGACGCGATGGCGCGCGGCCTGGCCGCCTTCGTCGAAGGCCGCATCCAGCGCAATTTCTGGTCGCCGCAGAAGGACCTGGACGTGCGCAAGCTCGCGGCCGTCGAGGCGCTCTCGCGCTACGGCCTGGCGCAGGGCCGCATGGTCGGCAGCATAACCGTCGCGCCCAACCAGTGGCCCACGCATGCGGTGATCGACTGGCTCAGCATCCTCAAGCGGGTGCAGGACGTGCCCCAGCGCGCCCAGCGGCTCGAGGAGGCCCAGCAGATCCTGCGCGGCCGGCTGTCCTACCAGGGCACCAAGCTGGTCTTCAGCACCGAGGAGGGCGACTACTGGTGGTGGCTGATGGCCAACGGCGATGCCAACACCGCCAAGCTGATGCTGGCGGTGATGGACGACCCGGCCTGGAAGGACGACATGGGCCGCCTAGCCAACGGCTTCATCGCACGCCAGCAGGGCGGCGCCTGGCACACCACCACCGCCAACCTGTGGGGCGGGCTGGCGTTGGAGAAGTTCTCCGCGAAGTTCGAGGCCGCGCCGGTCGCCGGCACCACCCGCGCCACGCTGGGCGATGCCTCCGCCCAGGTCGACTGGAGCAAGGTGGTGCGCGCCCGACCTTCCGACACCGGCGGCGCGGCGCACCAGCGCAGCTTCTTCGGCGCGCCCGCATCGCCCACCGGCCTGTCGAACAACGGCATGTTCCTGCCGTGGCCGGCCGGGGCGACCGGGGCGACCGGGGCGACGGGTGCAGCGGCCGGCGCGAGCGGAACGGCTCAGTCGCCTTCGACCGCGTCCCCGGCCGGCCCCGGCACGCTCGAGGTGCAGCAGCAGGGCTCCGGCAAGCCGTGGCTCACCGTGCAGTCGCTGGCCGCCGTGCCCCGCACCGCGCCGTTCGCCGCCGGCTATGCGGTCACCAAGACCGTCACCGCGGTCGAGCAGGCCCAGCCCGGCCGCACCACCCGCGGCGACGTGCTGCGCATCGTGCTGGAGGTGAACGCCTCCGCCCCGATGACCTGGGTGGTGCTGAGCGACCCGATCCCCGGCGGCGCGACCATCCTCGGCAGCGGCCTGGGCCGCGATTCGGAGATCGCCGCCCAGGCCGGCAAGAAGGACACGGTCGATCCCGGCGCGGCGTGGCTGGCCTACGAGGAGCGCAGCTTCGAGGCCTTCCGCGCCTACTACGAGTACGTGCCCAAGGGCGTGTTCAAGGTCGAGTACACCGTGCGCCTGAACAACGTCGGCGCCTTCTCGCTGCCCGCCACGCGGGTCGAGGCGATGTACGCGCCGGAGATGTTCGGCGAAGTGCCGAACGCCCGGGTGACGGTGCAGGCGGTGCCGTGAGCATGGCGGGCATTCGCTATGGAATCGATAGCTGCAGGTCGGCGTCCCGTGCCGGCTGCGGCTATTTTTCTTTCAGTATTTATAAAAACGGCCGTTCCGGTCCGGTCCAGATGCCACCGGTGACTCCTCGATGAAGCGATGCATCGTCCTTCTGCTGGCCGCAGCCAGCGCCACCTGCCCTTTTTGAAGGGAGCGCCCTCGGTCCGCCACGACGAGCATTACCACGTCGATTTCGACCTGCCCTGCAAACCGGGCGTGCCGTGACCTGGCCGGTCGAAAGACCCGGCATGGCGCTCTGGGGGCGCTGGCGGACCACGCGGTCGACTCGATAGACTCGGTTCTTCGCGGCGACAGGACATGGTCCGTCGCACTGCCTTGGCCCTCTGCTCGAAGCCCCCGTATGCGCAGGCTCGCCGCATGTACGGGCCCCGACGGTTTCCCCGGCGCCGTCCCGATCATCTCTTTCGCTCAGCCCCACAGCCCATGACCGATCTGTCCTCCCCCCTCGCCCCCGTCCATCCCGTCACGCTGCACCGCCCCGCCGCCAGGCCGCCGGCGCCGCCCGCCCGCTGGTCGGTGGCCGAAGTGCAGGCGCTGCTCGAGAAGCCGCTGATGGACCTGCTGTTCCAGGCGCAGACGGTGCACCGCCAGCACTGGCCGGCGGGCGACATCGAGCTGGCGACGCTGCTGTCGGTCAAGACCGGCGGCTGCCCCGAGAACTGCGGCTACTGCCCGCAGTCGGCCGAGTTCGACACCGGCGTGAAGGCGCAGAAGCTGATGGAGGTGGACGAGGTGGTGCGGGCCGCCACGGCCGCGCGCGACGCCGGCGCCACCCGCTTCTGCATGGGCGCCGCCTGGCGCGCGCCGAAGGACCGCGACATCGAGAAGATGGCGGTGCTGGTGGAGGCGGTGAAGGGCCTGGGCCTGCAGACCTGCGCCACCCTCGGCATGCTGGAGCCGCAGCAGGCGGTCGCGCTGCGCGACGCGGGGCTGGACTACTACAACCACAACCTCGACACCGCGCCCGAGTACTACGGCGAGATCGTCGATTCGCGCACCTACCAGGACCGGCTCGACACCCTGGCCGCCGTCCGCGCGGCGGGCATCAGCGTCTGCTGCGGCGGCATCGTGGGCATGGGCGAAGCGCCGGTGCACCGGGCCGGGCTGATCGCGCAGCTGGCCAACCTGGAGCCGTACCCCGAGTCGGTGCCGATCAACAGCCTGGTGCGGGTGCCCGGCACGCCGCTGGCCGACGCCGCGCCGCTCGATCCGTTCGACTTCGTGCGGGTGATCGCGGTGGCCCGCATCACCATGCCGACGGCGCGGGTGCGGCTGTCGGCCGGCCGCCAGCAGATGGGCGACGCGGTGCAGGCGCTGTGCTTCCTGGCCGGCGCCAATTCGATCTTCTACGGCGACAAGCTGCTGGTGACCGGCAACCCGGATGTCGAGGCCGACGTGCAGCTTCTCGGCAAGCTGGGCCTGTCGGGCCGCAAGACCGAAGTGGCCGGCGACGGCCACTGATGCGGTGACGCGGGCGGGCATCGCGGGGCAGGGCGCCGGAGCGGTGCGCGCCGTCCTGCGGGCGCTGCGCCCGGCACTCGCGGTGTGCGGGGCGGCGGTGTTGCTGGGCGTATCAGCCGCGGCGCACGCCGCGCCGTCCTTCGCCGAGGTGCGTCGGGATTTCCGGTCGTCGGAGACGCGCGTGGTCGACCGCGACGGCGTGCTGCTGCAGCGGCTGCGCACCGATGCGTCGATGCGGCGCGGCCAGTGGGTGGCGCTGGACGACGTGTCGCCCGCGCTGCGCAGCGCGATGCTGCTGAGCGAGGACCGGCGTTTCTACGAACACAGCGGTGTCGATTGGCGGGCGGTATCGGCCGCGGCCTGGGGCCGGCTCTGGCACCAGCGCACCCGCGGCGCCTCGACGCTCACCATGCAGCTGGCCGGCCTGCTCGATGCCGACCTGGGGCGCGGCGGCGGGCGCGACATGGCGCAGAAGCTGGGCCAGGCCGTCACCGCGCAGCAGCTGGAGCGCGGCTGGCGCAAGGACCAGATCCTGGAGGCCTACCTCAACCTGGTGCCGTTCCGCGGCGAGCTGGTGGGTATCGACGCGCTGTCGCGCACCCTGTTCGGCAAGGCCGCGCACGGGCTCGATGCGCGCGAGGCGGCGGTGGCGGCGGCGCTGGTGCGGGCGCCCAACGCCACGCCGGCCGCGGTGGCGCGGCGGGCCTGCGCGGTGCTGGCCGAGATGGAGCCGGGGCCGAAGCCCGATTGCATCGGCATCGACCTCTTCGCCCAGGCGGCGCTGCAGCGGCGGGGGTACGACGCCAGCGAGGGCATCGCGCCGCACCTGGCGCGGGTGGTTGTGCGGGGCGGGACGGCCCTCGTCCCGTCCCTCTCCCCGGCAGAGAGGGAGTCACCGTCGCAGCCATCGAAGCAGGCACTCCCTCCTGGGGATATCCGCACCACCCTTTCTGCGCCGCTGCAGCGGTTCGCGGTGCAGGCGCTCGACCGCCAGCTGCGCGAGTTGAAGGGCCGGCATGTGGAGGACGGCGCGGTGGTGGTGCTCGACAACGCCAGCGGCGCGGTGCTGGCCTGGGTGGGGTCGTCGGGCGCGCTCAGCCGGGCGGCCGAGGTTGACGGGGTGCTGGCGCTGCGGCAGCCGGGCTCCACCCTCAAGCCGTTCCTGTACGGCGAGGCGATCGCCGAGCGGCGGCTGACGGCCGCGTCGCTGCTGCTGGATTCGCCCGAGCAGATCGCGACCGCGTCGGGCCTCTACGTGCCGCAGAACTACGACCGGCGCTTCAAGGGCACCGTGTCGGCCCGCACTGCGCTGGCGGCCTCGCTCAACGTGCCGGCTGTGCGCACGCTGGTGATGGTGTCGCCCGATGCCTTCTTCGCGCAGCTGCAGGCGGTGGGCCTGCCGCTGCGCGAATCGGGCGGCTACTTCGGCTACAGCCTGGCGCTGGGCAGCGCCGAGGTGTCGCTGCTGCAGCTGACCAACGCCTACCGCACGCTCGCCAACGGCGGGATGGCGAGTGGTACGCGGGTGCTGGCGGAAGGCGCGACACCCGGCGGCACCGCACCCTCGGCCCACCGCGCGCTGGACGCGGGCGCCGCCTTCGTCGTCGGCGACATCCTGTCCGACCCGAACGCCCGGGCCCGCACCTTCGGCACCGACAGCGTGCTCTCCACACGTTTCTGGACGGCGGTCAAGACCGGCACCAGCAAGGACATGCGCGACAACTGGGCGGTGGGCTGGTCGCAGCGCTACACCGTGGGCGTGTGGGTCGGCAACGCGGCGGGCGGGCCGATGTGGGACGTCTCGGGCGTCTCGGGCGCGGCGCCGGTGTGGGCGGCGGTGATGGGCGAACTGCACCGCCGGCAGCCCAGCCGGGCGCCGGCGCCGCCGCCGGGCGTGGTGCAGGCGGCGGTGCGCTTCGGCGACGCGCTGGAGGCGCCGCGCACCGAGTGGTTCCTGGCCGGGACCGAGCAGCCGCTGTTTGCTATGGATTCGATAGCTGGAGGCCGGCGTGAGGCGCCGGCTGCAGGCACTTTCGATCCGAAAAATGCGGCTTCCGGCCCGGCCGGCGGTTCCCCGGGCAGCGCGCCGCCCCGCATCGTGGCGCCGGTCGACGGCACCATCGTCGCGCTCGATCCCGACATCCCGCCGCGCCACCAGCGGGTGCGGCTGCAGGCCGCGGGCGGCGGCGCGCTGCGCTGGCAGGTCGACGGCACGCCGCTGGCCCGCGGAACCGAGGCCGGCTGGCTGCCGTGGCCCGGCCGGCACCGCATCCAGCTGGTCGATGCGGCGGGCCGGGTGCAGGACGAGGCGCGCATCGAGGTGCGCGGGGCCGGCGTCCGGTAGCGGCGCCGTGACGTACGGGGGCAGACGCGGCCGGCCCCCGCCCTAGAATCCGCCATCGCACCCTCGCAGTGCCCCCCTTCGCCTGCCGCATGCCGCTCACCCCCTTCCGCCGGGCCTTGCCCTACCTGGCCATCGCCCTGACCGTGGGGATCGGCACGGTGTTCCTGGCCGAGACGCTGTACGGACGCCACGAGTCCACGCTGCTGGCCCAGCGCAACGGCCGCAACCTCTCCAACACGATCGAGGAGAACATCCGGCGCACCCTGGACTTCTACGACCGCTCGCTGGTCGGCGTGATCGAGGAACTGGGCGATTCGTCCACCATGGCGCTCGCACCCGGCGTGCGCAACCGGGTGCTGTTCGACAAGGCGATCACCACCACCGGCGTGTCCCAGGTGTACGTGATCGATGCGGAAGGCGTCATCCGGATATCGAGCGTCACCCTGACGCCCATCCCCAACAGCCTGGCCGACCGCAGCTACTTCCAGGCGCACAGGAACAATCCCGACGTCGGGCTCTATATCAGCGAACCGATCGTCTCGCGGTTCGACGGACAGCCGTCGGTGGTGGTCTCGCGCCGGCTCAAGGACAAGGACGGCGCGTTCCAGGGCGTGGTGGCCGCGACCATCGGCACCGAGTACCTGAGCGACCTGTTCAACCAGATCAACCTGGGCGACGACGGCCGCATCACGCTGACCCGCACCGACGGCACCATCATCTCGCGCTTCCCCTACGACAAGTCGCTGATCGGGCGCGACCTGAGCAAGTCGCCGGTCATGGGCCACTTCCTGAAGACCGGGGAGGATTTCTTCTCCGAGCGCTCCACGATCGACGGCGAGGAGCGGCTCTACCGCTTCAAGAAGTTCGAGGGCTATCCGCTGACCATCGTCGTCGCGCAGGCCGCCAACGTGGTGTATGCCGACTGGATGCGCCGCTCCTGGCTCATGGGCAGCCTCACCCTGGTGATGATGCTGGGCTGCCTGGGCCTGGGCCGGCTCTTCGTGCGCGAGCTCGATGCGCGGCAGCGCACCACCGAGCAACTGCACGACGCCGAGCAGGACATGCGCACCATCCTGCACGGACTGCCGGCGATGGTCGCCTACTGGGACCGCCGGCTGCGCATCCGCTTCGCCAACAACAGCTACCTGGAGAGCTTCGCCGACACGCCCGAGCCGCCGCCGGTGCGGCCGGGCGATACCGCCCTGCCGTCGGACACTGAGGGCCTGCGGCTCGCCGGCGCCAACGCCCACCACCTGCACCGCGCGCTGCAGGGCGAAGCCCGCGCCTTTGAGACGCCGCTGATCGACGGCAACAATGCGCAGCGCCATGTGATGGTGAGCTTCGTGCCCGACCGGGTCGAGGGCAGCACCGAAGTGCGCGGCGTGTTCGTGCAGGCCACCGACATCACCGAGCGCAAGCTGGCCGAAGACCGCCTGCTGGAGGAGAAGGAACGCTTCCGCGTGACGCTCGCCTCGATCGGCGACGCGGTGGTCAGCACCGACGCGCAGGGCCGCATCACCTATCTCAACCCGGTGGCCGAGCGGATCACCAGCTGGACCTCTGCCGACGCGATGGGCCTGCCGGTCGAGTACGTCGTGCCGCTGCGCGAAGGCGCCTTCGACGGGCCCGACCGCAGCCCGATCCGCAATGCGCTGGAGAGCGGCGAAGGGGTGATCGCCAGCGCCAGCGGCACCCTGCTCAACCGGCACCGCGTGCGCTTCGACGTCGAGGACAGCGCCGCGCCGATCAAGGATGCGCAGGGCACGGTCGTCGGCGCGGTGATGGTGCTGCGCGACGTGACCCAGGCCCGGGCGATGGCGCTGCGCATGGCCTATCTCGCCCAGCACGACGCCCTGACCGGCCTGCCCAACCGGGTGCTGCTGGTCGACCGCGCCACCCAGGCCATCGCACAGGCGGTGCGCGAAGGCACCGGCCTGGCGGTGATGTACATGGACCTGGACCATTTCAAGAACATCAACGACTCGATGGGCCACCGTGCGGGAGACGAGTTGCTGGTGGCCTTCGCCGAGCGCATCTCGCGTGCGTTGCGCCAGACCGACACCCTCAGCCGGCAGGGCGGCGACGAGTTCGTGGTGCTGGCCTCCCTCGGGCACGATCCCAACGGCGGCAACGTGCTGGCCGGCGAACTGGTGCGGCTCTGCGCCGAGCCCTTCGTGGTCGAGGGCCGGCGGCTGCAGGTGGGCACCAGCGTCGGCGTGGCGCTGTTCCCGCACCACGGCCGCAGCTTCGAGGAACTGGCGCGCCATGCCGACATCGCGATGTACGCGGCCAAGCGGGCCGGCCGCAGCCGCTTCACCGTGTTCGACGCGGCGCTGGAGATGCAGCAGCCGGGCGAGCCGGTCGGCATCTGAGCCGGGGCGGGCGCCCGGCGCCCGGGAAATAATTTCCCGCAGCGATCAAGAAAATTCGGCGCACCCGCCGCCGTGCCGTCCTACGATGGCGCCCCGACCCGAAGGAGCCCGCGTGCCCGATCTCTCCCGCATCACCAGCATCGAAGACCTGCGCCGCGTCGCCAAGCGCCGGGTGCCGAAGATGTTCTACGACTACGCCGATTCGGGCGCCTGGACCGAGGGCACCTACCGCGCCAACGAAAGCGATTTCCAGAAGATCCTGCTGCGCCAGCGGGTGGCGGTGAACATGGAGAACCGCAGCACCCGCACCACCATGGTCGGCCAGGAGGTCGCGATGCCGGTGGCGATCGCGCCCACCGGCCTCACCGGCATGCAGCATGCCGACGGCGAGATCCTGGGCGCCCGCGCGGCCAAGGCCTTCGGCATTCCGTTCACCCTCTCGACCATGAGCATCTGCTCGCTGGAGGACGTGGCGGAGGCGACCGGCCGGCACCCGTTCTGGTTCCAGCTCTACGTGATGCGCGACCGCGACTTCATCGAGCGGCTGATCGACCGGGCCAAGGCCGCCAACGTCACCGCGCTGCAGTTGACGCTCGACCTGCAGATCCTGGGCCAGCGCCACAAGGACATCAAGAACGGCCTCACCGCGCCGCCCAGGCCCACGCTGAAGAACCTGCTGAACCTGGCCACCAAGCCGCACTGGTGCTGGGGCATGCTGGGCACGAAGCGCCGCACCTTCGGCAACATCGCGGGCCATGCCAAGGGCGTGGACGACCTGTCGTCGCTGTCCTCGTGGACGGCGCAGCAGTTCGACCCGCAGCTCAACTGGGGCGACGTGGAGTGGATCAAGAAGCGCTGGGGCGGCAAGCTGATCCTGAAGGGCATCATGGATGCGGAAGACGCGCGCCTGGCGGTCGACAGCGGCGCCGACGCGCTGATCGTCAGCAACCACGGCGGGCGCCAGCTCGACGGCGCTCCGTCGTCCATCGCCGCGCTGCCGTCGATCGCGCAGGCGGTGGGCTCCGAGATCGAGGTGTGGATGGACGGCGGCATCCGCAGCGGCCAGGACGTGCTGAAGGCCCGCGCCCTGGGCGCCCGCGGCACGCTGATCGGCCGCAGCTTCCTCTACGGCCTGGGTGCCTACGGCGAGGCCGGCGTGACCCGCGCGCTGCAGATCATCCACAAGGAACTCGACATCACCATGGCCTTCTGCGGCCGCACGCGGATCGACACGGTCGACAGCGGCATCCTGCTGCCCGGCACGTTCTGAGCGGCCGAGCCGCCGGGGCGCTTGCCGGCTCCTACGCCCGTGGCCGCCCTGCGCCGACAGGCGGTAGTCGGTGCGGCGACCAGAGTGGAACATCCGCCTGAAAGGGCGCCACACCTGCAGGAGCACCCATGGCACAAGCATCCGGCGGCAACGACCGCACCACCACCCTCACCCCCGTCTCCGACGCCACCGAGTCGGCCAAGCCCGACGCGGTCGGCCCGCACGACGAAGGCCAGCTGCCCGGCGGCATCGTCGACGGCGGTTCGGCCGGCGACCGCCAGGCCATCGACCTGGACGACGACGAGATCTATTCCGGTCGCGGCAATGGCGCAGGCAAGGGCGGCACGACGCATGCGCCCGGCGGCGACAGCGGCCGGCTGGGCCCGCCGTCGGAGCAGCTGTCGGATCGCAACGAACCGAGCGACCGCCGTGGTTGAAGGCCTCTACCCCGAACAGGGCACCGTGGTGGTCGCCACGCTGCGGCCCGAGGTGCTCGACGCAGGCAGCGTGGCCGAGGAAGAGCCGGTGTTGGTGCCCACCCGCTATGCCGGCGCGGTGCTGGTCTGCGAGAAATGCGAGCGGCGGGACAAGGGCCCGAAGAAGCTGACGACCAAGGCCTTGCGCGCCGAATTGCGCCAGTCGCTGGGCGGCGGCCGCACCCGGCTGCGGATCGTGCAGACCTCCTGCCTGGGGCTGTGTCCCAAGAAGGCCATCGCGGTGGCAGCCGTCACGCCGCAGGCCGGCTCGGTGCTGGCCGCGGTGCGCCGCAAGCGGGATGTGCCGGCGCTCGCCGCCGGCCTGCTGGGGACGGCCGCCCCCACCATCCAGCACGGCTGACCGCGCCAGATAGATCGGCGGGGCGACGCCGGCACGCGTTACCCTTCCCGTCCGATCGCTCCAGGCCCGCCACCGGGCCGCCCCGTTCTCTCCCATGTCCGTCATCGCCGCCACCGCCTGGGCGTGGATTCCCATCGTGCTCTGGGCCGCGTTCGCCCAGACGGTGCGCAACGCGGCCCAGCGCACGCTGACCGCCGAGATCGGCACGCTGGCGGCCACCCTGGTCCGCTTTCTCTACGGCCTGCCGGTGGCGGCGTCGGTGGTCGCGGCGCTGTGCCTGTGGGGCGACGGCCTGGCGCCGCGCTTCGGATGGGGCTACGCCGGCTGGATCGCCCTGGGCGCCGTCACCCAGGTGGTCGCCACGGCGTTGCTGCTGTTGGGCATGCAGGAGCGCAACTTCGTTCTGGCGGTGGCCTACTCCAAGACCGAGGTGCTGCAGGTCGCGCTGTTCTCCAGCGTGCTGCTGCACGAACTGCCCGGCGCGGTGGCGATGTTCGCGATGTTCGCCGCCACCGCCGGCGTGCTGCTGCTGTCGCTTCCGCCGGGCGTGCTGCGCGGCCGGGGCGGCGTGTCGTTCTGGCAGGGCCGGTCGCTCTGGTACGGGCTGGGCTCGGGCGCCTGCTTCGCGCTGGCCAGCGTCGGGTTCCGCGGCGCGTCGCTGTCGCTGGGCGAGGGCATCGCGCCGTGGACGTCCGGCGCCTGGGGCGTGCTGTGGGCGCAACTGCTGCAGAGCCTGCTGCTGGGCGGCTGGCTGGCGGCGCGGCAGCCGGCGGCGCTCGGCGGGGTGTTCCGCTCGTGGCGGCTGTCGGCGCTGGCCGGGTCGATGGGCGCGATGGCCTCGCTCGCCTGGTTCACCGCCTATGCGATGCGCCCGGCGGCCGAGGTGCGCACCCTGGGCCTGGTAGAGGTGCTGTTCAGCTACCTGGTGTCGCGCCGGGTGTTCCGCGAGAGCCTGACAAGGGCCGAGACGCTGGGCCTGGCCCTGGTGGGGGTCGGCCTGGTGGCGATCTGCGCGCAGTTGTAGCCCGCCGCCCCAGAAGACCCGCCGCCTGCGCCGGACCGCCTGCATCGCTATGCTCGCCCGGGTGAATCCGCTCCCGCGCCGCATCGCCCACCTCGACATGGACGCCTTCTTCGCGTCGGTCGAGTTGCTGCGCTATCCGCAGCTCAAGGGCCTGCCGGTGGTGATCGGCGGCGGCCGGCGGCGCGACGACGATGCGCTGCTGGCCCATGCGCCCGACGGCGACCTGGCCGCGATCCCGGTCGATGCGTTTCCGCGGCTCGGCGGCTATGCCGGCCGGGGCGTGGCGACCACCGCCACCTATGCGGCGCGGCAGTTCGGCGTGGGCTCGGCGATGGGGTTGATGAAGGCTGCCAAGCTGTGCCCGCAGGCGATCCTGCTGCCGGTCGACTTCGACCGGGTGCGGCATTTCTCCCGCACCTTCAAGACCACGATCCTGGAGATCGCGCCGGTGATGGAAGACCGTGGCATCGACGAGGTCTACATCGACTTCACCGAGGTGCCCGGCGGCCAGCGCGACGGCGGCCGGGTGCTGGCCCAGCTCATCCAGAAGAGCATCCTGGCGGCGACCGGCCTGACCTGCTCGGTGGGCGTGGCGCCCAACAAACTGCTGGCCAAGATGGCCAGCGAATTCGACAAGCCCAACGGCATCTCGATCGTCGGCACCGACGACCTGGAAACGCGCATCTGGCCGCTGCCCGCCCGCAAGATCAACGGCATCGGCCCCAAGGCGGATGCCAAGCTGGAGCGCTTCGGCATCCGCACCATCGGCGAGCTGGCGCGGCAGCCGCAAGATTGGCTGGTAGCCCATTTCGGCCGGTCGACCGGTGCCTGGATGCACGCCGTCGCCTGGGGCCGCGACGACCGGCCGGTGGTCACCGAGAGCGAGCCGGTCTCGATGAGCCGCGAGACCACCTTCGAGCGCGACCTGCACGCGGTGCGCGACCGGGCAGAGCTGGGCGCGATCTTCACCGCGCTCTGCGAGAAGGTGGCGGCCGACCTGCAGAGGAAGGGCTACGTCGGCAAGACCATCGGCATCAAGCTGCGCTACGACGACTTCCGCATCGCCACCCGCGACCAGACGATCGCGGTGCCGACCGACGACGCCGCCGCCATCCGCCAGGCCGCCGGCCAGTGCCTCAAGCGGGTGCCGCTGCTGCGGCGCCTGCGGCTGCTGGGCGTGCGGGTGGGGGCGTTGTCGCGGCCGGATGCGGCGCAAGGGCCGGATGAGGCACCGAATGTGCCTGTGACCGGCGCCGCACGCCGGCCTCATGCTACGAAAAAAATAGCAGATCACCCGCAGCTGTTCTGAAATGTCCATGCCGGTGTTGCGCCGCTTACCACACTGAATCGGCAGACGCACCGCAGCGCTGGGTTATTCCCTTCCAAAAGTAAGGCGATGGTAGATTGCCCTCCTATTACCCGGAGGATAAATGCGGTCCAACTTGCCGATCACAGAACAAGAATTCGTCTATCCCGACGACGAGATGCTGGTCTCGACCACCGACACCCAGAGCCGGATCGTCCACTGCAACGCCGCCTTCGTCCGTATCAGCGGCTACGCCTACGACGAGCTGGTCGGCCAGCCCCACCACCTGGTGCGCCACCCCGACATGCCGGCCGCGGCCTTCGCGGACATGTGGAGCACCATCGGCCAGGGCCGGCCGTGGACCGGCATGGTCAAGAACCGCCGCAAGAACGGGGACCACTACTGGGTCGAGGCCAACGTGACCCCGGTAGTGGCGAACGGCGCCACCGTCGGCTACATGTCGGTGCGGGTCAAGCCCGGCCGGGCCCAGGTGGAGGCGGCGGAAGCGCTGTACGCCCGCATGCGCGCGGAGGCCGGGACGGGGCGCATCCGCACCGTTCTGCAGGGCGGGCAGGTACGGCCGGCCGGCCTGCGGCGGTGGTGGCGTCGGTGGGAGCGCGCAGGCATCACCGCCCGTTTCGCCGCATGGCTGGCGGGGGTGTCGGCGGCCGGCATGGTGGCGCCGCTGCTGGGCTGGCAGGGCATGGCCGCCTGGGCCGGGCCGATGTGCATGATGGCGGCGGTGTCGGCCTGCGCGCTGGCGTGGTTCGGGTCGCGTATCGCGTCGCCGCTGGCCCAGGCCGACAGGTTCGCGGCCGGCCTGGCCGGCTGCAACTTGGCCGAGCGGCCGGCGTTCGACAGCCGCAGCCCCTTGGCCGGGCTGATGCAGCAGCTGGCGCAGATACAGGTCAACCTGCGGGCGGTGGTCGGCGACGTGCGGGCCGGGATCGCCGGCTTCGGTCGGTCGGCCGGCGACATCGCCCAGGGCTCGCGCGATCTGTCGTCGCGTACCGAATCGCAGGCGTCGAGCCTGGAAGAGACCTCGGCTTCCATGGAGCAGCTGGCCAGCACCGTACGCCAGACGGCCGACACGGTGGCGCAGGTGTCGGTGGAGAGCGCCGAGAGTTCGCGCATCGCCGGGCAGGGCCGCGCGGCGGTGCTGCAGGTGGGGGCGGCGATGCAGGCGATCGAGCAGTCGGCCGGGCAGGTGGCCGACATCATCGGCACGATCGAGGCCATCGCATTCCAGACCAACATCCTGGCACTCAACGCGGCGGTCGAGGCGGCGCGGGCGGGGGAGCAGGGCCGTGGATTCGCGGTGGTGGCGTCGGAGGTGCGGGCGCTGGCCCAGCGCAGCGCCGGGGCCGCCCGCGAGATCCGCACGCTGATCGGCGCGTCGGCCCTGCAGGTGACCGAGGGCGCCCGCCAGATGCGCCAGGCCGGCCAGACGATCGACAGCGTGGTCGACGCGGTGGGTCGGGTGGAGGCCTTGATGCAGCACATCGGCACGGCAGCGAAGGAGCAGGCGCAGGGGATCGCCCAGGTCAACGGCGCGATCACCGACCTGGACGGGGTGACGCAGCACAACGCGGCGCTGGTACAGCAATCGTCGGAAGCGGCCGGCGCCCTGGCCGAGCGGGCGCAGGAGCTGGAACGCGCGGTACAGGTCTTCCGCGTGGCCTGATGCGCGGCGGGCGCACCGTGCCTACCGCCGCACTCCTACACCGCGGAGCGGCGTGCGGCGGTGTAGTGCAAGGCACTTCCGGTGCCTGCACCGCCTTTCCTCTGTTGCGCTATGCCCGACGCCACACCTCTATCCTCCGTTTCCTCCCGCATCCCTTCGGGCACCGCCCCGGGCCGTGTGCCGCGGCCCGTGCGCCTGCCCGGCGGGTTGGTCTACGTCAGCCCCGAGATGCCGGGCCTGAGCCGGCTGAAGCGCGGCAAGGCGTTCCGCTACCGGCGCCACGACGGCGAGTGGCTGCGGGACCCGGACGAGATCGCCCGCATCAACAAGCTCGCGATTCCGCCGGCCTACACCCAGGTGTGGATCTGCCCCTTGGTGAACGGCCACCTCCAGGCGACCGGGCTGGACGCCCGTGGGCGCAAGCAGTACCGCTACCACGCCGACTGGCGCTTGCAGCGCGACGAAAGCAAGTTCGAGCGCCTGGAGGCCTTCGGCCTCGCGCTGCCGCGGATCAGGGCCCGGGTCGCCCGCGACCTGGTGCCGCCCAATGGCGAGCCGCTGGGCCGCACCGTGGTGCTGGCGACGCTGGTGCGGCTGCTCGACACCACCTACATGCGGGTCGGTAACGAGGAGTACGCGAGCACCAACGGCTCCTACGGCCTGACCACCTTGCGCATGCCGCACGCCGGCGTCCACGGCAGCGTGCTCATGCTCCGGTTCCGCGGCAAGAGCGGGGTGCAGCAGGAGGTGCAGTTGGACGACCCGCGCGTTGCCCGCGTGGTGCGCCGCTGCCAGCAGTTGCCCGGCCAGGAGCTGTTCCAGTACGAGGACGAGGACGGCACGCCGCACGCGGTCGGCTCCAGCGACGTCAACGACTACCTGCGCGAGATCGTCCCGGGCGACGACGGCCTGCACTTCACCGCCAAGGATTTCCGCACCTGGCACGGCACGGTGCAGGCGCTGGAGCTGACCCGGCTGGCGTGCGGGCAGGAAGGTGCCGCCGCCTACAGTGCCAAGCATGTGCTGGCCGAGGTGGCCAAGCAACTGGGCAATACGCCGGCGGTGTGCAAGAAGTCGTACATCCATCCGGCGGTGCTCGCGCTGGGCGGCACGCTGGGGTCGGACGTGGGCACCGGCATCGCCGGCATCTGGGACCGGATCGCCGGCAAGTCGCAGCGGCAACGCAAGCTGTATGCGGCGGAACACCGGCTGCTGGCGTTTTTGGAAGAGCACCGCAAGGGGCCGCGCAAGGCGCGTGCGGCGGTGAAGAAGGCGGCCTGAAAGCGACGCTACCGAGAGCCGCTGCCGGAGGCAGTGGCCGAGTGCATGCGCCTGCGACCGCCGCCCACAGGCCCCCTGCGCCGCCTCAGACGGACGGGACGCCCAGCACGACCACGTCCGCAGCCACCTCCACCGGCCAGCGCAGGTTGGCGAACAGGGCGTGCAGCGCTGCTGCGTCGACCTGCAGGTGCCGTGTCGGCGGCCGCATGGACAGGTCGAACGCGGCACCGGTGGGGGTGCGGTCGAAGCGCAGCACGCCCTCTTGGACCACCGCACGGATCGCCATCGGCACGGTGGCCCCGTCCTGCAGGTAGGCCAAAGCGCCCAGCACCGCGTACAGCACGCGGCCCGGCACGACCTCGGGCCATCCGGCAGGCGCCGATGCGCTTTCCGACAGCTGCATGCCGTAGAGATCCAGCATCGGCCGCGCCATCTCCATCGCCTGCGCGACGTCGGCCGGAGCCTTCTGGCCGTCGGCCGCTTCGGTGTCCCAGCGGCTCAGCGCACGGATGCCGGCGACGGTCAGTTGGAGTTGCTCCTCGGTCTGCCCGAGCCGCTTGAGGCTCTGGGCCGCGTCGAACGGTTCGGCACCCAGGTAGCGGCGCAACACGGTGTTGCCCATCCGCACCACCGACAGCGGACCGGCCATGTCGTGGCGGATGGCGGGCAGCACCCGCATCAGCAGTTCGTGGCGCACACCCGCTGCGAACCAGGCGGTGCCCGTTGCCGATGCCGCGGCAGTTTCGGCGGCGCTCATCGGCCCTGCGCCGCGTCTGCCAGGATGCGTTCGAGCTTCTCGAAGTCGACCGGCTTCTGCAGGAAGTGCGCAAAGATCGCCATGTCGTCGGCGTTGCCGCCGTCGGCCGAGAGGCCGGTCACGGCGATCAGCAGCGGCGCGTCGGCACCGGCGGCCATCTGCTTGAGCTTGCGGGCCAGCTCGGTGCCGTGCATGTCGGGCAGGGTCAGGTCCAGCAGGTAGACCTGGGCCGGGGCCTCTGCGGCCATCGCCAGGGCCTGCTGCGCGTTGTAGGCGCAACGCACGTCGTAGCCCTGCATGTCCAGCAGCTCCTGGAACAGCTCGGCCGCTTCGCGGTTGTCGTCGACGATGAGGATATTGAGTTCCACGAGGGCTTTCTACGAAATCGGGCGCGGGGCGCTGGAGCAGGGGCCGCACGCGGCGCCCCGGCTATCCCCCCGAGGAAGCATCCGGTGTCTGCTGCGGCAAGCGCACGGTGAACACCACATGCGGTTTGTCAAAAGAATAGCCGATGCTGCCGCGGTGGGCGGTAACGATTTCGTTCGCGATGTAGAGGCCCAGCCCCAGTCCGCTCTTGTTGCGTTCGTTGCCGAGCGACTGGCGCTTGAAGGGATTGAAGAGCACCGTCTCCAGCTCGGGCGGGATCGGCGAGCCGACGTTGCTGACCGCGAGGTGGACCTCGTCGCCCTCCTGGCTCAGGCGTACCACGATCGGCTCGCCGGCTCCGCCATGGTGGCGGGCGTTGCTGACCAGGTTGGTGACGACCTGCGCGGTGCGGTCGGGGTCGACTTGGGCGATCAGCCGCTCGGGCAGTTCGCGCTTGAACAGGCTGCCGGGGTGGGCCAGCAGCGACTCGTCGAGCAGGTCGTTGACCAGCGCCACCAAGTCGGTCGGCACGATGTTCAGGCCCAGGCCCAGGCCGCCCTGGAGCCGCGACATGTCGAGCACCTGGCTCACCAGCCGCTGCATCCGGCTGCTGGACGACTGGATGCGCTGGCCGAGCCGGCCCTGGCTGTCGCCGCTGCTCTTCTCCAGCACGCGCGCGGCCATGCTGATCGAATGCAGCGGGTCGCGCAGGTCGTGGCCGAGGATGGCCAGCAGCTGGTTGCGGGCACGGTTCAGCTCGGCCACCCGGGCGGCATTGGCGCGCATCAGCTCGTCGAGCAACTGGCGGCCGATGTCGAGCGTGGTGGCGTCCCATTCGACCGCCCGGCCCCGCACCGTCTCGCGCCAGATGGCGAACGATCCGCGCGGCGTGAGGCGCGGGCCCAGCGGGCCGACCGCGTACTCCTTCTCGGGCTTGCCGCCCCAGAGGATGCTCTCGATCTGCTCCTTGCGCACCAGCACCAGCCAGCTGTGCGATGCGGCGTCGAACCGCAGGCCCAGCACGCCGCACCAGTAGCCCAGCTCCGACTGCAGCTGCGGCGGGAACTGCGCCAGCGCGCTCAGGTTGACCATGTTGCCGGGCGCGTCGGAATCGGTGTCGTTGAGCCAGCGCACCAGGGCGCGGGCCGCCTCGACCGGCATGTCGCCCTCGACCGCCAGCTTGCTGCCGTCGGCGACGATCAGGGCGTGGGCATCGAAGATCTCCATCAGCGGCTGGCCGAGCGCGATGAAGGCGGTGGTCGGGTCGTCCGCATGCAGCGCCCCTTCCATCACGCTGGCGCGGATGGTGGCGGCCGATGCCATGCGGGCCGCATGGTCGCGGGCGGTGACGGTCTGCACGTTGGCCGCCAGGATCTGCGCGACCACGTCGCAGGCCATGCGCACCGAATACGGCACCTGGCGCGGCGCCATGTGGTGGCAGGCGATCATGCCCCACAGCTCGCCGTGCACCACGATCGAGACGCTCATCGACGCACCGACGCCCATGTTGGTCAGGTACTCGATATGGATCGGAGACACGGCGCGCAGCACCGCATGGCTCATGTCCAGCGGCACGCCGGCCGCCTCCGGGGTGGCCAGCACGTCGACCGGCGCGCCGCCGATGTCGGCGATCAGACGCAGCGTGTTCTCGACATACAGGCGCCGGGCCTGCGCGGGAATGTCGCTGGCGGGGTAACGGCGGCCCAGGAACGGATCGAGCGACGCATCGCAGTTCTCCGCGACCACGTCTCCGCTCCCGTCGGAGCGGAAGCGGTAGGCCATGACGCGGTCGAAACCGGTCAGCTGGCGGATCTCGTGGGTGGCGGTGGTCAGGAGGCTGTCCAGCGAGCGCTGGCGCTTCAGGCGGTCCATCGCACGGTGGGCCTTCGAGGCGAAGCCGTCGAGCATGTCTTCTGACCGCTGCCGCAGTTCGTACTCGGCCAGCAGCAGGCCCTTGGAGCCGTGCAGGATCAGGTCGAAGCTGCGTTCGCCGATCGCGATCGGAATCGAAAGCGGCAGCGATTCGCCAGCGGCGAGGGCCTCGAAACCGTCGTCGAAGGCCGCATGGATGTCGGCGTCGGCATCGAAATGCCGGCGCAGCAGGGCGTCGCCCAGCGCTGGCTGGTCCGGGCCGAGCAGGGCGGCGGCGTTGGCACTGGCGTGCACCAGCCGGCGCTCCTTGTCGAAGGCGAGCATCGCCCCGTGCGGCTGGATCTGGCCGGGGATGTGGATCGGTTCGCGGTCGCAGTTGTCGAGGTTGACCGGGGCACGTGGGGTCGCGATGCTCATGCCAGAACCTCCATCCGCTCGAACCGGCCGACCAGGGCGCCGAAGCCGGCCTGCGCGCCGCGCACCGCAGCCGCGGTCTCGGCCGGCGTGCGTACCGCGGCCCTCAGGTCGGACATGAAGCTTTTCCAGCGGGCTCCCACCGCGGCATCGCCCTGCAGGTAGCGCAGCGGATGCGGTGCCAGCCGTGCCTGCAGCCGGCGGTGCAGCATCGCGCCGCCGAGCTGGGAGCCTTCCACCACGTAGGCCAGGCCCCAGGCGTAGGCGAGCGGCTCGGCGGCAGCCGCGTGCCGCAGCGTTTCGGCCGCCGCTGTGTCGAGCGCGGTGGGCACCGGTACCGGCGCATGGGCGTCCTGCAGATCTGCCCGGGCGTGGGCCAGGCGCCGCTCCTGCAGGCCGGACCACTCCGCCGGGGCGCCGGCGGTCGACCAGATGGGTGCCATGGCATCGAGCCACCACGCGACCGCCTGCAGGTGCTGCACATAGTCGGCCAGGGAGGCGTCGGGTGCTGCGAGGGGCAGGGAGGAGTCGAGCTGCTGGTGGATGTCGTGGGTGGCGGACCGCAGGGCGGCCACCGGGTCTGCCGCAGCGGCGGCGCTATCGGATGGAGTCACAAAGCGCTCGGCAGGGTGGGCAGACGGAACAACGCATGGCCTTTCATTTTACCCGCGGGGCTCCCGGCGCGGGAATCGAATCGGCCGAATGTAACGAAACCATGCAGGGTGCATAGACGAAGGAGCCGCGTGCCGCTTATTGCCGCGCCGTCCGGGTGTTGGCCGGCAGCGCCTGCGGATGGCTGGTGCGCAGGGGATTGATGTCCAGCCCGCCGCGGCGGGTATAGCGGGCATAGACCGACAACCGGTGCGGTTTGCAGCGGTTCCAGATGTCCATGAAGATGCGCTCGACGCACTGCTCGTGGAACTCGTTGTGGTTGCGAAAGCTGACCAAGTACTGCAGCAGCCCGGCCTGGTCGATCGGCGCGCCGCTGTAGCGGATCTGCACGCTGCCCCAGTCGGGCTGGCCGGTGACCAGGCAGTTGCTCTTCAACAGGTTGCTCACCAGCACCTCGCTCACCTCGGGCTCGCCCGCGGCCACGGTCAGAAGCTCGGGGGCCGGGGTGTAGCGGGTGCATTCGACGTCCAGCCGGTCGAGGCTCAGGCCGTCCAGCTCGTGGACCGGCTCCCGGTCGAAGGCGTCGGGCATCAGCAGCTTCACGCCGATGGAGGAGGCGTGCTCGGCCCCGCGCCAGACCGCCTCGCCGATGTCGGCGCGCAACCGGGCGCGTACCGCCTCTGCGTCGGCCAGGCGGGTGTTGTTGAAGCTGTTGAGATACAGCTTGAACGACTTGCTCTCGACGATGTTGCGGGTTTCGCAGGGCACGGTGAAGTGGGCCAGCGCCACCTGGGGCTTGCCGCGCAGGTTGAGCCAACTCAGCTCGAAGGCGGTCCAGAGGTCGGCGCCGAAGAAGGGCGGCGCGCCGTCGACGCCGATCTCGGCCCGCTTGCCTGCGCGCGGGATCGGGAACAGCAGCGAGGGGTCGTACTGGTCGGCATAGGCCGAAGCCTGGCCGAGCGGGGAATGTTCAGGGGTGTTCATGCTATCGAATCCATAGCTGGAGGCCGGCGTCCGGTGCCGGCTGCATCCACTATTTCTTGTGAATCAGACGAACTCGCGCTCGCGCAGCCATTTGGTGGCGATCCACTTCTCGCCTGCCAGCACCGGCGCGCCGCCGTGCAGCGTGTGGGTCGAGGGGTGGGGCCGCCGGTAGCTGAAGAAGACCGCGTTGCCGCGCTTGGGCGCCACTTCCAGGCCGATGTCGGGAAAGGTGGTGCCGCCGCCGCGCTCGGGCTCGTTGAGGTAGATGACCAGCGTGGCCACCCGCTGGCCGCCGCGGGCGACGATGCTCGGCGTGCCGGGCTCGTCGGGGTCGAAATAGTCGTAGTGCGGCTTGTATTCGGCACCCGGCTGGTAGTGCAGCACCTGCAGGCCCTCGCCGTTCTCCAGCGGCCAGTTGACCAGGCGGGCGATACGGGCTTCGAGACGCTTCACCACGTCGGTCTCGCCCCGGCTGAAGAACATGCCGTCGCTGGTGCGGTCGGCGTTGAGTTCCTCGCCGCCGGTCTTGGTCGCCACGGTGAGCGAGCGCTTCATCCGCGGCTCCGCGTCGGCGATCAGCGCGGTGCATTCCTCGTCCGACAGCAGGTTGCCGAACACGACGATGCGCGGGTCGGCCATCGCCTGCAGCACGTGGACCTTGCGGTCGCCGACGTCGAGGTAGAGCGGCGAGTCGTGCAGCGCGGCATCCGGCACCGGCACGCCGGGGGGCTGGCCGCGGCGCTCGGCCTCGTCTTCCAGGTGGTCGCGCAGCGTCGTCTCCATGGCGTGGACGGCCACCTCTTCCTTCCAGCCGGAATCGACCATCGACTGCACGATGACCGGCGCCGCATAGCCGGCCTGGGCCTGCGCGATGATCCAGGCGCGCAACTCTGGCGTGGCCTGCTGTTGGGAGGCGAGGGCGGAAGCGAAGGCGTCGGCGGCGTTGTCGCGCGGCATGGCGGGGGTCCTTTCGAAAACGGGGTGGGTCAGTCGGCCCGGCGGCGGAACACCAGCCGGTCGGGCTGCGAGGCGTCGGCGGCGTACCGGTAGCCTTCGGCATCGAAGCCCTCCAGCTGGCGCGGCGTGGCGGCCCGGGTCTTCACCGCATGGCGGGCCATCAGGCCGCGCGCACGCTTGGCGTGGAAGCTGATGATCTTGTACTGCCCATTCTTCCAGTCCTCGAATACGCAGTCGATCACCCGGGCTTTGAGCACCAGCTTGTCGACCGCGCGGAAGTATTCCTGCGAGGCCAGGTTGACCAGCACCGGCGTGCGGTCGGCCTGCAGCCGGGTGTTGAGGTAGTCGGCGATCTGCGATCCCCAGAAGCGGTAGAGGTCGGCGCCCGCCGGGTTCTGCAGCCGTGTGCCCATCTCCAGCCGGTAGGGCTGCAGCCGGTCGAGCGGTCGCAGCACCCCGTACAGGCCGCTCAATATCGCCAGGTGGTCCTGCGCCCAGGCCAGCTCGTCGGCCGACAGGCTCCTGGCATCGAGCCCGCCGTACACGTCGCCATCGAAGGCCCACACCGCCTGGCGCGAGTTGGCCGCGGTGGCGCGGGGCGACCACGCTTGGTAGCGCGCCACGTTGAGGGCCGAGAGCGTGTCCGACAGCGACATCAACTCGGCGATCTGCTGCGGCGAGCGGGTGCGCAGCAAGGCGATCAGGGCCTTCGACTGGGTGCCGAAGACCGGCTCGGTCGCCGGAAAGTCGGCCGGCACCGGCGTGTCGTAGTCGAGCGATTTGGCGGGGGACAGCAGCAGCAGCATGAAGCGGTATCTCGAAAGGGCGAAATCGGACGGACCAGGGGCGCACGCCTGCGACAGGGCGGCATGCGGCTGCCATTGTCGGTGCAGGCAGCGCGCCGCGTCACCGGCCCGCCATGGAAAAAGCCCTGCCGGGTGCCCGCGGGCGCTCGGCAGGGCTCGGGGCCCGGGGCCCGCGTGCAGGCACGCGGCGGCGGGGATCAGCCGGCAGGCGGCACGGTGCCCGGCTGCGGCGCGGCAGGCTCGACCGGCTCGGCGTTCTCGAACGCGAGCTTGACGTCGCGCAGGTCGCGCTTGGTCTCGACCAGCACCAGGGCGGTGTCCTGCGCCACCACGACCGGCGGACGCTCGCGCGGCACGCGCACCGCTGGCGGCTCGGCGGCCATCGCGGCCTGGGCGGCGGCGATCTTGCCGGCGTCGGAGCCGACCCACTGCAGGCCGCTGCCTTCGGCCAGTCGCGCCAGGTCGTTCACCGGCAGCACGAAGGGCGCCGGGGCGGCCTTCGGTGCAGGTGCGGCGACGGCCACAGGCGCCGGCACGGCTGCCATCGGCGCAGGCGCCAACGGGGCGGGTGCGGCGACCGGTGCCGGTGCGGCTGCCACCGGTGCGGCTGCCACCGGTGCAGGTGCCGGCACCGGGCGCGGGGCGGGCGTCGGCGCTGCGACCGGCTCGGCCGCGGGCACGAAGGCCGGCGATGGTGCCGCTGCAGCAGGTACCGCAGGCGCCACGGCGCTTTCCGTCGGCAGTGCGTCCGAACGCAGGGGGGCCGATGCCGAGCCCTCTCCGTTCTCCACCGGCGGACGGTTGCGTGGCGCACGGGGCGCGCGGCGCTGGTCGTCGTTCTGCGGACGGCGCTCGGCCGTTGCCTGCTGCACGTCGGCGGGCGATGCGGCGCCGGTGCTCAGGGCGGCGACATCGGCCGTGCCTTCGGACGCGATCGGCGTCGGGTTGCGGAACGCGTCGAAGATGCCGCCCTGCGGTGCTTCTTCGTGGGCGGTCGCTTCCAGCGGTGCACGGTCGGTGCGCTCGCCACGCTCGCCGCCGGCACCGCGCTCGCCGTTGCGTTCGCGGCGGTCGCGTCCGTAGCGGTCGCGCGACCGGCGCTCGCGGCGCTCGTCGCTCTCGGCGGCCGGCATGCCGGCTTCGCCCGCGGCCTGCTGCACGGCGGCTTCGGTCACGCCGGCGTCTTCGCCCGGGGGCAGGACGCGGTCGTGGGCACGGGGCAGCGCAGCGGCGTCGGACGCAGCGCCGGAGGTCCCGGCTTCGCCCGCGATGCCGTCGGTGGATTCACCGCGCGGGCGGCGATCGCCCCGCTCGCGGCGGCCGCCTTCCGGACGGTCGCCCCGGTCGTTGCGCTCGCCGCGCTCACGGCGCGGTGCGCGTTCTGCACGGGACTCGTCGCCCGGCAGCGCCAGGTCGCCAGGCAGGGCGGCCAGGGCGGCGGCTTCGGTCACCGTGTCGACGGATCCGGGGGCGCGCTCGCCGTTGCGCATGTCGCGCGGCTCGCGGCCACGGCCTTCGCCGCCGCGTTCGCCACGCTCCGGACGGTCGCCTCGGCCACGGCCTTCGCCGTCGCGCGGTGCGCGGACTTCGCCGTCACGGGGTGCGCGGCCTTCGCGCGGGGGGCGGCCACCTTCTGGCCGGTCGCCCCGGTCGGTGCGCTCGCCGCGTTCTGCCAACGGTGCGCCGTTGGCGCCTGCAGCACCTGCGGCAGGGCCTGCGCCGCGTTCGCCGCGCTCGCCACCCCGGTCGCCGCGCTCGCCACGGCGGCCGCCGCGGCCGTCCGAGCGGCCTTCGCCACCACGGCCTTCACCGCCGCGGCCTTCCGGGCGGCCGTCGCGGCGGCCGTCACGGCCGGCTCCGCGGCCTTCGCCGCCGCGTCCGTTGCGGCGCTGTTCGTCGCCTGCAACCGGAGCCGGAGCGGGCGCAGGTGCGGGTGCCGGCGCGGGTGCCGGCGGGGTCGCATAGCCGAAGAGGCTCTTCAGCCAGGCCAGGAAGCCCATCTCGACCGGCGGCGCAGGCGGTGGCGCGGCCGGTGGGGGAGGCGGCGGCACCGGGGCCTGGGCCTGTTGCGGTGCGGGGGCGGCCGGGCGCGGCACGGCCTGGGGAGCGGGTGCATCCGGCAGCACGCCCTTGATCACCGGCGTCTGCTTGTTGGTGGGTTCCTGCGAGCGGCGGGTGACGGTGGTGGGGTCTTCCACTTCCTCGGCCAGCTTGTAGCTCGGCTCGATGCCGTCGAGGCGCGGGTCGTCGTGCTTCAGGCGCTCGAGCTTGTAGTGCGGCGTCTCGAGCGACTTGTTGGGCACCATCAGCACGGTGACGCGCTGCTTGAGTTCGATCTTGGCGATCTCCGGGCGCTTCTCGTTGAGCAGGAACGAGGCGACCTCGACCGGCACCTGCACGTGCACCGCCGAGGTGTTGTCCTTCATCGACTCCTCCTGGATGATCCGGAGGATCTGCAGGGCGGAGCTTTCGGTATCGCGGATGTGGCCGGAACCCCCGCAGCGCGGGCAGTTGATGTGCGCGCCTTCGGAGAGCGCCGGCTTCAGGCGCTGGCGGCTCATCTCCATCAGGCCGAACTTGCTGATCGTGCCGAACTGCACCCGGGCGCGGTCCTGGCGCAGGGCGTCGCGCAGGCGGTTCTCGACCTCGCGGCGGTTCTTCGACTCTTCCATGTCGATGAAGTCGATGACGATCAGGCCGCCCAGGTCGCGCAGGCGCATCTGGCGCGCCACTTCGTCGGCGGCTTCCAGGTTGGTGCGGGTGGCGGTTTCCTCGATGTCGCCGCCCTTGATGGCGCGGGCCGAGTTGACGTCGACGCTCACCAGCGCCTCGGTGTGGTCGATCACCACGGCACCGCCGGACGGCAGCGTCACGGTGCGGGCGTAGGCCGATTCGATCTGGTGCTCGATCTGGAAGCGGGAGAACAGCGGCGCGTCGTCCCGGTAGCGCTTCACCCGGCCGGCATGCTCGGGCATGACGTGCGCCATGAACTGGTGCGCCTGCTCGTAGATGTCGTCGGTGTCGATCAGGATGTCGCCGATGTCGTGGTTGAAGTAGTCACGGATCGCGCGGATGACGAGGCTCGATTCCTGGTAGATCAGGAAGGCGCCCTTGCCGCCCTTGGCCGCGCCGTCGATGGCGGTCCAGAGCTTGAGCAGGTAGTTCAGGTCCCACTGCAGTTCGGGGGCCGAGCGGCCGATGCCGGCGGTGCGGGCGATGATCGACATGCCCTTCGGGTACTCGAGTTGGTCCATCGCCTCCTTGAGCTCGGCCCGGTCCTCGCCCTCGATGCGGCGCGACACGCCGCCGCCGCGCGGGTTGTTGGGCATCAGAACCACGTAGCGGCCGGCGAGCGACACGAAGGTGGTGAGCGCCGCGCCCTTGTTGCCGCGCTCTTCTTTCTCGACCTGGACCAGCAGTTCCTGGCCTTCGCGGATCACGTCGTTGATGCGGGCCTGGCTGACCGACACGCCTTCGGCGAAATACTGGCGGGAGATTTCCTTGAAGGGCAGGAAGCCGTGGCGGTCCTCGCCGTAGTCGACGAAACAGGCTTCCAGCGAGGGCTCCACGCGGGTCACGACCGCCTTGTAGATGTTGCCCTTGCGCTGTTCGCGCCCCTCGATCTCGATTTCGTAGTCGAGGAGCTTTTGTCCGTCGACGATGGCCAGGCGGCGTTCTTCGGCCTGCGTGGCATTGATCAGCATCCGCTTCATGATGCGTTCCTTTGAATTCAAAACTTCGTACCGGCCCGGATGGGGCCCACGATGCCTGAACTGACGCCTCGAAACGAAGGGAATTGCCGGGAAAGCCGCGGCTGCGGACGCCTTAGCGCTGCAGCAGGGGCGGGGGCGCGTGGACGGGGGCGAGGAACGGCTGCAGAGAGGGTTGCGCAGCCGGGCGGGCCGCACGGGCCCGCGGAGGAGGCACCGGCGCCCGGGGCACGCCGACGGGCGGGGGCAGGAGCCACCGCCAGAGGGCAGTTACCAGGAGTGTCGGCACGTCTGAAGTCTCGCTTTGATCCGCCGGCCGGCCAGCGCTGAAAGGAGCGCGGGGCCGGCCGGATGGGTGATTCCAATTCTGTTTTTCGAAGTGCCGGTTCGGCCGAAGGTACTGCGAGCCGCCGCGGGCAACGGGCCCGCAACTTGCGCGAAAAGCCTTCGGTGGCATCGACCTGCTGGCGCCGCGGGGGTGGTGTGTGGACTAAAATCCATCAAAATCAACCACTTACACAGCGTCGCGCCAGTGAAACACATTATAGGGGCCAAAGCCGTGGCCGCGGCTCCCGCCGTGCGCCAAGTGACGGTGGACGAGGGCTCCGAAGGCCAGCGGCTCGACAACTTCCTGATCCGCGAACTCAAGGGCGTGCCCAAGACCCACGTCTACCGGATCATCCGCAGCGGCGAGGTGCGGGTGAACAAGGGCCGCGCCGCCGCCGACACCCGCGTGGCGGTGGGCGACGTGGTGCGGCTGCCGCCGGTCCGCACCTCGGACGCGGCCGAGGCCAAGGCCGCCCGGCCGGCACCGGCCCGCGTGTTCCCGGTGCTGTTCGAGGACGAGCATCTGCTCGCCATCGACAAGCCCGCCGACGTGGCGGTGCACGGCGGCAGCGGTGTGAGCTTCGGCGTGATCGAGCAGCTGCGCCAGGCGCGGCCAGAGGCCCGCTTCCTGGAGCTGGTGCACCGGCTCGACCGCGAGACGTCGGGCATCCTGCTGGTGGCCAAGCGCCGCTCGGCGCTGACCCGGCTGCAGGACCAGTTCCGCGAGCGGGAGACCGGCAAGACCTACCTTGCGCTGGCGATCGGCACCTGGCCGGCGCGGCTCAAGGTGCTCGACCAGCCGCTGCACAAGTACCTGCAGGCCGACGGCGAGCGGCGGGTGCGCATCACCACCCCGGAAGACCCGGACGGCATGCGCTCGATCACCCTGGTCAAGGTGCGCCATGCGTCGGCCGCGCGGGCCGAGGCGGGGCTGCCCGCCTTCTCGCTGCTGGAGGTGACGATCAAGACCGGTCGCACCCACCAGATCCGGGTGCACCTGGCCGGCCAGGGCCACGCGATCGCGGGCGACGACAAGTACGGCGATTTCGCCCTGAACAAGCGGCTGGCGGCGCAGGGGCTGGGCCGGATGTTCCTGCACGCCTGGCGCCTGCAGTTCAACCATCCGGCAACGGACGAGCGGATCGCGCTCGTCGCCGAACTGCCGCCCGAGTTGCGCGCCTGGGCCGGTCCGGCCGACGCCGCCGGGGTCTGAGCGCGCGCCCGTACCAGCAGAATCCGCCGGGGCGCCGCCGCTCCCCGGTCCCAAACACCCTCTACAGCCGAACCACACCGATGTCCGACCCCACGCCCCGTCCCCGCCGCTTCGACCTGATCGCCTTCGACTGGGACGGCACGCTGTACGACTCAACCGGCGTCATCGTGAAGTGCATCCAGGCCGCGGTGCAGGACGTGGGCGGCACCACGCCCACCGACCGCGCCGCCGCCTACGTGATCGGCATGAGCCTGGGCCAGGCGCTCGCCCACGCGGCGCCCGACGTGCCTCCCGAGCGCTATCCGCTGCTGGGCGAACGCTACCGCCACCACTACGCCAGGCACTACGACGACCTGATCCTGTTCGACGGCGTGCTGCCGATGCTCGACGGCCTGAAGGCGCGCGGCCACCTGCTGGCCGTGGCCACCGGCAAGAGCCGGCGCGGCCTGGACGAGGCGCTGGCCACGGTGCAGCTGCGCGGGCTGTTCGACGACTCGCGCACTGCGGACGAGACCGCCGGCAAGCCCGACCCGCTGATGCTGCACGAGCTGATGGAAGCCTTCGACCTCCCGGCTGAGCGGGTGCTGATGATCGGCGACACGACGCACGACCTGCAGCTGGCCCGCAACGCCGGCTGCGCCAGCATCGGCGTGAGCTACGGTGCCCATACGCCCGAGGCCTTCGGCGCACTGCGGCCGCTGGCGATCGTGCATTCGGTGGCCGAGCTGGATGCCTGGCTGGCGGCCCACGCCTGAGCTGCAGGGCTCGCGAGGCGCCGCTCCTCCCGCCTGTTGCGCCGAGCCTACAAAACATCCCTCGGCGGCGCCCGAAAGACCGCCTGTCCGTGCCTGAACGGCGGGATGCCCGCGCCGGATACAACTCTCTCCCGGGGCTTACGGGGTCCGCTGGCATACTGCTGTCAACCCCCTCAACCCCTGAGTTCTAGATGACCGAGCCGATCTTCCGCGATCCCCTGGATTCCCCTGAAAGAATGCCTGCAGCCCAGGCGGATGGCCGGCATGATGCTATGAAAAAAGAAGCAATGGCCGCCAGCGGATGGGAGCGCGCCGCCATCGAGAAACTGGCCTTCTCCGCACTGAAGGAACAGCGTGCCGCCCGCCGCTGGAAGACCTTCACCCGTCTGGCCTGGCTGGTGTTCTTCATCGCCGCGGCCTGGATCCTGTTCCACCGGGCGACGCCCACCACCGCCAAGTCGACCGCCCATACGGCGGTGGTCGACATCAAGGGCGAAATCGCCGAGGGCAACGATGCCAGCGCCGAATTCGTCGTCTCGGCGATGCGCACCGCGTTCGAGGACGAGGGCGCGCAGGCCATCGTGCTGCGGATCAACTCGCCGGGCGGCAGCCCGGTGCAGGCCGGCATCATCAACGACGAGATCGTGCGCCTGAAGGCCAAGCACAAGAAGCCGGTCTACGCGGTGGTGGAAGAGACCTGTGCCTCGGCGGCGTACTACATCGCTTCGGCCGCCGACCAGATCTTCGTCGACAAGGCCAGCATCGTCGGCAGTATCGGCGTGCTGATGGACGGCTTCGGCTTCACCGGCCTCATGGACAAGCTGGGTGTCGAGCGCCGCCTGCTCACCGCCGGCGAGAACAAGGGCTTCCTCGACCCGTTCAGCCCGCAGACTGAGAAGCAGCGCGCCTTCGCGCAGGCGATGCTCGACCAGATCCACCAGCAGTTCATCGGGGTGGTGAAGGCCGGCCGCGGCGCCCGGCTCAAGGAAACCCCCGACACCTTCACCGGCCTGTTCTGGACCGGCCAGCAGGCGGTCGAGATGGGCCTGGCCGACCACCTGGGCAACCTGGACTACGTCGCTCGCGAGGTGGTCAAGGCGGAAGAAGTGGTCGACTACACCCGCCGCGACAACGTCGCCGAGCGCCTGGCCAAGAAGTTCGGTGCGGCGATGGGCGAGGGCGCGATCCACGCCCTGAAGGCGGTGCCCGCGATCCGCTGAGTGCCGGCGGCTCGCCGCCGCCGCATGCGACGAAGCCCGCGCGATGCGGGCTTCGTCGTTTCTGCAGGGCCGCCTGCCAGGCGACCACGCCGGTCAGCGCAGGGCCCGCCGGGCGCCGAGGGCCAGCACCACCGCGAACACCACCACCAGCCACAGCGCGGCACCGAGCGACGTCCACTGCGCCACGAATCCGATGATCGGCGGGCCGCCCATGAAGCCCAGGTAGCCGAGCGACGAAACGGCCGCGATCGCATGCGCCGGCGAACTGTCCGGCACCTTGGCCGCCGCGGTGAAGAGCAGCGGCACCACGTTCGCGAAGCCGATGCCCGCCAGCGCGAAACCCACCAGCGCCAGCCAGGGCGCGGTGGCCAGCAGCACCACCACCATCGCGAAGGCCGCCAGCAAGGCGCTGGCGCGCAGCAGCACCGCCGGCGCGACGCGGGCGCGCACCCAGTCGCCGCCGAAGCGCGCCGCCGCCATCGCGGCCGAGAAGCTGGCGTAGGCCCAGGCGGCCTCGGTCTGCGGGCTGCCGAGCTCCTGGTGAAGGTAGAGCACGCTCCAGTCGTACATCGCGCCCTCGGCGATCAGTCCCAGCCCGGCGAACACGCCCAGCACCAGCAGCGTGCCGCGCGGCAGCACGAAGCCGGGCGTGGAAGGCGCATCGGCGGCGACCGGCAGCGGCACCAGCATCCGGTGGGCCGCGAGCAACGCCGCGGCCGCCAGCACGACGGCGACCAGCGTCAGGTGCCACTGCGGCCAGGCGAGCAGCACGCCGCCCACGCCCGCGCCGGCCATGCCGCCCGTGCTGAACATGCCGTGCATGCCGCTCATCAGGGGCCGCTGGCCGACGCGCTCGAGCTCTGCCGCCTCGGCGTTGATCGCCACGTCGAAGATGCTGTTGGCCACGCCGAACACCGCGAGCAGCACCAGCAGCGCCGGCAGTCCGGGCATCACCAGCAGCAGCGAGATGCCGCCCGCCATGGCCACCCCGCACACCCGGCAGACGCCGCGCGGCCCGAACCGGGCGATCAGCCGGCCGGCCTGGGTCAGCCCCAGCAGGGCGCCGATGCCGGCGGCGAGCATCGCCACGCCCAGCCCGGCCTCGGTCACGCCGTAGAGGGCCCGGATCGTCGGGATGTGCACGCCCCAGGTCGCGAACAGGAAGCCGGAGCAGAAGAACTGCACCCGCGTGGCGTGCCGGCTGGCGCCCAGGGCCCGGGCGCCGCGCAACGATGCATCGCCGCTCACGGGCCGATCGCGAAGACCGCGGGCGTCGCGTTGTCGGGCGCGCCGGTGCCGGGGCGCTGGCGCCATTCGTGCACCGCGGCGCTGCGGGTGTGGCCGGTCGAGAGCGTCAGGCCGTGGCTCACCGACAGCCGCGTGTTGGGCTGCAGCCCTGCGATCAGCGCCTGCAGCAAGGCGGCGTTGCGGTAGGGCGTCTCGATGAAGAGCTGGCTTTGCCCGGTCTTCTGCGCCAGGGATTCCAGCATGCGGATGCGGGCGGTGCGCTCGGCCGCATCCTGCGGCAGGTAGCCGGTGAACGCGAAGTTCTGCCCGCTGAGCCCGCTGGCCGCCAGGGCCAGCAGCAGCGAGACAGGTCCCACCAGCGGCACGACCGGCATGCCGAGCGCGTGCGCGGCGCGCACCACCGACGCGCCGGGGTCGGCGATCGCCGGCATGCCGGCCTCGCTGACCAGTCCGATGTCGTGGCCCTGACGTGCGGCCGCCAGCAGCGGGCGGGCGTCGAAGCTGCCGGCGGCGTGGTCGCCCTTCTTGTGCACTTCGCGCGGCAGTTCCTGGATCTGCTGCTCCTGGATCGTGGCGGCCAGCGGATGCAGCGCGTCGATGCGCTTCAGGTAGGCGCGGGCCGATTTCGCGTTCTCGCAGATCCAGTGGGTGATCCGCGCTGCGCGCTGCAAGGTGGCGTCGGGCAGCGCATCGGTCAGCGGCGCCTGGGTGGCGCAGCCGAAGTCGAGCGGTGCGGGAACGAGGTAGAGCGTGCCGAGGGTGCTGCTCATGCGATCTGCACCCCCGCGGCGCGCAGCAGGCGGCAGGTGCGGATCAGCGGCAGGCCGACCAGCGCGGTCGGGTCGTCGTTGTCGATCGCGTCGAGCAGCGAGATGCCCAGGCCTTCGCTCTTGGCGCTGCTGGCGCAGTCGTAGGGTTGCTCGGCGCGCAGGTAGTGCTCGATCTCGGCGTCGGTCAGGTCGCGGAAGCGCACCGTCACCTCGGCGATGTCCGACGCCTCGAAACCGCTGGCCACGCAGGCCACGGTGACGGCCGTGTGGAACACCACCGCGCGGCCGCGCATCCGGCGCAGCTGTTCGGTCGCACGGGCATGGTCGCCCGGCTTGCCGAGCGGCTCGCCGTCGAGGTCCACGACCTGGTCGGAGCCGATCACCACCGCATCGGCATGCTGCCGGGCCACGGCCAGCGCCTTGGCGCGGGCCAGTCGGACGGCGAGCGCGCGGGGTGCTTCGCCGGGGCGGGGCGTCTCGTCGACCTGGGGGGCGGCGACCTCGAACGGCAGGCGCAGCCGCTGGAGCAGTTCGCGGCGGTAGGGCGAGGTCGAGCCCAGCACCAGCGGCCGGCCTCCGGAGGGCCGGGAAAGGATGGTGGCAGTCGGAAGTGTCATCCGTCGATTCTCTTACACTGCCCCGATGAAGATTGACTTTGCTGCCGACCGCCTGGACGTGCCGGCCTTCGCCCTGGCGGCGGCCACCCTGGAGGGCCGCGACGCCCTTCGCCTGTTTCCCCGCCTGATGGAAGAAATCGCCGACGAACAGTCGGCCCACACCGTGGACTGGGTCGCCGTCGGCGAAGAGATCCAGCACGTCGGCCGGCCGGCGCAGGAATGGCTGCACCTGAAGGTCGACGCGGTGCTGCCGCTGACCTGCCAGCGCTGCCTGGGCCCGGTCGATGTGCCGATGGAGATCGAACGCTCGTTCCGCTTCGTCGAGAGCGAAGAGGCCGCTGTGGCCGAGGACGACGCGGTGGAGGAAGACCTGCTGGTCACCCAGCGCGACTTCAAGCTGCGCGAGCTGGTCGAGGACGAACTCTTGATGGCGCTGCCCGCGGTACCGCAGCACGACCTCTGTCCGGTCGAGGTGCGGATGTCGGTGCAGGACCCGGATTTCGAGGAAGCCGAGGTGGAGAAGCCCAACCCGTTCGCGGCCCTGGCCACCCTCAAATTGGCCAAGGACGGGAAGGGCTGACGCTTCCGGCTATAATCATGGGCTTCGCGCGATTCCCCAAGCGTCTTGTGGGACCGGTTCGGACCTTCGGGCAGCCGGCCTGACTGGGTTTAGCGCATTCGCCCACACTTACCCAATTCAGGAGCCTCACCATGGCAGTTCAGCAAAACAAGAAGTCCCCTTCCAAGCGCGGCATGCACCGTTCGCACAACGCCCTGACCGTGCCGGGCGTCGCCGTCGAGCCGACCACCGGCGAAAACCACCTGCGCCACCACATCAGCCCCAACGGCTTCTACCGTGGTCGCCAGGTCCTGAAGAACAAGTCCGAAGCCTGACATCGCCTAGTACACCAAGGCCCGGCGCTACTGAATTCGTAGCACGGGCCTTTGTCTTGATGGCTGTTATCTTTACAGGTCGCTCCGGCGGCCGGGCGCCGCATTCATGATCACACTCGCTGTGGATTGCATGGGGGGCGACCATGGTCCCCGCGTCACGCTCGCGGCCTGCCGCAAGTTCCTCGACGACCATCCCGATGCGCGTCTGCTGCTGGTGGGCCTGCCCGACCAGCTGGCCGGCTTCTCGCACGCGCGCGCTTCGCTGGTGCCGGCTTCCGAGGTCGTCCTGATGGACGACCCGGTCGAGGTGGCCCTGCGACGCAAGAAGGATTCGTCGATGCGGGTCGCGATCCAGCAGGTGAAGGACGGCGCGGCCGCCGTGGCCGTCTCCGCCGGCAACACCGGCGCGCTGATGGCGATCGCCCGCTACCTGCTCAAGACGCTCGACGGGATCGAGCGGCCCGCCATCGCCACCCAGATGCCCAATGCCCGCGGCGGCGCCACCACGGTGCTCGACCTGGGCGCCAACGTCGACTGCACCGCCGAGCACCTGCTGCAGTTCGCCTTCATGGGCGCGGCCCTCGGCTCGGTGCTGAAGGGCGACGACCAGCCGACGGTCGGCCTGCTCAACATCGGCGAAGAGGTGATCAAGGGCAACGAGGTGATCAAGCGCGCGGGCGAGCTGCTGCGCGCGGCGCGCGATTCCGGCGACCTGAACTTCGCCGGCAACGTCGAGGGCAACGACATCTTCAAGGGCACGGTCGACATCGTGGTGTGCGACGGATTCGTCGGCAACGTGGCGCTGAAGGCCAGCGAAGGCCTGGCCTCGGTCATCGTCGGCTTCTTGAAGGAAGAGTTCTCGCGCAACGTCTTCACCAAGATGGCCGCGGTGTGTGCCTACCCGGTGCTGTCGGCGCTGAAGCGGCGGATGGACTACAGGCGCTACAACGGCGCGGCCCTGCTCGGGCTGCGCGGGCTGGTCTTCAAGAGCCACGGGTCGGCCGATGAGGTGGCTTTCGAGCAGGCGCTGGTGCGCGCTTATGATGCTGCCCGCAACAACCTGCTGCAGCGTCTGCAGGAGCGGATCGCCCACGCGGCGCCCCTGCTGGCCCGGCAGGCCGCGGTGGCGCCGGCCGCGTCCGTGGTTGCGCCTTCGGCCGAGATTCCGGCTGCCCTGCACAGATAAGAACATGAGACGCTATTCCCGCATCGCCGGCACCGGCAGCTATCTTCCGCCGCGGCGCCTGAGCAATGCGGACCTGGCGGCCGAGCTGGCGGCCAAGGGCGTCGAGACCTCCGACGAGTGGATCGTCGAGCGCACCGGCATCCGCGCTCGGCATTTCGCGGCGCCCGACGTGGGCAGCAGCGACCTGGCCCTGCAGGCCTGCCTGCGGGCGCTGGAGGCCGCGGGCCTCGGCGCGCAGGACATCGACCTGATCGTGGTCGCCACGTCCACCCCCGACATGGTGTTCCCGTCGACCGCCTGCATCCTGCAGCAGAAGCTGGCCCAGACCTCCGACGCGGCGCAGGGCATCCTGGGCGCGCCCGCCTTCGACGTGCAGGCGGTGTGCAGCGGCTTCGTCTACGCGCTGACCGTGGCCGACGCGATGATCCAGACCGGCTCGGCCCGCCGGGCGCTGGTGGTAGGCTCGGAAGTCTTCTCCCGCATCCTCGATTTCAACGACCGCACCACCTGCGTGCTGTTCGGCGACGGTGCCGGCGCGGTGGTGCTGGAAGCCAGCGACACTCCCGGCATCCTGGCAAGCGACCTGCATGCCGACGGCCGGCACGTCGGCATCCTGTGCGTGCCCGGCAACGTGGCCGGCGGCCAGATCCTGGGCGATCCGCTGCTCAAGATGGACGGCCAGGCGGTCTTCAAGCTGGCGGTGGGCGTGCTGGAGAGCGCGGCACGCGCCACGCTGGCCAAGGCCGGCAAGACCGAGGCCGACATCGACTGGCTGATTCCGCACCAGGCCAACATCCGCATCATGCAGGGCACCGCACGCAAGCTGAAGATGTCGATGGACAAGGTCATGGTGACCGTCGACCAGCACGGCAACACCTCGGCCGCGTCGATCCCGCTGGCGCTCGATGCCGGCGTGCGCAGCGGCCGGATCACGCCCGGCCAGACGCTGATGCTCGAAGGCGTCGGCGGCGGCTTCACCTGGGGCGCCGTGCTACTGAATCTGTAGCTGGAGGCCGGCGCGGAACGCCGACTACGGGCCTTTTCGATCTACAAATACCACTATCCTTCGCATGAGCGCTTTCGCATTCGTTTTTCCGGGCCAGGGTTCGCAATCGGTCGGCATGCTCGACGCCTGGGGCGACCACCCGGCCGTGGCCGAAGCGGTGCAGGAAGCGTCGGACGCGCTGCACGAAGACGTGGGCCGCCTCATCCAGGAGGGCCCCAAGGAAGCCCTGGCGCTCACCACCAACACCCAGCCGGTGATGCTGGTAGCGGCCGTGGCCGCCTGGCGTGCGTGGAAGGCCGAGGGCGGTGGCGATCCTGTCGCGGTGGCCGGCCATTCGCTCGGCGAGTATTCGGCGCTGGTGGCCGCCGGCGTGCTGACGCTGGCCCAGGCCGCGCCGCTGGTGCGCTTCCGCGCGGCGGCGATGCAGGAGGCGGTGCCGGTCGGCGTGGGCGCGATGGCGGCCATTTTGGGACTGGACGCGCAGAAGGTCATCGCCGGCTGCCAGGAGGTGACGCAGTCGTTCGGCGCCCCGTCGTCCGAAGTGGTCGAGGCGGTGAACTTCAACGATCCGGGCCAGACGGTCATCGCCGGCAGCAAGGCCGCGGTCGAGAAGGCCTGCGAGGCGCTCAAGGCGGCGGGTGCCAAGCGCGCGCTGCCGCTGCCGGTGTCGGCGCCGTTCCATTCGACGCTGATGCGGCCCGCCGCGGAGAAGCTCCGGCAGAAGCTGGCCGACACCGCCTTCGCTGCGCCGCGCATCCCTCTGGTCGACAACATCGACGTGGCGGTGCAGAACGATCCCGCCGCGATCCGCGACGCGCTCTTCCGCCAGGCCTTCGGCCCGGTGCGCTGGGTCGAATGCATCCGTGCGCTCAAGGCGCGCGGTGCGCGAACCGTGGTGGAATGCGGCCCCGGCAAGGTGCTGGCCGGCATGACCAAGCGCATCGACCCCGAACTGTCCGCGCTGGCCCTGTACGATCCGGCCACGCTGGCCGAGGCCCGCGCCCAGCTCGTCTGAGCGCGGCCGACGCCCGCCTCCGACCCACAGAAAAGAACCGAATGTCTGAAATTGCATTAGCCGGCCAGGTGGCCCTGGTCACCGGCGCCACCCGCGGCATTGGCGCCGCCATCGCCGCCGATCTTGCCGGCAAGGGCGTCAAGGTCATCGGCACCGCCACCAGCGACGAGGGTGCCGCCAAGATCGGCCACGCGCTCGCCGCCCACGGCGGCAAGGGCTACCGGATCGACGTGACCGATGGCGACGCCGTCAACACCCTGGTCGATGCGATCGTCGCCGAGCACGGCGGCCTGCAGATCCTGGTCAACAACGCCGGCATCACCCGCGACCAGCTCGTCATGCGCCTGAAGGACGACGACTGGGACGCGGTGATCGACACCAACCTGAAGGCGGTGTTCCGCCTGTCGCGCGCCGTGATCCGGCCGATGATGAAGCAGCGGTACGGCCGCATCGTGAGCATCACCAGCGTGGTGGGCGCGGCCGGCAATCCCGGCCAGGCCAACTACGCGGCCGCCAAGGCCGGCCTTGCCGGCATGACCCGTGCCCTGGCCCGCGAGCTGGGCTCGCGTAACATCACGGTCAATTGCGTGGCCCCCGGCTTCATCGACACCGACATGACCGCGTCGCTGCCCGAAGCGCAGCAGAAGGCGCTGCTGGGCCAGATCCCGCTGGGCCGCCTGGGCAAGCCGGCCGACGTGGCGCACGCGGTGTCCTACCTGACGAGCCCGCAGGCGGCCTACGTCACCGGCCAGGAATTGCATGTCAATGGCGGCATGTACATGGGCTGACCTGCCCGGTCGCAGAAGAGTTCCCCGCCGTCCATGGGGTCGGCAGCCCGGCGGGCCGCAAGGTCCCGCGGGCTAAAATCCCCGATTCACTATTTACTACCCTCAGAGGGAAACATGAGCGATATCGAAGCACGCGTCAAAAAGATCATTGCCGAGCAACTGGGCGTTGAAGAATCCCAAGTCACCAACGAAAAGGCTTTCGTGGCCGACCTGGGCGCCGACTCCCTCGACACCGTCGAACTGGTGATGGCCCTCGAAGACGAATTCGGCATCGAGATCCCCGACGAGGACGCCGAGAAGATCACCACGGTGCAGAACGCGATCGACTACGCGAACACGCACCAGAAGGCCTGATCGGCCCGCGGGCATCCTGCCCCGACTTATCTCCTAAGACAAGCAAAGGTTTTTGCGCATGAGCCGTCGCCGCGTCGTCGTGACCGGACTGGGATGCGTCACCCCCGTGGGTAACACGGTGGCTGATTCCTGGACCAACCTCCTTGCCGGCCAGTCCGGTATCGACTTCATCACCCAATTCGATGCCGCGGCCTTCACCTGCAAGTTCGCGGGCGAGGTCAAGGGCTTCAACATCGCGGACTACATCCCCGAGAAGGAAGCCCGGCACATGGACCGCTTCATCCACCTGGGACTCGCAGCCGCGATCCAGGCGGTACAGGACAGCGGCCTGCCCACCGGCGATGCGCTGAAGGACGAAACCGCCTTCCGGATCGGATGCAACATCGGTTCGGGCATCGGCGGTCTTCCGCTGATCGAGAACACCCATGCCGAACTGGTTGCACGCGGCCCGCGCCGGGTCTCTCCCTTCTTCGTTCCGGCCTCGATCATCAACATGATCTCGGGCCACGTGTCGATCAAGTTCGGTTTCAAGGGCCCCAACGTGGCGGTGGTCACCGCCTGCACGACCGGGCTCCACGCCATCGGCCTGTCGGCCCGGATGATCGAGTACGGCGATGCCGACGTGATGATCGCCGGCGGTGCCGAAGCGACGGTATCGCCGCTGGGCGTGGGCGGCTTCACCGCGCCGCGTGCGCTGTCGACCCGCAACGACGATCCCAAGACCGCCTCGCGGCCCTGGGACAAGGACCGCGACGGCTTCGTGCTGGGCGAAGGCGGCGGCGTCATGGTGCTCGAGGAGTACGAGCATGCCAAGGCTCGCGGCGCCCGCATCTACGCGGAGCTGGCCGGCTTCGGCATGAGCGGCGACGCCTACCACATCACCTCGCCGGACGTGGGCGGTCCGCGCCGTGCGATCCAGATCGCACTCGACAACGCTGGCGTGAATGCCGACCAGATCGACTACGTCAACGCCCACGGCACCTCGACGCAGATCGGCGACCTGAACGAAACCAACGCGATCAAGGCCGCATTGAGCGACCATGCCTACAAGACGGTGGTCAACTCCACCAAGTCGATGACCGGCCACCTGCTGGGCGGCGCGGGCGGCATCGAGAGCGTCTTCACCGCGTTGGCGATCTACCACCAGAAAGCGCCGCCCACCATCAACATCTTCAACCAGGACCCGGAGTGCGATCTGGACTACTGCGCCAACACGGCCCGGGACATGAAGATCGACGTGGCGCTGAAGAACAATTTCGGTTTTGGCGGCACCAACGGTTCGTTGGTGTTCAAGCGACTGGTCTGACGGCGTAGGTTGAGCGCACAGGTTTTCCTTTCATGCACGCTGCGCCCGCGGTTCGCTATCCGGTGACGCGGTCGTACCGCGTGGCTGCGTGGCTGGCCGGGCTGTGCGCACTGGAGCTGGCTGTGCTGTCGGCTTGGTGGGCCGCTTCGCCGCAACCGGACGCTTTGCATCTGGTCGCGTTCGGCTGCTGGGGTGTCGCGACGCTATGGGCGTTCCTGGCGTGGCGTGGCGCGTCGGTCGGAGAACTGGGGTGGGACGGCCAGCACTGGCGCTGGGAGTCGACCCCTCCGATGGCCGGCTTACCCGAAGGCGTCGCCCGGTTGCATCTCGATCTCCAGAGCCAGCTGCTGGTGCGGTTCGCCCCTGCGCAAGGGCGGGCCGTGTGGCTCTGGCTCGAGCGCAGGCCGGCCAGGCCGGCGCAGTGGCACCTGCTGCGCTGTGCCCTCCATTGCGCCGACGGTTCGGGCGCTACTCCGGTCGAAGGCCCGGCGGTGGCGCGATGACCGAGCCCGTCCAGCTTCCCGCGCCCACCGCGGCCGATACCGACCTCATGCTGGTCGAGCGCACCGTCGCGGGCGACCAACGCGCCTATGGCCTGCTGGTGGTCAAGTACCAGCGGCGGATCGAGCGGCTGATCGGCCGGATGGTGCGCGACAGCGACTTGGTCGAGGACATCGCCCAGGAAACCTTCATCCGCGCCTACCGCGCGCTGCACCAGTTCCGCGGCGACGCGCAGTTCTACACCTGGCTCTATCGGATCGCGGTCAATACCGCCAAGAAGGCGCTGGTCGACATGCGTCGCAACCCGGTGATTTCCGAAAACGCGATGCGCTCCGGAGGCGACGACGACGAAACTTCCTTCATCGACAATGAACTAACCAGCGAAGAGACACCCGAAACGATATTGGCCGCCAAGGAAATCGCGGCGACGGTCAATGCGGCGATGGCGTCCTTGCCCGAGGATTTGCGGCAGGCGGTCACGCTGCGCGAGATCGAAGGCATGAGCTACGAAGAAATCGCTGAAGTGATGCAGTGCCCGATCGGCACGGTGCGGTCGCGGATCTTCCGGGCCCGCGAAGCCATATCGGCCAAGGTCAAGCCGCTGCTGGAAAATCGTTCCGGCAAGCGGTGGTAGAGATATTTTTGCTGCAATGCGTGCCCGTCGCGATTGCGCCCATGCTGTGACATAGGTGATTCCATGAACCAGATCTCCCACGATTTCGACCGGCTGTCCGCCCTGGCCGACGGTGCATTGCATGGCGAGGAATTCGGCCAGACCGTCGATTGGCTCACACATGACGCCGAGGCGCAGACGCAGTGGCATGCCTACCACGTCATCGGCGACGTGCTGCGTTCGCCCGACCTGGCCCGTGGCGCCGCGGACATGGATTTCGTGGCCCGCCTGCAAACCCGGCTGGCTTCCGAACCCCTGCCGCACCTGGTCGAAGTGCCCGAGGCGGCCGTGGTTCGCGTGCAGGCGGTCGAAGAGGCAGCGCGCGTGACGCCGATCCGCGCGGCGGTCGCGCAGCAGGCCGCGAATTCCGACGTGTTCCGCTGGAAGGCGGTCGCCGGCTTCGCCTCGCTCGCAGCGGTTGCCGCCATCGGCTGGAGTTCTTTCGCAGGCCTCGGCGGCACCGGGGCTGAAGCGGTACTGGCCGCCGCGCCGCCCGCGGTATCTGCCGACGGTGCAGGGGCGGTGCAACGGGTGTCGGCTTCTGTCGCGCCCGCGGGTGCATCGACCGGCCGCGGCGCGCCGTTCGCGGCGACGGTACCCGTCATGGTGGCCGGCAGCGATACGCCCCAGGTCATGCTCCGCAATCCCCGGCTGGACGAGTTCCTGGCCGCGCATGGCCAGGCGACCGCCGGCTCGGTGCTGCAATCGCCTCCCGGTTTCGTGCGCAATGCCAGTTTCGAAGGCGCCAACCGTTGACCGCGACCTGTGCGTAACCCGTCTGCCGTGATGTCGCGTCGCGTGGTCCGAAGGGCTGGCTGGGCAGTGGCCTGCCTGGCGGCAACGTACTGGCCGGCCGCTTTTGCCGCGGCGCCCGCCGCTGCGGAAGTCGGTCCTTCCAGCCAGTCGGCTCCGGCGGCGCCTGCGCCTGCACCGCCTGCGGCAGCCGAGGTCGACGTGCTACCGTGGCTGGTCCGCACGCACGAGGCGTCCAAGAACCGCACCTACGCCGGCACGCTGGTCGTGTTGTCGGCGAACGGGGCCTTGTCGAGCTCGCGCATCTGGCATGCCTGCAAGGGCGAGCAGCGGGTCGAGCGGATCGAGTCGCTGACCGGCGCACCGCGCTCAAGCTTCCGCCGCAACGACGAGGTCGTGACCTTCCTGCCCGAGCTGCATGTGGCGCGCTCCGAGCGGCGCGATTCCTTCGGCCTATTCCCCAATCTCCTGCGCGTCGGCGACGCGGCGGTGCGCGAATCCTACGGTGCCCGGCCGCTCGGCAGCCAGCGGGTGGCCGGAATGGACACAGAGGTGGTGCAGGTGCAGCCGCGCGACGCATCGCGCTACGGCTACCGGCTCTGGATGGACAAGGCGTCCGGCCTGACGGTGCAACTGCAGACACTGGACGGGACCGGCCGGGTGCTGGAGCAGGCGGCGTTCTCCGAGCTGCAACTCGACGCGCCGGTGCCGATGGACAAGATCGTTCGGATGATGTCCAACACCGGCGACTACAAGGTCGAGAAGCTGGACGTCACCCGCACCACCGCCGAAGCCGAGGGCTGGGCTCTGGCCCAGCCCGTGGCCGGCTTCAGACCGCTGAATTGCCTGCGCCGATCCGCGCCGACCAAGACCAACACGGTGCAGTGGGTCTTCTCCGACGGCCTGGCCACGGTATCACTGTTCATCGAACCCTACGGCGCCCAGCCGCGTGCCGAGTCGCAGATGGCGGTGGGCGTGACGCAGATGCTGTCGCGCCGGGTCTCGGGCGACTGGTGGGTGACGGCGGTGGGCGAGGTGCCGTTGCAGACGCTGCAGACGATGGTCCAGTCGCTGGAGCGCAGGCGCTGAGATCGGCCTTCCGCTCGGGCGTCGGCCAATGCGGGTCCTGGCGCCGGTTTTCGAAGCGGCTGCTTGCAAACGGAACCTTCCGTTCCGTTTTTTTTCAGATGCGTATCGTTGTACCCGGTCTGCCGATGTCGGCCGGCCCCAAGAAAGGTTTCTATGCTGCAGTTTGGTGGGCGTGATCTGAGAGTGCGTGCCCTGGCGGGTGCCGTGGCGCTGGCGATGGTCGGCGCGGCCGCACCGGTGGTGCCCGCAGTGGCCCAATCCGCACCGATCGGCCAGCGTTCCCTGCCCGACTTCACCGACCTGGTGGACATGGTCGGCCCGTCGGTCGTCAATATCCGCACGCTGGAAAAGGCCACCCCGCGCACCGGCGGTGGCGAGGACGCGATGGACGAGCAGATGCTCGAGTTCTTCAAGCGCTTCGGCATCCCGATGCCCAACGGCCCCCGCGGCGGCAACGGCCCGCGCGGGCAGCGGCCGCAACAGGGCGAGGAGCAGCCGCGCGGCGTCGGCTCGGGCTTCATCCTCACCGGCGACGGTTTCGTGATGACCAACGCCCATGTGGTCGACGGCGCCGACGAGGTGATCGTCACCCTCACCGACAAGCGCGAGTTCAAGGCCAAGATCGTCGGCGCCGACAAGCGCACCGACGTGGCCGTGGTCAAGATCGAGGCCACCGGCCTGCCGGCTGTCAAGGTGGGCGACCTGAGCCGCCTGCGGGTGGGCGAATGGGTGATGGCGATCGGCTCTCCTTTCGGCCTGGAGAACAGCGTGACCGCCGGCATCGTCAGCGCCAAGCAGCGCGACACCGGAGACTACCTGCCGTTCATCCAGACCGACGTGGCGATCAACCCCGGCAACTCGGGCGGGCCGCTGATCAACATGCGGGGCGAGGTGGTCGGCATCAACAGCCAGATCTATTCGCGCTCCGGCGGGTTCATGGGCATCTCGTTCTCGATCCCGATCGACGAGGCGATCAACGTCAGCGAGCAGCTGCGCCAGAGCGGCCGGGTGTCGCGCGGCCGCATCGGCGTGCAGATCGAGCCGGTCACCAAGGACGTGGCCGAGGCGATCGGCCTGGGCAAGCCGCAGGGCGCGCTGGTGCGCGGTGTCGAGACCGGCTCGCCGGCCGAGAAGGCGGGCATCGAGGCGGGCGACATCATCACCCGGTTCGACGGCAAGACGATCGAGCGCACCAGCGACCTGCCGCGGCTGGTCGGCAGCACCAAGCCGGGCACCAAGAGCACCGCCACCGTCTTCCGCCGGGGCGCCACCCGCGACCTGACGATCACCATCGCCGAGATCGAGCCCGACCAGCCCGCCCGCAAGCCGGTCGAGAAGGAAGAGGCGCGGCCCACTTCCAACGCCGGCAAGGGCCTGGGCCTGGGCGTGAGCGAGCTCACCCCGGTGCAGAAGAAGGAGCTGAAGCTCAAGGGCGGCGTCCGCGTCGATACCGCGACCGAAGGCGCCGCACGGGCCGGCCTGAAGGAGGGCGACGTGATCGTGGCGGTGGCCAACATCGAGGTGACCGGCGTCAAGGAATTCGAGGCCGCGGTCGCGAAGGCCGACAAGACCAAGCCGGTGAGCGTGCTCGTCCGGCGCGGCGAATGGGCCCAGTACGCCCTGATCCGGCCGGCGCGCTGACCGATCAGCCCCTGACTCGACACGGGATTAGGGCGGACTGCCGGCGTTTTTTAGGTAAATCCCGGTGGTCCGATTGGGTAAAATAGTGCGTCTTTTGCACCGGCACCGGCCGAGGGCAGGACGAAAGCCCCGCATTCCCAGGAATGGCAAACGGTGCACAGGCGATCCACAGATCGCCCACAAGTTGTTCAGATGTGCGGTAGTGCAAATTGTGAATAACTTGTGAATAGATTTTTGCGTTGCCCCCCGGCAACGTTCCTTCCTCCCGGTTTTTGCGCTGTGCGTTCTGGCCTTTTTGCCTACAATGAAGTCCCAACTATCGCAGTTGCCATAGATTGTTGGTTCAGGGCGCGTTGCCAATCAACGCGCCCTTTTTTCTTTGTCCGGGCCGAATAAATTCAATCACTTAACTGTTCCCGTTGATGAAGAACATCAGAAATTTTTCGATCATTGCGCACATCGACCATGGCAAATCGACGCTCGCCGACCGGCTGATCCAGCGCTGCGGCGGCTTGGAAGAACGCCAGATGGAAGCCCAGGTTCTGGACTCGATGGACATCGAAAAAGAGCGTGGGATAACCATCAAGGCGCAGACCGCGGCACTGCACTACAAGGCGCGTGACGGGCAGGTCTACAACCTCAACCTGATCGACACGCCGGGCCACGTCGACTTCTCGTACGAGGTCTCGCGTTCGCTCTCCGCATGCGAAGGCGCACTGCTGGTGGTCGATGCGTCGCAGGGCGTGGAAGCGCAGACGGTGGCCAACTGCTACACCGCGCTCGACCTCGGCGTGGACGTGGTGCCGGTCCTCAACAAGATGGACCTGCCCAACGCCGATCCCGACAACGCGAAGGCCGAGATCGAGGACGTGATCGGCATCGACGCGACCGACGCGATTCCGTGCTCGGCCAAGACCGGCATGGGCATCGACGAGATCCTCGAGGCGATCGTCGCCAAGGTGCCGGCCCCGCGCGGCAACCCCGACGGCCCGCTGCGCGCGATGATCGTCGACAGCTGGTTCGATCCCTACGTGGGCGTGGTGATGCTGGTGCGCGTCGTCGACGGCCGCCTGGGCAAGGGCGAGCGCTTCAAGATGATGGCGACCGGCACCGTCTACAACGCCGACAACCTGGGCGTGTTCACGCCGGCCAACCTGCCGCGCGATTCGCTCGAGGCCGGGCAGGTGGGCTACATCATCGCGGGCATCAAGGAACTGCAGGCCGCCAAGGTCGGCGACACGATCACGCTCGAGAAAAAGCTGCCCAACAACGCGGGCCCCGCCACCGAGGCGCTGCCGGGCTTCAAGGAGATCCAGCCGCAGGTCTTCGCCGGCCTCTACCCGACCGAGGCGAGCGAGTACGACTCGCTGCGCGACGCGCTGGAGAAGCTCAAGCTCAACGACGCGTCGCTGCACTACGAACCCGAGGTGTCGCAGGCGCTGGGCTTCGGCTTTCGCTGCGGCTTCCTGGGCCTGCTGCACATGGAGATCGTGCAGGAGCGGCTCGAGCGAGAGTTCGACCAGGACCTGATCACCACCGCGCCCAGCGTGGTCTACCAGGTGGTGCGGGCCGACGGCGAGATCGTCATGGTCGAGAACCCGTCGAAGATGCCCGACCAGGGCCGGCTGGAAGAAATCCGCGAGCCGATCGTCACGGTGCACCTCTATATGCCGCAGGAGTACGTCGGCCCGGTGATGACGCTGGCCAACCTGAAGCGCGGCGTGCAGATGAACATGGCCTACCACGGCCGCCAGGTCATGCTGACCTACGAGATGCCCCTGGGCGAGATCGTGCTCGACTTCTTCGACAAGCTCAAATCGGTGTCGCGCGGCTATGCCTCGATGGACTACGAGTTCAAGGAGTACCGCGCCTCCGACGTGGTGAAGGTCGACATCCTGCTCAACGGCGAGAAGGTCGATGCGCTGTCGATCATCGTGCACCGCAGCCAGAGCCAGTACCGCGGCCGCGCGGTGGTCGCCAAGATGCGCGAGATCATCAGCCGCCAGATGTACGACGTGGCGATCCAGGCCGCCATCGGCGCCAACATCATCGCCCGCGAGACCATCAAGGCACTGCGCAAGAACGTGCTGGCAAAATGTTACGGCGGCGACGTGTCGCGCAAGCGCAAGCTGCTCGAAAAACAAAAGGCGGGCAAGAAGCGGATGAAGCAGATCGGCTCGGTCGAGGTGCCGCAAGAGGCCTTCCTCGCCATCCTCCAGGTAGAAGACTGACCCCCGCGATACCGAGACCGAGACCGATTCATGCAGATCCTCACCTCTTTCGTCCTGGCCGCCTTCGTGGCCTACGTGGGCGCCTGGTACTTCGGTGCCATCGAAGGCAACTTCGCCTTGCTGATGCTGCTGGCGACCCTGGTCACCGGCGCCTTTTGGATCGCCGACCGGCTGGTGTTCGCCCGCCGCCGGCGCGCGGCCGCCGACGCCCTTGCCGCATCGGCCGCAGCCCGCCGCGAAGAACTCACCCGCCAGGGCATCCGCAAGGTCGACGGAGCCGAGGATGCCGACCTGGAGCAGGCGCGTGCCCGCATCCTGATGCAGCCCTGGTGGCTCGACTGGACCGCCGGACTGTTCCCGGTGATCGCCATCGTGTTCCTGCTGCGCTCATTCCTGTTCGAGCCGTTCAAGATCCCGTCGGGCTCGATGATCCCGACGCTGCTGATCGGCGACCTGATCCTGGTCAACAAGTTCACCTACGGCATCCGGCTGCCGGTCGCCAACGTCAAGCTCACCGACGGCACGCCGCCGGCCCGTGGCGACGTGATGGTGTTCCGCTATCCGCCGCAGCCCAGCATGGACTACATCAAGCGGGTGGTGGGCTTGCCGGGCGACGAGGTCGCCTACCTGAACAAGCGGCTGACCATCAACGGCAAGCCGGTGGAAACCAACGCGGTGCCCGACTTCTTCGAAGAGGACACGATGCGCTATTTCAAGCAGTGGGAGGAGCAGCTGGGCACCCACAAGCACCGCATCCTGATCGACGAAGACCGGCCGGCCTACGTGCCCGGTGCGTCCAACTTCGAAGGCCGCGACCTCTGCCGCTACACGGTGGAAGGCGTCACCTGCAAGGTACCGGCAGGCCAGTACTTCGTGATGGGCGACAACCGCGACAACTCGCTCGATTCGCGCTACTGGGGGTTCGTGCCCGACAAGAACATCGTCGGCCGCGCGTTCTTCATCTGGATGAACTTCAGCAATCCGCTCAAGCGCATCGGCAGCTTCGACTGAACGTGCCGGTCCCCGTTCTCTCTTCTTTTTTCGACATGCGGAGAAATTCCATGAAACACCAGCATCCGTCTGCGAAACGCCAGCGCGGCATGGGCATCGTCGGCCTGTTCCTGACGGCCGTGATCATCGGCTGCGTGGCCATCGTCGTGATGGGCGTCGTCCCGACCGTGATCGAGTACCAGGCGATCAAGCGCGCCGCCGACAAGGCCAGCAAGGAAGGCTCGGTCGAGCAGATCCGCAGCGCCTTCGACCGCTACCAGGCGATCGACGACTTCTCGTCGATCGGCGGAAAGGACCTGACGATCGCCCGCAGCGGCGACAACTACCGCGTGTCCTTCGCCTACCAGCGCAAGATCCACCTGGCCGGTCCGGCATCGCTGGTGCTCGACTACACCGGCCAGACGAAGTAGGTGGCGGCTCCCCTTAACGCGGAAGTCACCGCCCTCCAGAACCGGCTGCAGCACCGCTTCGACGATCCCCAGCTGCTGCTGCGGGCGGTGACGCACCGCAGCTTCTCCAGCGACCACTACGAACGGCTGGAGTTCCTGGGCGACTCGGTCCTCAACCTCGCGATTTCCGACCTGATCTACGGCCGCCTGGGCACCTTGTCCGAAGGCGACCTGTCGCGGGTGCGGGCCAACCTGGTCCGCCAGGAAACCCTGCACCAGATCGCGCTCGACCTGGGCCTGCCGCCGGTGCTGCGGCTGGGCGAGGGCGAGGCCCGCTCGGGCGGCCAGCGGCGGCCGTCGATCCTGGCCGACACGGTCGAGGCGCTGATCGGCGCGGTCTACCGCGACGCCGGCTTCGACGCCGCCGAGGCGCTGGTGCACCGGCTCTTCGCCAAGATCGACATCGCGCCGCACATGCCGGCGGCCAGCAAGGACCCGAAGACCGAGTTGCAGGAGTGGCTGCAGGGTCGCAAAATGAAGTTGCCCGGCTACCGCGTGGTGGCGACCCTGGGCGCTGCCCATCTCCAGACCTTCGACGTCGAGTGCGAGATCGTCGAACTCGGCCATGCCGAGCGCGGCATCGGCGGCTCCCGCCGCGCCGCCGAGCAGGCGGCCGCGGCCGCGATGCTCGCTTACCTGAAAACGAAAAAACCATGAACAACGACGCTACCGACAATAGTGCTGCACACGGTGGCGTGGAGCCGCCTGCGGCCGCACCCGATGCCCTGGGCGCAGTCCCTGCAAGCTCTGCCGCGCCCGGAGCCGCCCCTGCGGCCTCGCCGGCCGATGCCGATCCGCTCGGCGCGATGCTGGCCGCCGCCCGCCCGGGCGTGGTGGCGACCGACGTGCCGGTCGCGTCCCAGCGCTGCGGCGTGATCGCCATCGTCGGCAAGCCCAACGTGGGCAAGTCGACGCTGCTGAACGCGCTGGTCGGCCAGAAGATCAGCATCACCTCGCGCAAGGCGCAGACCACGCGCCACCGCATCACCGGCATCAAGACCCGCGAGGAGACGCAGTTCATCTTCGTCGACACGCCCGGATTCCAGACCCGGCACGGCACCGCACTGAACAAGTCGCTCAACAAGACGGTGCTGGGCGCCATCGGCGACGTGGACCTGGTGCTGTTCGTGGTCGAGGCGGGCAGCTTCACCCTGGCCGATGCCAAGGTGCTGTCGCTGCTCAAGCCCGGCATTCCGGCGCTGCTGATCGCCAACAAGCTGGACAGCGTGCTGCGCCGCGCCGAGATGCCGCCGTGGTTGAAGGGCATGCAGGAGCGCCACCCGTTCGCCGAGTTCGTCCCGATGTCGGCCAAGAACAAGGGCGACATCGAGCGGCTGTTCGGCATCTGCGCCAAGTATCTGCCGCAGCAGGGTTGGTTCTACTCGCCGGAAGAGCTGACCGACCGCAGCGAGAAATTCCTGGCCAGCGAGACGGTGCGCGAGAAACTGTTCCGCTTCACCGGCGACGAGCTGCCCTACACCTCGACCGTCATCATCGACAAGTTCGACGAAGAAAAGAGCAAGACCCACGGCCGGATGCTGCGCATCGCCGCCACCATCGTGGTCGAGCGCGACGGCCACAAGGCGATGGTGATCGGCGACAAGGGCGAGCGGCTGAAGCGCATCGGCACCGAGGCGCGCCAGGAACTGGAGAAGCTGATGGACTGCAAGGTGTTCATCGAGCTGTGGGTCAAGGTGCGCTCGGGCTGGGCGGACGACGAGGCGCGGGTGCGGTCGTTTGGGTATGAGTGAGATCTCCCCCAGGCTTCGCGCTTCGCGTCTTCGCCTACCCCCTTCCGGGGGCGGTGCTGGGCGACCGGCGAAGCCGGATCGCCGGCACCCTGGGATGGGCTCGCCCCCAGGCTGCGCGCTGCGCGTCTTCGCCTACCCCCTGCCGGGGGCGGTGCTGGGCGCCCGGCAAAGCCGGATCGCCGGCACCCTGAGGCGGGCGATTCGCTGCGCTCGCTTGAAGGGCGGGCGCGCGGCGTTTCTCATCGCTGGATATGGCGCTCAAGCGGGTCGGTGACGAGCCGGGGTTCGTGCTGCACCAGTACGCCTGGAGCGAGTCCAGCCTGATCCTGGATGTGTTCAGCCGGTCGCACGGGCGGGTGGCGCTGGTGGCGAAGGGGGCGAAGAAGCCGACGTCCAACTTTCGGCCGGTGCTGCTACCGCTGCAGCCGCTGCGGCTGACCTGGACGCTGTCGCCGGGGGAGGGCGCCGAGATCCACACGCTGCGCGGGGCCGAGTGGGCCGGCGGGCATGTGATGCCGACGGGCGATGCGCTGCTGTCGGGCTATTACCTGAACGAGCTGCTGATCCGCCTGCTGGCGCGCGACGATGCACATCCGGCGCTGTTCGATGCCTACGCGGCGGTGGTGCGGGTGCTGGCCTCGCAGCATGGCGAGGCGCTGCAGCCGGTGCTGCGGGCCTTCGAGCTGCGGCTGCTGCGCGAGGTGGGATTCCTGCCGTCGCTCGACCGGGAGACGGCGACGCAGCGGCCCCTGGTGCCGGACGAGCGCTACGTGCTGGTCGCCGAAGGCGGGCTGCGGGTGGCGCACGACGACGACCGGGTGTCGCTTTCGGGCGCGCAGTGGCAGGGCCTGCACCGCAGCCTGGACGCGGACGACGCCTTCACCGCCACCCTGCGCGCCGCGGCCGATGCCGCCGCCGAGCTGAAGCCGCAGCTGCGCCACCTGCTCCACTACCATTGCGGCGTGACCACCCTGCGCACCCGCCAGATGATGATGGACCTGCAAGCCCTATGACCGACGCGACCGCCACCCCCTTCGCCACCGCCCGTCCGCACGCCACCGCGCTGTCGGTCAACGTCAACAAGGTCGCGCTGGTGCGCAACACCCGGCACCTGGGCATTCCCAGCGTGACCCGGGCCGCCGGGCTGTGCCTGGAGGCCGGCGCACAGGGCATCACGGTGCACCCCCGGCCGGACGAGCGCCACATCCGGGCGGGCGACGTGTACGAACTGGCCGAGCTGATGCAGGCATGGCCGGGCCGCGAATTCAACATGGAAGGCAACCCGTCGCAGAACCTGATGGATTTCATCCGCCGTGTGCGACCGCAGCAGGCCACCTTCGTGCCCGACAGCGAGGACCAGTTCACCAGCGACCACGGCTGGAGCTTTCCGCAGGACGCCGAGCGCCTGGCGCCCCTGATCGCCGAATGCCGTGCGCTGGGCGTGCGTGTCAGCCTCTTCATGGACCCGCTTCCCGAGCAGATGGCCGCGGCCCGCGCAGTAGGCGCCGACCGGGTCGAGCTCTACACCGAGCCCTACGCCGCCGCGTGGGGCACCGACCGCGCCGCCGCCGAGCTGGAGCGCTACCGCGCCGCTGCCCAGGCCGCGCTGGACGCGGGCCTGGGCGTCAACGCCGGCCACGACCTGAACCGCGACAACCTGCCGGCCTTCGTGCGCGGCGTGCCGGGCCTGCTGGAAGTCTCGATCGGCCATGCCCTGATCGCCGATGCGCTGGAGCTGGGCTATGCCGCCACGGTGCAGGCCTACCGGCAGGCCATCGCCGACGGCTCCACGACTGGTCACTCCTGAATTGATAGCTAGAGGCCGGCGTGCAGCGCCGGCTGGAGGCCTGTTGGGCTTATGAAACCATGATCTACGGCATCGGCACCGACATCTGCGACGTGCGGCGCATCCGCGCCAGCCTGGGCCGCCACGGCGACCGCTTCGCCGAGCGGGTGCTGGGGGAGGACGAACTGGCCGTCTGGCGGGCCCGCAGCGCACGCTGGCCCGAGCGCGGCGTGCGCTACCTGGCCACCCGTTTCTCGGCCAAGGAAGCCTTCAGCAAGGCGATCGGCCTGGGCATGGTGTCGCCGATGTCGTGGCGCCTGTGCGAGATCCTCAACCTGCCCGGCGGCCGGCCGACCATCGTGCTGCACGGCGCCTTGAAGACCTGGTGCGCCGAGCGCGGCCTGCGCGCCCACGTCACCGTGACCGACGAGACCGACTACGCCGCCACCTTCGTGGTGGTCGAGACCGACGCCTGACGCGCGTCCTGCCCCCGCATCCCGAACGCCCCCATGACCGCTGCCGAGACCGCCTACGCGCCCCTGATCATCGACATCGCCGGCACGGCGCTCAACGCCGACGACCGGCGCCGGCTGTCCGATCCGCTGGTCGGCGGGCTGATCTACTTCAGCCGCAACTGGGAGAGCCGGGCGCAGATCACCGCGCTCTCGACCGAGATCAAGGCCGTGCGGCCCGACCTGCTGGTCTGCATCGACCACGAGGGCGGCCGGGTGCAACGCTTCCGGCAGGACGGTTTCACCCACCTGCCGCCGATGCGGGCGCTGGGCGCCGCCTGGATGCACGACGGCCGCGGCGCGGCGGGCAGCGGCGCCATGCACGCGCTGAACGCCGCCACCGCCGCCGGCCAGGTGCTGGCCGCCGAGTTGCGCGCCTGCGGCATCGACTTCAGCTTCGCCCCGGTGCTCGACCTGGACCACGGCGCGAGCGGGGTGATCGGCGACCGTGCCTTCCACCGCGATGCGCGGGTGGTGGCGGCGCTCGCCCAGGCGCTGGCCCACGGCATGCTGCGGGCCGGCATGGCCCACTGCGGCAAGCACTTTCCCGGGCACGGCAAGGTGCGGGCCGACTCGCACACCGACATCCCCGTCGACCGCCGCAGCCTCGACACGCTGCTGGCCGACGACGCCGCGCCCTACGCGTGGCTGTCGGCCAGCCTCGCCGCGGTGATGCCGGCGCATGTCATCTACCCGAAGGTCGATGCGCGGCCGGCAGGCTTCTCGCGCATCTGGCTGCAGGAGGTGCTGCGGGCGCGCCTGGGCTTCCAGGGCGCCGTCTTCAGCGACGACCTGAGCATGGAAGGCGCCCGCCGTATCGAGGGCCGGCTGGTGAGCCACGCCGAGGCGGCGCTGGCCGCGCTCGGCGCCGGCTGCGACCTGGCGCTGCTCTGCAACCAGAGCCTGGGCGACGGCGCCGGGGTGGATGCGCTGATCGACGGCGTGCGCCAGGCGCTGTGCGCCGGGAGCGCGACCGCCAGCGCCGCATCGGAGGCCCGGCGCCGGGCGCTGCTGCCGGCGGCCCCGGCACCGGGGTGGGATGCGCTGCAGGCGCAGCCGGCCTACCGCCATGCCCGCGGTCTACTCGCAGCGCTCTGATGCTATCGAATCAATAGCATACGGTCGGCGATCCAGGCCGGCCCTGGCTATTTTTCTCCTGAGAATGGCCCGCAGGGCGGGCCCGCCGCATCACCCGAGCCGCTGCTCCACCGTGTCCATCTGGATCTCGAAGCTGAAGAAGCGGTTGCGGCCCTGGGCCTTGGCGGCGTAGAGCGCCTCGTCGGCCCGCATCAGCATGCTCTCGGCGCTGGTCAGGGCGTCGGGCACGCAGGTGGTGATGCCGCCCGAAAGCGTCAGGCGCGGGCCCATGGGCGAGGCGGGATGGGCGATTTCCTGGCTGCGCAACAACTGCGCCAGCGCCCGGGCGAATGTCATGGCGCCGGAGCGGGGCGTGTTGGGCAGGATCAGCGCGAACTCCTCGCCGCCGTAGCGGGCCGCGATGTCGCGCGGCCGCATGCATACCTGCTGCAGCAGGTGCCCCACCTGGCGCAGGCAGGCGTCGCCGCTCAGGTGGCCCAGGCGGTCGTTGTAGAGCTTGAAGTAGTCCAGGTCGCAGAGCATCACCGTCAGCGGCAGGCCGTCGCGCCGCCCGGCGGCGATCTCCTGGTGCAGCAGCCGGTCGAGGCCGCGCCGGTTGACCAGCCCGGTCAGCGCGTCGCGCTCGACCATCGTGTTGAGCCAGCGGTTCGCGTTGTGCAGCTCGTCCGACAGGGCGGTCAGGCGCCGGCGCATGTCGAGAAGACGGCGCATCGCGCGCAGCTTGGCCAGCAGCACCACCGGCTTGACCGGCTTGGTGAGGTAGTCGTCGCCGCCCGACTCGATGCCGCGCCAGAGATCGAGGTCGCTGTCGAGCGACGAGAGGAAGATGATCGGCGTCCACTCGCCGCCCGCCTCGGTCTGCCGCATCTGCTGGGCTACCCAGTAGCCGTCGTTTTCCGGCAGCACCACGTCGAGCAGCACCATGTCCGGCCGTCGGGTGCGGAACAGGTCCACCGCTTCGGCACTGCCGGCCGCTTCCATGATGTTGGCCACCCCGGCGGTACGCAGGTTGGCCACCAGGGCATGGCGGACGGATTTCTGGTCTTCCACGACCAGCACGGTGAAGTCGGCGTCCGGGTCGCCGTCGGCGGGCTGCATCGGCGCGGGTGGAAGCGAAGCTGCGGATCGGCTCATGGGGGCAGGGACGGAGCTGGGTACCCCCGACGTTACGCACCCACTATGTAGATTGGATGCAAATGGTCACATTTGTTGTACGCATGCAACCTTCTGACGCGGCCCTGCCACCCGACGCACCCGCTTACGCGACTCAGGCTTCGCGGCGCAGGGCGGGGAACAGGATCACGTCGCGGATGCTGGGCGAATCGGTCAGCAGCATCATCAGCCGGTCGATGCCGATGCCGCAGCCGCCGGTGGGCGGCATGCCGTACTCGAGCGCCCGCACGAAGTCGTGGTCGTAGAACATGGCTTCGTCGTCGCCGCTGTCCTTGGCATCGACCTGGGCGTTGAAGCGGGCGGCCTGGTCCTCGGCGTCGTTCAGCTCGGAGAAGCCGTTGCCGAACTCGCGGCCGGTGATGTAGAGCTCGAATCGCTCGGTCACTTCGGGCCGGTCGTCGTTGGCGCGGGCCAGCGGGCTGATCTCGGTCGGGTGCTCCATGATGAAGGTCGGCTGCCAGAGCTTTTCCTCGACGGTCTCCTCGAAGTACAGCACCTGCAGGCTGGCCAGGCTGCGGCCGGAGAGGCGGTGCTTTTCTTCCGACAGGCCCAGCTTCCTGACGGCGTGGGTCAGCCATTCGGCGTCGTCCACCCTGTCGCCGGCCTCGGTGTACTTGACGATCGCTTCGCGGATCGTCAGCCGCTCGAACGGCTGGCCCAGGTCGACCGGCTTGCCACCGTAGCTGAGCTGCTGGCCACCCGCGGCCTTCTCGGCGATAGTGCGGATCAGCGTCTCGGTGAAGTCCATCAGGTCACGGTAGTTCCAGTACGCCGCGTAGAACTCCATCATCGTGAACTCGGGGTTGTGCCGCACGCTGATGCCTTCGTTGCGGTAGCTGCGGTTGATCTCGAACACCCGCTCGAATCCGCCCACGATCAGGCGCTTGAGGTAGAGCTCGGGCGCGATCCGCAGGAACATCTCCTGGTCGAGCGCGTTGTGGTGCGTCTTGAACGGCTTGGCGTTGGCGCCGCCGGGGATCGGGTGCAGCATCGGCGTCTCGACCTCCAGGAAGTCGTGCGACACCATGAACTCGCGCAGCGCCGACACCGCCTTGCTGCGCGCCGTGAAGCGGGCGCGGGCGTTCTCGTCGGTGATCAGGTCGACATAGCGCTGGCGGTACTTCTGCTCCTGGTCGGCCATGCCGTGGAACTTGTCGGGCAGCGGCCGCAGGCTCTTGGTGAGCATGCGCAGTTCGGTCACCTTGATCGACAGCTCGCCGGTCCTGGTCTTGAACGCGGTGCCGGTGGCGGCCACGATGTCGCCCAGGTCCCAGTGCTTGAAGGCGGCGTACGCCTCGTCGCCCACCGCGTCGCGGGTGACGTAGAGCTGGATCCGGCCGGTGCTGTCCTGCACCGTGGCGAAGCTGGCCTTGCCCATGACGCGCTTGAGCATCATCCGCCCCGCGACGCTGGCCACCACCGGCTGCGCTTCCAGCGCCTCGGCATCGGTCGCGCCATGCGCGGCCTGCAGGGCGGCCGCCCGGTCGGCGGGCTTGAAGTCGTTGGGAAACGCGACGCCGCCCCCCGCGGCCTGCGCGGCCCGCAGCCCCTTCAACTTCTCCCGCCGTTCGGCGATCAACTGGTTTTCGTCGGCGGCGGGTGCGGCCGGTGCGGTGGCAGGGCGGGTGGTGTCGGACATGGTGGAGCAGTGGCGGCGGCAAGGCCGCATTCGGCAGGCGAAACCCGCGATTCTAAGTTTTGCCGAGGCGGTATCCCGGTATGTCATGCACCCGCCCTCTGGCGCACCGCTAGAAGGGAGCAGCAAGCGTAGCGAGCGGGCCTAGCTCGCGTAGAGGACCGGAGATGTACTCCCGTACATCGAGGACCGCAAACGCGAGATCGGCCCGCGCAGTAGCTTGATGCCCCTTCTAGGGAGTAAGGCCGTTGCGGGTGAGGATATCGCCGACGAGTTCGAGCCGTACCACCGGGTTCTCCAGCGCCATCAGCCGCTGGCGCAGCTCCAGCGGCATCGGCAGCAGCTCGCACCAGCGGTTGGACACCCAGCCGCAGTCGTCGAGCCGCCAGGGCGGCGCCAGCGGCAGCGGCGGCGCCTCGGGCGGGGCCGGGCGCTGCTCCAGCGTGTCGATCAGCTGCTGCAGCGCATCGGCGGTCGGCTGCAGGTCCTCGGGCACCTGCACCGCGAGGTCGTCGTCGATCTGCTTCACGTCGGCGATCCAGAGGCCGTGGCGGAGCTGCTCCTGGCGCTCGATCCGGAAGCGCTGGGTGCCGGTGCAGCGCAGCACCAGCAGGCCGGGCTGCGGCGCGTCGAGCGTCTCGATCGTGGCCAGGGTGCCGACGGTGTTGAAGGACTCGGTGGCGCCGCCGGCCACCCGCACCTCCGAGCCGGCCGTCAGCGCCACCACACCGAAGGGCGCGCCGGCCGCATGGCAGCGGCGGACCATGTCGAGGTAGCGCACCTCGAAGATGCGCAGCGACAGCACGCCGCCGGGAAACAGCACCGAGCCCAAAGGGAACAAGGGCAGCGAGGTCAGGCTCAGGTCTTGGGACATCGGCGGCTATCATCCCACGGCTCCCGACCTCCCTGCTCACCGGCGCCTCCATGCTCTACCAAATCCTGTCGTTCCTCCTGGACATCGCGGTCGCCTTCGTCGGCGGGGCCTGTCTGCTGCGGCTCTACATGCAGGCGCAGCGGGTGCCCTTCGGCAATCCGGTGGGCCGTCTGGTGTTCGCGATCACCGACTGGATCGTGATGCCGCTGCGGCGCGTGGTGCCGGCCTGGGGACGCTGGGACATGGCGAGCCTCCTGGCAGCGTACCTGCTGGTGCTGGCTAAGCTGCTGATCCTGTGGGGCGTGCTGGGTGCGGTGACGCCGGCCGGCTACCTGCCGGTGATCGCGCTCTTCGCGCTGGCGCAGCTGGCGATCTCGATGTTCACCGCGCTGCTGATCGTGTACGCGGTGATGTCCTGGGTGCAGCCCCATTCGCCGCTGATGCCGATCGCCGAGCGGCTGTGCGCGCCGATCGTCGCGCCGCTGCGCCGCCACCTGCCGTCGGTGGGCGGCTTCGATTTCTCGCCGCTGGTGGCGCTGATCCTGCTGCAGGTGGCCGGCATGGTGCTGGGCGGACTGCAGGGCGAGGTGCTGCGGCTGATCTAGCCGCAGCCGCCCGGGGCGGTGCGACCGCCCTTATTCGACGGCGGCGTCGGCCGGCAGGCGCTGCAGCATGGCCAGCGCGCTGGCGACGGTCTTGCGCAGCTGGCGGCGGTCGCAGATGAAGTCGACCGCGCCCTTGGTCTGCAGGAACTCCGCGCGCTGGAAGCCTTCGGGCAAGGTGACCCGCACGGTCGATTCGATCACCCGCGGGCCGGCGAAGCCGATCAGCGCCTTGGGCTCGGCGATCACGATGTCGCCCACGAAGGCGAAGCCGGCCGAGACGCCGCCCATCGTCGGGTCGGTCAGCACGCTGATGTAGGGCAGTCCCTTCTTGGCGAGCCGGGTCAGCGCCGCATTGGTCTTGGCCATCTGCATCAGGGAGAGCAGGCCCTCCTGCATCCGGGCGCCGCCGGTGGCGGTGAAGCACAGGAAGGGCACCTTCTGCTCGACCGCGGTCTCGACGCCGCGCACGAAGCGCTCGCCGACGACGCTGCCCATGCTGCCGCCCATGAAGTCGAACTCGAAGCAGGCGGCGACCAGGTTGACGTTCTGCACCGCGCCGCCCATGACGATCAGCGCATCGGTCTCGCCGGTGTTCTCCAGCGCTTCCTTCAGCCGCTCGGGGTACTTGCGGCTGTCCTTGAACTTGAGCGCGTCGACCGGCAGGACTTCCTGGCCGATCTCGTAGCGGCCTTCGGCATCGAGGAAGGCGTCGAGCCGCGCCCGGGCGCCGATGCGGTGGTGGTGGCCGCAGCTGGGGCAGACGTTCTGGTTCTGCTCCAGGTCGTTCTTGTAGAGCACCGTCTCGCAGCTGGGGCACTTGATCCAGAGGCCCTCGGGCACCTGGCGGCGCTCGGTCGGGTCGGTCTGGGCGATCTTGGGGGGAAGAAGCTTTTCGAGCCAGCTCATGCAAGGTCTCCGGTGGCGGGCATTCAGGGGGCAGGGAGCAGACGGGGCGCCTGCGGCGCCCCGGAACCGGTCGATTTTACGCGTCGAGCGCCTGTCGGATACCGGCCAGGAAATCCCGCGCGGCCGGCACCACGCCTTCGCGCGGTTGTTGCTCGATCAGCTGGATGATGCGGCTGCCGATCACCACCGCGTCGGCCACCCGGCCCACCGCCTGCGCGGTGGCGGCGTCGCGGATGCCGAAGCCCACGCCCACCGGGATCTGCACATGGGCCCGGATGCGGGGCAGCATCGCCTCGACCGCCGCGGTGTCCAGGTGGCCCGCGCCGGTCACGCCCTTGAGCGAGACATAGTAGACGTAGCCGCCCGCGATCTTCGCCACCTGCGCCATGCGCTCGTCGGTGCTGGTCGGGGCCAGCAGGAAGATCAGGTCCATGCCGTGGGCCTTGAGCTGCGCGGCGAAGTCGGCGCATTCCTCGGGCGGGTAGTCGACGACCAGCACGCCGTCGACGCCCGCCGCCGCCGCGTCGCGGACGAACGCGCCGGCGCCGTGCCTGCCGTCGTAGCGCTCGACCGGGTTGGCGTAGCCCATCAGCACCACCGGCGTGTCGGCGTCCTGGGTACGGAAGATGCGCACCATCTCCAGCACCTGGCGCATGCCGATACCGAGCGCCAGCGCCCGCTCGCCGGCCTGCTGGATCACCGGGCCGTCGGCCATCGGGTCGGAGAACGGCACGCCCAGCTCGATCACGTCGGCGCCCGCGGCCACCATGCCGTGCATCAGCTCGGGCGTGATGTCGGCATAGGGGAAGCCGGCGGTGACGTAGGGGATCAGGGCCTTGCGGCCGTCAGCCTGCAGCCGGGCGAAGGTAGCGGCGATACGGCTCATGACTGCGTCCCCACGCCCTTGGCGCCCGAAGCGTCGTGCTCGGGCGCCATCGCGCCCTTGACGACATGGCCGCGCATCGACGGCCGGTCGTAGAAATCGGCGCCCGACAGGTCGGCCACGGTGCCGATGTCCTTGTCGCCCCGGCCCGAGAGGTTGACCAGGATCGACTGGTCGGGCCGCATCGTGGCGGCCAGCTTCATCGCATGGGCTACCGCATGGCTCGACTCCAGCGCGGGGATGATGCCCTCGGTGCGGCACAGGTGGTGGAACGCGGCCAGCGCTTCCTTGTCGGTGATGCCGACATATTCGGCCCGCCCGATGTCGGAGAGGTGCGCATGCTCGGGGCCGACGCCGGGGTAGTCCAGGCCGGCGCTGATGCTGTGCGTCTCGGTGACCTGGCCGTCGTCGCTCTGCAGCAGGTAGGTGCGGTTGCCGTGCAGCACGCCCGGGCTGCCGCGCAGGATCGAGGCCGAGTGCCGGCCGCTGTCGAGGCCTTCGCCCGCGGCTTCGACGCCGATCAGCCGGGTGTTCTCGAACGGGATGTAGGGGTGGAAGATGCCCATCGCATTGCTGCCGCCGCCGACGCAGGCCACCACCGCGTCGGGCTGGCCGCCGTTCAGGAACGCCGGCATCTGCTCGATGCACTCGGTGCCGATGACTCTCTGGAAGTCGCGCACCATCATCGGGTACGGGTGCGGGCCGGCCACGGTGCCGATGATGTAGAAGGTGTTCTCGACGTTGGTGACCCAGTCGCGCATCGCCTCGTTGAGCGCGTCCTTCAGGGTCTTGCTGCCCGAATCGACCGGCACCACGGTGGCGCCGAGCAGCTTCATGCGGTAGACGTTGGGGCTCTGGCGCTTGACGTCCTCGCTGCCCATGTAGACCACGCACTCCAGGCCGTAGCGGGCGCAGATGGTGGCGGTCGCCACGCCGTGCTGTCCGGCACCGGTCTCGGCGATGATCCGCGGCTTGCCCATGCGCTTGGCCAGCATCGCCTGGCCGATCACGTTGTTGATCTTGTGGGCGCCGGTGTGGTTCAGGTCCTCGCGCTTCAGGTAGATCTGCGCGCCGCCGATGTCGCTGCTGGTGCGCGCCGCGTGGTAGACCGGCGACGGCCGTCCGACGAAGTGCGCGAGTTCGTACTGGAATTCGGCGAGGAATTCGGGGTCGTGCTGGTAGCGGGCGTAGGCGGCCCGCAGTTCCTGGATCGCGTGGGTCAGGGTCTCGCTGGCGAAGGTGCCGCCATAGGGCCCGAAATGGCCGGACGCGTCCGGCTGCTGGTAGGCATACATGTGTGAACCGATCAGGGAGGCCGGCGCCGCCGGGGCGGCGCGGGCGGGGTGGTTGGCTTACAGCGCCTGGTCGGCGGCGCGCACGGCCGCGACGAAGCGCTGGATCTTCTGGGCGTCCTTGATGCCCTTGTGGCCCTCGCGCTCGACGGCGGAGCTCACGTCGACCGCGAGCGTCCTACCGCGCGGCCGCAGGGCGGCGATGCCTTCGCCCACGTTTGCAGGCGTGAGTCCACCACTCAAGACGAGGTGAGCGTCGACGCTTGGAGGAAGAAGTGACCAATCGAATGTCTTTCCGCTGCCGCCGTAGCCCTCGACATGGGCGTCGAGCAGGATGGCCCGGGCATCGGCATAGCTGGCCGCGTATTTTACGAGGTCGAACGCCGGTGCGTCCGCGCCGAGGGGAATGCGCGCCGCCCGCAGATAGGGACGCAGGCCGTTCTGCGCGGCCATGCGGCACTCCTCGGGCGTCTCGTCGCCGTGGAACTGCAGGCAGGCGCCCGGCACCGCCGACGACGCCGCGATCACGTCGCCAGCAGCCGCATTGACGAACAGCAGCACCGGCGTCACGAACGGGGGCAGACGTGCGGCGAGCACCGCCGCGCGCTGCGGGGTGACGTAACGGGCACTGGCCGGGTAGAGCACGAAGCCCACCGCATCGGCGCCGGCGTCCACCGCGGCATCGACGTCCTGCTCGCGGGTCAGGCCGCAGATCTTGATCCGGGTACGCAGGGGCAGGGGGGAGTCGTTCATGGCAGCCCATCATACGCAGCGGTCCGCTGGGGCAGGCCCCAGCGCGCGTCGTAGACCGGGCCCAGAAAATACAGCCCGTCGGGCGAGAAGGTGGGCGCCGCGGCCTTGCGCGAGCGGGCCTCCAGCACCTCGCGCATCCACGACGGCGGCTGCTGGCCCTGGCCCACCACCAGCAGGCATCCCATCAGGTTGCGGATCATGTGGTGCAGGAAGGCGTTGCCCTCGAATTCGAAGCGCCAGTAGGCGCCCGGCCACTGCGTGTCGCCCCCGGTGTCGCGGCGGCGGATGTCGGCCCGGGTCAGCGTCTTGACCGGCGAGAGTGCCTGGCAGCTCGATGCGCGGAAGGAGCTGAAGTCGTGGGTGCCGAGCAGATGCTGCGCTGCGGCCTGCATCGCGTCCAGGTCCAGCGGCCGGTGGAACCAGCCGACGCGGCCCGCATCGACGCTGGGCCGCACCGCCGACTGTCGCAGCACGTAGGCATAGCGGCGCGCCATGGCACTTGCGCGGCAATGAAAATCGGGTGGTACCACTTGCGCCCATTCGACCGCGATGTCCGGCGGCAGGTAGCGGTTGGTGCCGCGCACCCACGACATCGGCAAGCGGTCGATGTCGGTGTCGAAGTGCACCACCTGCATCAGGCCGTGCACGCCGGCATCGGTGCGGCCGGCGCAGAGGGTCGATATCCGCTGCACCGCGAATGTGCCCAGCGCCGATTCGAGCTTGTCCTGGATCGTCCTGCCCGACGCCTGGCTCTGCCAACCCTCGTAGCCCTGGCCGTTGTAGCTGACCCCGAGTGCCAGCCTCACGGTGCCGGGGCCGCCACGGCGTGGCTCTGCATCCGGGCGATCAATCGAGTTCCGCGAGCATGCCCTCGGCGCGGGTACGCAGGCTGCCCTTGGCTTCGGCAATCACTTCCTCGACCAAGTGGCGCGCACCGTCGGCGTCGCCGATGGCCGCGAACTCTTCGGCCAGCGCCAGCTTGGTCGCCAGCGCGTCCTCGGGCGAGGGCACGCTGCCGGTGATGTCGGCGGGAACCGGCGGTGCCTCGGCCGGCGTGTCGAGGTCGAGCGACAGGGCGTCGAGGTCGAAATCGACCGCCGAGGGCGATGGCGCTGGGCTGGCGACCGGCGCGGCGGACGGGCTGGCAGGCGCCGGGTCGTCGAGCGTGAAATCGAGGCCGAAGTCGTCGTCGGCCGCCGGCGCAGCCGCCGCAGGGGCTGCCGGCGTTCTTGGCGAAGACGGGAATTCGGAGAAGTCCAGGTCCAGCGACGGCATGACCGGCGCGGCGACCGGCTCGGGAACGTCTTCGACGAAGGACACGGGCTCCTCGGGCTCCACCGGTGCGGGCGCGGGTGCGGGCGGGGGCGCGTCGGCGCGTGGGTTGTCGGAGAAGGCCGCCACTGCCGCGGCGGCGCCCAGGCCTGCTGCGGACGCGACGACCGTGGGCGCGGCACCCGACAGGGTCGGCTGTGCCTGGTACAGCGAGTTGGCCGGGTCCAGTTCCTGGCCGAGCGTGCGGATGCGCTGCCAGTCGTCGCCGTGGCCGTCGGTCATGCGGTAGGCCTCGGCCGCGATGTTGTGGAAGGCCGGTGCGTCGGGACGGCGGGCGTAGATTTCGGCCAGCTTCGCGTGCAGCGCGGTGCGCTCGGGGTGGATGCGCAGGGCTTCCTTCAGAATTTCCTCAGCCTGGAGGTCGCGGCCGTAGGCCAGGTACACATCGGCCTCGGCCACCGGGTCGACATCGCCGCCCGCATCGAGCTGGCTCGGCGAATAGCTGGTGGCGATCACCGACTGGGTGCTGCTGGTGTCGACATGCTGGCCGCCGCTGTTGCCGAAGAACGAATCGGCGTGCATGCGGCTTTCGAGGAAACTGCTGTCCTGCACCGCACGGCGACGACGGATCGTGCGGTACGAGGCCAAGGCGACAATCAGCGCGACCAGCAGGCCGACGACGGCGAGCACGCGGGAGTCCTGCAGCAGGCTGCCGAGGCCGTCCTCGTCGTCCGCGACCGGGGCGGCTGCCGGTGCAGGGGCAGGCGCCGGGGTGGCCGGGGCGGCGGCGGGTGCTGCTGCCGAAGCGTCTGCCGGTGTCGGCGCCGCAGCCACGGGGGTGTCGACGGCCGGCGCGGCGGTTGCCGGGACCGGCGCTGCGGTGTCCCCAGCCGGAGCCGGTGGGGTGGGTGGTGTGGTCACCGCCGGGGCAGGGGCGGCGGGCACCGCGGGCGCTGCGATGGCCGGCGCTGCGGGTGCCGCGCCCGGTGTGGTGGCGGCGCCCAGTCGGTTCAGGTCGTTGAGGTTCTTCGACAACTCGGCCGAGCGGTTGGCCGCGTCGCGGCTGTTGCCGGCCTGGGCGACGCGGTCGGCCTCGGTACCGGTGGCGCCCTTGGAGAGCGTCAGCCGGTCGGGCGTGGCGGCGGCGGCGCGGCGGTCCTCGACCTGGGTCTGGACGCTGCCGGTGACCGAGCGCTGCGGCGTTCCGACATCGGCGGCCGGCGCGCGGCCGGCCAGGCGGCGGCGGAATTCGTTGAAGTCGCGGCTCTGGGCCACCACAATCTGGCGTGCCTGCGGTGCGGGCGTGGCGGCGATCTGCGCCGCATCCGGCACGTCCAGCACGACGCCGGCCCGCATGCGGTTGACGTTGTTGCCGACGAAGGCGTCCGGATTGGCCTGCAGCAGCGCGACCAGCATCTGGTCGAGCGACACGCTGGCGGGCTTGTTGGCCGCGGCGATCCGGCCGGCGGTATCGCCCGGCCGCACGGTGACCTGCGACGCACCGGTCGACTGACGGGGCTCCGCTGCCACGGCAGGCGCACGGGGCGCTGCGGGCGGCCGCTCGGCGACCGGCGCGGGTGCAGGGGCAGGGGCAGGGGCGGGTACGGCGGCCGGCAGCGGGGCGGGTACGGCACGCGCCGGAACCGGCGGGGCTACGGGCGCTGGCGGTGCAGCGGCGATCTGGGGTGCGATCTGCGGCGCGGCGGCGGTCGCGCGGTTGCTCGGCGGATCGAGCAGCACGGTGTAGTTGCGGGAGATGCGGCCGCCGTTCCAGTTGGCCTCCAGCAGCATCTCGAGGAAGGGGTCGTTGACCGGTCGGCTGCCGGTCACGCGGACCACCGAGCGGCCGTCAGCGCGGCGCGCCAGGCTCAGTTGCAGGCCGGCCATCACCGGGCTGTACTCCACGCCCGCGGCACGGAAGGCGGCGGCCGAGGCAGGCTGCAGGACCAGCGTGTCGGCTTCGAGATCGGTGATCTCGGGAACTTCGATTTCCGCGCGGAGCGGCTCGCCGAGCGCCGACTGCACCGTCATCCGGCCCAGGGCCAGCGCGGAGGCGTTCCCGGCGAGGACCAGGCCGCCGACGGCGAGCATGGCGGCAGCTGCCAACCGGTGCCGCGAAGCTCCGAAAGCAGCGGTTGATGCGGCCCCTCCGGCCTGCGCAGCCGTCCGATGTTTTTTCGTCATTACTGGCAAACCTTCGCGCTGAAAATCAGCGGACGACCATAGCATCAATGATTTTGTGTGACAAGGTAACAGCGGGTAGGCTAAGGCGTGCCGCGACCGGTGTGGCCCGGCGACAACGTGGCGATGTTATTGGCCCGGATTTAATTATCCGGGCCGGGGTCAACGTGCCAGCAGGATGCGCAGCATGCGGCGCAGCGGCTCGGCCGCGCCCCACAACAGTTGGTCGCCGATCACGAAAGCCGAGACGTACTCCGGCCCCATGTTCAGCTTGCGGACCCGGCCCACGCCGACCTCCAGGCCGCCGGTGATCGCGGCGGGTGTCAGTTCCTTGACGGTGATCGCGCGGTCGTTCGGCACCCACTTCACCCACGGGTTGCCGGACTTGACGATGGATTCGATCTCGTCGAGCGGCAGGTCCTTCTTGAGCTTGAGCGTCAGCGCCAGGCTGTGGCAGCGCATCGCCCCGATGCGCACGCACAGGCCGTCGACCGGGATCAGGGCCGGCGTGTCGAGGATCTTGTTGACCTCGGCCTGGCCCTTCCACTCTTCCTTGGACTGGCCGTTGTCCAGTTGCGCGTCGATCCAGGGAATCAGGCCGCCGGCCAGCGGTGCGCCGAAGAATTCGGTCGGCACGTCGTCGCGGATGGTGGCGGCCACCTTGCGGTCGATGTCGAGGATGGCCGAGGAAGGCGTGCGCAGCTCTTCGGCCACCGCGTCGTGCACCACGCCCATGCCCTTCAACAGCTCGCGCATGTGGTTGGCGCCGCCGCCCGAAGCCGCCTGGTAGGTCATCGAGCTGACCCATTCGACCAGCCCCTGCTTAAACAGGCCGCCCACGCCCATCAGCAGGATGGAGTTGGTGCAGTTGCCGCCGATGTAGTTCTTCACGCCCTTGTCGAGCGCGCGCTGGATCACGTCGTCGTTGACCGGGTCGAGCACGATGACCGCGTCGTCCTTCATCCGCAAGGTGGAGGCGGCGTCGATCCAGTAGCCGGTCCAGCCGGCGGCGCGCAGCTTGGGGAAGACTTCGCTGGTGTAGTCGCCGCCCTGGGCGGTGATGACGATGTCGCAGCGCTTGAGCGCCTCGATGTCGAACGCGTCCTGCAGCGTGGTGTTGTTCCTGGCCTGGGCGGGCGCCTTGCCGCCGGCGTTTGAGGTCGAGAAGAAGACCGCGTCGATGACGTCGAAATCGCCCTCGGCCTGCATGCGGTCGATGAGGACCGAGCCGACCATGCCGCGCCAGCCCACGAGTCCTACGAGATTGCCTACCTTGCTCATCGCTTTTGCCCTTTCAGAAAATGAATCTGGTTCCCCGGCTCGTCTCGGCCGGGGGTGGGCGCGACGAACCGGGCTGTGTCAGCCTTTAATGGTCGTCTTGGTGGTGGACGAAGACAGCGCTGCGACGACGGCGTCGCCCATCTCGCGGGTGCCGACCTGGGTCGTTCCGGGCGAGTGGATGTCCACGGTGCGGAGTCCCTGGGCGAGCACGGCCTGCACCGCGGATTCGATCCGGTCGGCGGCTTCGGGCTGTTGGAGGGAAAAGCGGAGCATCATGGCAGCGGACAGGATTGTAGCCAAAGGATTCGCGATCCCCTTGCCGGCGATGTCGGGCGCGCTGCCGTGGCTCGGCTCGTAGAGTCCCTGCTTCCTGTCGTTCAAGGATGCCGACGGCAGCATGCCGATCGAGCCGGTCAGCATCGCCGCCGCGTCCGACAGGATGTCGCCGAACATGTTGCCGGTGACGACCACGTCGAACTTCTTCGGCGCCTTGACCAGCTGCATCGCGGCGTTGTCGACGTACATGTGGTCCAGCGCCACGTCGGGGTATTCCTTGCCCACCTCGGCGACCACGTCCTTCCACAGCTGGAACGTCTCCAGCACGTTGGCCTTGTCGACGCTAGTGACCCGCTTGTCGCGCTTTTGCGCCGCCTGGAAGGCGACGTGGGCGATGCGCTCGATCTCGGGGCGCGAGTAGCGCATCGTGTCGAAGGCTTCCTCGGCACCGGGGAAGTGGCCGTCGGTGGCGGTGCGGCGGCCGCGCGGCTGGCCGAAGTAGATGTCGCCGGTCAGCTCGCGGATGATCAGGATGTCCAGGCCCGCGACCAGCTCGGGCTTGAGGCTGGAGGCGCCCACCAGCTGCTCGTAGCAGATGGCCGGGCGGAAGTTGGCGAATAGGCCCAGGTGCTTGCGCAGGCCCAGGATCGCCTGCTCCGGGCGCAACGGGCGGTCGAGCGTGTCGTATTTCCAGTCGCCGACCGCGCCGAACAGGATGGCGTCGGCCGACTTGGCCAGGTTCAGCGTCGCGTCGGGCAACGGATGGCCGTGGGCCTCGTAGGCGGCGCCGCCGACCACCGCGGTCTCCAGTTCCAGCGGCAGGTCGAGGACGTTCAGGACCTTGACGGCCTCGGCCACGATTTCGGTCCCGATGCCGTCGCCCGGCAACACTGCGATCTTGATGCTCATGCTTCTATGCTCACTTTTTGATAGCTGCTGGCCGGCGCCGTTCGCCGGCCGTGGCTATTATTTCTTTGAAAAACGGGTTCTCTCTAGCGCTTTCAGCCGACCATCGTGTGGGCCAGCCAGGGCTTGGTCGCCAGGCGCTCGGTTTCGAATGCCCTGATCTTGTCCTTGTGCTGCAGGGTCAGGCCGATGTCGTCGAAGCCGTTCAGCAGGCAATGCTTGCGGAACGCGTTCACCTCGAACGGGATCTCCTGGCCGCCGGGCTCCACGATCACCTGGCGCTCCAGGTCGATCGTCAGTTGGTAGCCGGGGAACGCGTAGCTCTCGTCGAAGAGGCGGGCGACGGTCGACTCGGGCAGCACGATCGGCAGCAGGCCGTTCTTGAAGCTGTTGTTGAAGAAGATGTCGGCGAAGCTGGGCGCCAGGATGGCCCGGAAGCCGTACTGGTCGAGCGCCCAGGGCGCATGCTCGCGGCTCGATCCGCAGCCGAAGTTCTTGCGCGCCAGCAGGATCGAGGCGCCGGCGTAGCGCGGCTGGTTCAGCACGAAGTCGGGGTTCGGCCTGCGGCTGGCCGGGTCCTGGCCCGGCTCGCCGTGGTCGAGGTAGCGCCACTCGTCGAACAGGTTCACGCCGAAGCCGGTCTTCTTGATCGACTTCAGGAACTGCTTCGGGATGATCGCGTCGGTGTCGACGTTCTCGCGGTCCATCGGCGCGACCAGGCCCTGGTGTACGGTGAATTTCTGCATGGTTCTCTCCTGGGGCGTCAGATCTTGCGGATGTCGACGAAGTGGCCGTGGACGGCTGCGGCCGCGGCCATCGCCGGCGACACCAGGTGGGTGCGTCCACCCGCGCCCTGGCGGCCTTCGAAGTTGCGGTTGCTGGTGCTGGCGCAGCGCTCGCCCGGCTCCAGCCGGTCGGCGTTCATCGCCAGGCACATCGAGCAGCCGGGCTCGCGCCATTCGAAGCCGGCGGCTTTGAAGATCTCGTGCAGGCCTTCGCGCTCGGCCTGGTCCTTCACCAGGCCCGAGCCCGGCACGACCATCGCCACCTTGATGTTCTTGGCGACCTTCTGGCCCAGCTTCTTGACCACCGCCGCCGCCTCGCGCATGTCCTCGATCCGGCTGTTGGTGCAACTGCCGATGAAGATCTTGTCGACGTAGATGTCGTCGAGCGCCTTGCCCGGGGCCAGGCCCATGTAGTTCAGGGCGCGCTCGATCGCGTCGCGCTTGCTGGCGTCCTTTTCCTTGTCGGGGTCGGGCGTGCGGGCGTCGATGCCCAGCACCATCTCGGGCGAGGTGCCCCAGGTGACCTGCGGCACGATCTTGGACGCGTCCAGCTCGACCACCGCATCGAAGGTGGCGTCCGGATCGGACTGCAGCGTCTTCCAGTAGGCGACCGCCTGGTCCCATTCGACGCCGGTGGGCGAGAGCGGGCGGTTCCTCACGTAGTCGATCGTCTTCTGGTCCACCGCGACCAGGCCGGCGCGCGCACCGGCCTCGATCGCCATGTTGCAGACGGTCATGCGGCCTTCCATGCTCAATGCACGGATCGCCGAGCCGGCGAACTCGATCGTGTAGCCGGTGCCGCCGGCGGTGCCGATGCGGCCGATGATCGCCAGGACGATGTCCTTGGCGGTGATGCCGGGGGCGACGGTGCCCTCGACCTTGATCAGCAGGTTCTTGGCCCTCTTGGCGAGCAGGGTCTGCGTGGCCATGACGTGCTCTACCTCGCTGGTGCCGATGCCGTGGGCGAGCGCGCCGAACGCGCCGTGGGTGGAGGTGTGGCTGTCGCCGCAGACGACGGTCATGCCGGGCAGGGTGGCGCCGTTCTCGGGGCCGATGACGTGCACGATGCCCTGGCGTTTGGACAGGAACGGGAAGAACGCGGCCGCGCCCGACTCGGCGATGTTCGCGTCGAGCGTGGTGATCTGCTCCTTGCTGATCGGGTCGGTGATGCCGTCGTAGCCCAGCTCCCAGCCGGTGGTGGGCGTGTTGTGGTCGGCGGTGGCGACGATCGAGCTGACGCGCCACACCTTGCGGCCGGCCACGCGCAGGCCTTCGAAGGCCTGCGGGCTGGTGACCTCGTGCACCAGGTGCCTGTCGATGTAGAGCACGGCGGTGCCGTCTTCTTCGGTGTGGACGACGTGCTCGTCCCAGATCTTGTCGTAGAGGGTGCGTCCCATGGTGGAGCTTCTTTCGTGGGTGGGAAATCTGTTTTGAACAAGCCGTGCGGTGCGGGGCAGCCTAGGCCGCTGCCCGTTCGGTCACGGCAGCCGGCGCGGTGAGGTGGTCGACCAGCATCCGCGCGGTGACCGGCAGCGCAGCGAAATCGCGGGCCAGCAGCCGCAGCTCGCGGGCGGCCCAGGCATCCTGCAGCGCCACGGCGCGCAAAGCGCCGACGCCGCCCATCAGGGCGAAGGCCCGGTCGGGCACTACGCCGATGCCGAGGCCGTTGTCGATCATCCGGCACATCGCGTCGAGGCCGGTCACCTGCATCCGCAGCCGCAGGGGCTTGCCGGCCTGCGCGGCGGCCTTCTGCATCGCCAGGCCGATGCTGCTGGCGGCATGCAGCCCGACGATGTCGTAATCGAGTGCTGCTACGAAATCGATAGCGTCATGCCGGGACAGGGCGTGGGCCTGCGGCACGACGAGCACCAGGCGGTCGTGCCGGTAGGGCAGGCTCTGCAGCGGCTCTTCCTGGGCGCTGGCGGTGGCGGGATAGTGGGCGATGCCGATATCGGCCGCGCCTTCGCGTACCGCCTGGGCCACGTCGGCGCTCAGGTGCTCCTGCAGGTCGATCTTCACCTGGCCGTGCTGCAGCACGAAGGCGCCCAAGTCCTCGGGCAGGAACTGCACGATCGCCGAGATGTTGGCATGCACCCGCACATGGCCGCGCACGCCTTCGGCGTATTCGCTGAGCTCCCCCTGCATCTTGTCCAGGCCGAACAGCACCGCGCGGGCATGGTGCAGCAGGTTCTCGCCAGCGGGCGTCAGCTTCACGCCGCGGCTGTGGCGGTAGAGCAGGGCGGTGCCGACGGCAGCCTCCAGCTCGGCCAGGCGCTTGCTGACGGCCGATGCGGCGATGAACTCGCGCTCCGCCGCGCGGCCGATGCTGCCCAGTTCGCACACCGCAACGAAGAGCTGCAGGGAGGTGAGGTCGATACGGCGGGCGAAACTGCGGTCGGGGTTCTTCATCGGGGTGACGTCATCGTCGTTTGCGATGCATTCGCTATTTTCCTCGATAAATTGGGGTGTTGCCATCGCCTTTGGAGATGCTTTGCATGGCGAATGGTGCACGGGCCGGGCAGGGCCGAAGGCGCTCAGAGTGGCAGAACCCGGCCGTTATGCTTGCGGAACCCGACCCCGTGCAACCGCTCCCGGATGACCACCACGCTCCCGCCTCCGCTGCATTCGTTCTCCGACTTCGCTGCGTGGCGTGAAGCCCGCGATACCCGCCTGCGGACCCGGCTGGGCGGCGCCTACTACCTGTTGGCCTGGATGCTGTGCTGGGGCTTCAGTGCGGCTCCGCTGCAACTGGCGGTGCCGGGCGCCGTGCTGTGGATCTTCTATGCCGGCATGCTCGCCTGGCGCAGCCTCGACAGGCTTCCCGCGTCGGACGATGCGCGGGTGCTGCGCCGGTGGCTGTCGCAGCACTGGCTCCTGATCTTCGGCACCGCGCTGGCCTGGGGCCTGACCTATGCCTGGATCCTGTTGCAGCCGGATTTCCGGACGTCGTGGCTGATCGCCACCTTGGCCACCGTCGCCTTCGCCACCGCCATGGCCTTCACCTTTCCGATGGACCGACAGCGCGCCATCCTGGCGACATGCCTGCTGCTGGCGCCGGCCTTCGCGGCGATGGCCGCCGTGGGCCGCGAGCACCTGCCCACGCTGGTGACGCTAGCTTTCTACACCACCTACCTCATGCTGGCCCTGAAGCGCGGGCACGCCGAATACTGGGCGCATGCCCGCACCGAGTACGAGCTGTACGAGCAGCGCGCGCGTTTCCAGGAAATGAGCCGCACCGACAGCCTGACGCAGTTGGGCAATCGCTACCACTTCAACAGCCGCTTTCCCGTGCTGGCCGCGCAGGCGGCGGAGGAGGGCCGGCCGCTGTCGCTGCTGCTGTTCGACCTGGACTTCTTCAAGCAGATCAACGACGCCCATGGCCATGCTGCGGGAGACGCGTGCCTGCGCAGCTTCGCCGAGGCGTTGCGCAAGCGCTTCGGCACCGCGGGCAACACCCTGGCCCGCCTGGGCGGCGAAGAGTTCGCGGTGCTGATGCCCGCGACGCCGGCCGACGAGGCCTACCGCCGCGCCGAAGCGTTCCGGGACGAGGTGGCGGCCTTGCGGATCGAGGCACCACCGGGACGTGTGCTGCAGCTGACGACCAGCGTTGGCGTCGGCACCCTGTCGGGCGCGCCGGTGGAGCCCTCTGCCTTCTTCCAGCAGGTCGACCGCGCGCTGTACCGCGCCAAGGAAAACGGCCGCAACCGCAGCGCCGTGGCAGGCGATGCGGATGCGGCCGTCGGGTCCGCGGGCTCCGGCACCGGGCCGGACGCCGCGCTCTAGCTGAACAGATTCTTCAGCTTGTCGGTCCAGCTCTCGCCGGTGGGCGAATGCTTGCCGCCACCCTTCTTCAACGACTCCTCCAGCTCGCGCATCAGCTTGCGCTGGTGTTCGGTCAGCTTGACCGGTGTCTCGACCGCGATGTGGCAGTACAGGTCGCCGGGATAGCTGGCGCGCACGCCCTTGATGCCCTTGCCGCGCAGCCGGAACTGCTTGCCGGCCTGGGTGCCTTCGGGGATGTCGATCGCCGCCTTGCCGGCCAGCGTCGGCACCTCGATCTCGCCGCCGAGCGCCGCGGTGATGAAGCTCACCGGCACCTGGCAGTGCAGGTCGTCGCCGTCGCGCTCGAAGATGTCGTGCTTCTTGATCCGCACCTCGATGTGCAGGTCGCCCGGCGGCCCGCCGTTGGTGCCCGGTTCGCCGTTGCCGACGCTGCGGATCGTCATGCCGTCGTCGATGCCGGCGGGGATCTTGATCTCCAGCGTCTTCTGGCTCTTGATGCGGCCCTGGCCGCTGCAGGTGGGGCAGGGCTCGGGGATGATCTTGCCGGTGCCGTGGCACTGGGGGCAGGTCTGCTGCACGCTGAAGAAGCCCTGGCGCATCTGCACCGAGCCGGCGCCGTTGCAGGTGGTGCAGGTGATCGGCTTGGTGCCGGGCTTGGCGCCCGAACCGTGGCAGGTGTCGCAGTTGTCCCAGGTCGGCACGCGCAACTGCACATCCTTGCCCTTGGCCGCTTCTTCCAGCGTGACCTCCATCGCGTAGCTCAGGTTGGCGCCGCGGTAGACCTGGCGGCCACCCGCACCGGCGCGCCCGCCACCGCCGCCGGCCCGCTGCTGGCCGAACATGTCGCCGAAGATGTCGCCGAAGGCTTCCGCGAAGCCGCCGAAGCCTTCTCCGCCCGCACCGCCGGGGCCGCGCATGTTGGGATCGACGCCCGCGTGGCCGTACTGGTCGTAGGCGGCCCGCTTCTGGCCGTCGGAGAGCATCTCGTAGGCCTCCTTGGCCTCCTTGAACTTCTCCTCGGCCACCTTGCCGCTGTCACCCTGGTTGCGGTCGGGGTGGTGCTTCATCGCAAGCTTGCGATAGGCCTTCTTGATGTCCTCCTCGCTCGCGTTCTTCGCGACGCCGAGGACCTCGTAATAATCTCTTTTCGCCATCTGGTGGAAACCCGGTTACCTGGAGCGGGAGCGCCGCGCCGCCCCTTGCGGGGCGCTGCGCGGCGCAGAGGGTGGGCGCAGCGCGCTCAGCCCTTCTTGACTTCCTTGACTTCGGCGTCGACCACGTTGTCGTCGGCCGGCGCGGCGGAAGCCTGTTGTTGCGGCTGCTGGTCGGCACCCGGTGCGCCGCCGCCCGCAGCGGCCTGCGCGTCGGCGTACATCTTCTCGCCCAGCTTCTGGCTGGCGGCCATCAGCGCCGCGCTCTTCTCGTCGATCGCGGCCTTGTCCTCGCCCTTGAGCGCTTCTTCCAGCTCCTTGGAGGCGGCCTCGATCTTCTCCTTCTCGCCGGCTTCGAGCTTGTCGCCGTGCTCGCCCAGCGACTTCTTCACGCTGTGCAGGCTGGCTTCTGCCTGGTTGCGGGCCTGGACCAGCTCGACCTTCTTCTTGTCCTCGGCGGCGTTCAGCTCGGCGTCCTTCACCATCTTCTGGATTTCCTCCTCGGAGATGCCCGAGTTGGCCTTGATGGTGATCTTGTTTTCCTTGCCGGTGGCCTTGTCCTTCGCGCCGACGTGCAGGATGCCGTTGGCGTCGATGTCGAACGACACCTCGATCTGCGGCGTGCCGCGGGCGGCCGGCGGGATACCTTCGAGGTTGAACTCGCCGAGCGCCTTGTTGCCCGAGGCCAGCTCGCGCTCGCCCTGGAACACCTTGATCGTCACGGCCGGCTGGTTGTCTTCCGCGGTCGAGAAGGTCTGCGCGAACTTCGTCGGGATCGTGGTGTTCTTCGTGATCATCTTGGTCATCACGCCGCCCATCGTCTCGATGCCGAGCGACAGCGGGGTCACGTCGAGCAGCAGCACGTCCTTGCGGTCGCCCGACAGAACCTGGCCCTGGATCGCGGCGCCCACGGCCACGGCCTCGTCGGGGTTCACGTCACGGCGCGGCTCCTTGCCGAAGAACTCCTTGACCTTCTCCTGCACCTTGGGCATGCGGCTCATGCCGCCGACCAGGATCACGTCGTTGATGTCGGAGACGCTGATGCCGGCGTCCTTGATCGCCATGCGGCAAGGGGCCATCGTGCGCTCAATCAGCTCGTCGACCAGGCTTTCCAGCTTGGCGCGGGTCAGCTTGATGTTGAGGTGCTTCGGCCCGGTGGCGTCTGCCGTGATGTAGGGCAGGTTGACGTCGGTCGCGGCCGACGACGACAGCTCGATCTTGGCCTTCTCGGCCGCTTCCTTCAGGCGCTGCAGGGCCAGCACGTCCTTGCCCAGGTCGACGCCTTGCTCCTTCTTGAACTCGGCGATGATGTAGTCGATGATGCGCTGGTCGAAGTCTTCGCCGCCCAGGAAGGTGTCGCCGTTGGTGGAGAGCACCTCGAACTGCTTCTCGCCGTCGACGTCGGCGATCTCGATGATCGACACGTCGAAGGTTCCGCCGCCCAGGTCGTACACGGCGATCTTGCGGTCGCCCTTTTCCTGCTTGTCGAGGCCGAAGGCTAGCGCCGCGGCCGTCGGCTCGTTGATGATGCGCTTCACATCCAGGCCGGCGATGCGGCCGGCGTCCTTGGTGGCCTGGCGCTGGGCGTCGTTGAAGTACGCGGGCACGGTGATCACCGCCTCGGTCACGGCTTCGCCCAGGTAGTCCTCGGCGGTCTTCTTCATCTTGCGCAGCACTTCGGCGCTGACCTGCGGCGGCGCGAGCTTCTGGCCGCGCACTTCCACCCAGGCGTCGCCGTTGTCGGCCTTGGCAATGGCATAGGGCATCAGGTCGATGTCCTTCTGCACTTCCTTCTCTTCGAACTTGCGGCCGATCAGACGCTTGACGGCGTAGAGCGTGTTGCGCGGGTTGGTGACGGCCTGGCGCTTGGCGGAGGCGCCGACGAGGATCTCGCCACCTTCCTGGTACGCGATGATCGACGGCGTGGTGCGTGCGCCTTCCGAGTTCTCGATGACCTTGGTGGTGTTGCCTTCCATGATGGCCACGCACGAGTTGGTGGTGCCGAGGTCGATACCGATGATCTTGCCCATGAGAATTTCTCCTGATCTGAAAAAGTTTGCTTGTCGTCGAGTTGTGGATAACTTCGCGCAGTTCAAGAGGCCGATGCCTACGAATTGCGCAGTGCCGCCCTCACGGCATCCACTGGAAAAAGGGTTACTTAGGCGCGGCGACAACCACCAGCGCGGGGCGCAGCGTGCGCTCGGCGATGGAGTAGCCCTTCTGCAGCACCGAGACCACGGTGTTGGCCTCCTGCTCCGACGGCACCATGCTGATGGCCTGGTGCAGGTGCGGGTCGAACCTGGTGCCGGCCTCGGGCTGGATCGCGATCACCTTGTTGCGCTCGAGCGCGGCGGTCAGCTGGCGCAGCGTGGCTTCTGCGCCTTCGCGCAGCTGCTCGGGGGTGGCTTCCTTCACCGACAGGCCGGCCTCCAGGCTGTCGGCCACCGGCAGCAGGCTTTCGGCGAAGCTCTCGACGCCGAACTTGCGGGCCTTGGCGATTTCTTCCTCGGCGCGGCGGCGGGCGTTCTCGGCGTCGGCCTTGGCGCGCAGGTACTGGTCGGCCAGGTCGGCGCTCTTGGCCTGCAAGGCGGCCAGCTCGGCCTGGGCCGACGCGAGCGCGTCGGATGCGTGGGCGTGCATCGCGGCCTCGACTTCTTCGGGGCTGGCGTCTTCGGGCACGTTCGGAGGAGATGCGGTGTTGTCGGTCATCGTTTCGGAAGTGTTTCGGGTGGACACGCGCGCCACATGCAGGCGCTTTCGAGGATTTCAAGAGACGGGTGCCGTCGGCAGGATGGCGCCGGGCATCGTCGCCATGGGCACATGGTTGCCAGGGGTACCGATTGCAAGGGGTGGCATTTAGGCGAAAAGGCGGGCTATAATTGCCGGCTTTGCCTTGTCGTACCGCTACCGACGCAGCGGACGACTGTTTCTCAAGGCCGCCATCAGCCGACAGGCAGGGCGGTTCAGCCACAAGGAGAGTCTATGCGTCATTACGAAATCATCCTGCTCATCCACCCGGATCAGAGCGAACAAGTTCCGGCCATGCTGGAGCGCTACAAGGGCATGATCACCGCTGGCGGTGGCAAGGTGCACCGCGTGGAAGACTGGGGTCGCCGCCAACTGGCCTACCTCATCAACAAGCTGGCCAAGGCGCACTACCTGTGCATCAACATCGAAGCCGACCAGTCGGTGATGGCCGAGCTGGAGCATGCCTTCAAGTTCAACGATGCGGTGCTGCGCCACCTGACCGTGGTCCGCAAGCAGGCCGACACGGGCCCGTCGTCGATGATGAAGACCGTCGAGCGCGAAGAAGCCCGCAAGGCGCAGCAAGCCGAATTCGCCGCTTCCGGCGAACGCGGTGACCGCGGCGGCGACCGGGGCGACCGTGGTGGTGACCGCGGCGACCGGGGTGGCGAGCGCCAGGAGCGCGGCGACCGCGACCGTTAAACGGTCCTCGTTCGCGCGGAGTGGGTAACCAGGTCGTCCTGACCGCCTGCATCGTCGAATCAAACGCCATCCGCTACACCCCCGCCGGGCTGCCCGCCCTGGATCTGCGACTCGAACACGAGTCGAAGGTCACCGAGGCAGGTCAGTTGCGGGATGTGCGGGCCTCCGTGAAGGCGGTGGCGTTCGGTTCGGTGGCAGAGCGGCTGGTACGGCAGGCCGTCGGCAGTGGCTGGCGGTTCACCGGTTTTCTCGCCACGCCGCGCAACGGCAAACAGCTCGTCCTGCACATCCAGGAATTCCAGCCAGATTAATTTTTGAGAGGTCCCATCATGGCCACGTTCAAGAAATTCAACAAAGACAAGCGCCCGAAGCGCAACACCCAATCCCTGCTGTTCAAGCGCAAGCGCTTCTGCCGCTTCACCGTCGCCGGCGTCGAAGAGATCGACTACAAGGATGTCGACACGCTGCGTGACTTCATCGGCGAGAACGGCAAGATCATCCCCGCCCGCCTCACCGGCACCCGCGCGATCTACCAGCGTCAGCTCAACACTGCCATCAAGCGCGCGCGCTTCCTGGCGATGGTCCCGTACAGCGACCAGCACAAGACCAACTAAGGAGCCCCTGTCATGCAAATCATCCTGCTCGACAAGGTCGTGAACCTCGGCAACCTCGGCGAAATCGTCAAGGTCAAGGACGGCTACGCCCGCAACTTCCTGATCCCGCAAGGCCGCGCACGCCGTGCCACCGAAAAGGCCAAGGCCGAATTCGAAGCCAAGCGCGCCGAACTGGAAAAGGCTGCCGCTGCGAAGCTGGCCGAATCCGAAGCCCAGGGCGAGAAGCTCTCCGGTACCACGGTCAAGCTGACCCAGAAGGCCGGCGTCGACGGTCGTCTGTTCGGCTCGGTCACCAATGCCGACATCGCCGAAGAACTCGGCAAGAACGGCTACAAGGTCGCGAAGTCGCAGGTCCGCCTGCCGAACGGCCCGATCAAGACCATCGGCGACAGCACCGTCAGCGTGCAGCTGCACACCGACGTCACCGTCGAGATCACGGTCACCGTCTACGGCGAGACCGCGTAAGCGTTTCCTGCCCGCCCCTGCAAAGGCCGCCTTCGGGCGGCTTTTGCTTTTGGGGCGCGGCGCGGCATGTCCGAAAAGTTGTCCCGCGCTGCCTACCGCGAATCCACGGCGCGTCCACCGTTTGCCCCCAGCCTTGTCCACAGGTCCGCACCCGTTTGCGGCTTAGGATGGAAGGCTTCCCGAGAACCCCATGCCCGCCACTTCGACCTTTCCTCCGTTCGACCCGTCGGACGCGCCGTCTTCTGCCGACCGCGAGGTGGCGCAGCTGCGCATTCCGCCGCATTCCATCGAGGCCGAGTCCAGCGTGCTGGGCGGCCTGCTGCTCGACAACGGTGCCTGGGACCGGGTCGGCGACCTGCTGAAGGACGACAACTTCTACCGCTACGAGCACAAGCTGATCTACGGCGCCATCGGCGCGCTGATCAACGCCTCGAAGCCGGCCGACGTGATCACCGTCTTCGAACACCTGCAGAGCCAGGGCAAGGCCGAGGAGATGGGCGGGCTGGTCTACCTGAACCAGCTGGCGCAGTACGTGCCCAGCGCCGCCAACATCCGGCGCTACGCCGAGATCGTGCGGGAGCGCGGCATCCTGCGCAAGCTGGTGACCGCCAGCGACGAGATCGCCACCAACGCCTTCAATCCCCAGGGCCGGCCGGTCGCCAAGATCCTGGACGAGGCGGAGCAGAAGATCTTCAACATCGGCGAGGAAGGCTCGCGGATGAAGCAGGGCTTCCAGAGCATGGACACCCTGGTGGTCGAGCTGCTCGACCGGGTCCAGGAGATGGCCGACAACCCCAACGACATCACCGGCGTGCCCACCGGCTTCATCGACCTCGACCGGATGACCTCGGGCCTGCAGGCCGGCGACATGGTGGTGCTGGCGGCGCGTCCGTCGATGGGCAAGACGGCGTTCGCGGTGAACATCGCCGAGCACGTGGCGCTCAACGAGGGCCTGCCGGTGGCGGTGTTCTCGATGGAAATGGGCGCCTCCCAGCTCGCGGTGCGGATCGTCGGCTCGATCGGCCGGATCGACCAGGGCCACCTGCGCACCGGCAAGCTCAGCGACGACGAATGGCCCCGGCTGACCGAGGCGATCGAGCGGCTGCGCACCGTGTCCTTGCACATCGACGAGACGCCCGGCCTGACGCCCAGCGAGCTGCGCGCCAACGCCCGGCGCCTGGCACGCCAGTGTGGCAAGCTCGGCCTGATCGTGGTCGACTATTTGCAGCTGATGAGCGGGTCGAGCTCCAGCGGCAGCGACAACCGCGCGACCGAGCTGGGCGAGATCTCGCGGGGTCTCAAGATGCTGGCCAAGGAGCTGCAGTGCCCGGTGATCGCCCTGTCGCAGCTCAACCGCTCGGTGGAGCAGCGCACCGACAAGCGGCCGATGATGTCGGACCTGCGCGAGTCGGGCGCGATCGAGCAGGACGCCGACATCATCATGTTCATCTACCGCGACGACTACTACAACAAGGACAGCAAGGAGCCGGGCGTGGCCGAGGTGATCATCGGCAAGCAGCGCAACGGCCCCACCGGCACGGTGAAGCTGGCCTTCCTGAAGCCGCTGACCCGCTTCGAGAGCCTGGCGACCGGATCCGGCGATTTCTAGCCGTTTCGAACATGAAAAAGGCCGGTAGCCGTTGAGCGGCGCCGGCCTTTAGCTATTGATCTTGTAGCAAATCGTCGGTGCGGCCTGCCTAGCGCTGCGCGGCCCAGACTACCAGCATCCCCACGCTGGCTACTAGCACCAGGCAGGCGCCGCTCAGCAGCCGCACCCGCTTCTGCAGGCCGTCGACCACGGTCACGATCTGGGCGTTCTGCTCGGCGAGCGAGGCGATCAGCTCGGCCGAGTCGCGCTGCTCCTTCTCGAGCGTCGCCACCTGGGCCTGCAGCGCATGCGCGAGCGCGGCGACGGCCTTCGGGTCGGCGGCGGTGGCCGGCACCGGGACCGCCGCGCCCGCGGGCCTGGCGGCCTCGCGGGTGGAGGTGAACAGCTTCTTGGCCCCTTTGACGATCTTGGGCGTCGCCTCGATCACGTCGCCCCAGGGCACCAGTTTCAGCGCGGTCATCCAGCCTAGTGCCATGCACCTGCTCCTGCGGCGGCGCCGGTCGTCACAGCACTTCGCTCGCGAAGTCGGCCAGGCGCGAGCGCTCGCCGCGGGCCAGGGTGATGTGGCCGCCGTGCGGCCAGCCCTTGAACCGGTCGACCGCGAAGGTCAGGCCCGACGAGCCTTCGGTGAGGTAGGGCGTGTCGATCTGCGCCAGGTTGCCCATGCAGATGATCTTGGTGCCCGGGCCGGCCCGGGTGACCAGCGTCTTCATCTGCTTGGGCGTGAGGTTCTGGGCCTCGTCGATGATCACGTACTTGTTGAGGAAGGTGCGGCCGCGCATGAAATTCAGGCTCTTGATCTTGATGCGCGAGCGGATCAGCTCGTTGGTGGCCGCGCGGCCCCATTCGCCGGCGTTGCCGCCGTCGCCCTTGGCCAGGAACTCCAGGTTGTCGTCGAGCGCGCCCATCCAGGGGCCCATCTTCTCCTCTTCGGTGCCGGGCAGGAAGCCGATGTCCTCGCCTACGCTCACCGTGGCGCGGGTCATGATGATCTCGGTGTAGCGGCGGTCGTCCAGCACCTGGGTCAGGCCGGCGGCCAGGGCCATCAGCGTCTTGCCGGTGCCGGCGGTGCCGGTGAGGGTGACGAAGTCGACCTCCGGGTCCATCAGCAGGTTCATCGCGAAGTTCTGCTCGCGGTTGCGGGTGTTGACGCCCCAGACCGCGTTCTTGGCCGAGCCGTAGTCCTTGAGCGTCTGCAGCACCGCGGTCTTCTCGCGGATCTCGGTGACGCGGGCGTAGAGGCTCTGCTCGCCCGGTGCCTCGAAGTAGGCGAACTGGTTGACCATCAGGCTCGGCACCACCGGCCCGGCGATCCGGTAATAGGTGCTGCCGGCGTTCTGCCAGCTCTCGACGCTCTTGCCGTTCTTCTCCCAGAAGTCGGCCGGCAGCGCCAGCGCGCCGGAGTAGAGCAGGTCGCCGTCTTCCAGCACCTTGTCGTTCTGGTAGTCCTCAGCGTCCAGGCCGAGTGCGCGGGCCTTGACCCGCATGTTGATGTCCTTCGACACCAGCACCACCTCGCGCGGCGCGTAGCGGGTGCGCAGCGCCTCCACCACACCGAGGATCTGGTTGTCGGCCTTGCCCTGGGGCAGGCTGGTCGGCAGGGTGTAGTCGAGCGTCTCTGTCTGGAAGAACAGGCTGCCACCGGCGCCACGATGGCCGGTGGTGTCGAGCTTGAGGCCCTTGGCGATGTCGGCGCCGCGGGCGGCGGCCAGGGCGTCGAGCGTGCGGCTGGCCTGGCGGCCGTTGCGGGCGACCTCGGTCATGCCCTTCTTGTGGCCGTCCAGTTCTTCCAGCACGATCATCGGCAGGAAGATGTCGTGTTCCTCGAAGCGGAACAGCGAGGTCGGATCGTGCAGCAGCACGTTGGTGTCGAGCACGAAGAGCTTCGACGCGCCAGCGGTCCGCGCCTTGCGGCCGCGGGCTCCTGGGGAGGCCTGTACCGGCGCGGCGGCGGCCACCGGAGCGGCCTCGGCCGGTGCAGCCACCGGGGCCGGCGTGGGCGCAGGTGGAGCGGCGGGGCGTGCACGGCCGCGGGCGGCCGGAGCCGGCGATGCCTTCGCCTCGACAGGCGCGGCCGGCACTTGCGGCGCGGCGCCGGGCGCTGCGGCGCGGCGGCCGCTCGGGTTGGCGGTCAGCAGCGATGCGGTCGCCGGGCCGGCGGCGACCAGCGCGTCCGGCACGTTCGGCGCTTGGTCGTCCGAGCGTTCCAGGGTCTGGCGGGTGATCGGCGCGGCCTGCAGGCGGGTGGCGCGTGCCGCCGGCGCCGCCGCGTCGGGAGCGGTGCGGCGGCCGGGCGATGCGCGGCGGGCCGGGGGCGTGGTGGCCGACTCCCGGGCGTCGTAGGCTTCGGCGGGGAGGATGGCGGCGCGTTTCGTGGGAGCGGGAGGCAGGGGCATGGGGCGTTCAGCTCGCGTGGAAGGAGTCAACGGGAGGGGCGCCGCACCGGCGGTTGCCGGCGAGGCAGGCCCGGGCGACGGTCGGAAAGCGGGGCGACAAACGAAAAAGCCGTCTGGAACACCAGACGGCTTTGGAAGGAGGGGTGCAGCACGAGGCCCAACAGCATCGGATCATTATGCATGACCCCCGTGTCGGCCCGCCGCCGCATCCGGCAGGCGCCTCAGGCGGCCTTGCGGGTGATTTCCTTGACGGCGGCCAGCACCTCGTCGACATGGCCCGGCACCTTCAGGCCGCGCCATTCCGCGGCCAGCAGGCCGTCGGCACCGATCAGGAAGGTGCTGCGCTCGATGCCCTTGACCTTCTTGCCGTACATGATCTTGTTCTTGACCACGCCGAACATGTGGCACATTTTCTCTTCGGTGTCCGCGATCAGTTCGAAAGGCAGCTCCAGCGTGGCCTTGAATTCGTCGTGCGACTTCATGTTGTCGCGCGACACGCCGAACAGCGTGGCGCCGGCCTTCACGAAATCCTTGTACCGATCGCGGAACTGCATCGCTTCGGTGGTGCAACCCGGGGTATTGTCCTTGGGGTAAAAGTACAAAACCATCACGTGGCCGAGGTGCGACGTGTTGGAGACTTTGATTCCGTTCGTGGCGTTCGCTTCGAATTCGGGAATGGGCTTGTTGACAACGATCGCCATATATCTTCTATTTCCCTGTGCCAGGATGTGGTCGTTGAAAGCCGGGGAAAAACGATGCTATCGTCCTTGATGGCCCCAACTGCAACCGCGGATTTTAACACTTCGCGGATTTGCGTCGCGTATCAGCCGCCCGAAGCACGCATGTCCGTCAGGGGTTCCAGCAGCAACGCGGCCAGCACGTGCCGGCCTTCGCCCGCCAGGATGTTGTAGGTACGGCAGGCGGCGGCCGTATCCATCGTCTCCAGCCCAATCTGCCGGGCGATCAGCGGCCGCAGCCAGGCGGTCGGCGGAAACCGGTTGCGCATGCCGCTGCCGAAGATGATCAGTTCGGCATCCAGCCCCGCCAGCGTCTCGAAGTGCGCGGCCGTCAGGTCCTCGAAGCGGGCGCACGGCCAGTCGATCCGTTCGCCGCGCGAGCCCAGGATCACGCTGGAGGTGATCCGCTCGGGTCCGAGCCCGATCCAGCCCGGGCCGTGGCCGCTGATGGAGGGCGCGTCGAACTTGTCGGGCTGGAGTTTCATGGCGGGGCAGGGGGATGGGGAGTCAGGAAAAAGAGGGCGCCGGCGCGGCCGCACGGGCCGGCAGGCACCGCAGAGGCGCGGCTTTGCACAAGGCAAACTGTGGTTCAATTATAGGTTTCCCTGCTGCTGCCCGCCCTCCGGAGGAACCTTGAAGGCCATCCAGAAATCCGCCAAGCTCGCCAACGTCCTCTACGACATCCGCGGCCCCATCATGGACCGCGCCAAGCAGATGGAGGAAGAGGGCCAGAAGATCATCAAGCTCAACATCGGCAACCTGGCGGTGTTCGGCTTCGATGCGCCGGAGGAAGTGCAGCAGGACATGATCCGCAACCTGCCCAACTCGGCGGGTTATTCCGACAGCAAGGGCATCTTCGCGGCGCGCAAGGCGGTGATGCACTACACCCAGGAGCAGGGCATCGCGGGCGTGACGCTCGACGACATCTACCTGGGCAACGGCGCCTCCGAGCTGATCGCGATGGCCACCAACGCGCTGCTCAACGACGGCGACGAGCTGCTGCTGCCGATGCCCGACTACCCGCTGTGGACCGCTTCCACCAGCCTGTCGGGCGGCACGCCGGTGCACTACCGCTGCGACGAGGCCGACGGCTGGATGCCCGACCTGGACGACATCCGCGCCAAGATCACGCCGCGCACCAAGGGTATCGTGGTGATCAACCCGAACAACCCGACCGGCGCGCTCTATTCCACCGAACTGCTGCGCAGCCTGGTCGACATCGCCCGCCAGCACGGCCTGGTGCTGTTCGCCGACGAGGTCTACGACAAGGTGCTCTACGACGGCGTGCAGCACACCGCCATCGCCAGCCTGTCGGAAGACGTGCTGACGCTCACCTTCAACTCGCTCTCGAAGAGCTACCGCTCCTGCGGCTACCGGGCCGGCTGGCTGGTGGTGTCGGGCGACAAGAAGGCGGCGCGCGACTACATCGAGGGCCTCAACATGCTCTCGAACATGCGGCTCTGCGCCAACGTGCCGGGCCAGTGGGCGATCCAGACCGCGCTCGGCGGCTACCAGAGCATCAACGACCTGGTCGGCCCTGGCGGCCGGCTGCGCCGCCAGCGCGACCTGGCCTACGAGCTGATCACCGCGATCCCCGGCGTGAGCTGCGTCAAGCCGCAGGCGGCGCTCTACATGTTCCCGAAGCTCGACCCGGCCGTCTATCCCATCACGGACGACCGCCAGTTCTTCCTGGAGCTGCTGCAGGAGACCCGGGTGATGCTGGTGCAGGGCACCGGCTTCAACTGGCCCGACACCGACCATTTCCGGATCGTGTTCCTGCCGCACGAGGACGACCTGCGCGAGGCCATCGGCCGCATCGCCAAGTTCCTCGAGAGCTACCGCAAGCGCCACGCCTGAGCGGCGGGCGAAGGCCCCATTCCCGTGGCGTCGCCTGCGCGGCGCCGCATCCCGTATTTGCAGCGTTCCCCGAGAGAGATATGAAACCGATTCAAGTAGGCGTGCTGGGCATCGGCACCGTCGGCACCGGCGTGTTCGAAGTGCTGCGGCGCAACCAGGAAGAGATCAAGCGCCGGGCCGGCCGCGGCATCGAGATCGTGGCCGTCTCCCGGCGCGACCGGGCCAAGGCCCGCGAGATCGTCGGCGATGCGGCGCTGGTGGTCGAGGACCCGCGCGACATCATCCGCAACCCCGAGATCGACATCGTCGTCGAGCTGATCGGCGGCTACACGCTGGCGCGCGAGCTGGTGCTGGAGGCGATCGCCGCCGGCAAGCACGTCGTCACCGCCAACAAGGCGCTGCTGGCGGTGCACGGCACCGAGATCTTCGAGGCCGCGCACAAGCAGGGCGTGATGGTGGCCTTCGAGGCGGCCGTCGCCGGCGGCATCCCGATCATCAAGGCGCTGCGCGAAGGCCTCACCGCCAACAGCATCCAGTGGCTGGCCGGCATCATCAACGGCACCACCAACTTCATCCTGTCCGAGATGCGCGACAAGGGTCTCGATTTCGACGTGGTGCTCAAGGAGGCTCAGCGCCTGGGCTATGCCGAGGCCGATCCGACCTTCGACATCGAGGGCGTCGATGCCGCGCACAAGGCCACGCTGATGTCGGCCATCGCCTTCGGCATCCCGGTGCAGTTCGACAAGGCGTACGTCGAGGGCATCACCAAGCTCGGCGCGCAGGACATCCGCTACGCCGAGCAGCTCGGCTACCGGATCAAGCTCCTCGGCATCGCCAAGCGCCGCGGTGGCACGGGAGCGACCTCGGGCGAGGTCAGCGGCATCGAACTGCGGGTGCACCCGAGCCTGGTGCCGTCGAAGCGCCTGATCGCCAACGTCGAGGGCGCGATGAACGCGGTGATGGTGCAGGGCGACGCCGTCGGCACCACGCTCTACTACGGCAAGGGCGCCGGCAGCGAGCCGACCGCCAGCGCGGTGATCGCCGACCTGGTCGACATCGCCCGCCTGCACACCGCCGACCCCGGCCACCGGGTGCCGCACCTGGCCTTCCAGCCCGACACCGTCCTCTCCAACGGCGGCGACCTGCCGGTGCTGCCGATGGCCGAGACCGTCACCAGCTACTACCTGCGCCTGCGCGTCGCCGACCAGGCCGGCGTGCTGGCCAAGGTCACCGGCCTGCTGGCCGAGGCCGGCATCAGCATCGACGCGGTGCTGCAGCGCGAAGCCGACGAGGTCGCCGGCGAGGGCGCCACCCAGACCGACGTGATCATCCTGACCCACGACACCCGCGAAGGCACGGTCGACGGCGTGATTGCCCAGATGCAGGCGCTGCCGACGGTGCTGGCGCCGATCGTGCGGATCCGCAAGGAAGAACTGGCTTGAAGCCACTCGCGAGGTGGTAATACAATTCAAGGTATTACTTTTCCGGGAGTCCTTTTTTGGGTTACGCACTCACCGTCAAAAGCCAGGTCACGATTCCGAAAGCGATTCGCCAGCACCTGAAGGTCACGCCGGGCCAGGAAGTCGAATACGAGGCGCTGCCCGATGGCAGCGTGCGCATGACGGCGGTCGTGCCCGAGAAGCGCGATGTGGAAGACATCCGGGCGGCCCTGCGGAAATGGCGGGGTACCGGATTGCTGAAGCAGTCGACCGAGGAGATCATGCGATTCACCCGCGGCGAGGATGCGATGCGATGACCCTGGTCGATGCCAACGTGCTGATCGATCTGATCGAGGGCACGTCCGATTGGTATGGTTGGAGCGAAGAGCATTTGCTGCAAGCCGCATCGGACGGTCCGCTTTTCATCAACGCGATCGTCTACGCCGAAATCGCCCGTGACTTCGAGAGCCAGACCGACCTGGCGAATTTCCTGCAGGAAGCACGCATCGGCATCGATCCCATCGACCCGGACACGGCCTTTCAGGCGGCGCAGGCCCACGCCCGCTACCGCAATGCGGGCGGCCAGCGCGCAGCGACGCTTCCCGACTTTTTCATCGGTGCACACGCCAACGTGCGGGGATGGGCTTTGCTCACACGCGACAGCAAACGCATCCAGACCTACTTTCCTGACGTTGCATTGATCCGTCCTCTCGCATGAACTACCTCTCCACCCGCGGCCACCCCGAGCGCAAGCGTTTCTCCGACATCCTGCTGGAAGGCCTGGCGCCCGACGGCGGGCTGTATCTGCCCGAGCACTATCCGCAGGCCGATGCCGCCACCCTCGCGCAATGGCGCACGGTGTACGACACGCGGGGCTACGCCGCGCTGGCGTTCGAGATCCTGTCGCTCTACATCGACGACGTTCCCGCCGCCGACCTGAAGGCGATCTGCGAGAAGACCTACACGCAGGCGGTCTTCGGCACGAAGGAGATCGTGCCGCTGCGCGAACTGGAAGACGGCGTGTACCTGGAGGCCCTCTCCAACGGCCCCACGCTCGCCTTCAAGGACATGGCGATGCAGCTGCTGGGCAACCTGTTCGAGTACGAACTGGGCCGCCGCGGCGAAGAGCTGAACATCCTGGGCGCCACCAGCGGCGACACCGGCAGCGCGGCCGAGTACGCGATGAAGGGCAAGCAGGGCGTGCGCGTCTTCATGACCTCGCCGCAGGGCCGGATGAGCCCGTTCCAGCAGGCCCAGATGTTCAGCCTGCAGGACGCCAACATCCACAACCTCGCGATCACGGGCGTGTTCGACGACTGCCAGGACATCGTCAAGGCGGTGAGCAACGACCTGGAGTTCAAGCGCAAGTACCGGATCGGCACCGTCAATTCGATCAACTGGGCGCGGCTGCTGGCGCAGGTGGTGTACTACTTCGCCGGTTACTTCCAGGCCAGCCGCAGCAACGACCAGAAGGTCAGCTTCGCAGTGCCGTCGGGCAACTTCGGCAACGTCTGCGCCGGCCACGTCGCACGCATGATGGGCCTGCCGATCGCACGGCTGGTGGTGGCCACCAACGAGAACGACGTGCTCGACGAGTTCTTCCGCACCGGTGTCTACCGGGTGCGCGGCAGCCAGGACACGCACGAGACCTCCAGCCCGTCGATGGACATCAGCAAGGCGAGCAACTTCGAGCGTTTCGTGTTCGACCTGCTGGCCCGCGACGGTGCCGAGGTGAAGCGGCTGTTCTCGGACGAGTTGAACGCCCACGGCAGGTTCGAACTGCACGCGCACGCTTCCTTCGCCGATGCCTCCGGCAAGTACGGTTTCGCCAGCGGCCGCAGCACCCATGCCGACCGGATCGCGACCATCCAGGACACCTGGAAGCGCTTCGCGACGATGGTCGATCCGCACACCGCCGACGCGCTGAAGGTCGCGCGCGAGCAACTGCAGCCCGGCGTGCCGATGGTGGTGCTGGAGACGGCGTTGCCGATCAAGTTCGCCGCCACCATCGTCGAAGCCCTGGGCCAGGAACCGGAGCGGCCGAAGCAGTTCGACGGCATCGAGTCGCTGGCCAAGCGCGTCGTGCCGCTGCCGGCCGACGTGGCCGCCGTGCAGGCCTACATCGCCCAGCACTGTGCCTGAGCCGCGGGCGACCGTTTTTCGAGTCGAATCGTGCGCTGGCCGGCGTCCAGAGCCGGCCTCTTGCTATCGATTAAGGAGCATTCGGTGAACGTGGTCGGCTTCGCCGGCTATTCGGGCTCCGGCAAGACCACGCTGCTCGAACCGCTGATCGCCCACCTGGTGGCACGCGGCCTGCGGGTGGCGGTGGTCAAGCATGCGCACCACCGCTTCGACATCGACCACGAGGGCAAGGACAGCTGGCGCCACCGCAAGGCCGGCGCCTGCGAGGTGCTGGTGGCGTCCGACGTGCGCCTGGCGCTGATGCGCGAATTCGCGGTGCCGCAGGAGCCCGAGGTGCATGCCCTGATCGCCGAGATCGACGCTACGGTCGATTGGGTGCTGGTCGAGGGCTTCCGCGGCAGCGACCTGCCCAAGATCGAGATCTGGCGCGCGCCGACCGCCGACTTCGCCGGCCACCCGGCGCGCTATCCGCAGGACGCCGCCATCTGCGCCATCGCCACCGACCGGCCCCAGGCCCTGCCCGAGCCCACCGTGCTGCCGCTGCTCGACCTGAACGACGCTGCCGCCGTCGGCGACTGGCTGCTGGCACACGCGGCCCGCTTCGCTTACCCCTTGCAGCGCTAGCGCGGTGCGGATGCGCCGAAAATACCCGCATGACCGCCACCCCCCCATCCCCCGCCGCGCCGCTGGTGCGCGGCGCGCCCCGCAAGGCGCTCACCACGCTCGACGACGCGCTGGCCGAACTGCTCTCCTACGCCCAGCCCCTGTCAGAGACCGAAAGCGTCTCCACCTTCGACGCCGACCGCCGGGTGCTGGCCGCCGACCTGGTCTCCGCCCTGCAGGTGCCGCCGCACGACAACAGCGCGATGGACGGCTATGCGGTGCGCACCGCAGACACCGCCCGGCCCGGTGCCGTGCTGCCGGTCTCCCAGCGCATCGCCGCCGGCCAGGTGCCGCAGCCGCTGCTGCCCGGCACCGCCGCGCGCATCTTCACCGGCGCCCCGGTGCCGCCCGGCGCCGACGCGGTGGTGATGCAGGAGAATTGCACCGCAATGCCCGCGGCCGAGGGCGCCGCGGGCGGCGACGCGGTGCGGATCGGGGTATCGCCCGCCGCCGGCCTGGCGATCCGCCGCGCCGGCGAGGACGTCGCCCGCGGCGCGGTGGTGCTGCCGCGCGGCACGCGGCTCGACCCGGCCGCGCAGGGCCTGGCGGCCAGCATCGGCTGCGCCAGCCTGACCGTGGCACGCAAGCCGCGGGTGGCGCTGTTCTCGACCGGCGACGAGTTGGTGATGCCCGGCGACGTGCCGGCCGACCGGATGCCGCCCGGCGCAATCTACAACTCCAACCGCTTTCTGCTGCGCGCCCTGCTGCTGCGCGCCGGCTGCGAGGTGACCGACCTGGGCATCGTGCCCGACGACTTCGACGCCACGGTGCAGGCCCTGCGCGGCGCGGCCGAGGCGCACGACCTGGTGCTGACCAGCGGCGGCGTCTCGGTCGGCGAAGAGGACCATGTGAAGCCCGCGGTGCAGTCGCTCGGCACGCTCACGCTGTGGCAGATGGCGATCAAGCCCGGCAAGCCCTTCGCGTACGGCCGCGTCGGCAAGGCGCATTTCATCGGCCTGCCGGGCAATCCGGTGTCGAGCTTCGTCACCTTCCTGATGCTGGTGCGGCCCTTCCTGCTCAAGCTGCAGGGCGCGACGCAGCTGGCCCCCACGCCGCTGCCGATGCCGGCGCATTTCGACTGGGGCAAGGCCGAGCACCGGCGCGAGTTCCTGCGCGTGGCGCGCAACCCTGCCGGCGGGCTGGAGCTGTTCGGCCACCAGGGCTCGGGCGTGCTCACCTCGATGGTCTGGGGCGACGGCCTGGTCGACAACCCGGCCGGCACCGCGATCGCGCACGGCGACACGGTGCGCTTCCTGCCGTTCTCGGAGTTGATGGCATGAGCGCGGCGCCGGACCGCTTCACGCAAGCGCGCACCGTGGTGCGTCAGCACGGAGGTTTTTCATGAGCAAGGTCACGCTGCGCTTCTTCGCCTCGGTACGCGAGGCCGTCGGCACCGGCACCGAGCTGCTCGACACCGATGCCGCCACTGCCGGTGAACTGCGCGACGAGCTGATCGCACGCGGCGGCGCCTGGGCCGAGAGCCTGTCGCACGAACGGGCGGTGCGCGTCGCCATCGACCAGGTGCTGAGCGACGAATCGGCACCCTTGCGCGACGGGGCCGAGGTCGCGTTCTTTCCGCCGGTCACCGGCGGTTGATCGGCCGCCGCGCCCTGCCGTGCGGCGACCCGGTCAGTCGCTGGAGGCCAGCGCAGCCAGCCGCTGCTCCAGCGCCTCTGATGCCGCCATCATCGGCGACCGCAGCACGTTCTCCAGCAACCCCTGCTGGGCCAGCAATGCCTTCAACGGCGCCGGGTTCGGCTCGGCCGTCAGCGCCGAGATGCCCGGCAACAGGCCGTGCCACAGGATGCGCGCCTCGGCCAGGCGCTGCCCTGCCAGCAGGCGCAGCAAGGCGGAGAAGCGCTCGGTCTGCCAGTGGGCGCTGGCGGCGATGGCACCGGCGGCGCCCAGCGCCACGCTGCCGAAGATCTGCGCATCCTCGCCGGCCAGCACCTGCAGCCGGCCGTCGGCGATGAGCGCGGCGGTCTTCTGCGGATCACCGCCGCAATCCTTGATAGCGCGGATGTTGGGATGCGCGGCCAGGGCCAGCAGGGTGTCGGCCGCCAGCACGGCGCCGGTGCGGTAGGGGATGTCGTAGAGCACCAGCGGCACGGTGGCGGTGTCGGCCAGGGTGCGGAACCAGTGCAGCAGTCCGGCCTGCGCCGGGCGCACATAGGAGGGCGGCGGCACCAGCAGGCCGGCGATCGGCCGGCCACACAGCGTCGCGATCCAGCGCTGCATCTGGCCCAGGTGGTAGCCCGAGACACCCATCACCACCGGCAACCGACCGGCTGCCTGCAGCACGGTGTCGAGGACGGCCAACTGCTCGTCGTGGTCGAGCGCGGCGGCCTCGCCGGTCGATCCGCAGGCGACGTAGCCGGCGATGCCGGCGGGCTTCAGCCGCAGCACCAGGGCATGCAGCGCGGCGTGGTCTACCGTGCCGTCGGCCGCGAACGGGGTGACGAGGGGAATCCACAACCCGGCGAAGCCTGCGGGGGTGGCAGAAGCGGGAAGGGCGGTGAGGGTGGGAACAGGAAGGGTCGGCACGCTGGCATCCTTGTCGAAAACAAGACCGATGGACGACCGCCAACGGATGCGTGCGAGGGAGAAAGCCGGCCGCGGGGCGCGGCACCAGACAGGGGTGTGGCGGTTCCATCGCTCATCCGAGGACGGAACCGCAGCTCCGGTCAGATGAGCCTGGGTTTGTGGGTTTTGCCTGCCGCCTGCATCGGCACCGGCGCCGCTGCGAGGGCAGCGGTGCGGTACGGTGGCAGGTGGCGGGGCATTCGGCATTCTAGGCAGGCGGAGGGGGCGCCGGTGCCACAATCCGCCGCATGACGTCCCCACGCAACGCGCCCCGCGTCTCGATCCAGACCGCCGATTTCGATCTCTCCGCCGAAGTGGCGGCCCTGCGCGAGGGCGACCGCGGTGTCGGCGCGGTCTGCAGTTTCGTCGGCACGGTGCGCAGCCGCAACGCAGGCGACGAGGTGGCCTCGATGGAACTCGAGCACTACCCCGGCATGACCGAGAAGTCGATCGAGGCGATGGTCGACGCGGCGCATGCCCGCTTCGACATCCGCGGGGCGCGGGTGATCCACCGGGTGGGGCTGCTGGTCCCGGGCGCGCAGATCGTGCTGGTGGCCGTCGCCTCGGCGCACCGGGGCGAATCGTTCCAGGCCTGCGAATTCCTGATGGACTACCTGAAGACCCGGGCGCCGTTCTGGAAGAAGGAGCAGACGCCGGGCGGTGGCCGCTGGGTGGATGCCCGCAGCAGCGACGATGCGGCCCTGGCCCGCTGGGGCATCGATTCCTGAAGGAAAAGTGCCTGATGCCGGCGATGCGCGCCGGCTGGATGCTATGGAAAGAATAGCAATCGCGGGTGCGACGCCAACCGCCTGCGCGGCTTGGGCCAAGCGGCGCGGCCTTCGCCGTCCGGCCCGGATCAGTCCTTCTCGCCCGCTGCGGCCACTCCGGCTCGTACCAGCGGCGCGCGGGCATGCCGCTCCAGGCCCTGCGTGAGTTGGCGCAGCAGGTCCATGAATTGCAGCCGCTGCTTCTGGTTCAGCGGATCCATCAGCCGCTGGTAGGCCTGTTCGGCCAGGGGCCGTGCATCGGCGAGCAACGCCCGGCCGGGGTCGGTCAGGGCCAGGTGCAGGCTGCGGCGGTTGTCGGGCGCCGGGCTGCGCTGCACCAGGCCGCGGTTCTCCAGCACCCGCAGCACCCGCAGCACGGTGACCTTGTCGAACCCGAGGGCGCGGGACAGGCTCGACTGGTCGAGTCCGGGTTGTGCATGCAACACGGTCATCGCGCCGTACTGGGCGGGGGTCAGGCCGACGTCGCGGCAGCTGTCCTCGAATACCGAGGCGGAGATCTGGTGGGCACGCCGCAGCAGGAAGCCGGGGCGGGCGTAGAGACGTTCGAGGTATTCGGTGGCCTGGGGTTTCTCGGAGGCCGCCGAAACAGCAGCTTCGGCAGAATGATCCGGTTGTAAATCTGGGGAGGTCGTCATGGGCCGTCTTGTGGGGAATCGCCGAGCAGCCCTGCATTGTCTGGCAGGCATGGCCGCGCGGGCGACGGGTGGCGTGCCATCGGTACCGCACGCGCAGGAGCAGCCGACCGGCGGTAGCGCGCAGACCGCGGGCCGTACCCGCAGCGGCCCTTCGCTCCGCTGAAGGACCGGGTGCCGGTGTCACGCAACCGCTGCCCCGCCACCCGTCCAGCCCTGCCGGATGCCGCGGCGGCGCGGCGCGGCGCCTCAGCGCACTTCGCAGTCGACCGCGTTGCTCTTGCCGCCCGCGCCAGCGGCGGACCCGGGAGTGGAAGCGCCCGCCACGCCAGCGAACGAAGGAGGCGGCGTGAACTGGATGCCGGGGTTGGTGGGAAACAGCGCCGGCGCTTGCGTGGCGCTGGGCGTGTAGCTGAACTGGCCGCTGGTGAAGTTCTGCGCCCCGGCCGGGTTTGTCACATGGACCAGCCCGTCGACGACCTGCACATACAGCCCGGGGGCCCTGGTGGCCGGTGGCGTAACGCCCTGGGCGGCGGCCGGTGCCGTAAGCAGGCAACCCAGCAGGGCCGCACCGGCGAAGGTCAGGGATGCGGCGCTGTTCATGGCTCTACCGATACGACGAGGGTGGCGGCGCCCTGCAGGTCGCCCTGGGGGGTCTTGATCAGGGTGGCGGCCGGGTTGCGGCGGCCCACGGCGCCGGGCACGCTGCGCAGGCCGCCCCGGGCCAGGCCCAGTTCGATTCGGTCGGCCTGCGGCCGGGCGGCGTCGTAGGCGTAGTGCGTCACCGCCAGCGCGGTCTGCGGCTGCAGGACGGCTTCCGCGCCGTCGCTGAACCGCAGTTGCGCATAGGTGGTGCCTTCGGTGGTGAGGGTGTCGCCCTGGCGGATCTGCGAGTCGGCGGCCAGCAGCCGGGTGGTGCCTTCGGCGCTGCGCGCCACCAGCACGCCCGACAGCTGGGTGACCGTGCCGACGGGCTGGGCCTGCGCGGCGCATGCGCAGGCCAGTGCCGCCCAGGCCGGTACCGGCAGGAGCCGGCGGAGGAAGGAATTCATGGGTGGGCGTTCCTAGTTGCAGTACATCTTGGGCCCGGGGGCCTCTTTCGCCTTGGTCACCGCCGCGAGGCTGATCGTCTCCTTGGGATCGGTGCTCTTGTCGCTGCCCGAGCCGGCCGGCGTTGCCGTGTTCGCGATGGCCTTGATCACGGCGTTCGTCGCCTGCTGTACCGGCCGCACCGCCTCGGCCGCCGCGGGTGGCGAGAGCACCTGGCACTGGGCGGCGTTGGGCGCGACGGCGCAGATGCTGGCCGAGGGGGCTGGTGTCGGTGATGGCGTTGGCGCTGGAGTTGGCGCAGGTGTCGGTGCCGGTACCGGCGTGGGCGTGGGCGTGGGCGTGGGGGAAGGCGTCTGAGGGGGCGTAGGTGTCGGTACCGGTGCCGGTGGAATAGGAGCCGTCGGGGATGGCGCGGGAGCCGGAATGGGTACTGGCGCCGGGGCTGGCGTCGGGACAGGCGTCGGAGCAGGTGCAGGCGTAGGCGCAGGCGCAGGCGACGGCGACGGCGACGGCGACGGCGACGGCGACGGCGCGGGAGTCGGCTCTGGTGCCGGTGCCGGCTCGGGCGCTGGCGTCGGAGCAGGGGCCGGAGGCGGGGGCGGGGGCACCGGCGCCGGCGTCGGCACGTTCGATGCGATGACGCGGGCGACCGTGGCGCCGCTGGCCGGGTAGACCACCGAGAGCGTTCCGGTGCGGCCGTCCGCCACCACCGGCGGCGCCACGACCTGGGCGAAGGTGCCGCTGCTGCCGGTGCCGCGCGCCACCACGAAGTCGCCTGTGGCGCCGTTCGCCGGCAGGCCGCCATCGAGGGTCGAGAGCCGCAGCGTGCCGGCCAGCCGCGCCGTGCCGTCGATGTCGAGCGCGTCGGAGCCGCCGCTGCCCAGGCGGATCCGCAGCGTGCCGTTCGGGCCCTGTGTGTAGCTGCCCTGCACCGCCAGCGTGCCGGTGCCGTCGGATGCGCCCGGTGCCACCGTGCCGTTGTTGTAGAGCGTGGCGTCGTTCGCACCGGCCAGCGAGACGGTGCCGGTGCCGGCGATCGATCCGCTGTTGTAGAGCGCCTGGCCGCCGCTCTGCAGCGTGGCGCCGGAGTCGATCACGATGGCGCCGGCATTGGGATTGGCGGCGGAGAAGTCGATGTTCAGCGCGCCTTGCTCGACCCGGATGCTGCCGCCCGCCAGGTTGCGCACAGGCGCGGTGACGCTGCCGGACCCCGTCTTCACGAAGCTGCCGCTGTTGAGCACACGGCCCTGGGTGCCGCTGCTGAACGCGCTGGTGGTGCCGTTCGACGCGATGCGCATCGTGGCGCCCGACGCGTTGGTGATGGTGGTGCCGGTGGAGGGTTCGAGCCGCGATCCGTCGTAGACCTGCAGCGTGCCGCCGGCCCGGTTGTGGAACGCGGTGTCGAGGTTGAAGCTCATTACGCCCCGGGGCTGCAGGCCGCCCACCGTGACCGTGCCGGCGTTGTTCCAGGCCAGGCCGGTACCGACCACCACCGTGCCGTCGATGTTCACCGCGTTGCGGGTGGTGAGGCTGCGGCCGGCACCGTCGACGAAGGCGGGCTGGTTGCGGTCCGCGTCGAACGTCAGCGTGGGCGCCGCCGCGGCGATGTCCACGTCGCCCAGCAGGGTCGTGCGGCCGCTCCACCGCATGGTGCCGTCGCCCGCAAACGCGGTGCCGCCGGCGAGCTGGGTGGTGTCGAGCGTCAGCGTGCTGCCGCTGTCCACCTGCACGGTGCCGCCGAGGGTGGAGCGGTCTACCGTCAGCGTGCCCCGGTCCACCCGCAGCGTGCCGGTCGTGCCGTTGCGGATGCCGGTGTACTGCTGCACCTCGCCGGTGGTCTTGGCGATGGTGCCGTTGTTGGTGATGGTGGGCGTGCCGGCCGAGCCGGTCAGCACCGCGGCCGTGGCGCCCGAAGTGGTGATCGTGCCGTCGTTCACCAGGCTGCCGCCGACGGTGAGCGCCCCCGCGCCGCGGACGTCGATGGTGCCGGCGTTGGTCCAGCTGCCCGCGATGCTCTGCGCGCTGCCGACCTGCACCGTCGCACCGGCGCCGATGCGCACCGTGGTCGCGGCGATCGACGAGGTGGCGCTGCCGAGGGTGGTGGTGCCGCCCACGATGTTGAGCGTGCCGTTGCCGGTGCCGCCGCCCTCCGATACGACGAGCGCGCCGCCGTGGAGGTCGATGTCGGCATTGACCGTCGCGGCATGGCTGGCGGAGCTTCCGCTGCCCTGGTAGTTGCTGTTGAGGTTGAGGCCCAGCGTGCCCGCGGTGCTGGTGATCGGCGCATTGACCACGATGTTGTTGGCGGCGTTGAGCGTCAGCGTGGCATCGCCGCCGCCGGTCTTGGCGATCGCCGACGACACGGTGATGTCCCCGCCGGTTGCGGCGCCGCCGGTGCCGGTCGTCAAGGTCACGCTGGTGCCAGCGTCGAGCTGCGCGGCGATCGTGCCGGCCGAGACTTTCGCGTTCTCGCCGTTGGACACGATGACCGCGCCGCTGCCGCCCGTATTGCTGCCGGTGCCGGACACCACCTCCAGGCTGTACGGGTCGATATGCCACTCGCCGCCCCGGCCCACCACCGGTGCGTGCATGACGTCGAGCGAGCCGTGCCCCGAGGTATCGACGTAACCGCCCGGGCCCGCGCTGCCGGTGGCCGACACCCGGCCGTCGATGGCGGCGGCGCCGCCGGCCACCAGCACCACCTGGCCGCCCCGGGTGCCGCTGGCACCGATCTCGGAGGTGGCGCCGGTCCTCAGGTCCTGCGACGCGCGCAGGAAGATGCGGCCGCCTTCGCGCACCGCGCTGTCGGCGCTGATCGTGCCGCTGTTGGCCACCAGTCCCGCGGCCAGGCCGATGCGGCCCGCCTCGGCCGCGATGCGGCCCAGGTTGTGGACCTCGCCGCCCGCGCCGCCGATCGCCACCGTCACCCCGGGCGTGCCGGTATCGACCAGGTGCACGTTCTGCCCCGCGGCCAGGATCACTTCGCCCTGCGGCGCGTTCAGGCTGCCGGTGTTGACCACGGTGGGCGCCACCAGGTAGATGCTGCCGCCGCTGCCGGTCTGCACCGTGCCGGCGTTGCGTACCGCGCCGTCGGTGCCGGCCGGCGTGAAGTTGAGCCGGCCTGCCAGGAAGTCCCGGTCGCTCACGGTGAGCGCGCTGGCCACGAAGCTGCCCACGTCGATCCGCGCACCGGCGCCCACCAGGATGCCGGCCGGGTTCACCAGCCAGAGCGCGCCGTTGGCCTTGACCTGCCCGTAGATCTGCGACGGATCGCCGCCGACGACGCGCGCCAGCAGCGCCGAGGCGGCGCCCGGCTGCCGGATATCGACCACCGCGCCCGCGCCGACGTTGAAGTTCGCGAAGTTGACCAGCGCCTGCGGCGTGGTCTGGTGCACGTCGAGCCTGTTGCCGTTCTGCGAGATCGTCGCGCTGCCCGAGACGATGTTCCAGCCGGTGGGCAGGGCGCCCGCGGCCGGCTGGGCCAGCGCCGGCGCCAGCGGCCCCGCGCAGGCGGCGGCCACGCACAGCGGCAGGATGCGGATTCTGAAATGCGGTGTCATGGGGAGGTGTCTCTTCCTGAATTTCAGAACGCCAGCATCGCGCTCAGGTGGGCGCGCCAGTCGCCGCGCTTTTCGGTGAACGAGGCGCCGGCGTCGGCGACGCGGGCCACGTCCAGTCGCACGCTGACACCGCGACCGAGGCCGTAGCGGGCGCCGACGCCGGTGCTGGCCACGGTGGTGTGGGCCGGCAGCAGGCTGCCGCCGGTGCGCCGGTTGGCACCGTGGCCGGCATCGACGAAGGCGAGGCCGCGCAGGTTGCCGGGCAGGCCGGCCAGGCCGCTCAGGTCGGGCGTGTAGACCTCGGAATTGAGCACCACGCCGCTGTCGGCCGCGACTGCCCGTTCGTCGAAGCCGCGCACCGCGGTGGAGCCTGCCAGGCCGATCTGTTCGCTGGCGACCAGGGGCGTGTCGGTCAGCTGCGCAGTGCCCGCCAGCCGCAGCTGCCAGCCCTGCGCGAAGCCCTGCAGCCAGGAGGCGCCGCCGCGCAGCACGGTGAAGGTGTCGCGGGTGCTGCGGTTGCCCGGCGTCAGGTAGGAGTAGCGGTCGGTGCGGCCGTCGAGGTTGGTGAAACGCGAACCGCTCGGCAGGTTGCGCGCGAGGCCGAGGTTGTAGGCCGCCGATCGGTCGGCGCCGTCGTGCTGGCCGATGTAGGTCAGGCTGAGCGGCGTGGTGGTGTAGGGCACGCAGGAGGAGATCGGCGGCGTCGGCCCTGCGATGCTCACCGGGGCGCCGCCCAACTCGCAGCGCGAATCGATCTGCTTGCGGTCGATGCCGACCACCAACTTGGCGGTGCTCTCGCCGGTGCGGCCCAGGAAATGGTTGTAGCGCAGGCCCCAGGTCTCGCCCTTGCCGGTGAAGCCCAGGATGCCGCCCAGCGTGGGCGAGCCCGAGGGCGAGTTGACGCTGGAGCGGCCGTAGATCGCGTCGATGCTGTCGCCCAGGGCGTACAGCGGCACCCGGTAGCCGACCGAGTACACGCTCAGGTCCTGGCCCGACGGCTTGTCGGGCGAGGTGGCGTAGGCGAGCGTTGCCACATGGTCGCGGCCGAACAGGTTGGCATGCTGCACCGCCACGCCCGCACGCCAGCGGCCGGTGGCGGCCGTGCCGGTGTTGTCGAGCGTGGCGATCAGCCGCAGCGGGTCGTGGTCGGTGACCGCCACCTTGGCATCGACCGTGCCGGGCACCGCGCCTTCGGCCAGCGACACCGACACCTGCTTGGCCGGGTTGTCGTTGGCCAGTTGTACCGATTCGGAGATCGCCCGCAGCTGCGGCGGCTGCCCGGCCTGCAGCCGGACGAGGCTGGCGCGGATGTTGTCTTCGGAGAAATGCTGTTGGCCGGTGACGACGACCGAGGCCACCACCGCCTCGACGACGCGGATCGTCACCGTGCCGTCGTCCAGCTCCTGCTCGGGCACCGACACCTTCACCGCGGTGAAGCCCGCGTCGCGGTAGGCCCGCTCGATCGCCTCGACCGCCAGCTGCACGTCGCCGAAGGCGCGCTGCGGGCCGGTGAGCGGGGCCACGGCCCGGTCGATCGCGGCGCCGGAGACGAGCGTGTTGCCTTCGACCCGGTAGCCGGCGATGTCGAAGCGGGTCGGGTCGGCGGCGGATGCGGCCATCGCCACGGCGAGGGTCCCGCAGAGTGCATAGGGTGCCGCCAGGCGCGACACCGAGAAGAAACTGCGTGGGCTCATCGTGTGCTTTTTCTGGCGCCGGGCGCAGGGTGCACGGCCCTCGCGGCAGTACCGCTGCGGGAATTCGATTGGGGGGGAGGCTGCGCGGCACCCAGGCGCCCGGGACACCTGTCACGATGCAAGTTACGTACGGACGAAAATTGCGTCGAACGAATGTATACGCTTTCGCATCGACCGGGGTGCCTGTATGCCGCCCGTGTGGGCTGCACGCATCGCGCCAGACGGATCGGTCCGCGCGCAACGCGCCGGTGCGCCGATCACGGCGCCATCGACGCCGTCGATGCGATGGCGGCCGCCTCGGCCGCGCAGTCTCCCGCCGGGCGGGCGCCGGCGGCCCGGGATGCGGCCACCTCCTGCCGCGCCGCCTCTCGCTGCGCCCGGTACACCGGGCTCGACTGCAGCCGCGCGACCGCCGCCGCGCCGACGAGCCGCCCCGCCTCCACGTCGCTCGGCCAGTGCACCCCGCAGATCGCCCGGCTCTGGGTGTAGGCCCGGCCGCGCTGCAGCAGGGCGTCGGTGCGGTCGGGCGCCACCTCGGTCAGCACCAGCGCCCAGGCCCAGCCGATCGCCGAATGGCCCGAGGGGTAGGAGCCGTCCCTCGCCAGCGACGCTTCTTCGGCCGGCGTGCAGCTCGGGATGTCCAGCGCGGTGAACGGCCGGGCGCGGCGGTAGTGGGTCTTGGCCCGGTAGGTGGGCGCGGCCGCGTCGGCCAGGGTGCGGCGCAGCAGCGTGTGCAGGTGCGGCGTGGCGGCCTCCGACACCGCAATGCCGAGGGCACAGGAGAACGCCTGGGCGGCGGCGGGGAAGTGCAACTCCGCGTCGCGGATGGCGAGCGCGCCGCGGGGCGTGTCGCGCCACCGGGCAAGCGCCTGGAAGCCGGCGGTGTCGGCGGCGTAGGCGGGCGATCCCGGGGCCGGCGGGGCGGGCAGGAGGGCGAGGCTGTCGGGCCAGGCGGATTCGGGGAGGTACGGGGCGAGGTAGCCGGGCCAGATGTCGCCGATCTGGGTGGGGTTGGTGGGG
>NZ_LMKO01000027.1 GCF_001421705.1 Xylophilus sp. Leaf220 | reverse complement strand
CCGCCCACGCGGCSTTTCCCGCCTGGCGCAAGGTGCCGGCCAAGCAGCGCGCGGCCATCGTGCGCCGCTGGAACGACCTGGTCCTGGCCCACCAGGAGGACCTGGGCCGGCTGATCTCCCGCGAGCAGGGCAAGCCCCTGGCCGAAGGCCGGGGCGAGGTGGCCTACGCGGCCAGCTACATCCAGTGGTTCGCCGAGGAGGCGACGCGGATGAACGGGGAAGTGATCCCGGCGCCGGTGACAGGCCGGCGGATGTTCGCGCTCAGGGAGCCGGTGGGGGTGGTGGCGGCGATCACGCCGTGGAACTTCCCCGCGGCGATGATCGCCCGCAAGATCGCGCCGGCGCTCGCCGCCGGCTGCACGGTGGTCTGCAAGCCGGCGGAGGACACGCCGCTGACCTCCCTGGCGCTGGTGCTGCTGGCGCAGGAGGCGGGGGTGCCGCCGGGCGTGCTCAACATCGTGACGGCATCCAGGGAGCACACGCCGGCGGTGGTGGATGTCTGGCTGGACGACGCCCGGGTGCGCAAGATCACCTTCACCGGCTCGACGCCGGTGGGCAAGCACCTGGCCCGGCGGTCGGCCGATACCCTGAAGAAGCTGTCGCTGGAGCTGGGGGGCAATGCGCCTTTCATCGTGTTCGAGGACGCGGACCTGGATGCGGCGGTGGAGGGTTTCATGGCGGCCAAGTTCCGCAACGGCGGGCAGACCTGCGTGTGCCCGAACCGGGTGTTCGTGCAGCGCGCGGTGCACGATGCGTTCGCCGCCAAGCTGGCGGCGCGGGTGGCGGGGCTGAAGGTGGGGCCGGCGACGGATGCGGCCTCGCAGATCGGGCCGATGATCAATGCGCGGGCGGTGGAGAAGATCGAGCGGCACGTGGCCGATGCGGTGGCCCGGGGGGCGACGGTGCTGACGGGCGGACGGCGGCTGGCCGACCTGGGTGCGACCTACTACGCACCGACGGTGCTGACGGGGGTGGACGGCGCGATGGAGTGCTCCTGCGAGGAGACGTTCGGCCCGGTGGCGCCGCTGACCTGTTTCGAGACGGAGGCCGAAGTCGTCGCTGCGGCCAACGACACGCCGTTCGGGCTGGCGGCGTATTTCTACAGCACCGACGTGCGGCGCATCTGGCGATTGGCCGAGGCGCTGGAGTCGGGGATCGTGGGGATCAACGAGGGGGCGATCGCGGCCGAGGGGATCGTGGGGATAGGACCGAAGTCGTCGCTGCGGCCAACGACACGCCGTTCGGGCTGGCGGCGTATTTCTACAGCACCGACGTGCGGCGCATCTGGCGATTGGCCGAGGCGCTGGAGTCGGGGATCGTGGGGATCAACGAGGGGGCGATCGCGGCCGARGCGGCGCCCTTCGGCGGGGTCAAGGATTCGGGCTACGGGCGGGAAGGCTCGACCCACGGGCTCGACGACTACCTGCACACCAAGTATGTGTGCCAGGGCGGGCTGGACTAGTCGCGCAACCTCCGTTCAGAACCGGGTGCCCACCGACACCCGCCACTGGTTCTGCAGCGTGAAATTGACCTTCGGGTCGTAGGCCAGCCGCACGAAGACCTGCGGCCAACTGTAGGTCATGCTGGCGCCGTGGCGGTGGATGTAGCGGCCGTCGTCCAGCGTGCCACGCTTGTCGAGCAGGTCCAGAAACACTGCATGCCCCGCATCGGTCGGCAGGCGGGCGACCAGGTGCACATGCTGCTGGTCGGGGTGCTCGCGGTTGTCGCGGACCACCTGCATGCCCACGTAGCGGGCCTCGCTCCAGCGATAGCCGGCCGACAGCATCCAGGCATCGTTCGGGTCGAAGTTGAGGTTGACGTAGTTGCGCAGGTTGGTGCGCCCCAGCCCGGCGCCCGCATACCACCGCGTACCCGTCTCGAGGTTGAGGCTGCCGCCCGCGAAGCCGCCCGAGGCCCACTGCACCGACGGCAGCAGCCGCACCGGACCCAGCGTGAAGCTGTGGTCCCAGCCGCCGCGCAATTGCGACAGGTCGCCCACCGGTGCCCGGAAGGCCCCTACCCACAGGTCGCCCACATCGCCCTGGTAGCGCAGGTTCACATCCAGCCCGGTGCTGGTCGGCTGGCCGGCGCCGGCCGTGCGGTAGAGGCCGGTGGTGAACTTGAAGGGAGCCGCGGGGGCGTCCTCGGCCGGCACCGACGCGGCGGCCGCGGTATCGCCTTCGCGCTGGGCGGCGGTGCGGGTGGCCAGGGCCGTCGCCGGCAGACCCGCCAGCAGCATCGCCAGGAGACCGTGCATGCCTCCTGCCCGCCCCATCATGCGGTGGTGCAGGGCCCGTCGCAGCCGGGGCCGGTCGCGCACGGCCGGGCCGGCAGGCGTTGCGGGGTTGGAGTGTGCGGCGGCAGGCATCGGCGTACTAGCCGTGTGCGCCCAGCAGGGCCGGCAGCGCGTCCATCGAATGGAACAGCGTCTGCACGCCGCTCGCCTGCATCTCCTGCGCACTGCTGTGGCCCGGGCCGCCGGGGCAGTAGCCGAAGACGGTAGCACCGGCGGCGATACCGGCGGTGGCGCCGGTGACCGAATCCTCCACCACCGCGCAACGGGCCGGGTCCACGCCCAGTGCCGCCGCCGCGGCCAGGTACACGTCGGGAAAGGGCTTGCTCCGCGGCGTCTCGTGGCCGCTAAAGATGCGGCCGTCGAAGCAATCGACCAGGCCGGTCTTTTCCAGTTGCAGCACCACCTTCTTGCGGTCCGCGCCCGAGGCGCAGGCGATACGGCCTCCGTAGGCCGCGTGGATCGCGCGCACCGCGTCCGACGCGCCCGGGATCGCCTCCAGTTCGCGCAGCAGAGCCACGTTGCGCTCCTCCCAGAACTCGTGCAGCCAGGCATCGGTGAGGGGCTGGCCGGTACGCGCCTCGATGGTGACGCGCTCTTCCTTCACCGCCTTGCCGACGAAGATGCGCAGGCACTCCTCGGCCGTCATGACCCAGCCGCGCAGGGCCAGCCGGTCGCGCAGCACGCGGTGGGTGATCGGTTCGGAATCGACCAGTACGCCGTCGCAGTCGAAGAGAACGGCGTCGAAATGGGGCATGGGGAGGTCCTTCGGCTCGGTGGAAAACGGTGCCGCCGAATCTACCGCATGGGATTTTCGCGATGCGCCGCCGGCGCATGCGCGCACCCGCCCAGGACGCAAAAAAAGGCAGGCGCCTCGCAAGGCGCCTGCCAACCCCCATAGAGAAACCGGGACGGGGAATCTCCGATGCGTTACGGGAACACCGGACCCGACAGCGGGTTGCCCACGTCGGCCGCGTTCTTCACGTAGATGGTGTGGATGCTGCCGTCCGCCACCCCGAAATCGCCGAGGTAGAAGTAGCCCTGGGCCGCCTGCGCATTGAGCCGGGCGAGGGTCTGCTGCAGGCTCTCGCCGCTGGCCTTGGCCTCGGTGCGGTATTCGATCGGGCCCGACTGGGTCGAGCGCTTCTCGTACATCTGCACGCTGGTCTGCAGGTTGTCGACCAGGTACGGCCCGCGGTAGAGCAGGCCCTGCGCGCCCTGGGCCGTCAGGCGCTGGAGCAGGTCGGCGCCGCTGGCGAACCGGTCGTCGACGAAGCTGTAGACGAAGTTGGCACCCGACGCCGCATCCTTCGCATACAGGTTGAAGAAATCGCCCTGCGACAGGCTGCCCAGGTACGGGCCGGAGAACCGGAAGCCCCGCGCGCCCTGCGCGTTGAGCTGGCTCAGCAGCGCAGCGCGCGCTATCGGGTTGGCCGACGGCTGGCTCTCGTACGCGTAGGTGGTGCTCTTCGAGGTGTCGGTGACGAAGAGCGACACCGCGGTGGACGGCGTCCCCACCGGGGAGAACGCCACGTCGGATTTGTAGGCGAAGCCGGCCGCACCCTGCGCGTTGAGCGCCGCCAGGATGGCGCTGGAGCCCGCCGCGGGCGCGGTCGTCCGGTACTGCAGCCGGGTGGCGGGGCGGGCGGTGTCCTTCAGGTACAGGTCGCCGATCGCGACGGTGCTGCCGCTGGTGCTGGCGACCGAGCCGACAAAGGCGTAACCCTCCTGGCCCAGGCTGTTCATCCAGGCGACCGCGGCGTCGTTCGAGGTGGCGCCCGCTTCCAGGCGGTACTGCCCGGTCGATGCGACCGGTGCAGGGGCCGGCGTGGGTGCGGGGGCCGGAGCAGGCGACGGAGACGGGGACGGCGCGGGCGTAGGCGCAGGGGCGGGTGCCGGGGAAGGCGATGGCGACGGGCTGGGCGAAGGCGACGGTGCGGGCGTCGGTGCCGGTGCCGGCGTCACCGGTGCGCCGATGTCCGCGTTGCCACTGCCGTCGCCTCCTCCACCACAGGACGCGAGGGTGAAAGTCATCAGCGTGGCGGCAGCCAGGCGGCTCAGGGTGTTGGAGTCCATATGTAAATACGTCTGGGGGTTGTAAGGCGGGCCGTCCGTCGACCGGGGACGAATGCACAGGCGATGCACGCACAGCGCAGTGACGTCCCCGCTCTGCATGCCCGTCGGAGCGTCTTCGCTGCGCGCGGGCCGTGCCGGACGGTCATGTGGCCTGCCTGCGACGGCGGCGGGAAACAGCGCAGATTCTCTGTACATTCGCATCCCTGCCGAACCCCCCGAACGGGGGGTGGTCTGTAACCTCCTGCATCGCAGCCGCATGCAGCGCGGCGCCCCGATCGCAGGGCGCCGATGCCACGACATCCATGACCCTCTCCCCTGCCGAACCGGCATCCCGCGGATACGCCCTGGTGGTCGACGACCATCCCCTGGTGGCGCGCGGCATCACCGAATTCCTGCGCGCCCATGCGCTGCTGGAAGACGCCGTCGGCGTGGGCGGCACGCAGGACGCGCTGACGACGATCGCGCGCCTGGGCCCGCCCTCGGTGGCGCTGGTCGATTTCTGGCTCGCCGACGGCACCACTGCCACCTTCCTGGCGGACCTGCGCACGCTGGCGCCGCGGGCGCGGGTGCTGATGATGAGCGGCGACGGCAACCCCGCGGTCGTGACCCATGCGGCCAGCAACGGCGCCCACGGCTTCCTGCACAAGCAGCAGCCGCCCGAAGTGTTCGCGCAGGCCGTGCGGGCGGTGCTGGAGGGTGGCACCTGGTTCGACGCCCCTGCGCCCGCGCCCGCCCACGGCGCCGCGCCGCAGCGCGACGTGCCCCTCTACGCCCGCGACCTGGGCCTGACGCCGCGCCAGGGCCAGATCCTGGAGCAGGTGCTAGAAGGCCACCCCAACCGCCGCATCGCCGAGGCGCTGCACCTGTCGGAGCACACGGTGAAGGAGCATGTCACCGCCATCCTGCAGCGGCTGCAGGTGCGCAACCGCGTCGAGGCGATCGCCAAGCTGCGCGGCGTGCAGTTCCAGCCCGGCCTGCAGGATTGAAGGTGCGAGAGGATCTGCTGCGCAGCCCGATTGCGCAACTGCGGTCCTCACCGTACCGAAGGTCGGCTCCGGTCCTCGCCGCACACTCGGGCTTGCTCGCTACGGTTCTTTCGCACCTTCAAGGCCTGCGGGCGTCCGCTGTCCCGCCGGATTGCGCGATAGGCTTGCGGGTCGACAGCCAGCGCGCCAGCACCGCGTAGAGCTGCTCCGGGTCCATCGGCTTGCGGAACACCAGGTAGCCCGCCTCTTCGGCCTCCAGCAGGTCGGCGGCGGCATGCTCGCCGCTCACCATCGCACCGTATGCCTGCGGGCAGCGCTGCAGCAGGGCCTGCAGCAGCGCATAGCCGCGCTCGCCCGATGCCAGGTTCTGGTCGCTGAGGATGGCCGCGGGGACGAAGCCCGCATCCAGGTACGCGAAGGCCTGCGGGCCGCTCTCGGCGACGCGGGTGGTCACGCCCCAGCCTTCCATCAGGCTCGACCAGGCGGCCGCCACCTGCGGGTCGTCCTCCACCAGCAGGCAGTTTCCCGCGAGCGTGCCGGCGCGGCTTCGCAGAACCCCGGCCGGGCGCGCCCGCGCCGCGCCGTCGTGCGCCGCCGCGGCGACCTCGATCCAGAAGCAGGAGCCCCGGGCCGGCGTCGATTCGAAGCCGTAGCGCACGTCCGACAGCTCGGCGGTGCGCGCCACCACCGCCAGGCCCAGGCCGTAGCCGGCGGTGGCGCGGCCCGGCTGGCCGCCGCGGAAGAACGGGGTGTAGAGCCGGTCGCGGTCGACCAGGGCCACGCCGCTGCCGGTGTCCCATACCTCGATGCGCCAGCGGCCGCCGCGCTGGCGCACGCCCAGCAGCACGCCGCCGGCGCGGGTGTAGCGCAGCGCGTTCTGCGTCAGGTTGAACACCATCTGCCGCAGCAGCGCCGGATCGCCGTGCACCACCGCATGCCGCCGCCGCGGCAGATGGAAGCGCAGCGCCAGCCCCCGGTGCGCCGCGTCCGGGCCGAAGACGGTGGCCACCTCGTCGAACACGGTGCGCACCGCGACATCGGCCGGGAAGGTGGCGAAGCTGCCGTCCTCGAGCCGCGACAGGTCGAGCAGCGCGTCGAACATCAGGGTGAGCGAGCGCACGCAGCCGCGCATGTCCTGCAGCAACGGCTGCATCTGCGGATCGGCGTTGCGCAGCGCCGCGGCCTCGGTCAGCATGCCCAGCGCATGCACCGGCTGGCGCAGGTCGTGGCTGGCGGTGGAGAGGAAGCGGCTCTTCTCGGCCAGCGCCCACTCGGCCCGCTCCTGCGCCGCCTGGTACTGGCGCGCGAGCGCGGCGGCGCGCTGCTCCAGCGCCACCTGCTGCAGCACGAAATGCCGCGTGCCCGCGGCGTGCCGGAACACCACCAGCCCGTAGAGCAGGCACAGCGGCAGCAGGTAGTGCCAATGGTCGGGAAAGACCCAGAACACCGCGCCGGTGAGCGGCCCGAAGCAGCACACGAAGAAGCGCAGGAACACGCCGGGCAGCGGCGCCAGGTAGGTCGCGGCCGAGGCGGTGACGGCGCACAGCGACAGGTACAGCAACAGCTTGAACTCGTACGACGCGCTGTGCAGCGTGATGAAGATCGGCAGGCTCCACGCCACGCCGTAGGCCACGGCCAGGCGCTCGAAGGCGGGCTCCCAGCGCGGCACCAGCACCTCGTCGGGAAGGTGGCCCGACTGGGCGCGAAAGCGCAGCCGCATCCGCATCAGCATGCCGGCCAGCGCCATGAAGCAGAGCCACCAGATGCCCAGCGGGAGCGGATCGGCGCTGCGCAGGTGGAACAGCACCAGCACGCCGGGAATCACCACCGCCGCGATCTCGGAGACGTACTGCTGGGCCATCATGTCCAGCATGCGCCGGCGGGCCGCGAGCTCGGAGACCATCACCGGCGCCTGCTGCGCCGGTGCACGGGTGCCGGGAAACGGAAAGGACATGGGCGGATGTATCGGGCCGAAGGAAGAAAAACCGTGCGGGCACCGTGCGGCGCCCGCGGCCGCTCAGACCTGGTCGCCGTCGCGGTAGAACCAGCGCTCGCCGTCGCGCTCGAAGCGGCTCTTCTCGTGCAGCCGGTGCGCCAGGCCGGTGGCGTCGCGCTGCCGGGCGACGAACTCCACCTCGGCATGGGCGTCGTCGATCACCCGGCGGGTGCGAACGTCCAGCCCCAGCCACCGGACGCCGGCATCGAAGGGCACCGAGGCCGGCCGGGTGGCCGGGTGCCAGGTGGCCAGCAGGTAGTCCTCGCGCTCTCGGACGTAGGCGGTGTAGCGCGAGCGCATCAGCGATTCCGCATCCGGTGCCGGCACCGTGTCGAAATGGTCGAGGTAGCGCCCGCAACACAGGGCGTAGTGCAGCACGTGGCTGCGGCGGTCGGTGCGGCCGCAGGGGCAGGCGGGGGAAGGTGGCGACATCGCTGCATTTTCGCCTGCGTTGCCGCCCTGCCCTTTCGGCAGCCCCGGCAGGCCGGCCGATCAGGCCAGCGCGCGCTGGATCAGCAGCTTCTGGATGTCCGAAGTGCCTTCGTAGATCTGGCAGACGCGGACGTCGCGGTAGATGCGCTCGACCGGGAAATCGCGCACGATGCCGTAGCCGCCGAGCGTCTGGATCGCGGCGCTGCAGACGCGCTCGGCCATTTCGCTGGCAAAGAGCTTGGCCATGGCGGCCTCCTTCAGGCAGGGCAGGCCCGCGTCGCGCACCGCGGCGGCATGCCAGACCAGTTGGCGGGCGGCCTCGATCTGCGTCGCGCAGTCGGCCAGGCGGAAGCCGACCGCCTGCTGCGAATAGATCGGGCCGCCGAAGGCCTGGCGCTCCTTGGCGTACTGCAGCGCCGCATCGAACGCGCTGCGCGCCATGCCGACGGCCTGCGCCGCGATGCCGATGCGCCCGCCCTCCAGACCGCCGAGCGCGATCTTGTAGCCCTCGCCCTCGGCGCCGATGCGGTTGGCCGCGGGGATGCGGCAGGCGTCGAACTGCACCAGCGCGGTATCGCTGCTGTGCTGGCCCAGCTTGTCCTCCAGCCGCGCCACGGTGTAGCCCGGCGCGTCGGTCGGCACCAAGAAGGCGCTCATGCCGCGCTTGCCGGCCGCCTTGTCGGTGACGGCGATGACGATCGCCACCTGCCCGTTCCGGCCGCTGGTGATGAACTGCTTGCTGCCGTCGACGATGTAGTCGTCCCCCTCCCGCCGCGCGGTGGTGCGCAGGGCCGACGCGTCGCTGCCCGCCTGCGGCTCGGTCAGGCAGAAGGCGCCCAGCATCCGGCCCTGGGCCAGCGGCTCCAGCCAGTCGCGCTGCTGCGCCGCGCTGCCGTAGCGCAGCAGGATGGCGTTGACCGGGCAGTTGGTCACGCTGATCGCGGTGCTGGTGCCGCCGTCGCCGGCGGCGATCTCTTCCAGCACCAGGGCCAGGCTCAGGTAGTCCATGCCGGCCCCGCCGTGTTCCTCGGGCACGCAGATGCCGTAGGCGCCGAGGGCGGCCAGGCCCTGGTGGGCCTCGCGCGGAAAGGTGTGCTCGCGGTCCCAGCGGGCGGCGTGGGGCCACAGCTCGCGCTGCGCGAAATCGCGCACCGCGTCGCGGATCGCTTCGTGGTCGGGGGTCAGCAGCATGGCGTGTCTCGTGTTCTAGTGTGGGCAGGTTGGCGCGCGGCGCGTCACCAGGTCGGATAACGGGTGCCGTCGTGCAGGATGAAGCCGCCGCGGTCGGCCGGCGTCAGCCGCGCCAGCACGTCGCGCATGCCGGTGACGCTAGCCTCTGCCGTCAGGGCTGCACCTTCGCCGCCCATGTCGGTCTGCACCCAGCCGGGGGAGAGCGCGACCAGCGTCGCCCGCGGATAGTCGGCCTGCGCGCTGGCCACCGCCATGTTGAGCGCGGCCTTGCTGACCCGGTAGGTCCAGGGATCGCTCGACGACGCATCGGCGATGCGGCCCAGGGTGCTGCTGACGAAGCCGAAGACGCCGCCCGCCTCTTCCACCAGCGGCGCGACCTGCGGGATCGCCTGCATCGCGCCCAGCACGTTGGTGTGCATCGTGCGGTCGAAGTCCTCGCGCGTCGGCGGAGACAGGGCGTCGCCGCGGGCGATGACGCCGGCCACGTACATCGCCAGGTCGAGCTTCTCGCCGTCCAGCGCCCAGGCCAGGCCGCTGATGCTGGCCGGGTCGGCCACGTCGAGCCGCCGCGCCTCGGCCCCCAGGGCGCGCAGCCGCTCCAGGCCGGCGTCGTCGCGGGCGGTGGCGATCACCCGCTCGCCCGCCTCGGCGTACTGCCGCGCGAACTCCAGCCCGATCCCGCGCGACGCGCCGATCACCAGCACTGTGCCCATGTCCTGCCCCTTTTTCGAATGAAAAGATGCCGCAGCCGGCGTTCCGCGCCGACCTTCAGCTATTATTTCTATAGCAACTCGATCGCCATCGCGGTGCCTTCGCCGCCGCCGATGCAGAGCGTGGCCAGGCCGCGTGTCTTGCCGCGGGCCTGCAGCGCATGGATCAGCGTCACCAGGATGCGGGCGCCGCTCGCGCCGATCGGGTGGCCCAGCGCGCAGGCGCCGCCGTTGACGTTGACGATCTCGTGCGGCACCTGCAGCTCCTGCATCAGCGCCATCGGCACCACCGCGAAGGCCTCGTTGACCTCCCACAGGTCCACGTCCGACGCCGACCAGCCGGCCTTGGCCAGCGCCTTCTGCGTGGCGCCCACCGGCGCGGTGGTGAACCATTCCGGCGCCTGGGCGTGCATCGCATGCGAGACGATGCGGGCCAGCGGCCGGGCGCCCAGACGCTCCGCGGTCGAGGCGCGCATCATGACCAGCGCGGCCGCGCCGTCGTTGATCGACGAGCTGGAGGCGGCGGTGATGGTGCCGTCCTTCTTGAACGCAGGGCGCAGCTGCGGGATCTTGTCGAGCTTGATCTTGCCTGGTCCTTCGTCGATCGCGACCACCGTCTCGCCGCCGCGGGTCTTCACCGTGACCGGCGCGATCTCGGCGGCGAAGGTGCCGTCGACGGTGGCGGCGTGGGCGCGGCGCACGCTCTCCATCGCGAAGGCGTCCTGCGCCTCGCGGGTGAAGGCGTAGTGCGCGGCGCAGTCCTCGCCGAAGGTGCCCATGGCGCGGCCGGCCTCGTAGGCGTCTTCCAGGCCGTCGAGCATCATGTGGTCGAAGATCTGGCCGTGGCCGATGCGGATGCCGCTGCGGCCCTTGGGCAGCAGGTGCGGCGCGTTGGTCATGCTCTCCATGCCGCCGGCGACGATCACCTCGTGGCTGCCGGCCAGCAGCATGTCGTGCGCGAACATCGCGGCCTTCATGCCCGAGCCGCACATCTTGCTGAGCGTGACCGCCCCGGCGCTCTGCGGCAGCCCGCCCTTGAAGGCCGCCTGCCGCGCCGGGGCCTGGCCCTGGCCGGCCATCAGGCAGTTGCCGAACAGCACTTCGCCGACGGTGTCGGCCGCGATGCCGGCACGCGCCATGGCGGCGCGGATCGCCGCACCGCCCAGGTCGTGCGCGGCCAGGCTGGCGAAATCGCCCTGGAAGCCGCCCATGGGGGTGCGGGCGGCGCCGACGATCACGATGGGGTCTGTCATGGGATGTCTCCTGTGTGTGGAATGAAGAAGGCTCGAAAAAACACGGGTCAACGCGCACCGGACGCGCGGACGACGGAGAAGCGGGCTTCCTGGCCGTAGGGGAACACGTCGTAGACATGGCCGGCCGCGATCCGCTCCTTGTGCTGCTGCCAGAACGCGGTGTCGAGCAGGTCGGCGTGGTGGCGCAGGAAGGCCTCGCGCACCGCCGGATGGCCGAGCAGGAAGGGGCCGAAGGTCTCGGGGAACACGTCGCGCGGGCCCACCGGGTACCAGACCTCGCCGCTCGTCTCGTCCTCTTCGTTGCGGGGCGCGGGCACACGGCGGAAACGGCAGTCGGTGACGTACTCGATCTCGTCGTAGTCGTAGAACACCACCTTGCCGTGGCGGGTGACGCCGAAGTTCTTCCACAGCATGTCGCCCGGGAAGATGTTGGCGGCCACCAGGTCCTTGATCGCGTTGCCGTACTCGAGCACGCTGCGGTCGAGCCGCTCTCGCACCGCCGGGTGCTCCAGGCCGGCGTCGAACTGCTCCTGCAGGTAGAGGTTGAGCGGCACCATGCGGCGCTCGATGTAGAGGTGCTTGATGATCACCTCCACCCGCCCGTCGCCGTCGCGGTCGGAGATCTCCAGCTGGCTCGGCGCGTGGGCCTGGATCTCGGCGATCAGGGCGTCGTCGAAGCGGTCGCGCGGGAAGGCCACCTCGCTGTACTCCATCGTCTCGGCCATGCGGCCGACGCGGTCGTGCTGCTTGACCAGCAGGTACTTGGCCTTGACCTGCTCGCGCGTCGTCTCCTTGGGTGCCGGGAACCGGTCCTTGATCAGCTTGAAGACGTAGGGGAAGGACGGCAGGTCGAACACCAGCATCACCATGCCCTTGATGCCCGGCGCGATGCGGAAGCGGTCGCTGCTGTGGCGCAGGTGGTGCAGGAATTCGCGGTAGAACAGCGTCTTGCCCTGCTTGGCCAGGCCGAGGGCGTTGTACAGCTCGGCCCGCGGCTTCCTCGGCATCAGGCTGCGCAGGAACTGCACCGTGGCCGACGGCACCTCCATATCCACCAGGAAATAGGCGCGGGCGAAGGAGAACAGCATCTGCAGCCCCTCCTCGCCGAACAACACCGTGTCGACCGCCAGCGGGCCGGGCCGCGCGTCGTGCAGGTGCAGGATCGGCAGGGCGAACGGCAGCTCGAAGAAGCCGTTGAGCAGCTTGCCCACCACGTAGGCGCCCTTGTTCCGGTAGAACAGGCTGGAGAGCACCTGGATCTGGAAGTTGGCCCGCAGCGTGAGGCCCGCCATCCGCGCCTCCATCGCCGCGGCCACGTCGTGCGCATCGCGCTCCACGTCCTCGAACGGCAGTGCCAGCCGGAAGTTGTGCAGCATCCGCACCAGGGTGGCCTGCAGCGTGCCGGCGGTGGGGTAGTAGGCGCGGTAGACCGGCTCCGCGCCCGGCGCGTCGTCCTCCAGGAACTCGGTGCTGGCGGCGGGCCGCACGAAGATGAAGTCGTTGTGGAAGTGGGTGCGGTGCAGGATCTTCGTCGTGACCGAGTTGAAGAAGGTCTCTGCCAGCTCGGGCTGGCGGTGGTTCACCAGCAGGCCGATGTAGTGCAGCTTGGCCTGCTGCCACACGTCCATCGGCTGGGCGCCGGCGGCATGCTCGCGCTCCAGCGCGGCCACCGCCTCGGTCACCCGCAGGTCGTAGAAGGCGATGCGCTCGCGCAGCGCCCGCTGCTGCCCGCGCCAGTCGGCCGCCTCGAAGCGCTGCTTGGCATCGGCCGACGCGCTGCGGAACAGGCGGTAGTGGCGGTCGAACCCGTCCATCATCGTCCGGGCGATGCCGAAGGCCAGCGGCGAATCGAGGCGTTGCGGGAACATCGCGGCGGCCGCTGGCGGGCGTGGGGGCGTCAGCCGCCCCGGCGTTTGAGGGCGATGCGCTCCAGGGCCGACAGGTACATGCCGTCGAGCGAATCGCCGCCGCTCACGTTCATGCCCAGGTCCTGCAGCAGGCCGTCGTGCACGCCGAAGGTCCAGCCGTGGATCGTGACCTTCTGGCCGCTGGCCCAGGCGTCGAGCATCACCGTGCTGACGCAGATGTTGACCACCTGCTCGATCACGTTCAGGTCGCACAGCGTGTCGGCCCGCTGCTCGGGGCCCACGCCGTCGATCAGGGTGCGGTGGCGGTCGCGGGTGCTCTGGATGTGGCGCAGCCAGTTGTCGGCCAGGCCGATGCGGGCGCCCTCGAGCGCCGCCTGCACGCCCGAGCAGCCGTAGTGGCCCACCACCATGATGTGCTCCACCTTGAGCCGCTCCACCGCGAACTGGATCGCCGACAGCGCGTTCAGGTCCGAATGCACCACGATGTTGGCGACGTTGCGGTGGACAAACACCTCGCCCGGCTCCAGCCCGGTGATCTGGTTGGCCGGCACGCGGCTGTCGGAGCAGCCGATCCACATGTACTTGGGCGTCTGCTGCTTGACCAGGCCGGTGAAGAAGCCGGGGCGCTCGCGCTCCATCTGGGCGGCCCACTGCCGGTTGTGTTCGAAGAGGTCGTCGGGGGTGAGGTCTTTCATGGGGCGCAATGGTAGCCAAGAGCGTGATCAGCCCTTGCGGGCGGCGGCGCGGGCCGGGCGGGCGCTGCGGGCCAGGGTGGCGCGGGCGTCCTTCTCGTGGGCCCGCACCTCGTCGATGTTGGCCTGCAGCTCGGCCAGCTGCCGCTCCAGCTGGGCGCGGTGCGTCTCCAGCAGCGCCAGGTAGCGGCGCAGCTGCGGGGCGGTGTCGCGCGGGCTGTCGTACATGTCGAGCAGCTCCTTGGCCTCCTGCAGCGACAGGCCCAGGCGCTTGGCGCGCAGGGTGAGCTTGAGCCGGGCCCGGTCGCGCGCCGAGTACACCCGGGTGCGGCCGCCGGGGCCTTCGCGGCCCGGCTGCAGCAGGCCCATGTCCTCGTAGAAGCGGATCGCCCGCGTCGTGAGGTCGAACTCCTGCGCGAGGTCGCTGATGCTGAAGGTGGCGGTGGTCGTCATGCGTCGGGAAGGCGGCCGCCGGGCCGCGAGCGGAGGAGACAGCGCACCGCGCCGCCGCTCCTTACAATGGACCGCATTACAGCTTACGTTTACGTCAACGTCAACCGGGACGCGTCCCGGCGCGGCGTGGCGCAGCCCCTGCCATGAACGCACTCGAACAACGGCTCCACTACCCCTTCGGCGACACGGTTCCCGCGCCCGGCGCGGTGATCGAGGTGGCGCCCGGCATCCGCTGGGTGCGGATGGGCCTGCCCTTCGCGCTGGACCACGTCAACCTCTGGCTGCTGCGCGACACGCTCGACGGCCGCGAGGGCTGGACGGTGGTCGATTGCTGCATCGACGCACTGGAGCCGCGGGCCCAGTGGGAGCAGGTCTTCGCCAGCGGGCTCGACGGCCTGCCGGTCCTGCGGGTGATCGTCACCCACATGCACCCCGACCACATCGGCCTGGCGCACTGGCTCTGCGAGCGCTGGGGCGCACGGCTGTGGATCAGCGCCACCGACTACTACGCGGCGCGACTGGGCTCGCACGGCGCGGGCTTCGGCGGCGACGGCGCGGCGGCGTTCTTCCTGTCGCACGGCCTGCAGTCGCCCGAGGCGATGGAGAAGATCCGCAGCCGCCACAACTACTACAAGAGCATGGTGCCCGCGGTGCCGATGCAGTTCCGCCGGCTCCTCGACGGCGCCACGGTGCGCATCGGCGACCACGACTGGACCTGCATCGTCGGCCACGGCCACGCGCCGGAACACATCGCCCTCTACTGCGCCGCCACCGGCATCCTGCTGGGCGGCGACATGATGCTGCCGCGCATCTCCACCAACGTGAGCGTCTTCGACGCCGAGCCCGAGGCCGATGCGCTGACCCTGTTCCTGCAGTCGATCGACCGCTTCGCGCCGCTGCCCGCCGACACCCTCACCCTGCCCGCCCACGGCAAGCCCTTCACCGGCCTGCACGAGCGCATCGCCCAGCTGCACGACCACCACCGCGACCGCCTGGCCGAACTGCTGCAGGCCTGCGCCACCGCGCCGCAATCGGCCGCCGACGTGCTGCCGATCCTGTTCCACCGTGCGCTCGACGCCCACCAGATGACCTTCGCCATGGGCGAGGCGGTGGCGCACCTGCACGCGCTGTGGCTGGGCGGGCAGGTGCAGCGGGTCAAGGGGGAAGACGGCATCTGGCGGTTCAAGGTCTAGCCGCACGCAACCGCCGTGGAGCCGTCTCCGACACGATCGGCTGACGGGAGTGCCATCTTGTTTGTGCGGCCTTTCCTGAGGTCCTACGCCTTGCATCGAGGAGAAATGCATGCATTATGTAAGATGCATGCAGTACATTTTCCCAGGAGGATCGCCATGGCCATGCTGACCGTCCGCAACCTGTCCGACGAAACCCATCGCGCCCTGCGCGCCCGCGCAGCGCGGCACGGCCAGAGTATGGAGGCCGAGGTGCGCGAGATACTGGAATCCGCGATCAGCGCCACCGGGCGGGTGAAGCTGGGGTCGCTCTTGGCCGACATCGGTCGCCAAGCCAAGCTGAGCGAGGAAGAGTTCGCGGTGTTCGAACAGGCCCGCGACAAGGCGCCCGCCCGCCCGGTGAGCTTCGAATGATCCTGCTCGACACCAACGTGGTGTCGGAGCCGCTCCGCCACGCTCCCGAGCCACGGGTGATCGAGTGGATCGACGCCCAGGCGATGGAGACCCTGTTCCTTTCCGCCGTCACGGTGGCGGAACTTCGGGCAGGTGTGGCCCTGCTGCCGGCCGGCAAGCGGCGCGCAGGCCTGCAGGAGAACCTGGAAAAGCGCGTGCTGCCCCTGTTCGCCGGCCGCGTGCTGCCCTTCGACTTCGCCTGCACACAAGCCTACGCGGCACTGGCGGCGAAAGCCCGCAGCAAGGGCCTGGCCATCGCCACGGCCGATGGCTACATCGCGGCCATCGCCGCCGCCAACGGCTTCGCGGTGGCGACCCGGGACACCAGCCCCTTCGAGGCAGCGGGCGTGACCGTGGTCAACCCCTGGACGCAGGCGTAAGCCAGCACAGAACCAGGGCGTGGCAGCCCCGATGCCACCCCTACTTCTGCTGCCAAGGCAGCCCGCGCATCCGCCATCCGCCGGTGCGGCCGCGGTGCTGCTCGGCATCGGCATCGCCCTCGAAGCCTTCGAGGATGTTGTAGGCCTCCACGCCCAGTTCGGTCGCGCGCCGCGCAGCCGCCACCGAACGCACGCCGCTGCGGCACAGCAGCACCACGACCTTGCCGCCCTGCGCGGCGGCCTGCACGCCCGCGTCGAACGCCGGGTTCGGCACCATGCCGGGCCACTGCTTCCAGGCCAGCGGCACCGCGCCGGGCACGAAGCCGACCCACTCGCGCTCGGCATCGGTGCGCACATCGACCAGCACCGCCTGGCCGGACTGCACCCAGTCCCAGGCCTGGGCGGGGGTAACGTCGCCGGCATAGCCGTCGGCGGGAGTGGGGGACGAGGCGGCAGAGGTGGTGGGATCGGTCATAGGGGAAATTCTGCCAGTCCTGGGCGATGACCTGTCGGTACCGTAGGTGGCACGCAGGCGACCCGCCGCGCGGCGCCCGCGCCGTAAGCTGCCGCGGCACCACCGACTAGAACAGGAGACACACGCATGCACGATCTTTTTTCGCTCGCAGGGCGCACAGCGCTCGTCACCGGCGGATCGCGCGGCATCGGCCGCATGATCGCCGCCGGCTTTTTGGCCCAAGGCGCGCGGGTCTACATCTCGGCGCGCAAGGCAGAAGCCTGCGAGCAGGCCGCGCGCGAGCTGTCGGCACAAGGCGGCGGCCAATGCATCGCGCTGCCCGCCGACGTGGCGACGCTCGCCGGCGCCCAGGCGCTCGCCGCGGCCTACCAAACGTTGGAGCCGGGCCTGGACATCCTGGTCAACAACGCCGGGGCCGCCTGGGGCGCGCCGCTGGCCGACTTTCCCGAGAACGGCTGGGACAAGGTGGTCGACACCAACCTGAAGGCGCCCTTCTTCCTCACCCAGGCGCTGCTGCCCGCGCTGCGCGCCGCCGCCAGCGCCCAGCGGCCGGCCAAGGTGATCAACATCGCCTCGATCGACGGCATCTCGGTCAACCCGCTGGAGACCTACTCCTACGCCGCCAGCAAGGCCGGCCTGATCCAGCTGACCCGCCGCATGGCGCTGACGCTGGTGAAGGACCACGTCGTCGTCAGCGCGATCGCCCCCGGCGCCTTCGCCTCCGACATGAACCGCGCCGCCCGCGACGAAGCCGACGCTACCGCCGCCCGCATCCCCGCCGGCCGCATCGGCCGCGACGACGACATGGCCGGCGCCGCGATCTACCTGGCCTCCCGCGCCGGCGATTACGTCGTGGGTTCGACCCTGGTGGTCGACGGCGGCGTCACCCACGCGCGGTAAAAAATCCCGCCCATGCGCAACGCCGCGACCGTCGAAAACCGCGGCCGAGCCGCGGTGGGCCGCAACCGCGAAATCGCCAGCGCGCCCGCACGACCAGCAAAGGTCAAATCAGCGCGCCCGCCCTCAGGGACACCGCAGAACTGGCTCCGCCAGGCTGTAGGTGTCGTCCCCGGAGAAGGGGGGTGGCATAGACACGAAGCGCGGAGCCTGGGGGTGAACTCAGTGACACCGTGGATCCGGCTCCGCCGGGCCACCGGTGTCGCCCCCGGAAGGGGGTAGGCGAAGACACGAAGTGCGAAGCCTGGGGGCGAACTCAGCTACCAGCGCGGAGCCGAGTCCTGCCGCAGCTCGCGCCGCATCGCCGGATGGTCGGGCACCTCGGTCGCCACCACCTCCCAGAAGCGCGGGCTGTGGTCCATGTGGCGCAAATGGGCCAGCTCGTGCACCACCACGTAGTCGACCACCTCGGGCCGGAAATGCATCAGCCGCCAGTGCAGACGGATCGATCCGTCGCTGCTGGCGCTGCCCCAGCGGGTGCGGGCACTGGTGAGCGACAGGCGGGTGAAGCGCACCCGCAGCCGCGGCGCGAAATGCTCCAGGCGGCGCACGAAATGCTGGCGCGCCTCGGACAGCATCCAGCTGCGCACCGCCGCGGCGATCGTCACCGGCGCGGCATCGACCGGCAGCGGCAGGCGCAGTTCGGCGGTGGCCGCTGCGCCTTCGACGGCCGGCGCACCGTCCGCCGCGCCATCGCCCGCCACCGCCTCCGGCGGCGTCCACAGCACCGCCCGCGCGCCGCGGCCCGCGGCGGCGCCGGCCGGTCGCACCAGCCGCACGGTGACCGACCGGCCCAGCAGCGGGAACTGCACCCCGTCGGCCCAGGCAATGCGGTTCTGCACCCGCTTCTCGTGCACCGCGCCGGCCTCGGCCAGCTTGCGCAGGATCCAGGCGGCCTTGGCGACCAGGGCGTCGTCGACCTCGTGCAGCGGCACCCAGGAAGGGGCGCGTACCGCCAGGCCTTCGTGGCTGACCGAGAAGCCGATGGTGCGGCGCTTGCCCCGTAGGAATTCGTAGGCCACGCGCCGGGTGTCGAGCAGCGCCTCGCGGTTGGCGCGCGGATGCTGAGGCAGCGTGCCGTCGGCCTCGGCCAGCAGGGCGACCGGCTGGAGGTCGTCGGCGTCGGGCACCCGGGGGCGCGAGATGCGCGGCCGGGGCAGCCGGTTCGGCGCCGGGCGGCGCGGCGGCGCCATGGCACCCGCATCCTCGGCGGGCGGACCCAGGCCGAAGAAATCGAGCGCGAGCTGTACCAGGCGGTCCATCGACGACAACGCCGGCTACCGGTAGGCCTCGGGGTCGAGCCGGCGCATCTCGGCCTCGATCCAGGCCTGCACTTCCTGCATCAGCTCCTCGGCCTGGCGGCCGACGCTGGGGATCGCCGGGCCGATGGAGACGTGTACCGTGCCGGGCACCTTGACGAAGGCCTTGCGCGGCCAGACCTTGGCCGAGGTGACGGCCACCGGCACCACCGGCGCGCCAGTGGCGATCGCCAGGCGGGTGCCGCCGGTCTTGTAGGTGCCCTGCTGGCCGCGCGGGATGCGGGTGCCCTCGGGGAACATGATCACCCACACGCCCTGCGCCAGCAGCCGGCGGCCCTGCGCCACCACCTTGGCGAAGGCGCGGGTGCCGTCGCGCCGGTCGATGTGGATCATGTCCATCCGCGACATCGCCCAGCCGAAGAACGGCACCCGCAGCAGTTCGCGCTTGAACACGTAGGCCAGCGGATGGGGCATCAGCGTGGGCATCAAAAAGGTCTCGAAGGTCGACTGGTGCTTGACCAGCAGCACCGCGGCGCTGGTCTCGCCCGTCGGCAGGTTCTCCATGCCCTGCACCTCGACCCGGATGCCCAGCAGCGCGCGCGCACCGTCGACCGCCCAGCCCAGCCAGCGGGCGGCCATCCAGTACATCGCCGGGCCCTTGCGCCACAGCGAGGCCACCAGCATGACGATCGCCCACGGGACGACGGTGACCAGCATCCAGAGCGCATGCAGGACGGAGCGGAGGAAGTAGATCGGTTTCAAGGCTTTTGGTGCTGCGGCCGGCGATCGGTGCCGGCCTCCAGCTATGGTTTTAGTAGCAGATCAGACGGCGACCTGCAGGTCGGCCATCGCGGCGCGCTCCACCACGAAGGCGGCGAAGGCGGTCAGGTCGGCATGCACCCGGGTGCCCGGCGGCAGCTCGTCCGGCACGTGGGCCTGCGGACCCGACAGCACCAGGTGCGGCTCGCAGCCGGCCGCCGCGCCCGCCTGCACGTCGCGCAGCCGGTCGCCCGCCAGCGGCACGCCGGCCAGCTCGATGCCGTAGCGCTCCGAAATCTGCAGGAACAGGCCCGGCTGCGGCATGCGGCAGGTGCAGGTCTCCTCCGGGCCGTGCGGGCAATAGAACACCGCATCGACCCGGCCGCCGGCCGCGGCCAGCATCTTGTGCATCTTGGCGTGGATCGCGTTGAGCGCCGACACGTCGAACAGACCGCGGCCCAGCCCCGACTGGTTCGACACCACCACCACGTGGAAGCCCGCGTGGTTGAGCCGCGCGATCGCCTCCAGCGCGCCCGGCAGCGGCACCCATTCCTCGGGCGTGGTGACGAAGTCCTCGCGCCCCAGGTTGATCGTGCCGTCGCGGTCGAGGATGACGAGTTTCATGCGAGAGGCTCCGTTGCGTTGCTACGTGGCATGCCAAGGGCACGGCCCCATCCCAGGGAGCCCGTGGAACCGGCTTCGCCGGGCCACCGGGTTCGCCCCCTTGAGGGGGAAGCGCCGCAGGCGCTTTGGGGGGGAGTCATCACACGAGTCTCGACAGATCGGCGACGCGGTTCATCGCATGGTGCAGCACCTGCAGCAGGCCCTGGCGGTTGAGCCGCAGGTCCATCTGCTCGGCGTTGACCATCACGCCGTCGAAGAACGCGTCGACCGACGCGCGCAGCGCGGCCAGGGTCTGCAGCGAGGCGGTGTAGTCGCCCGCGTCGAACTGGGCCTGCGCCTGCGGGCCGACCTTCTGCAGCGCGGCGTAGAGGTCCTTCTCGGCGGCCTCCTGCAGCAGCAGCTCGCTCACGTGCGCATCGACGGTGCCGGCCTTCTTCAGGATGTTGGATACGCGCTTGTTGGCGGCGGCCAGGGCCGCGGCCTCGGGCAGCGCGGCGAAGGCGCGCACCGCGGCCAAGCGCCGGGGCACGTCGCCGAGCCGCTGCGGGCGCAGGGCCAGCACCGCGTCGACCTCCTGCGCGCTGTAGCCCTGCTCGCGCAGGCTGCCGGCCAGGCGGTCGTAGACGAAGTCGAGCAGCGCGGCCGACGGGTCCTCGATCTTGCTGCCGAAGGCCGGCACCGCAGAGCGCACCAGCGTGTCGAGGTCCAGCGGAAGGGCCTTCTCGGACAGCATGCGGATCACGCCCAGCGCATGGCGGCGCAGCGCGAAAGGGTCGCGGTCGCCGGTGGGCAGGTTGCCGATGCCGAACATGCCGACCAGCGTCTCCAGCTTGTCGGCCATCGCGACGACGACGCCGACGTTCTCGCGCGGCAGGCTGTCGCCGGCGAAGCGCGGCTTGTAGTGGTCCTCGATCGCGTGGGCCACCTCGTGCGCCAGGCCGTCGTTGGCGGCGTAGTAGCCGCCCATGATGCCCTGCAGCTCCGGAAACTCGCCCACCATGTCGGTGACCAGGTCGGTCTTGGCGAGCATCGCGGCGGTGTCGACGCACGACAGCAGGTAGTCGCGGGCGATCTCGCCTTCGGGGGTGTCCAGCGCCGCGGCGTTGTGCGCGCCGATGCCGGCGAACAGCTGCTGCGCGATCGCCCGGGCGATGGCGCGCACCCGCTCGATCCGCTCGCCCTGGCTGCCGAGCTTGTTGTGGTAGACCACCTTGCCGAGCGATTCGACGCGCGAAGCCAGCGTCTTCTTGCGGTCCTGGTCGAAGAAGAACTTGGCGTCGGCCAGGCGGGGGCGCACCACCCGCTCGTTGCCGCCGACCACCGCGCTCGGGTCGTCCGGCGTGATGTTGCTCACCACCAGGAAGCGGTTGGTCAGCTTGCCCGAGGCGTCCAGCAGCGGGAAGTACTTCTGGTTGGCCTTCATCGTGAGGATCAGGCACTCCTGCGGCACGTCGAGGAACTCGGGCTCGAAGGCGCAGACCAGCACGTTGGGGCGCTCGACCAGCGCGGTGACCTCGTCGAGCAGCGCGTCGTCCTCGATCGGCACCACGCCGCCGCCGATGCGCCCGGCCGCGGCCTGCAGCTGGCGCGCGATCTCGGCCTTGCGCTCGGCGAAGCCGGCGATGACCGCGCCTTCGTCGCGCAGCTGCTCGGCATAGCTGTCGGCATCGCGCAGCACGACCGGATCGACCCGCGCCTCGAAGCGGTGGCCGTGGGTGGCGTTGCCGGCGGAAAGGCCCAGCGCCTGCACCGACAGCAGCACCTCGCTGCCGTGCATCGCCACCAGGCCGTGCGCCGGCCGCACGAAGCTCACCGTGGTCCAGCCGGGCATCGCACTGCCGCCACCCAGCTGGTAGCCCATGACCTTCGGGATCGGCAGCTTGGCGATGGCCTCGGCCAGCGCCTTCTGCAGGCCGTCGGACAGCGTGGCGCCGGGCACCGTGCTGTCGTGGAAGAGCGCCTCGGCCTTGCCGTCGGCACGGCGCTGCAGGCCGGCCACGGCGGAGGCGTCGGCGCCCAGCGCGGCCAGCTTCTTCAGCAGGGCCGGCGTGGCGTTGCCGGCGGCGTCCAGGCCGACCGAGACGGGCATCAGCTTCTGCGACTGGGCCTTGTCGGCAGCGCGGCCGGCCACGTCGGTCAGGTGCAGCGCCAGGCGGCGCGGCGAGGCATAGGCGGTGGCGCGCGACGCCTTGCCGGCCAGGCCCTGGGCGCGGAGCTGCTCGGCCAGCACGTCGGCGAACGCATCGCCCAGTTTCTTCAACGCCTTGGGCGGCAGCTCTTCCACGAAGAGCTCCACCAGCAGGTTCTTGTTCGTTGTCGTCGTCGTCATCGTTGGTCGTCCCCGCTCAGGCGGCTTTCTTCTGTTGCTGCTGCTCGGCCTTGTCCAGGTCGGCCAGCACCTCGGCGGCCCACTCCTTCGGCGCCATCGGGAAGCCCAGGCGGGCGCGGCTGTCGAGGTAGCTCTTGGCCACGGCGCGCGCCAGGTTGCGGATGCGGCCGATGTAGGCGGCGCGTTCGGTCACGCTGATCGCGCCGCGGGCGTCCAGCAGGTTGAAGCTGTGCGCGCCCTTGAGCACCTGCTCGTAGGCCGGCAGGGCGAGCTGCTGCTCCATCAGGTGCTGCGCCTGCTTCTCGTGCGCGTTGAACGCGGTGAACAGGAAGTCGGCGTCGGAATGCTCGAAGTTGTAGGTGGACTGCTCCACCTCGTTCTGCTTGTAGACGTCGCCGTAGCTGAGGCCATCGGTCCAGGCCAGGTTGTAGACGTTGTCGACGCCCTGCAGGTACATCGCCAGACGCTCCAGGCCGTAGGTGATCTCGCCGGTGATCGGCTTGCAGTCGATGCCGCCGACCTGCTGGAAGTAGGTGAACTGGGTCACCTCCATGCCGTTGAGCCACACCTCCCAGCCCAGGCCCCAGGCGCCGAGCGTGGGGTTCTCCCAGTCGTCCTCGACGAAGCGGATGTCGTTCTTCTTCAGGTCGAAGCCCAGCGCCTGCAGGCTGCCCAGGTACAGCTCGAGGATGTTGCTGGGCGCGGGCTTGAGCACCACCTGGTACTGGTAGTAGTGCTGCAGCCGGTTGGGGTTCTCGCCGTAGCGGCCGTCCTTGGGACGGCGGCTGGGCTGCACGTAGGCGGCCTTCCACGGCTCGGGGCCGAGGGCGCGCAGGAAGGTGGCGGTATGGGAGGTGCCGGCACCCACTTCCATGTCGTAGGGCTGCAGGAGCGCGCAGCCCTGGTCGGCCCAGTAGGACTGCAACTTGAGGATGATTTGCTGGAAGGTCAACATGGTTTTCGCAAAAGGAACGGCGGCCCGGGCCGCGGCAACGGCAGGCCGGCCCGGTCGCAACGCCCCGCCCGGCAGGGCGCGGCAAAGCGGTCGATTCTAAAGTGCCGACCCTGCGGGGCCCCGCGCGGCGCGGCTCGCGGCCCGGCGAGCCGCGCCGCGCCGCGCGTCCGCTGCAGCGGAGCGCCGGGATTGCAGGCCTTCTCCGACAGGCGCTTCGGCCATCGTCCGCATGGGGCGGTGGCGGCACCCGCCGATACTGCAGCGGCCCGCCACCCCTGCACTGCCACCCATGCCCACTCCCGTCCTGGCGCCCGACGCGCCGATCTTCCTCGTGCTGAACGCCAAGTCCGGCAAGGGCGAAGCGATGAACGCGCGGGAGGTCATCGAGCGCGGATGCACCGCGGCCGGCCGCATGCTGCACACCTTTCCGATCGACAAGCGCCACCCGCCGAAGCAGCAGGCGCGCGCCGCTGTGGCCGCCGCCAGGGCGGCGGGCGGCATCGTGGCGGTCGCGGGGGGCGACGGCACGATCAACGCGACCGCGCAGGCTGTGCTGGGCAGCGGATGCGCCTTCGGCGTGCTGCCGCAGGGCACTTTCAACTACTTCGGCCGCAACCACGGCATTCCGACCGAGATCGAGGGCGCGCTGGAGGTGCTGCTCACCCAGGCGCCGCAGGCGGTGCAGGTCGGGCAGGTGAACGAGCGCGTCTTCCTGGTCAACGCCAGCATGGGCCTCTACGCCACGCTGCTGGAAGACCGCGAGACCTATAAGTCGCAGTACGGCCGCAACCGGCTGGTGGCGCTGGCCGCCGCACTGCTCACGCTGGTGCGGGGCCACCGGCCGTGGACGCTGCGCCTGTCGTGGAAGGACGAGGTGCAGGAACTGCGCACCACCTCCCTCTTCGTCGGCAACAACGCGCTGCAGTTCGAGCAGGTGGGCGTGGCCGAGGGCGAGGCCTTGACGCAAGGCGCGCTCGCCGCGGTGGTGATGAAGCCGCAGGGCCTGCTGGCCCGGGTGGGGCTGCTGCTGCGCGGCGCGCTGCGGCGGCTCGACGATGCGAAGACGATCGACACGCTGTCGTTCCGCGCGCTGGACGTGGAACCCGCACGCGGCTCCCGCCACCGACGGGTGAAGGTGGCGACCGACGGCGAGCTGGCCTGGATGGAGATGCCGCTGCGCTTCCAGGTGGCGCCAGAGCTGCTCTGGCTGATCCGGCCCGCCGCGTCCCGCGTGCCCGACGCCGCAGCTGCCCGGGACACGACGGCGTGAGCGTGCTGCTGCATCTTTCCGACACCCACTTCGGCACCGAGCAGCCGGTGGTGCTGGATGCCCTGGAGCGGCTGGTGCGCGAGCAGCCGCCGACGCTGGCGGTGCTCTCCGGCGACGTCACCCAGCGCGCCACACGCCCGCAGTTCGCCGCCGCCCGCGCCTGGATGGACCGTCTGGCGATCCCGCAGTGGGCCGTCGTCCCCGGCAACCACGACATCCCGCTGTTCGACCTGCGGGCCCGTCTGTTCGACCCCTATGGCCGCCACCGCGCCGCGATGGGCCATGAGCTGGAACCGGTGGTGCACACCCCCGACTTCCTGGTGCTGACCCACAACACCACCCGCTGGTACCGGCACGAGAACGGCGAGGTGTCGGCCCAACAGATCGAGCGCACCGCCCAGGCGCTGGAAACCGCACGCCGTGCCGCGCCCCGGCAGGTGCGGGTTGTGGTGGTGCACCAGCCGGTTGCCGTCACCCGCGATGCCGACGAGAGCAACATCCTGCGCGGGGCCGAGGCGGCGATCGGCCGCTGGTCGGACGCGGGTGCCGACATCGTGCTGGGCGGCCACATCCACTTGCCCTTCGTGCTGCCGCTGCACGAGGCGCGCACGTTGCCGCATCCGCTGTGGGCGGTGCAGGCCGGCACGGCCGTCTCCTCGCGCGTGCGGCCCGGCGCACCCAACTCGGTCAACCTGCTGCATTCGGAATGCGCCGACGGCATCCGCCGCTGCCGTGTGGAGCGCTGGAACTACAGCGCCCCCGCGCAGCGCTTCGTGCTGGCCCAGTCGGACGGGCTGGACCTGGCCGTACCCGCCACCGGCCCCGTCTCCCGCATCACGGTCAATGGACGCCGCTGCTACTGACTGGGTGGCGCTGGCCACGCAGGTCGGCCTCCATGCCTGGCCGGCGTTCCTCGCGCTGCTGGCCTTCGCCGTGGCCGGCACCGGCGCCGCCACTGCCTGGCTCGCGCCCCGCGATGGACAGCACGACCCCCTGCGCACCGCACCGCGCGGCCGCTACCTGCACACTCTGGGCGGCAGTCTCGCGGCCGGTGCCGTGGTGGTGCTGGCGACCGCCGCGACGTTCGCCGCCGTCGCGCGCCTGCTGGGCGACGGCCGCACGCTGCAGCGGGCCGACGAGGCGCTCAGCCTGCACGTTACCGCCCAAACGCCCGCCGCCGCCCTGGCCGCCTTCCGCTGGCTCACCCATTTCGGCGAGCCGCTCGTGCTGATCGTGCTGGGCATCGGCGTGGCGCTGGCGCTCTGGGCCGGCCAGCGCCGCGGCCTCGCCTTGGGGTGGATCGCGGCGACCGCAGGCAATGCGGTCCTCAACCCTACGCTCAAGCAGATCTTCGTCCGCGCCCGTCCTCTCTACGACGGCCTGCCCTCCCCCGCGTCGGGCTACAGCTTTCCCAGCGGCCACAGCTCCGGCGCGATGGTCACCTACGGCATGCTCGCCTACCTGGCGTGGCGCCTGCTGCCCCCGCGCTGGCACGTCCCGGCCTCGATGCTGGCCGCGGCGATCGTCCTCACCACGGCGTGCAGCCGCATCTTCCTGCAGGTCCATTTCGCCAGCGACGTCTTGGCCGGCCTCTGCTCCGGCGCCGCCTGGCTCGCCGTCTGCATCGCCAGCTGCGAATACGCCCGCCACCACCGCCTCGCCCGGAGCTGAACCGCACCGGCTTATGCTATGAATTCGATAGCATGCGGCCGGCGTACAGCGCCGGCTACAGCCTCTTTTCTTTCACAACTTATCCCGAGCGCCCAACAAAAAGGCCACTGCATGCAGTGGCCTTTTCAAACAAGCACCCGCCCCTCACGCCATGCCTGCCCTTGCCAGAGGCACCGTGGATCCGGCTCCGCCGGTCCACCGGTGCCGCCCCCGGCGAGGGGGTAGGCGAAGACACGAAGTGCGCAGCCTGGGGGAGCGCCTAGTACATCCAGAAGATGCGCTGCAGTTCCTTCGGGTCGCGCGTCTTCGTCATCGCGACCATCGCCAGGATGCGGGCCTTCTGCGGGTTCAGGTCGTGCGCGACCACCCAGTCGTACTTGTCGTCGGGCTGCTCGGCATTGCGCAGCACGAAGCCGGCCGGCACGCGCGACGAGCGGATCACGTTGATGCCCTTGGCGCGCAGCTCCTGCAGGGCCGGAACGACCCGGTCGGCGACCGAGCCGTTGCCGGTGCCGGCGTGGACGATGGCCTGCAGGCCGGGCGTGGCGCCGACGCCGTCGATCACCGAGCGCGGCACGTTGCCGTAGCCGTAGGCGATCTCGACCACCGGCAGCGCGGTGATCTGGTCGATGTCGAACTCGCTCTGGCTGGTGTGGCGCTTGGCGAGCGAGCGGAACCAGTAGTTCTTGCCCTCGACCACCATGCCCAGCGGGCCCCACTGGCTCTTGAACGCCTCGGTCTTGATGTTGACCAGCTTGGCCACGTCGCGGCCCGACTGGATCTCGTCGTTCATCGTGACCAGCACGCCCTTGCCGGCCGCGTCCTTCGAGCCCGCGACGCTGACCGCGTCGTACAGGTTCAGCGCACCGTCGGCCGACAGCGCCGTGCCGGGACGCATCGAGCCCACCACCACGATCGGCTTGTCGGTGTGCACCGTCAGGTGCAGGAAGTACGCGGTCTCCTCCAGCGTGTCGGTGCCGTGGGTGACCACGATGCCGTTCACGTCGGGCTGCTTGGCGAGGGCCGAGACGCGCTTGGCCAGCGTCAGCAGCGCGTCGTTGGTGAAGCTCTCCGACGCGATCTGGAAGGTCTGCTCGCCACGCACGTTGGCGATGGTCGCCAGCTCGGGCAGGCCCAGGATCAGCTTGTCGACCGCGACCTTGGCGGCGGCGTAGCTCGCGCTGTTGACGGTGCTGGCACCGGCGCCGGCGATCGTTCCGCCGGTGGCGAGGATCACGACGTTGGGCTTGGCGGCGGCGGGCGCTGCGGGCGGCGGCGTCTGGGCCGAAGCCAGCGCGCCGAAGGCCGCCAGGCTGGTGCCGGCCATCCAGGCGCGGAAACGGGGGGACAGGTACATGGTGAGTCTTCTCCTCGGTTTTGGTAGTGACGGACAACGCAAAGAAACTGCAGCGGCGCCGGCACGCAAGTCACGTGCCACCGCCGCCCGGCGCGCAGGTCAGGGGTACAGACCGCGCTCTTCGCGCGCGATGAGTATGCGCTCGCACGCCACGGCGAAGGTCGCGGTGCGCAGCGTGATCTTGTGGCGGTCGGCCGTGTCCCAGATGTGCAGCAGCGCATCGGTCATGATCTTGTCGAGCCGCACGTTGATCTCGTCCTCGGTCCAGAAGAAGCTGCTGAAATCCTGCACCCACTCGAAGTAGCTGACGGTCACGCCGCCGGCGTTGCAGATCACGTCGGGCACGACCAGGATGCCGCGGTCCTGCAGCACGTCGTCGCCCTCGGGCAGCGTCGGGCCGTTGGCGCCTTCGAGCACCAGCTTGGCCTTGATGCGGCCGGCGCGCTCGGCGGTGATCTGGCCTTCCAGCGCGGCTGGCACCAGGATGTCGCAGTCGGTCGCCCAGAAGTCCTCGGGGTCGGCCGGCTCGCCTTCCTTGTGGTTGCCGATACCGCCTTCGCGGGCCAGGGTCGCCTTCACCTTCTCGATGTCGAAGCCGTTCGGGTTGACGCGGGTGCCGCTGTGGTCCTGCATCGCGACGATCTTGCCGCCCGCCTGCACGAACAGTTCGGCCGCGGTGCTGCCCACGTTGCCCATGCCCTGCACCGCGATGCGGGCGCCTTCCAGCGGCAGGCCCAGGCGGCGCGCGGCTTCGCGGCCGGTCACGAACACGCCGCGGCCGGTGGCCTTGACCCGGCCGAGCGAGCCGCCCAGGTGGATCGGCTTGCCGGTGACGACGCCGGTGGCGGTGCTGCCGGTGTTCATCGAGTACGTGTCCATCATCCAGGCCATGATCTGGCCGTTGGTGTTCACATCGGGTGCGGGGATGTCGCGCTGCGGGCCGATGATGATGCCGATCTCGCTGGTGTAGCGGCGGGTCATGCGCTCGAGTTCCTTGGTCGAGAGCTGGCGCGGGTCGACCCGGATGCCGCCCTTGGCGCCGCCGAAGGGCAGGCCCACGCCGGCCGTCTTCACCGTCATCCAGGCCGACAGCGCCATCACCTCTTCGAGCGTCACGTCGGGGTGGAAGCGGATGCCGCCCTTGCCCGGGCCGCGCGAGAGGTTGTGCTGCACCCGGTAGCCCTCGAAATGCCGCACCGTGCCGTCGTCCATCTCGATCGGCACGTCGACGATCAGGGCGCGCTTCGGGCGCTTGAGCGTCTCGGCCCACTTGGCCAGGTGGCCCAGGTAGGGCAGCACCCGGTCGACCTGCGACAGGTAGGTGGTCCAGGGGCTGTCGGGCGCCGAGCGGACGTACGACAGGGGCGTGGATTTTTCGAGCTTCATGGCTGGCTTTCTCCGCTTGTGGCGGATGGAGGGAATCGCGGACGGGCCCGGTCCGGCGCAGCCGGCAGCGGCGGCAGGCCACGCTGCGGTGCCCTGCCCTGCGGTGTCGCCGATGCGCCATCGCAGCCCGGCGAGATCGTATGCGGCGCCCGCTGTTTCGGGGGCGCGGCGGCCATGCCGTATGCGCATACCGGCATGCGCACCGCCCGCGCGGAGGCTATGGACGGCGTCGGCGCCGCAGCGACGCGACGGCGGCGATGGCCGCGGCGCCCATCGACAGCCACCAAAGCGGCTGCAGCCCCCACTGCGCCGCCCAGCGCGCAAACGGGGTGATGGCTCCGGGCGCGGTACCGTCGATGCCGCGGCCGGTGACGTGGGTCAGCAGCACGCCCCGGGTCAGGCGCGGCAGGCTGTCGGTGACCCGGCCGCGGTGATCGATCACCGCGGTGGCGCCGGTATTGGTGGCGCGCACCATCGGCCGGTCGAATTCCAGGCTGCGCATCCGCGAGATCTGCAGGTGCTGGTCGATCGCCAGGCTGTCGCCGAACCAGCCGATGTTGCTGAGGTTGACCAGGATGGTCGGCGCCCGCGCCGCGTCGGCGAAGTTGCGCGCGATCTCCTCGCCGAACAGGTCTTCGTAGCAGATGTTGGGCGCGATGCGCTGGCCCTGCCAGTCGAAGGGCGCCTGGCCCAGGCCGCCCCGGTTGAAGTCGCCCAGCGGGATGTTCATCATCTCGGTGAACCAGCGGAACAGCGGCGGGATGAATTCGCCGAACGGCACCAGGTGGTGCTTGTCGTAGCGGTAGAGCGGCTGCCCAGGTCGGAAGCCGAGGACCGAGTTGCTGTAGCCCTCGCGCGCCGAGCCCATCGGGATGCCGACCAGCGCCGCCTGCGCGCCGGTGGAGAAGCGCGCCTGCAACGCCTCGCCGTAGCCGGCCGGCAGGTCCTGCGGCAGCAGCGGCAAGGCCGTCTCGGGCGCCACCACCAGCGAGGCGGTCGCACGCTGCAACTGCTCGCCGTACCACTGCAGCGCGATCGGCACGCCGGTGCCGGGCTGGAACTTCTCGTCCTGCGGGATGTTGCCTTGCAGCAGGGCCAGCGACAGCGGCGCGCCCTGCGCCGCGTCGTCCGCACCGCGCCCGGCCAGCGACGGACCGACGGACACCGCCACCGCCAGCGCCGCCACGCCGCCGGCCACGGCCCAGCGCCGGGCGGTCAAAAGCGATGCGACCGCCGCGGCCGCCATGGCCGCCAGCCCGCCGATGCCATACACCCCGATCCACGGTGCCAGCCACGGCGCGGCGCCGTCCACGTGGGCATAGCCACCCGCGCCCCAGGGAAAGCCGGTGAACCAGTGGCTGCGCAGCAGTTCGGCCAGCATCCACAGCAGGCCGAGCAGCACCGCCCGGGCGGCCGCGGTGCGGGGCCGGAAGGCCCTGTAGAAGCCCGCCGCGGCACCGTAGTAGAGCGACAGGAAGGCCGCCAGCCCCAGCACCGCCAGCACCGCCAGCGGCGCGGCCAGGCCGCCATAGGTGTGCAGCGAGATGAATAGCCACCAGTAGGTGGCGCAGAGCCAGGCGGTGCCGAAGAGCCAGCCGGCGCAGGCCGCACGGGCCGTGGTGCCGGTGCGCTCCAGCAGACCGAAGAACGCCGCCAGCGACAGCAGCTGCAGCCACCACAGCGGCTGCCCGTTCCAGGGGGCGGCGATCGACATCGCCTGCAGGACGCCCGCGGCGACGGCCAGGGCGTACAGGCGCCAGGGTGCGCCCCGCGGGGCGGCAGGGGCGGCGGCGGCCATCAGCCGGCGTCGGCCGGCGTGACCTGCGGCATGACCTTGAACCAGCGCACCGCGCCGCCGCGGACATGCAGCACCAGGAACTGCAGGCCGCCCATCACATGCATCTCGCCGCGGCGCGGCACATGGCCCATCTCGTGGGCGATGAGGCCGCCGATGGTCTCGAACTCCTCGTCGGCGTCGGTGGCGTGCAGGGTCGCGTCGAACGCCTCGGCGACCCGCTCGACCGGGGTGTCGCCGCTGACACGGTAGGTGCGGTCGGCCAGGGCGAAGATGTCGCCCTCGTCCTCGACGATGTCGAACTCGTCCTCGATCTCGCCGACGATTTCCTCGAGCACGTCCTCGATCGTGATCAGGCCGGCCACGCGGCCGAACTCGTCGATCACCACCGCAAGGTGGTTGCGGTTGCCGCGGAACTCGCGCAGCAGGTCGTTCAGGCCCTTGCTCTCGGGCACGAAGACGGCGGCGCGCAGCAGGGCGCGGATGTTGAGCTCGGGCGCCCGCTGGAGCTTGAGCAGGTCCTTGGCGAGCAGGATGCCGATGATGTTCTCGCGCTCGCCGCTGTAAACCGGGAAGCGGGAGTGGGCGGTGTCGATGACCAGGTGCAGGAGCTGGTCGTACGGCGCGTCGATGTCCACCAGGTCCATCCGGGGGGCCGCCACCATCACGTCGCCGGCGGTCTTGTCGGCCAGCCGCAGCACGCCTTCGAGCATGACGCGCGATTCGGCGCCGATCACGTCGTTGTTCTCGGCCTCGGCCAGGATCTCGATCAGCTGCTCTTTCGAGTCCGGGGCCGGATGGATGAACTCGGCGACTTTCTGGAGAAACGTGCGCTTGTCTTCGCGGTCGACACGCGCGGGGTGGGGTTCAGACACAGTCTGGGGGTGCAGGACGTGCGGTAGTGGAGATGGCCCGAGGATAGCGCCTAACGCCCGTCCCTGCGGTTTCCAGGGCCCTCGGCGCAGGCTTCGGCGCCGCGCGGCGGGCGCTGCGCCCTACTGCCCGGAGCGGAACCGGCCCTGCCGCACGCCGGCGCGCACTTCCTGCACGCCGCCCAGCACGTCCCAGAACTGCTTGGCCTGGACCTTCAGGCGGTAGTCCACCTCGGCCAGGTGCTGCTCGACCACCTGGGCCACCCGGCTGTCGAAATCCGCCGGCGGCAGCGCCAGGTAGGCTTCGGACTCGGAACCGTCGCGCTGCACCCGGGCGCCGGCCTTGCGGGCGATGCGCAGCATGGCGGTGTTCTCGCTCAGGGCGTGGATGAAGATCTCGGCCACGCCGGCGTTGCGTGCATGCATCACCGCCCGCCGGAACAGCCGCGCGCCATAGCCCCGGCCCCGGGCGGTCCGCACCACCGACACGCCGAACTCGGCACGGCGGGTCGGCTGCGCTTCGTCGCCGAAAGCCAGGTGGGCGACGGCGATCAGTTCGAGCCGGCGGTTGTAGATGCCGAAGATCTCGTCCTTGGCGAAGTCGAGCTGATCGACGTAGCGGCGGATCTGCTCGTCGCCGGCCGCGTATCCAAAGCGCAGGTAGCGGTCTTCCGGCTCCAGCGACAGCAGGTGGGCGGCGATGCGCTCGCGGTAGGCGGGGCCGAGGGAGCGGATCGGCACCAGCGCCGGCGGCAGGTTGGCCGCGCCCTCCTCGGTGGCGCGGGTGGGCCGCAGCCAGTTGCGCCCGGCATGAAAGGACGCTTGCAGGAGGGACTTTGGAGCGATCATGCGGCGATTTTAAGGGTTTTCCCTAGTCCTTCCGATCCGGAGGAATTGCCATGTGGCGAAAGCGCAGCGCCGGCGAGCGGCCCTACAGCGGCCCTACAGCGGCACCGCGGTGGTCGCCTTGACCCGGTCGAGCACGAAGCTGGTCTTGCAGTCCTCCACGCTGGGGTGGCGCAGCAGCGTGTCCATGATGAAGCGGCTGTAGTGGGCCATGTCGGCCACCACGATCCGCAGCAGGTAGTCCATCTCGCCGGTGAGCGCCGCGCACTCGACCACCTCGGGCCAAGTCTGGACGCTGGCGCGGAACAGGTCCATCGGGTTGCGCTTCTGGATTTCGGCGTGCTTTTCCAACCGCACGTTCAGGTAGGCGGTCAGCCCCAGGCCCACCGCCTCGGGCCGCACCAGGGCGACGTAGCGGTCGATCACCTTGCTGTCCTCCAGCCGGCGCACCCGGCGCAGCACCGCGCTGGGCGACAGGCCCACCGACTCGGCGATGTTCTCGTAGCTGGCCCGGCCGTCGGCCTGCAGCCTGCGCAGAATCAGGGTATCGAGCTTGTCGAGTGCTTCCATGCGCCGCATTTTGCATGTTTCGTGCTTCCGGAGGCAACGTGCCCTGCCAGTTCGCAGCCAATCTGCGGGGCCGCGCCGATACAGTGGCGCATCACCTTCCAGGAGCCCCCATGAACGCCCCCCTGCCCACCGCCACCGCCGACGCCGCCACCACCTGGGACAACCCGATGGGCACCGACGGCTTCGAGTTCGTAGAGTTCGCCGCGCCCGATCCGGCCGCCATGGGCAAGGTGTTCGAGCAGATGGGCTTCACGCCGGTCGCCAGGCACCGCCACAAGGACGTGACGCTCTATCGCCAGGGCGGCATCAACTTCATCGTGAACGCCGAGCCCGACTCCTTCGCCCAGCGCTTCGCCCGCCAGCACGGCCCGAGCGTCTGCGCGATCGCCTTCCGGGTGCAGGACGCCAAGTTCGCCTACGAGCGGGCGGTGGGCCTCGGCGCCTGGGGCTATGCGGACACCGCCGGCCCCGGCGAGCTGAACATCCCGGCCATCAAGGGCGTGGGCGACAGCCTGGTCTACCTGGTCGACCGCTGGCGCGGCAAGAACGGCGCGCAGCCGGGCGACATCGGCAACATCGGCTTCTTCGATGTGGATTTCGAGGCGCTGCCCGGCATCAGCGGCGACGCCGGCCTCAACCCGCGCGGCAACGGCCTGACCTACATCGACCACCTGACCCACAACGTGCACCGCGGCCGGATGAACGAATGGGCCGAGTTCTACGAGCGGCTGTTCAACTTCCGCGAGGCCAAGTACTTCGACATCGAAGGCCAGGTGACCGGCGTCAAGAGCAAGGCGATGACCAGCCCCTGCGGCAAGATCCGGATCCCGATCAACGAAGAGGGCAAGGAAAAGGCCGGCCAGATCCAGGAGTACCTGGACAAGTACAAGGGCGAGGGCATCCAGCACATCGCGATGGGGTCCGACAATCTGCTCGACACGGTCGATGCGTTGCGCACCAGCGGCATGGTGCTGCTCGACACGATCGACACCTACTACGAACTGGTCGACAAGCGCATTCCCGGCCACGGCGAGAGCGTCGAAGCGCTGCAGAAGCGCAAGATCCTGATCGACGGCGTGGCCGGCAAGCTGCTGCTGCAGATCTTCAGCGAGAACCAGCTTGGCCCGATCTTCTTCGAGTTCATCCAGCGCAAGGGCGACGACGGTTTCGGCAACGGCAATTTCAAGGCACTCTTCGAGAGCATCGAGCTCGACCAGATGCGCCGCGGCGTGCTGTCGAAGTAAGCCGTTCGTCGCGGACGGGAGGGGCCCGGGTTTATTAGCCGGGTCCTATACTTCGGAGCCCTGCTTCCGAAGGTATTCGATGCTCCGCCACACCGCCCTGTCCGCCGCCCTCGTCCTGGGGTTCGCCCCTGCGGTGCATGCACAGAGCCCCGAGGTGCCGCTGACGATCGTGGTGCCCTATCCGGCCGGCGGACCGCTCGACACCTCGGCCCACATCCTGGCCGACGGCGCCCGCTCGCAACTCGGCGAGATCAAGGTCGAGAACAAGCCCGGCGCGGGCGGCAGCACCGGGGCCGACCTGGTCGCCAAATCGGCGCCCGGGAACAACCGGCTGGTGATGGGCGCGGTGGCCACCCATGCGGTCAACCCGTGGCTCTCGCGCAGCTTTCCCTACGATGCGTTGAAGGACTTCACCCCGCTGGTGCTGGTGGCCCGCCTGCCCAACGTGCTGGTGATGAATGCCGAGCAGGCCAGGCGCCTGGGCATCGACAGCACCGCCGCGCTGGTGCAGTACCTGAAGAAGAACCCCGACCAGCTCAAGTACGGGTCGGGCGGCAACGGCAGCATCGGCCACATTGCGGGCGAGATGTTCAAGTCGCTCACCAACACCCGGATGCCGTCGGTCCATTTCCAGGGCTCCACCCCGGCGCTGGCGGCCCTCGCCGCGGGCCAGGTGGACCTGGTGTTCGACAACCTGGCGTCGTCGTTGCCGCAGATCAAGGACGGCAGGCTCAAGGCCCTGGGCGTGACCACGCTCGGCCCCAACGCCGCGCTGCCGGGCGTGCCCAGCATCAACGATGCGGTGCCGGGCTTCAACGTCTCCACCTGGTTCGGCCTGTTCGCGCCGGCCACCCTGCCGGCCGCGGACGCACGCCGCTACGCCGGGGCCTTCTCGCAGGTGATGCAGTCGCCGCAGCACCAGGCCCAGTTCGCCAAGATGGGCTTCGTGCCCGAGCAGCTGACGCTGGAGGGCTTCCGCAGCTTCGTGCAGTCGGAGAACAGCAAGTACGGCTTCCTGATCAAGGCGGTGAAGATCCGCGCCGAATGAACGGCGCGGCTCAGTACACGTCGCGCCGGTAGCGGCCGTCGGCGATCAGGTCTTCCACCGCGTCTGCGCCCAGCAGTTCGGCCAGCGCCGCATCCACCCCGGCGGCCATCCCGTCCAGGCTGCCGCAGACGTACAGCGTCGCGCCCTCGCCGATCCACTGCCGCAGCCGGGGCGCCTCGGCCCGCAGGCAGTCCTGCACGTAGACCCGCCCGGCCTGGTCGCGCGAGTAGGCGAAGTCGCGGTGCGCCAGCAGGCCCCGGGCCTGCCAGTCGGCGGTCTCGTCCTCGCAGAATCCGTCGTGCGCCCGCTGGCGCTCGCCGAACAGCAGCCAGTTGCGGCCGTGGCCGGCCCGGATCCGCGCCAGCAGCAGCGCCCGCAAACCCGCATAGCCCGACCCGTTGCCGACGAAGATCGCCGGCGCGTCGCCCGCGGCCAGCGCGAAGCCCGGGTTCGCCTCCAGCCGCAGAGCCACCTCCGACCCGGGCGGCGTGTGTGCGGTGAGCCAGCCCGAGGCGAGCCCGAGCCCCGCGTCGTGGCGCACCTGCCGCACCAGCAGCTGCACCGTGCCGTCGGCCGGCAAGGAGGCGACCGAGTACCGGCGCGGCGCCAGCGGCCGCAGCCCGTCGGCCACCCGCTGCGGTGCGAGGCCCGGCGCCTGCGCACCGGGCGCGGGCAGCACGCTGCCGGCCAGCAGCGCCGCGAGGGTCGAGGCACCTTCCGGACCCACGACCGGCGCGGCGCCGTCCCAGCCTTCGCGGTGCAGCACCGAGGCGACCCCGTCGGCCGCATGCCGGGGAAACACCTCCACCAGCGCGCCCGGCTGCCACGCGGCCGGCACGCCCGCGGGCGGCGCCAGCGCCACCAGGAACAGCGGCGCACCCAGGCTGCCGGGGTTCAACAGGCGCCGCTCCACCAGCCGCCACGGTCGGGCGGGTTCCGCCTCCGGCCCTGCGGCGGCGGCCCCGTCGGCCGCCTGTGGCAAGGCGAGTGCCAGGTGCCGGCCGAGGGCCGACTGCCAGCGGGCCCAGGCCGACGGGTCCTCGCCGTCCATCTCGACCGGCGGAAACAGGGGCTGCGCGCCCAGCCGCTGCAGGTGGTGGGCCAGCCCGTGGCCGAAGCCGCAGAACGCGGCGTACTGCCGGTCGCCCAGCGCCAGCAGGCCGAACTGCAGGTGCGGCAGCACCACGCCCTCGGTCTGGGCCAGGGTGCGGGCGAAACGGCGGGCCATGTCGGGCGGATCGCCCTCGCCGAAGGTGCTGGCGACCAGCAGCACCCGGCGGTGGTGGCGCAGCTGCTCGGTGCCGAGTCGTGCCACCGGCACCAGCGTGGCCGCCGCGCCCGCAGCCCGCAACGCGGCCACGGTGCGCACCGCCAGCCGCTCCGCTCGGCCCGACTGGCTGGCGAAGGCGACCAGCACCGCCTCGCCGGCCGCGGCGGGCGACACGTTCGTCGCAGCGGCCTGCAGCGCTTCGCGCTCGCGCCGCACCGCCCGCGCGGCACGGCGCCGGCCCAGGTACAGCATCCAGCCGGTGATCGCGAAGAGCGGCAGGCACAGGCTGGCCAGCATCATGGCGATACGGCCCGGCAGGCCGAAATAGCTGCCCAGGTGCAGCGGGTAGATCGCACCCAGGAAACGCCGGCCGCGCGGCAGGTCGGCATAGCGCTCGTCGAGCAGCACGCTGCCGTCGGGCCGCAGGTGCAGCCGGTTGCGGGCGCGGTCGTGGGCCGGGTCTTCGCCCAGCCAGAAGATCTGCACCGGCTGCCCGGCGCGCTCGGGCAGGCGCCACTGCGCCAGCTGCCAGCCGGGCGCGGTATCCACGAAGCGGCGCCACGCCGGCGCCAGATCCGGTGCCGCCGGCGGGCCGCCCGCATCGGCCGCGCGCGGTGCGGCGGCCATGCGCGGCGGCGCGCCGGCCCAGCGGTCCACCGGTGCGCGGACCGCGTCGAAGGCCCAGTACAGGCCGCTCAGCGTGAACACCACGTAGGCCGCCAGCGCCCAGGTGCCCAGCACCGAATGCAGCCCCCACAGGAACGACCGGCCGGCGAGCCGGGTGTCGAATGTCAGCCAGGTGCGCCAGGACAGCGGACGCCGCGGCCAGCGCAGGTAGAGGCCCGAGAGCGACAGCAGCAGCAGGCAGGCGGCCAGCGCGCCGGTGATCGGCTTGCCGGTGTCGCGCGGCAGCAGCAGCCAGCGGTGGAGCCGCTCGGCCCAGTCGAAGAAGGCCGCGCCGCGCTGCGCCGGCAGCACCTCGCCGCTCACCGGATCGGCCCGCACCGCCAGCCCGCGGCGCTGGCCGGGCAGCGGCGCGAAGGCGATCTGCGCCGGCAGCGTCGGATCGGCGAACACGGTGACCCGCTGCACCGCCTGCCCCTGCCCGGCGCCGCGCGCGGCGTCGACCAGCTGCTGCGGCGTCAGCAGCGGCTGGCCGGGGCGCACCGGCATCGACGCGGTGGCCGGGTTGAACAGGTCCAGCAGCTCGTCCTGGAACGACAGCGCCGCGCCCGAGAGCCCGATCGCGATCAGCACCGTGCCGGCGGTGATGCCGATGAACCAGTGCAGCTGGAACCAGATTTTCTTGAACAGCGGCATGGGCGGCGGACGAGGGAATGGAGAGGCACGGTGCCGGCGCCGCAGGATGCGGGCCGGACGCGGCAGGAGCGCCGCCGACCCGAACGATGGGCCGTTCCAGGCACCGGCACCCGCCGCCTAAGCAGCAGGCAGGAAGGCGGCGGATTCTAAGTCATTCGCATTCAGCCGGCGCCGGCGCCCGCACGCGCACCAGCGGGTCGCCTGGGGATGTGGTGCGTCAGCCGCCCCGCCCGACCTCGTCCAGCACCGCCCGCACCAGCGGCGGGTGGAACGCCAGCGCCACATGCGGCAGCCCGGCGACGAAGCGGTTGTCGGCACCCGGCAAGGTGGCGGTGCTGCAGGGGAAAACGATATGGTCGCAGTGGGAATACCAGCAGGTGAAGAGCGCCGCCTGCCCGGCCGGCTCCGACCGCGCCAGCGCGGCCAGCCAGTCGCTGCCCGGCCGCATCTGCAGCGCGTGCTCGCCGCGGCTGTGGTGCGCCAGCGCGGTGCCGTGGTGCGGCGTGCCGATGGTGACGATGCGGTGGACGCGGGCCGCGGCGTCCTCGTCTCCCCGCCCCCGTGCCCAGCGCAGCCAGGCGCGCGCCGCAAGCCCGCCCATGCTGTGGCAGACCAGCACCGGCGGACGGCCGGTGAGGGCCTGCAGCCGGGCGATGGCGGCGTCGATCGCGGGGGCGTAGCCGTCGATCGGGCCGAAGACCGGCTCCAGGTTCACCGCCACGAAAGGATGGCCGCGCTGGCGCAGCGCCCGCAGCCACGGCGTCCAGAAGCCGCGGTTGCAGACCAGGCCGTGCACCAGCACCACGCCGCGCCGGCCCCGGGCGCTGCCGTCGGCCGGCAGGTGGTCGGGCACCGCCCGGGACCAGAACGGCTGGCGCCAGTAGAAGACGCGCGGCGACGTGACGCATTCGTGCAGCCACGCCCGCAGCATCTGGCCGGGCGTCGGCTTCGGCGCCGGGTCGCCCCGGTGGGCGCGCGCCATCAGCACGCTTTCGGTCGCCAGGAAACCGGTGTAGCCGAACAGCGTCGCCAGGGCTCCCGCCACGGCGACCGCCGGGGAATGCGGCCACCAGAGGGCCAGCCAGGCGGCCGCGACGGCGAGCAATCCGAGGGTTATGCATTGCTGCAGGCGCGCGAGCATGGGGGGTGGGCGAAGTGGGCGGTGGAAAAAAGAGCCGCGATCCTCGCACACCCTCCTGCCGCCGCGCCGCGCCACCGGCGCCCTGTCGCCAACGCAACCCACCTCAAGGAAAGCCCCCTCCCCCGTCGTCGCCCGCACTTCCACAATGGTCCGGTCAGGCCCGGAGCCGACCGAAGGCCGGTGCCGCCTTCCCACCACCCCAAGGAGACAAGCCGCATGACGACCGACCGCCCCTGGCTCGCGCACTATCCCGACGGCGTGCCGCACACCGTCGAGCCGGAGCGCTTCGCCTCGCTGCCGCAGATGCTCGAGGACGCTTTCCGCCAGTACGCCGACCGCCGCTTCTCCGTCTGCATGGACCGGTGGATGACCTACGGCGAGCTGGACAAGCTCTCTGCCGCGCTCGGCGCCTGGCTGCAGTCGCGCGGACTGGCGCCGGGCGCGCGGGTGGCGGTCATGCTGCCCAACGTGCCGCAGTTCGCCGTGGCGATGGCGGCGGTGCTTCGCGCGGGCTACACCTGCGTCAACGTCAACCCGCTCTACACCGCCCGCGAGCTGCGCCACCAGCTGGCCGATTCCGGCGCCAGCGCCATCGTCATCCTGGAGAACTTCGCCCACACCCTGGCCGAGGTGGTGGAGCAGACCGGCGTGCGGCACGTGGTGGTGACCGCCATGGGCGACCAGCTGGGCGGCAGCTACGGCGCGTGGATCACCTTCGCGGTGCGCCACCTGGCGAAGATGGTGCCGGCCTATGCGCTGCCGCTCTCGGGCGGCCGCAGCGTCACCCCCTGGGCCGACGCGTTGAAGGACGGGGCTGCGCACCCCCTGGCGCCGCACGGCACCACGCTCGACCATCCAGCCTTCCTGCAGTACACCGGCGGCACCACCGGACTCTCGAAGGGGGCCGAGCTGACACAGCGCAACATCGTGGCCGCCACCCTGCAAGCCGAGGCCTGGTTCGGCCCGGCGCTGGCCCGCACCGGGGACATGGCGCAGGTCAACGGCATCGCGGCGCTGCCGCTGTACCACATCTTCGCGCTGACGCTCTGCCTGCTGGCGATCCGCCAAGGCTCGCACCTGACGCTTATCCCCAACCCGCGCGACATCCCGAAGTTCGTCGCGGTGCTCAAGAAGCGGCCCTTCCACATGCTGCCGGCGGTCAACACGCTGTTCAACGCGCTGCTGCAGCACCCGGAGTTCAAGTCGCTCGACTTCTCGCACCTGCTGGTGTCGCAGGCCGGCGGCATGGCGGCCTCCGAAGGCACGGCGCAGGCCTGGCAGCAGACCACCGGCTGCGCTATGGTCGAGGGCTGGGGCATGAGCGAGACCTGCGCCATCGGCACCAACAACCCGGTCACCGCCACCGGCTTCAGCGGCACCATCGGCCTGCCGCTGCCGGGCATCGACATCGCGATCAAGGACGACGCCGGCATCACCCTGCCCTACGGCCAGCCGGGCGAGCTGTGCATCCGCGGCCCCAACGTGATGCGCAGCTACTGGAACCAACCCGAGGAGACGGCCCGCGCGTTCACCGAGGACGGCTACCTGCGCACCGGCGACATCGCGACGATGGACGCCGGCGGCACCACCCGCATCGTCGACCGCAAGAAGGACATGATCCTGGTGAGCGGCTTCAACGTGTACCCCAACGAGCTGGAGAACGTGGTCTCGCTCTGCCCCGGCGTGGTCGAGTGCGCCGCGGTGGGCGTGGCCTGCGAGAAGCAGGGCGAGGCGATCAAGCTCTTCGTGGTGCGGCGCGACGCGTCGCTGTCGGAGGACGACGTGCTGCGCTTCTGCCACGACCGGCTCACCGGCTACAAGCGGCCGCGGCAGGTCGAGTTCCGGGAGGCGCTGCCCAAGACCAACGTCGGCAAGATCCTGCGCCGGGAGCTGCGGGCGAAGGCGTGAGGCCGCCGCCGGCCCGCCGGGGCCTCTACTATCATTTTCATAGCTGGCGGCCGGCACGCAGCGCCGGCCGGAGGCCGATTCGATGCTGAAGCTGCCGCCCGGCATGCAGGTGCTGGAGCGCGGCTGGCTCTCGGCCAACGGCATCATTTTCGTGCCCGAGGGTGACGGCCCCGCGGCCCTGGTCGACAGCGGCTACTGCACCCATGCCGACCAGACCCTGGCGCTGGTCGAGTCCGCGCTGGCCGGCCGGCCGCTCGCCTTGCTGGCCAACACCCACCTGCACAGCGACCACTGCGGCGGCAACGCCGCGCTGCAGCACCGCTGGCCCGGCGTGCGCACCCTGGTGCCGGCCGGCGAGGCCGCCGCGGTGCGCGCCTGGGACGAGGACGCACTCAGCTACCGCCCTACCGGCCAGCAGTGCCCGCGCTTCGCCTGCGACGGCGTGCTGGCGGCCGGCGACACGTTGCTCCTGGGCGGGCGGCCCTGGCAGGTGCACGCCGCGCCGGGCCACGATCCGCATGCGGTGCTGCTGTGGGAGCCCCGGTCGCGGGTGCTGGTCGCCGCCGATGCGCTGTGGCAGAACGGCTTCGGCGTGGTGTTTCCGGAGATCGAGGGTGCGCACGCCTTCGCCGACGTGGCGGCCACGCTGGACCTGATCGAGGCGCTGGCGCCCGCGGTGGTGGTGCCCGGGCACGGCGCGGTGTTCCAGGACGTGGCGGCCGCCCTGGCCATCGCCCGCCGCCGGCTCGACGGCTTCGTGCAGCACCCGGCCAGGCACGCGCTGCATGCCGCCAAGGTGCTGGTGAAGTTCAAGCTGCTGGAGTGGCGGCAGGTGCCGCGCGACCGGCTGTCGGACTGGGCCTGCGGCGTGCCGCTGCTGCGGTCGCTGCACGCGGGCCACTTCGCCGACGGTGCACCGATGGCGGCCTGGGTGCAGGCCGTGGTCGACGACCTGGTGCGGGTCGGCGCGGCGGAGATCGCGGGCGACCGGGTGCTCGACCGCTGAGGCGACTGCTGTCGGCGCGCCATGCCGCGCCGCTATATCTAACAGTGCCGCAGGCGGGTAGCCCCGGATCGCGCAGCCGGGAATAGTGGCGCATGGCGCGGCGGAGCGATGCCGCGCGCCGCATTCCAAGGAGACCCCGTGAGACAAGAACCACGACCCCGGCGTCGCACCGTCGCCGGGTGGATGCTGCTGGCGCTGGCGCTGGCCGCCGGCTGCGGCGTGCCGGCCGCGCAGGCCCAGCCTTCGTCTAACCGGCCGATCCGCCTGGTCGTGCCCTTCGGCCCCGGCGGCGTGGCCGACCTGACCGCCCGCAGCGTGGCGCAGAAGATGTCCGAGTCGCTCGGCCAGAGCATCGTGGTCGACAACAAGCCCGGTGCCGGCGGCGTGGTGGCCTCCGATACCGTCGCCAAGGCCGCGCCCGACGGGCACACGCTGCTGCTGATGTCCAACGCCAACGCGGTGAGCGTGGGGCTCTTCAAGTCGCTGCCCTACGACACGGTCAAGGATTTCGCGCCGGTGTCGATGCTGGGGTATTTCGACCTGGCGGTGCTGGCCTCGGCCGAGGGCAGGTTCAAGTCGCTGGCCGAGCTGCTGGCCTACGCCAGGGCGAACCCCGGCAAGCTCAACATCGGCACCATCAACGTCGGCAGCACCCAGAACCTGGCGGGCGAGCTGTTCAAGAGCTCGCTCGGCATCGATGCGCAGGTGGTGCCCTTCAACGGCACGCCGGCGGTGGTGACCGCGCTGCGGGGCGGCCAGATCGACGTGGCGGTGGAGATCCTGGCCCCGGTGATGGCACAGGTCGGCGGCAAGGTGCTGCGCGCCCTGGCGGTGATGGGCGAGCACCGCGCCGCCGGCCTGCCCGACGTGCCCACCGTGGCCGAGAGCGGCGCCCCGGGCTTCCAGGTGGCCTCCTGGAACGCGCTGGCCGCTCCCGCGAAGACGCCGCCCGAGGTGGTAGCCCGCCTCAACAAGGAGGCGAACGCCGCCCTGGCCTCGCCCGAGGTCAGGAAGCGGCTGCAGGACCTGGGCGTGGAGCCCAAGGGCAGCACGCCGCAGCAGCAGGCCCAGTTGCTCGACGCCGAGATCAAGCGCTGGTCGGCCGTGATCCAGCGCGCCGGCATTCCCCAGCAGTAACCCCTACCCACCACGCCCATGAAGAGCATTCCCCCGCCCCATCCGAACCCGAGCCGCCCGGCCTTTCGCCTGCCCGCCGGCGCCTGCGACGCCCACTGCCACGTCTTCGGCCCCGGCGACGTGTTTCCCTACGCCGACGACCGCCGCTACACCCCGCCGGACGCGCCCGCCGCCCGGCTGCGCGCGCTGCACGCGCTGCTGGGCATCGACCGGGTGGTGCTGGTGCAGGCCAGCGTGCACGGCCACGACAACCGCGCGATGCTGGCCGCCATCGCCGAGTCGCCCGACACCTACCGCGGCGTCGCGATGGTCGGCGCCGGCATCACCGATGCCGGGCTGAAGGACCTGCACACGGCCGGCGTGCGCGCGGTGCGCTTCAACTTCGTGCGGCACCTGGGCGGCGCGCCCGACCTGCCCACCGTGCTGCGCATGGCCGAGCGCATCCGGCCGCTGGGCTGGCACCTGGTGCTGCACCTGGACGCGGAAGACCTGCTGACCTACCGCGGCTTCCTGGACACCCTGCCGGTGCCCTTCGTCATCGACCACATGGGCCGCACCATGGTCGAGCACGGCACCGGCCAGCAGGCCTTCGCGATGCTGCTCGACCTGATGCAGGACGCGCGCGCCTGGGTCAAGGTGAGCGGCGCCGAGCGCATCTCGCAGGCGCTCTCCACCCAGGGCCCGCCCTATGCCGACGCGGCGCCCTTCGCCCGCCGGCTCATCGAGGCCGCGCCCGACCGGGTGCTGTGGGGCACCGACTGGCCCCACCCCAACGTGCGCGAGATGCCCGACGACGGCCAGCTGGTCGACCTGCTGCCCCTCTTCGCCGACGACCCTGCACTGCTGCAGAAGCTGCTGGTCGACAACCCCACCCGCCTCTACTGGCACGACTGATTGCGAGACACCCCGATGCGACCGGCCGTTTCCTTCTCTTCATCCCGCCGCCGCGTGCTGGCCGCGGGCCTGTCCGCCGCCGCCGCGGGGCTGCCCTTCGCGGCCAGCGCCCAGGGCGCCGCGGGCTATCCGTCGAAGCCGATCCGCTTGGTGGTGCCGTTCGCCGCCGGCGGCGCGGTCGACATCGTGGCGCGGGTGGTGGCGGAGCCGCTGGGCCGCGCGCTGGGCCAGCCGGTGATCGTCGACAACAAGCCCGGCGCCAACGCCAACATCGGCGCCGACGCGGTCGCCAAGGCCGCGCCCGACGGCTACACCCTGCTGCTGGGCGCCAACGGCGTAGCTACCAACATGGCGCTCTACCCCAAGCTGCCGTTCGACACGCTGCGCGACTTCGCGCCGATCACCCGCGTCGGCGAGGCGCCGCTGGTGCTGGTGGTGCCCGCCGACTCCGGCGCGAAGACGGTGCAGCAGCTGGTGGCCGCGGGGCGGGGCGGCAAGCTCAACTACGGCTCGGCCGGCAACGGCAGCTCGGGCCACCTGGCGGGCGCGCTCTTCGCCTCGGAAGCCAGGTTCGAGCCGACGCACATCGCCTACAAGGGCGGCGCGCCGGCGCTGGTCGACCTGATCGGCGCGCGGCTCGATTTCATGCTGCTCAATCCGCTGGAGGTGCTGCCGCACCTGCAGTCGGGCAAGCTGCGGGCGCTGGCCGTCACCGGCCGGCAGCGGGTGGCCCTGCTGCCCGACGTGCCGACCATCGCCGAGGCCGGCCTGCCGGGCGTGGACGCCGGCGTCTGGTGGGGCCTGCTAGCCCCGGCCCGCACCCCGCCCGAAATCCTGGCCCGGCTCAATGCGGAGGTGGGCAAGGTGCTGGCCGAGCCCGCCGTGCGCCAGCGCCTGGGCGAACTGGGCGCGGTGACCACGCCGGGCACCGCCGCGCAGTTCGGCACCTTCCTCGGCAGCGAGATCGACCGCTGGTCGAAGGTGATCCAGTCGGCGGGCATCGTCGCCGACTGAAAACGCGGGCCGGCGGAACGACGGCCGGGGGCCGCGGCCGCCGAACAGCCAGGACAGCCCGAGCGGTCTGATTGCTATATTTTCTATAGCTGTCGGCCGGCGTCCTGAGCCGGCTGCAGGCACGTTTCGCTAGTGAAAACGTGCTGCGCCGGCCCGGGCTACGCCCCCTGCACCGGCCGGTCGCAGCCCAGCGTCTGCCGGGCCAGGTCGCGCACCAGCTCCAGCATCGCCTGCTGGGTGCGGGTGGCGGGGCGCTGCGAGCTGGCGGCCAGGGCCAGGCGGCTGCGCAGCCGGGGCTTGACGATCGGCCGCACGGTGTAGCTCTGCGGCCGGTCGGCGGTGGCGACCGCGTTGCGCGACAGCACCGCGTGGCCCGCGCCGTCGGCCACCAGCGCCAGGATGGCCGGCACGCCGTCGATCTCGAGCGCGATCTGCGGCCGGCAGCCGATGGCGGCCAGCTCGGCCTCGACCAGCATGCGGATGGCGTTGGGCCGGGTGGGGATCACCAGCGGCTCCTCGGCCAGTTCGCGCAGCGACAGCGGCGCGTCGGGCGCCGCCCCGCCCGTGCTGCCCGCGGCGCTGACCAGGAACAGGTCTTCTTCCAGCACCGTCTGGCTGTCCACGTCGGGCGAGGGCTGCGGGTTGTAGAGCAGCGCGATGTCGAGCCGGCCGGTGAGCAGCGACTCCTGCATCGCGCTGGAGAGGCTCTCGGTGATCGACAGCGTCGCGTCGGGCAGCCGCTCGCGTACCGCGCGCACCAGCGGCAGCGTCAGCACCCGGGCGACGCTGGGCGGCAGGCCCACCGCCACCCGGCCGGCCAGGGCGCCGCGCATCCGGCCCATGTCGTCGCGGGCGCGCTCCACCTGGTGCAGGATGCCGCGGCCGTGCTCCAGCAGGCGCTTGCCGGCCTCGGTCATCACCACGCCGCGGCCGTTGCGGATCAGGAGGTTCTGGCGCAGTTCCACCTCCAGCTGGCGCACCTGCCGGCTGAGCGCCGGCTGGGCGATGTCCATCGCGATCGAGGCGCGGGTGAAGCTGCCGAGCTCCGCCACGCGGATGAAGTATTCGAGTTGCCGCAGGTCCATCGACCCAGTGTAGACACCATAACCGGCGCCGCGGTATGCGGATCTGCTCTAGCTGCTAGTGGCCGGTGCAGCTGGTCGGCAGCAGTGCGGCTTCGGACAATGGCCGGCATGGAGACCCCACGCCCCGAGTCCGCAGACGCTGCCGCCGCACCGGGCGGTGCCGGCGCCCTGCGCTGCCTGTCGTCGATGGCCACCCGGCAGGTGCTGGCCGACCTGGCGGCGCGCTACCGGGCCGAGCGGGGCGACGCGGTGGAGCTGCTCTCGCTGGGCGGCGTCGAGGCTGCGCGCCGCGTCGCGGCCGGCGAGGCGTTCGACGTGGTGGTGCTGGCCGCCGACGCGCTGGCGGCGCTGGCCGGTGCTGGCCATCTGCAGCCGGGCAGCCTGCGCGCCGTCGCGGTATCCGACGTGGTGGCCGCCGTGCCGGCCGACATGCCCGCGCCGCCGTTCGCCACGCAGGCGCAGTGCATCGACGCCCTGCGTGCCGCACCCGCCATCGGCTACTCCACCGGCCCCAGCGGCACCGCGCTGCTGGCCCTGTGGCAACGCGCGGGCTTGCTGGAAGCGCTGCGGCCGCGGCTGGTGCAGGCCCCGCCCGGCGTGCCGGTGGGCGAACTGCTGGTGCAGGGCCGGGTGGCGATCGGCTTCCAGCAGCGCAGCGAGCTGGTCCACCACGACGGCGTGCAACGGCTGGAGATGCCGCCGGGCCACGAGATCGTCACCGTGTTTTCCGCAGGCGTGGCGGCCCGCTCGCCCTTCCCGGCGCGGGCGGCCGCCTTCGTCGCATTCCTGCAATCGCCCGCCGCGGCGCAGGCCCTGCTCACCCACGGCATGGCGCCGCCCGCGCGCCCGGCCGCCGAACCCGAAGGACACCGTCACCCATGATCATCGACTGCCACGGCCACTACACCACCGCGCCCAAGGCGCTGGAAGACTGGCGCAAGCGCCAGATCGACGCGCTGGGCAGCCCCGGCGCCGGCCCGAAGACATCCGAACTGCGCATCGGCGACGACGAACTGCGCGAGAGCGTGCTGGGCGCGCAGATCCGCATCCAGCGGGAACGCGGCACCGACCTGACCGTCTTCTCGCCGCGCGCCAGCTTCATGGCCCACCACATCGGCGACGCGCGCACCAGTGCCGACTGGGCCGCGCTCTGCAACGAGCAGGTGCACCGGGTGGCGCAGCTGTTCCCCGACAACTTCATCGGCGCCTGCATGCTGCCGCAGTCGCCCGGCGTGCCGCCCGGGAACTGCATCGACGAGCTGGAGCGCTGCGTGACCGAGTACGGCTTCGTCGGCTGCAACCTCAACCCCGACCCGTCGGGCGGCCACTGGAAGGAGCCGCCGCTGTCCGACCGCTGGTGGTACCCGCTCTACGAGAAGATGGTCGAGCTGGACGTGCCGGCGATGGTGCATGTCAGCACCAGCTGCAACGCCTGCTTCCACACCACCGGGGCGCATTACCTCAACGCCGACACCACCGCGTTCATGCAGTGCCTCACCTCGAACCTGTTCCAGGACTTCCCCACGCTGAAGTTCGTCATCCCCCACGGCGGCGGCGCGGTGCCCTACCACTGGGGCCGCTTCCGCGGGCTGGCGCAGGACATGAAGCTGCCGCCGCTCGAGGAGCACCTGCTGCACAACATCTTCTTCGACACCTGCGTCTACCACCAGCCGGGCATCGACCTGTTGCTGAAGGTGATCCCCGAGGACAACGTGCTCTTCGCCTCCGAGGTGGTGGGCGCGGTGCGCGGCATCGACCCCGAGACCGGCCACCATTTCGACGACACGCGCCGCTATGTCGACGCCTTCCCCGGCCTGTCGGAGGCCGGCCGCCGCAAGGTGTTCGAGGGCAACGCCCGCCGCGTGTTCCCGCGCCTGGACCGCGCCCTCGCCGCCAAGGGACGCTGACCATGACCGCCCTCCACACCCTGGGAACCGTGGTGCGCCAGCCGCCGCGCGCCGATGCAGGCGCGGTCGCCGCGCTGGCGCAGTACGGTGTCGCCACCATCCACGAGGCCATGGGCCGCACCGGCCTGGCCCGGCCCGGCCTGCGGTCCGCCTGGGCCGGCGCCCGCCTCTGCGGCACCGCCGTCACCGTGCTGGCCCAGCCGGGCGACAACTGGATGCTGCACGTGGCGGCCGAGCAGCTGCGGCCGGGCGACGTGGTCGTCGTGGCATGCACTGCCGAGAGCACCGACGGCATGTTCGGCGAGCTGCTGGCCACCTCCTTCCGCTCCCGCGGCGCGGTGGGCCTGGTGACCGAGGCCGGCATCCGCGACGTGCGCGAGCTGGCCGAAATGGGCTTTCCCGCCTTCGCCCGCGCCTTCTCGGCGCGCGGCACGGTCAAGGCGACGCTCGGATCGGTCAACGTGCCCGTCGTCTGCGCCGGTGCGCTGGTGCATCCGGGCGACGTGGTGGCGGCCGACGACGACGGCATGGTGGTGGTGCCGCGCGCCCTCGCCGCGGAAGTGGCCGCGGCCTGCGCCGCCCGAGAGCGGAAGGAGGCCACCAACCGCGCCCGTTTCCTGCAGGGCGAACTGGGGCTGGATGTCTACGGCATGCGCGACACGCTGGCGAAGGCCGGCCTGCGCTACGTCGATCCGGACTGAGCGTCGGCCGCTCAGATCGGCGCGACCACGCCCCGCCCGGCGAAATGGCCGTCGGCGTTCCGCAGGAACTGGTCGAGCGACTGCTGGACCGCCTCGGGCGACCAGCCGGCCACGTGCGGCGTGATCACCAGGGTATCGAGGCCGACCAGCGACGCGGGCGGATGCGGCTCGCTCTCGTACACGTCGAGGCCCGCGCCGGCCAGGGCACCGGACTGCAGCGCCGCGGCGAGCGCGGCGGTATCGACCACGCTGCCGCGGGCGATGTTGACCAGCACGCCGCGCGGGCCCAGCGCGGCCAGCACCTCGGCATTCACCAGGTGCCGCGTGGCCGGGCCGCCGGGCGTGGCGACGACGAGGAAGTCGGCCCATTCGGCCAGCGCCCGCACCGAGTCGAAATACGAGTACGCGCTGCCCTCCACCGGGCGGCGGTTGTGGTAGCCCACGGCCATGTCGAAGCCCTCCGCGCGACGGCCGATCTTGCGGCCGATGGTGCCCAGGCCGACGATGCCCAGGCGCTTGCCCGACACGTTGGGCGGGAACGCCAGGCCGTCGCGCCAGCCGCCCGCGCGGGTGTACCGGTCGAGCTCTACGATGCCGCGCACCGCGGCGATCAGCAGGCCGAAGGCATGGTCGGCCACGCAGTCGTCGTTGGTGCCCGCGCCGTTGGCCAGCGCGATGCCGCGGGCGCGCGCCGCGGCCGAGTCGATGTTCTCGTGGCCCGCGCCCATCGCGCAGACCAGCTCCAGCACCGGCAGCGCCTCGATCTCGGCCGCGTCCAGGCCCACTGTGCCGTTGGTCAGCACCGCGCGGATGCGATTGCCGTGGGCGGCGATGGCGGCGGCGCGCTCGGCGGCGGTGGGCGCATACAGCGTGTCGTAGCGCTCGGCCACCTGGGCGCGGTGCGCATCCGACAGGGCGATGGTCACCAGCAGGGTCGTCTTCTCGGTCATGTCGCTCACTCCTGAATTGATAGCTAGAGGCCGTCGTCACACGCCGGCTACAGGCACTTTCTACTTGAAAATCGGGCGCTCGGCGGCAGCCGCTTCCGGCGCATCGGCATCGGGGCTTTCGCTCTGCTGCAGCCGCCACATCTGGGCGTACCGGCCGGCGGCGGCCAGCAGCGCGGCATGGGTGCCGCGCTCGACGATGCGGCCGGCCTCCATCACCAGGATCTCGTGCGCATCGGCCACGGTGGAGAGCCGGTGGGCGATGACGAGCGTCGTCTTGCCGACGGCGACCGCCTGCAGCTCCGACTGGATCGCCCGCTCGTTGGCCGAATCGAGGGCCGAGGTGGCCTCGTCGAAGATCAGCACCGGCGGGTTCTTCAGCAGGGTGCGGGCGATGGCCACGCGCTGCTTCTCGCCGCCCGAGAGCTTGAGCCCGCGCTCGCCGACCGGCGTGTCGTAGCCCTCCGGCAGCGCCTGGATGAAGTCGTGGATGCGGGCGGCGCGCGCCGCCGCCTCGATCTCCTGCGGGGTGGCGCCGGTGCGGCCGTAGCCGATGTTGTAGCCGATGCTGTCGTTGAACAGCACCGTGTCCTGCGGCACGATGCCGATCGCCTGGCGCAGGCTGGCCTGGGTCACGCCGCGGATGTCCTGCCCCGCGATGGAGATGCCGCCCGCCGCGGCCGGCGTATCGACGTCGTAGAAGCGGAACAGCAGCCGGGCCAGCGTCGACTTGCCGGCGCCCGAGGGGCCGACCACCGCCACCGTCCTGCCGGCCGGGATCTCGAACGTCACCCCGTGCAGGATCGGCCGCGACGGGTCGTAGGCGAAGCGCACGTCGTCGAAGCGCACCGCGGCGCCGGCGGCGGGCACCGCCAGCGGCAGGGCCCCGGGCGCGTCGGCGATCTCGCGCTCGCGCTCCATCAGGGTGAACATCTTGTCGAGGTCGGTGAGACTCTGCTTGATCTCGCGGTAGATCACGCCCAGGAAGCCCAGCGGGATGTAGAGCTGGATCATGAAGGCGTTGACCATGACCAGGTCGCCCAGCGTCATGCGGCCGTCGGCCACGCCCTGCGTCGCCCGCCAGAGCATCGCCACCAACCCGATGGCGATGATCGCCTGCTGGCCGCCGTTGAGCAGGCTCAGCGTGGTCTGGCTCTTGACCGCCGCGCGGCGGTAGCGCTCGAGCCGCTCGTCGTAGCGCTGCGCCTCGTAGTCCTCGTTGTTGAAGTACTTGACCGTCTCGTAGTTGAGCAGCGAGTCGATCGCGCGGCTGTGGGCCGACGAATCCAGCTCGTTCATCTCGCGCCGGAACCGGGTGCGCCATTCGGTCACGGTGACGGTGAAGGCGATGTAGACCGACAGCGCGATGCCGGTGATGACGGCGAACCACACGTCGAACTTCACCGCGAGGATCGACAGCACCAGCGCCACCTCGATCAGCGTCGGGATGATGCTGTAGAGCGAATACGAGATGAGCGAATTGACGCCGCGGGTGCCGCGCTCGATGTCACGCGTCATGCCGCCGGTCTGGCGCTCCAGGTGGAAGCGCAGGCTGAGCGCATGCAGGTGCCGGAACACCTGCAGCGAGATGCTGCGCGAGGCGCCCTCGGTCGCCTTGGCGAAGACCAGCTCGCGCAACTCGGTGAAGAGCGAGGTGGACAGCCGCAGCAGCCCGTAGCCCAGCAGCAGCGCCGCCGGCACCACCAGCGCCACCTGCGCGCCGGTGGCGCCGCCCGCGGGCGTCATCCGGTCGACCAGGGTCTTCAGCAGCAGCGGCACGCCCACGTTGGCGCCCTTGGCACAGACCATGAACGTCAGCGCCGCCAGCACCCGCCACTTGTATTGCCAGAGATAGGGGAACAGCCGGCTGAGCGTGGCCCAGTCGCCCCGCCGTGGGCCGGCGGCGTTGGCGGCGGCCTGCGGCGGTGCGGCACCCGGAGGCGAGGCGGAAGCGGCGACGGCGGGCGGGCCGGCGTGCGGGGAGGAAGGGGCGGTTTCGCCGTAACGTCGCATGGGGTGAGGGAAAATACCGAGTTGTGTTTTTGTTCTACCCGGAATTGTGCCCATGACCGACCTCCGCAGCCCCCACGGCCTTCCTTTGCCCACCGACAAGGAACTGGTACTGAAGGTGATCCCGCAGCCGTCGGACTGCAACGCCAACGGCGACATCTTCGGCGGCTGGGTGATGGCCCAGGTCGACCTGGCGGGCTCGGTGATCCCCACGCGCCATGCCAAGGGCCGCATGGCGACGGTGGCGGTGAAGGAATTCATCTTCAAGCAGCCGGTGCGGGTGGGCGACATCCTGTCGTTCTACGGCTCGCTGGTGCGCATCGGCCGCACCTCGGTCACGGTGCAGGTCGAGGTATTTGCCGAGCGCTTCATCGACCAGGGCCGCTACTTCAAGGTGACCGAGGCGACGCTCACCTACGTGGCGATCGACGAGATGGGCCAGCCGCGGGCGCTGCCCGGCATGGGCACGGCGGCAGCGCCCGCCGGCTGACCGGGGGGACCGCGGCGCCTGCCGGCGCTGCGGTACGGGTTCGTGGCGCATGGCTGAATGCAAATGAGAAACAACTAGAATCGGCGCGCCGGACGCCGCGCCGGTGCCCGCGACGCCGTCCGGCGGTCGCGCCCTCTCTGCGCTTCACCATGAAATTCACGCTTTCCGCACTCGCCGGCAGCGCCGCCGTCGCATGCGCCGGCGCAGCCTGCGCCCAGGCCGCCGACGCCCCGGGCACCCCGCCCGCCACATCGCTCGGCACCGTCACCGTGCAGGACCGGCGCGCCGACGGCTTCGTCGCCAACACGGTCGAGGCCGGCACCTTTCGCGGCGCCTCGGTCATGGACGTGCCCGCCACCGTCAACGTGGTGACCCGCGAGGTGCTCGACCAGCAGGCCGCCGCCGGCCTCTACGACGCGCTGCGCAACACCGCCGGCGTGACCCGGCAGCAGAACGGCGGCGACACCTGGGACCAGCTGGTGATCCGCGGCATCGCGGTCGAGAACCGCACCAACTACCGGCTCAACGGCTCGCTGCCGATCATGAACTTCTCGCAGGTGCCGCTGGAGGACAAGGAGCGGGTCGAGGTGCTGAAGGGCGCCTCGGCGCTCTACTACGGCTTCACCTCGCCGGCGGGCGTGGTCAATTTCGTGACCAAGCGCGCGGGGCCCACGCCCAACGCCACCGTGGGCGCGGTGGTCGACGACCACGGCACGGTGCTGGGCACGGTGGACGTGGGCCGGACGTTCGGCGACCGGCAGCAGTACGGGCTGCGCATCAACGCCGCGGGCGGGTCTCTGGGCACGCCGCTGCGCGGCGTGGACGACGGCAGCCGGCGCTTCCTGTCGGCCGCCTTCGACTGGCGCGTCGACAGCCGCCTGTCGCTGCGGGCCGACCTGGAGTACGACCGCAAGAAGGTCACCGAGCAGGCGGGCATCGCCCTGCCGACGGCGGTGGGCGGGGTGATCGCCATCCCGCGGGTGCCGGACCCGCGCAACCTGCTCGGTCCGGCCTGGGCGGTGTTCGACGCCGAGACCACCAACGCGCAGCTGCGCGCCGACTATGCGCTCGGCGACCGGTGGGCGCTGACGGTGGAGGCCGGGCGGTCCGAAGTGGCACGCGACCGCCGCCTGCCGATCTTTCGCCTGACCAACCCCGCGACCGGCGCGGGCACGGTCAACGGCAACCAGCAGCGGCTGGTGGCGGGCTCGGACATGCTGCGCGCAGAGCTGTTCGGCAGCTTCGCCACCGGCGGCGTCACCCACGAACTGACGCTCGGCGCGGCCCGCACCGACAAGACGCAGGACCCGATCTTCCAGCGCACCTACAGCGCCGCGCAGAACCTGTACAACCCGATCCCGCTCACCACCGTCACGTTCGGCGCGGTGCCCACGGCACCGACCACCGCCGGGCTCGAGACACTGGAGACGGGCCTCTACGCGGTGGACCGCATCGCGTTCACCCCGCAGTGGCAGCTGATCGCCGGCCTGCGCACCACCGACTACACCAGCGACCAGGGCGCCAACCACTATGCGGCGACCAAGACAACGCCGCTGGCCTCGCTGATCTACAAACCGCTGCCCGACCTGTCGGTCTACGCCTCCTATTCGCAGGGGCTCGAGGAAGGCGAGCCGGCGCCCACCGGGTCGGCCAACGTCGGCGAGCGGCTGGCACCCGGCGTGAGCAAGCAGAAGGAACTGGGCCTGCGCTGGCGCGCCGGCGGCACGCTGCTGTCGGCAGCGGTGTTCGACATCGACCGGCCCGGCTACTACACCAACGCCCGCAACATCTTCACCGCGGACGGCCAGCAGCGCTACCGGGGCGTGGAGGCGTCGGCGCAGGGCCGGCTGACCCGGCAGCTGGCGTGGCAGACATCGGTCCAGCTGATCGAGGCCCGGTTCCAGAACATCGGCGCCGCCTACGACGGCAGGATGCCCGAGAACACCGCCAAAAAGACCGCCAGCGCGTTCCTCGCCTACGACGTCGCCGCGGTGCCGGGGCTGTCGCTCAACGGCGGCGCGTATTTCACCGGCCGCCGGCCGGTCAACGACCTGAACCAGGCCTTCCTCGGCGGCACCACGGTCTTCGCGGCCGGCGTGCGCTACGCCACCGTGCTGTTCGGCAAACGCGCCAGCCTGCAGCTCAACGTCGACAACGCCGCCGACAAGCGCTACTGGGCCGCCGGCGGCACCCGGCTGGCCACCGGCGCACCGCGCACGGTGAAGGCCACGGTCAAGGTCGACCTCTGACCGCCGTGCCGTCCGACCGCCTACGTGACGGGCCGGCGGCATCGGCAGGGCTACGGCGGTTATCGTCCGCGCTCCGCGTTCCGCCGCATCCATCGCCTTTTGCCGCATGAGCCAGCTGTCCCTGATCCGCCTGAAGATCTACCGCACCGTCGCCCGCCAACTCCACGGCCGGGTGCCGTGCTGGGTCTGCGGCGAACACGTCACACTGGAGGACGCGACGCTCGAGCACATCCACCCCCGCGCCGAAGGCGGCAGCGGCCACCAGGAAAACCTGGCCATCAGCCATGCGGCCTGCAACCACCGGCGGCATGCGCAGGCGCCGGCCGGGGTGGCGGGCACGGACGCTTGACGGATCTGCCCCAGGCCGCACGAACGGGCGCACGAGGTCGGCGTACGGTCGACGCGCGGAGTCGTTCGGCCGCCCGCGGTCGGCGACGAACGGTCGCGAAGGCCATCGCCAAATGGTTGCAAAATACAACCATGAATACACCTCCCGACCTCGCGCACGCACCGGACCACGGCTTCATCGACGGCATCCGCGCCTCGTCGCGGCAGATGGTGCGCGAGCTGGGCTTCCTGCACGGTACCCTGGCCGCGACCGACTACCCACCGTCCGCGGTGCATGCCCTGATGGAGATCGGCGCCCGCCAGTCGATGACCGCCAGCGACGTCACCGCGTTCCTGGGCCTGGAGAAATCCAGCGTCAGCCGCATGCTGCGCAAGCTGGTCGATGCCGGCGAGCTGGAAGAAGCGGCACGCCCGGCCGACGCCCGCATCAAGGACCTGTCGCTCACCCGCAAGGGCCGCAAGAGCCGCGCCGCGATAGAGGCCTACGGCCGCCACCAGGTCAGCTCGGCCCTGGCAAACCTCCAGCCGGCCGAACAGGAGGCGGTGCGCACCGGCCTCGCGCTCTACAGCGCCGCACTGGCCCGGCGGCGCCAGGCACCGGTGCCCGCCACGCCGGACGCAGCACCGGCCGTCGACGTGGTGGCGGGCTACCGGCCGGGGGTGCTGGGCCGCATCGCCGAGATGCATGCGGTCTTCTACGCCCGGCACGCGGGCTTCGGCGCGGTGTTCGAGAGCCGGGTGGCCGCGGGCCTGGCCGAATTCGCCGGTCGCCTGCCTTCCGGCCGCAACCAGGTCTGGACGGCGGTGCAGGCGGGCCGCATCGTTGGCTCGGTCGCGATCGACGGCGAAGACCTGGGCGACGGCCGGGCGCACCTGCGCTGGTTCATCGTGGGCGACGGGGTGCGCGGCGGCGGCGTGGGCCGTGCCCTGCTGCGGCAGGCGGTCGATTTCTGCGACCGCGGCGGCTTTTCGGAAACGCATCTCTGGACCTTCCGCGGGCTGGACGCGGCGCGGCATCTCTACGAACGGCACGGCTTCGTGCTGGCGACCGAGACGCCCGGCGCGCAGTGGGGTACGCCGGTGCTGGAGCAGTCGTTCGTGCGCCGGGCAGTGGCGGCGGGCTGAGCGTCAAGACCATTCCATCCGGGGGCATGCCAGCCCCGGGGCACCGCCGTCCGATGTGCGCAACAGGGCTTTTCCGGTTCAGCTTGCGTTCATAAAAGATAATGCGAATTCCTCGTATTAAATTCCCGGACGCTGCCATGCCCCTTTCCCCGCACCGTGCCCACCCCCTCCACCGGGCGATCCTGGTCCTGGGCGCCGGCCTGTACGCCCCCTTCGCCGCGCAGGCCCAGACGGCCACCGGAGCGTCCACCCTCAAGGAAGTGGAAGTGCGCTCCGACGCCGCCGCCGAAACCGCCACCGGCCCGGTCAACGGCTACCGCGCCAAGCGCTCGGCGACCGCCACCAAGACCGACACGCCGCTGGCGGAGACGCCGCAGTCGGTGACGGTGGTGACGCGCGACCAGATCGTGGACCAGGGTGCGACGAACGTGCAGGACGCGCTCAACTACGCCGCCGGCGTGCGCTCCGACGCCTACGGATTCGACAGCCGCACCGACAGCGTGCGCATCCGCGGTGCTGACCCGTCGGAGTTTCTCGACGGCCTGCGCAAGACCAACAGCTACTACACCGGCAACGGCCGGACCGATCCGTACACGCTGGAGCGCATCGAGGTGCTGCGCGGCCCCTCGGCGATGCTGTTCGGACAGGGCAGCACGGCGGGCGTAGTCAACCTAGTCAGCAAGCGCCCGCAGGCCGAGCGCCAGGGCGAGGTGGGCGTGCAGATCGGCAACTTCGGCCGCAAGCAGATCCAGGCCGACCTGACCGGGCCGCTGACCGCCGACGGCCAGTGGCTCTACCGGCTGGTGGCGGTGGGCCGCAACGCGGACACGCAGACGCAGCAGGTGCCCGACGACCGCACCCTGGTCGCACCCTCGCTGACCTGGCGGCCCAACGGCATGACCAGCGTGACCTTCCAGGGCCTCTACCAGAAGGACAAGACCGGCTCCAGTTCGCAGTTCTTCCCGTGGTCGGGAACCTTGCTGCCCAACCCCAACGGAGCCTTGTCGGCCGGCGCCTTCATCGGCCAGCCGGGCGACCATTACGACACCGAGCGCCGCACGCTGGGTTACCTCGCGGAGCACCGGTTCAACGACCGGTGGAGCGTCCGCCAGAACGTGCGCTTCGCGCGCAACGAGGTGAGCTACCTGAGCGCCTACGGCGACTCGTTCTCGCTGCCCGGCGGCTGGGCCGCGGACCCGGTCGGGCAACGGCTGCTCGGCCGCTTCTACTACCACGAGCAGCGGCGCACCGACACCGTCAACGCCGACCAGCACATCGAAGGCCGGCTCTCCACCGGCGCGGTGCAGCACCAGCTGCTGGCCGGGGTGGATTTCGCGCGGTTCAAGACGCGGTCGGCGACCGGCTCCGATGCCTCGGTCGACCTCGGCGGCTCCCTCCCCTTGGTCGACGCCTACCGGCCCGTGTCCACGCCCGGCGTCGTGCCGGCCCTGACCGCCGCGCCGCGCAACACCATGCGCCAGGCCGGCCTCTACCTGCAGGACCAGATGAAGCTGGGCCCTTGGATCGTGGTGGCCGGCCTGCGCCACGACCAGGTTGACGACCGCAGCGTCGGCTCCGATGCCCGCAAGGACAGCGCCAACTCGAAGCGCCTGGGCGTCATGTACGCGCTGCCCGCCGGCTGGTCGCCCTATGTGAGCTACAGCGAATCCTTCACCCCGCAGGCGCCCACCTCCGCCGGCCTGCAGTTGCGGCCGCTGCGCGGCGAACAGTGGGAGGCCGGCGTGAAATACGAACCTGCCGGCGGCGCGATGGCCTTCAACGCCGCGGTCTACGACCTCAAGGAAAAGAACCGCAATGCGTCGCCGCTGCCCAACGTCGTCAGCCAGCTGGGCAAGACCCGCAACCGCGGCGTCGAGCTCGAAGCCCGCGGCGCGGTCACGGCGGCGCTCGACGTGATCGCCCACTACAACTACATCGACCTCGACCGGCAGCTCGAAGGCCTGCCGAGCCACCAGGCCTCGGTGTGGAGCAAGTACCGGTTCGCGCTCGGCGGCCAGGGCGGCTTCTCGGTGGGCGCGGGCCTGCGGCTGATGGGCGACTTCCGCGACACGTCCAGCGGCACCGGCCCGCGCATTCCCGGGGTCACCCTGGCCGATGCCGTGCTGGCCTACGACACCGCGCAGTGGCGCCTGGCGCTCAACATCAACAATCTCGCCGACAAGCGCTTCTTCAGCACCTGTCTCTCCCGCGGCGACTGCTGGTTCGGCTCGCGCCGCACCGTCGTCGCCAGCGCCACCTACCGGTTCTGACGCGCCACCCGAGCCCCACCATGCAGACCCTCCCCACGACGACGACGACCATCATTCCAGACGGCACCGCAGTGCCGCAGGCGCGCGCGCCGCACCGCTACCTCAGCTCGGCGGCCATCCGCAAATGGACCTGGGTGCACAAGTGGTCCAGCCTGGTCAGCACCACCTTCATGCTGCTGCTGTGCCTGACCGGCCTGCCGCTGATCTTCCACCACGAGATCGGCCACCTGCTGGGCACCGAGGTCGAGCCGCCCGCGATGGCCGCCGACACCCCGCGGGTGAGCGTCGACACCACCATCGCCCGCGCCAAGGAAATGCATCCCGGCAAGGTGATGCAGTTCTACGGCCCGGACGAGGACGACGACCGCATGGCCTTCGTCACGCTCAACACCACGGCCGACGCCACCGACGGCTTCACCAGCCTGATGTTCGACACCCGCACCGGCCGCGAGCTGGCGCACCCGCCGTTCGACGAGGGCTTCATGTACGTCATGTTCAAGCTGCACGTCGACCTGTTCGCCGGCCTGCCGGGCAAGCTGTTCCTCGGCTTCATGGGCCTGCTGCTGCTGGTGGCGATCGTCTCGGGCGTGGTGCTGTACGCGCCCTTCATGCGCAAGCTGGAGTTCGGCACCGTGCGGCGCGACCGCAAGGCCCGCACAAAGTGGCTCGACCTGCACAACCTGCTGGGCGTGGTGACGCTGGTGTGGGCCTTCGTGGTGGGCGGCACCGGCATGATCAACACCTGGGCCGACCTGATCTTCAAGTACTGGCAGAACGACCAGATGGCGCAGATGGTCGCGCCCTACAAGGGCCTGCCGCCGGCGACGAACCTGGCGCCGCTGCAGCAGGCGGTCGATGCGGCCGAGGCCCTGCTGCCCGACATGAAGCTGCGCTTCGTCGCGTTCCCCGGCAGCAACTTCTCCAGCCCGCACCACTACGCGGTGTTCATGAAAGGCAACACGCCGATCACCTCGCGGCTGCTGCAGCCGGTGCTGGTCGACGCGCAGACCGGCAAGGTCACCGACAGCCGTCCGCTGCCCTGGTACGGCACCGCGCTGCTGGTGTCGCAGCCGCTGCACTTCGGCGACTACGGCGGCCTGCCGCTGCAGATCCTGTGGGCGCTGCTCGACATCGCCACCATCGTCGTGCTGGGCTCGGGCCTGTACCTCTGGTTGAAAAAACGATGAGCCATTCGCACTCCAACATCCACGCCCGCGAGCGGCGTGCCCAGGCCCTGGCGCTGTGGGGCTGGCCCGTCGCGATGGGCCTGCTGTCGATCTTCGGCCTGCTGGCCGCGCTGGTCTACGACGGCTGGGGCGACACGGTGTCGTCCGTCGCGCTGGCGATCCCGGTGCTGGTGATCGTATGGTTCGGGTGGGTACGCAAGCCTGCCCGGCAAGGCAATGACGACTGACTTTTCAAGTAAAAACTGGCTGTAGCCGGCACTGCACGCCGACCATCAGCTACTATTTTTATAGCAAAAGACAGACTGTCGACAGATCCACTGGCGAGTTGCGAGGCGTCGAGGCAAAAACAGACGCCCGGGTAATATCCAGGCAGCCTGGCCGCGGCCCACGACAGCGCGGCCCTTCTCCAACCTTCGGACATGCCATGACCTCTCTTCGTCCCATCGCCGCCGCTGCGGTCTGCGCCCTCGCCGCTTTCGGCGCCCATGCCGGCGTCGCGATCGAAGGCTCCGGCGCCGGGCCCGACACGTTGAGTCGTACGACGGCGGAGCGGATGGTGGTGGAGCCGCAGGGCATCGGCCACATCCAGCTGATTCCGTACTACTCCACCAACGCCGGCAACCAGACCCTGTTGGCGGTCACCAACGAGGACGTGGTGAACGGCAAGGTGGTCAAGGTGCGCTTCCGCAGCATGGGCAACGGCGACACGGTGTACGACTTCACGCTGTTCCTGGGGCCCGGCGATGCGTGGACTGCCAACATCAGCCAGGACTCCGACGGCAAGGCCCGGATGCGCACGGCAGATACGTCGTGCACCGCTCCCTACGTGTCTCGGCTAGGCGATGGAACGCCTTTCGTCACCAACGAGCTGCCGCCGGTTACCTCTTCGTTCACAGAGGCGGGACGCGACGCGTGGACGCGCGAGGGGTTCGTCGAAGTCATCAATGCTGCAGACATACCGCCGACCCTCAATGCGAGCGGACGGGCCGGGCAGGCCAATCCGCTGTTCACCGCGTCCCGAGAGGCGGGCAACGGCGTTCCGACGTGCGGATCTGCAGAGCTGGGCGTGCTCGCCAACGATGTGCTGAACGAAGCCGACGCCGCGTCCAAGGGACTGGATACGCCCTCCGGCGGCCTGTCGGCCTATGCTTTCATCATCAACACCCGCAGCGCGTTTGTCGCCTGGAGTGTTGAAGCCACATCACTCCGGGCCGTGACCGGTCAGGGAAAGCGCGGCCGGGGCCGTCTGGTGGTTTCGCCGCAGACAGCCGATACGGTAGAGGTCGGAAAAGCCCGCTTGCTGACAGCAGACCCGTTGCTGACCCAGGCCCGCATGGATGCGCGGCAGTAGCACTTTCCCGATCTTTCCACGCCCTACCTTGCCGCGACCACCGCCGCGACACCGTTCGCACAGGCTACGCACACGGCGGAAGTGATGGCGGTCACCAGTTTCAGCAACCAGACCTCCACGCTGCAGGCGATCGCGTCCATGACCGATTTCGTGGTGACCGAGCCGATGAAACGCTACTTCGTCGGGCTGGATTACGCGGCCATCTCGGACGCCGACAAACTGGTCATCCCGACGACGAACGGTTTCTACAACAAGCCCATCACGGTCGCCGCCCAGAACCGCGCGTGCTCCAAGTACGAACAGAACGTCTCGGCCTTTCTGGGGTATGACCGGACAGGCCGGAGCTATGCCCCCGACCAGGGCGCCTTCATCGGTGGTGTTCCACGACCGGGTTGGACAGCTTTGTGCGGCAGCACGAGCGTCTACGCGATCAACAGCGGCCCGCCCGTCTCGGTACTCAAGTCAAACGCGGCGCACCTCTTGTACCCCTTCACTTCGTTCCAGGAGGGCTGGTTGCGCTTCAACACGCCGGGGGCGGGTGCGGGCCTGCCGATCATCGGCTTCTCGGTCAGCTCGGCTGTGGGCGATGCGAGCAACGGCATCTCGACCAACTACGGCTGGACAGTCAAACACAAGGGCACGCCGTTCGAGCGCTGAGCGGTACACGACCGCAGGTGCCGGCGCCTGCGGACCTGCTCAGGACGCCGACATGTCTTCGTCCTGCGCCGCGCCCTTCTTGCCGCCCTTGCGCGCATCCTTCTTCGCTTGCCGCGCCGCCTCCTGCCGCTCGCCTTCGGCCCACCAGGCGGTGAACTCCTCGGGCGTCTCCAGCGTGATGCGGCCCAGGATGGCGCTGCGGAAATCGTGGATCACGATCTCGGCGGCTTTCTGCAGGTCGATCCGGCCCTTGCCGCGCAGGGCGCCGCGCTGTTTGCCGATGCTCTCCAGCACCTCTTCGTCCTTCATGCCGGCGATGTCGGCCGCGCTGCCGGGCAGCTTGTAGCGGGCCTGCAGCAGGGCGGCATAGGGCTGCTTGGTGTAGTTGAGAAACTCCAGCGCCACCTCCTCCTCGTCGTAGGCGTTGCGGCCCACCGCGCCGCCCGCGGCCAGATTGAAGCCGCTCTGCACGACCGAGATGCGCGGCCACAGCATGCCGGGCGTGTCCCACAGATAGAAGTCGTCGGCCAGCACGATGCGCTGCTCCAGCTTCGTGATGCCGGCCTCGTCGCCCGTCTTGGCCTTGCGGGATCCGGTGAGGGTGTTGAGCAGCGTCGATTTGCCGACGTTGGGCACGCCGCAGATCAGCACCCGCATCGGCTTGGCCATGCCGCCGCGCAGCGGGGCCAGGGCGTGGCAGGCGCTCACGATCTGCTTGGCGGGCATCGGCTGGCTGGCGTCGAGGGCGATGGCGCGGGTGTCCGACCGGGCGTTGTAGTGGGCCAGCCACTGCGTGGTGCGGGCGGGGTCGGCCACGTCCTGCTTGTTGAGCACCTTCAGCGCCGGGCGGCCGGCGGTCAGTTCGGCCAGCAGCGGGTTGGCGCTGGAGCCGGGCATGCGGGCGTCGAGCAGTTCGATCACCACGTCGATGTCCTTGACCCGCTCGGTGATCGCCTTGCGGGTCAGGTGCATGTGACCGGGAAACCATTGGATGGCCATGCGGGAATTCTTTCTTGGGGGAAGCGGCGGTGCGCCGCGACGGGACACGGCGGACACGGGAAACGGGGAGGCAATACAGCGCCTGGCAGCGGGTATTTTCCCCGCTCCCGGCAGCGCGCCCTTCTGCGACCGGTTACGCCCGCGTGGCCGGGGCTGCGGCATCATGGCCGATCCCCCTGAACGCACCCCGCCTGCCATGACCTTCCGCACCGAAACGTACCCCGGCGTCGCCGCCGAATCGCCCGCCGCCGCCCGCGGCTTCGTCTTCAACCACACCATGCTGCGGGTGAAGGACCCGGCGGTGGCGCTGGCCTTCTACACCGGCACGATGGGCATGCGGTTGCTGCGCAAGCTCGACTTTCCCGAGATGAAGTTCTCGCTGTACTTCCTGGCCCATGCCGACGGCACCGGCCCCGGTGCGCCCGACGATGTGGCCGACCGTACCGAGTACACCTTCTCGCAGCGCGGCGTGCTGGAACTGACGCACAACTGGGGAACCGAGGACGATCCGGATTTCCGCTACCACGACGGCAACGCGCAGCCCCAGGGCTTCGGCCACCTCTGCTTTTCGGTGCCCGACCTGCAGGCCGCGGTGCAGTGGTTCGACGCGCAGCAGGTGCCGTTCAAGAAGCGGCCCGAGCAGGGCAGGATGAAGGACGTCGCCTTCATCACCGATCCCGACGGCTACTGGATCGAGATCGTGCAGCCGTCGCTCAACCGCGCACTCGGCGGCTGAAGACGCCTCAGTCGCGCGCGAGTACCGCCGGAAGCCCCGGTACGTCCACCCGTACCGTCAGCACCTTGCCCGCCCACGGCTCGCGCGCCAGCTCGTCGGCCGGCCGTTTCTCGCGGCTGGTGGTGATGTAGAGCGTGCGCAGGTCCGGCCCGCCGAAGCAGGCCATGGTGGGGCAGCGCACCGGCAGGGCCAGCGTGCCGACGGTCTCGCCCTGCGGCGAGATACGCACCAGCCGGGCGCCCTCGAACATCGCAGCCCAATAACATCCTTCGGCATCGACTGCGCCGCCGTCGGGCCGGCCACCGTAGACGGCCAGGTCCTGCCCGTCCTGCTTCAACGGAAACTGAACGAAGGTGCGGCGGTTCGACACGCCGCCCGTAGCGCCGTCGAAGTCGAGCGCCTGCACCCGGTGGCCACGGGTGTCGGCCCAGTACATCGTGCGTCCGTCGGGGCTCCAGGCCAGGCCGTTGCTGTTGGTGATGCCGTCCTGCATCCGCGTCATCCGGTCGCCGTCGAGGCGGTAGAGCGCCGCGTCGGGCGGATCGCGCGGCTCGTAGATGGTGCCGGCCCAGAAGCGGCCCTGCGGATCGGTCTTGCCGTCGTTGAAGCGCTCGGTCGAAGGGTCGTAGGGCGCATCGGCCCGCGGCGTGCGCTGCCCGGTCGCCGGATCGAACGCGACGACGCCGGTGCGCAGCGCCAGCAGCAGGCCGCCGGCCTCCCGCGCCGCGCAGCAGGCCACGTCGGTCTCGAACTCCCACGCGTCGTGGCGCGCAGCCACCGGGTCCCAGCGGTTGAGCGCGCGGCCCGGAATGTCGCACCAGTACAGCACCTGCTCGCGCGGATGCCACAGGGGTGATTCCCCGAGAAGGCTGGCCGGGATGGGTAAAGCTTCGATAGCGCTGGCGACGATGGTCATGGTGCGATAAAAAATCAAAGACGACAAAAACCAGGCAGCCTGCCAACCCAGCGCCGCGATCTCCCAGAAACACCGTGGATCCGGCTCCGCCGGTCCACCGGTGTTGCCCCCGGAAGGGGGTAGGCGAAGACGCGGAGCGCGCAGCCTGGGGGAGAGCTCTACTTCACCGGGATGGCCGAGCCGACCGGCACCGCCGTCACCCCGTTCTGCGGAGATCCCTCGATCACCCGGTCGGAGTAGGTCAGGTAGACCAGCGTGCTGCGCTTCTGGTCCACCATGCGCACCACCCGCAGCTTCTTGAACACGAACGAGATGCGCTCGGTGAACACTTCTTCCTGCCGTTCCAGCGGCTTGCCGACGAAGCTGATCGGGCCGACCTGGCGGCAGGCGATCGAGGCTTCGGCCTTGTCTTCGGCCAGGCCCAGCGCACCCTTGACGCCGCCGGTCTTGGCGCGGGAGACATAACAGGTCACGCCCTGCACCTTCGGGTCGTCGTAGGCGTCGACGACGATCTTGTGGTCGGGGCCGATGAACTTGAACACGGTGTCCACCTCGCCGATGGATTCGGCCCGCGCGGCGCCGGCCAGCAGCAGGACGGCAGCGGCCAAGACCGTCGTCACGATCGTCGTCTTCATAGCGCGTTGTCCCGGAAAGGTTGAAAGGGTGCGGATCTTCCCATGCCCCCTGGGGCCCGGTTGTCAGCGCGTGTTGTCGACCGGCGGCAGCACCTGCTGCGCACGCGGTACGGTCAGCACCACGTCGGCCGCCGGATGCGCCACGCAGGGCAATACCCAGCCGTCGCGCTTCTCGTCCAGGCTCACGCCGGGCCACGGGATCGCATAGCGCACGCTGCCTTGCGGCATATGGCACAGGCAGGCGCGGCAGGTGCCGTTGCGGCACGAGGTGGGCAGCTCGATGCCGGCGAAGGCGGCGGCCTCGGCCAGCGTGAGGGCGGCGGGCGCCTCCACCGTCCAGCCGTGCGGGTCGAGGCGCAGGGCGAAAACGCGGTCGTCCGGCTCCACCGCGCTATTTCCAGGCATCGCGCGCCCGTTCCCGCACGCCGACGGCCATGCGCTGGGGCACCCCGCCGCCCGGGGCGGCCGCATCCGGCGGCGGCCAGAAGACCTGGTCGAAATCCAGCAGCGCACGCTCGTCGATGAAGCGGGAGCGCGCGGCGTACATGTGCCGGTCGCCGCGCGCGGCCTGCTGGGTGACGTAGAAGCGGTGCGGCACCACCAGGTGCAGGTGGTCGCGGGCGCGGGTCATCGCCACGTAGAGGAGGCGGCGCTCTTCCTCGATCTCGGCGCTGCTGCCGGTGGCCATGTCCGACGGGATGCAGCCGTCGACCACGTTGAGGACCGAGACCGATGTCCACTCCTGCCCCTTGGCCGAGTGGATGGTGGAGAGGACGAGGTAGTCCTCGTCCAGCAGCGGCACGCCGGAGCGGTCGCTGGTGGACTCGGGCGGGTCCAGCGTCAGCTCGGCCAGGAAGCGCTCGCGCGAGGAATGCCCGGCGCCCAGGCGCACCAGCTGCTCCAGGTCGGCGCGGCGCACCGCCGCGTCCTCGTGCAGCCGCTCCAGGTGCGGCGCATACCAGGCCAGCGCGCGTTCCAGGTCGCCGGGCCAGGCCGACTGCAGCGGATCGCGCAGCGCGGCGTACAGCGTGGCGAAGGGTGCCCAGTCGCCGGCCAGCGCGGCGTTGGGCACGAAGGCGGCCAGCGCGGCGCCCGGCTCGGCGGCGGTGTCCATCGCGTCGAGCAGCCGGGCGGCGGTGGCCGGGCCCAGGCCGGGCAGCAGCTGCAGCACCCGGAAGCCCGCCAGCCGGCTGCGCGGGTTCTGCACGAAGCGCAGCACGGCCAGCAGGTCCTTCACATGCGCGGCCTCCAGGAATTTCAGCCCGCCGAACTTCACGAAGGGGATGTTGCGCCGGACCAGCTCCAGCTCCAGCCCGGCGCTGTGGCTGGAGGTGCGGAACAGCACCGCCTGCGAAGTGAGCCGCAGCCCGCCCTCCCGCAGCGCCAGGGCCTTCTCGGCCACCCAGCGTGCCTGCTGCGCCTCGTCGGGCACCACCACCACCTGGCCGCGCCGGGTGCCGGCGCGGTCGGTCCAGAGCTGCTTGGCATGGCGCTCGGGCGCGCGGGCGATCACCGCGTTGGAAACGTCGAGGATCGGCTGCACCGAGCGGTAGTTGCGGTCCAGCGTGACGATGCGCGCCGGCGGCTCGAACAGCGCCGGGAAGTCGAGGATGTTGCGCACCGTGGCGCCACGGAACGAGTAGATCGACTGCGCGTCGTCGCCGACCACCGCAAGCCCGCGGCCGTCGGGCTTCAGGCCCAGCAGGACCGCGGCCTGCAGCCGGTTGGTGTCCTGGTATTCGTCGACCAGCACATGGTCGAAGCGTGCGCCGATCACCGGGCCGAGGGCCGGGTCCTCGGCCATGTCGCGCCAGAAGAGCAGCAGGTCGTCGTAGTCGACCGTGTTCTGCCGTTGCTTGGCCTCCACGTAGGCGCCGAACAGGCGCTTGAGCTGCACCTCCCACTCGGCGCACCACGGGAACGCGGTCTTCAGCACCTCGGCCAGCGGCTCGCAGGTGTTGACGCAGCGCGAGTAGATCGACAGGCAGGTGCCCTTCAGCGGAAAGCGCTTCTCGGTGCCGGTCAGGCCCAGGTCGTGCCGCACGATGCCCATCAGGTCCTCGGCGTCGCCCCTGTCGTGGATGGTGAAGCTCTCGTCCAGCCCGGCCTGCGCGGCGTACTCGCGCAGCAGCCGGGCACCGATGCCGTGGAAGGTGCCCGACCAGGGCAGCGTGGGCGGTGCGGTCGTCGCCGGCAGGGCCAGCACCCGCGCCAGCACGTTGCCGACGCGGCGCTCCATCTCGGCCGCCGCGCGGCGCGAGAAGGTCAGCAGCAGGATGCGCTGCGGATCGGCCCCGTGCAGCACCAGGTTGGCGACGCGGTGCGCCAGCGTCGTCGTCTTGCCCGAGCCCGCGCCGGCGATCACCAGCATCGGCCCCGCGGGCGTGGCCGGCCCGCCCGGCACCAGCCCGTGCCAGACGGCCTCGCGCTGGCGGTCGTTGAGGGCGGCGAAGGCGGCGGTGGCGGCGTCGGTCGGAAGGGTGGGCATGGCGGTGGTGGGCGGAATCCGCTACTGTATATTCATCCAGACATTACCCGCCGCGGACCGTGTTGTCCGCAGCGAACCCACCGCCATGCCCCTGCTCGTCGGCACCGCCTCCTGGACCGATCCCACGCTGATCGCCTGCGGCAGGTTCTATCCGCCGGAGGTCCGCACGCCCGAGGCCCGGCTGCGCTTCTACGCCACCCGGTTTCCGCTGGTCGAAGTCAGCTCCAGCTACTACGCCCTGCCCTCCGCCGCGAACGCCGACCGCTGGGTGGCGCGCACGCCGCCGCACTTCAGCTTCGACGTGAAGGCGCACCGCCTCTTCACCGGCCATACCGCGACGGCCGAGGCGCTGCCGCCCGATCTGCGCGCGGTGGTGGCGGACGCGCTGGGCACGGACGAGCACCGGCCTTTCGTTTACGGCGAACTGCCGCACCCGGTGCGCGACGAGTTGTGGCACCGGTTCCGCACCGCGCTGCAGCCCCTGCACGCGGCCGGCCGGCTGGGCGCGGTTCTGTTCCAGTTCGCGCCGTGGGTGCGCGCCGGTGCGGCGGGCGAGGCGCTGGTGGAGCACTGCGTGGACCGGATGGCCGGCGGCCCGGCGGCAGTGGAGTTCCGGCACCGGAGCTGGTTCGCCGATGGCCAGGGGGCACGCACCCTGGCCCTGCTGCGGGCACTGGGCGCGGCGCACGTGGTGGTGGACGGCCCGGTCGGGGCGTTCGAGAACTGCGTCCCGGCGGTGTGGAGCGCGACATGCCCGGCATTGGCGGTGGTGCGCCTGCACGGGCGCAATGCGGCGGCCTGGAACGGCCGGGCCGGGGGGGCGTCGTCGGGGCGTTTCCGGTACGAATACTCCGATGCGGAGCTGGGAGCGATGGTGCCGGCGTTGCGGAACCTGGAGGCGGAGGTGGAGCGGGTGCATGTGGTGGTGAACACCAACCACCGGGACCAGGGGCAGACGAATGCCCGGCGCTTGCTGGACCTGCTTTAGCGGCAGACCCGGTACGGACCCCGGTCCAGATGGAAGTGGTCCCGGTGCGCGGCGTTGTATCCCGGCCCCAGCACCCCGTCGAAGAACCCGCACGCGCCGCGCTGCACCTCCGCCAGGAACAGGGCAGCGGGCGCATCTGTTCCCGCCGGCTGTGCATTTGCGGCCGCGGAACCGGTAGTTGCCACCTCCGCCGGCGCCCGCCAGTCCGACACCACCCGCACCCGCCGCCCGTCCGCGAACCGGAACCCGGTGATGTCGATCGCGTCCGCCGTGGCATGCCGGCTGCGCCGCCCTTCGGCCTGTCCGTAGACGTTGCGGCACGCCAGGCTCCCGACCTGGTCGATCCGCGACAGCGCCGCACCGAAGTGCCGCAGCGCCGCCGGCTGCACCACGTGCCGCTCCCACAGCGCCAGCGACACCGCGGCCGGGCAGCTCATCACCAGACTGCCGCCCAGCGGCACCTGCGTGCGGGCCAGCCGCACGGTGTTGCGCAGCGGGCAATCGGGGCCCGCTTCGCCGTCGGGCAGCGGCGAGAAGGCGAAACCGGCGGTGTCGAGCGTCGCCAGGCACAGCGCCGGCTCGCCAGACAGCCGCTGCAGCTTCAGCCGCGTCAACAGGTTCGGCGGCGCTTCCACCTGCAAAGGCGACCACGGGTTCCACGCATCCGGCCACGGGATCCGGCCGGTCGCCACGCCGAAGACCCCGCCGGCCACGGCGGCCAGGACGAGCACCGACAGCCAGCCGCCCCATGCGACGCGGCCCGCCTCGGTCCTACCCCGCAGCCTCGGTTCCGTCCTACGTCCTGTTGCTCGCACGCCCACACGCATCTTCTTAAGCCCCTGCAATAATTCCGCAACGCCGGTCCGGCACCGCTGGACGCCGACAGCTCCCACCATTTTGGACGCCCCAGCCTCTCCACCCCCTCTCTCAGACGCCGCGTTACCTTTTCTCCGCGGGGGCGGTGCCACCGGTGCGTTGATCCGTGCATTCGACTGGGCCGCCACGCCCCTGGGAGCGCCCCACACCTGGCCCGCCGTCCTCCGTACGCTGGTCGAGTTGATGCTTGCCGCCCCCGAGCCGCGCTTCCTGGCCTGGGGTCCCGAGAAGATCGTTCTGTACAACGACGGCTATGCCGCCATCTGCGGCGACAAGCATCCCTGGGCGCTGGGCCAGCCTTTCGCGCGCATCTGGGCCGACATCCTGCAGGACGTCGAGCCGATCATGGCCCGCACCTATGCCGGCGAAGTGGTGCACATGGAGGACATCCGCTTCACCATGTTCGACCGGCACGGCTATGCCGAGGAAACGCACTTCTCTTTCACCTACATCCCGGTGCACGACGCAGACCCGTCGGGCAGCGGCGCAGATACCGTGGTCGGCATGTTCTGCACCTGCGCCGAAACCACCGCCCGCATCCTGACCGAGCGGATGCTGGCGTTCCAGCTGCAACTGGGCGACCGGCTGCGGGCGCTGGACGATTCGGAGGCCATCAAGGCGCTGTCGGCCGCCATGCTCAACGAGCAGTTGCAGGTGGCGCAGATCGGCTATGCCGAGGTCGATGCGCAAGGCCGGCATGCGGCCGTCACCTCGGCGCACGACGACGGCCGGCTGGTACCGCTCGAAGGCCGCCGCAACCCGCTCGGCCAGCTGCCGCTCCTGTTCGACGAGATGCTCCAGGGCCGCAACGTGGTGCTGCCCGACGTGGCGGCGGCCACGCACAGGCTGCTTCCGGACATCGTCGAGGAATGCCGGCGCCTGGCGGTCAACAGCCTGGTGATGGTGCCGCTGGTCAAGCACGGGGCCCTGGTGGCCTACCTGTTCCTGGCACACCCCGAGCCACGCCACTGGCTGCCGCACGAGGTCGAACTGGCCCACGACGTGGCCGAGCGCACCTGGGCGGCGGTGGAGCGCGCCACCTCCGGCCAGCAGCTGGCGCAGACGCGCGAACGGCTGGCCGCCACGCTGGAGGCCGCCAACATCGCCACATGGGACTACGACATCGCCCGCGACGTGCTGGTGCCCGACCGCAACATGGCGATGCTGTTCGGCGTGCCGAACGACGAAACCCTGACCGGCGCGCCGCTCGAATCCTTCGTGCTGGGCGCGCACCCCGACGACCAGGACCAGGTACGCGCCTCGTTCCGGGCCGCCTGCGCCACCGGGAGCGACTGGCATACCGAATACCGGCTGATGCAACCCGGCGGCAGCCACCGCTGGCTGATCGCCCGTGCCCGGATCGAACGCGATGCGAGCGGCCGCGGTTCCCGCATGCTCGGCGTGCTGGTCGACATCACCGACCGCAAGCAGGCGGAGCAGGCCCTCCAGGAGGCCGACCGCCGCAAGGACGATTTCCTGGCCACGCTCGCCCACGAATTGCGCAACCCGCTGGCACCGATCCGCAGTGCCGCCCGCATCTCCAGCGACCCGGCCGCCACCATCCAGCAGCTGCGCTGGAGCCACGAGGTGATCGAGCGGCAGGTGCGCACCATGGCATTGCTGCTCGACGACCTGCTCGACGTGTCGCGGATCACCCGCGGCATCCTGGAAGTGCGCCGGGAGCTGATCGGGCTCCACACCATCGTGGACTCGGCGGTCGAGACCGCGCGGCCGCTGCTGGAAGCACGCCGCCACGCCCTGGCGCTCGACCTGGGCGACGTGCCGGTGCGGGTGCTGGCCGATCCGCTGCGGATGGCGCAGGCGCTCTCCAACCTGCTGACCAATGCCGCCAAGTACACCGACCCGGGCGGCAACATCCTGCTGATGGCGCGGCTCGACGGATCGCAGCTGGAACTGCGGGTACGCGACAACGGCATCGGCCTCACGCCTGCGGCGCTGCAGCGGGTCTTCGCGATGTTCTCGCAGGTCGAATCCGCGCTAGACCGGTCCGAGGGCGGCCTGGGCATCGGCCTGGCGCTGGTCAAGGGTTTGGTCGAGCTGCACGGTGGCAGCGTCTCGGCCGCCAGCGCCGGGCCGGGGCTGGGCAGCGAGTTCGTGCTCCGCATCCCGAACGCGGTGCGACTCGAACCCGAACTGGCGCCCCTGCCGCCTGCGCCACCCGAAGTGCCGCAGGCCGCCGGCCGCCGGGTGGCGCTGGCCGACGACAACGAGGACGGCGCCGAGACGCTCGCCGCGCTGCTGGAACTCGACGGCCACGAGGTGCGCATCGCCAACGACGGCCTTGCCGCACTGGAGCTGGTGCGCAGCTACCGTCCCGAGATCGCGTTCCTCGACATCGGCATGCCGGGCCTCAACGGCTACGAAGTCGCACGGCAGCTGCGCGAATCGCCGATCGAGGGCGCGCCCCTGGTCTTGGTCGCCCTGACCGGCTGGGGCGGCGCCGACGACCGCAAGCGCGCCATGGAAGCGGGCTTCGACCACCACCTGACCAAACCGGTGGACCCGGACGCCATCACCGAGATCCTGGCGCGCCTGGGCTGAGGGCGGCGGCGTGTGCCGCATCCTGACCCAGGCTACGAATTTTATAGCTACTTGTCGGCCTACCACGCCGGCTACAGGCCTTTTTCGATCGAAGAAATCACCCAGCGCCGGCCACCGCTTGCCAGCGGGCGATGAGGGCGGCGCACCAGACCGCGCCGCAGAACAGCGTGCTGAGCAGTACCGCGGCGCTGCCCAGGTCCTTGGCCTTTTTCGACAGCGCGTGCCACTCCGGCCCGATGCGGTCGACGACCGCCTCGACCGCCGAATTGAGCAGTTCCACCACCAGCACCGCGACGACGCTGCCGGCAAGTACCGCCACCTCCACCCAGCCTCGCCCGAGCCAGACGGATGCCGGCAGCATCCCGCACGCCAGGATCGCCTCCAGCCGGAACGCCTTTTCGCCCCAGGCGGCGCGCAGGCCCTGCACCGAGTAGCCCGCGGCATGCCAGAGCCGCGCCATGCCCCGGCGTGCCTTGTGCGCGGCGGCGGCATGCGGCACCGGGGCCGGACCTGCACCGCCGGATCGTGGGTCGGGCGGGCCCATCAGATGACGGGGAGCAGGTGGATTCGCGCCTCCAGCCCCGGCTGGCCGTCGGGCAGCGGGGACACCAGCTCCAGCCGGCCCCGGTGTCGCTCGACGATGGTGGAGACGATCGACAGGCCCAGGCCGTAACCGGCGCGCGAATCGGTGTCGCGCACATGGCGGCTGCGCAGGGCCTGCAGGCGTTCGGGCGGCACGCCGGGACCGTGGTCGCGCACCACCAGCACGCAGGGCGCCTGCACGTCGATCTCGACGCCGCGGCCTTCTCCGTAGCGCAGCGCGTTCTCGACCAGGTTGCGCAGCGCGATCGCCAGTCCGTCGACGTCGCCCTGCGCGGCGGGCACCGGCCCGTCGGGCACCCGCAGCACCAGCCGTTCCTGCAGGGCGGGCGTCAGCCAGAACTCCTGCGCCATTGTGGCGGCCAGCTGCACCAGGTCCACCGGCGCCTGCACCAGGCCGGCGGCCGACTCGGCCCGCGACAGCTGCAGCAGCTTCTCGGTGCGGTGGCGCAGCACGTCGAGCGCGGTCATCGCCGCCTGCACGTCGCGGGGCGATACGCCGCCTTCGGCATCGAGCGCGGTCTGCAGCCGCAACCGCACCGCGGCCAGGGGGGTGCGCAGCTCGTGCGCTGCATTGGCCGCCAGGGCCCGCTCCACGTCGAGCGACTGCTTGAGCCGCTCCAGCAACAGGTTGACCCGCTCGCCGACCGAGAACAGCTCCCGCGGCATGCCGGCCAGCGGCAGGGGCCGCAGGTCGTCGCCGCCGCGCACGGCGATCTCGCCTTCGAGCCGCTGCAACACCCGCAGTTCGCGCCGCGCCACCGCCCCCAGCAGCAGCGGCAGAATCGCCAGCACCGCCAGCATCGGCACCGCCAGCCCCAGCAGCACCCGCCGCACCGCGCGGCGCCGATCGGGCCGGGGATCGGCCAGCTGCAGCAGCAGGGGCCGCTGCGGATGCACCGCGGTGAAGATGCGCCAGCCGTCGCGGTTGTAGAAGCCCTGCTGCAGCGGCGCGCTGCCGAAGAAGCGAGCCCGCAGGGCCGGCTCCGATACCAGCAGCGGGCGGCCCTGGCTGTCGACCAGCCGGTAGACCAGGTCTTCGGTGCCGGCGAGCGGCGGCGGCGCCACCAGCGGCGGCGCGCCGTCGGCCGGCCGGCCGGCGACGTCGAGGTTGTGGGTGACGATGTCGAGCATCCGCTGCCCGCTCTCCTCCAGCTCGTTGTCGAAGTTGTGGTTGATCTGGTAATGGATGAACACCACCACGCCCGCCACGCAGACGATCCAGACCGCCGCCACCCAGAGCATCAGCATGCGGGTGAGGCGCTGGGCCAGGGTGGCGGCCGGTCGGATGCCGGCCACCGGCAGCGCGGCCGGCCCGAAAGTCGTGGTCATCGGCATGGCGATCGCGCAGCGCATCTCATGCCGCGTCCTCCGGTGCGTAGGCCAGCCGGTAGCCCAAGCCGCGCAGGGTCTGGATGTATTCGCGGCCCAGCTTGCGGCGCAGCCGGCTCACGAAGACTTCCAGCGTGTTGCTGTCGGTCTCGCTGTCGAAGCCGTAGAGCGCGTCCTGCAGCGTCTCGCGGGTGTGGATCCGGTCGGGGCGGGAGGCCATGACCCGCAGCAGCGCCCATTCCTTCGAGGTGAGCACCACCGGCGCGCCGGCCTTGCGCACCATGTCGCGCGCCAGGTCGATCTCGAGCGTGCCCAGGTGCAGCACCGGCGCGTCGTTGCCGCGGCGGCGTTCGATCGCGCGCAGCCGCGCCAGCAGCTCGCCCGGGTCGTAGGGCTTGACCAGGTAGTCGTCGGCCCCGGCGTCCAGGCCGCGGATCCGGTCGCTCACCTGGTCGCGCGCGGTGAGCGCGATCACCACCGGCCGGTCGGCCAGCGAGCGCAGCAGCGGCAGCAGCGAGAGGCCGTCGCCGTCGCCCAGGTGCAGGTCGAGCAGCACCGCGGCATAACGCGCACCGGCCAGCGCGGCCCGCGCCGACCGCAGGCCGTCGACCGGATCGACGACGAAGGACTTGGCGCGCAGGTAGCCGCAGACCGCTTCGGAGAGCGCGACGTCGTCTTCGACGAGCAGGATGCGCATGGCAGGGGCCCGGGGGGCGGTGTTGGAAAGAGAGAAGCGCCGCGTATCCGGACGACGGCGGCAGGTGCGGGCCAGTGTAGTGGCCGCGCCGCCCGAAGCTGAACGAAGCCTGAGCGGATGGTTCAGGTAGGGCTCAGTCCTGCGGCCTACCTTCGGTGGCATGACGGAACTCTCAGCCTCCTCCTTCCTGTCGCAGCCTGCGCTGCGCCCCTCCGACGCCGCGCCGGCCCGCGCCGCCGGTGCGGACCGCTGGCTGCAGCGTGCCGCCGCGCTGCTGGAGCGGCCCCGGTCGCCGCGCACGATCGCGCTGCTGCTGGCGGCCTGGATCGTCGGCGTCGGCAACCTGGCGACCTGGCGCCTGTTGGGCACTTTGGCCGCGCGGGGCGAGATGGGGCCGGAGCCTGCACGGCTGATGGCGGGCCTGGCGGTGGTGGGCGTGGGCATCACCTTCGCGCTGTTGCTGCTCTTCGCCTGGCCGAAGGTCCTGAAGCCGGCGGCGTTGTTCCTGCTGGTGCTGGCCGGCGTGGTGCAGCACTACATGCTGGCCTACGGCATCGTGGTGGATTCGAGCATGGTCGCCAACGCGCTGCAGACCAACACCCACGAAACGCTCGACCTGCTGGGCTGGGGCCTGGCGGGCCAGGTGCTGCTGGTGGCAGGCCCGCCGGCGCTCTGGTTGCGGCAGGTGCGGTTGGCGCCGGTGGGCGCCTGGGGCCAGGCATGGCGCAACGGCCTGGTGCTGGCCCTGGCGGTGGGCACCACCGCAGGTGCACTGGTGGGCATGTACCGCGAGCTGGCGCCGCTGGTGCGCAACAACATGGAGCTGCGCTTCATGCTCAACCCGTTCTCGGCGGTGAGCTCGACCGTCTCCACCGTCACCAAGCCGCTGCGCCAGCGCAAGACGCAGCTGGTCTCGATCACCGCCGGCGCCGCGCTCGGCCCGAGCTACTCGGCCGTCGCCACCTCCACGCCCAAGCCGCCGCTCTTCGTGGTGGTGGTGGGCGAGACGGCCCGCGCCGACCATTTCGCGCTGAACGGCTACCCGCGCGACACCACGCCGGAGCTGGCCCGCCGCGGCGTCACGAGCTTCACCGGGGTGAGGTCCTGTGGCACCAACACGCTGGCCTCGGTGCCGTGCATGTTCTCGTCGCTCGGCAAGGTCGGCTACGAAGGCCGCAAGGCCGAGCACGAGAACCTGCTCGACGTGCTGCAGGCCGCCGGCCTGGCGGTGCTGTGGGTCGACAACCAGAACGACTGCAAGGGCGTCTGCCAGCGGGTGCCCCACGCCCTCACCCGCGACACGTTCGCGCCTGCCGCGCAGGCCGCGGCCGCGCTGTGCCGCGACGGCGAATGCCTCGACGAGGTGATGCTGGCGGGCCTGGACGAGCGCATCGCCGCCCTGCCCGCGGAACGGCGCGCCAAGGGCGTGGTGCTGGTGATGCACCAGCTGGGCAGCCACGGCCCTGCCTACTACCGCCGGTCGTCCGCCGCCAGCAAACGCTTCCTGCCCGAATGCAACACCCATGCGCTGGCCGACTGCGACCGCCAGGCGCTGCTGAACGTCTACGACAACTCGATCGTCGAGACCGACAGATTCCTGGCCCGCACCATCGACTGGCTGCACGGACAGTCCGCCCGGCACGCCACCGGCATGCTGTACGTGTCCGACCACGGCGAATCGCTCGGCGAGTACGGCCTGTTCCTGCACGGCATGCCCTACGCTCTGGCGCCCGACGAGCAGAAGCACGTGCCGATGGTGCTGTGGATGGACGACGGCCTGGCGCGGCGCGCCCTGCTCAGCCGCCAGTGCGTGACCGCAGGCCGAGACCGGCCGCTGACGCACGACAACCTCTACCACACGGTGCTGGGCACGCTCGACGTCCAGACGCCCTCCTACCGGGCCGGGCTCGACGCACTGGCCTCGTGCCGCGGGGCCTCGGCCACGGCGGCGGCGGGCCCCGCCGTGCCGGCACCGCCGACGGCGGTTTCGGCCAGATCCTGATCCGCAAAAGCCGCACCCGGCGTATCGGCCGACACACGCAGCGGACATCGGCCGGATGACGGTGGGGATGTCGTCTCCACAATGGTCGGCGTGGCCGGGCACCCGAGGGTGCCTGCACACGACCTTTTTTCCCTTTCGAAGGAACCGCATCCATGTACAAGATCGCCGCCCTCGCCGCTGCCGCCGCGCTGCTGACCGCCTGCGCCCAGACAACGCCCGTCGCCCCGACCACCGCCGCGCCGATGGCCCAGGCGCCGATGGCGGCCCCAGCGCCACCCCCACCACCGCCCGGCCCTGCGGCCGCCCAGGTCTTCCGTCAGGCACCGCTGCCCTACGCGGCCGACGCGTTGGAGCCGGTGATCGACCGCGCGACGATGGAGATCCATTACGGCCGCCACCACAAGGCGTACTTCGATGCCCTCAACGGTGCCGCGGCCACCAACCCCGAGTTGGCCCGCTCGTCCATCGAGCAGGTGCTGGCCAACGTCTCCCGCTATCCGGCGCTGGTGCGCAACAACGCCGGCGGCGTCTGGAACCACACCTTCTTCTGGGCCAGCATGGCGCCGGTCGGCCAGGGCGGATCGCCATCGCCGGCGCTGGCTGCCCGCATCGCGACCGATTTCGGCTCGCTCGCGCAGTTCCAGCAGGAATTCAACCGCGCCGGCGCCGGCCGCTTCGGATCGGGCTGGGTGTGGCTGGTGATGAAGGACGGCAAGCTGGCCGTCACCTCCACCCCCAACCAGGACAACCCGCTGATGGACGTGGCCGAGACCCGGGGCACGCCGCTGCTGGGCAACGACGTCTGGGAGCATGCCTACTACCTCAAGTACAACAACCGCCGCGCCGACTACCTGACGGCCTGGTGGCAGGTGGTGAACTGGAATGAGGTCAACCGCCGCTTCGCCGCCGCCGCCCGATAAGGCAGCACACCCACCGCATGCAAGGCCGGCTCTGCCGGCCTTTTGCATGGGCGGTACCGGTCAGCGTCCGCCCGAGAACAGGAAATAGCCGACGAAGGCGGCCATCAGGCAGAACGCGACGATGCCGATAGTGCGCTCCACATGGGGCGCAACCACCCAGGCACCCAGCACGGCCGCCAGCTTGCCGAGCAGGCCGGCGTCCACGACCGGCTTCGCCGCATGCGCCGCAGATCCGTCGCGGCCTTCGGCGATCGGGCAGCCGCAGGCGGGGCAGGCCACCGCGCGGGTGGAGACCTCGCGCTTGCATTCGGGACAGTGGATCAGGGCCATGGTCGTTCCTTTCCTTCACAGGTTCAGCGGGCGGTGCCCGCAGCAGCGGCCATCGGCTCGATGACGATCTCGACCCGGCGGTTCCGCTGGCGGCCGGCCGGATCGTCCCGGCCGTCCACGGTGGTGTTGGGTGCCACCGGCCTGCGCTTTCCGAAGCCCTCGGTCGGAAAGCTGCGGCCCTGGCCCTGCTGCAGCGCCGCTGCAACGGTCTGCGCGCGCTTGAACGACAGCGCGTCGTTGTAGTCGTCGGTGCCCTTGGCATCGGTATGGCCGTTGATGCGGACCGGCGCGCCGGGATAGCTGCGCAGCAGTTCGGCGGCCTTGGCCAGCGCATCGGCCGCGTCCGGCCGCAGCGTGGCCTTGTCGAAATCGAAGAGCACGTCGGCCGGCAGGTCGACCACGATAGCCTGCTGCGGGGTTTCGCGTGCCTGCAGCGCCACCAGCACTTCGCGGGTCACCTGCAGACGGTCCTTCGGTACCTCGGCTTCGCGGAAGATGCGAAAGGTGGTCGGCGGGGCTTGCACCGTGCCGAAGCTCGACGCAGCGGGTCGCGATTGCAGCGTGGTGTCCGCCGCCGCACTGCGCAAAACGGTGTCGGGCGCCGCCACCCGGGCGAAGCGGGTGTCGGCATCCTTCAGGCTGCCCTGGACCCGGCGCACGGTGTATCCGTCGACCGCGAAAACCGGGCCGGCCACTGCCAGAGCCGCCAGCAGCAGGCCGCACGGCCGAACCGCGCGGTGGATCACGATGCGGTGCCGCCGGCCACCAGCGGAAGCTTCATCGTCAGGCCCGGGCCGATCGAGTTGTCGGGCAGCATGCCCTGGTTGAACACCAGCGTGACCTGCTTGGTGCCGGGCGCGATCGCGCCCAGGAAGACGAGGGTGCCCTCCATCGTGTCGCCGCTGACGATCTTCAGATCGGGGTTGTCGGCCGGACGCTTCAGCATGAAGCGGTTGCCGGCCTCGTCCTCCAGGAAGGTGTCCATCGACGCCAGCTTGGTGTACGACGAGATCCGGCTCGAATAGGACGCGCTGACGGCCACCTGAGTGGCGTCGTCGCCCATCTCCACGCTCTTGACACGCACCGACAAGCCCGGGCCGGCGGTGCCCTGCACCTGCAAGGCCACCTGGCGCGGAGCGGCTGCCGCACCGGGAGCGGCTGCCGGTAGCGCTGCCACCGGCGCCGCCGGGGCGACCGCAACGGGAGCCGGCGCAGGAACTGCGGGCACGGCAGCGGGCGCTGCGACCGGCGTAGGCGCTTTATCGGAGCACCCTGCCAGGCCGAATGCGAATGCTGCGAGGCCGGGAAGCACCAGCAGCCGAACCTGCCTGCGCGAAAAGGAATTAGGGGGGGACGGGAGGGACATGGTGGATTTCCTTCGAAACGGTCGGGACACGCGCACCGGCGACTGCGGGCCGGGCGCCGGGCCGGAGCTGCGCCAAGGGATGGCGAGGATCAGCGGATGTTCACGCTGTTGACGTTGGCGGGCGGGGGAACCGCGCCGGCCGGCGTTCCGTCGCAGCCGCTGCCGGCCACCCGCACGTCCTGGCTGTTGCGGCCGGTGACGACCACCGTCTTGCCCCGCAGGGCCTGGCCGTCGATGTTCACGCTGTTGACGTTGGCCGGAGGCGTGGCGGCCACCCTGCCGTCGGCGCAGCGTACCGCCACGCCGGACGCCTGGTTGCCGGTGACCTCGATGCGGTTGGTGCCGCTGCCGGGCCGGTCCACCACTACGGCGCCCGGCTGGGCGATGGCGATGCCGCAGGTGACCAGGGTCCACAAAAGGGCCGGCAGGGATATCGAGAGCTTCTGGCGTGATCGCATGAGCAAGAATCCTCCATGGAAAGGGAAAGATCGAAGACGCGCGGCACGCTCAGCGGGCCGCGCCGCCGCCGCGCGGAACGGTGATCACCGTGGTCGACGGCGGTACCGGGGCCGCGGCGGCCTCGGGCGGCTGCGCGGCGCCCACGCCGGGCACCCCGGTGGCGGCCGCGCCGCCACCGCCCTGTGCCGCGGTGCCGGCACGGCTGCGTACCATCGCGTCGAACTCGCTGGCGAAACGGTCGGCCAGCACCATCTCCTCGTCGGCCATCTCGCTGCCGAGGCTGCGGATGGTCTCGGCCGCGCCCTGGGCGGAACTGGAGCCCGGAATCGCCAGCCGCTCGGTCAGGCGGGCATAGCCCAGCGCCTTGATCTTGTCCTGCTGCACGCCGCGGCCGTCCTTGTAGAGCGCCGTCAGCCGCTCCATCGCGCGCGGATCGCCCCGCACCGCGCCCAACAGGTACCAGCGGTAGGCCTGGCCGATGTCGGACACCGAGGACCGGTTGCTCTGGTAGGCATCGCCCAGCAGGGTGAGCAGCGATGCGTTGTTGGTGCGCAGCGCTTCTTCCTTCAAACGCGAGATCTCGTTGGTGTAGAGCGGCCCCTGGCAGCCCAGGCCGCCGACGCCACGGTCGATCGACTGCTGGCACGACTCGATGTAGCGCGCGCCGCTGGAGGCGGGCTGCGCCACGGTGGAGGCTGCCGGCGCACCGGTCGCCGCCGCGCCGCTGCCGCCCGGAATGCCGACGCCCGCCGTCTGGGCCTGCGCGGCGCACGCAACGGCGACGGATGCCGCCACGGCCCAGCCGCGTGCCTGGCGGGCCACGAGGCGGTGCGCCGGTAGAACCCGCTTCATGCTGCGCCTCCGGGCTGGGCGGTCACCGGGGCCATCGGCTTCGGCGGCGGCGGGGCGGCATCGCGCGCGGCCTGCGCAGCGGCAGCCTGCACCATCTCGGCGTCCCAGGCCATCGGCACGTTGAAGAAGAGCGGCTCGAAACCGGCCCAGGTGAGCACGTCGACCTGGTCGCCCACCTGCGGGAACCGGCTGCCGTAGACCGCGCGCACCGCGTTCTTGGTGGGCTCGTCGAACTGCTGGGTGACGACCACCGGCTGGCCGTACTTGCGCAGCATGACCTGCACCAGGCCGATCTTCATCTCGGGCGCCAGCGATTCGAACGACGCCCGCATGTTGTCGACCACGACCGGGTCGGGTGTGCCGTTGGGGATGCAGCGCCAGTACGGCGTGTTGGTCGCCTTGCCGACGATCTCGAGCACGCTCAGGTCGACCAGGGTGCGGATCGCGGAATGCCGGCCCTGCAGGTACTTGCCTTCGAGCTTGAAGCCGAAAGCATCGCCGTAGAAGCCCAGGCTGGCGTTGTCCTCGGAGCTGAAGTTCAGCACCTTCACGACGTTGGACGCCTGGATGCGGGGCACCATCTGCTGGGTGTTGAAGCTCACCAGGTTCAGGTCGAGCGCCAGGGCCGAGAAGATGGCCGTGCGCTTGTTATCGAAGCCGAGTGCGGTGTTGCCGCGACCGCTGCCGAACTCGATGCTGGCGTTGTTGGAGCGGCCGGCGCCCGACAGCGCGCGGTCGAACTCGGTCAGGGCGCCGGTGATCAGGAAGTCGGGCATCGTCACGCCGAACTTGGCACCCAACTGGGCCTGCGACACCAGGTAGTCGGGGTGGTACGGCACATAGACCACCCGCGCGCCGATGCGGTTGACCGCGGTACGGACCATCTCGGTGATGTCGCCCGGAATTTCGGCGCCCACCAGCGGATGCGACAGGTTGGTCGCATCGAGGATGTTGCGGGTCTGCATGTAGATGACCGGATCGCCGTCCTTGTAGATGTCGAGCATCCGTCCCAGGCGGGCCAGGGCGGGCGCGTACTGGCTGAGGTTGGCGCTCGGCAACGGCTTGTCGGCCTCGCGCTCGGCCAGCAGCTTGTTGGCATCGCTCAGCGCGTTCTGGGTATTGGCGCAGCCCGCCAGCGCGGCGGCGATGCAGCATGCGGCCGCGGTGCGGGAGAGAAATTGCAGAGACGTGGTCATTCTGTTTGTAGAGAGTTGTTCTGGATGACTTGCAGGACACGCTGCCGCACGGCAACGCGCCACGCTGCGGCAGCAGCAGCGCCGGGCCCCTCGCCCGCGTTCCTTATCGGCCGTTGTTCAGCACGGTGATGTTCTGGACGCCCTTGCCGTCCACGAACAGGGTCACGTTGCCGTTGACGTTGCCCTGGATCGTGGGACTGGCGACCCGCAGCGTGCCGTCGGCAGCGCGGGTGACATCGTTGTAGGTGGTCCGGATCACCACGTTCTTCTGGTCTTCGGGCAGCTTCAGCGTGCCGTCCGGCTGCACCAGCGCCGACTGGTCGACCACCGTGTTCTGGGACAGGGCACGCGCCACCCGCGCCCGCGCCGCCACGCTCGGCGTGGTGGCATCGATCAACCGAACGCCGCTGGTCTGGTTGTCCTTGTAGGTGGACAACTGCTCGCCGTAGTTCACCAGTTGGGCGTGGCTCGCGCCCGATGCCAGGGCCAGCACGACCGCTGCCGACAGGGTGGCGCAGCGGACGAAACCGTGCGGATGGAAAGCTGTGTTGGACTGCATCTGATCCTCCTCTAAGGGTGTCGGCCGTGCGGCCTGCCATGCGGAAGACGGCCGGTCGGCCGCGTCGCCCCGCATTACATATTGGTCATGTTGAACCCGGGCACAATGGTTACAGAATGATTCACAACGCCGGTGGACGGCATCGGTACCGTGTAGCCGGGGTTGGCAACCATCGGGACGTTGGCCGTCACCGCGGCCGCACCGACCAGCGCACCCATGTTGCGCACGCTGCCCGACGTCATCCCCGCACCGGCGGCCGTGGCGTTGCCGACGATGGCGACGGTGCCGGTCAGCACCCCGTGGTTGATCACCGAATTGGAGGTACCGCCGGCCATGGCCGTGCCCCGGTTGCCCGCGATCACCACGTTGCCGGTCATCAGCCCCCGGTTGACCAGCGAATTGACGGTGCCGCCGCCGACCGCCGTGCCCTGGTTGCCGGCGATCATCACCTGGCCGGTCAAGATGCCGCGGTTGTCCACGCTGTTGACGGTGCCGCCGCCGGACGACGTGCCGCGGTTGCCGACGATGGCGATCTGCCCGCCGGTCATCGTGCCCTTGTTGGAGACGCTGTTGACCATGCCGCCGCTGGCGCTGCCCTGGTTGCCCATCAGCACGATCTGGCTGCCCGACACCGCGCCCTCGTTGCGCACGCTGTTGACCGCGCCGCCGCTCGCATTCCCACGGTTGCCGAGGATGGTGATCTGGCTGCCGGCCACGCTGCCGGTGTTGACCAGCGCATTGGCGATGCCGTTGCCCTGCGCGCTCCCCTGGTTGCCCAGGATGGTAATGTTGGATCCGCTCAGCTGGCCCTGGTTGTCGACACTGTTGACCACGCCCTGGCCGGCCGCGTTTCCGTTGTTGCCGGCCAATTGCACCGTGCTGCCCGTCAGGCGGCCGCGGTTGTGCAGGCTGTTGGCCTTGCCGCTGCCACCGACCGTGCCGCGGTTGCCCACCACGGTCACGCCGGCGCCGGAGAGCGAGCCGGCGTTGTCAATGCTGTTGACCATGCCGCCGCCCTGGGCCGCGCCGTTGTTGCCTGCCAGCGTCGCCGAGCCTCCGGAGAGGCTCGCGCCCTCGCCATTGCGCAGGCTGTTGGCCAGCGCGTCGGCGCTGCCCGTCTGCGCCGACCCGGTGTTGCCGGTGATGCCGACACGCGCGCCCGAGAACCGGCCTGCGTTCAGCACCGTGTTGGCCAGTGCCATGCGCCCGTCGCGGGCCCGGACATCGTTGGCCACGTTGCCGACGATGCTGGCCTGCAGACCGTCCACCTGGCCCGCCTGGTCGGCCACGACGCTGTTGGCCGCCGCGAGGCCCTTGTCGGCGGACACGCGGGAGGCCACGTTCGCCAGCAACTGGAGGCTGCTCGCCCGGAGCGTGCCAAGCACCTGCACCGTGTTCGCGCTGGCGGTGCCCACGCCCTTGTCGATCGCATGGCCGAGCACCGTGCGTTCGTCGCCCTGGCTGGTGACGTTGCGCGCTTCGTTGCCGGTCAGCGTGACCTGCGATGCCGTCAGGGCCCCGTCGCCGTTGATGGCCAGCGCATTCGCGTTCACCCGGCCGCCGTCGGCCCGCAGGGTGGTGGCGGTGTTGCCCGACAGTTGCACCGGCGTGCCGTCCATGCGCACGCCGCCGGGCCCTTCCAAGTAGACCGCATTGGCCGCCAGCACGCCGTTGCGCGCGCTGCCGATCCCGCCGACCTGGTTGTAGATGCCCCCGGTGGAGACCTCCGACGCGCGGTTGCCGGAGAGGGCGAGCGGACTGCGGCTCACCGATGCGCTGCGGTAGGCCGCCAGCGCATTGACCAGCGCGGTGCCGCCGATCGCGCCGACGTTGCGGGCATCGTTGCCGGCCAGGGACACCGGCGAGCCCGCATCCACCGTGGCGCCGTGGCTGAGCACCACCGCATTGGCCGCGGCGCGGGCGACGCTCTCCGAGCTGAACGCCTTGCCAAACCCGGTGGTCGAGCTGGCGCCGGTCGACAGCTGGGTCGCTGTGTTGCCCGTCACCGTGACGTTGGCCGACAGGCGCGAAGGCGCGGCTCCGTCGCCGTCGCCCTGCTCCAGGCTCACGCTGTTGGCATTGACCTTGCCGCCCTGGGCGGACAACGCCCGCGCGGTATTGCCCGAAAAGACCAGGGAGCGCGCATCGGCGGTCGAGTCGAAGACGCCGAGCCCGTTCGCCAGCGCGACCGCCTGCTGCTTGGCGCTGTAGAGAAGTCCGCCGCCGACACTGTTGTCGAATCCCCGCGCGGCGACACCGTCGGTACGGTTGCCGGTGATCGCGATGCTGCCGTCGCCGATCCTGCCGTTGCTGGCCAGCACGCTCGCCGCCGCCGCCAGCCCGCCGGTTCCGCGGACGCCGGCCGTCTCGTTGCCCGACAGAGTCACCGGCGTGTCCTGCAACGACGACTGGCGGTCGAGCACCAGGCTGTTGGCCACTGCGCGGCCCTGCCGCTCGAAGCTGCCCACGTATCCACCGCCGATCGTGGCGCGGCCACCGGCGGTGTCGATGTTGCGGGCGGTGTTGCCGGTCAGGGTGACCTGGCTGTTGCGGGCGGTCGAGTCGTCCAGCCAGATGCTGTTGGCCGACGCGCCGCCGCCTGCGGCCTGGACCGTGTCGGCCTGGTTGCCCGACAGCATGTGCCGCGTGCTGCCCTGCAGATCGCCACGGTTCACCGAGATGGAATTGGCGAGCGCCATCGCCGCGTTGTCGACCGATGCGATGGCACCCTTGAGCACCGTCGCCTCGCCCCCCCACGCGTCGACCGCCTTCGCGGTATTGCCGCTCTGCTGCGCCCGGTAGGCGCGAAGATCGGTTCCCTGGTAGTCCGACAGGCTCACGCTGTTCGCCAGCGCGCTGCCACCGACCGACAGACTGCCCTGCGCAGTGTTGCGGCTCTGGTCGATCTGGGCGCCCCGCACCCGGCTGCCGGCCAATGCCACCGCATTGGCCGCGGCGACCCCGTTGAGCTGCGCATCGAGCACCGCCCCCCAGCCCACGCCGGCCGATCCGCCACCGGCGCGGATGTCGCGCGCCTGGTTGCCGCTCTGGCTGATGCGCGTGTCCTCCAGCGTGCTCTTGCTGGTGGTGAGTGCATTGGCCAGTGCCGATCCGCCCACTGCGGTGATGCCGTGGGCCACGTTGCCGACCCCGGTCACCTGCGTGCGCACCGTGTCGCTTTCGTTCATCAGCACGCTGTTGGCGCTGGCGCGACCCGGCAGTTGCAGCGAGCCGGCCCCCACCATCACCTGCCCCTTGAACCCGATGGCCTGCACGTCGCTGGCCCGGTTGCCGGAGAGCTGCACCCGGGAATCGGTGAGCGGGCGCCGTGCGGCGCCGCCCGAAAGAAGTACGGTGTTGGCCGTCGCCGCGCCGCCCACCGCGGCGATGAAGCCCGACACCTGGTTCTGCAGCACGTCGATCTGCGTGTTGCGCACGGTGAGCGCGCTGAGCCCGATGACGTTGGCCTGCGCCGTCGACACCAGGTCGACCGAACCCGCCAGTCCGCCAGGACCGGCGCTGACCTTGCCGCCGCTGGCGCTGACCGCCGCGCGCGACTGGTTTCCGACCGACCGCACCTGCGAGCGGGCATCGACCTCGGTGCCGGGCCGTTCGGTGATCCAGCCCAGGCCGTGCAACACGCTCTCTTGCGCATGCACGGCCGGCATGGTGCACAGCACGGCGAGTGCCAGCAGTTTCTTGGGGGGGACGACGATCACAAGCGGCTCCGGAGGGATCTGCGGACGCAGATCGCGGTGTCACGCACCGGCATCGCATGCCCCGAGGGCATCGATGCGGCGCACGGTGTCTGGACTCAGTTGATGTTGACCGAGTTGACGTTGGCCGTGCCGCCGATGGCCTTGATGTTCTCTGCCGTGTTGCCGCTGACGGTGATGTTGGAGTCGCGCAGCGTGGAGCCGGTGATGTTGACGCTGTTGACGTTGGCCACGCCGCTCATCTCGACCTGTCCGCCCAGCTTCAGGATGCTGGCCGATCCACCGCCGACCAGCACGTCGCGCGCCGTGTTGTTGGCGACCGTGATATTGCTGCGCTCGACGGTCGAACCCATCGAACCCGAAGCCTTGCCGACACCCGGCACGCTGATGCTGGCAGTTTGAGCGAAGGCGGCGGACGAGACGAAGGCCAGGGAGACGATACCGACGAGGGCAAATTTCTTCTGCATGGGAAACTCCTGATGAAGCGGATGGGTAATAACCGGATGGCCCGGACTGCGAGAGCCCCGTTTGTACGTTCCATTTATGGCAGCCAGTTGACGAATTTGTAATGCTATTTATGCAAAATAACTTACATTTTCGCCACCAAATGCACCAAGCAGGGGCATAAATACTGCGCTGAAATCGTTGTGCAAACTTTTGTCAAGCAGCTCGGACGGATGGAACTTCCGCCGTCGTGTTGCACTTCTTCTTGAATTTTCTCCAGAGGAAACGGCGTTCGCGGTGAAACGAAGGATCCGTAATCAACCACACCGAATACATGTCAATAGGACAATTCCGCAACTCGTGCGGGAGATGTCGCACTGTCAGTACGTTTTAAGACCCGTATTTACACCCTGACATATCTTCGGGCGCACCGTGGACGCCGGTCGTGGTCCATTACCTGCCATGCACCCACACCAACTCACTTCCACCGACCGGGCGCCGCTCGGCCGCATAGCTACAAGCCTGGTAGCCTGCGCCCTCCTGGCCCTTCTCTCCGCCTGCGACCGCCCCGGCGCGGGCCCTGCCGGCATCGCATTCCCGGACGACGTAGCGATCACGCAGGCGCTGAAGACGGACTTCGATGGCAACCCCGACAATGCCTCTGCGCGCGAACTCATCGCCACGCTGGGCGGCGCCCAGGGCCGGCTCGACTACCGCATCCAGCGCGTGATCGCCCGGCAAGGCGCGTTCGAGGCGCAGTACGACGTATCGCTGCACCTGTCGCGGGCCGGCGCCGAAAGCCTGCAGCAGCTCTACGGCAACATGATTCCGAAGGACGCACGCGAAAAGCTGCCCGAGCAGACGCTGGCCGCCTACGAGACCTGGCTTGCCGGCCAGGCCGCTTCGGGCGACAAGACCGACGCCGCGCAGGCCGCCGCGCTGCGCCGGTCGCTGGCCACGCTCGACGAGTGCTACAAGAACGCGAAGGCAGGGGATGACGTGACGCTGATGCAGGGCCTGGCTGCGCTCGTGTCGCCGGCCCGCGACGGCTGGTATGCGGAAAAGCTCGAATCCTCCCAGCTGCGGCTGCGCTGCCTGCCGTTGTGAGACCGTCGCGCCGAGGGGGTGCCCGCTAGAATGGCACCACCAGCCTCTGGACGTACACCATGACCCGCTGCGCACGCCGCCCCGGCGCCACGCCCCTCTCCCTGCCCCGCCCTTCCGCCCGTCGGCACATCGCCGGGCTGGTGCTGCTCTGCTGCGCCTTGGGCGTATCAGTGCCCTTGCACGCGCAGACCGCTGAGTCGATGGCCGCGGTGCGCAATTTCCCCGAGACGGCGATGCGCGGTCGCCTGCGCGTCACCTACCCGCCGGTGGTGCTGATGGACGGCAAGCCCGACCGCCTTTCGGTCGGCGGGCTGATCCGCGACACGCAGGGGCGTGCGGTGCTGTCGGCCACGCTGGCCGAGCAGGATCTCATCGTCAACTACCGGCGCGACGGGTTCGGCGAGATCGCCGAGGTCTGGTTGCTGACACCCGACGAAGCGGCACTGCGGCCCGGCAGGCAGCGCTCTCTGCTGGAATCCCTGTTCGGATCTTGACCGCCGGCCGTCGCACCGCGGAGCCGGTCGCACAGGGCGTCGGCCGCACGGCCACGACCCGCCGCCCCACACACCAGACGCCCGAAGGGCGCTCCCCATGAGCAAAAAAGTATTCATCAAGACCTTCGGCTGCCAGATGAACGAGTACGACTCGGACAAGATGGCCGACGTGCTGGGCGCGGCGCAAGGCTACGAGCCCACCCAGGACATGGAAGAGGCCGACCTGATCCTGTTCAACACCTGCTCGGTACGCGAGAAGGCGCAGGAGAAGGTGTTCAGCGACCTGGGCCGCGTCAAGCACCTTAAGGCCCGGGGCGTGAAGATCGGCGTGGGCGGCTGCGTCGCCAGCCAGGAAGGCGCGGCGATCATCGCCCGCGCGCCCTACGTCGACGTGGTCTTCGGCCCGCAGACGCTGCACCGCCTGCCCGAGATGCTGGCCGCGCGCGACCTGCACGACCGGCCGCAGGTCGACATCAGCTTCCCCGAGATCGAGAAGTTCGACCACCTGCCGCCGGCGAAGGTCGACGGCGCGACCGCCTTCGTCTCGATCATGGAGGGCTGCTCCAAGTACTGCAGCTACTGCGTGGTGCCCTACACCCGCGGCGAGGAGGTGAGCCGCCCGTTCGACGACGTGCTGGTGGAGGTCGCCGGGCTGGCCGACCAGGGCGTGCGCGAGGTGACGTTGCTCGGCCAGAACGTGAACGCCTACCGCGGTGCGATGGGCGCAACCGCCGAGATCGCCGATTTCGCGATGCTCATCGAGTACGTCGCCGAGATTCCCGGCATCGAGCGCATCCGCTACACCACCAGCCACCCCAACGAGTTCACGCCGCGGCTCATCCAGGCCTATGCCGAGGTGCCGAAGCTGGTCAGCCACCTGCACCTGCCGGTCCAGCACGGCAGCGACCGCATCCTGATGGCGATGAAGCGCGGCTACACCGCCATGGAATACAAGAGCACGGTGCGCAAGCTGCGCGCGATCCGCCCCGACCTGGCGATGAGCAGCGACTTCATCGTCGGCTTTCCCGGCGAGACGGACGACGACTTCCAGAAGATGATGAAGCTGATCCACGACGTGGGCTACGACACCTCGTTCAGCTTCATCTTCAGCCCGCGGCCCGGCACGCCGGCCGCCAACCTGCACGACGACACGCCGCACGAGGTCAAGCTGCGCCGTCTGCAGCAGCTGCAGGCGGCGATCGACGACAACGTGCGGGCGATCAGCGCCAGCCGGGTCGGCACCGTGCAGCGCATCCTGGTGGAAGGCCCGTCGCGCAAGTCCTCGGCCGCGGTGCCCGAGCTGATGGGCCGCACCGAGTGCAACCGCGTCGTCAACTTCGCGGGCCCCGCACGGCTGGTGGGACAGATGGTCGATCTGCGGATCACCGAGGCGCAGGGCTATTCGCTGCGCGGCGCGGTGGCGCTGCGGGAAGACCTGCCCCTGCCGGCGCTGGCCGCATGAGCGGCACCGCACCGCCCGCGGCGCTGCCCCTGGCGGCGTCGGGCAGCGCGCGGCGCCGGCCGGTCCGCGGATCGTTCCAGCAGTTGCTGCTGGTCGGCTTCCTGCTGATCGCCGCGCTGCTCGGCGGCATCTCGCTGCGGGCGGTCTTCACCTTCGACGGGCTGATGGCGCAGAGCCGCGGGTTCTCGGCCCGGGCGCTGCAGCTCAACGCGATCGTGCAGGACCTGGCCAACCGCAGCGCCACCATGGAGCGGGCCGGTCGCCAGTCGCTGATCCTCAACGACGCGATGCTGCGCAAGCGCTTCGACGAAGCGGCGCACGACGGTACCGAACTGCTCGCCCAACTGGAGCCGGGCGACGTGCCGGCCGACGTGGCCAACCGCTGGCGTGCCCAGCTGGCCACCATCACCGCGCTGTTCGCCGGCCCGTCCGATACCGCGCTCGACCGCGAGCGGTCGATGTCCTCGGAATTCCGCGAACTCGAATCGGTCAACGCCCTGGTGGCGCAGGAGGTGCAGCGGGCGATCGAGGGCCGCAACACCGCGCTGACAGAGCAGCTCGACACCAGCCGCGCCCGGCTCACCCGCATGGTGGTGGGCGCGATCGGCCTGGCGGTACTGCTGGCGGTGGCTTTCGGCCTGTGGCTGGCGCGGCCGTTCAAGCGGCTGGAGCGTGCCATCGTCCGGCTGGGCGAGAACGAGCTGGAGGAGCCGATCGACATCCGCGGCCCCGCCGACGTGCGCCGTGTGGGCCAGCAGCTGGAGTGGCTGCGGCTGCGGCTCACCGAGCTGGATGCCGACAAGGCGCGCTTCCTGCGCCATATCTCGCACGAATTGAAGACGCCGCTGGCCGCACTGCGCGAAGGCGTGGCCCTGCTCGAGGACGGCGTGGCCGGCCCGCTGACCGACAACCAGCGCGAGGTGGCGCGCATCCTGCAGCAGAACACCGTCGTGCTGCAGAGCCAGATCGAGGCGTTGCTGCGTTTCAACGCCGCCGCCTTCGAGGCGCGCCAGCTGCAGCGCCAGAAGACCGACCTGCTCCAGCTGCTGGAGGACCAGGTCGATGCGCAGCGGCTCCAGTGGCAGGCGCATGCGCTGGCGGTGAAGGTCGAGGGCACGCCGGTGTCGGCCCAGGTCGATGCCGGCAAGCTGGCGACGGTGGTGGCCAACCTGCTCTCCAACGCGATCCGCTTCTCGCCGCGCAACGGCACCATCGTGCTGCGCCTGGCGCGCCTGGGCAACGGCGTGACGATCGAGGTCAAGGACCAGGGCCCCGGCGTGGCCGAGGACGACCGTCCCCGCATCTTCGAGCCCTTCTACCGCGGCCAGCGCCAGCCCGCCGATGCCGCGCGCGGCAACGGCATCGGCCTGTCGATCGTGCAGGAGTACATCGCTGCGCACGGCGGCCACATCGAACTCATGGCCGGCACCGCCGGCGCCCATTTCCGCATCGACCTGCCCCATGTCCTCTAGCAGCACCATGCCCCACCGCTTTCGACTCGCCGGCGCACTGGGCGCCGTGGCACTGGCAGCGGGCTGCGCCACGCCGGCGCCGCCGCCCGCCCCTGCCACGCCGCCCGCGCCGCCGCCCTCGGCCGCGGCCGCGGCCAGCGCTGCAGCCGATGTCGACGACGTGATCGTCGTGCCGCCGGCGACCGGCACCAAGCCGGCAACTGCGCCCCGCAGCGACGCCGCCACGGCGGCGCAGGCGGCCGCCCCCATGCCACCGCCCGAAGGCAACGTGGCGCTGCTCGCCTATGCCGACCGGGTCCGGACGATGCCGCCGGCCGAGCTGTCGCAGGAAATCGCGCGCCTGGGCGATACCTCCGGCGAGGCGCAGCGCACGCCGTTCCAGGACCTGCAGCTGGCGGTGGCCCTGGCGCAGACCCGCAATCCGCAGGACACGATGCGCGCCCAGACGCTGCTGCAGCGCCTGCTGAACAACCAGGGCGAAGCCGCGCGCCGGCTGCACCCGCTGGCCCGGCTGCTCACCTCGCGCTACGGCGACCAGCGCCGGCTGGAGGACATGGTCGAGCGCCAATCCCAGCAACTGCGCGACAACCAGCGCCGCATCGACCAGCTGAGCGAACGGCTGGAGGCGGTGCGCGCCATCGAGCGCAGCCTGACCCGCTCCGGCGCCAACGGCGCGGCCGCCGCGAGCCCGCCCGCAGCGCCCGCCGCTCCGGCGGCCAAGCCGAACCCCTAGGAAACCCGATCCGATGAGCGCCTCCGCCCCCTCCCTGTCCGCCCACGCCCCCAGCCTGCTGGTGGTGGACGACGATGCCGACATGCTGCGCCTTCTGTCGATGCGGCTCAACGCGGCGGGCTACCGGGTCACGGCGGTCAGCTCTGCCGAGTCGGCGCTCACCCAGCTCGACATCGCCCACCCGCAACTGGTGCTGTCCGACGTACGCCTGCCCGGCAAGGACGGCCTGGCGCTGTTCGACATCATCCGGGCGCGCCATCCCTCGCTGCCGGTGATCCTGCTCACCGCCCACGGCACGATCCCCGACGCGGTGGAAGCCACCGCCCGCGGCGTGTTCACCTACCTGACCAAGCCGTTCGACGGCAAGGAACTGCTCGACAAGATCTCGCAGGCGCTGGCCCTGAGCGCCCCCACCGTCAGCGAGACCCATGCCGACGAATCCTGGCGCTCGGAGATCGTCAGCCGCTCCAGCCGCATGGCCGAGGTGCTGGCCGAGGCGCGGATGATCGCGCAATCGGACGCGTCGGTGCTGCTGCGCGGCGACAGCGGTGCCGGCAAGGAAATGCTGGCCCGCGCCATCCACCGCGCCAGCCCGCGCGCCCGGAAACCCTTCGTTGCCGTCAATTGCGGCGCGATTCCCGAAGCGCTGCTGGAATCGGAGTTGTTCGGCCACGTCAAGGGCGCCTTCACCGACGCCAGCGCCAACCACAAGGGGCTCTTCCAGGCGGCCGAGGGCGGAACATTGCTGCTCGACGAGATCGGCGACATGCCGCCGGCCCTGCAGGTCAAGCTGCTGCGGGTGCTGCAGGAGCGCGCGGTGCGGCCGGTCGGCTCCAGCCAGTCGATCCCGGTCGACGTGCGGATCATCTCCGCCACCCATCGCGATCTCGATGCGGCCATGCAGACCAGCCAGTTCCGGGAAGACCTTTACTACCGGCTGAACGTGGTGACGCTCACCCTGCCCACGCTGGGCGACCGGCGGGAGGACATCCCGCTCCTGGCCAACCATTTCCTGCTGAAGCTGGCCGGCAAGTACGGCAAGCGTCTGTCGGGCTTCGCGCCCGAAGCCCTCAAAGCCCTCACCACCGCGGCCTGGCCGGGCAACGTGCGGCAGCTCTTCAACGTGGTGGAGCAGGTCTGTGCGCTTTCCACGACACCGCTGGTGCCGCTGGCCCTGGTGCAGCGCGCCCTGCGCACGCCCTCGATCGAGGTGCTCAACTACGCCGATGCCAAGCAGAAATTCGAGCGCGACTACCTGGTCGGCCTGCTCAAGCTCACCGACGGCAACGTGGCCGACGCGTCGCGCCTGGCCGACCGGAACCGGACCGAGTTCTACCGGCTGCTGCAGAAGCATGCGCTGACGCCCGGTCAGTTCAAAGGGGACGGTGTCGTGGTTTCCACGGATGGTGTCGCAGAAGGACGACAAGGCTAAGCCGTTGATTCATAAGGATTCGACCAGGGCAGGCCGCTGTCCTGTCGCCGGGCGGCGACAAAAACAGGGGTTTTGCGAGGGTTAACACCGAAATTCTTCATAATATTTCGAGAAATTACTCGCAAGTCTTTGATATGAAATAACTTATTCATGATGGCACGGGGATTGCAATGCATAGCGCATGTGCAGCCCCGCCGCCCCTCGTGTCTACCGTCCTGCCGACGGCGCCGGGTTCGCTGCTTCCTGATGTTTAGGGACCGACCAGTGAGTGACACCATGAATCCTCTTCGACCCGTCGCCAGCCAGCGCGTCGTCGCATTGCCCACCCCGGCAACCGCGGCCGCGAACCCTGTCGCGTCTTCCCGCAGCGAACTGCGCGAAGAGCGCCACCCCAACTCCGTGACCGCTCCCCCGGTCAACCGCGGCTCGATGCCCGCCAAGCCATGGCGCGGCTTCTGGAACAGCCTCGGCACTTCCACCCTGATGACGCTTACCGGCCGTTCGCACGAAGTGCAGACCCCGCTGGAAGCCGAGCAGATGGCCCCGGAAGCATGGCAGCGTGCCGCGTCGCGTCGCCGCGCCGTGTTCCTGCTGATCACGCTGATCACCACCGCCATCGCCACCACGCTGTTCGCCGGCATCCAGCCGGTGTACGACAGCGCGGTGCTGCAGTACGGCCAGATCGCGCTGTTCGCTCTGCTGTCGGCCTGGGTCGTCACCGGTTTCACCACCGCGCTGATGGGCTTCTGGGTCAGCCTGCGCGGCGACAAGCACACCATTTCCGCCAAGGAAGTGCGCGACCATGCGATGAACGCCGATGCCCGCACCGCGATCATCATGCCGATCTGCAACGAAGACGTGGCCACCGTGTTCGCCGGCCTGCGCGCCACCTGCGAATCGGTCGCCGCCACCGGCAACGCCAAGGTGTTCGACGTGTTCGTGCTGTCCGACAGCTACGATCCCGCCATCGCCAAGGCCGAACTCGCCGCCTGGGAAGACCTGCGCGCCGCCCTGGCCGCCAACCCGGACCAGCCGCAGATCGAGGTGTACTACCGCCTGCGCACCCGCCGCACCCATCGCAAGGCCGGCAACGTGGCCGACTTCTGCCGCCGCTGGGGCAAGGACTACCGCTACATGGTGGTCCTCGACGCCGACAGCGTGATGAGCGGCGACTGCCTCTCGACCATGGTCAAGCTGATGGAAGCCCACCCCAAGGCCGGCATCATCCAGACCGCCACGCAGTCGATCGGCCACGTGACCCTGCATGCCCGTTCGCAGCAGTTCGCTTCCCGCATGACCGGCCGCCTGTTCACCCTCGGCATGCAGTTCTGGCAGCTGGGCGAGTCGCACTACTGGGGCCACAACGCCATCATCCGCGTCGAGCCTTTCATGCAGCATTGCGCCCTCGCCCCGATCGAAGGCAAGGGCGGCATGTCCGGCGGCATCATGTCGCACGACTTCGTCGAGGCCGCGCTGATGCGCCGTGCCGGCTTCCAGGTGTGGCTGGTGTCCGATCTGGTCGGCAGCTACGAGCAGCAACCGCCCGACCTGCTGTCGGAGCTGCAGCGCGACCGCCGCTGGTGCCAGGGCAACCTGCAGAACGCACGCCTGATGGCGGAGCCCGGCCTGCACCGCGTGCACCGCGCCATGTTCGTGACCGGCGCCCTGTCCTATGTGTCGGCTCCGCTGTGGCTGGCCTTCATGACCCTGGGCACCGCCCTGTGGCTGTCGGGCAGCAAGATCGCCACGACCAACTGGGACGTGCTCCCTGCCGAACTGATGGGCCTCTGGGCCTTCACGATCAGCGTGCTGTTCCTGCCGCGCATTCTGGGCATCGTTGCCGTGCTGATGAAGGGCGAGCAACGCATGTTCGGCGGCGCTTTCGCGCTGCTGAAGAGCTCGGCTCTCGAAAGCGTGCTGGCCCTGCTGCAGTCGCCGGTCCGCATGTTGGCCCACTCGCTGTTCGTTCTGGTCGCCATCACCGGCATGAAGCTCGACTGGAAGTCGCCTCCCCGCGAAGCGCTGGCCCTGTCGTGGAAGGGTGCCGCCGCAACGCTCGCACCGATGTCCCTGGTGGTCGCCGTGCTGGCCGTCGGCATCGCGATGATCGATCCGAGCGCCCTGGTCTGGCTGGTGCCGGTCGGCCTGCCGCTGCTGCTGGCGATCCCCGTCAGCGTCTGGACCAGCCACATCGAACTGGGTACCGCGATGCGCAGCCGGGCCTTCCTGCTGATCCCCGAAGAGCGCTGGTCGCCTTCGGTGCTGCGCCGGGCCCGCCTGCATGCCAACCGCCTGTCGCGTCCACGGCTGGCGACGCCCCTGGCGGCTGCCGCCTGAGACCGAGCGATGCCCCTGCCGGGGCCGCACATAAAAAAAGCCGACCTGCGAGTCGGCTTTTTCTTTTGCTATCTATTCAGTAGCTAGAAGCCGGCGCCATTCGCCGGCTACAGGCCTTTTTCGTATGTGAAACGCATTAGAACGGCAGCTTGGGCATGCCGCCGCCCATGCCCTTCATGCCGCCCATGCGTTTCATCATCTTCATCAGGCCGCCGCCCTTCATCTTCTTCATCATGGTCTGCATCTGCTCGAACTCGTTGAGCAGACGGTTGACTTCCTGCACCTGCACGCCCGCGCCGGCGGCGATGCGGCGCTTGCGGGTGGCCTTGATCAGTTCGGGCTTGCGGCGCTCCAGCGTGGTCATGCTCTGGATGATGCCTTCCTTGCGGCGCACGTCGCGCTCGGCCTTGTCCATGTCGACCTGGCCGGCCTTGGCCGACAGCTGGGCCGGCAGCTTGTCCATCAGGCTGGAGAGTCCGCCCATCTGCTTCATCTGCTGCAGCTGGCCGAGGAAGTCGTTGAGGTCGAAGCCCTCGCCGCTCTTCACCTTGGCGGCCAGCTTCTGCGCGGCTTCCACGTCGACACCGGCCGTGACCTGCTCCACCAGGGCCACGATGTCGCCCATGCCCAGGATGCGGCCGGCATGGCGTTCGGCGTCGAACACCTCCAGCCCGTCGATCTTCTCGGACACGCCGGCGAACTTGATCGGCGCGCCGGTGATCTGCCGCACCGACAGCGCCGCGCCGCCGCGCGAATCGCCGTCGAGCTTGGTCAGCACGATGCCGGTCAGCGGCAGCGCCTCCTTGAAGGCCTTGGCGGTGTTGATCGCGTCCTGGCCCTGCATCGCGTCCACCACGAACAGCGTCTCGGTGGGCTTGAGGAAGGCGTGCAGTTCGCGGATCTCGTTCATCAGCGCTTCGTCGATCGCCAGCCGGCCGGCGGTGTCGACCAGCAGCACGTCGAAGTAGTGGCGCTTGGCATGGTCGAGCGCGGCCTGCGCGATCGCCAGCGGCTTCTGGTCGGGCGTGCTGGGAAACCACTCGGCGCCGGCCTGCTTGGTCACCGTCTTCAACTGCTCGATGGCGGCGGGGCGGTACACGTCGCCGGAGACGGTCAGCACCTTCTTCTTGCGCTTCTCGATCAGGTGCTTGGCCAGCTTGGCGGTGGTGGTGGTCTTGCCCGCGCCCTGCAGGCCGGCCATCAGGATCACCACCGGCGGCTGGGCCGCCAGGTTGATGTCGGCGATGCCCTGGCCCATGGTGGCGGCCAGCTCGCGGTTGACGATGCCGACCAGCGCCTGGCCGGGCTTGAGCGAACCCAGCACTTCCTGGCCGAGCGCCTTTTCTTTCACCCGGGCGATGAAGTCGCGCACCACCGGCAGGGCCACGTCGGCCTCCAGCAGCGCCATGCGCACCTCGCGCAGCATGTCCTGCACATTGGATTCGGTGATGCGGGCCTGGCCGCGCATCTCCTTGACGAGCTTCGTGAGTTTGTCGGTAAGTGCGGATGCCATGGTGGGAATGGAGGAGAGATGAAGAGGCCGGAGCGGCGCCGGACGGCAGGCGGCCGCGGGGTGCGAAGAAAGCGCCCCGCGGTGTGCGCCGGCGGCGCGGGCAGCGGGCGGGAACGCCACTAAACTCGTCGGCATGATTTTACCCAGCGCGTCCCCGGCCAGCCTCGTGCTGGGTCTTGCTGCCGCCCTCGCCTACGCGCTGCCCGCCCTGTTCGCGGCGCGCCTCGCCCCGGGCGTGAGCCGCGCCGCACTGGCCGCCGCCTGGGTGCTGCACGGCGCGGCGCTCGTCTGGTCGCTGGCCTTCACGCCGCCGCACTTCGGCTTCGCGCCGGCGCTCTCGATCACCGCCTGGTTCGTGCTGACCGTCTACGCGGTGGAGAGCCGGCTCTACCCGCGGCTGCGGGCGCGCTGGGCGCTGTGCGGCCTGGGCGCGGTGGCGGTGCTGCTGGCGCTGGCCTTCCCCGGCACCGCGCTGCATGCGCAGAACTCGCCCTGGCTGCCGCTGCACCTCGCGCTGGGCGTCGCTTCCTACGGGCTCTTCGCCGCGGCGCTGGTCCACGCCTGGCTGATGACCCGGGCCGAGAAGCAGATGCGCCTGGCGGCCGACCCGCAGAGCGGCATGCCCCTGCTGATGCTGGAGCGGCTGACGTTCCGCTTCGTCAACGCCGGCTTCGTGCTGCTGACCGCCACCCTCGCGGCCGGCCTGCTGTTCGGCGAGACCCTCTACGGACGCGCCTGGCGCTGGGACCACAAGGCGGTGTTCTCGGTGCTGTCGTGGCTCACCTTCCTGGTACTGCTGCTGGGCCGTGCGCGCTTCGGCTGGCGCGGGCGCACCGCGCTGCGCTGGCTCTACATCGGCTCGGCCCTGCTGCTGCTGGCCTACGTGGGATCGCGCTTCGTGCTCGAGGTGGTCCTGCACCGGGCGCCGGCATGAAGCTGCTCGTCGTCCTGGCCGCGGTCGCCCTGTTCGTCTGGCTGTGGCGCAGCGGCCGCCGCACGCCGCCGGCCGCCCCGCCGCCCGCGTCCCGCCCGGCCCTGCCCGAGGCCATGGTGCGGTGCGAGCACTGCGGCCTGCACCTGCCGCGCGGCGATGCGCTGGTGTCGCGCGACGGCAGCTTCTGCAGCCCAGCCCACCAGCGGCTGGGCCGCAACCCCGACGCTGCGCCATGACGATGCGGCTCGGCTTCACCGACCGGCGGCGCCCGGCGCCGCCCGCCGGGCTGCTGCGCATCTGGAACGGCTTCGCCACCGCGCGGGTGGTGGTGGCGGTCGCCCTGCTGCTGCTGCAGGCGGTGATCCAGGCGCTGGGGCAACAACACAGCGCGGTGTTCCTGGCCGTCTGCCTGGCCTACCTCGCCGGCACCCTGGTTGCGCGCATCTACCTGCAGCCGCGCCGCAACGATGCCACGCTGGGATCCCTGTGGCTGCCCACCATCGGCGCGGACCTGCTCGCCTATTCGGCGATGCAGGTGCTGCAGTCGGGCGGCATGAACTACATGCCGCTGCTCGGCCTGCCGGTGCTGATGGCCTCGGTGCTGGGCAACCGGCGCATGGCGCTGGGCACCGCCGCCGGGGTGACGCTGCTGCTGCTGGCCGATGCCACCCTGCTCTGGCCGGATGCCACCGGCTTCTCGACGCCGCGGCTGCTGCAGGCGGGCCTGACCGGGCTGGGCTACTTCGTGATCGCGGTGCTGGTGCAGCCGCTGGCCACCCGGCTGGCCCGCGAGGAAGCCATCGCCCGCAGCAGCCAGCGCGCGGCGACCTTGCAGGCGCAGGTGAACGAGCTGGTGATCGAGACGCTGACCGACGGCGTCCTGGTGGTCGACGCGGCCGGCATGGTGCGCGCGACCAACCCCGCGGCGCGGGTCCTGCTGGACGCCGGCGCCTACACCCCGCCGTTCTCGCTGTCGGAGCAGCCCGTGTGGGAGCCGCTGGCCGAGCTGGCCCGCCGCACCGTCGCCGACGGTGGCCGCCAGATGGTCGACCTGGCCCTGGTGCACCCCGGCCACGGCCCGCGGCGCCTGCATGTGCGCACCCGGCTCACGCCGCTGCGCGAGCGCCCGTCGGAGACGCTCTGCGTGATGTTCCTGCAGGACCTGCGCGAGACCGAGGCCCGGCTGCGCACCGAGAAGCTGGCCGCGATGGGCCGCATGTCGGCCGCGGTGGCCCACGAGATCCGCAACCCGCTGGCGGCCATCGTGCAGGCCAACGCGCTGCTCGACGAGGACCTGCACGACCCGGCCCAGCGGCAACTCTCGGCCCTGGTGCGGCAGAACGCGCAGCGCCTGGCCAAGATCGCCGAGGAGGTGCTGGACGTCTCGCGCGCCCAGCGCCAGCTCGATTTCGACGGCACGCCGACGATCCCGCTCGACGAGACCGTCGGCGCGGTCTGCTCCGACTGGCATGGCCATGCCGGCCAGGGCTGCGGCCTGCAGGTCGCGACCGAGGCCGGCGCCGGCGTGCGGGTGGACTTCGACCCCGACCACCTGCGCCGGGTGCTGGTCAACCTGCTGGACAACGCGCTGCGCTACATCGGCCCCGACCGCGACGCGCTGCAGGTGCGCACCTGGGCGGCAGCCGGCGGCCAGGCGCTGCTGGAGGTCTGGAGCGACGGCGCGCCGCTGGAGCAGATGGTCGAGCAGCGGCTGTTCGAGCCCTTCTTCTCGTCGGAGAGCCGCTCCAGCGGCCTGGGCCTCTACATCTGCCGGGAGCTGTGCGAGCGGCACGGCGCGGGCATCGGCTACCGCCGGGTGGAGCGGGCCACAGCGCTCGGGCCGGTGGATGGCAATGCCTTCACCGTGGCCTTTCGACCCCCGCACGACGTGGCCGCCGACTCGCCCTTTGACACAATAGTCGTGTGAGCACCTCTTCCCGCACCTCCGCTCCAGACGGCGCCATCCTCGTCATCGACGACGAGCCCGATCTGCGAACCCTCTACGAGCTGACGCTCCTGCGGGAGGGCTACCGGGTCGAGGCTGCCGGCAGCGTGCTCCAGGCACGCGAGCAGCTCCAGGCGCGCCGGTTCGACGCGATCATCTGCGACATGCGCCTGCCCGACGGCTCGGGCCTCGAGGTGCTGCACCTGCTGCGCTCGCTGCAGCGGCCCGAGCGCTGCATCGTCATCACCGCCTACGGCTCGGCCGAGAACGCGGTCGAGGCGCTGAAGGCCGGCGCCTTCGACTACCTCACCAAGCCGGTCGACCTGAAGCAGTTCCGCGCCGCGGTCGCCGCCGCGCTGCAGGCCACGCGCGGCAGCCGCAACGACCCGGCACTGCTGCCCGCCGCCGCCGGTGCCGCGCCGGCAGCCCGCGAAGGCGCGTCCGATGCGGCCGGCTCTGCCGCGGCGCTGGCCCGGCTGGTGGGCAGTTCGCCGGCCATGGCGGGCGTCAAGCAACGGGTGGTGAAGGTGGCCCGCAGCATGGCGCCGGTGCTGGTGCGCGGCGAATCGGGCACCGGCAAGGAGCTGATCTCGCAGGCGCTGCATGCCTGCAGCCACCGGGCCGACGGACCGTTCGTCGCGGTCAACTGCGGCGCGATTCCCGAGAACCTGCTCGAGGCCGAATTCTTCGGCGCCCGCAAGGGCTCCTACACCGGCTCGCTGCAGGACCGCGACGGCTACTTCCAGGCGGCCCACGGCGGCACCCTGTTCCTCGACGAGATCGGCGACCTGCCGCTCGCGATGCAATCGAAGCTGCTGCGCGCGATCCAGGAGCGCAGCGTGCGTCCCATCGGCGCGACGCAGGAGGAACCGGTCGACGTGCGCATCGTCAGCGCCACCCACCGCGACCTGTCGGCCGACGTGCGCGAGGGCCGCTTCCGCCAGGACCTGTTCTACCGCCTCAACGTGATCGAGATCGCCATCCCGCCGCTGCGCGAGCGGCGCGAGGACCTGCCCGCCCTCTGCGCCGCCCTGCTGGCCCGCATCGCCCACGAGTCCGGCCTGCCGGTGCCCGCGCTGTCGCCGGCCGCGCTGGCCCAGCTGGAGCGCCATCCGCTGGCCGGCAACGTGCGCGAGCTGGAGAACCTGCTGCACCGCGCGGTGGCGCTCAGCGACGGCGACACGCTGCAGATCGACGCGGAATACGGCGCACCCGGCATGCCGCAGCCCCATGCCGCGCCCGCGCCGCAGCCGCCGGTGGTCGTGTCCGACGACAACCCCGCCGAGCCGCCCCCGCTGCCGCACGACCTGCAGGGCTACCTGGACGCCCGCGAGCGCGAGATCCTGGTCCGCGCCCTGCACCAGACCGGCTTCAACCGCACCGCCACCGCCGCCAACCTGGGCATCAGCCTGCGCCAGATCCGCTACCGGATCGCCCGGCTCAACATCGCGACGCCGCAGGGTAGCCACGAGCCCGCCGACGAGGACGCCGGCCCGGACGATGCCGCCCGCTGAGGCGGGTACCGGCGCGGCCGGTTCCTGGGACGGCGGCTGGTACCGGCCCGCCCTCAGATTCCCATCACCCAACTTCGGCCCCCGACCCGCGGGCGCGGCGGTCGATCTGGTCGTGGTGCACTCGATCAGCCTGCCGCCGGGCGTCTACGGCGGCGACGAGGTCTTCGCCCTGTTCGGCAACACGCTCGACTGCGACGCCCATCCGTACTTCGACCGGCTGCGCGGCGTCGAGGTCTCCGCCCACTTCTATATCCGCCGCGACGGCGCGCTGTGGCAGTTCGTCGACTGCGATGCCCGGGCCTGGCACGCGGGCCGCTCGGCATGGCGGGGGCGCGACAACTGCAACGACGACTCGGTCGGCGTCGAGCTGGAGGGCCTCGAGGGCGACCGGTTCGAGCCGGCGCAGTACCTGACCCTGGCGGCCCTCTGCACCGGGCTGCTGGAGCGCTATCCGGTCCGCCATGTCGCAGGCCACTCCGACATCGCGCCGGGCCGCAAGAACGATCCCGGACCCGGGTTCGACTGGCCGCGTTTCGGTGCACTGCTGCCGGCCGGCGCCTTCGCCCTGCCCCCGCCCGGCGGCTGACCGAAAAAAGATCCGGGAACCGCAGGCCGGCTTCCGGCGCGGCTTCCAGGGCCAAATGCGGCTGCAGTCCGCACCAGTGCTGGACTTCTTCCGGCCCGCCCCGGTGCTTCGGGGCTTTGCCGCGAATCGCCCCTGGAAAAACCCGGCCGGACAGGCTGTTTCCACTTGTAAAGGCCTTGTGGCCGGTGCCCGATCGCCTAAACTCAGAACACCGATTTACGCTACAGGTAGTGCCCAGCACTGCAGCCCGACACTAGATGTGGGGTTTGGCGCCGCAATCGGCGTCCCGCGATCCAGCCGCTCTTTCCACCGTTTTCGATTCGCACGCCGAGCCACGCCTCGTGCGTGTCCGTCTTCTGCCCTGCACCGCATCAAGAGGAATTTCCATGCAGTCTGCCACCCTGAACGCTCCGCTCGCGCCCGCCGCCGTGCGCCACCCCCTGGCCGCCGATGCGCCGGTCGCGGCCACCGTCGCGCCCGCCGTGCTCGGCAATTACCAGATCATCCGCCGCAACGGCGCGGTGGTGCCGTTCACCCCGCAGAAGATCGCGGTGGCGCTGATGAAGGCGTTCCTGGCCGTCAAGGGCACCCAGGGCGCGGCCTCGGCCAGCGTGCGCGAGACGGTCGACGAACTGACCCAGGCGGTGGCCCGCGCGCTGGTGCGCTCGCGGCCGGGCGGCGGCACCTTCCACATCGAAGACGTGCAGGACCAGGTCGAGCTGGGCCTGATGCGCGGCGGCCACCACGAAGTGGCACGCGCCTACGTGCTCTACCGCGAACGCCATGCGCAGGAGCGCGCACGCCAGCAGGAAGAAGCCGCGCCCAGCGCCCCGTCCCTGCACGTCACCGACGGCGACCAGCGCTTCGTCCTCGACACGGCCCGGCTGCGCAGCCTGATCGGTGCCGCCTGCGAGAACCTGGGCGCCGACGTGAAGGCCGACCCGATCCTGGCCGAGACGATGCGCAACCTCTACGACGGCGTGCCGGTCGACGAGGTCTACAAGGCCTCGATCCTCGCTGCGCGGACCCTGATCGAGAAGGACCCCGACTACACCTACGCGACCGCCCGCCTGCTGCTGCACACGATCGCCAAGGAAGTCCTGGGCAAGGACGTCACCCAGTCGGAGATGGCCGCGGCCTATGTCGACTACTTCCCCGGCTTCGTGCAGAAGGGCGTCGACAACGAGCTGCTCGACCCGGCGCTGCTGACCTACGACCTGCCGCGCCTGGCCGCCGCGCTGAAGGCCGAGCGCGACCTGCGCTTCGACTACCTCGGCCTGCAGACCCTGTTCGACCGCTACTTCCTACACGTGCGCAAGACCCGCATCGAACTGCCGCAGGCCTTCTTCATGCGCGTCGCGATGGGCCTGGCGCTCAAGGAAAAAGACCGCGAAGCCCGCGCGATCGAGTTCTACGAAGTGCTCTCGTCGTTCGACTTCATGTCGTCCACCCCCACCCTGTTCAACAGCGGCACGCTGCGCTCGCAGCTGTCGTCCTGCTACCTGACGACGGTGCCCGACGACCTGGGCGGCATCTACGAATCGATCAAGGAGAACGCGCTGCTGTCGAAATTCGCCGGCGGCCTGGGCAACGACTGGACCCGGGTGCGCTCGCTCGGCTCCCACATCAAGGGCACCAACGGCGAATCGCAGGGCGTCGTGCCCTTCCTGAAGGTGGTCAACGACACCGCCGTGGCGGTGAACCAGGGCGGCAAGAGGAAGGGCGCGGTCTGCACCTACCTGGAGTCCTGGCACCTCGACATGGAGGAGTTCCTGGAGCTGCGCAAGAACACCGGCGACGACCGCCGGCGCACCCACGACATGAACACCGCCAACTGGATCCCCGACCTGTTCATGCGCCGGGTGATGGAGAAGGGCAGCTGGACGCTGTTCTCGCCGTCGAACGTGCCCGACCTGCACGACAAGTTCGGCGCCGACTTCGAGAAGGCCTACGTCGCCTACGAGGCCCAGGCCGCCGCCGGCCAGCTGAAGCCGTCGAAGACCCTGCCCGCGACCGACCTGTGGCGCAAGATGCTCTCGATGCTGTTCGAGACCGGCCATCCCTGGATCACCTTCAAGGACGCCTGCAACGTGCGCTCGCCGCAGCAGCACGTCGGCGTGGTGCATTCGTCCAACCTCTGCACCGAGATCACGCTCAACACCAGCGACGAAGAGACGGCCGTCTGCAACCTCGGCTCGATCAACCTGCTGCAGCATCTGAAGGACGGCGGCGTCGACCACGAGAAGCTCAAGAAGACGATCAAGACGGCGATGCGCATGCTCGACAACGTGATCGACATCAACTACTACGCGGTCGAGAAGGCGCGCGTCTCCAACATGCGCCACCGCCCGGTGGGCATGGGCCTGATGGCCTTCCAGGACAGCCTGTACGAGCTGCGCATCCCCTACGCCTCGCAGGCCGCGGTCGAGTTCGCCGACCAGTCGATGGAAGCCATCTGCTACTACGCCTACTGGGCCTCGTCGGAGCTGGCACGCGAACGCGGCCAGTACGAGAGCTACAAGGGCTCGCTGTGGGACCGCGGCATCCTTCCGTTCGACACCATCGACATGCTGGAGAAGGCCCGCGGCGGCTACGTGGAAGTGGACCGCTCCTCGACCCTCGACTGGGACGCGCTGCGCAAGAAGATCGCCACCGACGGCATGCGCAACTCCAACTGCGTGGCCATCGCGCCGACGGCCACCATCTCCAACATCGTGGGCGTCGACGCCTCGATCGAGCCGTGCTTCGGCAACCTCTCGGTCAAGTCGAACCTGTCGGGCGAATTCACCGTCATCAACGGCTACCTGGTGCGCGACCTGAAACGCCTGGGCCTGTGGGACGACGTGATGGTGATGGACCTGAAGCACTTCGACGGTTCGTTGCGCCCGATCGACCGGGTGCCGCAGGACATCAAGGCGCTCTACGGCACCGCGTTCGAGGTCGAGACCACCTGGCTGGTCGAGGCCGCGGCCCGGCGCCAGAAGTGGATCGACCAGGCGCAGTCGCTCAACATCTACATGGCCGGCGCATCGGGCAAGAAGCTCGACGACACCTACAAGCTGGCCTGGCTGCGCGGCCTGAAGACGACCTACTACCTGCGCACCCAGAGCGCCACGCACGCCGAGAAATCGACGGTGCAGTCGGACCGCCTGAACGCGGTGTCGTCGGGCGATCCGCACGTGGCGCAGGCCAACGCGGTGGCCGCCTCCCACGTGCTCGAAGCCGCCGCGGCACAGGCCCGCGCGCAGGCCGATGCGCTGCCCGCCACCGACGTGAAGTTCTGCGCGATCGACGACCCGACCTGCGAGGCGTGCCAGTAAAAAGCCGCGGCAAGACGGCCCTCAGAAAACGCGCGGGCATCGCGGCGGAAACCCTCTCCGCGCGATGCCCGGCAGCAACATCGAGGCATGTGGAAATGCATGGACCTGTGACAGGTCCTTTTCATTTCGCATGCCTGCTTTCATAATCCGACCACTGGAAAACCTATGCTGACCTGGGACGAAGAAGTCAAGCCCTCGACGCCGACACCGCAGCCCGACACCACGGCCGGTTCGCGCGACACGACGGCCTCTGCGGACACCGCTGCGACGCCGTCGGATGCCGCACCCGCAAGCGCCACCGCAGCGCCGGTGCACCGCCGCGTCAATGCGGCCGACAAGCGCATCATCAACGCCAAGACCGACGTCAACCAGCTCGTACCCTTCAAGTACAAATGGGCCTGGGAGAAGTACCTGGCCACCTGCGCCAACCACTGGATGCCGCAGGAAGTGAACATGACGCGCGACATCGCGCTGTGGAAAGACCCGAACGGCCTGACCGAAGACGAGCGCCGCATCGTCAAGCGCAACCTCGGCTTCTTCACCACCGCCGATTCGCTGGCCGCCAACAACATCGTGCTGGGCACCTACCGCCACATCACCGCGCCCGAATGCCGCCAGTTCCTGCTGCGCCAGGCGTTCGAGGAAGCGATCCACACGCACGCCTACCAGTACATCGTCGAGTCGCTCGGCCTCGACGAGAGCGAGATCTTCAACGCCTACCTCGAGATCCCGTCGATCCGCGACAAGGACGAGTTCCTGATCCCCTACATCGAGGCGATCATGGACCCGAACTTCCATACCGGGACCTTCGAGACCGACCAGACCTTGCTGAAGTCGCTGATCGTCTTCGCCTGCCTGATGGAAGGCCTGTTCTTCTACGTCGGCTTCACCCAGATCCTCGCGCTGGGCCGGCAGAACAAGATGACCGGCGCGGCCGAGCAGTACCAGTACATACTGCGCGACGAGTCGATGCACTGCAACTTCGGCATCGACCTGATCAACCAGCTGAAGCTCGAGAACCCGCAGCTGTGGACGTCCGAATTCAAGGGCGAGATCAAGGACCTGTTCCTGAAGGCGGTGGAGCTCGAATACAAGTACGCCGAGGACACCATGCCGCGCGGCGTGCTGGGCATGAACGCGTCGATGTTCAAGGGCTACCTGCGCTACATCGCCAACCGCCGCGCCACGCAGATCGGCCTGGAGCCGCTGTTCCCGAACGAAGAAAATCCGTTTCCCTGGATGAGCGAGATGATCGACCTGAAGAAGGAGCGCAACTTCTTCGAGACGCGCGTCATCGAGTACCAATCCGGCGGAGCGCTGTCCTGGGACTGAGCGCCCTCGCTCGTCACATGCATTCAGATACACGCCCGTCCTTGGACACACCGATAAGAGTGTGCAAGGCGGGCGTTCCCGCATTCATGGCACTGGAGCAGAAGCTCCATCGCCATGAATCGCTTCGTGCGGCGCGCTGCGCATGAAGTGCTCTTTGTAATATGACCAAGGAGAAAGTCATGGCAACTGCGAAAAAACCGGCTACCAAGAAAGCCGCCACCACGAAGAAGGCGACCACCGCACCCAAGGCTGCGGCAACGACCACGAAGAAGCCCGTAGCGGCGAAGAAGGCCGCGACGACCACCAAGGCCGCAACGGCCGCGAAGGGCACGGCGTCGAAGGCCTCGACCACCAAGAAGGTCGCCGCCAAGACCACCACCGCGACCAAGGCATCGCCTGCCAAGAAGGCCGCCGTGAGCAAGACGGCTGCGACCACCAAGAAGACCGCGACCACGAAGGCGAGCACTTCCAAGGCCGCATCCGGCAAGGCAGCACCGGCCAAGAAGGCATCCACCTCCAAGGCCACTCCGGCCAAGAAGGTCGTCGCCAAGAAGGCTGCGGCACCTGCGAAGAAGGCCGCCGCCAAGGCAGCACCGGCCAAGAAGGCCGCTGCGAAGAAGGCCGTGCCGGCCAAGAAGGCTGCTCCGGCCGCCAAGAAGGCAGCGCCTGCGCCAGCCCCGGCACCTGCGAAGAAGCCCGCTGCCAAGAAGGCCGCCGCACCGGCACCGAAGGCTGCCGCCAAGCCTGCAGCGACGAAGACCGCCACCAGCAGCAAGCCTGCCGCACCGAAGAAGGCCAAGGCCGCCACCGGCGCGACGGCCACCGCAGCACCTGCGGCCCAGACCACGCTGAACCCGCAAGCCGCATGGCCCTTTCCGACGGGAAGCAAGCCCTAAGCTTCGGCAGGCCCCGCGCAACCCGGCATCCGCAAGGTGCCGGGTTTTTTCGTTTCCGAACGCCGCACCGCCGCGGCGTGGTGCTTCAGTCGAGCGTGTAGTTCTGCGGGCCGCGCTGGGCGATCTTGCGCGAACCGATGCGGTTGCCCAACTCGGCGCAGCGCACCAGGTCCCAGCCCTGCTCCAGCCCGTGCAGCAGGGCGCCGCGCCAGGCATCGCCGCAGCCGGTCGGGTCGACCACCGCTTCGGCCGGCACGCCCGCGACGCGCACGGCCGCTCCGTCGACCCAGACATCGCAGCCTTCGCCGGCTAGCGTCACGACCAGGCCGCGCACCTTGCGCGAGATGTCGGCCAGGCTCCAGCCGGTACGCTCGGTGAGCATGCGGCCTTCGTAGTCGTTGACGGTGACCCAGTCGGCCTGCTCCACGAAGCGGCGCAGCGCCTCGCCGTCGAACATCGGCAGGCCCTGGCCCGGATCGAAGACGAAGGGAATGCCGGCCGCCACGAACTGTTCGGCATGCTGGAGCATCGCGTCGCGGCCATCCGGCGAAACGATGCCCAGGGCGACATCGGGGCGTGCCTCGATCCGGTTGCGGTGTGCTTGCATCATCGCGCCGGGGTGGAACGCGGTGATCTGGTTGTTGTCGGTGTCGGTGGTGATCATGCACTGGGCGGTGTGCAGGTCGTCCAGCGTCAGGACCAGCTCGGTGCTGATGCCCAGGTCGCGCAGCCGCTGCAGGTAGCCGGCGCCGTCGGTGCCGACCGCCGCCATCGGCAGCGGCGTACCGCCGAGCAGCTTGAGTGCGTAGGCGATGTTGCCGGCGCAGCCGCCGAAATCACGGCGCAGCGACGGCACCAGGAAAGACACGTTGAGGATGTGGATCTGGTCGGGCAGGATCTGCTCGGCGAACCGTCCCTCGAAATTCATGATGGTGTCGAACGCGAGAGAACCGCAGATGATGGCTGCCATGGGTGTGGAGGTGAAGGTTAGAGAAAAAAGATGGCGGCCGTGCGCCGTCAGGGATAGAACGCCAGCAGGCCGTAGCCCGCTATGCGCGAGGCCATGGCCGGGTCCTGCATCCGCATCGGCAGCGTGCCGCTCCAGGCGCCCTGCGGCTGCAGCAGCTGCGGCGCCCGCAGGTCGGTCGGCTCGAGCACCCGGCGCACCAGCGTCTGGCCGTCGGCATCGGTCAAGGTCAGTTCGAGCGCGGGCATGGCGAGCGGCGTGGTGGCGCTGTTGCGCAGGTCGATGCTCAGCTGGTAGAGGTTGCCACGGGTCTTGTTGAAGGCCGAGCCTTCGATGGCGATCGCCTCGATCTGCCGGCGCGGCCCCACCTGGCACGAAAGCGGCACGCAGAGCGCGGCCAGCACCGGCCGCAGCGCCGGCACCGTGGCGGCGAGCCGGTCGCGCTCCCGCAGGGCGGCCTGGCCGGCCAGCGCCAGGGCCAGCAGCACGCAGACCAGCGCAGACGCGGCGACGATCGCCGGCCGCCGCCAGAAGGCCTTGCGTTCGGCGATGCGCACGAAGTCGAGCTCCAGCAGCTTGGCATCCTCGTCGGGGTCGGCTTCCACCTCGGCCTCGGCGGTGCCGCCCATCGGCGACTCGTGCACCGCGAAGACCGAGTCGTAGAGCGGGCTCTGGACGACGTCGCTGTCGGCCGTCTGCAGCAGCAGGGCCGACGGCACGTCTTCGGTGAGGATCGGCACCGCCAGCGGGCCTTCGGTGGGCACCGGCCGGCCCGATGCCGACGGCGCGCGGGACGATGGGGCCGGCGGGTGCGCGGGATCGGTGTCGTCGAAAGGGTTGGCGGGCGTAGGCGCGAGGCCCGCATACGGCTCCTGCCGCGTTTCCTGCCAGGCGGTGCTGTGGCCGCTGCGGGGGTGGAACAGGTCTTCGTCCTCGTCCTGCCCGTCCGCCGGCGCCGGGGCGTCGCCCCGGTGCAGCAGCGCGCTGGCACCGGAGCGGCGCAGCCAGACCGACGGTGCGTCGGTCGGCGCTGCAGCGCCGGCGGGCACCGGCGGCGGCGGCGAGACGACCACCGGATCGTCCGACAGCGGCGGAAAGTCGAGCGCCGGCGTGGAGGGGGGCGATGCAGCCGCGGCGGCCGCCGCCGCGACCGGTGCGCTCGCCGGTCCGGGTGTCGGATCGCCCGCGCCCTCGGCGACCCGCGCCACCTCGTCGTGCGACTGCAGGTGCCGCGACGCATCGAAGATGTCGGAACAATGCCCGCACCGCACCCAGCCTTCCGAGATGCGAAGCTGGTCGGGCACGATCTTGAACATCGTGCTGCAGTTGGGGCAGCGGGTGATGAGGCTCATGGCAGCCCCGATTCTAGGCAGCGGCCGGGGCGTGTCCGGCCCCGGGTCCGCGCCGCATTCACGCCGATGCGCGTTGCGCGGTCATCAGGATCCAGCCGTCTTCGGTGTCGGCCACCGACAGCGCCAGGTACGGCGCATAGGCGGCTTTCAGCTCGTCGGCCTGGCGCTCCAGGATGCCGGCCAGCACCAGCGATCCGCCCGGTGCCACATGGGCGCAGAGCAGCGGCGCCAACACCTTGAGCGGCGTGGCCAGGATGTTGGCCAGCACCGTGCCGTAGACGCCCTGCGCCTGGGTCGGCAGGCCGGCCTGCAGCGCGGCGGCGTTGGCGGTCGCGTTCTGCAGGGTCGACTGCACCGCCGCCTCGTCGATGTCGACCGCGTCGATCTCCGAGGCGCCGTAGCGCGACGCCCCGATCGCCAGGATGCCGGAGCCGCAACCGTAGTCGAGCACCCGGCCCAGCGGCGCGGCCTGGCGGGCGATCCAGCGCAGGCACATGCGGGTGGTCGGATGGGTGCCGGTGCCGAAGGCCAGGCCCGGGTCGAGCCGGATCACGTGGCGCGCGGCGGCCGGCGGCTCGTGCCAGGTGGGCACGATCCAGAAATCGGGCGTGATCTCGACCGGCGCGAACTGCGACTGGGTGAGGCGCACCCAGTCCTGCTCGGCCACTTCGGAGATCTCCAGCACCTGGCAGTCGGCGAAGAAATCCTGGGCCGACAGCAGCGTGGCCGCTTCCCGGGCGTCGGATTCCTGGGCGAACAGCGCGATCACACGTGAGCGCTGCCAGCCGTCTTTCGGCGGCGGCATGCCGGGCTCGCCGAACAGGGCCTGCTCGGCGTCGGTCTGCGCATCGGCATCCTCGACGCTGACGGACAGCGCGTCGAGCGCCTCCAGGGCGTCGCTGACCGGCTCTACACGGTCCTCGGGAACGAGCAGCCGAATCTCAAACATGCAATGCTTTCATCGGAGCCACCGCGCTTCGGGGCGTAGACGTGCTCATCGCTTGTGCTGTGCCAGCCACTCTTCCAGGTAGTGGATGTTGGTGCCACCCTCCTGGAAGCGCGCGTCGAGCAGCAGTTCGCGGTGCAGCGGGATGTTGGTGCTGATGCCTTCGATCACCGTCTCCAGCAGCGCGGTACGCATGCGGGCCAGGGCCTGCTCGCGGGTGTCGCCGTGGGTGATGATCTTGCCGATCATCGAGTCGTAGTTCGGCGGCACGAAGTAGTTGCTGTAGGCGTGCGAATCGACCCGCACGCCCGGGCCGCCCGGCGCGTGCCAGGTGGTGATGCGACCGGGCGACGGGGTGAACTTGTATGGATCCTCGGCATTGACCCGGCATTCGATCGCGTGGCCGCGCAGCTCGATCTGGCGCTGGGTGAACGGCAGCTTCTCGCCGGCGGCCACCATGATCTGCGTCTTCACGATGTCGATGCCGGTGATCAGTTCGGTCACCGGATGCTCCACCTGCACGCGGGTGTTCATCTCGATGAAATAGAACTCGCCGTTCTCGTAGAGGAACTCGAAGGTGCCGGCGCCGCGGTAGCCGATCTTCTTGCAGGCGGCCACGCAGCGCTCGCCGATGCGCTCGATCAGCTTGCGCGGGATGCCCGGCGCCGGCGCTTCCTCGATCACCTTCTGGTGGCGGCGCTGCATGGAGCAATCGCGCTCGCCAAGGTACACCGCGTTGCGGTGCTTGTCGGCCAGGATCTGGATCTCGATGTGGCGCGGGTTCTGGAGGAACTTCTCCATGTACACCGCCGGGTTGTTGAACGCGGCGCCGGCCTCGGCCTTGGTCATCTGCACCGCGTTGATCAGCGCGGCCTCGGTGTGCACCACCCGCATGCCGCGGCCACCGCCGCCACCGGCGGCCTTGATGATGACCGGGTAGCCGATCGACTTGGCGATCCGCTTGATCACCACCGGATCGTCGGGCAGTTCGCCCTCGGAGCCGGGCACGCAGGGCACGCCGGCCTTGAGCATCGACTGCTTGGCCGACACCTTGTCGCCCATGATGCGGATCGACTCGGGCGTGGGGCCGATGAACTGGAAGCCGCTCTTCTCCACCCGCTCGGCGAAGTTGGCGTTCTCGCTCAGGAAGCCGTAGCCGGGGTGGATCGCCTCGGCATCGGTCACCTCGGCCGCCGAGATGATCGCCGGCATGTTGAGGTAGGAGTTGGACGAAGCGGCGGGGCCGATGCAGACCGCCTCTTCGGCCAGCTTGACGTACTTGGCGTCCTTGTCGGCTTCCGAATAGACCATCACCGCGGTGACGCCCATTTCCCGACAGGCACGCTGGACCCGCAAGGCGATCTCGCCGCGGTTGGCAACCAGGATCTTTTTAAACATCTACGCGCATCCGGCTCAGGCGATCACGAACAAAGGCTGGCCGTACTCGACGGCCTGGCCGTTCTCGCCCAGGATCTGGGTCACGGTGCCCGACTTGTCGGCTTCGATCTCGTTCAGGATCTTCATCGCCTCGATGATGCAGATCGTCTCGCCTTCCTTGATCTGGCTGCCCACCTCGACGAACGACTTCGCGCCCGGGCTGGCGGCGTGGTAGAGCGTGCCCACCATCGGCGACTTCACGACGTGGCCGGCCGGCAATTCCGGCTCGACAGCCACCGGGGCCGGTGCCACCGGTGCGGCGCCGACCGCGGGTGCCGCCACCGGCGCAGGCATGGCAAACTGCTGGACGACCGCGCCGCCGCCCTTGACGATGCGGACCTTGCCTTCCGCTTCGGTGATTTCGAGTTCGGAAACGTTCGATTCGGAGACCAGGTCGATCAGGGTCTTCAGTTTGCGCAAATCCATGAATGCTCCAGCCGGCAGATGTAAGCTGCCTGTAAAAAATAGAGCGCGAATTTACTCCAATTTGGAGGTACCGCGCGCTTTGCCCCTCAATTTCTCGTAAAGCTGTAGAGATTTGCGGCTGCAGGAGCCGCTTTCGGAGGGGTGCCGACCGGCCCTATGCTGCGGACCAGCGCTGCAGGTCGGACTCGCTGAGCTGGCCCATTTTACGGTGGAGCACACGTCCCCCCTTGTCGAGGGCCACGGTGAAGGGCAGGCCGGCCGCGTCGTTGCCGAGCGTTTTGGCCAGGTCGGTGCCCTGCATGCCGGCCATCGCCACCGGGAACTGCACCGGCGTCTTCTGCAGGAAACGCCGCACGGCCGAGGGCTGGTCGATCGCCACGCCGAGCACCTGCCAGCCGTTGCCGGCCGCTTGCTGGCGATGGAAGCGGTCGAGCATCGGCAGTTCTTCGACGCACGGCGGGCACCAGGTGGCCCAGAAGTTGACCAGCAGCGGCCGGTTGCGCAGCGCCGCCATGTCGAGAGGCGCGCCGGCCGGCGTTTCGAACGACTGCTGCCACAGCACCGCCGCATCGTCGGCGCCGCCCGCGGCCTCGCCCGGCATCCAGTGCCGCCACGACACCGCAGCCCCCGCCAGGGCCGCCACGCCGCCCGCAGCCACCACGAGCAGGCCGCGGCGCCTGCCTGCCGGAGCCGCGCGTGCGGCGGCAGGAGATTCGGCGGGCGTCGGGCGGTCGGCGGGGTCGGTCATGCGGGAAACGATAAAAGAAGAGGAAAGGATGTCGACGACCGGCGGAGTTCCGCGGTGGATCGTCCGAGGATCATCCGGCCTGGGCCAGCAGCGCCCGCACCGCGGCGACGTCACCGCGCGGCGAGCGGCCCTTGGCATCGGGCCGCAGCGCGCCGCGCATGTCGTCCAGGTCGTAGACCAGCAGGTGCACGCCCACCACCGTCTGCAGTTCGGTGCAGCGGGCGGCCAGCGTCAGCGCCTCCACCGGCTCGCCGTGCAGGCCGGTGACGGTCTGGGGCTCGTAGTCGACACGGTGGTCGATCAGCGCGATCTCGGCCGACTTGCAGTCGTCGCAGAACAGCTGGATATAGACGTCGGAATGCCGGGTGGCCGTGCCGTGCCAGACGGCGCCGGCCAGATACGGCCGGAACTGCGCCATCCGGTCCATCCAGACGACGGCCACCGCGCGCAAGGCCCGCAATTCGGCCGGCTGGGTATCGGCGCAGAACAGGTCGATGTACTCGCGCACCGCGTCCTCGACCTGGTCGTTGTCGGGCAGGGCGGAGCGGCCGGGCAGGCCCAGTTGCTTGACTGCACGGCGCTTGGCGGCGCCGTACTCCAGCCCCTCCTCCACCACCAGCCGGGCTGCGGTGGCGGCAATCTCGGCTTTCAGCGTGTCCATGACGATCCTCGGTGGGCGGGCCTGCATTCTCGCGCGAAGCGGCCGCCGCACCGCATCCCCGCCGCCACGCCCGGCCACGGCACAAGGACAAACGCTACCTTATTCATAGCATGCAGTCGAAGCGGGACGCCGGCTGGCGGCCCGTCGGACCCTCGCCTTTAGAATCGCGCGCCATGGATATTCACATTCTCGGCATCTGCGGCACCTTCATGGGCGGCCTGGCCGCCCTGGCCCGCGAGGCCGGCCACCGGGTGACCGGCTGCGACGCCGGCGTCTACCCGCCGATGAGCGACCAGCTGCGCGCCCTCGGCATCGACCTGATCGAAGGCTTCGGCGCCGACCAGCTGGCGCTGGCGCCCGACGTGTTCGTGGTCGGCAACGTCGTCAGCCGTGCACGGCTGGCCGACGGCACGCCGAAATTCCCGCTGATGGAGGCGATCCTCGACACCGGCGCCCGCTACACCAGCGGCCCCCAGTGGCTCGCGGAGAACGTGCTCCAGGGCCGCCACGTCCTGGCCGTGGCCGGCACCCACGGCAAGACCACCACCACCTCGATGCTCGCCTGGATCCTGGAGCACGCAGGCCTCGCCCCCGGCTTCCTGATCGGCGGCGTCCCCCAGAACTTCGGCGTATCCGCAAGACTGGGCAACCCGCCCAGCCTGCCCAACCCGACAGAAAAATCCAGCGGTATATCCGCGTCCGAGCCACGCCAGGGTCCCCCTGGCGACGGCGGGGCCTCCCCCTCGGGGGGTGGCGAATTACAGGCGCGGCAGCGCCTGAAAAGCCGGGGGGCCTTTGTTTTAGAGGCAGACGAGTACGACACCGCCTTCTTCGACAAGCGCAGCAAGTTCATCCACTACCGGCCCCGCACCGCGGTGCTGAACAACCTCGAGTTCGACCACGCCGACATCTTCGAGGACCTGACGGCGATCCAGCGCCAGTTCCACCACCTGGTGCGCACCGTGCCGGCCAGCGGTCGGCTGGTCGTCAACGGGCAGGAGCCGGCCCTGGCCGCCGTGCTGGACCAGGGCTGCTGGAGCGAGGTACGCCGCTTCGGAGCACCGGGCGACGACTTCACCGCCGCCGGAGAGCCGCATGCGTTCGACGTGCTGCAGGGCGGCCGGCGGGTGGCCCACGTCGCCTGGGATCTGACCGGCGTGCACAACCAGCAGAACGCCCTGGCGGCGATCGCGGCGGCCGAGCATGTCGGCATCGCGCCGGCGGAATCCGCCGCCGCGCTGGCCGGGTTCCGCAATGTCAAGCGCCGGATGGAGGTGCGCGGCACGGCCGGCGGCGTGACGGTGTACGACGACTTCGCCCACCACCCCACTGCCATCCGCACCACGCTCGACGGCCTGCGCCGCCGCCAGGGTCCGGGCGGGGCGTCGCGCATCCTGGCGGTGTTCGAGCCGCGCAGCAACACGATGAAGCTCGGCCACATGGCGGCACAGCTGCCCTGGAGCCTGGAAGACGCCGACCTGTCGTTCTGCCACACCGCCGGTCTGGACTGGGACGCGGCCGCCGCCCTGGTGCCGCTGGGCGACCGGGCGCACACCGCCGGCAGCATCGACGCCCTGGTGGCCCAGGTGGTGGCCGCCGCCAGGCCGGGCGACCAGATCGTCTGCATGAGCAACGGCGGCTTCGGCGGCATCCATGCGCGGCTGCTGGCGGCCCTGGAGGCGAAGGCGCCGGCCTGAGGGAGGCCGCGCGGCCCGCGGCGACCCGCTGCGACAGGCACCGCGGCCGGCGCGGCCCGACCGCATCCCAGTGCTATTCAATTCATAGCTAGAGGCCGGCGTCCGACGCCGGCTGCGGCCCTTTTCTTCTTGAAATCGACGCTCAGGCCGCCAGGGCGACCGGGCCGCGGCGGGCCTGCACCGCGACCGACAGCACCTGCAGCGTCTGCAGCGATGCCTCCCAGCCCAGGCAGGCGTCGGTGATGCTCTTGCCGTATTCCAGGAAGCCCGCGTCGTCCTTGCCGGGCGTGAACTTCTGGGCGCCGGCCTGCAGGTGGCTCTCGACCATCACGCCGAACACGCCGCGCGAGCCGCCGGCGATCTGCGCGGCGATGTCCTCGGCCACCACCTGCTGGCGCTCGTGCTGCTTGCTGCTGTTGGCATGGCTGCAATCGACCATCAGCGACGGCACCAGGCCGGCCTTCTCCAGGTCGGCGCAGGCGGCCTGCACGCTGGCGACGTCGTAGTTGGGCGCCTTTCCGCCGCGCAGGATCACGTGGCAGTCGGGGTTGCCGTCGGTCTGCACCACCGCGACCTGCCCGTTCTTGTGCACCGACAGGAAATGGTGGCCGCGGGCCGCCGCCTGGATCGCGTCGGTGGCGATGCGGATGTTGCCGTCGGTGCCGTTCTTGAAACCGATCGGCGCCGAGATGCCCGAGGCCAGTTCGCGGTGCACCTGGCTCTCGGTGGTGCGCGCGCCGATCGCGCCCCAGCTGATCAGGTCGCCGATGTACTGGGGCGAGATCACGTCGAGGAATTCGCTGCCGGCCGGCAGGCCCAGGCGGTTGATGTCGATCAGCAGCTGGCGGGCGATGCGCAGGCCTTCGTCGATGCGGTAGCTCTCGTCGAGGTACGGGTCGTTGATCAGGCCCTTCCAGCCGACGGTGGTGCGGGGCTTCTCGAAGTAGACGCGCATCACGATCTCGAGCGTGCCGGCGTACTTCTCGCGCTCGGCCTTCAGGCGGCGGGCGTATTCCATCGCGGCGGCCGGATCGTGGATCGAGCAGGGGCCGATCACCACCAGCAGCCGGTCGTCGGTGCCGGCCATGATGTCGTGGATGTTCTGGCGGGTGTCGGCGATCAGCGATTCGACCGGGGTGCCGCGGATCGGGAAGAAGCGGATCAGATGTTCTGGGGGCGGGAGCACGGTGATGTCCTTGATGCGTTCGTCGTCGGTGGTGCTGGTTTTGTCGACGTGCGCATACCAAGGCTCGCTGGAAAGCGCGGCGGCTTGGGTCGGGACTGCATTCATGGTGGTGTGCTCCTGGGAATCGTGGGAAAGATCGGCTTTGGACAACTCGGTACCCGAAAACGAAAAAACCGCCGGGCTTTTCAGCTTCGGCGGTTTCTGGAGGGGTTCTGTGTGCTTTACGCGCGCGCCTCTGATCCGCCGGGTGAACGGAACCAAAAATAAAACGAGGCGTGGCGGCGGGCTTGCATGGCGGCCAATGTAGCACAGCACCCGCCCCGCGCAAGTGGCGCCGGGCCCACGCGCATTTCACGCCGTTGTCACACGGCCACCGTAGATTGCGCCGGCCGCGCCGCCCGGGCGTGTCGCCACCTCCCGGCAGAGCCCCTGCCCTCCCCCTTCATCGCTCCTCCCATGCCTGCCTTCCATTTCGCCCGCCATCCTCTCGCCCTGGCCCTGTCGGCCGCCTTCGCCCTGACCGCCTGCGGCGGGGGCGGCGACGGTCCCGCGGCACCTGCCGCCCCGGTCGGACTGGGCACGGTCGACACCGCGCCGGTCCCGTCGGCGACCGCGTTCGTCGACACCTACCAGACCAACGTCGCCGCCAACACCACCGTCGCGACCAACGCCAGCCTGCGCCTTCTGTCGGATTTCTCGACTTTGTGGACAGCCGGCAGCAGCTTCAACAACGGCACGCCCACCGCCATCGGCGCGCCGATCCTGGCGGCCAACATCCAGCAGAACCGCACCATCGCCGCCAGCCGCACCCAGGCCGAGCAGGACGCGGCCTACCTCGACGACCGCCGCAGCCAGAACTACAGCGTGCTGAGCGGCCTGGGCCCGCTGCAGCCCGCCTTCGTCGCCGGCTCGGGCGCCACCACCACCATCGCGGGCGTGGCGGCGGACGCCACCACCGTCAAGTACGACGACGCGGGCAACGGCGCCGGCACCACCACCTCGCAGCTCGGCAGCGTGGTGAGCCTGATCGCCACCCTGCGCGGCAACTTCTCCTCGACCAACCCGGCCAAGGGCTTCTACCAGTACCAGCGGCCGTTCCGCTGGCTCAACGACACCGGCATCGTGATCCCCACGCTGCGCCCCGCCATCAGCACCACGCCGGCCACCGACGGCGGCTTCCCGAGCGGCCACACGAACGCCGCCTACCTGGCCTCCTACGCCATGGCCTATGCGGTGCCGCAGCGCTACCAGGAACTGCTGACCCGCGCGTCGCAGCTCGGCCAGAACCGCATCGTCGCCGGCATGCATTCGCAGACCGACGTGATCGGCGGCCGCATCATGGGCACCGCCCTGGCCGCGGCGATCCTGAACGACAGCGCCAATGCGGCGATCAAGAACGCCGCCTACGCCCAGGCGCAGAGCTACCTGCAGGCCCGCACCGGCACCGACGCCAACAGCCTCTACACCTTCGCCCATAGCGCGACCACCGCCACCGATGCGCAGGCCGACGCCGCCGCTAACCGCGCGGCCTTCCTGCAGCGGATGAGCTACGGCTTCCCGGCGATCGCGGCCACCACCACGGTCGCCACCGTGCCGAAGGGTGCCGAAGTGCTGCTGGAAACCCGGCTGCCCTACCTGGACGCGGCGCAGCGCCGCATCGCCCTCAAGACCACCGCGGTGGCCTCGGGCTACCCGCTACTGGGCGACGCCGAAGGCTGGGGACGGCTGAACCTGGCCGCGGCGGCCGACGGCTACGGCGCCCTCAACGGCGACGCCACGGTGGCGATGGACGCGTCCAAGGGCGGTTTCAACGCAGCCGACACCTGGCGCAACGACATCGCCGGCGCCGGCAAGCTGACCAAGCAGGGCACGGGCACGCTGACCCTGGCCGGCACCAACGGCTACACCGGCGGCACCGAACTGCAGGGCGGCACGCTGGTCGCAGGCGCGGCCAGCGCGCTGGGCAAGGGCGACGTGTACCTGTCGGGCGGCAGCCTGAAGACCTCGCCGAACGCGGTGCTGGCACTGGGCGGCCGCTTCACCCAGCGCGCCGGCAGCACGCTCAACCTGGTGCTGGGCAGCAACGGCGGCGGCACGATCACCGGCGCCAGCACGGCCACGCTCGACGGCACGCTGCAGATCGGATTCGCCAGCGGCTTCCAGCCCACCGCCGGCCAGAGCATCACCGTGCTGGGCGCCGGCCTGCGCAACGGCACGTTCTCGTCGGTCCAGGTCGGCGGCACCGTGCCGGCCAGCGTGACCTACACCGACACCGGCGTGCTGCTGCGCTTCGGCAGCTGATCCCCACCGCCGCAGGGCGCTGCGGCTCGGGCCCTCAAGGCGTCTGCGCCTCGGCCGGCGGCAACGGAACGGCGCAGTCGCGTTCGTAGTGGAAGGCCGCGGGTACCAGCCCCGCGGCCACGACCCGGCGCCACGAGGGAAAGCGCAGCTGCGCCTCGCCGTCGCCGGCCGGCAGCAGCGCCTGCAGCCGCGGGTCGCTGCAGGTGCGGCGCAGCGGCACCTGCACCCAGCCGGACGCGTCGACCATGCGCACCCGCATCTCCATGCCGGGCGCCAGGAACACCGGCAGCGTCGTCCAGTCGGCCTCGGCGCAACGGATGTGCCAGCTGCGGGTGCGCTGCTCGGCAGCCGGCAGCGCGGTGGGCATCGCGTCGCAGGCCGCGGGGTCGTACCGGCCCATGATCACCTTCATCTCGCCCCACGGGGCCGTCAGGTCGTCCGAACGCGTGGCGCCGTGCATCCGCGGCAGGAATTCGCCGAAGGCCGCGTAGTCGTCCGAGCCGCGCTCGGCCTCCAGGATCTCGGCCGAGAGCCAGTCGTAGGCCAGCCAGTCGCTGCCGAGCTTGGGTGCCGCCGTCGCCACCACCATCGCCAGCGCGGCGCCGCCCGCGGCCGCCGACCAGCCCCGGCCGGCCACGCCGCCCCGCCCGGCCATCCAGAGCAGCGCCATGCAGGCGCAGACGACCGCCACCACCGTCAGGTAGGCCAGCAACCGCCAGCTGAACTGCAGGAACTGCGCGCCGGGCAACTCCTCGTACACCCGGTGCGCCCAGGCGGTCTGCAGCCAGAACATCGCGGCCAGCGTGCCGACCAGGAACAGCGCCGCCATCGGCGAACCGGTGCCTTCGGCGCGGCCGGGTGCGCGCCGCCACGCCGACACCACGACCAGCACGCCGTAGGCCACCGCCAGCAGCAGCGGCACCGTGTCGAGCTGGATCGTCGCGCCCATCCAGGTCGCGCCCCAGGTCCAGCCCGGGTCCCACAGCAGCAGGTCGGCCGGCAGGTGGTTGTTGCGCGGCACGAAGCCCGGCACCAGCAGCCGGTCGACCCGGGCGAAGGCGCCCATCGCCATCATCGGCAGCACCCAGGGCAGCAGCAGCACGGTGCAGATGCCGATGCTCTGCAGCCCCGGCCACACCCAGTGGCGCGCCGCCATGCGCCAGCGCGCCAGCGCCAGGCCGGCGGCCAGCACCAGCGGCAGGAGCGCGAAATAGGCCAGCCCCGCATGGCTGAGCGCCAGCAGCGCCAGCAACGGGCCGATCCAGCGCGACCACCGGCCGGTCTCGATCAGCCGCAGGCACCAGGCCACCAGCCAGGGCAGCAGCATCATCGCGGCCAGTTCGGCGAAGGCGCCGCGCACCAGCCAGTCGGTCGTCGCGTAGTTGGAGGCCAGCAGGGCCGCGCCACCGGCCCAGCCGACCCAAGAGTGCCGGCCGCCGGCCCACTGCCGCACGCACAGACAGATGCCGGCGAAACCCAGCACCAGGAAGCCCAGCACCGGCACCACCAGCGCCGCCTTGACGCTGCCGGTCAGCCCCAGCACCGCGGCCGAGGCCACCATCGAGGTCTTGTGGTAGAGCGCCGGAAGGGGCGATCCGTAGCCGCCCTGCAGGTGAGTCGACCACACCGGGATCGCATGGCCCAGGCGCCACTGGTCGAGCACCGCCGCCATGCGGGCGACCTGCGCGGTGCCGTCGTGGTTGGCCGGCCAGCCACTGTGCACCAGCACCGGCAGCATCAGCAGCAGCGACCACGCCAGGCCCAGCGCCAGGGTGAGCGCCCAGTAGCGCAGCGGCGTCGGCCGCGGGAAATGGGATGGAACGGACGGCATCGGGCAAACGCCGTCCACGTTCCGGCGATGGCTAGGCGGTGCCGCCGACCGTCAGGCCTTCGATCCGCAGCGTCGGCTGGCCGACGCCCACCGGGACGCTCTGGCCTTCCTTGCCGCAGGTGCCCACGCCCGGGTCGAGCGCCATGTCGTTGCCGACCAAAGTGACCTTCTTGAGCGACTCGGGGCCGCTGCCGACGATGGTGGCGCCCTTGACCGGGTACTGGATCTTGCCGTTCTCGACCCAGTAGGCCTCGCTCGCCGAGAAGACGAACTTGCCGCTGGTGATGTCGACCTGGCCACCGCCGAAGTTGGTGGCGTACAGGCCCTTCTCGATGCTGGCGACGATCTCCTGCGGGTCCTTGTCGCCGCCCAGCATGTAGGTGTTGGTCATGCGCGGCATCGGCACGTGGGCGTAGCTCTCGCGGCGGCCGTTGCCGGTGGGCTTGACGCCCATCAGGCGCGCGTTCATCGAATCCTGGATGTAGCCGCGCAGGATGCCGTCCTCGATCAGCACGTTGCGCTGGCTGGCGTTGCCCTCGTCGTCGACGTTGAGCGAGCCGCGGCGGTCGGCGATGGTGCCGTCGTCGAGCACCGTCACGCCCTTGGCCGCCACCCGCTTGCCGATCTTGCCGGTGAAGGCGCTCGAACCCTTGCGGTTGAAGTCGCCCTCCAGCCCGTGGCCGATGGCCTCGTGCAGCAGGATGCCGGGCCAGCCCGATCCCAGCACCACCGTCATCTCCCCGGCCGGGGCCGGGCGCGATTCGAGGTTGACCAGCGCCTGGCGCACCGCGTCGTCCACGTACTGGCCGATCAGCGCGTCGTCGAAATACGCCAGCCCGAAGCGGCCGCCGCCACCGGCGGAGCCCACCTCGCGGCGACCGTTCTGCTCGGCGATGACCGTCACCGACAGCCGCACCAGCGGCCGCACGTCGGCCGCCAGGGTGCCGTCGGCGCGGGCCACCAGCACCACGTCGTACTCGGCCGCCAGGCCCGCCATGACCTGCGCCACGCGCGGGTCCTTGGCCCGGGCCCGGGCCTCCACCTGGCCCAGCAGCGCCACCTTGGCGTTGCTGTCGAGCGAGGCGATCGGGTCCAGCTCGGGGTAGAGCGAGCGGCTCTTTGCTATCTTTTTAGGAGCTACCCGGACGCGCCCGGTGCCGGCTACCCCCGAAATCGACCGCACGGTGCGCGCCGCATCCAGCAGCGACGCCTCGGAGATGTCGTCGGAATAGGCGAAGGCCGTCTTCTCGCCGCTGACGGCCCGCACGCCCACGCCCTGGTCGATGCTGAACGACCCGGTCTTCACGATGCCCTCCTCCAGGCTCCAGCCCTCGCTGCGGGTGTACTGGAAATACAGGTCCGCGTCGTCGACCTTGTGCGCCTTGATCTCGTTCAGGGCGCGGGTCAGGTGGGATTCGTCCAGACCGAAGGGCTCCAGCAGCAGGTGCTGGGCGATGGCGAGGCGTTCGAGGGTGGGTTCGCGGGAAATCATGGTGGGATTTTAGGCAGTAGGGCCGGCGCCTGCCGGCGTCGGGGGCGATGGCCGTGCCGGACTGAAGGCGTACGGCAACGCGCCGCAGACCAGCAGCAACGCGGCCGCGCCGAAGATCCAGCCGAAGGTGGTGGCCGGCGGCAGGCCCCGGCGCTGCCCGGCCTCGGCGATCCAGCCGAAGCCGGCCGAAGCCAGGGCCGAGCCCAGGAACACGAAGGTGTTCAGGATGCCCAGCCCGCGGCCGCGCATCGAGGGCGGCAGCATGCCGCGGCCATGGGCCATCACGATCGGGTGCAGCATGCCGACGGTGCACATCAGCGCCAGCAGCGCCAGGTCGACCGGCAGCGCGAACCCCGGCGCTGCGGCCAGCAGCAGCGCCATCGCCAGCGACATCAGCGTCCAGCCCTGCACCGTGCGCTTCTGCGAGCCGCGGCGCACCAGCACCGGCAGCAGGAAGGCGGTGCCGATCGCCACCACGCTGATGAGGGTGATGGCCCAGCCGCGGGCCACCGTGTCCAGGCCGAACACGCCGGCCAGGTACGGCCCGCCCCAGGCATTGCGAAAGCTGGTGCCGGCGGCCAGCGCCAGGCAGAGCGGGATCAGCGTCCAGAGCGGCCGGATGCGCAGCAGCGCCAGCGATGCGCCCACCATGCGGGCGGGCGATTCGGCCCGCGCGTCGGCATGGCCCTGGTCCTGCACATGGCGGTGCACCGCCCAGCAGGCCATCGCCATGCAACCGGCCGCCACCACCATCGCCGGTCGCCAGCCGAAGGTATGCGCCGCCCAGCCGAGCGGCGCCGCGGCGAACAGCGCGCCCACCATGCCGATGGCGTTGGCGATGCCCACCACCCGTACGAAGCGCGTCTCGCCCAGGTGCTCCGACGCATAGTGGATCAGCCCCATGAACACCGGCGCGCAGGCCACGCCCAGCGCCGCCTGCGCCAGCATCGCGGTGGGGCCGTTGGGCGCGGCGGCGAACGCCAGGCCGCCCACCACACCCACCGCCAGCAGCACGGTGCTGGGCCGGCCCACGCCCCAGCGGTCGAAGGCCAGCCCCACCGGCAATTGCGCGGCGGCGAAGGCGATGAAGAAGGACGACGACAGCACGCCGAAGGTGGCGGGCGTCAGCCCCAGGTCGTGCGACAGCTCGGGCGCGATCACCGCCAGGCAGCTGCGGAAGAACTGGCTCAGCGCCAGCGCGCCGGTGAGCGCGGCGACGGCCGCGGCGGTGGAGGCCGCGGTGGTGGAGGCCCGCCCCATCAGGTCTGGATCAGGCGCCGGGCCCGCGCGATCGACATCAGGATGCCCAGGCCCATGCCCAGCGTCACCATCGCGGTGCCGCCGTAGCTGATGAAGGGCAGCGGCACGCCCACCACCGGCAGGATGCCGCTCACCATGCCCATGTTCACGAAGGCGTAGGTGAAGAAGATCATCGTCATCGCGCCGGCCAGCAGCCGCGCGAACAGGGTCGGCGCCTGGGCGGCGATCACCAGCCCGCGGAAGATCAGGAACACGAAGCCGGCCATCAGCAGGCCGTTGCCGAGCAGGCCGAACTCTTCCGAGAAGGCCGCGAAGATGAAGTCGGTGGTGCGCTCGGGAATGAACTCCAGGTGGGTCTGGGTGCCAGCCATGAAGCCCTTGCCCCAGACGCCGCCCGAGCCGATCGCGATCATCCCCTGGATGATGTGGAAGCCCTTGCCCAGCGGGTCCTTGGTCGGGTCGAGCAGGGTGCAGATGCGCTGCTGCTGGTAGTCGTGCAGCACCGACCAGCGCACGCCCTGGGCGCAGAGCTGCGGCTCGTACCAGACGATCAGCAGGATGCCCACCGCCGCCACCAGCACCGGCGGCAGGATCAGCTTCCACGACAGCCCGGCGAAGAAGATCACCGAGAGGCCCGCCGCCAGCACCAGCAGCGAGGTGCCCAGGTCGGGCTGCTTCATGATCAGGCCGATCGGCACCGCCAGCAGCAGGCCGGCCGCCAGGAAGTCGAGCGGCCGCAGCTGGCCTTCGCGCTTCTGGAACCACCAGGCCAGCATCAGCGGCATGGCGATCTTCAGGATCTCGCTCGGCTGGATCACGATGCCCAGGTTGATCCAGCGGGTGGCGCCCTTCTTGGTGATGCCGAACATCGCCACCGCCACCAGCAGCGCTACGCCCAGCGCGTAGAGCGGCAGCGCCACCGACATCAGGCGCTGCGGCGAGACCTGCGCCACCACGAACATGATCCCGCCGGCCAGCAGCATGTTGCGGCCGTGGTCGAGGAAGCGGGTGCCGTGGTCGAAGCCCGACGAATACATCGTCACCAGCCCGGCGCCGCAGAGCAGCGCCACCGCCAGCGCCAGCCACCAGTCGAAGCCCTGGAACAGCGGAAGCAGGCGTTTGCCCCAGGAGGGCTTATCGAAGACAGCGGACATCCGGCGATTATCCCGCCCGCCGATCGGCACCGCGGCCATCAGCCGGCCTGCCGGAACGCCATCACCGCCTGGTTGCGCAGGGTGCGCAGCAGCGCGAAGCCCCTGTCGTCCAGCACGATGCCGCCTGGCTGCGCATGGTCGGCGTACAGCAGGGCGAAAGGCTTGTCGTTGCGCATCAGCGGCAGCAGCACGAAGGCGCCGGCGTCGAAGTGCTGGCGGTACCAGGCCGGCAGGCGCTGCAGTTCGCGCGGCGAGGTGGTGTCGGCCACCAGCAGGTCGCCGCCGCGCAGGCAGACGGCCGAGAACAGGTCGCCCTGGGTGCCCAGCGGCACCCGCAGCGCCCGCACCGCCGCCGCCTGGCCCTCGCCCAGGCCGAAGCGGCCCTGCAGCACGTTGGCCTGGTTGTCGCGCAGGCAGAAGACCACGCAGCGAAAGCCCAGGCCGCGCAGCATGGTCGACATCACCATCCGGACGATGTCGTCGAGCCGCATGCCGCTGCCGGCCATCGCGTCGACGATCTCCTGCACGCCTGCGGACAGCATCTCGGCGGACGAGGGGCCGGGCGGTGGCGCCGGGGGCTGCGCTGCGGCCGGCGCGGCGCCGGCGGCGCGCTCGGCACGGGCCTGGGCGTAGCTGCCGCGCAGCTGCTCCACGGTGAGCGGCTCGGCCGGCGCCGGCACGTCCTCGGCCGGCGGCTCGGGCTGCAGCCAGATCGCGGTGGCCGAACCCGCTTCCAGGCGCAGATCCATCGCCCGGGTCAGCTCGGAGGTGCGGCGCCGCGCCTCGGCCGCCGCGCGGGCCAGCGCCTCGGCGCCGCCCTTGGCCAGACCCGCATGGCGCCGGGCCACCTCGCGCAGGCTGTCGGGCAGGGTGGCAGGGTCGGCGGCCACCGCCACCGCGGCCACGTCGCCGGCCAGGGCCGCGGTCCAGCGCAGCCGCTCGGCCGGGTCTTCCAGCGCGCGGGCCGGCATCTGGCCGGTGGGGCGGCGCATGCCGCGCTGCAGGGTGTCGGGCAAGGCCCAGGCCCTGGCGACGCCCACGGCCAAGTCTTCGTAGCCCAGGCCCAGCACTTGGGCCGAGACGGCCTGCTCGGCCTCTTCGCCGGTGGGCGCGTCGGGAATCGACAGCAGCCGCCCGATCTCCTCGGCCTCTTCCTGGAAATAGAAGCAGACCAGCATCCGGCCCAGGCGCTGGAACACGGCGCAGAGAAAGGCGGCCTCGCTCTCGCGCGGGTCGGGCGATATCTCGCTGGCCACCGCGCCGGCCACCAGCGCCCGCACGAACTCTTCCTTCATCTGCTGGGCGTGCGTCTTGTCCTCCATCTGGTCGAGCAGCACCAGGCTGAGGGCCAGGTTGCGGACCGTGTTGAAGCCGACCAGGCTCACCGCCCGCGAGATGGTGCCGATCGTGCCCTGCCCCGACCGGGCGAACTGCACGCTGTTGACCAGGCGCAGCAGCTTCTGGGTGAGGGCGACGTCCTTCAGGATCTCCTGGGTCAGGTCGGCCAGGCTCTCGCGGTCGGAATCGGCCGTCTTGAGGATGCGCACCACCGATTCGGACAGGGCGGGGAAGTCGCTGCGGTGCCGCATGCGCCGCAGCAAGAACTCGAGCGCTGCGTCGCCGTAGGGGACCGGCGCGGCGGGGGCCGAAGGGGCAGTGTCTGGCAAGGGGATCGCCGCCGGTGGCGGCCCGAAAGGAGCGAAACGGGTGTGAGCAGGGGCAGAATCTTGCCGTGGCCGGCGCCGATCCTAGCCGCAGCCGGTATCCCCTGTACGCCGGCGGGCGGCCGGCGGATGCGATTGGCATCGCCGCAACGCGTGCATCCCCGGCTTGACGGGCTGCCGACCCTGCCCTACCGCGGGCCCACCGATGTCTTGTGTCCCATGCCCACCACCCACCTGCTCTACCTGCACGGCTTCCGCTCCTCCCCCCGGTCGGCCAAGGCGCGGATGATGGCCGCGTGCATCGCCGGGCGGCATCCGGCGGTGCGCTGGTGGTGCCCGCAGCTGCCGCCCTCCCCCGCCGACGCGATGCGGATGGTGGCCGAGGGCGTGCACGGCTGGCCGGCCGACACGATGGCGGTGGTGGGTTCTTCGCTCGGCGGCTTCTATGCCGGCTGGGTGCAGGCGCACACCGGCTGCGCCCGGGCGGTGTTCCTCAACCCGGCGGTCGACCCGGCGCGCGACCTGGCCCGCTACATCGGGGAGCAGACGGCCTGGCACGCGCCGGAAGAGAACTTCTACTTCGCTCCGGGCTATGTGGACGAGCTGCGGGCCCTGCAGGTGCCGCCGCTGGACGACCCGGCCCGCCAGTTCGCGCTGATCGCCCAGGGCGACGAGGTGCTGGACTGGCGGGAGATGGCCGCCCGCTACGCCGGCGCCACCTGCACCGTGCTGCCCGGCGGCGACCATGCGCTCTCGGATTTCGACCGGCACATCGACGCCGTCTGCGCGTTCCTCGACCCGGCCCGATGACCGGGCGCCAGGGATGGGAGAATCCCGCCCCATGTATGCATTGTTCGAAGAAGCCGGCAAGTTCCTCGCCGGGCGTGTGCTCTCCGAGGCCGAGTCCTCGGCGCAGGTGGAGCTCGATTCCGGCAAGCGGGTCAAGGTCAAGGCCGCCCATATCCTGCTGAAGTTCGAGAAACCCCAGCCGGCCGTGCTGCTGGCCGAGGCCCAGGCGCTGGCGCCCGAGATCGAACTGGAGCTGGCCTGGGAGTTCGCCTCCGAGGAGGAGTTCGGCTTCGCCGACCTGGCGCGCGACTACTACAGCGCCAACGCCACCCTGGTCCAGCAGGTGGCGATGCTGTTGCGGCTTTTCGATGCGCCGCACTACTTCCGCCGCGCGGGCAAGGGCCGCTTCAAGCGGGCGCCGGCCGAGATCCTGCAGCAGGCCCTGGCCGCGATCGAGAAGAAGAAGCTGGTCGCCCAGCAGATCGACGACTGGGCCGCCGCCCTCGGCCGCGGCGAATGCCCGCAGCCGATCCGCGACCAGCTCTACAGGATCCTGTTCAAGCCCGACAAGAACACGCCCGAGTACAAGGCCGTCGTCGAGGCCTCCCGCGCCACCCAGACCGCGCCGCTGGACCTGCTGCAGAAGGCCGGCGCGATCGCCTCGGCCTACGAGTTCCACTGGAAGCGCTTCCTCTTCGACAACTTCCCCAAGGGCACCGGCTTCCCGCCGCTGCAGGCGCCGGAGATCGCCGACGACGAACTGCCGCTGGCCGCGGGTGTCGAGGCCTTCTCGATCGACGATTCGCAGACCACCGAGATCGACGACGCGCTGTCGGTCCAGGGCCTGGGCTCGGGCACGGTGACGGTGGGCATCCACATCGCCGCGCCCGGCCTGGTGCTGGCGCCGGGCGACGCGATCGACCAGGTGGCCCGCCACCGGCTCTCGACCGTCTACATGCCCGGCCACAAGATCACGATGCTGCCCGACGAGGTGGTGCAGCGCTACACCCTGGGCGCCGGCCAGGCCCGGCCGGCCGTGTCGCTCTACGTGGCGATGGACGAAGCGACGCTGGAGATCACCGGCACCGAGACGAAGATCGAGCGGGTGCCGGTGGTCGCCAACCTGCGCCACGACCAGCTCGACGACGTGATCACCGAGCAGTGGCTCACCGATGCCGATTTCAGGCACCGAAACCCCTTGGAGCCGTTGCCTGGCGCCGGCGACGCGCTATCGTTTTTATTCCGCCTGGCCCAGACCCTGAAGGCGCGGCGCGAGGTGGTGCGCGGCAAGCCCGAGAACTTCAACCGGCCCGACTACAACTTCCGCCTGCAGGACCACGACGGCAGCGAACCCACCGGCTCCGAGCAGGTGCAGATCACCACCCGCCGCCGCGGCGCGCCGCTGGACCTGATCGTCGCCGAGGCGATGATCCTGGCCAACAGCACCTGGGGCAACTGGCTGGGCGAGCTGGGCGTGCCCGGCATCTACCGCAGCCAGGCCAGCATGCTGCCGGGCGTGAAGGTGCGCATGGGTACCAAGGCCTTGCCGCATGCGGGCATCGGCGTGCCGAGCTATGCCTGGAGCACCTCGCCGCTGCGCCGCTACGTCGACCTAGTCAACCAGTGGCAGATCATCGCCGCCGCCCGCCACGGCCGCACCGCCGCGCTGGCCGCGCCGTTCAAGCCCAAGGGCGCCGAGCTGTTCTCGATCATCTCGGGATTCGACGCGGCCTACAGCGCCTACAACGCGCACCAGGGCGGCATGGAGCGCTTCTGGACGCTGAAGTACCTGCAGCAGAACGGCATCACCGAGCTGGACTGCGCCGTCTTCAAGGACAACCTGCCCGGCGGCGGCGTGCTGGTGCGCGCCGATGCGCTGCCGCTGGTGCTGCCGGTGTTCGGCAGCCAGCAGCTGCCGCGCGGCGCCCGGGTGCGGGTGCGGCTGGGCGAGATAGACGAGATCGCGCTCGACGTGCACGGCACCGTGGTCGAGCGGCTCGATGCCGAGGCGGCACCGGCCGAGGAAGAGGACGAGTCGGGCGAAGAGGAAGCCGTGGCCGGCCCGATCGCGATCGCCCTGGACGTGAACGAGGCCGAGGCGCCCGCGCCGGCCGACGCCACGCCCTGAAGGCCCCATCGCCCCGCCCTCCTGTCTCGACCCATACCCCGCCGCCCCTCCCCCGGAGCCCCCGTGTCGCTGCGCACCTTTCTCGCCTCCCTCTCGCCGCTGAAGATCGCGCTGGGCGTGTCGCTCGCGGCGCACGCGGTGCTGCTCACCGTGCGCTTCGTCGACCCCGAGGCGTTCCGCCGGGTGCTGCAGGACACGCCGCTCGACGTGATCCTGGTCAACGCCCGCACCAACGAACCGCCGCCCGAGAAGGCCCAGGCGATCGCGCAGGCTTCGCTGGCCGGCGGCGGCGAGGCGGCCTCCGGCCGCGCCACCTCGCCCCTGCCCTACTCGGCATTGACCAGCATCGGCGAGAGCTTCGAGGAAACGCAGCGCCAGGTCGACGCGATGCAGGAGCAGCAGATGCAGCTGCTGGCGCAGATCCGCCAGCAGATCGCCTCGATGCCGCTGCCCGATCCGCGCAAGCCCGCCGAATCGGCCGAGAAGCAGGCCCAGGAAGAAAAGCGCCGCCAGCTGGTCAAGCTGCTGGCCGAGATCGAGCGCCGCATCAACGAAGAGAACGCCCGGCCCCGCAAGCGCTACGTGAGCCCCGCCACGCGCGAGGCGGTCTATGCCGTGTACTACGACGCGCTGCGCCACAAGGTGGAAGACCGCGGCACCGTCCATTTTCCCGAGGCCGCCGGCAAGAAGCTCTACGGCGAGCTGACGATGATCATCACGGTGAATTTCGATGGCAGCGTGCTGGCCACCGAGATCGTGCAGACCTCCGGCAACGCGGTGCTCGACCGCCGCGCCGAAGCCATCGCGCGGAGCGCGGCGCCGTTCGGCCCGTTCGATGCCGCGATGCGCGCCAAGGCCGACCAGATCGCGGTCGTCTCGCGCTTCAAGTTCACCCGCGACGCCACACTGGAAACCAATGTCCGCTGACGTAATCCCTTCGGAATCCCGCGCCGTGACGGCGGGCAGCACGCCCGACCGCTACTGCGTGGTCGGCAACCCGGTGGCGCACAGCCGCTCGCCGTGGATCCACGCCGCCTTCGCGCGCCTGACCGGCGAGTCGATCGAGTACGACCGGCTGCTGGTGCCGCTCGACGGCTTCGTCGACGGCCTGCGCACCTTCGCGGCCAGCGGCGGCAAGGGCTGCAACGTGACGGTGCCCTTCAAGTTCGAGGCCGCCGGCTTCGCCCACCGGCTCACCGACCGGGCCCTGCTGGCCGGCGCCGCCAACACCCTGCGCTTCGAGACCGACGGCATCCATGCCGACAACACCGACGGCGCCGGCCTGGTGGCCGACATCGAGCGCAATGCTGTGGTGCCGCTGGCCGGCAGCACCCTACTGCTGGTGGGTGCGGGCGGCGCCTCGGCCGGGGCGCTGGGGCCGCTGGTGGCGGCAGCGCCGGCACGGCTGGTGGTGGTCAACCGCACGCCGGCCCGGGCCGAGGCGCTGGTCGCGCGCCACGCCGCCTGGGCCCGAGCCAGCGGCACGGTGCTCGAGGCGGTGCCGATCGCCGAACTGAACGAATCCTTCGACATCGTCGTCAACGCCACCTCCAGCAGCCTGGAAGGCGGCGGCATTCCGGTGCCGCCGCTGGTTTTGCGGCCCGGCACCCTGGCGCTGGACATGATGTACGGCCCCGCGTCGCGGCCCTTCCTGTCGTGGGCGCAGCGCTACGGCGCGGCGCCGCGCGACGGCCTGGGAATGCTGGTGGAGCAGGCGGCCGAGGCGTTCCGCTTCTGGCGGGGCGTGCAGCCGCCGACCCAGGACGTGCTGGCCGCCCTGCGCGCCGAGATGGCCTAGCCCGGTTGCGCCCCATGCCTCCCACCCGCCACCGGAGCCGGCCCGCCTCGCCCCTGCAGGGCGCTGCGCGATGAAGGCCGCCCTGCGCTGGATGGGGCTGGTGCTGCTGGCCGGGCTGGGGCTGCAGCTCTATTTCGTCGGCCGGGTGGCGGCGATGGCGGTGGTCGATCCGCAATCGACCGCGTTCCAGCGCTCCGAGGCCTTCCGGCTGGCACGGGGCGATGCACCGGTGCAGTGGCGCCAGGCCTGGGTGCCGTACGACCGGATCGCCGACAGCCTGAAGCGGGCGGTGATCGCCTCGGAAGACGCCTCCTTCGCCGAGCACCGCGGGGTGGAGTGGAGCGCGATCGAAGGCGCCTGGCAGAAGAACGCCATCGCCGCCGAGCGCGCCGCGCGGCGGGCCCGGCGCGCGGGCGGCACCGCGCCGGCGCCGAAGGTCTACGGCGGCTCCACCATCACCCAGCAGCTGGCCAAGAACCTGTTCCTCTCGGGGGAGCGCACCCTGCTGCGCAAGGGCCAGGAGCTGGTGCTGGCGCTGCTGCTGGACGCGCTGCTCTCCAAGCAGCGGATCCTGGAGCTGTACCTCAACAGCGTGGAATGGGGCAGCGGCGTCTTCGGCGCCGAGGCCGCCGCCCAGCGCTACTACGGCAAACCCGCCGCCCGGCTGAGCCCGGCCGAAGCGGCGCGGCTGGCGGTGATGCTGCCCCGGCCCAAATTCTTCGAACGCGCGCCGCAATCGGCCTACCTCGGCCAGCGCGCGGCCACGATCGTCGGCCGCATGGGCGCGGTGCAGGCGCCCTGAACACCGGAACACCATGACCCGATCCACTCTTTCTGCCGCCCGCCTGCTGCCGGTGATGGCATTGCTCTGCGTACTCTGCATCGCCCCCGCCCGCGCCGCCGAGGCCGACGACGCCGAGGCCCTGCTGCGCAACGGCCGCAATGCCGAAGCCCTGGCGAAGGCCGACGCTTTCCTGCAGAACCGCCCGCGCGATGCGCAGATGCGGTTCGTCAAGGCGCGTGCCCAGTCGGCCCTGGGCCGCCGCGCCGCCGCGCTGGCCACGCTGCGCGACCTGACGCAGGACTACCCCACCCTGCCCGAGCCGCTCAACAACCTGGCCGCGTTGCAGGCGGCCGGCGGCGAATGGGATGCGGCGCTGCTGTCGCTGGAGGCCGCGCTGCGCCTGAAGCCCGACTACGCCATCGCGTACGAGAACCTGGGCGACGTCTACATGGCGCTGGCGAAGAAATCGTATGCCCGCACGCTGGCGCTGGACCCGGGCAACGGCAGCCTGCGCGCGCGCCTGGCCCGCATCACCCCCGCGCCGCCGCCGGCTGCAGCGGCGCCGGTGGCGGCGCCTGCCGTCGTGCCGGATGCCGCCGGCGCCCAGAACGCACGTCCCGCGGCGACAGGCACGCCGACGCCGGCCGCATCTTCGTTGCCCGGCGACACCACCGGCACGGAGCCGGCGGCCACCACCGACCCGCTCCGACCCGCCTCTGCGGCCACCCCGGAGTCGGCCACCGCGATGCCCGAGACCGATCCGTCCGAATCGGGCGCCGAGCCGCCGCAGAACGGCGCCGAAACCACGCCGGTGTCGCCCACGTCGGTCGCGCCGGCGTCGCTGCTGCCCGGGCTGACCGAGTCGACCACGCTGCCCCTGCGCTGACACGCACGCCGCTTCCGCCGCCCTTCATCCACGACGCATCCGCCATGCCACGTCCCAACCTGATCTTCATCCTGGCCGACGACATTGGCTATGCCGACCTGGGCTGCTGCGGTGCGCGCGATGCGCAGAACCGCCCGGCCGACGTGTCGCCCCGGCTCGACCGGATGGCGGCCGAGGGCCTGCGCTTCACCCGCGGCTACGCCAACTCGGCCGTCTGCTCGCCGACCCGCTTCGCGCTGATCACCGGCCGCTGGCAGTACCGGCTGCGCGGCGCGGCCGAGGAGCCGCTGGCCAGCGCCCACGGCGACAAGGTGCTGGGCCTGCCGCCCGCCCATCCCACCCTGCCCTCGCTGCTGCGGGATGCGGGCTACGCCACCGCGCTGGTCGGCAAGTGGCACCTGGGCTATCCGCCGCATTTCGGGCCCCGCATGTCGGGCTACGAATCGTTCTACGGCTTCCATGCGGGCGGCGCCGACTACTTCGCCCACTGCGACCCGCGCGGCCGGCCCGACTTCTGGGAGAACGAGACCGCGATCGAGGAGGACGGCTACCTCACCGACCTGCTGAGCCGGCGCGCGGTGCGGTTCATCGAGCAGCAATCGGCCGACCGGCCCTTCCTGCTCAGCCTGCACTACAGCGCGCCGCACTGGCCCTGGCTGACCCGCGACGACCGCGCCGAATCGCAGCGCATCGGCGGCTTCGGCAAGCACACCGACGGCGGTTCGCTGGAGACTTACCAGCGGATGATCCACCACATGGACGAGGGCATCGGCTGGGTGCTGGACGCGCTGGAGCGGCAGGGCCTGGCCGACGACACCTTGGTGGTCTTCACCAGCGACAACGGCGGCGAACGCTTCTCCAACAACTGGCCCTTCGTCGGCCAGAAGATGGACCTGCTGGAGGGCGGCATCCGGGTGCCGCTGGTGGCCCGCTGGCCGGCGCGCATCGCGCCCGGCGGCGTCACCGACACGCCGAACCTCACGATGGACTGGACGGCCAGCTTCCTGGATGCGGCCGGCGTGGCCGCCGACCCCGACCATCCGCTGGACGGCCGCAGCCTGCTGCCGCTGTTCGACGACCCGCAGTGGAACCCCGCGCGCGACCTGTGCTGGCGGATGAAGCACCGCGAGCAGCGTGCGCTGGTGCGCGGCCGCTGGAAGTACCTGCAGGTCGAGGGCATCGAATACCTCTTCGACGTGGTGGCCGACCCCCGCGAGCGGGCCAACCTGCGCGACCGCGAACCCGGCCGGCTGGCCGAACTGCGCAGCGCCTGGCAGGCCTGGGACGCCGGCCTGCCGCCGGTGCCGCCCGAGGCCAAGGTGTCGCTGGTGTTCAGCCGGCAGGACCTGCCGCAGGCGAGCTACTGAGCCGGACCGGCCCACCTGCCCTCTTTGCCGCTGCGTATCATTCGCCCGATGCTTGCCAAGTTGACCGGTTTCTTCTTCCTGGGCCTGATCCGTCTGCTGACGGGCGCCCAGGCCCGCTGGTACGGCTGTCCGCCCAAGGCCGAGCAGCGCATCTACTTCGCCAACCACCAGAGCCATGCCGACCTGGTGATGATCTGGGCGGCGCTGCCGCAGGAGCTGCGCGGCATCACCCGGCCGATCGCGGCGAAGGACTACTGGACCAAGACGCCGCTGCGCGAGTGGATCACCACCGCGGTCTTCAACGCGGTGTACGTCGACCGCCAAAGCGGCACCCGTGCCCCTGCAGCCGTAGTGCGTCCGGCGGCGCATCCTTCGGCCCTGCCGCCGGACGCACGGCCCGGCACGCAGCAACAGCCGCTTCCCTTTCCGGAGGTCGCGCCGGCCGCGGCAGCCCAACCGGCGCAACCGGCGCCCGCCACGCCCGAGGCCGATCCGCTCGCCCCGCTGGCCGAGGCGCTGGAGCGCGGCGATTCGATCATCATCTTCCCCGAGGGCACACGCGGATTCGCCGACGAGCCGCAGCCCTTCAAGTCCGGTCTCTACACCCTGGCGCGGCGCTTCCCGCAGGTGGTGCTGGTGCCCGCGTGGATCCAGAACATCCAGCGGGTGATGCCCAAGGGCGAGGTGGTGCCGGTGCCGATCCTGTGCTCGGTGACCTTCGGCGCGCCGGTGGTGCTGGGAGCCGACGAGGAACGCCGGCCGTTCCTCGACCGGGCCCGGGACGCGGTGATCGCGCTGCGCGACATATGAACGCCGCGCACAGCCCTGCAGTCCTCGCCGCCCTCGCCGCACCTTTCGTCGCCCACGCCGCCCGGCCCACACCGCTCCTGCCATGAACAGTTTCCTGCGCAACCTCAGCGCCACGCAGCAGGTCGGCGCGCTCTTCATCGTGATGTTCGGGCTGCTGGCGGGCGTCAGCGTCTGGGCTTTCCTGCGCTCGCTGCGGGCGCCGACCAACCATTCGGCGCTGGACGACGCGCTGGCGCTCGAGGAGCGGCGGTTCCGCAGCCTGCTGAAGGCGTCGTGGGTGATGGCCTCGGTCTTCTGGATCGGCTGGGTGCTGGGCGACACCGTCGCCACCGTGCTGTTCGCGCTGCTGGCGTTCTTCGCGCTGCGCGAGTTCATCACCCTCTCGCCCACCCGGCGCGGCGACCACCGCAGCCTGGTGCTGGCCTTCTTCGTGGTGCTGCCGCTGCAGTTCTGGCTCGTGGCCAGCCGGCACTTCGACCTGTTCACCGTGTTCGTGCCGGTCTACGTCTTCCTGGCGCTGCCGGCGGTGAGCGCGCTGGCCGACGATCCGCACCGGTTCCTGGAGCGCAGCGCCAAGCTGCAGTGGGGGATCATGGTCTGCGTCTACGGCCTGTCGCATGTGCCAGCGCTGATGCTGCTCGACTTTCCGCAGTTCCCGGGCTATGCCGGCAAGGGCGCGTTCCTGGTCTTCTTCCTGGTGTTCGTGGTCCAGACCGGGGTGATGGCGCAGCACCTGGCCGGCTGGCGGTTTCCGCGCAAGCCCTTCGCGCCGCATGTGAGCCAGAGCTTTCACTGGACGGGCTGGGCCATCGGCACCGCCACCGCAGGGCTGGCGGGCGGGCTGCTGTCGTTCATCACCCCGTTCAAGCCGGGGCAGGCGCTGGCCCTGGCGCTGGTCGCCAGCGTGGCGGGCAGCATGGGCCATCTGGTGATGAAGGCCCTGAAGCGCGACCGCGGCGTGACCAGCTGGGGCATGCACGGCCTGTCGGCCACCGGCGCGGGCGGCCTGCTCGACCGGATCGACGCGCTCTGTTTCGCCGCACCGATCTTCTTCCACGCGGTGCGCTGGTACTACGATCTTTAAGCAAAAAATGGCTGTAGCCGGCGATTGGCGCCGGCTACCAGCTATCGAAAACATAGCATGCGCATTCTTGGCATAGACCCGGGCCTGCAGACCACCGGCTTCGGCGTGGTGGATGCCGAGGGCCATGCCCTGGCCTACGTGGCCAGCGGCACGATCCGCACCACCCACCTGCCGCTGGGCGACCTGCCCGGCCGGATCAAGGTGCTGTACGAGGGCGTGCGCGAGGTGGTCGAGCGCTACGGGCCCGCGGTCGCCACGGTCGAGATCGTCTTCGTCAACGTCAACCCGCAGTCCACGCTGCTGCTGGGCCAGGCACGCGGGGCCTGCATCGCCGCGCTGGTGGCCCGCGAGGAGCCGCTGCTGGTGACCGAATACACCGCGCTGCAGATGAAGAAGGCGATCGTCGGCCACGGCCGCGCGGCCAAGAACCAGGTGCAGGAAATGGTAAAGCGCCTGCTGCAGCTGCCCGGCCTGCCGGGGCCGGACGCGGCCGACGCGCTGGGCCTGGCGATCACCCAGGCCCATGCCGGGCACGCGATGGCCAAGCTGGCCGCGGTGTCGCCGCTGCAGCGGCGCCAGCATGCGATGTACAAGGATGGCCGGAGCTATTAGCTGACCCCCAGGCTTCGCACTTCGTGTCTTCGCCTACCCCCTTGCAGGGGGCACTACCGGTGGGCCGGCGGAGCCGGACCCACGGTCGTTCTGGAATCGGGTCGTTTTTGATCGTGGGTGGGCTACCCATCGGCAGGTGGGCCGCTCCGTCCTCGTGTCGTGTGCGCCCCGATTTGCCGATTTTCGGCCGGTCGCAAATGCGACAGCTTTCGGGAAATCGAGCATGTGCACCCTGTATTCGCCGCGTCGGCGCTGGCCTACATTGGCCCTTCCCTATAACGATACGGAGAAGACAAGCCATGCAGAAGAAGACATCCCTCCTGGCCTTGGGCGGCCTGATGGGGGTTGCGGCGCTGAACGCGCAGGCCCAGTCGACGGTGCAGATCTACGGCATCGTCGATGCCGCGGTGCGGCATACCAACAACCAGGGACCGGCGGGATCGCCCAACGGCAAGCTGACCGAGCTGATCGGCGGCGGCATGTCGCAGAGCCGCTGGGGCATCAACGTCACCGAGGACATCGGCGGCGGCCTGAAGGCGATCGCCAATCTGGAGAACCGGTTTGCGACCGACACCGGCGGCGTCTCTACCCCGTTCTTCCAGCAGTCGTGGGTCGGCCTGCAGAGCAGCAGCTACGGCCGCATCACCATGGGCCGCCAGTACAACGTGCTGTTCGACCTGGTGACCAGCACCTACGCGTCGTACCCGTATTCGCCCTACTTCGAGGCCTACAAGCCCGAGATCGGTTTCGCCCTGGGCGCGCGGGCCGACAACATGGTCAAGTACATGGCCGAGTTCGGCTCGTTCCGCGGCGCGGTGCAGGTCTCGGCCGGCGAGAAGGCCGCCACCGGCGGCAAGACCGCCGGCGGCTACCTGCGCTGGGCCCAGGGCGGCCTGGCCGCCGGCGTCGGCTACCAGAACTACGAGTTCGGCTCCGGCCGCAAGATCGAAGCCTGGACCCTCGGCGGCTCCTACCGCGTCGGCCCGTGGTACTTCAACACCGGCTACGGCCAGAACAAGGTCGACAGCGGCCTGACCCAGATCGACCGTGCGGTGCTCGCCGCCTTCTGGGGCGGCGGCGCCAACGGCGGTTTCGGCGGCCCGGCCTTCCTGGCGGCCGACAAGCGCGACATCGTCAAGCTGGGCGTCGGCTACCAGATCACCCCGCAGCTCAACCTGGGCGCCCACCTCTTCCACGCCAAGCAGTCGGGCACCACCGCCGCGGCGGACGCCAAGTCCAACTTCGTCACCGCCGCGGCCGACTACGCGTTCTCGAAGCGCACCGATGCGTATGTGGAAGTGGACGCGACGCGGCTGAAGGGCAACGTGAGCCTGAACGGCGTGAGCGGCACAGCCAACGGCGCGCGCAGCCGCAACGGGTTCACGATCGGGCTGCGGCACCGGTTCTGAGGTGCGCGATCCATAAAGCCTCCGGTAGGAGGCTTCCAACGGCCGCTGAGGCTGTGCATTAGACGGAGACTCGACACCCTCAAAAAGGCGAACGGATGCGATCCGTTCGCCTTTTTTGCGTTTCCGGAACGGGCGACCGCCGGAAGAGCCCACTTCGACAGGCGAAGCGTGCCGTTGAAGCCTGACCATGCAGGGCAGCGCACGCAAAACACCACGTCAAAATGCTACCCATTGATCATTTAGGTAATCAAATGTTACTCTCGCGCGATACGTAATCAAATGTAGCACCGCGCTTGTGGACGCGAAGTGTTGCGCGTCTGAAGGGTTGGGCATGCTGGGGATGAGGAACGGGCGTCTACGAAACGCCGTCTGGGTGGTGCTGGGACTGCTCTGGTCGATGGCACTGCCGGTGTGGGCCGACGGCGCCGACGTGGCCCGCGGTGTTACCTGGTTGCAGGGCCAGGTCCGGCCCGACGGCCGACTGTCGACGCCTTCCAGGCTGGCCCTCCCGTACCAGGCCCAGTGCGAAACCGCGCAGACGCTGCTGCGGCTAGCCGGCAACAGCGCCCAGGTATCCGCCCTCGTGGCGGCGATTCCGTCGAGCGGCGCAGACACCGCCACCGAGACCCTGGCCTGCGGGCAGTTCATGCGCCAGCAACAGGGCCAGAGCGCCGGCGCCGGACTGGCCAGCCGCAGGGTCGACATGTCCGGCTACGCGGCTTTCGACGGCATGCGGGTGGCCTCTCCCCTCGACACCGCCTGGGCCATGGCAGCCGTGTCCTCCACCGCGTCCGCAGCCGACAAGCAAGGCGTTCACGCCTGGCTGCTGTCCGTTCAGCAGGCGGACGGCTCGTTCAAGGCCCATGCCCATTCCAACGTCTACACGACCGGCATTGTTTTACGAGGGCTGAAGGACGAGGCCGCCAGGAGCTCCCAGGCACTGCAAGCCGCGCGTGCCGCCGCGGCTTACCTGCTGTCCAAGAAATCCGCCGCCGGCCACTGGGGCAACGACGACGCCTTGACGTCACTCGTATTCGAAGCGGTACACCCCTACAGCGGCCAGGACGCGACCCTGGCGCCTGCGGTGGAAACCTATCTTCTGGCCAAGCAGCGGCCTGACGGATCATGGGCCGGCGATCCCTACACCACCGCTTTGGCGCTGCGGGCCCTGGCGCTCACTGCCATCGCGCCGCAAAACCCCGGGCAGTCCGTCACCACCGGAACCCTCCGCGGCACGGCGAAAGACCCGAGCGGCCAACCGCTCGCCGACGTGGCCGTAGCCGCCATGCCGTCGACCGGCGGCACGGCCAAAGTTGCGGTCACCAACGCCCAGGGCGTCTACGCCATCACGGACCTGCCGGCCGGCCCGGTAAGCCTCTCGGCCGCCAAGAACGGCTACAGCCAGGTCGGCACCCGCGGCACCATCGAGGCAGGCGGCGTACTGGTCTTTTCACCCGTCCTCACACCGGCGGTGGCCGTCACCCTGCCGGCGTCCCAGCCACCCGCAGGTAGCAGCACTGTCTCCGTCGGCGGCACGGTCAAGGACGGTGCCGGCCATGCGCTGGAGGGCGTAGCGGTCACCGTCACGCCGTCGGGCGGCGCACCGCTCGTTGCGACCACCACCGCACAAGGCAGTTACTCCATCGCCAACATCCCTGCAGGCACGCTCATGTTGAGCGCGGCCAAAACCGGCTACGTGACGGCCAGTGCCAGCGTGACTTTGCCGGCGGGAAGCACAGGCGTCTTCTCGCCCACGCTCCAGTCGAGCAACGACCCGGGTACACGCCAGGTCACGATCAGCGGCCAGGTGGTTGCCGCCGACACCCGGGCGGGCCTCGCGGGCGTCGGGGTGACCGTCGAGACCTCTGGCGGGCCTACGGTGAACACGGCCACCGACGCCAACGGCAGGTTCAGCACCACGGCCACGGCGGGTGCTTTGAAACTCACCTATGCCAGGAACGGCTACGGCACAGTATCGCAACAGGCCACCGCCAGCGGCGGTACTGCCCTGGATGCGGGCGTCGTCCCGTTGCCGGTCGCCCGGCAGACCAGTTCGTTGCGCGGCATCGTCACGGACACGCAAGGCGTAGCCGTCGCCGGCGCCGTAGTCGACGTAGCCGCCAAGACGGCCACGACCAACGGGGCGGGCGCCTACCTCGTCACCGACCTCCCCGGCACCGCATTCACCGTCAAGCTCGGCGCCGCCGGCTTCCAGAGCCGCACCTACCAGCTGACGGTGGCCGCACCCGGCGACATCGCACAGGACTTCGTGCTGCCCAGGACCAGCGGCGACGTGTACCTCGAACTCAAGGACCTGAAGGCGTCGCCCCCGTCCGCAGGACTCAACCAGGACGTGACGGTCAGCGTCACCGCGAGCAATCCTTCGACGGCGTCGGCCAGCAGCGCCGTCATGCTCGAAGTGCAAGGACACGACGGCAAGGTCGTGACCCAGTTGTCCGGCCTGGACGTCGGCGGGCTGCCCATCGGGGTGCTGACCCTGGCGCCCGGGGCGCAATCGGCCGTGAAGTTCCTGTGGAACGCGGCCAGCGTTCCCGCAGGCAACTACGCCCTCCTGGCCAAGCTGTACCTGCCGGGTAGCCGCAGCACCCGCAACCCCAGCGGCACGGTCACCGGCAACCTGCGTGGGTCGCTGGCGGTGGCGGCATCGCCGCATTTCGCCGGTTCGGCCGCCGCAGATCCACCGGTCGTGCAGGCCGGAGCCAACATGCCGGTCAAGCTCTCCGCCCTGTTGCGCAACGATGGCAATGTGGCGTTGCCCGGTGCGACCTATCTGCTGTCGGTGACGGATGCCAAGGGCGGTGCCAAGGTCTACCAGACCAGTGCGACCGGCCCAGCGATCCCGCTCTCGGCCATCGCGACGGTCGATTTCGGTCAATGGACACCCTCCGTCAGCGGCAGCTACCGCCTGGAGGTCACATCGGCCGCCGCCCCCGGCAGCACCATCGTCGCGCCGTTGTACGTCGGCGATATGGCCAAGGCCAGTTTCACGGTGGACAAGACGGTGGTGCCGCCCGGCACGCAGCAGGTCACGGGCAACATCCACGTCACCGGCATCGACATGGCCAGCGGCACCAGCGTCGATCCGCTGGCGGGCGTGATCCGGGAGGCGGTGGGCAAGGCCGTCAACTACGGGGACAACTTCGCCTTCAACCACTACGTCGGCGATCTGCGCTGCTTCGCCTGCCATGTGCAGACGCAAGCGGTGGTGGGGGGAGAGCGCAATCTGCGGTTCGCCAAGCCGCTCGATCCGAACAAACGCGTAACGCTCCTCAACGGAATCGTGCAGAACGTCGCCGGGGACGGCTCGGTCTCGGGCGCGGGATATCCACGCAGCCAGACGAGCCTGTCGATGTGGGCCACTACCGCCTGGCACGATCAAAGCGCGGTTCACAACGCCAATCGGCAGTTGGCGACGTTCCTGACGTCGACCCAGCAACCCGATGGCAGTTGGTACCAAGACCACAACTCGTCCTGGTACGACTCCTCGGCATCTGCCGCAGGACTGAACCTGAGCAGCCTCGTCGAATACAGCCAGCAACTCAAGCTGCAAGCCGGTGCCGGCACACAGCCCGTGGTATCGCCGCTCGCCATCAGGAACCTCGCCGGCGGCGACATGCGCCTGAGCACCGGCAGCGACGGCACGCTCTACATCGCGCATATGGGTGCCGGCGCTGTCTATCGCGTGCTGCCCGGAACGGACGTCGCTCAGCTCGTCGTCTCCGGCATTCCTGTCACCGGCGCACGGCCGGTCGACGGTGATCGCCTGCTGGTCTCGGCACGCAACGGCATTTACCTGGGGGACCTGGGCAAGCCGAACCTGCAGGTGTCGGACTTCAAGCAACTCAGCACCATGGACACCTTCGATGTTCAGGCGTATGCCAAAGGCGGCTATCTCGTCAGTCCGTACGGCGGCAGGTCCCTCTACCGCCTGAGCGAAACCGGCGCCCTGACGCGGCTGGTCGACAGCGACTTGCTGCAATCGTCCTCGGGCACTACGCAAGTCCAGTCGGACGGTTCCATCCTGGTCCACGCGAACGCGGCACAACGCATGCTGCGATTCACGCCCGACGGCAGCTACCAGGACACGCCGCTGCCCCTCACGAACGGCGGCCCGCTCGACTCGACCCCCTACCGAGACGGCTATCTGCTCGGAACGGATTCGGGGCTGTACTACTACAACAAGGACTGGGTGGCAGAGCGCCTGCTCTTCCAGCGCACTTACGGCCAGGCGCTACTGCCCGATGGCCGCATCGTGGTCAACACGAACGGTGCGCTGTACGCCATCACGATGGAAGCCGTGTCCGCCCAAACCGTGGGTGGGCAGGTCGACACATCGATTGGAAAGGCGGCCGATTGGCTCGCGGCAGGAAGCGGCATAGATCCAAATCACAATGTTCAGCAAGCCTTCCGCCTCATGGGATTGGCCAAAGCCAAGAGTCACTACCAGGGCACCTCGCGGTACAAAGCATTCGACCGGCTGATGGCCCAGATCGGCCAGACGCTCTGGTCGCGACAGCGGGCGGATGGCGGCTGGGAACGCACGGTTTCCTACGGTCAGAGCGACCCTGTCGTCACTGCGATCGTCGGTGTCGCCCTCGACACATTGCAACCGTCGAAAGACGATCCACGGCTACGCCAGGCGATCCAGTACGTCCTGAATACTCAGAACGGCGACGGCAGCTGGTCGAGCACCAACGGGCTGGGCGGCAAGCTGCTCTCTTCCACCTGGATCGAAATCTGGCTGCCCGCCATGCTGGACCGGTTGGGCGCGATCGACGCAGACCTGCAGGTGACCTTCCCACCCGGGGTGGCCGTGGGCAATCCCGAGCCGCCCGCCAGCCGAACGGCGACCCAGCCCGACGGTTCGGTGGAATACGTCTGGAACCTGACCGGCGTGACCGGAAGCGGGCGGGACGTCGACCTCGACCTGACGCTGAAGGACATGGGCGAGCAGGAGGTGCGGCATGTGGCAGCCCAGGCCAGCCTGGTGTTCAGGAACAGCTTCACCAGCGGCGAAGTCGTCAGCCCGGTCGTCGTGCCGCGGGTCGCGTCCAACGCCCGCATCGACCTGCAGGTCAGCACCGACCAGCCGAGCTACTGGAGCACCGACACCGCGCGCTTCACCGCCCTGGTGCGCAATGGCGGCGTGGCCATGCGCGATGTGCAGGTGCGCTTCAGCGTGCTGGACGCCGGCGGCAAGACCGTCGCGGTGCTGCCGCTGCCGGCCATCGTGTCGGTCGACAAGGCCGCGGCGAACAATACCGCTGCCAGCTGGAACGTCGCAGGCGTGTTGGCGGGCCCCTACCAGGTGTTGGCCGAGCTGGTAGCCACCGACGGCACGGTCTACGGCAGCGCAAAGGCACCGTTCGCCGTCAAGGGCAGCCAGGGACCGGCGAACGCCACGCGCATCAGCACCGACAAGGCCCAGTACACCGCGGCGCAACCGGTGCAGTTGCAATCGGTCGCGAGCAATGTCTCGGTCAACTTCCTGCAGGAAGCGCTTACCGTGGAGACCGTGGTGACGGACGCCCAGGGCCGAGAGGTGTTGCGCAAGACGGAGCCGATCGTGCAGCTGCCGCCCACCGCACGACGCCAGTACGTCTATGCACTGGCCACGGCCAACCTGCCCCCGGGCATCTACCAGGCACGTCTGCGGCTGATGGGCGACCCTGCCTACAAGAACAGCCGTGGCACGGCCGCACGCGATCTCCGCACGATGAACGGCGCCAGCGTGCTGCTATCCGAAAGCACCACCAGCTTCCAGATCGTGGCGGCCGCGGTATGTGCGCCCGGCGCTTTCGGCACCTTGCGCGCACAGCCTTCTCCGGCAGCGCCCGGCCAGGCCGTGGCCCTCGCCCTGCAGTTGGACAACCCCGCCGCCCGGCCGATCCAGAACGCCACCGTGCGCATGCGGATCGTCGATGCCGCCAGCGGCAACCTGGTCGAAGAGCAAAGCGTCGCCGGAGTGGATATCCCACCGTCCGGCCAGTGGAAAACGGCACGCAGCTGGCAGGCCACCGGTGCGCTCGGCCAGAGCTACCTGGCCATCGCCTCGCTGGAGACCGCGGGCTGCGCCGATGTGGTCGCCCACGCCAGCCTGGCGCTGGCCCAGGTGGCGGCACCCGGCAACGGCGGGCAACGGATCGAGACCGTCCCGCTGCATCTGCACACGCCGCTGCTGGTGCTACTGCCCCTGCTGGCCTGGGGCGCACTGCGCCGCAGGCGCACGCATCCTGCTGCCGCAACGAACGGCCGCAACTCCTCGCATCCAGAACAGTGACCCCGGCCAAGACCATGACCGCCTCGATCCCCGCGACCTCCTCCCCGTCCTGCGCCCTGCCGGGCCTGCAACCCTTCCTGCGGCCCATCGGCAAGTTCGTCATCGCCGCGCACCTGGCCTTGGCGCTGCAGCCCCTGAGCGCCATCGCCCAGCCCAAGGGCCAGATCGCATCCAACCCGGTGGCAGAAGCCCAGATGTGGCGCTACCAGGCACTGAGCCACAAGGTGAACCAGGCGCAGGCCGACAAACAACGCGCAGAAGCCAGCCCGCTCGACGTGCCGCCCGAGCGGCTGGAGCGCGCCGTCCAAATCACCAAGAGCCTGCGCGCCCGCGCAGACGACGTCGGCACCTCCGGCCTGACCCGGCTTTCGGCAAACGCCCAGCCCGACGTCGGCCTGCAACTGGAGTGGAGCGAACTGCAGTCCACCCTCCAGTCGCTCCACGCTGCCAACACGCTGGTGCTGGCCGAGATGAGTACCACAGGACAGCAGCTTCGCCAGAAGAACGCCGCGGCCGTCATCCTGGAGCGCCACGCCGCGGCCGAGCGCACGCTGCAAGACCGCATCGCCCGATTCGAGGCCATCACCGCGCCGCTCTCGGGCACCGGCAACCTGACCACCCTCAGCGAAGGCAAGGGCGGCGGCACCGCCAACGCGCTGCGCCAAGGCAGCCGCAGCATCGGGCGCGCAGACGTCCAGGCGAGCGCACCCGCGCTGGCCGACCTAGAACGCTTCCTGGCGCAGAACAACATGCAGCGCACGCCCACGCCCCTCGACCCCAAGAAGCTGCCGTGGAGCACGCCGCCCGCCACGCCGCGCATGCCCGCCGAGACAACCGACCAATGGGCGCAGAAGCTGAAGGCGGGTGTACCTGCACAAGCCCCATCCAAAACCCAGGCCGTGCCGCTCAAGCTTGCAAAGGCATCGGCCACCACCCGGCAAAACCTGAGAACACAGACCGCCACCACCATCGCCGGCCTGCAGTTCACAGACCCGCCCACGGCCGAAGAAGCCCCCACCGACGCCGACCTGGCCGAGACGGCAGAGACCACGCTCACCCCCGCCATCCGAGCCAAGGCCCAGGAGCTGGACCGCAACCCGGTCGCGATCCACAACTGGGTGCGCAACCACATCGACTACGTACCCACCTGGGGCGCCATCCAGAGCGCCCAGGACACCTTGGACAAGAGCCGCGGCAACGCCCACGACATCGCCAGCCTCACCATCGCCCTGCTGCGCGCCAGCGGCATCCCCGCGCGCTACCAGTGGGGCACCATCGAGCTGCCCGCCGACCAGGCGATGAACTGGGTCGGCGGCGTCACCAAGCCCGAGGCCGCGCTCAACCTGATGTACCAGGGCGGCATCGCCGCGCGGGGCTATGCCAGCGGCGGCACCATCACCGCCATCCGCATGGAGCACGTCTGGGTGAACGCCTACGTCAACTACGCCCCCGGCCGCGGCGCGGTGGCCGGCGACCCGGCCAGCGGCCAGCACGTCAACCCCAACGCCGCGCTCAATGCCTGGGTGCCGCTCGACGGCGCCTTCAAGCAGTTCACCTTCGCCCCCGGCATGGACCTGCAGACCGCCGTGCCGCTCGACGCCGACGCCCTGCTGGCCGCTGCCCGCCAGGGTGCGACCGTCAACGAAGCCGAAGGCTGGGTCCAGAACCTGAACCAGGCGGCCATCCAGAACCAGCTCGCCGCCTACCAGGCCCGGCTCAAGACCTACATCGACCGCCAGCCCAGCGGTGCGAACACCACCGTGGGCGACGTGATCGGCAAGAAGATCATCCCCGAGCGCATGCCCGCCATGCTGGCGGGCACCACCGCCTACCAAGTGGTGCTGCAAGGCGCCCAGGCCGCCTCCGTTCCCGACGCGCTACAGCACAAGTTCACCTACCGGCTGTATGCGAGCGATGCCGACCGCTCGGACGACAACCCGCTGCTGAGCTTCACCGAGAAGACCTCCCACCTGGTCGGCAAACGGGTGACGCTCACCTACGCCCCGGCCACGCAGGCCGATGCCGACCTGATCGCCAGCTACTTGCCCAAGCCCAACGCGGACGGCAGCCCAATCCGCCCAGATCAACTACCGACGAGCCTGCCGGGGTACCTGATTCGGCTGACGCCGCAAATCAACTTGGACGGGCAGGTCGTGGCAAAGACCAGAGACGCCATGACCATGGGGACGGATCTGTACAGCCAGGGGGGATTCACGCAGTTGAGCGATCCGACGCAGTGGGATTTGAGTCCCGACGATAGCAATGTGGTCGGACAGACTACGGCCATCGGAATAAGTGCTTCCGGAATCAGTCGAAAACACCTTCAAACTTCGAAGCTGAATTTCGAAGATATAAAAGATCAAATAAGAATAAAAGACTTTGATCGCCTCAACGGCGAAAAAGTACTTGGTGAACTGCTCAGTACTACTGTTTTGACTTGGTTTCTAGAAGAAGAAAATCACAACTTAAAAACACAGAACCAAGCCGGCGTGGTAGAAAATCCCGGCTTATCATATGGTTTATTTCACATCGTAGCCAAACCTGTCTTCAGCTGGGGAGTCTTAAGGAAAGTCTTGTTTCCGGGATTAAATATGGACATTGGACATGTTCGCAACTTGACTTGGGCCAAAGACAACGATCAAAATAAATGGGCCGCATACAATATTTTGCGCGGCCACCACATGAGTTCTCTCGAGCATGCCGTACCTGAACGCTTTTTTAATGATTCGACACTATGCCATTCATCGGGAAGCGCTCTATCTGGATCGGGACTTCCCGATTGCCCGCAGGGAATAAGTGCAATAAAAGCGATTGGATTAGCGACAGTACAAGGGCAAAAGATATACACAATTACGCAGAAGGTCTATCGAAACAATCCTGCCATCGTCCAAACGGCACTCGCCGCACAGAGCCCCTCCACCCAGAATAGAGTACAAGCCTCATTGGATGCCGGACGCGATGTAACAATCCACCAAAGTCCCATCGCGATTGACGGATGGTCCGGAGCGGGATTTATTGCCACCGACGCCAGCACAGGGAGTGGCGCTTACACCATCGAAGGTGGCGCCAATGGCGGATACCAAGAAAATCTAACGAGCTCAGTCGGGGTGCGGCTTCTATCGATGTTCGGCGTAAGCACCGGGCCATCTAGCTACTGGGCACCAGATTTGGTTGGAACCGTTGATACCGCCACACTCGCGATATATTCCGCCGTGAATACAGTGACCGGACTATGGGACTGCTACCATGAGCAAATCGGAAACGCAGTATTGACAATATTGCTCGGAATTGCCACAGCATTTATCATTGCCGCACTTCTAGGCAGCGGAGGGCTTGCAGGGGGGATCGCCGTTGCTTTGGTAACGCTCTTCGGAACATCAACCGCATCGGCTGCATCAGCAGGACGAAATTCTTGCGATCCGCCCAAAATACGGGTGCAGTTCCAGCAAAGTCCGCGGCCTTCAGGCACCCAAACCTTTAACACAGAAGCTCAAGTAATCGAGGGGAAAATTGGCGTTGGAGTAACCACAAGGCAAGTCCGCGACATGATGGCGGCGATGTATGCTACGAGACCAACTTGGCTTCCCGCAGACGTTGCTTTGAGAACTATGATCATAGAAATCAGCGAATTTATTAAAAAGTTCCCTCCCTTTGGAGTGTCTGGAAGAATAGGAATAATCAGCAGGCAAGTAGAATATAAAAAACTTTTTTATAGGATAGATGTGGAAAACATGGATGGGACGAATCTTAAGGAGTAACCGTGGATTTAATAACCACTTTCGAATCTGCATTCAGAAATGAAATTGCAGGCAAAACATCTGAATTTACAATGCTTCTGGAAGGCGTTATCAATAGGGAATTTGCTGAACAAGACCTTGCCGGGCTTGCAAAGCATATAGAAACCAACTTTTTTAAATTCGATGTAACGCAGAGAAGTTCAGCTTTTTTTCTGTTGATGAAGGCAGACAGGCAACGCGCTTATCTAGTTGCAAAAAAAGCACTGCAGGAAACATACGAAACAACGCGAACAATGGCTGGTCATCTGCACTCGCTATTAGTTTCGATTGACGATTTTGAGCATTTCTTACGTGCTTCAAGCTGCTTAGAAGTAGAAAAAAATTTGCGGATTGCATATGCATTAATAAATGACATCGAAATAATTGATGGTGATTTCAATCCATCTGCACGTAAAAACTAGACGTTGCCCAAAAAGAATCAGTCCGCCCTGAACAATTCCGTTCTCAGCCGCAGGCCGATCGGTTCTCGACCGGAGCGGCGAGCAGCGCTGCAATAACCGCCTGCATCGACAGCCCGAAGCGGGCGCAATAAAGAACCGCCTGCATCGACAGCCCGAAGCGGGCGCAATAAAG
>NZ_LMKO01000026.1 GCF_001421705.1 Xylophilus sp. Leaf220 | reverse complement strand
TTGCAAGAAAACAGGTACTGGCAAAACCATATCTTGCAAATCCCGCGCCCATCAACCCGAAGAACTACGAACCAGATCAACGGCTTGCGGGTTGTTCAGGGCGGACTATTGAAGTTATAGCAAACCGGTTTGCAGGCCGGTGGGTTGTGGCGACTTGCCCGCTGCCGACAGAGGCTGCCCGCCGCGTGCAGTAGTACGCTGGCGATAATCGCGGGCTGTTCTAGGAGCCACCCGTTTGGATACCGTTCTACTGGCCAAGGCCGCCGCCATGGGGGTCGTCGAAGGCCTCACCGAATTCCTGCCGATCTCCTCGACCGGCCACCTGATCCTGGCTGGCGCGCTGCTCGGCTTCGACGACGAGAAGGCCAAGGTGTTCGACATCGCCATCCAGACCGGCGCCATCTTCGCGGTGATCCTCGTCTACTGGCAGAAGCTGCGCGAGACGCTGGTCGCGCTGCCGCACCAGCGCCAGGCGCAGCGCTTCGCGCTCAACGTGCTGATCGGCTTTTTGCCGGCGGTGGTGCTGGGCCTGCTGTTCGGCAAGGCGATCAAGGAGCATTTGTTCACCCCGGTGGTGGTGGCGACCACCTTCATCCTGGGCGGCTTCGTGATCCTGTGGGCCGAGCGCCGGCCGCCCAGCGCCACCCGCATCGCCTCGGTCGACGAGATGACGCCGCTCGACGCGCTGAAGGTCGGCCTGGTGCAGTGCCTGGCGATGGTGCCCGGCACCAGCCGCAGCGGCGCGACGATCATCGGCGGCATGCTGCTGGGCCTCTCGCGCAAGGCGGCGACCGATTTCTCGTTCTTCCTGGCGATCCCGACCCTGGTCGGCGCCGGTGCCTACAGCCTCTACAAGGAGCGTGCGCTGCTGACGGTGGCCGACGTGCCGATGTTCGCGGTGGGCCTGCTGTTCTCCTTCGTCAGCGCCTGGGTCTGCGTGCGCTGGCTGCTGCGCTACATCGCCAGCCACAGCTTCGTGCCCTTCGCCTGGTACCGGATCGCCTTCGGCATCGTGGTGCTGGCGACCGCCTGGAGCGGCCTGGTCGTCTGGGCGGACTGAGCCGCCGCGGCGCGCAGGCGCCTAGTCGCCGCCCGACACCCGCCCGCGCAGCTGCTTGACCTTGCTGCGGGTGGATTTGCCGTCCAGCCGCCGCAATTGCGATCCGTAGCTGGGCTTGGTGGCCTTGCGGCGCTTGGGCAGCACCGCCACGCTGTCGACCAAAGCCTGCAGCCGGGCGATGGCGTCGGCGCGGTTCTGCTCCTGGCTGCGGGTGGTCTGGGCCTTGATGACGACCACGCCCTCGGCGGTGATGCGCTGGTCGGACAGGGCCAGCAGCCGCGCCTTGATCTCGTCGGGCAAGGACGAGGCGGGGACCGAGAAGCGCAGGTGGATCGCGCTAGAGACCTTGTTGACGTTCTGCCCGCCCGCTCCCTGGGCCCGGATCGCGCTGAACTCGATCTCGTCTTCCCGCACCGGCACCAGCGGGTCAGCCACGGTCGGCCTCTGCGCTGGAAGGGGCGACGACGGCGTCAGCGCGGCCGGGCATAGCCGCTGTCGATCCAGGCGATCGCGCTGGCACGGGTCAACCGGAAACCGGGCGACACGCGGGCATGGCCCTGTTCGTCGCCGGCTTCGTCGTAGGCGCGCAGTTCGGCCCTGGGGTTGTCCTCGTCGGGGGTGATGTCGAGCGTGACGCGCATCCGCTGGCCGGCCGGGCCGGCCTCGACCTCGATCTCGCGGTGCAACTGGGCCTGCAGCTGCTGCTCGTGGCGGCGCAGCACCTCGGAGGCGGTCTTGACCAGGGTCGAGAAGGCGGAGGTGTCGAGCGGTTTCGGGTTCTTCTTGTCGCGGCCCATCGTCCACGGGCCGACCAGGGCCGGCTCCGACTGGCCGTGCTGGGTCATCGACACGGCCCAGCCGTCGTCGTCCTCGTTCTTGATGACCTGGGCCGTCCAGCCGTTGGCGCGCCAGCGGCGGGCCTCCTGCACCGGCGCGTCGCCGTCGTCCTCGCCGGGGGTGGAGGACGGGTCGTGGTCGGCGGCGGAAAGAGAGGTCATGGAGGCGGGAAAGAGGGTGCGGGCAGCGGGGCGGGTGGCGCGGCAGGCGCCGCGGCCGGGCCTGCGATTCTCGCCGACTTCCCCCCTGGGCAGCGGCGGGGGGCTGCTCCTAGAATGCCGCCATGGTCGATCCCACCCCCGCGCCGCCGGCGCCCAGCCTGAAGGTCCAGCTCACGCTGGTGTTCGGCACGCTGGTGGTGCTGGCGTCGGTGGTGCTGACCTTCGGTCTGGGCGAGATGCTCCGCGGCCGGGTGCGGGCCGATGCCGGGCGCTCGCTGGTGTTCGTGGCGTCCAACGCGTCGCAGGTGCTGGCCGCGGGCCTGCAGGCCAATGCGGACATCGTGTCCAACCTGGTCGGGCGGCCCGAGCTGTGGCAGGGCGGGCTGGCGTCGCCGCAGGTCCGGCAGGCGGTCGACATGATCCACGCGGCGCAGCCCGCGACGATGTGGGTGGGCGTGGCCGATGCGAACGGCACGGTGCAGTCGGCGCTCGGCGGCCTGCTCGAAGGCCAGAGCGTGCGCGAGCGGCCATGGTTCCAGCAGGGCCGCGAGCAGCTCTTCGTGGGCGACCTGCACCCGGCCAAGCTGCTCGCGTCGCTGCTGCCGCCGCAGGCCAGCGGCGAGCCGCTGCGCTTCCTGGACTATGCCGGGCCGGTGGTGGTCGACGGCCGGCGCATCGGCGTGCTGGGCGTCCACGCGAGCTGGTCCTGGGCGGCCGACATCATCGGGACGGTACTGCCGGCCGAGGCGCGAGACCTGGGCATCGAGATCTTCATCTTCAACCAGGCCGGCAACCTGATCTACGCCCCGGCCGGCCAGAGCGAGAAGCTGGCCGACGCCGGCGTCCGCCTGCCGCCGATCCCGCCCGGCAGCGTGGGGGCGACGGTCGTGCCGTGGTACGACGGCGTCGCCTACCTCACCGCGGCGGTGAAGCTGGCGGCCCGGGCACCGGTGAGCGACCTGGGCTGGACCATCGTCGCGCGCGAGCCGGCCGACCGGGCCTTTCTGGAGGTCAAGGACGCTACCCGGCAGGCGCTGGCCATCGGCCTGCTGACCGCCCTGATCGGCTCGCTGCTGGCCGGCCTGGCCGCCCACCGGCTCAGCACCGACGTGAACCGCATGGCACGCGCGGCCCGCGACCTGGAGGCCGGCGTGCCCAACGCGCGGATCCCGCGCACCGCCCGCAGCGCCGAATTGCAGACCCTGGCCGATGCGCTGGGCAGCATGACCCAGCGGCTGGTGAGTGCCCGCGAGGCGTTGGAGGACCAGGTGCGCGAGCGCACCCTGGCCCTGGAGGCCGCCAACGCCGAACTGGGCCGCCAGGCGCAGACCGATGCGCTCACCGGCCTGCTCAACCGCCGCGCGTTCGATCCGCTGCTGGAGCGCACGCTGGCCGACGCCCGCCGCAACCACCGGCCGCTCAGCATCCTGATGATCGACGCCGACCACTTCAAGCGGGTCAACGACGCCTTCGGCCACGGCGTGGGCGACGAGGTGCTGCGGATGCTGGCCGGCGTCCTGCGGCTGCGGCTGCGGGCGACCGACGTGGTGGCGCGCTTCGGCGGCGAGGAGTTCGTGGTGCTGCTGCCCGAAACCGGTATCGAGGACGGGCTGCGCACCGCCCGCGAACTGGTCGAGACCATCGCCGCCCAGCACCACCCGGTCTACGGCACCATCACGGTCAGCATCGGCGTATCGACCTGCGTCGACGGCACCACCCGGGCTGCAGACCTGCTGCGCCATGCCGACGAGGCGCTCTACCGCGCCAAGGACCAGGGCCGCAACCGGGCCTGTGGCTACGAGCCGGCGGCGCGGGGCTGAGGCGGCTGCACGGCAGCCGCTCGCTCGGGCCGCCGGCGCCTAGGCGGCGCGCCTGGCGGCAGCGGGGGCCAGTGCCTGCAACGCGGTGGCGATGGCGGCGGCGGTCGCGGCCGGTTTCTCCATCGGGAACAGGTGGCTGCCGTCCAGCATGGTGATCCGGCCCTCGGTGACCCGCCGGGTCAGCGCCAGTCCCACCTGCCGCAGCTCGGCCGAGCGGGTGCCGCCGATGAAGGCGACGGGGCACGGCGGCGGATGGCGGCGCAGCAGGCCGGGCAGGTTGTGCGGCAGGGCGTTGTAGATCGCGGTCTCCACCGCGGGTTCGAAGGCGAGGCCGCGGCCGCCATCGTCCACGTCGACCGTGCCGTGCGCCAGGTAGTCGGCCAGCACCGGCGGGTCCCAGGCGGCGAACATCGGCTTGGCGGAGAAATGCGCGGTGGCCTGCTCCAGGCTCTCCCACCGGTTGCGGCGGCGCCGGCTGATCGCGCCCGGCCCGACCGACCTGACGGTACCGGTCGTCTTGACCATCTGCACCAGGGCCGCACGCCAGCCGCTCAGCAGGGGCGAATCGAGCAGCAGCACGCCGTCGATGGCACGGCCTGCCGGGCGCGGGTGCCGGCAGGCGGTCATCAGGCTCAGGAACCCGCCGAGCGAATGGCCGACGTAGTACACCGGCCCGGGATGGTCGCGCACCGCCCGCTCGGCAAAGTCGGCCAGTTGCCGGACCAGGTGCGGCCAGTTGTCGGTGACCGGGTAGGCCGGGTCGTGGCCGAAGCGCTCGACCGCGGCGATGTCGAAACCCTGTGCCCGCAAGTGGCCGAACAGCACGCCGTAGGTCCCCGCCGGGTAGCTGTTGGCATGCGAGAAGACGATCAGCGGCATGGCGGCGGCCTGCGGAACGGGCAGGTGGCTAGATCAGCTTCTCGTTCGGGTTGGTCAGCTTCTTGAGCGGCTTGGTGCGGCCGTCGGGTTGCTTGAGCGGCACATCGGTGCTGCTGTCGTCCCACACCGGCTGCTCCAGGCTGTCGAACACCTCGCGCAGCTTCTGGCCCCAGCTGTCGTGCAGCATGCGGAAGTACGGGTTGTCCTGGTCGATCGCCACGATCTTGTCGGTGCGCAGGGTGTTGGCCTCGTACACCACCAGGTCGAGCGGCAGGCCGACCGAGAGGTTCGACTTGAGGGTCGAGTCCATCGACACCAGCGCGCACTTGGCGGCCTCGTCGAGCGGCGTCTCGGGGGTGATGACCCGGTCGAGCACCGGCTTGCCGTACTTGGATTCGCCGATCTGGAAATACTGGGTCTCAGGCGTGGCCTCGATGAAGTTGCCGGCCGAGTAGACCTGGAACAGCCGCATGCCTTCACCGCGGATCTGGCCGCCGAAGATGAGCGATACGTTGAAGTCGACGCCCGCGTGCTGCAGCGCCTCGGCGTCGCGCTCGTAGACGTGGCGCACCGCCTGGCCCAGGACGCGGGCCGCATCGAACATGCTGGTGGCGTTCCAGATGGTGATCGGCTCGCTGTCTTCGCTTTCCTTCAGCTGCTCGATCTGCAGGATCTCGCGGACGGACTGCGAAATGCTGAGGTTGCCGGCCGAGAGCAGCATCATGCAGCGGTCGCCGGGCTTCTCGTAGACGATCATTTTCCGGAAGGTGCTGATCTGGTCCAGGCCGGCGTTGGTGCGGGAATCGGTCAGGAAGACGAGGCCGGCGTTGAGCTTGATGGCGACGCAATAGGTCATGGGGAGTCTGGTCGGGGCAAAGGGGGAGTTTAGTGCGGGTCGGTTGCGAGGGCGTGAAAGAAGGGCGTTCGTGTTTTTTTGGGGCGTTGTCTGGGGCTCGGGCTCGGGTTCGGGGGTGGTGGGGGCGGGAGCGGGGGGGCTCATACGTCCTACGGACTCTTTGAAATCGCCCCCGGCGTCCACCCCGCTCCCGCTTTTCGTTGAAGCGCGAATGCTGAGAGGAGGATTGTTGGTTGCAGGGGAGCAGCAAGGGCGTACCAGCCGACGCGGCATGCAACGGCACCATCCCCGCAACGACGCGTGCAACGCCGTCGCTGTTCCGTCGGCGTAGGCGTGGGTGGGGCGGGAGTCCGCCGCGATTTCAAAAAGCCCGTAGGGCGTATGAGCGGCGGGCTCCCGCCCCACCCGCGCCGGCCTCCCAACAAGACACTGCGGCCCCGGTTCCCGGCCCCGCCCCGTTCCCGTTCCAGGCCCCGGTCCGAATCCAGAGCTACGACAAAAATTCAACGATGCTCCCGCACCGCGATCTTCTTCAACCGGTACAGCGCCTCCAGCGCCTCCCGCGGGCTCAGCGCATCCGGGTCGATCCCGTGCAGCGCAGTCTCCAGCGCATCCATCGCCGCGCTCTCGGGCAGATCGGGCGGCGCGGCGAACAGATCCACCTGCACCTGCCCCGCGGTGGCCTTTTCCTCCAGCGCCGCCAGCGCCTGCCGCGCATGCTGCAGCACGATCGACGGCATGCCCGCCAGCCGGGCCACCTGGATGCCGTAACTGCGGCTGGCCGGCCCCGGCTGGATCTCGTGCAGGAACACGATGCCGCCGCCGCCCTTGGGGCTGCCCGGCGTTTCGGCCGCGCTCACGTGCACGTTGATCGCGCCGTGGTGCTGCGCCGGGAACTCCGTCAGCTCGAAATAGTGCGTCGCGAACAGGGCGAAGCACTGCGCCTTGTCGTGCAGGTGGGCGGCGATGCCGGCCGCCAGGGCCAGGCCGTCGAAGGTGCTGGTGCCACGGCCGATCTCGTCCATCAGCACCAGGCTGTGCCGGGTGGCGGTGTGCAGGATCTGCGCCGCCTCGGTCATCTCCAGCATGAAGGTCGACTGGGCGTTGGCCAGGTCGTCGGCCGCGCCGATGCGGGTGTGGATCGCGTCGATCGGCCCCAGGCGGCAGTGGGCGGCCGGCACGTAGCTGCCGACTGAGGCCAGCAGCACGATCAGCGCCACCTGGCGCATGTAGGTCGATTTGCCGCCCATGTTGGGGCCGGTGATCACCTGCATCCGCTGCTTGGCGCCCAGGCGCGTGTCGTTGGCGATGAAGTTGCCGGCGCCCCCCGGCGCGCCGTAGCCTTCGGCCAGCCGCGCCTCGACCACCGGATGGCGGCCGGCCTCGATCTCGATGCAGGGCTCCTTGGCGAAGGTGGGGGGGCACCAGCCCAGCGTGAGGGAGCGCTCGGCCAGCGCGCAGAGCGCATCGACCGTCGCCAGCGCCTTGGCCGCCCGGCCCAGCGCCGGCACGTGGGGCTGCAGCGCGTCGAGCACCTGCTCGTACAAAAATTTTTCGCGCGACAGGGCGCGGTCTTGCGCGGAGAGCGCCTTGTCCTCGAACGCCTTGAGTTCGGGCGTGATGAAGCGCTCTGCGTTCTTCAGCGTCTGGCGGCGGCGGTAGTCGTCGGGTACCTTGTCGAGCTGGCCGGTGGTCACCTCAATGTAGAAGCCGTGCACCCGGTTGAACTGCACCCGCAGGTTGGCGATGCCGGTGCGGGTCTTCTCGCGGGTCTCCAGGTCCAGCAGGAAGCCGTCGCAGTTCTCCTGGATGGCGCGCAGCTCGTCCAACTCGGCGTCGAAGCCGGTGGCGATCACGCCGCCATCGCGCACTAGGGCGGCCGGCTCGGGCAGCAGGGCGCGGTGCAACAGGCCGATCGCCTCGGCCGGCGGGTGCAGATCCTCGGAGATCAGATCGAAAAGTGCCGCCAGCCCGGACAGTGCCTCGACCAGGCGCTCTGATTTTTGTAGCGAATGGCCGAGCGCGACCAACTCGCGGGGCCGCACCTGGCGCAGGGCGGTGCGGGCGGTGATCCGCTCCACATCGCTGGTGCCCTTCATTTGCTCGCGCAGCCGGCCGAACGGGCCGTTGCCGTGCTGGCCGCGCAGGGCGCCGATGGCGTCCAGCCGCCGCTGCGCCTGCCGGCGCTCGCGCTGCGGCTCCAGCAGCCAGCTGCGCAGGGCCCGGCTGCCCATCGCGGTCATGCAGGTGTCGAGCAGCGAGAACAGCGTGGGCGCGTCTTCGCCGCGCAGCGTCTTCACCAGCTCCAGGTTGCGGCGGGTGAGGGTGGGCAGCTCGATCAGTTCGTCGTCGCGCTGCACCCGCAGCGTCTTGACGTGCGACAGCGCCCGGCCCTGGGTGTGCTCGGCGAACGCCAGCAGCGCGGCGGCGGCGGCGTGCGCATGGACGAGGGTGTCGGCGTTCCAGGCCGAGAGGCTGCTCGCGCCCAGTTGCTCCAGCAGCCGGTTCTGGCCCAGCGTGGCGTCGAACTGCCACTCGGGCCGGGCCGTCAGCGCGTAGGGCGTGTTGCGCCTCAGGGCCTGCAGGCGCTGCGCGATGGCACTGGCCGCGTCGGCGCTGTAGAGCAGCTCGCTGGGCGCGATGCGCGCCAGCCAGCTCTCCAGCGCATCGGGCGTGCATTCGGCCAGCTGCATCTCGCCCTGGGTGACCGAGAGCCACGCCAGCCCGATGGTGTTGCGCAGCCCGTGGTGCACCGCGAGCAGCACCGATTCGGACTTGTCGCCCAGCAGCTCGGCATCGGTCAGGGTGCCGGGCGTCACCACCCGCACCACCTTGCGCTCCACCGGCCCCTTCGACGCGCCCACCTCGCCCACCTGCTCGCAGATCGCCACCGATTCGCCCAGCCGGATCAGCTTGCCCAGGTAGCCCTCCATCGCATGGAAGGGCACGCCGCACATCGCCACCGGATGCCCCGCCGACTGGCCGCGCCGGGTGAGGGTGATGTCGAGCAGCCGCGCGGCTTTTTCGGCGTCTTCCCAGAAGAGTTCGTAGAAATCCCCCATGCGGTAGAAGAGCAGGGTGGTGGGGAAGTCCTTCTTGAGGCCGAGGTACTGGGCCATCATCGGCGTGTGTTGTGAAAAATCTCCGCTGGTAAGTGCTTGATCTAAAACGGATGGCGAAGCTAACTCGCTGCTGGGCATGAAGATTTAAGCCGAAAGGCTTGATTGGGTTCGCGTTACTACGCTTCTGTGAACAGCACTACACTTCGCCCTTTGGCGTAGCTTTCGCAGCCTGATTTCACAGTAGTTACGCCGGGCGGCGTAATGGTCATCAGGGAAGTTACGCCGGTGAGGTTCACGCATGCAGTTCGACGCGCGGGCGGCAAAGCTATTGAAGCCTGGCGAACACATTATGGTGGAGGGCTCTCCGGGGCTGCGGCTGAAGGCGACTGCCACCAGGCGGACGTGGACATACCGCTATAAGTCGCCGGTCGATGGGCGAATGCGACAGATCGCGATCGGTGCATGGCCAGCCATGTCACTTGCATCCGCGGTTGTTGCCTGGGAAGCACTACGGCAGCGGCGGGACGACGGCGAAGATCCGGCCGTCGAACGTCGAGGAGCCAAAGCGGCCGCCGTGCTGCCGACGACGGCGTCGCGTCGTGACACCGTAAGGCAGGTGGTCGACGAATACCTAGAAGGGCACATTGATTCCCATCGCAAGCCCAAAGGCGCGGCAGAGGTGCGCAGGATGTTCGATGGCAACCTGGGCGACTTTGGCAAGTTGAAGGCGTCGGCGCTTACCCGGTCACAGGCGTTTGCGTTCCTCGAAAGCATTGCGAAGACACCCGTGCAGGCCGCGTATCTGCGCCAGGAGCTCGGTGCCGCCTGGGACTACGCACTCGATGCTGGGCGTTTGCCGGAGAGTGCTCCTAACTGGTGGCGCTTGATCATGCGTGGACGCCTGCGCAGCAAGGGTCGCAAGCTCCTCGGCGAATCTATCGGTACGGCAAAGCGCGTTTTGTCGCCGGCAGAAGTGGGGGAGCTGATTCGTTGGCTACCCAACTTCACGCAGTTGGGTGAGGATGCGCTGACCCTAATGCTGTGGACGGGTGCCCGTGGAGGGGAGGTCACCGCAATGCATGCCGATGAGATCCGCGAGGAGGTCGACGGCTTGTGGTGGACGGTGCCCAAAAACAAGACGAAGAATGCCCGGCACGAAAACGCAACAGATCTGCGAGTCCCCCTGGTCGGCCGGGCCCGGGCGGTAGTGCTGCGACGGCTTCAGGCCTATCCGGGCGGTTACGTCTTCCCCTCAAGAGGGAGATACGGCTACGTCGAGCAGAAGACCATTGGCGTGGCGGTCCACTGGCGTATGCCCTACAGCAACACTCAGCCGCAGTACCAGCGCGCCCGGCTGCCCGTAACGCGGTGGGCGCCGCATGATCTGCGCCGCACTGCCCGGACCCTGTTGGCGGCCATGGGGTGCCCCCAGGAGGTGGCCGAAGCGGTGCTGGGGCATATGCCGTCGGGCATCGTGGGCGTTTACAACCTGCACCGCTACGACGCCGAGCGGCGCGACTGGCTTACGCGTTTGGCCGAGAGGCTGGAGCAGATGGCGCAGCAGCCTTAGTCCGCCGGCTGCCCGTATTGGGAGGTGGTGGCAGGTCGGATACTGGGCGGCTCTCGGCCCACTCGTCCAGCTCGCGTACGAGGAACGCCGTGCGACGGCCCGACAGTAGGCGTGGCTGTGGCAAATTCTGCTGGCGGACGAGGCGCTCCAGGGTCGATTCGGAGATCGCCAGGTATTGAGCGGCGTCGCCTTTTTCAAGATAGGCCGGCTTCATGCTAAGACTCCTAGCAATGCCAGCTGCTGGCCGGCGGTGGGTGATTGGATGACGGTGCCGGCAGCGCTCGGCAGATGGTCGGTGGTGAGGGTTGCGCCCGTCATCGCTGGGGGTCCTTGGCGGCAGCACCAGTCAAACCGCAGGGCGTACCGCTGTTCGGGCAAGTTGGGCCGAAGTCGGCGCAGTCGCGGCATATGGGTCTTGTCAGCGGGGGCTGGGCCTTCTCGGCGGAAGCCCGCTGGGCGATGCTGATGAGCAGATCGCGGAACGGAGCTGGCGTGCCATTGCGGATCTTGGTCTTGTCCTTTCCGCCGACCAGCGCCATGCGGCCAACACGGCGCGCCTTTGCGTATCCGTAGCGCTCGACCATCGCTGGTGTCGGGCCGCTTTCGCTCGGGCCCCAAATCAGCTCAGGCAGGTCGGCTTGAACGACGCCGTACACCACCAGCCAAGTCCCCTTGCCCGCAAAGTGTCCGTAGTGGCCCTGCCAGACGCAGCAGGTCCATCCATCGAAAGTATCTGCACGCACCCATCCGCCCGCGGCCGGTGGGGGTGTCAGGCCGTAGTGCCGCCAAGCATGCGAGTCCTTCGGGTGTTCAATGACTCCCCCGTAGTTACGAGCAGCCGTGAGGGCTGAGGCAAAGCACCCCTGGTCTTCGCCCATGCGGAACTGGTGCGGCTTGCAAGGTGCGCCGTGCCAGTACCTTCCCCATCGCTGGCAAGGCGGATGCGCAACCACCGGATACGGGCCGGCGTAGCGCCGTGCGTCGCGCGCCTCGTCCCAGGCATCAACGTGTGGCAATCCGATGTAGGAGCCCTCAGGCTCGACATAAAGGGCAGCGATCATTCGGCAGCCTCCAGTTCCGATTCGTCAAAGCTGAGCGACTTCGCCATGCCGCCGTTGCGGCCGGTGATCGTGACCATGTAGGCCCGGTCGCCCATCCTGCTGGTCACGTTGCCCATGCGGCCGCGGTACTTGGCGCCCGGCCCGGTGGCGTTCGGCTTCACCTCTACCCGCTGGCCGGCCATGAAGCCCACGGCCAGGCCCATCTGGTGCTCCGCCGGCTTGTCGTCTTTGCTGGAGGCGCTGGCTGTTCCGCGCGCCGGTTTGTGGGGTGGAAAGGCCATGTTCCAGGCAGATTCGAGGTCGGCGGCAGCTGGCCCTGCTACCTCGGCAGAGGCAACCGCATCCGCGCGAAGACGCGGATGCCCCTCGTCGCTCTGTGCCGCGTCAGCGGCACCCGGATCTGCACCCTCGGCCGCCTGCAGCGCAGCGGCAATATCGCGAGCGGCTTCGGCCGCGGTGGCTTTGGGCTTAACGGCGCGCGCCGCAGGCGAGGTTTTCGCGGTGGGCTTCTTGGCTTTGGACCCGGTTTCAGGCTTGACCCCCGCACCCCCCGCCGCCGGCGCAGCAGGGGCGAGGGGTATGGATGCCTTCAGCAGCTTATCGGCGGCGCGCTGGGCCTTGGCTTTCGCCGCGTCCTTGATCTCCTTCTCCACCTCTTTGCGCAGCTGGGCCAGGTCGAGCTGCAGCGCGGCGCCGTTCGCGTCGATAGCGTCCGGCTTCTGGTGCTCGGGCCGCACATATTCCTGGTAGTGCAGGTGCGGAGCCATCGCCAACAGGCGCAGCACCGGCGCGATCTGGATGTGCGGCTGGCTCACGTACTCGACCAGTCCGGCCCGGGCGTCGACCGTGCCGACGTCGAGCAGCTGGGCGATGATCTTCGCCGGCTCGGCCGTCAGCGAACCGGCGATGCGGCCGGCCAGGATGCGCAGGATGCTGTCGGGGACCGGCTGGGCGGCGTTGTCGGCGACAGTCAGCGCCTGGGCGCACACCTCCACGGCCCGCTTACGCCAGGTGGTCTCGATCTTCTCGCCCATCCGCTCACGTTCGCGCCTGGCTTCCTCCTCTTTGCTGATACCTTGCTGGCGCTCCACGCTGCGGGCCGATGCACCCTCACCGGACAGCTTCAGCAGCTCGGATGCCGTGGCCACCGGCAGTACCTCCATCAGGGCGCCGTCGCGGTGCGGGTTCGCCACCAGCACCGGCACCACGCCCTGGGTCTGCAGCTCGACCTTGAGCAGCTTGCGCAGTGGCTCGTTGGTCGGCGAGTCGGCGACATCGTCCAGCCGCACATAGCCCTTCACCTTGTCGTAGCTGTGCGGCATCAGCTCTTTGGCTTCCTTGCCGGCGATGATGCGCTGGCCGCGGTCGTTGGCCGCCTTCAGCACCTGCGAATCGTGGGCCTCTTCCTTGCTGCGGAAGCAGGTGGGCAGCGTGCAGGTGTCTGCCGCCTTGACGTCGTTGAACAGATCCGGCGAGGCACCGGTGCGCAGTTCGCAGTCGGGGCAGGCCGGCCGACCTGGCACCAGGGTAGCGTCGGTGATCTTGAAGCGGGCCTTGTCCAGCCGCAGCATGAAGGTGCGCTGCACGTAGTCGGCAGCCTCCCTGTAGCCCATCGAATCGCCGCGGTAGTTGGCCTCGGCGATAACCTTGAGCGCCTGCAGCTGGAGCTTCTCGTCGGGGATGCGGGCGATCAGCAGGGCCTTGCTGGCGTCGATCTGGCCCTCGCGCAGCGCCTTGCGTGCGTCTTGGCAGAGGGCGGTCAGCTTCAGCCGGCCGTAGACATACGCCTTGCTCTTGCCGATCTTGATGGCGACCTGCTCGACAGTGCGGCCGGGCTGCTGCATGAGGCGTTCGTAGCCCTCGGCTTCCTCCAGCTCGCTCAGGTCGTCGCGCTGCAGGTTCTCCACGATCTGGATTTCGAGCACCTGGTCGTCAGTCAGCGGCCGGATCAGCGCAGGGATGTCGGCCACCTTGGCGATGCGACAGGCGCGCAGGCGGCGGGCACCGGAGACCAGCTCGTGCGTGGGCAGCGGCTCGCCGGTGCGGCGGAAGCCGAAGGTGTCCGCCAGGCGGTTTCCGGGCAGCGGCCGCACCAGGATCGGCTGGTGCACGCCGCCGTCGACGATGCTGTCGACCAGCTCCTGCAGCTTGACCTGGTCGAAGTGGGTGCGAGGGTTGGTCAGGCTCTCTTCGATTGCGCTGACGGCCAGCATGCGCATTTCAGCGTCGACGCCGGCGGGGAGGGTGGGGGTGCTCATGGAGCCTCCGTGATGGGGTTGCCGGCCAAGTCGGTGATGCGGCCGTCGCGGTAGCGCAGCGTGCTGCCGACGCGGCTGGGCATATCCAGCCCGACATCGCGTGCAGGTCGAACGCTGGTGGGGCGCAGCTCCGGGCCCGCATAGGTTGGGCGGGCGAAGATGTTTCGCGGATCGGCGCTGTCCACTGGGTGGAAGCGCGTGGGCCGCACCGGATTCGCGCCGATCGTGAAGGTGGGAGGCGTGGCGCTCATTTGCTCTTGCCTTCCTGCAAGCCCAGGTAGGTGCGCCATGGGACCTTGTGCCCGTCGACCAGGAAGCCCCAGGTGCCGCGCTTGCGCCAAGTGATGAACAGCGTGAACACGCCGCCTGGAGAGACGGTGCTGATGCGGTGGTACTGGCCGAACAGCAGCCGGCCCGAGTAGCCGGCGCTGCGGTGGAACAGCCCGCGCACGCCTTCGGGGCCGTCGCTCAGGCCGTCGACGCGCATGGCCTGCTGGGCGGTCAGCGCCGCCCACGGCCGTTCTTCCTCGTACCAGCCCCGCAGCACCACCGTGCGGGCGTTCCAGGGGTGGTCGTGCAGGTCCCGGTCCTGGTCAGCTCGGCAGATGTGGTGGATGCGCACGCTGGGAAGCCAGCTGAAGCGCGCCGGCAGCTGCTCGCCATCGGTGCCGCGGCCGTAGGGGTTGAACAGCCAGCCGCGGCGCATGTAGATCTCGCTGCCGTCGTCAGAGCGGATGTCGGTGTACGGTGTGCGCGATGCGCGCTCCACCAGGTAGGCGGCCACGGCCGGGCGCGACAGCAGGCGCGCGGCCAGTTGCCAGATCAGGTTTCGCATGTCTTCTCCTGGGATGCGGCCACGTCGGCGCGGGCCTGGTTGAACTCAGCGCAGAACGCGTGAGCGGCGTCGGAGCCGAAGGGGTAGGGGCACGCGGCATTGAGGTCGCTGTAGCGGGTAGCCGCTGCCTGCGCCTCGCGCTGAATACGCGCCAGGGGGATCACTTCGTCCATGGGGTCAGTGCGCCGGTACCGGCTTGATGGAATGGGCGTGGGAGAGCACCAGCTGCAAGCGGTGCACCGGGGCGATCGCCTCGGCCAGCACTCCACGGCGGAGTTGCGCAGCGCGGCCATCGGCCGCCGCCCGGTGGGTGAGGGGAAACACCTCCTCGACGTGCACCGTGTGTCCGCCAGGGCCCTCGTACAGCAGGTCGACCGACACCACGGCTGCCGTCTTGTGGTCGGGGCCGGTGCCCTGGATCTGCACCTTGGCGTCGGCGATCACGCGGCCGCGCAGCACGACGACTGCCGCCGTCATGTCTGGAAGGTTGGCCGGGTCCATGCCGAACAGATCCGGCTCGGGGGTGTGTGCAGACGTCTGCACGAGGGGGGTCGCAGGCATGGGTGGCCTCCGGTCAGTAGGGAAGGGGGGCGGCCATGCTCACCACCACCCCGCACACCAGAATGGCGACGACCAGCAGGTAGGCGATGGCGTGCACGGCCAGGCGCCGGCGGGGGCGGTGGGGGCCGTCGAGCTCGACGTAGGGGCGGGTGTCAATGCGCATGGCGCTCTCCAGCCCGCCGCAGCGGCGTGACCTGGGCTGCCCAGGCCCCCGGGTGCAGCCGGTCGGCATCCAGCGCGGCCTGGGCCTGGCTGGAGGCGATGGCGATGTACTGCAGGCCCGCCACGGTTATGCGGTAGGCGTTCATGCGGGCACCCTGCCCATCCGCTGCAGGATCATCTGCACGGCATGCGGCACCAGCGCCACGGAGTCGTAGTGCGTAGGGCCTGCGGGAATGCGCAAGTCGCTGCGCTGGCTATCCGGCGCGATGGTGTCCGGGGAGCTGTGCTCGATCAGCACTGCGTCCTGGCCGGCATGCATGGCCCGAACGTGCTCCGCGCTGCACCGGTGGAAATGGTGATGCTGCTCCTCTTCCAGCACCACCGTGCGCAGGCCTTGCCCTGCCAACTGCTGGACGATTTGAAGGCACAACGTAGACTTGCCGCATCCCTGTGGCCCGACGATATGGACGATTTGAACCATGGCTGAGCTCTCCTACATCGACAAGATGGAACTGCCGTACACGCTGCTGCTGGACCCGGTGAAGCGCCGCGCAGCGGCGTACAACGGGCGGCACATGCGCATCACGGAGACGGCCAGCGAGCAGCTGGTGGCATACGGGTTGGCCAACACGGTCAAGCGCGTGGCATACGACCCGGACATCCGCCGCTTAGCACCCGACAGGCACCCGGTGCCGGCCTGGGCCACGCCGGAGGTGCTGGCGCGTGCGGAATTGCTGTGGATCAGGACTGGCGGGCTGACGGACGCGGAGTGGCTGGCCATCCCAGACCGCTGATGGTGAGCGCGGCTCATGGACGCACCTCGAACAGCGTGCCGAAGTCGTCGGGGCGCATAGGGCGACGGCGGGTCGTCCATTCCTTGCCTTGCTGGTCGGTCGCTGCCTCGGCCACCAGCCAACAGCCGGCGCAGGAACCGTCGTGGTACAGAAACATGTCGATCTCGCGCGACTTGTCGTCTGACTCCATGGCGATGTAGCTATCGCTGGCTCGGACCATCTTCAACGGCCCGCCCGGCAGCACGATGGCATTCGCCGGCACCCGCTCCAGATGCGCCAGCAGCTCCGCGTGCATTTCGTTGGAGACCTTGACGGCCTCCTTACGGCCCTGCTCGACCAAGGCGGCGACCTGGGCCGCTGTGAAGGTGACAGCGCGCGTCATGGCCGCTCTCCCGCAGCGGTCAGGGCGTTTTGCGCGTCGATGACTAAGCGCGCAAGCGTCCCGCCTCCCACCCATCCCGCCTGGAGATCGAGGTCGGCCACATGGCGGGCCAGGTCGAGAAGCTGGCTGGCCGCAGACGCGGCGCGCTTCTTGTCGATCAGATAGCGCAGGTTGGCCAACTGGTCATCTACGCCGGGCTGGCTGGTGTCGCCCTCGAAGCCGAGCATGAAGCCCTCGGCGCGTCGGAGGATCTCCAGTTCGGTGTCCGCGCTATCGGCGGTGTGTGCAGACGTCTGCATCACGTGCCTCAGGCCTCGATGCGCTCGATGGAGTGCACGGGCAGGCCACTTTCCTTGTGCGCGGCAACCATGGCCGACGCGCCGTCAGTGGACTTGAGGTTGATCGATTCCAGACCGCCGACAGCGGCCAGGGTCTCGATGTTTTCCGGCAGGACGCCGGCGGGGATCAGGTGTGCGCGATAGGTGCGCGTTTGGCTAGACAACATTGCTTCTCCACCACGCCATAAGTGGCGCGTGGTGCAATGTTAAGCCGGCTAACTAAGTAGCGTCAAGTGCACTAACAGAATAAAGATTAGAGCGCTAAAGCCCCCCGTGTCCTGCTCTCTCTCGGACGCGCCCGATCACGGCGATCTGCTCTTGGACCAGTGCTGCGGGCAGCTCCTCATCCTGGGGCCGGTGGTCGGGGTTGTCGCTATGCAAAATCAAGCCGCCATCAAGGCGCTTGTAAACGCGCTTCATCTTGAGTTCGTCCCCGTAGCGAATCGCATACACACGGCCATCAATGATCTCGGTCTCGCCCATGTCGACCAGGGCCCTGTCGCCGTCGAACAAGGTAGGCGACATGCTGTTCCCCTTCACCTCGAATCGGCGGACCCTCGATGGATTCATGCCCTGCCCTGAGAACCAGGACAGGCGATAGGCAGCTGGCGGGGCGTCGTCTTGCACATCGTCCTCGATAAAGAATTGACCATCGCCAGCTGAGAAGCGGACTTTTGACTGGGGGATCAGCACCATCCCGTCAGGCAGCTCACCGTCTTCGTCAAAGGCTACGACAGCTTCGCCGCCCATCTCAGGCGACGCGGCGCGCGCAGGAGGTTGCCCTGTCGACCACCATGCGGCTCTATAGCCGGTCGCGGCTTCCAGATGGGCTGCGGTATCGGCCTTCAAGGTCTTCACGGCGCCACTGGCCCATTGGCTTGCGGCGCTGCTGGAAACGCGCGCTGCACGCGCAATGGCTGCCATGGACAGGTTCTGTTCCTGCATCACCTTGGCGATGCGATCTTTAAGCGTACTCATTAAGTGTATTTAATCACTTAGCGTAGTTAGTGCACTTGTCGAACGACATTAAGCCGGCTAACATGGCGCCATGGATAAAAAAGTCGCTATTGGTTTGCTTGGTGGTAGCGCTACAGCCGCTGCCGATTCCGTTGGCATTTCCCCGTCCGCGGTGTCTCTTTGGCCTGAGGTTCTTCCTCGCCGAATTGAAGACCGAGTGGTCGCGGCATGGGCGCGGAAGCAATACCCGGCGCAGCTGGCAGACGCGCTGCAACAAGTGCCGCTCACCGCCAAGGCGACAGCTCATGGCTAAGCCGGCAGAACCAATCGCGTGGCGCGCACCAGGATGTGCGGGCAGACACCCTTTCCCCCGCACTGCCGTCATATCCGGCGCACCTGTTTGAGATCTCGGTCCTCCTCCGTGGGCGTCGTGCGGGCAGGCACGGCGTTTTGGGTGCGCAGGGGCAGTGCGGGCTTTCTTTTCGGCAGTTTCTTTTTTCATCGGACCTCTTCCTCTTCTGACTGCAGTGTCGTTTGCAGGGTTGGGCAGGTCCATAACAACAGCGCCTGGGGGCAGTGATGGTGATGAGCGTTCTGGACGCCGCGTACAACGTTGGCGAGGACTACAAAGATGGCGGCACGGCCGGCCTGGCGCGGCGTATGGACCGCAACCCGACGACGTTGTCGCACGAGCTGCGCCGCACAGGCACCGCCAAGCTGGGCCTGCAGGACGCGGTCAAGATGACCGTGATGTCGGGCGACCTGCGCATCCTGCATGCGTTCGCCGGCAAGTGCGGCCAGATGTGCGTGCCGCTGCCGGAGGGGGCCGACATGGACGCCGACGACTGCATGCGCCGGCTAAGCGCCGCCAACTCCGCGTTCGGCAGGGTGGCGGCCGAGACCTGCGACGCCCTGGCAGACGGCACCATCACCGCGAACGAGGCGGCCCGGTACCGCCGGGGCATGGGTGAGCTGGTCACTGCCATGCATGCGCTCGACGCGGCGCTACATGCCCGCCAGGTGGCCAGCTCGGCCGCCGCCGGCTTTCCCGAGATCGGCGGTGCCGCATGAGGCCGGCCGGTGAAGTGCGCCAGGCGCTGCTGCAGGCAGCGGGCAGGCTGGCCACCGAGGAGCGCGCGCCTACCTTGGCCGAGTTGGCGGCAGAGGCAACGGTCGGCTACGAGGCCGCCATGAATACCGTGAAGAACATGGTGCGCGCCGGCGTGCTGCGGATCGCCCGCCAGCGCCCGGTCGATTACCGCAACCGGCCCGTGGCCGAGTACGTGCCGGCGGCATTCGCAGGGGCATGACCATCGCAACGCATCAAGCACCGGCGCTGCGGCCGGTATGCGCGGCTGTGCCCGCCAGGAGGCAACATGGCAGATAGTCGGCCTCCACTTCCACCCTTGGACTTCCGGGCCTTGGCCGAGGCCCTCTTGCCTCATGCCGAGACGCTGGTGCCCCAGTGGCTGCCCGGCGGCAAGACAACGGCCGGCGAGTACCGGGTCAGCAGCATCTGGCGGTCAGAGAACACGCCCAGCCTCAGCGTAAGGGTGTCCGGCGTCAATGCAGGCAAGTGGGCGGACTTCGGCGGAGACCAGAAGGGCAATGACCTGGTCAGCCTGTACGCGGCCATCCACGGCCTGGACAACGGCAAGGCGGCGCTGGAGCTCGCCCGGCAGCATGGCTTGGAATCGGTCGCCGGCGTGAAGAGCACGCCAGGCCCGGCCAGCGCGCCCCGCCCGCCGCCTGCACCCCTGCCGCCCGCACCGCCCTCGGCCACCCAGCACGACGGCGAGAAGTGGAACGTGATCACGCCGGTGCCGGCCCACGCGCCCGAACCCACCTTCTGGCACTTCTCCCGCAAAGAGACGCCGGCGCACATCGCTGCGTACCGGCGCGACGGCGACCTGTTCGGCTACGTGGTGCGCTTCATCAAGAGCGACGGCGGTAAAGAGACGCTGCCCCACACCTGGTGCACCAGCTCGCGTGACAACGGGAGCAAGTGGCATTGGAAGGTATGGGACGAGCCGCGGCCGCTGTACCTGCCCGGTGGTACGTCGCCCGGCACGCGCACGGTCGTCCTGGTCGAGGGCGAGGTCAAGGCCGACGTGCTGCAGGCCCTGCTCGATGCCGGCGCACCAGGCGTCTACGCGGTGGTCAGCTGGTCGGGCGGCTGCAAGGCCTGGAAGAAAGCCGAATGGTCCTGGCTGACAGGCTGCACCGTGCTGCTCTGGCCCGACTGCGACGGAAAGCGCGAGAAGCTGACCAAGGCAGAGGAGGCTGCCTGCCTGGATACGGAAGCGCTGGCGGTGGCCCGCGCTGCCAAGCCGCTGCTGCCCGCCGAGAAGCAGGGCGGCATGGCCGCGATGCTGGGCATCGGCGCAGTGCTGCGCGACACGCATGCCTGCAACGTGCAGCTGCTCCCGATCCCGCAGCCGCTCGAGGTGCCGGACGGCTGGGACTGCCGCGACGCGATAGAGACAGACGGCTGGGACTTCGACCGCGTGCTGCAGCTCTTCGCCGGCGCACGCGCGCTGCTGGGCACGGTCGCCGCGGCAGTACCGCCGCTGGCCGCCTCGTCTAAAAAAATCGAGGGTCCCGCTACCGCTGCAGACGGTGATGTCGCCGGCGACGAGCGCATGCCCTGGTGGCTGGCGCCGTACTGGGACGATAAGAAATCACGGTGGCACACCTCGCGCAAGCTGGTGATCACGGCCTTGACGCACGACATAGCGCTCGACGGCGTGCTGGGCTTGAACCAGCTGAGCAACAACATCGAGGCCCGCCGCCCCTGGCCCTGGCTGCACGGCAAGGCCGGCCCCATCACCAGCATCGTCGACCTGAAGCTGGGCGAGTACCTGAGCAAGACCTATGGGCTGCCCAGCATCCCGCGCGTGGCCCTGTCTGAGGCGATCGAGACGGTCGCGCACCGCAACCACTTCCACCCGGTGCAGGAGTATCTGCAGCGGCTGGCGCACGACGGGCGCACGCGTATCGATGACTGGCTGGTCTACGTCCTGGGCGAGACGCCGGACTCACTCGCGGCGCCGGTGCGTGAGTACCTGTCGCTGGTCGGCCGCTACCTGCTGCTTGGCATGGTCAAGCGGGTCATGGAGCCGGGCTGTAAGTTCGACTACTGCCCGGTGCTGGAAGGCCCGGGCGGCCTGGGCAAGAGCACGTTCGTGGAGACGCTGGCCGGCTCGGCGTTCTTTAGCGACACGCCATTCGATCCTGGCCGCGGCAAAGAGGGCCAGGAACAGGTGCAGGGCCTGTGGGTCTACGAGATCGCCGAGCTGGCCCACTTCGGCAAGGCTGAGATCGGGCTGATCAAGGCCTTCATCACCACCAAGGTCGACCGCTACCGGCCGAGCTACGGCCGCACGGTCGAGGCCTTCGAGCGGCAGTGCGTGCTGATGGGCACGACGAACGAGAAGACTTACCTGCGCGACCGCACCGGCAACCGCCGCTTCTGGCCGATCCCGGTGCGCAACCGCCTGAACATTCCGTGGTTGATCGAGCGCCGCGACCAGCTCTTCGCCGAGGCCTACGCGCTGTATGAGGCAGGTGAGGCGTACACGCCCACCCACCAGGACGAGCTGCGGCTCTTCGTGCCCATGCAGGAAAGCCGGCTGGTCGAGACGGCCGTGCTGAGCGAGATCCAGCACCTGCTAACCCGGCCGCCCGCGGGCACGCCGGAGACGATGACCGCCAAGGTCAACCAGCTCACCGAGTTCATCACGATCGCCCAGCTGGTGGCCGCACTCGGCACCGACGCCGCCAAGAGCAATGCGGGCCTGGAGTCCCAGGTGCGCAGCTGGATGGACCAGGAAGGCTGGCCGCGTGCCAAGCGCCAGATCCACGGCGTGCGGGCTTGGGGCTACGAGCGCCCGAAGGACTGGCCGCCGCAGGATGCGGCCGACCAGGTCGAGAAGATGGCCGGCACGCTGCCGGCCGCAGACACAGAGGAAGCCGACGATGCACCGTTCTGACCGCCAGGTCACGGTGCAGCAAACGCGCCGTGCTGCAGACACCGCCAGACGCAAGATTGGCAGCGGTGTGCCCGAAGGGCTGGAGGGTGCGCTGCGCCCCCATTGCGGCGCGGTAGCGGGGAAGTCAGCCCATGCGCCTATGACCTGAGTGTCCAAGTGTCCACCGTGTCCACGGCTCGCCATAGAGCTCTAAGGACACCTCTTCTCCCCAGTTTCTGGGGTTGAAGCTGCTGCATTGCCCATCGCGGTTCTAACCAAGGCGGGCGTGCACACACAGCGGCGGGTGCAAGCGCGCTCGCGCTCGCGAACACACCTTCTCCCGTTATCTCTCTCTTAGAAAGGATGGACAGCATGGACACCAGGACACCAGCAATCGACGTCGCAGCAGCCATAAACGACATCCGGTCCAACATGCCCGAGACCTACCAGGCCATCAAGGCGAAGGCCGACCAGATCGGATCAGAGGCCTATGCCCTGGTACGGCGTGGCATCAAGGGCGAACCCAATTGCTTCTACGCGATGGAAGGTGGCCGCGTGGTCGGCCATCCGTTCAACCTGCCAGGCCTGCCCGGCAACATCGCATCGCTGGTGCTGCAGTTCGGGTGCCGGCACATGGTGTGGTGGCGGCTGCCGAAGGAGGTTGCCGATGGCGCGCATTGAGTGGGTCAAGTCGAGGCTCGACAACTGGGCGTTGTGGTGCGACCGTAACCGGTGCGGCGCGCTGGGCTTCGCATCGCAGGCAGCATTCCTGCACGAGTCGGTGGACGAGTCGTCGCGCGAATCGCGGATACCGGTGGACGAGATCGACGCGGGAATTACGGATCAGGCGGTGTCGTCGCTGAAGCTGAGCCATCCACACGTGCATAGGACGTTGCGGCACATGTATGTCGAAGGGATTGGGGCTATCGAGACAGCTCGACGGATTGGCCGGGCTCGCTCAACAGTGCTGAATCACCTGGAGCAAGCCGACCGATTGCTGTCTGTTTGGTTCATCGAGCGGAAGGCGCGCAATGAGCAAATGGTGCGTGACCGCGAGTCTGGCAGCGCTGGCAGCGTTGAGTCTCTAAGGTTCGATTAGCTCTGGCGTCGGCGCAGGTGCCTGAATCCGAACATTGCCATCAACGACGCTAGGGCCATCAAGCCGTATTCGCCGAGAGTGGGAATTGATGTCGCTGTTACAGCAGGCGCTGGGGCTACCGCGAGCACTCGGACAGTGATCGTATCTCCGGATGGCAGGCTCAAATTCCGCGTGAATCCGGCCGTCAACCCAAGACTAGCCAATGTTGCCGCTGCGAACCTCGACTGGTTCGTAAGAGCCGCGCCGGATACGTAAGCCGCGGGCAGATTCAAGCCCATTCCCTGAATGATGATGGAAGGTCCGGTACTGGAGGTTGCTGGTGTGAACGCGCCGCTTGACAGCCCGTTAAATGCTGGACTGAGAGCGTTAGGGCTTGCCATTCCGGTGTTGCCCCCACCGACACACACAAGGTTTGATCCGATGAGCCCACCAGCGGCACCGCAAAAATTGTTTTGAATGTTGAAAGCTATCCCGGTTGTGTCCAACGTGCCAGAGCCGGTTGCAACTACGTCCGCACCATCCGGTGCAATCGTGATGGTGTACGCGGCCTGAGCTGTACATGCCATCGCACCCAAAAGCAGCCCAACCAACTCCTTCTTCATCATCTTCTTACCTTTGAATCAAATAGATGCAGATCAATATACAGGAGGGGAGCACTCGAAGTAGTTTTACACCTTGGACGAAAGTGGTACATTGCAGGCAAGGTGGTTCCAACGTATGTTTACGTGAGCTCCCGCCAATTTCACAGGCCCGCGCATCGCAAGATTCGCGGGTTTTTTCATGCCCTACGCTGCACCACGGCCCTGTAATCACCCGGGCTGCGGTGCCTTAGTGCGCGACGGCAGCAGTCGCTGCGATGCACACAAGCGGGTCGAGCGCCAAGAGTCGGATGCGAAGCGCGGCAGCTCGCATGAGCGTGGATACACCGCCGCCTGGCAACGCGCCCGGGCTGGCTTCCTCGCAAAGCACCCCCTCTGCACGCGCTGCAATGCTGCCGACCAAGTTGAACCCGCCACGGTGGTCGACCACATCAAGCCTCACCGCCTGAAAGACGCGATGGACAGCGGCAACGAAGCCGCCATCGCAGCCGCCCGCGCGCTCTTCTGGGCACGCGACAACTGGCAAGGCCTCTGCAAGCGACACCACGACATCAAGACCGCGTCCGAAGACGGCGGTTTCGGTCGTCGCTGACCCTTCGACCCGCCCGCGCCGCCGAGGGGAGGGGGAGTCAAAAAAGTTTGAGACCTCAGCCGCTCTAGACCGTCTGCTTCATCTTTTGCGCGCGGCCGGGAAATCGGGGAGGGGGGGTACCCCCGGACACCTCAAGGGAGAAAACCACATGGGACGTAAAGCACTGCCGGCCAACGTGCATCTGCTGCGGGGCAATCCGAGCAAGCTGCCGAGCGGCGATCTGGAAAGCGCGACCATTCGCGTGCCGGTCCAGCTGCCGCCATGCCCCCAGCACCTGGGCACCGAGGCGCGCGCCGAGTGGAAACGCATCGGCCCGCACCTGGTCACCGCCGGCCTGGTCACCGAGATGGACCGCGCCGCGCTGGCCGCCTACTGCCAGGCCTGGGGCGAATGGACCGTGCTGGAGCGCCGGGTGAAGGACATGATGGTCAAGAGCGGCGCCGACGCCCTGGTCGACGTGACGCCCAGTGGCTACAAGCAGGTCGCCGCGATGGCCCAGGCCCGCGACCGGGCGCTGGACCGCATGCTGCGCTTCGCCAAGGAGTTCGGCTTGACGCCGGCGTCCCGCATCCAGTCGACGGCCGGCCAGCAGATGGCGCTGCCGGGCGTGCCCGACGATCCCATGGAAGGCTTCCTGCAGGCCAGCGGCACCCTGCCGCACGGCGGCTGATCGATGGGCGCCGCCGACCAGGTGGCGCTCGACCCCGTCACCGACTATGCGCTGCGCGTGGGCACGGGCGAGATCGTCGCCGGCCCATGGGTTCGCCTCGCTGCCAAGCGCCACCTGGCCGACCTGAAGGAAGGCCCGGCGCGCGGCCTGGTGTGGAAGCCGGAGAAGGCCGACCACGCCATCACCTTCATCCAGTGCCTGCGCCACTACCAAGGCGCGACGGCCGGCCGCCGGTTCCTGCTGTCGGCCTGGCAGAAGTTCATCATCGGATCGTGCTTCGGCTGGTACATGCAGGACGGCCAGCGGCGCTTTCGCATTGCCTACATCGAGATCGGCAAGGGCAACGGCAAGACGCCCCTGGCCGCCGCCGTCGCGCTGTACGCCCTGGTGGCCGATGGCGAGGCCGGCGCGGAGGTCTACTCGGCTGCCACCTCGCGCGACCAAGCGGGCATCTGCTTCAACGACGCCAAGCAGTTCGTGCTGAGCTGCGGCCCGCTGGCTAACCGGCTGCAGGTCGGCATTAGCAACATCACGTACCTGGCGACCAGCAGCTTCTTCCGGGTGGTGTCCGCCGAGGGCCGGGGCCTGGACGGCAAGCGGCCGCACGTCGTGATCGTGGACGAGCTGCACGAGCATCCGACCGCGACGGTGGTGGAGAAGATGCGCGCCGGCACCAAGGGCCGCACCCGGGCGCTGATCTTCGAGATCACCAACAGCGGGTACGACCAGACGACGGTGTGCTTCGAGCACCACGACTACAGCATCAAGGTGCTGCAGGGCGTGATCGAGAACGATGCGTGGTTCGGCTACGTGGCCGCGCTGGACAAGGGGGACGACCCGTTCGAGGACAAGGCCTGCCACATCAAGGCCAACCCCAACCTGGGCGTGTCGCTCACCCTGCAGTACCTGGACGAGCAGGTACGCGAGGCGCGCGACTTGCCCAGCAAGCGCAACCTGGTGCTGCGGCTCAACTTCTGCCGATGGACGGAAGCGTCCGAAGGCTGGGTGGATCTGGACCACTGGGATCTGTGCAGCGACCCCGTGCAGACGTCTGCACTGCGGGGCCGCAAGGCATGGGGCGGGCTTGACCTGGCATCGGTCAGCGACTTCACCGCGCTGGCCTGGACCTTCCCGCCGGAGACCGAGGGCGGCAAGTGGCAGGTGCTGCTGCGCCTCTACCTGCCCGAGGCGGCCGTAGAGAAGATGCGCAAGAAGGGCCGGCTGCCGATCGACCAGTGGATTCGGGAGGGGCTTGTGACGGTCACTCCGGGCAACGTCACCGACTACGGCTTCGTGCGGCGCGATGTCCAGGCCGACCGGGAAACGTTCGATGTGCAGGAGATCGCCTTCGACCGCTTCAACTCCTCGCAGCTGGTGACCGACCTGCAGGACGACGGCGCGCTGATGGTGGGATTCGGCCAGGGCTACGGAAGCATGAGCGGCCCGTGCAAGGAGCTCGAGCGCATGTACATGAGCCACCGCCTGGCGCACGGCGGCAACAAGGTGCTGCGCTGGATGGCCAGCAACACCGTGGCCACGCGCGACGCGGCCGAGAACATCAAGTTCGACCGGGCGCGCTCCACCGAAAAGATCGACGGCATGGTCGCCATCGCGATGGCGATCGGTCGCGCGACCGCCGGCAAGACCGAAAAGACCAACTCCTTCTGGGAAAGCTTCGCCGACACATGAACGTAATCCGATCCCTGGCGCGGTTCGTGGCGAAAGGCCTCGACCTTTCGCTGACGTCCCCCCAGGGGTGGGCGTTCCAAGACGGCTCGCCGACCTGGGCCAACGTCAAGATCGACGCCGACACGCAGCTCAAGATCTCCGCCGCCTACAGCGCGATCCGGCTGATCTCGGAGACGGTCGGCATCATCCCGCTGCACCTTTACCGGCGCACCGCGAAGGGCCGGGTCAAGGCGACGGACGATCCGCGGTACACCCTGGTGCACGACCAGCCCAACGAATACATGACGGCGGTGGAGTGGAAGGAAGCCATGGCGGTCAGCCTGTGCACCCTGGGCCAGGCCTACAACTACACCACCCGCATGGAGTCCACCCGGCGGATCATCAGCATCCAGCCGGTGCACAAGAGCCGGGTCAGGCCGGAGATCTCGCAGGCCGGGGACATCGACTACTGGCTGACGAAGCGCAACGGTGTACAGGAGAAGCTCAAGCGCGCGCAAATCTGTCCGATTCGCGGCTTCGGTGGCGTCGGAGACCTGGAGGGCTATGCGCCGCACAAGCTGCACGGCAACAGCATGGCGCTGACGGTGGCGGTCGAGAAGTACGGCGCCGAGTTCTTCGGCAGCGGCGCGCGGCCCACCGGCATCCTGACCACCAAGTCTGACTTCTCCGAGAAAAGCCGGGACAGCATCCGGGAGAGCTTCGCCAAGTACATGCGGGAGTCTTGGCTGAAGGGCGAGCTGCCGGTGCTGGACGCCGACACCGAATACAAGCCGATCACCACGCCCAACGACGAAGCCCAGTTCATCGAGACCCGCAAGCTGCAGATCGCCGAGATCGCGCGGATCTACCGGGTGCCGCTGCACATGCTGATGGAGATGGACAAGGCCAGCTACGCCAACACCGAGCAGGCCAACAAGCACTTCCTCGACTACACGCTGATGCCGTACCTCACGCGCATCGAGCAGGCCCTCAACAGCTGCCTGCTCGATGGCGCCGAACGCCGTGAGTTGTATTTCCAATTTGACGTGCGCGGCTTGCTGCGCGGCGACAGCACCCAGCGGGCCGCTTACTACGTCGCCCTACGCAACGCCGGCGCGATCACGCAGAACGAGATCCGGGAGCTGGAAGAGATGGCAACCGTTGACGGTGCAGACGATCTGCTGGTGCCGCTCAACATGGCGCCCAGCGATCTGCTGCGCTCCCTGCTGGAAGAAAAGAAAGGAGCTGTCTGATGGACCGCATCGTTGCCCCCATAGAAATCAAGTCCGCCGACAAGGATGGCAGCTTCACCGGCTACGCGGCCGTGTTCGGCAATGTCGACCTTGGCAACGACGTGATCCTGCCGGGCGCCTTCAAGTCGGCCAAGACCACGCGCGACGGCCAGCTGCGGATCGCCATCGGCCACCGCCTGGACCTGCTGGCCGGCAAGGCCACCTTCAAGCAGGACGACCGCGGCCTGCGCGTCGCGGGCCAGCTGAGCCTCGGCGTCAGCTACGTACGCGACAACTACGAGCTGATGAAGGACGGCGTGCTGGACGGCCTGTCGGTGGGATTCAACATCCTGCCGGACGGTGCCAGCTACGAGGAGCGCGACGACGGTTACGTGCGGGTCATCAAGTCCGCCGAGCTGTGGGAGTTTTCCATCGTCCCCTTCGGCATGAATCCCGAGGCCCTTGTCGACATCGTCAAGGCCGCCTCCATCAGAGATTTCGAGGCCCAGCTGCGGACCCTCGGATACAGCCAGACCGAGGCCAAGGCCCTCGCGTCTGGTGGTTTCAAGTCGCTGCCCCAACGGGATGTTGTGGCAGACAGCGGGATGCTGGCAGACGCCCTCAAGAGCCTTACCACCAACTTCAACTGGAACTGATTCCATGCATTCTCAAATTCGCAAGAACCTGACCTATGGCCTGCTGGCTGTGGTCGCCCTCCTGGCCGTCGCTGCACTCCTCGGCCATCCGATCATTCCGTCCGATGCTCTCGCAGGCCTCGGCATGGTGCCGATGGCCATGTCCGGCGAGATCTCGCTGCCCGAGCAGCTCAAAAAGCTGGACGAGGTCGGCAAAGCCGCGAAGGAAGCGGTCGAGCAGGTCAAGAAATCGCACGGCGAGCTCGACGGCCGGGTCGCCAAGCTGCAGGAAGAAATGAAGGAAGGCAAGGCCGACACCGTCACCAAGACCGCTTTCCAGGATGCCGTGGCCAAGGTCGACAAAGCAGAGAAGGCACTCGACAAGCTGAACCTGGAAGTGACCGAGCTGGCGCAGAAGGCGGCCAACGTCCTGGGCACCCACCAGCAACGCAAGTCGCTGGGCTACCAGGCGGCCGAGGCTGAAGGCGCAAAGAACTACAAGGGCGGTAACGTCGAGCTGGTGACCATCTCCGGCCCGGCTTTCCGCAAGGCCGCAGTGACCAGCGGCGCCACCAGCGCCGGCGTGCTGATCGAGGCGTACCGGGTTCCCGGCATCATCACGGACCCGGATGACATCCTGACCATCCGCGACGTGCTGCAGTCGGTCAGCATCTCGACCAACGCCATCGAGTGGGTGCGCGAGAAGCTGTACACCAACAACGCGGGTCCGCAAAATGGTGAGGGCACGGCCAAGCGCGAATCGGGCCTGACCTTCGAGAAGAAGACCAGCCCGGTCGAGACCATCGCCCACTGGATTCCAGCGTCGCGCCAAGTGCTGTCCGATGTGCCCCAGCTGGCCGGCATCATCGACACCCGCCTGCGAACGGGCCTGAAGCTGAAGGAAGACGAGGCGCTGCTCTTCGGCGACGGAACCAACGGCAACCTGCTGGGCTTGGTGCCGCAGGCAACGGCGTATGTGGCGGCTGGGCTGCAAGAAAAGCTCACTGCGCAAGGTGGAGGAACTGCTACCAAGATCGACCACCTGCGCTGGGCGTTCCTGCAGGTCGCCAAGGCCAAGTACCCCGCCACGTTCGCGGTGCTGAGCCTGGACGACTGGGCGCTGATCCAGATGATGAAGACGACCGACGGCGCCTACATCTTCGGCACGCCGACCGACGGCGCTGCGCCGCGAATCTGGGGCAAGCGCGTGGTCGAGAGCTACGGACTCGACGCCGGCGATTTCCTGGTCGGCTCCAGCCTGGCCGCCACCATCTACGACCGCGAGGAAGTGACGGTGCGGGTCGCAGAGCAGCACGCCGACTTCTTCATCAAGAACATGGTGGCGATCCTCTGCGAAGAACGCCTGGGCCTCACCGTCGAGCGTCCGCAGGCCATGGTCTCCGGCACCTTCGCCGTCTGACCTTTCCCGCAACCCGAAGGCCCGCACGGCTCACGCCCTGCGGGCCTTCCCATTTGGAGAACGACATGAAAGTCGCCAAGACATTCGTGCGCCTCGGCCACCGGTACAAGCCCGGCGACGACGTGCCAGCGGACCTGGACAAGGAAACGCAGACCCACTATCTGCGCCTGGGCATGATCGCCGAGGGTGCTGCCGAGGTGGCCGAGCGCCGGCAGCGAAACAAGGCAGGCACGGCCGCTGCTGCGAAGCAGCTGACTCAGCAGCGGACGGCGGGCACCTCCATCGGCCCGGGTGGCCCTGCCATTACCACCGCCAATGTGCTGAAGCCGACCGAAACCAAGCCGGCCGGCCCAGACGAAACGCAGGCCGGCACCGGTAGCCCTCCCGGATCGGCTACGGACCCGGCGCCTGGCACGGCCGGCACTGGAACCGGTGCCGACGAGCAGAAGGACGCAGGCAAAGACGCTGCAACCCCCAGTCTGCCGCTCGGCGATCTGGAAGCCGCGAAGTAGCCATGCAGGTCAAGCCCACGCCCGACGAGGCCCAGCGGCGCCTGCGCATCGACGGCGCGCTGGTCGATGACCTGGTGGCCGCCATCGACCAGGCCTATGCCGAAGCGGTGATGGTCCTGGACGGCTACCTCTACGAGGACCTGGCCGCCGTGGTCCTGGCCGGAGACGAACGCGGCATCGTGGTGACGGCCGACATCATCGCCGCGCAGCTGCTGCTGGCCGACGTGCTGGTCGGTGCCAACGACCAGGCCGCGAAGGACAGCAAGCGGGCGACAGCGCTCACGATCCTGCGCCGCCACCGCAACCGGGGATGCTGAGATGGATTCCCAGCAACGCAACCGGTTGATCGACCTCGAACTGCACGCCGTGACCAAGGATGCCGCCGGTGGCCTGGTCAAGGGCTGGACGGTGTTTGCCACCGGTGTCTATGCAGCGGTGCGCCACTTTAGCGGCCAGGAGAAGGCGGCGACCAGCGTCGGCGGCGAAACCGCCCAGGCGCGCACCGAGTTCGACATCAACTACCGGCCCGGCGTCACCGAGGCAATGCGGGTGCGCTACGCCGGCAAGGTCTACAACGTCCGCCAGGTCAACGACTGGATGGAGCGCCACGATCGCCTGGTACTCACCTGCGACACCGGCATCACCTACACGGGAGACACCCATGGCTGAATCGGTCGTTTTGGGCATCGGCGAGATGCGCGCCAAATTCGCCCAGCTCAACGCCGCGCAGATGCAGGCCCGCATCGGCCGGCGCATGGTGAGCGCTGCCGGCCGCATCGTGAAGAACGAGGCACGCGCTGTGGCGTCTTCGCTTGGCCTGCGGCGCACCGGCGCGCTGATTAAGAACATCGTGATCAAGCGCGAAGGCCGGGCACCGGACGGCACGGTCCAGTACAACCTGGGCGTGCGACACGGCCGCAGCCTCACCCGCAAGCAGAAGGCCAACAGCATGCTGGCGGTCAACCGCAAGGGCAGGGTTGTCACCCGCTACGCCGACGATCCCTTCTACTGGTCGTTCCTGGAATTCACCACCAAGCGGCGGCAGGGCACGCCCTTCCTGTCGCGTGCCCTGGCGAACAAGCGGGCCGCTGCGGTGGATGCGATGACCGACGCACTCGACAAGGAACTGCGAAAGGTCAGCAGCCCATGAAAAGCGTCCACGAGCTGGTGCGGGAGGCGCTGGAGCCTGTCCTGCCCAACACCTGGGCGATCGAGCTGCCGCCCGCCCCGGTGTTCCCGGCCCTGGTGTTCGACATCGACACCGAGCCGGAGCCCGGCTGGTGCGCAGGCGGCGGCTACGACCAGCAGGTGGTCAACATCGTGGCGCTGGCCCCCACGCTGATGGGCGCCCTTGCGCTGATCCCCACCGGCGCTGGTGGCCCCGTTCGCACTGCGATGGGGTCGCTGGGCACCCCCTTCATGTTCGAGGAAGAGAGCGGGGATGCCGACTACGAGCCCAACCCCGAGCTGTTCGCCCGTTTCCTGATCGTTCGTCTCCGCACCCCGCGGCACTGATCCCACCCCCTCTCGAAAGGAAAACCATGCCCAAGCCTGATACCGCAGGAGGCGCAGCCCTGCCCGCCGTCCTGACCGCGCCCCTGCCCGTCACCCTCGTGCAGACGTCTGCACACCCGGCTGCTACGCCGGCCGCGCCCGCCAGGCCCGTGGCCGAGCCGATCCACCCGCCGGACGATTTCACCGGCATCGGCGGCCGCTACAGCCGCGACCCCAACACCGGCGCACGCACCCGCATGCCCGATCCCGCTGCCGACGCAGCAAGCGCCACCCAGGAGTAATACCCATGGCCAAGTCGATGAAAAAGATGCTCCTGCTGGTCAAGCGGGAAGTCNCATGCCCGATCCCGCTGCCGACGCAGCAAGCGCCACCCAGGAGTAATACCCATGGCCAAGTCGATGAAAAAGATGCTCCTGCTGGTCAAGCGGGAAGTCACCCCAGGCGTGGACCCGATCCCCACCGCCGGCGCGAATGCGATCCTGGTACGGGCCTTCACGCCCGAGCTGGTGACCGCGGAATTCGTGCAGCGCAACCTGCTGCGTCCCTACAAGGGCAACAGCGGCAGCATGGCGGTCGGCGTACACCGCCGCTTCCAGTTCGAGATCGAGCTGGCCGGCAGCGGCACCGCCGGCACCGCGCCGGCCTGGGGCGACATCCTGCAGGCCTGCGGTTTCTCCGAGACCGTCACCGCCGGGCAGAGCGTGCAGTACCTGCCAGTCAGCGAGGGCGAGCCCACGCTCACCATGTACGGCTACCTCGACGGCCTGCTGTTCAAGCTGGGCAACGCCAAGGGCACCGTGAGCTTCCAGACCGATGCGAAGACCATCCCGGTGATGAAGTTCGACTTCATCGGCACCTACAGCGACGGCACCGACGCGGTGCAGCCGGTCAACAGCACGGTCGACTACAGCAAGTTCAAGCAGCCACAGACGGTCGGCAAGATCAACACCCCCGGCTTCACCATCTTCGGCGTGACGGCGTGCATGCAGGCGTTCGGCTTCGACGTGGCGAACCTGCTGGCCTGGCGCGAGCTGGTGAATTGCGCCGGCCCGCGCAGCCCCGATCGACAGCCCAAGGGCACCGCGATGATCGAGCTGACCACCATGGCGCAGAAGAACTGGGGCCGGACGATCGTCGAGAGCACGGTCGGCGCGGCCCAGCTGATCCACGGGACAGTGGCCGGCAACATCGTGCAGGTCGACCTGCCGCAGATCCAGATCACCAGCGCCGCGCTGCAGGACCAGGAAGGCATCGCGATGCTCAACCTGGGCTTCGACATCAACCCGAACACGGGTGACGACGAGATCGCGCTCACCGTGAAGTGACCCCCGCCGCCGGCCCGCCCGGCGGCTTCCACCCCCGTTCCCTCCCTGGCCCGCCGGCATGTCGCCCGCGGGTCTTTCTTCGTTCCTTTCCCCTTGCGAGACCCACATGGCTTTCAACCTCACCCCCACCGAAACCTTCAAAGAAACCGTCACCGTCAACGTCAAGCAGGCCAACGGCGCCTGGAAGCAGGACAGCTACATCGCCGAGTTCAAGCGTGCCACCGAGGAGGAGCGCAAAGGGCTGGCGTCGCTGTCGGACGTCGACTTGGTGCGCGACCGCCTGGTGGGCTGGTCGATGAAGGACGAGCAGAAGAACGACGTGCCGTTTACCCCCGAAAACCTCGACGCCCTTTGCAGCTTCACCGCCGCCGTGCGCGAGACGGCTGTGACCTTCTGGCAAGCCAACCTGGGCGCCAAGCAAAAAAACTGATCGGGGCGGCACGGCACTGGGCCGGCGTGCGGGATGGCCCGCCGCCGGCCCTCTCCGTTGACGCCTCGATCGTGGAAGGCATGCGGGCCATGGGCGCCAGCGAAGAAGACATCGAGGCGGTCGAAGCCCAGGTGCAGCCCGAGGACGACAGCCACGAGCACTTCGGGCTCTACGCCGAGAACGTCCAGACCTTCGAGCGCTTCCACGCGCTGCGCACCCAGTGGGCCCATGCCGGCATGGCGGGTAACCGGGTCGGCTTCGACTACGCCCGGGTCATCGCCTGGATGCAGTTCGCCGTCCCCAAGAAAGAGCGCCTGCAGCTCTTCGCCGACCTGCAGGTGATGGANATCCGCCAAGGCTGCACGCGCTGCGCACTCAGTGGACCTATGCCGGTATGGCTGGGCAGCGGGTCGGCTTCGACTACGCCCGGGTCATCGCCTGGATGCAGTTCGCCGTCCCCAAGAAAGAGCGCCTGCAGCTCTTCGCCGACCTGCAGGTGATGGAGTCCGCGGTGCTGACCGCCGACGCCGAGCTGATGAAGAACAAAAAGGAAACCTGACCCATGGCTGCACTCGGCTCCCTCGTCGTCCAGCTCGGGCTGAACTACGCCCAATTCACGGGCGGTGCCGATGCCGCGGAGCAGCGCGCCCTGCAGATGGCCAAGCGCATGCAGGACTCGATGGATCGGGTCAAGGCATCGGCCGGTGCCGCGGCTGGCGCGCTCCTGGGCGCCGTCACCGCCGGCGCCGTGATCCAGGGCTTCCGTCAGACCATCGACGAGCTGGACCGCGTGTCCGACGCTGCCGACAAGATCGGCGTCTCGGCGCAGAACCTCGCCGAGCTGGGCTACGCCGCCAAGATGAGCGGCACCGACGCCGAGTCCCTTGAATCGTCCATGGGCAAACTCAGCGTCAAGGTGGCCGAGGCGGTCGGCGGCGGCAAGGAAGCCGTCAAGACCTTCGACAGCCTGGGCATCAAGCTGAAGGACGCCGAGGGCAAGGTACGTTCCAGCGAAGACGTGTTCGGCGACCTGGCCGACTTCTTCCAGGTGCTGCCCGACGGCGTCACCAAGACCGCGCTGGCCGTCGACATCTTCGGCAAGAGCGGCAAGGAAATGGTGCCCATGCTCAGCAAGGGCAGGGACGGCATCGCCGAGCTGCGCGAGGAATTCGTGCGCCTGTCGGGCGGCAGCCAGGAGGCTGCGCGCGCGCTGGCGGGCGAACTGAACGACCAGCTCGACAAGCTGGCGGTCGTCTCGCAGGGCGCCTATGCCCAGGTGGCGACGCAGCTGCTGCCTGCGATCAACGACGTGGCAGGGGAATTCACGGGCGCCGGACGTGAGGCGTCCACCATGAGCGGCGAACTGACCGCCGCCGGCGCAGCGGGGGCGGCGCTGGCTACCTTCTTCGAGGCGATGGTGGTGCTGGGCGCCAACGTCGTCTACGTCTTCAAGGGCATCGGCCGCGAGATCGGCGGCGTGGCGGCGCAGATGTCCGCCTTCGACATCGGGTTCGCCGAGCTGCTCAATCCTGCCGCCATGGCGGCCAAGCTCGCGACAGGGCTGGCAGGCAGCGCCGGCGCCCAGGCGGCCAACATCCGAAAGGAAATGCTGGCCGACGCCGAGCAGGCACGCGCAGATCTCGATGCGTTCGAGAAGCGGATCTTGAACGCCCGGCAGAACGCCGCCGCGCCCAAGCCCGCAGAGGACGATGGCGAAGCCAAGCGCATGGCTAACCGCGCCGCCGCGGCCGCCGCCGAAGAAAAGGCCCGCAAGGCCCTGGCCGCCACCGGCGCCGCCGCGGCGAAGACCGAGTCCGAGTACGCCAAGCTGATGACCCGCATCGGCGAGCGCATCCAGCTGGCCGAGATCGAGCTGAAGGCCGGCCGCACCCTGACCGAGCAGGAGAAGTTCGCCGCGAAGGTCGCCTCCGACATGGACGGCGCCAAGAAGTCGCTGACCGCGGCCGAGCGCGCCCACATCGCCGCACTGCTGGCCCGGTCCGAAACCGCCCAGCTCGCGCTCGACATCGACCGCAGCCTGATCAAGTCCGCTCAGGATCTGGCGACGGCTCGGCAAACCCAGCGCGCAGCCGACGACCAGGCCGCCGCCGAGTTCATCCAGTCGCAGCAAGCGGCCGCCAGCGCCGCCCTGGCAAGCGTCGCCGACCGCACCCGTGCGATCGAGGACGAGATGCGCGCCGTGGCCCTGTCGGCCGATGGCCACATCACCCTGGCTTACGCCGTCGAGCAGGTGGCCATCGCGCGCCTGAAAGAAAAGCAGGCCGGGTTCTACGAGAACAGCGAGGGCTGGGAGAACCTGCAGCGTGAGATCGAGCAGCGCACCAAGCTGCTGGCCCTGATGGGTAAGCGCGACGCCCAGGCCGAGGTGGTCGAGCAGGCCAAGGAAGCCCGCGGCGAGTGGACCAAGTTCACCGACTCGGTGTACCAGGGCCTCACCGACAGCCTGTTTCGCAGCTTCGAGGCCGGCAAGGGATTCTTCAGCACCTTCTGGTCGGGCATCAAGAACACCTTCAAGACCAGCGTGCTGAAGCTGCTGGTGCAGGGTGTGATGTCCGGCGTTACCGGAATAGCCAGCTCGGCTGCGACCGCGGCGGGGCTGGTAAGCGCGCCGGCCGGCGGTGCCGGTGGTGTGCTCGGCGGCGCGAATCTCGCGTCGAGCGCCTTCAGCCTGATCTCCGGCGCCGGCAGCGCGCTGGCTTCGGGCGTGTCGTCTGGCCTCACCGGCTTCTTCGCAGGCGAGGGCGGCGCGATCATCGCCAACGGCATCAGCAGCGCAGTCGGCGCGAGCACCATCGGCGGCGCGTCCTTCAGCATCGGCAGCGTCATCGGCGCAGCTGCGCCCTATGCGCTGGCCGCGGTGGTGGCCCTGAACGCCCTGGGTGTCTTCCGGTCCGAGAAAAAGACGGACGTCGGCTTCAAGGGCACGCTGGGCGCCGAGTCCGACGTGTCCGGCTTCACCACCATCCGCAAGGGCGGCACCTTGTTCTCGGGCCCGTCCTACCGGGACGAGCAGTCCGCGCTGCCGGCCGCCACGAAGCTGGCGATCGACCAGTCGGTCGGCTCGATGTTCACGAGCGTCAAGGGCTTCTCCGACGTGCTGGGGCTCAACTCCAAAGCGATCGACGGCTTCACTAAGGACATCTTCATCAGCACCCAGGGGCTGACGGACGCGCAGATCCAGGAGAAGCTGGCCGCCACGTTCAAGAGCCTGGGCGACGACTTGGCCAACCTGGTGGCGGGCGGCATCCTGTCCGGTGCGAAGGCCGGCTCCGAAGCCGCGGCTGCAGCGATCCAGGAGGATGCAGCCGGTGCATTGCCGGTGGCCTACGCTGGCGTGGGCGATCCTGCTGCTGATGGTCAGACCGTTTCGGCGGCCTCGGCGCTGGACCCGTTCCGCCGCGCCGGTGAGTCGGCGATCGACACGCTGGGCCGGCTGGCCAACAGCCTATCGGGTGCCAACGCAATCTTCGACTCCCTCGGGCAGACCGCCCTGAAGGCGTCGCTGGCGGGCGGTGCTGCCGCTTCGGCCCTGGTCGACCTCTTCGGCGGCATGGACAAGTTCGGCGCCGCCGCGGGCAGCTTCCTGCAGGAGTTCTACACCCCGGCCGAGCGCGCGGCGATCACCACCCGTCAACTCACCACGGAGTTCGACAAGCTCGGCCTGACGCTGCCGAAGTCGCGCGATGCCTACCGCGAGATGGTCGAGCTGTACCAGACGAAGCTCGACACCGAAGAGGGCCGCAAGATGTATGCGGCGCTGCTGCAGCTGGGTCCTGTGTTCGCCTCGATCACCGAAGCGGCCGCTGATTCGTCCACCGCAGCCCAGACCGCGACCGCCGCCCGGCAGCAAGAGATCCAGATCATGGAGCTGCAGGGCGACGCCGCGGGTGCGCTGGCGGCCCGCCGGGCGGACGAGCTGGCCGCGATGGACCCGCTGCTGCGAGAAAAGCAGAAGTACATCCACAGCCTGCAGGACGAGGCGACGGCCGCAGCGGCGGCGACGGCCCGTGCGACGGCCTCGCGCGACCAGGACATCCAGATCCTAGAGCTGCAGGGTAATGCTGCTGGTGCGCTGGCCGCGCGGCGCGAGGATGAGCTGGCGGCGATGGACCCGCTTCTGCGAGAAAAGCAGCGGTACATCTACAGCCTGCAGGACGAGGCGGCCGCGACGGCTGCAGCGTCGGCGGCGAAGGCCGAGGCCGACGCCCGGGCGAAGGAGATCGGCGACACGCAGTTCGACTACGAGCAACGGCTGCTGCGCGCCCAGGGCCGGGACCGGGAAGCACTCGACCGTGACCGTGCGAAGGAATACGCCCGCCTGGTAGCGCTGAACCCCGCGCTGGCCGTCCTGGCCAACAACCTGTGGCTGGCAGAGGACGCGGCCACCGCCGCAGCGGCTGCGGCCGAGGCGGAAGCCAAGGCCAAGGCCGACCGCGACAAGGCTATCGATGACGCCTATGCCGCCGTGCAGCGCGCCGTCGACGCCCGCAAGTCGGTGCTCAGCGAGATGCAGTCGGTGCAGCAGGCTGCGGTGTCCGGCCTCGGGTCGATCGCCAAGACCCTGAAGTCGAGCATCGGCTCGCTGCTGGGCGAAGTGACCAGCGTCACTGCCATCACGGCAGCGAACGGCATGGCCTACATCCGGCGGGCGCTGGTCAGCGGTGTCAGCAGCGACGAGGAGCTGCAGGCCGCCATCGCCGGCGTGCGGGCCAACATGGGCGAGGACCGGTACGCGACCCGCGAGGAGTTCGACCGCGACCGCCTGGTGTTGGCCGGCCAGCTGTCCGAGCTGGAAGAGGTCAACGGCGTCCAGCTCACCACCGCCGAAAAGCAGCTGAAGACCACGCAGGACGAGCTGAAGCGCCTGGACGACATGCTGCGCGAGTCGAAGACGCTGGTGGACACCATGAAGGGCGTCGACACCTCGGTGCTGAGCGTGGCCGAGGCGATCGACCGGCTGCACAAGGCGATGTTCCCGGCGAAGCCTGCGGGGACGGCGACCGGTGCCGGCAGCTCTGCCCCGGGTGGTGCGGTGGTCGGTGCAGGCCCAAGCGGCGGTGCTGCCAACAGCGGGTCCTATCTCGGCCGCCAGGCCAACGGCAGCTATGTCTTCAGCGACGGCTACATCTCCCGTGACATCACGGGAGCCGATGCTGCACGGCTCGACGGCGCCGCCGGCATCGTGGCGCAGTTCTCCGGCACCGGCAACGTCAAGGGCTATTACGAGGCGATGCGGGATGCCGGCTTCTCGCTGCGCGACATCGCGGCGCGGGACGGCTACTACTACGGCGACGTGCTGGCGGCTGCAGCGGGTGCAGGCGTGCCGGCATTCGAGGCGGGCGGTATGCACTCCGGCGGTCTGCGGATCGTGGGTGAGCGGGGCTGGGAGCTGGAGGCCTCGGGCCAAAGCCGGATCTGGAACCAGCAGCAGCTGGCGGCAGCGTTCGGCGGCGGCGGGGCGGCGGCGAATGACCAGATCGTGGTCGAACTGCGGCTGCTGAGTGCCAAGGTGGAAGCGCTGCAGAAAGCGGCCGACACCACGGCCGACAACACACGCGACACCGTGAAGTCGATTCGCAACGTCACGGGTGATGACGGCAAGTCCGTATTGATGAAGGCAGCAGCATGATCGTCACCACCCCCATCCCCATCACCGACGCGATCCTGACCAGCAGCACGGTGCAGGAGCCCGACGCGGGGGAAACCCTGTGGGTGTCGACCAGCGCCTATGCGATCGACGACGTGCGGCTTCGCCCGAACCACCGGAAGTACCGGTGCGTGAAGGCGATCCCGGCCAACACCGTCACGCCGCCCGAGAACGATGCGTTCCTGGCCGGTGAGACGGTGACGGCGGCCAAGAGCTGGCAGGACATCGGCGCGACCAACCGGCGCGCCATGTTCGAGCTGGAGCGCAACACCGTCACCACCTCGGCCGGGACGATGACCGTCGTGCTTACGCCTGGGCAGCGGGTAGGCAGCCTCTTTCTCGGCGGCATGCAGGCCACGAAGGTCACGGTTGTGGTGACCCTGGCCGGACAGGAGATCTACCGGCGGGCGGTGAGCCGCATAGCGCGGCGCACCACCAGCTGGAAGACCTACTTCTTCGGCAAGTTCATCGTACTGCCGTCCCTGCTGCTGGCCGACCTGCCGCCGTCGACCGGCGCCGTGATCACCGTCACCCTGGAGAACAGCTTCGGCTCACCGGTGAAGTGCGCGGCGCTGGTCATCGGCAATGGCGAATTCATCGGCAACGTGCAGAAGAAGGCCAAGAGCGACGCGCTGAACTTCAGCAATACCACCCGGGACTTCGCCGGCAACGTGACGTTCGTGCCCCGTCGCACGGTGCCGCGGACCGACCAGGTGCTGGAGCTGCCGAAGGGCTTGGTCAACACGGTCCGCGATCTGCGCACCGCCCTGAACGCGAAGGTCGCCGTCTGGAGCGGCCTGGACGACTTCAGCGACGACGGCTACTTCGAGTCGCTCCTGATCCTGGGCTTCTACCGGCAATTCTCGATCGATCTCGACCAGCAGAAGGAAGCGCTGGTCACCCTTGAACTGGAGGAAATCTAATGGCCATCACCCCCGTGCCGGATCTGCCCGTCCTCGGCTCCGCGCCGTCGACCACGGACATGGCCAATNGCTGGTCACCCTTGAACTGGAGGAAATCTAATGGCCATCACCCCCGTGCCGGATCTGCCCGTCCTCGGCTCCGCGCCGTCGACCACGGACATGGCCAATTTCGACACCCGGTCCGACGCCTTCCTGCCACAGCTGAAACCCTGGGGCGACGTGCTGAAGGCGATCGGCGACGCGACGAAGGCCAATGCCCAGTCGGCCAACACCGATGCCGGCATCGCACAGGCTGCGCGCGCCGGCGCCGAGGCGGCTGCAGCCCAGGCCGCTGCCGGCTCCGGCTCCACGAAGTGGGCCGCCGGCAACTACAACGACGGCACCACTGTCTGGTCGCCGGTCGACTACATGGGCTATCGGAAGAAGGGCACCGGGGCCAGCGCCACGGACCCCAGCGCGGACGCTGCCGGCTGGGCACCGCTCACGCCGAAGGTCGCGCCCACCGCCGTGATGGCGGCCGCATTCAATGCGGTAGCCGGCGGCTGGTATCCGGTCGACACCTCGGCAGGCGGGTTCGTGATCCCTTTCCCGGCGTCGCCGTCGAACGGCTCACAGATCACGCTCTACGACGCGACCCGCACCTGGGGCGCAAACCCCGTCGTCGTGAATCCGCAGGGCAAAAAGGTCGGCGGCCTGGCTGAAAACTACACCTGCAATTCGAAGGGTCGCACGCTGACCTTCACCTATATCGCCGCCCTCGGCGACTGGAGCATCCAATAATGGGATCGTCTAACGACCTCTTCGCTTCCGGCGGCAAGCTGGTAATCGAGATCATCACCGCGTCGAAGCTCTGGACGCCACCGCAGGCGCTGCTCGACAAGGGGGGCGTGGTCAACGTCGAGATAGTCGGCGGCGGCGGCGCTGGCGGCGGCGGTGCGTACCACGGCTACTCGGGTGCCTCAGCCTACGGCGGATCGGGCGCTGGAGGGTGGCGCGTCAATCGCCTAACGGTCGTATCTGCAGCGGTAAACGCAGTTGTGGGTTCAGGCGGCATCGGCGGCGCTCCTGCAACTTCTAACGCAGTGAACACCCCTGCTCAGGCTTCCCCAGGCGCTCCAGGCGGAACAAGTTCGTTTAACGGCATCACTGCTCCGGGCGGCGGTGGCGGTGGCGGCGCCTTTGCGAACGGCTCAAGTGGTTCGCCTTCTTCGCAAGCAGGCAGCGGTGCCGGCGGCGGGACGCATGGAGCAGTTGGGGCCAACGGCTCCTACTACGGGCAGCCTGCCGGCGGCGCAGCGTACGGCGGCTACATCGGTGGCTACGCCTCGGCTGGGACGAGTGCGCCACAACGCTCAGGCTCTGGCGCAGGTGCTGGCGGACCAGCCTTCGGCCCTACCGACCCTACTAACGTTTTCAACCTCGGCATGGGGGGTCCTGGGGTGAATGGCTACGGCGTCGGTGCGCCCAGCAGTCAATTTGCATCTGCTTTCGGATTGCCCACTGCAAACACCGGCAATGGCGGCGGCGGCGGTTACGTCAGCGGCGGCAATGGCGTCAAAGGCTGGGATGGCGCCAGCGGAATCATCATTCTTTCGTACACGGTCTGACCATGAAATACGCACTCATAAATGACGGCTTTGTAGTCAATACGGTCGAGGTGGAAAACAGCGAAGACGGCCGCACCTTCCTCGAAGCAATGGCTGAGGACTTCGAGCACGTCGAAGCGCTGGACACGCCGCACGAGCAGGGGCTCGGCGTCGGCATTGGGTGGGGCTGGGCGGACAGCGCCTTCGTTGCCCCAGCCGCGGCCGAGCCGGCACCGGTGATGCGGCCCACGGTTTACACCAAGACCGACTTCCGCAAGCTGCTGACCGACGGCGAGAACGTCTTGGTCGACAACTTCAACTTTGCGGAGTTCGTGGCCGAGACGCCGGCGATCAAGAACCTGACGGTCGCGCAGCGCGCCGGCGTGCGCTCGGCGATCGCCCGCTACAAGGACGCGATCGACATCGACCGGACTGACCCGACGACGGTCGAGTTCATCGGTGCGCTCGGTGCGCTCGGGCTGCTCGACGGGCCGGAGCGCTCGGGTGAGATCTTGACGGGCGAATTTCCAATGGATGCTTCCCCGGGGTTAACCCCAGTGGCTTAAATCGCTTTCAAGAGTGGCTTGCATTTTCGCAAGGTTTTGTCTGACACAAGACTTTTTGCCCGGGCCAAAAAGTTATCTCATGACTACCCGCCGCCACCGTTTCTCTGTCATTCAGCAAATGACCTCTGAGGAGGGTCGCCGACAGGCATCTGCAGAGGAATGGCTTTGGGCACAAGACTTAGTTGCTAGAGGCAGGATCACTGCGGACGACGCCGAGCAAATAGTTGCATGGGCGCGGTTCTTTCAAGCGGATGCGGCCACCCTTTCAGAAGCTATGAATGCGGTGGGCGGAAGTCCGCGTGACATTGGCTCGTACCTCGCTAAAAAGCGACAGCATTAGTTTTCAGCACCACTCATAAGGGCCGGCCGCCACCGCATGGCGCCGGCCCTTATTTGTTCCCCGCCACCAGCCCGCATTCGCGGGCTTTTTTACGCCTGTACGGAGTCCTATGACGACCATTCCCCGCGGCATCCGCAACCACAACCCGGGCAATATCGACCGCACCACCGAGCGCTGGCAGGGCATGGCGTCCGATCAGTCGAGCGACCCGCGCTTCGTGGTCTTCACCGATCCGAAGTGGGGCCTGCGCGCCTTGGCCAAGGTCCTGCTCAGCTACCAGCGCAAATACAACCTGCGCACGCCGGCGGCCATCATCGGCCGCTGGGCACCGCCGGTGGAGAACGACACCGGCGCCTACGCCCGCCAGGTCGCCAAGGCCCTGGGCGTGCAGCCCGCCGACCGGATCGACCTGCAGGACGCCCGCACGCTGGAGCGCATCCTGCCGGCCATCGTCGCCCACGAGAACGGCCAGCAGCCGTACCCCGAAGCCCTGATCCGCCAGGCAGTCGCCCTGGCGCTGGAGTGAGCGCCGTGGATGTGCCGGAACTCAACGGCCTGCCCGGCGGCCCCATGGGCGCGATCGGCATGGCGATCGGCGCCATCGGCGGCGGCTTCATCTTCCTGCGGCAGTACCTCTCTCGGGGTGCTGCCGACCGGGCTGATGACGCCGGCCGGGTGTCGGCGATCAATGTCTACAAGGAACTGCTGGAGGCCGAGCGCGCCGCGCGCCTCACGGCCGACAAACGGGCCGACGACTTCGCCCGCGAGCGAAACGAGGCGATCACCATGCTCGGCAAGCTGCAGGGCCAGATCGAGGCCATGCAGCGCCAGCTCGAGCACGCCACCACCGAGATTGCGGGCCTGGAAAACCGCGTGCGCGAACTGACGGAGCAAGTCCATGCAAAAACCTGATTACCGCAAATGGCGGGAGATGGGCGAAGCCTGTTTCATCCTCGCCACCCTGCTGTCCAGNGTGCGCGAACTGACGGAGCAAGTCCATGCAAAAACCTGATTACCGCAAATGGCGGGAGATGGGCGAAGCCTGTTTCATCCTCGCCACCCTGCTGTCCAGCGGCGCCGGCCTCGGTTACTGGGCCGGCACCGAGCGCATGCGCGGAATGCTGATCGAGGACCGGCAGGACCACCTCGAAGAGCTGCAGCGCCTGCAGGACACCAACCGCATGGCCCTGCAGGCCATCAGCGGCCGGCTGGCCCAGGCAGCGGGTTCCACCGCTGAGGCCGCCGGGGTGGCTGCCACCGCAGCCGAGACAGCCCAGGCCGCGGCGCAAACGGCCAGCAAGGCGGCCAAGGCTGCCGGCGTGCCGGCCGCAGCGATCGAACTGGACCGCAAGGCGATCAACAGTGCGATCGGAAAGGCCAACGCCCGGATCGGGGAGGGCGCCCGATGAAACGCGCGTTCCTCGCTTTGACCGCCTCGATGCTGCTGACCAGCTGCGCGACCGCTCCGCCAGCGGAGCCGCAGGCGGACATTACCGCCCAGGCCTGCCAGGCCGCATCGGCCGACGTGGGCCGGCTGGTGGAGATCCACGAGCTGCAGCGCGCCTGCCCGCTGCTTCCCACCCTGCGCGCCGGCGCCACCTCGCTCGAGCGCCGAGCCCACACCGAAACCATCGTGCGCATGTACGAAAAATGCGCGAGGAGCGGATCATGAGCTGGTACGTCATCGCAGCCGCGGCGATCGCGGCGCTGCTCGCCATCTGGGTGTTGCCGCCCGTGGTTCTCCTCTGGTGCCTGCCGGTGCCCATCGCCCACAAGGCAAAGGCCACCGCCAGCATGCTCGGCGCCTGGCTGCGGGGCGGCTGGGTCAAGGTCTTCGGCCTGTCGGCGTTCCTGGTGATGCCGCACCTGGTGCGAGGCCTGCCGCGCACGGCGGAGGGGCTGGCCCGCTGGGACAGCATCTACGGCAATAACTGGGGGATCAACGGCGACCAGCGGCCGTGGTGCACCTATGCCGACCTCACCCTGGGCCGGGTGTCGCCCGACCAGGTCGAGCTGGGCTACGACCTGACCGGCCTCGATCCCATGAGCCAAGCCGAGGGCATCCCGCTGCTGGTGCCCGTCGACCAGCAGACGCCGACCTACTACAGCGACGAGCCGGCCCGCAGCGAGTCGGCCCGGCGCACCTGGCTCGGATCACGCAACCGATGCACCAACTTGGCGATCCGCATGGGTGTGCCGTGGCCCACCGGTGTAAAGCAGGCCTGGGGCGACATCTGGTGCGACAAGTCCCGCCCGGGCTGGGCGCTCTTCGAGCAGGACGGCCGCTACCACCTCGTCGCGGCCCTGCCTCTGCCCTGGGGCCGCGTGTTGCCGGTGAACTGGGGCTACGCCCTCAACCTGACCCGCGATCGCTCCATGGCCCGCTGCACTGCCGAGTTGAAGCCGTTCGGGTTGTCGAAGCAGGTGGAGGGGCCGCCGGTCGGCAAACGATTCTTCGCCCTGCCGGCCTCTAAGCAGGCAGAGATCGAGGCCATCGTGCAGCACGGGCGGTCGGCATGAGTCCGCTCGCCTTCCTGCTGGCTGCCAGCATCGCCCTCAATGCCCTGCTGGGTTGGGCCTGGATCGATGCCCGCGACGCCCGCACCGTGGCCGAGCAGCAGCGCGACCAGGCGCGGGCCGATGCGACGGCCGCCAGCGATGCAGTCGAGGCCCTGGACGACCTGGCCAAGAAACGCGCGGCCGCAGCCAAGCCGGTGCAGGCCGCCGCCCGCGCCGCGGCCGTGGCGGCCCACCAGCGCGCCAGGCGGGAGATCTCTACGCCGGCGGCCGTCGCCGGCAACGACTACGCCAGTGCGCAGGCCCGCCTGCAGCGCTGGGAGGAACGGAGGACCTCGCCATGAGCCAAGAAACAGAAGTTTCGATATTCCGAAAATCCGAAATTATTGGCTGTGTGCTGATCGTGGCGGCCGCGCTGGCCGGCTGCGGGACGGCCCGCACGGTGCAGGTGAAGGTGCCGGTGCCGCTCGAGTGCCGTGTGCAGACGCCTGCACGGCCGGCGATGCCGCTCGATGCGCTGCGGCCGCCCTACGACGTCGACACCTGGGTGGCGCACGCGATCGCCGAGGTCGACGTGCGCGAAGCCTACGAAAAGGAGCTGGCCGCCGCCCTCGGCGAATGCACCAACCCCATCTGAAAAAGAAGCAAGGCGACCGATAGGGTGCTACTAACACCCAACCGGTCACCGGTCACACAGAACACGCCTGTGAGCCCAGCCAAGGCCCTGCCCACCTGTACAGGCGGGGCGATTGTAAACGCCGGTTACACCCGGCTATCTGGAACCTCTCATGGCAATGCCCATCATCCCGTGGCTCGGCGGCAAGCGCCGTCTGGCCGACATCATCATCCCGCGCTTCCCAGCGCATACCTGCTACGTCGAGGTCTTCGCCGGCGGCGCCGCTCTGTACCTCATGCGGCCGCCGGCGGAGGTCGAGGTCATCAACGACGTCAACGGCGAGCTGGTGAACCTGTACCGCGTGGTGCAGCGACACCTTGAAGAATTCGTGCGCCAGTTCAAGTGGGCACTGAGCAGCCGCCAGGTGTTCAAGTGGGCGCAAGAGACGCGGCCCGAGACGCTGACCGACATCGAGCGCGCCGCGCGCTTCTACTACCTGCAGCACCAAGCGTTCGGCGGCAAGGTCAACGGTCAGACCTGGGGCACCGCCACCACGGCGCCGGCGCCGACCGTCAACCTGCTGCGGCTGGAGGAGCAGCTGAGCGCCGCCCACATGCGCCTGCACGGCGCCTACATCGAGCAGCTCGACTGGGCGGAGTGCATCCGCCGATACGACCGGCCGCACACGCTGTTCTATCTCGACCCGCCGTACTGGCAGACCGAGGGCTACGGCGTGCCATTCGCGTGGGATCAGTACGTCGCCATGGCGCAGCTGATGCGCAGCATGAAGGGCAAGGCGATACTGAGCATCAACGACCATCCCGAGATCCGCGAGTGCTTTGCTGGATTGCACTTCGAGGTGGCTCCGATCAAGTACACCGTGGGCGGAGGCGCGGGTGTAGATCGAAACGAGCTGTTGATTTCGAGTTGGGATGTGCTTTCCCAGCCAGCTGGACTATTTTAATTGCGCCACAATTAGCGGCCTTTGCGCCGCTATTGCTCCTGTTTCAAAAGGCCGTGCACTGGATCTCGAGGCTCAAAATTATTTAGGATTAGCTGATCATGTTTTCGGCTGCGTGCAACAATCATACGGCGCGAGCTTTGCACTGCCCCCAGATTAAGGCCGTGCAGTAGAACATCTTTATCTTGGGATAGTATTTGCTTAAATAGATCACCTTTATAGCTAAAGAAGTATTTATTTGGACCAATGGGTAAGCCCATAATGTAGGCGTTCGAATCAACCACCTTGTAAATTAAAGGATGGTCTCCAATCAAAACTTCGTCATCGAAGTTCATAACTACCCATGTGGAATTTTTTAAAAGGCTATGTGCCCGCGGGGATTTGATCAGCTGGGGCATGATCTGTACACCCAGATCGTCATATGAATGATTTGGAATTGTTTTGGCGAATTCGATGTGCTGTTGAGGCGTCATGCCCAAACTCGCTAATTCTTCCGCGTCAGGAAAGTCAAGATTTCGCTCCAGAATGTGGCGGCCCCTTGCGCGTGACAGAGCGACCATTCGAGGCGATCTGTACAACTGGGCGAATAAAAACCGTTGCCACGCCAGCGCGAAGCGCGAATCTTGAATTGACGGTAACCCATCATTTTCAATTTGTTCGAGGGCTAGCGACGCGTCATTGTCCAGGGGGGAAAGGAATTCTGACTCTATATAAGTGTCTTTATTCTGAGTATCACCGACTGAGTACAGATGCATATCCCAAGCGCAGCTGCGCACGGAACTTGGCTCGATCAAAATACTTTCGTGCGGCTTTGAGTATCGCCAGACCTTCTTATCCACCTCCCAACGGCTGAGCAAGAATCCCGGCACGTAGTGCTGCTTGGCATGCTTCATCATTTATTCGATCAGACTAAGCTGCAGCCGCTTGCCGAGGGCTTGGAACGCATCGGCTAAGGTGTCGATTTTTGTAGCGTGTTTAGGGTCCAGCAGCCGAGTCACTTCTTGTGGCCGAATCCCCATTTTTCGAGCTAGATCGGCTGGGCGCTCTTTTTGCGCAACGACCAGATTTAGTAGCTCGACTTTTGCAGCGGCGGACAATGGCAGGCTCACCAAGATTTCCCCGGATTGGGCCGGGCTGGGCTCCGGCACCAAGCGCCGATCCTCGAAATAAAAATCCATCGCGGTCAGCAGCGCATCGGCGGCCATGGACTGCGCTTCCTCCATGGTGTCGCCCTGGGTGATTGCCTCGGGAATATCCCGGAAGGTCACCACGTAGCCCCCATCGGGATCAGGCTCGAATCGAGCGGGAAAGGTTTGCCGGTTCATTAGTAGCTCCTGCGCAGCCCATGCTGCGGATGTGGGAGTGGGTGAAGTGCAGAAACACCAGAGCAGGCCCTTTAGGGCCCCTCCTTATTTGATGTTCAACTGCTTCAGGATTGCGCGTCTTGTGCCTTCCTTCAGCTCTTTCGACGGGTGCCTGGGCAGGGTGCTTATCTTGTCGTTCAGGTAGAGCCTCCAGTGGTTCGTACCGTTCTCGACTCGGACTCCCTGCGACTCAAGCCACCGCTTGAATTCGCTGATCTTCACTTTCCTCCCCATTGTTGCGATGGATGAATTATAAACAAAAAAGCGTATTGCACAAGCAATTTTGTTTATTCATTCGTTCGCTAAAACGGTGCGTTTGAGCGAACCACGGTCACGGGACCTGGCCCTGCATAGACCAGCGCCAGCGTGTCCTTAACGCGTACCTGGTAGAGCGCGCCGCTCTCGCGCACTACGTAGGAATCCGCTACCAGCGGCAGGATGTTCGTGGTGCTCCACCGGAAGCGGTGATGCCGCTGCATCGACGTCGGCGGCTAGAGCCTGTGTAGCACGGTAGGCTGGTCGTCGTGCGAAAAACGCGTCGTGGTGCCCACGAGGGTCAAGCTCTTAACCGCCTGCTTGTAGGAGCCCGTTATGGGCCAGGCCGTCGTGCAGGCGAGCGACTGGCGCCCGTGAGCGTCAGCCCTGGCGCTTTCGCTTCATTGCTACGAATCCGACCATCGCAATCAGCGAAGCCAACGCCATCAGGCCGTATTCGCTCAGGGTTGGAATCGACGTTACTGCTGCCGCTGGCGCGACCGGTGGAGCTACCACACGAATCACGATGGTGTCTCCAGAAGGAAGGGCAAGCGTTCTCGTGAAACCGATGGTCAGTCCCACTCCAGCCAATGTCTGGCCCACAAACGTCGACGAGCTCGATAATGAGGCGCCAGAAACATAAGGGCCATTCAAGTAGAGGTCGTTGCCCTCCACAAAAATTGGGGAACCGGTACTGGTATTTGCGATCCCGTTTCCGAAGCCCCTCAACGCGGGCGCTAGACCCCTAAATTGCCGGTCTGCTCTTCCAGTGCCTGTGCAAAGCAGGTCCCCGCGTATGCCGCCGTTATTTCCGAAGCACCCTATTTCTGGGATAACGTTGAAAACCGCGCCAGTGGTATCGAGGGAACCACTTCCCGTCATGACTACGTCTGGGCCAACTTGGGCGATGTTGACCGTGTAGGTGGCGAATGCGCTTGAGCCGATGAGCAGCGTGGCCGCAGCAACGGCGACACGTGCAAGTTTGATGATCTGCATTCTGGGTTCCAAAATTAGATCGGACGCCGGCGACGTGCGGAGCGGATCCCCAGCCCGGCAAGAAGTGTGGACATGAGAATTACGCCCCACTCGGATAGGGTGGGGATGCTCGCGACATTCGGAGCTGCAGGTGGAGGTGGAGGTGGTGAGGCTGAGACGATCAGAGTGAAGGTATCGGCAGTTGCGCCCGTTCCCCAGGTCCACACGTATGTGCCCACAGCCGCGCCGAGGCTTGCCAATGTGCTGTTGTTCCATGTGGCAGTCGAGGTGCCGACGGCAGTGCCTGACTGGTAGCCGATTGGAGTAGCCACGAGACCGCCAACGACGATCAGTGCAGGCCCGCTTGTTGCGTCGGCATCTCTGTTCGGTCCGGCACCGAAATTTGGCGGCGCGGTCGCACCGCCATATGCATCTACGGCCACAAACACATTTGGTGTGCCGCCTATTCCGATAGCCGAACCAGCAGGATTAATTCTTGCAATCGTGCCCGCTTGATTGCGGAAGCTCAGCCCGGCTTTATTGAACGAGCCAGACCCTGAGGCAACGACGTTTGCTCCCTGCGGATATAGGTAAGCCACGTAGGCTGCCTGCGCGGCTCCGCCTACAGACATAGCAACGACGAGAGCGCAGCGGGGAAGGATGGTGGGCATGAGGTGTTGAATGTGTATAAATGTTGCAGCACATTATGGGGCTCGACCGTTAGATCGGCCGTTAGACGCTCCCTTGCCGCGCCGACACGGCTCCCTCCAGACCGCTACAGTGGGGAATGACCAACGTCGTTCAGTTCCCCGGCCGCCCGGTCGCCAGCCCGCACGAGGAGGTCGCAGCCCTGGCGCTGCAGCCCCTCGACCAAGTGCGTCAGACTCTGCAGCGCTCCCTCGGTTGGGAAGACCCCACGCTGTTCATCCGCATCTGCTGCACAAGCGCTGCGACGCTGCTGGCTCCCGAGTACACCGAGCAGCACTCGGTAGAGAGTGGCTGGTCTGGGCTGGATGAGGCCCGTGCCCGCGGCCATGCACTGCTGCGGCTGGTCGTCGAGATGGGCTGACGCAGTACCGGCGCGAGGCGGTCTACGAACATCCCCAAGCAGAGGCCCAATCGCATAACGCTGTAGACCAGGGTGGCTTCCTTAGAAAGGCGCGTTGGAGCGGACTACCGTTACCGGGCCTGGTCCGGCGTACACCAGCGCCAGCGTTTCCTTCACGCGAACCTGCCACAGGGCGCCGCTCTCGCGCACGACGTACGCATCCGGGGCCAGAGGCAGGATGTTAGTGGTGCTCCACTGGAAGCGGTGGTGGCGCTGCATCGATGTCGGCGGCTCAGGCGTGTGCAGCAGGGTAGGGTGGTTGTCTTGCATGCAGGCCTAAAGGTGGATTGCGCAGGCAATGCGGCGTGGATCACAGGTCCTCACCCGGGGGCGCGCCGGCGTTCCATGCGGCGCCGCCTGACATCGTCTTTGCGTCCCACGGATTTCACCAGCGCGCGCAGATCGTCTTCGGTGATGCTTACCGCCCACATCTGCGCTGTGATCGAAGGTGGGCCACCAACGTGAATGTCCTGGCCCCTGATCAACATGCCTCCCTCAATTCGCACGACCGTGGCAAAGCTCAAGGTTGCGCGTTCCTGCTGCTTGTAAACCGGGTCGACCAGAATCGCATGTGTTTCCGGCTGGCCCCACGGCCGGGGTCGGTTGAACGCCAGCCACCCATGCATCGGCGGGCGTGCCAACACCTCATCGACCGGGAGTCGAGCGCCTTTCGTTCGGAGAGGGTAGATGTAGCAAAGCACTGTAAAAGCATACAGTGGTTGGTGCAGAATCACGCCCAATCTGATCGGCTTTACCTTCCGAGGCCGCCGCATTCCCAGTGTCTACCCGCAGACAACACGGCGTAGTTTCTGGCGTAGCTTTTTGCAGTGGGCCTATTTTCTCACTGGGAGAAACGCCCCGCCATCATCGGGGTGTGGTCCAGCGCGCGGAAGGCGGCGCTGGTCATGTCGATGGCGGGGGTGCTGTTCTCTGCTGGTTCCATGGCTTCGCTGACGTGCTGGCGTATCGGGTGGCATCGGGCGCCGTCGCTGCGGTGGCCGCTCGCAGGATGCGTGCGACAGGCGAGCACCGAGGCGGACCCGGAAACGGGGCAGCATAAGACACCCGGGCAGGGCGGGCATCGCCGCCGGGCCATGCAGAGGCACAGTGCAGACCGACCCGCCGCTGCACCGGCGGGCGGCCGACCCGCTCGAACCTAAAATCGGCGATGCGTTGCTCGCGCTTAGAACAGGGCGCGAATGATGACCATGGACCAAGACAAGACCATCGACGCGGCCCCCCCCGCGCCCGCCGACACGGCGAACGACCCCGCCGCCGACGCACACGACACGCAAAAACGTACGCCGCTGCTGCAGGGCACCGCTGCATCCCTGCCCGACGACGCGATGCTGACCGCCGACATCGCCGCGCTCTACCTGCGTATCACGCCCGCCGATTTCGTCGACACCCAGCGGCAGCGCCGGCCCGAAGGCCGGACCCACTCGGGCCGTGCGGACAAGGGCGGCAAGGCCGCGCCGGCGCAGAACACCTTCCGGCTCGGCACGCTGCGTGAGCAGGAGAAAAAGCAGCCCGCGCCGACCGGCCTGGAGGCGGCGACGAAGTCGGGCCTGCTGGGGTGGGCGTCGGCCAAGCTGCCGTTCTTCGCCGAGCTGGAGCCGCGGGTCAAACGCGGCCGCCGGGTGCTGATCGGCAACGCCTGGGACACGACGAACCCCGAGCGCGAGGCGTGGATCGGCGCGCTGGTGAAGGGGCGCATCCGCGTGACCTGGATCACCAGCTCCGAGGCCGCGGCCAGCCTGTGGAGCGATGCGGCCACCCACCGCGCGTTCGCGGCCCGAGGCCTGGCGCTGCTGGGCACCGAAATCCAGGTCATCGAGGCATCGGTGGTCGCGAGCGAGCGGCTTGCGGCAGATACGCCGTCGGCGGCCGGTCCCGCAGAGGCGTGAACTGCACGGTCGACAGGCAGGCCTTGTGCGCGGCCGCCACGCCACTCAGTGCCGATGGTCGAAGCGCCGCGCCAGGGCTTCGCCGGCGAGCTGGATGACCGACACCAACGCCACGAGGATCACGATCACCTCGAACACCACGCGCGTCTCGTAGCGCTCGTATCCGTAGCGGATCGCCAGGTCGCCCAGCCCGCCCGCGCCCACGGCGCCCGCCATGGCCGAAGCATTGACCATCGCGATCACGCTGACGGTCATTCCACCGACGATGCCGGGCAGCGCTTCGGGCAGAAGCACGTGGCGCACGATGTGCCAGCGCCGGCAGCCCATGGCCCGTGCGGCCTCCACCAGACCCGGGTCCACCTCCTTCAGGCTGACCTGGGCGATGCGCGCATAGAACGGGACCAGGTTGGCCGACAGCGGCACGACGGCGGCCCAGGTCCCGAGGGTGGTGCCGACGAGGGCCCGCGTCACCGGCAGCAGCGCCACCAGCAGGATGATGAACGGGATCGCCCGCAACATGTTCACCACGACCGACAGCCCCCGGTGGAGCCGCGGCCGCGGATAGATGCTGCGCGACGCGGTGACCGTCAGCACCACCGCGATCAGCAGCCCGCAGCCGATGGCGATGACCGACGACACCGACACCATGAGCAGCGTCTGCAGCAGCGCGTCGAAATAACGTTCAAGCGGTGGCGTGGACATAGCCCAGGATCTCGATGCGGTCGGCCGCGAGCGCGTCGCGCAGGCAGTCGGTGGTGGGAAGCCTGGCCGCCGGCAGGCCCAGCAGCAGCCGGCCCTGGGCATGGCCGCGGATACGGTCGAGCCCGCCGTGCAGCAGCGTGGCGCCAGGGCCGAGCCGCGCCAGCGCCTCCAGTGGCAGGCCCTGCGGCCGTGCGTCGCCGGCGAAGCTGACGCCCAGCACCGCCTGCGCCGCACCGCCGTCCACGGGGGGCGCTGGCCGCAGAACGGCGGCCAGGTCGGGCGGCAGGTCGTGCTGCAGCGGGCGCAGCATCGCGCGGGTGGCGTCGGCCCGCGGCGCACCGAAGACGCGCCAGACCTCGCCGATTTCCTGCACCCGGCCGCCGTCGAGTACCAGCACACGGTCGCACACCTCGCGAATCACCGCCATGTCGTGGGTGATCAGCACGATGGTCAGGCCCATCGTGCGGTTGATGTCGGCCAGCAGCGCCAGGATCGACTGGGTGGTTTCGGGATCGAGGGCCGATGTCGCCTCGTCGCAGAGCAGCACCTGCGGGTCGTGCACCAGCGCACGGGCGATGCCCACCCGCTGCTTCTGACCGCCGGAGAGCTGGGCCGGATAGGCGTCTGCCTTGTCGGCCAGGCCCACCAGGTCCAGCAGTTCGTCGACCCGCGCGCGAATGTAGGCGGGCCGCACGCCGGCCACCCGCAGCGGCAGGCCGATGTTCTCGCGCACCGTCTTGGCCGACAGCAGGTTGAAGTGCTGGAAGATCATGCCGATGCGCCGCCGCAGCGCGACCAGGCCGTCTTCGTCGAGTGTGGCGACGTCGGTGCCGTCCACCGTCACCCGGCCGCCGCTCGGCAACTCAAGCGCATTGACGGTGCGCAGCAGCGTCGATTTGCCGGCGCCGCTGCGGCCGATGATGCCGAAGACCTCGCCCCGCGCGACTGTGAAGCTCACCTCGTGCAACGCATCCACCGGGGTGCCGGTGGTGCGGTGGGCAGGGTAGCGCTTCCCGACCCGGTCGAAGACGATCCAAGGGGTGCCGGCCGGGGCCGGCACCGGCGGTTGCACCGCCGCCATCAGAACACCGGCACGACCGAGCCCTGGTACTTCGAGAGGATGAACCTGCGCACTTCTTCCGACTGGTAGGAAGCCACCAGCGTCTTGACCCACGGCGCGTCCTTGTCCTTCTCGCGCACGGCGATGATGTTGACGTACGGGTTGTGGTCCTTCTTTTCCACCGCCAGGCCGTCGCGGGTGGCGACGAGTCCGGCCTGGTAGGCGAAGGTGTTGACGATGGCCGAGGCATCCACATCGTCGAGCGAGCGGGCCAGCACCACCGATGCGGCCTCGACGAACTGCACCTTTTTCCTGTAGCCGGTGATGTCGGCCAGCGTGGCGGTGCCATTGAACGGGTCGAATCCTTCGCGCAGCGTCAGCACCCCCTGGTCGCGCAGGATGACGAGGGCCCGGGTCTGGTTGCTCGGGTCGGTGGGAATCCCCAGCCTTGCATTGGCGGGAAGGTCGTCCCAGCGCTTGTATTTCTTCGAATAAAAGGCAATGGGCGAGATGTAGGTCGTGCCAACGTTCGCCAGCCTGTAGCCGCGCTGCGCGATCTGGTCGCGCAGGAACGGAATGTGCTGGAACGAGTTGGCTTCCAGGTCGCCGTTGTTGAGCGCCTCGTTGGGGCTGGCGCTTCCGGTGATGACGACCGGCTTGACGGCAAGGCCGTTGCGCTTGGCGACCTGGATCACGACCTCCCAGATTTCCTCGTCCACGCCTCCCCGCACGCCGACGCGCAGGGTTTGGGGGGCAGCTGCCGACTGGGCGAACGCCGGGCGCGTGCCGAGCGTTGTACCGGCGGCCAGGGCCAAGCCGATGGAGCGGAGAAGTTCGCGTTTGTGCATGGTATTTTGCTCGGGCCGACGTAGCCGTTTGGATGAAGCGGCGCCAGTGTAGGAACGGACATGGCCGCACCCAATGAAGGTTTTCGTGTTTGTTAATGCGGCGTCTGCACGGCCGACCCTCAAGTTCTTGCGCCGTCTGTCGAGATACCGGAATGAACGTCACATCCGCCAGCGCCGCACCCGTCGGCTCCGCCTCTTCCGGTTCCGGCGGCGGCGACATCGTCCGACTGCAGAAGCGGGTGCAGGAGCTGACCAACGAGCTCAAGGCCGTCGCGAGCAGCGACATGGAGGCCAAGGCGAAGATCGCCAAGTCGAAGCTGCTGCAGGCGATGATCCAGATGCTGCAGCAGCAGATCGCGTCGATCCAGCAGCAGGCGCAGCAGGCCCAAGCCCTGCAGCAGCAGAAGGCCGCGGATGCGGCGCAGAAGACAGCACCCGCGGCCAACGCGGCCGGTGCCCCCACGGCGCGCAAACCCGCGGGTTCGCTCGGCGGCATGGTCGACACCTACGCCTGAGATTTCCGTGCGCGCATTGCGTGGCGGATCGGGCCGCCGGGCCGAAACCCTGAGCGGCCGCCAAGCGGGAATCGCCCCGAAAGTTGTCCCGCCAATCGGGGACTACTTTGTGGATAAGCCCCCGGACAACCTGAAAAATCGGCGCCGGCTGGGGCTTTCAGCGCGATGCCTCTTTGTTGGGCAGCGGAGGAAACGGCCGTCGGCGATTGCGTCCGGCGGTATCGCAAACGCCGTGAACGGGTCACAGCGCCAGGTTTCGCGACTGCGCCAATGCGGCACGGGCCAGGCGCTCGATGGTCGATAAGCCGGCAGACGGGATGGCGTCCTGCCCGCACAGCGCGACGATCTCCTGCAGCGTCTCGCACAGCCGGCGGTTGCGCGACTGCTCCTGCTGCCACAGCGTTTCGGCCCGCAGCGCGCGGTAGAGCTGCAGCAGGACCTGGTCGGACCCGTGGCCGCAGCCGCTGGCGCCGCCGATGCGTTTGCGTTCCAGCGCGCAGCGCAGGTCGAGGATGAGCCGGTCGATCTGCTCGGCCGGTCGTGGCGATGTCGGTGTCGGTGTAGGGTGAAGCCGATCCGGTTCTGTGCTGTGCATGCGGGCCCCACTTGCTGTGTTGGGACCCGATTATCACGTTATGTGTTAACTAGCTCAAACACGTAATGTGTTATAGGCCCGACCGCCGGTCAGTTGGTGCGGGGCTTGCCGCCTTGCGCGCCACGCCCCGCCTGTTCTGGGGGCCGGCGGTGCTTGTAGGTCAGGAATTCCAGGTGGCTGATGGCCTCCTTGACGCCTTCCCGCGGCAGGCCTTGCAGCAGTTCGGTCGCATGCTCCAGATCGGGCAGCAGACCCAGTGGCTTGGGCGATTCGACGCGCAACCGGGAACCGTTCGGCGATTGCTGGTCGCCGCCCTCCACCCAGGGCACCGCGCCGTCCGGCCCATTGAGCAGCCACTCGACCGTGACAGACAGTTCGCGGCTGATCTCCGAGAGCCGGAACCCGCCACGGCCGGTTGCGCGCGCTTCCAGGTTGCCGATGGCCGACTGGTGGGCGAAGCCGACGCGCAGCGCCAGATCGCCCTGGCTCATGCCACGGGCCTCCCTGGCCTGTCGAATCCGCTCACCCACTGTTTTCATAGGGGTGGATTCAACACGTTTTGTGTCAACACGTGGTGTTGACAATGAACATGCAAGGTGTTAGATCGCAAACTTCGCTGACGAGCGGTGCAACACGGCGAGATGCAGGTGGGCTTGCAGGCCGCATCCACCACGGTGCGCCCGGCCTGCAACCGGCTGCACTCTCCCGGTCGCCGGCGCTCGCCACCTGCGAATCACGCCTGGGGCACGCTGGCCGTCGCGGCCAGTCCAGCCTCGGCCGCGCTGCCGGCCATCTGGCCGGCCAGGCCGGCGGGCGTGGCCTGCGACAGCGGCATCGGCTCGCCTTCGTGGTGCTGGATGCGCACCGTGGGCAGGAAGCGCGGGTATTCGCGCTGCATGAAGTCGATCATCAGTTCGCGCACCTTGCAGCGCAGGTCGAAGGCCTTGCCCGACGACTGCGCGGTGACCAGCACCCGCAACTGCATCGTGCGCTCGGTGGTGTCGGTCACCTGCAGGTTGAAGAAGCGGCCGTCGAACTCGGGCAGGGTGGGCACCAGCCGTTCCAGCTCTGCGCGCAGCGGCGCGATCGGCATGCCGAAGTCGACGCTGAAGAACACCGAGCCGAGCAGTTCCGAGCCGGTGCGGGTCCAGTTCTGGAACGGATTCTCGATGAACCACTGCAGCGGGATGATCAGCCGCCGGTCGTCCCAGATCTTCAGCACGACGTAGGTGCCGGTGATCTCCTCGACCCGGCCCCATTCGCCCTGCACGATCAGCACGTCGTCGATCCGGATCGGCTGCGCCAGCGCGATCTGCAGGCCGGCGATCAGGTTGCTGAAGACCGGCTTGGCGGCGAGACCCGCCACGATGCCGATCACGCCGGCCGAGGCGAGCAGGCTGGCCCCGACCTGCCGCGCGCCGGGAAAGGTCATCAGCATCATCGCCAGGCCCGCCACCAGCGCCACCAGCGTGGCGGTGCGGGCCAGCACCCGGGCCTGCGTCATGATGCGCCGGGCCTGCAGGTTGTCGTCGACGTCGTAGGGGTGCTGCGCCACGATGCCGTCGGCCAGGCCGTTGATCGCGTCGATCGCCAGCCAGGTGAAAGCGCCGATCAACAGCAGGCCGTTGAGGTGGCGCACCGTGTCGATCATCGGCATCTCGTTGGTGGCGGCCTGCCAGACCAGCTGCAGCGCCGCCAGCACCAGCACCAGGCGGGCCGAACGGTGGCAGGTGCGGATGGTGGTGTGCACCACCGGCATGAACTGGGTGGCGCGCAGCAGCACCAGCCCGCCGATGCGGTGCACCACCAGGGCGCCCAGTAGGGCCAGCAGCGCGGCGATGCCGGTGGCGACCCAGGGGGAGAACTGCGACAAATGCGACATGTCGAACATCCGATTCCTTCACGAAGAATTGATCTGCCAATGAAAAAGCGGCCCGCGGGCCGCTTGCTTCTGCGACGGAGCGTGCGGTGCCGCTCAGGCCGCGGCGCGCAAGGCCACCAGCCGCATGCGCTGGGCCGTGGTTTCGGCCAGCGCCAGCCGCTCCAGCAGCCAGGGCGTCAGGTCGGGCGCCAGCGGGTCCGGCGGGCGCAGGGAACCCTTGGGCAGCAGCGTGGGCGCGGCATCGTCCGCGCCGGTTTCCGCCGGTGCCGGGCTCTGCGCGCCGTTGTCTCTCTTTGTCGTGGGGGTGCGTGCGCCGGCGGCGGCGATGGCGGCTTCCGACAGCGACAGGGCCTGGTCGATCGTCTCCGCCGCACGGGCCAGAGCCGGGCCGACCACCGCCATGTCGAGCTGGCCCCGCCGCAACTGCAGCGCCGATTTCACCGCGGTCAGCCGGGCCAGCATGCGGTAGCTGAGCGCCTGCAGTGTTTCGAGAGGTTCGAGCGGCGGCCGCACCGAGGCAGGCTCGGCCAGCGTGCGGGCGGTGGCCTGGACCAACGCTGAGAGGCTGTCGTAGGCCTCGCGGCGGGCCAGGCGCCAGTCGATGTCGGGGCTCTGGGTGTCGCCGGGCACCAGGGCCAGCCGCACGTGGCGCGCCTGGGCTACCAGCGTGCGGCGCACCAGGCCGGGCAGCTGGTTGCGCTCCCACACCGGCAGCACGTAGCTGAAGAGCCAGGCGATCACCGCGCCCAGCACCGTGTCGGCCAGCCGCTCGACCAGGGCGAAGTTGGTGTGGCTGTTGGCGACCAGCAGGTGCGCCTGCAGCAGGCCGGTGGTGGTCGCGGCGATCGAGGTGATCAGGTAGCGCCGGATCGCGAAGGCGTGGGCGATGGCCGTGGCCAGCGCCACCGTCGCCAGGATGGCCGCCGGCGCGGGGTCGGTGCCCAGCACCGCCATCACCACGCCGCAGCCGAGCAGGGTGCCCATGATCCGCGCGTTGCGCCGCTCCAGCGTCTGGGCCAGGTTGGTCCGCAGCACGACGATGATCGTCACCAGGATCCAGTAGCCGTGCGTCGTCCACGGCAGGTGCAGCGACACCAGGTAGCCGGTGCCCACCGCGGCGGCCACCCGCAGCGCGTGCCGCAGCGTGGGCGCATACCAGCCCGACTGCGACTGCAGCGGCTTCCACGACCAGACGGTCGGGCTGATGAAGAGCTGCCAGTTCTCGCGCACCGAGGCGATCTCGGGCGCCAGGTCGCCGCGCTGCAGGGCGAACATCCGCTCGACCTCGTCGCCGATGGCGGCCACCCGCTCGGTCACGTGGCGCACGATGCGGGCCTCGGGCGCCGCATCCTCGGCGGTGTCGGGCAGGAGGGTGGAGTAGAGCCGGCCGAGCGCGATCCGCAGCTCGTGCGCGCCGCGGGCCACCCGGCCCAGCAGCATGTCGGTGGCCAGGGTCTCGACCTGCTCGGCATAGCCCATCAGCGCGTCGTACACATGGGGCAGGGCGGCCGCATCGCCCTTGCGGCGGGCGAGGGATTCGAGGTCGAGCTCGCAGGCGATCAGGTGGTCGCGCGCCTCCAGCAGCGCCAGCAGGATCGCCGCGCTCTGGGCGCGGGGACGGGAGGAGGGCGATTCCAGCACCACGTCGCGCACGCCCTGCAGGCTGTCGGCCAGCGCCGCCTGGCTGCGCAGCATGTCGGCCAGCAGGGTTTCGTCGTCGGCGTTCTCGCCGAAGCGCTGGGCCTGGGTGCGCAGCGCGCCGGCGAAGGCCAGCAGCGCCTCGGCCAGCAGTTGCTTGCGGTAGCGGCGGTTGAGCACCGCGCCCATCGCCACGCCGTAGACCAGGTAGAGCCCGGCACCCGCGGCGTACCAGCCGGCCCGCTCCAGCGCGTCGAGCGCGCCGCTGGGCGGCGGCGTGGCCATGGCGAACAGCATCGAGAAGGCCATGCCGATGGCGATCGGCCCACCGCGCTTGCCCCAGGCCACGCCCATGAACGAGACGAAGCTGCCGAAGACCAGCACCAGGCCCTGCTGCACCGGGTCGTGGTGCGAGAGCTGCATCGCCAGGAAAAGCGGCAGGCCCAGCGCCGGGGCGGGCGCCATCTGCTGGAACTTGTGGTGCTTCTGCGCCGGCAGGTCGGGCAGCGTGGCCACCAGCGCGCCGACGCCCGCGGCCGAAGCCGCGGCCAGGCCGTCGAGAAAATAGATCGCCAGCGCGATGGTGATGAGCCCCACGCCGACGGCCATGCCGTTGGCCACGTTGCTGCCCAGCGCCGCCCACAGGAACTCGCGCGCATGCCGCTGCAGCCGGACAGCGGCCCGCACGGGAGCCGAATGAACGGCGCGGCGGTTCATGGCAGTGGGCGCGGTGTCAGAGGTCGGTGCCGGGGGCCTTGCGGATGCGGGTCAGGCGGCGCGAGACGGGTGCCGCCGCAGCCTCGTCGGCCGCGGCTTCCGCTGCGGGCGCGGTGTCGGCATCGGCCGCCGCGGGGACCGCGTCGCCCAGCTCGGGCGCCACGTCGTAGGGCGTGCCGGGCTTGCGCGAGGCGACGCCGCGCGCCGCATCCTGCTTGGCCGCCACGCTGGCGAACTTCGAGTACTTGCCCACCACCGACACCAGTTGCGCATAGATGCGCGGGTTGGCGGCCAGGCATTCGCGCTGCTCCAGGAAGTCGGATTCGCCGCTGAAGTTGCCGACCAGGCCACCGGCCTCCTGCACCAGCAGCGATCCGGCGGCCACGTCCCAGGGCGACAGGCCGGTCTCGAAGAAGCCGTCGCTGAAGCCCGCGGCCACGTAGGCCAGGTCGAGCGCGGCGGCGCCCGGGCGGCGGATGCCGGCGGTGCGCTGCATCACGTCGCCCATCACCTGCAGGTACTGCTGCAGGTTGTCGCCGGGGCGGAACGGAAAGCCGGTGGCGATCAGGCATTCCTGCAGCCGGGTGCGCTTGGAGACGCGGATGCGCCGCTCGTTCACATAGGCGCCGCGGCCCTTGGTGGCGGTGAAGAGGTCGTTGCGGGTCGGGTCGTACACCACGGCCTGCTCGATCTTGCCGCGTACCGACAGGGCGATGCTGACGCAGTAGACCGGGAAGCCGTGGATGAAGTTGGTGGTGCCGTCGAGCGGATCGATGATCCAGACGAACTCGGAATCCTTGGCGCCGTGCGCGTTGCCGCTTTCCTCCGCCAGGATGCCGTGTCCGGGATAGGCGGTGAGCAGCGTCTCGATGATCGACTGCTCGCTCGCCTGGTCCACCTCGGTCACGAAGTCGTTCACCTGCTTCTGCGAGATCCGCACCGACTCGATGTCGAGCGCGGCGCGGTTGATGATGGCGCCGGCGGCGCGGGCGGCCTTGATGGCCACGTTGAGCATGGGATGCAGGTTGGACGACATTGGATTGTGATGAGGAGCGGCGGGCAGGGCGCACCCGGCGATGCAGGCGGCGAAAGGTGCGATTTTACCCGTCTGCCCGCCGTGAAGCACCGCTGCGGCCGGGCGGGCCTGCCGATCGCCACGACAATGACGCCCTTTGTGTCCCGCCACCGCCCGCCATGCGCACCCGCTTCATCCTGATCAACACCAGCCATGCCGGCAACGTCGGCGCCGCCGCCCGCGCCATGAAGACGATGGGTTTCGACGACCTGGTGCTGGTCGCGCCGCGCTGGGACAACGTGCTGCGCCGCGAGGAAACCATCCAGCGGGCGAGCGGCGCGCTGGACGTGCTGCGCAACGCCCGCATCGTCGCCACGCTCGACGAGGCGATCGACGGCATGACCCACCTCTGCGCCACTGCGATGGTGCCGCGCGACTTCGGCCCGCCCACCAGCACGCCGCGCGAGCACCTGCCGCAATTGGCCGCCGGGGCCGGGGCGTCGGGCGAGCAGGGTGTCGGCTTTTTGTTCGGCTCCGAACGCTTCGGCATGCAGAACGAGGACGTCTACCGCTGCCACGTCGCGCTGCGGATCCCGACGAATCCGCAGTTCGGCTCGCTCAACCTGGGCGCGGCGATCCAGGTGGTGGCCTACGAATGGCGGCTGGCGCTGGGCGGCTTCGGCGATGCGGACACCGCGCCGCCGCCCGAGGGCCCGCGCCGCGCCGACACGCAGCAGGTGGCCGGCATGCTCGACCACTGGGAGCGCGCGCTGGTCGACGTGGGTTTCCTCGATCCGGCAGCGCCCAAGAAGCTGATGCCGCGGCTGCAGCAGCTGTTCCACCGCGCGCAGCTCACCGACGAGGAAATCCACATCCTGCGCGGTGTCGCCAAGGCGATGTCGGCGGCCGGCGGCCCGAGTCGATAGACTGCAACGCCCATAAGAATCCCACCCGAAGTCATGTTCCAGCGCCTGCGCTCCGATATCCAGTGCATCCTCGACCGCGACCCTGCTGCGCGCAGTGCGTGGGAGGTGATGACCTGTTATCCGGGCCTGCACGCGCTGGTGCTGCACCGGCTGGCGCACGGCTGCTGGACGCGGGGCTTCAAGTGGCTCGGCCGGTTTGTCTCGAACATCGCGCGCTGGCTGACCGGCATCGAGATCCACCCCGGCGCGGTCGTCGGCGAGCGGGTCTTCTTCGACCATGCGATGGGCGTGGTGGTCGGCGAGACGGCCGAGATCGGCGACGGCTGCACCATCTACCAGGGCGTCACGCTGGGCGGCACCTCGCTCTACAAGGGCGCCAAGCGGCATCCGACGCTGGGGCGCGACGTGGTGGTGAGCGCCGGCGCCAAGGTGCTGGGCGGCTTCACCGTGGGCGACGGCGCCAAGATCGGCAGCAACGCGGTGGTGCTGAAGCCGGTGCCGGCCGGCGCCACGGCCGTCGGCATCCCGGCGCGCATCCTGCCGCAGAAGGATGCCGCCGGGCCCGGTGCCGCGCCTGCCGCGCGCACCTTCTCGGCCTACGGCGTGACGCTCGAAGACGACCCGGTCGGCCAGACGCTCAAGGGCCTGATCGGCACCGCGTCGACCCAGGAGCACCAGATCACGCTGCTGTGGCAGGCGATCGAGGCGCTGTCGGAGCGGGGCGGCCGGCGCGGCGACTGCGTGCCCGACGGTGCGGCGCGCTGCGAGAACTTCGAGGCCGAGAAGCTGAACGCGCTGGTCGGCAAGTAACGGCAGCCGTTTGCTATCGTATCGATAGCTGGAGGCCGGCGCCGATCGCCGGCTCCGGCTACTTTTCTTTCAAGAACCGCCGCCGGTGCCGGCTGGGGGCCGCAGGGCCGATCTGGGCCGGAACGCCTTGCACACCGCGTCGTCGGTTTCCAGGTACGGCCCGCCGACCAGGTCGATGCAGTAGGGCACGGCGGCGAAGATGCCCGGCACGGCGACGCTGCCGTCGGCGTTGCGCAGGCCCTCCAGCGTCTCGGCGATCGCCTTCGGCTGGCCCGGCAGGTTGAGGATCAGGCTCTTGTCGCGGACCACGCCCACCTGGCGCGACAGGATCGCGGTCGGCACGAAGCGCAGGCCGATCTGGCGCATCTGCTCGCCGAAGCCGGGCATCTCGCGGTGGGCGATGGCCAGCGTCGCGTCGGGCGTCACGTCGCGCGGCGCCGGGCCGGTGCCGCCGGTGGTCAGCACCAGGGCGCAGCCGGCATCGACCAACTCGACCAGCGTGGCGCTGATGGTGGCCTGCTCGTCGGGGATCAGGCGCGACTCGAAGGTGACGGGGTTGCGCAGCGCGCGCCGCAGCCACGCCTGCAGGGCGGGCAGGCCCTGGTCCTGGTAGACGCCGGCGCTGGCCCGGTCGCTGACCGAGACGATGCCGATGCGGACCGGGTCGAAGCGGGCGGCGTCACTCATCCGCATCGTCCTCCGCGCCCTCTGCGGCCGTGGGCTCGGCGGCGGCGGCGGTCAGTTGCGTGCGCACCAGCTGGAAGATCTCGCGGTAGGCGCGGCCGTGGCGCGGGGCCAGGCCCGGCTTCTCGGGCACCGCGTCCTTGCGGGCCTGCCGCACCAGTGCGCGCAGCTGCTGGATGTCGGTCTGCGGCCAAGCCTCGATCCAGCGCTGCACCGCCTCGTCGTTGTCGACCAGGTCGCCGCGCCACTGCTCGGCCTGGTGCAGCGCCAGCGTCTCGCGGGCCGAGCCGTGCTGCTGCTCGGCCAGGGCGGCGCGGGCGGCCTCGCGGGTCGGCTCGTCCAGCCGGCGCATCAGCTTGCCGATGTACTGCATCTGCCGCCGCTTGCCTTCGAAGTTGGTGATGCGGCGGGCCTCGGCCAGCGCGTCGAACAGTTTCTCGGGCAGGTGGATGCGGGCGACGAGGTCGGCGCGCAGCGTCACCAGCGCCTCGCCCAGGTCCTGCAGCTCGTCGCTTTCCTTCTTCATGTCGGTGCGGCTGGCGGTGTGGTTCTCGTCGGTGCCTTTCAACTCGTGCTTGAGCTGGATGTCGAGTTCGCTGCCTTCGGCAACGAAGTGGCCCTGGACGAAATAGCCTTTTTTGGGTTTGCGTGACATGTCGGGAAGGCGGGCGACTGCGGTGGGCAGGCGGTGCGCAGAAATGGAAACAGGGGAGGGCCCGCCGGCGGAAGGCCCTCTGCCGCGGGCGGCAGGAGCGGGCCGCAGCGGCTGGCGAGGGGGCGCAAGTATCATAGCCCTCGCCATGAAGACCCCATCCCCCCACAGAGCCGACAGCGGCTTCAGCTACAGCCGCCCGTTCTTCGAAGACCTCGTCGATGCGGCCCTCTCCCACGCCAAGAAGATCGGCGCGACCGATGCGGGTGCCGAGGCGTCCGAGGGCTGCGGCCTGAGCGTCAGCGTCCGCAAGGGCGAGCTCGAGAACGTCGAGCGCAACCGCGACAAGTCCTTGGGCGTGACCGTCTACCTGGGCCAGCGCCGGGGCAACGCCAGCACCTCCGATTTCTCCAGGGCCGCGATCGAGCAGACGGTGCAGGCCGCCTACGACATCGCCCGCTTCACCGCGGAAGACCCGGTCGCGGGCCTGCCCGACGAGGCCGACATCGCCACCGAGCACCGCGACCTGGGCCTGTTCCATCCCTGGGCCGTCACCAGCGAAGAGGCGGCCGAGCTCGCCAAGGCCTGCGAGCGCGCCGCGCTGCGCACCGACCGCCGCATCACCAACAGCGAAGGCGCGGGCGTGTCGGCCCAGCAGTCGCATTTCTTCAGCGCCCACACCCGGGGCTTCCGCGGCGGCTACGCCAGCTCGCGGCACAGCATGTCGGTCGCACCGATCGCCGGCCGCGGCGACGACATGCAGCGCGACAGCTGGTACAGCTCGATGCGCAACGCCGCCGACCTGGCCAGCCCCGAGGCCGTCGGCCGCTACGCCGCCGAGCGCGCGCTGGCGCGGCTGAAGGCCCGCAAGATCCCGACGGTCGAGTGCCCGGTGCTGTTCGAGTCGCCGCTGGCGGCCGGACTGCTGGGCGCCTTCACCCAGGCGGTGAGCGGCGGCGCGCTCTACCGCAAGAGCAGCTTCCTCCTCGACTCGTTGGGCAAGCAGGTCTTCCCCGACCACATCGACATCCACGAAGACCCGTTCGTCGTCGGCGGCAAGGGCAGTTCGCCCTTCGACGACGAAGGCGTGCGCACCCAGGCCCGCACCGTGGTCGACGCGGGCACGGTACAGGGCTATTTCCTCGGCACCTACTCGGCCCGCAAGCTCGGCATGAAGACCACCGGCAACGCCGGCGGCTCGCACAACCTGGTGCTCACCTCGCGCCGCACCGCCGCGGGCGACGACCTGGCCGCGATGCTGAAGAAGCTGGGCACCGGCCTCTTCGTGGTCGAGCTGATGGGGCAGGGCGTCAACTACGTCACCGGCGACTATTCGCGCGGCGCCAGCGGTTTCTGGGTGGAGAACGGCGAGATCGCGTTCCCGGTGCAGGAGATCACCATCGCCGGCAACATGGGCGAGATGTTCAAGGGCATCGCCGCCATCGGCGCCGACGCATACAACTACGGCGCGAAGACGGTCGGCTCGGTGCTGGTCGACCGGATGAAGGTGGCGGGCAGCTGACCGGCCGCGCCGCCACCCGTGCGCAGGCGGTTACTTCGGTGCCAGGCGGATCGCGCCGTCGAGGCGGATCACCTCGCCGTTGAGCATGTCGTTCTCGACGATGTGCTTGACCAGCTTGGCGTAGTCCTCGGGCGTGCCCAGGCGCGACGGGAAGGGCACGCCGGCGGCCAGCGCGTCCTGCACCTCCTGCGGCATGCCGAAGAGCATCGGCGTGCCGAAGATGCCGGGCGCGATCGTCATGTTGCGGATGCCGTTGCGGGCCAGGTCCCGCGCGATCGGCAGCGTCATGCCGACGATGCCGCCCTTCGACGCCGCGTACGCCGCCTGGCCGATCTGCCCGTCGTAGGCCGCGACCGAGGCGGTGGAGATCAGAACGCCCCGTTCGCCGGTGGGCAGCGGCGCGTTGCGGGACATGGCCTCGGCCGCGAGGCGGATCATGTTGAAGCTGCCGACCAGGTTGACCGTGATCGCCTTGCTGAAGACGGCCAGCGAATGGGCGCCGTTCTTGCCCACCGTCTTCTCGGCCGGCGCGATGCCGGCGCAGTTGACCAGGCCCGCCAGCGTGCCGAGCGCCGCCGCCCGGGCCACGGCCGCCTGGCCGTCGGCCTCCTGCGTCACGTCGCAGTGCACGAAGACGCCGCCGATGTCGCGGGCGACCGCCTCGCCCTTGGCGTCCTGCATGTCGGCCACGACCACCTGCGCGCCGTTCGCCGCCAGCATCCGCGCCGTGCCTTCGCCCAGGCCCGATGCGCCGCCGGTGACGATGAAAACCTTGCCTGCGATGTCCATGTGTCTGACTCCTTTGACGTTGACGTAAACGTCAATTATCGCCAAAGCGAGAAACGCGGCGCCCAAAAGAAAAGGCCCGGCGGGGCCGGGCCTTCTTCGCGCTGTGCGCGGTGGATGGGTGCATTCGCGCAACCTACGCCATTAGAGCAGTAGGTGCACTCACACCTTCTCAGCGCTTGCGGGCGGCAGCCGTGGTGGCGGCCGCGCCGGTTTTGGCGGCGTTCATCGCGGTGCTGGAAACCGCGTTGAAGTTGGCTTCGGCCACGTCCGATGCCTGCTTGACGGCCTTCTGCACCGATTCGTAGGCGTTGTTGGCGGCGGCGACGGCGCTCTTGAGCACCGCAACGGCGGTTTCGGAGCCGGCCGGTGCGTTGCGCGATGCGTTGTCGACCATGCCGGCGAAGGCCTGCTGCGCTTCGCCCGCCTTGCCTTCGATCGCCTTGCCGAACTCGGAGCCGGTGCCCTGGGCGATGTCGTACAGGTGGCGGCTGTAAGCGGCGGTCTTCTCGGCCAGCGGCTGGAGCATGCCGGCGTGCAGCGCGATCAGCTCCTGCGCATCCTTGACGCTCAGGACGGCCTGGGTGTGGTTGGCGGCATCCGACAGGGCGGCGCGCGACGCGGTCACGTTCAGCTCGACCAGCTTCTCCATGCCTTCGAAGGCCTTTGCGGTCAGGGAGAACAGGGCGTCGACGTTGGCTTTATGGGCGGCGATCATTTGGTCGGCGGTCAGGGTCATGGCAAAACTCCTTAGGGTGGAAAGATGTCTGGGCAAACCTTGCCCGCGAGGCGCTGCCGTCGCTATGTTGCGGTGCAGCATTTCCAAAGTATAGACACGCGTGCACCGAAATCAAGCGCTTTTTGTTGCGCTGCAGCAATTCGCCGACGGGCGGTAGGCATTCTGAAGAAGCCCGCCTACGTGCCCCGGCGCGCCGGCCCGCCACATTCTCGGCGTGCGCCACCCTGGGGCATCCGGTATGTCCGGCGCTTGTTGCGACTGTTTCCGGCTGTTTCAGCGTTTCGCGGGAGCGGCACGACCTTTGTAAGCGCCGTAACCCACCAAGGCGATGCCGACCGCGATCGCGAGCCAGCCGACCATCGCGCTTCCCTGCACCGCCGCGCGCAGTTCTTCCGAGCGCATATAGGGCGGCGCCACGAGGATGGCCGCGCCGATGGCCGCGCAGGCGATGCCGCGGAGCAGGAGATGGCGGGCCGGCATGTTCTGGAATTTCATGGGCGCACTGTAGCCGAGCCTTCCCTATCGAAGGATGCCCGTGCAGTTAGTGGCTTGACACTATTTGCCTAGGCATGTATATTCACGGCATGAGCGATGCAGCATCCCTTCACTTCGCGGCGCCGACCGGCGCACCGGCCCTCACCTCGCACAAGCACCTGCACTCCGAGCACAACATCGGCTACCAGATGCGCCGCATCGTCACGCTGGTGGGCACCGAGATCGAGCGCCGGATGGAGCCCCTGGGCCTGACCGACGCGCAGTGGAAGCCGCTGCTGCGGATGTACCTGGACGAGGAAACGACGGTGGCCACGCTGGCCCGCGGCTGCCACCTGGATGCCGGGGCGATGACGCGGCTGCTCGACCGGCTGGAGGCCAAGGGCCTCTGCCGCCGCACCCGCTCGCTGGAAGACCGGCGCGTCGTCAACCTGGAACTCACGCCCGAAGGCCGCACCGCGGCCGAGCAGATCCCCGGCATCGTCGGCCGGGTGCAGGACGTGGCGGCGCAGGGCTTCAGCGAAGAGGAATTCCAGCAACTGCGCAGCTTCCTGGCGCGCCTGCTGGACAACGTGCAGGTGTTCGGTTCGCCGGCCTGCCACAACGACAACGAGGGGTCTTCAACATGAAATACAACAAAAGCCACTCCGCCGACGCACTGCCGACGGTGCACGATCCGGCGTCTCCGCCACGGGGCGGCGCCTGGCTGTACCTGGCAACGCTGGCGATCAGCCTGGGCCTGACGGCCTGCGCCAACATGTCGGGCATCGCCCCGCATGCGCAACTGCGCGAGGGCGCGTCGCTCGGCCTGCCCTCGGCGGCCACCGGCACGCCCGACGTGATGGCCGACTTCGCGGTGCCCACCGAATGGTGGCGCAGCTTCGGCGATGCGCAGCTCGACCGCCTGGTGGGCCAGGCCCTGTCGACCAGCCCCAACCTGCGCCTGGCCGAGGCCCGCATCGCCCGCGCCCAGGCGGTGACCGAGACCGCCCGCGCGGCCGACGGACCTCAGTTGAACGGCAGCCTGGACCTGACCCGCCAGCTCTACAGCGCCAACGGCCCGTATCCACCGCCGCTGGCCGGCGGTACCTACAACAGCGGCGTCGGCCGGCTGTCGGGCAGCTGGGAGATCGACTTCTTCGGCCGCAACCGTGCCGCGCTCGAGGCCGCGCTCGGCACCGCCCAGGCGGCCCAGGCCGATGCCCAGGCCGCGCGCCTGCTGCTGGCCAGCAACGTGACACGCAACTACTTCCAGCTCTCGCGGTTGCAGGCCCAGCTGGCCGTCTCGGAGCGCACCCTGGCGCAGCGCAGCGAAACCCTGACCCTGGTGCGCGACCGGGTCAGCGCCGGCCTGGACACCCGCCTGGAGCAGCGCCAGAGCGAGGGCGGGCTGCCCGACGCGCGGCGCGAGATCGAGTCCCTGCGCGAGCAGATCGAGCTCACCCGCAACGCGATCGGTGCCCTGGTCGGTGCGCCCGGCAGCGCCCAGGCACTGGTGGCCCCGGCGATGGAGACGGTACAGGCAGCGCCGGTGCCCGCCGTGCTGCCGGCCGACCTGCTGGGCCGCCGCCCCGACATCGCCGCCGCCCGCTGGCGGGTCGAGGCCGCGGGCCAGGACATCAAAGTCGCCAAGACGATGTTCTATCCCAACGTGAACCTGGCCGGCTTCGTCGGCCTGTCGTCGATCGGGCTCGACCGCTTCGCCGAATCGGGCAGCAAGGAATGGGGCGTCGGCCCGGCGATCCGGCTGCCGATCTTCGACTCGGGCCGGCTGCGCGCCAACCTGCGCGGCAAGACGGCCGACCTCGATGCGGCGGTCGAGAGCTACAACGCCAGTCTGATCGACGCGGTGCACGACGTGGCCGACCAGGTCGCATCTTCGCGCGCGATCGTCCGCCAGCAGGACGAGCAGCGCCAGGCGCAGGAAGCGGCCGAAGGCGCCTACGCCATCGCGGTGCAGCGCTACAAGGCAGGCCTGGGCAACTACCTCAACGTGCTGACGGCCGAGAGCACGGTGCTGCTGCAGCGCCGCCAGGCGGTGGAGCTGTCGGCCCGCCGGCTGGACACGCAGGTCTCGTTGATCCGCGCCCTGGGCGGCGGCTACAGCGCGCCGGACATCGGTGCGTCCGCATCGCCGGTCGCGGCCGGCCACACCGATGCCGCGGCGGCCCACCTGGCCGCCGCGCAGATCGACGCGCCGCCGGTCCGCTGACCGCCCGGCCCGCTGCTGTCCGCGCGCTTCGCCGAACCAACCCCTCCCATTCCCGAATTTCTGGATCTGCTGCCATGAACGCACCGCAAGACCGCTCGCCCGCCGCCACGCCAGTGGTCGAACCCGTTTCCGCCGCGCCTGCCGCCCCTGCCGCGGCGCCGGCGTCCACCGCCAATCCCAAGCGCCGCCGCGCGCTCACCGGCATCGCCGCGGTGGTGCTCGTCGCCGGCGCGGGCTGGGGCCTCTACGAATACCTGGTCGCGAGCCACTACGAATCGACCGACAACGCCTACGTCCAGGGCAACGTGATCCAGATCACCCCGCAGATCGGCGGCACCGTGATGGCGATCCTGGCCGACGACACCGATTTCGTGAAGGCCGGCCAGCCGCTGGTGAAGCTCGACCCGGCCGACGCCAGCGTCGCGCTGGAGCAGGCCGAGGCCGCCCTGGCCCAGGCGGTGCGCCAGGCCCGCACGCTCTACACCAACAACGGATCGCTGGCCGCCCAGGTCACCCTGCGCCAGGCCGACGTGACCAAGGCGCAGACCGAGGTGGCGCGCGCCAACGACGACCTGAACCGCCGGCAGGCCCTGACCGGCAACGGCGCGGTGTCGAAGGAAGAACTCAACCACGCCCGCACCCAGCTGGATGCGGCCCGCAGCGCGGTGGCCGCCGCCCAGGCCGGCGTGACCGCGGCACGCGAGCAGCTCGCCAGCAACCAGGCGATGACCGAAGGCACCCGGGTCGAGGAGCACCCCAGCGTGCTGGTCGCCGCCGCCAAGGTGCGCGAGGCCTACCTCGCCACCCAGCGCGCCGCGCTGCCGGCCCCGGTCGACGGCTACGTCGCCAAGCGCACGGTGCAGCTCGGCCAGCGGGTGAACGCCGGCACGCCGATGATGTCGGTGGTGCCGCTCGACCAGCTGTGGGTCGATGCCAACTTCAAGGAAGTGCAGCTGCGCAACATCCGCCTGGGCCAGCCGGTCACCCTGACCGCCGACGTCTACGGCAAGAAGATCGAGTACCGCGGCACCGTGGCCGGCCTGGGCGTCGGCACCGGCGCGGCCTTCGCGCTGCTGCCGGCGCAGAACGCCACCGGCAACTGGATCAAGGTGGTGCAGCGGGTGCCGGTGCGCATCGCGCTCGACCGCCAGCAGCTGGTCGACAACCCGCTGCGGGTGGGCCTGTCGATGGACGTCGAGGTGGACGTGGCCGACAAGGGCGGCAAGACCCTGGCCGACGCGCCGCGCGCCGCGGTCTTCGCGCAGACCCAGGTCTACCATGCGCTGGACGTCGGTGCCGATGCCGAGGTGCAGCGCGTCATCGCCGCCAACATGGGCAGGACCGGCGCCAAGGCGGTGGCCGCGGCGCGTGCCGAGGCGAGCCGGGTGCTGGCCGCGTCGGCCCCGGCCGCGGTGCATTGAGCGGTCGGCACGAAACGTCGTCGAGCGAATCCGCCATGTCGTCCGCCACCGCTGCACCGGCCTACCGGCCGCCATCTCCGCTGGAGGGCTCCGCCCGCATGTGGGGCACGGTGGCCCTGTCGGCCGCCACCTTCATGAACGTGCTGGACACGTCGATCGCCAACGTGTCGCTGCCGGCGATCGCGGGCGACCTGGGCGTCAGCTCCAACCAGGGCACCTGGGTCATCACCAGCTTCGCGGTCGCCAACGCCATCGCGGTGCCGCTGACCGGCTGGCTGTCGCAGCGCTTCGGGCAGGTGCGGCTGTTCTGCACCAGCGTCGTGCTGTTCGTGATCGCCTCCTGGCTCTGCGGCCTGGCGCCCAACATGGCGACGCTGATCGCCTTCCGCGCGCTGCAGGGCTTCGTCGCCGGCCCGATGATCCCGCTGTCGCAGACGCTGCTGCTCAGCAGCTATCCGAAAGCCGCGGCCGGCACCGCGATGGCGATGTGGTCGATGACGACGCTGATCGCGCCGGTCATGGGCCCGCTGCTGGGCGGCTGGATCACCGACAACATGACCTGGCCGTGGATCTTCTACATCAATATCCCGGTGGGCCTGATCGCGGCGACCGGTGCCTGGTCGCTCTACCGCAAACGCGAGAGCCAGGTGCGCAAGCTTCCGATCGACTCGATCGGGCTGGCGCTGCTGGTGCTCTGGGTCGGTTCGATGCAGGTGATGCTCGACCTGGGCAAGGAGAACGACTGGTTCCACTCGCCGCTGGTGGTGACGCTGGGCGTGGTCGCCGCGGTGGGGGTGGCCTTCTTCCTCGCCTGGGAGTTCACCGAGAAGCATCCGGTGGTCGATCTGTCGCTGTTCGCGCGCCGCAACTTCTGGGCGGGCACGCTCGCGACCGGCGTGGGCTACGGGCTCTTCTTCGGCAACGTGGTGCTGCTGCCGCTCTGGCTGCAGCAGTTCATGGGCTACACCGCCACCCAGGCCGGCATGGTCACCGCGCCGGTGGGGCTGATGGCGCTGATCCTGTCGCCGATCGTGGGCAAGAACCTGCACCGGGTCGACCCGCGGCGTTTCGCGACCGGCGCGTTCCTGGTGTTCGCGGTGGTGCTGTACCTGCGCTCGCGCTTCAACACCCAGGCCGACATCTTCACCATCCTGGTCCCGACGCTGATCCAGGGCGTCGCGATGGCGCTGTTCTTCATTCCGCTGGTGACGATCACGCTGTCGGGCCTGCCGCCCGAGCGTATTCCGGCGGCATCGGGCCTGTCGAACTTCGTGCGGATCACCGCGGGCGCCATCGGCACCTCGGTCGTCACCACGATCTGGGAGAACCGGGCCGCGCTGCACCATGCGCAGCTGAGCGAATCGGTCACCCGCGGCAGTCCGGCGGGCGACGCGATCGCCGCGCTGGGCGCCGCCGGCCTGTCGCCCGAGCAGGCGCTGGCGCAGGTCAACCGGCTGGTGGACCAGCAAGCCTTCATGCTGGCGGCCAACGACGTGTTCTACGCGTCGGCCATCATCTTCCTGCTGTTGATTCCGCTGGTGTGGCTCTCGCACCCGACGGTCGCCAGCAAGGGCAGCGCCGATGCGGCGGCGGGTGCCCACTGACGAGTATTTCGATGGAAAAAGGGCTGCAGCCGGCGTCCACTGCCGGCCACCAGCTATGAAAAACGTAGCATGCACGAAAAAGGCCCGGGGCGCATGCCCCGGGCCTTTCGCATGTCGGGAGCGTCAGAGCGCCGGCGCTGCCAGCCAGTGCACGCTGAAGAGATGGTCCGGATCGGTCCACACCGGGCCGGGCTTGAAGCCCGCCCGCACCGCCATCGCCCGCAGCCCGTCGATGGTGAACTTGTGCGAGTTCTCGGTGTGCAGCGTTTCGCCTTCCTCGAGGGTGAAGCTGCTGCCGCAGACGTTCACCTCCTGTCGGCACCGGCTCAAGAGGTGCATCTCGATGCGCTGCAGCGGCGCGTTGTAGAACGCCGCATGGCCGAAGGCATCGGTGTCGAAGTCGGCGCCCAGTTCGCGGTTGGCGCGCTCCAGGATGTTGAGGTTGAACGCGGCGGTCACGCCCTGCGCATCGTTGTAGGCGGCATGCAGCAGGGCAGGGTCCTTCACCAGATCGGCCCCCAGCAGCAGCGCGCCGCCCTGCAGCACCTGCGCCGCCACCTGCAGAAAGCGCGCCGCCTCTTCGGGTGCGAAGTTGCCGATGGTGGACCCGGGGAAGAAACCGACGCGCTGGCCTGCACCCTGGGCGGGGGCGGGCAGCAGCAGCCGCTGGGTGTAGTCGGCCACCACCGGCCGCACTTCGAGCGTCGGATAGTCGCGCCGCAACGCGGCGGCGGCGGCGGTCATGTGGTCGCCCGAGATGTCGATCGGCAGGTAGCCGGCGGGCGCCTCCATCGCGTCCAGCAGGATGCGCACCTTGCGCAGCGAACCGGCGCCGAACTCGACGATCTCGGCACGCGGCCCGGCCAGGCGTGCGATCTCGCTGGCGTTCTGCTGCAGTACCGCGCACTCGGTGCGGGTGGGGTAGTACTCGGGCAGCTCGCAGATCCGGTCGAAGAGCGCCGATCCGGCCGCGTCGTAGAAATATTTGGGCGAGATGCTGCGGGGGCGGCGCAGCAGGCCGGCCTGCAGGTCGCGCGCGAATTCCGCCGCGGCCGGCGGCAGCGACGCCACGGCGACGGCCGCAGGGGAATGGGCCGGACGGTCGGCGGTGAACGGCTGGGAGGCGGGGTGGTGGGGCGTCATGCGATGTCCTTGGCCAGTCGGAGACCGGAGAACTGCCAGCGCGCGGCCGGCGGAAAGAAGTTGCGGTAGGTCGGACGGGCATGGCCCGGCGGCGTGGCCAGGCTGCTGCCGCGCAGCACCACCTGGCCCACCATGAACTTGCCGTTGTATTCGGCGGCGATGCCGGGCGTCGGCCGGAAGCCGGGGTACGGGTCGTAGGAGGAGCGGGTCCACTGCCATACCTGGCCGGTCATGTCCTGCAGGCGGGGATCGGCGGAGGCGGCTTCCCATTCCATCTCGGTCGGCAGCCGGGCCCCCGCCCATTCCGCATAGGCGGCGGCCTCGTAGAAGCTCAGTTGCGCGACGGGCGCGGCATCGTCCATCGGCCGCACGCCCTGCAAGCCGAACACATGCCAGGCAGAAGCCGCGATCTGCTGCGGCGACTGGCCCGAAAGCGCCAGCCGGGGGTCGTCGGACGCCAGCCAATAGGCCGGTGCCTGCCAGCCCTGTGCACGGACGCAGGCCCAGCCGTCCGAGAGCCACAGCTCGGGCCGGCGGTAGCCGCCGTCTTCGATGAAGCGTGCATAGTCGCCACAGGTCACCAGCCGGTCGGCCAGCGCGTGCGGATGCAGCAGCACCTGGTGGCGGGGGCTTTCGTTGTCGAAAGCGAAGGCCGTGTCGTCGCCCGTGGCGGCATGGCCGATGTCGAGCAGGCCTGCCGCACCCTCTATCCACCGGGCCGGCGCCGGCGGCGTCGCCAGGCGCAGCGCAGGAACGGCGGCTCGTTCGTAGGCCGGCAGCAGGGGGTTGCACGACAGCAGGTGCAGCACGTCGGTCAGGATCAACTCCTGGTGCTGCTGCTCGTGGTGCAGGCCCAGTTCCAGCGCCGGCAGCATGCGCGCCCAGGCGGCGCCGTCGCATTCCTGCAGCATCCGGTCGATGGCGGCGTCGACATGGGCGCGGTAGGCCCGCACCTCGTCGGTGGACGGACGGGTGATCAGCCCGCGCTGCGGTCGCGGATGCCGCGGGCCGAGCGCTTCGTAATAGGAATTGAAGAGGTAGGAAAAGGCCGGGTCGAACGGTGCATGGTCGGGCACCGCCGCCGGCAGCACCACCGTCTCGAAGAACCAGGTGGTATGGGCCAGGTGCCACTTGACCGGGCTGGCGTCGGGCATCGACTGCACGCACTGGTCTTCGGGCGAGAGCCTGCTCGCAAGGCGCATCGTCTGGGCCCGCACTTCGGCGAACCGCCGTTGCCACACGGCGCGCGCGGCGGCCGAAGAACCGTCGGCCCGCTTCGGGCTCGACAGGTGGTGTTCTCTGTTCACAAACGGACTCCTCGGTCGCGGCACGCTGCAGCTTCCTGCCGACGGCGGACGAAAAAACGGGCGAAGGGGAAGGTGATTCCCGATCGCCCGAACTGGGGGAGATTGTCGTCTGACCTGTTCAGGCCGGGTGACGGTCAGCCAGTGTGCTTACTTGCCGAACTTGGCCTTGACGTCGGCCTGGCATGCGTCCTTGGCATTGCCGGACATGGAATCGCAACGCTCCTTGGCTGCGGCGTAGTTGGCGTCGGTCTTGTCTTCGGCAGCGTCCTTGCGGGCTTCTGCGACCTTGGCTGGCGATGCGTCGCCAGTGCGGGCTTCGCTGGCGGCCTTGCTGACCTTGGCGTCTGCCTTGGCGGCGGTGCGGGCTGCCTTGGCATCCTTCACGCAGACGTCCTTGGCATTGCCGGTCTGGTCGTCGCACTTTTCCTTGGCGACGTCGTATGCTGCTTCTGCCTTGGCATCGCGGATCTTCTTGTCGTGGCTGGCGCTCGGCTTGTACTGGGCTTCCAGCTCGGCCTTGGCGACCTTGTCCTTGCCCTTGGCTTCTGCCATGCAGATGTCCTTGGCGTTCTTCTGCATCGCGTCGCAGGCGGCCTTGTCGGACTTGTAGGTGGCATCGATCTGCGACTTGGCAGCGCTGTGCTCTTCCTTGGTCATGGCGCTGGCGCTGAAGCTGAAGGCGCACAGGGATGCGGCGGCGATGGCGATAAGTGCTTTTTTCATGGTTCTACCCTCGGAAAGTTATGTTTGATTGGTTGTTGTAGAGAAAGTCTCGGGAGGCTCAGACGGACTTCTCGAAGAAGAAGTCTGGATTCCTGCCGTGCCATTCGGTGACCTGGCGCTCGGCTTCGTCCTTGTTCAAACCGTGGCGCTCTTGCAGCCGGCCGAGCAGCTGGTCGCGCTTGCCTTCGATGACGTCGAGGTCGTCGTCGGTCAGCTTGCCCCACTGCTCCTTTACCTTGCCCTTGAACTGTTTCCAGTTGCCTTCGATGCGGTCGTTGTTCATGCGAACCTCCTTTGGATGTTGGGCCAGATCCCTTGGGCCTCCCACCTTTTCCTGCGAGCCGGTGAGGGTCCTCGTCGAGCCGTGAAAGAAATGTAATGTCGATATTTGGGAACCGCATAGGAGCCGCGCTTCGGAGATCGTAGGCGTCGGCCTACCGCCTGTGTGGGTATGCAGGACGTTCCGGACGCCCGGTCTTGCACGGCGCTGCGGCCATGCTGCGGTGCACGCATAGGCACTTGTCCCAATACCGGAGCGCCCATGCGCTTCGTACGATGGCCGCACGAATCGCCGCACCGGTTCCGCTGCGTTGCAGCGCACTGCTGCGGCGCAAAAAACAGGGAGACACCGGGCGCATGAACGACGACGACTTGATCCTGCAGACGCGGCAGCTCAACAAGCAATTCCGCGGCTTCACCGCGGTGAACGACGTCGATCTGTCGGTGCGGCGCGGCACGATCCACGCGCTGATCGGCCCCAACGGCGCGGGCAAGACGACCTGCTTCAACCTGCTCACCAAGTTCCTGGAGCCGACCTCCGGCACCATCGTCTACAACGGCGTCGACATCACCCGCGAGCGGCCGGCGCAGATCGCGCGGCGCGGCATCATCCGCTCGTTCCAGATCTCGGCGGTGTTTCCGCACCTGACCCTGCTGGAGAACGTGCGGCTCGGCCTGCAGCGGCGCCTCGGCACCTCGTTCCATTTCTGGCGCAGCGAGAAATCCCTGCGGCAGCTCGATGCCCGCGCGCTGGAACTGCTCGACGAGGTCGGCCTGCGCGACATGGCGTACGAGGAGACGGTCAACCTGGCCTACGGCCGCAAGCGCGCGCTGGAGATCGCCACCACCCTGGCGATGGAGCCCGAGCTGATGCTGCTCGACGAGCCCACCCAGGGCATGGGCCACGAGGACGTCGACCGCGTCACCCGGCTGATAAAGCAGGTGGCGGTGGGCCGCACCGTATTGATGGTGGAGCACAACATGAACGTCGTCTCGACCATCGCCGACACGATCACCGTGCTGCAGCGCGGCGCGGTGCTGGCGGAGGGGCCGTATGCCGAGGTGTCGCGCAACCCGCAGGTGATGGAGGCCTACATGGGCACCACTGATGGCCAACTGCAGGGGGCGCACGCATGATGGTCGCATCGCACGATCCGCACGATCCGGTGCCGGCGCTGGAGATCAACAACCTCGAGGCCTGGTACGGCGAATCCCATGTGCTGCACGGCGTCGACATGCTGGTGCGCCCGGGCGAGGTGGTCACGCTGCTCGGCCGCAACGGCGCGGGCCGCACCACCACGCTGCGCGCCATCCTGGGCCTGACCGGCCGGCGCACCGGCTCGGTGAAGGTGCACGGCGTCGAAACGCTGGAGATGCCGACCCACCGCATCGCCCACTGCGGCATCGGCTACTGCCCCGAGGAGCGCGGCATCTTCGCGAGCCTGACCTGCGAAGAGAACCTGCTGCTCCCGCCGGTGCTGAAGGGCGCGGGCGAGGGCATGTCGGTCGAAGAGATCTACGCGATGTTCCCCAACCTGGCCGAGCGGCGCCACAGCCCCGGCACCCGGCTCTCGGGCGGCGAGCAGCAGATGCTGGCCGTCGCCCGCATCCTGCGCACCGGCGCGCGGCTGCTGCTGCTCGACGAGATCTCGGAAGGCCTGGCGCCGGTCATCGTGCAGGCCCTGGCCCGGATGATCGTCACGCTGCGCGGCAAGGGCTACACCATCGTGATGGTGGAGCAGAACTTCCGCTTCGCAGCGCCGCTGGCCGACCGCTTCTACGTGATGGAGCACGGCCGCATCGCGCTGCAGTTCGTGGCCGACCAGCTGGAAGAGCGGATGCCCGCGCTGCACGAGCTGCTGAACGTCTAGCCCGCGCCGGCAGCCTCCGCCCCGACCTCCGATTTCGCTGCCTTGCGCATTTCCCCTTACGACGACCGACCCGATACCAACAGGAGACACACCATGCCATTCCGTCTGACCGCACTCACCCTCACCCTGGCCGCCGCGGGCCTCGCATCGCAGGCCGCGCATGCGCAGGAGAAGGTGAAGATCGGCTTCATCACCGACATGTCGAGCCTCTACGCCGACGTCGAGGGCAAGAACGGCGCGGTCGCCATCCAGATGGCGATCGACGACTTCGGCGGCAAGGCACTCGGCCAGCCGATCGAGCTGATGAGCGCCGACCACCAGAACAAGGCCGACATCGCCGCCTCCAAGGCGCGCGAATGGATCGACACCGCGGGCGCCACGATGATCTTCGGCGGCACCAACTCGGGCACCGCGCTGGCCACGGCCAAGGTGGCGTCGGAGAAGAAGCGGGTCTACTTCAACAATGGCGCCGGCACCTCGGCACTGACCAACGAGCAGTGCAGCCCCTACACCGTCCACTACGCCTACGACACGGTGGCGCTCGCCAAGGGCACCGGCGCCGCGGTGGTCGCCAAGGGCGGCAAGAGCTGGTTCTTCCTGACGGCCGACTACGCCTTCGGCCAGGCGCTGGAGACCGATACCACCAAGGTGGTGAAGGAGAAGGGCGGCTCGGTGGTGGGCGCGGTGCGCCATCCGCTCAACGCGTCGGATTTCTCGTCCTTCCTGTTGCAGGCGCAGAACTCCAAGGCCCAGATCCTGGGCCTGGCCAACGCCGGCGGCGACACGATCAACTCGATCAAGGCGGCGCGCGAGTTCGGCATCAACAAGACGATGAAGACCGCCGGCCTGCTGGTGTTCCTGTCGGACATCCACAGCCTGGGCCTGAAGAACACCGAAGGCCTGCTGCACACCACCAGCTGGTACTGGGACCTGAACGACGACACCCGCAAGTTCGCCAACCGCTTCTTCGAGAAGACCAAGCGCATGCCGACCGACGTGCAGGCCGCCGACTACTCGGCCACGATGAACTACCTGAAGGCGGTCGAGGCGGCCAAGACCACCGATTCCGACAAGGTCATGGCGCAGCTGAAGAGCATGAAGATCGACGACTTCTACGGCAAGGGCCAGATCCGCGCCGACGGCAGCTTCATCCACGACATGTACCTGGTCGAGGCCAAGGCACCGGCCGAATCCAAGAAGCCCTGGGACTACCTGAAGGTGGTGGCCACGCTGAAGGGCGAGGACGTCTTCACCACCAAGGAAGAGTCCAAGTGCGCCCTGTGGAAGTAATGCGGATCCGCCGCGGCCCTGCCCGCGGCCTCGCCACCTGACAACCCGCCGACCGTCGCCCCATGCAAATATCGCTCCCCGCGCTGCTGAGCCAGTTGCTGCTCGGCCTGGTCAACGGATCGTTCTACGCGATCCTCAGCCTGGGCCTGGCCGTGATCTTCGGCCTGCTCAACGTGATCAACTTCGCGCACGGCGCGCTCTTCATGATGGGCGCGATCCTGTCGTGGATGGCGATGAACTACTTCGGCATCAGCTACTGGGTGATGCTGGTGGCGGCGCCGCTCATCGTCGGCGTCTTCGGGGTGCTGATCGAGCGGCTGCTGCTGCGCTGGATCTACAAGCTCGACCACCTCTACGGCCTGCTGCTGACGCTGGGCCTGACGCTGCTGATCGAAGGCGCTTTCCGCTCGGTCTACGGCGTCTCGGGCCTGGGCTACGACACGCCCGAGCTGCTGGAAGGCGCGACCGACGTCGGCTTCATGATGCTGCCCAACTACCGTGCCTGGGTGGTGGTGGCGTCGCTGGTGGTGTGCTTTGCCACCTGGTACCTGATCGAGAAGACGCGCCTCGGCGCCTACCTGCGGGCCGGCACCGAGAACCCGCGGCTGGTCGAGGCCTTCGGCATCAACGTGCCGCTGATGGTGACGCTCACCTACGGCTTCGGCGTGGCGCTGGCCGCGTTCGCGGGCGTGCTGGCGGCGCCGGTGATCCAGGTCACCCCGCTCATGGGGCAGAACCTGATCATCGTAGTGTTCGCGGTGGTGGTGATCGGCGGCATGGGCTCGATCATGGGCTCGATCCTCACCGGGCTCGGCCTGGGCATCGTCGAGGGGCTGACCAAGGTGTTCTACCCCGAGGCCTCGTCCACCGTGGTCTTCCTCATCATGGTGGTGGTGCTGCTGGTCCGGCCGGCGGGGCTGTTCGGCAAGGAGACCTGACGATGACGCCCCCGCGCCTGTCCCGCCGCTTCGCCGCCGGCCGCCTGCCCGCCCTTTCCCCTCGCCCGTGGCACCCATGAAAAAACTGACTGTCGTCGTCTACGCGCTGCTGCTGGTCGCCCTGATCGTGGCGCCGTTCGTGGGGGCCTATCCGGTGTTCGTGATGAAGCTGATGTGCTTCGCGCTGTTCGCCTCCGCGTTCAACCTGCTGCTGGGCTTCACCGGCCTGCTGTCCTTCGGCCATGCCGCCTTCCTCGGCGGCTCGGCCTACGTGGCAGGCTACACCATGAAGGCCTGGGGCTTCACGCCCGAGGTGGGCCTGCTGCTCGGCACCCTGACCGGCGCGGCGCTAGGCTGGATCGTCGGCGTGCTGGCGATCCGCCGGCAGGGCATCTACTTCGCGATGATCACCCTGGCGCTGGCGCAGATGCTGTACTTCGTCGCGCTGCAGGCCAAGTTCACCGGCGGCGAGGACGGGCTGCAGGGCGTACCGCGCGGCAAGCTCTTCGGCCTGCTCGACCTCTCCGACGACCGGGTGATGTACTACGTGACCCTGGTGGTGGTGGTGGGCGCCTTCGCCCTCATCGTCCGCACCATCCATTCGCCCTTCGGCCAGGTCCTGAAGGGCATCAAGGAGAACGAGCCGCGCGCCACCTCGCTCGGCTACGACACCCACCGCTTCAAGCTGCTGGCCTTCGTGCTGTCGGCCGCGCTGACCGGCCTGGCAGGCTCGCTGAAGACGCTGGTGCTGGGCTTCGCCACGCTGTCGGACGTGCACTGGACGGCCTCGGGCCAGGTGATCCTGATGACGCTGGTGGGGGGCCTCGGCACGCTGTCGGGGCCGATGGTGGGCGCCTCGATCGTCGTGCTGCTGGAAAACAAGATCGGCGAACTGGGCCATGCGCTGGCCCAGCTCACCAGCATCGAGTGGTTCAACACGCTGGGCGAATCGGTGACGATGGTGACCGGCCTGATCTTCGTGGTCTGCGTGCTGGCCTTCCGGCGCGGGGTGATGGGCGAGATCATCGCGCTGCTGGGCCGGCGCAAGCGGCCACGGCCTGCAGCGTAGCGTCGGCGGGCGGCCCGCGTGGCCGCCGCGCGCCATCGGCTAGAGCCGCAGCGGCGCCACGTACCCGGTCATCTCCAGGTAGCCGCGGCCGCGCGGGGTGCCGGCGGCATCGCGCAGTTCCGACAGCCCTTCCCAGTACACCGCGCCGGTCGATCCGCGGCTGTCGAGTTCCTGCTCGTCCATCAGCGTGTGCAGGGTGAAGGCGCCGGCCGGCGTCGCGATGTCCCAGACCATCGGGTAGCGCGCGCCGGTCTGCGGGCTGCGCCAGGTGCGGCCGGCGACGAAGCGCACCGCGTCGTTCGCGAAGCGCTGCACCGTGCCGCCCGCCACCCGGAACGATCCGCCTGCCCAGAGCGCGCTGCCGTCGGCGCGGCGCAACCGGAACGCGGTCAGGGCGCTGCCGTCGAAGAGGTTGATGCCCAGCCAGTCCCAGCCGACCACGTCGGGGTGCATCGGCGACTCGCTCCACTCGTGGTCGAGCCAGGCCGCACCGCTGCGGGCGGTGGGCGCCTCCAGCGCGAAGCGCTCCCGCCCCAGCTGCACGCTGCCGGTGACGGCCAGCTGCGGCACGGTGTAGTAGTAGCTCACCTGCGCCACCTCGGGTCCCTTGCGCGAGACGGCCGAATCGCCCTGCAGGACCGAATCGCCCTGCAGCAGCAGCGGCTGCGTCTCGCGCAGGTCCAGGTCCAGCGCGAAATCGGCGTTACGGACCCGGGCCAGGTAGCGGGCCCCGCCGGCGGCGCCGGGCTCCCGCACCAGGGACCAGTCGCCGATCCGCACCGCGGTGTCGGCGGCGCTCGCGTCGGCGGTGTCGGCGCTGCCGGGCGCGTCCATCGGCCGGCCCGACCAGCGGGCGATGCGCTGGTCGTGCCAGAGCCGGCGGCCCTGCAGGTCGCTCAGCGCACCGTGGGCGAAGAGCAGCTGCCGCGCCGCGAAGCGCGAGCCCAGGCCCGCGGTCTCGGCCAGCCGGCGGCGGAAGAAGGTGACCTGGAAGCCGAAATCGCGACCCGCGCTGCGGGCATGGCCGGTGACGTACCACCACTCGGTCTGGAAGTCGTCGTGGCTGCCCAGGTCGCGCGGCAGGGCCAGGCCGCCGGGCGCCTGGGCCCGCGCCGGTCCGGGCAGGGTGGCCGCGCCGGCCAGCGCCAGCCAGGCGCGGCGCGACAGGCCCGCGCCGCTCCAGCGGTCGAATGCATCGTCCATCACCAGTCCTCCTTCACCGCCATCACCGCGTCCCGGCCCGCCGCGGCCGCGCCCGCCAGCCGCGCGGTGACGGTGCCCGCCGCCAGTACCGCGCCGGCCAGCGCCAGCAGGCGCAGCCAGGGCACCTGCAGGTCCATTGTCCAGTGGAAGCTCTGCGGGTTGACCACGTGCACCAGCACCACCGACACCGCCAGCCCCAGCGCGGTGCCGGCCACCGCGCCCACCGCCGTCCAGGCCGCACCCTCGCCGGCCACCACCGCCAGCACCTGCCGCCGGGTCAGGCCCAGGTGGGCGAGCAGCCCGAACTCCTTGCGCCGGGCGAACACCTGGGCGCCGAAGCTGGCCGCCACGCCGAACAGGCCGATGCCGATCGCCACCGCCTGCAGCCAGTAGGTGACCGCGAAGCTGCGGTCGAAGATGCGCAGCGAGGCGGCCCGGATCGTGCCGGCCGCGTTGAACTCCAGCGCCGTGCCCTCGCCGCCGCCTGCGGGTGCCTGCAGCCCCCCGTCGCCGGCCAGGGTGCGGATGCGCGCCTGCAGCGCCGCCTCGTCGGTGCCGGGCGCCAGCCACAGCGCCAGGTCGTTGGCCCGACGGTCGCCGGTCAGGCGCTCGTAGTCGGCGGTGTCGATCGCGACCGCACCGAACTGCCGCACATAGTCGCGCCAGACGCCTGCTATGAAAAACATAGCTGGAGGCCGGCTTTCCGCGCCGGCTGCAGCATCGTTCGGTTGTGAAAACGCCTTTTCCAGCGGCGCGAAGCCGCCGCCGGGCCGCGCGCCGTACAGGTCGACCATCGCCTCGCTCACATAGATGCCGATGCGGCCGGCCGGCACCGGCAGCGCCGCGTCGCGCAGCGGCAGGGAGCCGGTGACCCCGCCATCGGCCGCGCGCAACGGCCGGGCGATCAGCGCGACCGGCGGCCGGGCCGGCTCCAGCAGCAGCCGGCGGATGCGCTGCGGCTCCAGCCGGGCCACGCCGGGCAATGCGGCCACCGCCTGCACGAACTCCGGCGGCAGGGTGGCGGCGTCGGCCGAGCCGCCGTTGCCGGGGCTGCGCAGGTACAGGTCGGCCGGCAGCACCGCATCGAGCCACTGGGTGACCGATCCGCGGAAGCTGGCGACCATCACCGTGAGCGCCACCGCCAGCGCCAGCGAGGCGACCACGCCGCTGACGGCCACCGCCGCGCCGCCGCGCATCCGCCGGGCGCGCTCCAGCGCCAGCAGCGGCAGCAAGCGGCGCGCGGCCAGCGGCTGCAGCCGGTCGAGCAGCAGCCCGATCAGCCAGGGCAGGGCGGTGATGCCGCCCACCAGCAGCAGCCCGACCGAAACGTACGCCGCCAGCGGAATCCCCGCGACCGGCGGCGCGAAGGCCAGCGCCACGCCCAGGCCCGCGATCGCCAGCGGCACCACGGCGGGCGGGCCGCCGGAAGCCTGCAGGCCCAGGCCCTTGAGCGTCTGCGCCGGCGGCAGCCGCTCGGCCGCCCGCGCCGGCCACCAGCCGCCGGCCAGCGCCGCCGCCACGCCCAGGCCGCCGTAGGCCGCGGCGGCCCAGCCGCTGAAATGCAGCTGCGGCGCCACGCCCGCGAAGTAGCCGCCGCCCAGGTCGCCGCCCAGCAGCCGCAGGGCCGCCGTCGCCAGGCCAGTGCCCAGTGCCAGGCCCGCCACGCTGCCGGCCAGGCCCAGTGCCAGCGATTCGGCCAGCACCAGCCCGCGCCGGCCGCGCGGCGTCATGCCCAGCACGCCCAGCAGCGCAAACTGCGGCGCCCGCTTGGCCACGCCCAGCGCCAGCACCGAGAAGACCAGGAATGCGCCGGTGAACAGGGCGATCAGCGCCAGCACCGTCAGGTTGACCCGGTAGGCGCGCGACAGGTTGCCGATGCGCGCCTCGGCGTCGCCGGGCGCTTCGGCCTGCAGGCCGGCGGGCCAGCCGGGTGTCGCGGCCAGCGCGGCGGCGAAGGCATCGCGCTGCGTGCCGGGCGCCAGCCGCAGTTCGATTCGCGAGATGCGCCCAGGCTGCGCGAACAGCGCCTGCGCCGCGGCGATGTCCATCACCGCCACCGGGCCGCCCTGTGCCGCCACCGTGCCGGCCAGGCGCACCGGCCGCATCTGCAGGCCGCTTTGCAGCATCACCACGGTGCCGGCCGGTGCGGCGGCGAGCCCCAGCGCCTGCAGTGCGGCGGGGTTGAGAAACACCGTGTCGGGCAGGAAGAGCGCCAGCCGGTCGGCCCCGGCCATCGGCGACGGGGCCAGCGCCGGCGCCGTCCGCAGAGCGGCCAGCGCATCCACCCCCAGCACCCGGATAGCGACCCGGGGCGACGCGCCGTGCTGGCCGAAGGTGCCCGTCTCCAGCACCGGGTTGGCGACCGTCACCTCCGGCCGGCGCGCCACGGTGCCGAAGACGCGGTCGTCGAACGTCTCCTGCGCCGCGCGCAGTTCCAGGTCGGGCCGGCCGTCGACCGCGCGCACCGCCTGCGAGAACTCGTCGAGGGCCGAGGCATTGATCAGGTGCACCGCGAAGGCGAGGGCCACGCCCAGCATCACCGCGGCCAGCGCCGCCAGGTGGCGCAGCGGCTGGTGGCGCAGTTCCTGCCACGAAAAGCTGGTGAGAAGGGCGAGCATGGGAGAGGGCGTACCTGGGAAGCGCGGCGGGGATCGGTATTGTGGAGGGCGGTGGCGGAAGGCCCCGGCGCAGGTCCGGTCCGGTGCCCCGTGCATCAGGGTTAATCTAGGGAAAGGCCGGCACCGGCCGTCTCTAGAATGGGCTGCACGCAAGGGAGGACCGAGCGTGGAACCCGGGCCCGAGCCCCAGCAGGAGTCACGCAGTGCAGAGCAAGAAAATCGCAGGACCGAAGCCCGAAGGCGGTGCGGCGCGGGTGATCAAGAAGTACCCGAACCGCCGGCTGTACGACACCGAGACCTCCAGCTACATCACGCTGACCGAGGTGCGGCGGCTGGTGCTGGAGAGCGCGGCGTTCTCGGTGCGCGACGCCAAGACCGGCGAGGACCTGACCCGCAGCATCCTGCTGCAGATCATCCTGGAGGAGGAGGCCGGCGGCGCGCCGATGTTCAGCGAGGCGGTGCTCTCCAACATCATCCGCTTCTACGGCCACGCGATGCAGGGCTTCATGGGCGTCTACCTCGAGAAGAACGTGCAGGCATTCACCGACATCCAGGCCAAGCTGGCCGAGCAGTCGAAGGGCCTGACGCCCGCGATGTGGACCCAGTTCCTCAACACCCAGTCGCCGCTGACCCAGGGCATGATGAGCAACTACGCCGAGCAGTCGAAGAACACCTTCCTGCAGATGCAGGAACAGATGCAGAAGCAGACGGAGCAGATGTTCGACGCGCTGGGCCTCAAGCGTTGAATTTGCCCCGCCGCAGGGGCCGCCGGCCCGGAACGCCGACAATACGGGGATGAGCGAAGTCCTCTCCCCACCCCCCCCGATCCATACCGGCGCGCCCCGCGTCGGCTTCGTCAGCCTGGGTTGCCCCAAGGCATTGACCGATTCCGAGCTGATCCTCACCCAGCTGAGTGCCGAGGGTTACCAGACCTCCAAGACCTTCGAGGGCGCCGACCTGGTGATCGTCAACACCTGCGGCTTCATCGACGATGCGGTGCGCGAAAGCCTCGACACCATCGGCGAGGCATTGGCGGCCAACGGCAAGGTGATCGTCACCGGCTGCCTGGGTGCCCGCGCCGGCGACGGCGGCGGCAACATGGTGCGCGAGATGCACCCGAGCGTGCTGGCCGTCACCGGCCCGCATGCCACGCAGGAGGTGATGGACGCGGTGCACCTGAACCTGCCGAAGCCGCACGACCCGTTCATCGACCTGGTGCCCGACAGCTTCGGCGTGGCGGGCATCAAGCTCACCCCCAAGCACTACGCCTACCTGAAGATCAGCGAGGGCTGCAACCACCGCTGCACCTTCTGCATCATTCCTTCGATGCGCGGCGACCTGGTGTCGCGGCCGATCGGCGACGTGCTGAAGGAGGCCCGCGCGCTGTTCGAGGGCGGGGTGAAGGAACTGCTGGTGATCAGCCAGGACACCTCGGCCTACGGCGTCGACGTGAAGTACCGCACCGGCTTCTTCGACGGCCGCCCGGTCAAGACCCGGATGCTGGAACTGGTGCAGGCCCTGGGCGAGATGGCCGAGCCCTACGGCGCCTGGGTCCGCCTGCACTACGTGTACCCGTACCCGAGCGTCGACGAGGTGGTGCCGCTGATGGCCCAGGGCCTGGCCTTGCCCTATCTCGACGTGCCGTTCCAGCACAGCCACCCCGCCGTGCTGCGCCGCATGAAGCGGCCCGCCAGCGGCGAGCGCAACCTGGAGCGGATCGAGCGCTGGCGCGCCGCCTGCCCCGAGATCGTGGTGCGCAGCACCTTCATCGCCGGCTTCCCCGGCGAGACCGAGGCCGAGTTCCAGCACCTGCTCGATTTTGTGCGCGAGGCGCAGATCGACCGTGCCGGCTGCTTCGCCTACAGCGCGGTGACCGGCGCCACGGCCAACGACATCCCCGGCATGCTGCCGATCGAAGAGCGCGAAGAGCGCCGCGCCCGCTTCATGGCGGTGGCCGAGGAGGTGTCGGCCGCCAAGCTGCAGAAGCGGGTCGGCGCCACGATGCAGGTGCTGGTCGATTCGGCACCCGCGCTGGGTCGCAAGGGCGGGGTGGGCCGCAGCTACGCGGACGCGCCGGAGATCGACGGCACCGTGCGGCTCCTGCCGCCGGAGAAGATCAGCAAGACGCTGAAGGTGGGCGAGTTCACCCGGGCCCGCATCGTCGGCACCGACGGGCACGACCTGGTGGCCCAGCCCCTATGACGGGACCCACCCGGCGCATGGCGATTCCGCACCCCGCGGCGTGCCATGCGCCGGTGCCCGCCGCGGCGGGCACCGGCGGCGATCTGCTAGGCAGCACGAAGCTTTCGGGCAAGAAAAAAGCCGCTGAAGAAACTTCAGCGGCTTTTCAAAAACTGCAGCCGTTTGGCTACTATCAAACTTGGTGCCCAGGAGAGGACTCGAACCTCCACGATGTTACTCGCTAGTACCTGAAACTAGTGCGTCTACCAATTCCGCCACCTGGGCATTTCAGGAAAAACACGATTATACACAGAAAAAATGAGCGAACAAAAAAACTTGTTGGAAGAATTTATCGCGACCGTCCAGGGACACCGTGACGGCCATGGTTTCCTGCTGCGGGACGACGGCCAATCGGACGTGTTCCTGCCCTCGAACGAGATGCGGGCGGTGCTGCACAAGGACCGGGTCAAGGCCCGCATCGTGCGGCACGACCGCAAGGGCCGCCCCGAGGGCCGGGTGCTGGAGATCGTCGAGCGGCCGCCGCAGCCGCTGATCGGCCGGCTGCTGCAGGAGAGCGGCGTCTGGCTGGTGGCGCCAGAGGACAAGCGCTACGGACAGGACATCCTGATCCCCAAGGGCGCGACCGGCGTCGCCAAGCCGGGCCAGGTGGTGGTGGTGGAGCTGACCGAGCTGCCGGCGCTGTACGGCCAGCCGGTCGGCCGCGTGGTCGAGGTGCTGGGCGAGGTGGACGATCCGGGCATGGAGATCGAGATCGCGGTGCGCAAGTACGGCGTGCCGCACGAGTTCTCGGACGAATGCCTGGCGCTGGCCAAGGGCCTGCCCGACAAGGTGCGTCCGCAGGACCACCGCAACCGGGTCGACCTGCGCGACGTGCCCCTGGTCACCATCGACGGCGAGGACGCGCGCGACTTCGACGACGCTGTGTACTGCGAGCCGGCCAAGATCGGCCGTGCCAACGGCTGGCGCCTGCTGGTGGCGATCGCCGACGTGAGCCACTACGTGCACACCGGCAACGCCATCGACATCGACGCCTACGACCGCGCCACCAGCGTCTACTTCCCGCGCCGGGTGATCCCGATGCTGCCGGAGAAGCTGTCGAACGGCCTGTGTTCGCTCAACCCCGAGGTCGAGCGGCTCTGCATGGTCTGCGACATGCTGGTGACAGCCAAGGGCGAAGTGCACGCCTACCAGTTCTATCCGGCGGTGATGTTCAGCCATGCGCGCTTCACCTATGCCGAGGTGGCGGCGATCCTCTCGAACACCCGCGGTCCCGAGGCGGCCAAGCGCAAGGACCGGGTGACCGACCTGCTCAACCTGTCGGACGTCTACCGGGCCTTGCTGGGCGCCCGCGGCGTGCGCGGCGCGGTCGATTTCGAGACCACCGAGACGCAGATCGTCTGCGACGAGAACGGCCGCATCGAGAAGATCGTGCCGCGTACCCGCAACGAGGCCCACCGCCTGATCGAGGAGGCGATGCTCGCCGCCAACGTCTGCAGCGCCGACTTCATCCTGCAGGGCAACCAGCCCGGCCTCTACCGGGTGCACGAAGGCCCGACGCCCGAGAAGAAGGAGATCCTGCGCAACTACCTGAAGGCGATGGGCGTCGGCATCACCATCGGCGACGATCCGGTGCCGGGCGAATTCCAGGCGGTGGCCCAGGCCACGAAGGACCGTCCCGACGCGCAGCAGATCCACACGATGCTGCTGCGCTCGATGCAGCAGGCGATCTACACCCCGTTCAACAGCGGCCACTTCGGCCTGGCGTACGAGGCCTACACCCACTTCACCAGCCCGATCCGCCGCTACCCCGACCTGCTGGTGCACCGGGTGATCAAGGCGATCCTGGGCAAGACCACCTACCAGCTGCCCGGCCTGCCGACGCCCGGCGAGGCGCATGCCAAGCTGGCCAAGCGCCTGGCGCAGCGGGTGAAGGCGCCCGAGCAGAAGCCGATGAAGGTAGTCGCCAGTCCCGAGGCGATGCAGGCCTGGCAGGCCGCAGGCCTGCACTGCAGCGCCAACGAGCGCCGCGCCGACGAGGCCAGCCGCGACGTCGAGGCCTGGCTCAAGTGCAAGTACATGCGCGAGCACCTCGGTGAGGAGTACGGCGGCGTCGTCACCGCCTGCACCAGCTTCGGCATCTTTGTCACGCTCGATGCGATGTACGTCGAGGGCCTGGTCCACATCACCGAACTGGGCGGCGAGTACTTCCGCTTCGACGAGGCGCGCCAGGAACTGCGCGGCGAGCGCACCGGCATCCGCTACGCCGTCGGCTCCCGCCTGCGGGTGCAGGTGAGCCGGGTCGACCTCGACGGCCGCAAGATCGATTTCCGCCTGGTGCGGGAAGGCGAAGACCTGGTGTCCCGCGCGATGCGCGACAAGGGCGGCCGCGACACGGATGCCGCGGCCGGTGGCGCATCCGACAGCCGTGCCTCCCGTCCGCGCAAGAACCGCGGCGCGCGGGCCGAGGAGTCGACCCCATCGGCGCAGCCAGCGCGCTCGCCGATCCAGGCGCTGAAGGCCTCTGTCAAGGGCGCGCTGGGCAAGAACAAGGCGCGCAAGCCGCGTCGCTGAGCGCGTCGCGGCCGTGCGGAGCCGGGGTCCGGCCGGGTCCGGCCGAGGCCGGGCCACGTTCCTCGCCGCACCGTGCCCGGAGCCTGCCAGGCCGCCGGCGTGCGTGCGGCAGGCGATTCCATCCCACAGAAGATGTCGCCGCACGCCCTGCAGCCTGCGGCGCCGCCCATTCGATCCACGAAACCTACCAGGAGACACACCATGACAGCTTCCGCCACCCACCGTACCGAACGCGGTGTCGCCATCGTCACCGGCGCGGGCACCGGCATCGGCCGGGCCGCGGCGCTCGCCCTGCTGGACGACGGCTGGCGCGTCGTGCTGGCCAGCCGCCGGCCTGAGCCGCTGGCCGAGGTGGCGGCGCTGGCGCCCGACGCCGCACGGGTGCTGGCGGTGCCGACCGACGTGAGCGACGAGGCGGCGGTCGCCGCGCTGTTCCGGGCGGCGGTGCAGCGCTTCGGCCGGGTCGACCTGCTGTTCAACAACGCCGGCATCAGCGCGACCAGCCCGATCGAGGACCTGAGCCTGGCGCGCTGGCAGGAGGTGGTCGACGTCAACCTGACCGGCATGTTCCTGTGCCTGCGCGAAGCCTTCCGCACGATGAAGGACCAGAGCCCGCGCGGCGGCCGCATCATCAACAACGGATCGATCTCGGCCACCACGCCGCGGCCCCATTCCGTCGCCTACACCGCGACCAAGCACGGCGTGTCGGGCCTGACCAAGACGGCCGCGCTCGATGGCCGGGTGCACGACATCGCGGTGGGCCAGATCGATGTCGGCAACGCGCTCACCGGCCTGGCCGAGCGCATGGCCCGCGGCGTGCTGCAGGCCAACGGCACCACCGCCGCCGAACCGCTGATCGACGTGGCGATCGTCGGCGAATCGGTGCGCTACATGGCCAACCTGCCGCTGGAGGCGAACGTGATGTTCCACACGGTGATGGCGACCAAGATGCCTTTCGCGGGACGCGGCTGATCCTCCGGGGGGCGACGGGCGGGCGGGCTGCGGAAGGTCTCCAGGCGCCGGGAGCGTCGCGCGCTCGAGTCGGTCCGCAGCAAACCGGTCTTGCCGGCGTCGCGATGGCCTCTGGTGCCGGTCAGCGATCGACGGCCTTTCTTCCGTCGGGCAGCCTGCTAGCCGTGCCGGCGGGCCAGTGCTCCGGCCGTCAGCGGCAAGTCCATCGGCCAGCCATCGGCCAGCGCGCCGTGGGTGTATGCCGCGTCGGCCGCCGCGTCGAACGCCTCCAGCCCGGCGGCCAGGCGGGCGCCCACCATGCCGGCCAGCACATCGCCGGTGCCGGCGGTGGCCAGGCGGCCGTTGCCGGTCGGGTTGATCCGTGGCAGCCGCCCCGGCGCCGCGACGATGCTGCCCGAGCCCTTGACCACGACAGCGCAGCCGAAGCGCTCCGCCAAGCGGCGCGCCGCGGCCAGCCGATCGCCCTGCACCGCCTGCGTGTCGGTGCCCAGCAGGCGCGCGGCCTCCAGCGGATGCGGCGTCAGCACGGTCGCGTGGCCGGCCGCCGCGCGCCGTGCCAGGCGCTGCTGCAGGCCGGCGTCGGCGGCGACCAGGTTCAGGGCGTCGGCATCCAGCACGAGCCGCGCGGCTCGGTCCAGCACCCGGGGCAGGTGGCTGCGCAGCGCCTCGCCACCGCCGCAGCCGCAGACGAGGGCGCCGTCGTCCAGGTCCAGCGCGTCGGGCGTGCGCAGCATGAGTTCGGGCTGCGACACGTCGAGGCCGAAGCCGGCATTGCCGTCGAGCAGCGCCAGCAGCACCCGGCCCGCGCCGGCATGCAGCGCCGCGGTGGCCGCCAGCACCGCCGCGCCCGCCATGCCCCGGCCCCGGTGGCCGATGCCTTCGCCGCCCAGCACCGCCACGTCGCCGAAGCTGCCCTTGTGCGACGCGTGGCTGCGGCGCGGTGCGGCGGCCGGGCCGGAGAGCCAGGCGGTGGCCGGCGCGGCCGCATCGTCGGTCACGCCCAGGGTGTCGAGCCACACGCTGCCGGCGCGGTCGCGGCCTTCGGCGGTGAAGAGTCCGGGCTTGAGGGTCAGCAGGCTCAGGGTGGAATCTGCATGAAACAGGGCTGCAGCCGGCGATCCGCGCCGGCTGTCAGCTATTGTTTTAGTAGCATAGGCGCCGGTGTCGGCCCCCAGGCCCGAAGGCAGGTCGATGGCCAGCACCGGTGCGCCGGCCTGCGCCATGGCGTCCAGGGCCGCGTCGAGCCAGTCGGGGGGCAGGGCATCGCCACGGCCGGGGGTGCCGGGGTCTGTCTGCGGGGCCGGCCGCGGCGCGCCGCCGATGCCCAGCAGCGCATCGATGCAGAGGTCCTGCTGCGACAGCGTGCCGGGCGCAGGCGGCGCAACGAAGTCGACGCTCGCGGCCCGGGCGCGCTCCAGCGCCGCACGGGCGTCGGCCGGCAGCCGTGCCGGATCGGCCCAGTGCGTCACGCACACCGGCCGCCCGGCGCGGCGCAGTTGCACCGCCGCCTCCAGCCCGTCGCCGCCGTTGTTGCCCGGGCCGCAGGCGATCCAGATGCGGCGCGCATGCGGCGCTAGGGCCTGGGCCAGCCGCGCCACCGCGGCGCCGGCCCGCTGCATCAGCGCATCCGGCGGCGCACCGGCCAGCGCCGCCGCCTCGATGCGCCGCGTGGCCGCCGTGTCGTGGAGCGGATGGGCCCGGTCGGCGAGGATGCGCTGGAGCATGGTGGTTCTCGGCGTCCTGGTCGATCTCAGTCGAACCGGGCGATGGAGTAGGGCGCGAGCGGCAGGGCGGTGGGCTGTCCGCCGATCGCGTCGGCCAGCAGCCGGGCCGATCCGCTGGCGAAGGTCCAGCCGTGTCCGCCGCTGGCCAGGTGCAGCCAGACGCCCGGCGAGCCCGAGGGGCCGAGCAGCGGCCGCTCGTCCGGCAGTACCAGCCGCTCGCCGTGCCACTCCTGCACGCCGGTCGAGAGGCGGGCGGCGCCCGGGAACCAGCGGTGCAGCATCTGGTAGAGCGACTGCATCGCGGTCTGGCGGCGGGATTCGTTCATCGTGCCGATGTGGGTGGCGCCGGCCACCCGGATCCGGTCGCCCAGGCGCACGATGCTGGCGCCGGTGGCGGCATCGACCACCGCGCTGTAGGGCGCGTGCAGCGGCTCGCGGATCGCGGCGCTGAGCGAATAGCCGTGCAGCGTGTCGAAGGGCAGCCGGCGCGGGCCCAGGCCCTGCAGCAGCGCCGGGGCACCCATGCCGGCGCAGAGCACGACGGCGTCGAAGGCGCGGGGCCGGGCCTCGCCCTCGAGCACCACCGTGGCCGGCGTGCCGCCCGCCACCCGGGCCACCGGCGTGTTGAAGGCGAAGACGACGCCGTGGCGCTCCGCCTCGGCCCGCAGCAGCAACGCGAACTGGCGGCAGTTGCCCACCTCGTCGCCGGGCAGGTGGATGGCGGCGCTGAGCGCGGTGTCGGCGTTCAGGCCGGGCTCCAGGGTGCGGAAGGCCTCGGGCGGTGCTTCGTTGGCGGTGCGGCCGGCTTCGCGCAGCCGGTCCCAGGCGGGGGCCAGGCGGCGGCGGTCTTTTTCGGTGCGCACCAGCACCAGTACCCCGTCGGCCTTCTGGTAGTGCAGTTCCAGGGCGGCGGCCACGATGCGCAGGCGTTCCTGGCTGAAGGCGGCCAGCGCCAGGCGCTCGGCGTCGCCTTCGCCGTCGGCGCGGGCCGCGCGCTGCTGGCGGTGCCAGGCCCAGCCCGAGGGGACCAGGCCGCTCTCGCGCAGGGGAATCGCCTCGCTGCCCAGGCGGGCCCAGGCGCAGCCGGGTGCCACCATGCCGGCATGGCCGAAACTCGCTTCCTCGGCGGCGGCGGCGCGGCGCTCGAAGACGGTCACCGCATGGCCGTCCGAGGCCAGCTCGCAGGCGGTGGCGATGCCGGAAAAGCCGGCGCCGACGATCGCGATGTTCATGGAATCGGGCCCGGTCCGGTGAACGGGAAGGGCTTGCGGTGTCTCGGCATCGTGCTATGGAATTCGGAGTGGCCCGGGCAGCCGGGCGCGCGGGCGATGTGGCGATCGGGGATAACCCGGCATGCTATACTCTTTGGGTTTCGCCGGACGGGCCCGCAGGGCTTTTTCTGGCGAGGCAAATCGCAAACCAGTCCACCTCAAGGTGTCGCGGCGCCCCGCCGCGAATGAGGACTGGATTTCAGACCCAACCTTCGGAGTTATCACTATGTCCGCAACCATGCGCGAAATGCTGGAAGCCGGTGTCCATTTCGGCCACCAGACCCGCTTCTGGAACCCCAAGATGGCACCGTACATCTTCGGCCATCGCAACAAGATCCACATCATCAACCTGGAAAAGTCGCTCCCGCTTTTCCAGGACGCCGCAAAGTTCGCCAAGCAGCTGGCCGCCAACCGCGGCACCATCCTGTTCGTCGGCACCAAGCGCCAGGCCCGTGAGATCGTCTCGTCGGAAGCCCAGCGCGCAGGCGTGCCTTTCGTCGACCAGCGCTGGCTCGGCGGCATGCTGACCAACTTCAAGACGGTCAAGACCTCGATCAAGCGCCTGAAGGACCTGAAGGCCCAGCAGGAAACCGGCCTGGAAGGCCTGTCCAAGAAGGAGCAGCTGACGTTCTCCCGCGAGATCGCCAAGCTCGAGAAGGACATCGGCGGCATCCAGGACATGGCGGCCCTGCCGGACGCGATCTTCGTGATCGACGTCGGCTACCACAAGATCGCCATCGCCGAAGCCAAGAAGCTGGGCATTCCGCTGATCGGCGTGGTCGACACCAACCACTCGCCTGAAGGCATCGACTACGTCATTCCCGGCAACGACGACTCGGCCAAGGCCGTCGAGCTCTACGCCCGCGGCATGGCCGACGCCATCCTCGAAGGCCGCGCCAGCGCCGGCAACGAAGTCGTCAAGGCCGCGACCGGCGAAGCCGCCAGCAGCGACGAATTCGTCGAAGTGCAGGAAGCAGGCGCTGCCGCCTGAGGCAGCCCGTCTGCGCTGCCAGGCAAGGGGCTTCTGGCCCCTTTTTTGCAGCCGGCTTTCCTGAGATGAACTGAACGAACCGAACGATACGGAGAAATAAGATGGCTGCTATCACTGCAAGCATGGTGGGCGAACTGCGCGCCAAGACCGACGCCCCGATGATGGAGTGCAAGAAGGCCCTGACCGAGGCCGACGGCAACATGGAAAAGGCCGAAGAGCTGCTGCGCATCAAGCTCGGCAACAAGGCCGGCAAGGCATCGGGCCGCATCACCGCCGAAGGCGTCGTGACCGCGTTCGTCGACGGCGCCAACGGCGGCATGATCGAGATCAACTGCGAAACCGACTTCGTCACCAAGAACGACAGCTTCCTAGCGCTGGCCAACGCGGCCGCGATGCTGGTCGCCAAGCACAACCCTGCCGACATCGCCGCCCTGGGCGCGCTGCCGTACGAGCAGGACGGTTTCGGCCCGACGCTCGAAGACGTGCGCAAGGGCCTGATCGGCAAGATCGGCGAGAACATGAGCTTCCGCCGCTTCAAGCACTTCACCGGCAACGGCCAGATCGCCTCCTACCTGCACGGCACCCGCATCGGCGTGATCGTCGAGTTCGAAGGCGACGACACCGCCGCCAAGGACGTGGCGATGCACATCGCCGCGATGAAGCCCGTCTCGATCTCCTCGGCCGACGTGCCTGCGGACCTGATCGAGAAAGAGCGCGCAGTCGCCGCCGGCAAGGCCGAGGAAGACCGCAAGACCGCCGAAGCCGAAGGCAAGAAGCCGCAGCCGGCCGACATCGTCGCCAAGCGCATCGAAGGCGGCGTGCAGAAGTACCTGAAGGAAGTGTCGCTGCACAACCAGGTCTTCGTGAAGGCGTCCGACGGCAAGCAGACGGTCGAGCAGATGCTCAAGGCCTCCAACACCGGCATCAAGGGCTTCACCCTGTACGTGGTCGGCGAAGGCATCGAGAAGAAGGTCGACGACTTCGCAGCCGAAGTGGCCGCCCAGGTCGCGGCCGCCAAGAGCGCCGCCTGATCCTGCGAAGGGCCGGTGCGCGCCACCGGCCCCCGCGCTTCCAGGGCGCTCCATTCCATAACAACACCGCAGCCCATCATCCCAAGGAGTTCCCCATGTCCAACCCCCAGCCAGCCCACAAGCGCATCCTGCTGAAGCTGTCCGGTGAGGCGCTGATGGGGGACGACGCCTTCGGCATCAACCGCGCCACCATCGTCCGCATGGTCGGCGAGATCGCCGAGGTGACCCGCCTCGGGGTGCAGGTGGCTGTGGTCATCGGCGGCGGCAACATCTTCCGCGGCGTCGCGGGCGGCTCGGTCGGCATGGACCGCGCCACCGCCGACTACATGGGCATGCTGGCGACCGTGATGAACGCGCTGGCCCTGGCCGACGCGATGGACAAGCAGGGCCTGGTCGCCCGCGTCATGTCGGCCATCGCCATCGAGCAGGTGGTAGAGCCCTACGTGCGGCCCAAGGCGTTGCAGTACCTCGAAGAAGGCAAGGTGGTGGTCTTCGCGGCCGGCACCGGCAACCCCTTCTTCACCACCGACACCGCCGCCGCGCTGCGTGGCGCCGAGATCGGAGCCGAACTGGTCCTCAAGGCCACCAAGGTCGACGGCGTCTACAGCGCCGACCCGAAGAAGGACCCGACGGCCACCCGCTACGCTCGCATCAGTTTCGACGATGCGATGGCGCAGAACCTGGGCATCATGGACGCCACCGCCTTCGCGCTGTGCCGCGACCAGAAGCTGCCGCTGAAGGTCTTCTCCATCTTCAAGCACGGCGCGTTGAAGCGCGTGGTGATGGGCGAGGACGAAGGCACGCTAGTGCATGTCTGAGCGCGCGCCGCGCCCATCCCGACCGAGCATCCCTGGAGGACCCCTATGAGCATCGCAGACATCAAGACGAACACCGACGCCAAGATGGACCAGTCCATCGGCGCGTTCAAGAACAACCTCACCAAGATCCGCACCGGCCGTGCCAACCCGGCCATCCTCGACTCGGTGCAGGTCGACTACTACGGCTCGCCGGTGCCGATCAGCCAGGTGGCCAACGTGTCGCTGATCGACTCGCGCACCATCAGCGTCCAGCCCTGGGAAAAGGGCATGGGCGCCAAGATCGAGAAGGCCATCCGCGAAAGCGACCTGGGCCTGAACCCCGCGTCGATGGGCGACCTGATCCGGGTGCCGATGCCGCCGATGAGCGAAGAGCGCCGCAAGGAAATGACCAAGCTGGTCCGCAACGAGGGCGAGAGCGCCAAGATCGCGGTGCGCAACCTGCGCCGCGATGCGAACGAAGCCGTCAAGAAGCTGGTCAAGGACAAGCTGGCCTCCGAGGACGACCAGAAGCGTGCCGAAGCCGACGTGCAGAAGGTCACCGACCGCCACATCGTCGAGATCGACAAGCTGGTCGCGGCCAAGGAACAGGAAATCATGGCCGTCTGACGGCCCCACCCGTGCGCCTTCTTCTCGCTGGTACCTCCCCGTCAGGATCGGTGTGGCCGTAAAGCCCGCTCCGCCCGTGGTGCCGCACCACATCGCCATCGTGATGGACGGCAACGGCCGCTGGGCGTCGCGCCGCTTCCTGCCCCGCATCGCGGGCCATCGCCAGGGCGTCGAGTCGCTGCGCCGCTGCGTGCGGCTGTGCGCCGAACGCGGCGTCGGCGTGCTGACCGTTTTCGCGTTCTCGTCCGAGAACTGGAACCGGCCGGCCGACGAGGTGTCGGGCCTGATGGAGCTGCTGGCCAAGGCGCTGGGCCGCGAGGTGCCGCAGCTGCATGCCGACGGCGTGCGCCTGTACTTCGTCGGCGAGCGCGCCGGCCTCTCTGACAAGGTGCGCGACGGCCTGGTGGCGGCCGAACTGGCGACCGCCGGCAACCAGAGGCTGGTGCTCAACGTCTGCTTCAACTACGGCGGCCGCTGGGACATCGCCCAGGCCGCGCAGGCGCTCGCGGCCCGGGGCGAGCCCGCCACCGAACTCAACCTGCACCGTGCGATGGCGCTGTCGCACGTCCCCGATCCCGACCTGGTGATCCGCACCGGCGGCGAGCAGCGAATCAGCAATTTCCTGCTCTGGCAGGCCGCATACTCCGAGTTGTATTTCAGCGACCGCCTGTGGCCCGATTTCGACGCGGGCGCGCTCGACGCGGCGATTGGGGCCTTCGCCTGCCGCGAGCGCCGCTTCGGGCAGACCTCGGCCCAGGTCGCCGCGCAATCCGCGCCCGCCGCTGCCCAGCAGCAGGCGGCCGTGTCCGCTTCGCCATCCGGCAACGCCAACGCCGCCTAGCGCCTCCACCGGCGCTGCGCAGGCTCTCAGGGGACTTTCCATGCTGAAGCAACGCATCATCACCGCGGTCGTCCTGCTGGCCATCCTGCTGCCGGCGCTGTTCTATCCGTCTCCCTTGCCGTTCTGCGCGGTCGCGCTGGTGGCCATGACGGCGGCGGCGTGGGAATGGGGCCGGCTCAACGGCTACTCCGGCAAGGGCGCGCTGTTCATCGCCTTCGACTGCCTGGCGCTGTGCCTGCTGAGCTGGCGCCTGGGCTGGCTCGAGCGGCCGATGCCGCTCGCCTGGCTGGCTGCCGGTGCTTTCTGGGTGCTGGCCAGCGCCGCGTTGCTGCGCAGCGGCGTGGCCGGCTGGCCGCGGGTGCCGCGCACCGTGCGGGTGGTCGGCGGCGTGCTGGCGCTGTGGCTCGCCTGGCTGGCGGTGGGGCAGGCGCGGGTGATCGGCATCAACTTCCTGCTGTCGATCCTGGTGCTTGTCTGGGTGGCCGATATCGGCGCCTACTTCGCCGGCCGTGCGTTCGGCCTGCGCTTCACCCGCTCCAAGCTGGCCCCGTCGATCAGCCCGGGCAAGAGCTGGGAGGGCGTCTGGGGCGGCATGCTGGGGGTGCTGGTGCTGGCGGTCGTGTGGGTCATGGCCGACCGGGCCTGGCAGCCGCAGGTATTGAGCTTCTACAGCCGGCTGGCGATGCAGGGCTGGTGGCTACTGGTGGTGGGCGCGGTGTTCATGGCCACGATGAGCGTGGTGGGCGACCTCGTCGAATCGCTGGTCAAGCGCAGCGCCGGCGCCAAGGACAGCAGCCACCTGCTGCCCGGCCACGGCGGCGTGCTCGACCGGGTCGATGCGCTGCTGCCCACGCTGCCGCTGGCGATGATGCTCTCGACCGTGGGCGCGATGTGAGCGACCGGATGCATACGATCACCGTCCTGGGCTCCACAGGTTCCATCGGCCTCAGCACGCTGGACGTGCTGGCGCGGCACCCCGGGCGGTTCCAGGTCTTCGCGCTCGCCGCGGCGACGCAGGTCGATGCGATGCTGCAGCAGTGCCTGCGCCTGCGGCCCCGCTACGCCGTCATGGCCCAGCCGGAGGCCGCCGCCCGCCTGCGTCAGGAATGCAAGGCGAATGGGCTCGCAGTCGAGGTGCTGCAAGGACATGATGCTATGGAAATGGTAGCATCCCACCCCGATGTAGACATGGTGATGGCCGCCATCGTCGGCGCCGCGGGGCTGGCGCCGTGCCTGGCCGCCGCGCGGGCCGGCAAGCGGCTGCTGCTGGCGAACAAGGAGGCCCTGGTCGTCGGCGGCGACTGGTTCATGGACGCGGTGCGCGAGGGCGGCGCCCAGCTGCTGCCGATCGACAGCGAGCATTCCGCCATCTTCCAGTCCTTGCCCGACGACCCGACCACCTGGGAGCGCCGGGTCGACCGGCTGGTGCTGACCGCTTCGGGCGGGCCGTTCCGCACCCGCGATCCGGCCACGCTCGCAGCGGTCACGCCGGACGAGGCCTGCGCCCATCCCAACTGGTCGATGGGCCGCAAGATCTCGGTCGACTCGGCCACGATGATGAACAAGGGCCTGGAGGTGATCGAGGCCCGCTACCTCTTCGGCCTGCCGCCCGACCGGATCGAGGTGGTGATCCATCCGCAGAGCATCGTCCATTCCCTGGTGCAGTACCACGACGGCTCCCTGGTGGCGCAGCTGGGCGTGCCCGACATGCGGGTGCCGATCGCCTACGGCCTCTCCTGGCCCGAACGGATGGAGAGCGGCGCACCCCGGCTCGACTTCTCTTCGCTGGCGGCGATGACCTTCGAGCGGCCCGATCCCCAGCGTTTCCCCGGCCTGCAGCTCGCCTGGGACGCGCTGCGCGCCCCGCCCGGCACCACCGCCGTGCTGAACGCGGCCAACGAAGTGGCGGTGCAGGCGTTCCTCGACGGGCGCATCCGCTTCGACCAGATCCACGCGGTCAACCTCGCCACCCTGGAGCGCTGCGTGCCGCAGGCGCCCACCTGCCTCGACGACCTGATGGCGATCGACGCGCAGGCGCGCTCCAGTGCGTCGGCCGCCGTCGCCGGCCTGATGCACTGATTTTTCGGAGATTCGGACATGCTGACCGTCGTCGCTTTCATCGTGGCCCTGGCGCTGCTCATCGCCGTGCACGAGTACGGCCACTACCGGGTGGCGGTAGCCTGCGGGGTGAAGGTGCTGCGCTTCTCGGTCGGCTTCGGCAAACCGATCCTGCGCTGGCAACGTCCCGGTTCGCCCACCGAATTCGTGGTCGGCATGCTGCCGCTGGGCGGCTACGTGAAGATGCTCGACGAGCGCGAGGCGCCGGTCGCACCCGAGGAGCGTCACCTGGCCTTCAACAACCGCCCGCTGGCCCAGCGCGCCGCGGTGGTAGCCGCCGGCCCCGCGGCCAACCTGCTCCTGGCGATCCTGCTGTATGCGGGCGTCAACTGGATGGGCGTGCAGGAGCCGCAGCCGGTGCTGGCCGCGCCGGTGGCCGGATCCACCGCCCAGGCCGCCGGCCTGGAGGGCGGCGAGCGGGTGACCGAGGCGGCCTTCGAAGGCGAAGCGCTGCAGCCCGTGCAGTCGTTCGAGGACCTGCGGTGGCTGCTGACCCGCGGCGCGCTCGACGGCCAGAACGTGCGCATCGCCTACCAGCCTGCCGGCGCCGGAACCGGCCCGACGCGCCAGGCCACGCTGCAGCTCGACCGCATCGGCGCCCGCGAGGCCGACATGCAGCTGTTCCGCAAGATCGGCATCGTCGGTCCGTGGACGCCGCCGGTGCTGGGCGAGGTCCAGGCCGACGGCGCGGCCGCCAAAGCCGGACTGCGCCAGGGCGACACGGTGCTGCGCATCGGCGATACCGCGATCGGCGACGGCCCGCAGCTGCGCGAGGCGATCCGCGCGTCGGTGCAGGGCAGCGAGGCGCGCACCCAGGTCTGGCAGGTCGAGCGCGGCAGCGAGCAGCTGTCGCTGCCGGTGACGCCCGTCGTCGTGACCGAGCAGGACACGAGCTTCGGCCGGGTGAACGCCTACGTGGGCGGCCCGCCCGAGATGATGACGGTGCGCTACGGCCCGATCGAAGGCCTGCGCAACGGCGCGGTCAAGACCTGGGAAGTCTCGGTGCTGACCCTGCGCATGATGGGGCGCATGCTGATCGGCCAGGCGTCGATCAAGAACCTGAGCGGCCCGCTGACCATCGCCGACTACGCCGGCAAGTCGGCGAGCCTGGGCCTCACGCAGTACCTGACCTTCCTGGCGCTGATCAGCGTGAGCCTGGGCATCCTCAACCTGCTGCCGCTGCCGGTACTCGACGGCGGCCACCTGATGTACTTCCTGTGGGAAGCCGTCACCGGCCGCACCGTGTCCGAGGTGTGGCTCGATCGCCTGCAGCGTGGCGGCGTCGCCGCGCTCCTTCTCATGACGTCGATTGCCCTGTTCAACGACGTCTCCCGCATTTTCGGCTGACGCCGTCCGTCATAATGCGGCGGTCCCCGGGCCTGGCGCCGGGCCGGTGTTCGCCAGAGACCTGATACATGAAGCAATCTTTCACCCGTTTTCGCATGCGCTCCGTCTCGGCGGTCGCGGCCATGCTTTTCGCTGCCAACGCGGCCTGGGCGGTCGAACCGTTCACCCTGCGCGACATCCGTGTCGAGGGTCTGCAGCGCGTGGAGCCGGGCACCGTGTTCGCTTCGCTGCCGTTCCGCGTGGGCGACGGCTACAACGACGACAAGGGCGCCGGCGCGATCCGCCAACTGTTCGGCCTGGGCCTGTTCAAGGACGTGCGCCTGGAAGTCAACGGCAACGTGCTGACGGTGGTGGTCGAGGAGCGGCCCACGGTCGCCGACGTCGATTTCGCCGGCACCAAGGAATTCGACAAGGAAACGCTCAAGAAGGCGATGCGCGACGTGGGCCTGACCGAAGGCCGCCCGTTCGACAAGGCCCTGGCCGACCGGGCCGAGCAGGAACTGAAGCGCCAGTACATCAACCGCAGCTTGTATGGCGCGGAAGTGGTGACCACGGTGACGCCGATCGAGCGCAACCGGGTCAACCTGACCTTCACCGTCTCCGAAGGCGAGCCGGCCAAGATCAAGAACATCCGCATCGTCGGCAACCAGGCCTTCAGCGAATCCACCCTCGAGGACCTGTTCGACCTCGACACCGGCGGCTGGCTCAGCTGGTACACCAAGTCCGACCGCTACGCGCGCGCCAAGCTCAACGCCGACCTGGAGACGCTGCGCTCCTACTACCTGTCGCGCGGCTACCTCGAGTTCCGGGTCGATTCGACCCAGGTCGCGATCTCGCCCAACAAGGAAGACATCAGCATCACCGTCAACGTGACCGAGGGCGAGCGCTACGTCGTCTCGGGCGTGAAGATCGAGGGCAACTACCTCGGCCGCGACGACGAGTTCAAGTCGCTGATCAAGATCAAGCCGGGCGAAGCCTACAACGCCGACGAAGTGGCGCAGACGACCAAGGCCTTCACCGACTATTTCAGCAACTTCGGCTTCGCCTTCGCCCGCGTCGAGGCGGTGCCGGAAGTCGACCGCGCCAACAACCGCGTGGCCCTGGTGCTGCAGGCCGAGCCGTCGCGCCGGGCCTACGTGCGCCGCATCGCGCTCAGCGGCAACAACCGCACGCGCGACGAAGTCATCCGCCGCGAGTTCCGCCAGTTCGAATCGTCCTGGTACGACGGCGACCGGATCAAGCTCTCGCGCGACCGGGTCGACCGGCTGGGCTACTTCAGCCAGGTCGATGTCGAGACGCAGGACGTGCCCGGCTCGCCCGACCAGGTTGACCTGGTGGTCAACGTGACCGAGAAGCCCACCGGCAGCCTGCAGGTCGGTGCCGGCTTCTCCAGCGCGGAAAAGGTGGCGCTGTCGTTCGGCATCAAGCAGGAGAACGTCTTCGGCTCCGGCAACTACCTGGGCGTGGACGTCAACACCAGCAAGTACAACCGCGCGATCGTGCTCAGCACGACCAACCCGTACTTCACCGCCGACGGCATCTCGCGCACCATCGACATCTACCACCGGTCGTCGCGCCCCTACCAGGACCAGGGCGGCAACTACCGCCTGCTGACTTCGGGTGCGAGCATGCGCTTCGGCGTGCCGTTCAGCGAAACCGACACCGTGTTCTTCGGTGCCGGCGCCGAGCGGACCGAGATCAAGCCGGGCACCAACATCCCGGCCGCCTACCTGAAGTACGCCGAGGAAGTTGGCTACACCAGCTACTCTGTGCCGCTGACCATCGGCTGGTCGCGCGACAGCCGCGACAGCGCCCTGGTGCCCAACGCCGGCCGCTACCAGCGCTTCAACTCCGAGATCGGGGTGGCGGGCGATGCGCGCTACGTCCGCGGCAACTACCAGTTCCAGCAGTACGTTCCGCTCAACAAGAAGTTCACCCTGGCCTTCAACTCGGAGCTGGGTGCCGGCAAGGGCCTCAACGGCCGTCCGTTCCCGATCTTCAAGAACTTCTACTCCGGCGGCCTGGGCTCGGTGCGCGGTTTCGACCAGGGCACCCTGGGTCCGCGCGACGTGACCGGCTCGTCCATCGGCGGCGCCAAGAAAGCCACCTTCAACCTGGAGGCGGTGGCGCCGTTCCCCGGCGCCGGCAACGACCGTACGCTGCGGGTCTTCGGCTTCGTCGACGTGGGCAACGTGTTCGGCGAGGACGACCCGATCCGCTTCAGCGAGATGCGGGCATCGGTCGGCGTGGGCCTGAGCTGGATATCCCCGGTCGGCCCCCTGCGGCTTGCATTTGCAAACCCTGTCCGCAAGCGCCCCGGCGATAGAATCCAGAAATTGCAATTCCAGATCGGAACGTCCTTTTGATGAACACTTTTTTTCGCCATTGCTCCGTCGGCATTTTGCTGGGCACGCTGGCTCTTTCGGCGTCTGCCCAGACCGAGCAGTTTCGCGCCGGCTTCGTGAACACCGACCGGATCTTCCGGGAGGCCAACACGGCCAAGGCAGCCCAGGTGAAGCTCGAGCAGGAATTCGCAAAGCGCGAGAAGGAACTGCTCGACCAAGGCAACGCACTCAAATCCGCCTCCGACAAGTTCGAGCGCGAGGCGCCGACGCTGGCCGAGAGCCAGCGCACGACGCGCCAGCGCCAGCTGGTCGAGCAGGACCGCGATTTCCAGCGCAAGCGCCGCGAATTCCAGGAAGACCTGAATTCCCGCAAGAACGAGGAGCTGCAGCAGGTGCTGGAGCGTGCCAACCGCGTGGTCAAGACCGTGGCCGAGCAGGAAAAGTACGACGTGATCCTGCAGGAAGCCGTCTACATCAACCCGGCCTACGACATCACGGACAAGGTGATCAAGGCGCTCAACGCGCCCGGCGCCAAGTAATTCGCGCGGCAGCCGGTCGGCCGTGGCGCTGTCCCTGCACGCGATCGTGTCCGAGCTGGGCGGCGTGCTGCACGGCGACGGCAATCGGATGGTGGAAGGCCTGGCCCCTCTCGAGGGCGCCGGGCCTTCGCATTTGGCTTTCCTGAGCCATCCGCGCTATGTGCAGCAGCTGGCATCGTCCCGGGCCGGCTGCGTGATCGTAGCGCCGGCGATGCAGGCCGCGGCCGAGCAGCGCGGCGACTGCATCGTCGCCGATTCGCCCTACCACTACTTCGCCCGTGTCACCCAGCTCTGGAAGCGCCATCTGGGGCGGGGTGCGGTGCCCGGAATCCATCCGTCCGCGGTGGTCGATCCCGAGGCGGCCGTCGATCCTTCTGCCACCGTCGGCCCGCTGTGCGTGGTGGAGCGGGGCGCATACATCGGCGCGGGCACGGTTCTGCGCTCGCGCGTCACGGTCGGCGAGGACTGCCGGATCGGCGCGCGCTGCCTCCTGCACCCGGGCGTGGTGATCGGCGCCGACGGCTTCGGCTTCGCACCGCACCAGGGCGCCTGGGAAAAGATCGAGCAGCTCGGCGCGGTGCGCATCGGCGACGATGTGGAGATCGGCGCCAACACCTGCATCGACCGTGGCGCGTTGGGCGACACGGTGATCGAGGACGGGGTCAAGCTCGACAACCTGGTCCAGATCGGCCACAACGTGCGGGTCGGCCGCCACACCGCGATGGCCGGCTGCGCCGGCGTGGCGGGCAGCGCCACCATCGGTGCGCACTGCACCGTGGGCGGTGGCGCGGTCGTGCTGGGCCACCTGACGCTGGCCGACGGCGTCCACGTGTCGGCCGCCTCGGTCGTCACCCGGTCGATCCACCGGCCGGGGCACTACACCGGCATGTTTCCCATAGACGACAATGCCAAGTGGGAAAAGAACGCCGCCACGCTGAAGCAACTGCACGGCCTGCGCGAGCGGATCAAGACACTCGAACACGACCTGGCCGCCCGCAGCCGCTGATGCGGCAGGCGCCCGCGGCGCGCACTGCGCGTCCGATACCGAACATCACAGACCTCACCAGACCATGTTGGACATTCACCAGATCCTCAAGCAATTGCCGCACCGCTACCCCTTCCTGCTGGTGGACCGGGTGCTGGAAGTGGAGAAGGGCAAGCGGATCCGCGCGTTGAAGAACGTCACGATCAACGAGCCGTTCTTCACCGGCCACTTTCCGCACCGCCCGGTGATGCCGGGGGTGCTGATCCTGGAGGCGATGGCCCAGGCCGCCGCGCTGCTGGCCTTCGACACGCTTGGTGTCACGCCCGACGACAAGACGGTGTACTACTTCGCCGGCATCGACGGCGCGCGCTTCAAGCGGCCGGTGGAGCCGGGCGACCAGCTGGTGATGGACGTGACGCTCGACCGGATGAAGTCGGGCATCTTCAAGTTCAAGGGCACCACCCGCGTGGGCGAGGACATCGCCTGCGAGGCCGAGTTGATGTGCACTATGCGCACCATCGCCTGATGGGGATCCACCCCACAGCCGTGGTGGCCGAGGGTGCGCGGATCGACCCGTCGGTCGCGGTCGGCCCGTACACCGTGATCGGCCCGCACGTGACGATCGGCGCCGGCACGACGGTCGGTGCACACTGCGTGATCGAGGGCCACACCACCATCGGCCGCGACAACCGCATCTTCCAGTTCAACTCGCTGGGCGCGGTGCCGCAGGACAAGAAGTACGCCGGCGAGCCCTGCGAACTGGTGATCGGCGACCGCAACACGGTGCGCGAGTTCTGCACCTTCAACATCGGATCGCCCGGCGGCGGCGGCGTGACCCGGGTCGGCGACGACAACTGGATCATGGCCTACGTGCACCTGGCGCACGACGTGCGCGTCGGCAACCACACCATCTTCGCCAACAACTCGCAGCTGGCGGGCCATGTCGAGGTGGACGACTGGGTGATCCTGGGCGGCTTCACGGTCGTGCACCAGTTCGTGCGGATCGGCGCACACGGCATGACCGCGATGTGCGCCCTGCTGTTCGCCGACCAGCCGCCCTTCGTGATGAGCCAGGGCCAGCCGGCGGCGGCCCGGTCGATGAACTTCGAAGGCCTGCGCCGGCGCGGCTTCTCGGCCGAGCGGATCTCGGCGGTCAAGGCGATGCACAAGGCGCTCTACCGCGACGACCTGACGCTGGAGCAGTCGCGCGCCCGGATCGCAGATCTGAAGGAAAAGATGCCGGAGTCGGCGCCGGACGTCGACATGATGCTCTCATTTTTAGAGCAAGTGTCGCCTCAGCGCGGCATCGTGCGGTAAGGCGGCGCATTCCGATGGCCCCGCCTTCCGCCTCGCCCGACCGCGTCGCGGCGGGTGCCGCATTTCCGGCCGACATGCCGCCCGCGGGCGATGCGCCCCGCGTCGCGATGGTGGCCGGCGAAACCTCCGGCGACCTGCTGGCCGGCCTGTTGCTCGACGGCCTGCAGGTGCGCTGGCCCGCGCTGCGAGGACAGGGCATCGGCGGGCCGCAGATGCAGCGCCGCGGCTTCGAGGCCTGGTGGCCCAGCGAGAAGCTGGCGGTGCACGGCTACAGCATCGAGGTGCTGCGCCGCTACCGCGAGATCGTCGGCATCCGCCGCCAGTTGCGCGACCGGCTGCTGGCCGACCAACCCGGCATCTTCATCGGCGTGGATGCACCCGACTTCAACCTCGACCTGGAGGCCGACCTGCGCGCCGCCGGCATCAAGACGGTGCACTTCGTCTGCCCGTCGATCTGGGCCTGGCGGGCCGAGCGGGTCGAGAAGATCCGCCGCAGCGCCGACCATGTGCTGTGCATCTTTCCGTTCGAGCCGGCGCTGCTGGCCTCGCACGGCATCGACGCGACCTACGTCGGCCATCCGCTGGCCAGCGTCGTCCCGATGGAGCCCGACCGCGCCGCCGCCCGCCGCGCGCTGGGCCTGGACGATGCCGACGACGTGGTGGCCCTGCTGCCCGGCAGCCGCCGCTCCGAGATCGAATACCTGGCCGCGACCTTCTTCGCCGCCGCGGCGCTGATGCTGCGCGCGCGGCCGCGCCTGCGCTTCGTCGTGCCGGCGATCCCGTCGCTGCGCCCGCGGATCGAGCAACTGGCCGCGGCCAGCGGCATCGCGCCGCACCTGCAACTGCTGGCCGGCCAGTCGCACGCCGCGCTGGCCGCCTGCGACGCCACGCTGATCGCCAGCGGCACCGCCACGCTGGAGGCCGCGCTCTTCAAGCGGCCGATGGTGATCGCCTACCGGATGCAGGCCATCTCCTGGCTGTTGATGCGCCGCAAGCGGCTGCAGCCCTGGGTGGGCCTGCCCAACATCCTGTGCCAGGATTTCGTGGTGCCCGAACTGCTGCAGGACGCTGCCACGCCCGCCGCGCTGGCCCGCGAAACGCTGCGCTGGATCGACGCCAAGCACGAGGCGCCTGCGACAATCGCGACCGTCCACACCCGTTTCTCCGCGCTGCACCAGAGCCTGCAGCGCGACACCTCCCGACTTGCTGCCGATGCCATCGAAAAAGTCGTTGCCCGTTGAAGCCACCGCGCCGGTGCGCGCCCGCGCCAAGCGCTCCGTACTGCTCCGCACGCCCGAACAGGTCCGCCTGGCCTGGGACATTCCCGGTCTGGTCGCCGGCGTCGACGAGGCGGGCCGCGGCCCGCTGGCCGGGCCGGTGGTCGCCGCGGCCGTCATCCTCGACGACCTGAACCCGATCGACGGCCTGGCCGATTCCAAGGTGCTGACCGCGGCGCGCCGCGAGAAGCTCTACGACGAGATCCGCGCCAAGGCGCTGTGCTGCTCGGTCGCGTCCGCCAGCGTCGAAGAGATCGACCAGCTCAACATCCTGCAGGCGACGATGCTGGCCATGCGCCGCGCGGTCGAGGGCCTGCGCTTGAAGCCGGTGAAGGTGCTGGTGGACGGCAACCGGCTGCCGCCGCTGGACGTGCTGGCCGAGGCGATCGTCAAGGGCGACGCGCTGGTCAAGGCCATCTCCGCCGCGTCGATCCTGGCCAAGGTGCACCGCGACCGGCTGTGCCACGGCCTGCACCTGGAGTACCCGCACTACGGCTTCGCCCAGCACAAGGGCTACGGCACCGCCGAACACCTGGCGGCGCTGCAGGCGCACGGTGCCTGCGCCCACCACCGCCGGTCATTCGCGCCGGTGGCCCAGGCCTTCGCGATCCGGCCGATGGCCACCCCGATGGCGGCGCTCTCCGACCTGCCGCTGCGCGTGCCGGACGAGCCGGAACCGGTGCTGCAGGTCCAGGTGCTGCAGGTGCAGACGCCCGCGCGCCGCGTGCGCCGTCCGGCGGTTCGCGCGTGAGCGAGCAGGGCCCCCTCCACATCACCTCGCGCGACAACGCCTGGGTGAAGGATCTGCGCCGGCTGGCGCAGGACAACGGCGCCTACCGCAGGCAGGGCCGCGTCTGGCTGGAGGGCGACCACCTGTGCCGCGCCGCGCTCGACCGCGGCCTGCAGCCGGTCGCCGCCGTGTTTTCGGAGTCGTATGGGCCTCTGGCCGGTGCTACGTACCGACTTCATGCTACGAAAATCATAGTGTTGGCCGATGCGCTCATGGAAGAGATCAGCGGCCTGGAATCCCCGGCGCCGATGGGCTTCGTCATGGCGCTGCCCGATACGGCGGCGCCGCTGCCGGGCGCCGCCGCGGTGGTGCTCGACCGGGTGCAGGACGCCGGCAACGTCGGCTCCATCCTGCGCAGCGCCTCGGCCTTCGGCTTCTCGCAGGTGCTGGCGCTCAAGGGCACGGCGGCGCTGTGGGGTCCGAAGGTGCTGCGCGCCGGCATGGGCGCGCATTTCGGGCTGCGGCTGGTCGAGGGGCTGGCGCTGGAGGACCTGTCGGCGCTGGGCCTTCCGCTGCTCGCCACCAGTTCGCACGGGGGCGACCTGCTGCACCGCGCCGCGTTGCCGTGGCCGTGCGCCTGGCTGATGGGGCACGAAGGGCAGGGCGTCTCGCCGGCCCTGGAGGCCCGGGCCACCCACCGCATCCGCATCGCCCAGCCCGGCGGGGAGGAGTCGCTCAACGTGGGCGCTGCGGCCGCGATCTGCCTGCACGCCAGCGCCGCGGCCCGCGCCCAATAGGCGTCGGCCCGGGCGACGAAGAAGGCCGAACCCGGGTGTTTCACCGCATGTACGGCAAAAGGGGCGTCTCCTCCACGCTACAATCGAGGGCTTTCCCGTAACAGCGTCGCCCGGCCGCGTCCCAAGCAACTCCTCCATCCAAGCAGCCTCCCGGCTTATGGCCGATGGGCTCCGGGCGACCGTAACCATCCGGAGAACCCAGTGCTCTTGTCTCTACAGGGAAAATTCCCGCCCGCCATCCTGGCGCTTGCAGACGGCACGGTCTTTCTCGGCCATTCGATCGGAGCCGCCGGCTCCACCGTCGGCGAGGTGGTGTTCAACACCGCCATGACCGGCTACCAGGAAATCCTCACCGACCCGAGCTATGCCCAGCAGATCGTGACGCTCACGTATCCGCACATCGGCAACTACGGCGTCAACGAGGAAGACGTCGAAGCCGACAAGGTCCATGCCGCAGGCCTGATCATCAAGGACCTGCCCCTCGCCGCCTCCAACTTCCGCTCGACGCTGACGCTCGACGCGTACCTGGCCCGCGAAGGCACCGTCGCCATCGCCGGCATCGACACCCGCAAGCTCACCCGCCACCTGCGCAGCCACGGCGCGCAGAACGGCTGCATCGTCGGCCTGGCCGCCGGCCAGGCACCGACGCAGGACGCCATCGACGCGGCCGTCGCCCAGGCCAAGGCCGCGCCCAGCATGGCCGGGCTCGACCTGGCCAAGGTGGTGTCGGTCAAGGCGCCCTACGAGTGGACCCAGACCGAGTGGAAGCTGGGCGAAGGCTACGGCATGCAGATCGCGCCGAAGTTCCACGTCGTCGCGTTCGACTACGGCGTCAAGAAGAACATCCTGCGCATGATCGCCGAGCGCGGCGCGCAGATCACCGTGGTGCCGGCCCAGACCTCGGCGGCCGAGGTGATGAAGCTCGCACCCGACGGCGTCTTCCTGGCCAACGGCCCCGGCGACCCGGGCCCCTGCGACTACGCGATCGCCGCCGCGCGCGGACTGATCGAGGCGGGCATCCCCACCTTCGGCATCTGCCTGGGCCACCAGATCATGGCGCTGGCCATGGGGGCCAAGACCTACAAGATGAAGTTCGGCCACCACGGCGCGAACCATCCGGTCAAGGACCTCGACAACGGCCGGGTCAGCATCACCAGCCAGAACCACGGCTTCGCGGTGGACGAGAAGTCGCTGCCCGCCACGCTGCGCGCAACCCACGTCAGCCTGTTCGACAACACGCTGCAGGGCCTGGCCCACACCAGCCAGCCGGCCTTCTGCTTCCAGGGCCACCCGGAAGCCTCGCCCGGCCCGCACGACATCGCCTATCTGTTCGACCGTTTCACCGCGCTGATGCAGAACCACAAGGAAGGACGGCAGCATGCCTAAGCGCACCGATCTCAAGAGCATCCTCATCATCGGCGCCGGCCCGATCATCATCGGCCAGGCCTGCGAGTTCGACTACTCCGGCGTGCAGGCCTGCAAGGCGCTGCGGGAGGAGGGCTACAAGGTCATCCTGATCAACAGCAACCCCGCGACGATCATGACCGACCCGGCCACGGCCGACGTGACCTACATCGAGCCGATCACCTGGCAGACGGTCGAGAAGATCATCGCCAAGGAGCGCCCGGATGCGATCCTGCCGACGATGGGCGGCCAGACCGCGCTGAACTGCGCGCTCGACCTGTGGCACCACGGCGTGCTCGACAAGTACAAGGTAGAACTGATCGGTGCCAAGCCCGAGGCGATCGACAAGGCCGAGGACCGGCTCAAGTTCAAGGACGCGATGACCAAGATCGGGCTGGGCTCGGCCCGCTCCGGCATCGCGCATTCGATGGACGAGGCCTGGGGCGTGCAGAAGACGCTCGGCTTCCCGACCGTGATCCGCCCCAGCTTCACCCTGGGCGGCACCGGCGGCGGCATCGCCTACAACGCCGAAGAGTTCGAGACCATCTGCAAGCGCGGCCTGGAAGCCTCGCCGACCAACGAACTGCTGATCGAAGAGTCGCTGCTCGGCTGGAAAGAGTACGAGATGGAAGTGGTGCGCGACACCGCCGACAACTGCATCATCGTCTGCTCGATCGAGAACCTGGACCCGATGGGCGTGCACACCGGCGACTCGATCACCGTGGCCCCGGCCCAGACCCTGACCGACAAGGAATACCAGATCCTGCGCAATGCATCGCTGGCGGTGCTGCGCGAGATCGGCGTCGACACCGGCGGCTCCAACGTGCAGTTCTCGATCAACCCGAAGGACGGCCGCATGGTCGTCATCGAGATGAACCCGCGGGTCTCGCGCTCATCCGCTTTGGCGTCGAAAGCCACCGGTTTCCCGATCGCCAAGGTCGCCGCCAAGCTGGCGGTGGGCTACACGCTCGACGAACTGCGCAACGAGATCACCGGCGGCGCCACGCCGGCCTCGTTCGAGCCGTCGATCGACTACGTGGTCACCAAGATCCCGCGCTTCGCCTTCGAGAAGTTCCCGACCGCCGACAGCCGCCTGACGACGCAGATGAAGTCCGTCGGCGAGGTGATGGCGATGGGCCGCACCTTCCAGGAATCGTTCCAGAAAGCCCTGCGCGGCCTGGAAGTGGGCGTGGACGGCCTGAACGAGAAGACCCAGGACCGCGAAGTGCTCGAGAAGGAACTGGGCGAGCCCGGCCCCGAGCGCATCTGGTACGTGGGCGACGCCTTCGCCCAGGGCATGAGCGTGGACGAGGTCTTCGCGCTGACCAAGATCGACCCGTGGTTCCTGGTGCAGATCGAGGAGATCGTGAAGATCGAGCTCGAACTCGAAACCAAGACGCTCGACGAGATCGACAAGGACACGCTGCTCGCGCTCAAGAAGAAGGGCTTCTCCGACCGCCGCCTGGCGCGCCAGTTGAAGACCACCGACACGGCCGTGCGCGAGAAGCGCCGCGCCCTCGGCGTGCGCCCGGTCTACAAGCGGGTGGATACCTGCGCCGCCGAGTTCGCGACCGATACCGCGTATCTCTACTCGACCTACGAGGACGAGTGCGAGGCCGAGCCGACGAATAACAAGAAGATCATGGTGCTGGGCGGTGGCCCCAACCGCATCGGCCAGGGCATCGAGTTCGACTATTGCTGCGTGCACGCCGCGCTCGCGATGCGCGAGGACGGCTACGAGACCATCATGGTCAACTGCAATCCCGAGACCGTCTCGACCGACTACGACACCTCCGACCGCCTGTACTTCGAGCCGCTGACGCTCGAGGACGTGCTGGAGATCGTCGACAAGGAAAAGCCGTTCGGCGTGATCGTGCAGTACGGCGGCCAGACGCCCTTGAAGCTGGCGCTGGACCTGGAGGCCAACGGCGTGCCGATCATCGGCACATCGCCCGACATGATCGACGCGGCCGAAGACCGCGAGCGCTTCCAGAAGCTGCTGCACGAACTGGGCCTGCGCCAGCCGCCGAACGCCACCGCCCGCACCGAAGCCGAAGCGCTGGAAAAAGCCACGGCGCTCGGCTACCCGCTGGTGGTGCGCCCGAGCTATGTGCTGGGCGGCCGCGCGATGGAGATCGTGCACGAGCAGCGAGACCTGGAGCGCTACATGCGCGAAGCGGTCAAGGTGAGCCACGACTCGCCGGTGCTGCTCGACCGCTTCCTGAACGACGCGATCGAATGCGACGTGGACTGCCTGCGCGACCCCGAGGGCAAGACCTTCATCGGCGGCGTGATGGAGCACATCGAGCAGGCGGGTGTGCATTCGGGCGACTCGGCCTGTTCGCTGCCGCCGTACTACCTGAAGAAGGAAACGGTCGACGAGTTGAAGCGCCAGTCGGCCGCGATGGCCGAAGGCCTGAACGTCATCGGCCTGATGAACGTGCAGTTCGCGATCCAGGAAGTCGACGGCCAGGACGTGATCTACGTGCTGGAAGTCAATCCGCGTGCCTCGCGCACCGTGCCTTTCGTGAGCAAGGCGACCGGCATCCAGCTGGCCAAGGTGGCCGCGCGCTGCATGGCCGGCCAGACGCTGGCGTCGCAGGGCATCACCGAAGAGGTGACGCCGCCGTACTTCAGCGTGAAGGAAGCGGTGTTCCCGTTCGTCAAGTTCCCGGGCGTGGACACGATCCTCGGCCCCGAGATGAAGTCGACCGGCGAAGTGATGGGCGTGGGCAAGACCTTCGGCGAAGCCTTCGTCAAGTCGCAGCTGGGCGCCGGCACCAAGCTGCCGAAATCGGGCAAGGTGTTCCTGACCGTCAAGAACAGCGACAAGCCCCGCACGGTGGAGGTGGCGCGCCAGCTTGTCGCGCAGGGTTTCACCCTGGCGGCGACCAAGGGCACCGCCAACGCGATCGCCGCGGCGGGCATCCCGGTCGAGGTGGTTAACAAGGTCACCGAAGGCCGGCCGCATGTGGTCGACATGATCAAGAACAACGAGATCGTGATGGTGGTGAACACGGTGGAGGAGCGCCGCAACGCGATCGCCGATTCGCGTGCGATCCGCACCTCGTCGCTGCAGGCCCGGGTGACCACGTTCACCACCATCTTCGGCGCCGAGGCGGCCGTCGAAGGCATGCGCTACGTGGACGACCTCGACGTCTACTCGCTGCAGGAACTCCACGCGCAGCTGACCGCCGCCTGATGCGGTAGGCCCGTCGCAGTGCGGCCCCGGCCGCACCGGAAGGTTCGAGGCCCGCCCGCACTGCGGGCCTCGCCGTTTGCGAGAAAGCACAATAGCCCCATGCAAGACACGCAGATTCAAGAGCAGGTCCTGACGCTCGGCCTGGACGACTGGCGCGCGGGCCGTCACGACGCCCAGTGGGTGGCGGCCCTGGAAGCGGGCAAGGTGCTGTACTTTCCGCAGCTGCCGTTCGTGCTGGCGCCGCAGGAGCAGGCGCTGCTGCGGCCCGACCTGCTGATGCCCGAGGTGCGCAACATCAGCCTCGATGCCGAAGGCCGGCTCAAGGGCGCCGCCGGCGACGCGCAGGTGCAGGCGGCCCTGGCCGGCATGGTCGGGCGGTTCCGCCACCAGGCCGAGTCGCTGGTGCATGCGCTGCTGCCGCACTACGTACCGTCGCTGCGGATGGCGCCGACCAGCTACCGCCCGGCCCAGGTCGAGACGCGCCAGCAGTCCTGGCGCGCCGACGACCGGCGGCTGCACATCGACGCGTTTCCTTCGCGCCCCAACTACGGCGAGCGGATCCTGCGGGTGTTCGCCAACGTCAACCCGGCCGGCGTGCCGCGCACCTGGCGCGTGGGCGAGCCGTTCGAGGACGTGGCCCGGCGCTTCCTGCCGCGGGCCAAGCGCTATTCGCCCCTGCAGGCGCGGCTGCTGCGGATGCTGCGGGTGACGAAGTCGCTGCGCAGCGAGTACGACCACCTGATGCTGCAATTGCACGACGGCATGAAATCCGACATGCGTTACCAGGAAACCGCGCCGCAGATGACGATGCCCTTCGCCGCCGGATCGGCCTGGATCTGCTTTTCCGACCAGACGCCGCATTCGGTGATGGCCGGGCAGTTCATGCTGGAGCAGACGCTGCACCTGCCCGCGGACAGACAATACAATCCTGCATCGAGCCCGCTGGCGATTCTGGGCCGGCTCGCAGGACACCCGCTCGTCTGAGCCACCGTCCCCTCCCTGTATTACCGCCGGACGGTTCCGTCCGGCTTTTTCTTTTTGGAGCTACAAGAACATGACCACCATTCCGATCACCAAGCGCGGCTCCGAAAAGCTCAAGGAAGAGCTGCACCGCCTGAAGACGGTGGATCGCCCGTGGGTCATCACCGCGATCGCCGATGCGCGTGCCCAGGGTGATCTGAGCGAGAACGCCGAGTACGAATCGGCCAAGGACCGCCAGGGCTTCATCGAAGGCCGCATCCAGGAAGTGGAAGGCAAGCTGTCGGCCGCCCAGGTCATCGATCCGCTGTCGCTGGATGCGGGCGGCAAGGTGGTCTTCGGCGCCACCGTCGAGCTGGAAGACGAAGAGTCGGGCGACGCGGTGACCTACCAGATCGTGGGCGAGGACGAGGCCGACCTCAAGCAGGGCCTGATCAACGTGTCGAGCCCGATCGCCCGCGCGCTGATCGGCAAGGAGGAGGGCGACACCGCCGAGGTGCAGGCGCCCGGCGGCGTGCGCCGCTACGAGATCGTGGCGGTCAAGTACATCTGACCGTCGCCCGGCCGTCGAGCAGACTCCCCGTGTCCTTCAAGCACCGGCTGCCCTCCATCGCCGCAGCCCTGTGGTGGGGCAGCATGTCGACGATCGGTTTCCTGGTCGTGCCGCTGCTGTTCAAGCACCTTCCGACGCCGGCCATGGCCGGCCAGATGGCGGCGCATCTCTTCACCGCCCAGACCTGGCTGTCGGTGGCCTGCGGCATGCTGCTCTTGCTCGCCTCCCGCGACCGGGGCGAGTCGGTGCTGCTGCCGTGGGCGCGCAGTGCATTGGGGTTCGTGCTGGCCGGCGTGCTGCTGGCACTGCTGGCCGAGTTCGGCGTGTCGCCGCGGATCGTCGCGCGCGAGAACCTGAAGCTGTGGCACGCGGTCGGCAGCGCGATGTACCTGGCGCAGTGGGCGTGCGCCGGTGTCGTACTCTGGAAGTGCCTGGGTTCTTCGTCGGAAGCCGCACCGGCGAGCAACTCGCCCGGCGGCACCGGCCGCTGAACCCCCCGACCGCGCCGCGTCCGGGCGCGGCGGTGGCGGCAAAGGATCACTCCCGCCAGTGCGTCGCGACCCAGCGCGCAGGCCGGATATAGCGGAATCGGCGATTGCGTTTTCCCAGGAGCGCATCCGGCGGATTGCATTCGCCGTGGAAGATGACCACCCGGGCGTCGTGCGGCACCTGCGGCTCCTGCCAGTAGTTCAGCGGCCAGGTCGGGATGCTGTGGTACTTGAAGCTCGGGCACCAGGCGGCAGGCCAGTAGGCCAGCTTGCCCTGGCGGTGCAGGTAGTCGGACAGGTAGGCCTGCTCGTTGCGGAACCGGTGTCGTATGTCGGCCTCATGGCGCTGGAAGTTGGCCAGCACGTCGGCATGCGCACCCAGGGTGAAGCGGTAGACCGACGAGTTGCCGGTCACCCGCCACGCGCGCTTGTAGTCCTTGATGATCAGGAACTCGCCGGGCAGCTCGAAGAACGGGTCCAGGCTGCCGACCACCACCACGTCCACGTCCAGGTACAGCGCGGTACCGTGCAGGCCGTGCAGGTCGCCGACGAAGGTCGTCAGCTTGCGCCAGGCGCGGTCGGGCACGCCCGGCTGCTCGGGCCGGATGTCCAGCGTCGGGATCGGAAGGCACTCCACCTCGGGGCGGATGCCGGCGGCGTCGTCGGTCAGGCACACGAAGCGGAAATCGCCGGTCAGGTGCCGGCGTACCATCGCGAAGAGCGCGTTGACGTATTCGGGGCCGTACTTGGTGCCCCACTTCATGCACAGGACGTTGCGCTGTGCGGCTGGCTCGGACATCGGCGTATCAGTCGGCTTGGCGTTTCTTGATCGACTTCTTCTTCGGCTTGGCACGCTTGATCTGGCCACCGGAGGTCAGCCGCTGGTTGCCCAGCACCCGCAACACCCGCACCTCGGGGCGCTGGCCGCCGCGGGTGCTGTGCTTGAGGATCTTCACGTCGCGCGGGCCGGGCAGCCGGTCGTCGTCGACGCTCTTTTCCTTCTCGACCGGCGGGCGCCACAGCACCACCAGCTTGCCGATGTGCTGCACCGGCGCGGCACCGAGCGCTTCCACCAGGGTGTGGTAGATCAGTTCGCGGCCGTTGCGGTCGTCCGACACGATGCGGACCTTGATGAGGCCGTGCGCATTGAGTGCGGCATCGACTTCCTTCTGCACGGCGGGTGTCAGGCCGTCGTTGCCGACGATGACCACCGGGCTCAGGTGGTGCGCATCGGCGCGCTTTTCGCGCCGTTGGGCGGGCGTAAGTTGAATTTTGGGCATACCCGTATTATCGAGGCAGCATGAAAGTAAAAACCAAAAGCAAGAAAGTGAACAAGGCGTGGTTGAACGACCACGTCAACGATCCCTATGTGAAGATGGCCGCGAAGGACGGCTACCGCGCACGTGCGGCCTACAAACTGAAGGAAATCGACGAGGCCTTGGGCCTGGTCAGGCCGGGGCAGGTGGTCGTCGATCTGGGATCCACGCCCGGCGCCTGGAGCCAGTACCTGCGCCGGCGGCTGTCGCCGCAGGGGGCCGCGGTCGGCCAGCTGGACGGTGTCATCGTCGCGCTGGACCTGCTGCCGATGCTGCCGATCGAAGGCGTCACCTTCCTCCAGGGCGATTTCCGCGAGCAGGAGATGCTGGAGAAGCTCGAGGCCGAACTCAAAGGCGCGCGGGTCGACCTGGTGGTGTCCGACATGGCGCCCAACCTGTCGGGCATCGAGTCGGCGGATGCGGCCCGGGTCGCCCACCTGATCGAACTGGCCATCGAATTCGCCCAGCGCCACCTGAAGCCCGACGGTGCCCTGGTCGTCAAGGCGTTCCACGGCAGCGGCTACACCGACCTGGTGAAGCTGTTCAAGCAGAATTTCCGCACCGTCAAGCCGATGAAGCCGAAATCCTCGCGAGACAAATCATCTGAAACATTCATCGTCGGGATGGGGCTTACCCTTGCTGCCACCGCCGGTTGACTGCCGCCACGGGCGAATGCCCGCTTCGCGCAAGTGGCCGGGAGCCGGCTTTTAGAGGGGCCCGCGGGTTGAAACACCTAAAATGCTGCTCATATAGGTCCTCGATGACCCTCCACGACAAACGCTATCGGAGCCTTGCTTGAACAATCAGTGGTTTTCCAAAGTCGCCGTATGGCTCGTGATCGCCATGGTGCTGTTCACGGTGTTCAAACAGTTCGACTCGCGCGGCGCTTCCGGCAACGGATACGTGGCGTACTCCGACTTCCTGGAGGAAGTGCGCGGTAATCGCATCAAGGCGGCCACGATCCAGGAGGGACAGGGCGGCACCGAGATCCTCGCCACCACCACCGACGACCGCAAGGTGCGCACCACCGCCACCTACCTCGACCGTGGGTTGGTGGGCGACCTGATCGCCAACAACGTCAAGTTCGACGTCAAGCCGCGCGAAGAAGGCTCCCTGCTCATGACCCTGCTGGTCAGCTGGGGCCCGATGCTGCTGCTGATCGGCGTGTGGGTGTACTTCATGCGCCAGATGCAGGGCGGCGGCAAGGGCGGGGCCTTCAGCTTCGGCAAGAGCAAGGCGCGCATGCTCGACGAGAACAACAACACCGTCACCTTCGCGGACGTGGCGGGTTGTGACGAGGCCAAGGAAGAAGTCAAGGAAGTCGTAGACTTCCTGAAGGACCCGCAGAAATTCCAGAAGCTGGGGGGGCGCATTCCCCGCGGCCTGTTGCTGGTCGGCCCGCCCGGTACCGGCAAGACCCTGCTGGCCAAGTCCATCGCGGGTGAAGCCAAGGTGCCGTTTTTCAGCATCTCCGGTTCCGATTTCGTGGAAATGTTCGTCGGCGTGGGTGCGGCCCGTGTCCGCGACATGTTCGAGAACGCCAAGAAGAACGCGCCCTGCATCATCTTTATCGACGAAATCGACGCGGTGGGCCGCCAGCGCGGCGCCGGTGTCGGCGGCGGCAACGACGAGCGCGAGCAGACGCTCAACCAGATGCTCGTCGAGATGGACGGCTTCGAGACCAACCTCGGCGTGATCGTGGTGGCTGCCACCAACCGTCCGGACATCCTGGACGCGGCTCTGCTGCGCCCTGGCCGTTTCGACCGCCAGGTGTATGTCACGCTGCCGGACATCCGGGGCCGGGAGCAGATCCTCAACGTCCATATGCGCAAGATCCCGATCTCGCAGGATGTGAACCCGTCGATCATCGCCCGGGGCACGCCCGGCATGAGCGGCGCCGACCTGGCCAACCTGTGCAACGAAGCCGCGCTAATGGCCGCGCGCCGCAATGCGCGCACCGTCGAGATGCAGGATTTCGAGAAGGCCAAGGACAAGATCTTCATGGGCCCCGAGCGCAAGAGCATGGTGATGCCCGAGGAAGAGCGCCGCAACACCGCCTACCACGAGTCGGGGCATGCCCTGATCGGCAAGATGCTGCCCAAGTGCGATCCGGTGCACAAGGTCACCATCATTCCTCGGGGCCGTGCCCTCGGCGTAACGATGAGCCTGCCGGCGCAGGACCGCTACAGCTACGACCGCGAGTACATGCTCAACCAGATCAGCATGCTGTTCGGTGGCCGCATCGCCGAAGAAGTGTTCATGAACCAGATGACCACCGGCGCCAGCAACGACTTCGAACGTGCCACCTCGCTGGCCCGCGACATGGTGATGCGCTACGGCATGAGCGAGGCGCTCGGCCCGATGGTGTATGCCGAGAATGAAGGCGAAGTGTTCCTGGGCCGCTCGGTCACCAAGACCACCAACATGAGCGAATCGACGATGCAGATGGTCGACGGCGAAGTGCGACGCATCATCGACGAGCAGTACAACCTGGCGCGCAAGCTCATCGAAGAGAACAGCGACAAGATGCACGTCATGGCCAAGGCCCTGCTCGACTGGGAAACCATCGACGCCGAGCAGATCGACGACATCATGGCCGGCCGCGAGCCGCGTCCGCCGAAGGACTGGGTGCCACGCGTGCCGCCCGCATCGGGTGGGGGCGACAAGCCGGGGGGCGGCAGTGCGCCGGTGGTCGATCCGGCGCCGACGGCAGCCTGATCGGCTGGGCGCAGGCAGCACGCAAGCTGTCCGACAATACGAAACGGGGCCTGGTGCCCCGTTTTTGCGTTCGCACGACAGCGGGATTTCTCACCACATGCATTGGCACACCACACGGTTCCGGATCGACCTGCAGCGCCCCCGGATCATGGGCATCGTCAACGTCACGCCCGACTCCTTTTCCGACGGCGGTCAGCACGGCCAGACCCGGTCGGCGCTGGCGCACTGCGAGCGGCTGATCGGGGAGGGCGCCGACATCCTCGACATCGGCGGCGAATCGACCCGCCCGGGCAGCCTGCCGGTACCGCTGGAAGAAGAGCTGGCCCGGGTACTGCCGGTGGTGCGGGCGGCGGTCGCGCTGGGCGTGCCGGTCTCGGTCGACACGTTCAAGCCGCAGGTGATGCAGGCGGTACTCGACCTGGGCGCCGACATCGTCAACGATATCTGGGCCCTGCGGCTCGACGGTGCGAAGGACGTGGTCGCGGAACACGGCAGTTGCGGCGTGTGCCTGATGCACATGCACCGCGAGCCGCTCAGCATGCAGGCCTCGCCGATGGAAGGCGGCGTGGTGACGCCGGTGCGCGCGTTCCTGGCCGCGCAGGTGGAGGCGCTCCAGGCGCGGGGCGTGGCTCCGCGGCGGATCGCGCTGGACCCGGGCATCGGTTTCGGCAAGACGGTCGCGCAAAATTTCAGCCTGCTCGGCCGCCAGGCCGCCGCGGTGCCGCCCGGGTATCCGATACTCGCAGGCTGGTCGCGCAAGTCGTCGCTCGGCGCGGTCACCGGCCGGGCGGTGGAGGACCGGAGGGTGCCGAGCGTGGTCGCCGCGGTGCTGGCGGTGGACCGCGGCGCGCGCATCGTGCGGGTGCACGACGTGGCCGACACGGTGGCCGCGCTGGCGGTCTGGCAGGCGATGCAGGACGCATCGACAGAACAACGAGGAGATTTCGCATGACGCTCGCCTATTTCGGCACCGATGGCATCCGCGGGACGGTGGGCGTCGCGCCGATCACCCCTGATTTCGTGCTGCGCCTGGGGCATGCGGTCGGCCGGGTATTGCGCCGCACGGAGAAGCGGCCCAGCGTGCTGATCGGCAAGGACACCCGCATTTCCGGCTACATGCTCGAGAGCGCGCTGGAGTCGGGCTTCAACTCGGCCGGTGTCGACGTGGTGCTGCTCGGCCCGCTGCCGACGCCGGGCGTGGCCTACCTGACCCGGACGCTGCGGGCCAGCCTGGGCGTGGTGATCAGCGCCAGCCACAACCCGTTCGCCGACAACGGCATCAAGTTCTTCAGCGCGCACGGCACCAAGCTGCCCGACGCGTGGCAGGCCGACGTGGAAGCCTGCCTGCAGGAGGCACCCGTCTGGGCCGATTCGGCCTCGCTCGGCCGGGCCCGCCGGCTCGACGACGCCACCGGCCGCTATATCGAATTCTGCAAGAGCACCTTCGGCAACGACCTGACCCTGAAGGGGCTGAAGATCGTGGTCGACGGTGCGCACGGCGCGGCCTACCAGGTCGCGCCCAAGGTGTTCCACGAGCTGGGCGCCGAGGTCGTCGCCATCGGCTGCCAGCCCGACGGGCTCAACATCAACCGCGACGTCGGTGCCACCCATCCGGCCGCCCTGATCGCCGCGGTGGCGGAGCACGGTGCCGACTACGGCATCGCGCTGGACGGCGACGCCGACCGGCTGCAGCTGGTCGATGCATCCGGCCGCCTCTACAACGGCGACGAGCTGCTGTACCTGCTGGTGCAGGACCGCCTGGCACGCGGCGACAAGGTCGACGGCGCCGTCGGCACGCTGATGACCAACATGGCGGTGGAAGAGGCGCTGCGGCTGCGCGGCGTGCGTTTCGAGCGGGCCAAGGTCGGCGACCGCTACGTGCTGGAACTGCTGGAGCGCCAGGGCTGGCTGCTGGGCGGCGAGGGATCGGGCCATCTGCTGGCGCTCGACAAGCACACCACCGGCGACGGCATCGTGAGTGCGCTGCAGGTGCTGCAGGCCTGCGTCCGCAGCGGCCGGTCGATCGCGGAGCTGCTGTCGCGCCTGACCCTGTTCCCGCAGACGCTGATCAACGTGCGCCTGCAGCCCGGCCAGGACTGGCGCACCCATGCGCGGCTGGACGAGGAAACCCGGGCGGTCGAGAACGAGCTGGGCGCGGACGGCCGCGTCCTGATCCGCGCCAGCGGCACCGAGCCGCTGCTGCGGGTGATGGTGGAGGCACGCGATGCGCAGCAGGCGCAACGCGCGGCGGAGCGGATCGCGGCGACCCTGGGGTAGGGGCGGGTGCGGCGGGGGCGGGTGTCGGACGGCGACAGAACGGCGGCACGCCTGCGACACCGCAGCCATGCAACGGCTCGGTTGCTATAGAAGTAATAGCTGGAGGTCGGCGCACTGCAACGGCCTCGGCCATTCCTTTCAAGAATTCTTCACGTTTCTGCCACGGCGCCGTCACGGCCGCTGGCCACACTCCGCTGCATCCGCCTGACTGAAAGGATGCGTGCAATGAGTGAACTGCCGGTTCCGACCCTGCCCCTGTCGCCCCTGCGGGGTTTTCGCACCATGCGCAAGCCTGCCGCCCTGCTGGTGCCACCGGTCGCGCTGCCGACGCCGGCCGCGCCGGTCAAGCAGGGGCCGCTGCACGTGACCTGGGCCTGCCACCAGGACGAAGTGCGCGAAGCGCAACGCCTGCGCCACCACGTGTTCGCCGACGAGATGGGCGCCCGGCTGCCGGTGCCTGCCGACCCGAAGCTGGCGGGCCACGACATCGACCTGTTCGACGCCTACTGCGAGCACCTGCTGGTCCGCGAGTTCGCAGGCGGTCCGGTGGTCGGCACCTACCGGGTGCTGACGCCCGCCCAGGCCCGCCGCGTCGGCGGCACCTACAGCGACACCGAGTTCGACCTGGTCCGGCTGCGCGGCCTGCGCGACCGGATGGTGGAGCTGGGCCGCAGCTGCGTGCACCCCGAGCACCGCCAGGGCGGCGTCATCCTGGCGCTGTGGGGCGCGCTGGCGCAGTTCATGGCACGCAACCGGCTGGACATCATGCTCGGCTGCGCCAGCATCCCGATGCTGCACCACGGCGCGCCCAGCGCCCGCACCGCAGCGGGCATCTGGCACCGGCTGCGCGAGACGCACCTCGCCCCGGTCGAACTGCAGGTCTGGCCCCGGCTGCCGTTGCCGGTGGATGCGCTGCATGCCGGCGAGCCGGCCGATCCGCTGCCGGAGCCGCCGCCGCTGATACAGGGCTACCTGCGCCTGGGCGCCAAGATTCTCGGCGCGCCCGCCTGGGACCCGGATTTCAATACCGCCGACCTCCCGATGCTGATGCGCCTGGAAGACATGCCGGCCCGGTACCGCCGCCACCTGCTGCCCGGCAGCTGACCGCAGGGCCGACGGCGTTCGGCGTGACACGCGGCCGACATATGACTGCCATCCGGGCCGTCTTGTGCGACGCAGGCGCCGGTACCTATCATTCGGCAGACCTGCCGGTGCCGTCACATGACTGTCATGCGCAGGGGCCACACTCGGCCCGATGCCGCTGGCCGGCGATACCGGATTCCGTACGTCTGTGAAACCCCATTTCGACCATCCTCCTTCCGCCACGCCGCTCCCGAAAGAGGGCGAGGCCGTCGCACGGAGCGGCTCCCTGCAGGATGGGGGCGTTGCGCAGGAGGCCGTGCAACCCCGCCTTCCGGTTCCCGTGGTGGCCGCCGTCACCCTGTCGACCGCGCCTCTGGCCGACGTGGCCGACGACGCCGCAGCGCAACCGCTCGCCTCCGGTGCCGGCATGCCGCCGCTGCTCGACCGCGACCACAGCATCCTGGCCTTCAACGAACGCGTCTTCGACTGGGCCTGCCGCGAGGACGCGCCGCTGCTGGAGCGGCTGCGTTACCTCTGCATCGTGTCGTCGAATCTCGACGAATTCTTCGAGGTGCGGGTCGCGCCCCACCTGGCCGCGGCACAGGCCGGCGACATGCAGGGCACCTACACCGTGGCGTCGTTCGAGACGCTGTCGGCTTCGGCGCACAAGCTGGTCGCGCGCCAGTACAAGCTCTACAACGACGCGCTGATGCCGGCGTTCGCCGAGCGGGGTATCCGGCTGCTCTCGCACGGCGAGCGCAACCACCCGCAGCGCCGCTGGGTCCGCGAGTATTTCCGGCGCGAGGTATCGCCCCTGCTGGTGCCGGTGGGGCTCGACCCGTCGCATCCGTTTCCGCAGGTCGCCAACAAGTCGCTCAACTTCATCGTGCGGCTGAAAGGGCTCGACGCGTTCGGCCGCGACAACGAGATCGCGATCGTCAAGGTGCCGCGGGTGCTGCCGCGGCTGATCAAGCTGCCCGCGTCGGTGGCGCCCGAAGGCGTATCGGTCGTGGCGCTGTCGAGCGTGGTGCGGGCGCACCTGTCGGAGCTGTTCCCGGGCCGCGAAGTCACCGAGTTCTCGCAGTTCCGTGTCACCCGGCATTCCGACCTGGCGGTGGACGAGGAAGAGGTGAGCAACCTGCGCACCGCGCTGCGCCAGGGGCTGCAGATGCGCCACTACGGCAAGGCGGTGCGGCTCGAAGTCTCGTCCGGCTGCTCGCAGCATTTGCTCGATTTCCTGCAGCGGCAGTTCGACCTGCCGACCAATGCGCTCTACCGGGTACACGGGCCGGTCAACCTGGTGCGGCTGGTGCAGCTGCTCGACCTGGTCGACGATCCGTCCCTGCTGTTCCCGCCCTGGAAGCCGGCGCGGCCGGTGGGCCTGCGCGGCAGCCTGCCGATCTTCCAGCAGCTGCGCCGGCGCGACGTGGTGATCCACCAGCCGTTCGAAAGCTTCGACGGCGTGCTGGCCTTCCTGCGCGAGGCGGTGCAGGACCCGCAGGTGCTGGCGATCAAGCAGACGATCTACCGCACCGGAGCCGATTCCGAACTGATGGACCTGCTGCGCGAGGCGGTGCGCCGCGGCAAGGAAGTCACCGCGGTGGTGGAGCTGAAGGCGCGTTTCGACGAAGAGGCCAACATCAACTGGGCCGAGGCGCTGGAATCGATCGGTGCCCAGGTGGTCTACGGCGTGGTGGGCCTGAAGACCCACGCCAAGATGCTGCTGGTCACCCGGCGCGAAGGCGCCCGGCTGCGCCGCTACGGGCACCTCTCGACCGGCAACTACAACCCGCGCACCGCCCGGCTCTACACCGACATCAGCTACCTCACCTCCGACCCGGCGCTGACCGCCGACATGGACGCGCTCTTCGCGCACCTGGCCAGCCAGAGCCAGCTGCCGCGCCTGAAGCGGCTGTGGGTCGCGCCGTTCCACCTGCAGGACCGGCTGGCCGAGCGGATCGCCGCCACCGCCGCCGCGGCGCGCGAAGGGCAGAGCACCCGCATCGTCGCCAAGATGAACGCGCTGACCGACGAGCGCCTGATCCACGCGCTGATCGACGCGGGCCGCGCCGGCGTGCAGATCGACCTGATCGTGCGGGGCGCCTGCATGCTGCCCGCCGGTCTGCCGGGCGTGACCGACAACATCCGGGTGCGCTCGATCATCGGCCGCTTCCTGGAGCATTCGCGCGTTTTCTACTTCCGCACCGGCGACGACGACGAGCTGTACCTGTCGAGCGCCGACTGGATGAGCCGCAACATGCTGCGCCGGGTGGAACTGGCCTGGCCGGTGACCGACCCGCAGCTGCGCCAGCACCTGATCGACGAATGCCTGGTCGCCTACCTGCACGACGACTGCGACGCCTGGACGCTCGGCGCCGATGGCCGCTACCGCCGCGCACCGGTCCAGGCCGACTGCCGCGGTGCGCAGGCCGCCCTGATGCAGCGCTACCCGGCGCCGCCCGCTTCCCGAAGGGGTATTGCGTGATGGACCTGATTCTCTGGCGCCATGCGGAAGCCGAAGAGGCCCGCGAAGACCAGGCCGACGTGGACCGCCGGCTCACGCCCCGCGGCGAAAAGCAGGCGGCCCGCATGGCCGGCTGGCTCGACCGGCAGTTGCCCGACGGCCTGCGCGTCATCGCCAGCCCCGCCCGCCGCACCGAGCAGACGGTGATCGCGCTGGGCCGGCGCTACAAGCTGCGGGCCGAGCTGCTGCCCGAGGGTTCGCCCGCCGACCTGCTGGATCTGGTGCAGTGGCCGCGGGCCAAGGGGGCGGTGCTGGTGGTCGGCCACCAGCCGATGCTGGGCCAGACGATCGCGCAGCTGATCGGGCTGTCGGCCGGCGACTGCGCGATCCGCAAGGGCGCGGTGTGGTGGCTGCGCCAGCGCCAGCGGGGCGAGGACGCGCAGACGGTGATCGTCACCGTCCAGTCGCCCGAGGTGCTGTAGCCGGCCCTGCGACGGCCGCGGCGCCGTCGCAGGCTGAATGCTATTGAAATGATAGCTGGTGGCCGGCGTATGGCGCCGGCTACAGCCCTTATTCACCCGAAATTTCAGCCCAGGACGACGTTGACGTCCCAGGGCGTCTTCTTCCATGCTTCGGCCTCGCCGCGCAGCAGGTGGGCCGACTGCGGAAAGCCGGCGGCCCACGCCGCGCCGACGCGCAGGCTGAAGCTGCCGCCTACCAGCGCCAGCTGCGGCAGCGGCGGCACCGGGTCGCGCCGCGCGTGGCACAGCAGGATCGCCAGCCGCAGGCACAGCAGCTGCACCACGAAGCGGGCATCCTCCAGGTCGAGCGAGAGCTTGCGCAGCTTGCCGCGCTGGCCCAGCAGCAGTTCGGCCAGGCGGCGCAGCTCCTGCAGGCTGAAGCCCGGCGCGTCGGTGTGGTGGAGGATGTAGGCGCCGTGGCGCGGATGGTCGGCGTGGGCGATGCTGGTGCCGATCTCGTGCAGCTGCGCCGCGCGGTCGAGCAGGCGGGCCGCCTCGGGCTCGGCCTGCAGCATCACCTGGTCGAAGAGGGTGCGGGCGGTGCGGCGGACGCGTGCGGCCTGCGCCGCATCGGTGCCGAACCGTGTCGCAAGCGCCTGGACGGTTGCGGTGCGGATGTCGGTGGACGGGGCCTCGCGCTGTACCAGGTCGTACAGCACGCCCTGGCGCAGGGCGCCCTGCGCCACCTGCATCTGCTCGATCCCCAGCAGGTCGAACACCGCCCCCAGCACCGCCACCCCGCCGCCGATCACCGGCCGGCGGTCTTCCTTCAGACCGTCGAGCTTCAGCTTGTCGGCGCTCTGGGCCTGCAGCAGGCGGGCGCGCAGGTCGACCAGGGATTTGCGGGTGATCAGCCCCTTCGGCTCGCCCAGGCCCGCCAGCAGGTCGCCGATGGCGCCGACCGTGCCGGAGGATCCGTAGGCCACGTCCCAGCTTTCGCGCGGGTAGCGGCCCGGCGTGTCGGCCAGCAGGTCCTCGGTGGCGGCATGGGCCGCGTCGAAGGCCTGTACCGTGAAGCGGCCTTCGGGGAAATAGGCCATCGACCAGGCGACGCTGCCGAGCGGATAGGAGCCGACCACCTGGGAACGCAGGCCGCGGCCCAGGATCAGCTCGGTCGAGCGGCCGCCGATGTCGACCACCAGGCGGCGCTCGTCCGACGGCGGCAGCATGCGCGCGACGCCGGCGTAGATCAGCCGGGCCTCCTCGGGGCCCGACACCACGTCGATCGGGAAGCCGAGCACCTCCAGGCCCTTGGCGAGGAACAGCTCCCGGTTGCGGGCGACCCGCAGCGTCTGGGTGGCCACCGCCCGCACCTGGTGCGGCGCGAAGCCGCGCAGCCGCTCGCCGAAGCGGGCCAGGCAGTCCCAGCCGCGCTGCATCGCCGCGGGCGACAGCATGCCGTTCTCGTCCAGCCCGCTGCCCTGGCGCACCGTCTCCTTCAGGTATTCGATGCGCTGGATCTGCCCGTGGTGGAGGCGGCCGATCTCCAGGCGAAAGCTGTTGGAGCCCAGGTCGAGGGCGGCGAGGAGGGTTCCGTCGTGCATGGGAAATGAGGGGGGAGGGGTGGCGGCCGCGGGGGAAAGTGTGCGGCGCAGCATAGCAGCGCACCTGGGCCAGGGGGACAGGCTATGCAGGCCGTGTGACAGCACCGTGACAGGCCGGAACCGCGCTCTCCAGAGGAGGAATCGTCGATTTGCCCGGGTTTTGTCATGTGCATGTCACATGCGCTTTCTAAAGTCCGCCTCAGTCAGTGCTCTGTCAATGTTCGTTCCAACGAGGAAATCCATGAAGAATTCGATGATCCGCATGCTCGCCGTCACCGTAGCCGCCACCGGTTTCTCCGCTGCCTGGGCCCAGTCCGAAGCCACCGGTGCCGGTGCCAGCTTCCCCGCCCCGCTCTACGCCAAGTGGGCCGCCGACTACAACAAGGCGACCGGCGTCAAGATCAACTACCAATCGGTCGGCTCCGGCGCCGGCATCAAGCAGATCGACGCCAAGACGGTCGATTTCGGCGCGTCCGACGCCCCGCTGAAGGACGAGGAACTGCAGGCCAAGGGCCTGGTGCAGTTCCCCACGGTCATCGGCGGCGTGGTGCCGGTCGTGAACATCGCCGGCATCAAGCCGGGCGAGATCAAGCTCAACGGCCAGATCCTGGGCGACATCTACCTCGGCAAGATCACCAACTGGACCGATGCCGCCATCAAGGCGCTCAACCCCGGCGTGAACCTGCCCGACGCGGCCATCGCACCGGTGCGCCGTGCCGACGGCTCGGGCACCAGCTTCATCTTCACCAACTACCTGAGCAAGGTGAACGCCGAGTGGAAGAGCAAGGTCGGCGAAGGCACGGCGGTCAACTGGCCCACGGGCGCCGGCGGCAAGGGCAACGAAGGCGTTGCCGCCTTCGTAGGCCGCCTGCCCAACTCGATCGGCTACGTCGAGTACGCCTACGTCAAGCAGAACAAGATGAACTACGTCCAGCTGCAGAACGCCGACGGCGGCACCGTGTCGCCCGACGACAGCGCTTTCAAGGCCGCTGCCGCCGGCGCCGACTGGAACAAGAGCTTCTACCAGATCCTCACCAACCAGCCCGGCAAGGACGCATGGCCGATCACCGGCGCCACCTTCATCCTGATGCACAAGAGCCAGGACAAGCCGGCCCAGGCCGCCACCGCCCTGAAGTTCTTCGACTGGGCCTACAAGGGCGGCGACAAGACCGCGTCCGACCTGGACTACGTGCCGATGCCCGACGCGGTCAAGGCCACGATCCTGAAGTCGTGGGATGCGATCAAGGACACGTCGGGCAAGACCGTCGCCGTCCGCTGATAGGCACCTAGCCACCGCGCCGAGAGCCCACCACCGTGTCCTCTACACTGCCGGTCACCCATGCGTCGCCACATGCCGGCGCGCGTGGTGCCACCATGACACCACCCCCTGTCCACCGGCCCTTGCTGTCCGGTACCCTGGCCGACCGGCTGTTCGGCTGGCTCGCCAAGGGCGCAGCGCTGCTGACCCTGGCCCTGCTGGTCGGCATCCTCGGCTCGCTGTTTGTGGGGGCCTGGCCCTCCATCGAGAAGTACGGCCTGACCTTCCTGACCCGCAGCGTGTGGGACCCGGTCAAGAACGACTACGGCGGCCTGGTGATGATCTACGGCACGCTGGCCACCTCGATCATCGCCCTGGCGATCGCGGTGCCGGTGAGCTTCGGCATCGCGTTGTTCCTGACCGAGCTGTCGCCCGCCTGGCTCAAGCGCCCCCTGGGCACCGCCATCGAACTGCTGGCGGCGGTGCCCTCCATCGTCTACGGCATGTGGGGCCTGATGGTCTTCGGCCCGATCCTGGCGACCTACGTGCAGCAACCGTTGCAGAAACTGCTGACCGGCGTGCCGTTCCTGGGCGCCTTCGTCTCCGGCCCGCCGGTGGGCATCGGCATCCTGTCGGCCGGCATCATCCTCGCGATCATGATCATCCCGTTCATCGCTTCGGTGATGCGCGACGTGTTCGAGGTGACGCCGCCGCTGCTCAAGGAATCGGCCTACGGCCTGGGCGCCACCACCTGGGAGGTCGTGTCCACCGTCGTGCTGCCCTACACCAAGACCGGTGTGCTCGGCGGCATCATGCTCGGCCTGGGCCGTGCGCTGGGCGAGACGATGGCCGTCACCTTCGTGATCGGCAACATGAACCAGCTCAACTCGCTCTCGATCTTCGAGGCGGCCAACAGCATCACCTCGGCGCTCGCCAACGAATTCGCCGAAGCCGGCGAAGGCCTGCACCAGGCATCGCTGATCTACCTGGGCCTGGTGCTGTTCTTCATCACCTTCGTCGTGCTCACCATGTCCAAGCTGTTGCTGCTGCGCCTGCAGAAGAACGAAGGAGCCAAGTCGTGAACACGACCGCATCCGTCTCCACCAGCCAGCGCCTGATCGACGCGGCCACCCTCGCCGAGACGCGCCGGGTGCGCTACGCCGCACGCAAGCGTGTCAACGGCATCGCGCTGGCCCTTTCGCTGGCGGCCATGGCCTTCGGCGTGTTCTGGCTGGTCTGGATCCTGTGGGAAACCGTGCGCCTCGGCGTCGGTGGCCTGAGCATCGCGCTGTTCACAGAGTCCACCCCGGCGCCCAACGAGATCGGCGGCCTGGCCAACGCGATCTTCGGCTCGTTCACCATGGTGTTCCTGGCGACCTTCGTCGGTACGCCGATCGGCATCATGGCCGGCGTGTACCTGGCCGAGTACGACACCCGCGGCTGGCTGGCGTCGCTCACCCGCTTCGTCAACGACATCCTGCTGTCGGCACCGTCGATCGTGATCGGCCTCTTCGTCTACGCGGTGGTCGTGGCACGGTTTCGCAGCTACTCGGCCTACGCCGGCATCGTGGCCCTGGCGCTGATCGTGATCCCGGTGGTGATCCGCACCACCGAGAACATGCTGCTGCTGGTCCCTTCGGGCCTGCGGGAAGCGGCCTATGCCCTGGGCACGCCCAAGTGGAAGGTGATCACGATGGTCACGCTGCGGGCGGCCCGGGCCGGCGTCATCACCGGCGTGCTGCTGGCGGTGGCACGGATCGCCGGCGAGACGGCGCCGCTGCTGTTCACCGCGCTCTCCAACCAGTTCTGGAACGCCGACCTCTCGAAGCCGATGGCCAGCCTGCCGGTCACGATCTTCAAGTTCGCGATGAGCCCGTACGAGAACTGGCAGCAGCTGGCATGGGCCGGCGTGTTCCTGATCACCGCTGCCGTGCTCGGCCTCAACATCCTGGCGCGGGTCCTGACCCGCCAGAAATGAATTCGGAAAGAACCGTTTCCATGACGACGATCGCATCTCCCGCCACCGGCCGCTCCAAGCTGGCCGTGCACGACCTGAACTTCTACTACGGCAAGTTCCACGCGCTGAAGAACATCAACCTGGAAATCCCGGCGAACAAGGTCACCGCCTTCATCGGGCCTTCCGGTTGCGGAAAGTCGACGCTGCTGCGCACCTTCAACCGCATGTTCGAGCTCTATCCCGAGCAGCGCGCCGAAGGCCGCATCATGCTCGACGACGAGGACCTGCTGGCCTCCAAGCAGGACGTGGCGCTGATCCGCGCCAAGATCGGCATGGTCTTCCAGAAGCCCACGCCGTTCCCGATGTCGATCTACGACAACATCGCCTTCGGCGTGAAGCTGTTCGAGCGGCTCAACGCCACCGACATGGACGAGCGGGTCGAGTGGGCGCTGCGCAAGGCCGCACTCTGGACCGAGGTGAAGGACAAGCTGCAGCAGAGCGGCTCGGGCCTCTCGGGCGGACAGCAGCAGCGGCTGTGCATCGCACGCGGCATCGCGATCAAGCCCGAGGTGCTGCTGCTCGACGAGCCGTGCTCGGCGCTCGACCCGATCTCGACCGCCAAGGTCGAGGAGCTGATCGCCGAACTCAAGAGCGACTACACCGTGGTCATCGTGACCCACAACATGCAGCAGGCCGCCCGCTGCAGCGACTACACCGCCTACATGTACCTGGGCGACCTGATGGAGTTCGGCGAGACGGAGCAGATGTTCTTCAAGCCCCAGCGCAAAGAGACCGAAGACTACATCACCGGCCGGTTCGGCTGATCCAGGAGCCGACATGCCCGACAAGCACCTTTCTTCCCAGTTCGACAGCGAGCTCAACGCCGTCTCCACCCGCGTGATGGAGCTCGGCGGCCTGGTCGAGTCGCAGATCCGCCAGGCGGTCTATGCCCTGTCGCAGTTCAGCGCCGAGGTGGCCGACGAGGTCATCGAGACCGAGCCGCGCGTCAATGCGATGGAGATCGAGATCGACCGCGACCTGTCGTCGATCATCGCCCGCCGCCAGCCGACCGCGCGCGACCTGCGCCTCCTGATCGCCATCTCGAAGACCACCGCCAACCTGGAGCGGGTGGGCGACGAGGCCAACAAGATCGCCCGCATGGTCAAGTCGATCGTCGAGAGCGGATCGGCCCGTGCGCTGCCCTCGTCCGACCTGCGCGTGGCGGCGGAGCTGGCGTCGGCCCTGATGCGCCGCGCACTGGATGCGTTCGCGCGCCTCGACACCGCCGCGGCGCTGGCGATCCTGAAGGAAGACGACCTGATCGACCGCGAGTTCGACGGCTTCGTGCGCAAGTTGATCACCTACATGATGGAAGACCCGCGCACCATCTCCGCCAGCCTCGACCTGCTGTTCCTGGCGAAGGCGATCGAGCGGATCGGCGACCACGCGAAGAACATCGCCGAGTTCATCATCTACATCGTCAAGGGCACCGACGTGCGCCATACCTCGATGGAGCAGATCGAGTCGGCCCTGCGCTGAGGACGTTGCCCGGCGTCTCACCCCTGCCGGGCAGGAAACAGGTTCCATGAAAAAACTGCCACAGGTCCTGATCGTCGAAGACGAGGCCTCGATCGCCGAGCTGATCGCCGTCAATCTTCGGCACAACGGTTTCCAGCCCATCTGGGCGGAAGACGGCATCACCGCGCAGCGCGAGCTCGATGCGGTGCTGCCCGACGTGATCCTGCTCGACTGGATGCTGCCCGGCCAGAGCGGCCTGACGCTGGCGCGCAAATGGCGTGCCGATGCGCGGACCAAGGCGGTGCCGATCCTGATGCTGACCGCCCGCGGCGACGAGCCCGACAAGGTCGCGGGCCTCGATGCCGGCGCCGACGACTACATCACCAAGCCCTTCTCCACCCAGGAGCTGCTGGCCCGCATCCGCGCCGTGCTGCGCCGCCGAGCACCCGAGCAGGCGGGCGAGGCGGTCGAGCTGGGCCTTCTGCGGCTCGATGCGGCCACGCACCGTGTCAGCCTGCAGGGCCAGATGCTCAAGGTCGGCCCGACCGAGTTCAAGCTGCTGCACTACCTGATGCGCCATGCCGAGCGGGTCCACAGCCGCGCGCAGCTGCTCGACAAGGTCTGGGGCGACCATGTCTTCATCGAGGAACGCACCGTGGACGTTCACGTGAAGCGGCTGCGCGAATCGCTCGGGGCCGCTGGCGTGATGATCGAGACGGTGCGTGGTGCGGGTTACCGTGCCACCGCCCAGGTCACCGTCGCGTTGCCCGAGGCCGCGGGCGCGCCTGCCAACTCGCTCTGATCCGCAGGACCGCAGCAGGTGGCGTTTCTGGTGAGGCGGTTGCTGGCCCTGCTCGCGTGGCAGGGCGCCGGCGCGACCCTGGGCGGCTGGCTGGCGATGGGCCTGCATGTCGGCCTGTCGCAGGCGTTCGGTCTGGGCACGCACGAGGGCTGGGTGCTGGCCGGCGTGCTCCTGGGCTTCGCGATCGCGACCTGGAGCGCGGTGGCGATCGATACGTACCGTGCCCGCCGGGTACTGGTCTGGCTGCGCAACGAAGAGGCGACCGCCGCCGCGGCACCGTCCCTGAACGGCCTGTGGGGCGAAGCCGCCGACCGGATGCGGCGCCGCACCCGGGAGTCGGAGCGGCGCCTGGCGGAGAGCCGCGACCGGCTCGAGGAAATCCTGGCCGCGCTCCAGGCATCGCCCAACGGCGTGATCCTGCTCGACGAAGCGATGCACATCGAATGGTGCAACCAGACCGCCGCCGATCACTTCGGCATCGACGTCAAGCGCGACATGCTGCAGTCGATCGGCAACCTGGTGCGCGACCCGGCATTCGCCGCCTACATGGCCGCGGGCAACTACGCCACCGAGGTCGTGATGCATGCGCGTCTGGGCGGCAGCGGCCGGGCAGCCAGGCTGTCGGTGCAACTGCATCTCTACGGCAAGGGGCGCTCCTTGCTGCTGTCGCGCGACATCACCGCGGTCGAGCAGGCCGATGCGATGCGCCGCGATTTCGTGGCCAACGTCTCGCACGAGGTGCGCACGCCGCTCACCGTATTGATCGGCTTCGTCGAAACCCTGCAGACCCTGCAGCTCGACGAGCAGGAGCGTACCCACTACCTCGGCTTGATGGCGCAGCAGGCGGCCCGGATGCAGTCGGTGGTGAGCGACCTGCTGACGCTGTCGCGGCTGGAAGGCAGCCCGCCACCCGGGCGGGGCGGGCAGGTGCCGGTGCAGGCCCTGCTGGCGCATTGCCAGCAGGAGGCCACCGCGCTCAGCAGCGTGCTGGGCCGCAACCACACCATAGTGTTCCCCACGGCGCAGGAAATGGCCGCCACCGGCAGCATCCTGGGCGCGCAGACCGAGTTGCAGAGCGCGATGTCGAACCTGCTGGGCAACGCGGTGCGCTACACCCCGGCCGGCGGCACGATCACCGTGAGCTGGACGGTGCTGCAGGAGGCGGATTCGGCCCGCGGCCCGGTGGGCGATGCGGAGTTCGCGGTACGCGACAGCGGACCGGGCATCGCGTCGGAACACATTCCGCGGCTGACCGAGCGCTTCTACCGGGTCGACCGAAGCCGCTCGCGCGAGACCGGCGGCACCGGGCTGGGCCTGGCGATCGTCAAGCACGTGATGCAGCGCCACGGCGGCAAGCTGCGGATCGACAGCCAGCCGGGGCAGGGCTCCACCTTCGCGCTGGTGTTGCCCGGCGACCGGCTGCGCACGGCGACTACTCCGCCGGAAGCGTGATGGCGGTGCGTACCGCGCGGCGCACGATCAACAGGAACAGGACCGCCGTGACCGCCAGGGCCGCCGCGCTGGTGATCCAGAAGGTCTCGGGCGAGGGCCAGGGTCCCAGGCCGTGCCAGCCGCCATAGGCCAGGACGTAGCCGCCGCCGGTGCCCACGCCCCACAGCAGCACGCAGTACACCAGTAGCGGCTTCACCGTGACCCGGTAGCAGCGCAGCACGAACACGCTGACGCTTTGCAGCGCATCGGCGCAGTGGTACAGCGCCACCCAGCCGAGCAACATCGCCGCCGTCTGCGCGACGGCCGGAACGCTGGTGTAGAGGCCCGCGACGACGTTGCGGGCGCTCCACAGCATGCTGGCCAGCAGCACCGCGGTGACACCCGCCGTGCCCAGTCCGGCGGTGACGGCCGCGCTGGCCCGCTGCGCCTGCCCGGCGCCCAGCCAATACCCGACCCGGGCACTGGTGGCGATCGCGATCGACAGCGGCACCATGTAGAGCACCGCCGCCAGGTTGCTCGCCACCTGGTGCGAGGCCGCGGCCACCGTGCCCTGGCGGGCGATCAGCAGCGCCATCAGGGTGAACGAGGTGATCTCCACCAGGATCGCCAGCCCGGCCGGAACGCCCAGGCGCGCGAAAGCCTTCAACTGCACCGCATCGGGTGCCTCCATGCGCTTCCAGAAGGCATAGGGCCTGTAGAGCGGCTGGGTGCGCAGCAGCCACAGCCCGATCGCCAGCAGCAGGAAGTGCACGACGATCGTCGCCCAGGCGCAGCCGGTGACGCCCAGCGCCGGCATGCCACCGCCGCCCAACGTCAGCCATACGGTGAGCGGCACCTTGAGCGCCAGCGACCCCACCTGCAACCAGGTGATCAGCAACGGCCGCCCCAGGCTCTGGTTGAGGGTGCTGTAGACGCGGAAAAGCAGTGCCGCCGGCAGGCCGAGCGCCAGTACGCCCAGGTAGCGGACCACGTCGCTGCGCAGCGCTACCGGCACGTCGGCCCACTGCAGCAGCGGGGCCGGGGACAGCAACAGCGCCATGCCCGCGACGCTGGTGGCGCCGCAGATGTAGAGCGACTGGCGCACCGAGCGGCCGATCGCGGGATAGCGATGCGCCCCGTGCAACTCGGCCCACACCGGCAGCAGGGCCTGCACCACGCCCATCAAGGCGACATAGACGCTGACGAAGATCGCGCTGCCGACCGCCAGGGCCGCCAGCGCGGCATCCGAATGGCGGCCCGCCACCACGGTGTCCGTCACGCCGAAAGCCATGACCGCCCACTGGCCGGCCAGCACGGTGCCGGCATGCCGTGCGATGGCGGGCAGCTCCCCCCAGACCGACGCGGCGCGAGACCGCCAATGCAGAACTGTCGCCACCTTGCTCAGCTTCCCAGGTAGCGGTAGATCTGGATCGTGTCCTTGCGGTCCGCCGGCCGGGCGACCGTGGCCACCAGGCTCCACCGTGCGGTATCGGTCACCGTGGACAGCGTCGACACGGAATCGGTATCCACCGCCAGCCATCCGCAGTGCCCGTCACCGGTCGCAGGCTCCAGGCGCAGGTCGCCGTGGTACTGGAAGGCCGCCACCTGGGCGCGGCTGAAGCCGTGGAAGCTCAGGCAGGTCGGCCGTCCCATGACGGCGATCGACTGGTCGACCTGCGGCGCATAGCTGCGGGCGTAGTCGAGCAGCGGCAGCCACAGCGTCATCAGCAGCAGCCAGCACAGCGCAGCGCCGCCGGCCGGCAGCACTACGCTCTTCCACAGCGCCGCCTGGTGCCGGCCGATGCGCCAGCGCACCAGCCAGGCCCAGGCCAGGGTCGCCGCCAGCGCCAGGACGAGTGCGCCGATCGAGAAGCTCGCGGTGAAGCCGGGTGCGAGCTTCGCCACGTTGGCCGCCGGCTGGCGCGGAAAGCCGGTCTGCATCGCCAGCCAGATGATCCAGATGACGATGGCCGAGCCGGAAAAGAAAAGCAGGGTGAACCAGTCCACCAACGCCGAGAGGCTGCGGCTGAGCGTCGGCAATGCGAACGCCGCCAGCGCGGCCAGTGCCGGCAGGCCCAGCAACAGCGCCCGGTCGGAGGGCAGGGTGGTGAGGGTCGCGCTGATCGCCACCAGGGCGAACCAGGCCGGGACGGCCAGGTGCCGGTGCACCTCGGGCGAAGCCAGCTGCCGCCGCCAGCGCCAGAGCGTCCACAGCGCCAGCGGCCACGTCGGCCAGGTGAACCACAGCAGCAGGCGGCCGAGGCTCTGCCAGCTGCGGTCGGCCGCCGAGGGCGCCACCATCCGCCATTCCCACACATCCAGCATCCAGCCGACCAGGGCCGCGAGACCGGTGATGCCCAGCGCGATGCCGGCCCAGGCGCGCAGGGCCGGTGCATCGGATTCGGCCTGGCGCATTTCCAGCATGGCGAGCAGTGCCGCACCCAGCCCGAAGAACACGGCCAGCGCGGGCGCGCCCGAGAGCACCAAGCCGGCCAGGCCGACCGCCAGGCTGCCGGCCGCCCAGCGCACCCGGTAGGGCGAGGCGGCGATCGCGAAGAAGGCGAGAGAGCCGAACGCCAGCTGGGTGAGGTGTGCCGTCGCCTCGTGCGAGAGCTGCGCCAGGCCCAGGCAGGCGATCAGCGCCAGCAGGCCGCCGTCTGCGACCGCCCGTGCATAGTCCTTCGGCTGTGCCTCGCCGCCGAAGGCGAAGGCCACCGGCTGCGCCCGGCGATCGAGCGCCAGGTAGTACACGCCGTACCAGGTGGCCGTCAGCGTCAGTGCCAGCAGCAGGCCGAACGGAACTCGTGCGGCCAGGTCAGGGGAAAAACCCGCGGGCGCGAGGTGGATCGCCCAGGCGCCCAGCCAGTAGGGCAACAGGCCGTCGGATTCCGGCGCCATGCCGCCCAGCACCGGATGCAGCCAGCCGGTATGGCCCTGCGCCAGCTCCTGCATGTAGCCGAAGGCCGCGATATCGGCGTTCTTCCAGGGGCCGCGCCCCACGAAACCCGGCAGCACGTAGGCGATGCAGAACAGCAACAGCGCCCACCGCGGCAATCGACGCACGGCGCGCTGGGCAACGATGGCGGGAGTGGGCTGGGTCACGGGTGAGGAGAGAGGGCCAGGTTGCTGCAGCGCGCATCGAACGCCGTATCGATAAAAAAAGGCAGCGCGGGAAACCCGGGCTGCCTTTCTAGCGGAATCGCACCTGCCAGACAGCAGCTACGTCGCGGTCTGGGTCGCTTACTTGGCAGCCCCTGGCTTGCCGAAGCGATTGCGGAACTTCTCGACGCGGCCGCCCATGTTGTCGACCGACTTCTGCGTGCCGGTGTAGAACGGGTGCGATTCGCTCGACGTGTCCAGCTTGTACAGGGGCAGCTCGCGGCCGTCGTCGGCCTTGGCGGTTTCCTTCGTGCTGGCGCACGAGCGCGTCACGAACTTGAAGCCGTTGGAGAGGTCCACGAAGAGCACTTCGCGGTAATTTGGGTGAATGCCTTCTTTCATGGCCTGGTTTCCTTGAGGTTCTGCTGCGAGAGCCACTGCGCACCCATTGCCCAGCACTTTCCGCGGAAAAGTCTGCGATTATCGCACAGACCCTCTCAGCCGCTCCTTACATTTTCTCCTGGCGAACCTCCATCTTGCGCATCCTGCACACCTCCGACTGGCACCTCGGCCAGCATTTCATGGGCAAGACCCGCCAGGCCGAGCACCAGGGCTTCGTCGACTGGCTGGCGCGCCAGGTGCAGGCGCACGCGGTGGATGCGGTGGTGGTCGCCGGCGACATCTTCGATACCGGCTCGCCGCCGAGCTATGCCCGCGAGCTGTACCACCGCTGCGCCCTGGCCCTGCGCGCCGCCGGTGCCGAGCTGGTGGTGCTGGGCGGCAACCACGACTCTGTCGCGGTGCTGGGCGAAAGCCGCAGCCTGCTGGCGCAACTGGGCACCCGTGTCCTGCCGAGCCTGGCGGCCGATCCCGACGACCAGATTCTGGTGCTGCACCGCCGCGACGCGACGCCCGGCGCGGTGCTGTGCGCCGTGCCCTTCCTGCGCGCGCGCGACCTGCTGACGAGCCAGGCCGGCGACAGCGCGGCCGACAAGCAGCTGGCGCTGCAGGAGGCGATCCGTGTGCATTACCAGGGCCTGCACGCCCGCGCCGTCGAGCGCAGCGCAGCGCTCGGCGGGCTGCCGATCGTCGCCACCGGCCACCTCACCACCGTCGGCGCCAGCGCCAGCGAGGCGGTGCGCGAGATCTACGTGGGCGCGCTCGAGGCCTTCCCGACCAACGCGTTCCCCCCGGCCGACTACATCGCGCTGGGCCATATCCACCAGCCGCAGAAAGTCGGCGGGCTGGAACACATCCGCTACAGCGGATCGCCGGTGCCGCTGGGCTTCGACGAAGCGCGGCAGGACAAGCAGGTGCTGCTGGTCGATTTCGACCTGGCGGGCCTGAAGTGCGTCACGCCGCTGCCGGTGCCGTGCTTCCAGCCGCTGGCCACGGTGCGGGGGCGCCTGGCCGACCTGCCGGCGGCGCTCGCCGAGGCGGCGCTGGCCGCCCGGCCCGAGCTGCCGGTGTGGCTCGATGTCGAAGTGACGACCGACGACTACCTGTCCGACCTGCAACTGCGGGTGGCCCAACTGGTCGAGGGCCTGCCGGTCGAGGTGCTGCGGGTGCGCCGGGCGCGCGGCAACGCCGCGGCCGTCCTGGCGGCATCCGCCGGCGAGACGCTGGACGAGCTGGGACCGGCCGAGGTCTTCGACCGGAGGCTCGCCGCCGAGTCGCTGGAGCCCGCGCTGCAGGAGCGGCTGCGCGACCGCTACCGCGCCGTGGTGGCCGAGTTGGCCGAGGGTGGCGCGGCATGAGGATCCTGAGCCTGCGGCTGAAAAACCTCAACTCGCTCAAGGGCGAGTGGCGCATCGACTTCACCGCCGCGCCTTTCGCCGGCAACGGCCTGTTCGCGATCACCGGTCCGACCGGCGCGGGCAAGACCACGCTGCTCGACGCGATCTGCCTGGCGCTCTACCACCAGACGCCGCGCATCGGCAGCGTCTCGCAGGGCGGCAACGACCTGATGACCCGGCACACCGCCGAATGCCTGGCCGAGGTCGAGTTCGAGGTGAAGGGTGCCCGCTACCGTGCCTTCTGGAGCCAGCGCCGGGCCCGCGACAAGGCCGAAGGCGCACTGCAGCAGGTGCAGGTGGAACTGGCCGAGATCGTCGACGGCGAAGGCCGCATCCTCACCACCCGGGTGCAGGACAAGCTGCGCCAGACCGAGCTGCTGACCGGCCTCAACTTCGAACGTTTCACCAAGTCGATGCTGCTGGCGCAAGGCGGTTTCGCGGCCTTCCTGGAAGCGAGTGCGGGCAAGCGCGCCGAGCTGCTGGAGGAGCTCACCGGCACCGACATCTACGGCCAGATTTCCCAGCGGGTCTACGAGCGGGCACGCGACGCGCGCACCGCGCTCGACCAGCTGCGGGCCCGTGCCGATGGCGTCGAACTGCTGGACGATGCCGCGCGCGCGTCGTTGACCGAAGAAGCCGCGCGACTGGCCGCACGTGCACAGGAACTGCATCTGCAGCGCCAGTCGCTGGCGCGCGATCGGCAGTGGCTGGTCGATACCGAACGCGCGAACGCACGCCACGGCGACGCGGTGCTGCAGCTGCAGGCAGCGCAGCGCCGGCTCGACGACGCCGCTCCCCAGCGCGCGCGGCTGGAGCAGAGCGAACCCGCGTTGCGGCTGCGGCCGGCGCACGATGCCTGGCACGCCGCGTCGCTGGCCGAAGCGGCGCTGGCGCAGCGGCTGCAGCAGGCCGATGCGCGCCATGGCGAAGCCCAGGAACGCGCCGTGCGCGCGCTGCACCAGGCCCACGGCTACAGCCTTCGGGTGGCCGAGCAGCACCATGCGGCCTGGCAGGACGGGCTGAAAGCGAAGGACACGCTGCAGCAGCAGTTGACCGCCACGTCGCACCATGCCCTGCTGGGCGAGCGATTGAGCGGATGGCGCGCACAGTTCGACGCCCGGGGTCGGCAGGCCGCACAGGTGGCGGACATTCGGTCCCACCAGGAGGCCCATGCGCTGCGACTGCCATCGCTGCAGCAGGTCGTGCTGGCCGCAGACCAGGTGCGGCTCCGCGCCGCCGGTGCGGCGACCCAGGCGCGCGAGGCGGAAGCTGCGGCCCGCCAGACCCATTCCGATACGCTCGCAGGACAGGACGAGGCGCACTGGCGCGATGCGCCGCTGCGCCTGCTGGAGCAAGGCCACGCCTGGGCCCGGCTGCGGCAAACACTGCAGGCGTGGCAGCAAGCGCGGGCGCGGCAGTCGCGGTGGCAGGAAGAGCAGGCAGACCGCGCACGGCGGCAGGACGGTCTCGCCCAGTCAATGCAGGCGCTGCGGACCCGCTACACCGATCTGCAGCGGCAGGTCCAGGACCAGAAACGGCTTTTGCTACAGGAGCAGCGCATCAAGGACCTGGACGCCTACCGCCACGCCCTGCAGCCCGACGAGGCATGCCCGCTCTGCGGCTCTACCGCCCACCCGGCGGTCGCACACTACGAAGCCCTCGACGTGTCGGCGACCGAGGCGCGGCTGGGTGGCCTGGAAGCGCAGTGCCAGGCTGTGACCGAGGAGGGGCAGGAGCAGCGCTCGGCACTCGCCGCGCTGCAGGCGCAGAGCGCGCAGGCCGCGCAGCAGATGGGCGAGGGCGCCGCGGACGCCGCGCGGTGCGCCGACGATTGGCAACGCAGCTGCGAAACGATCCGGTGGCCGGTCGATCGCCAGGATGCCGAAGCGATAGCGTCCGCCCAGGCCGGCAACGCCGCGCAGCTGGAGGCAGCACAAAAACAGTGGTCCGCGATCGGCGCCGCGCAGAGCCGCTGGGAGATCGCCCGCACCGCCGTGCAACAGGCCGAGCAGGCGGAGCGTGCCGCGGCCCAGGAGCATTCCCAGGCCATCCAGGCCGTGGAGACGGCCCGGCAACAGGCAGAAGACCTCGCCCGGCAGAACGATGTGCAGACCGCACGGCACCGCGAGATGGACGAAGCGCTGGCGCAGGAACTGCAGGCGTCGGGTTACGCCATGCCGGCCGACGGAAACGCCTGGCTGGCCGCGCGCGCGCAGGAGTACTGCGAATTCCAGGACGCGCAGAGCCGGCTGGCGGCACTGCAGCGGGAAGAGGAGGACCTCCGCCGACAGGCGCATTTCGCGGCCGAATCGGCGCAGCGCTGGTCGGACCGCGTGGCCGCAGCGCCGGCTCCTGCCGCCGTTCGGGCCGCGCCCGATGCGGTCGATGCGGGCGGTGCGCTGGCCGAGGCAGAAGCCGCCCTGCGGGCTGCCGAGCAGGATGCGGCTGTGCTGCAGGGGGCACGGACATCGCTGCAACAGCAGCATGCCGCAGCCGATGCCCAGTGCGCGCAGGCCCTCGCCCGCTGGACCGCGGCGCTGGCGGACAGCCCCTTCGGGCAGGCCGCCGACTTTCACGCCGCATGGCTGGAAGAGGCGGAGCGCGACCGCCTGCGCGCCGCGTTGTCCGCATTGCAGCAGTCGATGGCCGAAGCCCGCGCGCTGCATGCGGCAGCGCTGTCTGCGCTGGAAGACCTTCGCGCCGGGCGCGCGGCCTCGCGCACGGCGGTCGAGCTCGACGAACTGCTGCAGGCATCCGCCGCCGAACAGACCGCTGTCGCCCAGCGCCAGGGGGGCATCGCCAGCCGGCTGCAAGAGGATGCGGCGCGGCGCGAGAGCCTGCAGGCGTTGTGGGCGCAGATCGGCGCGCAGGAGGCGGATGCCGACGTGTGGCAGCACCTCAACGGCCTGATCGGATCGGCCGACGGGGCCAAGTATCGCAAGTTCGCCCAGGGCCTCACGCTCGACCACCTGGTGCACTTGGCCAACCGCCAGCTCGGCCGGCTGCAGGCCCGCTATCGCCTGGCCCGGCGTGCCGCGGGCGACCTGGAGCTGGAAGTGGTCGATACCTGGCAGGCCGACGTGACACGCGACACCCGCACGCTGTCGGGCGGCGAGAGCTTCCTGGTGAGCTTGGCGCTGGCGCTGGCGCTGTCCGACCTGGTGAGCCACAAGACCAGCATCGACTCGCTGTTCCTGGACGAGGGATTCGGCACGCTCGATGCCGAGACGCTGGAGATCGCGCTCGACGCGCTCGACAGCCTCAACGCAGGTGGCAAGACGATCGGCATCATCAGCCACGTCGAAGCGCTCAAGGAACGCATCCCGGTGCAGATCCGGGTCCGCAAGGGCATCGGCTTCGGCTACAGCGGGCTGGATGCGCAGTTCGCGGTGCCATAAACACCCCGCCCGCAAGCGACTGAATTTTTCCGGGGATACCGCGGAACCGGCTTTGCCGGGCCGCCGGTGTCGCCCCCTGCAAGGGGGTAGGCGAAGACGCGAAGCGCGCAGCCTGGGGGTGTGCTTAAGCTCTAGCCGCCCCGGCGCATCATGTCGAAGAAGTCGACGTTGGTCTTCGTCGCCTTCATGTTCTTGATCATCAGTTCCATGGATTCGATCTCGTCCATGTTGTAGAGGAACTGGCGCAGGATGCGAGTCTTCTGCAGGATTTCCGGGGCCAGCAGCAGTTCCTCGCGGCGGGTGCCGCTCTTGTTGAGCTCGATGGCCGGGAACACGCGCTTCTCGTAGAGGCGGCGGTTCAGGTGGATTTCGCAGTTGCCGGTGCCCTTGAACTCTTCGAAGATGACTTCGTCCATGCGGCTGCCAGTATCGACCAGCGCGGTGGCGATGATGGTGAGCGAGCCACCTTCCTCGACCTTGCGCGCCGCGCCGAAGAAGCGCTTGGGCCGCTGCAGCGCCGCGGCGTCCACGCCGCCCGACAGCACCTTGCCGGAAGACGGCACGACGTTGTTGTACGCACGGGCCAGGCGGGTGATCGAGTCGAGCAGGATCACCACGTCCTTCTTCAACTCGACCAGGCGCTTGGCGCGCTCGATCACCATCTCGGCCACGTGCACGTGGCGGGCGGCGGGCTCGTCGAAGGTCGAGGCGATGATCTCGCCCTTGACAGTGCGCTGCATCTCGGTCACTTCCTCGGGCCGCTCGTCCACCAGCAGCACCATCAGGTGCACGTCGGGGTTGTTGGCGGTGATCGCGTGGGCGATGTGCTGCATCATCACCGTCTTGCCGCTCTTGGGCGGAGCGACGATCAGCGCGCGCTGGCCGCGGCCGATGGGCGCGATGATGTCGACGATGCGGCCGGTGATGTTCTCTTCGGTCTTGAGTTCGCGCTCGAGCTTCATCTGTTCCTTGGGGAACAGCGGCGTCAGGTTCTCGAACATCACCTTGTGCTTGTTCTGCTCGGGCGGTCCGCCGTTGACCGCGTCGAGCTTGGTCAGGGCGAAATAGCGCTCGCCGTCTTTCGGCGTGCGCACTTCGCCTTCGACCATGTCGCCGGTGTGCAGGTTGAAGCGGCGCACCTGGCTCGGCGAGATGTAGATGTCGTCGGTGCTGGCGGTGAAGCTGGTGTCGGGGCTGCGCAGGAAACCGAAGCCGTCGGGCAGGATTTCCAGCACGCCGTCGGCGAAGACCTGTTCGCCGGCGCGCGCACGCTTCTTGATGATCGCGAACATCAGCTCCTGCTTGCGCATGCGGCCGGTGTTCTCGATCTCGAGTTCTTCCGCCTGCTTGAGGACTTCGGACACGTGCAGTGCCTTGAGTTCGTTTAGGTGCATGGAGCTACTCCTTGGCGGAGTTCAGGAAAATTCAGGGGGAGGGTGGCGGGGCGAGGAGACCTCGCGAGCCGGGGGGACTCGAACCGGTGACGCACGCGGATGGCGCGGGCCGGTGAATGCGCGAATTATGACAGGAAACGATAGCAGCCTTTGCAGGCGGCCCGTGCGTTGCGCACTGCGCACGGGGCCTGCGGCGACCGGGGCGGTGGGCGCCCCGGCACCGATCGATCAGGCCAGCTGCTGGTCGATGAACTCGGTCAGCTGCGCCTTGCTCAGGGCGCCGACCTTGGTGGCGGCCAGCTGGCCGCCCTTGAACAGCATCAGCGTCGGGATGCCGCGGATGCCGAACTTGGCGGGAATGGTGCGGTTCTCGTCGACGTTCATCTTGGCGATCTGCAGCTTGTCCTTGTAGCTGGCCGAGACTTCGTCGAGGATCGGTGCAATCATCTTGCAGGGGCCGCACCATTCGGCCCAGTAATCCACCAGCACCGGCTTGTCGGCCTGCAGCACGTCGGCGTCGAAGGACGCATCCGAAATATGTTTGATGAGATCGCTGGCCATGGAGTCTTCCTTGTGTGGGATATGGAGCCGCTAAAGTGGCGGCCATTGTGACAGAACCCAAGTGTAGGGAAGGGGCTCCCTCTGCTATCGACGCCATAGCGAAAGCCCCTTGCGGCGATGCTGGGACGGCCGCTTTCGCGCACCCGGTCGATGCCCTCTGGCGGGACCCGGCGAGCGGCGTGATCGCGCGCCTGGCCGAGGCTTTCGACACCCACGGCGTGCACCCGGCCCAGGCGGTGGTGGTGCTGCCCTACGCCCAGCTGCTGCCGGTCGCGCGCCGCTACTGGGCAGCCGTGCGGCCGCAGGGCTTCGCGCCGCGCTTCGAGACCTTCTCCAGTTGGGCCCGCAGCCTGGGCGCACCCGAGGCGGCCGATGCCGGCGGCGTGACCGGCGACACCGCCCGCGACCTGCTGCGCGCCCTGGCCCTGCTGGAGCAGGTGCCGACCCTGAAGCGCTATGCCGACACCCTGGCCGAGCCTCTGGTCGAGTCGGCCTGCCAACTGCACCGCGCACTCGCCGCGGTGGTGCCCGAAGACCGCCCCGCCTGGGGCGAGGCCGCCGCCGAGGCTATGGGGCAGGGGACCGAGGCCGCGGTGCTGCAGCTCGAGGCCGCCACCGCGCGGGTGGCGCTGGTCTGGGCCCTGACCTCGGCCTGCGCCACCGACGTGCTGCTCGGACCCGGCGCGGCGGCCGGCGGCATCCGCTGCCTGGTGGTGCTCGACGGCCTGCAGCCCGAGCCCGTTGCCGACACCATCTGCCGCCGGTGGGAGTCGAACGGCCTGACCGCCCTGCGCCTCGGCCTGCGCCGGCCGGCCGACCGCTGCACCGGCGTGCGCCTGCATGCCGCGCCCGACGCCGAGGACGAGGCCGAGCGTGCCGCCGCCTGCGTGCTGGCGCGGGTGCGCGAAGGCGCCACGCCGGTCGCCCTGGTCGCGAACGACCGGGCACTGACCCGTCGCATCGGCGCGATGCTGCATGCCCAGGGCCTCGCATTGCGCGACGAAAGCGGCTGGAAGCTCTCGACCACCCGCGCCGCCGCCCAGGTCATGGCCGCGCTGCGCGCCTGCGCCCGCCAGGCCGCGGCCGACGACGTGCTCGACTGGCTCAAGCAATCCCCCACCTTCGAAACCGCCCGGCTGCGCCCGCTGGAGGCCGCGCTGCGGCGCGAAGGCGTGCGCGACTGGAGCGGCTGGCAGCCGCCGCCGGGCGACAAGGCGCCGGCCCCGCTGCTGCGCGACCTGTCGGCCGACATCGACGCGCTGCGCGAGGCGATGCAGCGCCCCCGCCCGCTGCCGCAGTGGCTGGCCGCGTTGCGCGGATTGCTGCAGGCCAGCGGCCTGTGGGACGGCCTGCGCGCCGATGCCGCCGGCGAGAAGGTGGTGGCGGTACTGCGGCTCGACGCCGTCGCGCAGGCCCATTTCGCGCAGCAGCTCGAGGACTCTCCCTGGGCCACCCGTCGCATGGGCCTGTCGGCCTTCGGCACCTGGGCGCGACAGGCCCTGGAAGCCGCCAACTTCCAGCCCGAAGCCGATGGGCAGACGGCCGAGGCCGAGGTCGTCGTGCTGCCGATGCAGCAGCTGCTGGCCCGCCCGTTCGGCGCGGTGGTGATGCCCGGCTGCGACGAGATCCGGCTGCCCGCGGCGCCCGAGCCTGCCGGCGCCTGGTCGGCTGCGGAACGCATCGCGCTCGGCCTGACGACCCGCGAGGCGCTGCAGGCCGAGACCGCCGCCGCGTGGGAGATCGCGCTGTGCGCACCGCAGGTCGACATCCTCTGGCGCCGCGGCGACGAAGGCGGCGAGCCGCTGCTGCCCAGCCCGCTGGTGCAGGCCCTGCAGTCGGTGCCCGGCGCGGCGGCGGAGGTTGCCGATCCACGGCCCGCGCGCAGCATCGCGGCGCAGCCCACGCCGCGGCCGCAGCCGACGGGCGATGCGCTGCCGGTCGAGCGCCTGTCCGCCAGTGCCTACGAAGACCTGCGCAAGTGCCCGTACCGCTTCTTCGCGCTGCGCCAGCTCGGCCTGCAGGAGGCCGACGAGCTGGATGCCGAGGTGGACAAGCGCGACTTCGGCCTCTGGCTGCACGACACGCTGCGCGGCTTTCACGAAGCGCTGGTCCAGGCGCCGACCGACGATCCCGCTGCGCGCCTGGCGCTGCTCGACGCGGCCGCCGAGCAGGCCACCCGCGCCCGCCGGCTGCCGGCCGAAGACTTCCTGCCCTTCGCCGCGACCTGGCCGCAGGCGCGCGACGGCTACCTGGCCTGGCTGGCCGGGCACGACGCCGCCGGCGCCCGGTTCGGATGGGCCGAGGGCTGGCGCGAGCAGCCGCTGGGCGACGTGCTGCTGGTCGGCCAGATCGACCGGATGGACCGGTTGCCGGGCGGACCCGACGGCGCGCTGCTGCCTTTGGTGATCGACTACAAGACCGAGGGTCTGCAGACCACCCGCGAGCGCCTGCGCCGCCAGGGCGAGGACACGCAGCTCGCCTTCTACGCCGCCCTGCTGGAAGACGACGCACTGCATGCGGCCTACCTCAACATCGGCGAGAAGGGGTCGACCACCTTCGTCGAGCAGGAGGACGTGGTGCAGGCGCGCGACATGCTGGTCGAGGGAATCCTGGACGACCTGTCGCGCATCGCCGAGGGGGTGGCGCTGCCGGCGCTGGGGGAGGGGGCGGTGTGCGACTACTGTGCAGCGCGGGGGCTGTGCCGGAAGGATTTCTGGGTATGAGGGTGGATGTTGCTTCGGGTGGTGATGTGGGGCTGGTGTGTGTGCGGTTCGGCGCGAGTGGTGGGGTGGTGCAGTTCTGGCAGGTCGGGCAGGGGCAGGGGCAGGTGGGGGGGCCGGGATCGCCGGGTGCCCCCCTCCGCGAATGTCCCCCGGCCTGCGGCCTCCTCCTTTATTTCGCTGCGGGGGGCACCCGACGCTCCCGGCCCAGGGCGCGTCGTGTCGTGCGGGGCGGATCGGCCGTCGCGGGTCGTATGGCGGGGCGCCGTGTTTCGCTGTCGAGAGGCACGTGGGCTCGCTTTGGCGAAACCGGGCCGCTGTTTTCTCCAATCGCCGATCAGGCGCTGCCGCAGGGATCGCGTCGATGGCGTGCTCCGCGCAGCGAAATAAAGGAGGAGGCCGCAGGCCGGGGGACATTCGCGGAGCGGAGTACGCCGTCGGCGCGGTCCCGGACCACGCCCCACCGCCTTCGAAACCGCGTCTGCTATCGATTAAATAGCTACAGGCCGGCATCCGACGACGGCTACAGCCCTTTTCCATTCAAATCCGGGTGTCGACCTTCGCGGTCGCGCCAAGGCAAGGCCCGCCCCGCATGACAGACCAGGACCTGGCCTACGAACACAACGGCCGGCGGGTGTCGCGCGAGCGCTTCTATGCGATCGCCTGCGACACGCGGCGCAGCGTGGCGGTGGAGGCGTGCGCGGGCGCCGGCAAGACGTGGATGCTGGTGTCGCGCATCGTCCGGGCCCTGCTGGAGGGCTGCCCGCCGCACGAGATCCTGGCGATCACCTTCACCAAGAAGGCGGCCGGGGAGATGCGGGAGCGACTGCAGGAATGGCTGGCCGACTTCGCCGCGATGCCGTACGACGAGCGGGTGGCCGAACTGCGCGCCCGTGGCGTGCCCGAAGCACAGGTCGTGGATCCGAAAGGCCTGCAGCCGGTGGTGGACCTCGGCATGCTGCTATCGAAACTGCAGCAAGACGTGTTCGCAGCCGGCCGGCCGGTGCAGGTGCGCACCTTCCACAGCTGGTTCGCCGCGCTGCTGCGCACCGCGCCGCTGGCGGTGCTGGAGCAGCTGGGCCTGCCCACCAGCTACGACCTGCTGCAGGACGATGCCGAGGCCGTCGCTCGCGTCTGGCGCCGCTTCTACTCGGTGGTGCTGGAGGATCCGGCGCTGCATGCCGACTTCGACGCCCTGGTCGCGGTGCACGGCCGCTCGCAGACCCACAAGGCGCTGGCCGCGGCGCTGCAGCGGCGGATCGAGTTCACCCTGGCCGACGGCGCCGGCGTGGTGGACGGGGCCATCGCGCGGTGGGAGACGCTGTGGCCCGACATGGTGGCCGGGTCGCCGGCGTCAGGCGATGGCGATCCCGGAGCTTCGTCGGCCCGGCCGGTCGACTGGCTGCTGTCGCAGCGCGACGCGCTCTATGCGGCCTCGCGCGCGCTCGGCCGTGCCAGCGCCAAGACCTTTTCCGCCGCCGGCGCCGCGCTGGAGCAGGCCGTCACCGCCGGCGACGCCGCCGGCATCCGCGCCGCGCTGCTCACCCAGGCCGGCGAGCCGCGCAAGTTCAACGACAAGCTGGAAGGGATCGAGTCGGTCCGCGCCGCGCAGGAGCTGGTGCAGCGCTGCGCCGAGGCCGAATCGCAGCACGCCGCCTGGCTGCACCACCACCGCATGGCGCGGCTGGTGCGGGTGCTGGTGGCCGAATACGCCGCCTTGAAGCGCGAGCGCGGCTGGGTCGACATGAACGATGTCGAGCGGGCCGCGCAGGCGATGCTCTCCGACCCGGTGCTGGCCGGCTGGGTGCAGCAGCGGCTCGATGCGCGGGTGCGGCACCTGCTGGTCGACGAGTTCCAGGACACCAACCCGCTGCAATGGCAGGCGCTGCAGGCGTGGCTGTCGGGTTATGTCGGCGCCGGTGCCGGCGATGCGCCCAGCGTGTTCCTGGTGGGCGACCCGAAGCAGAGCATCTACCGGTTCCGCCGCGCCGAGCCGCAGGTGTTCCGCGCGGCGCAGCGCTTCGTGGTCGAAGGCCTGGGCGGCGACCGGCTCGCCTGCGACCACACCCGGCGCAACGCCCCGGCGGTGATCGACGCGGTCAATGCCGCGATGGGCGCCGCGCAGGACGCGGGCGAGTACGACGGCTTCCGGCCGCACACCACCGAGTCGCACGCCCCCGGCGCGGTGCTGCGCCTGCCGGTCGTGCCGCGCGACGACAAGGCCGAGGCGGACGACGATGCGCCCGCCTGGCGCGACAGTCTCACCACCCCGCGGGTGCTGCCCGAGGACACGCTGCGCCACCGCGAATGCCGCCAGGCCGCCGACTGGCTGGTGGCCCAGATGCAGGCGCGCGGCCTGCATCCGCGCGACGTGATGGTGCTGGCGCGGCGCCGCGTCGCGCTCTCCGCGATGGACGAGGCGCTGCGGGCCCTGCACGTCCCCGCCCAGCAGCCCGAGAAGACCGACCTGCGCGATGCACCCGAGGTGCAGGACGTCGTCGCGCTGCTGGACGCCTTGCTCTCCGACGGCCACGACCTGTCGCTGGCCCGCGCGCTCAAGTCGCCGATCTTCGGTTTCTCCGACGACGACCTGGTGCAGCTCGCGCTGGCCCGCCGGTCCGACGCCACCGGAAGTACCTGGTGGTCGCTGCTGCAGCAGCCCGACGCGCAGGTGCCGGCCGATCTGCTGCCCCGTCTGCAGGCCGCCGGCGCCACGCTGCTGCGCTGGCGCGGCTGGGTCGACCGGCTGCCGCCGCACGATGCGATCGATGCGATCTACCACGACGGCGACCTGCTGGCCCGCTTCGCCGCGGCCGCCCCGGCCGCCTTGCGCAGCACCGTCGTCGCGCGGCTGCGCGCCGTTCCGGGCGCGGCCCTGCAGATCGACGCGGGCCGCTTCTCCACCCCCTACGGCTTCGTGCGCAAGCTGCGTGCCGGCGGCGTCAAGGCGCCGGTGCGGGCCGATGCCGACGCGGTGCGGCTTCTGACGGTGCACGGTGCCAAGGGCCTGGAGGCCGAGCTGGTGCTGCTGCTCGATACCGACGCCGCCCCCGCGCGCGGCGAGACGATGGGCGTGCTGGTCGACTGGCCGGGCGAGGCGCCGGTCCCGCAGTCGCTGCTCTTCTTCGCCAGCGAAAGCAAGCCGCCGCCGGGCGCCGCCGCCGCCATCGCCGCCGAGCAGGTGGAGCGCCGCCGGGAGGAGCTCAATGGCCTCTATGTCGCCACCACCCGCGCGCGCGGCCGGCTGGTGCTGTCCTGCGTCGAGCCGCACCGCGCGCCGGTGGGCAGCTGGTGGCGCCGGATGGAAGCGCTGGCCGAGCCGGTAGAGGCGGCGCCCGTGCCCGCGCCCGCCGCCGCCGCGCCGACATCCGCATCTGCCGACATCGACTTCGACGATGTCCTCGCTTTCCAGGATGCCGCAGCCGCTCGCGTTTCTGCGGCCGATGCCGATGCCGATGCCGATGCCGATGCCGATGCTGGTCTTGGTCTTGGTCTTGGTCTTGGTGTTGGTGTTGGTGTTGGTGTTGGTGCTGTGACTGCTGGCCCGGGCCCGGGCTCGGGCTCGGGTGGAGGCGGAGGTGACGTCGGCATCCATGACACGGCGCCCGATTCCGCCCAATTCCTTGCGCACCCGCCGGACCGGCTCCCTCTCCCTCTGGGAGAGGGCGGGGGTGAGGGCCGCGCCCGGCCAGCACCGGCCCCGCCGCCGGCGGTGGAAACTTTCTACATGCCCTATCTGCCGCTGGCCGTCGAAGGCTACCGGCTTCCTGCTATGGATTCGGTAGCAATCGCCGCGCCGGAGAGAAAGATCGAGGCCGCCATCGGCCAGGCGATGCACCGCATGCTCGAATGGGCGCAGGCCGGGGACACCTCGATTTCCGATGCGCAGCGCGACGCCGCCGCCCGCGAATGGGGCCTGGACGACGCCGAGGCCGCCCGCGCCGCCGCCCTGGCCCGGGCGGTGCGCCACGGCGACGGCCGTTGGGTGTGGGACGACGCGTTGCTCGACTGGCAGGGCAACGAGGTGCCGATCAGCCACGCCGGCGAGCCGCTGCGGATCGACCGCCTGGTGCGCCGCAGGGACAGCGGCGAATGGTGGGTGATCGACTACAAATCCGCCGGCATGCCCGAACGGCAGCCCGAACTGGTCGCCCAACTGCGGACCTACCGGGCGGCGGTGCAGGCCGCGTTTCCGGGCGAGCCGGTGCTGGCCGCGTTCCTGACCGGGCGGGGCACGGTGGCGGTCGTGGAGGCGAGCGTGGTGCCCGATACGCCGCCGCCCGGGGGTGCGCAGCCGGCTGCCGAGCCGTTCCTTTCCGACCGGGCCGCCGCCGCGACAATGCAGGACACGGCGCCCGACCCGGTGCCCCCGGCGGTGGCGCGACCCGATGCGGTGCCGCCCCTGCCCCCGACGCCCCGGCGCAAGCCGACGCCACCCCCGCCAGCGCCGCCTTCGGCGCAGGGCGACCTCTTTTCCTGAATGCTCCGATGTCCGACGCTGAAGCCCTCGCCCCCGTTTCCCTCGCACCCCACGCACCGGTCGTCGTCGTCGGGGCCGGCCCGGCCGGCCTGATGGCGGCGGAGCGGCTGTCGGCGGCGGGACTGCAGGTCCATGTGTACGACGCGATGGCGTCGGTGGGCCGCAAGTTCCTGCTGGCCGGCAAGGGCGGCCTCAACCTGACCCATGCCGAGCCGGCCGAGCGCTTCGCCACCCGCTACGGCGCGCGCCAGGCCGAGGTGGCGCCGTGGCTGGAGGGCTTCGGCGCCGATGCGGTGCGCGCCTGGTCCGAGGGCCTGGGCATCGGCACCTTCGTCGGCAGTTCCGACCGGGTGTTCCCGACCGACATGAAGGCCGCGCCGCTGCTGCGCGCCTGGCTGCACCGGCTGCGGCATCCCGCCATCGGCGAGCCGGTGCAGTTCCACATGCGCCACCGCTGGTCGGGGTGGGCGGAAGACGGCGCGCTGCGCTTCTCCTCGCCCGCCGGCGAGACCGCGGTGCAGGCCGGCGCGGTGGTGCTGGCGCTCGGCGGCGGCAGCTGGAAGCGGCTCGGCTCCGACGGCGCCTGGGTGCCGCTGCTGGAGGCACGCGGCGTGCCGGTGGTGCCGCTGGCGCCGGCCAACTGCGGCTTCGACGTGGCGGGCCGGCCCGCGGGCGGCGACGACGAGGTCGAGAGCCGGCGGGGCTTCCTGAAGGCGCTGGTCGGCCGGGGCGACGCGCCCACCACCGGATGGACGCCGGTCTTCGCGGAGCGCTTCGCCGGACAGCCGTTCAAGTCGGTCGCGATCCGCGTCGAGACGCAGGACGGCCGCCGTTTCGCGCGGCGGGGCGAGTTCGTCGCCACCGCCACCGGCGTCGAAGGCAGCCTGGTCTATGCCGCGTCGGCCCTGCTGCGCGACGAAATCGCGGCGCACGGCAGCGCCACCTTCCACCTGGACCTGCTGCCCGACCGCACGCCCGAGCAGGTGCTGGCCGAGGTGCGGCATCCGCGCGGCTCGCGCTCGCTCTCCAGCCACCTGAAGAGCCGCCTGGGCATCGACGGCATCAAGGCCGGCATCCTGTACGAACTGCTCGGCAAGGAGGCCATGGGCCAGCCGGCGGCGCTGGCCGCCGCGATCAAGGCGCTGCCGGTGACCCTGGCCGCGCCCCGTCCGCTCGACGAGGCGATCAGCAGCGCCGGGGGCGTGCCGTTCGAGGCGATGGATGCCCACGGCATGTTCGCCGCGCTGCCCGGCGTCTTCTGCGCGGGCGAGATGGTCGACTGGGAGGCGCCCACCGGCGGCTACCTGATGACGGCCTGCATGGCCAGCGGCGTGGCGGCGGCGGCGGGCGTCTGCGCATTCCTGGGCCGCGCACCGGCAAGCCGCTAGGGACCGCGCGGGCCGGCCGGACTCAGGCCGCGGCCGTCGGTTGCGGCGCCAGCGGCGCCGACGGTTCCGGCAGCGGGCCGGTCGCCGCTTCGGGATCGGCCCGGCAGCAGTTCTTGCCGGCCCGCTTGGCGGCGTACAGCGCTTCGTCGGAACGGCGCAGCAGGTCGCCCGTGCGGTCGCCGGCGCGTCCGCAGGCCAAGCCGATGCTGATGCCCAGCGGTGCCCGGTCGGCGGGAGCGGACTGCAGGGGGTGGCGCGCCAGGCCGCGCGCCGCCGCCAGCAGCCGTTCGGCGAGGGCCGCCGCGTCCTGGCGGCCCGCGGTCTCCATCAGCACGCCGAACTCCTCGCCGCCCAGCCGCGCCGTCGTGTGGGGGACCGCATGGTCGCGCATCGCATTGGCCAGCGCTTTCAGCACCGCGTCGCCGTGGTCGTGGCCGAAGCTGTCGTTGATCTGCTTGAAATCGTCGATGTCGACCATCAGGAAACAGGTCTGCTGCAGGCCGCCGGCATGCTCCAGCGCCCGCAGGCGCTCCATCATGCTGCGCCGGTTGTCCAGGCCGGTCAGGGCGTCCTGGTAGGCCATCGCTTCCAGCGTCAGCCGTTGCCGGTAGCCGGCATGGCGCAGGTTCGAGAACGCGAAGTTCAGGAAGATGCCCATCGCCGCCACCGCGCCCAGCAGCAACACGTTCCAGCCCAGGTCGCGTTCCGGCGCGAGCCGGATCCATTCGCCGCGGCTCAACAGCAGCGCGATCACGACCAGCGCGGTGACGTACTGCGGCACGGTGGCGAAGATCGGCGCCATCACCAGCACGAACACGATGCCGATCACCAGGCACCAGGCATGGCCCGACGGGCTGACCGACGCCACGCGGTAGAACGCCTCGGCCAGCAGGCTCACCGTGAGGGTGGTAAGCAGGAAGATGCGGCCGAGCGTCTTCACGAACAGCATGGCGATCAGTCCCAGGCTCACCAGCGCGCACAGGAGGCCCAGCACCTTCAGGTCGTACTGGTAGGCGGGCTCGGCGATGGCCCACGCACCGATCAGGGCCACCAGGCCCAGCGCCTGCGCCACGATGCCCAGCGACTGCAGTTCCCGCATGCTGCGGATATCGACCGGAACATCGTTCGTGCGCGGCATGCCGATGCCGGCGATGCGCCTGGCCGCCACCGCGGCCGCGTCGGGTTCGTTCTTGCATCCAGGGCCGTCGTCCATCGGTACCTTGATGTGAAAGTCGGGGTATCGGACCCTACTGTGCACCTCAACCCGCGCGTCCGGTGCCTTGGAGCAGGCGAGACCGGCAAATAAAGTTCAAGGCCCGGGGTTTGTCCGCAGCCGGCCCGGTGACGACGCGGCCGGATCGACGCCCGCCCGCCGCAACGCATCCGGCAGCGGCTCGTCCAGCAGCAGCGCGCGCGCGAGCATGGCGACGCCCGCCGCGCTCTGGATGCCGTAGCCGCCCTGGCCGGCCAGCCAGAAGAAGCCTTCGCACCGCGGGTCCCAGCCGACCACCATGTCGCCGTCGGGCACGAAGGAACGCAGGCCGGCCCAGGTACGGTGCGGCCGGCGGATCCGCATCGTGGTGGCCTGCTCGATGTGGTGGATGCCCAGGGCCACGTCCAATTCCTCGGGCACCACGTCGTGCGGCGCCACCGGGTCGGCGTTGGCGGGCGAGCCCAGCAGCAGTCCGGCGTCTGGTTTGAAGTAGTAGGTCTCGTCGATGCCGACCACCGCCGGCCAGGCGTGGATGTCGACGCCTTCCGGCGCGGGGAAGGTGAAGGCGCTGCGGCGGCGCGGCTCCAGGCCGATCGGCGGCGCGCCGGCCATCGCGGCCAGCGCGTCGGCCCAGGCGCCGGCCGCGTCGACGAGGGTGCGGGCCTGCAGGGTGCGGCCGTCGGCCAGGGCGATGGTCCAGAGGCCGTCGCTGCGCTGCAGGGCGGCGACTTCGGCATCGGCCAGCAGCCGGCCGCCGCGGCGGCGGAACCCGCGCAGGTAGCCCTGGTGCAGCGCATGCACGTCGATGTCGGCTGCGCCGTCTTCCGCGATGCCGGCGGCCGCGGCCTCGGGCCGCAGCACCGGCACCAGCGCGGCGATCTCGGCGCGGTCGACACGGCGCACCGTGCCGGAGCGGGCCGAGAGCTCCGTCCAGGCCTCATCCAGCAAGTCCGCCTGGTCGGGTCCCGCCACGTGCAGCACGCCGCGCGGGGTGAGGATCGGGTCGGTGCCGAAGACCTCGGGCGGCGCGTCGTAGAACGCCCGGCTGGCCCGCGTCAGCGCCCGGATCGCGGGCGTGCCGTAGGTCTCCATGTAGAGCGCGGCCGAGCGGCCGGTGGTGTGGTAGCCGGGCTGGCTCTCGCGCTCCAGCAGCACCACCGCGCCGGAGTCCGCGATCTCGTAGCCGACCGATGCGCCCGCGATGCCGGCGCCGACGATGGCGAAGTCGTAGATGTCCATCGTTCGTTTCCTCAGACGACCGATGCGGCGCCGCTGGCGGCACGGGCATCCAGCACCGGCGGCGCGGTGACGATGGAGGTCAGCGCGGGCTGCGCATGTCGGAGCCGCGACACGTCCGGCACCGGCCGGCGCAGGGCCGGGTCGCCGGCGAAGGCCTGTTCCAGCGCATGGCCCACGCCCAGCGTGTGGCGGTCGGCGCGGAACCGGCCGACGACCTGCAGGCCGAAGGGCAGGCCGGCCCGGTCGGTGCCGCACGGCAGGGCGAGCGACGGGTGCGTGGTCAGCGTCGTCACGTAGGTGAGCGAGAGCCAGCGGTAGTAGTTCTCCTGCGCCACCCCGTTGATCGTGGCCACGTGCGGCTCGGTCCAGGGCATCGGCGAGACAGGCGTGGTGGGCGCGAGCACCACGTCGAACTGCTCGAAAGCGGCCTGGAAGCGCTTGAGGATCTTGGTCTGCTCGGCCTGCGCCCAGGCGCTGTCGAGCAGGCGCATCGCGGCGCCCATCTCGTAGTTGGCGCGCGGGTTGGGGCCGAGGGAGGCCGGGTCGCGCTCGTAGGCGTCGCGCATGCCGGCGACGAAGGCTTCTGCGCGCAGCACGTCGAAGCAACGGTGCACCTCGCCCAGGTCGATGTCGAGCGGCTCGCAGCTGCGAAACAGGTGGCGCATCGCGGCGATCTTGTCGCGGAACACCGCGCGGATGCCGTTGTCGACCGCGCAGGCCCCGAAGTCTTCGGTGTAGCAGACGCGAAGATTGCCCAGATCGACCGGCTTCGGCAGCAGGAAGGACAGCGGGTCCAGCTCGTAGGTCAGCGGGTCGCTCACCGATACGCCGGCGGTGGCGGCCAGCTGCAGGCAGGCGTCGGCCACGGATCGGCCCATCGGGCCTACCACCGAGATCGGCGTCCAGCCAAGCGGCTTGCGCGAGCTGGGCACCACCCCGGGCGAGGGCCGGAAGCCCACCACGCCGCACTTGGCGGCCGGGATGCGCAGCGAGCCGCCGGTGTCCGACCCGGTGCACACCGGCAACATGTCGAGCGCCAGCGCGCAGGCCGAGCCGCCCGAGGAGCCTCCCGCGTTCAGGTTGGGATCGAACGGGTTGCCGGTGGCGCCCCAGACCGGGTTGCGCGAATTGGCGCCGGCACCCATCTCGGGGATGTTGGTCTTGCCGGCGACGATGGCGCCGGCGGCGCGCAGCCGCGCGACCAGCACGTTGTCGGCGGCCGGCACGTTGGCACGGTGGATCGGCGAGCCGTAGGTGGTCAGCAGGCCGGCGGTCTCTTCCAGGTCCTTCACGCCCAGCGGCAGTCCGTGCAGCAAACCCAGCGGCGCGCCGGAGGCGACGGCCCGCTCGGCGGCCTTCGCCTCGTCGCGCGCCCGGTCGAAGCAGGTCGCGGCGACCGCGTTCACGTAGGGATTCACCGCCTCGATGCGGGCGATGCAGGCGTCGAGCAGTTCGACCGGCGAGAGCTGGCGCGCGCCGATCAGGCGGCGCATGTCGGTGGCGGGAAGGGCGACGATGTCGGTGGCGTCCATGGTGTGCGTTGTCTCTTCTGGAATTGGGAGGTATCCGGGGCAGGGGCGGTCTTCAGCGGCTCAGGCCGCGCGCCGAGATCGGCCATACCGCCTCGACCGTGTCGCCGCGGAACGCGACGAGCTCGTCGTGCAGGTTGAGCGTCGGGTCGCAGTGGCCGGGCACCAGCTGCAGCACGCTGCCGAGGGCGGGCAGCGGCGCGCCGTCGGTCGCGACGACGATGCCGTGCTCGTCGTTGGCGGCGCGGTAGACCAGCCCGCTGCCGGGCGGCCAGACGGCCGGCAGGCCCGAATCGACCGCCAGCGACTTCAGCCCCGCATCGACCACCACGTGGGCGCCGGCCGCGGTGCTCATCACCGCCGTCGCCAGGAATGCGGCGTGCGAGAAGCGCAGGCCGTGGCCGCCTTCGTTCTCGGCGTAGTCGCGGTCCATGAAGGCGTAGGAGCCCGGCTGCAGCTCGGTGTAGACGCCGGTATGCAGGTCGAACTCGACGCTGCCGCTGCCGCCGCCGGTCACCGTGGCGCAGCGCACGCCGGCCTGGGCCAGGGTTGCCACGACCGCGCCGGTGCGGTCCGCGGCGCGCCGCGCTTCGGCGCGCCGGGCGTCCCAGGCGCGCAGGTGCTGCATGCCACCGTGGTAGGCCTGCAGGCCGCGGAAGTCGAGCTGCGGATGGCGGCCGATCACCTCTACCAGCCGCAGCACCGCGTCGGCATCCGCCACCCCGCAGCGGCCCTGGCCGATGTCGATCTCGACGAAGACGCCGATCCGGCTGCCTGCGGCGGCGGTGGCGTCGGCCAGGGCGATCACCTGCGAGGCATCGTCCACGCAGACGCTGATCCGGGCCGCCAGCGCGGCCTGCGCCAGCAGGCGTGCCTTGCGGGCCGACGAGAGCTGGTTGCTGACGTGGATGTCGGTGATGCCGGCGGCGATGAAGGGCAGCGCCTCGCTCGCCTTCTGGCAGCAGATGCCGACCGCGCCGCGCGCCACCTGGGCCAACGCCACCGCCGGGCATTTGTGGGCCTTGGCATGCGGCCGCAGGTGGATGCCGGCGGCATCGGCGGCGGCCTGCATCCGGTCGAGGTTGGCCTCGAAGACGGCCAGGTCCAGCAGCAGGGCCGGCGTGTCGACCTGCGCCAGCGGCAGGCCAGGCACCGCGGCGGGCTGCAGCAGGGGCGCGCCGGCCGGGGAAGGGAGAGAGGAGGTGGTGGTGTGCGTATTCATTCCGGGAGAATGTTGGCACGCTGCGCGATCGCCCGCATCACCGGCAGCTCCTTCTCGATCAGCGAGCCGAGCGCGGCGCCGTCCATGAAGCGCGGTTCCAGGCCGGCGGCGGAGAGCTTCTCGCGCATCTCCGGGTTGGCGACTGTGTCGGCCAGCGCCTTTTCCAGCTTGGCACGCACCTCGGGCGGCAGGCCGCGCGGGGCCACCACCGCGACCCAGGTGTCGGCGTCGATGTCGTAGCCGCTCTCGGCGAAGGTGGGCACGTTGGGCAGCAGGGCCGAGCGTTTGGCGGTGGTGACCGCGATCGCCTTGATCTTGCCGTTCTTCAGCTGCGGGATCGCGGCGGCGACCGTGTCGACCGAGAACGGCACCTGCCCGCCCATCAGGTCGGTCATGGCCGGGGCGCTGCCCTTGTAGGGCACGTGCAGCAGTTTGGTGTCGGTGGCGCGCAGGATCAGCTCGCCGGTGAACTGTGCGGTGGTGCCGGTGCCGAAGGAGGCGTAGGAATACTTGTCGGGCGAGGCCTTGGCCAGCGCGACGAACTCCTTCGGATTGTTCGCCGGCACGTCCTTGTGCGCCAGCAGGATCAGCCCGGTGCGGGCCACCATGCCGAGCGGCTCGAAGCTCTTGACCGGGTCGTAGGCCAGCTTGGGCTGGATCGCCGGGTTGACGGTGAAGGTGGTGCCCGAGCTGATGAGCAGCGTGTAGCCGTCGGGCGCCGCCTTCGACACGTAGGTGGCGCCGATGGTGGTGCCGGCGCCGGCGCGGTTGTCGGCGACCACCGGCTGGCCCAGCTTGTCGCCGAGCGTCTTGGCGACCAGGCGGCCCACCACGTCGGTCGCGCCGCCAGGCGGGAACGGGATCACCAGGGTGATCGGACGCGACGGGTAGGCGGCCTGCGCCCAGGCGGTGCCCACCGGTGCTGCGAGGGCGACGGCCGCGAGGGCGGCACAGGCGAGGAGGGTTTTGCGGTTCATGCTGCGGTGCTCGGAGTGGGTGGAGGAAGGGCCGATGGCGGGTGGGCTGGGGAGAACGGATTGCGAAAACGGCGAGAGGCGGCTGGCCCTGCAGGCTCAGGCCGCGGCGCCCGCCGGGCGGCCAGGGGCGCCGGCAGCGGCGGCGCCGCGGGCGTGGAGGCGCTCGTACTCCTCGTCGGGCACGAAGAGCCCGCCGGTCGTCCAGGCGATGTGGGTCGACTGCGCCATGCGGTCCGCGAGGCCGCGCCGGGCGAGGTAGGCCTGTCCGGCGGCGCTGGCCCGCAGCATCGCGGGGCCGGCGAGGCCTGCGGCGGCCGAAGGCTCGATGCGGATGGATGCGGTGGCCGCGGCGGTGTGCAGCAGCCGGAACATGTACTCGTCCTCGACGGTGTAGACGCCGCCCAGCAGCGGCCGCACCACGTCGGCGGCCAGCTCGGAGGCGCGGGGCACCGCCAGGCCGTCGGCCTCGGTACGGTTGTCCAGGCCCACGTCGTAGACCGAGGGGTTGGAGCCCAGGTGCGCCAGCACCGGGGTGCCGGCCAGCATCTGCACCAGAAAGCAGGGCGAGCGGGTCGGCTCGGCGAAGAAGCAGTGCACGTGCGGCCCGTAGATCTGCGCCAGCCCGTAGGCGATGCCGCCCGGCGCACCGCCCACCCCGCAGGGCAGGTAGACGAACAGCGGGTGCTGCGCGTCGACCGTGCGGCCCAGCGCCTGCAGCTGCCGTGCCAGGTGCGGTGCCGCGGCGGCGTAGCCGAGCAGGAGGGAGCGCGACTGCTCGTCGTCGACGAAGTGGCAGCGCGGATCGGCGTCGGCCGCGCGCCGGCCCGCGGCCACCGCTTCGGCATAGTCGCCGGCGTGCTCGACCACCTCGACGCCGCGCTTGCGCAGCCGGGCCTTCTTCCATTCCTTGGCGTCGGCCGACATGTGCACCACCGCCTCGAACCCCAGCGCGGAGGCCATCACGCCGATCGCCAGGCCCAGGTTGCCGGTGGAGCCCACCGCCACCTGGTGGGCGGCGAACAGCGCCCGCGCCGCGGGCGACGCCAGCACCCGGTAGTCGCCGCCGGGGGCTAGCAGGCCGTGCGCCAGGGCCAGCGCCTCGGCGTGCTCCAGTACCTCGTGGATGCCGCCGCGTGCCTTGATCGATCCGGCGACCGGCAGCGCATGGTCGGCCTTGACCAGCAGGGTGCCGAAGCCTTCCGGCATGCCGAGCGCCTGCTGCAGCCGCGGTGCCCGCACCAGCTCCGATTCGATGCGCCCGGCGCTCGCGTCCAGTTCGGGGAACAGCAGCGCCAGGAGCGGCGCGAAGCGGGCGAGCCGCTCCACCGTCGCATCGACATCAGCGGGGCTAATGCCGTGCAGCGCACCGCCGGACGCCGGATCGCCCGCTTCGTCCGATGCCCAGAGCACGGGGCGGCCGGCCGCCAGGTCGGCGAGCGAGAAGGCGGGATCGGCATCGGCAGCGAGGGCAGCCGGCGGATTCGGAACGATGGAGAGGTCGGACATCTGCGGCAGCGTTGTGAGTGGTGGGTTCATTGTTGGCTCCGCTGCCGCGGCCCACAATGCATTTATAGTGGTCCCCCGATTAGCCAGACTAATGACCATCATGCAGATCCGCCTCACCCCTTCGCTGCTCGCATGGTTACGGTGCTTCGAGGCGACCGCCCGGTGCCGCAGCTTCACCAAGGCCGCCTCGGAACTGTGCGTGACCCAGGGCGCGGTGAGCCAGCAGGTCAAGCACCTGGAGGGCTGGCTGCAGCGGCCGCTGTTCCTGCGGACCCCACGGGCCCTGGTGCCGACGCCCGAGGGGCAGTGGCTGGCGGTGGTGCTGCGGGAATCGTTCCAGGCCATCGAGGGTTCGCTGGGCCAGCTGAAGGCGGCCCCCGACGACCGGCCCACCGCGCTCAGCTGCGCTCCCTCGTTCGCCATGGGCTGGCTGACGCCGCGGCTCGGCGACTTCTTCCGCGCGCACCCCGAGGTGGGGCTGCGGGTGATCGGCGAGTTCCACGCGCTCGACCGCGAGCGGATGGCGCGCGACGACGTGGCCGCCGCGGTGCGCTTCGACCTGGGCGACTACCGCGACCTGCAGGCGACCGAGTTCCTGGACGAGTGGCTGCTGCCCGTAGCAAGCCCGGGCTTCCTGGCGGCGCATCCGGCGCTGCGGTCGCCGGCCGACCTGCACGGCGCGCTGCTGCTGCACGACACCAGCGCCTGGGCGGGCGCGGGGCCGTACGAGGAATGGGAGCAGTGGCTCCGCCATGCCGGCGCGCCGGTGCCGCCGATGGGGCAGGGCCACCACTTCAACCTGTCGCAACTGGCGGTGGGCGCGGCGCTGGCCGGGCAGGGCATCGCCATCGGCCGGGCGGCCCTGGTGCTGGACGACCTGGCCGCCGGCCGGCTGGTGGCGCCCTTCGGTCGGCCGGTGCGGTCGCGCGCGTCCTACTACTTCGTGTCGGAGATGGACCCGACGGCCCACACCGCACTGGTGCAGGCATGGCTGGCGGCGCAGGCGGCGCGCTTCCGGCTGCAGCGCGATGCGGTATTGGCGCAGTGGATGCCGGCAGCGGGCCGGTAGCGGTGCGGGCCGGCCCCCTCCGCCCGGCCCGCATCGGGGCCTGAAATGTTGCGCCTCCCGCTCTACGCGCCGGGATCCTGCGCCAGCACCACCCGGTTGCGGCCTTGCGCCTTGGCGGCGTAGAGCGCGGTATCGGCGGCCCGCAGCAGGTCTTCCAGGTTGCAGAGCGCGTTGCGCGCGGTGGCGACACCGAAGCTGGCGGTGACGCGCACCTGCTGGCCGTTCTGCAGGTCGATGCAGGCCGCCTCGATGCCGCTGCGCAGCCGCTCGGCCGCGCGCATCGCGCCGGCCGGGTCGGGGTGCACCAGCAGCACGATGAATTCCTCGCCGCCGTAGCGTGCCACCGTCTCGCCGGTGCGCAGCATGTTCTGGGCGACGGCGGCCACCCGCATCAGCACCCGGTCGCCGGCCTCGTGCCCGTGGCGGTCGTTCACCTGCTTGAAATGGTCGATGTCGAACAACATCACCGCGATCGGCAGGTGGCGCGCATCGGCGCGGGTGGCGGAGTTGCGCAGTGCCTCGGTGAAGGCGCGGCGGTTGAGGATGCCGGTCAGCGGATCGGTGAGCGACAGGCGCTCCAGGTCCTCGATCAGGTGGATGTGCTCGCGCTCCAGCCGGCGCTTCTCCACCGCGCCGGTGCGCAGCCGCTGCAGCGCGTCCTGCACCGCGCCGACCTCGTCGGTGCGGTCCGAGCCGGGCACCGGCTTGTCGAGCTGTCCGTCGGCGATGTCGCGCAGCGTCTGGGCGGCCGCTAGCAGCGGGCGTACCACGCGTCGCCGCAGCGCCCAGGCGCTGACCGCGAGCGCCGCCAGGATCAGGGCGCTGAGGCTGCCGGTGATCGCCAGCCGGCGCCGTGCCACGCTGCGCGCTTCCTGGGCCCCGGCGAAGGCGTCCTGTACCAGCACGTCGCGCAGGTCCAGGATCGGCTGCATGTCGGGCACGTAGCGCTGGGCGAAGGCCGCGGCGTCGTAGCCGTAGGGCTCGCCCAGGCGGCTGCGCTCCTGCATCAGGAACACGAAATGCAGGCCCGAGCCGAAGTAGCGCCGGTCCATCGTCTCCAGCGCCACGCGCGCCGGTGCGTCGGGCGGCAGCCGCATCAGTGGTCGCTGCACCAGGGTCTGCAGCTGCACCAGCCGGCCGTGCAGGAAGCCGATGCTCTGGTGGTCGGTGGGCGTCAGCGGCTGGCCGGTGGTGAGCGCCACAGTGAACTGGGATCCGAGCTGCCCGGCATATTCGCGCAACTCCGCGCACATGCGGGCGCCGGCCATGCCCTCGGAGATCGGCCGGTAGGCGTCGGTGGCATTGCGCGACAGGGCGGTGTGCGCGGCCATCAGCGGCGGAACGACCGCGAACATGTCCTGCTGCGCCTGCCGCACCGCGACCGGGTCCCGCCGGGACCGGGGCAGGTCGGCCAGGCGGTCGATCTCGGCGCGGGCACGGGCCACGGCACGCGCCGTTTCCTCCAGCAGCGGCAGCGTGTCGCGGTCCGCGGCGTGGCCTGCGAGCTCGATGTAGTCGACCAGCTTTTCCATCGTCGCATCGCTGCGGGCCCGCGACGCGGCCAGCCGCGCGCGGTGATCGGGCGTCGGGCTGTCCCCGTCGCCCAGGACCGCGTTCATCGGACCGCGCTCGAAGGCGAGCTTTTCCGCCACCACCAGTGCCTGGCGGGCGGCCTGCATCGACACCAGGCCCTCGCCCAGCGACCGGTAGCGCTGCCACTCGTCCAGAAAAATACGGGCGAAAAGCGCGGTGACCAGCGCTGCGATCAGCGAAGTGAGAACGACGGAGAGCCGGGCCAGGGTCATGGGACTGCGCAGGGACGAAGATGGAAAAGGCGGCAGTCTAGGTAGGGCCGGGCACGCGAGCCCGGGCAGACGACGGACGGCAACGACCGAAGGGAAAGCCGGGGGGACGGCCGCAATACGCGCCCGGAGTACGGTTCGGATTCAGTCGAAGGCCATGACGAGCCACGGCGTCCGCATGCGAAGTCCGGAAGGGCGATCCAGAAATGCCGACGGCGCCCGAAGGCGCCGTCGACAAGGTGCGGGGCAGGTCAGTACGTCGTGCCGCGGGCCGGTGCCAAAATCACCGGGTCGGCCGAGCGGGGCTCGATGACCACGTTGGAGGTGTCGCGGGGCAGCTTGATCGTCTCGACCGCCCGGATCATGCCGCCATCGGACACGGTGCCGGCCCATTCGCCTCGACCGGAAACGCGCGCCATGCAGGCGGCGGCGTCTTCGCGGTTCTGGAACACCTCGCAGCGCTTGGCGGCGTTGGCCGCGTAATCGGCGCCACCCTGCTCCAGGCGGCCGCTGCGCTTGTCGGCCGCGGCGTTGCGGGCCTCTTCCAGGCAGGTGGCCCGGCTCTGCGGGGTCATGCCGTTCATGCAGGCGCTGCGCTCCTGCTGGAAGCTCCCGCTGTTGTCGATGCCCGGTGCGGGCAAGGTGGACTGGGCCAGTGCCGCGCCGGAACCGACGACAAGAAGCCCGCCAAGGGCGGCGAAACGGAGGCGGGCGCGGAGGGATTCGATGGAGGCGTTCATGGGTGGTGTCCTTTCGGAAATTCGATGGCTCGACTCTATGGACAGACCGCGACCGGGATGCAGGAGAGGGCAACCACCGCATGCGCTCTCATCCCCGACATCAGGATAGGACAGGTCCGGCGGCCTGTTCGGGATGTCCTACATGCAGGTTCGGGCTCGTTGACCTCGCAGGCGCACTGCCAGCAGGGGTGTGCGAAAGACCCGGCACCCCGCCGTCGTGGTGCAACGGCCGCACAATCGAGGGTATTCCCTAGGGTGGCGCCACGACCACCGACTTCCCCGGACCGCCATGCACATCTCGCCCGCCGAAACCAGCCCCGCCACCATTCCCATTGCACGCGCGGGCTCCGGCAACGGCGCGGCGCTGTTCGCCCTGGCGGTCGGCGGCTTCGGCATCGGCGCCGGCGAGTTCGCGATCATGGGGCTGCTCCCCGAGGTGGCCCGCGACCTGAACGTCTCGATCCCGACGGCTGGCCACGTCATCAGCGCCTATGCCCTCGGCGTGGTGGTCGGCGCGCCGGTGCTGGCCGTGTTGGGCGCGCGCTGGCGGCGGCGCAGCCTGCTGGTGGCGCTGATGCTGGTGTTCGCCCTGGGCAACTTCGCCAGCGCGGCCGCACCGGGGTATCTGTCGCTCAACCTGCTGCGCTTCGTCGCCGGGCTGCCGCACGGCACCTATTTCGGTGTCGCGGCCCTGGTGGCGGCCGGTCTCGCGCCGCCGGGGCGCCGCGCCAGCGCCATCGCCACGGTGATGCTGGGCCTGACCGTCGCCACGGTGGTCGGCGTGCCGCTGTCGGCCTGGCTGGGCGAGGCCCTGGGCTGGCGGACCGCCTTCGTCTTCGTCGGCCTGATCGGCCTGGGCGCGGCCTGGATGGTGCGCCGGCACGTGCCCGATACCCCTGCCGACCTGCAGGCGAGCCCCCTGCGGGAACTGGGCGCCCTGCGACGACTGCAGGTGTGGTTGACGCTCGGGATCGGCGCAGTGGGTTTCGGCGGGCTGTTCGCGGTATTCAGCTACGTGAAGCCGACGTTGATCGAGGTGGCGGGCCTGTCGCCTGCGCGGGTGCCGCTGGTGCTGGCGGTGTTCGGCCTGGGCATGGTGGCGGGCAACGTGGTCGGCGCGCGGCTGGCCGACCGCGACCTGACCCGCACCATCGGCGGCGTGCTGGTCTGGGCGGCGCTGGTCCTCGGCGCGTTCTGCTTCACCGCTTCGGACGCGGTGGCCGCGACGGTCACCATCTTCTTCATCGGCACCACGGTGGCGCTGGCGCCGGCCCTGCAGATCCGCCTGATGGACGTCGCGGGCGATGCGCAGACGCTGGCGGCGGCGCTGAACCACTCGGCTTTCAACATCGCCAACGCGCTGGGCGCCTGGCTGGGCGGCCTGGCGATCGCGGGCGGACTGGGCTGGGTTTCGACCGGGTGGGTCGGAGCGCTGCTGGCGCTGGGCGGGCTGGGCGTGTTCGCGGTATCGGTGGCCGTGGCGCGTTCCCGCGCTGTGCGCTGACCGGCACGCGCCGCATCGGCCGGCGTGCGGTGCGGCACCGGCGGGATCAGGCCCTCAGGCCATCACCCAGACCTTGCGCACCGTCTCGATCGTGCGCCAGGTGCCGACGTAGCCGGGCTTCATGACGAAGCAGTCGCCGGCCCTGAAGGTCTGCGGCGCGGCGCCCTGCTCGGTGATCTCGACCACGCCCGACAGGATCAGGCAGAACTCCCAGGTGTCGCCCTTGATCGAGTGGTTGAGGCCGGGGGTGGCCTCCCACACGCCGGCCCGTACCTTGCCGTCCTTGGCGCTGTCGACGTCCCAGTTGCGGCAGACGATGTCGCCCGCGATCACCCGGTCGGCCGGCGGGCGGTACCGGGGCGCATCGCCCAGGTGGTCGAAGCGGAAGGGGACGAGCAGATCGGGCATGGTCGGGTCTTGCGGGATGGGGATACCGCCAGATGCTAGGGCGATCCTCCGCAGGACGGGTGCCGTATGCCGGCCCGAAACGGCGGCGGATGCGCGATCGGACGCCCGGCGCGGCGCAATCTGCCGCGTGCGCCGCAACCGGCCGCTCAGGCCTGCCGTTCCCGCACCGGTGGCGGCACCCATTCGTAGACCCAGGTCTCGGTGAGGGCCTGCCCGCCGGCGCGCAGGAACAGCCGCAGCGCGACCGGCTCGACCGTGTCGTCGGGCACCACGTCGAACATCGCGCGCCAGCCGGCGACCGAGGCCAGAGGCCGGGCCGAGGTCAGCTCCAGCGTGCCGCGCGACGCGCTCACCACCAGTTCCACCGCGGTGCCCGGCGGCAGCGACGCCAGGTTGCCGCCGGCGAAGTCGACCGCGAAGCGCCAGGAGTAGTACCTGCGCTCCCGCCCCAGGATGCCGCCCAGGCCGGTGCGGCTGGCGACGCAGCGGGCCAGCGGCATCTGCACCGGCGGCTCGTCGCCCCAGAACAGGCGGTAGCCCAGCAGCAGTTCCTGGCCGGGCAGGGGCTTCTGCTGCGGGTTCCAGAAGGCGACGATGTTGTCGAAGGTCTCGTCCACGGTCGGGATCTCGACCAGATCGACCGAGCCCGGGCCCCAGTCGGAGGTGGGCTGCACCCAGACCGAGGGACGCTTCTCGTAGAAGACGCCGTCGTCCTGGTAGTTCTCGAAGTTGCGGTCGCGCTGCATCAGGCCGAAGCCGCGCGGGTTGTTGTCAGAGAAGGCGTTGAAGCGCAGCGCCGTCGGGTTGCGCAGCGGCCGCCAAATCCATTCGCCGGCGCCGGTGTGCATCCACAGGCCGTCGGAATCGTGGATCTCGGGGCGCCAGTCGTTGGCCATGCGGCGGTCGTTCTCGCCGGTCTGGTACATGCTGGTGAGCGGCGCCAGGCCCAGCCGCTCGATCGGCTTGCGCGGGTAGAGGGCGGCCTGCACCTCCATCGCCGTCGGCTCGCCCGGCGTGAGCGCGAAACGGTAGGCGCCGGCGATGCTGGGCGAATCGAGCAGCGCATGCACCACCACCGTGGCGGCGCCGGCCGCGGGCCGCTCGATGTAGAAGTCGGTGAAGTCGGGGAACTCCTCGTCGCGGGCCAGCGCGGTATCGACCGCCAGGCCGCGCGCCGACAGTCCGTACTGCAGCGTGCCGCCCACCGCCCGGAAGTAGCTCGCCCCCAGGAAGGCGACCACGTCCTGCCGCGGCGCGGCCTGGGTCGCCAGGCGGAAGCCGGCGAAGCCCAGGTCGGGCGGCAGCGCGTCGCCGTCGAGCGCGCTCCGGCCGTAGTCGAACATCGCCGGGTCGTAGGCCAGCTCCTGCGCCCGGCCGTCGACCACCTCGTGGATGTGCACCCGGCGCTTGAAGAACATGCCCAGGTGGAACAGCTTGATCTGGAACGGCAGGCCCAGGTCGGCCCACAGGGCGTGGTCGTCCTTGAAGCGGATCGCCTGGTAGGCGTCGTAGCCCAGGCCGGCGATGGCCGGCGGCACTTCGCCCACCGGGGCTTTCCAGGGCCGGGCGGCGAGGGCGCGGGCCCGCTGCTGCAGCCAGGCGGCATCGAAGGGCTGTGCCGTGCCGAGCGGCTTGAGGCCGGCGGCCCAGGCGGCGGGGGCGGGCAGGCCGGTGCCCAGGGCGGTGCCGGCGCAGGCGGCGCCGAGAAAGCGTCGTCGTTTCATGCGGTGTGCACCACGGGGTGCGAGAGAAGACAGATGCGCCCGAGGATAAGGGCCGCTCTGCCGCCGGTCAGCGCGCGGCCGCCGGCCTTGCAGGGTCTTTTCCGCGGGCGGCGCATCGGCGCCTGGCGCGCGCACGGTGCGGGAGAACCGCCTGCTGCAGGTCCTGGTGTGCCGCTCAGTAACCGACGGTGAACCGGCGGCCGGTGTGGCGCGGCTGCTCGACCTCGTCTGCGAGGGCGATCGCGTAGTCCTCCATCGAGATGCGGCTGTCGCCCGAAGCGTCCGACAGCAGCGCGTCGCCGCCCAGCCGGAAACGACCGGTGCGCTCGCCCGGCTCGAACACAGCCGAGGGCGACAGGAAGGTCCATCCGATGGCGGTTTCCTGGCGCAGGCGGTTCAGAAAATCGCGGCCGGCCGAGGCCTCGGCCTTGTACGCGGCCGGGAAGCCCTCGGCATCGATCAGCGCCTGGCCCGGGGCCACTTCCAGGCTGCCGGCGCCGCCCACCACCAGCAGGCGCGGCACGCCGGCGCTGCGCACCGCCTGCAGCAGCTGCGCGGCGTCGCTGCCGTCGAAGCGGGTGGCGCTGACGACCGCGTCGTGGCCGCGCAGCAGGGGTGCGAGCGTGTCGGGCTGCGACGCGTCGCCGTCCTGCAGGGTCAGTTGCGGCCGAGCGGCGGCCTTGGCGCTGTCGCGGGCGATGCCGGTGACCTGGTGGCCGCGGGACAGCAGTTCGGTGGCGATGCGGGAACCGGCGCGGCCGGTGATGCCGACGAGGGCGATCTTCATGGTGTGCTCCTGGTGAAAAAAGACGGTGTGGAAGGGAACGCGCGGGTCCGTTGTGGTGCGCTGGGTACGGCGTCGGCTACCGCGCGCAGGCGTCCGGTCCGCAGCGCGCCGCGGCAGCTGCGCCGGCCGGCATGCGTGCATCCGTCTGCAGGACCGCCTCGGCAGCCGACGGCGTGCCCACCCGCTCGGCCAGCAGCGCCTGCCAGGCGGCGGGCTGGCCCAGGTAGCGGCCGGCGTCGACCACCTGCAAGCGGCCGTCGGCCGTCTCCAGCGCCACGCCGGGAAATCCCTGGATGCCGGTCTTGCGCATCAGCGCCCGGGTGTCCTCGATATGCTGCTGCGTGGTGGCGCCCACGGTGCGTGCCAGGGCGGTGGCGAACGCCCCGGCATCGAGCCCCACCTCTTCGGCCATCGTCTGCAGCACCGGCCCGTCGGCGATGCGCAGGCCGTCGACATAGTGCGCCTGCTGCAGCCGGTGCAGCAGCCGGGCGCCGTGGCCGCCGAGCGATTCGGCGGCCAGGATGGCGGCGGTGGGCGGCGCCGAGTCGAAGACGGCGGTGCCGTCGCGCAGCAGCCCGTCGAAATAGGCGATGCCGAAAGGCTGGCCGGTGGTGGCCGCGATGCGCCGGTCGTGCGGCATCACGTAGTCGCGCAGGGCCGGCGTGACCCGCTGGGCATTGGGTCCCGCCATCATCCCGCCGCCGTGCAGGGCGATGCGCAGTCCCGTGACGTCGCGGGCCGCCTTCAGCAGCGGGGCGGCGGCGTAGCACCAGCCGCAGAAGGGATCGAAGAAGTAATGGAGGGTGGTGGTCATGGGAAGCGGCCGGGTTCTGTGCAGGCCGCATGGTAGGTTGCATGGAACAATGCAAAAACCGCCTTACGCGCAAAGGTTTGTTGCGCCTATCGATCAGACAGGATTTCCATGGACCGCATCGTGGCCGCCCAGGTCTTCGTGACCACCGTCGACCGGGGCAGCCTGACCGCTGCCGCCGACCAACTCGACATGTCGCGCGCCATGGCCACGCGCTACCTGGCGCAGATGGAGCGCTGGGCCGGCGTGCGGCTGCTCCACCGCAGCACCCGGCGCCTGGGCCTGACGGCCGCCGGCGAGGCGCTGCTGCCCCGTTGCCGCGAGCTGCTGGCCCTGGCGGGCGACATGCCGCAGCCGGCGGCCGACGAGGCACAGGTGCTGCAGGGCACGCTGCGCATCGCCTGCACTTCGTCGCTGGCGCAGCACTGGCTGGCGCCCGCGGTGGCCGACTACCTGGGGGCGCATCCGCAGGTGGCGATCGACCTGCTGCTCGGCGGCCAGGCGGTCAACCTGGTGGAAGAGCGGGTGGATCTGGCGCTGCGCATCACCAACGCGCTGGATCCGAACCTGATCGCGCGCCGGCTCGCCGATTGCCGTTCGGTCGTCTGCGCATCGCCCGCCTACCTGGCGGCGCGGGGCACGCCGCGGCGGGTGGAGGACCTGGCGCTGCACAACTGCCTGACCTACACCTACTTCGGCCGCAGCCTCTGGCAGTTCACCCGCGACGGCGTGCCGGTGGCGGTGGCTGTCGGCGGCAACCTCAGCGCCAACGATTCCGGCGCGCTGCTGGAGGCCGCGGTGGCCGGCGCCGGCATCGCGCTGCAGCCGGTCTACGAGGCGCGCCGCCGCATCGCCAGCGGCGAGCTGGTGGCGCTCCTGACCGACGCGGTGGCGCCCACGCTCGGGGTGCACGGCATATACGCGTCTCGGCGCCACATGCCGGCCACCCTGCGCAGTCTGCTCGACTTCCTGGCCGCCCGTTTTGCGGCCGATCCCGCGTGGGGCTATGCTGGTCCCCCTGCAGACCCCGTCCCCGGGGCCGTGCCCCAACCCCAAAGGAAGAAGACCGCATGAAAGCCACCTGGAACGGCAAGACCATCGCTGAGAGCGACGACACCGTACTCGTCGAAGGCAACCACTACTTCCCCGCCGATTCGCTCAACCGCGACTTCGTCACCTTCAGCAACCACCACACCAACTGCCACTGGAAGGGCAAGGCCAGCTATTACTCGCTGCTGGTCGACGGCGAGATGAACACCGACGCCGCCTGGTACTACCCCGAGCCGAAGCCGGGCGCCGAAGAGATCCGCGGCCGCGTCGCCTTCTGGAAGGGCGTCAAGGTCGCCGCCTGACCGTCGGCCGGCACCGCCCGGCGCCGGGCCGCACGTGCTACGAAATCGATAGCTGGAGGTCGGCCATGCGCGCCGGCCTCGGCTATTTTTCCTTCGAAAACCGACGCTGAGGCGCTCAGACCTTCCAGGCGCCGACGTGCGAGGCGCTGGCTTCCTCCACCAGGGCAGGCCCGATGCATTCGATCGGGTTGGGCGACGCGGCGAACACGTCGCGGCACGACAGCTCGGCGTCGACCTGGTCGGCACGCTCGCCCCGGAACACCCGCAGTCGCACCGCGTCGATGCCGTACACCACCCGGCCGATGTTCGACCAGAAGATGGCCCCGGCGCACATCACGCAGGGCTCGCCCGACGAGTACAGCGTGGCGCGGGCCAGTTCCTCGCGGGTGAAGCGGGGCGAGAGCTTGCGGATGAGCGAGGTCTCGGCATGGGCGGTGCAGTCGCCGGTCTCGTGGTTGGCGTTCCAGGCTTCGTCTAGCACCGTGCCGTCGGGCAGCGCCGCCAGCGCGCCGAAGGGGCGGTTGCCGCGGGCCCGGGCGATGTCGGCCAGGGCGATGGCCCGGCGCAGGTAGAGGCCGTCGCGCGCGTCGAGCGGCACCGGGGCGGGCAGGGGCGTGGCGGAAAGATCGGTCATGTGGGACTCCGGAAAGGGTGGGTTCGGCACCGGCGCGCTTGCACGCCGCCGGTGCGTCCAGAGCAATTTCCGGGCGCAGGCCCCAGGCCGGGGCATGCTGCTGAACGCTTCTACTCTGCTGCCGACGGCGGGTGCAGCTTCCGTGCCAGTGCGGCCACCCGCGGCCCGGCCGACTCGCGCATGGCGCGCAAGTTGCTTGCCCGGGCGGCGAGAGAGTAGAAGCGTTCATCGTGCCCTGCAACGGGGCGCGCCCGGGAATTGCTCTCCGGCACCGCGTACCGCGGAGGAGCCGGGGCGCCGTGATCCCGCCTCCTCCGTCGGTGCATCCGGCCCGCGCGGCCCCCTCCTTCGAGAAGCACGAACGTATGAGCAGCACCCCCTACGACATGGCCGAACTCCAGAAAGAAACGCGCATGGGCGCGATGGGTTCGGAGACCACCACCCGCGAGATCCGCCGCATCAGCCTGGCCGATTTCCACCGCCGCAAGGCCGAGATCGCCGACCAGCTCTGGGACGCTTCGGTCGACGTCGGCTTCTTCCAGGTGGCCGACCACGGCATCGACCTGGCCGAGATGCGAGCGGCCTTCGCGATGGCCGAGCGCTTCTTCGCGCTGCCCGACAGCGTCAAGGCGCAGTACCCGCTGAAGAAGGCGCTCAACTCGGGTTGGGAAAGCCGCGCCCAGGTGCGGCCCTCCACCGGCACGCCCGACCAGAAGGAGTCCTACCAGATCACCCGCCCGCACATGGACGGGCTGTGGCCGACCGAGGACGAACTGGCCGGCTTCCGCGCGACCATGCTGGCCTTCGAGGAAAAGAGCTGGGCGGTGGGCATGCGCCTGCTGTCGTGCTTCGCGCTGAAGCTGGGCTTCGACGAGGCGTTCTTCACCCGCGCGCACGACCCGGCGCGGCCGAGCTACCAAAGCACGCTGCGGATGCTGCACTACTACGCGATTCCACCGGAAGAGCAGCGCTCGCTGGGTCTCTGGCGGGCCGGTGCGCACACCGATTTCGACTGCCTGACGCTGCTCTACCAGCGCCAGGGGCAGGGCGGCCTGCAGGTCTGCCCGGGCAAGGAGATGGACGCGCAGGAGTGGACCTCGATCGCGCCGCAGGAAGACCTGATCACCTGCAACATCGGCGACATGCTGATGCGCTGGAGCGACGACCGGCTGCCGAGCAACTTCCACCGGGTGCGCAACCCGGTGGCCGGCGAAACCATGGGCCCGCGCTACAGCCTGGCGTTCTTCTGCCAGGCCAACCGCGACGCGGTGATCGAATCGCCCAGCGGCAAGTACCCGCCGATCACCGCCGGCGACTACCTGAACCAGCGGATCGCAGCCAACTTCAAGAAGTAGGGGCGTCGCTCGTCGCTCCGAGGGGCGGCGCCCCTCGCCCCCCAGGGTGGGGTGCGGCGACCGCGCCGCTCGGCAGCGTGTGCGCGCTGATGCGGAACACGTGCTGCTCCGGGTCGGTCAACACCGCCTGCCACTGGCCGTAGTAGGTGGCGTACGGCATCCTGATCACCCGGCCGCCCAGCGCGCCGACGCGGTCGGCCACGTCGTCGACCGCATCGGGCGTGGGCAGCATGAAGGTGGCATAGGCGGTGACCGGCGCGGCGAGCGTGGGCACCGGCGCGCGGTCTTCCAGCGCCAGCAACGCGTAGGCGGGCTGCGCGTTGAAGCCGAACTGCACGCCCTCGGATTCCAGCGCGCGGTAGATCGGCGAACGGCTGGCCTCGGCTTCCTGCCAGCCCAGCAGCGCCTGGTAGAAGCGCATCTGCGCCTCCATGTCGCGGCAGAGCAGGTTGAACCAGAGCTTCATGCGCCGGCGCCCGCCGTCCCGGCCGGGGCCGCCGCCGTGCCCGCCGACTCCTTCAGGCCGTAGGTGCGCAGGTACATCTCGCGCAGATGTTCGCCCACGGTACAGGGCGCGAACCGCGGCGCTTCGCCGGCCGGCACCGTGCCGGGCACCGCCTCGACCCGGGCCAGGTAGTCGGGCTCGTAGAAGAAGGGGATCGAATAGCGCGGCGCACCGCCCGAATGCAGGTTGCGCACCCGGTGCGGATTGGAGTGGTAGCGGCCGTTGGTCCAGCGCGGCACCATGTCGCCCAGGTTCACCACCAGGCAGCCCTCCATCGGCGTGGCGGGCACCCAGCCGCCGTCGGGCATGCAGACCTCCAGCCCGCCGTGGCCGTCCTGCGCCAGCAGGGTCAGGGCGCCCCAGTCGGTGTGGGCGCCGGCCCCGAAGGTGCGGTCGTCGGCATCGGCGGGCTGCGGCGGGTAGCGGACCATGCGCAGCGTCACCATCGGGCTTTCGCTGTCGGCGTCGAAGTAGTCCTCGGGCAGGCCAAGCGACAGGGCCATCAGTTGCATCAGACGGCGCGACAGGCCCAGCATCGCCTGGATGTAGGCCTCGCAGACGGCAGGTGCCTCGGGCAGCTCTGCCGGCCACTGGTTGCCGCCGTAGGTCTGGTAGCCGGCCTGCACGTACGGGTGGTCGGCCGGGTAGGCGATGCCGCAGTAGAAGCTCTCCTTCAGGTCGGCATGGGCACTGGCGTCGAGCGTCTGCGCGCCGATGTTCTCGTAGCCGCGCATGGTGGGCGAGTGGCGCATGTCCAGCGCCGCCCGGGTGGCGGCGGGCAGTTCCAGCAGGTCCTGCGCCAGGTCGAACTGGCGCTGCAGCATGTCCGAGGGTATGCCGTGCCGGCGCACGTAGAAGAAGCCCGACGCCATGGCCGCGGCACGCAATTGCGCCGCCACCTCTGCGCTGCGCGGGCCGCCCGGCGCCAGGGCGCCGTCCAGGTCGATGACGGGAATGGTGTCCATCTGCGCCACCGGCTCAGGCCTTCAGCTGGCGGTCTGCCGGTGCGGGCAGGAAGCGGTCGGTCCAGATGTCGGCGACGGCCGGGCTGGCCTTCAGGCCGAAGGCGGCCACCGTCTCGTCGATGGTGGCCTGCATCCGTGCGGGGGTGGCACCGCCCCAGCCGTGCGTGCGGGTGTCGGGCGTCTTCATGCTGCCGTCGACGACCAGCTGCAGGCGCGCGTACTCGATGGCCTCGTTGGCGAGCGGCTCGCGCGCCTTCACCGCCGCGGCACCGGCCTTCGTGTCGGCGATGGCGTCGATCCAGCCGCGGGTGGTCGCCTTCACGAAAGCGCGCATGGCGTCCTGCTGCTCCATGCTGCGGCCGTTGGCGACCAGGCCGTTGCCGTACGATTTCATGCCGTGGTCGGAAAAGCGGAACACGGTCAGCTGTTCCGGCCCCATGCCGCGTGCCTGCAAATTGAGCAGGCCGGTGAAGTAGAAATAGGCCGACGCGTCGAAGTCGCCCTTCACGAAGCGGGTGTCGCCGATGTCGGGCGCCACGTTCTCCCATTTCACGCCGGAGGGGTCGAAGCCCTGCGCCTTGGCGAAGGCCGGAAACAGCTTCCTCGACGCGTTGAACGGCTGTCCCAGGATGCTCCTGCCCGCCAGGTCGGCGGGCGTCTTGATCGGGCCGTCCTTGCGCACGATGATCGCGTTGGGGTTCAGGTCGTACTGGATCGCCACCGCGGCCAGCCGGGCCGAGGGGTTGTTGACGTTGAACTCGATCATCGTCGCCAGGTCGGCCGAGGCGCAGTCGTACGCGCCGCTGCCCACCAGGCCGATCGCCGCGGCCGATCCGTTGCCGGTGTCGATCGTCACGTCCAGGCCGGCGTCCTTGTAGTAGCCGCGCTGCTGGGCCAGGAGGAAGCCGGCGGCGGTCGCCTCGACCTTCCAGCCCAGGTTGAACTTGAATTTCTGCAGGGAACCCTGGGCGCGGACGAAAGGCGTGGCGGCCAGGAAGGGGGCGGCGCCGACGGCGCGGAGAAGGGAACGGCGTTGCATGGCGGACAGGCTCCGGAGAAGCGGGGGGCACGGGCGCATGCGGCGCGCATTTCGGTGCTGCGGACAGGCCGGGCATGGCCTGCCCCACCGTCGCAGCCGAGCGCTTTCAGCATGCGGACTCCGAGAGCAATTTCCGGCCGACCTTCCCGGCGGCGTGCCGATGGCGGCGCCTGCGGTGCGACGGTGAACGCTTCTACTCTCTCGCGGCCGGTAATGCAGTTTCCATGCCAGACACCGGCGGTCCCCGGGTCTTCCGCGGCCGGCCATGCGGCCGGTCGGGCATCAGACCTCGAACCAGTCGGTGCCGGTCAGCGGGTCGGCGATGTCGATCTGCGCCGCGGTGGCCGCCAGCGCGGCGGAGAGGGTGGCGCGGGCCAGGTCGGGACGGTTGTTGCGCTCGCTCAGATGGGCGGCCACCACCCGCCGCAGCCCGGCGTGCTGCACGGCCGCGGCCACCTCTGCGGCCGCGGCGTTGGCCAGGTGGCCGTAGCGGCCGCCGACCCGGCGCTTGAGGAAGTCCGGATAGCGCGAGAGCGCCAGCAACTCGGGGTCGTGGTTGCTCTCCAGCATCAGCGCGTGGCAGCCCTGCAGTTGCTCCAGCACATGGGCGGTGGCGTGGCCCAGGTCGGTCAGCAGGCCGAGGTGCACAGCGCCGTCGGAGCAGCGCAGCTGCAGCGGCTCGCGGGCGTCGTGCGGCACGGTGAACGGCCGCGCCTCGAAGCCGCCGAAGTCGATCGGCGCCATGTCGTGCGCCACCTGCAGCAGGCCGTCGAAATCGGGCGCGCCCAGCGCCGCGTGGGTGCCGTGGCTCATCCACACCGGGATGCGGTTGCGCACCGCGAAGGCCTGCACGCAGCCGATGTGGTCCGAATGCTCGTGGGTGATGAACACCGCGCCGATGTCGGTCGCCGCCAGGCCCGCCAGCTTCAGCCGCTGCTCGAGCTGGCGGATGCCCAGGCCGCAGTCGACCAGCAGGCGGGTGGTGCGGGTGCCGCTGCGGCCCTCGACCACGGTGGCGTTACCGGTACTGCCGCTGGCCAGGTTGCGAAATCGGAGCATGGGAGGGAAGTGGAGCGCGAAGGCGAAAAAGGAAGGCCGAAATGCACACCGGCCGTCCTGTGGGACGGCCGGCTCGGAGGGCGGAAGCGCTGCGGCCCGGACGGGCCGCCGGATCACTTCAGGTCGTCGGCGATCACCTGGACGATGCGGCCCGCGTCGGCCGAGCGCTCGGGCGCGCCGGCGGTGTTCTGCACCGTTACCGTGCTCTGCTCGCCCTGGCCCTTGACGACGATGCGGTACTTGACCGGCGGCGACGCGTCGGGGTTGCGGTTGAAGATCTTGCCGAGGAAGCCCTGGTCCTTCTTGTCGGCGTTGGGCGCGACGTAGCGGACGAAGTACACGCCCTGGCTGCGGTCGCGGTCCTCGACGGTGAAGCCGGTGCGGTCGAGCGTCAGGCCCACCCGGCGCCAGGCGCGGTCGAAGTTCTCGTCGATCTGCACCGCCGGCAGGCCGTCGACGCTGGCGACGCGCGCGGTGTTGCGCACCGTGGGGCCCGACGCGATCATCTGCTTGGACTGCGCTTCGGAGGCGCCGCCCAGCTTGACCATCAGGCGGCGCAGCAGCTCGGCCTCCAGCTCGGGGTCGGTCGGGCGGGGCTGCCAGACGGTCTGGTCCTTCTGCGCCTTGTCGACATAGACCTCCTGCATGCCGCGGTGGCTGATGTAGATCTCGGTCTTGCCGTCGGCGGTGCGCTCCAGGCGGGTGCGGAACTTGTCGCGCTCACCGGTGGAGTAGGCCGAGTCGATCAGCTTGCCCAGGGTGCTGCGGATGATGTCCTGCGGCAGCTTGGCGCGGTTCTCGGCCCAGTCGGTCTCGAGGATGCCGAGGTTGTTCTGGTCGATGGTCAGCAGGAATCCGTTCTCGAGCCAGAAGTCGCGGACCGGGTCCCACAGCTTGTCGGCCGGGCGGTTGACCACCAGCCAGCGGGTGTTGCCGTCGCGCTCGATGCGCACGTCGCCCAGGCTCGCCGGGGCGGCACCGGCGGTGCCGGGCGCGGCGGCCGATTGCGCCGCCTGGAAGCCGGCGGCCGAGGCGACGCCGCCGGTCACCACGTAGCGGGAGTCGCGCGAGAGCTGGCTCAGGTCGGGCGGCACCTCCAGGGTGGGGGCGCGGCCGGCGCTCTTGTAGTCGATCTTGTCGGTGTCGAACACCGAACACGCCGACAGGGCCAAGGCCAGGCCCAGCAGGCCGAAACGGCGGGCGACAGGTGCGATTCGGGTCACGGAAAATCCCTTGCGTTTGAAATGAGAGAGACGGGCGGCAGGCGGCGGCGTGCGGCTCACAGCAGGCCGGCGGCGCGCAGCGCCTGTTCGACGACCGGGCCGTTGGCGTCGGCCAGGGGCGTCATGGGCAGGCGCATCGTGCCGCCGCAGCGGCCCATGCGCGAGAGGGCCCACTTCACCGGGATCGGGTTGGCCTCGACGAAGAGGTGCTTGTGCACCGGCATCAGCTGCTGCTGGATCTGCATCGCGCGGCGGGCGTCGCCGGCGATGGCGGCGACGCACAGCTCGTGCATCAGGCGCGGCGCGACGTTGGCCGTCACGCTGATGTTGCCCTGGCCGCCGCAGAGCATCAGGGCCACCGCGGTCGGGTCGTCGCCGGAGTACACCGCGAAGCCCTTGGGCACGTCGCGGATCAGCCACTGCGCGCGCTCGATGTTGCCGGTGGCTTCCTTGATGCCGACGATGCCCGGCACCTGCGCCAGGCGCAGCACCGTGTCGTGCAGCATATCGGCAACGGTGCGGCCGGGCACGTTGTAGAGGACGGTGGGCAGGTCGCCGACGGCTTCGGCGATGGCCTTGAAATGCTGGTACTGGCCTTCTTGCGTCGGCTTGTTGTAGTACGGCACCACCTGCAGCTGCGAATCGGCGCCCACGCCCTTGGCGAAGCGGGCCAGCTCGATCGCCTCCTTGGTGGAGTTGGCGCCGCATCCGGCCATGATCGGCACCCGGCCCGCCGCCTGCTCGACCGACACGCGGATGATCTCGCAGTGCTCCTCGACGTCGACGGTGGGCGATTCGCCGGTGGTTCCCACGACGCCGATGCAGTCGGTGCCCTCGGCGATGTGCCAGTCGATGAGCTTGCGCAGGGTGGGATAGTCCACGCTGGCATCGTCGTGCATCGGAGTGACGAGGGCCACGATGCTGCCTGTGAGGGAACCGTTGTGCAAGGTCATGTCGGTGGAGGGTGCCGGTCGGTCAAAGCGTCGAATTTTAGCCAGTCGGGGGTGGGCGATCGCAAACGGCCTGCAAAGCCGGTCGCGGGCCGGGCCGCGGAGTCTGAGTCAGCGGGGCGGCCCGGGGTTCCCCGGCTCCAGCGTCGGTGGCTGCGCCGCACCGTCCGTTGATGGGCGGACGGCGGCGATGCGCTGCACGCAGCGCGGCGTGGGCGTCGGCGAGAAGCCTTCCTCGTAGGCGACGACCCGCAGGTCGGCGCAGGCCTGCAGCAGCTCGCCCGGCCGCAGCAGGAAATCGGGCCGCGACGGCCTGCCCCAGGCGGCGTTGCCGTCGGCGAAGGTCTCGTACAGCAGCACGCCGCCCGGCGCCACGCTCGCGACCAGGGTGGGCAGCAGCGGGCGCCACAGGTAGTTGGCGACCACCACGCAGGCGAACTGCCGGCCGGCGAACGGCCAGGACCCGGCCTCGATGTCGGCCTGCACCGCCTCGCCGTAGCGTGCTGCGATTTCGATAGCGTCGGGTCGAATATCCACGCCGGCTACCGCATGGTTTCGCGCATGGAACCACTGCAGGTGCCGGCCGCCGCCGCAGGCCACGTCGAGCACCGTGCCGCCTGCCGGCACCAGATGGCTCCAGCGCCGCACCCAGTCCGACGGCGCGCAGGCGCCGCTCAAAAGCAGGCCCACACCTGGTCGGCCAGCGCGCGCAGGAATTCCGGCTGCAGGTAGAGCATGAACACGCCGGCCAGTACCGCCGTGGCCAGCAGCGCGGCGGCCGCCCGCAGCGCGACACGAACCAGGCGGTGGCCGGTGTGCGGCGCCCCTCCGGGGCGCATGTCCAGTGGAGCGCCGGCGTTCATGCCGCCACCGCGCTGCGCGGCCGCTGGATCGGCGCCTCGCGCACCGGCAGGTTGATCAGCGCGGCGAAGACGCCGAGCGCGATCGACAGCCACCAGACCACGTCGTAGCTGCCGGTACGGTCGTAGAGCAGCCCGCCCAGCCACACGCCCAGGAACGACCCCACCTGGTGGCCCATGAAGACGAAGCCGCTGAGCATCGACAGGTGCTGGATGCCGAAGATCTGCGCGATGGCCGAGTTGGTTACCGGCACGGTGGAGAGCCACAGCGCGCCCATCACCGCCGAGAAGACGTACACGCTGGCCGGGCTGATCGGCACCAGCAGGAACACGGTGATCGCCACCGCGCGGGAGAGGTAGATGAACGCCAGGATCTTGCGCTTGGCCATCCGCTGCCCCAGCACGCCGGCGGTGTAGGTGCCGAAGATGTTGAACAGGCCGATCAGCGCCAGCGCGTAGCTGGCCACCTCGGGCGACAGGCCCTTGTCCTTCAGGTAGCTGGGCATGTGCACCCCGATGAAGACCACCTGGAAGCCGCAGACGAAGTAGCCGGCCATCAGCAATTGGAAGCTGGGGTAGCGGAACGCCTCGGAAAAGGCCTGCAGGATGGTCTGGTCGCGCACCGGCCGGACGGCGCCGGCACCGAAGCCCGGCTCCCGCAGCCCGAAGGCCAGCGGCACCACCAGCAGCGCCGCGGCGGCCAGCACCATCAGCGCCTGGTGCCAGCCCAGCTGGGCGATCAGCTGCCCCTCGACCGGCACCATCAGGAACTGGCCGAAGGAGCCGGCTGCGGCGGTGACGCCCATCGCCCAGGAGCGCCGTTCGGCCGGGATCTGCCGGCCCAGGATGCCGTAGATCACCGCGTAGGTGGTGCCGGCCTGGGCCGCGCCGATCAGGATGCCGGCGCTCAGTATGAACATCAGCGGCGTGGGCGACGAGGCCATGCCGGCCAGCCCGAGCGCGTACAGCAGCGATCCGCCCAGCAGCACCCGGAAGGCGCCGAACCGGTCGGCCGCCATGCCCGCGAAGATGCCGAAGATGCCCCACGACAGGTTCTGCACCGCGATCGCGAAGGAGAAGGTCTGCCGCGTCCAGCCCATCTCCTGCGTGATCGGCTGCAGCCACAGACCGAAGCCGTGGCGGATGCCCATCGAGAGCGTCACGATGATCGCGCCGCAGAGGAGGAGTTGCCGCAGGGGCAGGGAGGCGTGCGGGGTAGGGGGCATGGTGCTGTGGGGGCTGGCACGGTGCAGGAAGTGGATGCGCGCCGTGCGCCGCGATTGTCCGCCAGAGCGGCGGTCGCGTCTGCCCCCGCAGGACGCGGGCGGGACCCGCCCTGCACGTCGCCGGTAGGGCTGCATCTGTATGGATATCCAGTAGGGCGGGCCTTTTCACTACAATCCGGCCCCATGGCGACTTCCCCCAAGACTCCCCCCGCGTATTCCGAAAGCTCGATCCGGGTGCTGAAAGGCCTGGAGCCGGTCAAGCAGCGGCCGGGCATGTACACCCGCACCGACAACCCGCTGCACATCGTGCAGGAGGTGATCGACAACGCCGCCGACGAGGCCCTGGCCGGCCACGGCAAGAAGATCAAGGTGACGCTGTTCGCCGACGGCTCCGTGGGCATCGAGGACGACGGCCGGGGCATTCCCTTCGGTATGCACCCCGAAGAAAACGCACCGGTGATCGAGCTGGTGTTCACCCGGCTGCATGCCGGCGGCAAGTTCGACAAGGGGTCGGGCGGCGCCTACAGCTTCTCGGGCGGCCTGCACGGCGTGGGCGTGTCGGTGACCAACGCGCTCTCGACCCGGCTCGAGGCCACCTCGTACCGCGAAGGCAAGGCGGCGCGCCTGGTCTTCGGCGGCGGCGACGTGATCGAGGCCTTGGCCACCCGCCAGGCCGGCGAGGGCGACCGCAAGCAGGGCACCTCGGTGCGCGTCTGGCCCGACGCCAGCTATTTCGAATCGCCGGTCCTGCCGATGGGCGAACTGACCCACCTGCTACGCAGCAAGGCGGTGCTGATGCCCGGCGTGACGGTCTCGCTGGTCAACGAGAAGACCCGCGAGACCCAGACCTGGCAGTACAAGGGCGGCCTGCGCGACTACTTGGCGCAGACGCTCAACGGCGATCCGGTGATCCCGCTGTTCGAGGGCGAGGGCTTCGCCGACAGGTCGCACGAAAGCTTCGCCGAAGGCGAGGGCGCGAGCTGGGCGGTGGCCTTCACCGAAGACGGCGCGCCGGTGCGGGAGAGCTACGTCAACCTGATCCCGACCAGCGCGGGCGGCACCCACGAGAGCGGCCTGCGCGACGGCCTGTTCAACGCGGTCAAGAGCTTCATCGAACTGCATGCGCTGCTGCCCAAGGGCGTCAAGCTGCTGCCGGAAGACGTCTTCGCCCGTGCCAGCTACGTGCTGAGCGCCAAGGTGCTCGATCCGCAGTTTCAGGGCCAGATCAAGGAGCGGCTCAACTCCCGCGACGCGGTGCGGCTGGTGTCGTCCTTCGTGCGGCCGGCGCTGGAGCTGTGGCTGCACCAGCACGTCGAGTACGGCAAGAAGCTGGCCGAGCTGGCCATCAAGGCCGCCCAGGTGCGCCAGAAGGCCGGCCAGAAGGTGGAGAAGCGCAAGGGATCGGGCGTGGCGGTGCTGCCCGGCAAGCTGACCGACTGCGAGAGCCGCGACCTGGCCCACAACGAGGTCTTCCTGGTCGAGGGCGACTCGGCCGGCGGCAGCGCCAAGATGGGCCGCGACAAGGAGAGCCAGGCGATCCTGCCGCTGCGCGGCAAGGTGCTCAACACCTGGGAGGTCGACCGCGACCGGCTCTTCGCCAACACCGAGATCCACGACATCTCGGTCGCGATCGGCGTCGATCCGCACGGCCCCAACGACACGCCCGACCTGTCGGGCCTGCGCTACGGCAAGGTCTGCATCCTGAGCGATGCCGACGTCGACGGCTCGCACATCCAGGTGCTGCTGCTGACGCTGTTCTTCCGGCATTTCCCGAAGCTGATCGAGACCGGCCATGTCTTCGTCGCCCGGCCGCCGCTCTACCGGATCGACGCGCCGGCCCGCGGCAAGAAGCCGGCGGCCAAGGTCTATGCGCTCGACGAAGGCGAACTGACCGCCACGCTCGACAAGCTGCGCAAGGACGGGGTGAAGGAAAACGGCTGGAGCATCAGCCGCTTCAAGGGCCTGGGCGAGATGAACGCCGAGCAGCTGTGGGACACCACCCTCAACCCCGACACCCGCCGGCTGCTGCCGGTGCAGCTGGGCGTGATGGACTTCGTGCAGACCGAGCAGCTCATCACCAAGCTGATGGGCAAGGGCGAGGCCGCCGCCCGCCGCGAGCTGATGGAGCTGCACGGCGACACGGTGGAGATCGATGTCTAGCCGCGGCGGCCCTGGCGGGCCCGGCGGTCGTTTCGGCTCCGTCGGCCGTAGGGGGGCGGTGCGGCGCGCGCTGGTGCGGATTGCGAGCCTTTCGGGCCGCTGGCCGGCGCTGTGCGCCGGCCTCCTGCTATCGATTTCGCAGCAAGGGGCCCGGGCCGACGTCTGGGGCTACGTGGACGACCGGGGCACCGCGCACTTCGCCGCCGAGAAGGTCGACGAGCGCTACAGCCTGTTCTTCCAGGCCGGCCAGAGCTTCGACACCCGCGACATCGCGGCGGCGGCCGCCGCACCCTCGGCCGCACCCGCTGGCGCCGGCCTGGCGCGGATGCGCACCTTCTTCGACATCTCGCCGGGCTACAAGGCGGTGCGGCACCACCTGAAGGCCGCGGCCGACCTGCGCAAGATCGACTACGCGCTGCTGCAGGCGCTGATCGTCACCGAATCGGGCTTCGACGCCGCGGCCGTCTCGCCGCGCGGCGCCATCGGCCTGATGCAGGTGATGCCGGCCACCGCCCAGCAGTACGGCATCGCCGCCCGGCCCAACCAGCCGGTGGTGCGGCAGCTGGTCGATCCGCTGGTCAACATCGGTGCCGGCACGCGGCACCTGCGCTACCTGCTCGACCTGTTTCCCGGCCAGCTGGAGCTGGCGATCGCCGCCTACAACGCCGGCGAAGGCGCGGTGCAGCGCGCCGGCCGCAAGGTGCCCAACTATCCCGAGACGCAGAACTACGTGAAGACGGTGATGCAGATCTACCACCTGCTGCGGCCCACGGGAGCGGCATCGTCCACGCGCACCGGTGCCGACCTGCCGGGCCGCGGCGGAGCGCCGGCCGACGGCAGTCCGCACCGGGTGCGGATGGAGCTGGCGCCGCCGCCGGCCGAGCGCCTGCCCGTCAGCGCCGTGCCCGGTGCGGCGGCCGGCTCCGACGTGGCGGCCGCATCCGGCACGCCAGGCGCCCCCGGCGGACGCCGCGTGTCGCGCGCCGCGGTGGCCGCCTTCGCCAGCAACGCTTCCTCCTCCATGACCGCCCCCGGCGAATGAGCCCTTCCTTTCCCTGATGAGCGACAACCTTCCCCTCGACCTGCCCGGCCGTCCGGCCGAACCCCCCGCCGACGACTCGCAGCCCGACCTGGGCACCTACGCCCAGCGCGCCTACCTCGAATACGCCCTTTCGGTCGTCAAGGGCCGGGCGCTGCCCGACGTCTGCGACGGCCAGAAGCCGGTGCAGCGCCGCATCCTCTACTCGATGGAGCGGATGGGCCTGGGCTTCTCCGGCGCCAACGCCGCCAACGGGGCAAAGCCGGTCAAGAGCGCCCGGGTGGTGGGCGACGTGCTGGGCCGCTTCCATCCGCACGGCGACCAGGCGGCCTACGACGCGCTGGTGCGGATGGCGCAGGATTTCAGCCAGCGCTATCCGCTGATCGACGGCCAGGGCAACTTCGGCAGCCGCGACGGCGACGGTGCCGCGGCGATGCGCTACACCGAGGCGCGGCTCTCCAAGATCACCCGGCTGCTGCTGGAGGAGATCGACCAGGGCACGGTCGACTTCATCCCCAACTACGACGGCAGCACCCAGGAGCCGCGCCAGCTGCCGGCCCGCCTGCCGTTCACCCTGCTCAACGGCGCCTCGGGCATCGCGGTGGGCCTGGCCACCGAGATCCCCAGCCACAACCTGCGCGAGATCGCGGACGCCTGCGTCGCCCTGATCAAGACGCCGCAGATGGCCGACGAGGACCTGTTCGCGCTCGTCCCGGGCCCCGACTATCCCGGCGGCGGCCAGATCATCAGCGCGGCCGGCGACATCGCCGACGCCTACCGCAGCGGCCGCGGCAGCCTGAAGGTGCGCGCCCGCTGGAAGATCGAGGAAATGGCCCGCGGACAATGGCAGCTGGTGGTCCACGAGCTTCCGCCCGGCGTCAGCTCGCAGCGGGTGCTCGAGGAAATCGAGGAACTGACCAATCCCAAGGTCAAGGCCGGCAAGAAGGCGCTCAGCCAGGACCAGGTGCAGCTGAAGGCGGTGCTGCTGGGCGTGCTGGACGGGGTGCGCGACGAGTCGAGCAAGGACGCGCCGGTGCGCCTGGTCTTCGAGCCCAAGACCGGCAAGACGCCGCAGGCCGAGCTGGTCGGCACGCTGCTGGCGCAGACCTCGCTGGAGACCTCGGCACCGATCAACATGACGATGGTGGGCCTGGACGGCCGGCCGGTGCAGAAATCACTGCGGCAGATGCTGCTGGAGTGGATCGAATTCCGCCAGCAGACGGTGCAGCGCCGCTCGCAGCACCGGCTCGACAAGGTGCTGGACCGGATCCACATCCTCGAAGGCCGGCAGACGGTGCTGCTCAACATCGACGAGGTGATCGCGATCATCCGGCAGGCCGACGACCCGAAGGCCGCGCTGATCGCGCGCTTCTCGCTCAGCGACCGGCAGGCCGAGGACATCCTCGAAATCCGGCTGCGCCAGCTGGCCCGGCTGGAGGCGATCAAGATCGAGCAGGAACTCGCCGGCCTGCGCACCGAGCAGACCCGGCTGGAGGAGATCCTGGGCAGCCCCGCAGCGCTGCGCCGGCTCATGGTCAAGGAGATCGAGGCCGACGCCAAGCAGTTCGCCGACCCGCGCCGCACCCTGATCCAGGCCGAGAAGCGCGCCGTGGCCGAGGTGCGGGTGGTGGACGAACCGGTGACGGTCGTCGTCTCGCAGAAGGGCTGGGTGCGGGCGCGGGGCGGCCACGGCCACGATGCGGGCGGCTTCGCCTTCAAGGCCGGCGACGGGCTCTACGGCACCTTCGAATGCCGCACGGTGGACGTGCTGCTGGTCTTCGGCAGCAACGGCCGGGTCTACACGCTGCCGGTGGCCGTGCTGCCGAACGCGCGCGGCGACGGCCAGCCGGTCACCACCCTGATCGAGCTGGAATCCGGCACCCAGCTGGCGCACTATTTCGCCGGCCCGCCGGGCGCGGCGCTGCTGCTGGCGGGCTCGGGCGGCTACGGCTTCATCGCCAACGTGGAGAACCTGGTGTCGCGCCAGCGCGGCGGCAAGACCTTCGTGTCGCTCGGCGAGGGCGAGACGCTGTGCCGCCCCAGCCTGGCCATGCTGCCCACCGCCGCCCAGACGGGCGCCGCCAAGCCGCTGCTGCCGGCCACGCACGTCTGCTGCGCCTCGACCGGCGGCCGCATCCTGACCTTCGAGATCGGCGAACTGAAGCTGATGGAGAAGGGCGGCCGCGGCCTGATGCTGATCGACCTGGAGCCGAAGGACACCCTGGCCGGTGCCGCCGCCTACACCCGCAGCGTGCGGATCGAGGGCATCGGCCGCGGCGCCAAGGAGCGCGACGAGACGCTGGAGATCCGCAGCCTCAACAACGCCCGCGCGCTGCGGGGCCGCAAGGGCAAGGCGGCCGACCTGGGCTTCAAGCCGAACGCGGTAACGCGGGTCGAGTAAGGCCTTTCGTTTCACCGGCCGGGGCTTCGGAAAGTGCGAAAGAACCCTCGTACTTTCTCAGGGCGCCATCAGGCTCACATGGGCGGCCACCACCCGCCAGCCTTCGGCCATCCGCACCCAGGTCTGGGTCTGGCGGCCGATGCGCGGGTTGCCGGCGCGGCGGAACTCGATGTTGGCCACCGCGCAGTCGTCGCCGAAGGTGGTGATCGACCGGGCGGTGATCTCGCGCGCCAGGTTGTGGGCGGGACGGCCCTGGCGGAACTGGCGGATCGCGTCGTAGCCGTACAGGTTCTCGCCCGCGCCGTAGCGCAGGGTGTGGGGCGATGCCCAGAACAGCCGGTCGAGCGTCTCCACGTCGTTGCCGACCAGCGCCCGCTCGTACGCGTCGAACACCGCCTCCACCTCCGCCAACACGGCGGGCAGGTTGACGGCGGGCGAGGTGTCAGGCGTGGCGTGCATCGGCGGGTGCTCCGGAAAGTGTGGCGGCGAGGGCGGGATAGGTATCTGCATCGAAGAAGGGCTGGCCTGCGCGGTAGCGGCGCGCGTCCGACAGGTCGGGCGGCGCGCCGGGCTCCACCGCGCCTTCGAAGGTCAGTTCCAGCTGCACGCCGCTCGGGTCGTGCACGAAGAGCTGCCACAGCGTGGTGCCGGGTACCAGGAATTCGCGCCAGTCGAGGCCGGCGGCGCAAAAACGCTCCCGGTAGGCGTGGTAGCCCGAGCAGGCGAGCGACACATGGTCGATGGCCCCGGTGCCGCGGGGCGCCGTGCCTTCGGGGCCCATCGCCGGGCCGCCGGCGTAGACATGGATGATCGCCTGGCCGCCCGGCTGTCCGCAGGCGAGCCAGGCGCCGGGGTAGCCGAAGTCGGGCCGGGCGATCTCGCGCAGGCCGATCACGCCGGTCCAGAAGGCGCGGGTGGCGGCCAGGTCGGCGGTCTTGATCGCCAGGTGGAAGAGGCCGTGGGTGATGGCGGTCTGTGTCATGGGTGGGCCGGCGGGTGTTGCATGGAGGTGCGCAGACGGTGCGTCACGGTTGCCTGAACGTCTGGCCGACCGCGGCCGGCATGCGGGCGCCGCGCCCCAGGCCGGCCAGGATCGCGAGCGCGGCCAGGTAGGGCGTCATCTGGATCACGTACGACGACACCGGCAGGCTGAAGGCCTGCACCCGCAGCGCCATCGCCTCGGCCGCGCCGAAGAGCAGGCAGGCCAGCACGCTGCCGAGCGGCATCCAGCGGCCGACGATGATCGCGGCCAGCGCCAGGTAGCCGCGGCCGCTGGTCATGCCGTCGGTGAAGGTGCCGACCTGCTGCAGCGACAGCACCGCGCCGCCGAGCCCCGCCAGCGCACCGCCGCCGACGACAGCGGCGATCCGCACCCGCACCGGGTCGGCGCCGGCGGCGAAGGCGGCCAGCGGGTTCTCGCCCACCGCGCGCAGCGTCAGGCCGGCACGGCTGCGGAACAGGAACAGCGCCAGCGGCACGACCAGCGCGAAAGCCAGGTAGGTGAGCGGCGGCTGCCGGAACAGCAGCGGACCGACCCACGGGATCTGCGACAGGCCCGGCACCGCCCAGGCTTCCAGCAGCGGGACCCGGATCGCCGAGCCGCCCGACGGCCCCGCGCCCATGCGCACCAGGAAGCTGGTGAGCCCCAGCGCCAGGATGTTGGAGGCGATGCCGGTCACCATGTGCTCGGTATGGAAGCGGGTGGTGGCGATGGCCACCAGCAGCGCCATCGCCATGCCGGCCGCCACGCTCGCCGCCAGCCCTACGCCGGCGCTCGACGACACATGCGTCGCCACCACGCCGAGGAAGGCGCCGGCCAGCATCTGGCCCTCCAGTCCCACAGCGAAGGTGCCGGCCCGCTCGCACAGGATGCCGCCGAGCGCGGCGAAGACCAGGGGCGTGGCGATGCGCAGGCTCGCGGCCAGGAAGTCGAGGAGAACGGCTGCGTCCATGGGGTCAGGTCCGGTCGTGGCCCGTGCGGCCGATGCCGCAGAGCACGAAGATCATGGTGAGACCCTGGATCACCAGCACCAGGGAAGACGGCACGCCCACCTGCCGCTGCATCGCCAGCGCGCCGGTTTCCAGGAAACCGAAGAACAGGGCCGACGGCAGCACGTAGAGCGGATTGAGCGCTCCCATCAGGGCGATGGCGACCGCGTTGAAGCCGAAGCCGGCCGAGAAGCCCTCGATCAGCCGGTAGTGCACGCCCAGGCATTCGATCGCACCGGCCAGGCCCGCCAGCGCGCCGGCGGTGCCCATCAGGCCGAACACCGCCCGGCCCTGCGACACGCCGGCATAGCGCGCCGCCGGCAGGCTGGCGCCGACCACCCGCCAGCGAAAGCCCAGCGTCGTGCGCCAGAGCAGGTAGTTCGCGCCGAGTGCCGCCGCCACCGCCAGGGCGATGCCCCCGTGCAGGTCGGTGCCCGGCACCAGCTTCGGCAGCCACGCCGCCGCATCGAACAGCGGCGACTGCGGAAAGCCCGCGCCTTCCTCGCCCATGCGGCCGTGCAGCAGTTCGGCGATCAGCAGCAGCGCGACGAAGTTGAGCAGCAGCGTCACCAGCACCTCGTGCACGCCCCGCGTCACCCGGATGGTGGCCGCCACGCCGGCCCAGGCCGCTCCGCCCGCCGCGCCGGCGAGCAGCGCCAGCGGCAGCAGCAGCCATGCGGGCAGGCCGGCGGCGAACAGCGCCACTGCCGACGCCGCGGCGCCGCCGATCGCCAGTTGCCCCTCGGCCCCGATGTTGATCACCCGGCCGCGGAAGCACAGGGCGATGCCCACCGCGCACAGCAGGTAGGGCGTGGTCTTGTTCAGCCCCACCACCACCCGGTCCCAGCCGCCGAAGGCACCCATCGCCAGGTGGTAGTAGGCGACCAGCGGGTTCTTGCCGGCCAGCAGGATCAGCAGGGCGGTGATGACCAGCGCCATGCCCACGGCCGCCGCGGCGCGCCACAGTGCGCCGGCCCCGCGTGCGGTGCCCAGCACGCCCTGGAGGCGGCCGGCGCGCACCGCCGGTGCCGGCTGCAGGTCGGCCGGGGCCGGGGCGGACGGCGCGGTCGGGGCCGCGCCGTCGGAAGCGGATGCGGAAACGCTCATGCCGTCTGTTCCTCTTTCAGCGCGCCGGCCATCGCCAGCCCGATGCGTTCGATATCGACCTCGGCGCGCGGCACCACGCCGACGATGCGCCCGTCGGACAGCACGCCCACCCGGTCGCCCACCGCCAGCACCTCCTCGAGCTCCGACGAGATGTAGAGCACAGCGGCACCCGCGTCGCGCAGCCGGCGCAGGCTCTCGATGACGAAGCGGGTGGAGCCCGGGTCCAGCCCCCAGGTGGGCTGGAAGGCGATGACGACCTGCGGCCCGCGGCCCAGTTCGCGCGCCAGCGCCACCTTCTGCTGGTTGCCTCCCGACAGGGTGCGCGCCGCGACCTGCGCCGAGGCGGCGCGCACGCCGAAGGACTGCATCCGCTCCAGGCAGATGCGCCGTGCGGCGGCGCGGTGGATATGGCCGAAGCGGGAGTAGGGCGCACGGCCCACGTCGCGCAGCAGCAGGTTCTCTTCGATCGACATGCCCTGGACCAGGCTGGTGCCGGCGCGGTCGGCGGGGATGTAGGCGATGCCGTGGTCCATCCGCTCGGCGACGCCGCCGCGGGTGATGTCCCGGCCGTCGAACAGGATGCTGCCGCGCACCGGCCGGGCCAGGCCCGCCAGCACGTCGGCCAGCTCGCCCTGGCCGTTGCCGTCGATGCCGGCCAGTGCCAGGATCTCGCCGGCGTACAGGTCGAAGCCGGCATCCTTGAGCCGCTCGACGCCGCCGCCGTCCCGCGCCGCCAGGCCGCGCACCTGCAGGCGCAACGGCCCCGGTGCGCTGGCGGTCGGCGGGGTGGCCGCGGCGGTGTCGCGGCCGACCATCATCCGGGCCAGCGATTCGCGGGTGGCGCCGGCGACCGGGGCCTTGCCCGCCACCTGCCCGTCGCGCAGCACCACCACCTGGTCGGCCACCTGCAGCACCTCGCCCAGCTTGTGGGTGATGAAGATCACCGAATGCCCCTCAGCGCGGAAGCGCTGCAGGAAGTCGAGCAGCCGGCCGATCTCGGGCGGCGACAGGATCGAGCTGGGCTCGTCCAGGATCAGCAGGTGGGCGCCGCGCAGGATCGCCTTCAGGATCTCGACGCGCTGCTTCTCGCCGAGGGCCAACTGCTCCACCCGCGCGTCGGGGTCGATCTCCAGGCCGTAGCGGGCCGCCGCGTCGCGCACCTGCGCGGCCACGCCCCGGCGGTCGAGCCAGGGGCCGGCGCCGCGGCTCCAGCCCAGCATCAGGTTCTCGGCCACCGTCATCGCCTCGACCAGGGTGAAGTGCTGGTGGATCATCGCGATGCCGGCCTGCAGTGCGGCCCGGGGGCTGCCGGTCTCCAGCTCGCGGCCGTCGTAGACGATGCCGCCCGCATCGGGCCGAACCATGCCGAAGAGCACCTTCATCAGCGTGCTCTTGCCCGATCCGTTCTCGCCCAGCAGGCCGACGATCTCGCCCGGCATCACCGTCAGGTCGACGCCGCGGTTGGCCCGCACCGCGCCGTAGGATTTGGAGATGCCGCGCATCTCCAGCAGCGGGCGCATCACAGGCCGCCGCGCGCGTCTTCCTTGCCGACCTGCAGCTTCAGCGCGCCGCTGGCGAACTGCTTCTTGAGGCCGTCCAGCTCGGCGATCACCTCGGCGGGCACCACCGGGGCGTAGCCCTTGTCCCTGGCGTACATCAGGTCGGCGCCGGGGCCGCCCTTGGCCTCGTAGCCGTAGGTGATCAGCGCGGGCTTCAGGGTGCCGGCGCGGGCCTCGGCCGCGGCGGCGACGTACATGTCGTCCCACTTCTCGATGATGGCGGTGAGCACGTTCTGCGGCGCGGCTTCGACGTTGGCGAACGAGCGTCCGCTGGTGTAGACGTTCTTCTCCTTGGCCGCCTGCACGATGCCGCCCTGGCCGGCGTTGAGCTTGCCGAAGACGAAGTCGGCGCCGCCGGCGATCAGCGCCAGCGCGGCTTCCTTGGCCATGGCGGCGTCTTCCATGTCCTTGATGTAGATCACCCGCACCTCGGCACCGGGCTTGACGCTCTTGACGCCCTGGCGGAAGCCGCCGACCTGCTGCACGATGTTGGGCAGGCCCTCCAGCCCGTTGACCGAGCCGATCTTGCCGGTCTTCGACATGCGGGCGGCCAGCACGCCCATCAGGTAGCCGACCTGCGCGTTGTCGTAGTCGACCGAGGTGACGTTCTTGCCGGCACCGGCGCCGCCGGAGCCGACGATGAAGCTGGTCTTCTCGAACTCCGGCCCGACGCGCTGCGCGGCCGACAGGAACCGGCCCGAATGGCCGATCACCGGGTTGAAGCCGCGGCGGGCGTAGTCCTTCATCGTCTCGATGTGGTCGGCCGGCTGCACGTTCTCGGAGAACGCGGTCTCGGTGCCGGCCTGCTTCATCTTGCCGATGGCGGCGTAGCCGCTGGCGTTCCAACTCTGGTCGTTGATCGATCCGGGCAGCAACAGGGCGACCTTGCCCTGGGCCAGGGCGAGCGGCGCGGCGCAGAGGCTGGCGGTGCCGATGAGCAGCATTGCGGCGGCGCGCGCGAGGGGACGGGTGGCAGCGGTGAGGGACATCGAAGACTCCAGGAGTGGGTGCCGGCTGCAGCGCAACATCCAGGCCAGCCCCTGCAGGGCACCGACCGGCGGCGAGCGCCCGTGGCAGGCGCGCGGCGGACCCGGCATGTGCACTCGGTTCCGGCGATTTCACGCGCGGCCCGGTGCCGAACCGGCACCGCAGCGCAGGCGCGGCCGATTCGGTGCACGCTGCGCGGCCATGCCCCAAAAATGGCCGCCGGCCTCTCAGGCTTGGTGCATCGCGAGCAGCCGGTCGCCCACGTGTTCGGCGAAACGGGCCGAGGCCAGCGGCAGCACCCGGTCGCGCAGTGCCAGCAGCACCAGCCGGCTGGCGGGCAGGCCGCGCTCCTCGATCGGCACCGCGCGCAGTTGCGGATCGCCCTCTGCGCCGAGCGCGATCTGGAAGCTGACGCCGCCCGACTCGCGGGCGAAGGCGTGCATCATCTCGAACGAGTTGCAGACCAGCGCCGCCACCGGCTGCTCGGACGCATGCTCCAGCAGGTCGTCGATCACACCGCGTCCCGACAGGCTGCCGTCGGGCAGGGCGATCGGGTATTGCAGGCAGTCCTTCAGCCGCACGCTGGCGCGGTCCGCCAGCGGATGGTCGGCCGCCACCACCGCGCAGGTGCGCTGCCGGGCCTGCGCCAGGATGCGCATGCCGCGCACCGGCGGCGGGTTGAACACCAGGCACAGGTCGACCTCGAAATCGGCCAGCGCCTGCACCGCCCGCTCGCGGTCGAGCACCTTCACCGCGAAGCCGACGCCGGGGTGCGCCGCCTGGAAGCCGACCATCGTGCGCGGCAGGAAGGCCGGCGCCAGCGCCTGGCTGGCCGCCATCGACACGGTGCCGCGCCGCAGGCCGTGCAGCGATTCGATCTCCGAGCGCACCTGCGCCAGGTCGGCGGTGCGCCGGCGGGTGTAGCCGATGAACAGCTCGCCGGCCGCGGTCAGCCGCACGCCGGTGGGCAGCCGCTCGAAGATCGGCGTGCCCAGCTCGCGCTCGAGTTCCTTGATCCGCCGGTTGACCGCCGAAGCGGCGACGTGCAGCAGGTCGGCCGCGCTGCGGATCGAGCCGCAGCGCGCGACCGCATCCACGTAGTCGAGGTATCGGAGGTGTTGCATGCGGGAGGCGTTGCAATAGCGATGCCCGCGCGGCGCATCGGCACCGCGGGGCCGTCACCTGGGTCGCACGGCCCCGGGTTCGAGCCCATGTCCGCCCGCCGGCCGCGGTGCTATACCTGCCCTACACATAACATCCGGGGAATCGCACCATGAACCTGCGCCATCTTCGTATCGCGACCAAGCTGTGGATCGCGGTGGGCGTGATCGTGCTGGCCCTGGTGGCCGCGGCCGTCTCGACCGGCGTGCGGCTGGTGCGCGCGCAGGCCGAGGCCGATGCCGCGCTGGCCGCCACCGCCGAGCGGGTCGATGCGGCCGAGAGCTGGATGCGGCTGACCGAGGCCAATGCGGTTCGCACCCAGGCGCTGGTGCTGAGCGCCGAGCCGCAGATGGAGGCCGCCTTCAAGGGCCCGATCGCCGCCACCAGCGCCCGGATCAGCGAGATCCAGAAACGCATCGCATCGCTCGACACCACGCCCGCCACCGTGGCGCAGCTGGAGAAGATCGCGGCCAGCCGCAAGACGATGGCCGACGTGCGGGCCCAGGCGGTCGGCCTGAAGGCGGCGGGGCAGCAATCCGAGGCGGTGGCCCTGGTCGGCAGCCGCTACGACCCGGCGGTGGCCGCCTACCTGAAGGACCTGGGCGATTTCGTGTCCCTGCAGCAGCGCGTCCAGGCCGAGACCGCGGCACGGATCGGCGCCGACCGCTCGCGGATGCTGCAGATCGCGGGGATCGCGCTGGCGGCGATCGTGCTGGCGATCCTGGCCGGCGCCTTCTGGCTGATCCGCAGCATCCTGCGGCCGCTGGCCGAGGCCAACGCGCTCGCGGCCCGTATCGCCGGCGGCGACCTGAGCGGTGCGGTGGAGGTGCAGCGGCAGGACGAGTTCGGCACCCTGCTGCGCTCGTTGCAGGCGATGAACGCCGCGCTGTCCCGCATGGTGCTGCAGGTGCGCCAGAGCACCGACAGCATCGCGGTGGCCAGCGCCGAGATCGCCACCGGCAACCAGGACCTGTCGCAGCGCACCGAGCAGACCTCGGGCAGCCTGCAGCAGGCGGCCTCCTCGATGGAGCAGCTCACCGCCACGGTGCAGCAGACCGCGGGCAGCGCCCGGCAGGCGAGCCAGCTGGCATCCGCCGCCTCCGCCGTGGCGCAGAAGGGCGGCGGCGTGGTGCAGGACGTGGTGGCCACGATGGACGAGATCAACACCAGCAGCCGCCGGATCGGCGACATCATCGGCACCATCGACGGCATCGCGTTCCAGACCAACATCCTGGCGTTGAACGCCGCGGTGGAAGCGGCCCGCGCCGGCGAGCAGGGCCGCGGCTTCGCGGTGGTGGCCGGCGAGGTGCGCAGCCTGGCCCAGCGCAGCGCGCAGGCCGCCCGCGAGATCAAGACGCTGATCGGCGCGTCGATGGAGAAGGTGGAGACCGGCGCCCGGCTGGTGCAGGACGCGGGCACCACCATGGCCGACATCGTGCAGTCGGTGCAGCGGGTGGCCGACATCATCGGCGAGATCACCGCCGCCGCGAGCGAGCAGAGCGCCGGCATCGCCCAGGTCAACGGCACCGTGGGCACGCTCGACCAGATGACGCAGCAGAACGCCGCGCTGGTCGAGCAGAGCGCCGCCGCCGCGCAGAGCCTGCGCGAACAGGCCGACCAGCTCACCGGGCTGGTGGCGGTGTTCCGGCTGCACCCCGACGAGGTGCCGGGTGCGCGGCCGGCGGGCGCGGCAGCCCAGCCGGCCCGCCGAACGGCGGCCCCCGCACGGCCCGCCGTGGCCGCGCCGCCGAAGACGCCATCCGGCTCCGCCGCCACGCCGGCGTTGCGGACCCAGCCTGCAACGCCGCGGCTGGCCGTGGTGCCGCCGCCGAAGCCACGGCCGACGACGTCTGCCGCGCCCGCGTCGTCCGCGCCGCCCCGCGCCGCGGCCCCGGCGCCGCGCGTTGCCGCGGGTGCCGAGGACGATTGGGAGAGCTTCTGACGTTCGGCAGGGCGCTTTCGCGCGGCGCAGGGAGATTTCCTGCTGGACCGTCGGCACGTGGCCAGCCTGGCGCCGCATGCGCAGGATGTGCCCGCCGAGGGTTTCACAGTCGTTTCTTATTGGCCGGGCATATTCGCGCGCATCTACCGCTCGCCGTCTGTCCCATGCCCTTTCCCTCCCTGCGCCTGTCCACCCGTCTCTGGGCCGCCGTCGCGTTCATCGTGGTCGCGCAACTGGCTCTCGTCACCGCTTCCACGCTGCACTCGGCCCACCTCGAATCGCAGGGGGCCGAGGCGCTGGAGCAGCGCACCGTGCTGATCCAGGCCGCGAGCCGCTGGCTCGCGCTGACCGAGGCCAACGGCGCCCGGGCCGAAGCGGTCATCCTCAGCAGCGAGCCCGAGATGGCCGATGCCTTCAAGGCGACGGTGGCCGCGGCCGATGCCGCGCTGCTGCAGGTGCGGGCGGTGCTGGCGCAGGCCGCGCTCTCGGACGAGGAGCGGGCCCAGGTCGGCAGGATCGACACGGCCCAGAAGGCCGTCGCGGCCCTGGGCGTGGAAGCCAACCGCTTCAAGGACGTGGGCCAGCAGGACAAGGCGCTGGCGCTCTTCACCGGCCGCTACCAGCCGGCGGTCGCGACCTACCTGGACGCCCTGCGGGGCTTCGTGCGGATGCAGGAAGACGCCACCGCGCAGCTGCAGCAGTCCCTGGCCGGCCAGCGCGCCCGGCAGGGGTGGATGCTGCTGGGCGGCGCGGTGGTCCTGGCGCTGCTGCTGGCGGCCGGCGCCGCGGTGCTGGTGCGCAGCATCCTGCGGCCGCTGGCCCAGGCCAACGCCCTGGCCGCCCGGATCGCCGGCGGCGACCTGAGCAGCTCGGTGGCGGTGCAGCGCCGGGACGAATTCGGCGAGCTGCTGCAGTCGCTGCGCGGCATGGGCGAGGCGCTGGCCGGCATGGTGCGCCAGGTGCGCAGCAGCACCGACAGCATCGCGGTCGCCAGCGCGCAGATCGCCGCCGGCAGCCAGGACCTGTCGCAGCGCACCGAGCAGGCCTCGAGCAACCTGCAGCAGACGGCGTCGGCGATGGAGCAGCTCACCGGCACGGTGCAGCAGACGGCCGGCAGTGCCCGGCAGGCCAGCACGCTGGCGGTGGCCGCGTCGCAGGTGGCCGAGCGCGGCGGCGAGGTGGTGCAGCAGGTGGTGCGCACCATGGAGGAGATCGACGCGGGCAGCCGCCGCATCTCCGAGATCATCGGCACCATCGACAGCATCGCGTTCCAGACCAACATCCTGGCGCTCAACGCGGCGGTGGAGGCCGCCCGTGCCGGCGAGCAGGGCCGCGGCTTCGCTGTGGTGGCGCACGAGGTGCGGGTGCTGGCCCAGCGCAGCGCCCAGGCCGCCAAGGAGATCAAGGACCTGGTCGGCGCCTCGGTGCGGCAGGTGGCGGCCGGCACGGTGCTGGTGGGCAATGCCGGCGGGACGATGCAGGACATCGTCCGCTCGGTGCAGCGGGTGACCTCGATGGCCGGCGAGATCACGGTGGCCGCCGGCGACCAGAGTGCCGGCATCGCCCAGGTCAACGGCGCGGTGACCCTGCTCGACCGGATGACCCAGCACAACGCCGCCCTGGTCGAGGAAAGCGCCGCCGCGGCGCACAGCCTGCGCGAGCAGGCCAGGCAGCTGGCCGGCATGGTGGCGGTGTTCCGGCTCGACGGGCCGGACGCGGTGCCGCCGCAGCGGCTGCTCGCGCAGTAGCGCGAGCGGAAAACCGCCGGCTACTTCAACTGGGTGGCCAGGAACCCGAGCATGTCCTGGTAGGCCGCCTCGCGCGCGGCGGGGTTGCTGCCCACCGTCACGCCCTGGCCGGGGTGCGCGCCGTTCGGCACGTCCTTGCGCACCCGCAGGGGCGTGCCGGGCGCATCGAAGTCGTGGTAGCTGTCGGGGTAGACGCGCACCGTCAGCGGCGCGGGCTGCAGCGCTTGCTGCCAGGCCACGCAGGGCGCCGCCGGCGTCCAGTCGTCCGACGCGCCGACCAGCACCAGGAGCGGGCTCTGCAGCCGATACGGCCGGTCCAGGTACGCGCCGCAGCCGGGGTAGAACGCGACGGCCGCCCTGAAGGCCGGCAGGCCCGCCCCGGCGGCGTCGGCACGGGCCTGGTCCATCGCATCGAGCGTGCTCGATCCGCCGTTGGACCAGCCGAGCAGCGCGGTGCGCGCAGCATCCGCCTCCGCTTGCGTGCCGATCCAGCGCAGTGCGGCCAGCGCATCCAGGCGACGGTTCGCGGGCCGGATCTCGCGGCCGCGGTAGGGCGAGGTGCAGATCGAGCGGGTGCCGCGCGGGTTGAAGCTGTCGACGGCGAGGACGTTGTAGCCCTGCCGGTGCAGCAGCTCCGCCATCGCCTGCTGCCGGGCGTTCAGCGCGTTCTCGTGGCCCGGGCGTGTGCTGTACATGCCGCCGCAGCCGTGCAGGACCACCACGCTGGGCCGCGCGCCGGGCAGGGCCGATGTCCACCACAGCGCATTCAGCGGCACCGGCGTGCCGTCGGCACGCAGGTCCATGCTCGGGAACGACACCGCGTGGGGCGGTGCATCGGCGGCCCGGACCGTCGCTGCGAACGCCGCGCAGAGAAGCGTGCCGAGGAAGAGCCTTCGGACAGCGGACACGGCGACCTCACCCGGCATGGGATGCCGCGGCAGTGCGCGCGGCCATCACTCGTCCTTCATCCCCGTGGCCTTGACCACCGCGCCGAGGCGCGCACGCTCGTCCGCCACGAACTTCGCGAACGAGGCGCGCGTGCCGCCGATCGGCTCGATGCCGATATCCTTCAGGTGCGACGCCGTGGCGGCGTCCTTCATCGCGGCATCGATGGCCGTCGCCAGCTTGTCGAGGATGGCGTCCGGCGTACCTGCCGGGGCGTGCACGCCGCACCAGTGGGCGATCTGCATGTCGGGGAAGCCCTGTTCCACCGCGGTGCTGAGCTGCGGGTAGGCCGAGATCCGGGCCGTCCAGGTGTCGGCCAGCGCCTTGAGCTTGCCGCTCTTGACGTAGGGCAGCGCGACGATGCTCGCCTCGGAGGTGGCCTCCACCTGCTTGCCCAGCACGGCGGTGATCGATTCGGAGCCGCTCTTGTACGGCACGATGTCGAGCTTGGCGCCGTACTTGGTCTCCAGGATGCCCGAGACGAAATGCGGCGTGCTGCCGGTGCCGGCGGTGGCCCAGTGGAAACCCACGCCCTTCTGCGAGGCCGCGATGAATTCCTTGAGGTTGTTGTACGGCGCGTCGGCCGGCACCAGGATGACCGAGGGCGCCAGCCCCACCATCGCCACCGGCACCAGGTCGGCATCCTTGTACGGCAGCGACTTCTTGATCATGCTGTTGGAGATGACGCCGGCCGCGCTGATCAGGAAGGTGTAGCCGTCGGGCTTGCTCTGCGCGACCACCGCCGAGCCGAGGCTGGTGGAGCCACCCGGCTTGTTCTCGATGACGATCGGCTGGCCCAGGCGCTTCGACGCGCCTTCGGCCGCGGCGCGCGCCATCAGGTCGTTGGCGCCGCCCGCGGAGAAGGGCACGACGAAACGGATCGGCCGGGTGGGCCAGGCGTCCGCTTGGGCCAGGGCGGGGAGGGCGGCGATGGCGGCTGCGGCGGCCGCGCAGGCCAGTGCGGTGCGCCGGGAACGTAGGAGCTTCATGGGAGGGTCTCGCGCTGTTGTTGTGGGGTCTGCAAGGAGGATGTGCGGACGCCGGCCGCGCCGCCCGACCCGGTGCGATCCGGTCGGGACGCGACCGGCGGTCCACGATTCGATCTTAGCGAAGCGGTCGAATCCCCGGGAGACCGGGCCGCCTACAGCCCGCCCAGCGCCCGCAGCACGTTCTCCGGCGTGGCCGGCGCCTCCAGCCGCACCGGGCCGCCGCCGGGCCGCGCCGCGGCCACCGCGTTGCGCAGCGCCTCGTACACGCTGATCGCCAGCATGAAGGGCGGCTCGCCGACGGCCTTGCTGCCGAAGACGTTGTCCTCGCGGTTGGGCTCGTGCCACAGCTCGACCTTGAAGTGCGCCGGGATGTCGCCGGTCGCCGGGATCTTGTAGGTGCTGGGAGCGTGGGTGGTGAGCAGGCCCTTGTCGTTCCAGACCAGCTGCTCGGTGGTGAGCCAGCCCATGCCCTGGACGAAGCCGCCCTCGATCTGGCCGATGTCGAGGGCCGGGTTGATGCTGCGGCCCACGTCGTGGAGGATGTCGACCCGCAGCACGCGGCTTTCGCCGGTCAGGGTGTCGATCGCCACCTCGGTCGCCGCCGCGCCGTAGGCGAAGTAGTAGAACGGCCGGCCGGTGAGGGTCGTCTTGTCGTAGTGGATCTTGGGCGTGCGGTAGAAGCCGTCGCTCCACAGCTGGATGCGGTTGGCGTAGGCCATGCCGACCACGTCGTCGAAGCGGCGGGTGGTGGTGGGCGAAACCACGTTGCCGTCGGCGAACGAGATCTCGCCTGCGCCGCAGCCGTCGAGGCCGCAGACGAAGCTGGCGATGTTGTCGCGCACGTTGCGGGCGGCGTACTGGGCGGCGCGGCCGTTGAGGTCGGTGCCGCTGCTGGCGGCGGTGGCGCTGGCGTTGGGCACCTTGCCGGTGTCGGCGGCGGTCACCAGCACCCGGGCGAAGGGCACGCCCAATTCGTCGGCCACGATCTGCGCCACCTTGGTATTGAGGCCCTGGCCCATCTCGGTGCCGCCGTGGTTCACCTGCACGCTGCCGTCGGTATACACATGCACCAGAGCGCCGGCCTGGTTGAACAGGGTGGCGGTGAACGAGATGCCGAACTTCACCGGCGTGACCGCCAGCCCGCGCTTCAGCACCGGCTGCGCCGCATTCCAGATGGAAATGGCCTCTTGCCGGCGCCGGTAGCCGGCATCCTGCTCTAGTTTCGATAGCAGGGGCTGGAGGATGTTGTCCTCCACCTGCATCTGGTAGTGGGTGACGTTGCGCTCGGCGGTGCCGTAGAGGTTGCGGTAGCGCACGTCCAGTGCGTCCAACCCCAGGTGCCGGGCGATGTCGCCCAGGATCGCCTCGATCACGATCACGCCCTGCGGGCCGCCGAAACCGCGGAAGGCGGTGTGGCTCTGGGTGTTCGTCTTGCAGCGGTAGCTGCGGATGGTGACGTCCGACAGGTAGTAGCCGTTGTCGGCATGGAAGACCGCGCGGTCGGCCACCGGGCCCGACAGGTCGGCGGAGAAGCCGCAGTTCACCAGCATCGTCAGGTCCAGCGCGGTGATGCGGCCGGTGGCGTCGAAGCCCACGTCCCAGTCGTAGGCGAACGGGTGGCGCTTGCCGGTGACCAGGAAATCGTCGTCGCGGTCGAGGCGCAGCTTGACCGGGTGGCCGGTCTTCTTCGCCGCCAGCGCGGCCCAGACGGCCAGGTGCCCGGCCTGTGTCTCCTTGCCGCCGAAGCCGCCGCCCAGGCGCCGGCATTCGACCCGCACCGCATGGTTGTCGACGCCCAGCGCATGCGCCACCCAGTGCTGCACCTCGCCCGGGTGCTGGGTGCTGGAGTGGATCCACCACTGGTTCTGCTCCAGCGGCAGGGCGTAGGCCACCTGGCCCTCCAGGTAGAAGTGCTCCTGGCCGCCGACCTCCAGCGTGCCCTGCAGCCGGTGGGCGGCCCGCGGCATCGCGCCGTGGGCGTCGCCGCGCTGCACCGTGACCGGCGGCAGCACGTAGCTCTGCGCGGCGTGGGCGGTGCGCGGGTCCAGCACCGCGGGCAGCGGCTCGATGTCGAGCACCACCGCGCGGGCCGCGCGGCGGGCCTGCATCACCGTGTCGGCCACCACCAGGCCGACCACCTGGCCGATGTGCTGCACCGTGCCGAAGGCGAAGACCGGCTCGTCGTGGCCGAAGGCGGCCAGCAGCTTGTCGCCGGGGATGTCGTCGGCCAGCAGCACCTCGCGCACGCCGGGCATGGCCAGCGCCGCCGTGGTGTCGATGCCGCACAGCCGGCCGTGCGCCACGGTCGAGAGGATCGGCGCCGCCTGCAGGGTGCCGCGCACCTCGGGGAGGTCGTCGACGTAGGTGGCGCCGCCGGCCACCTGGGCGCGGGCGCTTTCGTGGGGCTGGGAGCGGCCCTGGGCGCGGGCGGGCGGCGCGGCGGTGTGGGGCAGGGCGCCGGGGTCGTGCGGCAGGGCGGCATCGACCGTGTCGGCGCGTGCATCGGCCGCGGCCACGCGGGGGTCGTCGCCGGCATCGCGGCTGACGGGGATAGGTGCGGTGTTGTCGGTGTCGCGGGCGTTCATGTCGAGGCCTCCAGCACCAGCGATTCGAGCCGCACGTCCGCCTGGCCCTGGCTCTCGCGCCAGCATCGCTGCATCAGGTTGGCGAGCAGCACCCGCCGGTACGCGCCCGAGGCGCGCATGTCGGAGATCGGCTGGAACTCGGCCTGCAGCGCGGCGCCGGCGGCCCGGGCGGCCTCTTCGGTCCAGGCGCGGCCGACCAGGGCGGCCTCGGCCTGGCGGGCCCGGGCGGGGACGGCCGCGACGCCGCCGGCGCCGATGGACGCATGGCGGACGGTGCCGTCGGCGTCCAGCACCAGGCGGATCGCCAGGCAGACGGCCGAAATGTCGTCGTCCTGGCGTTTGCTAATCTTGAAAACGTAGAGCCCGCCAGAGGCTGCGGCGTCGTCAGGCGCGGGGACGTCGATGTATGCCACGATCTCGTCGGGCGCCATCACGTTCTGCCGGTAGCCGGTGTAGAGGTCTTCCAGCGCCAGACTGCGTTCGCCGCGCACGCTGGCCAGTACCACCTGCGCGCCGAGGGCGATCAGCAGCGGCATCGAGTCGCCGATCGGCGAGCCGTTGGCGACGTTGCCGCCCAGGGTGCCGGCGTTGCGCACCGGCAGGCCGGCGAAGCGGGCGGCGAAGGGCGCGACGGCCGGGCGGTCGGCCGACAGGGCGGCGTAGGCTTCCTGCAGCGTCGCGGCGGCGCCGATGCGCAGGGCCCCGTCGGCCGCGCGCGCGATGCGGCGCAGTTCGGCGGCGCGGGTGGTGTCGATCACCTGGGCGAACCGGCGGTGCTGCTTGGTCACCCACAGGCCGACGTCGGTGCAGCCGGCGACCAGCTGGGTCTGCGGCCGGGCGGCCCGGGCCGCGAGCAGGGCGGCGAGGGTGGTGGGGGCGAGGTAGGCCGCGTCATGCGCCGGTTCATCGGCCGAATCGGCCTCCGGCCGGCGCGGGATGCCGGCCATATGCTCCAGTTTCGATAGCACGGCGCCGTGGTCGAGCGCCACCGGTGGCAGCGACCCCATCCGCTCGGCCGCCTCCAGGATCGGCCGGTAGCCGGTGCATCGGCACAGGTTGCCCGACAGGTCCTCCTGCGCCACCGCCCGGGTGATCGTCTGGCCCCGGCAAACGCGGTTCTGGTACATGCCGAACATGCTCATCACGAAGCCCGGCGTGCAGAAGCCGCACTGCGATCCGTGGCACTGCACCAGCGCCTCCTGCGCCGGGTGCAGGGTGCCGTCGTGCTCGGCGAGGTCCTCGACCGTCCAGAGCGCCATGCCGTCCACCGAATGCGCGAGCTTGATGCAGCTGTTGACCGCCCGCAGTTCCAGCGACGCGCCGCCGTCGTCGCCCACCCTGCGCTCGCCCACCACCACCGTGCAGGCGCCGCAATCGCCCTCGCCGCAGCCTTCCTTGGTGCCGGTGCAGTGCAGGTCCTCGCGCAGCAGGTCGAGCAAGGTGCGGTCGGGCGGCACATCGGCCAGCGTCACGGTCTTGCCGCGTCGGAGGAAGCGCAGGGGGTGGGGGTGCATGGTGTGCATCGTAGGGGCGGTGCGGTGCCGCAGCAAAAAGAAGGCCAGTGCGGAGGTTAGGCGACGGTGGCCGACGTCGCATAAGCCCGGGCATATACCGCGTATCGGCCGCGCCGGTACCGGGCGCGGCAGCCGTCATTCCAGCCCGAACGCCTCCCGCAGCGCCGCGCAGAAAGCGGCCGTGCCGCTGATCGACAGGCCGAGCGTGTGGCGCGGTGCGTCGGGCGTGCCGGGGTGCGTTTCCAGCGTGCCCTGCTCGGGGTCGAAACGCACGGCCACCGGCACGGTCAGCTCCTGGCGGGCGTGCAGGTCGTAGCTCCAGCTGCCGCCGTCTTCCACCGCGGCTAAGCCGTCGGGGAAGTGGGCCTGCGCCCAGGCCAGCACCGCGGCGGCCTCGGCCTGCAGGGCGGGCCAGCGGGCGCCGTTCACCGTGGCCAGCGCGTCGAACAGGCCGGTGCCCTCGTCGTCTTCGCTGTAGTCGAAATCGAGGTAGATCAGTTGCATGGTGGGCATGATGCACCGGCGACGCGGGCCTGCCGGTGCGGGCCGCCTGCGCGGTACAGTCGGCGCTCCGTTTGCAGCGGTACGAAAGTCCTGCGGCACGGCGGCGGTCGCAGGCATACGCGATCGCATATGACCCGCATGCAGCCCCTGCTATGAGAGACCAAGCCCTTTTCGACAAGATCGACCTCCATCTCATAAGGGTCTTGCATACCGTGTTGATGGAACGCAGCGTATCGAGGGCCGCCGTGCGGCTGGGCATGCACCAGCCGGCGGTGTCGGCCGCGCTGAAGCGGCTGCGCGACCTGGCGGGCGATCCGCTGCTGGTGCGCTCGGGCGCCGGCATGGTGCCGACCGACGCCGGCCAGCGGATGCTGGAGCCGTCGGCCCGCATCCTGCGCGCGGCCGAGGTGCTGTTCACCGACGCCCGCGGCTTCGATCCGCAGACGGCCACCACCACCTTCCGCGTCGCCGCCAGCGACTACCTCGACCCGCTCTTCCTGCCCCAGCTGGTGGCGCAGATCAAGGCGCAGGCGCCGCTCTGCCACATCGAGATCCACCCGCTCTCGGCCGATGCGCACTACCACGCCCACCTGGCGCAGGGCGACATCGACGTGGTGATCGGCAACTGGGGCGCGCCGCCCGAGGACCTGCACATGGGCCGGCTCTTCGGCGACGAGGTGGTCTGCCTGGTGCGCGCCGACCACCCGGCGGTGCGCCGCGGCTGGGACGCCGCCGCCTGGCTGGATGCCGAGCACGTCGCCCCCACGCCCACCCACCCCGGCGCCCGCGGCGTGATCGACGACCACCTCGACTCCCTGGGCCTGCAGCGCAACATCACCGCCCGCTGCGCCCACTTCGGCCTGATCCCGGCGATGGTGGCGCAGAGCTTGCTGGTGCTGACCACCGGCCGCCAGTACTGCGAGCGTTTCCTGGGCACCGCGCCGCTGGCGATCCTGCCGCCGCCGATCGCGTTTCCCCGGCTGATGTACTACCAGCTCTGGCATGCGCGCACCCATGCCTCGGCGTCCGCCGCCTGGCTGCGGGAGCGGGTGAAGTCGGTGGCGGCGACGCTACGAAAAGAATAGCTGGAGGCCGGCGACAGGCTTCGGCCCCAGCCCTTTTTTTATCCGAGACGGCGAATTCGCGCCGACCGGCGGACCCCACGACACGAAAAGCGACAATCCCGGCATGACACCCACAGCCTCCCCGCCGCGCCTGCAGCTGACCGGCATCACCAAACGCTACCCGGCGGTCGTCGCCAACAGCGGCGTATCGCTGGTGGTGCAGCCCGGCGAAACCCATGCGGTGCTGGGCGAGAACGGCGCCGGCAAGTCGACGCTGATGAAGGTGATCTACGGATCGGTCAAGCCCGACGAGGGCGGCGTGCTGTTCGACGGCAAGCCGGTGCAGGTCAAGAACCCGCAGGAGGCGCGGGCCCTGGGCATCGCGATGGTGTTCCAGCACTTCAGCCTGTTCGACACGCTGACGGTGGCCGAGAACGTCTGGCTGGGGCTGGAGAAATCGCTTTCACTGGCGGAAGTGTCCCGCCGCATCACCGCCAAGGCCGCGGAGTACGGGCTCGACATCGACCCGACCCGCCCGGTGCACACCCTGTCGGTCGGCGAGATGCAGCGGGTCGAGATCATCCGCGCGCTGCTGACCGACCCGAAGCTGCTGATCCTGGACGAGCCCACCTCGGTGCTGACGCCGCAGGCGGTCGAGAAGCTCTTCGTGGTGCTGAAGCAGCTGGCCCGCGAGGGCTGCAGCATCCTCTACATCAGCCACAAACTGCACGAGATCCGCGCCCTGTGCACCGCCTGCACCGTGCTGCGCGGCGGCAAGGTGACGGGCGTCTGCAACCCGGCGGAAGAAACCAACGCCTCGCTCTCGCGGCTCATGATCGGCGCCGAGCCGCCGGCGCTGCAGCACCGCGCCTCCGCCGCCGGCGCCGCGGTACTACGGGTGCAGGGCCTGACGCTGGAGCGCGAATCGCCCTTCGGCACCGATCTGGAAGGGGTGCGGCTGGAGGTGCGGGCCGGCGAGGTGGTCGGCATCGCCGGCGTCTCGGGCAACGGGCAGCGCGAACTGCTCTATGCACTGTCGGGCGAGGACACCCGGGCCGCGCCCGGCGCGGTCGAGGTGGCGGGCCAGCCGGCCGGACGGCTGTCGCCCGGCGCGCGGCGGGCGCTGGGCCTGCACTTCGTGCCGGAAGAGCGGCTGGGCCGCGGCGCGGTGCCCACGCTGGGCCTGGCGCACAACCTGCTGCTGACCCGCCGCGACGCGGTGGGCGCCGGCGGATGGCTGAAGCTGGGCGCGTTGGAAAAGCAGGCCAAGGACATCATCGCCCGTTTCAACGTCAAGGCCGGCGGGCCGCATGCGGCGGCGCGGTCGCTCTCGGGCGGCAACCTGCAGAAATTCATCGTCGGCCGCGAGATCGATGCCAAGCCCCGGCTGCTCATCGTGTCCCAGCCCACCTGGGGCGTCGACGTGGGCGCCGCCGCCCAGATCCGCGGCGCGATCCTGGCGTTGCGCGACGCCGGCTGCGCGGTGCTGGTGGTCAGCGAAGAGCTGGACGAACTGTTCGAGCTGAGCGACCGGCTGCACGTCATGGCCAAGGGGCGGCTGTCGCCCTCGGTGGCGCGGGCCGACGCCACGGTGGAGCAGATCGGCGCCTGGATGAGCGGGCTGTGGGATGCGCCCGCCGCCATTGCCGCGCAGGAGGCCGCAGCATGCTGAAGCTCGAACCCCGCCCGCAGCCGTCGAAGCACTGGAGCTACGCCTCGCCGCTGCTGGCGCTGGCCATCACCGTGGTGATCGGCGTGCTGCTGTTCAGCGCGCTGGGCAAGGACCCGGTGCGCGGGCTGCAGGTGTTTTTCTGGGAGCCGATCAAGTCGACCTACGCGCTGGGCGAGCTGATGGTCAAGGCCACGCCGCTGCTGCTGATCGCGCTGGGCCTGGCGGTGTGCTTCCGCTCCAACGTCTGGAACATCGGCGCCGAAGGCCAGTTCGTGATCGGCGCGGTGGCCGCAGGCGGCGTGGCGCTGATGGCCGACAAGACCACCGGCCCCTGGATCGTGCCGGCGATCCTGCTGGCCGGCGTGGCGGGCGGCATGGCCTGGGCGGCGCTGGTGGCGCTGCTGCGCGACAGGTTCAACGCCAACGAGATCCTGGTCAGCCTCATGCTGGTCTACGTCGGCGTGCTGGTGCTGGGCTATCTGGTCTACGGGCCGTGGAAGGATCCGGCCGGCTACAACTTCCCGCAGACCAAGACCTTCGACGCGGTGACGCAGATCCCGCGGCTGATGCAGGGCTCGCGCATGGGTATCGGCCTGCTGATCGCGCTGGCCGGGGCGGCGGCGCTGTGGATCTTCCTGTTCCGCACCAAGGCCGGTTTCGCCCAGCAGGTGGGCGGGCTGGCGCCGGCCGCGGCCCGGTATGCGGGTTTCTCGTCGCGCAAGGCGCTGTGGATCGCGCTGCTGGTCTCGGGCGGCGCGGCCGGGTTGGCCGGGGCGCTGGAGGTGGCGGGGCCGGTGGGCCAGCTCACGCCGTACATCCCGGCGGGCTACGGCTTCGCCGCGATCATCGTCGCCTTTGTCGGGCGGCTGCATCCGGTGGGCATGGTGCTGTCGGCCGTGCTGATGAGCATGTTCTACATCGGCGGGGAGCTGGCGCAGTCGCGCCTGGGGCTACCCAAATCCTTGACCGGCGTGTTCCAGGGTCTGCTGCTCTTCACGCTCCTGGCCTGCGACACCTTGATCGCCTACAGGATCACATTCGCCCCCCGGCTGCGCGCTGCGCGTCTTCGCCCACCCCCCTCCGGGGCGCCCCGGCGGCCCGGCGAAGCCGGCTCCGCGGGGCCGCTGGCACACCCCTCTGCGGACGTGAAGGGCTGAGATGGAATCCTACGCACTGCTTTTCGCGGCGACGCTGTCGGCCGGTACCGTGCTGGCGCTGGCCGCGCTGGGCCTGTTGATCAACGAGAAGGCCGGCATCGTCAACCTGGGCGCCGAGGGCATGATGCTCTGCGCCGCCATCGCCGGGTTCGCCACCACGGTGCACACCGGTAGCCACACGCTGGGCTTCGCCGCCGGCATGGCGGCGGGCGCGGCGCTGGCGGCGGTGTTCGGCGTGCTGGTGATCTGGCTCAACACCAACCAGTACGCGACCGGGCTGGCGCTGTCACTGTTCGGGACCGGATTTTCGGCCTTCGTCGGCATCTCCTATGTGCAGGCCAAGCTGCCCGAGAGCACCCGCTTCGTGGTGCCTTTGCTGGGCGACATCCCGGTGCTGGGGCCGGCGCTGTTCCGCCACCATCCGCTGGTGTACGGCGCGATGCTGCTGACCGCCGGCTTGGTCTGGTTCCTGTACCGCTCGCGTGCCGGGCTGGTGCTGCGCTCGGTGGGCGAATCGCCCGAATCGGCGCATGCGCTGGGCTACCCGGTGCGGCGCATCCGGCTGGCCGCGGTGGTGGCCGGCGGCGCGCTCTGCGGGCTGGCGGGTGCCTACATCTCGACCGTCTACACGCCGCTCTGGGTCGAGGGCATGGTCGCCGGCCGGGGCTGGATCGCGCTGGCGCTCACCACCTTCGCCACCTGGCGTCCGGCACGGGTATTGCTGGGTGCGTACCTGTTCGGCGGGGTGACGATGCTGCAGTTCCATTTGCAGGCCGTCGGCGTGGCGGTGCCGAGCCAGCTGCTCAGCATGCTGCCCTACCTGGCGACCATCGTGGTGCTGGCCCTGATCTCGCGCAACCCGGCCTGGATCCGCGTCAACATGCCGGCCTCGCTGGGGAAACCCTTCTATCCTGGGTCATGATGCGGCGCGGCCCCGTACCGGCCGCATCGCCGCCCGTCCCCCGCTTTCCGACCACCCTTTTTTTAGCAACCCGAGAGAGAGAAGAAACGCCATGACCGACCTGACCAAACGATCCCTCCTGCGCGTGGCCGCCCTGACGGCCGTGGCCTCCGCGGCCCTGGTGGGCTGCGGCAAGAAGGAAGAGCCGGCACCGGTGGCCGCCACCACGCCGGCACCGGCTGCCGCTGCGCCCGCCGCCGCCACCGGCCCGCTGAAGATCGCCTTCGCCTATGTCGGCCCGGTGGGCGACGGCGGCTGGTCGTTCGCACACGACAACGGCCGCAAGGCGATCGAGAAGGAATTCGGCGACAAGGTGGTGACCAGCTTCGTCGAAAGCGTGCCCGAGTCGGCCGACGCCGAGCGGGTGCTGCGCGACATGGCCAGCCAGGGCAACAAGCTGATCTTCGGCACCACCTTCGGCTACATGGAGACGATCCAGAAGATCGCCCCCGATTTCAAGGACGTGAAGTTCGAGCACGCCACCGGCTACAAGACCGCCGAGAACGTCCGCACCTACGACAGCCGCACCTACGAAGGCGCCTACATGGCCGGCGTGATCGCCGGTGCCATGACCAAGTCGAACGTCCTGGGCGTGGTCGGGTCGGTGCCGATCCCCGAGGTGATCCGCAACATCAACAGCTTCACGCTGGGTGCCCAGTCGGTTAACCCGAAGATCAGCACCAAGGTGGTCTGGGTCAACGAATGGTTCAGCCCGCCCAAGGAAACCGAAGCCGCCACCTCGCTGATCAACGGCGGCGCCGACATCCTGTTTCAGAACACCGATTCGCCCGCCGTGCTAAAGACCGCGCAAGAGAAGGGCAAGCGCGCCTTCGGCTGGGACAGCGACATGACCGCCTACGGCCCCAAGGCCCACCTGGGCTCGGCCGTGATCAACTGGGGCCCGTACTACATCAAGGCCACCAAGGACGCCCTGGACGGCACCTGGACAACCGGCAAGAGCTGGTGGGGCGTGAAGGAAGGCGCGATCGACATGGTCTCCATCGCCGAAGACGTGCCCGCCGAAACCAAGGCCAAGGTCGAGCAGATCAAGGCCGGCCTGAAGGACGGCAGCTTCAGCATCTGGAAGGGCCCGATGGTCGACAACACCGGCAAGGAACAACTGGCTGCCGACAAGGTGGCGGACGACGCGTTCTTGGGCGGGGTGAAGTTCTATGTGAAGGGCGTGGAAGGGACCGTGCCGAACTGAGGTGCCGTGTATTGCAGGGCTGTGCCTGGTGCCGGCCCTCTGCATCCACTGCTTCGAAAGCCGCCTTGTGCGGCTTTTGTGTTTTTTGAGAGCGGAAAGTGGCTCTAGCCGGCGTGGTGCGCCGGCTGGTAGCTATTTAATTGATAGCAATCGAGTGTTGTGAGTGGAAAAGTGCTCAGGGGAGTGGATGCCGAGTTGCTTGTGCAAAGCGGTACTACCGTGGTGCCCTAGCCGGGAGCGTCGGGTGACCCCCTCCGCGAATGTCCCCCGCCTTCGGCTCCTCCTAATACGATCCCCCTCGCTCCTGCCGCGCTGAAGGGAGCCCGTCCGGATGACCCCGNCCGGGTGACCCCCTCCGCGAATGTCCCCCGCCTTCGGCTCCTCCTAATACGATCCCCCTCGCTCCTGCCGCGCTGAAGGGAGCCCGTCCGGATGACCCCGTTCTCCCCCTTGGGACTCGGAGCCCGCAATTAAGACTGGGACACTGGACGGTTTCGACGCTGTAGCGCGAACGGTGTCTTGGGGCGCTGCCGTCGGGTCTTCTGGCCCCGGCGGCAGCGACCCCGCGTATTAGGGTGCGCAGGTCGAATCAAGCGTCTTCTGTGGCAAGGAGTTGCCTCATGGTTTTCCATCTGGGAGTCGACGTCAGCAAGGCCAAGCTCGACCTGGCGCTGCTGTCTGCCAACGATAAATTCAAGTCCAAGGTGTTTCCCAACGACGCCCGGGGCTTCGCATCCCTGCTCGAATGGCTGCGGGACCTGGTGGACGGCGCGCTCGACGCGGTGCACATCTGCATGGAGTCCACCGGCAGCTACCACGAGGCGCTCGCCTGCTTCCTGCACGACGAGGGACTGGCCGTGTCGGTGGTCAACCCGCTGCTGGTCAAGCGCTTTGCCGAAGCCTCGGGGCTGCGCCACAAGACCGACGGCGGCGACGCCAAGTGCATCGCGCAGTTCTGCAGGCTGCACAAGCCCTCGCGCTGGGAGGCGCCCTCGAAGGGCCTGCGCGCGCTGCAGGCCCTGGTGGCACGCCTCGATACCCTGCAGGCCATGCGCCAGGCCGAGTGCAACCGGCGCGAGGTCGCGCACGACTCGGTGGCCGACTCGATCCGCCGGGTGGTCGCGGACCTGGACGAGGCGATCGCAGCAGTCAAGGCGCAGATCCGGCGCACCATCGACGACGACCCGGACCTGAAGGGCCGCAACGATCTGCTGCAGAGCATCCCGGGCCTGGGCGAGCGGACCATCCCGCAGCTGCTGGCCTACATCGGGCGGCCCGAGCGCTTTCACTCGGTCAAGGCCCTGATCGCCTATGCGAGCCTGGCGCCACTCATACGCCAGTCGGGCACCTCGCTCGACCAGCGCAGAGGTACGCACCCGATGGGGCACCAGGAGCTCAAGCGGGCGTTGTACTTCCCGGCGATGGTGGCGGGCCGCTACAACCCGCTGGTGGCTGCGTTCTGGAAGAAGCTGGCGGCGCAGAACAAGCCGGGCAAGGTGATCGTGGTGGYCTGCATGCACAAGCTGCTGGCGATCGCCTACGGTGTGCTGCGTTCGGGCAAGCCTTTCGACGCACAGCACCTGTCTGCGCAACAAAAGGCTTGACGCGGACAACGGTGTCTTAATTTCGCTGCSGGGGTCACCCGACGCTCCCGACCCTGGAAGCGTCGCGGCGTGCGGGTCGGATCAGCGACTAGCGCTCTTCGCTGGCACCCTGTGTGCTTCGACGTCCAGCGAAGGAAGCCGTGCCCATCGCAAGCAACCGCCTGATCACCGTCGATCAAGCACCCGAGAGGGATCGTGACGATGGCGTGCTCTGCGCAGCGACATCGAGGAGGAGGCCGCAGGCCGGGGGACAGTCGCGGAGCAGAGCACGCCGTCGGCGCGAGCCCGGCCCACTCCAACCTTCCACCGCGCCAACAAACCCCACAACCTCAAAACCCAGTCGATCGCTACAAAAACAATAGCTAGAAGCCAGCGAACGACGCCGACCACAGCCACTATTTACCTCGAAAAGCCCCGACCAGCGCACACGGATGCCAAGGGGCAATCCCGATCCCATGCCCGTCAGTTGCGCCAGGCCAGTTCCCGCGCCTGCCCCTGGATCACCGGCTGCGTGTCGTGCAGCTTCTCGCCGGCGAGCACCTGCTCGTAGACCTGCAGGTAGTCGGCGGCCATGCGGTCGGCGCCGAAGTGTCGGACGACATGGTCGTGGCAGCGGCGCGGATCGAAGCGGTTGGCGCGCACCGCCTCGGCCAGGGCGTCGGCGTTGTCGGCCAGCACGCCGCAGTCGTGCGGCACCAGCTCGGGCAGGGCGCCGTAGGGCGTCGCGAAGACCGGGCAGCCGAAGTACAGGCTCTCGATGATCGCCAAGCCGAAAGGCTCGTGCCAGCGCACCGGGAAGACCATCCCGCGCGAGCCGTTGAGCAGCGCGTTCTTGGTCTCGCCGCCCACCATGCCGTGGAAGCGGATGCGGCGCGAGAAGGTATAGCGAAAGCCGCGTTTCCAGTTGAGCCGGTCGCCGCCCAGCACGTCCAGCAGCACGCCGGCCTTCTGCGCCACCTGGATCGCGCCGGCGACGTTCTTGACCCGCCACGCCGCCTTGCCGAGGAAGTGGTAGTACCCGCGCGGCCGCTCGAAATCGACCGGCCCGTAGGCCGACCAGTCGAGGCCGTTGTGCACGTAGCGGGTGGAGCCGTAGCGCGCCGCATGGTCGCGCGAGAGGAAGACGGTGTTGAGCGGCAGCGGCCGGGCCTTGCGGGCATTGCCGTGCTCGGTCACCAGGTAGGGCCGGCCCAGCGCGTCTTCGGATGCGAACTTGGGGTGGAACTGGAAGTGGACGATGTCGACGTCCGCCGGCACCTGCTCGGCCCAGGGCCGCTCGGTGTCGATCGGCAGCACATGGGTCGCGAAGTCGCAGTGCGAGCCCGCCGGCACCAGGTAGCTGACCCGGTGTCCGCGCTGCACCAGCGCCCGGCCCAGGTCCCAGATGACGCGCTCGGTGCCGCCGTAGGCGAACACCGGGATCGGCGAGTTATTGACGAGCAGGACATGCATCGGCGGTGGCTCCGGTGGCGGGCAGTGCGGCGGCGGTGCGTGCCTCGTGGCCGCGCAGGCAGCCGTAGACCAGCAGGTTGAAGAACAGGTAGCACATGTTGCCGCTGTTGTGCGCCATGAACACCTGGGTCAGCCCGAAGGCGATGCAGCAGACGGGGACCAGCACGCCCACCACCCGCAGCGCCAGGGCGGTCGGATCGGGGTCGGGACAGTTGCGCAGCCGTCGGCGCGGCCAGAACAGCCACAGCGGCACCGCGTAGAAGAACAGCAGCGCCGCCACGCCGGGCAGGCCGCGCTTGGCGAAGATGTCGAGCACCTCGTTGTGCGCATGGCTGAAGCTCAGCACGCTGGGGTGGGCCAGGCCGGCGTGCACGCGGCGGGCCTTCTCGACCTCGTAGCCGTTCTGCGTCCAGCCGGTCAGGGGCCGGTCCCAGCCCATCTGCCAGGCCAGCTTCCAGTGCGACAGCCGCTGGCCGACGGAGGTGACCTCCTGGTCGCCCTTCTCGTACTGCTGCAGCTCGGTGCGGGCCTTTTCCAGGCGGTGGTCGATCATGTGCGGCTGGGTCAGGCCGAGCAGGCCGATGCCGAGCACGGCCGCCGCCAGCACCCGCAGCATCTGCTTGTGCGGCAGGTGGCACCAGAGCAGCACCACCAGCACCGGCAGCACCACCGCCAGCGCCAGCCAGCCGCCGCGCGTCTCCGACAGCACCGACGCCAGCCCGCCCAGCAAGGCCCCCAGCAGCAGCACCGCGCGCTGCCAGTGCCGTGCGAAACCGGGCGGCCGCACAGCGAACAGGGTGAGGCACATCAGCCCCAGCAGCAGCGCCAGGTCGCCGAACTGGATCGCGTTGGTGTAGCCCATCGCCCGCGGCAGGTGCTGGACGGCGCGCTGGTAGAGCGCGATGCCGCCGCTGCCGACGGCGCCGATCGCGATGCCCCAGAAGAACGGCCTGACCCGCGGCGCATAGACATGGACCAGCAGCAGGCAGGGCAGCGCGATCATGTACTTGGTGGGCCGGTCGAAGCCGCCCCAGTCGGTCCGGCCCGAGCGCGAATCCAGCAGCCAGAAGAACGCCATCGCCACGATCGAGAGCGCCAGCCAGCCGGAGCCCTCCAGCGGCCGGATGCGCCGGTCGCCGAGCGGCAGCAGCACCAGCGCGCCGAGCAGCAGCATCGCCGCGCCCATGGAGTAGCCCGACGGCAGCCACAGGGCCAGCCCGGGGACGAGAAAGGCCGCCGCCGACACCAGCGGCACCGCGTAACGCTCCAACCTCATCGGACGACCTGTCCGGTGAGGTGCGCGCGGTCGTAGGACAGCGCGGCGTAGCGGAAGAAGCTCTCCAGCGCGACGAACAGGCAGTACAGGAAGCCGGCGCCGCCGCAGAGAAAACCGAGCCGCAGCAGGTACAGCCGGAAGAACATGCTCAGGCCCGAGGCCAGGCCCCGCAGCACGCCGCCGCGCTTGCCCAGCGCGGCACGCTTGGCCGCGCCCAGCATCGCGTACTGGGTGAGCTTTTCCAGGCTTCCGCGCACAGTCTCGCGGGAATGGTGCAGCAGCGGCGCGCGCACCAGGTGGCGCGGCAGGGGCTCGCCCCGCAACTGCGCCTCTTCGTGGACCACGCCGGTGAATTCGCGCAGTAGCTCCCGCGGGAACAGGCGCTCGATCTGCGACTGCGCGCGGTACCAGGTGAGCGGCCGGCCGAAGGCGACCATGCGCCAGCGGATCTTCCAGACGCCGCGGGCGCCGCTCTGCACGATGGCCTGCAGCTCGTCGCGCAGCGCGGGCGTCATCTGTTCGTCGGCATCGAGGAAGAACACGTAGTCGCCGGTGCAGTGCGCCAGCAGCCGGTTGCGCTGCACCGCGAAGCCCTGCCAGTCGGGATGGGAGAACACCCGCGCGCCGGCGGCCTCGGCCACGGCCATGGTGCCGTCGGTGCTGCCGCTGTCGACCACGACCAGTTCGTGCGCGATCGGCGCCGCGCTGTCCAGGCATTCGCGGATCCGATGGGCTTCGTTGCGGGTGAGGACCGCGACCGACAGCGTGGGCGTGCGCGCAGCGGCCGTCGGCCGGTCAACGCCGCCTGCGCGGTCGCCGTGTAGGGGTTGCAAGAGAAGAGGGCCCGGGAAGCGGAAGACGGTCGGCGCGCGCGGCTCAGTGGCCGGCACGCACCGTTTCGCCCGCCCGCAGGCGGTAGACCGTGCCGCAGTACGGGCACTTGGCTTCGCCGGAGTGCGCCACGTCCAGGTACACCTTGGGATGGGTGTTCCAGAGTTTCATGTCGGCCTTCGGGCTCGGGCAGAAGACGCCGCCGTTGGCGTTGAGGTCGGCCGCCACGAGTTCGACCACGACCACCGGGCGCTTCACCGACGCGGCCAAGTTGGAAGGGTGGGAGGGATGGGAAGGGGCAGTCATCGCGTCAGACCTTGGTGAGCCAGTGGGCGTACTTGGGATTGCGTCCGTTGACGATGTCGAAGAACGCCGACTGGATCTTCTCGGTGACCGGGCCGCGCGAGCCCTGGCCGATCTCGATGCGGTCGAGTTCGCGGATCGGGGTGACTTCGGCGGCGGTGCCGGTGAAGAAGGCCTCGTCGGCGATGTAGACCTCGTCGCGTGTAATGCGCTTCTGCACCAGCTCGATGCCGAGGTCCTTGCAGATGTGCAGGATGGTGTTGCGGGTGATGCCGTTCAGGGCGCCGGCGGACAGGTCGGGGGTGTAGACCACGCCGCCCTTGACCACGAACACGTTCTCGCCCGCGCCTTCCGATACGAAGCCCGAGGCGTCGAGCAGCAGAGCCTCGTCGTAGCCGTCGTCGAGCGCCTCCATGTTGGCGAGGATCGAGTTGGTGTAGTTGCTGACCGCCTTGGCCTGCGTCATCGTGATGTTGACGTGGTGGCGGGTGTAGCTCGAGGTCTTGACGCGGATGCCGCGCTTCATGCCCTCGTCGCCCAGGTAGGCGCCCCAGGACCAGGCGGCGACCATCGCGTGGATGGTGTTGCCACGGGGGCTGACGCCCAGCTTCTCGGAACCGATCCAGGCCAGCGGCCGCAGGTAGCACGAGGCCAGCTGGTTCTCGCGCACCACGGTACGGTGGGCCTCGTTGATCTCGTCCTGGGTGAAGGGCAGCTTCATCCGCAGGATCTTGGCGCTGTTGAACAGGCGCTCGGTGTGCTCCTGCAGCCGGAAGATCGCGGTGCCGTCCACCGTCTCGTAGGCGCGCACGCCTTCGAAGACGCCGCAGCCGTAGTGCAGGGTGTGGGTCAGGACGTGGATCTTGGCGTCGCGCCAGTCGACGAGCTGGCCGTCCATCCAGATCTTGCCGTCGCGGTCGGACAGGGAGGGCGCGGGGGGGACGAGGCTCATGCGGGGTGTCCTTGGGTATCCGGAAAAAGGATCGTGGTCGGGGAAACCCGGGATTTTAAGGCGTGCCGGCCGTCGGGGCACCGGCGACACGGGCGGTCGCGCCTTCGTCGGGCTCCGGCGCGGGCCGGGTGAGCTGCCAGCGGACCAGGCGGCCGCCGTCGAAAGTGCAGTCCACGTACGACTGGGTGCCGTCGGTCCAGCGGTAGACCTCGGGCTGCTCGCCGACCGGGCTGCGCTGCTCGCCGAGGGCCCGGGTGAGCGCCATCACGTGGAGCAGGGTCGACTGCGGCTTGAGCTTGGCGTTGAGCATCACCGCGCTGCCCACGTAGCCCACCGGCCGGTCGGAGGCGCGCTTGAGCACCGTCATCATCCGGGTGAAGTGCATCAGCAGCCACATCGTGATGCCGCCGCCCACCACCGCCACGCCGCGCCAGCCGTAGATATTGAAGGCCGCGACCAGCAGCACCAGGCAGCCGACGGGGACGATCACTTTGAAGAGCTTGTTCATCCGGGCATTTTCGCAGGGCGCCGACAGCGGGATTCAGGCGCCCGGCCGGTGGCACGCGCCGTGCGCCGGATGCCCGGGGCAGCCGTGCAGCAAACGGCGGGTGACGCCGTTGGTCCAGCCGAAGCCGTCCTGCAGCGGATACTCGCCACCGTCGCCACCCGCGGCCGCAGTGCCGTCGCCGGTGTCGCGCATCGCGTACTTCTCGACCAGCTTGCCTTCCCGGGCGTAGACGGCGCCGACGCTGTCGAGCCAGCGGTGGGCGATGGTGCCGGCCAGGGCCGTGTGGCCGTAGTCGGCCAGCCCGCGGATCGCCATCCACTGCAGCGGCGCCCATCCGTTGGGGCGGTCCCACTGCTCGTGGCTCTCGGTCTCGCTGGTGGCCAGGCCGCCGGGGGCGAGCAGCCGGGCGTGCACGGTGGCGGCCAATGCATCGGCCTGCGCCTGCGCGGCCAGGCCGGCGAAGAGCGGCACCACCGTGGCGGCGCTGAGGGCGTGGCGCAGCCGGCGATGCTCCCAGTCGTAATCGAAGAAGGCGCCCTCCTCCGCGTTCCACATCAGCCGCTGCACCGCCGCGCGGCGCGCCTCGGCCTGTTGGTCGAACTTGCTTGCGGTGGCCGCGTCGCCGGTGGTGCGGGCCAGCCGGGCGATGGTGGCCTCCAGCCGGTAGAGGAAGGCGTTCAAATCCACCGGCAGGATGGCGGTGGTGCGGATCTCGCACAGGCGCAGCGACGGCTTGGCCATGTCCTGCGGGTCGCAGAGCCAGCGGCTGCTGAAGTCCCAGCCCGATTCGGCCGCCGCCCGCAGGTCGCGGTACACCGCGGGCGCCGGGCGCCGGCCGGCCTGCTGGGCCGCCGTTTCCACGTCCTCGGCATACGACTCCTCGCGCGGGGTTTCGCGGGCATCCCAGTAGCGGTTGAGCAGGGTGTCGTCGGGCAGGCGCACCACGTGCTGTCCCGCCTCGCCCGGTGCGATGCTGTCGGCGCCCGCCATCCACCAGGCGTGTTCCTTGCGCAGCTGGGGCAGGTAGTTGGCAGCGGCCGGGCCGCCGCAGGCCTCGCACAGCTCCACCATCAGCGCGAAGACCGGCGGCTGCGAACGGCTCAGGTAGTAGCTGCGGGTGCCGTTGGGCACGAAGCCGTAGGTGTCGATCAGGTAGGCGAAGTTGTCGGTCATCGCATGCACCAGCGCCGCCTGCCCGCTGTCGGCCATGCCGAGCATCGTGAAGTACGAGTCCCAGTAGTACAGCTCGGCGAACCGCCCGCCCGGCACCACATACGGGTGCGGCAGCTGCAGCAGGGACGATTGCGGCGGATGCGCCGCCGGGTGCCGCGTGAGCACCGGCCACAGCGCGTCGATATGGTCCACCAGCGGCTGGCCGAGGACCGAGACGTAGTGGCTGTCGGTGGCCGGCTGCACCTCGAAATGCGCATGCACGAAGGCATGCAGGTCGAAGCCCGGCTGCGCCTGCTGCGCCCGGTAGTCGCGCAGGATGTCGGCCGGCGCATGGCGGGGCGCGCAGTCGACGAAGACCTTGCTGTCGGCGAAGACACGCGCCTTCTGCACCGCGAGGAACAGCTCCTCGTAGCGGTCCGCCGGCGACAGGGTGTCGTGTGCCGGGGCCTGGGCGGCGGCGGCCTGGCGCCGTGCGGCATCGGGCGCATCGGCTGCGCCGGGCGCGGTCGCCACCAGCGGCACGGGGTCGGAAAAGGAGGAACGCAGCATCGGCGCATTGTCCGCAGCCATGCCCGATCCCGCGTTTCGAGATGCGTGCGGCCGGTACCGCGGACTGCGCGTCAGCCGCCGCCGTGGCCGTCCCGGCGCGGCGCCCAGGCCGACCACACGGCCGCCGCCACCACCATCGCACCGCCCACCGCGATCCGCGGCGCCATGGCCGAAGCGCCCAGCGCCACCGAGGACACGCTGGCGAACACCACCTCCGACAGCATCACCAGCGACGTGCCCTGCGCGGTGAGCCGGGCCGCACCGTACTGCAGCGCCACGTTGCCCACCAGAAAGCACAGCGCCAGCACCAGCGCGGTCGCCACCCAGGCCATGCCGGGCGCGGGCGGCGCCGGCACCGCACCCGCCGCCAGCCCGGCCAGGGCCAGCGCCCCCGCGGTCGCGAAGCCGCCGCCGAACATCGCCAGCGTGCGGCCGGTGCCCGGCACCCCGCGCAGCCGCCGCAGCAGGATGTTGGTGAGCGAGAAGCAGAAGCCGCCCGCCAGGCCGAGCCAGTCGGGCAGGCTGCCCGGCACCGGCCAGTCGGCGCCCGGCACCTTCAGGATCGTCACCACGCCGGCCACCGCCAGCGCCATCCGCAGCAGCGCCGTCGGCCGCGGCCGCTCGCCCAGCAGCGGCCACGCCAGCACCACCGTCCAGACGGGCATCAGGTAGAACAGCATCACCACCCGCACCACGTCGCCCTGGGTCACGCCCCAGTTGAAGCAGATGTTGGTGAGCCCCGCCGCACCCGCCAGCAGCCACAGCCCCGGATGCTCCCGCAGCGCCCGCCAGGCCTGCGGACGCCATGCCAGCAGGCACGCCAGCGCAAAGGCATAGATCGCCGCCGTCGCCCACAGCGGATGCACCCCGTGCGCCTCCAGGTGCCGGAACGGCCACCAGGCGCATCCCCAGACGAAGGCATTGAGCACCAGCGCGAGGGCGGGCAAGACGGAAGAAGGCATGAAAGAACGAAGCAGGAGATCGAGGTGCAGCGCCCCTGAGGCGACATCCGCCGCCAAGTGCGCCTAGGTTTGAATCAACAGCCGCCGCGGCCCCCACCACCCTCAAGGGCGTAGCGAGCGGCTGCAGGGCAAGGCGCGGGTGGCGGGGTACCGGAGCGTAGCAGCGCTACCTGAGGACACCCCGCCGGGCCCCGCGACGCCGCCCTGCGGCCGCGCAGCAGCCACCGACCCACCTCAGTGGTGGTCGTCGTGGCGGGCGATCGCCATCAGGTGCTCCACCTCGTCCTTGTGGGCGACCAGGTTGTGGGCATGCCAGCGCTGGATCGCCCACATCGCGCCGGCCACCACGACGCCGAAGCCGGTGATCGCGCCGAAGGCCGACACGCCGAACTTGGTCGATACGCTGTACATCGCGCCCAGCCCCAGGATGCAGGCCTGCTCGTTGAAGTTCTGCACCGCGATCGAGCGGCCCGCGCCCATCAGGTTGTGGCCCCGGTGCTGCAGCAGCGCGTTCATCGGCACCACCAGGAAGCCGCCGATGCCGCCCAGCAGGATCAGGAACGGCGCGGCGACCCAGACGTTGTCGATGAAGTTCATGCCGATCACCAGCAGGCCCATGCCGATGCCGAGCGGCATCACCCGCGGCGCCATGTCGAGCCGCATCCGCATCGACGCGAGCACCGCGCCCACGGCGGTGCCGATGGCCACCACGCCCACCAGCGAGGACGCCTGGGTGGTGCTGTAGCCGAGGGCCGCGGCGCTCCAGGCCAGCACGATGTAGCGCAGGTTGCCCGAGACGCCCCAGAACAGCGTGGTGGTGGAGAGCGATATCTGGCCCAGCCGGTCGCGCCACAGGCGCGAGTTGCAGCTCCAGAAATCGGGCAGCAGCTCCAGCGTGTTGCGCAGCATGCCGCGCTGCGGGTCCTTGCACAGCGGCCGCATCTCGACGCCGGTGTGCGGGATGCGGGTGTTGAACCAGGCGGCGATCGCGTAGATGAAGATCAGCAGGAAGATCGCCGCCTCGGGCGCGGTGTCGACGCTGGTGTCGATGAACGGGAAGTCGAACGAGAGCAGCATGCCCGACAGGTGCCGGCCCACCAGCTGCCCGCCGAGCAGCACGCCCAGGATGATCGAGGAGATGGTGAGCCCCTCGATCCAGCCGTTGGCCTTGACCAGCTGCGATGCGGGCAGCAGCTCGGTCAGGATGCCGTACTTGGCGGGCGAATAGGCCGCCGCGCCCAGGCCGACGATCGCGTAGGCGGCCAGCGGATGCGCGCCGAACAGCATCATCAGGCAGCCCACCACCTTGATCGCATTGCTGTAGAACATCACCGTGCCCTTGGGCCTGGCGTCGGCGAAGGCGCCCACGAACGGGGCCAGCACCACGTAGAACAGCGCGAACATCGGCACCAGCGCGGCGCGCTGCCACTCGGGTGCGCCGCCGGTGCGGAGCAGTTCCACCGCCGCTACGAAAAGCGCGTTGTCGGCCAGCGACGAAAAGAACTGGGCCGACATGATCGTGTAGAAACCGCGCTTCATCGGGTGGCTGACAGGCCGGCGTGGGGTCCGGCAAAAAGGGGTAGCAGGTCTACGGGCGACGAGGGGAAGGCGGGTTATAGCATGCGTCCCTTCGCCGATTCGGCGGTTTCGGGGTGGCACGGTCGGCCATCCGCGCGCTTGTCCGACACGCCGGCAGCACCTGCGCCGACGCTGCCAGAATGCGGGTTTTCACTGCCGCGCCTGCCATGCCACGTCCGATCCTCGCCACCGTGCATACCGAGGCTTTGCGCCACAACCTGGAACGCGCGCGCCGTGCGGCTCCCGAGTCGCGGCTGTGGGCCGTCGTCAAGGCCAACGCCTACGGCCACGGCATCGAGCGGGCGTTCGAGGGCCTGCGCGGTGCCGACGGCTTCGCGATGCTCGACCTGGCCGAGGCCGAGCGGGTGCGCGCACTGGGCTGGCGCGGGCCGATCCTGCTGCTGGAAGGCGTGTTCGAGCTGCGCGACCTGGAGCTGTGCTCGCGCCTCGGCCTGTGGCACACGGTGCACTGCGACGAGCAGATCGACATGCTCGCCACCCACAAGACGCAGCAGCCGCACCGGGTGTTCCTGAAGATGAACAGCGGCATGAACCGGCTCGGCTTCCCGCCGCAGCGGCTGCGCACCGCCTGGACCCGGCTGGGCGCGCTGACCCAGGTCGACGAAATCTCGCTGATGACCCATTTCAGCGACGCCGACGGCCCGGCCGGCGTCGCCCGGCAGATGGACGCCTTCCAGCAAGTGACCGCCGACCTGCCGGGCGAGCGCAGCGTGAGCAACAGCGCCGCCCTGCTCCGCCATGTGGACGACGCCCGCTACGGTGTCGCGGTCCGCGGCGACTGGGTGCGCCCCGGCATCGCCCTCTACGGCAGCGCGCCCGACTTCCCCGAGCACGACATCGCCCACTGGGACCTGCAGCCGACCATGACCCTGTCGACCCGGCTGATCGGCGTGCAGCAACTCGCCGCGGGCGACACGGTGGGCTACGGCTCCCGCTTCGTCGCCGACGGCCCGATGCGCATCGGCATCGCCGCCTGCGGCTATGCCGACGGCTACCCGCGCCACTGCGACACCGGCACGCCGGTGCTGGTCGACGGGGTCCGCACCCGGCTGGTCGGCCGGGTCAGCATGGACATGGTGGCGATCGACCTGACGCCGGTGCCCGACGCCGGCTTCGGCACCGAGGTCACCCTGTGGGGCCGCGCCGGCAACGGTGCGGTGCTGCCGATCGACGAAGTGGCCCATGCCGCCGGCACCGTCAGCTGGGAGCTGATGACCGCGGTGACGCAGCGGGTGCGGATGGTGGCCGACCACGACAGCTCGGGCAGCGCCGCGCCGACGGGCGCCCCCGGCCGGTGAAGAACCTCTCCGACTGGCGCTCGATGCGGCTCTGGCAGAGCCGGTTCGAGCAGGACCTGCACCGCCGCTACTGGCTGCGGATGCACGGCTTCGGCATCGGCCTGGTCACGCTCGGCTGCACCTGGGGCACCACCCATGCCCTGATCGTGGCGGGGGTCGGGTCGATGGCGGTGCGCTGGCTGGTCGCGCTGGGCGTGGGCTACTGCGTCTACCTGCTGGTGCTGCGGTTCTGGGCCGCGCGGCTGGTCCGCAGCGACACGCGCATCGAGGACCCGGGCATCACCGACCTGCCCGACCTGCTGCCGGAGCGCAGCGGTTCGGCATCGCCCACGGTGCGCAGCGGCGGCGGGGGCGACTACGGCGGCGGCGGTGCCCATGGCGATTTCGCCGATCTGCCGGAATCCGTGGGCGCGGCAGGCGACTGGGCTGGCGAGGCGATCGGCGCGGCCGCCAGTGCCGAGGAGGGTGCGATCGTCGCGGTGCCGGTGGTGCTGCTGTTCCTGGTGGGCTGCGGCGTGTTCTTCAGCGTGGGGTCGCTGCTGTGGCTGTATTTCGGGTTCGAAGCGCTGCTGGCGGTGGCGGTCGAGCTGGCCTTCGCCGTCGTCACCGCGGGCACCGCCGCCCGGGTGGTGCGCGCCGGCTGGCTGCCGGCCATCGTGCGGTTCACCTGGAAGCCGTTGCTCGGCGCGGTGCTGTGCGCCGGCCTGCTGGGCGCGGTGCTGGATGCGCTGGTGCCCGAGGCCCGCTCGCTTCCGCATGCGGTGCGGCTGCTGAAGGCACGCTGACAGGCGGCAGCCATCCAGACGCAAAAATGCCGGCATATGCCGGCATTTCCTCATCGATCGGCCGGCGCCCGCGGCGCCGGGCGGATCAGTGCTCCAGTGCCTTGCGCTGGTCGCGCAGGGCCTTGATCTGGTCGTGGTTGCGCTGCACGCCTTGCAGCTGGCGCTCGACCAGTGCGCGCACGCTGGCGGGCAGGTCTTCCTTGGCGGCCTTGCGGTACTGGGCCAGGGCGGTGTCCTCGCCGCGCTCGGCTTCGTCCAGCAGCACCTGGTCGGTCGAGGTGGTCAGCGTACTGCGCACGGCGACCCAGCCACGGTGCAGCGCACCGCCGGCCGTGCCGCCTTCGTCGGGCTTGCCGCCCTGGGCGACCACTTCGTTGCGCAGTTCGGCAACGGCGCCGCGGCACTCGTCGGCACGGGCCAGGAAGTTCTGCTTGAGTGCAGGCGACTTGGCGTTCTCGGCCAGTTGCTTGAAACCGTACTCGCCGTCGTGCGAGGTTTCGATGAGGTTGTTGAGAACGTCGATCACGTCGTCGCGGTCTGCTGCCATGTGTATCACTCCTTGGATGTTTGTCGGTATATGCAGCATCGTGTCGATGGCTGCAGCGAGAAACACCTATCTTGGTCGCATGCGCCGGCCCGGCTGTGGGCCTCCGTACCGATGGGATGTAGGAGAAGCCGACGCCTGTCCGGCAGCCGTGCCGGACAGGGCCGCCCCACCGTGGTTCGGAGCGTTCGATAGCCGCAGCCGGCGCTGCGAGCCGACCAGTAGCTATCAAAACAATAGCTAAGCCACGCGCATGACGCCGTCGCCCTGGCGGGTCAGTTGCGCCACCAGCTCCGGCACCAGTGCTTGGCCATCGCCGTGCGACACGGCCTGCGCGAAGGTGTCGTACACCCCTTCCGCGATGGTGCGGGCCGCGCCGCTGTCGGCCGCCATCGCGGTGTAGTAGCCCAGGTCCTTCTGCGCGTTGGCCATGAAGAAGCGCAGCCCCGACGGATCGCCGTCCAGCAGGAAGGGCTTGAGCCGCTCCAGTGCCATGCCGCCGCCGCCGCCCTGGGCCAGCACCTGCACCAGCACCTCGGGCGCCACGCCGCCGCGCGCGGCGCAGGCGGCGGCCTCGGCCAGCAGCGCGACGAAGCCGAGCGACACGTAGTTGTGCAGCAGCTTCATCCGGTGGCCCGCGCCCACCGGGCCGGCGTGGACGATGTTCTCGGCGAAGCAGGCCAGCAGCGGCCGGCATTCGGCGAACAGGTCGGCATCGCCGCCCACCAGCAGGTTCAGGCGGCCCTCGGCGGCCTCCTTGGGCGTGCGGGTCATCGGCGCGTCGAGGAACCGGCCGCCCGCCGCCGCGACGGCCTGCGCCACCCGCTCGGTGGACGACGGGATCGCGGTCGAGCAGTCGATCACCACCGTGCCGGGCCGCAGGCTCCGCAGCACGCCGGGCGCGTCGCCCTCGCCGAACAGGACGGCCTCGACCTGCGGCGTGCCGGTGACGCAGAGGACCACGACCTGCGCCGTGGCCGCGAGGGTGGCGGCGTCGGACGCGGTGGCCACGCCGGCGGCCTTCAGCTCGTCGAGGGGCTGGTTGCCGGCGTGCTCCAGCACGGTGAGCGGATAGCCGTGGCGGGCGAGGTTGCGGGCGATGCCGTGGCCCATCAGGCCGATGCCGACCATGGCGATGGCGGGTTTCATGGGTTTGTCTCCTTGGTGTGTGGGGCGGGTGCCGCCCACCTCCGGCCGGGCGCAGGCGGTGCGGGGTTCGGCCCGCCAGATGATGCCTGCACGGCGGCCGGAGCGCACGGCGCGCCACCCCTCATGCGCTTTCCGCGCATCCATCTGCCATTTGATTGGTTGGAGAACGCCGGGCCGCTGCCCATAGTCCGTCCTCGCACTGCGGCGAAGCGCCGACGCCTTCGCCGCAGCACCCGGCCTACCCGCGAGGACACCCGCCATGGACATTCAACGACGCCATCTCGTCATCGGCGCAGCGCACGGCGCCGCCGCCGCAGGCCTGGGCCTGGCCGGCCTCGGCGCCTCCGCGCAGACGGCCGCCGGCACCGGCGGCGCGGCGCCCGCCACCATCCGGCTCGGGGTGGCGCAGCCGGCCATCGGCAATCCGCCGGGCTTCTACGGCAGCTCCATCTCCATCGCGCACGCCAAGGGCTGGATCGAGGAGGAGTTCGCCCGGGACAACACCAAGGTCGAATGGTTCTTCTTCAAGGGCGCCGGGCCGGCGGTCAACGAGGCCCTCACCACCGGGCAGCTCGACATCGCGTTCCAGGGCGACCTGCCGGCCATCATCGCCAGGTCGGCGGGCTTGAAGACCAAGCTGGTCCTCGCGACCGGCATCCGCTCCAACATCTACCTGGCCGCGCCGCCCGATTCGCCGATCCAGTCGGTGAAGGACCTGCGCGGCAAGCGGGTTGCGATCTTCAAGGGCACCAACGCGCAGCTGCCGATCAACCGGCTGCTGGAGGCCCACGGCCTGAGCGAGAAGGATGTGCGGGTCCTGAACCTCGACACCGCCGCCAGCAAGGCCGCGCTGGCCACCCGCGACATCGACGCGGCCTTCGGCGGACTCGACCTGATCACTTTGCGCGAGAAGGGCACCGCCAAGATCGTCTACAGCAGCAAGAACGACTCGGCCATCTTCACCCGGCAGAGCCACGTGCTGGTGACCGAGGCCTTCGCGCAGAAATACCCCGAGACGACCGGCCGGGTGGTCAAGGCCATCGTGGGGACGGCGCGCTGGGCATCGGACGAGGCCAACCGCGACGAGGTGTTCCGCATCTGGGCGCGCACCGGCTTTCCGCTGCCGGTCTGGCAGGAGGACTACGCCGGCGAGCCGCTGCGGGTGCGCTTCAACCCGCAGTTCGATCCCTTCCTGGTGGCCCGCTACAGGGACGCGGTGGATCAGGCCTACAAGTTCAGGCTGACCCGCGCCAAGTTCGATGTCGATCCGTGGATCGACCGCCGCTTCCTCGACGCGGCGCTCAAGGACCTGAAGCTCGAGACCTACTGGCCGGTGTACCAGGCCAACGGCCAACCCCTGGGAGCATGAGATGACACGCCGACTCCACCTCAACGCCTTCCTCATGGCCACCGGCCACCATGTCGCCGGATGGCGCGACCCGGGCGTGCCGCGCGATGCGGCGCTCGACTTCGCGCAGTACCGGCACTTCGCGCAGACGGCCGAGCGGGCGAAGTTCGACGCGGTGTTCCTGGCCGACAGCGTCGGCATCCGCAGCGTCGACACCTCGGCCACGCTGCACCGCACCGCGCGGGTGTCCAACTTCGAGCCGCTGACGCTGCTGTCGGCGCTCTCGGCCGTGACCGAGCGGCTGGGGCTGATCGCGACCGTCTCCACCACCTACAACGAGCCCTACCACGTGGCGCGCAAGTTCGCCTCGCTCGACCACCTGAGCGGCGGGCGCGCGGGCTGGAACGTGGTCACCTCGTCGAGCGAATCGGAGGCCCACAACTTCAACCGCGACCACCACCCCGAGCACGCGCTGCGCTACGAGCGGGCGCGCGAGTTCGTCGAGGTGGTGAACGGCCTGTGGGACAGCTGGGAGGACGACGCCTTCGTGCAGGACGCGGCGGAAGGCACCTACTACGACGCCGACCAGCTGCACCCGCTGAACCACCGCGGCAAGCACTTCCAGGTGCGCGGCCCGCTCAACATCGCACGGGCGCCGCAGGGCCGGCCGGTGGTGGTGCAGGCGGGCGCGTCGGAGCCGGGCCAGGCGCTGGCGGCGCAGACGGCCGAGGTGATCTTCACCGCGCAGCAGTCCCTGGCCGGGGCGCAGGCCTTCTACGCGGGCATCAAGGGCCGGCTGCAGCAGTACGGCCGCCACCCGGACGAACTGAAGATCCTGCCCGGCGTGTTCGCGGTGGTGGGCGAGACCGCGTCCGAGGCAGAGGAGAAATGGGACGCGCTGCAGGGCCTGATCCATCCCGAGGTGGGCGTGCAATTGCTGTCGCAGGTGATCGGCGGCTTCGACCTGTCGGGCTACCCGGTCGACGGCCCCCTGCCGCGCGGCATCCCCGAGCCCAACGGGCCGAAGAGCCGGTTCCACCTGGTCACGCAGCTCGGCTACGACGAGGGGCTGTCGATCCGCCAGCTGTACGAGCGGATCGGCACCGCGCGCGGCCACTGGTCGATCCGCGGCACCGCGTCGCAGGTGGCCGACCAGCTGCAGGAATGGTTCGAGGGCGGCGCGGCCGACGGCTTCAACCTCATGCCGCCGACGCTGCCCGGCGGCCTGGACGACTTCACCCGCCTGGTGGTGCCCGAGCTGCAGCGCCGCGGCCTGTTCCGTACCGAATACACCGGCCGCACGCTGCGCGAACACCTGGGCCTGCAGCGGCCGGTGCACCGCCGGGTGGCGGCCGATGGCTTGCGGGCCGTGGCATGAGCTTTCCGCACACCCCCAGGCTTCGCATGCTGCGCATGCTTTCGCCTACCCCCTTGCAGGGGGCGACGCTGGCGGACCGGCGGAGCCGGATCCGCGGCGTCCCGGGAGCTGCATGGCGTGATGCGGTGGCGGCTGTGGTGGCGACGGCGCTTGCCGCGTTGCTCGGGCTGCTGCTGGCGTCGCTTGCGGCGCCGGCCTATGCGCAGGCGGCCAAGCCCACGGCGATCCGCATCGGCTTTTCTGCGGCGCCGGTGGGCCAGCCGCCCGTCAGTTCGGGCAACGCGGTCGCGATCGCGCACTGGAAGGGCTGGCTGGAGGAAGAGTTCAAGGCCGACGGGATCGCGGTCGAGTGGTACTTCTTCCGCGGCGCAGGGCCGGCGGTCAACGAGTCGCTGGCGACCGGGCAGCTCGACTTCGCGGCGCAGGGCGACCTGCCGGCGGTGGTGGCGCGGGCCGGCGGGCTCAAGACGCGGCTGCTGCTGGCCTCGGGTGCGCGCAACAACCTCTACGTGGCCGTGCCGCCCGACTCGGCGCTGGCCTCGATCGCCGAGCTGCGCGGCAAGCGGGTGGCGCTGTTCAAGGGCACCAGCGGCCAGCTGCCGACCAACCGGCTGCTCGCCAGGCACGGCCTGGCCGAGAAAGACCTGAAGGCGATCAACCTCGACTACGCCGCGATGCAGGCGGCGCTGGCCACCCGGGACATCGACGCGGCCTTCGGCGGCATGGAACTGCTGAAGCTGCGCGACGCGGGCGCAGCGAAGATCCTGTATTCCAGCCGCGACGATTCGCCCGTCTTCACCCGCCAGAACCATGTGCTGGTGACCGAGGCCTTCGAGCAGGCGCATCCCGAGATCGTGCAGCGGGTGGTGAACGTCATCGTCCGTGCCGCGCGCTGGGGCTCCGACGAGAGCCATCGCGAAGAGGTGCTGCAGCAGTGGGGCAAGGGCGGCACGCCCTACGCCGCCTGGCGCGAGGACCTGCTGGGCCAGCCGCTGAAGGTACGGCTCTCGCCGCTGTTCGACCCGCTGCTGGTCGGGCTCTACCAGGATGCGTCGAAGCAGCTGGTGCAGTTCCGGCTGACCCGCCGCGAGGTGGACGTGGGCCGCTGGATCGAGCGCAAGTACCTCGACCGCGCCCTGCGCGAGCAGGGCCTGCAGCACTACTGGCCCACCCTCGACGCACAAGGCAGGCAGATATGAGCTCCGTACCGTTGTCGCCTCCCCTCGCCTCTTCGCCGCGGGTACCTGCGGAGTCGACCAGGGCCGCGGCCACCGCGCGCACGGCGCCGGCCGTCTCGGTCTGGCGGCGCCGGCCGCGGTGGCTGCGGCTGCTGCTCGCCTGGCCGCTGCCGCTGGCGGTGCTGGCGCTGTGGGCGGTGGCGGCGCACTACGAATGGGTGGCGCCGCAGGTGCTGCCCGCCCCGGCGGCGGTGGCCCGCACCTTCGGCGAGCTGTTCGCCAGCGGCGAGCTGTGGGCCAACCTGGTGGTGAGCTTCTGGCGCGTGTTCTGGGGCTTCCTGGCGGGCGCCGCCGCCGGGCTGGCGCTGGGCGTGGCGATGGGCCTGTCGCCCACGGTCAAGGACTACGTCTACCCGATCTTCAAGGCCTTCAGCCAGATCCCGGTGCTGGGCTGGCTGCCGCTGCTGATGCTGCTGGTGGGCATCGACGAGGCACTCAAGATCATCCTGATCGCCAAGGCCGCCGCGGTGCCGATCGCGATCAACACCTTCAAGGGCATCCAGGGCGTGCCGGTGCAGTACATCGAGCTGGCCCGGGTGTTCCGCTTCACCCGCTGGCAGATGCTGCGGAAGGTGGTGTTCCCGGCGGCGCTGGCGCCGATCTGGAACGGCATCCGCTACGGCCTCACCCACGCCTGGCTGGCGCTGGTGGTGGTCGAGCTGCTGGCCTCGTCCGAAGGGCTGGGCTTCATGATCGTCTACGGCCGGCAGCTGTTCCAGCTCGACGTGGTGATGGCCGCGGTGGTGGTGGTGGGCGCGGTGGGCTTCGCGCTCGACAAGCTGCTGGCGCTGGCCGAGGCGTGGCTGCTGCGCTGGCGCCGGGTGGGACTGTGATGCGGGCCCGCGCTTTCAAGCAGAAAGTGCCTGCAGCCGGCGTACGGCGCCGGCCAGCAGCTACGTTTTTCATAGCAAAGGGCTCGTTGCCCGCCACCCGGGAGCAGCCATGAGCGAGCACCTCACCCATCCCGCCGCCTGGGCCGCGACGCCGCCGGCGCTGGAGGCCGGCACGCTGACGGTGGCGCCGCTCCTGCCGCCCGAGCGGGCCGCGGAGGCACCGGACGCGCCGGTCCGCAAGCGCCCCCGGCCCGCCGTGCCCCGTGCCCTGCGCGGCTGGGTGATCCCGGTGCTGCTGCTGGTGCTCTGGTGGGCGGCGGTGCGCTTCGGCTGGTCGACCTCGCCACTGCTGGTGCCGCTGTCGAAGGTCTGGGCCACCGCGGTCGACCAGGCGGTCACCGGCCAGCTGTGGACGGCGCTGGGCTCGAGCCTCTGGCGCAACCTGGCGGGCTTCGTGCTGGGCGCGACGCTGGGCCTGGCGTTCGGCACCGCGCTCGGCCTGTCGCGGCTGTTCGAGGACGTGGTCGGCCCCAGCTTCCATACGGTCAAGCAGATTTCGCTCTTCGCCTGGATCCCGCTGATCTCGGTCTGGTTCGGCCTGGGCGACCTGGCCAAGGTGGTGTTCCTTTCGCTGGCGGCCTTCTTCCCGATGGTGCTCAACACCTTCGAGGGCATCCGCAGCGTGCCGCGCGAGTACATCGAGGTGGCGCGCGTCTTCGACTTCTCGCGCTGGCAGCTGCTGCGCCGGGTGGTGCTGCCCTCGGCCGCGCCGTCGATCTTCGCCGGCGTGCACCTGAGCCTGATCTACGCCTGGCTCGCCACCCTCGGCGCCGAGTACCTGCTGGTCTCGGGCAAGGGCATCGGCAACACCCTGGTCGACGGCCGCGAGCACTTCTGGATGGACCTGGTGCTGTTCGGCGTGATCGTGGTGGGCATCGTCGGCTTCAGCCTCAACTGGCTCGCGTCGCAGCTCGAACGCCGTTTATTGGCCTGGCGCGGCACCAGCGTCGCGCATTTCCACTAGGAGACATTCCATGGCCCACGCCGGCACCCTCGCACTGCGCCACGTCCACAAGACCTACCAGGTCGACGGCCAGCCGCTGCCCATCCTCTCGGACATCACGCTGTCCATCGCGCCCGGCGAATTCGTCAGCATCGTCGGCACCAGCGGCTGCGGCAAGTCGACGCTGCTGCGCCTGGTGATCGGGCTGGAGGACGACTACCAGGGCGAGATCCTGCTCGACGGCCAACGCATCGTCGGCACCAGCCTCGACCGCGGCATCGTGTTCCAGGAGCACCGCCTCTTTCCGTGGCTGACGGTGGAGCAGAACATCGGCCTGGGCCTGCTGAACGCGCCGCTGCCCGAGGCAGAAAAACGCGCTTCGGTGCAGCGCCACATCGCGCTGGTGGGGCTGGAGGGCTTCGAGAAGGCGCATCCGCACCAGCTCTCGGGCGGCATGTCGCAGCGGGTGGCCATCGCCCGCGCGCTGGTGAACCGGCCGGAGATCCTGCTGCTCGACGAGCCCTTCGGCGCGCTCGATGCGATGACCCGCGCCCACCTGCAGCAGGAGCTGCACCGCATCTGGCAGGCCGAGGGCATCACCATGATCCTGGTGACCCACGACGTGGAGGAGGCGGTGTTCCTCGGCGACAAGGTGGTGGTGATGGAGCCGCGCCCCGGCCGCATCCGCCGCATCGTGCCGGTCGGCCTGGCGCATCCGCGGCGGCGCGCCGACCTCGACTTCGTGCGGATCAAGGACGACGTGCTGCGCGAGTTCGCCGGCCCCGACGGCGCGCCCGCCGCGCCGCCGCTGCGGCCCGCGCCGCGCACGCCGCTGGCGGGCGACTGGCACTTCGCGATCTGAATCCCGCCGCCCCGTTCCGCATCCCGTTTTTTTCAACCGCAGGTGATTCGCCATGAGCACCGTACTGAACGCACGTCCGTCCGCCGAGCCCTCCGTGGCCGACGCGGCCCTCGACATCCGCCCGCTGGCCGGCCGCATCGGCGCCGAGATCCGCGGCGTGCGGCTCTCGGGCAACCTGGCGCCCGAGACCTTCGCCGCCGTCAAGGCCGCGCTGCTGCGCCACAAGGTGCTGTTCTTCCGCGGCCAGCAGCACCTGGACGATGCGGAGCACGAAGCCTTCGGCCGCCTCTTCGGCCCGATCGAGCCGCACCCGACCGTGCCCTCGCCCGACGGCCGCACCCTGCTGGAGCTGGACTCGCGCCACGGTGGCCGGGCCAACTCCTGGCACACCGACGTGACCTTCGATGTGGCGCCGCCGCAGGCCGGCGTACTGCGCGCGGTCACGATTCCCGAGATCGGCGGCGACACCGTCTGGGCCAACACCGTGGCCGCCTACGAGGGCCTGCCCGCCCCGCTGAAGGCTCTGGCCGAGAATCTGCGCGCCGTCCACGGCAACGACTACGACTATGCGGCGGTGCGCGCCGACGGCGGCGAAGAGGCCGGCCGCAAGCGCTACCGCGAGGTGTTCACCTCGACCCTGTTCGAGGCCGAGCATCCGGTGGTGCGGGTACACCCCGAAACCGGCGAGCGGGCGCTGCTGCTGGGCCACTTCGCCAAGAAGCTGGCGGGCTATTCCACCCACGATTCGCAGCGCCTGATCGAGATCCTCACCGGCCACATCCTGCGGCTGGAGAACACGGTGCGCTGGCGCTGGACCGAGGGCGACGTCGCCGTCTGGGACAACCGCGCCACCCAGCACTACGCGATCAACGACTACGGCGACGCCCACCGGGTGGTGCGCCGGGTGACGGTGAGCGGCGACGTGCCCGTCGGCGTCGATGGCGTCCGCAGCAAAAAGATCAGGTAATCCCCCTAAGCGACTGCGTCGCTCCCCCATTTCGCTGCGCAAAGGGGGGCACACCCGGTGGCCGGGCGAAGCCCGCTCCACGGGTGCGCTGCTGGACGGCCCCATTTGCGCCTCTTCCTTCTTCTGACCAAGTTGACTTCCGCATGACCCGCCTTCTCCACCTCGCCCGCCGGCCGCTGCTGGCCTCCGCCCTCGCGTGGGCTGCCCTGGCCGGCAACGCCCTCGCCGCCGACCTGCCGCAGGTGATCCGCCTGGCCGCGCCCGAGCAGGGCACCGCCGGCCACTCGTTCGCCGGGGCGCATCCGGTGTCGCTGGTCTATGCCAAGAAGGCGCTGGAGGCCGAGTTCGCCAAGGACGGCGTGAAGATCGAATGGAAGTTCTTCAAGGGCGCGGGCCCTGCGATCAACGAGGGGCTGACCACCAAGCAGCTCGACATCGTCTACCTGGGCGACGTGGCCGGCGTGATCGGCCGGGCCAACGGGCTGCGCACCCGGCTGCTGGCCGGCGTCTCGCGCAGCAACAACAGCTACCTGGCGGTGCCGCTCGGCTCCGAGGTTCGCAGCGCCGCCGACCTGAAGGGCAAGCGCGTCGCGGTGCTGCGCGGCACCGCCTACCAGCTCACCTTCAACCGGCTGCTGGAGGAAGCGGGCCTGACCGAGAAGGACGTGCGCTTCACCAACCTCGACTGGCCCACCTCCAAGGCGGCGGTGGTCAACAAGGACATCGACGCCACCTTCGGCGGCACCGACCTGAACCTGCTCAGGGAGAACGGCACCGCGCTGGTCCCGGTCAGCACCAAGGGTAAGCCGGCGCGGTTCACCATCCAGTCGGGCCTGATCGCGACGCAGGATTTCATCGACCGCTACCCCGAGGCGCTGGTGCGGGTGCTGACCGTGGTGGTGAAGGAGGCGCGCGCCGCCTCCGAGGACAGCCGCCGCGCCGCGCTCTACGACGAATACGTGGCCGCCAGCGGCCTGCCGCTCTCGATCTTCCGGAACGAATTCGACGGCAGCTCGCTCAAGGCGCGCTACTCGCCGCTGGTCGACGACGGTCTGGTGGCCCGCTACAAGGAGGTGGTCGCCGGCAGCCAGCAGATCGGCATCGTCCGCAGCGGCTTCGACGTCGAGGCCTGGGCCGACCGGCGCTTCCTGCAGCAGGCGCTGCGCGCGGCGGGGGCGGAGGACTACTGGGCGCCGACCGGGGCGGATGGAACGGCGGCGAAACCCTGACGCCATCCGCTACGTTATCGATAGCTAGAGGCCGGCTCTGCACGCCGGCTGCAGGCCTTTACGGACTCAGGAATCGGCCTTGTCGGGCTTTTCGGGCTTTTCGCCCTTGCCGTCCGACTTCCCCGGCCTGGCCGTCTTCAGCGGCTTGACCACGCCGTAGCGCTCCTTCAGCGGCTTGCGGACCAACGGCTCCAGCGCCATCGGGTCGTCCTCGATGTGGGTGTCGGGCAGGCGGTCGAGCAGGTCGCGCAGCAGGGTCAGGCGGCCGGCGCGCTGGTCGTTGAAATCGACCAGCGTCCAGGGCGCCTGCGGCGTGTGGGTGGCCTGCAGCATCGCCTCGCGGGCGGCGGTGTAGTCGGCGTAGTGCTTTCGCGCCTCCAGGTCGATCGGCGAGAGCTTCCAGCGCTTGAGCGGGTCGGTGTGCCGCTCGGCGAAGCGGGCCTCCTGCTCGTCCTGGTCGGTGCCCAGCCAGTACTTGAAGAGCAGGATGCCGTCGTCGACCAGCATCTGCTCGAACACCGGCACCTGCCGCAGGAAGGCCTCGACCTGGGCGTCGGTGGCGTAGCCCATCACCTTCTCGACGCCGGCGCGGTTGTACCAGCTGCGGTCGAACAGCACGATCTCGCCGGCGGCCGGCAGGTGGGTCGCGTAGCGCTGGAAATACCACTGGCCGCGCTCGCGGTCGGTCGGCTTGGGCAGGGCCACCACCCGGCACTGGCGCGGGTTCAGGTGCTCCGACACCGCGCCGATCGCGCCGCCCTTGCCGGCGGTGTCGCGGCCCTCGAAGATCACCAGGATGCGCTGGCCGGTGGCGGCGGCCCAGCGGGCCATGCGGGCCAGTTCGATCTGCAGCGGCTCGAGCTGCCGCGCGTAGTCTTTGCGGGAGAAGGATTTCATGGCGCCACTGTGCCACGCGGCCCGCCGGCGTTTGTGCCGGCGCGTATCGGGCCCGGCGCTTTTATTTCGGGAACTACGCGCATACCCGCGTACGGCGGCCGCGGCGAAGGCCTACGCTGCGGCTCACCCGGACGGCTCCCCTGCCCGGGCGCCGCCCGCGCAAGGCCACACCTACGAGATACCCACCATGACCACCGGACTTTTCTGGACCCTGTTCGCAGGCTTCATCCTCGGCCTGCTGATGAACGCCTTCAAGCCGATGGGCATCACCACCGGCATGAAGGCGCTGCTGCTGGCCGCGGGCATCGGCATGGTGGGCGCGCTGGCCGCCAGCTTCGCCGGCCAGGGCATGCACCTCTGGGGCCGCGAGCAGCTGGCCGCCTTCGTCGCCGCCCTGGTCGGCGCCGCGATGCTGCTGGGCGCCAGCCGCTACTTCGTCGGCCGCACCGCCAAGGCCTGACGGCCCGCGGGCGGGCGCGCCGCCGAGGCCGTCAGGCCAGGCGCAGCGCCTGCCGGTCCGCGGTACGGAACACCGCCACCGATTCCACCAGCTGTTCCGCCTGCGCCTTCAGGCTGCCGGCGGCCGCGGCGCTTTCCTCGACCAGGGCGGCGTTCTGCTGGGTGGCCTGGTCCATCTGCGCGATCGCCTGGCCGACGCTCGCCACGCCGGTGCTCTGCTCGTTCGACGCCACCGTGATCTCGCCCATGATGTCGGTCACCCGGGCGATCGAGGTCACCACCTCCTCCATCGTGCGGCCGGCCTGGTCGACCAGGGCGGTGCCCTGCTCGACGCGGCCCACGCTCTCGGTGATCAGGCCCTTGATCTCCTGCGCTGCGTTGGCGCTGCGCTGCGCCAGGCTGCGCACCTCGCTCGCCACGACCGCGAAGCCGCGGCCCTGCTCGCCCGCACGGGCCGCCTCGACCGCCGCGTTCAGCGCCAGGATGTTGGTCTGGAAGGCGATGCCGTCGATCACGCTGATGATGTCGACGATCCGCTTCGAGCTGTCGTTGATGTCGCGCATCGTGGTGACCACCTCCCGCACCACCTTGCCGCCCTGCACCGCGACCGAGGACGCGCCCTGGGCGAGCTGGTTGGCCTGGCGCGCGTTGTCGGCGTTCTGCAGCACCGTGGTGCTCACCTGCTCCATCGACGCGGCGGTCTGCTGCAAGGCCGCGGCCTGCTTCTCGGTGCGGGCGGAAAGGTCCTGGTTGCCGAGCGCGATCTGGGCCGACGCGGTGGCCACGCTGTCGGCGTTCTGGCGCACGCCATCGACCAAGCCGGTGAGCTGTGCGTTCATGCGAGCCAGCGCGGTGAGCAGCCGGCCGGCCTCGTCGCGGGAGTGCACCGCGTCGAACCGGTTGTCGAGCCGGCCTTCGGCCACCGATTCCGCCACGGTGAGCGCCTTCAGGATCGAGCCGCTGGTGCTGCGGGCCACGCTCCACATCACCCACGCCGCCAGGCAGCCGAGCGCGGCCAGCAACGCGCAGACCAATGCGACCTGGCGAACCGCCGCGGCGACCGTGTGGTCGAGTTCCTGGTCGAGCGCCGAGAGGGCGGCAGTGATCAGGTCGAACTGGGCGTTGATCGCCCGGGTCTGGGCGGCGACGAACTCGGGTGCGGGCAGGTCGAGGTTCTCGGCGTTGACGATGCGGGTCTCGGCCAGCTTCAGGCCCTCTTCGGCCGCCGTGTTGGCGTTCGCCAGCAGGGAGCCCAGCGACGCCTGCAGGGCGGGGTCGTTCTTCGCCGCACGGTCGAGGAACTGCCGTGCATCGGCGAACTGGCTGCGGGCCAGCGTCACCAGGCTTTCGATGCGCACCCGCTCCGCCGCGGCGATCTCGCCCTTGGCCAGCACCAGGGCGCCGCGCGCGCGCACCTGGCCGAAGGATTCGGTCAGCCGGGGCAGCAGGTTCAGCACGCCGTTCTGCAGGTGGTAGCCGCTTTCGTTGGGGTGCAGCACGATGCCCGATTCGGTCGCGATGCTCTGCAGCAGCGCCAGTTCCTGGGCCACCAGGGCGGTATGGGCCGCGTTGCTCTGCGGTCCGGTGAGGGTCTTGCCGCGCACGCCGCCGGACAAGGTCTGCCAGGCGCCGGCGACGCCATCGGCCTGGGACGACACCAGCGCGACGCCCATCGCACGGGTGCTCTGCTGCGTCCGGTCGAGCGCCTTGGCCACCTCGGCACCCTTGGCGGTGGCGTCGGCAGCAGCGGCCTCGTTGCCGCCCAGCAGCTGGGCCGACAGCGCCCGGTGCTGCTGCGTCAGCTGGATCAACTGCAGCAGTGCCCCGGCGGGCGGCAGGCCCGAGGTCTCGCGCTCGGCGGTGCGCAGTTCAAGCACCTTGTTCTGGATGAGAAAACCGCTCGGCACGGCGGCCGTCACGAGAGCGATGATGCCGATCAGCAGGAATTTGCCGCGCATCGGAAGGTTCTGGATGGATCTGTTCATTTTGCAGGGTCTGGCGATGCACCAGGACCGGGCGTAGCGGATTGCCACCGCTGCTTATCGACAGATCCGCACCAAGCTTGAGCGCTGCCCGCTAAATACTTCCCGCCGTGTCGTAGACCGCCGCAGGCCGTTCGCCGGCCAGGGTGTGCAGCAGGTTGTCGGTGGCCAGCACCGCCATCGCGCGGCGGGTCTCGTGGGTGGCCGAGCCGATGTGGGGCAGCGGCGTGACCCGGGGATGGGTGCGCAGCGGGGACTCGGCGGGCAGCGGCTCGGTGGCGAAGACATCCAGGCCGGCGGCGCGCAGCGGGCCGTGGTCGAGGGCCTGCAGCAGCGCGGCCTCGTCCACCGTGGCGCCGCGGCCGCCGTTGACGAAGATGCTGCCCGGCTTCATGCGGGCGAAGACGGACGCGTCGAGCATGCCGCGAGTGGCGGGCGTCAGCGGCAGCAGGGCGGCCACGATGTCCGACTGCGCCAGCAGCGCGTCGCGCGGCGTGTGATGCGCCCGGCCCTCCAGCGGCGTGCCGGCCAGCGCGACCGGACGCCGTGCGTGGTAGAGCACCCGCATGCCGAAGCCCAGCGCGGCGCGCCGCGCCACCGCCTGGCCGATGCGGCCGAAGCCCAGCAGGCCGAGCGTCTTGCCGTGCACGTCGGTGCCGAACAGATCCTCGCCGATGTTGTGCTTCCAGCGGCCTTCGCGCACCAGGGTCGAGAGCTCGACGATGCGGCGGCTGGTCGCCATGACCAGGGCGAACACCGTGTCGGCCACCGTCTCGTCGAGCACGCCGGGCGTGTGGCACAGCACGATGCCGCGGGCGTGCAGCGCGGCGAGGTCGTAGTTGTCCACCCCCACCGAGATGCTGGAGACGGCGCGCAGCCGCGGCGCCTGCGCCAGCAGCGCGGCGGTGACCGGGTAGCTGGAGCCGACCAGCCCCTGCGCGGTGGCCAGCGCCGCGTCGAACGCCGGCTTCTGCGCGGCGATGCGGGGGTTGGCGACGGTGACCTCGTGCACCGCCTGCAAGCGTGCGAGCTGGTCGGGCGGCAGCTCGCGGAAGACGAGGACGTGCTGGCGCGGGAGGCTTGTGGTCATGGCGATCCTGTCGGTGCGTAGAGGCCGGCACAGGCGGCCGGCGCAGGGCGGGGCGCGGGCTCTACAGCCCCGCGGCCTGCAGTTCGGCCCGGGTCGGCAGGCCTTCGGAATCGCCCGGCACCTGCACCTGGCGCGCGCCGATCCAGCTGCCGCGGCGCACCGCGTCGGGCACGCTGCGGCCTTCGAGCAGCGCGCTCACCACGCCCACCGCGAAGCCGTCGCCCGCGCCCACCGTGTCCACCACCTTCGCGACCGGGAAGCCCGCCACGTGGCCGGTGCCGGCGTCGGCATCGTCGTAGTAGGCGCCCTCGGCCCCCAGCTTGATCACCACCAGCCGGGCGCCGGCGTCGCGGTAGAAGCGGGCGATGGCGTCGGGCGCGGCATGGCCGGTCAGCAGCTGGCCCTCGGCCAGGCCGGGCAGCACCGCGTGGGCCTTGGCGGCCAGGCGGTTGATCTCGGTGCGCATCGTGTCGGTGGACGACCAGAGCGTCGGCCGCAGGTTGGGATCGAACGAGATGCTGCGGCCGGCCGCACGCGCCACGTCCAGGCTGCGGTGGGCCGCGGCCAGGCTGGTGGCGGAGATGGCGGCGAAGACGCCGGTGGCGTGCAGGTGGCGGGTGGCCTGCAGCCAGGCCGCGTCCACGTCGTCGGGGCCCATCAGGCTGGCGGCCGAGCCCTTGCGGTGGTACTCCACCGGCGGATCGCTGCCGTCGTCGACCCGGCCCTTGAACTGGAAGCCGGTGCGCTGGCCGGCATCGCTTTGCACCTTGCCGCAGTCGACGCCCTCCTTCTGCAGCTCGGCCAGCAGGTAGCGGCCGAGCGAATCGTCGCCCAGCCGGCTGGCCCAGCCCACCCGCAGGCCGAGCCGCGCCAGGCCGACGGCCACGTTGATCTCGGCACCGGCCATGCGGCGGTGGAAGGTCTCGACCCGCTCCAGCGGGCCGGGCTCGCCGGCGATGAACAGCGTCATCGCCTCGCCGAAGACGGCGACGTCGCGGGCGGCGCCGGGCAGCGGCGCGGTGAAGGGGGAATCGGGGGGGGCAGGCGGGTTCATGCGGTCTCTTTCTGCAGCCGGGCGGCGGCGCGCAACAGGTTCACTTCGCGGCGGGTCACGGCCGGCAGGTCGTCGCCGACCAGCGGGTATTCGATGGCCCAGGGCACGTCCACCGGCAGGCCGCGCAGCACCGCGCGCCAGGGCGCGGACGATTCCGCCAGCGGCACCGCCACCCATTGGTCGGGCCGGCGGTGCATGCCCTTGGCGTGCACGTAGCCGACGCGCGTGGCGAAAACGGCGGCGGCCTGCAGCGGGCATTCGCCCAGGGTATGCCAGTTGCCCATGTCGAAGGTCATCGGCAGCGCGAGGCCCGCCCCATCGGCCGCGGCGAAGAAGCGGCGCAGCGCGGCGACGGTGCCGGCGGCGGGCGTCTGGTCGTTCTCGATCACCAGCTCGCACGGGGCGTCGGCCAGTGTGTTCTGCAGGTCGCGCAAGGACGCGGCCGAGCCGGCGCCGAAGCCGCCGATCGACATCTTAAGCCGCGCCGCGCCCAGCTGGTCGGCGATGCCCAGCGCGCGGTGCAGGGCGCCCGCGTCCAGCGTGCCGTCGGCGGCCCACAGGCCTTCGGGGCTGGAGTAGACGCGCACGTTGCCGGTGGCGCGCAGGGCGGCCAGCTCCGACGCGGCGGGCGGCACCGCGAGCAGCTCGCCGCGCACCTCGACCCCGTCGGCACCGGCCGCACGGGAGAGTTCGGCGAAGTAGCGCTGGCCGTGGCGCTTCACCTCGGCGGCGCCGAAGGCGGTGAGGGAGATGAGGATCGGAGGCACGTCGGGCATGGGGGCTCTTGCGAAGGCACCGGGGCACGGGAGGCCGGCGCGAGCGCGGCGCCCTCTACCCCGGCGGGTTCTGTCGGCGGTTCAGGCGTGGTTCGCCGTCAGGATCTGGCCGAGGAAGGTGCGGGTCTTCTCGTGCTGCGGATTCGAGAAGAATTCCTGCGGCGGCGCCTGCTCGACGATGCGGCCCTCGGCCATGAAGATCACCCGGTCGGCCACGCTGCGGGCGAAGCCCATCTCGTGGGTGACGCAGAGCATGGTCATGCCGTCCTCGGCCAGCGACACCATGGTGTCGAGCACTTCCTTGACCATCTCGGGGTCGAGCGCCGAGGTGGGCTCGTCGAACAGCATGATCTTGGGCGACATGCACAGCGCCCGCGCGATCGCGACCCGCTGCTGCTGGCCGCCCGAGAGCTGGCTCGGGTACTTGGCGGCCTGCTCGGGAATGCGCACCCGGGCGAGGTACCGCATCGCCACCTCTTCGGCCTGCGCCTTGGTCATGCCGCGCGAGCGCATCGGTGCCAGGGTGCAGTTCTCGAGGATGGTGAGGTGCGGGAACAGGTTGAACTGCTGGAACACCATGCCCACCTCGGCCCGCACCCGGTCGACGTTCCTGCCGCCGGCCGTCAGCTCGATGCCGTCGACCACGATGCGGCCCTGCTGCACCGTCTCCAGCCGGTTGATGCAGCGGATCAGGGTGGACTTGCCCGAGCCCGACGGCCCGCACACCACGATCCGCTCGCCGGTGCGCACGCTCAGGTCGATGCCGGTCAGCACCTGGAACTGGCCATACCACTTGTTCACGCCGTCCATCCGGATGATCGGGTCGTGCGGTACGGCGGGGGCGGTGGGGGCGACTGGGTCCGTCATGCTCGTGAATCTCGTGTTGGTCAGGCGCCGCGGCCATCAGCCGGGTCCAGGGGTACCGCGGATCCGGCTCCGCCGGTCCGCTGGTACCGCCCCCTGCAAGGGGGTAGGCGCAGCCTGGGGATTTACTTGAACGCCGGCAGATCGGCGCCGAGCCACTTCTGGTAGAGCTTGTTCAGCTCGCCGTCGGCGCTGCGCTTGGCGACGAAATCGTTGACCGTCTTCTCCAGCTCGGCCTGGCCGGGGCGCATCGCGATGCCCATGTTCTGCTGCACCAGGTTGAACTTGTTCTCGAACATGCCGGCCGGTGCGCGCTTGGCGATCTGCGCGGCCACGGTGACCGAGCAGCCGATCGCGTCGACCTGGCCCGACAGCAGCGCCTGCATGGCCGATGCGTCGTCGTCGAAGCGGCGGATCTCGGTGCCCTCGGGCGCGGCCTTGGTCACCGCGATGTCCTGGGTGCTGGCGCGGGCCACGCCGATGCGCTTGCCCTTGAGCGCAGCGGCGTCGGCGATCGCGTCGGACTTCTTGCCGTACAGCACGATGGTGGCGGCCGCGTAGGGCTGCGAGAAGGTCACCTGCTTGGCACGCTCGGGCGTGATCGCCAGCGAGGCGACCAGCAGGTCGACCTTGTTGGTCAGCAGGAACGGGATGCGGTTGGGGCCGGTGACCGGCACGATGTTGGCCTTCACGCCCAGGTCCTTGGCCAGCAGCCTGGCCACGTCGGCGTCGTAGCCGTCGGGCTGGTTCTTGGCGTCGGTGGTGCCGTAGGGCGGGAAGTCGACCAGCATGCCGATCGTCAGCTCGCCCTTCTTCTTGATGTCGGCCAGCGACTGCGCATGGGCCGGTGCCAGGGCGGCGAGCGAGGTGCCCAGCGCCAGGGCTGCGGCGACGACGACGGTGCGGCGGGGGAGGAAGCGGGTCATGGGGTCTCCTGTTGTGGGGAACGGTCGAGAGAGAAGGGAAAGCGGGGGCAGCGGCGGCGTCAGCGCGCGTTGGCCACGGCCAGGCGGCGCTCCATGTGCCCGGCCAGCAGCGAGAGCGGCCAGCACAGCACGAAGTAGATGGCGGCCACAACGCTGAACACGATCAGCGGCTGGAAGGTGGCGTTGTTGATGATCTGGCCGGCGCGGGTGATCTCGGTGAAGCCGATGATCGCGGCGAGCGAGGTGCCCTTGATCACCTGCACCAGGTAGCCGACGGTGGGCGGCACCGCGATCTTCCAGGCCTGGGGCAGCACCACGTCGCGCATCCGCGAGACGTAGGAGAGATTGAGCGCCTCGGCCGCTTCCCACTGGCCGCGCGGAATCGCCTGGATGCAGCCGCGCCAGATCTCGCCCAGGAACGCGGCGGTGTTGAGCGACAGCGCGATGCCGGCGGCGATCCACGGGTTGATGTCCAGCCCGAGGATCGGCGCGCCGAAGAAGATCAGGAAGAGCTGCAGCAGCAGCGGCGTGCCCTGGAACACCTGCACGAATGCGGTGGCCGCGCCGCGCACCCCGGCCACCGGCGAGACGCGCGACAGCGCCACCACCAGCCCGCCGAGGGCGCCGAAGAAGAACGCGATGGCCGAGAGCGCCAGTGTCCACTTGGCGGCCTCCAGGATGAACCAGAACTCGGGCATGCCGAACGTACGCATCGTGGGCCCTCTACTTCCGGTCGGGGTAGTTGAGCGTGGCGTTGAACACCAGCTTGAAGAAGCCCGAGAACGCGAGCGACAGCAGCAGGTAGATGCCGGCCACCACGATGTAGATCTCGAAGCTGCGGAAGGTCTGCGACTGCAGGTTGGCCGCGACCGAGGTCAGGTCGTCGGCCGAGATCACCGACACCACGGCCGAGCTGAGCATCAGCAGAATGAACTGGCTGGTGAGCGCCGGGTAGATCGCCCGCAGCGCCGGCGTGATGACGACGAAGCGGAAGATCTCCCAGCGCTTCAGGTTGAGCGCCAGGCCCGCCTCGATCTGGCCCTTGGGGATCGACTCGATGCCGGCCCGGATGATCTCGGCGGCATAGGCGCCCAGGTTGACCACCATCGCCGTCAGCGCCGCGGTGTAGGGCGTCCAGCGCAGGCCGAGCGCCGGCAGCGCGAAGAAGAAGAAGAACAGCTGCACCAGGAAGGGCGTGTTGCGGATCAGTTCGATGTAGACGTTGATCGCCCAGCGCAGCGGCTTCGGCCCCGAGGTCTTGCCCCAGGCGCAGAGCACCGCCACGCACAGACCCAGCGCCATCGCCAGGAAGGACAGCTGGAGCGTGGTCCACGTGCCTCGGAGCAGCAGCGGCCACGCGGCGAAGACATCGCCGAATTGAAACGTGTAGTTCACGGAACGGAGGGGGTTCGCAGGGAAACCGGGCCTTGCGGCCGGTGTCTGAAACCGGTTTCAGTTTAGCGACGCAGCGTGCGGCGCGAACTCGGGAAATACCCTAGTCGGCTGCGCGCGGTGGAAGCACGGCGGCGCCCGGCACCACCGACGAGGCCCGCGGCACCAGCCGGCCCGGCAGCAGGATCTCGCGCGGCGCATGGGTGGCGCCACGCAGCCGCTCCAGCAGGCACTCGACCGCAGCACGGCCCAGCGCATCGGTCGGCTGGGCGACGGTGCTCAGGCCCGGGCCCACCAGCGGCGCCCATTCGGTCTCGTCGAAACCGACGAAGCCCAGCTCCCGGCCGAACTGCCAGCCGAGCCGCATCGCGGCGGCCGCCACGCGCAGCGTGGCGACGGCGTTGGCGCTCAGCACCGCGGCGGGCCTGCCGGTGGCCCCGGCCTCGGCATGCAGGCGGCGCAGGGCGTCGTCGAGCGCCGCGTCGTCGCCTTCGGCATGCTCCAGCACGGTGGCGGCGGTGCCGGTCTCGGCCGAGAAGGCGCGGAAGGCGGCGGCCCGCTCGTGCCGGGAACTGACGTCCTCGATCGGTTCGGTCACGAAGAGCTGGTGGTGGTAGCCGGCGCCGTGCAGGTGCGCGGCCGCCATCCGGGTGGCCGCGGCGTTGTCGAGCGAGACGAAGTCGGCCGCCAGCGTGTCGTTGCGCCGGTCGACCAGCACCATCGGCCGGGCGCTGCGGGCGGCCTCGGCCATCGCGGCGGCGTCGTCGCCCACCCGGTTGAGGATGAAGCCCTCGACCTGGTAGGCGGCCAGCGCCTCGATGGCCTGGCGCTCGCGCCCGCCCTCGTTGCCCAGGTTGAACAGCATCAGCAGGTAGCCGGCCTCCTGGCAGGCTTTCTCGGCGCCGCGCAGCACCGCCACCGAATACGGGTTGGTGATGTCGGCCACCACCAGGCCGATCAGCCGCGAGCGGCCGCGCTTCAGGGCCTGCGCCATCGGGCTGGGCGAGTAGCCGAGCGCGGTGACCGCCACCTGCACCCGCGCCGCGATGTCGGGCGTCAGCAGCGTCTCGCGGTGGTTGAGGAAGCGCGACACCGTGGCCTTCGACACGCCCGCGGACCGCGCCACGTCGTCGATCGTGGCGCGGGCCGGGGCGGTGCGGCCGGTCGGGGAAGGCGGTGGGGTCGTCGGCATCGGAAACCAGTTTCAGGGTGGCGACGATGGTACCCGCGCAGGCCTGCTGCGCCCGCCGCGCCGCCGCCGGGTACCTGTATGAAAGTACAGGTCTTTCGCCCCCCGCTACCCTTGCCGCCCATGTCCGCGCTGCCCCTCGCCGAACCCCTGCCCCTGGCCGACGTCCTGGAGACGGCCGCGCCGCCGGCGCCGGTGCTGGGCCGGACCCACGCCCGGCGGCTGCGCGAGATCTACCGCTCGGCCGGCTGGCCGTGCCAGGACCTGGTCGAGGTGGAGCTGCTGGCCTTCGGCCTGGTGGAGCGGGTGGCCTCGTCCGCCGGCGAGACGCTGCGGGTGACCGATGCCGGCATCGCCGCGATCGCGCAGAGCCTGCAGCGCAACCGGGCCTGCCTGTCGCAGCACGAGGCGCTGGTGGAGGCGGTGGCGCGCGAGATGCAGCGCGCCGGCCGCATCGCCTGGCGCGGGCTGTCGCTGCGGGCCCAGGTGCAGCGCGATCCTGTGCCCGGCGCGGACCCGGTGGAGCCCGGGGCCGACGCGATGGCCGCGCCGGCGCCGGCTGACCTGCGCTGGTGCATCGCCAAACCCGATGTCTTCTCGATCCGCAACACGACCGTCGAGGCCTACGCCCTGCCGGTGGTGCACGAGGTGAAGGTCCGCCGCGCCGACCTGCTGGGCGACCTGCGCAAGCCCGCCAAGCGCGCCGCCTACCTGCACATGGCCAGCGAATGCTGGTACGTGCTGGGCAACGACGCCCGGGGCCGGCCGATCGCCGCGGCCAACGAGATCCCGCTGGAGTGCGGCGTGATGGTGCTCGAAGGCACCCGCCTCTGCGTGGCGCGGCCCGCACCGCGCCGCGCCGCCCTGGTGCCCTTCGCGGTGTGGATGACCCTGGCCAAGGCCACGCCGGTGCCCTGGCTCGACGAGGGCGTGCAGCAGATGCTGGGCGAGTGCGGCGCACCGGACGACGGCGGTGCCCCGGCGGGGGGCTGCCTGAACGTGGTGGAGCCGTAACGGACGGTACGACAGGGGCGGCGAGAGCTACCGGCCGGTCCATGGGCAATTGGTCGATTTGTCGATTGACCGTTTGCTACATATTTAATAGCACGAGGTCGGCATACCGTGCGGGCCCTGGCTATTTTCGGCTTGAAACCGACCCGGTGCCCGGATCGGAGGCCGGGGTGTAGGAAGCCGCAGCCACCATCTACGCGGCAGCGTCCGACGGTGGGCGCTGGCGCCGGCGGCCATGCTGCGGCAGCTTCGCCCACAAGAACACCCGCCCCACCATGACAACCCCCCGCACCGGACAGGCACCGCCCCACCTCGACCGCGCTGCCTTCGGGCAGCGTTTCCGCTTGCGCTACTACGACCCCGCCTACCGGGCCGAGGACGCGGCGATCGCCCGGCTGGAGGCGATCGCATGGGAAGCGTACGACGAGGGCCGCAAGGCGCCGGTCACCGAGAAGGCCGGTGCCGGCTTCGCCGACCCCGACTACGACATGTCGGTCGAGTGGATGGACACCCACCGCCGGCTGGAAGCCGCCCAGGCGCGCTGGAAGGAGCCGGCCACCCGCTCCCGCGTCCTGCTGATCAACGGCAGCGCCCGTAACGACGGCACCTGCCCGGGCGAGATTTCGAAGACCTGGCGCTTCAACCAGATGGCCCGCAAGGTCGTGGAAGACGCCGGCATGGAGGCCGACCTGCTCGACCTGAGCCTCGTCACCTCCGAATACGGCCGCACCATCCACCCGTGCAAGGGCTGCGTCTCGACCGCGATGCCGCTGTGCCACTGGCCCTGCAGCTGCTACCCCAACCATTCGCTCGACCAGGCCGACGACTGGATGGCCGAGATCTACGAGCGCTGGGTCTCGGCCCACGGCATCGTGATCATGGCGCCCACCTACTGGAACCAGTCGCCCAGCCCGCTCAAGCTGATGATCGACCGCCTGGTCTGCGCCGACGGCGGCAACCCCGACCCGAGCAGCACCCACGGCAAGAAGGCGCAGGAGGCCAAGGACATCGAGCAGAAGGGCTGGGATTTCCCGAAGCATGTGGCCGGCCGCGCCTACGGGGTGGTGGTGCACGGGGACGTGTCGGGCATCGAATCGCACCGCCGCAACCTGACCGACTGGCTCGACTGGATGGGCCTAGTGCCTGCCGGCCACTGGTCGCAGATCGACCGCTACATCGGCTACTACGCGCCCTACTACGACAGCCACGAGACGCTCGACCGCGACACGCCGATGCAGGACGAGGTCTCCAACGTCGCCCGCGCGGTGGTGCAGGCCGTGCGCCAGCTGCGCGCCGGCGAACTCCGCCAGCCCGACCACGCCATCCGCCCGCCGCGCCCGAAGTGACGCGGCTCCTCCACCCCTGAAAGGAAATCCATGATCGAGAAGAACGCACGCGTCCATTGGGAAGGCCCCGGCAAGAAGGGCCAGGGACAGATCACCACCGAGACCGGTGCGCTGAAGGCCTATCCGTACGGCTTCGGCACCCGGTTCGAGGACGACCGCACCGGCACCAATCCCGAGGAGATCGTCGGCGCGGCCCATGCGGCCTGCTTCACCATGGCCTTCGCACTGGCCGCCGAGAAGGCCGGTTTCCCGACGAAGGACGTGGACACCAATGCGGTGGTGCGCCTGGCCAAGGACGGCGACGGCTTCAAGATCGACCGGATCGCGCTGACGCTGGACGCCTCGGTGCCGGGCATCGACGACGCCCGCTTCCAGGAACTGGCGGAAACCGCCAAGCGCGGCTGCCCGCTGTCGAAGGCGCTGGCCGGCGTGCCCGAGATCACGCTGACCGCCACGCTACGGCCCTGATCGCACCCGCTTTCCAGACTCCCCGCGGCCGGCAACGCCGGCCGTCGTCCCCATCGTTTTCGAGGTAGCCCCATGACATCCATCGTTTCCTGCATCGCCCGCGCCGCCGGCATCGCCCTGCTCTCCAGCACCGTCTGGCTGGGTGCCGCCCAGGCGCAAACCCCTACCGCACCGGTCGAAGCCGGCTGCACCCCGGCCGGTGCCCAGAGCGACCCGGCCGCCTGCCGCCGCGAAGGCGGCGCCGCTAAGCAGGAAGCCGCCCGCGGTGGCCTGACCTCGCCGAGCACGCCGGAACAAGGCCGCAACGGCACCGACCGCTGCGGCAGCCTGCCCGCCGGCGAGCGTGCCGACTGCATGAAGCGCATGGGCGCCTCGAGCGCCCCCGGCACCACGACCAGCAGCGGCAGCGTGGGCAGCGGCGGCATCATCCGCGAGACGGTGACGCCGGTCCCCGCCAAGTAACTTCGCGGGTCTTGCAGCGCGGCCCGCGTCAGCCGCGCTGGAAGCGGAACACCGCCGTGCCCGCCAGCAGGTTGGGCAGCCAACGTACCTCGCGCCCGTCCTGCAGCCCGAATCCGTCGAGGATCTGCAGGGCGTTCTTGCGCGCCAGCACCTCGAAATCCTTGAAGGTACCGACCCGGATGTTCGGCGTGTCGTACCACTCGTAGGGCAGCCGCCGCGTCACCGGCATCCGGCCACGCGCCACGCTGACCCGGTTGGGCCAGTGCGCGAAGTTGGGAAACGCGACGATGCCCATGCGGCCCACCCGCGCGGTCTCGCGCAGCATCGTCTCGGTGTTGTGCAGGTGCTGCAGGGTGTCGAGCTGCAGCACCACGTCGAAGGCCTGGTCGTCGAACAGGTCCAGGCCCGCGCCCAGGTCGCGCTGGATCACGTTGACGCCGCGCTGCACGCAGGCCAGCACGTTGGCGTCGTCGATCTCGATGCCGTAGCCGGTGCAGCCGCGCTCCCGCTGGAGCAGGTCGAGCATGGTGCCGTCGCCGCAGCCCAGGTCGAGCACCCGGGCGCCCTGCGGCACCAGCCGGGCGATGCGTTGCTTGGTGGCCAGGTCGCTCATGCTGCCGCTCCTTCCACTGGCGGCGGTGGCGCCACTGCCGCGGCTGGCGCGGTTGCCGGCTCGCGTGCGATGCGGTCGAAGTAGGAGCGCACCAGCGCCAGGTAGCGCGGGTCTTCCAGCAGGAACGCGTCGTGACCGTGCGGCGCGTCGATCTCGGCGTAGCTCACGTCGTGCCCGTTGTCGAGCAGCGCGCGGACGATCTCGCGGCTGCGGGCCGGGGAGAAGCGCCAGTCGGTGGTGAAGCTGGCGATCAGGAAGCGGCACTGCGCGCGCGCCAGCGCCTCGGCGAGCCGGCCGCCGTGGTCGCGCGCCGGGTCGAAGTAGTCGAGCGCGCGGGTGATCAGCAGGTAGGTGTTGGCGTCGAAGTAGTCGCTGAACTTGTCGGCCTGGTGCCGCAGGTAGCTCTCGATCTGGAACTCGACGTCCTGCGTGGTGTAGCGGTAGGCGGCGGGGGCCGCGGCGTCGCCGCCCGGGCCCGCACCCTCGACCGTGTCTTCCACTGCGCGGCGCAGCTGGCGGCCGAACTTCTCGTTCATCACGTCGTCGCTGAGGTAGGTGATGTGGCCCACCATCCGGGCGATGCGCAGGCCGCGCTTGGGCACGGTGGCGTGCTCGTAGAAGTTGCCGCCGTGGAAGTCCGGGTCGGTCACGATCGCGCGGCGCGCCACCTCGTTGAAGGCGATGTTCTCGGCGTTGAGGTTGGGCGCGCTGGCGATCACCACCGCATGGCGCAGCCGCTCGGGGTGCTGCATCGTCCAGGAGAGCGCCTGCATGCCGCCGAGGCTGCCGCCCATCACCGCGGCCAGGGTGCGGATGCCCAGCGCGTCGAGCAGCCGGGCCTGCGCGTTCACCCAGTCCTCCACCGTCACCACCGGAAAGTCGGCGCCCCAGATGCGGCCGGTGGCGGGGTTGGCGTCGGCCGGCCCGGTGGAGCCGAAGCAGGAGCCGAGGTTGTTGATGCCGATGACGAAGAAACGGTCGGTGTCGACCGGCTTGCCGGGCCCCACCATGTTGTCCCACCAGCCTTCGGACCGGGGCTGGCCGGCGTAGCTGCCCGCCACATGGTGCGAGGCGTTGAGCGCGTGGCAGATCAGCACCGCGTTGGAACGCGCGGCATCGAGCGTGCCGTAGGTCTCGTAGGCGAGGGTGTAGTCGGCGATCGCCGCGCCGCTCTGCAGCGGCAGCGGTTCGGCGAAGTGCATCGACTGGGGCGTGGCAATGAACGACATGGAAAAGCCCGGCATCGCTGAAAACGAGGCCGGGCTTCTGGACGTGGGGTGCAGCGCGTCGGTCCGTCTTTAGCAGGATTTATAGAGCGCCCGCAAGCTGGAGCAAATCGGCGCGGGGCCAGTATAGCAACCGGCCCGTTCGCGTGGCGGTGCGGCCTCAGGCCAGCAGCACCGTCGCCTGGGCGGGATCGGGGTTTTCGGATGGCGGCGTGCCGTCCTCGTTGACCTGGATGATCATGCGGGTCATCTGCACCGGGCCGAAGATCGTGGCGAATGCGGTGTCCTTCGCGTCGCGGCCCGAGCTGACCCGCACGATGCGGTCGACCTGCGCCATGTCGGTCGGGTCGAACAGCACCCAGCGGTTGCCGATGAAGGCCTCGAACACCGCATGGAAATCCTGCGGCGGATCGGCGAAGCGCACATAGCCCACCACCAGCCGCGCAGGAATGTTGAGCGCGCGGCAGAAGGTGATCGCCAGGTGGGCGAAATCGCGGCACACCCCGGCGCGCTGCAGGTACACGTCCTGCGCGCTGGTGGTGGAAGTGCTCACGCCCAACTGATAGGCGATGTTGGCGCGGATCCATTCGCAGATGTGCTGCACCCGCTGGTATCCCTGCGGCACCTGGCCGAACAGGTGCTGGGCGGCGCGGCTCATGACGTCCGACTGGCAGTAGCGGCTGGGCATCAGGTAGTGCAGCACCTCGTGCGGCAGCGCCGACACGGCGGCCTCCGGCAGCGTGGGATCGACCGGCTCGCGGATGCGCTCGATGCGCGCGTCGTAGCGCACGTTGAGCCTGCCGCCGTCGGCATCGCAACGGAAGAAGCGGTTGCCGCTGCCCGGGTCCTCGAAGGAACGCAGACCGATGTCGGGCGTCACGACCAGGGACTCTTCCAGGATGCGGTGGTCGCCGCTGCGGGCCGCCTGGATGTTGAAGAGGAAATGCGAGTTGCCGCCGACCACGTATTCCAGGTCGCAGCGCAATGCAGTGATGGGGTTCACGATCGAGACCGCGAAACGCGGCGGATGAGAAAGGAGCGAGGGTCGCGCGAGGCGCCGGTTGAGAAAAGCTGCAGACGCGGCGCTCAGTAGGCAGATGGGCTGGTACGGTGAGAGGGCACCGGCTTCAGATGCCGGACCACCGAAGAGGCCATCTGCGCGACGGCGTCCGTCGCGCGCTCGCTGCGCTTGCGAGCGGGCGGAACACCGCCGTCCCACCAGCTATGGGCAGTCGTGCTGAGCACCTTGGCGGCATGCCACAGCGGGGTGTACATGCCGACCACCACCGTAGCGGAACCGCTCCCGGCAGTTGCCGGGAGCGGCAGCCGCAGAACGTTGGAAGCGGTCACTTCAGTACCTTGCGCGCGGCACCCACGCCGAGGGCCGCCAGGACCACGAACACGATCGCGATCACCAGGAACAGACCGAACAGGATCTTGGCGATGCCGGCAGAGCCCGCAGCGACGCCGGTGAAGCCGAGTGCGCCTGCGACCAGGGAGATCAGCGCGAAGATGATGGCGTATTTGAGCATTTTGTATTCCTTTGCAACCAGATGAGGACACCCCCGCGGCAGGGCGACCGCCCTGCCGAATGCCCTGATTGGCAATAGCGTGATCGTATGGGTGCCCCCCGGGCCCCCAGGTCGGGCGCTCCCTTTTCGGGCTGTAGGACGCAATCCAGGCCCCGGCGCAGGGCCGATCGGCACCCAGCGGGAAATGCGGGAAATCGCTAGCATGGCGGTCGCCGGGGTGCGGGCACACCGCCCTGCACCCCCAGCCCCAACAGAGGACCGCACCTTCATGAAGCTCTACTACAGCCCCGGCGCCTGCTCGCTGTCCCCCCACATCGCCCTGCACGAAGCGGGCCTGGCCTTCGAGGCGGTGGCCGCGCCCACCAAGACCCACCAGCTGCCCGACGGCAGCGACTACTACGCGATCAACCCGCTGGGCTACGTGCCGCTGCTCGAACTCGACGACGGAACCCGCCTGCGCGAAGGCCCGGTGATCGTGCAGTACATCGCCGACCAGGTGCCCACCAAGAACCTGGCGCCCGCCAACGGCACGCTGGCCCGCTACCGCCTGCAGGAATGGCTGAACTTCATCGGCACCGAGCTGCACAAGAGCTTCGGCCCGCTGTTCAACCAGGCCACCCCTGCCGATGCCAAGGCCGCCGCGGTGGAGAAGATCGGCAAGCGCCTGGCCTTCGTCGACGGCGAACTCGACGGCAAGGACTACCTGGCGGGCGACCACTTCTCGGTGGCCGACGGCTACCTTTTCACCGTGGTGAACTGGGCCGGCAAGGTCGGAATCGACCTGTCGAAAGTGCCCAACGTGCAAGCCCACCACGCCCGCGTCGGTGCCCGCCCCGCGGTGCAGACCGCTATGAAGGCCGAAGGCCTGCTGGCGTAGAACCTCCGGCACCGCCGCGCCGGCCACGCGCACACGTAGCACAGGGTGCGGTGCGCCGTCTCCGGCAAGGATTAGCCCGGCCGGCTACGCTGGCCCGGCACGCGCGCCATCGCGCACTGCGCGGCAGGCCGCTCCATGCGACGCCTGCCGACCGACCCCTCAAGCACCAGGAACCCGAATGTCGTCACTCTTCGAAAGCACCAAGGCCGGCCGCCTGGACCTCGCCAACCGCATCGTCATGGCGCCGCTGACCCGCAACCGCTCGCCGAACGCGATCCCGCGCGACATCACCGCCACCTACTACGCGCAGCGCGCCACCGCCGGCCTGCTGATCACCGAGGCCACCGCCATCAGCCACCAGGCGCAAGGCTATGCCGACGTTCCGGGCCTCTACGGCACCGAGCAGCTCGACGGCTGGAAGAAGGTCACCCAGGCGGTGCACGACAAGGGCGGCAAGATCGTGGTGCAGCTCTGGCACGTGGGCCGCGTCTCGCACGTCGACCTGCAGCCCGACCACCAGGCACCGGTGGCCCCGTCGGCCATCGCCGCCAAGACCAAAACCTATCTGGTCGACAAGGACGGCAAGGGCTCCTTCGCCGAGACCTCCACGCCGCGCGCGCTGGACGCCGGCGAGATCCCGTCGATCGTGAAGACCTTCCGCGCCGCAGCGCGCAACGCGGTGGAGACGGCCGGCTTCGACGGCGTGGAAATCCACGGCGCCAACGGCTATCTGCTCGACCAGTTCCTCAAGACCGGCTCCAACAAGCGTACCGACGACTACGGCGGCAGCATCGAGAACCGCGCCCGCCTGCTGCTCGAGATCGCACGCGGCATCGCGGACGACATCGGCGGCGACCGGGTCGGCATCCGCCTGTCGCCCGTCACCCCGGCCAACGACGTCACCGACGACGCGCCGCAGCCGCTGTTCGAGTACGTGCTGCGCGAGCTGGCGCCGCTGAACCTGGCCTATATCCACGTCATCGAAGGCGCCACCGGCGGCCCGCGCGACGTGGACGGCCGCCCGTTCGACTACGCCGCCGCCAAGGCGGCCTACCGCGACGCAGGCGGCAAGGGCGCCTGGATGGTCAACAACGGCTACGACAAGGCCCTGGCCGAGAAGGCCGTGGCCGGTGGCGCCGATCTGGTCGCCTTCGGACGCCCCTACATCGCCAACCCCGACCTGGTACGCCGCCTGAAGGAAGACGCGCCGCTCAACACGCCCGACAAGAACACCTTCTACGGCGGCGGCGAGCACGGCTACACCGACTATCCGACGCTGGACTGATCTGCAGAGGCTTTCGGGCCTCCGGCCGGCCATTGGCGCCGACGAGCAGCTATCGAAAAGATAGCTGCTCTTTTTTACGTCCGCCCCTGGCGCAAGGGGTGGAAGGGGCCGGCCAGACTGTTACCGGCCCGCAGCGGCCCTCCTCCTACACTGCCAGCCCGTCACAGCCGCCCACGGCACAGGAGCACCGCCATGAAGATCCTCATCGTCCTCACCTCGCACGACCGCCTGGGCGACACCGGCAAGAAAACCGGCTTCTGGCTGGAGGAGTTCGCCGCGCCGTATTACGTGCTGAAGGACGGCGGTGCCGAGGTGGTGCTGGCCTCGCCCCTCGGCGGCCAGCCGCCGCTCGACCCCAAGAGCGACGCGCCCGATGCGCAGACCGACGCCACCCGCCGCTTCAAGGCCGACGCCGAAGCGCAGCAGCAACTGGCCGCGACGCTGCAGCTGGGCGCCGTCTCGGCCGACGGCTTCGACGCGATCTTCTACCCCGGCGGCCACGGCCCGATGTGGGACATGCCGGACAACATGGACTCGCTCGCCCTGATCGCGGCGTTCGTGCAGGCCGACAAGCCGGTCGCCGCCGTCTGCCACGCGCCGGCCGCGCTGGTCAACGCCCGCGACAAGGACGGCGAGTACCTGGTCAAGGGCAAGCGGGTCACCGGCTTCACCAACGGCGAGGAAGCCGGCGTGCAGCTCACCGACGTCGTGCCCTTCCTGCTGGAAGACCGGCTGCGCGAGCGCGGCGGCCTCTACGCCAAGGGCCCCGACTGGAAGCCCTTCGTCCAGGTCGACGGCACGCTGATCACCGGGCAGAACCCCGCGTCGTCCGAGGCGGTGGCCGAGGAACTGCTGCGGCAGTTGAAGGCGCGCGGCTGAAGCGCACCGGGCGGGCCGCTGCGGAACGCCCTGCGGGCCTGCCGAACGGAATTCCATATGAAAAGTGCCTGGGGCCGGCGTCCATCGCCGGCCTCCAGCTATTGAATTAATAGCGCACAGCCGGCGACGGGTCGTGGCCCTCGTCCGATGGCAGGTCGCCGTGTTCGGGCGGCGGCCGCAGCGTCAGGCCCTGGGCAGCGTCACCGACACCGCCAGCCCCTGCCCGCCCGGCGCATCGCCCAGGCGCAGCGGCGCCTCCATCAGCTGGGCATAGCGGGCGATGATCGCCAGGCCCAGGCCCATGCCCTGGCGCAGCCACTGCCCCTCGGGCCCCTGGGACCAGCGCTGCTGCAGCCGGCCGCGCTGCTCGACCGAGATGCCGGGGCCGTTGTCGACCACGCAGAGGGTGACCGTGTCGCCCTCCTGCACCACCTCCACCGTGATGCTGCGCGGCGTCTGCGGCGGGGCCAGGCCGTAGCGCAGGGCGTTGTCGAGCAGGTTGTTGACGATGCCCTCCAGCAGCGCGGCATGGCCCAGCGCCGCGACCGGGTCGTCGATGCCGCGCGCACCCAGGTCCACCCCGGCGGCGTCGGCCCGGGGCAGGAAGCGCAGCACCGCGTCGCGCACCAGCACGTCGAGGGCGACCGGGCCCATGCGCAGGGCCGGGCCTTCGTCGGCGCGGGCCATCGCCAGCAGCTGGTCGACCAGGTGGCTGGCGCGCTCCTCGCTGCGGGCGATGCGCTCGAGCTGCTCGCGCCAGGCGGCGGGGTCGTTCTGGGCCAGGCCGTATTCGGCCAGCGCGCGGATGCCGGCCAGCGGGGTGCGCAGCTCGTGCGCCACGTTGCCGGCGAACTCGCGCTGCGCCCGCACCCCGCCGCCCACCCGGGCGAACAGGCCGTTGACCGCCTCGCCCAGGCGCTGGATCTCGCTGGTGGAGGCGGTGGCCGCGACCGGCGAGAGGTCGTGCACGTCGCGCTGGTCCATCGCATGCTGGAGCGCCGCCAGCGGCTGCAGGTCGCGGTCGACGGCGCGGCGCAGCCAGAAGGCCAGCAGCGCCAGCAGGCCCAGCTGCGGCAGCACCGACAGCACCAGCACGTTGCGCAGCAGCGTCTGCCGGGTCTGGGTGGTCTCGCCCATGATGACGGTGAAGGGCCGCTCGCCGCCGCGCTCGAGCGTCACCGCGCGCAGCGCATGGCCCTGGTAGTGGATGTCCGAGAACCGGTAGCTGGCGCCACCCACCGGCGAGGGTGCATACAGGTTGGCATGGCCGGCGACCAGGGTGCCGTCGGGCCAGCGGACGGCGAAGTACACCGTCTCGGTCTGGTCGAAGAGCACCGCGCCCACCTCACGCGGGGTGAGCGTGAGCTCCAGCGAATCGCGGGTGGGCCGCACGCTGGCGGCGACCGAGTAGGCATCGTCGAGCAGGGCCCGGTCGAAGGCGCGCTGGGTGAAGACGCTCGCCACGCCGACCGCCACCACGCCGCCGGCCAGCCAGGCGATCGCCATCGGGCCGAGCACGTTGCGCAGCAGCCGCGAACGCAGCGAGGGCGGCTGCGGCGCGGCGTCCGGCGCGGCGGCGGGCGGCTCCGGCGAAGGGGCAGCGGCGTTCATCGGGCGGACGGGGCCGTGCGCCGGACTGCCGTGTCGGCCGGGACAGGGCTCATGCGCCGCCGACAGCGGCCGCAGACGCCGCCGCTTCGGACTCCAGCATGTAGCCCAGCCCGCGCAGGGTGCGGATGCCGGCGCCGGAGCCGGCGAGCTTCTTGCGCAGCCGCGAGATGAAGGCCTCGAGCGCGTTGTCGCCCAGGTTCTCGTCGAAATCCGACAGCTTGGCCGACAGGTCGCGCTTGCTGACCACCCGGCCGGGCGGCGTCATCAGCTCCCACAGCACCTCGAACTCGCGCGCCGGCAGGTCGATCCGCTGGCCGCGCAGGGCGAAGAGGCGGGCCTTGCGGTCGAGCTGCAGCGCGCCGACCTCCGACACGTCCTGGGTGCCCAGGCTGCGCCGCACCAGGGCGCGCAGCCGGGCCTCGACCTCGGAGAGCTCGAAGGGCTTGCCCAGGTAGTCGTCGGCGCCGGCGTCGAGGCCGGCGATGCGCTCCTCGGTGCGGTCGCGGGCGGTAAGCACCAGCACCGGCGTGCCGTCGCCCCGGGCGCGGGCGGCGCGCAGGGCGGTCAGGCCGCTGGCGAGCGCGGGGCCGGCGGCGTCGGTGGCCGGCAGGTTCAGGTCGAGCAGCACTGCGTCGAACGCCTGCACCCGCCAGAAATGGTCGGCCTCCGACACGGTGCGGGCCACGTCGACCCGGTGGCCGGCATCGCGCAGGCTGCGGACCATCATGTCGCGCAGCACGGCATCGTCTTCGACCACGAGGATGCGCATAGGGATGCAGGTTCGGTGGGGAAAAACGCACACCCGCCAGGGGTTTGCACGAGGGGAAAAGGCCCTGACCGGCGCCGGTCAGGCGATGGTCAGCCGCAGGGCCCGATAAACGCGGTCATGAGCATACGACAGTTATTCGTGGCGTTCGGCCTGGCCGCCGTCCTGCCCCTGCAGGCGCAGGTGACCGGGGCCGTCCCCGCGCCGGCGACCGGCCCGGCCGGCACGCCCACGGCCTCCGCCGCCCCCGTCACCCCCGTGCCGGGCGCCTCGCCCGCGACCCGGCTGAGCCTGGCGCAGGCCCTGGTCGCGGCGCGCGAGAACCTCGACGTCGCGATCGCCCGCGGCGGCCTGGCCGCGGCCCGCGCCGACATCCTGGCCGCCGACCACGCGCCGCTGCCGGTGCTGAGCACCTCGGCCGAGAACGTCGACCTGAAGAACGGCATCGGCGCCGGCAACCTGGTCCGAAAGCGCATCGACAAGAAGATCGGCCTGGACTGGACGATCGAGCGCGGCAACAAGCGCGAGCTGCGCACCGCCGCCGCCACCCGCGCCGCCGACGCCGCGGCCGCCGACGTGGAAGACGTGCGGGTGCAGCAGCTGATCGAGGCGCTCTCGGCCTACTACGACCTGCTGGCCGCGCAGGAGCGCCAGGTGCAGGTCGAGGAGATCGAGCGCGGCGCCACCCAGCTCTCCAACGGCGCCAACCGCCGGGTGCAGGCCGGCGACCTGCCCGCGCAGGACGCGCTGCGCGTCGAGATCGAGACCCAGCGCGCCCGCGCCGACGTGCAGCAGGCGCTGCTCGACCGGCAGCGCGCGGCCATCGCGCTGGCCCAGTCGATCGGCGCGCGCGGCGCCGCGGTAGAGCCCAACCTGCAGGCCGAGGACGCCTGGCCGGTGCTGCCGTCGGTCGATACGCCGACGGCCGACTACGCCTCGCTGGCGGAGAACCGGCCCGACGTGCGCGCCGCCCTGGCACGGGTGCAGTCGGCACAGGCCAGCCTCGACGGCGCGCTGGCGCTGAAGAAGTCGGACGTGACCATCGGCGCCGGCTTCGAGCACTACCCGGGCGTCTCCACCCGCCTGCTGGAAGTGCGCGCCTCGATCCCGCTGCAGTGGGGCTACGGCTTCGACGGCGAGATCGGCCGCGCGCAGGCGAGCTACTACCAGGCCCAGGACGCGCTCGACAAGATCCGCCGCGACGGCGCGCTGGAGCTGCAGGGCCTGCAGCAGGCCGCCCTGACCGCCGAGCGCCGTGCCCGCAGCTACGAGACCGAAATCCTGCCCCGCGCCCGCCGCGTGGCCGAGAACGCCGAGCTGGCCTTCCGCCGCGGCGCGATTCCGCTGTTCGACCTGCTGGACGCCCGCCGCGTGCTGCGCGCCACCCTGCTCGAAGCGGTCGCCGCCCGCACCGACTACTCCAAGACCTCCGGCGCCTGGACCCTGCAGACCCGGCCCGACCTGCTCGTCGGCAACCGCTGACCGGCGCGCCGCGCACCGCCTCTCCCATTTGTTCCCGAACGCTCCGAGACACCCGCCATGCCGCATCCGTCCCGCCCCCACATTCGCCCGGCCCGCGCCGCATTGCTGGCGTCCGCCTGCGTGGCCGCCCTGCTCGCCGGCTGCGGCGAATCCGCCGCGCCCAAGGCCGAGGCGCCGCCGCCCGCGCCGATCGTGCAGGGCCAGCAGCTGCGCTTCCCGCCCAACCATCCGCAGCTGGCCTTGCTGACCACGGTGCCCGCCACCGCGGCGACCGCGCTGGCGGTGGAACTGCCCGCGCGCCTGGTATGGAACGAGGAACGCACCCAGCGCATCTACCCGAGCTTCGGCGGCCGCATCGTCGCGATCAGCGCCGACGTGGGCACGCCGGTGAAGCCCGGCACGCCGCTGGCGCGGCTGGCCTCGCCCGATTTCGGGGTGGCCCAGGCCGACACCGCCAAGGCCAACGTCGACGTGTCCCTGGCCCGCAAGACCCTGCAGCGCCAGCGCGAGCTGTTCGAGGCCGGCATCATCGCCCGCAAGGACCTGGAGCAGAGCGAGGCCGACCTCTCCCGCTTCCAGGCCGAGGCCGCCCGCTCGGCGGCCCGCACCAGCCTCTACGGCACCGGCAGCAGCGTGAACCAGCAGCTGGGCCTGGTCTCTGGCATCAACGGCGTGGTGGTGGAGCGCAACCTCAACCCCGGCCAGGAAGTGCGGCCCGACCAGTCGGGCCCCGGCGTGCCGGCGCTCTTCGTGCTGACCGACCCGACCTCGCTCTGGGTGCAGATCGACGCCAAGGAAGCCGATGTCGGCAGCCTGCGGCCGGGCGACAGCTTCGTGCTGCAGGTGGCGGCCTATCCGGGCGAGAACTTCGCCGGCAAGGTGACGGCCGCGGCCGACTTCATCGACCCCAACACCCGCACCATCAAGATCCGCGGCGTGATCCCCAACGCCGACCGGCGCCTGAAGGGCGAAATGCTCGCGACGGCGGTGGTGCAGGAAGCCCTGCGCGGCGTGATCGTGCCTTCGGGCGCGGTGACGCTCGACGGCACCCGCCACACCGTCTACGTGCAGGTGCAGCCCGGCGTGTACGAGCCGCGCCAGGTGGTGCCCGGCAACATGGGCCCGCGCCAGGTGGTGATCACCAGCGGCCTGAACGTGGGCGAGCAGGTGGTCGCAGAGAACGCGCTGCTGCTGGCCCGCCAGTTCGCCGTCTCGCGCGAAGGCAGCGCCGCGCCCACCGCGGCCCCCGGCACCGCACCCAAGGCCGCAGCGCCCAAGGCGGCCGCCCAATGAAACGCCTGATCCACTACGCGCTGCACCAGCCGCTCTTCATCGTCCTGGGGACGCTGCTGTTCGCGCTGGCGGGCGTCATCGCCTTCAAGAACCTGTCGGTCGAGGCGTTCCCCGACGTGACCGACACCCAGGTCACCGTGATCGCGCTGTTCCCCGGCCGCGCGGCCGAAGAGGTGGAGAAGCAGGTCACCCTGCCGATCGAGGTGGCGCTGGCGGGCCTGCCCAACGCGATCCGGGTGTTCTCGCACACCCAGTTCGGCCTGTCCTTCACCGTCGTCACCTACGACGACAAGGCCGAAGTGAACCTGGCCCGCCAGCAGGTGGCCGAGCGGCTGCGCGGCATCGACCTGCCCGACGGCGTCGAATCCGACATCGCCCCCAACGCCACCCCGGTCGGCGAGATCATGCGCTACCGCCTGAAGGGCGACGGCAAGACCACGACCGAGCTGCGCACCCTGGAGGACTGGGTGGTCGAGCGCGCCCTGCGGCAGGTGCCGGGCGTGGCCGACGTGGTCGCCATGGGCGGCGCCATCAAGCAGTACGAGGTGCAGCCCGACCTCGACAAGCTGCGGGCCTACAAGGTCACCTTCCAGAACCTGCTCGACGCGCTGGCCCGCGGCAACTCGAACGCCGGCGGCAGCTACCTGCGCCAGGGCGCGCAGCAGTACACGATCCGCGGCATCGGCCTGCTGCAGTCGGCCGACGACATCGGCCGCATCGTGGTGGCCGCGCGCGGCGGCACCCCGATCCTGATCCGCGACATCGCCGAGGTGAAGATCGGCGCGGTGCCGCGCCTGGGCGTGGTGGGCCAGGACGACGCCGACGACATCGTCACCGGCATCGTGATCATGCGCAAAGGCGAAAACCCGAGCGTGGTGCTGAAGGGCGTGAAGGAGAAGATCGCCGACCTCAACGAGCGCGGCCTGCCCGCCGGCGTGCAGATCGTGCCCTTCTACGACCGCACCTGGCTGATGGAGAAGACCCTCGCGACCGTATTCCGCAACCTGGTCGAAGGCGCGCTGCTGGTGTCGCTGGTGCTCTACATCTTCTTGTCGAACTTCCGCGCCAGCCTGGCGGTGGTGGTGGTGATCCCGCTGGCCCTGCTCTCGACCTTCATGGGCCTGAAGATCATGGGCGTGCCGGCCAACCTGCTGTCGCTCGGTGCGATGGACTTCGGCATCATCGTCGACGGCGCGGTGATCGTCGTCGAGAACATCCTGCACCGGCTGGCCGAGCGGCGCGACCTGAAGGGCGACGACCTCGACCCGACCGAGCGGCGCGAGACCATCAGCCTGGCCGCCAACGAGGTGGGCCGGCCGACGCTGTTCTCGATGCTGATCATCATCGCGGCCCACATCCCGATCTTCGCGCTGCAGCGCCACGAGGGCCGGATCTTCCAGCCGATGGCGCTGTCGGTGACCACCGCGCTGATCGGCTCGCTGATCTTCTCGCTCACGCTGGTACCGCTGCTGGCCTACTGGATGCTGCGCAAGAAGCTGCCGCACGGCGACAACCGGGTGGTGCGCGGCGCCAAGCGTTTCTACGCACCGGTGCTCGACTGGGCCCTGCGCCGCCGCCGCACCGTGGTGGTGATCGCGCTGGCGGCCTTCGGCGTGACGGTGGTGGTCGCCTCGCGACTCGGGTCGGAATTCCTGCCCGAGCTGAACGAGGGCACCACCTGGGTCAACTTCACCCTGTCGCCCAACGTCTCGACGCAGGAGGCCTCGCGCATCCTGCGGATGGCGCGCAAGGCCCTGCTGACGGTGCCCGAGGTGCGCACCACCGTTTCTAAGGCCGGCCAGCCCGAGGACGGCACCGATCCCAAGACCATCTCGATGGCCGAGATCTTCGTGGACGTGAAGCCCGAGGAGGAATGGCGCCCCGGCATGACCCGCGAGAAGATCACCGAGGAGATGAACCGGGTGCTGTCGGCGATCCCGAGCATCGACCCGGCCTTCTCGCAGCCGATCCGCGACAACGTGCTCGAGTCGATCTCGCAGATCAAGGGCCAGATCGTGATCAAGCTCGCCGGCGACGACCTGGCGCTGATGAAGCAGGTGACCGAAGCCATCGCCCGCGAGGTCAAGCAGGTGCCGGGCGTGGCCCGCGCCGAGATCGACCGCGAAGGGCAGGTGCCGCAGCTGCTGCTCGACATCGACCGCGACCGCGCCGCCCGCTACGGCCTGAACGTGGGCGACATCCAGGACGTGATCGAGGCGGCGCTGGCCGGCAAGGCCGCCACCAGCCTGTGGGAGGGCGAGCGCAAGTTCGCCGTCGCGGTGCGCCTGCCGGCCAGCGAGCGGGTGATGGCCAACCTGCGCCGCACCCCGATCGCCACGCCCGACGGCGGCTTCGTCGTGCTGGGCGACGTGGTCAACGTGCGCGAGACCACCGGCGCGATGAACATCGCCCGCGAGTCGGGCCGCCGCACCACCGCCATCGGCATCTTCATCGCCGGCCGCGACATGGGCTCGGTGGTGGCCGACATGAAGGCCCGGGTCGAGCAGAACGTCAAGGTGCCGCAGGGCTACCAGGTCAACTGGTCGGGCGAGTTCGAGAACCAGGAGCGGGCGATGAAGCGCCTGGCGGTGGTGGTGCCGATCTCGCTGCTGCTGATCTTCGTGCTGCTGTTCGACGCCTTCAAGTCGTTCAAGATGGCCGGCCTGATCCTGATCAACGTGCCGCTGGCGCTGATCGGCGGCTTCGTGGCGCTCTACGTCTTCGGCATCCCGCTGTCGGTGTCGGCGGCGATCGGCTTCATCGCGCTCTCGGGGCAGGCGGTGCTCAACGGGGTGGTGATGCTGTCGGTGTTCCAGCAGCTGCGCCAGGCCGGCATGCCGGTGGTGCAGGCGGTGCGCGAAGGATCGCTGCAGCGGCTGCGGACCGTGCTGATGACCGCGATGCTGGCCGCGCTCGGCCTGCTGCCGATGGCCCTCTCGCGCGAGATCGGCTCCGAGACGCAGCGGCCGCTGGCGATCGTGGTGATCGGCGGCCTGTTCACCGCCACCCTGCTCACCCTGGTGGTGCTGCCCGCGCTCTACGTGGCCTGGTTCGGCAAGGACAAGGCGCCGGCGCCGGACGAGGACACCGCCGCGTTGCCGCTGCCGAAGCCGGCGGCCTGATGCGAAGGCCCGCTGCGGCGGCCCTCAGAACCGCAGGCCCTTCAGCAGCTGCGTGCCGGTCCCGATCGGGTCCTGCCGCATCCGCGTCTCCTCGCGGCCGACATAGGTGAAGATGCCGTCCGAGGTCTTGGCGGCCACGTAGTCGGTCAGGCGCGCTTCGTTGAAGCCCAGGGCCTGCAGCTGGGCCGTCTTCTGCAGCACGCCGCTGCTCTGCAGGGCGGTGCGCACCAGGGGCTGCAACTGCGCGGTGATCTGCGCGCCGGTGCTCTTGCGCAGGTAGTCGGTGGCCCCGGTGCTGCCGCCGCGGGCGATGTCGACCGCGTCGTTGAGCGTGGCCTTGTCGATCGCGGCGCGGAAGATCGGCTTGGCCTGCGTCGCGGCCTGCTCGGCCGCGCGGTTCAGTGCGGCGTCGAGGTCGGCGGTCATGCCCGATTGCTGGGCCAGCTCCAGCAGCTTGCCGACGCCCTTGTTGCCGGCGCCCGGCAGGGCGATGCGGATCGCGGCATCCGACGAGAAGGCGCCCGGCTGCGAGAGCCGGTCGAGCGCCGCGTCGGAGGCCTGGCCCAGCAGCGGCTTGATGCCGAAGCTGGGCATCTGGGCCGCCGCGGGCAGGGCGACGGCGACGGCGGCGAGGGCGGCGGTGGCGAGGAAATGGCGCAGACGCATGGCGATGTCTTCCGATGGCGTGGGCATGCGGGCGATTGTGCGCCGCCCGGTATCGGCGCGTGACAGGGCGCAGCGCGTATCCTCCTGGCTTCCCATGAACCAACTACAACTCTTCCTCCCTTGCGCCGCGGGCGTCGAGGGCTACCTGGCCGACGAGGTGCACCGCCTGACCGGCCTGGCGGGCATGGACCTGCAGACGCTGCGCGGCGGCACCCTGCTGCGCGCCTCCTGGCAGGACGCGATGATGCTCAACCTGCACAGCCGCCTGGCGCAACGGGTGCTGGTGCAGCTGTCGACGACGCCCTACCGCAACGAGCAGGATCTCTACCAGGCGGCCTCCGAGGTCGCGTGGGAGATCTGGTTCACCCCGCGCCAGACGATCAAGGTCGAGATCACCGCCCAGCACAGCCCGCTGCAGAGCCTGAACTTCGCCGCGCTCAAGATCAAGGACGCGGTCGCCGACCGCTTCCGCGACAAGCGCGGCGAGCGGCCCAGCGTGGACACCCAGCGGCCCGACGTGCGCATCCATGCCCACCTGACCACCGACACCGCCACGATCTACATCGACACCACCGGCGAGCCGCTCTTCAAGCGCGGCTGGCGCGAGGACAAGGGCGACGCGCCGCTGAAGGAGACGCTGGCCGCGGCCATGATCGCCGCCACCGGCTGGGCCGACGGCGATGCCGAGGGCTTCGAGGCGCTGCCGCTCTACGACCCCTGCTGCGGTAGCGGCACCGTGGCGATCGAGGCGGCGCAGATCGCCTGCAACATCGCGCCCGGCCTGCTGCGGCGCTTCGCCTTCGAGAAGCTGCTGCCCTTCCAGCCGCATGTGTGGAACGCGCTGCGGGAAGAGACCCGCGCCGCGATCACCGAGCCGGCGGTGCCGATCTTCGGCAGCGACGTGTCGCACCGGATGGTCGATTTCTCGCAGCGCAACGCCGAGCGCGCCGGCGTGGCGCATGCCATCGAGTTCCGCGGCGGCGACGCGCTGCAGCGGATGCCGCCGGCCGAGCGCGGCCTGCTGCTGCTCAACCCGCCTTATGGCGAGCGGATCGCGCCGGGCGGCGTGGCCGGCCGCCCCGCGCTGGCCCGCAGCTCGCGCGACCACTACCGCCAGCCCCCGGGCCGCGAGCAGGCGCGCAACATCGACTTCGAGCAGGACTACGCGGCCGCATCGGGCCCCAGCGGCGCCCGCGAGACCGCCCATACCGACGACGGCGGCGATTTCTTCCCGCAACTGGCCACGCACTGGAAGAAGAATTACGCCGGCTGGACCGCCTGGATGCTGACCCCCGACCTGAAGCTGCCGAGCCGCATGCGCCTGAAGGAATCGCGCCGGGTGCCGATGTGGAACGGCCCGATCGAGTGCCGGCTGTTCCGCTTCGACATGGTCCGCGGATCGGCCCGCGACCGCGGGCCTGCTGCCGAGGGCTCCCAGGACAGCTAGCCCCCGCTCCAAACGCACGAAAGGCCCTCGCGAGGGCCTTTCGTCTTTACAAGCGGTGGCTGCGCCGCAGCGGGATCACCGGCCGTTCAGGACCTGGACGATCGCGCCGGTGCGGATCGAGACCAGCAGGTAGTCGCCGCCGGCCTGCACCCAGTGGTGGCCGCGGGGCGGTGCGCTCAGGCGGTGTTCGCGCCAGTCCTCGACCACGTACTGGCGGCTGCGGTAGGCCGGCGGGACATGGCCGCCACGGCGGAACTCGTGGCGCTCGAACTCGGGGCCGCGGCGGTCGTTCTGGGCTGCGCCGTAGCGCGGGTCGCCCCCGGGGCGGGCCATCGGCGGGCCGTTGTCGCGCGGGCCGTTGCGGTCGTAGACCTGGGCGCTGGCGGCGGTGGCGCCCAGCGCGAGCGCGGCAAGGAGGGATGCGGAGATCAGGCGGTTTTTCATGGAGTGGTTCCCTGTGTGATCGAGCCTGCATCGTCGCCCCGGATTCGGCTCCGCGGCGTAGTCCCGCTGCGCCTTTACCCGGGCGCAACACAAGGGCTACAGATGCGACGGAGGGTGCGGCGCCCCGCGCGCTGCCTCTACACTCGCGCCCCATGCCCTGGCACGCCCGACTCCGACTCGACTACCGCAGCGAACCCGCCACCGATGGCACCGTCGATGCGGTACGCACCGCCGCCCGCTTCCGGCACGACGGCCCGCTGCGCATCCTGCAGAGCCTGTTCCCCGAAGGCCCGGGCATCTGCCACAACGTGCTGGTGCATCCGCCGGGCGGGCTGGTCGGCGGCGACGTGCTCGACATCGGGGTGGGCGTGGGCAGCGGCGCCCATGGCCTGGTCACCACGCCCGGCGCCACCCGCTTCTACCGCTCGCAGGGCGAGACGGCGGTGCAGCGCAGCCGCATGGTGCTGGAGGCGGGCGCCCGGCTGGAGTGGCTGCCGGCCGAGGCGCTCTGCTACGACGCCTGCCAGGCCGAGAACCACCTTCGGATGGAGCTGGCCCCCGGTGCCGAGCTGATCGGCTGGGACGTGACCGCCTTCGGCCTGCCGCACGCCGGCCTGCCCTTCCTGCGCGGCAGCCTGCTGCAGCACATCGAGATGCCGGGTGTCTGGCTGGAGCGCGGCCGCATCGCGGCCGGCGACACCCTGCTGCTCGACTCGCCGCTGGGCCTGGCCGGGCACCGCTGCATGGCATCGGTCTTTTTGCTCGCCGGCAGCCCGCTCGACCGCGGCGCCCGCGAAGCGGCCCTGGACGCGGCCCGCGCGGTGATCGACGCCCACGCCCTGCGCGAGACCGCCGGCGCCACCAGCCCCGACGGCCGGGTGGTGGTGGTGCGCGCCCTGGCCCCGGTGGTGGAGCCGGCGATGGACCTGATGCGCCAGGTGCGCGCCGCCTGGCGCGCCGCCCGCTGGGGCCTGCCGGCCACCCTGCCGCGGATCTGGGCGATGTAGGAAATCTTTAGGGCCGGCTCGGCCCGCAGAATTGAGGCGGCGTCTAGGAAAGCTGGCCTCCGAGGCGAATTTTTGTAATGGCAATAGCAGCAATAAGCAGGCCAAGTGACGCTAATGCCCACTCATTCAGCGTCGGAATGCTGGATATTTGTTGCCCACTAAGCGTGCCAGCATTACTGTTGCCCCGACTGGAGCTCGTGTCCGTACCCTGGACATTGCACGAATCTGCCACCCCTGTGTCGATGGCTGGACCTATGGCAAAACAAAATTGGTTGTAGTGCGCATTCAGGCTGGTCGAAGAAATTGATAAATTGTCATAGCGATCAGTAACTATGACATGAGACGTACCGGGAGATTGCCATCTTTGAAAGTCGAATATGAACCCGGTAAGTTGGCCTTGTGCGTTTGTGGAAGCTCTGGCGACGCGAACTCTGACCTTAGGGTCAGCGCTAGTGAACGTGAGATTGCCATCTGTAAAAGAGAACGACTGCAGCTGCGTTGGAATGGGCGCGGCATTCAAATTCGGTGGCAGAGGAGCGATGTCGAAGGTGCCTGTGAACCGCATGGCGGTGGAGACCGCTGTACAAACTGGTACGTTGCACGGGGCTGTAAAGTTCATCACGCTGTTGAAGTTGGCACCGTTGTAGGTATAGGTTGCGCCGAACGCAGCTTTTATGAAAAGCAAGCTGAAAATTGCTGCAGTTTTTTTCATTGAATGGGTTTGCGGGCTGGAAGAAAACGTATTGTTACGCATCCGGTCGGTCACCTGTGACCTACCCGGCACCTGATCCAGCACGGCCGGTCCAACCTGCTCCGCCGACCGGCCCGTCTGGCAGGTTTCCTGCTTTACGATCCTGGACTGCCCGGCCCTGCGCCGGAAGGTGCGCCGTACGGCGCACGGCACCGAACCCGAGGAACGGCATGGAACTCACGCCCCGCGAAAAAGACAAGCTGCTGCTCTTCACCGCCGCCCTGCTGGCCGAGCGCCGCAAGGCCCGCGGGCTCAAGCTCAACTACCCCGAATCGGTCGCGCTGATCAGCGCCGCGGTGATGGAGGGCGCGCGCGACGGCAAGACGGTGGCGCAGCTGATGAGCGAGGGCCGCGAGGTGCTCTCGCGGGCCGACGTGATGGACGGCGTGCCCGAGATGATCCCCGACATCCAGGTCGAGGCCACCTTCCCCGACGGCACCAAGCTGGTCACGGTGCACCAGCCGATCCAGTGATGGGCGCCCGGCCGCGTTTCGCCGGCAGCGCCGCTGCCCGTCGCGCCGGCCATGCCGGCGCCGTGCCCGCACCTTCCGTTTCCCCTTCGTCCGCCCGAAAGGAACCCGTGATGTCCCGCAACAAGCTCTTCCTGGCCCGCACCGCGGCCGCCACCGCGGCCTGTGCCGCCCCCCTGGCCGCGCTGGCCCACCTAGGGGCCGATGCCGGTTCCCACCACGGCGGCACGGCCGCGGGCGGGGCGGGCGGCTTCCTCGCCGGCTTCGTGCATCCGTTCACCGGCACCGACCACCTGGCCGCGATGGTGGCGGTGGGCCTGTGGTCGGCGCTGGTGGCGCGCCAGGGTGGCGCCGAGCTGCTGCGGGCGCCGCTGGCCTTCGCCGCGATGCTGCTGGCCGGCGCGCTCCTGGGCCTGCAGGGCCTGGCGCTGCCCGCGGTCGAGCCGATGATCGCCACCTCGTTGCTGGCGCTCGGCCTGCTGGTGCTGACGCGGATGCGGCTGCCGGGCGCGGTGTCGGCGGCGGTGGTGGGCGTGTTCGCGCTGTTCCACGGCATCGCCCACGGCACCGAGCTGGCGGGCAGCGCCAACGCCGCGCTGGTGCTGGCCGGCATGCTGGTCGCCACCGTGCTGCTGCACGGCGCGGGCATCGCCGCCGGCTGGGCGCTGCGCACCCGCTCGGCCTGGCTGCCGCGCATCGCGGGTGCGGCGGTGGCCGGCCTGGGCGTGGTGCTGCTGACCCGCCTGGCCTGAAAGGGACCGTCAGCATGATTCCCGGCGAACTCTTCACCGACGAGGGCGAGCACGCCCTCAACACCGGCCGCCGCACCGTGACCCTGGTGGTGCGCAACGAAAGCGAGCGGCCGATCCAGGTCGGCTCGCACTACCACTTCGCCGAGACCAACGGCGCGCTCGGCTTCGACCGCGACGCGGCGCGCGGCATGCGGCTCAACATCGCCTCGGGCAGCGCGGTGCGCTTCGAGCCGGGCCAGCAGCGCACGGTGGAACTGGTCGACTACGCGGGCGACCGGGTGGTCTACGGCTTCCGCGGCCTGGTGCAGGGGCCGCTGTAGCCGTTTCTTGAACGAAAAATGGCTGCAGCCGGCGCCGGCCGCCGGCTTCCAGCTATTAATTAAATAGCAAACCAGAGAGAGCTCGCCATGGCCACCATCTCCCGCCGCGCCTATGCGGAAATCTTCGGCCCCACCGTTGGCGACCGGGTGCGGCTGGCCGACACCGACCTGGTGGTCGAGGTCGAGGCCGACTACACCCTGCGCGCCGGCAGCTACGGCGAGGAGGTGAAGTTCGGCGGCGGCAAGACGATCCGCGACGGCATGGCGCAGAGCCAGCGCACCAACGCCTCCGGTGCCATGGACCTGGTGCTGACCAACGCGCTGATCCTCGACCACTGGGGCATCGTCAAGGCCGACATCGGCATCCAGGGCGGCCGCATCGTGAAGATCGGCAAGGCGGGCAACCCGGACGTGCAGCCCGGCGTCGACATCGTCATCGGCCCGGGCACCGAGATCCTGAGCTGCGAAGGCAGCATCGTGACCGCCGGCGCGATCGACAGCCACATCCACTTCATCTGCCCGCAGCAGATCGAGCATGCGCTGGCCGCCGGCACCACCACCATGCTGGGCGGCGGCACCGGCCCGGCCACCGGCACCTTCGCCACCACCTGCACGCCCGGCCCGGCCAACATCGAGCGGATGCTGCAGGCGGCCGACGCCTTCCCGATGAACCTGGGCTTCCTGGGCAAGGGCAACGCCAGCCGACCCGACGCGCTGCGCGAGCAGATCGACGCCGGCGTGATCGGCCTGAAGCTGCACGAGGACTGGGGCACCACGCCGTCGGCGATCGACGCCTGCCTGAGCGTGGCCGACGAGACCGACACGCAGGTGGCGATCCACAGCGACACGCTCAACGAATCGGGCTTCGTCGAGAACACCATCGCGGCCGCCGCCGGCCGCAGCCTCTGCGCCTTCCACACCGAAGGCGCCGGCGGCGGCCACGCGCCCGACATCCTGCGGGTGGTGGGCGAGGCCAATTTCCTGCCCAGCTCCACCAACCCGACCATGCCCTACACCATCAACACGCTCGACGAACACGTCGACATGCTGATGGTCTGCCACCACCTCGACCCGGCCATCGCCGAGGACCTGGCCTTCGCCGAAAGCCGCATCCGCAAGGAGACCATCGCGGCCGAGGACATCCTGCACGACCTGGGCGCGATCAGCATGTTCAGCTCCGACAGCCAGGCGATGGGCCGGGTCGGCGAGATCACCATCCGCTGCTGGCAGACGGCGCACAAGATGAAGCAGCAGCGGGGCACACTGCCCGAGGACTCCGCGCGCAACGACAACTTCCGCGCCAAGCGCTACATCGCCAAGCTGGGCATCAACCCGGCCATCGCCCACGGCATCAGCCACGAGGTGGGCAGCATCGAGGAAGGCAAGTGGGCCGACATCGTGCTGTGGAAGCCGGCCTTCTTCGGGGTGAAGCCGTCGGTGATCCTGAAGGGCGGCTTCATCGCCATGGCCGCGATGGGCGACCCCAACGCCTCCATCCCCACGCCGCAGCCGGTGCACTACCGGCCGATGTTCGGTGCCTACGGGGGCGCGATCGCGCAGGGCTCGCTCACCTTCGTCTCGCAGGCGGGACTGGGGCTGGGCATCCAGGAGAAGTTCGGGCTGAAGAAGACGCTGTCGGCGGTCAAGAACATCCGCGGGGTGCGCAAGCACCACCTGGTCCACAACGGCGCCACGCCGCGCATGGAGATCGACGCCCAGACTTACGAGGTGCGGGCCGACGGGCAACTGCTGACCTGCGAGCCGGCCAGCGTGCTGCCGATGGCGCAGCGGTATTTCCTGTTCTAGCTCAAAACGTACAATAGATGGTACGTACCATTTTTTGTACTGGAACTCCCATGGATGCCGTCAGCTATTCGGATGCACGCAGCAACTTCGCCTCGCTGCTCGACAAGGTGAACGACGACCGGGCGCCGGTGCTCATCACCCGCCAGCGGGGCAAGCCCGCCGTACTGATGAGCCTGGACGATTTCAGCGCGTGGGAGGAAACTGCCTACCTCCTGCGCTCGCCCGAGAATGCGCGTGCCTTGCTGGCGTCGATCGACGAACTCAACCGTGGCGGTGGCGTGATGCGGTCGCTGGAAGAGCTCGATGCGATGGCGCAGGACGACGCAGGCGGTTCCAAGGGCGCATGAGCAGCAGCCTGACTTTTTCCTCCAGAGCTTGGGAGGAATATCTGCAATGGCAACTGACCGACCGCTCCATCGTCAAGCGCATCCATCTGTTGATCACGGATATCCAGCGTCACCCGTACGAGGGCATCGGCAAACCCGAGCCCCTGAAGCACAACCTGGCCGGCTGGTGGTCGCGGCGGATCACCGACGAACACCGCATCGTCTACCGGTACCACGAAGAGCGTATCGAGATCGCGCGACTGCGCCAGCACTACAGCACCTGAAAACCCACTGCACCCCATGCTCACCGCCAACAAACTCATGCCCCAGGGCCGCGGCCTCGCGCCCGTCCTCTTGAAGCGCGCCGCCACCGTCGAACTCGACTGGGACGTGCGCCAGAAAAGCCGTTTCGACGCCACCGACAGCGGCGGCCGCCACATCGGCGTGTTCCTGCCGCGCGGCACGCTGGTGCGCGGCGGCGACGTGCTGGTGGCCGAGGACGGCTCGCTGGTCCGCGTGGTCGCAGCAGCACAGCCGGTGCTGCGCATCACCCACTGCACCGCCCACGGCACGCCCTTCGACCTGACCCGCGCCGCCTACCACCTGGGCAACCGCCATGTGCCGATCGAGCTGAACCCGGCCTACCTGCAGATCGAGCCCGATCATGTGCTGGCCGAGATGCTGCGCTCCCAGCACCTGATCGTGCGCGAGGCGACCGAGCCGTTCGAGCCCGAGGGCGGCGCCTACGGGGCGCACGGCGCGTCCCACGGCGCGCACGGCCATGCCGGGCACGGCCATGCGCATGGTCACGACCACGCCCACGGCGCGCCGCAGCACGCCCACGCCCCTGCGGCCGAAGCCGGCCACGGCCACGGCCACGCGCACGATACGGCGCCCGCCCACGGCGCGCCCGGCCACGTCCACGGCCCGGGATGCGCCCACGGCCACCACGATCATGGCCATACGCATGACCACACCCCCGCGGCGCCTGCCCCCGCTGCGCATGGCGCGCCCGGCCACGTCCGCGGACCCGGATGCGCGCACGGCGACCACGGTCACGACCACGCGCCCGCTCCCGCGCCGGTCGCCGTGCAGTTCCACGCCAAGCGTCCCGGCCATGCCTGAGGCCGCCCCGGCGCCGCGCGCCAGCGCCGGCCTGCTGCAACTGATCTGGCTCGCCTCGCCGGCGCTGCCGGTGGGCGGGTTTTCATACTCGGAAGGGCTCGAGGCCGGCGTCGAATACCGGGGTGTTGCTACGGAATCGATAGCATCCGACTGGATCTGCGACCAGCTGCACCTTTCGCTCGCCCGCAGCGACCTGCCGGTGCTGGCGCAGGGTGTGGTGGCCGCCCGGGCCGGCGATGCCGCGCGCCTGCGTACGCTCGACGACTGGGTGCGCCGCAGCCGCGAGTCGAGCGAGCTGCGGCTGCAGACCGAGCAGATGGGCCGCTCGCTGGCCGACTGGCTGCGCAACCTGCATCCGGCCGATGCGGGCCTGCTCGCCGGCTGGCAGCCGACCTACCCGGTGGCCTTCGCCGTCGCCGCGGCGCGTACCGATGCGGCGCCGGTCGACATCTGCAGCGCCTTCGCCTTCGGCTGGGCCGAGACGATGGTGCAGACCGCCCTCAAGTCGGTACCGCTCGGCCAGAGCGCCGGCCAGCGCATCCTGGGCCGCCTGGCCGATGCGATTCCCCTCGCCGTCAAGCGCGCGATGGCGCTCCCCGACGACGAACGCCAGGCCCTGAGCCCGATGCTCGCGATCCTCTCGGCCCGCCACGAAACCCAATACTCCCGTTTATTCAGAAGCTGATCCGCCATGACCTCCGCACTCCACCACATCCCCCACCGCACCAAGAAGCTCCCGCCGCTGCGCGTCGGCATCGGCGGGCCGGTCGGCTCGGGCAAGACGACGCTGCTCGAAATGCTCTGCAAGGCGATGCGCACGCAGTACGACCTGGTCGCGATCACCAACGACATCTACACCAAGGAAGACCAGCGGCTCCTGACGGTGAGCGGAGCGCTGCCGGCCGAGCGCATCCTGGGCGTCGAGACCGGTGGCTGCCCGCACACGGCGATCCGCGAGGACTGCTCGATCAACCTCGAGGCGATCGACCGCATGCTGGAGGCGTTTCCGGACGCCGACATCGTCTTCGTGGAATCCGGCGGCGACAACCTGGCCGCCACCTTCAGCCCGGAGCTGAGCGACCTGACGATCTACGTGATCGACGTGGCCGCCGGTGAGAAGATCCCGCGCAAGGGCGGCCCGGGCATCACCAAGAGCGACCTGTTCGTCATCAACAAGACCGACCTGGCGCCGCACGTGGGCGCCGACCTGGCGGTGATGGAATCGGACACCGTCCGCATGCGCACCAACGCCCAGGGCCTGCGCCCCTTCGTCATGACCAACCTGAAGACGCAGGACGGCCTGGCGCAGGTGATCGCCTTCATCGAGCAGCGCGGCATGCTGCAGGCGGCTTGAGCGCGCTGCCCGAGGCGGTGGCGGCCGCCGCGGGGCCGGCGCGGCCTTGCCTGGTGCTCGACACCAACATCGTGCTGGACGTGTTCGTCTTCGACGACACCGCCGCCGCGCCGGTGCGCGCCGCGCTGGCCGCCGGCAGCCACGACTGGATCGCGACCGATGCGATGCGGGTGGAGCTGGCCCGGGTGCTGGCCTATCCGCAGATCGTGCCGCGCCTGGCGTTCTACCGGCTGGAGGCGGCCGACGTGCTGGCCCGGTTCGACCGCCACGCGCGCATCGTCCCGGTCGCGCCCAAGGTCGCCGCCACCTGCAAGGACCCGGACGACCAGGGCTTCATCGACCTGGCCGTCGCGCACCGCGCGCAACTGCTGAGCAAGGACCGCGCGGTGCTGTGCATGCGCAAGCGCGTGCTGCCGCACGGCGCCCGGATCGGGACGGTGCTGGACACCACGGCGGTCGACCCGGCGGTGCTGCTGCCGCCGCGCGCTGCCTAGCCGGCGGTTCGCGCGCCTCTTGCCGCTGTCAAGGCGGCGCCCCCAGCAGCGCCGCCCGTGCCTCCGGCGCCGGGAACACGCAGGCCACGTCGTGGGCGCAGCCGGGCACGACGACCAGTTCGCGCGGCGCGGCCCGCAGCGTGCCTTCGTGCGCCACGTAGGCCTGGCCGCGCTGCAGCCTGAACGGGCCCTGCGCATCGGCGGCGCAGGACTTGTCGAGCGCGCGGTAGGCGATGCCTTTCCCCTCGCCGCTGTCCAGCGCCCCTTCGAGGTAGTGGATCTCGGCGGCGGCATAGGCCGAGCGTGCCTGCTCCGCGGAGCGGGGCAGGTGCGCCGGCAGGGCCTCGAGCCCGTATTTCCAGCGGTTCACCTCGGGGCAGGTGGCCGGGTCGGCCGGCGCGGGCCGGAACGCGTCGAAGTACAGCCAGGTGCCCGGGTCGGCCACGACATAGCGCAGGGCCACGCCGGCCGGCGCGGGCGCCGCGAAGGCGATCGCATGCTGGACCATCTGCGCGCCGGCCGAGAAGCCGGCCACCGTCACCACCCGCAGGCCGGGCCATTGGCGCACCAGCTCGGCCACCAGCGCATCGAGTGCGGCGAACGCGCCCAGCCCTGCGCCGTTGACCGACGGCGCGCCCTCCAGCCACGAGGCGCAGGTCCACAGCAGGTCGCCCGGCTGCGCGGCCGGCACGCCGGGCGTGCTGCACCGGGCGGCGCGCGTGGCGTCGACCTGGAACACCGGCGCGACGACCAGCGTGTCGCCCGTGCGGCCGCGCTGGCGCACCGCCCGCAGCGCGGCGTCGAATGTCTTGGCCGCATCGCGCGGATGGCCGTGCAGGGCGATCAGCGCGCGGGTCGGCGCGGCGGCGGCGGTGCCTGGCGGAATCGAGGCGTAGTAGTGCAGGCGCCCCTGCGCCGCCGGCGGCTCGAAGCCGAAATAGCAGGCATCGGAGGCTCCGGCATCGCAAGCCGCGGCGTTCGCGCCGGATGCGAGCAGGGCCCAGCACAGCCCGACCAGCATGGCCGCGACACGCATGGGGCTACGCGCCACCGCCCATCACCCGGTAGAGCGTGATCCGGTTGGCCTGCTCCGCCAGCTGGAGGGTGATCAGGTTCTGCCCGGCGGTGTAGAACGCGCGCTGCGAGACCAGCACGTCCAGGTAGCTGTCGAGCCCGGTGCGGAACCGCGCCTGCGACAGCTGCAGCACGGTGGCCGTCGAATCGCGCAGCGAGCGTTGGGCATCGAGCTGCTCGCCCAGGTTGGCGCGGGCGTCGAGGGCGTCGCTCACTTCGCGAAACGCGGTCTGCAGCGTCTTCTCGTACTGGGCGACGTTGATGTCGCGGGTGATCAGCGCCACGTCGAGGCTGGCGCGCAGTGCGCCGGCGTTGAAGATCGGCAGCACGATCTGGGGCGAGAAGCTCCAGGTGCCGTTGCCGCCTGCGAAGAGCCGGTCCAACTCGCGGCTGGCGCTGCCGGCCGAGGCGGTGAGGGTGATCCGCGGGAAGAAGGCGGCCCGCGCCGCGCCGATGCTGGCGCCTGCGCCCTGCAGGGTGTGTTCGGCGGCCAGCACGTCGGGCCGGCTCTGCAGCAGCTCCGACGGCAGGCCGGCCGGCACCGCGACCAGCGCCGCGGCCGGCACGGTCACGTCTTCGGCGGTGGGCAGCAGCGCGTCGTCCACCGGCGCGCCGACCAGCAGGGCCAGCGCATTGCGGTCCTGCGCGGCCTGCCGGGTGAAGCCGGCCACGTCGGAGCGGGCCGAATCGACGGTGGTGCGGGCCTGCGCCAGCGTCAGGCCCGATTCGGCACCCAGGTCGTGGGCGCGGCGGGTCAGCTCGTACGAGGCCTGCTGGCTCTTGAGGGTCTCCTGCGCCAGCTGCAGCCGCCGCAGGTCGGCCGCCAGCGTGAGCCAGGCGGTGGCGGTGTCGCCGACCAGGCTGATCTGCACGCTGCGGCGGGTGTCGGCGGTGGAGAAGAAGGTCTGCAGCGCCGCGTCGTTCAGGTTGTTCAGCCGGCCGAACAGGTCGACCTCGTAGCTGGCGAAGCCGATGCCGGCGTTGAACTGGTTGCCGGTGGCAGAGCGTCCGCTGGCCGCCGTGTCGGCCGCGGTGCGGCTGCGGCTGGCGCCGCCGCTGGCGTTGACCGACGGGAACAGGTTGGCACGCTGGATGCCGTACTGGGCGCGGGCCCGCTCGATGTTGAGGGCCGCCACCCGCAGGTCGCGGTTGTTCTCCAGCGCCAGGCCGACCACGGTGCGCAGCCGCGGGTCGAGGAAGAAATCGCGCCAGGCCAGTTCCTGCGGCGGCGTGGCGGTGGCGGCGGGCGCACCGGCGACCGGTGCGGCGGCACCGGGCTTCCAGTCGGCCGGGATCGGCGCGGCAGGCTGCCGGTAGGCCGGCGCCAGGCTTCCGCAGGCGGCGACCAGGGCGGCGGCGCACAGCACGGTCAGCCGCAGCGCGGCACGCAGTCCGCCGGCGGGGTGGCCGGGCAGCGGCCGGGTGGCGTAGAGGACGCGGGTCATGGCGGGCGTGGTGGGGCGGAGGGCGGCGGTCGGCGCGGGGGCGGTGTGGCAGGCGCTCATGCCGGATGTCCTTCCTCGGCCGTGCCGTCGGGCGTCTTGCGGCGGCGTTCGCCGAAGAAGCCGCGGATCAGCACGAAGAACACCGGCACGAAGAACACGCCGAGCACCGTGGCGCTCACCATGCCGCCGAACACCGCGGTGCCGATGGCCTGGCGGCCGCCGGCACCGGCGCCGGTGCCGATCACCAGCGGCAGCACGCCGAAGCCGAAGGCCAGCGAGGTCATCAGGATCGGCCGCAGCCGCAGGCGCACCGCCTCCAGCGTGGCCTCGAACAGGTCCTTGCCCTGCTCCTGCAGCTGCTTGGCGAACTCGACGATCAGGATCGCGTTCTTACACGACAGGCCGACGGTGGTGAGCAGCCCCACCTGGAAGTACACGTCGTTCGACATGCCGCGCACGCCGGTGAACAGCACCGCGCCGACGATGCCCAGCGGCACCACCAGGATCACCGAGAACGGCACCGACCAGCTCTCGTACAGCGCGGCCAGGCACAGGAACACGAACAGGATCGAGACGGCGTAGAGCAGCGGCGCCTGCGCGCCCGAGCGGCGCTCCTCGAAGGAGGCGCCGGTCCATTCGTGGGCGATGCCCTGCGGCATGTCGGCCATGATCCGCTCGACCTTCTCCATCGCCGCGCCCGAACTGACGCCGGTGACCGCGCTGCCCACCATCTCGAACGACGGCCGGCCGTTGTAGCGCTGCAGCTGCGGCGAGCCGTAGCTCCACTGCTGCGACGAGAAGGACGAGAACGGCACCATCTGCCCGCTGGTGTTGCGCACCGTCCAGCGGCCGATGTCGTCGGGCAGCATCCGGAAGGGCGCGTCGCCCTGCATGTAGACCCGCTTGACCCGGCCCCGGTCGATGAAGTCGTTGACGTAGGTGCCACCCAGGGCGGTCGAGAGGGTGCTGTTGATGTCCGCCGTGGCCAGGCCCAGCGCGCCGGCGCGGCGGTCGTCGATGTCGACCGCGAACTGCGCCGCGTCCTCCAGGTTGTTGGAGCGCACGCCGGTCAATTGCGCGTCCTTGCGCGTCTCGGCGATGAAGCGGTCGCGCGCCTTCACCAGCGCATCGTGGCCCAGGGCGCCGGTATCCTCGATGTGGAAGTTGAAGCCGGCGTTGGCGCCCAGCCCGCGCACCGCCGGCGGCAGCAGCACCAGCACCCGCGCGTCGCGGATCTTGGCCAGCGCCGCGTTGGCCCGCTTGGCGATGGCGTCGGCCGTCTGGTCGGGACCGGGGCGCTCCTCCCAGGGCTTGAGCTTGATGAAGGCGCGGCCCGACCCCTGGTCGCCGCCGGTACCGGTGGAGACGTTGTAGGTGATCACTTCGGGCTGCTGGCGGATGTAGTCCTCGAACTGCGCCACCACCTGCTGGATGCGCACGTCGGTCGCGCCGGGCGGCAGCCGGATGTCGGCGGTCAGGATGCCCTGGTCCTCCACCGGCAGGAACGAGGTGGGCAGCCGCATGAACAGCACCGCCATGCCGCCGGCCAGCAGCAGGTAGACCAGCATCGTGCGCTTGCCGCGCCGGGCGATGTAGCCCACGGTGCGCTCGGTGCCGTGCGCGGTGCGGTCGAAGCCGCGGTTGAACCACAGGAAGAAGCGGTCGAGCCAGCCCAGCGGGCCGCGGCGCACCGTGCGGTGGCCGGCCTCGTCGTGCGGCTGGTGCTTGAGCATCGTCACGCAGAGCGCCGGCGTGAGGGTGAGCGCCACCAGCACCGACAGCGCCATCGCCGAGACGATGGTGATCGAGAACTGCCGGTAGATGATGCCGGTGGAACCGCCGAAGAAGGCCATCGGGATGAACACCGCCGACAGCACCATCGCGATGCCGACCAGCGCCGGCGTGATCTCGTCCATCGACTTGCGGGTGGCCTCCTTCGGGCTCAGGCCCTCCTCGGTCATGACCCGCTCGACGTTCTCGACCACCACGATCGCATCGTCGACCAGCAGGCCGATGGCCAGCACCATGCCGAACATGGTGAGGGTGTTGATCGAATAGCCCAGCACCGACAGCACGCCGAAGGTGCCCAGCAGCACCACCGGCACCGCGATCGCCGGGATCAGCGTGGCGCGCCAGTTCTGCAGGAACAGGTACATGATCAGCACGACCAGCAGCATCGCCTCGGCCAGCGCCTTGACCACCTCGTGGATCGAGGCCTGCACGAAGGGCGTGGTGTCGTAGTTGACGATCGCTTTCATCTGGTTGGGGAAGAAGGGCTCGAGCTCCTTGACCCGGGCGACCACCGCCTCGGACACCTTCAGCGCGTTGGCGCCGTTGGCCAGCACGATGCCCATGCCGGCCGAGGCGCTGCCGGCCAGGCGCGACTGGATCGTCAGGCTCTCGGCGCCCAGCTCGACCCGGGCCACGTCCTTCAGGAGCACCAGCGAGCCGTCGGCCGCCGCGCGCAGCACCACGTTCTCGAACTGCTCGGGCGTGGTGAGCTTGCTGCGGGCGGTGACGGTGGCGTTGAGCAGCTGCTGCGAAGTGGCCGGGAGCCCGCCCAGCTGGCCGGCCGAGACCTGCGCGTTCTGCGCGTTGAGCGCGGTGCCCACGTCGGACGGGATCAGCGCGAATTTCTCCAGCTTGCGCGGGTCGAGCCAGATGCGCATCGCATAGCCCGAACCCAGCACCTGCACCTCGGCCACGCCGTCGATCCGGCCGATCACGTCGACCAGGTTGCTCTGGATGTAGTCGCCCACGTCGGTCCGCGAGAGCTGCGGGTTCTCCGAGAACAGCGAGACGATCATCAGGAAGTCGCTGCCCGCCTTGGTGACGGTGACGCCCTGGCTCTGCACCGACTGCGGCAGCCTCGGCATCGCCTGCTGCAGCTTGTTCTGCACCTGCATCTGCGCCACGTCGGGGTTGGTGCCGGCGTTGAAGGTGAGCGTGGTGCGCGACTGGCCCGACGAGCTGCTGGTGGCCGCCATGTAGATCAGGTTGTCGATGCCCTTCAACTGCTGCTCGATCACCTGGGTGACCGAGTCCTCCACCGTCTTGGCCGAGGCGCCGGTGTAGTTGGCCGTGATCGACACCGAGGGCGGCGCGATGTTGGGGTACTGCTCCAGCGGCAGCGTGCGGATGGACATCGCGCCCGCCAGCATGATGACGATGGCGATGACCCAGGCGAAGATGGGCCGGTCGATGAAGAAACGTGCCATGGCGGTGCGTGCGTCCTGAAGGGCGTGCGGGCTGCGAGCGGGATCGGCGCGGGGGGCGCGTCAGCGCGCCGCGGCGGGGGCGGCAGCGGCGGCTTGCGGCGCGGTGCCGGCCGCGGCCGGCATGTTGCCGGTGGCCGCCGGCGCGCTGCCCGCGGCCCCGGTCGGCGCGGCACCCGCCCCGGTCGGCGCCTCGGGCACGTCCACCGTCACCGGCTTGACCTTCTCGCCCACCCGGGCCCGCATCGAGCCCTCGACCAGCAGCCGGTCGCCGGCGTTCAGGCCCTTCTGCACCACCCAGCGGTTGCCCACCGCGCGGCCCACGGTGACCTGGCGGCGCACCACCTTGTCCTCGGCATCGACCACCAGCGCGGTGGCGCGGCCGACCGCGTCGCGCTGGATGCCCTGCTGGGGCGCCAGCAGCGCGTCCTCGTCCACTCCTTCCTCGACCACCGCCCGCACGTACATGCCGGGCAGCAGCAGGCCGTCGGGGTTGGGCACCGTGGCGCGCAGCGTGACCGCGCCGGTGGTGGCATTGACGCTCAGACCGGCGAACTGCAACCGGCCCTCGCGGGCGTAGCGGCTGCCGTCCTCCAGGATCAGCCGGATGCGGGCCGCGTCGGGGCCGCTGCGGGTCAGCCGGCCGGCCGCGAAATCGCGCTTCAGGCGCAGCACCTCGGCGCTGGACTGGGTCACGTCGACATAGAGCGGGTCGAGCTGCTGGATGGTCGCCAGCGCGGTCGTCTGGTTGGCGGTCACCAGCGCGCCAGGGGTTACCGCCGAAGTGCCGATGCGCCCCGAGATCGGCGCGGTGATGCGGGTGAAGCCCAGGTTGATCCGCGCCGTCTCGACCGACGCCTGGGCAGTGGCCACGTCGGCCTGCGCCTGGGCGAGCGCCGCCTGGCTCTGGTCGTTGAGCTGCTTGCTGACCGCGTCGATCCGCACCAGCTCGGCGTTGCGCCCGGCCGTCACCTCGGCCGCCCCGGCGGTGGCCCGGTTGCGCGCCAGCGTGGCCTGGGCGCTGGCCTGCGCCGCCTGGTAGGTGGACGGGTCCAGCTGGTAGAGCACCTGCCCGGCCTTGACGGTCGCGCCTTCGGTGAACAGCCGCTTCTGCACGATACCGCCCACCTGCGGCCGGATGTCGGCCGTCAGGAACGCGCTGGTGCGGCCCGGCAGCTCGGTGGTGAAGGCCTGGCGCTGCGTCTTCAAGACGTAGACGCCCACCTCGGCCGGCCCCGCCGGCGGCGGTGCTTCGGCCTTGCGGGAACAGCCGGCCAGCGCCGCCAGGAGGATGAGCGCCAGCACGGGCTGGCACTGCACTGCGGGCAGCAGCGATCGGACGTTCTTCATGGGTTCTGGATTGGGAGGGACGGGCGATGGTGGCGGCGCTGTGTTAACCGGGAATGAAGCGGCAACATTCGTTCACATTTTGCCCGGACGATCGGATGCCGGTGTTGTTTTGCACCCTCTCCCCTCGACCGCTTCCGGGCACCCCGCCCGGGCCGGCCGCGCTCAGCCGATCCGGGCCATCGGCTCGCCCAGCCGCACCGCCCCGCCCGGCCCCCAGGCCGGATCGAAGCGCACCCCCGCCGCCTTCGGGAACAGCATCACCACGGTGGAGCCGAGCAGGAACCGGCCCATCTCCGCCCCCTTGGCGATCCGCACGTCCTGGTCGTCGTAGTTCCAGGTGCGCACTTCCTTGCTGCGGGAGGCGTTGACCGTGCCGTGCCAGACCGTCTCCATGCTGCCGACGATGGTCGCGCCCACCAGCACCAGGACGAAGGGGCCGAAGGCGGTGGAGAACTCGCACACCACCCGCTCGTTGCGGGCGAACAGGCCGGGCACGCCGCGGGCGGTGAGCGGGTTGACCGAGAACAGTGCGCCCGGCACGTACACCATGCGCCGCAGCCGCCCGTCGCAGGGCATGTGGATGCGGTGGTAGTCGCGGGGGCTCAGATACACCGTGGCGAAGCTGCCGTGGGTGAACTGCGCGGCCAGCGCGGCGTCGCCGCCGACCAGGGCGGTCGTGCTGTAGCTGTGGCCCTTGGCCTGGAAGATCTGGTCGTCCTGCACCGCGCCGAACTGGCTGATCGCGCCGTCCACCGGGCAGACCAGGGGCGCATCGGCGATCGGGCGGGCGCCGGGCTTCAGGGCCCGAGTGAAGAAATCGTTGAAGGTGGCGTACTGGGTGATGTCGGGCTGCAGCGCCTCGTCCATGCTCACCTTGTACTTGCCGACGAACCAGCGGATCAGGCCGGTGGTGGTGCGGCCGCGCTTCTTGGATGCGACCCAGCCGGCGAAATCGGTCAAACCGCGTTTGGGCAATGCGTACTGGGGCAGGACTTTGAAGCGGTCGGACATGTCTCGTTCTTCGGGCGTGGGGACAGCGTTCCATTCTAGGCAGGGATACCTGCCGCCCGCCACGCGCACTAACCCGTTACCGCGGCCCGCCGCCGGCCGCATTACCGGTCGCCGCGACCGCCGTGGCCCCCAGGGCCGCCGTGGCCTCCGCGGTCGCCGCGGTCGCCGCGGTCGCCGCGGTCGCCGCGGTCGCCGCGATGATCGCCCCTGTCCCCGCGGTCATGCCGATCGCCGTGCGGGCCGCGCGGGCCGGGGCCGCCCCGGTGGTCGTCGCCGCGGAAGTGGGGCGGGCCGCCGTCCCGGAAATGCGGCCGGGGGTCGGGCCGGGGGCCGCCCACCCAGTGCGGCTGCGGCGGGCGGGGCTGCACATAGCGCGGCGGTGGCGGCGGGTGGCCGCCCCAGTAGCGGCGGTCGCCGTAGAACGGCCGGTCGCGGTAGTGCGCGCCCCAGTAGTTGCCGATGGCGAAGCTGATCAGCGGAATGCCCACCGCGGCGCCGTACTGCGCCACCGGTGCCGGCCGGCCCTGGAAGGGATACGACAGGCTGGAGGCATAGACCCAGCCGCGCGGGCCGCCGGGCAGCAGCACGTCGCACCACTGGTACCCGGCGGTGCAGCCGGCCACGCCCAGGTGGGTGCCGGGGGCCAGCTGCGCGACCACCGGGTAGTTGCCGCCGGGGCCGGCACGTACGTTGACGCCGGTGTTGGTGACGGCCTGGCTGGCGGGCTGGGCCTGCGCCGCGGCGGGAAGGAAGGCGATGCACAAGGCACCGAGGCAGGCCGATGCGGCGATGCGCGAACTCTGGATCTGCATGGTGGACTCCTCTGCCCCGGCACGGCGGGGCCATGCGGTCACCTTAGCCCCCGGCCCCACCCCGGTCAATTGCATCCGGGTTTCTTTGCCGGGGCGATGCACCCCGGCGACCGGCGCTTTACAGACGTGACAAAGCAGCGGAGTTGGCCGCCAGCGGCCGCACCGGCATCGCGGCCACCGCCTGGCCGATCGCGCCGATGTGGTCGGGCGTGGTGCCGCAGCAGCCGCCGACGATGTTGACCAGCCCTTCTTCCGCGAAGTCGTGCAGCAGCCGGGCGGTCACGTCGGGCGTCTCGTCGAAGCCGGTGTCGCTCATCGGGTTGGGCAGGCCGGCATTGGGGTAGCAGCAGATGTAGGTGTCTTCGGCCACCCGGTTCAGCTCCTGCACGTAGGGCCGCATCAGCGCGGCGCCCAAGGCGCAGTTGAGGCCGATGGCCAGCGGCCGCGCATGGCGCACGCTGTGCCAGAAGGCGGTGACGGTCTGGCCCGACAGGATGCGGCCCGACGCGTCGGTGACGGTGCCGCTGATGATCAGCGGCAGGCGCTCGCCGCTGGCCTCGAAGAATTCGTCCACCGCGAACAGCGCGGCCTTGGCGTTGAGGGTGTCGAAGATGGTCTCGACCAGGATCACGTCGGCACCGCCCTCGACCAGCGCCGCGGTCTGCTCGTAGTAGGCGGCGCGCAGGCTCTCGAAATCGACGTTGCGGGCGCCAGGGTCGTTCACGTCGGGGCTGATGCTGGCGGTCTTGGGCGTCGGGCCCAGGGCGCCGGCCACGAAGCGGGGCTTTTCGGGCGTGCTGTACTTGTCGCAGGCGGCTCGGGCGATGCGGGCCGACTCCAGGTTCATCTCGCGCGCCAGGTGCGCCATCTCGTAGTCGTCCTGGGCGATGGTGGTGGCGCCGAAGGTGTTGGTCTCGATCAGGTCGGCGCCGGCGGCCAGGTAGCGCTCGTGGATGTCGCGGATCACGTCGGGCCGGGTGAGCGACAGCAGCTCGTTGTTGCCCTTCACGTCCTTGTGGAAGTCGGCGAAGCGCGTGCCCCGGTACTGTGCCTCGTCCAGCTTGAAGCGCTGGATCATGGTGCCCATCGCACCGTCGAGGATGGCGATGCGCTGTTCGAGGATGGCGGGCAGCTGGGCGGCGCGGGTGTAGGCGGGCGTGGACATAGGTGCGCGATTGTAGGAAAGGCGCCGTGCCGCGGGCTGTCCAGGGGCATGCACGGCAGGCCCATTCAACACCGCTGGGCCCCGCTCAGGTCCGCAGCAACCGGCCCAGCACCTGCGGCAGCTGCGCCGCATGCCGCAGCACCGCCGCACCGCCGGGCCCGAACGCGCGCACCAGCGCGGCCGGGCGGGCCGGCGGCACCGCCAGGCAGCGCACGGCGATGCCCTGCGCGGCCGCCTCCTCCACCGCGCGGGCCAGGTCGGCCTGCAGGTAGCCGGGCGTGTGCACGTCCACGTCGTGCGCCTCGCCGTCGGTCAGCAGCAGCACCAGCGGCCGGTGCTGCGCGGCGCCGGCGGCATCCTGCCCGCAGGCGGCCAGGCCGTGGCGCAGCACCGTGCCGAGCCGGGTGGAACCGGCGCAGGCCAGTTCCGCGATACGCGCCGCGACCGCCGGCGTGTCGACCGTGTCGGCCCAGGTCTGCAGGCAGGCGAGGTCGATCCGGTGCCGGCCCCGGGAGGCGAAGGACCACAGCGCGCCGCGGTGGCCGCGCAGGGCCAGGGCCTGCAGCGTGGCCAGCGCCACCGTGCCCAGCCGGTCGATCGGCCGGCCCCCGGGCACCGCGTCGCCGGTGGAGACGGAGGTGTCGAGCAGCACCGCGACCGCCAGCGGCCGGTGGTCGGGCTGCAGCCGGCGGTACGGGTCGGCCGCGGGCGTCTGGCGCAGGCGCTGCTGCAGGCGCGCTTCGACCAACGCCGCGGCGTGGAAATCTTCGCCCCGGGCCGCGCGGCCGGCGGGGCGCAGCGCGCCGCCCGCAGGCAGGGCCTGCGCGCAGCGGCGGGCCAGGGCGGACACGCCGGCGGCGGCCTGCCGCCGCGCGGCCGGGCCCACCGGGCGCGGCGGATGCTCGAACACCTGGCACCACGCGGGCCGGTAGCGGCCGATGCGCGCGTCCCATTCGGCATAGGCGACCGGCGTGCCCCCGCCGGGCCCGGCGCCTTCGCCCGGATCGCCCTGCTCCGCCGCGCGGGCGGCATCGGGCGGGCGGGGCCGCTGCACCGCATCGGGCGCGGGTGCCGCCGACGCGCCGCTGCCGCCGCCCTCCAGCGGCGTGGCCGAGGGCGGCAGCGTGTCGTCGGGTTCCCACAGCCAGTGGTGGTCGTCGCGGTAGGCGGCGTGTACCCGATAGGTGGCGGCGTTGAAGGGCAGGCGCATCTGGCCGATGTCGTGGCCCAGCACCGACGCGGCCTGCCGCACCTCGGCCGTATCGCGCAGCGCCAGGCCGCCCTGCGGGGTGTAGAACACCGCCCGGGCGCGCGCCACCCAGGGATGCGGATCGGCATGGCCCGGGTCCAGCAGGCAGTGCGACAGGCGCGCCAGCAGTGCCTCGAACTGCAGGCCCTGCGGCGCGTCCGGCCCGGCATGGAAGGGCAGCCAGATGCCGCGCAGGCCGGGCAGCTCCTGCAGCGCCAGCCATTCGACCCGCGCATCCTCCAACGCGCCGAAGAGGGCCTGCTGCACCGGCTTGAGCCTGGCCCGCGGCGCGGGCGGGCCGCCGAAGCGCCAATGGGCCGCGGCATGGCTGGCGGTGGCCTGGGTCCAGCCGGGTGGTGGCGGGGGCGGTGCGGGCGGCAGGTGCAGCACGGCGGGCTCGGGCGCGCGGCCGGTCAGCACCGGGCGCAGCGCGGTGGCGGTGGCCGTGCGCGTGGCCGGCTCGTCCAGAGTTGCCACCCGCGTGGGCAGGCCCCACAGGGCGAAAAGATACGCCGGCCAGCGGCCGATGGAAGGCGCAGTGGCCGCGCCCTGCGGGGCCGATGCGGCTCGCGCTGCAGGTGCCGGCGCGAGCGCCTGCAACGGCGACTGCGACGGTGCGGTCGGATGGGGGACCGTGGCCTGCGCGTGCGACTGCAACACGGTCGCCCCCGCCTCAGGCGAAGGCCGCATGCACCAGATCGCGCAGCACCGCCCCGCGCTCCGCATCGTCGGCCAGCGGTGCCGCGACGGCCTGCAGGCAGGCGGCGCGCGGCGGCAGGCCGGCGCGCACCAGTTGGGCCGCATGCACCAGCAGCCGGGTCGAGGCGCCCTCCTCCAACCCCTGGTCCTGCAGCCGGCGGGTGCGGCCGGCCAGGGCCACCAGCCGGGCGGCCAGGTCGGCCGCCACGCCGCCCTCGGCCGCGACGATGGCCGCCTCGACCTCGGCCGCCGGGTAGTCGAAGGCCAGCGCGGTGAAGCGCTGGCGGGTGGAGGGCTTCAGCGCCTTGTGCAGCCCGTGGTAGCCGGGGTTGTAGCTGGCGACCAGCAGGAAATCGGGGTGCGCCGGCAGCAGCTCGCTGCGGCGGTCGAGCGGCAGCACCCGGCGGGCGTCGGCCAGCGGATGCAGCACCACCACCGCGTCGCTGCGCGCCTCGACCAGCTCGTCCAGGTAGCAGATGCCGCCGTGCCGCGCGGCCAGGGCCAGCGGGCCGTCCTGCCAGCGGGTGCCGTCGGCATCCAGCAGCCAGCGGCCGACCAGGTCGCCGGCGGTCAGGTCCTCGTGGCAGGCCACGGTGACCAGGGGCCGGCCCAGGCGCCAGGCCATGTGCTCGACGAAGCGGGTCTTGCCGCAGCCGGTGGGCCCGGTGAGCAGCACCGGCAGCCGCACCGCGGCGGCCGCCTCGAAAGCCGCCACCTCGCCCGCCACCGGCTGCCAGTGCGGCTCGGCGGGCAGCCGCCAGCCGTCGAGCGGGGACGCTGCCGCCGCCACGGCCTCCGGGGGCATGGTGGTCATCGTCGTCGTCGCGGTCACCTCAGCGGTGGCCGGCGGTGGCGGGGTTGGGAATGCCCTCGATCGGGCACTCTTCGGTGCCCACCATCGGCCGGGTGATCGCCTCGACCGCCTTGCGGGTGCCCTCGGGATCGTTGACCCAGCGGGTGTAGAAGTCGTACGGGCAGGCGGCCACGCCCTGGTCGCCCTCCTGCGAATTGATCATGCCGGTGTAGCCGCGGTGCAGCAGCTTGAACAGGTGGTTTTCGCTCTGGCCGTTCTTGCGGAAGTCGCGGATCAGGCTGGTGGAGAGCGCGGCGTACTGCACGCCGTAGTCTTCCTCGCCGCATTCGCCCAGCGTGCGGCCGTCGAAGCCGATCAGCGCGCTGTGGCCGAAGTAGCTGTACACCCCGTCGAAGCCCGACGCGTTGGCCACCGCCACGTAGCTGTTGTTGGCGAAGGCCATCGCCTTGCTCATGAGGATCTGCTGCTCCTTGGCCGGGTACATGTAGCCCTGGCAGCGCACGATGAGTTCCGCGCCCTTCATCGCGCAGTCGCGCCAGATCTCGGGGTAGTTGCCGTCGTCGCAGATGATCAGGCTGATCTTCAGGCCCTTGGGGCCCTCGCTCACGTAGGTGCAGTTGCCGGGGTACCAGCCCTCGACCGGCACCCAGGGCATGATCTTGCGGTACTTCTGCACGATCTCGCCCTGGTCGTTCATCAGGATCAGGGTGTTGTAGGGCGCCTTGTACGGATGCTCCTCGTGCTGCTCGCCGGTGAGCGAGAACACGCCCCACACCTTGGCCTTGCGGCAGGCGGCGGCGAAGATCTCGGTCTCTTCGCCGGGCACGGTGGCGGCGGTGGCGTACATCTCCTGGGCGTCGTACATGATGCCGTGGGTGCTGTACTCGGGGAAGATCACCAGGTCCATGCCCGGCAGGCCCGATTTCATGCCGACCAGCATGTCGGCGATCTTGCGCGCGTTGTCGAGCACCTCAGCCTTGGTGTGCAGGCGGGGCATCTTGTAGTTGACGACGGCCACGCCTACCGTGTCCTTGCTGCTGGAAATATCGCCGTGGATCATGGTCTGCGCCTTCTGTGTCGGGGGTGGAAACCACCCGATTCTGGGAACGCGCGCCGCCCCTGCGAATACGTCGAACGACGTAGGCCGACGGCCGCCAGGGGGCATCCCGGACCCCCGCCGCCAGAAAGCGCGAAAATCATCGGTTGTTGATCCGTCCCCCCTCCCAAGGAACCCAAGCGCATGAGCACGACGCAACCGACCATCATCTACACGCTGACCGACGAGGCCCCGGCCCTGGCGACCGCCGCCTTCCTGCCGATCGTGCGGACCTTCGCCAAGCCTGCGGGCATCAACGTCGAGACCAGCGACATCTCGGTCGCCGGCCGCATCCTGGGCCAGTTCCCCGAGCGCCTCACCGAAGCCCAGCGCGTGCCCGACAACCTGGCCGCACTCGGCAAGCTGACGCTCTCGCCCGACGCCAACATCATCAAGCTGCCCAACATCAGCGCATCGGTGTCGCAGCTGGTGGCCGCCATCAAGGAACTGCAGGGCAAGGGCTACGCGATTCCCGACTACCCCGAGAACCCGACCACCGACGAAGAGAAGGACATCCGCGCCCGCTACAACAAGTGCATCGGCAGCGCGGTGAACCCTGTATTGCGTGAAGGCAACTCCGACCGCCGCGCGCCCAAGGCCGTCAAGGAATACGCCCGCAAGAACCCGCACAGCATGGCCGAGTGGAGCCAGGCCTCGCGCTCGCATGTCTCGCACATGCACCACGGCGACTTCTACCACGGCGAGAAATCGATGACGCTCGACAAGGCGCGCGACGTGAAGATGGAGCTGGTCGGCAAGAGCGGCAAGACCACCGTGCTGAAGGCCAAGGTCTCGCTGAAGGATGGCGAGATCATCGACAGCATGTTCATGAGCAAGACCGCTTTGCTCGAGTTCTACGAGAAGGAGATCGAGGACGCGCACAAGACCGGTGTGATGCTCTCGCTGCACGTCAAGGCCACGATGATGAAGGTGTCGCACCCCATCGTCTTCGGCCACGCGGTGCGCATCTTCTACAAGGAAGCCTTCGCCAAGCACGCCAAGGTCTTCGAGGAGCTGGGCGTCAACGTCAACAACGGCATGGTCGACCTGTACAACAAGATCGCCACCCTGCCGAGCGCCCAGCAGGACGAGATCAAGCGTGACCTGCACGCCTGCCACGAGCACCGCCCCGAGCTGGCGATGGTCGATTCGGCAAAAGGCATCACCAACTTCCACTCGCCCAACGACGTGATCGTCGATGCATCGATGCCCGCCATGATCCGCAACGGCGGCAAGATGTGGGGCGCCGACGGCCGCCTGAAGGACACCAAGGCGGTGATCCCCGAGAGCACGTTCGCCCGCATTTATCAGGAGATCATCAACTTCTGCAAATGGCACGGCAACTTCGACCCGAAGACCATGGGCACCGTGCCCAACGTGGGCCTGATGGCCCAGCAGGCCGAAGAGTACGGCTCGCACGACAAGACCTTCGAGGTGCCCGAAGCCGGCGTGGCCAACATCGTCGACCTGGCGACCGGCGAAGTGCTGCTGAGCCAGAACGTCGAGCAGGGCGACATCTGGCGCATGTGCCAGGTCAAGGACGCCCCGATCCGCGACTGGGTGAAGCTGGCCGTGACCCGCGCCCGCAACTCCGGCATGCCGGCGGTCTTCTGGCTGGACCCGTACCGCCCGCACGAGAACGAGGTCATCAAGAAGGTCAAGACCTACCTGAAGGAGCACGACACCAGCGGCCTGGACATCCAGATCATGAGCCAGGTGCGGGCGATGCGCTACACGCTGGAGCGGGTGATCCGCGGCCTGGACACCATCAGCGTCACCGGCAACATCCTGCGCGACTATCTGACCGACCTGTTCCCGATCATGGAGCTGGGCACCAGCGCCAAGATGCTGTCGGTCGTGCCCCTGATGGCCGGCGGCGGCATGTACGAAACGGGTGCCGGCGGCTCTGCGCCCAAGCACGTGCAGCAGCTGGTGGAAGAGAACCACCTGCGCTGGGATTCGCTGGGCGAATTCCTGGCCCTGGCCGTGAGCCTGGAAGACCTGGGCCTGAAGACCGGCAACCAGCAGGCCACCCTGCTGGCCAAGACGCTGGACACCGCCACTGGCAAGCTTCTGGACAACAACAAGAACCCCAGCCCCAAGACCGGCCAGCTGGACAACCGCGGCAGCCAGTTCTACCTGGCCCTGTACTGGGCCCAGGAACTGGCCGCGCAGACCGAGGACACCGCCCTGGCGGGCAAGTTCGCGGAACTGGCGAAGACTTTGGCTGCGAACGAGCAGAAGATCGTGGGCGAGCTGGCGGATGTGCAGGGCAAGCCGGCGGATATCGGGGGGTACTACCTGACCGATCCGAAGAAGACGGAGGCGGTGATGCGGCCTAGTGGGACGTTGAATGCGGCGTTGGAGGCTGTGACGAGCTGATGGTGTTTGCCGGCTAACAGCGGTGCTTTTTGATCGATGAAAGCCATACCAGCCGAGACGGCGGGTTTGGCTTTTCATCGGTATTGGCGCACAAGATGGACCTTCGTCGATGTGCTTTGGTACTACGTGGCCGCCGATGAGTTCATTCTGGAATTTTTAGATTTGCCCAAATGGGCGAATGCTGGAGTTTTGAAGACACGACGTAGGACTGCCTTTTTTATCGGACACGGCAGCTTTAAAACTGTTGTCCAGTTCACGTTAGATTGCTACAGCCACATCACTCCCACCATGTCTACCGACGTAAACGAATTCGATCAGTATTTGAAGAGCCGCCTGTATCGCGACTTGCTGTTCCGTACTATCGTTTGGTTAGCTGTCTCTTTGGCTACAGGCATCCTCGCTATCACATTGGTTGGCTCGACTGCTCTCTCGTATTTCGAACGTGTCGGCAACACCCTCGCGCCGCTAGTAAACAGTATTGGAGTGGGCGGACTTTTAATGTGCTTACTCGCGCTTTTCTTAAAAGATCTTGAGTTTGTTAGCAAGAACGCGAAGACCGTTGACGCAACCCGCGGAATGCTCGGGGGCTTTGCAAGGCGACTCGCTGGAGATATTTCTCTATGGACGCTTGGCGCACTAGTTGCGATGCTCTCCGCCATGATCATCGCGCTGTTGCATACCTCAATGTCGAAGTCGGAAGTGGGATCCGTATGTGTCCTCGCCTTCTTGCTCGTTCTTATGACGGCGTTGACATCGATCGCAAACGTATTTGTTCGTCGCTCAGGCCCCACGCCATGGGCGAATAGGTTCAAGAATTCGGCTTGGCTAGTAGTCGCATACGCCGGGGCGTTCGCCTTCTTGGTCGGGCGGCTACTTACGGCCGCAATCTAACCCCTCGTTTCAGCGGACTGCCTTCGGCAGCCGCTGAACTCAAACGTTAGAACTCACTCACACAGGTTCCGTATATGTCGAAATCCATTAGACAAGACTTTCCTGCTGGAGTTGTTCGTAAAGTTGCGGAACGAGCTACCTATATCTGTAGCAATCCTTCGTGCCATCGAATCACGATAGGGCCCGATCAAGCGTTACCCAATAGCTCCATAAAAACAGGGGAAGCTGCTCATATATGCGCCGCCAGTCCCGGCGGGCCAAGATATGACATGTCTCAGTCAGAGCAGGAGCGAAAGGGCATCAGCAACGCAATATGGTTATGTGGCGCTTGCGCAGACTTAGTTGATAAGAATCAAGGTAAAAGCTACCCGGCAGACTATCTGCGCAAATGGAAGCATGATCATGAAGCGTTGATGAAAGAATGCCTAGAGGGAGGCAAGCGACTTGTTTTTCAATTTCTTCCGCATCGTCACGACATGCCTCTTGCTCGCCGTGTCGTAAGCATCCTCGAAGACAAAAGCGCACTTTACCAACCATACGCACAAGAGGATCCCCGTAGAGTTCTAAACTCACTGAAAGATCTGCGCACGTCTCTCACAGCGATTCGCGCCGAGATCGATCCAGAGTCTCCTCTGTCGGTAATTACGGAGTCACTCATTCGCGCATGTCGGCACTATATGAATACAACTCCAGACAATCCAAGAACTGACGAACTAAACTTTTCTCTTGGCGCGGTCCGTAAGATAGTAGGCATTAATGTTGGTGACTTACTGCGTCACTACAAAATACCGGTCAGCCACGAATTAAGCTCCATTATTCCAAAGTGAGTTCTAACAATTCTTTAAAAACGGACGGCTACGCCGCCACTTAACGCCAGCGTTAGCACAAGCATTCTAAGTGCATTGCAACACACGCAAAATGAACAAAAATACCATTGACAAAATTTGGAAAGACACACCAGAGATAGTAAGAAGCTATCTTCACCTTCTACCAAGTTATGAAAAGATTTGCGAAGAGGTAGAATACACAATTAGTTCAAAGATCGAAGCAGCAGGAATAGAAATTGCACACACGTCATGTCGCGCAAAATAATTAAATAGCTACTGCGAGAAAATAGGTAGAAAAAACTACTCAGATCCTCTAAAGGAGATAACCGACTTGGCGGGAGTAAGAATTGTCTATCTTTACCCATCCGATCTACCAAGGATTGAAAAAATCATCGAAAAAGAATTTGACGTAGTTGAAAAGCAAAACAAACTTCAGGAGCACAATACCGAAAAATTTGGGTATGGTGCCCTGCACTATTTAGTCAAGATTAAAAAGAAAAATAGTGGCGCTCGTTATGACGACCTCAAACAATTGATCTGCGAGATACAAGTCAGAACTATTCTTCAAGATGCATGGTCTTTAGTCCGCCCTGAACAACCCGCAAGCCGTTGATCTGGTTCGTAGTTCTTCGGGTTGATGGGCGCGGGATTTGCAAGATATGGTTTTGCCAGTACCTGTTTTCTTGCAA
>NZ_LMKO01000025.1 GCF_001421705.1 Xylophilus sp. Leaf220 | reverse complement strand
AATCCGGGGCGTCTCAAGATCTTTCGAAGAAGAGACAAATTCTTGGCTACTCACCTCGCTGCGCATCAGCCAGTCCCTGAAGACCACCTCCGTGCAGCGAAGCCCTCGACTATAGCACAGCAAACACGAGCTTTGTACGTTGCACGCGCAGCCTCGACAATTGGCAGTAGCAAATGCATTTGTGGACTCCGGTCTCTTCGTGCCAACAACTGCGGCGCCAGGGCCGTGCAATGCACGGTATCTATGCTCCAGGGCGCCAGCGCCATTCGATACATTCACAGCGCCGAATGCTTCATGGACAATAGATCGCCATGAACCGCCGCTCACTCCTCCTCTGCACCGCCGCCGCAACTGCGGCCTTCCACCTGCCTGTTTTTGCACAAGCTACAGGCAGCCGGCCGATAAGGCTGGTCGTGCCTTACGCGGCGGGCGGTCCTATCGACGTCACCGCGCGGATACTGGCCGAAGCGGTGAAGAACACACTGGGCACGGTGATCATCGACAACAAGCCCGGGGCCGGCGGCAACATCGGCGCGGACGCGGTCGCCAAGGCCGCTCCCGACGGCTTGACGATCGGCATCGCTGCGACGGCGACGCAAGCGGTCAACCCGTGGCTCTACACCCGCATGCCCTACGACGCGGCCAAGGATTTCGCACCGATCACGCAGATGGTGCGGGTACCGAACGTGCTGGTGATGAACGCTGACACGGCGCAACGCCTGCACATCGCCAGCGTTTCCGATCTGATCGCTTACGCCAAGAAGAATCCGGCCAAACTCAACTACGCCAGCGGCGGCAATGGCAGCGCAGGGCATCTGGCAGGTGAGATGTTCAAGCAGCAGGCCGGCATCTATGCGCTGCACATCCCCTACAACGGTGGCAACCCGGCGCAGCTGGCTCTGCTGTCTGGGCAGGTCGACTTCAACTTCGACAATCTGGCGACGGCGGCGCCCAACATCCGGTCGGGCAAGCTGAAGGCGCTGGCCGTGACCACCGCACAGCGCAGCCCCGCGCTGCCCGACGCTCCACCCGTGGCCGACACGCTCAAGGGGTTCGCGATCGATACCTGGTGGGGCCTGGTGGCACCGGCGCACACACCGCCCGAAGTGATTGCCCGGCTGAACCAGGCATTCGTCGCCGCGTTGCAGGCGCCCGAGACGAAGACACGATTCGCCAATCTGCTGGCAGAGCCGGTTTCGAGCAGTCCGCAGGAGTTCGATCAGTTCATGAAACAGGAGCTGGCGAAGTACCAGCAAGTCGTAAAGGCGACCGGCGCGAAGGTCGACTGAACGGTATACGCGCTACGCCGTCAGCCGGCGGTTGCCGCGTGCCCGAATGCTTCGATAGGCGCTGCTTGCCACTGAGCGCTCAGCCAATGCGCGAATCCTTCCGGTGCCCGCGCCAGCCGCCGGGCGCTGGTCAGCACATGCGGGTCGCGCACCCAGGCGATGGATGCCTGCTGCGACACCAGCGTTTCGACCAGCCGCACATCCTCGTGCGCCGCCAGAGACAGGAAACCGCCCGCCAGCCGGTATGACGTCGCCGAGATACCGAAGTTGGCACCGTGCACATGCCGGTGCCCATCGCGGTCCTGGTAGTGGGAGTAGAAAGCCTGCGCGACGTGCGCCGGATGCTCCCGCCAGTCGTCCACGCCGATGGTGCCGCACACGGCGTCGCTGCCGCAGGCGAGCTGCACCGTGATCCACTGGGGCGGAACGCGGGTATCAGCGTCGGTGCAGCACATCCAACGAGCGCCCAGACCCAGCAAATATTCGGCGCCTGCAGCCCGGGCGGCCCCGACGCAACGCAGGTCCAGCGAGAGGACGTCGCACCCGGCAAACCGTGCGATGGCCGCCGTGTCGTCGCTGCAGGCATCTGCCACTACGACGATCCGCACAGGTTCGTTCGTCACATGACGTGCCGCCTCTTTGACCGATGCCAGGCAGGCGCCGATATCGGTCGCTTCGTCGTGCGCGGGAATGCAGACGCCGATCATGCGGGCAGGCCTTCCTGGGCGATCGCTTCCTGCGCGCCGCCGGCAGCGGCGACCGATACATCGCCCCCGCGCTGCCAGACGTCGATGCGCATGTCGTCATCCTGCCACCCGCCCACGCGGAGCAATTGCAGATGCTGAAGGGCGGCACCATGTACGGCATCGCCACTCCGGTGCGCATCGGCGATGCGGGCCCGCCAATGGCACATCAGCAGCTGTCCGCCCTCTTCCAATGCCTGCGGGATCCAGGCGAGGAACCGGTCGAACGCATCCTCGTCCAGGTAGTAGGCCAGCTCTGCCACCACCACCAGATCGCTGCGCTGGGCCGGCCACTGCCAGGGAAGCTGCCAGTGTTCCACCCGCACATGGGAATGCTTCGACAGCGCATGGCGGGCGCGTTCGACTGCCGACCGGCTGGCGTCGCTGGCCACTAGGCGATCGCAGCGGTCCGCCAGCCGGAGCGAATTTCCTCCGACCGAACAACCGGGCTCGAAGACCGAGCCGTAGCGTTCGCGCGGAAGCGCCGCCATGATCAGATCTGTCTTGCGACGTTCGTACCACCGTGTCCGCACGCCCCACGGATCGGCGCTGTCCCGGTGCAGTTCGTCGAAATGCGCAAGCGCAGGCGTCGCCAATGTTGGAACAGGCCGATCCGCTACCGAGCTGCTCATGGGGACGTCCCGTACGAAACTACCGGCCGGCGTCGGGAAATAGCCGTGCGGTCAGCGCCAGGGACACGCTTTGACCCGAACACGACACGGCACAGGACAGAGGCAGATCGTACGTTCATGCCAGCAGCCATTCCGTCGGCTCTTGCCAGACCGACAGTGCCTGCGGCGTGAGGACCGGCGGGGTGCCAGCATCGGCCAGCAACTGGCTCCCGAAGGCCGAAATCGCCCGTCGTTTCGCTGCGGAAAAAACAGGGCTGACGAGCACCTGCCGCATCCGCCGTCCCTGCAATCCTTTGTGTGCCGCATGGCCCGGAACCAGCGCCCATACCGGAAACTCGATGCAGCTGGCACCCGAGCTGCGGGCGGCGGCCAGCGTGGCGCGAGCGCAGGCCTCATGGTCGGCATGGCCGTCGTGCCGCCAAGTGACGAACACGGTGTCGTCGCTGCGCAACTGCAGCCGCTGGGCCAGATCTTTTTCGTGTGCGGCCACCGCACCGTCCGGAAAGCCCAGGCGCTCGACGGTTGCCCGGATGTTCAGCTGGGCGAGCGCTCTCTCGGTTTCCAGCGGCCGCTCCGCACGCAGACGATCCGGCGTCCATTCGGTGGATCGGGGATGGCTGCCCTCCCCGTCCGTCACCGCATAGATGTGGATACCGTGGCCCTGCACAGAGAGCTGGGCCAAGGTGGCGCCCAGCGCGAGAATTTCGTCGTCGGGATGAGGTGCGACCAACACGACGCGGCCGGGACCGTAGGGGCCGACCGGCACCAGCGACGCCGGCGTCACCCGCAGGGCCGGTCGTGCGACGGGTGGCTGTCGACGCTTGTCCGGACGTACGCCCCAGTCCCGCATGGCAACGGGCTTGTGCATCGCGATCACAGCATCCATGGTGCGTCTCCTTCTTGTGCAACGCGGGCGCCGAGCGCCGCTAGATCCCTGTCGGCATGGCTTTGCCGCAGGAACACGGTGAGGTCGGCGACACGCCGCGCATGGGCGGCGTCGCGGCACAGCGGCCCCGCGCCCAGTGCGCGACCCGAGCAGTGGATCACCGTCTCGGCCGCAGCCTCGACGATCGCCCGCACGCGCAACGCCTCTCGTTGGCCGAAGGCGGCGCCGCCCGAACGATGCTGATCGATGGCATGGGCTGCCTCGCGCAATGCCGATGCCGAGGCTGTCAATCGGGCGTCGACCGCTCCCAGCGCGGCCAGGACGAACGGATCGGCCGGTGATCGGCCACTCACGGCCCGCTGCCGCAACGGCTGGGCGATCGCCACCGCGGCGCCGTGCCAACAGGCCGCGATGCCGGCCGCGCCATGCCAGAAGCCGATGCGATCGATGTAGCGACCCGGGCCACCGACAGGCACAGCCGGCGCACTGTCGAACCTCACATCCACGCTGTCCGTCTGGGCCATCCCAACCGCGGACCAGCCTTCGCCGGTGATCGCTACGCCCGCGGACTTCATGCCGACGGCGAAGAGCCGGGAGTTGCCCGATGCATCGCGGGCGCCGACCAATGCTGCATCGACCCGTGCAGCCCCCGAGCACCAGCTCTTGATACCCCGCAAGTGCCACGCGCCCTCGGCATCCTCCAACGCATTCAGTTGCCCGGGGCCTTCCGCAGCCCACACCGCCCAGATCGGATCTGCCGGGAGGCCGGGAAGCAGTGGGGTCGAGGAGGCCGCGCCTTCGAGTTCGTCGATGATCGACAGCGCGTCCAAGTGGGGCTCGAACAGCTTGCCGACCACGACATCGCACCCTGTGACCGCCGCGAGCCACTGGAAGCGGCGCAAGGTACGTTCCGAGCCGGGCCCGTCGGCCTGCACAGCCGAGACGAAGGCGCGGGCCATGTCGCGGAGCGGGCGGGCATCGGTCGGCCCCGCAAAGGCATCGAGCGACGCCAGCCAGGGAAGCGGCCCGGACGCAGAGGCCAATGAAGATTCGCGATGCATGTCGCAAGGTAGCCCGCGACGGCCGGAAACCTTGTCAGCGGCTGGCGAGTCGCCCTGTGGGACTCTCGATGCGGACCGGCACTACCATCCTCTCCCCGCATATTAGAAATATGGATGAAAAGTGGCTGCAGCCGGCTAACATCGCCGGCCTCATGCTATCCAATTAATAGCAAGCCAATCGATGGCGCCGGGCACTGCGGCGCACGTCCCGCCTACGCGCCTTCCCGCAGGCTTTCGTATAGCGCCCCGTATCGCCGGGCGCTGGCCTCCCAACCGAAGTCCTGGCGCATACCGTTTCGCCGAAGCGCCTGCCACAGCAGTTTGTCGGCAAAGGCGACGCGAACCCGCTCCAGGCCCTCGGTCAGGGCGAGGACGGTCGGCTCCCGGATCACGATGCCGGTGCCCGCCTGCTTGCCGGCGGACAGGTCGACGACCGAGTCGGCCAGCCCGCCGGTGGCATGCACCAGCGGCGGCGTGCCGTAGCGCTGGCTGTACATCTGGTTCAGGCCGCAGGGCTCGTAGCGCGACGGCATGAGGAAGACGTCGGCGCCGGCCTCGATCCGGTGCGCACGGCTCTCGTCGAAGCCGGTCTGCACGCTCACCTGCGTCGGATGCTCGGCGGCCGCCGCCCGCAGCGCGTCCTGCAGCGCGGCATCGCCCTGCCCCAGTACGACCAGCTGCGCGCCCTGCGCCAGGATCCACGGCAGGGCGCCGACGATCAGGTCGATGCCCTTCTGCTCGGTCAGCCGGCCGACCAGGCCGAACAGCAGCGCATCGGGCGATACGGTCAGGCCGCAATCGCGCTGCAGCACCGCCTTGCAGACGGCTTTGCCGCCCATCGCGCCGATGCGGTAGCGCTTGGGCAGCAGGGTGTCGCCTTCCGGGTCCCACACGTCGGTATCGATGCCGTTGAGGATGCCGTGCAGACGGTCGGCCCGCGACCGCAGCAGGCCGTGCAGGCCGACACCCAAGGCCTCGGTCTGGATCTCCCGGGCGTAGGTGGGGCTGACCGTCGTGATCGCGTCGCAGAACAGCAGGCCCGCCTTCAGCATCGAGACCAGACCGTAGAACTCCACCCCGTCCACATGACGCCATTCGTACGGAATGCCGAGCATGTCGGCATCCAGCATCCAGAACAGCCCCTGGAAGGCCAGGTTGTGGATGGTGATCGTGCTGGCGGCGGTGGCCAGGCCCTGCCGGCGGGCCAGATGCAGGTAGAAAGGCGCCAGCCCGCAGGTCCAGTCGTGGCCGTGCAGGATGTCGGGCCTCCACGCGGGCCAGGGCGAGCCCTCTGTCGACAGCCAGGCGCCGACGCGGGACAGGAAGCCGAAGCGCCGGGCGTTGTTCCAGTGGTCCTGGCCCTTCGCGTCGAGGTAGGGGCCGCCTTCGTGGTCGTACAGCTCCGGACATTCGAGCAACAGGAGGGTCACGCCGCCGGGCTGGGGCACGCTGTCGATGCGTGCGGCGGGCCAGCCGTCGCGCGCCGGAATCTCGGCCACCGGGGTGCGCGGCATGTCGGACGGCAAGGCGGCGAAGGCGCGGTACGCGGGGATCAGCACCCGCACGTCGTGCCCCAGCGCGGCCAGCGCGGGCGGCAGCGCACCGCTCACGTCGCCCAGGCCGCCGGTCTTGACCCAGGGCGCGTATTCGGGTGTCAGGAAGAGGACGTTCATGCGGTCTCCATCCAGCGGGCCGGCACGAGCACCGCCAGCGGCAGCGTCTTCAACACCTTCGCAACGGCAAGCCCGGTGCCGTCGGCGTCCGCAACGACAGGTGCCCCGGTGATCCAGTCCACCCAGCCGCCGGTCGGCGCGGCCGCAGCGGATTCGGGCAGCACGATGCGTGTGTCGCCCCAGGCCGCGGTCCATCCCCGGGCACCGCCTTCCGGATCCATGCTGCGCAGGAAGCGACCGGCGACGGTCACGGCCACCGATTCGCCATTGCCGCGCTGGAACGCGACCAACTGCCGGGCATGCGCGCCGGTGGCGGCCAGCGGCAGGTAGCCGCCCGAGGCGAACACATCGGGGTGCGCCTGGCGCAGCTGCAGCAGCCGCCAGGTGACGAGCTGCTTGATGCGACCGTCGACATACCCGTCCAGCAGCGCGTTCCACTGGGCCGCGCTCGGCACCGCGCCGCCCGCGTACATCGGCTGCAGCGTGTCCAGCGACGCCGCCAGGGCCGCGAAGTCGACCTTGCGGCGGTTGTCGGGATCGACCAGGCTGAAGTTCCACTGTTCGCAGCCGTGGTAGATGTCGGGCACCCCCGGTGCGGTGAGCTTCAGCGCCACCAGCGACAGGCTGCTCCAGCAGCCGAACGGCGCGATGCGGTCGACGAAGGCCTGCACGTCGGCCAGCAGCGCGGCACTCCGCGCGGGATCGAGCACGCCGTCGACGAAGGCCGCCAGCGCAGTCTCGTAGCTCTCGTTCGGATCGAGCCAGCTGGTGCTGCGCTTGGCCTCCCGCACCGCCTTCTGCATGTAGGCCTGCAGCCGTTCACGCAAGTCCTCGCGCGCCGCGTCGTCGGGCGGCACCAGCGGCCAGGCGCCGAGCAGCGTCTGCCAGAAGAGGTACTCGTCGTTGGGCGTCGGGGCGGGCGCATCGTCGACATGGCCGCGCAAGGGCACGGCGGCGGCATGCCACCGTTCCAGCGCGGACTGCCACTCCTGCGGCATTTCCGAGAGCACGTCGATCCGGGTGCGCAGGTCTTCCGACCGCTTGCTGTCGTGCGTGGACGTGCCCAGCAGCCAGTGCGGGCGCGAGGCCATGTCGCTGCCGTTGACCTTGTGGAACTCGTCGACCGGCGTGCCGAAGCGCCGTGGATCGCCGCCCACGTCGTTGAGGGACACGAGGCGGTTGTAGCGGTAGAAGGCGGTGTCTTCCATCGCCTTGGCCATCACCGGCGCGGTGAACTGCTGCCAGCGTGAGATGAAGCGCATGGTGAGCGCCCGGCGCGCCGGGTCGGCGACGTCGCAGGCCCCCAGCAGCACACCGCGCAGGTGCTCGATCACCGACACCTCGGCGCCCGCGCTGCGGCGGCGCGCATCGCGCACCGCGCGGTCGATCACCGCCTTGTCGGCCGGGCGCACCGTGCTGTCCTGCGAACGGATGTAGGTGCGGTAGACGGGGAAGCAGGCGGCCACCGTCGCCATCGCCTGGCTCAGGCGGTTGCGGGTGAAGTCGCAGCTGCGGCGGTCGCTGCGGGCGATGCGGTAGAGCGCCTCGGTCAGCCAGCCCAGTTCGCTCGACAACGCGTTGTAGATCACGTGCAGCTTGGCCTCGAACACGATGTCGTCGAAGCGCTCGTACTCGCCGGTGAAGCGGGCGTATAGCGCGTCGAACGCGGCCTCCTGCTCGCGGTCGACGAACAGGCCGTTGACCAGGCTGGAGAAGCGGTAGCCGGTGCCGCCGTGCACCGGCCACTCGGGCGGCAGGGCTTCGTCGGCATCCAGGATCTTCTCGACCACCAGGTACAGCGCGCGGCGGCTGCGGCCCTCCGCATCGGCCTGCGCGGCGTAGCGGCCCTGCAGCCGCTCGAAATACCCGCGCGGGTCCGACAGGCCGTCGGGATGGTCGATCCGCAGGGCGGCGATGCGGCCGTCCTGCAGCCAGCGCAGCACCCGGCGGTGGGTGGCGTCGAAAACGTCCTCGCGCTCCTGGCGCACGCCGGCCAGCGTGTTCACGTCGAAGAAGCGACGGTAGTTGATGTCGTCGCCCGCCACACGCCAGTATGCCAGGCGGTAGGCCTGGCGGCGGATCAGCGCGTCGAGCCCGTCGAAGCTGGCGGGCTCGCCCGGCGTGCCGTTCAGCAGCTTCAAGCAGGCCTGGATCCAGGCCTCCAGCCAGGCGTGGGTGCGGGCCAGCCGTGCCAGAGAGCGCTTGTGCAGCGGCCGGTCCCGGTCGCGCGCCGCACGGCCTCCGGGCGACAGGTCGTTGCGCGGCGGCAGCGTCGCCAGCGCATGCAGCAACGATTCGACCACCGCGTGCGCATCGCGATGGGCCTCGTCGAAGGCCACCGGCATCGGCAACACCGAGAGGATGGCCGGGTAATCGCAGGGGTCGATCGGGAAGCGGTGATCGTAGTAATTCAGCCAGAACTCGCCCGTGTCGGCCACGAAGGCGGTGCGCAGCTCGCCCGCTTCCAGCACCCGGCCGTAGTGGTCGCCCAGCACCGGCAGCAGCACCTTGCCGGCCATCTCCGGCGCGGCCGGCTCCCATTCGATGTCGAAGGTCTCGGCGTGGCGGGCCGCGGGACCGTTCTCCAGCACGTCGAGCCACCAGGCGTTGTCGGCCTCGAGCACGCCCATGTGGTTGGGCACGATGTCGAGCATCTGGTGCATGCCGTGGCGGCGCAGCGCGCGGCACATGCGGTCGAAGGCCTGCTCGTCGCCCACCTCGGGATTGAGCGCGTTGTGGTCGACGATGTCGTAGCCGTGGGTGCTGCCGGCCCGGGCCCGCAGGTAGGGCGAGGCGTAGAGATGGCTGATGCCCATCGCATGCAGGTAGGGCACCACCGCGGTCGCCTGGTCGAAGGTGAGGCCCGCGTGGAACTGCATCCGGTAGGTGCTGCTCGGGATGCGGGCCGTCTCCAGGGCGGGCAGCTCGCCCGCCCCCACCGCGGGCTGCTGGAACGAGGCGCTGCGCCGGGCCCGCAGCACGGCCGCGACCGACGCCATCCGCGCGTCCACGCCCAGGTCTTCCACCTCCACCGACAGCTTGCGGCGCCAGTTGGGGAACACGTCTTCCGAAGTGCCGGGCACGTTGACCTGCAGCTTCTGCTGGGTGATGTCCTCCAACTGCACGCCGAGCAGCAGGCACGGTGTACGTGCGATGAAGGCATAGACCGCGTCGACGAAGGACGGCGTGCTCTCGGGCAGCGACGTCGGGTGCACGTTGACGCCGGGCGGCAGCAGGCCCTCGCGGTCGAGCGCCAGCAGCAGCTGCACCCGGTCGGACGATCGGTTCAGCACCTGCTGGCCGTGCGCCTGCGCGTCGGGATAGAGGTGCAGACGGGCCTGCAGCTCGATGTCGTCGCCGCTCCAAAAGCCGCTCAGGGTGGGCAAGTCGTGGGTGCTGACGACCGCCAGCGCCTGGGGCCGCCACTCCTGCGGCGGCACGAAGCCGCCGTCGAAGGTGCGCTCGAAGAACAGCGGGCGGTAGGACAGCAGCGAGCGCTCTTCCATCGCCTCGCGCATCCGGGGGGCGACGTTGCCGAGGTCCTCGCCCACCACCATGCAGCGCTGCCGCACGCTCTCGAGCGCCAGGATGCCGAGCAGGTCGTCCAGCGGGTAGCTGACGTAGGAGCCGCCCGAGGGCGCGATCCAGAACAGCCGCATCAGCCCCATCACATGGTCGAGCCGCAGGGCGCCGGCATCGCGCATGTTGGCGCGCAGCGTGTCGATGAAGGGCTGGTAGCGGCCCGCCATCAGGGTTTGCGGATTGAGGGGCGGCAGGCCCCAGTTCTGGCCCAGGGCGTTGAGCGGATCGGGCGGCGCCCCGACGTGCATGCCGAGCGCGTAGGCATCGGGCCGGGTCCAGGTTTCGGAGCCGCCCTCGTTGACGCCGACGGCCAGGTCGCGGTAGAGGCCCAGGCCCATGCCGAGCGCGATCGCCCGGCGGTGGGCGGCGTGCAGTTGCTCCTCGGCCAGCCACTGCAGCCAGGCGCGGAAATCGACCCGCTCGGCATGCGCCTGCGCGAAGGCGGCCACCGCCGGGGCACCGGGCGCGCGGTAGTCCTCCGGCCACACCGGCCAGCCCCAGACGTCGGGATCGAGCGCGAAGAAATGGGCCTGCAGCGCCTCGAACAGGGCATGGTCGCGCAGTGCCTCGCCGCGCGCGCGAAGGAACTCGTGGAACTGCCGGGCCCGCTCGGTTTCCGCCGCGACGTGGTGCTGGCAGAAATGCGACCAGAGCAACTCCAGGATGCCCATCTTGGTGGCCGCGACCTGGGCGTAATCCACCAGTTCGGTCGCCCGCAGGTCGCGCAGCCGATGCTGGAAATCCTCGGTGTCCACCAGGCGCCGGGCCTCCGCGCACTCGTGGAATTCGGGCACCCCCTCCACGTCCAGGTAGATGGGGTTGAGCATGTTGCGGCTCGACGGGCTGTACGGGCTCGCCACCTCCGGCCGATGGGGAAATAGCGCATGCAGCGGGCTGAGCCCGATGAAGGACGCGCCCTGCTGGGCCATGCCGCCGACCAGCACCCGCAGGTCGGTGAAATCGCCGATGCCCCAATTGCGCGCGGACCGCAGCGCGTACAACTGCACGCACGGGCCCCACCAACGCTCGCCGGACTGCAGGGCCGGCGGGATGAAGCAGCGCTGCGGTGTGACGATCACCGTGCAGTAGCCGGCGTTTTCTTCTGGGCCGTCGAGCCGGTGATAGCCGCAGGGCAGGCCTGCCGGCAGCACCACGTACTGCCGGCCGTTGCCGCCGCGGTGGCTGCGCAGTTCCTGGCGCGCACGCCCTTCGACGGTGAAGTACCAGAGGCTGCCGTCCGGCGTGTGCAGGTCGAGGCCGATGCCATGCTCGGCAGCCCCTTCCCGCAGCACGACCACCGGCGGCAACGTCTGCTGCATCTGCGAATCGGCATGGGCGGCGAGCGAGACCTGCACCTGCGCATCGTCCGCGGCCGACACGCCCATGGCCTGCAGCGCCAGGCGCAGCGTCTCGTCGGGCACCGCCCGCTCCACGCCGTAGAAATCGCTCCAGTGGCTGGCCAGGCCGAGTTGCGCGGCCAGCCGCAGAAGGCCCTCGCGGTCGTCTTGGGTGGAGGGCGCACCGGGCGCGAGGATATCGGTCACGAAATGTCCTGTTCTGGTCGTTGCGACAGCCTACCGGCTGCCGGGAACTGCCGCTGCACCGGCAGCAAGTGCCGTGCCGGAATTCTGGCGTTGCGGCATGACGGACCGGCGAAGAGCACCGATCCTCTCGAAGGCGGAATCAGTTTTCGCGGCCCCAGGTCCAGCGGGCCGACCACGGCGCCCACACGGCAGTCCCGGCCGCACCGACCGCGAACACGGTTTCGGCATCGGCCAGAGGCGACCATGGCGATGGCTGGTTCGCTGCCCACGGTGCGTCCTGCATGTTCGCCTGCAACTCGATCGCCTCGCCGCCAAGGTACCGCCAGCGCAGCACGAAGGTGCGTTCGCCCAGCATATGGGTCTCGTGGGAACCCGTCATGAGGCGGGCCTGCCGCGGCACCAACCAGGTACGCCGGGCGTCCAGAACGCGGGTGACGAACCCGCGGACGGCTTGTCCGCTATCCGAAGCGGCGAAGGTCCAGTCGAGCCGGCTGGCCTCGAAGGTGCTGCGCTCGCACGGTGCGGGCGGTTCGCCGGTCTCGCCGTTGGCGCGCTGGGCGAAATGGCCGAAATCGCGCAGGCGCCCCTCGGTCACCGCGTCCCGCAGATCGCCCTTCCAGTCGGCGAAGTACAGGAACGGCGTACGGGCGCCGAACTCCTCGCCGGCGAAGAGCATCGGCGTGGCAGGCGTCAGCAGGGCGAGCGCGGTCGCTACCGGCACGGACCCGGGCGGCACCATCTCGACCATCCGTTCGCCAAAGGCACGGTTGCCGCTCTGGTCGTGGTTGTTCAGGAAGTTGACCATCGCCCCCAGCGGTTGCGCCGGTGCCTGCTGGAGCTCCTGCCGCGCGCCCTGGGGGCTGCGCTCGGCACCCTCCCACAGGAAGCCGTTCACCAGGGAGCGGGCCAGCATGGCCACCGGCCGGTCGCCGTAGTCCTGGTAGTAGCCGGCGTCCTCGCCGGTCAGCACCACATGCATCACATGGTGGAAATCGTCGTTCCACTGGGCGTCGTAGCGGCCTGCGCTGGGCAGGCGGTGGTGGCCGTTGTCCTCGTTTTCCAGCACCAGGTGCACATGCCGGTCGGGGATGCCGTTGCGCACCCGCTGCGCCAATTCGTCGATCACGTCAAGCGCGCTGTCGTCGACGATCGCATGGATCGCGTCCAGCCGCAGGCCGTCGAAACGGTACTCCTGCAGCCAGTACAGCGCGTTCTGTACGAAGAAGTCGCGGACGGTGTCGCTGCCGTCCCGGTCGAAGTTGAGCGAGTTGCCCCAGGGGTTCTTGTGCACCTCCGAGAAGAACTGCGGCGCATAGGCCCCCAGGTAATTGCCGTCCGGACCGAAGTGGTTGTAGACCACGTCCAGGAACACCATCAGACCATGGCGGTGCGCGGCCTGGATGAAATGCTTGAGCGCTTCCGGGTCGCCGTAGGGCGCATGTGGCGCGAACGGCAGCACGCCGTCGTAGCCCCAGCCGAATTCGCCCGGGAAGTCCGACAGCGGCATGAGCTCTACCGCGGTGATGCCGGTGCGGGCCAACCCTTCCAGCCTCGATTCGGCGGACGCGTAGGTTCCTTCGGGCGTGAAGGTGCCGACATGCATCTCGTAGACCACCGCCTCGGCCCACGGGCGGCCCCTCCAGTCGCCGTCCCACGCGAAACCGCAGGGATCGACCACGCAGCTTGGTCCATGGACACCCTGCGGATTGAACCGGGACGCCGGATCGGGCACCACGAGGCCGTCCGCCACCCGCCATTGGTAGAGGGAGCCGGCGGCCGCGTCGGGCACGGTGCATTCGAACCAGCCTTGTTGCATCGCCGTAGCCGCATGGACGCGCGGCGTGCCGCCCTCTCCAGCCCCGTGCAGCAACAGGTCTGCTTTCTCGAGTGCCGGCGCCCAAAGCCGAAAACGCACGCCACCTTCCGCCAGCAGGGTCGCGCCGAAAGGCATCGGGTGGGCATGGCGGCCCGGAGTGCCGGCCGGGGCGTGGGCTTGCACCGCCTCCGTCATGGGTGCACAGGCTGGGTCAGGACCACCATCGAATGCGCAGGCAGGCTGTGCTGTTCGCCCGCGTGCCAGGGGGTGATATCCGCCACGTCGCCTTCGACGACAGGTTGCCCGTCGAGGGTCGCGGTGTCGATCCGCGGTGTCCAGCCGGCGGGCGCGCCCGCATATTCCGGAATGGTGAAGACCGTGTCGTCGGGGGATGCATTGATGAGCATCAGCACCGAGTCGCCGGTCACCTCGTTACCGTCCTCGCCCACCTCCGCGGTGCGGGCACCGTCGAGCAACGCGGCCACGCAGCGCACGCCCGGGCTGGTCCACTCCTCCTGCGTCATCTCCAGGCCCCACACGCTGAACCAGCCGATGTCCTTGCGGCCGGCCTCGTCGGCATTGCCGCCGAAGAAGCGGGTGCGCTGCAGCACCGCATGGCTCTTGCGGAAGGCCGAAAGCCGGCGCACGTACTGCACCAGGGGATCCTCGCGCCGTTCGGCCGACCAGTCGTACCAGCTGATCTCGCTGTCCTGGCAGTAGCCGTTGTTGCTCCCGCCCTGGGTGCGGCCCATCTCGTCGCCGCCCAGCAGCAACGGCACGCCCTGCGACATGAACAGCGTCGTGGCCATGTTGCGCTTCTGGCGTTCGCGCAGGGCCGTGATCGCCTCGTCGTCGGTCGGGCCTTCGACGCCGCAGTTCCAGCTGCGGTTGTGGCTTTCGCCGTCGCGGTTGTCTTCGCCGTTCGCCTCGTTGTGCTTTTCGTTGTAGCTGACCAGGTCCTGCAGGGTGAAGCCGTCGTGCACCGTGACGATGTTGACGCTGGCCAGCGGACCCCGGCGCGAGCCGCCGAACAGGTCGGCCGAGCCGCACAGCCGGGCCGCAAATTCGGGCAGCGTGCCGTCTTCGCCGCGCCAGAAATCGCGGATCGCGTCGCGGTACTTGCCGTTCCACTCGGCCCACGGCGCCGGGAAGCCGCCCACCTGGTACCCGGTCGGGCCCACGTCCCAGGGCTCGGCGATCAGCTTCACCTTGGCCAGCACCGGGTCCTGCTGGATGACCGAAAAGAAGGCGGACCGCTGGTCGAAGTCGTTGACCCCGCGGCCCAGGGTGGAGGCCAGGTCGAAGCGGAAGCCGTCGACATGCATCTCCTCCACCCAGTAGCGCAGGCTGTCCATCACCAGGCGCAACACCAGCGGACTGGAGCTGTCGAGGGTATTGCCAGTGCCGGTGTAGTCGACGCAGAAGCGCTTGTCTTCCGGGCTCAGGCGGTAATAGCCCGCATGGTCGATGCCTTTGAAGCTGAGCGTCGGGCCCAGGTGGTTGCCTTCGCCGGTGTGGTTGTAGACCACGTCGAGGATCACCTCGATGCCGGCCGCGTGCAGTGCCTTGACCATGGACTTGAACTCGTTCACAGCGGCACTGCCGCCCGAGCCGTAGCGCGGCTCCGGCGCGAAGAAGCCCAGCGTGTTGTAGCCCCAGTAGTTGACCAGGCCGTCGTTGACCAAGCGCTCGTCGTCGATGAAGGCCTGCACCGGCAGCAGTTCCACCGAATTGACCCCGATCTGCTTCAGGTGCGCGATCGCGGCATCGGACCCCATGGCGGCATAGCTGCCGCGGATGTCCTCGGGCACGTCGGGGTGCTGGCAGGTGAAGCCTTTGACGTGCACTTCGTAGAACACGGTCTTGTTCCACGGCACGGCGGGCGGCGTGTCGTCGCCCCAGTCGAAGGCCGTGTCCACCACGACGCACTTGACGGCATTGGCACCGTTGTCGGTCTCGTCGAAGGCGAAGTCTTCCACTTCGGTGCCTGGGATGTAGCCGTACTGGTCGGCCGCGCCGCGCAGCGGCCGGTCGAGTGCCAGGGCGTAGGGGTCGAGCAGGAGCTTGTGCGCATTGAAACGCAGGCCTTCATCCGGCTGGTACGGGCCGTGCACCCGAAAGCCGTAGCGGGTACCCGGGGCGCAGCCGCGCAGGTAGCCGTGCCACACGTCGCCGGTACGGTCGGGCATGTCCACCCGGGCGATCTCGGTGCTGCCGTCCTCCGCGTACAGGCACAGCTCGATGCGCTCGGCGGGCACCGAATGGATCGCGAAGTTGGTCCCCTTGCCGTCCCAGTGGGCGCCCAGCCGCTGGGGGGAGCCGCGCTCCACCCGTTCGTAACCCTGCCCGGCCACCGTTGCGTTCTCACCTGCCATTGCCTGTACCTTTGCGTTGTCTGAAGTAGCGTTCATGCCGTGGCCCTGATCGAATTGAGAGAGGGAATGGAAAGGGATGCGTTCGTCGGCGCCGGAGCGTCTTCCAAGGGCCTGATGTGCGCCGGCAGCGCGGGCTGCGACCCACGCCGCTCCTGTCGCCGGGTCGTGGCCGAGAAGTAGCCGCTCGGCACCACGACGATACCGCTCTCGGTGACGTGGAACCGCTTGCGGTCGGCCTCCAGGTCGAAGCCGATGCGCTCGCCGGCGGGAATTTCGTTGTCGGTGTCGACGATGGCCCGCCGGATGTGCACGCCCTGTCCGATGACCGATCGCTCCATCACGATGCAATGCTCCAGATGCGCATCGCGCTGCACCGTCACTGCACGCCGCAGCATCGCGTGGTCGAGTACCGCACCGTCGACGATGCAGCCGGAGCCGACGACCGAGCGGTTGATCGCGCCGTTCTCGATCTGCGCGGACTCCGACGGATCGTGGCTCGCATAGATCGGCCACTGTCGGTTGGTCATCCGGAACTTGGGCGTGACGCCCAGCGTGTCGAAGTGGGCGTCGAAGTAGGCGTCGATGGTGCCGACGTCCCGCCAGTAGCCGTGCTCTTCGTAGGGCGCGGTGCCGGGAATGACGTTGGTGTCGAAGTCGTAGGCGAAGAGGCGGTGGCTCTCCACCATCTTCGGCAGGATGTGCTTGCCGAAGTCGCTCTCGCCGGTGGCATGCGCCCGCTTGAGCGCCTCGATCAGCACATCGGCGTTGAAGATGTAGTTGCCCATCGATGCCAGCGCATGGGTACTGCTGCCCGGCATCGGTGCGGTCGTCTTGGGCTTTTCCTTGAAGTCGGTGATGCGGTGCTGCGCATCGACCTCCACCACGCCGAACTGGTCGCACTGCTCGAGCCGCACCGGCAGCGTCGCGACGCTCACGTCGGCACCCGACTGCTGATGGAATTCGATCATCTGGCGCACGTCCATGCGGTAGATGTGGTCGGCACCGAAGACGGCCACGATGTCGGGCCTGAAGCTCTCGATCAGGTGCAGGTTCTGGTACACGGCATCGGCCGTGCCCTGGAACCACTCGGGCCCGTTGCGCATCTGCGGCGGCACCACCGTCACGAAATGGTCGGGACCGAAACGCGGCATCGTCCACGCGGTGCGCACATGCTCGATCAGCGACTGCGATTTGTACTGCACCAACAGGTAGATCGAGAAGATGTCGGAGTTGATCAGATTCGAAAGCACGAAGTCGACCACCCGGTGCTTGCCGTTGAACGGCACTGCCGGCTTGCAGCGGTCGGTCGTGAGGGGATGCAGCCGGGAGCCTTCGCCCCCCGCCATCACGAAGGCCAGGACGTTCTTGGTACTGTGCATGGTCGGCTCCTCAGTTGGAGATGGATGGATTCGCGCTGCCCGCAAGCCGCGCCGCGGAATGCGTGGGGCCGCCGTCGGAGAGCATCACCACCGCCAGCGGCGGCAGTGTCACCAGCAGGCTGTGGCCATGGCCGCCGCAGGCGATCGGGTCGGCATCGCGGCCGCCGAGGTTGCCCATGCCGCTGCCGCCGTAGATGGAGGCATCGCTGTTGAGCAATTCGGTCCAGTGGCCGCCGCGCGGCACGCCGATGCGCAGGGCCTGCACCGGCGATGCGGTGAAGTTGCAGAGCACCAACACGTCGCCCTGGCCGTCGCCCGCATGGCGGAAGAAGTTCATCACCGTCGGCAGGCCGTGTTCGGCATGGGCCCACGAGAAACCCTCGGCCGCGAAATCGCGGCGGTGCAGCGCGGGCGTTTCGCGGTAGACGCGGTTGAGGTCGGCCACCCAGCGGCCGATGCCCGCATGCAGCGGCCGCCCCCACAGGTACCAGTCGAGCGTGCCCTCGTGGGTCCACTCGGCTTCCTGGCCGAATTCGCCGCCCATGAACAGCAGCTTCTTTCCGGGATGGCCCCACATGAAGCCGTACAGCAGCCGCAGGCCTGCCGCCCGCTGCCAGTCGTCGCCCGGCTGGCGCTCCCACAGGCTGCCCTTGCCGTAGACGACCTCGTCATGCGACAGCGGCAGCATGAAGTTCTCGTCGAAGGCGTACCAGAACGAGAAGCGCAGTTCGTCCTGGTGGTACTCGCGGTAGAAATGCGGCCGCTCGATGAAGCGCAGGGTGTCGTTCATCCACCCCATGTTCCATTTCATACCGAAGCCCAGCCCCCCGTGGTCCACCGGACGCGACACGCCGCCCCAGCTGGAGGACTCCTCCGCGATCATGTGCACGTCGGGGAAGGCCGCGTACACGGCGGTGTTGAGTTCCTGCAGGAACTTGACCGCGGCCAGGTTCTCGTTGCCGCCATGCTCGTTGGGCAGCCACTGGCCCTCTTCCCTGGAAAAATCCAGGTAGAGCATCGACGCCACCGCATCGACCCGCAGCCCGTCGAAGTGGTAGTAGTGCAGCCAGAAGAGCGCATTGCCGATCAGGAAGTCGCGCACCTCGTAGCGGCCGTAGTTGAAGATCAGGCTGTTCCACTGCGGGTGGAAGCCCAGGCGCGGATCGGCATGCTCGTAGAGGTGGGTGCCGTCGAAAGCGCCCAGGCTGTGCGCATCCGACGGGAAGTGCGACGGGACCCAGTCGAGCAGCACGCCGATGCCGTGCTGGTGCAGCGTGTCGACCAGCGCCATCAGGTCCTGCGGCGTGCCGTAGCGGGCACTGGGCGCGTAGTAGCCGGTGACCTGGTAGCCCCAGGAGCCGTAGAACGGGTGCTCGGCCACCGGCATCAGCTCGACGTGGGTGAATCCGAGCGCGGTGCAGTGGGCCGCCAGGCGGCGTGCGATTTCGCGGTAGTTGAGATAGTTGCCGTCGTCGTCGCGCTGCCAGGAGCCCAGGTGAACCTCGTAGACCGCCATCGGCTGGTCCAGCGCCTGGCGGGAGGCGCGGCCGGCCATCCACTCCGCATCGCCCCAGGCGTAATCGAGCGTGGCGACGCGCGAGGCGGTGAGCGGCGGGCACTCGGTCTGGAAGGCATGCGGGTCGGCCTTGTCGAAGGCATTGCCTTCGGGCGGCTGGATCCGGAATTTGTAGCGCTGGCCAATGTCCACGCCGGGGATGAAGCCGTGCCACTGGCCGCTGCCGTCGTCACTAGGGGCGAGCGGCTGGGGCTCCCAGCCGTTGAAGTCGCCGATGACCCCGACGGCGCGGGCATTGGGCGCCCAGACGCCGAAGCGGACACCGCGCTGGCCGTTCTGCGTATCCGGGTGGGCGCCGAGCGTGGTGAACGCCTGGTGGTGGGAAGCCGCGCGGATCGGCAGCGGGGCCGCCACAGCGGTTTGCACAGACGCGCCCCACTCCTCTGGCCCGGTGGAGACAGGAAGCGCAGCGTCTGGCAATTGCATAGAAAACCTTGTCCGGAGAAGCGGCTGAAGTGCCGTCGATGAGTGTCTGCTGCACTGCACCACCTCTGCGCCGGACGGCGGTTTCTCGGTTTGTAGGCGCATGCCGACAACCGGCCGGCACCCCGTTCCCACCCGATGCAGACGGCTGCCATGTGACGCGAGTCGACCGACGCATTCGCCACAACGCTATGCTTTCAATAGCATCAAGTCGTTGCAGCACGCCGGCTACAGCCCTTTTTTATCTAGAAAGGTCGCTGCGGCAGCTTCTCGATGGCCTGCCCCGCCACGGCGGCGAGGGCTTGCGCCGGCACCAGGGACGGTGCGATCTCGGCCAGCGGTACCAGCACGAAGGCCCGATCGCCCATGCGCGGATGCGGCACCTGCAGCTCGGGCAGCGCGATCTGCGCGGTCCCGTACAGCAGCAGGTCCAGGTCCAGGGTACGGGGTGCGTTGGGCCAGGGCCGGGTACGGCCGGCACCGGCCTCGATGGCCTGGAGCTGGCGCAGCAGGTCCAGTGCCGGAAGGGCGGTGTGCACTTCGGCCACCGCGTTGACGTAGTCGGGCCCCGAGGAATCGACCGGCGCGGTGCGGTAAAGGGCCGACCGCTTCGACACGTCGGTTCCCGGCAGGGCGGCGATCGCGTCGAACGCGGCGCCCACCGCGGCGAGCGCATCGCCCAGGTTGGCACCCAGGGCGACATAGGCCACCACGACGGGCGCCTCGTCGCCCACGCCCGCAGGCGGCGCCGGCGCGGTCACACCCCGTCGCTGCCGGTGCCGCCGTCGCGCGGGCCGGCACTGCCGCCGGAGGGCTTGCGGCGACGGCGGCGCTTGCGGGGCGCGCCGGTGGCATCGCCCTCTTCCCCTGCGGCGGGCGCTGTTCGGCCATCAGTGTCTTGCTGCGCCGCATCGGCCGGACCCGTCGCGGTGCGGGACGGGTCCTGCAGCGGCTCGGCGCCGTCGCGCTCGGGCGCGCGGTTGCGCACGCGGGGCGGGTGCGGTGCGGCTGCGGCGCCCTCGCCTGCGGCGGGCTTGCGGGTCCGGACCTTCTGCTCCTCGCGGACCTGGTCGACCAAATCCTGGCGGCGCAGATCGTCTGCGGTGCTGAACTCCTGCCACCATTCCGCCAGCGCCTCGTCGACCTCGCCGATGTCGGCGCGCAGCCGCATGAAATCGAAGCCGGCGCGAAAACGCGGCTGCTCGGCCAGGCCGTAGGGGGTGCTGCCGGTGCGCTTCTCGAAACGCGGCTGCATGACCCAGATCTCGCGCATGTCGGCGGCCAGCTTGCCGCGGCCCGACACGTCGCCGATGCGCTTGTCGAACACCTCGTCGATCGCCTCCTGCAGCGCCGGGAACACCGGCTGGCGCTGCTGCTCCACCCGGCGGTTCCAGCCGGTGCGCACGTCGTCCCACAGTACGGTGGCCAGCAGGAAGCTGGGCGCCACCGGCTTGCCCTCGCCGACGCGGCGATCGGTATCGAGCAGGGCGGCCTTCACGAAGGGCTGGTCGGCGCGCTCCACCACCACGTCGAGCAGCGGGTAGATGCCGCGGGCCATGCCGAGCTTGCGCAGTTGCTCGACGCTGGCGATCGCATGGCCGGTCTGCAGCAGCTTGAGCATCTCGTCGAACATGCGGCTCTGCGGCACGTCGGCCAGCAGGGCTTGGGAGGCGACCAGGGGGGCACCGGTCTTGGCATCCAGCGTGAAGCCCAGGCCGCTCAGCTTGGCGGCGAAGCGCACCGCGCGGATGATGCGCACCGGGTCTTCGCGGTAGCGGGTGGCGGCGTCGCCGATCATCCGCAGGGTGCGTTTCTTGGCGTCCTTGAAGCCGCCGTGGTAGTCGACCACGGTCTGCGTCTCGGGGTCGTAGTACATCGCGTTGACGGTGAAGTCGCGGCGGGTGGCGTCCTCGTTCTGCGGGCCCCAGACGTTGTCGCGCAGCACCCGGCCGGTGGAATCGACCGCATGGGTCATGCCGGCCAGTTCGCTCTTGCTGGTCTTCTCGTTGCCGGCCACCTGTTCGGCGGCGGCGTTGTCCATGTAGGCGCGGAAGGTCGAGACCTCGATCACCTCGTGCTCCCGGCCCCGGCCGTAGACCACGTGCACGATGCGGAAGCGCCGGCCGATGATGAAGGCGCGCCGGAACAGGCCCTTGACCTGCTCGGGCGTGGCGTTGGTCGCCACGTCGAAGTCCTTGGGCCGCAGGCCGACCAGCAGGTCGCGCACCGCGCCGCCCACCACGTAGGCCTCGAAGCCGGCCTGCTTCAGGGTGCGCACCACCTCGACCGCCCGGCGGTCGACCAGGTCGGGGTCGATGTTGTGCACGCTGGCGGGCACCTCCTCGCGCTTGCCGAAGCTGGGCCGCTTCGGGGCCTTGGCGCCCGCGGAGGCCGGGGCCTTCTTGCCCAGCAGCTTGTCGATGAACTGTTTGATCATTTTTCTTCTTCGGTGGCGCCCACGGGCGCAAAGAGGTCCAGGATGCGCCAGCCGCGCTCGGCGGCCAGGGCGCGCAGGCGCGGGTCGGGGTTGGTGGCGACCGGATGGTCGACCTTCTCGAGCAGGGCCAGGTCGTTGAGGGAATCGCTGTAGAAGGTGGTCTCCACGTCGGCCCAGCGCCAGCCGCGCGCGTCGAGCCAGGCCTCCATCCGCAGCACCTTGCCCTCGCGGGCGGAGGGCACGCCCTCGATCGCGCCGGTGATCCAGCCGTCGGCGCCGCGGGCCAGGTCGACCGCGATCAGCTCGCGCACGCCGAGCGCCTGGGCGATCGGCCGGGTGACGAAGGCGTTGGTGGCGGTGACGATCACGATCTCGTCGCCGGCGGCGCGGTGCGCCTCGACCAGCGCACGGGCCGCAGGCAGCAGCACCGGGCCGATCACCTCGGCCATGAAGCGGCGGTGGGCGGCATCGGCCGCCTCGGGGCCCTGCAGCCGCACCGCATCGGTCGCGAAGCGCACGTAGTCGTGGATGTCGAGCGTGCCGGCGCGGTATTGGGCGAAGAATTCCGCGTTGCGGCGGGCGAAGGCCACCGGATCGGTCCAGCCGAGGGTGGTGGTGAACGCGCCCCAGGCGTAGTCGGAATCGATCGGCAGCAGCGTGTGGTCGAGGTCGAACAGCGCCAGCCGGGGGCGCGACGAGGGAGAGGGGGAAGCGGCTTCGGCCATGGCTAGGAAGGCGGCAGGAGAGGACAAGGAAGCGAAGCGGCCGCGTTCATTCGGACGCGAGCATCGCCTTGAGCAGCGGGATGGTGACGGCGCGCTGGGTGCGCAGGGCATAGCCGTCGAGGCTGTCGAGCAGCTGCATCAGGCTGCCCAGGTCGCGGCTGAAGCGGCTGAGCATGAAATCGACCACGTCGTCGCCCAGCACCACGCCGCGGGCGTCGGCCGCCTGGCGCAGCACCGCGCGGCGCTCGGTCTCTCCCAGCGGATGCAGCTGGAACACGTGGCCCCATCCGAGCCGGGTGCGCAGGTCTTCCCGCAGCCGCAGGTCGGCCGGCGGCAGGGCGCCGGCGGCCAGCACCCAGCGAGCGCGGCCGTCCTTCGGCGTGAGGGCGTTGACGAACCAGTTGAAGGCGGTGTGCTGCTGGGCCGCGTCGTAGAGGTGGACGTCGTCGAGCAGCACCGCCGTCCAGTCCTCGTCGTACTCGGCCCCGCCCGACGCGGCGTCGAGCCAGCCGACCGTCGCGCCCTGGTCGCGCAGCGCCTGGCGGGCGGCCTGCAGCAGGTGGGTCTTGCCGCTGGCGGCGTCGCCCCAGAGATAGGCGGGCACCGGCGCCCGGTTCGCTTCGCCGGCACCCGTCCAGAGCTGCAGGTGCTCCAGCGCCGCCGCGTTGGGGCCGGGCCAGAAGTTCGCGAGCGTGGGGCCGGCGGCCAGGCCGATGTCGAGCGCGATCTGCTGCATGCGGGCGTGCCTCAGCGCGGCGCGCCGGGGCGCGGGCTGTGGAAGGGCAAACGGTGAAAGAGCTGCGGCATGGACGAGGGGCAAAGGAACGGCGGGAAGCGAGCCCTTAAAATCAGCCACAAATTCTAGTCGCCCGGCGCTCCCGTGCCCGGCGCACCCGCCCTGCCCTCACCGGCGCCTGTCTTCCCCTCCATCCTCGACCACACGCCATGAGTTCTTTCGCGCCCTCCACCTCCCCCCTGTCGTACAAGGACGCGGGGGTCGACATCGACGCCGGCGACGCACTGGTGGAGCGCATCAAGCCGCTGGCCAAGAAGACGATGCGCGAGGGCGTGCTGGCCGGCATCGGCGGCTTCGGCGCGCTGTTCGAGGTGCCCAAGCGCTACAAGGAGCCGGTGCTGGTCTCCGGCACCGATGGCGTCGGCACCAAGCTGCGCCTGGCCTTCGAATGGCAGATGCACGACACCGTCGGCATCGATCTCGTGGCCATGAGCGTCAACGACGTGCTGGTGCAGGGCGCCGAGCCGCTGTTCTTCCTCGACTACTTCGCCTGCGGCAAGCTCGACGTGGACACGGCCGCGGCGGTCGTCGGCGGCATCGCCCGGGGCTGCGAACTGAGCGGATGCGCCCTCATCGGCGGCGAGACGGCCGAGATGCCCGGCATGTACCCCGACGGCGAGTACGACCTGGCGGGCTTCGCCGTCGGCGCGGTCGAGAAATCCAAGATCCTCACCGGCCAGAGCGTGGCCGCGGGCGACGTGGTGCTGGGCCTGGCCTCGGCCGGCGTGCATTCCAACGGCTTCAGCCTGGTGCGCAAGGTGATCGAGCGGGCGGCAGCCGACCTGCCCGCCACGCTCGACGGCCGGCCGTTCCGCGAAGCGATCATGGCGCCCACCCGCCTCTACGTGAAGCCGGTGCTCGAGGCGCTGGCCGTCCACCCGATCAAGGCGCTGGCCCACATCACCGGCGGCGGCCTGCTGGAGAACATCCCGCGGGTGCTGCCAGAGGGCACCGCCGCCCACCTGCAGAAGGGCAGTTGGCCGCAGACCGAGCTGTTCGCCTGGCTGCAGAAGGTGGCCGGCATCGACGACATCGAGATGAACCGCACCTTCAACAACGGCATCGGCATGGTGGTGGTCGTGGCCGCCGAGCATGCCGAGGCGACCGCCGCCACGCTGCAGGCCGCCGGCGAGCAGGTGCACCGCATCGGAACCATCGCCCCGCGCGCCGATGGCGCCGCCGTCGTCGTGGTCTGACGCCGCATACTGCTGCGACGCGCGGTGGATTCCACCGCGTGCCCCGCCGGGCGACGGCGCCGCCGCCCGGAGTTCCGACCCTCTTCCTGACTGTCGCGCACGCATGAGACCTCTTCCGCCCGCATCCGGCGCCGATCCGCTTCCGGCACGCACCGGCGTCACGGTGGCCAGCTACGTGCTGATCGCAGCGATGCTGCTGCTGGTGATGGTGCAGGGCCTGCTGGCGGGCCTGCTGTGCGTCTGCGTCGGCTTCCTGGCGACGCGCTGGATCGCCCGCGGGTTCTGCCGGCTGTGGCGCTCCCGCAAGCGGGCCGTGCCGCCCGCGGCCGGCTGCAGCGGCCGCACCGTGTCGCCGGGCGCGCAGATCGCCGCGGCGGCGCTGGTCATCGCGGCGCCGATCCTGATGCTGTCGGCGGCGCTGTCGCAGTCGCGCACCTTCATCCTGCATGCGCCCGAGCAGTACCGCGAGCTGCTCGACCACACCGCCCGCACCGTGCTGGAGTTCCGCGAGAAGCTGCCGCCCGAGATCGGCCAGCACCTGCCCGACGGTGCCGACGACCTGCAGCGGGTGGTGGCGCACTACCTGCGCGCGCAGGCCGGCTCGCTGGCGATCACCGGGCGGGCCTGGCTGCATGCGCTGCTCTTCGCCTACGTGGGCCTGATCGTCGGCGCGCTGGCGGGCTGCGCCCGGTCGCCCACCGCGCGCGGGCCGCTGTCGGCGCAACTGCACCGGCGCATCACCCTCTTCGGCGAGGCCTTCGGCCAGATCGTGGCGGCGCAGTTCTGGATCGCGGCCTTCAACATGGTGCTGACCGCCGTCTTCCTGCTGGGCATCCTGCCGCTCTGGAACATGGAGCTGCCCTATGCGCCGGCGCTGATCACCCTCACCTTCCTGGCCGGGCTGGTGCCGATCGTGGGCAACCTGCTCTGCAACGCGGTGATCACCGTCGTCGGCCTGTCGGTGTCGCCGGCCACCGCGGCGGCCTGCCTCGGCTTCCTGATCCTGATCCACAAGGCCGAGTACCTGATCAATGCCAAGGTCGTCGGGCAGCGCACCCACATGGCGGTATGGGAACTGCTGGCGGTGATGTTCCTGGCCGAAGCGGTCTTCGGGCCCGCGGGCCTGGTGGCGGCGCCGCTTTTCTACGCGTACCTGAAGAAAGAGCTGGAAGTGGCGCGGCTGGTGTAGCGCTGAGGCGGCGTCAAATTGCTATTAAAGCAATAGCTAAATGCCGGCACCGCACACCGGCTACGGCCACTTTTTATCTGAAACCTCAGTTGAGGGCCCGGCGCAGTTGCAGCACCCGCTCCTCGACCAGGTCGATGTCGAGCGCGTCCTCGGCGTGGGCCAGGTAAGCCTCCAGGTCCACCACCGCCTCGGCGCCACGGCCCTGCTCGGCCAGGGCCAGACCGCGGTCGCGCTGCTCGGCCCAGGCCTTGGGCAGCAGGGCGACCAGCCGGTTCTGCACCGCCACCAGCCGCGCCCAGTCCTGCTGTGAACGGTGGATCTCCTTCAGGTTGCGCAGCATCCTGGCCAGGATCTCGCGGGGCGTGGCGGCCTGCAGGAACAGGCCGAGCGGCACGTCGAAATCCTCCACCAACCCGCTGCGTCGCTTGTAGGGCTCCAGCCGCTCCGACAGCTCTTCGCGCGAGAGCGAATGGCCGTTGAACGGGTCGAGCACCACCTGCCCCTTCGGCAGGTTGATCTTGACCATGAAGTGCCCGGGAAAGCTGATGCCCCGGGCGTGCAGCGACAGGCCCTGGGCCAGCTCCATCCACAGCACCGCGAGCGAGATGGGGATGCCGCGGCGGGTGCGCAGGACCGCGTTCAGATAGCTGTTGTCGGGATCGTAGAAATCGTTGACGTTGCCGCCGAAGGCTAGGTCGTGGAAGAAGAACTGGTTGAGCACCCGCAGCCGCTGCAGGGCGGGCGCATCGGCCGGCAGGCGGCGGCGCAGGCGGGCCAGCAGCTGGTCCACGTCGCCCAGCACCTGCTGGATGTCGAGGTCGGGGTACTCGTCCTGCGCCACGCTGACCGTGGCCTCCAGCAGGGGGAATTCGTCGTCGCTCTGGACGAGCGCGGCGAAATATTCGAGCGGCGTGGGGGCCGTAAAGCGAAGGTCCATGGACCATTCTGGCGGCGCCCGCCCGAACGCGTCAAGCGGGGCCGCCGGAGGCCCGGTGGCGGCAGACCCGGCGCGGCCAGGGCACCCCGCGGGGGTCAGCGGCGCAGCATCTGCCGCAGCTTGATGCCCGCGGCCCAGGCGGCCAGCAGGTAGAGCACCATCGACGCCGCCACCACGCCCGCCAGCAGGCCGGCCCGGCGGAACTCGGTCGCCTGCAGGCCGATCCAGTCGAAGCGGTTGAGCATCCACACCAGGAAGATCGCCAGGATGGCGCTGGCGGCCAGCACCTGCATCAGGAACAGGCCCCAGCCCGGCAGCGGCCGGAAGCTGCCGCGCCGCACCAGGCCGACCAGCAGCCACAGCGCGTTGACCACCGCGCCGATGCCGATCGACAGCGTCAGCGCCGCATGCTGCAGCAGCGGCACCAGCAGGTAGTTGAGCACCTGGGTCAGCACCAGCACGCAGACGGCGATCCGCATCGGGGTGCGCATGTCGTGCTTGGCGTAGAAGCCGGGTGCCAGCACCTTGATCGCCACGATGCCGACCAGGCCCGCGCCATAGCCCATCAGCGCCACGGTGGTCTGCTGCACGTCCTGCGGGGTGAAGGCGCCGTGGTGGAACAGCACCGCCACCAGCGGCCGGGAGAACACCAGCAGGGTCACCATGCAGGGGACCGACAGCAGCACCACCAGGCGCAGGCCCCAATCCAGCATCGCCGAATAGCGGGCGTCGTCCTTCGCGGCGCGGGCGCCGGCCAGCTGCGGCATCAGCACCACGCCCAGCGCCACGCCCAGCAAAGCGGTCGGGAACTCCATCAGGCGGTCGGCGTAGACGATCCAGCTGACGCTGCCCGGCGCCAGATGCGAGGCGATCTGGGTGTTGATCAGCAGCGAGATCTGCGCGACGCTGACGCCCAGCAGCGCCGGCAGCATCAGCCGCATCACGTTGCGGGTGGCGGGATCGGTCCAGGCAGCGCGGATCGCCGCGCGGCTGGCGCCGATGTCGGGCAGCAGGCCCAGGCGCTTGAGCGCCGGCAGTTGCAGGCCCAACTGCAACGCACCGCCCACCAGCACGCCGACGCACTGCGCGTAGATCGGCTCGAACCCGTGCCGCGCGAACCAGGGCGCACCCCAGACGATCGACAGGATCAGCGACACGTTCAGCAGCACCGGCGTGGCCGCCGGCACCGCGAAGCGCCGCCAGGTGTTGAGCACCCCGCCCGCCAGCGCCACCAGCGACATGAAGCCGATGTAGGGGAACATCCACCGCGTCATCGTCACCGCCGCGCCGAAGCCCTCGGGCGTCTGCCGCAAGCCGCTGGCCATCGCCCAGACCAGCAGCGGCGCCGCCGCCACACCCGCGATGCTCAGTACCAGCAGCGTCCAGGCCAGCAGGGTGGAGACATGGTCGATCAGCGCCTTGGCCCCCTCGTCCCCCCGCTCCACCCGCGCCGCGGCCAGCACCGGTACGAAAGCCTGGCTGAACGCCCCTTCGCCGAACACCCGGCGAAACAGGTTGGGGATGCGAAAGGCGACGTTGAACGCGTCGGTCAACGCGCTGACGCCGAACACCGAGGCCATCAACAGCTCACGGACCAGCCCCGTGATGCGCGAGGCGAGCGTGAACAGCGAAACGGTGGAAGCGGCTTTGAAAAGTGACACCGCGCGAGTGTAGGGGCCCGACCGGCATCGCCCTCTGCAAGAGGGTGGGCGGCCACACACAGTGGGGAAGCCTGGGGGTGGGATATAATTTTTGGCTTTGCTGCAACATCCTCAGACCACCTAAGGAACCGAATCATGGCAACCAAGCCGAAGAAAAAGAACCCGCGCCTCGCGTCGGGCCGCAAGCGCGTCCGCCAGGACGTCAAGCTCAACGCTGCGAACACCTCGCTGCGCTCCAAGTACCGCACGGCGGTGAAGAACGTCGAAAAGGCTGTTCTCGCCGGCGATAAGACCAAGGCTGCCGAAGCCTTCGCCCGCGCCCAGAGCGTGGTCGATACCGTGGCGGACAAGGGCATCTTCCACAAGAACAAGGCCGCTCGCGACAAGAGCCGCCTGGCTGCGAAGGTCAAGGCCCTCGCAACCGCAGCCACCGCGGCCGCCTGACCGAATCAGGCATCGCACGAGCAGGCTCTTCATCAGCCCGCTCGCCGTTTGCAACGGGTGCGCTGCAGCAAAGTGAAAAACCGCCTTCGGGCGGTTTTTTCATGGGCGCTCGCTTTCCATAACGAACCCTACGCTGCCGGCAGCGACAGCCCCATCCGCGCCACATAGTCGCTCGGCCGCCGTGCATCCACCAGCAGCGTCAGCGCCTTGCGAGCCCGGGTGATCGCGACGTAGAACAGGTTTTCCTCGTCCGAAGTGCGCGCGTCGGCATCGGGGAACACGCCCTGCGCCAAGAAGGGCAGCAGCACGTGGTCGAACTCCAGCCCCTTCACCGCCGCCGCGGCGGCCAGCGTCAGCGGGGTCTCGCGCCCCGGCGCGGCCCGGCGCTGCTCGGTGGCGTTGAGCTGGTGGAAGAAGGCCGAGGCCGATCCGGCACGCGCCGCCAGGTGGCGCAGGCCCTCAATGTTGCGCAGCGCGGCGGCCCGCCGCTCCGGCCGCACCAGCGCCTGCGCCACGAACCACGGCATGTCGAGCGCCGCCAGGAATCGGTCGAACAGCTCGGGCCCGGCGCCGGGCGCGACGCCCTCCACCACCGCGACCGCCGCCCGCAGGCGGCGCGCCACGGCCGGCTCGGCGGTGCGCAGCACGTGGTTCTCCAGGAAGCGCGGCAGGTTCTCGCTGTTGTCGTGGAAGTGGCGGATCGCCGTCGCCAGCAGGGCCGGCTGCGACTGGTCGTCCTGCTCGGGGTCTTCGTCCAGGCGGGTGCCGCAGAAGAAGACGAAGGATTCGACCATGCGGGCCAGCGTGTCGCGGTCGCGCAAACTCTCGAAATCGCGGGTGGCGATGGTCAGCAGGCCGCGCACCAGCAACACCTCGGGGCGCAGCAGGTAGCTGTCGAAGCCGGTGGTGCGGTAGGGCAGGCCGGCGTCGACCAGCGCGTTCTCCAGCAGGATCGACTGGTCCTCGTGGCGCAGCAGCACCGCCTGCGCGCCGAGGGCCTTGGCGCCGCGGCCGAAGCCGCGCAGGGCCGTCAGCACCTGCGCCACGCAGGCGTCCTCGTCGGCGTGGGACAGCACCGCCACCGCGGTGTCGTGCGCGCTGGACGACACGATCTTCTGCCGGGTGAAGCGCGCCGCGCCCCGGGCCAGCCGCTCGTGGAAGCGGAAGCTGGTGCCGAGCCGGTAGGTCGCGATGTAGCGGCCGGTCTCGTCGGCGATGCGCTCGCCCAGGAAGGCCGGGTCGGCGCCGGCGGCGGCATGGATCACCTGGTGCACGTCGCCCACACCGCAGAACTCGCAGCGCTGCGAGCGCAGCAGCCGGCGCAGGATGCGGAACATGGCCTCGTTCATGTCGTGCATCTCGTCGACCATCAGGACCCGCAGCCGGCCCGGCCAGGCGGCGGGCACCGGGTCGGCGTCGCCCTCCTCCTCACGCATAAACTGGCGGGCCAGGTCATAGGTGGCGTCGCCAGGGCCGCGGAATGCCGGGTGGTCGGGATGGCCGCCACGGCGGATGCGGCGCTCGTAGGCGGCGAAGGTGCACAGCGCGGTGTACTCCATGCCGTACTGCTCGGCGTGCTGCGGCGCCAGCAGGCCCTCGGGCGGATCGCGGTCGAGCTGCATCGTGCCCTTGAGCCACAGCGCATGCTCCAGGAAATCGGCGACGAAGGCGGCGTCGCCGGCGGACGGCACCTGCAGCGCGTCGTACCAGCGGCTGTCCTCCTGCTGGGCCAGCATCCGCTCGACCGCCTCCCAGACGCGGGGCCGCAGCTGCTCCGGCGTATGCAGCCGCGGCACCGGCGCACCTTCCATCCGCAACAGCACCGCGGAAGCGAAGGCCTCGAAGGTCGAGACCTGGAACAGCTTGGCGACCGGCACCGGCACGCCGATGGTGCGCAGCGCGTTGCGCAGGGCCACGCAGGCGGCGTCGGTGTAGGTGAGCACCAGGCAATCGCGCGGATCGATGCCCTGCTGCCAGGCCTCCGCCAGGCGCAGGGCGAGCGTGGTGGTCTTGGCGGCGCCGGCATGGGCCTGCACCAGCACGGTGGGCTGCGGCGCGGACTGGATCGCGCGCTGTTCGTCGGTGGGGACCAGGCCGCCGGGCGGCGGGGAGAAGCGGGGACCGGCCGGATCGTGTCCACCGGCAGCGGTTGCGTCCATGCGGGAAAGCCTAGCGGCGGGCCGGCACCGGAGCGTCGGGCAGCAGGCAGGCCTCGGTGACCTGCAGGTCGTTGTCGCGGGCGAAGTTCATCACGAAGTCCCAGGCCATCGCATCGTAGGTGCGCAGGTCGGGGTGGACGACCACGCACTTGGTGCCGTTGAGGTTGGTGGGAATGCACCACGGCGAGTAGCCCAGGTGGCTGCCCGGGCGCGGGCCGCCGGGGCGAAAGCTGCTCATGACGCCCGCCAGGCGCTCGGCCCAGTCGCTCGGGCGAAAGGTGCGACCATCGCTCGTGACGCCCTGGATGAAGACTTCTTGTGCTTTGTAGGCGACCATCGTGGCGGGGGCTGGTGGGAGGGGCGGCGGCCTGCAGGGGGGCTTGCGGGCCGGGTGGTGATTCTAGCTCTTATAGAAGACTGGACCCCGGGATAACCCGACGTGGCGGGCGGCATCGCTCTGATGCACAAACGTCACCAACGCCCGCGGTGCCGGCCCCTAGAATCGCATTTCAGCGGCGCGCGCTTCGCTGAACCCACTATTTACGGGCCCCTGTCGCACCCCGGTGCCGCAGCCCACTCTCCCCGGTTTCTCGGAAAGGAAACGCATGACCGCCTCGACAGCGCCCACCTCGCCCCACGTGATGAACACCTACGGCCGCCTGCCGATCGCACTCGATCACGGCGACGGCGTATGGGTCTGGGACACCGAGGGCCGACGCTACCTGGACGGCCTGGGCGGCATCGCGGTCAACACACTGGGCCACAACCATCCGAAGCTGGTGCCCGCGCTGCAGGACCAGATCGCCAAGCTGATCCACAGCTCCAACTACTACCACGTGCCCGGCCAGGAAGCGCTGGCGGCCCGGCTGGTGGAGCTCTCGGGCCTGACCAACGCCTTCTTCTGCTCGACCGGCCTGGAAGCCAACGAGGCGGCGCTGAAGCTGGCGCGCAAGTTCGGCCACGACAAAGGCATCGAGCGGCCCGAGATCGTGGTCTACGAGCATGCCTTCCACGGCCGCTCGATCGCGACGCTGTCGGCCACCGGCAACCCCAAGGTGCAGGCGGGCTTCGGTCCGCTGGTCGAGGGCTTCATCCGGGTGCCGCTCAACGACATCGCCGCGCTGAAGGCGGCCACCGAGGGCAACCCCAACGTGGTGGCGGTGTTCTTCGAGACGATCCAGGGCGAAGGCGGCATCCACGCGATGCGCTGGGAATACCTGCGGCAGGTGCGCGCCCTGTGCGATGCCAACGACTGGCTGATGATGATCGACGAGGTGCAGTGCGGCATGGGCCGCACCGGCAAATGGTTCGCCCACCAGTGGGCGGGCATCCTGCCCGACGTGATGCCGCTGGCCAAGGGCCTGGGCTCGGGCGTGCCGATCGGCGCGGTCGTGGCCGGCCCCAAGGCGGCGAAGATCTTCGGCCCGGGCAACCACGGCACCACCTTCGGCGGCAACCCGCTGGCGATGCGTGCCGGTGTCGAGACCCTGCGCATCATGGAGGAAGACGGCCTGGTCGAGAACGCGGCCACCGTCGGCGCCCATCTGAAGGCGGGGCTGGAGCGCGAACTGGCCGGCCTGCCCGGTGTGAAGGAAGTGCGCGGCCACGGCCTGATGCTGGGCATCGAGCTCGACCGGCCGTGCGGCGTGATCCTGCAGCGCGCGGCCGAGGCCGGCCTGCTGCTCTCGGTCACCGCCGACAGCGTGATCCGCCTGGTGCCGCCGCTGATCCTGACCGCCGACGAAGCCGACCAGATCGTGGCGATCCTCGTGCCGCTGGTGAAGGCCTTCCTGGCCGAGCCGCAGGCCGCGTAACGGGGCACTGCCACCCCCTCCCCCATTGCGCCGCGGCCCGTCCGCGGCGCACCCGTTTCCAGACCCCGAGCCGATATGCAGCAATCTCCGATCCGCCACTACCTGCAGTTCAAGGATTTCAGCGCCGACGACTACGCCTGGATCTTCCAGCGCGCCGCGCAGATCAAGCGCAAGTTCAAGGCCTACGAGAAGTACCACCCGCTGGCCGACCGCACGCTGGCGATGATCTTCGAGAAGGCCTCCACCCGCACCCGGGTGAGCTTCGAGGCCGGCATGTACCAGCTGGGCGGCACGGTGCTGAACCTGACCACCGGCGACAGCCAGCTGGGCCGGGCCGAGCCGATCGAGGACAGCGCCCGCGTCATCAGCCGCATGGTCGACGTGGTGATGATCCGCACCTTCGGCCAGGACCGCATCGAGCGCTTCGCCGAATTCTCGCGGGTGCCGGTGATCAACGGGCTGACCAACGAGTTCCACCCCTGCCAGATCCTGGCCGACATCTTCACCTTCCTGGAGCACCGAGGCCTGGGCGACGACGGCCTGCCCGACCTGGCCCGCCTGGCCGGCCGCACCGTGGCCTGGGTGGGCGATGGCAACAACATGGCCAACACCTGGCTGCAGGCCGCCGCCCTGCTCGGCTTCACCGTGCACATCAGCACGCCGAGCGGCTACGAGATCGACCCGGTCACCGCCGGCGTGCAGGCGGGCCAGGGCTACCGCGTCTTTCAGGACCCGATGGAGGCCTGCCGCGGCGCCGACCTGGTCACCACCGACGTCTGGACCAGCATGGGCTACGAGGACGAGAACGAGGCCCGCCGCACCGCCTTCGCCGACTGGCGGGTCGATGCCGAGATGATGGCAGCCGCCCAGCCCGACGCGCTCTTCATGCATTGCCTGCCGGCGCATCGCGGCGAGGAAGTCGACGCCGACGTGATCGACGGCCCGCAGTCGGTCGTCTGGGACGAGGCGGAGAACCGGATGCATGTGCAGAAGGCCTTGCTCGAATTCCTGCTGCTCGGCCGGGTGCAGTAAGCAAGCGCCACAGGAAGGACACCACCGTGCGACACGCCGCCCACGCTTCGCTGCTCGACCAATGGCACGCGCTCGGCGATGCGCTGGAGCGCACCGGTCCGCCGGGCGGCGCCGGCGAGGCCTGCTGGCAGCGCGAGGGCCGGCACCTGCTGCGGGCCTGGTCGGCCTGGCCGCGCCGCTACCACGACGCCGGCCACCTGGCCGCCTGCCTGGGCCACCTCGACGCCCTGCCCGCGCCGCCGCAGGACCCGCAGGCGGTGGCGCTGGCCCTCTGGTACCACGACGCGATCTACTCGCCCTGGAGCCGCAAGAACGAGGCGCGCAGTGCCGAATGGGCCCGGCGCTACCTGCGCAGCCAGGGTCTGGCCGAGCCGCTGCTGGCCGCGGTGGAGCGCCACATCCTCGCCACCCGGGACCATGCGGCCACCGACGACCCGGACACCGCCTGGGTGCTCGACATCGACCTCGCGGTGCTCGGCGCCGCGCCCGCGGTCTACCAGGCCTTCGAGCAGGGCGTGCGCCAGGAATACCGCTGGGTGCCGTGGCCCCGCTATGCCGCGGCCCGCACCGCGGTGCTGCAGGGCTTCCTGCGCCGACCCCGCATCTACCTGCATGCGGATTTCGGTGCGGGGCGCGAAACGCCGGCACGGCAGAACCTGGAGCGCGCCATCGACGCGCTGGCCCAGGGCCGCCTGTACGCCGCAGCCGTCGCCAAAACGTGAGCGCCACCGGCGACCACCCCTGCCTTTCCTGCGGCGCCTGTTGCGCGTCGTTCCGGGTCGACTTCTCCGCCTGCGAGGTCGACGAGCACGGCGGCAGCGTGCCGGCCGGCCTGGCGGTCGAGGTGATCGGCGACACGGTGCGCATGCGCGGCACCGACCACGCCCCGCCCCGCTGCGCCGCGCTCACCGGCCGCATCGGCCAGCGCGCGGCCTGCGGCATCTACGAATGGCGGCCGTCGCCGTGCCGCGCCTTCGCTGCCGGCAGCGATGCCTGCGGCCATGCGCGCAGGCGCCACGGGCTGCCGGTGCTGGACGACCGGGCTTGCTGGTAGCCCCGGGCTGCCGGGGCAGCCCAGGTGCAGGGTTACGAATGAAAAATGGCCGGAGCCGGCGTGCGGCGCCGGCCATTAGCTACCATTTTCATAGCACTTAGGTTTTTCGCCTCGCCGGATCGGGTCGGACGCGCATCAGACCTTCGCACCGTACAGCCACGGCTGGTCCAGCAGCCGCTCCCCCAGCACCGCCATCGCCATGTCGCGGCCCCAGCGCACCGGGCCGCTGGCGTGGAAGACGCCGGCATTGCGCTGCGCGACCGCCTGCACCCGCGCCACCCGCTGCCAGCGCCGCTGGGCGTAGCTGCGCAGCCGCAGCGGCACCTCGACCGCGTCCATCGCCAGCGCGTCGCCGAGCACCGCGGCATCCTCGATCGCCATGCCGGCACCCTGCGCCAGGTAGGGCAGCATCGGATGGGCCGCGTCGCCCAGCAGTGCGACGCGGCCCTGCGCCATCGCGGACGGGCCGGCGACCGGGGGCCGGTCGCAGAGCATCCACAGCCGCCAGTCGGCCACCGCTTCCTGCAGCGCCCGCAGCGGCGCGCAGGCGCCGGCCAGCGCGGCGGCGGGGCCGCCCGGCGGCGCGTGCTGGCTCCAGTCGCGCGGGTCGGCCACCGCCGGCAGGGCCGTATCGGCTTGCACCAGCAACACCACGTTGAGCCATTCGCCGCCGCGCACCGGGTACTGCACCAGGTGCATCCGCGGACCGAGCCAGACGGTGACCTGGCTGCTGCGGACGTTCGCGGGCAGGTCGGCCTGGCGCAGGAGCGCGCGGTAGGCGGTATGGCCGGTGACGCGCGGCGCGGCATCGTCGGGTACGACCGCCGAACGCACCTGGCTCCAGAGGCCATCGGCCGCGACCAGGGCATCGCCCTCCACCTGCACGGAAGCGGCCCGTGCGCCGTCCGGCCCGGTTCGCTCGGTGCCGATGCAGACCGTGTCGGACTGCGGGGCCACCCGGGTGACGCGGGTGCCGAGATGGATCACCGCTTCTGCCTGCGAGCGCACCGCGCCCAGCAGCAGCGCATGCAGATCGGCGCGGTGCAGGGTGGCATACGGCGCGCCGTAGCGGGTGCGTGCCTGCGCTCCCAGCACCAGCCGCCCCAGCACGCGGCCGGAAGCGGCGCTGCGGATCTCCAGCCGGTCGGGAAATGCCGACACCGCCTCGAGCGCATCGCCCAGCCCCCAGGCCTGCAGCAGCCGCGTGGCATTGGGGCCGAGCTGCAGGCCGGCGCCCGCTTCCGCGAAGGCCTCGGCGCCTTCGAAGACCCGCGCCCGCCAACCGGCCCGCACGCAGGCCAGGGCTGCCGCCAGCCCGCCGATGCCCCCGCCGGCGACGAGCATCTCCTGGGAGAAGCGCACGCTCATCGCGAGCCGCGCGGCGGCTGCACCGCCTTCATGCCGCGGCGCACGGTCGATCCGCTCATGCGCCGAGGCCCTGCGTACGCTCGAACGCCTCCATCGGCATCGGCTTGCCGAACAGGTAGCCCTGGAACGCCCGGCAGCCGTGCGCCACCAGGAAATCGCGCTGGCTTTCGGTCTCCACGCCCTCGGCGACCACATGCAGATCGAGGCTGGCCGCCAGCGCGAGGATGGTGCGGACGATGGCCGCGTCGTTGGGGTCGGTGAGCACGTCGCGCACGAACGAACGGTCGATCTTCAGCTGGTCGAGCGGCATCCGCTTCAGGTAGCCGAGCGAGGAGAAGCCGGTGCCGAAATCGTCCAGTGCCAAGCCGATGCCGCGCGCCTTCAGCCGCGCCAGCTTGGTCAGCACTTCCTCGGTGTCGTGGAACAGCAGGGTCTCGGTCAGTTCGAGCTTCAGGCGCCGCGGGTCGGCGCCGGTGCGGGCCAGGATCGCCTCGGTCTCCTCGATGAAATCGGGGTGGCGGAACTGCCGCGCACTCACGTTCACCGCGATGTCGAGGCCCCGGGTGTCCGGCCGGGCCGCCCAGGCGACCAGTTGCATGCAGGCCTCCTGCAGCACCCAGCTGCCGATCGGCAGGATCAGCCCGGTTTCTTCGGCCAGGCCGATGAAGCCGGCCGGCGGCACGGTGCCGCGCACCGGATGCTGCCAGCGCAGGAGCGCCTCGGCGCCGGTGAGCGTGCCGTCCTGCTGCACCACCGGCTGGTAATGCAGCGCGAGCTGCCCCTCGCTCACCGCATCGTGCAGGTCGGCCTGCAGCGCGGTGCGCTCGGCCAGGCTCTGCTGCATCGCAGGATCGAAGAAGCGCACCGTGTTGCGGCCGGCCAGCCGCGCCTCCTCGCAGGCGAGGCTGGCGCGGGTCAGCAGTTCCTCGGGCGCGACCGGCGGGCCGCCGAACAGGGCGATGCCGATCCGCGCGGTGCCGTGGTGCTGGCGGCCGCCGAGCGAGAGCGGCGCGGCCAGCGCCAGCAGCAGGTCGCGGGCGATCTGCTCGGCCTCGGCCTGGGCGCCGGCGGCGTCGTTGGCCAGGGCCTCGAGCAGCACCGCGAACTCGTCGCCGCTCTGGCGGGCGACCGTCTGGTGCACCGGGACCACGCCGGTCATCCGCTCCGCCGCGGCGCGCAGCAACTGGTCGCCCACGTCGGGACCCAGCGTGTCGTTGATGTTCTTGAAGTGGTCCAGGTTGATCGACAGCAGCGCGCCGTGGCCCGCCGCCGCGATCGCCTGCGGCAGCACCGCCTGGCCCAGGCGCACCGCCAGCCGGCGCCGGTTGGGCAGGCCGGTGAGGCTGTCGTAGTAGGCGAGCCGCTCGATGTCGCGCTGGGCGCGTTTGCGCTCTGTCACGTCGCGCGCCACGCCCAGCACGCCGTAGACCTCGCCGTCGGCATCGCGCAGCGGCGTCTTGATCAGGTCGAAGATGCCTTCGCGGTGGTGGCGCAGCGTGTGCATCGGCTCTTCTCCGCGCAGCGACTCGCCGGTCTCCATCACCAGGCGGTCCTGCTCGCGGAACATCGCGGCGAAGGCGGGTCCGACCAAGCCGTCGTCGCCCTGGCCCAGGATCTCTTCCTCGCGCCAGCCGTAGAACGATTCGAAGGCCTGGTTGCACGACAGGTAGCGGCCGTTGCGGTCCTTGGAGAACACCATGTCGGGAATCGCCTCGAACAGGCTGCGCAGCTGCGACTCCTTGTGGGCCAGCGCCTGCTCGGCCTGCCGGTGCTCGGTGACGTCCACCACGTAGACCACCGCGCCGGTGACGGTGCCCTGCATGTCGTGCTCGGGCACCAGAGTGCTGTGGCGCCGGCGCATCTCTCCGTTCTCCAGCGCGACGTCGGCCTCGTAGACGACGCGCTCGCCGGCCAGGGCGCGCGCCAGGTAGGGCTGCATCTGGGCGTAGCGCACCGCGGGGATCACCTCGAGGAAGGGCTTGCCGACGAAATCGGCCGCGGCACCGCCGTACCACCGGGCGTGGTTCTCGTTCATGTAGCGCACCCGCAAGGACCGGTCGAGGCGGGTGATGTCGCCCGGGATGTGGCTCAGCACCGCCTGCCATTCCTCGTCCTTCTGGTGCACCTGCTGCTCGGCCAGGCGGCGCTGGGTGATGTCGAACATCAGCCCCTCGACCACGATGGAGCCGTCGTCGACCCGGCTGCCGCCGGCGCTGATCCGCATCCAGCGCAGCTCGCCGTCGGCCCGGCGCATCCGCAGCTCGACGTCGAGCGAGGTACCGTCGCGCAGGGCCGCGTCGCGCTGCGCGACGAAGCGCGGCCAGTCCTCCGGCACGATCTGCGCGAACCAGGGCTCGGGCTCGCGGTACAGGTCGGCCGCGCGCAGGCCGTGCAGCCGCTCGATGGCGGGGCTGACGTAGGTCACCCGCCATTTGTTCCGCAGATCGAGCACCACCTGGAACAGCACCGCATGGACCAGGTGCGCACCGATCGGATGGTCGTCCACGCCGGTCTGCGCCGTCTGGCCGATCCGCTGCGCGGCCATGCTCATCAGCAGCAGGCAGGCGCCCAGCCGCAGCGCGGCCGCGGCACCGGGCGCCGCCATGCCGATCACCGCGGGGCCCAGGCTATCGGCCGCCGCGCTGGCCGCCAGCAGCAACGCCACGCCGACGAGCCTGCGCACCGGCCAGGCATGCCGGGTCCTCGACGGCAGCAGCACCGCGGCGAGCCCCGCCGCCTCGGCCAACCGCGCCACGATCCAGAAGCCCTGGTGCGCGCCGCCGCCGGCCACGCCTGCGATGCCGGCACCCGCTGCGGCGACCAGAAGACCGCACACCGCAGAGCAGGCGAACGCCGCGGCCAGGGCCGGCGACCCGGGCTGCGGCTGCGCGCTGCGCAGGCCCAGCAGCACCGCGGCCACCGCACCCGCGCACACCGCCGCCAGCTGGAGGATGAAGCCGAGCGCCGCATACGCCGCCGCGGCCGGCAGGTCGTGCGCGGCGGCCAGGACGGGCTGCGCGGAGACCGTCCAAGGCACGGTCATGCCGAGCACGACCGCCGCCGCCGAAGACACCCGACCGACCGCGCCCTGCTTCCTCGCCATGCAGAAAGCGGCTGCGCATTGGAGCGCAGCACGCGCGTCGGGAAACTTCGTGTGCATTACGTGGGGTTCGGGCGGGTTCTTGCGGAAAGTATGCGCGAAAAACCGGGGCCGGAAGAATCGGTGAAAGCGTGCGTTTTGGCAGCGTCTGAAGCCGGCCGGCAGGAGGGCCGTCACCGCAGGCCTGTCCACTGCGGCCAGGACGTCGCGCACTGCCCGCAACCGGGCGATCCGTCAGGGGCGGCGCACCACCGTGACCGGCTTTTCGCCTCCGGGGACCGGCCGTCGGGCCGTGGCCTTGTCGGCCGCTCCGGGGGCGGCGCAGCTGCCGCAGCTCTCGCAGGAGCCGCATCCCGGCGCGTTGCCCACCACGGCGGCTATGCGCTCGGCGCCTTGGGCCCTCAGCCCCAGCCGCCGCGCACCCCGCGCCAGGGCATCGGCCAGGGCCCGGCGACCGCGTGCGGGCATCCAGTACCAGACCGCCCAGGCAGCGGCGCCCAGGACGATCAGCGCGACGGCGATGTTCTGCGACATGGAAGGCGTGTCCTCAGGCGAGCGCCAGCGTGATGCGGTAGGCGACGAAGCTCGCCGCATAGGCCAGCGCGAAGAGGTAGCCGGCCATGATCAGCGCATAGCGCCAGGAGTTGGTCTCGCGCTTGACGGTGGCCAGCGTCGACAGGCACATCGGCGCGAACACGTACCAGACCAGCAGCGACACCGCGGTCGCGAAGGACCAGCTGGCCGCGATCACCGGCTCGAGCGCCGCCGCCGCGTCGTCACCGGTCGCCGACATGGCGTACACCGTGCCGAGCGCTCCGACAGCCACCTCGCGCGCGGCCAGGCCCGGCACCAGCGCGATCGAGATCTGCCAGTTGAAACCGATCGGCGCGAAGACCACCTCGAGCGCCCGGCCGATCATGCCGGCCAGGCTGTACTGGATCGCCGGGCCGGTGGCGCCTTCAGGCGGCGACGGGAAGGTCGCGAAGAACCAGAGCAGCACCGTCAGCGCCAGGATCATCGTGCCGACGCGCTTCAGAAAGATCATCGCGCGCTCCCACAGGCCGATGGCCAGTTGCCGCGGATGGGGCCAGCGGTAGGCGGGCAGTTCCATCAACAGGGGCGACTGGCGCTGCGTACCGCGCATCTGCTTGAACACCCAGGCGACCGCCATCGCCGACACGATGCCGCCGACGTACAGCACGAACAGCACCACGCCCTGCAGGTTGAAGACGCCGCCGACCGTCTGCGCCGGGATGAAGGCCGCGATGAGCAGCGCATACACCGGCAGCCGCGCCGAGCAGGTCATCAGCGGCGCGATCATGATCGTCACCAGCCGGTCGCGCCAGTTGGTGATGGTGCGGGCCGCCATCACGCCGGGAATCGCGCAGGCGAAGCTGGACAGCAGCGGAATGAACGAGCGGCCCGACAGGCCCACCGTGCCCATCAGCCGGTCGAGCATGAAGGCCGCGCGGGGCAGGTAGCCCGAATCCTCCAGCGCCAGGATGAAGAGGAACAGGATCAGGATCTGCGGCAGGAACACCACCACGCCGCCCAGGCCGGCCACGATGCCGTCGGCCAGCAGGCTCTGCAGGATGCCGTCGGGCACGTGGGCCTTGACGAACTCGGCCACGGCTTCGGTCGCGCCCTTGATCGCCTCCATCGGCACCTCGGCCCAGCTGAAGACGGCCTGGAACATCAGGAACAGCAGCACCGCCAGCAGCAGCGTGCCCCACAGCGGGTGCAGCACGATGCGGTCGATCGCATCGTCGCGGTGCAGGGCCGTGGGTGGCTCCTGCACCGCGACGGACAGGATGCGGCGCACTTCGACCTGGGTGTCCTGCACGTCGGCCAGGGCCGGCGCCTGCCAGACCGCACCTGCACCCGCGGCCACTGCGGCACCGGATGCGGCGGACGGGTAGGAGTCGAGTGCCGCGACAAGGGCCGCGGCGCCGTCGCCGCGGATGCCGACCGTCTCGATCACCGGCATGCCGAGCTCGCGCGACAGGGCCGCGCTATCGACCACGATGCCGCGGCTGCGGGCCATGTCGCTCATGTTGAGCGCCATCACCATCGGCAGGCCGAGCTTGCGCGCTTCCAGCACCAGCCGCAAGTTGAGCCGCAGGTTGGTGGCGTCGGTGACGCAGACCAGCAGGTCCGGCAACGGCTCGCCCGGACGCTGGCCGGTGACGATGTCGCGGGTGACCGCCTCGTCGGCGCTCATCGCGTTCAGGCTGTAGGCGCCGGGCAGGTCAAGCACCTGCACCTGCCGGCCCGACGGCGTGCGCAGCCGGCCCACCTTGCGCTCGACGGTCGCGCCGGCATAGTTGGCCACCTTGGCCCGGCTGCCGGTCAGCAGGTTGAACAGCGCGGTCTTGCCGCAGTTGGGGTTGCCCAGCAGGGCGACGCGCAGTGCGCCGGCGGTGCTCATTGCAGGACCCCGGCAGGAGCGACCTGGATCAGCGCAGCCTCGTGCAGACGCAAGGCGAAGGTGCTCTGCCCGATCCGCACCGCCAGCGGTTCCCGGCCCGGGAAGCCGAATGCGATCACCCGCACCTGCTCGCCGGGCACGAAGCCGATCTCCACCAATCGCAGGACCAGCTCAGCATCTTCCGCATCGACCGGCGGACGCACCGACAGCACGGTGGCGGGCGCGTTGCGCGCCAGTTCGTCGAGGCGGATGGAGGTGCCCTGCACGGGCGAGGGAGAGGAGGAAGGCATGTACGGAATGGAGCCGGTGCGACTGTGCGGAAATGCTGATGGTAGCAATTCCTGTTTAGCGCATCGCCCTGCGCATCCGCCCGCCCTGCCCGGCGTGCTGGTTTTGACCCCGCCAGTAAAAAGAGCCACCCACAGGTGGCTCTTGCCGAACCGGCGCGCGCGTGCCGTATCCGGCCGACGCCTACGCCGTCACGCCTGGACCAGCAGTTGCCGCAGCACGAACGGCAGGATGCCGCCGTGGCGGTAGTAGTCGACCTCCACCGGCGTGTCGATGCGCAGGATCACCTGCACCTCCTGCCGGGAACCGTCGGCGCGGGTGATGCGCAGCAGCGCTTCGCTCTGCGGCTTGAGTTGCGGATGCGGCACCACGTCGATCCTCTCGTTGCCGGTCAGTCCCAGGCTCTCCCAGGAATCGCCCGCGCGGAACTGCAGCGGCAGCACGCCCATGCCGACCAGGTTGGAGCGGTGGATGCGCTCGAAGCTGCGCGCGACCACCGCCTTGATGCCGAGCAGCTGGGTGCCCTTGGCGGCCCAGTCGCGCGAGGAACCGGTGCCGTACTCCTCGCCCGCGAACACCACCGTCGGAATGTCCTCGCGGATGTACTGCATCGCGGCGTCGAAGATGAACTTTTCCTGGCCCTGGTCGGCGCCGTCGCCCTGGTACAGCGTGAGGCCGCCCTCCTTGCGGGAGCCGTCGGCGCCGGCCGGGATCATCAGGTTCTTGATCCGCACGTTGGCAAAGGTGCCGCGCATCATCACGTCGTGGTTGCCGCGCCGGGCGCCATAGCTGTTGAAGTCGGCCTTCTGCACGCCGTGCTCCTTCAACCACTGGCCGGCCGGCGAGCTTTCCTTGATCGCACCGGCAGGCGAGATATGGTCGGTGGTGATCGAGTCGCCGAAGAGCGCCATGATGCGTGCGCCTTCGACCTGCACCTGTCCCTCGGAGCCGGTGTTCTCCAACTCGAAATCCTCGAAGAACGGCGGCTCGGCGATGTAGGTGCTGGTGGGCCAGTCGTAGCTCTGGCCGGTGGTGCCCTTGATCTTTTCCCAGAGCGCGCCGGGTTCGGTCTTGACCTTGGCGTAGTTGTCGCGGAACGCGCCGCCGTTCATCGCGAATTTCATCAGGGCGTGGATCTCGTCGCTGGTCGGCCAGATGTCGCCCAGGTAGACGTCGCGGCCGCCGGTGCCCTGCCCCACCGGCTGGGTCATCACGTCGGTCAGCACCGTACCGGCGATCGCATACGCCACCACCAGCGGCGGGCTCGCCAGGAAGTTGGCCTTCAGGTTCGGGTGGATGCGTGCCTCGAAATTCCGGTTGCCCGACAGCACCGCCGCACAGACCAGATCGTTCTTGGTGATCGCGTCGTTCAATTCGGGCGTGAGGTCGCCCGCGTTGCCGATGCAGGTGGTGCAACCGTAGCCGGCTAGGGCGAAGCCGAGCTTCTCCAGGTAGGGCAGCAATCCCGTCGCGGTGAGGTACTCGGTCACGATGCGGGAGCCGGGCGCCAGCGATGTCTTGATGTGCGGCTGAACGGTCAACCCCAGCTCCACCGCCTTCTTGGCCAGCAGGCCGGCGGCCAGCAGCACGCTCGGGTTGGAAGTGTTGGTGCAACTGGTGATCGCCGCGATCAGCACGTCGCCGTTGCCCACGGTGATGCCCGGGCCTGCCGTCGTGCGGGCGCGCGGATCGGATTCGGCCGTCTCCAGCGTCGGGGTGTTGCCGACCATCTCGACCACATGCCGCGCCGCACCCGCCGGCTCGGGCTTCTCGGCCGGCGTATCGCGGGATGCGGACGGCACCAAGGGATAGCGGGTGTGCAGTCGGTCGGCCGGCTGGTTGAAGCCGTTCTCCGCCGCGGGCCGCGAGAACAGGGTGGCGAATTGGCTCGACACGTGCGTCAGCTCGATCCGGTCCTGCGGCCGCTTCGGGCCGGCTAGGCTCGGCGTGACGCTGGACAGGTCGAGCCGCACGACCTGGGAATAGTCGATCTCGCCGGCCAGGGGCACGCCGAACATCTCCTGCGCACGGAAGTACGCCTCGAATGCATCGATCTCGGGCTGGGTACGGCCGGTGCCGCGAAAGTATTCGATCGTCTTCTCGTCCACCGGGAAGAAGCCCATCGTCGCGCCGTACTCGGGCGCCATGTTGCCGATGGTCGCCCGGTCGGGCACGGCGAGGGTGCGGGCGCCTTCGCCGAAGAATTCGACGAACTTGCCGACGACCCGGTGCTTGCGCAGCAGCTCGGTCACCGTCAGCACCAGGTCGGTAGCGGTGACGCCCTCGCGCAGCTTGCCGGTGAGCTCGAAGCCGACCACGTCGGGCGTCAGCACATACACCGGCTGGCCGAGCATCGCCGCCTCGGCCTCGATACCGCCCACCCCCCAGGCCACCACACCGATGCCGTTGACCATGGTGGTGTGGCTGTCGGTGCCGACCAGGGTGTCGGGATAGTGCACGCCGTCGGCACGCCGGTGCACGCCGCGGGCCAGGTACTCCAGGTTGACCTGGTGGACGATGCCGAAGCCGGGCGGCACGACGCCGAAGGTGTCGAACGCCTGCATGCCCCATTTCATGAACTGGTAGCGCTCCTGATTGCGCTGGAACTCGAGCTTCATGTTCAGGTCGAGCGAATTCTTCTGGCCGTAGTAGTCGACCATGATCGAGTGGTCGACCACCAGGTCGACCGGCACCAGTGGCTCGATCCGCTTCGGGTCCTTGCCCAGACGGGTGGCGGTGCTGCGCATCGCGGCCAGGTCGGCCAGCAGCGGGACGCCGGTGAAATCCTGCAGCACCACCCGGGATACGACGAACGGAATCTCTTCGACCCGCTCGGCGTTGGGTTTCCAGCCGGCGAGCTGGGCGACATGCTCCGCCGTGATTTTCTTGCCGTCGCAATTGCGCAGCAAGGATTCCAGCACGATGCGAATCGACACCGGCAGGCGCTTGACCCCGGGGAAGGTGGTGCCAAGCACCGGAATGGAATAGAAGCCGCCCGTCTTGCCGGAAGCGGTGTCGAAGGTCTTGAGGGTATCGGGAAAGTCGTGGGGGGCGATCGTGGTCATCTGGCACTCCTGGTCGGTGGCTGTCGTGGCATCGACCATTCTGTCAGCGCGAGCGGTCCCTGTCGTTACGCGGTGTGGAAGACATTTACCGGGACTTGCCTTTGGCTATCGCAACAGCCGGCTTCTCGAACCTGGAACTCCGAATCCACCAAACTCAGCAAACGGGAATTGCCGCCAAGAAGCGATGGCGCCTTCCTCGATGCATATTCGGCTGAATCATATTGTTACTTTTCAGCACCCGGACGCAAAATACCCACGCCTCTTTCGATGCGTGGGGTATTCCGTCGCTTGGACAACAGCCGGATCGGGACGATTAGCCCGGCAGCGCCGAATAATCCGTCCACCCTGGTTCGGCCTGTGCCGAGCGGGATTTAGTCGGCGATGGCGAAGCGGGCGCGGTCTTCGTTCTGGATCCAACGCGGCGCCTTGCCGCGGCCGGTCCAGGTGGCACCGGTGGCAGGGTCACGGTACTTGGCAGCTACCTTGCCGCCCTTGGCGCTGGATGCGGCACGGGTGCGGGTGGCAGGTGGGAACACGTCTTCGGCGGTCAGGTCGAATTCTTCGATGATGCTGCGAACACGGGACACGGCATCCGATGTTTCGCGCTGGCGTGCGTCCTTGATTTGGTTTTCAAGTGCTTCGCGCTGCTTGATCAGGTCTTTGTAGGAGGTCGTCATGGCATGCCCGGAGTTAGTTTGCAAATCATCATTATAGATAATAGGTGGCTGCCGAACGCAAGACCCCAAAAAGATTAACCCGTGGTCGCCGATTCCGGCGGCAGCATCGCCATCACTTTATCGATGCGCTTGCCGTCCAGATCCACCACCTCGAATATCCAGCCGGCACACTCGATCTGTTCGCCGGTGACCGGCAAGCGACCCGATTCCGACATCAGAAGCCCGGCCAGCGTGTTGTAGAGATTGCGGTCCTCGCCCGGCAGATCCCGAATATCCAGACGCGCTTTGAGTTCGCCGATCGGCATCAAACCGTCGAGCAGCCAGGAACCGTCGCCCCGCTGCGTGGCCCATGCCTGGGCTTCGGCCCCGGGCTGCAGCTCTCCGGTAATCGCCTCCAGCAGGTCGCGGGGAGTCATCAGGCCCTGCACCACACCATATTCGTCGACTACGAACACCATGCGGCCCGACTGCGCCCGGAACTGCTCCAGCAACTCCATGCCCGAGAGCGTTTCCGGCAGGAACGACGCCGGCAGTACATAGGATTCGATCGGTCCGGCCGAATCGGCTTCGAGCGCCAGCAGATGCGAGAGGCTCACAATGCCCACCACGTCGTCCAGCGAGCCCCGGCAGACGGGGTACCACGAGTGGGACCCACGGTCGCCTCCCTTGACCGCATGCTCCAAGGCGTCGCGCACCGTGGCCATCGCCGGCAGCCATTCGATGTCGGCCCGCGGAACCATCAGCGAGGTGAGTGGCCGGTCGTCCAAGTGGAACACGTTCTGCACCATGCGGTGCTCCTGGTGTTCGATGATGCCGGCGTCCACGCCTTCCTCCAGGCTGGCGACGATTTCCGCTTCGGTGACCGGCCGCTCGGCGGCGTTGTCGACCCGCAGCAGTTTCAGCACCGCATGGGTGCTGAACGACAGGAGGTGCACGAAGGGCTTGGCGATCGTCGCCACCCAGGTCATCGGACGCGACACCCACAGCGCCACCTTCTCGGGATAGAGCTGGCCGATGCGCTTGGGCACCAGTTCGCCGAAGACGATGGTGATGAAGGTGATGATCGTCACCACGATCGCGGTGGCGCCGATCTCGGCGGCCCGCGCCGGGGCGCCCACGGTCTGCAACAACACTGCGACGTCGTCGCTGAACGCAGCCTCGCCGAGGATGCCGTTGAGCATGCCGATCGAGGTGATCCCCACCTGGACCGACGACAGGAACTGCGTGGGATTGTCGAGCAGGGCCAGGGCCGCCGACGCACCCTTGTCGCCCGATTCGGCCAGTGCGATCAACCGCGCGCGCCGGCTGGAGGCCAATGCCAGTTCGGACATGGCGAATACGCCGTTGAGAAGTGTCAGCAGCGCAATGAGCAAGAAATCCATGCAGGCCAGTAGAGAATCGGGGCATGTCAATGTACCTGATAGGCGATATACAAGGTTGCGATGCGGCACTCGTGTCCCTGATGCAGGAAATCGGGTTCTCGCCGAGCCGCGACACGCTCTATCTGCTGGGCGATCTGGTCAACCGGGGCCCGGCTTCGGCCGCGGTGGTGCGCCGGGCGATGAAGGATGGCGACGCGATCCGCTGCCTCCTCGGCAACCACGACCTGCACCTGCTGGCGGTGGCCGAAGGCGTGCGCAAGGCCCACCGGGCCGACACCCTGGCCGACCTACTGGCGGCCCCCGACCGCACGGCCCTGCTCGACTGGCTCCGGCACCAGCCGCTGGCCTACCGGCTGCAGCACGGCCAGCAGGACCTGCTGCTGGTCCATGCGGGCGTGCTGCCGCAGTGGAGCGCGGACGACACGATGGCCCGGGCGGCCGAGGTCGAGGCGCAGTTGCAGGGGCCCGATCCGACCGGGTTTCTGTCGCGCGTCTTCGGCAACATGCCAAACGCATGGCACGACGACCTGCGGGGCACGGAGCGGCTGCGGGTGATCGTGAACGTGCTGACCCGGCTGCGCTTCTGCCACCCGGACGGGCGGATGGATTTCGATGCGAAGGAAGGCGCGGCCAAGGCACCCGAGGGTCTGCTGCCGTGGTTCGACCTGCCCGGTCGTCGTACGGCAGAGCAGACGGTCGCCTTCGGCCATTGGTCGACGCTGGGCTGGATCGACAGGCCGCGGTTGCTGTCGCTCGACACCGGGTGCGTCTGGGGCGGATGCCTCACGGCAGTACGGCTGGGTGCGACGGCGGCCGAGAACGAGCGTATCGACGTGGAATGCGAGCAGGCGCAGGTGCCGGGCTGAACCGACCGGACCCGCGCCGCAAGGGCCGGTCGCCGTCGCTCGTCCAGCCGCCAAAAGAAAAACGGCCGACAGGCCGTTTTTTCTTCGGTGTGAACGCCGCGCGTCCGGCGGCTCAGGACTCCGACGTCTCCGGTGCAGGCTCGGCCTCGGGCCGCTGCGCCACGACCGGTTGCGGTGGCGGCGCGGGCTGTGCCTCGACCGCCTTAAACAGCGCCGCGACTTTCCGCTTCGGCTTGATGTTGGCCGAGATGCTGCGCGCCGGGCGCGCGCTGGCCTCCCACGAGGGCGCCTCTTCGCGCGCCGACGGCTCGTAGGGCTTCTCGAAGAAGGCGTCGCGCGGGGCCGAGGGGGCGCGGAAGTAGCGCTGCTCGCGTTCGGCGCGCGGGGCACGGGCCTCGCGCGATTCACGGGACTCCCGTGGCTCCCGCACGTCGCGCAGGCCGTTGCGGGGCACCGGTGGCACCATGCCGCTGACCGGGCCGTCGCCCTCTTCCGCACCGGGCTCGCTGCGGTAGAGGCGGCGACCGTCGTTGATGCGGCCGCGCGGCATGTCGTCCTCGAACTCCACCGGCTCGATCTCGAGCTTGGTGTTGATCAGCTTCTCGATGTCGGCCGCCAGGCGCACATCGTTCGGGCCGCTGCCGACGAAGGTGACCGCCAGGCCGGACGCGCCCGCACGTCCGGTACGGCCGATGCGGTGGACGTAGTCTTCGGCGTTGAACGGAATATCGAAGTTGAAGACCGCCGGCACGTCCTTGATGTCGAGTCCGCGCGCGGCCACGTCGGTGCAGACCAGCAGGTCGACTTCGCCCTTCTTGAACGCATCGAGGGCCTTCAGCCGCTCGTCCTGGCTCTTGTCGCCGTGCAGCGCGGCCGTCTTCAGGCCTTCGCGCTCCAGGGACCGTGCCAGCCGTGCGCAGCCGAGCTTGCTGTTGACGAAGACGAAGGCCTGCTTGATGCCGCGCTGGCGCAGGATCTGCTGCAGGGCGCGGCGCTTGTCGTCGTCGCGCACGCTGAAGAAATGCTGTTCGACGGTGGAAGCGGTGGCGTTGGAGCGCGCGACCTCGATCGTGACCGGGTCCTGCAAGTAGCTGCTGGCCAGGCGTTTGATCTCGGGCGAGAACGTGGCGGAGAACAGCAGCGTGGTCCGTTGCTTGGGCAGGAACGACAGGATGCGCTGCAGATCGGGCAGGAAGCCGATGTCGAGCATGCGGTCGGCCTCGTCGAGCACCACGTACTCGACCTGGTTCAGCACCGCGTTCTTGGCTTCGATGTGGTCGAGCAGCCGGCCCGGCGTGGCGACCAGCACTTCGACGCCCTTCTTCAGCTCCAGCGTCTGCGGCTTCATGTCCATGCCGCCGAACACCACCGCGCTGCGCAGGTTGGTGTACTTGGCATAGAGCTTGACCTGCTGGGCGACCTGGTCGGCCAGCTCGCGCGTCGGCAGCAGCACCAGGGCCCGCACCGGATGGCGCGCGGGAGAGGTGGAAGCGTTCTGGTGTTTCAGCATGCGCTGCAGCAGCGGCAGCGAGAAAGCCGCGGTCTTGCCGGTACCCGTCTGGGCGGCGCCCATCACGTCGCGGCCCTGGAGCACCACCGGAATGGCCTCCGCCTGGATCGGCGTCATGGATTCGTAGCCCATTTCGGCTACTGCGCGGGCGAGGGGTTCGTCCAGCGCGAGTTGGGAGAAGGAGGTCGTCATGAAGCCTTCTATTGTCGCACTGCTGTGCCGGCAGGCGTCAAGACGCGGATGCGGCCTTGCAACGACCCTGCCTTTGCTATCGAATCCATAGCTGGATGCCGGCATCCGGCGCCGGCCCGCGGCCTATTCGATTACAAACTTCGCGCGTTGAAGGTGTCGCAGGTCTTGATGTCGCCGCTCTGGTAGCCGGTGTTGAACCAGCGCTGGCGCTGGGCGCTGGAGCCGTGGGTGAAGCTGTCGGGCACCACCGCCCGGCCGGCGGAGCGCTGCAAGGTGTCGTCGCCGATCTTCTCGGCCGCGTTCATCGCCGCGGCGATGTCGCCCGGGTCGAGCCACTGCTTGGACTGCTGCGAGCGCTGCGCCCACACCCCGGCGAAGCAATCGGCCTGCAACTCCACCCGTACGCTGGTCGCGTTGTTCTGCGACTGGCTCTGGCGGCCGCGCAGCGCATCGACCTTGGCGGTGATGCCCAGTTCGTCCTGCACGTGGTGACCGATCTCGTGGGCGATGACATAGGCCTGGGCGAACTCACCGGGCGCGCCGAGCTGGTTCTTGAGCGTGTCGTAGAAACCCAGATCGATATAGACCTTCTTGTCGCCCGGGCAGTAGAACGGGCCCATCGCCGACTGGCCGGTGCCGCAGGCGGTCGGCGTGGCGCCGCGGAACAGGACCAGCCGCGCCGGCTGGTAGGTGCCGCCCTGCTCGCGGAAGATCTGGCCCCAAACTTCTTCCGTATTGCGCAGCACGGTGGAGACGAAGGCCGCCTGCTGGTCGTTGGCGGGCGGCGCGTGCGCCGGTCCCTGGTGCTGGGCCTGCGGCGCAGGCGATCCGCCGCTGAGCATGCTCAGCATGGTGAGCGGATTGATGCCCAGCACCCAGCCGCCGATCAGGGCGACGGCGATCGTGCCGATGCCGATGCTGCGCCCCCCGATACCGAAGCCGCCACCCCCTCCGCCGCCTTCGCTGCGCCGGTCCTCGACGTTGTCGGATTGTTCGTTGCCTTCCCAGCGCATGCGTAGCTCCTGTGCCGGGAAAGGGTTTCCGGCGAAGCGCCGATGGTAGCGGCGGCGATCCGGCGCATTCGCCGGGGTTTCCTTCCGTAGCAATTGCCGCGCGGCGCAGGTGCCGTCCGAAATCCCGCGCGTCGGCAGGCAGGTGGACTACCGATGCCTGCGGCGGCGCCTCACATCGCGGCCGTGCGCCGCTCCGAACACTGTTGGCCTGACAGCGGCGATGGACATGTCCGCTCGAAAACATCCACCTCCATACGAAAGGTTCTTATGAGCATATTGACTATTCCTGGCAATTCCGGCGAGAACGTAGACCTGCACTACGTGGACCTCGGCCAGGGCCGGCCGGTGGTGCTGATCCACGGATGGCCGCTGTCGCACAAGTCGTGGGAGTACCAGCTGGCCGAGCTGCCGAAGCACGGCCTGCGGGTCATCGCCTACGACCGCCGCGGCTTCGGCGAGTCGTCCAAGCCCTGGAACGGCTACGACTACGACACCCTGGCCGACGACCTGCATGCGCTGCTGGAACACCTGGACGTGAAGGACGCGGTGCTCGTCGGCTTCTCGATGGGCGGCGGCGAAGTCGCACGCTACATCGGCCGCCACGGCCAGAGCCGCATCGGCGCCGTCGTCCTGATGAGCGCGGTGACGCCCTATCTGTTGAAGACGGCCGACAACGCCACCGGCGTCGACAAGAGCGTCTTCGACGAGATGGTCGACGGACTGCAGGGCGACCGGCCCGGCTTCCTGGAAGGGTTCGGCAAGAAGTTCTTCGGCGTGGGCCTGCTGAGCCATCCGGTCAGTTCCGCGACCCTGGATTGGGCACAGAGCCTGGCCCTGCCCGCCTCGCCCAAGGCCACGGTCGATTGCGTGCGCGCCTTCAGCGAAACCGACTTCCGTGCAGACCTGGCCAAGATCACGGTGCCGACGCTGATCATCCACGGCACCGACGACGGCACCGTGCCACCGGCCGCCAGCGGCGACGAGGCCGCCAAGGCGCTGCCGTCGGCCGAATACAAGCGCTACGACGGCGCCCCGCACGGCCTCTTCGTCACCCACAAGGACCAGTTGAATGCCGACCTGATCGCCTTCAGCCAGAGCCGCTGACCGTCTGCTCCACACCATGCAAAACGCCGACCTGCCGGTCGGCGTTTTGCATGGTGCGATGGACGACGCTGCCGGCGTCGACAAGGGCCTCAGCGGCTGTAGGTGTAGCCCACCGGCACGAAACCGGCGTCGCTGGCGACGAACGTGTTCCGGGCCGCCACCGACGACACGGCCAGCGTATCGATGCGGGCATCGTTCCCTGCGGGCGACCGCTCCATCTGCTCCTTGACGCAGGCGGCGTGACCACCGACGCCCTGCGCGCCCAGGCAGTGCGCTACGGCGATGCGCTGGCCCTGCGCATGGTTGTCGCGCTCGTGGGCCTTGTCGACCTGGGCCTGCGCCACCATGCCGACGGCGCCGAGCTGGATGGCGATCAGGACTGCACCGACCGATCCCACCACGATGGCGAAAGGTGCGTCGACGAGTTGGGCGATTTGTTTGAATGCGGACATGGTGGCCTCCTGCTGGAATGGCTCCATGCTATTTTGTTACGTAACTTGCACCCCGGGCGGACTTCGTATCGACTCGTAGGACAAATCCGAAAGCGGCGTACGCCGGCCGTGACCGGGCAAATTGCGTTCTCAGTCAGGCCCGCGGCAGGGTCACGCCGTGCTGGCCCTGGTACTTGCCGCCCCGGTCCTTGTAGCTGGTCTCGCAGACTTCGTCGCTCTCGAAGAAGAGCACCTGCGCGCAGCCTTCGCCCGCGTAGATCTTGGCCGGCAGCGGCGTGGTGTTGGAGAACTCCAGCGTCACGTAGCCTTCCCACTCGGGCTCGAACGGGGTGACGTTGACGATGATCCCGCAGCGGGCGTAGGTGCTCTTGCCCAGGCAGATCGTCAGCACGTTGCGCGGGATGCGGAAGTACTCGACGGTCCGTGCCAGCGCGAAGCTGTTGGGCGGGATGATGCAGTAGTCGCCGTGCATGTCGACGAAGCTCTTCTCGTCGAAGTTCTTCGGGTCCACCACCGTGCTGTGGATGTTGGTGAAGACCTTGAACTCGGGCGCGCAGCGGATGTCGTAGCCGTAACTGCTGGTGCCGTAGCTGATGATCTTCTTGTCGCCGTTCTGGCGCACCTGGGCCGGCTCGAACGGCTCGATCATGCCGTGCTGCTCGGCCATGCGGCGGATCCACTTGTCGCTTTTGATGGTCATGGAAAACGGGCCTTCGGCAGAGAAAACAAAGCCGGCGATTGTCGCACCGGCGCCGCTGCCGATCTTATCGACCTTTGCTCCTCTTTCGATAGCTACAGGCCGGCACGGGACGCCGGCTGCAGCCACTTTTCATTCGGAACCGGCCGCCGAAGCCTGCGAGATGACGGTGCGCTCGATCAGCCGGTCGTCACCCAGCACGATCATCGCGAAGAGCAGTTCGTCCAGGTTCTGCGCCTGCGCGGTACGCCGGGCCAGCAGCGGCGTTGCCTTCGGGTTCAGCACCACGAAGTCGGCCTCGGTGCCCGGCTGCAGGCTGCCGATGGTGCCGCCCAGGCCGAGCGCCGCCGCGGCGCCCGCTGTGTGCTGCCACCAGAGATGCTGCGGCGACAGGCTCAGGCCCGGCTTCGTCTGGCCCTCGCGGCCGACGTAGTAGGCGGCCAGCATCGTGGCGAACGGGCTGAAGCTGGTGCCGCCGCCCACGTCGCTGGCCAGGCCGTAGCCGAAGCCGACCCGGTCGGCGCCCGCATAGTCGAAGAAGCCGCTGCCGAGGAACAGGTTGCTGGTGGGACTGACCGCGGCGACGGTGCGGCGGTCGCGCATCAGGGCACGGTCGTCGTCGTCGAAGTGGATGCAGTGGGCGTAGACGGCCCGCTCCCGCATCAGGCCGAAATCGTCGTAGACCGCCAGGTAGCTGCGCGACGCCGGAAACAGCTCCCGCGCCCAGGCGATCTCGCCCAGGTTCTCGGCCACGTGCGACTGGATCCAGGTATCGGCGTACTGCGCCGCGAGGTCGCCCGCGCCGCGCAGCTGCGCCTCGGTGCTGGTGGGTGCGAAACGCGGCGTGATCGCGTAGCCCAGGCGGTCGACGCCGTGCCACTTGCGGATCAGCGATTCGGTGTCCTGCAGGCTCTGCTCGGTGCGGTCGCGCACGCCGTCGGGCGAATGGCGGTCCTGCAGCACCTTGCCGGTGATCAGCCGCATCTGCCGGCGCTGCGCCTCGGCGAACAGGGCATCGACCGACTGCGGATGCGAAGTAGCGAAAGTGAGCGCGGTGGTCACGCCGTTGCGCAGCAGCTCGTCGGCGAAGAACGTGGCCACCTCGGCCGCGAAGGCCGGGTCGTCGAAACGCGACTCGTGCGGGAAGGTGTAGGTCTCCAGCCACGGCAGCAATCCCTCGGCCGGCGCGCCGACGATGTCGGTCTGCGGATAGTGGATGTGCATGTCCACGAAGCCCGGCGCCAGGATGCGGCCTGGCAGATGCTCCACCGGCACCTGCGGATACCGTGGCGCCACCGCACCGTAGGCACCGGCCGCCAGCACCACCTGCCGGCCCTCGGCGTCGGGCCCCACGACCAACAGCCCGTCCTCCTCGTAGAGGGCGGAACGGTCGTCGGCGAAACGGAGAAGGGCGGCGCGGTAGGCGTGGGTCATGGGAGAAACTTTAAGCAAATGGCAGGCCGCGCGCATACGCGGCCACGGATAGGCCGTATGCGGCCGGGGCGGTGCGGTCGGCGCATCAGCGCCCCACCCGCCCCTGTACGCCCTCGACCAGCCAGTTCATCTTCAGGATCTGCTCGTCCGACAGTTGCGTACCTCGTGCGATCGCCACCGTGCCGGTGTTGTCGCGGATGTCGGCGGCGACGGCACGGAAGGGCTGCAGGGTGCCGGCGGCGATGTCCTTCTGGCGGGCGAGGACCTCGTCCTGTACCGGCCGGGGCACCGTGCGGCCGAAGTCGCCGACGCGGATCATGCCCTCCTTCACCCCGCCCCAGAGGTTGCCCGGAGCCCAGGTGCCGTCGACCACCGCCTGCACCCGGCGGGTGTAGTAGTCGCCCCATTGGTGGGTGACGGCGACGATCTGCGCGTCGGGTGCTATCGCACGCATGTCGGAGTGGTAGGCGACGGCCCACTTGCCGCGCTCCTGCGCCGCGGCCATGACGGCGGTAGAGCCGGTGTGGAAGGCGACGACGTCGGCCTGCTGGTCGAACAGGGCCATGGCGGCGTCGCGCTCCTTCGGCGGGTCGAACCAGGCGTCGAGCCACACCACCCGGACCTGGGCCTTCGGATCGACGGAGCGCATGCCGAGGGCGAAGGCGTTGATGCCCTGCAGCACCTCGGGGATCGGGAAGCCCGCCACGTAGCCGGCGACGTGGGTCTTGCTCATCCGGCCGGCGGCGATGCCGGCCAGGTAGCGGCCTTCGTAGTAGCGGGCGTTGGCGGTCGCCACGTTGGGCGCCTGCTTGTAGCCGGTGATCGATTCGAACTTCACGCCGGGAAAGTCGCGCGCCACCTTCAGGGTCGGCTCCATGTAGCCGAAGCTGGGGGTGAAGATGATGCGGTTGCCCTGCCGGGCCAGGTCGCGGATCACCCGCTCAGCGTCGGCGCCTTCGGCCACGTCCTCGACGAAGCTGGTCTGCACCCGGGTGCCGAGGGCGCGCTGCACCGCCTGGCGTGCGTCCTCGTGCTGGCGCACCCAGCCTGCGGCGGTGACCGGGGTCACGTAGACGAAGGCGGCCTTGACGGGCGGGGATGCGGCGGGCGGCGCATCCGGCGCGGCACGGGCGGGAAAAACGGCGGGAAAAGCCCAGGCGGCCGCGAGCGCGGCTACGAGGTTTTTGTACATGGTGGTCCTCTACATGGCCCCGAAAACGGAAACCCGCGCAGGCGGGGCACCGGCGCGGGAGCGCGATTCTAGCGACGCGCCCCAGGCCCTGCCGGCGCCGGGCTATGCGCAAAGGGAACGCGCGCCCTACCCGATCCCGCACGCATTCGCCCTGCGGGCAGGCTAAGTTTTCGATAGCCAGAAAGCATCGCGCCGCAGGGGCGGCCGCCGGACAATCCCTCCCGCCGCGGCCGACCGGGCGCGCCGGCCCCGGCGGCCGGCACGGCGGGCGACTACATTACCGGTCGCATGCCAACCGCCACCGGGGCGGCGGCGTGCCTGTCTGCTGGCCGTCACCATACCTTCCACAAGCGCCAGCGCTGCCGTCTTTTCCTGGAGCCCTCCCATGACCACTGCCCCACCCCTGGCAACCAAGAAGCCGTTCTACCGCTCGCTCTATGTGCAGGTCATCACCGCGGTGGTGATCGGCGTGCTGCTCGGGCATTTCTACCCGCAGGTCGGCGAATCGATGAAGCCGCTGGGCGACGGGTTCATCAAGCTGATCAAGATGATCATCGCGCCGATCATCTTCTGCACGGTGGTGGTCGGCATCGCCGGCATGGAGGACATGAAGAAGGTCGGCAAGACCGGCGGCCTGGCGCTGCTGTATTTCGAGGTGGTGAGCACCATCGCGCTGATCGTGGGCCTGGTGCTGGTCAACCTGTTCAAGCCCGGCGCCGGCATGAACATCGATCCGTCGACGCTCGACACCAAGGCCATCGCCGCCTACACCGGCCCCGGCAAGATGCAGGGCACGGTCGATTTCCTGCTCAACATCATCCCCAACACCTTCGTCGACGCGTTCGCCAAGGGCGAGATCCTGCAGGTGCTGCTGCTGGCGGTGCTGTTCGGCTTCGCGCTGCACAGGTTCGGCGGCCGCGGCACGCTGGTGTTCGATGTGATCGAGAAGGGCTCGCACGTGCTCTTCGTGATCGTCAACTACATCATGAAGCTGGCGCCGATCGGTGCCTTCGGCGCGATGGCGTTCACCATCGGCAAGTACGGCGTCGGCTCGCTGTTCTCGCTCGGCAAGCTGATGGGCGTGTTCTACCTCACCTGCCTGCTGTTCATCTTCGTGGTGCTGGGGCTGATCGCGCGGTTCCACGGCTTCAGCATCTGGAAGTTCATCAAGTACATCCGGGAAGAGCTGCTGATCGTGCTGGGCACCTCGTCTTCCGAGTCGGTGCTGCCGCGGATGATGGAGAAGATGGAGCGGCTCGGCGCCAGGAAGACCTGCGTCGGACTGGTGATCCCGACCGGCTACTCGTTCAACCTCGACGGCACCTCGATCTACCTGACGATGGCGGCGGTCTTCATCGCCCAGGCGACCAACACCGACATGACCCTGGTGCAGGAAATCACGCTGCTGGCCGTGCTGCTGCTCACCTCCAAGGGCGCGGCGGGTGTCACCGGCAGCGGCTTCATCGTGCTGGCCGCGACGCTGTCGGCCGTCGGCCACGTGCCGGTGGCCGGCCTGGCGCTGATCCTGGGCATCGACCGTTTCATGTCGGAAGCGCGGGCGCTGACCAACCTGATCGGCAACGGCGTGGCGACGCTCGTCGTCGCCAAATGGACCGACGAGCTCGACGAACAGCGGATGCGCGCGGTGCTGAACAACGAGCCGGTCGAAGAACTCAAGGGCCCGGACGCGCCCTGAGCGCCGCCGTTCGGAACACCCACCATGGCCGTCGAGATCGAACGCAAGTTCCTGGTGACAGGCGACGCCTGGCGCACCGCGCCCGGCACCCGCTACAGCCAGGGCTACCTGAACCGCGACAAGTCGCGCACGGTGCGGGTTCGGATCGCGGGCGACCAGGGCTTTCTCACCATCAAGGGCGTGTCGGTCGGCGCGACCCGGGCCGAGTTCGAATACCCGGTGCCGCTGGCCGATGCCGAGGCGATGCTGCTGCTGTGCGACGGGCCGGTAGTGCGGAAGACGCGCCATGTGGTGGTGCACGCCGGCATGGCCTGGGAGGTGGATGCGTTCGAGGGCGACAACGCGGGGCTGGTGGTCGCGGAGATCGAACTGGCATCGGAAGACCAGGCCTTCGCCCTGCCCGACTGGGTGGGTGCGGAGGTCACGGGCGATGCCCGGTATTTCAATTCGAACCTGGCGGTGCGTCCGTTCCGTACCTGGAACAACGGCGGCTGAGGGGCTGGCCGCGTTTTGTATCGCCGGCGGCGACCGTCGCCAGTATGTGGATGAAAAAGGCCGGCAGCCGGCTTCCTGCGCCGGCCTCTAGCTATCCAATCGATAGCAATCAGTTTTACCCGGTAGACGGCAGCCGACACCGTTCCAGGCGCCGCCTACAAGACGTTACGCGGTCTTCTCGCTGTCCGGCACAGGCCGCCCCCCTAGGCTCCCGCCATCCAGGCATGCGCCTCGCACCGCCTTTCCGCCGCCCGACCCGCCACCCACCGTGAACGACTCCGCCCTGTCCCCACCCGCCTCTGCCTCCGCGCCGGGCTTCGCCGGCATTCGCTGGCCCCGTGCGCGTCGATGGCGGGTACCGCCGCGGCGGGTGCTGGTCTGGTCGGTGGTCTCCGCGGTCCCGATGGCGATGGTGATCGCGATCGGCGCCTATCTTTCGCACCACCTGCACCAGCAACTGGTCGAGAGCCGTTACCGCGTCGACTACACCTACCAGGTGCTGGGCGAGGTCGACCGGCTGTTCATCTCGCTGCAGGATGCGGAGACGGGCCAGCGCGGCTTCGTGATCACCGGCGACGACGAGTACCTGACGCCGTACGGCAACGCCATCGGCAATGCGCCATTGGCCTTCGCACGGCTGCGCGAGCTCTTGGTCGGCAGCGCGATCCAGGCGGCGCAGATGGACCGTTTGCAGTCGCTGATGGACGCGAAGCTCGAAGAAATGGGCAAGGCTGTCGCGGCACGTCGCACCAGCGGCTTCCCTGCCGCAGCCGCCGTGATCGCCACCGGCAAGGGCAAGCAACTGATGGATGCGGTGCGCGACGAGGTCGCCCAGATCGTCGCCACCGAGAACCGGCTGTTGCGGGAGCGCCAGCAGGTCGCCCAACAGCGGGAGCGCGAGTTGCTCTACACCGGACTGTACGTCGCGCTGCTGTCGATCCTGATCCGCCTCGGCCTGGCCGTGACGCTGATGCAGATGCGCAAGCGGGGCAAGGCACCGGTGGGCATGGGGCTCAGCGGACGCTGAGCGCCTGCCGGGCCACGCGGCGCTTGACCCTGTCAGCGACGCGCCACGGCAGGCGCGGCTGGGGTCGCCTCGTTCTCCGCCCACTGCGCCCCGGGTGACCGAATGCTGCGCAGTTTGGTCCCCAGCCTGCGCCATCCGATCACCACGCCGGTCAGGCTGAGGGCGGTCCCGCCCAGGCTCAGGACCAGCAGCACGACGTCCCACGCCGGCCGCCGGTCCAGCAGCGGCAGCCAGTCCCAGCTGTGCAGCATCGCGAACAGCCACCGGCTGGTGCGGCGGTGGCTGTCGGTGCGGCCCAGGACCCCGCCGGTGAGCGGATCGACGTGCACCCAGGTCGCATGGGTGTCGGCGAAGACCACGCGGAGAGCCGGCAGCGGCCGGTCGGTGCCGCCGGTCATGGTGTGCGCCTCGCGGCTGTAGTAGTAGAGGTCGTGGGCGTCGAGCCGGTCGATGCGCGCGACCGGGGCCCGCAGGAGTTGCGACGCCGCCGCGCGCACCATTTCCGCATCGAGCGTGCGCGGCGCGGCGTCGGCCGTGTCGAGCAGCGCCGGCCTCCCCTGGACACCTTGCGCCAGCGCGGTGGTGCGGCCGAGGATGCGCATCCAGCGTAGCTCCCGCACGCCGGGGCCCGCGGCTGCCAGCAGTGCCTGCGGCGTCGCATCCTCCGCCGACCACGACAGCGCGCCGCCCTGCAGCCCCTCGGTGCGCAACGGCGGCGCGCCGCTGTCGAAGATCTTCCACGGGTTCATCGACATCAGGCCGCTGAAGATCCAGGTGATCGTCGTCAGCGCGAACAGCAGGCCCGCCACATGGTGCCAGCGCATCGCGCGGCCCTGGTACGGCGAACGGGCTCCGCTGCGGTAGGGCTGCCGGAAGCGCCAGCGCAGCAGGCCGACCACCGTGCCGGTGACCGCCGCGGCGATGCCGAGGATCGAGAGCCCGTCGACGATCGCCGCCCAGTAGCCGTCGAAAACGGTGCCGCGCAGCGGGTACAGCCAGTGGATCCAGGTGCCGACGTAGTTCCAGAGCCGCTCGGCCCGCGGCGCATCGCGCACCACCTCGCCGGTCTGGCCGGAGATGTAGAGCAGCGTCGCATCGGCGTCCGCCAGCTGCACCCGGTGCAGCGGCCGATGGGCGTCCAGGCCGCGCGAATGGGTGAAGGCGTCTTCGTCGATCGTGCCCTCGTACCGCAGGCCGACGCCCGGCCCGGCATAGGTGGCCGCCGTGGCCAGGGCGCGCGGCGCATCCACCGCGGGCAGTCGCTCGCCGGTCAGGGCGTCGATGACGACGACGATGCCTGCGCCCCGTGCAGTCGACATGCCGGGCGCGGCCACGGTTGGCGCCAACGGCGTCGCCAGATAGACCGCGCGCCCGCCGCTGGCCTGCGCCAGCCGCAGCTCCCGGACCGGCTCGCCGATGCCGGCCACCCGCAGCGCCTGCAGGGGCGGCAGCACCGGCGCCGCGGCGTCGAGCGGCGGCAGGTGCGCCAGCCGTTCGGATTCGGTGAGCTTGGGATAGCCCACGTACATCATCACCATGCCGGAGACGAACCACATCGCGAAGAACGCGCAGGCGACGATGCCCACCCAGCGGTGGACCAGGAACAACCAGCGTTTGGCGTGGGTGCGCATCGGATGCCCCGCCGCTCAGAACGCCACGCGCAGCGCGATGTCCGCAGTGCGGGGCGCGCCCAGGTAGGCCTGGGTGCCGACGTTGGCGGCGTACACCCGGTCGGTCGCGTTGCGCAGCCGGCCGACCAGCGACACACTGCGGCTCACCTGGTAGCGCAGGCCCAGGTCCAGCAGCGCATAGGCCGGCCAGTACTGCGTGTTGGCCGCATCCGCGTAGACTTGGCCGACGCGGCGGATGCCGACGGTCGCCTCCCACGCCGGGGTGAATGCGTAGGACGTCCAGAGGTTGGCCACGGTGCGCGGCGTGTTGACCGGCGTCTTCCCGTCCAGCACCAGGCCGCCCTGCCGGAAGCTGTCGTACTTCGCATCGACATAGGCCAGGTTGGCCTGCACCGACCAGCGCCGGCTCGGCTGCACCCCCACCGCCAGTTCCGCGCCGCGGGACGATTGCCGGCCGGCCAGCACTGTCAGCGCGCTGTTGGCCGGATCCTGCGAGGCCACGTTCTTGCGGACGATGTCGTACACCGCGAGCGTCGCCGTGCCCTTGCCCTGCCAGAAATCGAGCTTGGTCCCGACCTCGGCCTGGCGGCCGGTCGTCAGCGCGCTGTTGTTGCGCACGTCGGCGAACGATGCGGTCGAGAGGATGCCCGACGGCGGATCGGCGGCCGTCGCATACTGCGCATAGGCGCTGGCACCGGGCGCCACGTCCCACACCAGGCCGATGCGGCCGGTGGTGGGCGCGTAGCCGCGGGCGAAGCTCGCCGGGGCGGCGGCGGTGACTTCGCGGCGGTTGGTCAGGTCGAGGTCGATCCGCTCGTGGCGCGCGGCGGTCACCAGGTTCAGCGCGGGGAGCAGTGCGGTGCGGTTCTCCAGATACAGCGCGGCGGTGGTGATCCTGTTGTCGCGGTCGGGTCTGAAGCCCGGCGACATGCCGGGGATGTCGAAGAAGCGCTCGGTGCCGAAGCGGTACGGGTCGACCGTGCTCACCGTGGTGGCGAGGCTGTTGGGGAACCGGGTCTGCCGGTTGACGCTCACATCGAGCCCGAAGGACCAGTCGCTGCGCAGGCCGGCCAGCCGCCCCTTGTAGGTGCCGTCGATCCGGTCGCCGACCAGTTGCTGGTCGTGCCGCTGCAGCAGCGCGCTGGAGCGGATCACCGCGGTGTTGGCCGCATTGAAGCGGTAGGTCTCCACGTTGCGGTAGTCGCGCAGGGCGTCGTAGGCATAGAAGGTGTTCTGGAACTGCAGCGCATCGCTCGCCCGCCAGGTGGTCAGCGAGCGCAGCCACTGCACCCGCTGCGCGTACACGCCGTCGGTGCTGTTGTAGTTCTTGAAGCGGGTGCCCTCGTCCACCCGTAGCCTGCCGACCGCGGGATTAAGCACCGGCGTACCCCAATAGGGCCGGTCGACCTGCTCGTCCTGGAATTCGTAGGCCAGCGTGTGGGTCCAGCCGCGGCCCAGGTCCAACAGCAGCGAGGCGGCGAGCTGGGTGGAGCGGCTGCGGGTGCCGTCGGTCCAGCCGCCGGCCTCGCGGTGGTTCAGGTCGATGCGGGCGTAGTGGTCGCCGGCGCCGGACCCGTCGCCGGCCACGCGGCGGTTGAGGCCGAACGAGGCTTCCTTGAGCCCGTAGCTGCCGAGCCGCAGTTGCGCTTCGGATATGTCGCGCCGCACGGCCAGCTTGGTGATGTAGTTGAACGATCCCCCCACCGCGCCCGAGCCGAAAAGAAAGCTCGACGGCCCGCCGATCGCCTCGACCCGGTCGTAGATCCAGCTGTCCACCGGCCGTGCCGCGATCGAGTACTGCAGGTTGACGCCGTTGAACATCTGGCCGATCGAGCCGCTGTTGAAGCCGCGGTAGCTCACACCGATGCTGCCCGGCGCGTTGTGGGCGGTGACTCCCGGGATGGCGCGCAGGATCTCCTGCGTGTCCTGGGCGCCGCGCGCGTCGATCGTGGCCCGGTCGACGACCGTGACCGTGGCCGGCGTCTCGCGCGGCGTAAGGCCCAGGCGGCTGCCGGTGTCGCTCGGCGTGTCGAGGTCGAGCACGCCGTTGGGGATCGGCACCGAGTCGGAGACGACGACGGTGGGCAGCGCCGCACCGGTGGCGGGCTGCGCATGGGCGGGGATACCGATCGCGGCGGCTGTGCAGGTCAGCCCCAGGGCCAGTGCGAGCGGATGCGGGGAGTGATGGTTCGAAGGCATGGTGGCGCCGGTGAAGGACCCACGGACATGCGCCGGGGCCTCGGGAAAAGGGATCGGAGGCGTGCCGCGTGACCGTGCGCACTGCCGCCGAGAGAAGGAATCGCAGCCGTAACTACCGACGCGGATCGTCGGCGCCCCGCCCGCAGGGCGCAACGCCGCCGTTACCGCACGCTGCCGATGGGTTGCGGCGACGGCCCGGTCACTTGCGGCAGCGTGCCACGGCGAGAGGACCGCGTCGCGGGATGGCGGGGTTTCCGAGGACCGGCCCGCATTCGGGGCCTGGTCCGGAGGACGCGATGCCGGGCGTCAGGCTCGCGCGGGGGGCCCGCGGGCCGGCAGCGGCGCGCCGACCAGGGCGGCGATGTGCGCAGCGGCGATCGGCTGCAGCGCATGGGCCAGGGGCTGGGGCACCTCCGGCAAAGCCCCGGTTTCCGTGAACGGCACCGTGGCCGCGAAGCAGAGCGAACAATCGAGCGCGTGCTGCCCGACCTCCACCGCCGTGCCGTCGTCGCTGGTGACGACGACCTTCACGCTGCCGCCAGCGGCGCAGACGATCTCCATCGCCACCGGATGGACCACCGGCGAGGCACCGGCGACGCACAAGGTCATCACGAACCACGCCAGGGCCAGGCGGGCCAGTAACGAGGAGGTGCGCAGAAGGTGCATGGCCCGCATTATTGGCGATTGCGGCCTTCCGGCGGCGCTTTATCGCAGGGCGAAATGTCCTACCTGTGCTCCGGTGCGACACAATCGCGGCCCTGCCCTGGCCTGCCCTGGCCTATCCCCCCGCCCTGCCGACCTCCAACTCCCATGCAAGCCCTGCTAGACGCCATCGCCACGATGCCCCTGCCCACCGACGCGGAACGCATCTTCCATGGCCGCGGCGGGCTGCATCCCGGTTGCACGCATCTCTCGCTCGATTTCTTTGCGCCGGTCTGGGTGCTGACCAGCTTCCAGCCGATCGCAGAAGACGCGTTGGCGCGCGTGGACGCCGCGCTGGAGCAACGGTGGCAGCAGCTGTCGCCCGGCGCGCCGCTGAACTGGGTGTTCCAGTGCCGCCACGAAGGCCGGAGCGACACCCGGACCATGGCCGGTACGGTGCCCGATCCGCATTGGGTCACCGAAGCCGGGGCGCGCTACCGCGTCCATGTCGGCAAGGGCCAGAACCACGGACTGTTCCTGGACATGGCAGCCGGCAGGCGGTGGGTGCAGGAATACGTCGCGGCACGGGCGAACACCCGGTCGCGGGTGCGGGTGCTGAACCTGTTCGCCTACACCTGCGCCTTCTCGGTCGTCGCCCTGCAGGCCGGCGCCCGGCAGGTGACCAACCTCGACATGAGCCAGGGCGCGCTCGGCATCGGCCAGCAGAACCACCGCGCCAACGCGGTCATGGCCAACGCCAGCTTCCTGCCGCACGATCTGTTCAGTTCGTGGGGAAAGATCAACCGTTCCGGCCCTTATGGCCTGGTGATCGTCGATCCGCCCAGCTACCAGAAGGGCAGCTTCGTCGCGACGAAGGACTATGCCCGGCTGATCAGGCGCCTGCCCGACCTGCTGGAGCCCGACGGCCATGTGCTGCTGTGCCTCAACGCGCCCGAGTTGGGAACGGCGTTCCTACAGGACCAGATGCGTGCGCTGGCGCCGGAATTGGCCTTCGTCGAACGGCTGGCCAATCCGCCGGTCTTCGCCGACGTGTCGGAGGAGCGGTCGCTCAAGGTGCTGGTGTATCGCGCGCCGCCGCTGGATCCGCCAGGGGAGGCGCCGCCCTCAACCGAAGCCTGACGCCGCGCACGCCGGCACTCACATCCTCAAGCCCCCGACATACTTCTGGCTCTTCTCGGTGCGGCCGCGCAGGATGGGCGCTTCGGCTGGACGGTCAGCGCCATCGCTCAGCGGTCCGGCGCTCCGGGCATTGGGAGCCACGGCCGCGGTTTTGGCGTCGATGAAAAGCTTGTCGGCCCACTCGACCAATTCGGGGCGGGCGGTCTCGGCGGCCTTCTGCGCCGAGTAGTTCTTGATGTGCAGGGCGTAATCGTCGTTCACCGCCATCCATTCCACGTCCGTGACACGCCCGGTGATACGGCGGAGGAGGACATGCAGATGGGCCGCTATCGCCAGTCTCTCGTTGTACGTCATGGCAGCTTTCGCGTTCTTGCACCACAGGCAGGCTCGGGGCAGACGACCTGCGCCCGATCCTGCGCATCTCGCAATTTGCATACCCGGGTACAAAATTGCCGCGAAAACTGAAAGCGGAAATAAGAAAACGAAAAGGGTCGCACCATTGCTGATGCGACCCTTTGATTTCCTCGCGGAAATTTGGCGGAGTGGACGGGACTCGAACCCGCGACCCCCGGCGTGACAGGCCGGTATTCTAACCAACTGAACTACCACTCCTGGTAGGCAGCTTTCGTGCCCGCAGCGAACTGCGGGAACCAAGCGCTACAAACTTGGCGACCCTACGGGGATTCGAACCCCGGTACTCACCGTGAAAGGGTGATGTCCTAGGCCTCTAGACGATAGGGTCAAAACCTTGGAACTTCCGAACAGAAATGGTGGAGGTAAACGGGATCGAACCGATGACCTCTTGCATGCCATGCAAGCGCTCTCCCAGCTGAGCTATACCCCCATCTGTCTTCAACCTGCTTTGCGTTTTGCGCATTGCTTGTTGTCAACTTCTGAGCCTCGAATTATATACAGGTTTTCAGCGCTTTCGCAAACGCTCCAACAAAATTTGCCGATCGAGCAATTCGAGCACCGCATCGACCGACGGCGTGTGCGCCGTACCGACCGCCAGCACCCGCACCGGCATCGCCAGCTGGGGCATCTTGATGCCGTGGGCCGCGAGCGTTTCCTTGATCGCCGCAGAGATCGCGGGCCTGGTCCATTCGCAGGTGGTGAGCTTGTCGGCCAGCGTGTCGACGGCAGGCAGCGCGGCGGCGGTCAGGTGCTGGGCGCGCTCTTCTTCAGAGGCGGGCACCTCGTCGTAGAAGCGTGCGGCCCACTCTGCCAGGGAGACGGTCGTGTCGCAACGGTCCTTCAGCAAGCCGCAGATGCGCGGCAGCCGGTCGTCGGCTTCCACGCCCAGGCGGCGGAGCTGCTCGGCGACCAGGGGCGCGAGCGCATCGTCGGCCATGGCCTTCAAATGCTGGGCGTTCACCCAGCGCAGCTTGGCCTCGTCGAACTGGGCGGCGCTGCGGCCCAGGTGGTCCAGGTTGAACCACTCGAGAAACTGCGCGCGGCTGAATATCTCATCGTCGCCGTGGCTCCAGCCCAGACGGGCCAGGTAATTGACCATCGCGTCGGGCAGGTAGCCCTCGTCGCGGTACTTCGTCACCGGCTTGGCGCCGCTGCGCTTGCTCATCTTCTCGCCCTGCTCGTTCAGGACGGTGGGCAGGTGGGCGTACACCGGCGGCGTCTTGCCGAGGGCTTCGAAGATGTTGATCTGGCGCGGCGTGTTGTTGACGTGGTCGTCGCCCCGGATCACGTGGGTGATGGCCATGTCGATGTCGTCGACCACCACGCAGAAGTTGTAGGTGGGCGTGCCGTCGGGCCGGGCGATCACCAGGTCGTCCAATTCCAGGTTCGAGATCTCGATCCGGCCCTTGACCTTGTCGTCCCAGGCCACCACGCCCTCCTGCGGGTTCTTGAAACGCAGCACCGGCTGCACGCCGTCGGGAATGGCGGGCAGGGTCTTGCCGGGCGCGGGGCGCCACGTGCCGTCGTAGCGCGGCTTCTCTTTGGCGGCCATCTGCTTTTCGCGCAGCGCGTCGAGCTCGGCCACCGAGGTGTAGCAGGGATAGACATGGCCCGCGGCCTGCAGTTCGGCCAGCACCGCCTTGTAGCGCTGCATCCGTTCCATCTGGTAGAACGGGCCTTCGTCGTGGTCTAGGCCCAGCCAGGCCATGCCTTCCAGGATCACGTCGACGGATGCCTGGGTGGAACGCTCGACGTCGGTGTCTTCGATCCGCAGCACGAAGTCGCCGCCGGTGGATCGGGCGAAGGCCCACGGGTACAGGGCCGAGCGGATATTGCCGAGGTGGATGAAGCCGGTAGGCGACGGGGCGAAGCGGGTACGGGTGCGTTGGGTCATCGTGGAACGGGGTGCCGGCGTCAGGCGGGTTGTGCGTTGGGCAGGGCCAGGCGCGAGGTGTCGTCGTCGGCGAAGGGCTCTTCCTGGCCGATCCGCGCTTCGTTGATGCGCGTGATGTCGTCGGGATTGATGTCGCCAGTGACGTAGATGCCGTCGAAGCACGACGCATCGAAGCCGCTCAGCTTGGGGTTGAGCGAACCGATTGCCTTCTTCATGCCCTCGACGTCCTGGTAGATCAGCGCGTCACAGCCGATCAGCTGGCGCACCTCCTCGACGGTGCGGCCGGACGCGACCAGCTCGGTGCTGGTCGGCATGTCGATGCCGTAGACGTTGGGGTAGCGCACCGGCGGCGCGGCACTCGCCAGGTAGACCTTGTTGGCGCCGGCGTCGCGGGCCATCTGCACGATCTCGCGGCTGGTGGTGCCGCGCACGATCGAGTCGTCCACCAGCAGCACGTTGCGGCCCTTGAATTCGCTGCCGATCACGTTGAGCTTCTGGCGCACCGATTTCTTGCGCACGCCCTGGCCCGGCATGATGAAGGTGCGGCCGACATACCGGTTCTTGACGAAGCCTTCGCGGTACGGGATGCCGAGCAGGTGCGCGAGCTGGGTCGCGCTCGGGCGGCTCGATTCGGGGATCGGGATCACCACGTCGATCTCGCTCGGCGGCACGGTAGACACCACCCGCTTGGCCAGGGCCTCGCCCAGGTTCAGGCGGGCCTGGTAGACCGAGATGTCGTCCAGCACCGAATCGGGCCGCGCCAGGTACACGAACTCGAAGATGCACGGATAGAGCGCCGATTGGGCCGCGCACTGCTGCGCATGCAGCGTGCCGTCGGTGTCGACGAAGATCGCCTCGCCCGGCTCCACGTTGCGCTCGAACACGTAGCCCGAACCTTCGAGCGCGACCGATTCGCTGGCCACCATGACGGTGCCGTCGGGGCTGCGGCCGATGCACAGCGGCCGGATGCCGAACGGGTCGCGGAACGCCAGCAGGCCGTGCCCGGCGATCAGCGCGACCACCGCGTAGGAGCCTTTCACCCGCTTGTGCACATGGCGCACCGCGGCGAACACCTCTTCGGCCTGCAGCGGCACGCCGCGGGTCGAGCGCTCAAGCTCGTGCGCGAACACGTTGAGCAGCACTTCGGAATCGCTGTCGGTATTGGTGTGGCGGTGGTCGGTGAGGAACAGCTCGCCGCGCAGCTCGGCGGCGTTGGTCAGGTTGCCGTTGTGCACCAGCACGATGCCGAACGGCGCGTTGACGTAGAAAGGCTGGGCCTCTTCCTCGCTGTAGGCGTTGCCGGCGGTAGGGTAGCGGACCTGGCCCAGGCCGATGTTGCCCGGCAAGCCTCGCATGTTGCGGGTGCGGAACACGTCGCGCACCATGCCCTTGGCCTTGTGCATGAAGAACTTGCGCTCCAGCTGGGTCACGATGCCGGCGGCATCCTGCCCGCGGTGCTGCAGCAGCAGCAGTGCGTCGTAGATGAGCTGATTGACGGGCGTCTTGCTGACTACGCCAACGATTCCACACATGGGAGCACCAACCTTATTGAGGGAGAAAACGAACCAACGCGTCGGGCAGCACCGGCGTCAGTGCTGCCAGCCCCGTGCGGAGCAGCGGCGCACTCTGCGACGCCTGCCACCACGGCATGTCCTTGAGACCGGTCATCTCGATCACCACCGTCGCGGCCAGCAGCAGAACGCCGGCCCGCACCACACCGAACACCGCGCCCAGGCTGCGGTCCACCGGGCCCAGGCCCACGGTGGAGACCAGCTTGCGCATCAGCGAGGCCATCAGGCCGCATGCAAAAGCCGCGCCGATGAAAACGATCACGAAACCCGCCGCGTACCGGGCCGAATCGCCCGGATCGCCGAAGGGCAGCCAGTCGGCCATCGCCGGCGCCCACCACTGGGCACAGAAGAACGCCACCACCCAGCCGAGAAGCGACAACACCTCGAACACCAGCCCCCGCCAGAGCCCCAGCAGGAGCGACGCGAGCAGGACCGCCGCGAAAATCCAATCGACCGCAGCCATCGCGCGGCGAACTCACAGCGCGAGGATGCTCGCGGGCAGATCGAGCCCGCGGATGCGCGCCGCCGCCTGGTCGGCCTCGGCCCGGTTCGCGAACGGACCCACGCGCACCCGGTGGCGCTTGCCGTCCTTGGTGTCGACCGACTGCACATAGGTCTTGAGCCCGCTGCGGGCCAGCTTGGCGCGCGCTTCCTGCGCCTTGGCGGTGTCGCCGAAGGCGCCGACCTGCACGACGAACCGGGCGGCTGCGGCATCGGATGCAGCGGCGGCCGGAGCGTTGTCGGCCACGACGGCGGCCGGCGGCACGGTGCGGCCTTCCAGCAGCGCCCGGGCGCGGGCCGCATCGTCGGCACGGGCCACGGCGGCGGGAGCCGGGCGCGCTTCGGCCTTCGGCTCGGTCTTGGATTCAGGCTTTGCCTCGGGCTTGACTTCGCGTTTCGGAACGGCGGCGGCCACGTGCGGCGCCTCCACCTTCGGCGTGGCAGGCTCCTTGCGCGTCTCGGCGACCGGGCTGTCGGCAGGCTTGGCAGCAGGCGGCTTTCCAGCCGGTGCGTTCACCGGGGCCGAAGAAACGATTTCCTCGCCCTCGTCGAGCCCGGCGGACAATGCGGGCGCGGGCTGCTTCTTGGCGGCTTCGGCCTCGGCAGCCGCGCGGTTCTCCGGAAGCACCAGGGCGGGCGTCTTGTTGCGGTCGGGGATGGAGATCGGGATGTCGACCGGGATCGGCCGGGGCTGCGTGTCGAACAGCATCGGGAAGCCGATCACGCCGAGCGCCACCAGCACCGTGGCACCGATCAGCCGGTGGCGGGCACGCCGGCGCAGCACGGCGGCACTCTCGGCCTGCGGCATCCGGCGGGACCGCGGCGCCTTGGTGTCGTCCTGCCCTTTGCGGCCTGGCCAGCGGAACTTGAAAAAAGCCATGAAGTGCGAAGGGAGCTAACCGAGGTGCTTGGCGTGCAGGCGCGGAACGCCGTCCTGCAGCACGCCACCCACGGTATGGAACGAGCCAAAGACCACGATTCTATCAGCCGGGTCCGCGGCGGCCACCGCCGCATCCAGGGCCGCCTGGGGGCCCGGGAAGGCCTGCGCGGGCACGTTGCGGCGTCCGCCGGCCACCATCTGCAGCGCGTTCCATTTGCCGCAGAGGTGGGTGGCGGTCTCGGCGCGGGGGATCGGCAGGTCGGTGAAATACCAGCGATCCACCAGGGGAGAAATACGCGCCAGCATCTGCCCCAGGTCCTTGTCGGCCATGGCACCGAAGACGGCGTGGGTCGTCGGGAAGAAGCCCATCGCGTCGAGGTTCTCGGCCAGGGCCGCGACCGAATGCGGGTTGTGGGCCACGTCCAGCACCAGCGTGGGCTGGCCCGGCACGATCTGGAAGCGGCCGGGCAGCTCGACCAGGGCCAGACCGGTGCGCACCGCCTGGGCGGTGACCGGCAGCCGGTCGCGCAGCGCCTCGAACGCCGCCAGCACACCCGCGGCATTGACCAGCTGGTTGGCGCCGCGCAGGGCCGGGTAGGCCAGCCCGCTGTAGCGCCGGCCCCGGCCGGCCCAGCCCCACTGCTGCTTGTCCCCGGAGATATTGAAATCCGTCCCGGTGCGCCAGACGTCGGCGCCGATCGCCTCGGCATGGCGCAGCACGCTGGCGGGCGGCGCCGGGTCGCTGACGACCGCCGGACGGCCGGGCCGCAGGATGCCGGCCTTCTCGAAACCGATCAGCTCCCGGGTGTTGCCGAGGAAGCCGGTGTGGTCGATGTCGATGCTGGTGATGATCGCGCAGTCGGCGTCGACGATGTTGGTGGCGTCGAGCCGGCCGCCCAGGCCCACCTCCAGCACCACCACGTCGAGGCCGGCCTGCGACAGCAGCCGCAGGATGACCAGCGTGGTGAACTCGAAATAGGTGAGCGAGACCTCGCCCGCACCCTCGCCGCCCTGGGTGCGCGCCTGCTCCACCGCGGCGAAGTGCGGCAGCAGCGCCTCGGCCGACACGATCTCGCCGCGCACCCGGCAGCGCTCCTCGAAATGCACCAGATGGGGCGAGGTGTAGAGGCCCGTCTTCCAGCCGGCCTGCAGCGCGATCGATTCGAACATCGCGCAGGTGGACCCCTTGCCGTTGGTGCCGGCGACGGTGACGACCGGGCAGTCGAAGCGCAGATCCAGGCGGCGGGCCACTTCGCGCACGCGGTCGAGCCCCATTTCGATCCCGATGGGGTGCAGGCGCTCGCAGTGGGCGAGCCAGTCGGACAGTGTGTGCATGGGAGCGGGATTGTCGCCCACCGGGGATCGGGCCGACACCCGGGTGCAGGCCGACCTGGCGACAATCGGGGCCATGACCCTCCTCTACGGCATCCCGAATTGCGACACGGTGAAAAAGGCACGTGCCTGGCTGTCCGACCACGGCGTCGCCTACCGCTTCCACGATTTCAAGAAGGACGGCGTGCCCGAGGCGGCGCTCGACCGCTGGCGCGCGGCCGTGGGCGACGAGCTGCTGCTGAACCGCCGCGGCACCACCTGGCGCGGCCTGGACCCGGCCGCCCAGGCAGCGGCCGGCACCGAGGCCGGCGCGCGCAGCCTGATGCTGTCGCATGCCAGCGTCGTCAAGCGCCCGGTGGTCGAATGGCCCGACGGCCGCGTCACCGTGGGTTTCGACGCCCTGGACTGGCAGGCGCGGATCGGTTGACCGCGGCGCTTTACCCGCGCTTCGTCAACCGCGGGCCGGCGACGAACATTTACAGAGCTTCACCGGTCCGGCGGCACGGAACCCCGCCCAGGTCCCTAGACTCCAATTTCCGAAGGAGCGCAGGCGCGCTTCGATGAAGGACTCCTTATGAAAACGGTATTGGCTTTCACCACCCTGGCCCTGGCCGCCGGCGGCGCCGTCGCGCAAAACGGCAGTTCCGGGGAGATGGGGCGTGTGCTCTCCGTCACGCCGGTCGTCCAGCAGGTGGCGGTGCCGCAGCAGTACTGCGGTACCCAGCAGGTGGTGACCCAGGCGCCGCGCACCGGCGCGGGCGCGGTGATGGGCGCGGTGGCCGGCGGCGTGCTGGGCAACGCGATCGGCCACGGCGGCGGCCGGGCGGCGGCCACGGCGCTGGGCCTGGTGGGCGGCGCGGTCCTCGGCAACAACATCGAAGGCCCCGGCGCCACCCAGGTGCAGAACGTGCAGAACTGCTCCACGCAGACCTCGTACGAGAACCGCACCGTCGGCTACGACGTCGCCTACGAATATGCCGGCCGCCGCTACAACACCCGCATGGCCAGCGACCCGGGCCAGTGGGTGCCTGTGCAGGTCGGGGCCGTCCAGAGCAACGGCTACGACGGAAACGGCGGATCGAGCTACAGCACCCAGCAGCCGGCCTACCAGAACCCCGCCCCCGCCTATACCCAGGCACCGGCCTATGCAGAGCCCGGCGTCGTGGTGCCCTCGTACTACAGCGCGCCGACGACGGTCATCGCCTCGCCGCCGGTGGTGTACGCCCCCAGCTACTACGCTGCGCCGGCCTATGCCCCCGCCTATGTGGCACCGATCGGCATGTCGCTCAACCTGGGCTACAGCCGGGGTTATGGCCGGGGCTGGCGCTGAGCGCCTGCTACAGGCCTCGAAACTGAAAAAGGAGCCCCTGGGCTCCTTTTTTCATGCCGATCATGGCGGTGGCCGGCACCAGTCGCCGGCCTCCAGCTATCGAATCGATAGCACCGCCTAGAGCGTCGTCTTCAGCAACGGTCCCTTGAACAGGATCGGCCCGGTCGGTCCGCTGCCGGGCGGCACGCCGCCCTTGGGCTCCAGGCTGATCGCGAGTGCCGGCACGTCGGCCACCTGGCCGGCGGCTGCGCTGACCTGCATCATCCGGTCGGGGCCCATCACGCCGAGCGACTGGGGTCCGCCCGACGGCGGCAGCGCCCACAGTTGCAGCGACTTGTCGGAAGCTTCCTGGTAGCCGCCCACCCGCTTCATCGTCAGCTGGCGCTTGACCGGGTCGAAGGTGACCAGGATCGACGCGGCCGCCGCGTCGTCCTGCAGCACCGCCACGTACTCCAGGTTGGCCGATTGCTGCAGCTGCACGGAGGTCTGCTGCAGCTGGGCGGATGTCTGCTGGAGTTGCGCCGTCAGCGTGGCCTCCTGGGTGCGGGCCTGGGCCAATGCCGTGCCCTGCTGTTCCACCTGGCCGTCGAGCCGCACCGCGACCAGCACCGCCGCCGCCGCGGCCAGGCCACCGGCCATCGCCGCACTGCGCCACAGGCTCAGCGCCCGGCGGAGCTGCTCGACCAGCGCGGAAGAGGGGGAACTGGTGGCCGCGGCCGCCTGCTGCCGGACCGAGTTCAGCTGGATCTCGATCCGCTTCCAGACGTTGGCACTCGGCCGGTCGGCCGGCAGCAGCTCGGTCATCGAACCGAAGCACTCCTGCCAGACCAAGGCGCGGGCCCGGATCTCGGCATTCTCTCGGGCCATCGTCTCGAAGCGTCGGCGCGCGCCGCCGCGCAGGGTGCCCAGCGCGTGGCTGGCAGCCAGCTGGTCGAGGAGATCCGGGTTGTTGCGGAGGTTCATGCGTGCCTCGCCATGCACTGGCGCAGTTGCTCCAAGCCCCGGCGGATCCAGGTCTTGACGGTGCCCAGGGGTAACTTCAATTGCGTGGACAGCTCGCCGTGGCTCAGGTCGCGCATGTAGGCCAGGCTGACCACCTCGCGCTGCTTGGCCTCGAGCCGCGACAGGCACTGGCGCAGGGCGAAGGCCTGCTCGCTCAATTCCGCCGCTTCGGCCGGGTTGGTGCCGTCGCCGGCCACCGTGTCCTGGATGTAGTCGTCGAGCTCGACGCCCTGGTCGGCCCGTTCGCTGGTGCGGCGCCGCAGGAAATCGAGCGCACGGCTGCGCACGATCACGCCCATCCACGCCATCGGCGGGCTGAGGCTGACGCGGTAGTCGCCGGCGATGCGCCAGATGTTGAGAAACGCCTCCTGCAGCACATCTTCGGCCCAGTTCCTGTTGCCGGTCACCCGCAGGGCCACGCCGTAGAGGCGCGACGAGGTGGCGTCGTACAGTTCGCGCAGCGCAGCGGCGGCGTCGTTGTCGTGGGTGGAGATGCGCTGCATAAGGTCGATCAGGGTTTGGTCGGGGTGTTCTGCAGGCATCCTGCAATTGTGGCCGATGCATCCATTACGCGGTCGTTCGGCGATCGGATGCAGGCGAATGGGGACGCGGCGAGCGGCGCGGGCGGCACGCCTAAAATCGCCGGTTCGTTCCTCGCAGCCCCTCTTGCGGAAAGCAGCAGCTCCATGACCACCCAGACTTTCGACGGCGTCTCCGTCAGCACCCAGGCCAGCGTCTACTTCGACGGCAAATGCGTCAGCCACGGCATCACCCTCGCCGACGGCACGAAGAAATCGGTGGGCGTGGTCCTGCCGGCCGAGCTGACCTTCAACACCGGCGCCCCCGAAATCATGGAATGCGTGGCCGGCGGCTGCCAGTACAAGCTGGCCAGCACCGACGACTGGAAAACCTCGGGCCCTGGCGAGAAATTCAGCGTACCGGGCAACTCGAGCTTCCAGATACGGGTGACCGAGCCCTACCACTACATCTGCCACTTCGGTTGAGCACCCCCATGTCCACCATCCTCCAACACGTTCCCGCCGGCCAGAAGGTCGGCATCGCCTTCTCGGGCGGCCTCGACACCAGCGCCGCGCTGCACTGGATGAAGAACAAGGGCGCCCTGCCCTATGCCTACACCGCCAACCTGGGCCAGCCCGACGAGCCCGACTACGACGAGATCCCGCGCAAGGCGATGGAGTACGGCGCGGAACTGGCCCGCCTGATCGACTGCCGCCAGCAGCTCGCGACCGAGGGCATTGCCGCCCTGCAGGCCGGCGCCTTCCACATCTCGACCGCCGGCGTGACCTACTTCAACACCACGCCGCTGGGCCGCGCGGTGACCGGCACCATGCTGGTGGCCGCCATGAAGGAGGACGACGTCCACATCTGGGGCGACGGCAGCACCTTCAAGGGCAACGACATCGAGCGCTTCTACCGCTACGGCCTGCTGACCAACCCGGCGCTCAAGATCTACAAGCCCTGGCTCGACCAGACCTTCATCGACGAGCTGGGCGGCCGGGCCGAGATGTCGGCGTTCATGACCAAGGCCGGCTTCGGCTACAAGATGAGCGCCGAGAAGGCCTACAGCACCGACAGCAACATGCTGGGCGCGACGCACGAGGCCAAGGACCTGGAGCACCTCTCCACCGGCATGAAGATCGTCAACCCGATCATGGGCGTGGCCTTCTGGAAGGACGAAGTCGAGGTCAGGCGCGAAGAAGTAACGGTTCGCTTCGAGGAAGGCCGCCCCGTCGCCCTGAACGGCAAGGAATACACCGACCTGGTCGAGCTGATCCTGGAGGCCAACCGCATCGGCGGCCGCCACGGCCTGGGCATGAGCGACCAGATCGAGAACCGCATCATCGAGGCCAAGAGCCGCGGCATCTACGAGGCCCCCGGCCTGGCGCTGCTGTTCATCGCCTACGAGCGGCTGGTCACCGGCATCCACAACGAAGACACGATCGAGCAGTACCGCGAGAACGGCCGAAAGCTCGGCCGCCTGCTCTACCAGGGCCGCTGGTTCGACCCCCAGGCGATCATGCTGCGCGAAACCGCCCAGCGCTGGGTGGCCCGCGCTGTGACCGGCGAGGTGACGGTCGAACTGCGCCGCGGCAACGACTATTCGATCCTGAACACCGTCTCGTCCAACCTGACCTACAAGCCCGAGCGGCTTTCGATGGAAAAGGTGGAAGACGCTCCGTTCTCGCCGGCCGACCGCATCGGCCAGCTGACGATGCGCAATCTGGACATCGTGGATACGCGGGACAAGCTGGCGATCTATACCAAGGCCGGGCTTCTGACGGTGGGCGGTGGCACGGCGCTGCCCCAGTTGACGGACGAGAAGACCCAAAAAGACTGAGGCTTCGCGCCCAGGGACTTTTGGGAGAAAAGTAGCCCGGGCCGGCACCGGACGTCGGCCTGTAGCTATTAAATAGAGAGCAAACCCTTTTTCGACGCTTCACCTGAACGGCCACCTCGCGGTGGCCGTTCAGCTTTTCCGACGACGCCCTCCGGAGTTCCGCAGGCCGGCACCCCGCCGGTTCGCCGCTCACACCACCACAGGCTCCGGCTCCAGCAGAATCCCGAAGCGCTCGTACACGCTGGTCTGGATCGCCTTAGCCAGCGTCATCACCTCCCCACCGGTCGCACAGGTCGCCGGGTCGGCCACCCCCGGGTTGACCAGCACCAGCGCCTGCTTCTCGTACACCGCGGCGTGGCCGACCGACTTGCCCTTCCAGCCGCAGGCGTCGATCAGCCAGCCGGCGGCCAGCTTGATGGAGCCGTCGGGCATCGGGTAGTGCACGATCTTCGGCTCGCGGGCGATGATGTCGGCGCACTGGTCGGGGGAGACGGTGGGGTTCTTGAAGAAGCTGCCGGCGTTGCCGACCACCTTCGGGTCGGGCAGCTTGGCGCGGCGGATCTCGCAGATCCAGTCGAAGATCTGCTGCGACGTCGGGTCGTCCACGCCGGCCTCGGCGCGGCGGCGCTCCAACTCCAGGTAGCCCAGCTCGGGCTTCCATGGGCGCGGCAGCAGGAAGCGCACCCGCAGGATCAGCGCCCGGCCGGCCAGGCCCAGGTCGTGCGGGCCGGCGGCGGCGTGCTTGAAGATCGAATCGCGGTAGCCGAAGCCGCACTGCCCTGCGTACAGGGTGAACAGGCGGCCGGTCTGCAGGTCGATCGCATCCAGCGAATGGAAGCGGTCCTGCAGCTCGACCCCGTAGGCGCCGATGTTCTGCACCGGCGACGCGCCCACGGTGCCGGGGATCAGCGCCAGGTTTTCCAGGCCGGGGATGCCCTGCGACAGGGTCCAGGCGACGATGTCGTGCCAGCCTTCGCCGGCACCGGCCTCGACCACCCAGTGCCGCTCGGCCGCCTCGACCACCCGGCGGCCCCGCACCTCCACCTTCAGCACCAGCGGCCGCACGTCGCCGGTCAGCACGATGTTGCTGCCGCCTCCCAGGACGAACTTGGGGGCGGCGGCCAGGTCCGGGTCGGCCAGCAGGGCGCGGACGTCGTCCTCTCCCGAGATCCGCACCAGGCGGTGGGCGCGGGCGACGATGCCGAAGGTGTTGTAGGGCCGCAGTGCGACGTTGTTCTCGACTAACATCCGCGGCATTTTCTCACTCCGGGTCTTCCCCATGCCTCTCGCACCGCACGGCACCGCCGCCCACCGCCTGCGCCGCCTGCTGCACGGCGCGCTGCTGGCAGCGGCCCTGTGCGTTGCCGGCCCGGCGGCGCAGGCCGCGCCCGCGGTGGCGCTGGCCGGCGTGCTGGGCGCCAAGGCGCTGCTGGTGGTCGACGGCGAAACCCGCGCCCTGGCCCCCGGCGAATCGGCCCGCGGCGTGCGGCTGGTGTCGGTGACCAAGAACGACGCGGTGGTGGAGGTGGGCGGCGCCCGGGCCACGCTGGTGCTGGGCGGCACGCCGGCCCTGGTGGGCGCCGCGACGCCCGCGGGCGGCGGCCGCCGGATCGTGATGACGAGCGACAGCCGCGGCCACTTCATGCCGCAGGGCAGCATCAACGGCCAGGTGACCCAGTTCATGGTGGACACCGGCGCCAGCGGCATCGGCCTGTCGCAGGAAGAGGCCGAGCGCATCGGCCTGCGCTTCAAGGACGGCGAGCCGGTGCAGATGCGCACCGCCAACGGCACCGTGCAGGGCTGGCGCACCCGGCTGGCGCAGGTGCGGGTGGGCGATGTGGAAATCTACGACGTCGAGGCCTTCGTCACCCCGCAGCCGATGCCTTTCGTTCTGCTGGGCAACAGCTACCTCAACCGCTTCCAGATGACCCGCACCAACGACCAGATGGTGCTCGACAAACGCTACTGACCGGCGGTGGCGACAGCGTGTTTTCCGACGCGGGAGGGACCGGGCTTTGGCATAACATGGCGCGCTGTTCCTTTCCGTACACGCCTGGAGTTCTGACATGCCTTCTTTCGATACCGTCTGCGAAGCCGATCTGCCGGAGGTCCGCAACGCGGTCGACAACACCACCAAGGAAATCGTCACCCGCTTCGATTTCAAGGGCACCTCGGCCGCGATCGAGCTGAAGGACAAGGAAATCACGATGTTCGGCGATGCCGAATTCCAGCTCACCCAGGTCGAGGACATCCTGCGCAACAAGCTCACCAAGCGCAACGTCGACGTGCGTTTCCTCGACATCGGCAAGGTCGAGAAGATCGGCGGCGACAAGGTCAAGCAGGTGATCAAGGTGCGCAACGGGATCGAGGCCGAGTTGGCCAAGAAGATCCAGCGCACCATCAAGGACAGCAAGATGAAGGTGCAGGCCGCGATCCAGGGCGATGCGGTGCGCGTCACCGGCGCCAAGCGCGACGACCTGCAGGCCGCGATGGCCCTGCTGAAGAAGGACGTGGTCGACATCCCGATCAGCTTCAACAACTTCCGCGACTGACCACGGCGAGCCCGGCGGCCTGCACTGCCCGCCGCACGCTCGCCGCCGTTTTCCGCCCACGCCTTCCGTCCCCCGCTTCCGTTTCCTGCCGACCATGCCCCATCCCACGTCCCTGCCTGCCGCCACCGAGCACGGATCGGAAGACCTGCTGAGCCTGTGGTCGGACCTGGAGTCGGGCCTGTCGATCATCCTCACGCGGCCGCAGAACGTGCAGGATTTCCCGCAGAAGGTGCTGCAGTACGACCGCTGGATGCAGGCGCTGGTGCTGCAGGACGTGGACACGGCGCTGTACCTGCTGTTCCAGCTGGCCTCGACCTCGTCGGTCGGCTACAGCGCGTCGCATGCGCTGGTCTGCGCCGCGCTCTGCCACATCGTCGCCGACGAACTGGCGCTGCCGCGGGCCGAGCGCGACACCCTGGTCCAGGCCGCGATGACGATGAACGTGGCGATGACCGATGTGCAGAACCGCCTGGCCTCGCAGAAGGAGCGCCCCAGCGCCCAGCAGCGCCAGGTGATCCGCCACCACGCGACCGACGGCGAGGCGATGCTCACCCGCCTGGGCGTGGAGAACCCGGTGTGGCTGGAGGTGGTGCGCACCCACCACGGCGCGGACAACGCCCGCGCCACGCTGACCGACATGGCCCCGGCCGCGCGGTTGGCCCATGTGTTGCACACCATCGACCGCTACGCCGCCATGATCAGCCCGCGCAGTTCGCGGACCGGCCGCAGCGCGCTCGATTCGGTACGCGCCATCCTGAACGGCCGCGACAGCTATCGCGACGAAGTGGGCTATGCCCTGGTGCGCGCGGTGGGCCTCTGCCCGCCCGGCACCTTCGTCGACCTGACCAGCGGCGAGACCGCGGTGGTGGTGCGCCGCAGCCCGGTCGCCAACAAGCCGATCGTCGCGATCATGCTCGACGCGCAGAAGCAGCCGCTGCGCAGGCCGCGCCTGCACCGGCTGGCCTCGGGCGCGCCGCGGATCCGCTCCGCCCTGTCGCACGACCAGGTGCCGCCGCTCGACCACCGGCTGGTGCTGCAGGTGGGCGTGCAGGCCAGCCGGCAGATCGCGTCGTGGACAGAACAGCAGTCGGCGGCTTAGCCCGCCCCCGGTAGAAAAAGCCGGGGCCGTTTCGGGCGGACGCGCAGCGGCGCGGCGTCATGCTTTCGGCTTTGCCTTCGAGCCCAGGCGGGATTCGGTGCCGGCGACCAGCCGGCGGACGTTCTCGCGGTGGCGCCAGGCCAGCAGGGCGGCCATGGCCGCGATGGCCGAGGCGATCCAGGGGTCGGCGGTCCAGGCGATGCCGTTGCCGAAGCGGTAGTAGAAGACCGCGAAGGCCGCGGCCACCAGCGAGGCCAGCGACGAATAGCGAAAGAAGAAGGCGATCACCAGCCAGGTGGCCGACACCGCCAGGCCCAGCCAGGGGTCGATGCCGTACAGCACGCCCAGCGCCGTCGCCACGCCCTTGCCGCCCTGGAAGCGGAAGAACACCGGGTACAGGTGGCCCAGGAACGCGGCCAGCGCCACCAGGGCCACGGTGCCGGTGCCCAGGCCCCATTCCCCGCCGTAGAGCCGCACCAGCAGCACCGGCACCCAGCCCTTGGCGGCATCCAGCAGCAGCGTGGCGATCGCTGCCTTCTTGCTGCCCGAGCGCAGCACGTTGGTGGCGCCCGGGTTGCCGCTGCCGTAGCTGCGCGGGTCGTCCAGCCCCATCGCACGGCTGACGATGACCGCGAACGACAGCGAACCGATGCAGTACGCCGCGAACGCGGCCAGGGCGGGAAGGTAGGAATTCGTCATCACGGCAGTCTGTCTCTCTGGCCCCGGCCTGCGCGGCGTGGCGGCGGGGCCGGGTGCGATGGATGGTGGATCGGCGCGGCGGCTATTCTGCCAGCGCGCACTGCACCGCCCGGGCCGCCAGCAGGTCCACGCAGACCTGCGGATCGATCCCCACCAGGTAGCCGCGCCGCCCGCCGTTGATGCAGATCCGCGGCAGCGCCAGGATGGTCTCCTCGATGTAGACCGGCATCGCCCGCCGGGTGCCGAAGGGCGAGGTGCCGCCGACCAGGTACCCGCTGTGCCGGTTGGCCACCTCGGGCTTGCACGGCTCGACCGACTTGGCGCCGATCTGGCGCGCCAGGTTCTTGGTCGACACCTTGCGGTTGCCGTGCATCAGTACCAGCAGGGGCTTGGCGTCCTGGTCCTGCATCACCAGCGTCTTCACCACGGTGAACGGATCGAAGCCCAGCACCGCCGCGCTGTGCTGCGCCCCGCCGTGCTCCAGGTACTCGTAGGGATGCTCGGTGAACGCCACGCCGCGCGTCCGCAGCATCTGCGTCGCCGGCGTCTCGGAAACATGCTCTTTCTTGGCCATGGTCATTGAAGCCAGCCGAAGCCGGCAGTAAGGAAAGGCGCCCTCGACCCACGCACCCGCACATCGGCCGGGCTCTGGGATGCAGCCGAGCCGGCTTCGCCAGGCCCCCGGCATCGCCCCCGGCTAGGGGGGGGATGCGAAGACACGAAATGCGAAGCCCTTTGGGGGGGTTGCCCGGCTACAGCGCCGGATCGCGGAACTGCCACCGGATCGCGTCGATCTCGGCCAGCACCTCGGCCGACAGCGTCGTGCCCCAGGCGTCGAGGTCCTCGTCCAGCTGCGCCAGCGTGGTCACGCCGATGATGGTGCTGGCGACCTGCCACTTGGTGTAGCAGAAGGCCAGCGCCATGCGGGTCGGCGTCAGGCCGTGGCGGCGGGCCAGGTCGTTGTAGCGGCGGGCGGCGTCCAGCGCCTCGGGGCGGCCCCAGCGCTGCTTCTTCATCGATTCGAACTTCGCCAGGCGCCCTTCCTTCGGTGCGTCGGGGCCGCCGATGCCGCTCTTGTCGTACTTGCCGGTCAAGAGGCCGAAGGCGACCGGCGAATAGGCCAGCAGCGACACCTCCAGCCGGTGCATCGTCTCGTCCAGGCCGTTCTCGACCGTGCGGTTGACCAGGCAATACGGGTTCTGCACCGTGGCGACGCGCGGCAGGCCGTGCTGCTCGGCCAGGCGCACGAACTCGTGCACGCCGTAGGGCGACTCGTTCGACAGGCCGATGGCGCGCACCTTGCCGGCCTGCACCAGCTTGCCCAGCGCCTCCAGCTGCTCGTGGATCGGGGTGGCCGAGGTTTCCTTGGCCGGGTCGTAGTACACGTTGCCGAAAGCCGGCACGTGGCGCTCGGGCCAGTGGATCTGGTAGAGGTCGATAGTGTCGGTCTGCAGCCGGCGCAGGCTGGCGTCGCACGATGCGGCGATGTCCGCGGCCGTCATGCCCTTGCCCTCCCGCACCCACGGCATGCCGCGCGAGGGGCCGGCCACCTTGGTCGCGAGCACCACCTTCCGGCGCAGGCCGGGATCGCGGGCGAACCAGTTGCCGATGATTCTCTCGGTGGCGCCGTAGGTCTCTTCGCGGGCCGGCACCGCGTACATCTCGGCCGTGTCGATGAAGTTGACGCCGCGCTCCAGCGCGCGGTCGAGGATGGCATGCGCGTCCGCTTCGGCGACCTGCTCGCCGAAGGTCATGGTGCCCAGGCAGATGGGGGTGACATGGAGATCGCTGCGGCCGAGCCGGAGGGTTTGCATGGACATAAAGGGGGGATGGAAAGGTTGGATCGGCGGTCATTACACCAGCTTCGGCCGGCGGCTGCAGGCGGCGGGCGCGGGCCGGCAGGAGCGGACTCCGCCCATCGCGATTTCAAACAAATAATGGCCGCAGCCGGCGTTCCGCGCCGACAAGTAGCTATGCTTTTAATAGCAAACCACCCGGCACGAGCCTGTTGCTGTCCTGCACAGGACCGGTCCGGCGCCCCGCCCTTCCTATGATCCGCCGCATGTACCAGCCCCGCCGCCCGCACCACAGCACCTTCGTCCCGATCCGCCACCTGCGCTACCACGTGCACACCTGGGGCACGCCGCAGCCGGGCCGGCCGCCGCTGGTGATGCTGCACGGCTGGATGGACGTGGGCGCGTCCTGGCAGTTCGTGGTGGACGCGCTGGCCCACGACCGCCAGGTGCTGGCGCCCGACTGGCGCGGTTTCGGCCGCACCGAGAGCCCGCCCACCGACAGCTACTGGTTCGCAGACTACCTGGCCGACCTCGACATGCTGATCGACCACTGGTCGGCGGACGGGCCGGTCGACCTCGTCGCCCACAGCATGGGCGGCAACGTCGCCATGCTCTACGCCGGGGTGCGGCCCGCCAGGGTGCGCCGGCTGGTGAACCTGGAGGGCTTCGGCATGCCCGCCACCCAGCCCGACGCGGCGCCCGAGCGCCACGCCCGCTGGATCGACGAGATCAAGGCCCTCGGGCGCGGGGAGCTGGCGCTCAAGACCTACGAAAGCGCCGACGGCGTGGCCCGCCGGCTGATGAAGACCAACCCGCGCCTGGACGCCGACAAGGCGGCCTGGCTGGCGCAGCACTGGGCGCAGCCGGTCGCCACGCCCGACGGTGGTGAGGGCTGGCGCATCCTGGGCGACGCGGCCCACAAGATCGTCAATCCGCAGCTCTACCGGGTGGAAGAGGCGCTGGCCCACTACGCGCGGATCGCCGCGCCGGTGCTGTCGGTGGAAGCCGCCGACAACGCGATGGAGCGCTGGTGGCAGGGCCGCTACACCCTGCCCGAGTACCACGCCCGGCTGCGGAGCGTGCCCGACTGCCGCAGCGTGCAGGTGGCGGACGCCGGCCACATGCTGCACCACGACCAGCCGGAGCGGGTCGCGGCGCTGATCGAGGATTTCCTGCGCTGACTGCGCGCGGCCGGTCGCCACCGGCCGCTGGCTCCACCGACGACGGCGCTGCCCGTGCCGCCGCCCCCCGGGCTCTAGGAAGGCCCCGGCACGTCAGAATCCGCCGTTTCCCTACGTGCGGAGGGTCCTTTGTCGGGCACACTCAGCGCGCCCGCTTCTACCCCGATCTTTATTGCCCCTTCACGGCCCTGTCGCCGCGAACACGACCCGACCATGAACAGTCAGTCCACGATCCATCCCGAGACGTTCCGCAAGATCCTGTCGCGCACCGTGGTGCTGCCGCTGCTGCTGGGCCTGGCCGGCGCCGCGATCTTCGTCGGATTGATCTTCTACCTGCTCTCCACCATCCGCTGGGTGGAGCACACCGACCAGGTCATCAGCCAGGGCTACGAACTCTCGGCTTTGAGTGCCGACATGGAGACCGGCATGCGCGGCTTCGTGATCTCCGGCAACCCGCAGTTCCTCGACCCGTACGAGCTGGCCAAGCCGCGCATCGCAGTGGGCCTGGCCAACCTGCGTGCGCTGGTGTCGGACAACGGCGCGCAGGTGACCCGGCTCAACCGGATCGAAGCGCTGCAGGGCGAGTGGCTGAAGTATTCGCAGGAGGTGATCGCCGCCCGCCGTGCCAACGGCACCGTCGACCGCGAGATCATCGGCACCGGCCGCGGCAAGCGCCTGACCGACGAGGTGCGCCGCGAGTTCGCCGAATTCACCAACCAGGAGGAGCGCCTGCGGGTGACGCGCAACGAGACGGCGCACAACACCACCGTCCTGGTGGTGGTGCTGTACCTGCTGTTCAGCGCGGTCTTCGGCGGCAGCCTGGCCTACTTCGGCCGGCGCGAGCTGAAGCGGGTGTCGTCCATCTACGACCGGGTGCTGGGCCAGCAGGCTGAATACGCCGAGAAGCTGCAGCGCCAGGCCTGGCTGCGCGAGGGCCAGAGCCAGCTCGCCGACACGATGATCGGCCAGCAGGCGCTGCCGGTGCTCGGCCGCAGCGTGCTGGAGTTCATGGCCCGCTACCTGGGCGCGACGGTCGGCGCCGTCTACGTGCGCGACAACACCGAAGGCCTGAAGCGGGTCGCCAGCTACGGCTTCAGCCGCGCGCTGCAGGAAGAGCACCATGCGCTGCAGGGCGCGGAAACCCTGGTCGGCCAGGCCGCCCACGAAAAACGGCTGATCCGGCTCGACGAAGTGCCGGCCGGCTACATCCGGGTCAGCTCGGGCCTGGGCGAGGGCCTGCCGCGCAGCGGTGCGGTGCTGCCGATCGACAACGACGGCGACGTCAACGGCGTGATCGAGCTGGGCTTCCTGCGGCCGCTCGACGCGCGCGATGCGGAATTCCTGGCGCTGGTTGCCAACAACATCGGCAGCTCGGTGGAGGCCGCCCGCTTCCGCCAGCGGCTGCAGGACATGCTGGCCGAGACGCAGCAGCTCAACGAGGAGCTGCAGGTGCAGCAGGAAGAACTGCGCATCGCCAACGAGGAACTCGAGGAACAGTCGCGGGTGCTGAAGGAATCGCAGGCCAGCCTGGAGGTGCAGAAGGAAGAACTGCAGCAGACCAACGAGCGCCTGGCCTCGCAGGCGGTGATGCTCGACCAGCGCAACGTCGCCCTCAACACCGCGCACGACCAGCTGGAGCAGCGGGCAGACGAATTGCAGCGCGCGAGCCGCTACAAGTCGGAGTTTTTGGCGAACATGTCGCACGAGCTGCGCACGCCGCTCAACAGCTCGCTGATCCTGGCGAAGCTCCTGGCCGACAACCCCAACGGCAACCTGAGCACCGAGCAGGTGAAGTTCGCCGATTCGATCTACGGAGCCGGCAACGACCTGCTGAACCTGATCAACGACATCCTCGACATCTCGAAGGTCGAGGCCGGCAAGCTCGACATGCGGCCGCAGGAAGTCGGCATGCAGCGCCTGGCCGACGCGCTGCGGGTCACCTTCGAGCCGCTCGCCAAGGAGAAAAAGCTCGATTTCCGGGTCGAGATCTCGCCGGGAGCGCCCGCCTCGATCTTCACCGACCGGCAGCGGATCGAGCAGGTGCTGAAGAACCTGCTCTCCAACGCGGTCAAGTTCACCGACGCCGGCAGCGTCGTCCTGACCATCGGCAGCGGCGCCGATGGGCATGTGTTGTTCGGCGTCAAGGATTCGGGCATCGGCATCGCGCCGGAGCAACAAGAGGCAATCTTCGAGGCCTTCCGCCAGGCCGACGGCACCACCAGCCGCCGCTACGGCGGCACCGGCCTGGGCCTGACCATCTCGCGCGACCTTGCCCAGCTGCTGGGCGGCACGCTGACGGTGGAGAGCACGCCGGGCCAGGGCAGCACCTTCCTGCTGGTGCTGCCGCGCAGCTACGAGCAGCGGCAGGCGGCGCTGCCGCAGGCCCCGTCGCCGGCGCAGCCGCCGTACACGCGCGCCCTGCCCGGCCCTGCGGCGCCCGCGCCGTCGCCCGCCCCGTACACGCCGCCGGCCCCGGTGCCGCCCCAGGCCGCGCCGCGCGCGCCGGTGCCCGCGCCCACCTTCGCCGACGACCGCGAGCAGAGCGCGCCCGGCCAGCGCTGGGTACTGGTGGTGGAGGACGAGCCGAAGTTCGCCCACATCCTCTACGACCTGGCCCACGAGCTGCAGTACCGCTGCCTGGTCGCCCACGGGGCGGAGGACGGCTTCCTGCTGGCGCAGAAGCACGTGCCCGACGCGATCCTGCTCGACATGGGCCTGCCCGACCGCCCCGGCATCACCCTGCTGCAGCGCCTGAAGGAAAGCCCGCAGACGCGCCACATCCCCGTGCACGTGATCTCGGCCGAGGACCGCAGCGAATCGGCCATGCACATGGGCGCGATCGGCTACGCCACCAAGCCCACGACCCGCGAACAACTCAAGGGCATCTTCCAGAAGCTCGAGGACAAGCTGACCCAGAAGGTCAAGCGGGTGCTGGTGGTGGAGGACGACGCCCGCCAGCGCGAGAGCATCGTGCACCTGATCGGCGACGACGACGTCGAGATCACCGCGGTCGAGTTCGGCGAGGAGGCCCTAGGCCTGCTGCGCGCCAACGTCTACGACTGCATGATCATCGACCTGAAGCTGCCCGACATGAGCGGCAACGAGCTGTTGAAGCGCATGTCGGGCGAGGAGATCTGCTCGTTCCCGCCGGTGATCGTCTACACCGGCCGCAACCTGACCCGCGAGGAAGAGGCCGACCTGCTGCGCTACTCGCACTCGATCATCATCAAGGGCGCCCGCTCGCCCGAGCGGCTGCTCGACGAGGTCACCCTCTTCCTGCACAAGGTCGAGGCCGAGCTCTCCACCGAGCGCCAGACCATGCTGCGCACCGCGCGCAGCCGCGACAAGCTGTTCGAGGGCCGCAAGATCCTGCTGGTGGACGACGACGTGCGCAACATCTTCGCCCTGACCAGCGCGCTGGAGCACAAGGGCGCCTTCGTCGAGATCGGCCGCAACGGCCGCGAGGCGCTGGAGCGGCTCGGCGCGGTGCCCGACATCGACCTGGTGCTGATGGACGTGATGATGCCGGAGATGGACGGCCTGGAGGCCACCCGCCAGATCCGCCAGAACCCCGCCTGGCAGAAGCTGCCGATCATCGCCGTCACCGCCAAGGCGATGAAGGACGACCAGGAGCAGTGCCTGAAGGCCGGCGCCAACGACTACCTGGCCAAGCCGATCGACCTGGACCGCCTGTTCTCGCTGCTGCGCGTCTGGATGCCCAAGATGGAGCGCACGGTCGGCTGATGGTGCAGCCCGTCCCTCCCGTCGATACGCTGGAGATCGAGCTGCGCCTGCTGGTCGAGGCGATCTACCAGCAGTACAGCTACGACTTCCGCGACTACTCGGTCGCCTCGCTGCGCCGGCGGGTGCTGCACGCGCTGCCGCAGTTCGATTGCGCCACCGTCAGCGGCCTGCAGGAAAAGCTGCTGCACCACCCCGACGTGTTCGGCCGGCTGCTGCAGATCCTCACCATTCCGGTCAGCGACATGTTCCGCGACCCGCCCTACTTTCTGGCGCTGCGCCAGCACGTGGTGCCGGTCCTGCGCACCTACCCGTCGATCAAGGTGTGGGTGGCCGGCTGCAGCACCGGGGAAGAGGTGTACTCGCTCGCGATCCTGCTGCGCGAAGAAGGCCTGCTGGAGCGCAGCATCCTGTATGCGACCGACATCAACCCCCGCTCGCTGGAGAAGGCCCAGCGCGGCATCTTCGCCCGCGAGCACATCGCCGGCTACGCCACCAGCTACCGCGAGGCGGGCGGCAGCGCGACGCTGTCGGACTACTACACCGCGGCCTACGACGGCGTGCTGTTCGACAAGTCGCTGCGCGAGCACATCACCTTCGCCGACCACAGCCTGGCCACCGACAGCGTCTTCGCCGAGACGCACCTGATCTCCTGCCGCAACGTGCTGATCTACTTCAACAAGAAGCTGCAGGACCGGGCGCTGGGTCTGTTCCGCGAATCGCTCTGCCGCCGCGGCTTCCTCGGGCTGGGCAGCAAGGAAACGCTCGATTTCTCGGCCCATGCCGAAGGCTTCGAGCCGGTGGCGCGCCACGAGCGCATCTACCGCAAGCGCTGATGTCGACCGCTGCGGGCGATGCGCCCTCCCTCTTCCAGCGCCCGGTGCCGAGCGGCACCGCGGCCGTCGCCATCGGCGCATCGGCCGGCGGCGTCGATGCGCTGCTGCAGCTCTTCTCCGGACTGCCGCCGCAGTTCCGGCTGCCGCTGGTGGCCGTGCTGCACCTGCCGGAAGACCGGCACAGCCGCCTGGCCGACGTCTTCTCGCAGCGGCTGGCGCTGCAGGTGCGCGAGGCCCGCTCGGGCGAGCCGATCCAGCCCGGCACCCTGTACTTCGCCCCGCCCTCCTACCACCTGCAGGTGGAGCCCGACCAGAGCTTTTCCCTGAGCTGCGACGGGCCGGTGCACTTCTCGCGGCCGTCGATCGACGTGCTGCTGGAGTCCGCCGCCCATGCCTACGGCCGCCGTCTGGCCGCGATGCTGCTGACCGGCGCCAGCGCCGACGGCGCCGCCGGCCTGGCCGCGGTGGCCGCCCGCGGCGGCTTCACCGCGGTGCAGGACCCGGCCGAGGCCCGCATCGACACCATGCCCGAAGCCGCCATCGCGCTCCGACGCCCCGACCGGGTGCTGCCCCTGCGCGCCCTGCGCCAACTGCTCGTCGAGCTCGACAGGACCTCATCATGCTGAAAGCCACCCCCGAGGCGAAAGTCCTCATCGTCGACGACCTGCCGGAGAACCTGCTCGCCCTGGAGGCCCTGATCCGCCAGGACGACCGCATCGTCCACCAGGCCCGCTCGGCCGACGAGGCGCTGGCCCAGTTGCTGCGCCACGAATACGCCCTGGCCATCCTCGACGTGCAGATGCCCGGCATGAACGGCTTCGAGCTGGCCGAGCTGATGCGCGGCACCGAACGCACCCGGCACATCCCGATCGTCTTCGTCAGCGCCGCCGGGCACGAGATGAACTACGCGTTCCAGGGGTACGAGAGCGGCGCGGTCGATTTCCTGCACAAGCCGCTCGACCCGCATGCGGTGCGCACCAAGGTCGCCGTCTTCGTCGACCTGTACCGCCAGCGCCAGGCGCTGCGGCTGCAGCTGGAGGCGCTGGAGCAGTCCCGCCGCCAGCAGGAGCTGCTGCTGGCCGACCTGCAGGCCACGCAGGGCGAGCTGCAGCGCGCGGTGCGGGTGCGGGACGACTTCATGTCGATGGTCTCGCACGAGATGCGCACCCCGCTCAACACGCTGTTCCTGGAGGCGCAGGTGCGCAAGATGCACCTGGCCCGCGGCAAGCTCGACGCCTTCGCACCCGACCAGCTGCGCACCATGGTCGAGCGCGACGAGCGCCACATCAAGGCCATGATCCGCCTGATCGACGACATGCTCGACGTCACCCGGCTGCAGCGCGGCACCCTGTCGATCCTGCCCAAGCGCTTCGACATCGCCGAGCTGGTCGCCCGCCTGGTCGAGAGCTTCACCCACCAGGCCGCCGCTGCCGAATGCGCCATGGGCCTGCAGTCGCCCCCGACGCTCGAGACCGAACTGGACGAATTCCGCATCGAACAGGTCCTGACCAACCTGCTGACCAACGCGATGCGCTACGGGCCCGGCCAGCCGGTCGAGCTGCTGGTCGCCGAATGGAACGGCGGCGTGCGCATCGACGTGCGCGATCACGGCCGCGGCATCGCCCAGGAAGACCAGCAGCGCATCTTCAACCAGTTCGAACGCGTCGGCGACCGCGGCACCAGCGCCGGCCTGGGCCTGGGCCTCTACATCACCCGCCAGATCGTGGAAGCGCACGGCGGCACCATCGGCGTGTCGAGCACCCTGGGCGCCGGATCGACCTTCAGCGTGTGGCTGCCGAAAGTGGCGCCGCGGGTCGAGGCGGCGTGAGCGCAATTCGCCTCAGGTCGAACGGCCTGCTATCGAATGTATAGCTGGTGGTCGGCTCAGTACGCGGGCTAGCGCCCTTTTTTACTTTCAGCTGAGGATGGCGGCCCGGCACGCGAGTCGCCGGAGACAGGCGGCGCCTGCGTCGCATCCCGCACCGGCGCATAGCCCGGACCGCCGAAGGACACGTCGCCCGGCCGCCAGCCGTCGCGCCGGCGGAACGCGGCCCAGAAGCGGCGCAGGGTGTGCCACTGCTGGGCGACCAGGCCGCGGTCGTTGTCGGCATCGACGACCGGGTCGCTCACGCCGGTAGGCCGCAGCGGCTCGCCGTAGAGGGCGGTGCCGAAGAGCCGGTCCCAGAACGGGAACACCTGGCCGAAGTTGCAGTTGTGCAGCGTCGGCCGGTCGGGGTCGCGCAGCATGTGGTGCAGCCGGTGGAAGGAGGGCGCCACCAGCAGCCGCTCGCCCACCCGGCCGAAGCCGAGCGCCACGTTGGCATGCGAGAAGTTCTGCACCAGTTCGCTCAGCAGCACCAGCAGCGCGAACTCCGACGGGTCGACGCCCATCGCCAGGCCCACGCCGGCCAGGATGAAGGACTGCAGCACGCCGTCGAGGTAGCTGCCGCGGTCGTTCGACCAGCAGCTCATCTGGCGCTGGCTGTGGTGCATGCTGTGCAGCGCCCACCACCACGGGATCGCATGCTGCGCGCGGTGCATCCAGTAGTACACGCAGTCGTAGACCAGGTAGTAGACGGCGAAGGCCGCCACCGGGTGGGACTCAAACCAGGGCAGCCAGCGCCGCAGGCCCGACGCCTCGGCGGCGGCCGGCCCGCCGCCCAGCAGGTGGGAGAAGGGCATCAGCACCAGGAAGCTGAAGAGCGGGAACAAACCGAGCAGCATCAACAGCGTGTAGTGGCGGTCGACGGTGGTCAGCCGCCGGTCGGGCCAGTGCTCGGCCGGCCGCCAAGATTCGAGCGGGCACATCACGCCGGCGATCAGCACCAGCTGCAGCGCGGCGATCAGCAGCGCCTCGGCGATCTCGCGCGGATCGCCGGCGGCGGCACCCAGGTGCAGGGCTGCCAGCACGGGCACGACCAGGTGGGCGGACAGCACGTCGATCGCGCCGTGCCACGAAGAAGACAGGGAGGACATGGCGCGATCCTAAAACTTGTGCGGGCTTTCGGCAGGCGACTGTCACTCTGGCGGCACCCGAACATGAGAAAATCGTGGGTTCCGGGGGCGCAACGCCCTCCTCACCCCGACACGCACAGGATTCCCCATGGACGCAGAACGCATCAACCTCATCGGCAACCAGATCTCCGACCTGAGCGCCAGGACTGCCGAGTTACGGGGGTATCTTTGACTTCGATGCTAAAAAAGAACGCCTGCGCACGGTAGACGCATCGCTCGAAGACCCGACGGTCTGGAACGACCCCAAGCGCGCCCAGGAGCTGGGCAAGGAGAAGAAGGCGCTCGACGGCGTCGTGGTGATGCTCGAGAAGCTCACCCGTGAGCTGTCGGACAACGCCGAACTCTTCGAGATGTCGAAGGAAGAAGGCGACTTCGACGGCCTGGCCTCGATTGAGGCCGACGTGGCCCTGCTCGCCGCCGACGTCGAGCAGCTCGAATTCCGCCGCATGTTCCGCAACGAGGCCGATCCGCTCAACGCTTTCCTGGACATCCAGGCCGGCGCCGGCGGCACCGAGGCCTGCGACTGGGCCAGCATGCTGCTGCGCCAGTACCTGAAGTACGCCGAGCGCAAGGGCTTCAAGGCCACGGTCGAGGACGAGACGGCGGGCGACACCGCCGGCATCAAGAGCGCCACGATCAAGCTCGAGGGCGAGTACGCCTTCGGCCTGCTGCGCACCGAGACCGGCGTGCACCGGCTGGTGCGCAAGAGCCCGTTCGATTCGTCGGGCGGCCGGCACACCTCGTTCGCCTCGGTGTTCGTCTATCCGGAGATCGACGATTCGATCCAGATCGACATCAACCCGTCGGACGTGCGCACCGACACCTTCCGCGCATCGGGCGCCGGCGGCCAGCACATCAACAAGACCGATTCGGCGGTGCGGCTGACGCACATCCCGACCGGGATCGTGGTGCAGTGCCAGGACGGCCGCAGCCAGCACAGCAACCGCGACGTGGCGTGGCAGCGCCTGCGCTCGCGGCTCTACGACTTCGAGATGCGCAAGCGCCAGGAAGAGCAGCAGAAGCTGGAAGACACCAAGACCGACGTCGGCTGGGGCCACCAGATCCGCAGCTACGTGCTGGACAACAGCCGCATCAAGGACCTGCGTACCAACGTCGAGGTCTCGGCCACGCAGAAGGTGCTCGACGGCGACCTGGACGTGTTCATCGAGGCTTCGCTGAAGCAGGGCGTGTGAGCCCGGGCGGCTTGCCACGCGGGCCGTCCCACCCACTTTTGTTTCGCCACATCGGCCCAATTTTCCGGAGAAGCTCCCATGATGCGTGAAGGCCAGTCCACCGCGATCCACCGCGCCGACTACACCGCCCCGGCGTTCTGGATCGACACGGTCGATCTCTGCTTCGACCTCGACCCTGCGAAGACCCGGGTGCTCAACAAGATGCGGGTGCGCCGCAACCCCGACGTGGTGCCGCAGGCATTGCGCCTTGACGGCGAAGAGCTCAACCTGGCGCGGGTGCTGGTCAACGGCCAGGGCACCTCGTTCCGCATGGACGGCGACACCCTGGTGCTGGAGAACCTGCCGGCCGGCGACGACCCGTTCGAGCTGGAGATCTTCAACACCTGCTGTCCCGCCAAGAACACCAAGCTGATGGGCATCTTCGTGAGCGAAGACACCTTCTTCAGCCAGTGCGAGGCCGAGGGCTTCCGGCGCATCACCTACTTCCTGGACCGTCCCGACGTGATGGCCAGCTACACCGTCACCCTGCGCGCCGACAAGGCCCAGTACCCAGTGCTGCTCTCCAACGGCAACCTGATGGAGGAAGGCGAGCTGCCCGACGGCCGCCATTTCGCCCGGTGGGTCGATCCCTTCAAGAAACCCGCCTACCTGTTCGCCCTGGTGGCCGGCAAGCTGGTGGCCCGCGAGCAGAAGATCCGCGCACGCAACGGCAAGGAGCACCTGCTGCAGATCTTCGTGCGCAGCGGCGACCTCGACAAGACCGAGCATGCGATGAACTCGCTGATCGCCTCGATCGCCTGGGACGAGGCGCGCTTCGGCCTGCCGCTGGACCTCGACCGCTTCATGATCGTCGCGACCAGCGACTTCAACATGGGCGCGATGGAGAACAAGGGCCTCAACATCTTCAACACCAAGTACGTGCTGGCCAGCCAGGCGACCGCCACCGACGCCGACTTCTCGGGCGTGGAATCGGTCATCGGCCACGAGTACTTCCACAACTGGTCGGGCGACCGGGTCACCTGCCGCGACTGGTTCCAGCTGAGCCTGAAGGAAGGCCTGACCGTCTTCCGCGACCAGGAGTTCAGCATGGACCTGTGCGCCGACCCGTCTGCCCGCGCGGTCAAGCGGATCGAGGACGTGCGCGTCCTGCGCACCGCCCAGTTCCCCGAAGACGCCGGCCCGATGGCCCATCCGGTGCGGCCCGACAGCTACATCGAGATCAGCAACTTCTACACCGTCACCATCTACGAGAAGGGCGCGGAAGTCGTCCGCATGATGCAGACGCTGGTCGCGAGCGAAGGCGACACGCTGGGCCGCAAGGCATTCGAGAAGGGCATCACCCTCTACTTCGAGCGCCACGACGGCCAGGCGGTCACCTGCGACGACTTCGCCCAGGCCATCGCCGACGCGAACCCGCAATCCGACCTGGCGCGCCTGCTGCCCCGGTTCAAGCGCTGGTACAGCCAGGCCGGCACGCCGCGCGTCAAGGCCGAAGGCCACTACGACACCGACGCGCGCCGCTACACCCTCACCCTGTCGCAGAGTTGCCCCGCCACGCCGGGCCAGCCCGACAAGCAACCCTCGGTCATCCCGGTGCGCCTCGGCCTGCTGGCACAGGACGGCACTGCGCTGCCGGTGCGCTACACCGTCGGCGGCGGCGCGCCGGTCTCGGCACCGCTCTTCGTGCTGACCGAGCCGCAGGAAACCCTGGTGTTCGACGGCCTGGACGCGGCGCCGGTGCCGTCGCTGCTGCGCGGCTTCTCCGCGCCGGTGATCCTGGACATCGACTACACCGACGCGGACCTGCTCAACCTGCTGGCCCACGACGCCGACCCGTTCAACCGGTGGGAAGCCGGCCAGCGCCTGTCGCTGCGCCGAGCTATTAATTTGATAGCGGACAGCCGAAGCGAATCGCCGGCTGCAGGCACTTTCGATGCCCAGTTGCTCGATGCGGACTACCTGGAGGCGATGCGCGGCGTCCTGCGCCATCCGACGCTGGACGCGGCCTTCAAGGACCTGGTGCTGACGCTGCCGTCCGAGGGCTACATCGCGGAACAGCTGGCCGTCGTCGATCCGCAGCGGATCCACGCGGTGCGCGAGGCGATGCGCGCGCAGATCGCCACCGCGCTGCAGGCCGACTGGGCCTGGGCCTGGGAGCAGCACCACGACAACGGCGCCTACACGCCCGATCCGCTGTCGTCCGGCCGCCGCGCGCTCGCCGGCCTGGCCCTCACCCACCTGTGCCTGGCGGCCCGCAGCTCCGGCGACACCGTCTGGCCCGGCCGCGCCTTCCAGCGCTTCAAGGACGCCGACAACATGACCGACCGCGCCAACGCCCTGCAGGCGCTGGTGGTGGGCGGCAGCGAGCTGGCCAAGCCGGCGCTCGAGCGCTTCCACGCGCTCTTCAAGAAGGAAGCGCTGGTACTCGACAAGTGGTTCTCGATGCAGGCCGGCGCGCCCGACCGCGGCGGCGACGTGCTGCCCGCGGTGCAGAAGCTGATGGCGCATCCGGACTTCAGCCTGAAGAACCCCAACCGCGCCCGCAGCGTGATCTTCAGCTTCTGCAGCGCCAACCCCGGCGCCTTCCACCGGGCCGACGGCGCGGGCTACGCCTTCTGGGTGGAGCAGGTGAAGACGCTCGACGCGCTCAACCCGCAGGTCGCCGCCCGCCTGGCCCGCGCGCTCGACCGCTGGAAGAAGCTGGCCCCGGCCTACCGCGACCAGGCCCGCGACGCGATCGCCCGCGTGGCCGCCCTGCCCGCGCTCAGCAAGGACACCCGCGAGGTCGTCGACCGGGCCCTGGCCGACTAGCCTGCCCGCTCCGCACCACGCCCCCCATTTTTCCGAGAGAAGGACACCGCCCATGGCGCAGAAAATCAGCCTGACCCGCTACCTGGTCGAGAAACAACGCACCGACGGCCACATCCCCGCGCAACTGCGCCTGCTGCTGGAGGTGGTGGCCCGCGCCTGCAAGGGCATCAGCCAAGCCGTCAGCAAGGGCGCGCTCGGCGACGTGCTGGGCACAGCCGGCAGCGAGAACGTGCAGGGCGAAGTGCAGAAGAAGCTCGACATCATCAGCAACGAAGTGCTGATCGAAGCCAACGAATGGGGCGGCCACCTGGCCGCGATGGCCAGCGAGGAGATGGACAGCATCCACCTGATCCCGAGCCGCTACCCGCAGGGCGAGTACCTGCTGCTGTTCGACCCGCTCGACGGCTCCAGCAACATCGACGTGAACGTCAGCATCGGCACCATCTTCAGCGTGCTGAAGAAATCCGATGCGCACCCCGGCGTGCAGGAATCGGACTTCCTGCAGCCCGGCACCCAGCAGGTCGCCGCCGGCTACTGCCTCTACGGCCCGCAGACAACGCTGGTGCTGACGGTGGGCAACGGCGTCGCGATGTTCACGCTCGACCGCGAGCAGGGCTCGTTCGTGCTGACGCAGGAAGACGTGCGCATTCCCGCCGACACCAGGGAATTCGCGATCAACATGAGCAACATGCGGCACTGGGACGCGCCGGTGAAGCGCTACATCGACGAGTGCCTGCAAGGCCAGGACGGCCCGCGCGAGAAGGACTTCAACATGCGCTGGATCGCCAGCATGGTCTCCGACGTGCACCGCATCCTGACGCGCGGCGGCATCTTCATGTACCCCTGGGACAAGCGCGAGCCCGACAAGCCTGGCAAGCTGCGCCTGATGTACGAAGCCAACCCGATGTCGTGGCTGGTCGAGCAGGCGGGCGGCGCCGCCACCGACGGCCGCGAGCGCATCCTGGACATCCAGCCGACCAAGTTGCACCAGCGCGTCGCGGTGGTGCTCGGATCGAAAAATGAGGTCGAACGCGTCACCTCCTACCACCGCACGCTATAATCGCGGGCTTCAGCCGGTGTAGCTCAGTCGGTAGAGCAGCTCATTCGTAATGAGAAGGTCGGGTGTTCGATTCATCTCTCCGGCACCAAATCAAAAATCCCGCTACCTCTCGGTAGCGGGATTTTTTCGTTGGGGGCCGGTCCGCAGTGCCGGTAAGCATTGCGAGGTGGACTGCCCGATCGATCAGCGTGTGCCGGTACCGGTACCCGTGCCGGTCGTGCCCATGCCAGAGCCGCCCATCGAGCCGGTGCCGCTGGTACCGGCGCTGCCCGGCGTCGTGCGGCTGCTGCCGACCGGTGCCTGGTTCGACATGCCGCCCGGTGCCATCTTGTCGGCGCGGGTGGTGCCCTTCGTCGCATTGGCAGGATTGGTGCCGCTCGGCGTGGTGGCGGTGCCCGGGGCGGTGCTGGGCGTGGCCGGGCTGCTCATCGCGCCGGCACCGGTCGCGCTGCCGGTGCTGCCCGAGCCGCCCGCACCACCGGCACCCGCGCCCCCTGCACCACCGGCGCCGCCGGCACCTTGTGCGAAAGACAACGGAATGGTGGCGCCGAAGGCGGCCACTGCCAGAGCACAGGCGATCTTGTTGCGGAATTTCATGGGTATCTCCAGAAGAGTGGGGGGCGACATGCCCAAGACACCCAACTTAAAGCACGCCTGCGGATGGCGTGCCCGCCCATGTCGTCCAGGGAGGTAGGACGGGGCCTGCGGTGCGTCAGCGGGTGCCGGCCGCGCCGCCCGGGTCGCCTTTAGGCTTCGCGGACGGGACCCCGGCGTCGGACGCGTCGTGGCGACGGCTGCCGGTGCCGAAGGGCGCGCGGCCCAGGTCGCCTTCGCGCCTGGGCGCAGCCGCCCTGCGCGGCCTGGCGTCATGGCCGGCACCGGCGTGCTGGGTGCCCGCGGACGCGGCACCCTGGCCGGGTGCGGAGGGCGCGGTCACGGCCGGTGGGCTGTCGTTGCCGGACGCGCCCTGTGCGTTGGCGCCAGTGGCCGCGATCAGCAGCAGCAGCGTCGCCGCCGCGGCGTGCGCAGTACGGCTGTCGATGCGGATGGTGGGGAGATGGATCATCGTGTCTCCGGATGGGAAATGAATCCCACTTTCGCACGGCTCGGCACCGGGCAGGTGCCCTCCAGACGGGAAAACGGCCCGAAGAAGGGTAAGCACCGACAGGGGCATTACCGATAGCCCCCGCGGCATACAGCTCGCACGGCGCCTTTCTGCGAGGCACCGCCGGCACCGTCGTGTCGCCAGACGGTCGCGGCTCGACAACCGCGCTAGCGGAGCGAGTGCATGTCGTGGTCGTCGTCCATCAGGTCGCGGGCGGCGTAGTGCGCCTTGAGCCACTCCTCCAGCTGCGGCACCGCCATCGGCCGGGCGAAGTGGAAGCCCTGCAGCTCGTCGCAGCCCAGCACCTTGAGCCGCTGCGCGGCCGCGGCCGACTCGACGCCCTCGGCCACCACGCCCAGGCCCAGGTTGTGGCCCAGCGCGATGATGGCGCGCACGATGGCCAGGTCGGTCGTGTCGGACAGCAGGTCCTGCACGAACGACTTGTCGATCTTCAGCTTGTCGATCGGGAACCGCTTCAGGTAGGCCAGGCTGGAATAGCCGGTGCCGAAGTCGTCGATCGAGAAGCGCAGGCCTAGCGCCCGCAGCGACGAGAGTGCCGCACCGGAGGCATCGGCGTTCTCCATCAGCTGCGTTTCGGTGATCTCCAGCTCCAGCAGCCGCGGCTCGATGCCGGTGCGGGCGAAGAAGTCGCGCAGGAACTCGAGCACGTCCGGATCGCCCAGCTGCACGGTGGAGATGTTGACCGACAGCGCGATCGGCTCCCGCCCCGAACGAGCCCAGCTCTCCAACTGGGTGCAGGCCTTCTGCAGCGCCCAGAGGCCGAAGGGGCGGATCAGCCCGGTCTCCTCGGCCACCGGGATGAAGACCGCGGGCGACACGCTGCCCAGCTCCGGGTGCTGCCAGCGCATCAGCGCTTCCATGCCCACCACCTGCAGCGTGATCGCATCGACCCGCGGCTGGTAGTGCAGGCTGAGCTCGTCGTGCTCCAGCGCCACCCGCAGGTACTGCTCGATGGTGCGGCGCTCGCGGGCCAGCTGGTCCAGCTCCGACGAGAAGAAACGCACCTGGTCGCGGCCGGCGGCCTTGGCCTCGTACATCGCAGCGTCGGCCCGGCGCATCAACTCGTCGAGGTTGGAGCCGTCCTCGGGATACACCGCGATGCCGATGCTGCAGGAGACCCGCAGCTCGTTGCCGTCGCCGTCGTGGGGCGCCCGGATCAGCGGGATCAGCCGCTGCTCGACGATGTCGCGGATTTCCTGCACCGTGTCGACGCTGCGCAGCACCACCACGAATTCGTCGCCGCCGAGCCGGCTCACCGTGTCGTCGCCCCGCACTGCCTGGGCCAGGCGGCTCGCGACCGAGCGCAGCAGCGCGTCGCCCACATGGTGGCCGAGCGTGTCGTTGACCAGCTTGAACCGGTCGAGGTCGATGAACAGCACCGCCACCCGCTCGCCCGCCACCTCGGCGCTGGCCAGCGCGTCGGCCAGCCGGGTCAGGCAGAGCGCCCGGTTGGGCAGCTCGGTCAGCACGTCGTGCTCGGCCAGGAAGCGCACCCGCGCCTCGGTGCGCTTGCGCTCGGTGATGTCGACCGAGATGCCGATGTAGTGCGAGATCGGGCCCAGCTGCGCGTTCTCGCGCACCGCCGACACGATCAGCCACGCCGGGTAGCTCTCGCTGCGCATGCGGCGGAAGGCCACCTCGCCCTGCCACGCCCCGCGCTCGGCCAGGGTGTCGGCCATGCGGTGCGCCAGCGCGCCCTGCTGCGGCTCCTCCAGCAGGGTGGAGAAGGTCTGTCCGATGACCTCGTAGGCCTCGTACGACGTGCTGCGGCAGAACGCGTTGTTCACGCTGAGCACCCGCTGTTGCTCGTCCATGATGACGATGCTCTCGGACGATGCCTCGAACACCTTGGCCCACAGTTCCAGCCGGCGCTCCATCTGCTTCTGGATGTTGATCGGGGTGATCGAGGTGAGCACCGCGTCCTGCCCCTGGAACTGCAGCCGGCGTGCCGAGAGCAGCGCCCACGACACCTCGTCCGCGCCGCGCCAGCAGACCTCGAACTCGTCCACCGCACCGCGGTCGGCCAGTTGCTGGAAGAACCGTGCCCGCACCGACGGTTCGAGGCTGCGGCCCCACGGATCGTCAACCATGCCGCCGAGCCATTGCGCGGCCGGCGTGTTGGCGTGCAGCACCGTGTGCCGCGGCACCGAGGTGACGACCATCGCGATCGGCGTCGCCTCGACGATTTCCTGTTGCGCGTGGGCGGCCCGTTCGCGCAGCGCCAGCTCCTGCTGCGTCTCGCGCTCCCGGCCCAGTTGGGCCAGCATGCCGTTGAAGGCCTGGACCAGCTGGCCGATCTCGTCGCGGCTGTTCCAGACGGCGCGGTGGCGGTAGTCGCCGGTGCGGCGCACGTCGTCGGCCACCCGCGCCAAGTGCCGCAGCGGCCGGGCGATCTGCTGCGCGACGGCGTAGACCAGCGTCAGGATGCAGGCCAGCAGCAGCAGCGCGGTGCCCAGGTGCAGCCACATGCGGGTGAAGAGCGCCTGGACCCGCGCGTCGAGCATCTGGTCGAGCTCGGCGGCGGCGCGCGACCAGGCCTCGTCCAGTTCCTCAAGCGTTTCGGCATGGGCCTTCTGCAGCATGCCGACGTCGCCGGCCGAAGGACCGTCGGCCATGCGCTGCACGATCGCCAGGAAGCGCCCCAGGCTGGCACCAACGCCGGCCTGCCCCGGCTCCAGGGCCGCACGCAGCGCGGGGGACCCCGCGGCGAAGGCCTGCAGGTAGTCCGATCGGATGCCGAGGCTGGTCGCGTCGATCCGGCCGGCGAGGATCAGCAGCTCGGCCCGCCGCTCGCCGCGTTGCAGCGACGCGAGGCCCGGCCCGTCCAGCGCCCGCATCGTGTCGTTCATCACGTCGAGCAGTTCGGGGAAACGCAGCACGACCAGCGACATCGCGTAGTAGCTGTCGAGGTCGGGGTCGAGGATCAGGTTGGACTGGTTGCCGACGGTGGTGAGCAGCTCGCGCGAGGCCCGCACCAGGTCGCGCAGTTCCGAAGCCGGGGGCGGCGCACCGGCGTTCTTCGCCTGCAACTGCTGGGCCTTGTCCCAGGCCTGGACGAACGAGGCGCTGGCCTCGGCGGACCGCAGGGCCGGGTCGTGCTGCAGCCGCAGGGATTCCAGCCGCTGCCGCGCTTCGGCCGGCGGCGCCGCCTGCGGGTCGCGCGACGGCAGGAACGGGATCAGCAGCATGTCGCGCACCGCGGCGCTGTAGACGCTGCCTACGCTCTCCTTGCGGGTGAAATCGATCGAGAGGAATTTCTCGTGGATCAGGATGCCCGAGACGAAAATGACCGCGCTCAGGTCGAGCAGGTAGATCAACGTGAGCTTCTTGCCGACCGAGAGGCGGCGCAGCCAACGCGTGAGCACATGCAGAACCGGGAGCTTGGGACCGTGGTGTGCGGGAGCGCCTGACGCTGGACTGGAAATTTGGGTGCTCCCGGGATGGCGCCGCGTACCGCTCTGGACCTGCCTGCCGCGCCGCTTACGCGGTCGTCGGCACCAGGAACTCGCGGCTGATGTGGGCGCCCAGTTCGTTCACGCGGTCGAGGAACTGCGTGAGGAAGGCGTGCAGGCCGGTCGCCAGGATCTCGTCGATCTGGCCGAACTGCAGGTCGGCGCGCAGCTTGCCCGCCTTGCGCTGGCTCACGCTCACCGTGCCCGGATCGTTCACCACGAAGCCCAGGTTGGCGACGACCTCGTTCAGGCTGGAGTGCAGCGAGCGCGGCATGTCGGCCCTCAGGATCAGCAGGTCGGCGACGCGCTCCGGACGGATCACGTCGCGGTAGACGCGGCGGTAGATCTCGAAGCCCGAGACGCTGCGCAGAATCGCGCTCCAGTGGTAAAAGTCGTACTCCTGGCCGCGCTCGCTGGCCGACCCGTAGAAGTCGTTCTGGATCGCGTGGAACTTGGTGTCGACCAGGCGGGCGGTGTTGTCGGCCCGCTCCAGGAAGGTGCCGATGCGCATGAAGTGCAGCGCCTCGTCCATCAGCATGGTGCCGACCGTCACGCCGCGCGAGAGGTGCGAGCGGAACTTGACCCATTCGAAGAACTGGGCCGGATCGCGCTCGAACTCGCCCTGGCGCAGCATGCGGTTGACCTCCAGCCAGGTCTGGTTCTGGGTTTCCCAGGCCTCGGTGGTGAGCGTGCCGCGGACCGCGCGTGCGTTCTCGCGGGCCGCCTTCAGGCAGGAGACGATCGAGGACGGGTTGGCCTCGTCCTTCACCATGAACTCCATCACCTCGCGGGCGGTGATGGTGCCGTGCAGCGCGGTGTAGTGCGGCAGCAGCTCGCTGATGGTGAGCAGGCCTTCCCAGCCGGTCAGCGCGGCTTCGGCGGACTGGGGCAGCAAGGCGGTCTGGTAGTTGACGTCCAGCATGCGGGCGGTGTTTTCCGCCCGCTCGGTGTAGCGGGACATCCAGAACAAATGGTCGGCGGTGCGGCTCAGCATGTCAGACTTCCAGAATCCAGGTGTCCTTGGTGCCACCACCCTGGGACGAATTGACGACCAAAGAGCCTTCTTTCAGCGCCACGCGGGTCAGACCGCCCGGCACCATCTGCACGTCCTTGCCCGACAGCACGAAGGGCCGCAGGTCGATGTGGCGCGGCGCGATGCCGCTCTCGACGAAGGTCGGGCAGCTCGACAGGCTCAGCGTGGGCTGGGCGATGTAGCCGTCGGGCCGGGCGATCAGCGCACGGCGGAAATCCTCGATCTCGGACTGGGTCGACGCGGGGCCGACCAGCATGCCGTAGCCGCCGGCGCCGTGCACTTCCTTGATCACCAGGTCCTTCATGTTGGCGAGCACGTAGGCCAGATCGTCCGGGTTGCGGCACATCCGGGTCGGCACGTTCTTCAGGATCGGCTGCTCGCCCAGGTAGAACTCGATCATCTTGGGCACGTAGGGGTAGATCGACTTGTCGTCGGCCACGCCGGTGCCCACCGCATTGCAGATCGCCACGTTGCCGGCGCGGTAGGCCTGCAGCAGCCCGGCACAGCCGAGCGTCGAGGTGGGGCGGAAGGCCAGCGGATCGAGGAAATCGTCGTCCACCCGGCGGTAGATCACGTCGACCCGCTTCGGGCCGCGGGTGGTGCGCATCCAGACGAAGTCGTCCTTCACGAAGAGGTCCTGGCCCTCGACCAGTTCGACGCCCATCTGCTGCGCGAGGAAGGCGTGCTCGAAGTAGGCGCTGTTGTACATGCCGGGCGTGAGCACCACCACCGTCGGGTGCGCGGTGGCCGGCGGCGCCGAGGCGCGCAGGGTCTCCAGCAGCAGGTCGGGATAGTGCGCGACCGGGGCCACGCGGTGGCGGCTGAACAGGTCGGGGAAGAGCCGCATCATCATCTTGCGGTCTTCGAGCATGTAGCTCACGCCGCTCGGGACGCGGAGGTTGTCCTCGAGCACGTAGTACTCGCCGTTGCCCTGGGCGTCCGGCGCCCGCACGATGTCGATGCCGGCGATGTGCGAGTAGATGTGGTTGGGCACGTCGACGCCCATCATCTCGGGGCGGAACTGCGCGTTCTGCAGGATCTGCTCGGCCGGGATCATCCCGGCGCGGATGATCTCCTGGTCGTGGTACACGTCGTGCAGGAAGCGGTTGAGCGCGGTGACGCGCTGCACCAGGCCCCGCTCCATCGTCGCCCACTCGTGCGCCGGGATGATCCGCGGGATCAGGTCGAAGGGGATCAGGCGCTCGGTGCCGGAGCCGTCCTCGTCCTTCGCGCCGTAGACGGCGAAGGTGATGCCCACCCTCCGGAAGATCATCTCCGCCTCTTCGCGGCGGACCCGCATGGCATCGAGCGGCTGGCCGTCGAGCCACTGGCCGTACGTGCGGTAGTGGTCTCGCACGTTGCCGGTCTCGGGCGGCAACGCGGTGTACATCTCGTCGAATAGCTGCATAAAGGGGCGATCTCCTGGCAGTGAGGATAGCAATTTCCACGCCTCGTTATGGGGAGCCGGCGGAAGATTTCGCGTCGGATAAAACCTTGTGCCGCAGCCGACGATTTTTCTCAGGGTAATGAACCGGGCTGCGGCAGGTGCTGCCAGTAGTGTGGCGCAACCCGGCGCTCGCACGCCATCCGGCCCGGCGCGGCACTGCTCCACCGCGCGGCGCCGCAGTCCGGGCTGGCGACCAGGGTCGCGCCGCGGGCGGCATAGCGGGCCGCCACCTCCGGTGCCGGATGCCCGAAGCGGTTGCGGTAGCCGGCCTGCACGATCGCCCAGCGCGGCGCCACCGCGTCGACGAAAGCGGCGGTGGAGGAGGTACGGCTGCCGTGGTGCGGCACCAGCAGCACGTCGGCCGCGAGCGGTGCGCCGGCGCTGCGCAGCGCGTCCTCCTGCGCCGCCTCGATGTCGCCCACCAGCAGCGCGGTGGCGGAGCCGGTCGAGATGCGCAGCACGCAGCTGAGTGCGTTGCTCTTCGCCGCGGCGGTGTAGTCGGCCGCCGCGGGATGCAGGAATTCGAAGCGCACGCCGTCCCAGTCCCAGTGCTGGCCCGCGGTGCAGCTGTCGATGGGGCGCAGCGCCTGCAGCGGATGGCCCGCCTCGACCGAGCTGCGCAGCGTGGCCTGCGGCTGCCGGGCCAGGACCGCCGCGGCGCCGCCGGCGTGGTCGGTGTCGCGGTGGCTCACCACCACCGTGTCCAGCCGCTCGCCCAGGGCCTGCAGCAGGGGCACCAGCACCCGGTGGCCGGCGTCGCTGTCGGCGGAGTAGCGCGGGCCGGTGTCGTAGAGCAGGCTGTGCCCGGCGGTGCGGACCAGCACCGCGTTGCCCTGGCCGATGTCGGCCGCCAGCAGCTCGAACTGGCCCGGCGCCGGGCGCGGCGGCTGCCAGAACAGGGCCGGCAGCAGCGGCGCCAGGCCCAGCAGCCGCAGCGGCACCGGCAGGCGCATGCAGAGCAAGGCGCCGCCCAGCACCGCGGCGGCGGCGGCCCACGCCGGCGCCGCCGGCCGTGCCACGGTGGCCCACGGCCAGGCGGCCATCACCGCCAGCACGCCGCCCATCGCCTGCACCGCCCAGGCCGCCGCATCCCACAGCACCGGCAGCACCACCCCGCCCATCGCCAGCGGCGTGACCAGCAGCGTCATCCACGGGATCGCCACCAGGTTGGCGACCAGGCCGACGGCAGACGCCTGGCCGAAGAGCAGCAGGGTCAGCGGCGTCAGCGCCAGGGTCACCACCGCCTGTTCCCGCAGAAGCCGGCCGGCCCAGCGGCCGACATTCGAATGAAAAGTGCCCGCAGCCGGCGTGACGCGCCGGCCACCCGCTATCGAATCCGTAGCAAACAACACGCCGACCGCCACGAAGCTCAGCCAGAAGCCCGCCTGCAGCAGTGCCCACGGATCGAGCGCCACCACCGCCGCACAGGCGGCCAGCCATACCTGCGGCCAGGGCCAGCGGCGGCCCGACAGCCGCAGCAGCGCCACCACCGCCAGCATGCAGACCGTGCGCTGGGCCGGCAGGCCGCCGCCGCTGAAGAGTGCGTACCCGGCGGCCAGCGCCACGCCGCCGAGCAAGGCCGCGTGCTGTGCCGGCACCGCGCGGCAGAGCCGGCCCGAACGGCGCCACAGCCGCCCGATCACCGCGGCCGCCAGCCAGGCGAACATGGTCACGTGCAGGCCCGAGATCGACACCAGGTGGGCGACGCCGGTCGCGCGGAACACATCCCAGTCGGCCCGGTCGATGGCGCGCTGGTCTCCGGTCACCAGGGCGGCCACCACCCCGGCGGCCCGGCGACGGGCATCGGCCGTATCGGGCGCAGCACCGCCGGGCAGCGCCAGCCGGGCATAGATCGCGTCGCGCACCGCCTGCCGGGCCCGCTCGACCGGGTAGCGCCAGGTGGGCCCGAGCAGCCGGGGCCGCGGGGCGGAGGCGGCGACCCGCACCGTGCCGGTCGCCTGGACGCCCTGCTCCCAGGCCCACAGCTCGTAGTCGAAGCCGTGCGGGTTGCGGGTACCGTGCGGCGCCTTCAGCCGCACCGTCCACTGCCACCGGTCGCCGGCCCGCACGTCGGGTAGCGATGCCTGCGCCGCCAGCGGATCGGCGCCCCCGAACGCACCGGCCCCGTGCCAGCCCAGGTCGACCAGCGGCGGCACCCGCACCGGTGCGCCCTCGAGCACGGCCGTATCGGGTGCGAAGCGCAGGCGCAGGCCGGCCTCGGCCCGCTGGGGCATCGCGACGACGGTGCCGGTCATCGCCAGGTCGCGGCCTTCGAGGGCCGGGTCCAGCGCGTCGGCGGCGAACCACGCGGCGCGCAACCCGGTGGCGCCCCAGCCCGCCGCCAGCGCGGCCAGCAGCAGCACCGCACCGCTGGCCCGCAACCGGCCGAACGACAGCCGCGCCCGCCGCGTAGCGCGCAGCAGCAGCACCGCCAGGCCGGCGACCGCCACCGCCGCGTACACGGAGACGGGCGACAGCACCGGCTGCAACAGCTGCAGCCCGGTGCCGCCGATGGCCCCCACCAGCGCCCAGGCCATGTCGGGTCGCTCCGCCGCGGCGGGCCGGGGCATGGCAGGTACGGCGTGGGCGGGCGGCACGGCGGGCATCGGAGGGCGTGGGGCGTCAGCGCGAGGTCGGGGAACCGGCGCGTCGCCGTCGTAAGCGGTAACGGCGACGGGCTTGTCTCTTGCTAGTATGGTCTGCCCGTTGTCCGCCAGGCCTCGTCCGACCCCGCCCGTCCCCGAAAGCTCCCGCATGTCCATCCACGCCGCCCTGCACCACGTCACGCACTACCGCTACGACCGCCCGATCCTGCTCGGGCCGCAGGTGGTGCGGCTGCGGCCGGCGCCCCACTGCCGCAGCAACGTCATCTCGTATTCGCTGCGGGTGGAGCCGGCCCACCATTTCGAGAACTGGCAGCAGGACCCGTTCGCAAACTACCTGGCCCGCCTGGTGGTGCCCGACCGCACCACCGAGTTCAAGGTGACCGTCGACCTCGTCGTCGAGATGGCGGTCTACAACCCGTTCGACTTCTTCCTGGAGCCCGAGGCCGAAGAGTTTCCGTTCGCCTACCGGCCGCAGCAGTTGCAGGAGCTGGCGCCCTACCTGGCGGTGGAAGCGCCCGAGCCGTTGCTGGCCGCCTACCTGCAGAAGGTCGACCGCACCGCCCGGCCGACGATCAACTTCCTCGTCGGCCTGAACCAGCAGGTGCAGGGCGACGTGCGCTACCTGATCCGGATGGAGCCCGGCGTGCAGACGCCCGAGGAAACGCTGGCCCTGGCCTGCGGCTCCTGCCGCGACTCAACCTGGCTGCTGGTCAACCTGCTGCGCCACTGCGGGCTGGCGGCGCGCTTCGTCTCCGGCTACCTGATCCAGCTGGCGCCCGACGTGAAGGCGCTCGACGGCCCGAGCGGCACCGAGGTCGATTTCACCGACCTGCACGCCTGGTGCGAGGTGTACCTGCCCGGCGCCGGCTGGATCGGGCTCGACCCGACCTCCGGCCTGCTGGCGGGCGAAGGCCACATCCCGCTGGCCGCCACGCCCACGCCGAACAGCGCCGCGCCGATCGAAGGCACGCTGATGGAGCGGGCCGAGGTCGCGTTCAGCCACGAGATGCGGGTCACCCGCATCCACGAATCGCCCCGCGTCACCCATCCCTACACCGACAGCCAGTGGCAGAAGGTGCTCTCCCTCGGCGCCGCGGTCGATGCCGAGCTGGTGGCCGGCGACGTGCGCCTGACGATGGGCGGCGAGCCGACCTTCGTCGCCACCGAGAACCGCGACGCCGCCGAGTGGAACACCGCGGCCCTCGGCCCCACCAAGCGCGGCTGCGCGGTGGCGCTGGTCGACCGGCTGCGCGCCGAGTACGCGCCCCAGGGCTTCCTGCACGTGGGCCAGGGCAAGTGGTACCCCGGCGAGCAGCTGCCGCGCTGGGCGATGGGCATCTACTGGCGCACCGACGGCAAGCCCGTCTGGGACAACCAGGCCCTGCTGGCCGACGAGCGCTCGCCCACCCACTACACCACCGCCGACGCCGAGCGCTTCGTCCGCCGGCTGGCCGCCGAACTGGGCGTGGCCGACAGTTTCGTCGAGCCGGGCTACGAGGACGCGCTCTACTACCTCTGGCGCGAGCGCAAGCTGCCGGTCAACGTCGACGTGTTCGACTCGAAGCTGGGCGATGTGCAGGAGCGGGCCCGGCTGCGCCGCAGCTTCGACCGCGGCCTGGACGCGGTCACCGGCTACCTGCTGCCGCTGCAGGCCGCGCCGCGCGCCGATTCGCCGCTGCCCGAGGCCGGCACGCCGCCGGCACCCTCCTCGCTCGACACCGCCTGGGCCACCGGCCCCTGGTTCCTGCGCGACGACCGGCTGCACCTGATCCCGGGCGATTCGCCGATGGGCTACCGCCTGCCGCTCGATTCGCTGCCGTGGATGCGCGACGAGGACATCCCCTACCTGATCGAGCTGGACCCGACCGCGCCGCGCACCCCGCTGGCCGACAAGCCGCGGAAGATACCGCTGGCCGCGCTCGCCGCGCCGGTGGCGATCGCCGCGAAGCCCGAGCGCTTCGACGCCGCCAAGTGGAACAGCCGCACCGCCCTGTGCGTCGAGGTGCGCGACCCGGCACTGGCCAACGGCCCCGAGGCCGAGATCGAGGCGCTCAGGAAGGCTGCCGCCGAGGGCCGCAAGACCGGCCTGCTGTACGTCTTCATGCCGCCGACCGCCTACCTGGAAGACTACCTGTCGCTGGTGGCCGCGGTCGAGCGCACCGCCCAGGGCCTGGGCGTGCAGGTGGTGCTGGAAGGCTATCCGCCGCCGCGCGATCCGCGCCTGCAGCTGCTGCAGGTCACCCCCGATCCGGGCGTGATCGAGGTCAACGTCCAGCCCGCCCGCAACTGGGACGAGCTGGTGCACAGCACCGAGTTCCTGTACGAGGCCGCATTCCAGTCGCGGCTGTCGGCCGAGAAGTTCATGACCGACGGCCGCCACACCGGCACCGGCGGCGGCAACCACTTCGTGATGGGCGGCGCCACGCCCAACGACAGCCCGTTCCTGCGCAAGCCCGAGCTGCTGGCCAGCCTGGTGCACTACTGGCACAACCACCCGTCGCTCAGCTATGTGTTCAGCGGCATGTTCATCGGACCGACCAGCCAGGCGCCCCGGGTGGACGAGGCCCGCAACGACCAGGTCTACGAGCTGGAGATCGCGCTGCAGCAGATCGCCAGGGCCCGCGCGGAGCACGGCGAGTCGATGCCGCCGTGGATGGTGGACCGCACCCTGCGCAACATCCTGATCGACATCACCGGCAACACCCACCGGGCCGAGTTCTGCATCGACAAGCTGTACTCGCCCGACTCCTCCACCGGCCGCCTGGGCCTCTTGGAGCTGCGCGCCTTCGAGATGCCGCCGCACCCCCGGATGAGCATCGTGCAGCAGCTGCTGCTGCGCGCCCTGGTCGCCCGCTTCTGGAAGAAGCCGTACAAGGCGCCGGTCGCCCGCTGGGGCACCACGCTGCACGACCGCTTCATGCTGCCGCGCTACCTGCAGGAAGACTTCGAGGACGTGATCGGCGAGATGGTCGAGGCCGGCTACGCGTTCGACGCCGGCTGGTTCGCGCCGCACTTCGAGTTCCGCTTCCCCCGCGTCGGCAGCGTGCAGGCGATGGGTGTCGAGCTGTCCCTGCGCGCCGCGCTGGAGCCGTGGCACGTCATGGGCGAGGAGACCGCCGGGGGCGGCACGGTGCGCTTCGTCGATTCTTCGATCGAGCGGCTGGAGGTGAAGGTCAACGGCGTCGATGCCGCGCGCCATGCGGTCACCGTCAACGGCCGGCCGCTGCCGCTGCACTCCACCGGCGTCGAGGGCGAGTTCGTCGCCGGCGTGCGCTTCAAGGCATGGAACCCGTACTCGGCCCTGCACCCGACCATCGGCGTGCATGCGCCGCTGACCTTCGACATCGTCGACACCTGGAGCGGCCGCGCCCTGGGCGGCTGCCGCTACCACGTGGCGCACCCCGGCGGCCGCAACTACACCAGCCTGCCGGTCAACGCGTACGAGGCCGAGAGCCGGCGCCTGGCGCGCTTCTTCCAGACCGGGCACACGCCCGGCGAGATCGAACTGCCCGAGACGCCGATCAGCGGCACCGCCGCCAGCCGCGAGTTCCCGCACACGCTGGACCTGCGCCGCTGAGGCCCCGCCGGGGCGCCGCCGTCCGGCCCGCGGGTACGGCCGGCAGCCCGCGGCAGCCTTTCGTCGTCAATTACCTACGGGTTGTGCATCCTGCAGTGGGACAATCCGCGGCTCCGTGAACGATCCCCGCCCCGCCCTCTTCCCCGACCCCGCCGACATGTCCGACGCGTCGCTCGACCGCATGGCCGAGCTGCTCGCCGCGCCGGCGGCCGCCGGCCATTTCGACGAGCTGCGCGGCAAGGTGGGCGCGGGCGAAGGCCTGGCGCCGCACTGGCAGCAGTTCTTCGCGCGCCTGGGCCCCGGCGGCTTCCACGACCTGCAGCGGCGCATGGCCAGCCTGCGCCGCCAGCTGCACGACAACGGCGTCACCTACAACGTCTACGCCGACACCGACGCCGGCCTGCAGCGGCCCTGGGCGCTCGACCTGTTTCCGCTGGTGCTGCCGCCGGCCGCCTGGCAGCAGATCGAGACCGGGGTGCTCCAGCGGGTGCGGGTGCTCGACCGGGTGCTGGCCGACGTCTACGGCCCGCAGAAGCTGCTGGCCAGCGGCCTGCTGCCGGCCGCGCTGGTGCACGGCCACCCCGGCTACCTGCGGGAGATGCACGGCACCGTGCCGGTGGGCGGCACCTTCCTGCACATCGCAGCCTTCGACCTGGCCCGCGGGCCCGACGGCCACTGGTGGGTGGTCTCGCAGCGCACCCAGGCGCCCTCCGGCCTGGGCTACCTGCTGGAGAACCGGCTGGCCATCTCGCGGCAGTTTCCGGAGGCCTTCGAGGCGCTGCAGGTGCAGCGGCTGGCCGCGACCTACGGTGCCTTGGTCGAGGGCTTGAAGAAAATGAGCCCGGCCGGCCCCGACGCGCTGATCGCGCTGCTGACGCCCGGCCCCTACAACGAAACCTATTTCGAGCACGCCTACCTGGCCCGCTACCTGGGCCTCACCCTGGTCGAGGGCAGCGACCTGACGGTGCGCGACGAATGCGTCTACCTGAAGACGCTGCAGGGCCTGAAGCGGGTGCACGGCCTGCTGAAGCGGCTGGACGACGAATTCCTCGACCCGCTGGAGCTGCGCTCGGACTCCACCCTGGGCGTCTCCGGCCTGCTGCAGGCGGTGCGGGCCGGCAACGTGCTGGTCGCCAACGCGCCCGGCTCGGCCTTCCTGGAATCGCCCGCGCTGCTGGGCTTCCTGCCGGCGCTGGCGCGCCACCTGCTGGGCGAGGAGCTCGCGCTGCCGGCCCTGCCCACCTGGTGGTGCGGCGAGCGCACGGCGATGGAATACGTGCTGCCGCAGATGGCCGACTGCGTGATCAAGCCCACCTACGCAGGCTCGACCTACCACGAGGGCTTCGACGCGGTGCTGGGCGACACGCTGTCGCAGCGCGGCCGCGACGAATGGACCGGCCGCATCCTGCGCCGCGGCGAGGAGCACACGCTGCAGTCGCAGCTGCCCCTCTCGCAGATGCCCACCTGGCGGCAGGACCCGCTGTCGGATCTGGGCCGGATCGCGCCCAGCTCGGTGATGCTGCGGGTGTTCGCGGTGACCGACGGCCCGGGCAGCTGGCGGGTGCTGCCCGGCGGCATGGCCCGGGTGGCCGGCCCGGGCGCGGCCACCGGCATCGCCTCGATGCAGCGCGGCGGCAGCAGTGCCGACGTCTGGGTGCTGACCCCCGGCGCGGTCGACCCCACGACGCTGCTGCAGCCCAAGCTGTCGGCGGCGGCGGTGGCCCAGCGGCGGCGCATGGTCACCAGCCGTGCGGCCGAGGGCCTGTTCTGGCTGGGCCGCTACACCGAGCGGGCGGAGAACACGGTGCGCCTGGCGCGGCTGGCGCTGCAGTCGCTCAACGGCGACGACCAGTCCTCGGTGCCGCTGCTGTCGTGGATCTCGGCCGTGTCCGAGGACAACGGCCTGGTGCTGCCCACGGTGCCCGCCGCCACCCAGGCGCGCCGCGTCTTCGAACGGGCCCTGATCGACGGCCTGGGCCGGCCCGAGCGCGGCAGCGTCGGCTTCAACCTGCGCGCCCTGCGGCTGGCCGCGGCCGGCGTGCGCGAGCGGCTCTCGCAGGAGCACTGGGCGACCATCGTGCGGGCCGAAGAAGAATTCCTGCGCCGCAGCGCCGAGTTCGCGGCTGAGGACAAATACCAGACCTCCGACGCGCTGCGGCTGCTGGAATCGGCCAGCAGCCACCTGGCCGCGATCACCGGCGGCCAGACCGACCGGATGACCCGCGACGACGGCTGGCGCCTGCTCTCGGTCGGCCGGCACATCGAGCGGCTGGCCTTCCACGCCCAGGCGCTCGGCATGGGCTTCCAGACCGGCGCGGTGCTCGACGGCGCCGGGTTCGAGGGCGTGCTGGCCCTCTTCGACAGCACCATCACCTTCCACGCCCAGTACCAGCAGACCCGCGACGTGGCCGCCCTGCTCGACCTGCTGGTGACCGACCGCGACAACCCCCGCTCGCTCGGCTGGGTGGCGCAGACGCTGCGCGGCCGGCTGGCCAAGCTGGCCGGCAGCCGGCCGGGCGAGCTGTCGTTCGCGATCCCCGATCCGGCCGAGTGGAGCCTGGCCGACCTGTGCCCGGTGGCCTACGAAGGCGCGATGCCCGCATCGCTCGACACGCTCCTGCGCAACTGCACCGAGGCTTCCTTCGCCCTGTCGGACGCGATCGGCGCGCTGTACTTCACCCATTCCACCAACACCCGGACCAGCTTCGGCGTCTGAGACGGACCGCCCGCCCACGCGATGAAACTCCACGTCGTCCACGACACGCACTACGAGTACACGCCCGCCGTCGAGACGGCCCAGCACATCGTGCACCTGAAGCCGCGCGACACGCCGTCGCAGCGCCTGCTGCAGCACGAGCTGGTGGTCACGCCGGTGGAAGCCCGCCGCGGCGAGCGGATCGACGTCTACGGCAACACCCGCACCTTCTTCGCGCTGCAGTCGGCGCACGAAGAGCTTCGGGTGGTGGCCGACAGCATGGTGCTCACCGCCGTGCCCGCGCCCGCCCCGCTCGGCCCCGGCGCCAGCCCGGCCTGGGAGGCGGTGCGCGAGCAGTTCAGGTTCCGGGCCGGAGGGCGGTGGGACGCGGCGACCGAGTTCGTCTTCGCTTCCGAGTACGTACCGCGGCACGACGACTTCGTCGCCTATGCGCGGCCCAGCTGCCCGCCGGGCCGCACGGTGCTGGATGCGGCGCACGACCTGATGCGCCGCATCCACGCCGAATTCCGCTACGAGAGCGACGCCACCGAGGTCGACACGCCGGCGCTGCAGGCGCTCGCCCTGCGCCGCGGCGTCTGCCAGGACTTCGCCCACATCATGATCGCCTGCATGCGGTCGATGGGCATCCCGGCCCGCTACGTGAGCGGCTACCTGCTCACCACCCCGCCGCCGGGCCAGCGCCGGCTGGTGGGCAGCGACGCATCCCACGCCTGGGTCGAGGTCTATGCGCCGGCGCTGGGCGGCGGGCCCGGCGCCTGGTACGGTTTCGACCCCACGAACGACCGGGCGCCGGGCGAGGACTACATCGTGCTGGCCATCGGCCGCGATTTCGGCGACGTGTCGCCGATGCGCGGCCTGCTGTTCGGCGGCGGCGACCACACGCTGGAGGTCGGCGTCACGGTGGAGCCGGTCGCCTGACCGCCAGCCTCCGCACCGCTCGTGCCGCTACGCAATTTATAGCACATGGCCGGCGCCCGGCGTCGGCTGCAGCCCCGTTTCATTCAAAAAGGAGTATCCATGAGCGTTTACGACACCCTGCGCGAACTCGACATCACCCTGCCGCCGGTGGCGGTGCCGGCCGCGGCCTACGTGCCCTTCGTGCGCACCGGCAACCTGGTCTTCCTGTCGGGCCACATCGCCCGCAAGGACGGCAAGCCGTGGGTCGGCCAACTGGGTGCCGACCTGGCCACCGCCGACGGCAACGCCGCCGCCCGCGCGATCGCGGTCGACCTGCTCGGCACGCTGCAGGCCGCCATCGGCGACCTCGACCAGATCACCCGCGTCGTGAAGCTGCTGTGCCTCGTCAACTCGGTGCCCACCTACACCGAGCAGCACCTGGTGGCCAACGGTGCCAGCGAGCTGTTCGCGAAGGTGTTCGGCGACAAGGGCGCTCACGCCCGCAGCGCCTTCGGCGTGTCGCAGATCCCGATGGGCGCCTGCGTCGAGATCGAGCTGATCGCCGAAGTCCGCTGACCTTCGCTCCGCGGTGCGCCTGCCCGGCGCACCGTTGCGTGGCCGGCCCGCGCCCGCCGGATACGCCTGCCGACCGTCTAAAACCCCACGGTCGCGCAAAGTTTTAAGAAATGCGACGAATTCGCATTTATACTCGGGCGATTCTTCCACAGCATGCCGCCCTGCCTGTTGCCATGATCGTCTGCGTTTGTCACCGTGTCTCCGACCGTGAAATTGCCCGTTCTGTGCGCGCGGGCCTCGATTTCGACGGAATCCAGTTCGAGCTGGGCGTTGCCACCCAGTGCGGCCAGTGCGAAGGGTGTGCCCGCGATATCGTCGCGCAGTGCAGCGCCTCCCACAAGATCGCGGCCGTGCACCGTGACACGCCCGCCCAGGTGATCCAGATCGCGCAGGCGATCCAGGACAACAAGGCCTGGAAGGGCTCGCGCGCGCTGGTCGCCGCTTGACACCGCCCGCGCCGGCCCGGTACCCGATTTTCAGCCCGTAGAAACTTCTGCGCGTCTCCGTCCCGGCGGGTACGCGCCCGCTCCATGACCGCAAGCCGACGTTACGCCAACCCACCCCGCATCAGCCGCAATGTCGTCATCGCCGGCGGCGTGCTGGCCTTCCACGCGGCCGTGCTCTGGGCGATCCAGTCGGGCCTGGTCCAGCGGGTGGTGGACGTGGTGACGCCGGTCGTCATGATCAGCGAGATCATCACGCCGCCCGAGCCCAAGGCGCCTCCTCCCCCACCTTCGCCACCGCCGCCCGCTCCCAAGCCGCCGGCCCCGGCGCCCAAGCCCAAGGCCCCCACCCCGCCGCCGGCCCCGCGCCCGGTCGCGATCCCCGATCCGACGCCCGCACCGTCCGCCCCCGTCGGCGTGACCGCGCCGCAACCGCCGGCACCGCCGGTGGCCGCACCCGTCGCCGCGCCCGAAGCCCCGCCGCCGGCACCGCCCGCGCCGCCGGCCCCTGCCAAGATCGAGCTGCCCTCTACCGACGCCGACTATCTCGACAGCACCCGCCTCAACTACCCGCCGATCAGCCGGCGCCTGGGCGAGCAGGGCAAGGTGCTGGTGCGCGTGACCATCGGCCCCGACGGCAGCGCCCAGCGTGCCGAGATCGCCAAGTCGAGCGGCTTCGAGCGGCTCGACAAGGCCGCCCTGGAATACGTGCTCAAGCGCCGCTACGTGCCCGGCAAGGTCAACGGCGTGCCGCAGAGCATGGCCTACACCGCGCCCGTCAATTTCATCCTCGAATAATTTTCTGGAGTATCTGCATATGGATTCGCAATTCGGCCTTTCGCACGTCTGGAGCCAGGGCGACTTCGTCATCCGTGGCGTCGCCGTCCTGCTGCTGGTGATGTCGCTCGCCTCGTGGCTGGTGATCCTGACCAAGGCGGTGGACATCATCCGATCGAAGAAATTCGCCCGCCGAGCCGACGCCTTCTGGCACAGCGAGGACTTCGCCACCGGCCTGGCCAAGCTGGGCGAGAACGACGACAACCCGTTCCGCAACCTGGCGCTCGACGGCCGCGAGGCCGCCGCCCACCACCGCAACACCAAGGCCCACCTGCACGACAGCCTGGACGCGAGCGACTGGATCACCCGCTCGCTGCGCAACGGCATCGACGAGACCACCGCTCGCCTGCAGTCGGGCCTGGCGATCCTGGCCTCGGTCGGCTCCACCGCGCCCTTCATCGGGCTCTTCGGCACCGTCTGGGGCATCTACCACGCGCTGATGAGCATCGGCACCGCCGGCCAGGCGACGATCGACAAGGTGGCCGGCCCGATCGGCGAGGCGCTGATCATGACCGCGCTCGGCCTGGCCGTCGCCATTCCCGCGGTGCTGGGCTACAACGCCCTGGTGCGCGGCAACAAGTCGGTGCTCAACAAGCTCAACAGCTTCGCCCACGACCTGCACGCCTACTTCGTGACCGGTGCCCGCATCAGCGTCGGCACGCCGGCCACCGTGTTGCCGCTCAAGAAGGGCGGCTGAGCATGGCCTTCGGTACCCAGGACGAATCCGACGAGGTGATGAACGAGATCAACATGACGCCGCTGGTCGACGTCATGCTGGTCCTGCTCATCGTCTTCATCATCACCGTGCCGGTGATGAAGAACGCGGTCAACATCGAACTGCCCCGCGCCAGCAGCCAGGCCGAGGACATCAAGCCCGAGACGATCCGCCTGAGCGTGGACGCGAGCGGAGCCTTCTTCTGGAACGAGAGCCGGATCGAGGAAGCCGACCTGGAGCCACGGCTCCAGGCCGCCGCCGCCAAGGAGCCGCAGCCCGAGCTGCACATCCGCGGCGACAAGGACGTGCGCTACGAGCGCGTCGCCATCGCGATGGCCGCCGCCCGCCAGGCCGGGGTGAAGAAAATCGGCTTCATCACCGAGCCGAAGACGAACTGACGGGGTGCGGCCGCCGGGCCTCCGGTGGCCTTGCACAATCTGTCGCGATAAAAATAATTCTCATTGGGTGTTGCGTCAATCCTGAGAATAGTTATCATTAATCCATCGCGACACATTCCTGACCGCCCATGTACGCCACGCTTTCCGCCTCCTCCGCCGCCGTCCTCTCGCACCCTGGCCTGCGCAGCCTGCCGGCGGACGACACGACTGTGCAGGGCTTGGACCACCGCACCACGGTGGAGAGCGAAGACCTGCTGCGTGGCGGCAAGTCGGTCGAGATCAGCCACAACGGCTCCATCTACCGCCTGCAGGCCACCCGCCTGGGCAAGCTGATCCTGACGAAATAGGTTTCATCGTGGGGCGACTCCAGGACTGGCCTCCGGTCCTCCAGGGTCGTTTTTGCCAGCCAACGGGTCCGCCCGTCCAGCCACGCATTTTTTTCCCCACCTCCAACGACGAACGCCGACCATCTGGTCGGCGTTTTGCCTGGTGCTGCGGCCGCGGGGCCGTGGCGGCCCCGGCGCTTCAGAGACCGATGGCCGCGATGCCGGCGCGGCCGATCTGCACGTCCTCGGACGACTTCACGCCGCTCACGCCGATGGCGCCGATGCAGTGGCCGTCCTTCATGATCGGCACGCCGCCTTCGAGCAGGCCTTCGAGGCCGGGCGCCGACAGGAAGGAGAAGCGGCCGCCGTTGATCATGTCCTCGTAGCTCTTGCTCTCGCGGCGGCCGGTGGCGGCGGTCCGGGCCTTGGCCGGGGCGATCTGCGCCGAGATGGGCGCGGCGTCGTCCAGGCGCTGGAGCCACAGCAGGTGGCCGCCGTCGTCGACGATGGCGATCGTCACCGCCCACTTGTTCTTGAGCGCCTCGGCTTCGGCCGCGGCGGCGATGGTCTTCAGGTCGGCGAGTTCGAGGGTGGCTTTGGTCTGCATGGTGCTCCGCAATGGGTGGGTGTGTGGCGAATGGAGCGACGAGCATAACGGCTGCGCCGCGCGCGGAAGCCCCATGCCGGTCACAACAGACCTGACGCCAGCGGGCAGGTCCGCGACAGGGTCTTGCCGCCGGTCCGCGGCACCGGCCCCTAGAATCTCGGTGCCCGGACAGCGGGCGACCCGTCTGCATCCCACAGACCCTCCAGGAGCCCGCCATGACCTCCCCCCTGCACACTGCCGGCCCCGCCGGCTACGGCATCGACGTCGCCCGGGCGCAGCGCCACCGGGTGCTGCGCAACACCTACTGGCTGCTGGCGCTGAGCCTGCTGCCCACCGTGCTGGGCGCCTGGATCGGCGTGCAGACCGGCATCACCCAGGCCCTGCGCGGCGGGCTCGGCCTGATGGTGTTCATGGGCGGTGCCTTCGCCTTCATCTTCGCGATCGAGAAGACCAAGAACTCGGCCGCGGGCGTGCCGGTGCTGCTGGGCTTCACCTTCTTCATGGGCCTGATGCTGTCGCGGCTGATCGCAGCGGTGCTGGGCTTCAAGAACGGCCCCGAGCTGGTGATGACCGCCTTCGGCGGCACGGCCGGCGTGTTCCTGGTGATGGCGAGCCTGGCGACGGTGATCAAGCGCGACCTGTCGGGGCTGGGCAAGTGGCTCTTCGTCGGCGCGCTGGTGCTGATGGTGGGGGCGGTGGTCAACGTGTTCGTCGGCTCCACCGCCGGCATGCTGGCGATCTCGGTGGCCGCCATCGGCATCTTCAGCGCCTACATGCTCTACGACCTGAAGCAGATCCTGGACGGCGGCGAGACCAACTACATCAGCGCGACCCTGGCGCTGTACCTCGACCTGTTCAACGTGTTCCAGAGCCTGCTGGCGCTGCTGGGCATCATGGGTGGCGAAAGGGAGTAGGGCACTCCCCCAGGCTTGCGCACTGCGTGTCGCAGCGCCTACCCCCTCGCCGGGGGCGACACCGGTGGGCCGGCGGAGCCGGACCCACGGTGTCCCGTGTATCGGGCAGTGCCCATGGAGATGGCGGTGCCAGCGCAATGCAGCGCGGCGACTGATCCGGGTATCGCGCTATGTCTTTGCTAGCGTTCAGCGTTCTCGGCTTCAGGAACGCCGGGCACTGCCGATAACCTATCAAGCCGACCCGCCCGCAACACCTCCGCCACCATGACCTACCCACCCCGACTGTTCCTGCGCCTGAGCTGCGTCGCCGCGGTGGCCCTGCTGGCCGGTTGCGATATCCCGGGGATGGGGCCCGATCCCAAGATCGCGCAGCGCGAAGCCGATGCCCGCGCGGTGGGCGGTGCCTGCCGGCATGCGCTGCGGGGGATCGAGGACTGCTATTCGCTCAACCCCAAGGCGCCCAAGGCGCCGGTGTTCGCGGGCTGGAAGGACATGGACCAGTACATGCGCGAGAACAAGATCGAAGGCCGCGCATCGGTGATCGGCCAGGCGCCGGCCGCGGCGGTCGACGAGGCGGGGATCGACAAGGCGACCGAGAAGGTCATGGCGGCACCGCCGCCGGCCCGCAACCGGGGCACCGGCCGCTCGCTCTAACGCCTGGGTTCCCGCGTGCCGGCCGGACGGGCGGCAGCGCAGGCGCAGGCATCCGCCGGCCCGCCGTCGCGGCCCTACCTCCTTCAGTCCGCCACGACCCGGTCGAACACCGCCATGCTCTCGACGTGCGCGGTGTGCGGGAACATGTTGACCGCGCCCGCCGCGCTGCAGCGGTAGCCGCCGTGGTTCACCAGCAGGCCGGCGTCGCGGGCCAGGGTGGCCGGGTTGCAGCTGACGTAGACGATGCGCCGGGGCGGGCGCCAGGCGGCCACGGCCGCCGCGTCGGGCAGGTCGAGGGCGGCCGCTGCGGCGGCGTCTCCCCCTTCGGCCGCGGCCATCACCGGCAGGCCCTGGCGCAGGCGGTGCAGGTCCACCACCGCCTTGGCCAGCGCGAAGGCGCCCTCGCGCGGCGGATCGACCAGCCACTTCTCGGCAATGCCGTCCTGCAGCAGCAGGCCGGGCGTCATGTCGAACAGGTTGCGCGCTACGAAATCCGTAGCGCATAGTCGGCCCGCAGCGCCGGCCGGACGCTGGTTCTTCTCGTAGTTTTCGCGCGAGCGGGCCACCAGGGCTTCGCTGCCCTCGATGCCGCGCACCTCGCGGGCCTGGGTGGCCAACGGCAGGGTGAAATTGCCCAGGCCGCAGAACCAGTCGATCACCCGCTCGTCGCGCTGCACGTCCAGCAGCCGCAGCGCCCGTCGCACCAGCACCCGGTTGATGTGCGGGTTGACCTGGGTGAAGTCGGTCGGCCGGAACGGCATGACGATGCCGTAGTCCGGCAGGGCGTAGTCGAGCGCCGGGCCGCCCTCGTCCAGTAGCTTGACCGTGTCGGGGCCCTTGGACTGCAACCACCACTGCACGCCGTGCTGGTCGGCGAAGGCACGCAGCCGCCCCAGGTCGGCCTCCGACAGCGGCGCCAGGTGGCGCAGGACCATCGCGGTGACCGCGTCGCCGCAGGCCAGTTCGATCTGCGGCAGGGTGTCGCGGGCGTCCATGCCGCCGATCAGCGCGCGCAGCGGCATCAGCATCGCGCTCACATGCGGCGGCAGTACCGGGCAGACCTGCATGTCGGCCAGATAGCGGCTCTTGCGCTCGTGGAAGCCGATCAGCACCGTGCCTTTCTTGGCCACGTAGCGCACCGACAGCCGCGCGCGGTAGCGGTAGCCCCAGGCAGGGCCCTCGATCGGCCGCAGGATGGTCTCCGACTTCAGCTTGCCCAGGTGCCAGAGGTTGTCCTCCAGCACCCGCTGCTTGACCGCCACCTGCGCCATCGGGTGCAGGTGCTGCATCTTGCAGCCACCGCAGGCACCGGGATGCAACCCGAAGTGCGGGCAGCCCGGCCGCACCCGCTGCGACGACTCGCGGTGGATGTCGGTCAGCGTGGCCTGCTCCCAGTTGTTCTTGCGCTTGAAGGTGCTGGCGCTCACCCATTCGGTGGGCAGCGCACCTTCGACGAACACCACCTTGCCGTCGGCGCGGCGGGCGACGCCCTGCGCCTCCAGGTCGAGCGAATCGATTTCCAGCGCGCCGGCCGGCATGCGGGGATCGGGAATGCGGGCGGCGAGGGGCGGGGCGACGGGCGCTTCGGCCGTGGCGGTGGGGGACAGTTCGGCGGTCATGTTCTCGCGCTCGTCGGCGCTTTCAAGGCGGGGTGGCGGGCCGGGTCCGGGGCCCCGGATTGCCGGCGGCAGCATGCGGGCTCGGAACCCAATGCAGGTTCGGCACCGGCGGCGTCCACGCTGTCCGGCTGCACCGGGGCTGTTCGCCCGATGGACCGAGCCCCGATCGGCGGGTGGATGGCGGGCGGTTTCGGCGAACGGCAATCGCCTACCGGGGCGTGGCGGAGGCTCGGCAGCGCGCGGGTCGCGCCGCCGGCACCTTCAGGCGCTCAGCGTGCCGCTAGGTAGCGGGACGGATCGACCGGCTTGCCCTGGCGGCGGATCTCGAAGTGCAGCTTGACGCGGTCGGCGTCGCTGTTGCCCATCTCGGCGATCTTCTGGCCCTTGCGCACCGTCTGATCCTCCTTGACCATCAGCGACTGGTTGTGGGCGTAGGCGGTCAGGTAGGTGTTGTTGTGCTTCAGGATCACCAGGTTGCCGTAGCCGCGCAGGCCGGCACCGGCATACACCACCCGGCCGTCGGCCGCGGCCAGCACCGGGTCGCCGGCCTTGCCGCCGATGTCGTAGCCCTTGTTCTTGGCTTCGTCGAAGCTGGCCAGCAGCGTGCCGCTGGCGGGCCAGATGAAGGCGACCTCGTCCTCGCCGCTCGGGCCGGGCGGCGGCACCACCGGCGCCACCACGCCGCTCGGCGGGGTGGCCGGCTTGGCGGCGGTGACGGCCACCGGCGGCAGCGCGCCGGCGACGACCGGGTCGCCCGACGGCGTGGCCGCCACCGCAGGTGCGGCGGGCGGCGTATGGGGAACGGCGCCCGGCGAGATGCGCAGCACCTGGCCGACTTCGATCAGGTCGGGGTTGTCGAGGTTGTTGAGGCGGACGATGTCGCGCCAGTTGACGCCGTTGTCGCTGCCGATCTTGCGGATCGTGTCGCCTGGCTTGACCGTGTAGAAGCCGGGCCGGCCGGCATTCTCGATACCGGGCAGCGGCTTCGCGGCGGGCACCACCGGCGCCGGGGTGGCCGTGACGGGCGCAGTGCCGAAGGAGCCTGCGCCCAGGCCGCGGTCTTCCACCGGCGGCGCGCGCCGGGGCTGGTCGGCCGAGCAGCCTGCGAACATCGACACCGCTGCCAGCGCCGCCGCCCCGAGCCACAACCGTCCACGCAATCCCAACATGAGCAAATCCTCTTAAGCAATCCCCGATTTTAGGGGGACAAAGCGAACGTCTTCCAGAATGCTGTGTTTGAAGCCCTGCCTTTGGCGCTCGACCATCACCAGCGCCTGCCGGCCGTCGCCGGTGGCCATCGGTGCGACCAGTCGGCCGCCGACCGCGAGCTGGGCCGTCCAGGCGTCGGGCAACGCCTCGCCGCCGGCCGCCGCGATGATGCCGGCATAGGGCGCGCCTTTGGCGTAGCCGGCCATGCCGTCGCCGAAGAGCAGGTGCACATTGGCCAGGCGGAACGGCCGCAGGTTCTCGCGGGCCTTCTCGTGCAGGCCGCGCAGCCGCTCGATGCTGTAGACCTCGCGCGCCACGCAGGCCAGCACCGCGGCCTGGTAGCCGCAGCCGGTGCCGATCTCCAGCACCCGGCCCAGCCGGCCGTCCTGCACGCCCTCGGCACCCAGTAGCAGCTCGACCATCCGCGCCACCACGCCGGGCTTGGAGATGGTCTGGCCCAGGCCGATCGGCAGGCTGGTGTCTTCGTACGCCTGGGCGCCGAGCGCCGAATCGACGAAGCGGTGCCGCTCGACCGTTCCCATCGCCTCCAGCACCGCGGCCGAGCGCACGCCCTGCTCAGCCAGTATCTGCACCAGGCGGGCCCGCATCGCCGGCGAATCCTGGGCGGCACGGACGTCGGCTTCTTTTCTCGAACCGAAAAGGGCCGTAGCCGGCGCTGCAGGCCGGCCACCAGCTATGTCTTTGATAGCAAGCTGCGGGGCGCCGAGCCGGGCGGGGAAACGGGGTCGCGAAGTCACCGGGCGGCCCCGGTGCAGCGCAGGCCCGTGCCGACCGCCAGGCGGGCGCTCATGCCGGGGCGCGGACGATGCCGGCGTCGGGATCGTGGTCGGCCTGCGGCGCCAGGCCGCCGCCCAGGCGCGCGGCCGTCTCGACCCAGTAGCCCAGGTTGTCGTGGTCGGTCAGGTCGACCTTCAGCGGGGTCATGGCGACATGGCCCTGCGCGGTGGCATGGAAATCGGTGCCCTCGGCATCGTCCTTGGCCAGGCCGGCGTTGCCGATCCAGTACATCGTCTCGCCGCGCGGGCTGTCCTGGGTGATGACCCGCTCGGCCGCGTGGCGCCGCCCCAGGCGGCAGAGGCGCACCGGCTTCAACTCGGCCAGTGGCCGGTTGGGGATGTTGACGTTGAGCAGCCAGGGCGTGGCGCCCACCAGCTGCTGCGCGATCATCTCGCCGACGATCTCGCGCACCTTCTGCGCCGCGTCCTCCAGGTGGCCCCAGCCCTTGTCGACCTGGGAGAAGGCGATGGCCGGCACGCCGAAGAGAAAGCCCTCCATCGCGGCGCCCACGGTGCCCGAGTAGATGGTGTCGTCGCCCATGTTGGCGCCGTTGTTGATGCCCGAGACCACCAGGTCGGGCCGGTAGCCGAGCAGGCCGGTCAGGGCGATGTGCATGCAGTCGGCCGGCGTGCCGTTGATGTAGCGAAAGCCGTTGGGCGCGGTGTTGACGTAGAGCGGGGCGTTCAGCGTCAGCGCGTTGGACTTGGCGCTGTTGTTGTGCTCGGGGGCCACCACCTCGACCTCGGCGAGGTCCTGCAGCGCCGCATGCAGCGCGACGATGCCGGGCGCCTGGAAACCGTCGTCGTTGGAGATCAGAATTTTCATGGGGTCCGCGAAGTGCAGGCGGATTGTAGGTGGCGCGATCGGCCGCGTGCGGCGGCAAGGCCCGGTCGCCAGAGGGACAAAACCTGCGCGCCCGCGGCCCCTATGATGGCCCGCGCCCGGGGCAACCGCCCCGCCCGAACGCCCCCTTCCGGAGACATACGCCCATGCATGCCTGGCTTTGCGAAACACCCACCGGCGTCGACGCCCTCACCTGGAAAGAACTGCCCACGCCCGTCCCCGGCCCGGGCCAGGTGCTGGTGCGCATCCGCGCGGCGAGCCTCAACTTCCCCGACCTGCTGATCGTGCAGAACAAGTACCAGATGAAGCCCGAGCTGCCCTTCGTGCCGGGCTCCGAATTCGCGGGCGTCGTGCAGGCGCTGGGCGACGGCGTGACGCAGTTGCGGGTGGGCCAGAACGTGGCCTGCCTGCAGGGCACCGGCGGGTTCGGCACCCATGTGCTGGCCCAGGCCGACCAGTGCCTGCCGCTGCCGGACGGTTTTTCGCACACCGACGGTGCCGCGTTCATCATGACCTACGCCACCTCGTTTCACGCCCTGATGGACCGCGGCCAGCTGCAGGCGGGCGAGACGGTGCTGGTGCTGGGCGCCGCCGGCGGCGTGGGCACGGCCGCGATCCAGATCGCCAAGGCGGCCGGCGCGCGGGTGATCGCCGCCGCGTCGTCGGAGGAGAAATGCGCGCTCTGCCGGGCGCTGGGCGCCGACGCCACCATCGACTACGGCCGCGAGGACCTGCGCACCGCCCTGAAGACCCTCACCGACGGCCGCGGTCCCGACATCGTCTACGACCCGGTCGGCGGCGACCTGGCCGAGCCGGCCTTCCGCTCGATCGCCTGGCGCGGCTGCTACCTGGTGATCGGCTTCGCGGCCGGCGGCATCCCCGCCCTGCCCTTCAACCTGCCGCTCCTGAAGGGGGCGTCGGTGGTGGGCGTGTTCTGGGGCGGCTTCGCGCGGCACGAGCCCAAGGCCCAAGCGGAGATGATGGCCACGCTCGCCCAGTGGTATGCCCAGGGAAGGATCAAGCCGGTGATCGACCGCACCCTGCCGCTGGCCCGGCTGAAGGAGGCCTACGCCCTGATGGGCTCGCGCAGCGTCAAGGGCAAGCTGGTGATGGTGGACGATTCGGCCGACTGAGGGCCGCCGCGGCCGCGGCCGGCAGGGCGCCGTTCAGCCTGCCGCCAGCAACTGCAGCAGCGCTTCGGGCCGCTGCGGCCGCGCGAACAGGTAGCCCTGCGCCGAGGTGCAGTGTAGGTGCCGCAGCCGCTGCGCCACCGCGTCGGTCTCGACCCCCTCGGCCAGCACGTCGAGCCCCAGGCTCAGCCCCAGCGAGATGATGCCGCGCACGATCGCGGCGTTGTCGGGGTCCTCGATCAGGTCGTGCACGAACGACTGGTCGATCTTGATCTTGTCGAACTTCACCCGCCGCAGGTAGGAGAAGCTGGAGTAGCCGGTCCCGAAGTCGTCGATCGACAGCTTCACGCCCAGCGCCTTCAACCGTCGCAGCGTGGCGGTGACCAGGGCGTTGTCGTGCAGCAGGGCGCTTTCGGTCAGCTCCAGCTCCAGCCGGTCGGGCGCAAGTCCGGCATCGACCAGCGCGTCTTCCACCTGCTGCAGCAGCACGCCCCGCTGGAACTGGCGAGCCGACAGGTTCACCGCCATCACCAGGTGCGGATAGCCCGCGTCGTGCAGCAGTCGCAGCTGGGCGCAGGCGGCATGCAGCACCCAGCCGCCCAGGGGCTCGATCAGGCCGGTGTCCTCGGCCAGCGGGATGAAGACGTTCGGCGGCACGCTGCCGTGCTCGGCATCGTCCCAGCGGCACAGCGCCTCGAAGCCGACGATGCGGTTGCTGGCGAAGTCGATCAGGGGCTGGTACTCCAGCCGCAGGCCCTGGGTGTCGATCGCGTGGCGCAGCGCGGCCTCCAGCCGCAGGCGGGCCAGGGCGGCGTCGTTCATCGCCGCGGTCGCGAAGTGGTAGGCGCCCCGGCCGCCCTGCTTGGCCGCGTGCAGGGCCGCGTCGGCACAGCCGAACAGGGCGTCGTAGTGGTCGCCGTCGCCCGGGTACAGCGCGATGCCGATCGACAGCGACACGCTCATCGGCAGGTCGCCCAGTGCGAGCGGCGCGCCCACCTTCTCCATCAGCGTGCGGGCCACGCCCGCCGCCTCGACCGAGTTCTCCACGCCCGGCAGCGCCACCAGGAATTCGTCGCCGCCCAGCCGGCCCACGACCGCCTGCAGGCCCGCGGCGGCCTCCAGCCGCTGCGACACGGTGCGCAGCAGCTGGTCGCCCGCCACATGGCCGAGCGAATCGTTCAGCATCTTGAAGTTGTCGACGTCGATCACCATCAGCGCCAGGCCGCCGCCCTGGGCGCGGGCGTTGTCCAGGGCCACCGCGGTGCGCAGCGCCGTCTGCACCCGGTTCGGCAGGCCGGTGACGATGTCCTGCGTCGTCAGGGCGGCGATGCGCGCCTCGGCCGCCTTGGTTGCGCTCAGGTCGGCCATCACCGCGATGTAGTGGGTGATCGCCCCCTCGTTGCGGTGCTGCAGGGCCGACAGGGTGAGTTGCTGGGCGAACGTCTGGCCGCTCTTGCGCCGGTTCCACACCTCGCCGATCCAGCGGCCCTGCGCGGCGGCCTGGTCCCACAGCGCTCGCCGCTCGGGCTCGTCCAGCTGGCCGGCGGTCAGCAGGCGCGGGTCGAGCTGCAGGGCCTCTTCCTGGCTGTAGCCGGTCGCCTCGCAGAACGACGGGTTCACCATGATCACCTGCAGGTTGGCATCGGCGACCAGCACGCCGTTGGTGCTGTGGTCGAGCAAGCGGCCGGCCAGCTCGAGCTTGGTCGACAGGGTGCGCATCGCGGTCACGTCCTGGCGCAGCACCAGCAGGCACTGCCGCTCGCCACCGGCACCGAAGACCGGCACCCGCAGCACCTCGCAATGGCGCGGCGGCTGGCCGGTGCCGGGCCACAGCTCCTCCTCGCGGGCGCTGCGCCCGGCCAGCCAGACCGCTTCTTCCTGCAGGGCGGTCAGGCGCAGGAAGGCGGCCATCGGATGCCCGCGGTCCGCCAGCTCGATCGAGGTGGAGCCGACCGGCGACTCGGCCGCACCCAGCCAATCGCACAGGGCCGCATTGGCCAGGATCCAGCGGCCGGTGCCGTCCTGCACCCCGACCATGTCGCGCAGGTTGCCGGCCAGGAGCTGCAGCAGTTCCCGCGCCGCGCCGTCCGAGGAAAGATCGACATTCGTCATCGCGGCCTCCTGCCGGTGGCCCGGAACCGCGACGCTTCCGGTGACGTTGGGTCGCATGCTGCGGCCCGCCGACCGGCGACGGAGCGTACGAAGGCCGGCAAGCTCATGCGCGCGCTGCCACCGGCCGCCAGGGCGCCGCGATGGCCTGGAAGAATTCGCGGTCGAGCAGCAGCCACACGGCCACCGGTGCCAGCGTCGGCAGCACCAGCACGCCGAACTGGTAGCCGTAGGCGATGCCCTCCAGCTGCCACTGCGACACGCCCAGCGTCCCCGGCGTTCCGGCCGCGGCCATCGCCATCTGCTTGAGCAGGTCGAACGCCAGGCTGAAGGCCTGGAACGGCAGCAGCACCAGGTAACCGAGCAGCGCCCGCCGCACCAGCGCCCGGCTGCGCGCCGCCAGCAGCAGCGCCAAAAACACCGGCAGGCCGTAGGCGTAGTGGCCCGGCTTCGCACTGACGTCGATCTCGCCGCGCACCTTCCCGGCGGGGCCCTGGGTGACCACCTCCAGCCGGGTTTCCACGTCCATGCGGTCGGGGCTCAGCCGAACCGCACGGATCCAGTAGGGCGCGCCGGCTTCGAGCCCAATGCGGGCGAGCATGGCCGAGGGATACGACGTCCAGGGCGACACCGCGATCCAGCCGGCCGTCAGCACCACCAGCCACACCAGGCCCAGCAGGAAGAACCTGCGCAGCGAGGGCACCGGCCGCGCACCTGCGGCGACAGCGGGAGCCATGGTGGTCATGCCGCAGGAGCCGTCGGCGTGCCGGATGCCACCGGCCGGATGCCCTTGACCCACCACAGCCAGACCACCAGCACGTCCAGCATGATCAGCGCCTGCCAGAGGTACTCGTGGGCGAAACGGAACGCGGTGTCGTTCCACTGCCCCAGGTAGAACAGGCTGATCACCCGCACCACGTTGAGCGCCTGCACCGCCACCAGGCCGACCGCCAGGCCCCGCAGCTTGTGCCGCCAGCCGGCGGGGAACGCCACGATGGCCGCGACCAGCACGATGCAGGCCTCGATACCGTTGCAGCCCGGCTCGATCGACACGCCGAATCCGGTGATGGTGTTGAACAGCACCTTGCCGGTGGCGGCGGTCGTGGCATCGAACGCGGTGACAAGCCAGGCGCAGGCATGCGCCAACGCGGCCGTCCACGGAAGCACAGCGTACTGCTGGACCGGGTTCAGCATGTTGATGCCGAAGAGAGAGGCCTGGACGCCCAGGAAGATCAGGAAGAAGCGAAGCATGGTGTGCGTAACATACAGCAACAAATCGTTCGTGCGCCGACTTTACAAACCAGAGCTTACGCAAAGTGCCTGATGGTTGCACCCGGGTCCACCATAGGAACAGCACCGAGAAAGCAGGCAAGAACGAAAACGGCCTCCGCAAGGGAGGCCGTTTCACTGAATACTGGGGTGGCTGATGGGGCTCGAACCCACGACAACAGGAATCACAATCCTGGACTCTACCAACTGAGCTACAACCACCGTAAGAACGCGATTATAGCGCGGCGCGCAGAAGGTTCGGAAATTTCTGCGCGTCGGCGTGGGGTCAGCCCTCGACGGTCGAGGCCGCCGGGCGGTCGGCCTTGATCCGGACCTTCATCTTTTCCTTCAGCAGCTCGTAGTAGGCGGCGCCTTCGGCCGAGCTCCACCATTGCACCACCTGGGCACGGTCGCGGGCCTGGTTGTCGCCGGTGGCGGGCTGGCGCGCCTCGACCTTGTTGACACGGACGACGGCATAGCCTTCCGCGCCCAGATCGACGCCTTCGAATCCCGGCAGCGGCGCTGCGGCGACGCGCATCGCGGCATCGACCACGGCGCGGGGCTGCTGCTGGGGATCGCTGCGCGAAACCGTCACCGCCGCCGGCAGGCTGGCCTTCGCAGGGTCGGCCTTCCAGGCGGCCAGCTTGGCTTCGCCGTCCTTGCGCGCCAGTTCGGCGGCGCGCTGGGCGGTGGCCAGTTCGCGCACCCGTGCCTCTACCGCTTCGAAGGCCGGCGTCTGGGCCGGGGTGTGGCGGACGATGCGGGCGGCCGCCAGCTGGTTCGGACCGATCTCGATCGCCTCGGTGTTGCGCTTCTTCTCGATCGCATCGGCGGAGAACAGAGCCTCGAGCAGACGCGGGTTGGCCAGTGCGCCCACCGCACCCGGGGCCGGCGTGCGGGCCACGTTGGCGGCGGTGCGCACCGTCAGCTTCAGGCGTTCGGCAGCCGGCTGCAGGCTTTCGGCTTGTTCGTAGACCGTGTTGGTGAACGTCTCGGCGGCTTCGGAGAACTTGGCCTGCGCCTGCTGCTGGCGGTACTCGGCTTCGAGCTCGGGGCGCATCTCGGCGAAGGTGCGCACCTTCGGGGCCTTGATGTCGGTCAGCATGATGATGTGGTAGCCGAAGTCGGAGGCGACCACGTCGCTGATCTCGCCCTTCTTCATGGCGAAGGCCGCGTCCTCGAAAGGCTTGACCATCGCGCCGCGGGCGAAGAAGTCCAGATCGCCGCCGTTGGCGGCAGAGCCCGGGTCCTGCGAGTTCTTGCGGGCGAGTTCGGCGAACTGCGCCGGGTTCTTGCGCGCGGCCGCCAGCAGCTCGTCGGCCTTGGCCTTGGCCTTGTCGCGTTCCGCGGCAGGCGCGTCCTTGGCGACGGTCAGCAGGATGTGGCTCGCGCGGCGCTCCTCCTGGCCGGCCAACTTGGCCTGGTTCTGTTCGTAGTAGGTGCGCAGGTCCGCTTCGGTCGGCACGATGGTCTTCTTGATGCTTTCGAGGTCGAGCACCAGGTATTCGACGTCGGCCTGTTCCTGCACCCGGAACTGCTGCTGGTGCTGCTGGTAGTAGGCCTGCAGGTCGGCATCGGTCAGCGATACCTTGGCGGTGAAATCCTGCGGCTTGAATTGCGCGACCTGGATCGTGCGCTTCTCGAAGAACGGGTCGAGCGCGGCGTTGGCCTGGCCGGTGGAGGCGAAGGCGGTGGCCTGCACCGAGTCGATGATCTGGCGCAGCGCCAGTTCCGAGCGCACGCTGGATTCGTACATCTCGGGGGTCATGCCCTGGCGCTGCAGCGCCTCGCGGTACTGGGCCATGTCGAGCTTGCCGTCGGGGCCGCGCAGCGCGGCGACGCCCGGGTCGTCGTGCAGGGTACGGGCCAGGCGGGCATCGCTCGGCAGGATGCGCTTCTGCTCGGCGGCGATGCGCAGCACCCGCTCCCGCACCAGACGCTCCAGCGACGAATAGCGGGCCTCGGGCGAATCGAGGAGGCGGGGATCGACGTTGGGCGACTGGGCGCGCATGCGTTCGATGTTCTGGCGGTGGGCCGCGTCCCAGTCGCCCTGGGTGATGTCGTGTCCGTCGACCGTGGCCACGGTGGCGCTGGCCGACATCGACTGCCTGTAGCCGTCCACGCCGAACAATACGAAGGACGGGATGATCAGCAAGAACAGCACGATCATCACGATCTTCGAGTGCTTGCGGATGGACTCAAACATGGGATTCTTTCAACGACGATGCGGAGCGGAAAAAGGAAAAGGCGAACCAGGGTTCGCCTTTTGCTGTGTCGGTGGTGGTGGGTGCTGAGGGGCTCGAACCCCCGACCTACGCCTTGTAAGGGCGCCGCTCTACCAACTGAGCTAAGCACCCCACGCGACAGGAATCAGTTCAACGCATCTTTCAATGCCTTGCCCGGACGAAACTTCGGTACTTTAGCAGCCTTGATCTTGATGGTGTCGCCGGTGCGGGGATTGCGGCCGGTACGCGCGGCGCGCTTGCCCACCGCGAAGGTGCCGAAACCGACGAGCGACACGGTTCCACCCTTCTTCAGCGTGGTCTTGACGGCGCCGATGGTGGACTCCAGCGCGCGGGTGGCGGCGGCCTTGGAGATGTCGGCGTTCTTGGCGATGTGCTCGATCAGTTCGGTTTTGTTCACAGGATCCCCTCGAAGAGATAGGCGTTGACCGGAGTCGGGTAGGTGGAATCTGGTTCTTCCCCTTGCTCGCGGCCCGTGTTGCGCGGGCTGCAGTCGAGTGGGCGGAAGAGGACTGGCGTGAAGCGCAGTGCGTCAGATTAGAGCTACGGACAAAGGTGGTGTCAACAGGAAGAAGTCTGCCGTCTTGCGACGGCGCGGAGCCGGAATTCTAGACGGTTTTACCCCCGGTGCAGACCCCTGCGCGCCCGCGTCTCCAGCCGGGATGACCCGGGTTTGCAACAGCTGCCGAAGGACCGCACGCAGGTACTTGCGGCGACCGGCTTTTCAACGTACGCGCGCCCGTATTTCCGGCAACGCCTTCTGCAGGTAGTACACCATCGACCAGATGGTGAGCAACGCCGCGATCCAGATCAGCACGATGCCCCAGAGGCCGGTGTCGACCACGCCGAAGAGCGTGCCCTGATAGAGCAGGAACGGGATCGCGACCATCTGCACCGTGGTCTTGACCTTGCCCAGCATGTGCACCGCGACGCTGCCCGACGCGCCGATCTTGGCCATCCACTCCCGCAGCGCCGAAATGGCGATCTCGCGGCCCACGATGATCAGCGCGACGAAGACGTCGGCCCGGTGCAGATGCACCAGCACCAGCAGCGCCGCGCACACCAGGAACTTGTCGGCCACCGGGTCCAGGAATGCGCCGAAGGACGAGGTCTGGTTGAGCTTGCGGGCCAGGTAGCCGTCGAGCCAGTCGGTCGCGGCGAAGACGACGAACATGACGGTAGCCAGCAGGTTGCGCATCGGCTCGGCCATCGGCAGGTAGAACACCCCCACGATCAGCGGGATCGCGATGATCCGCGTCCAGGTCATGATGGTGGGGATGGTCCAGAACATGGACCGATTGTGCCACCCGGTCTTCGGGCCGAACGCGTGCAGATGTACCGGCCGCCGCCTGGGCGGACCGCCGCTCAGTGCAAGGCGCGGTAGATGTCTTCGGCCAGCTCGTGCGAGATGCCCTCGACCCGCGCGATGTCCTCCACGCTGGCCGCCGCCACGCCGCGCACCCCGCCGAAACGCTGCAGAAGCCGCGCCCGCTTCTTGGCGCCGATGCCCGGGATGTCCTCCAGCTGGCTGCCGCCCACCCGGATCTTGGCGCGCTTGGCGCGCATGCCGGTGATGGCGAAGCGGTGCGCCTCGTCGCGGATCTGGGCCACCAGCATCAGCGCGGCCGAGTCGCGTCCCAGGTAGACCTTCTCGCGGCCGTCGGCGAAGACCAGTTCCTCCAGACCCACCTTGCGCCCCTCGCCCTTCTCCACGCCGATGATCAGCGCCAAGTCGAGGCCCAACTGCTCGAACACCTCGCGCGCCATCGACACCTGGCCCTTGCCGCCGTCGACCAGCACCAGGTCGGGCATCCGCGCGGTCTTTGTCGCGGGATGGTCGGGGTCGGCCGACTCGCGCGCCGCCTCGGCCAGCTTGGAATAGCGGCGGGTCAGCACCTGGCGCATCGCGGCGTAGTCGTCGCCGCCGGTGATGCCTTCGATGTTGTAGCGCCGGTACTCGGCATTCTGCATCTTGTGGTGCTGGAACACGACGCACGAGGCCTGCGTCGCCTCGCCCGCGGTATGCGAGATGTCGAAGCACTCGATGCGCAGCGCATCCAGGTCGTCGGGCGCCAGATCGAGCGCATCGGCCAGCGCACGGGTGCGCGCCTGCTGCGATCCCTCTTCGGCCAGCAGCCGCGCCAGCTGCAGCTCGACGTTCTTCTGCGCCATCTCCAGCCAGATGCGGCGCTGCTCACGCGGGTTGTGCACCGCCGACACCTTGTTGCCGCTCTGCAGCGTCAGCGCCTCCACCAGCATGCGGTTCACCGGGTGGCTGGTGATGAGCGCGGGCGGCACCGGCACGCCCAGGTAGTGCTGGGCGATGAAGGCTTCTAGCACCTGCACCTCGACCGGCTGGCGCGCAGGGGCGGTGACTGAAGCGGCGGCACCGGCCTCGCCGTCCGTGCCGGCGCCGTCGTCGGCTTCCGCGGCGTCGGCAGCTTCCTCGGCCTCCATCAGTGCCGCAGCATCCTCCACGTGCACCGGGAAATACGGCCGGTCGCCCAGGTGCCGGCCGCCGCGCACCATCGCCAGGTTGACGCAGGCGCGGCCGCCCTGCACCTTCACCGCGAGGATGTCGGCGTCCTTGTCGGTATCGGTCTCGACCGACTGCTGGTGCAGCACCCGCGACAGCGCGGTCATCTGGTTGCGCAACTCGGCCGCCTGCTCGAACTCGAGCCGCTCGGCATGGCCCATCATCCGCGTCTCCAGCGCGCCGATGACCTGCTGGGTGTCGCCGCGCAGGAAGCTCTCGGCATGCGCCACGTCGACCCGGTAGGCCTCGGGCGAAATCAGGTCCACGCAGGGGCCCGAGCAGCGCTTGATCTGGTAGAGCAGGCAGGGCCGGGTGCGGTTGGCGAAGACCGTGTCCTCGCAGGTCCGCAGCCGGAACACCTTCTGCAGCAGCTGGATCGATTCCTTCACCGCCCAGGCGCTGGGAAACGGGCCGAAGTAGCGGTGCCGCTTCTCGACCGCACCGCGGTAGTACGCCACCCGCGGGAAGGTGGTGCCGGGCGATGCGGCCACCGCGCCGCGCTGCTCCGGGTTGCCGGTGATCTTCAGGTACGGATAGCTCTTGTCGTCCCGGAACAGGATGTTGTAGCGCGGGTTCTGCGTCTTGATCAGGTTGTTCTCGAGCAGCAGCGCCTCGGCCTCCGAGCGCACCACCGTCGTCTCCATCCGCACGATCTTGCTGATCATGTGGCCGATGCGGGTGCCGCCGTGGTTCTTCTGGAAATAGTTGGCGACGCGCCGCTTCAGGTTGCGCGCCTTGCCCACGTAGAGCAGGCCGCCGGCGGCGTCGAAATAGCGGTAGACACCCGGCAGCGCGGGCAGCGCCGCGACCTCGCTGAGCAGTTGATCGGAGTGCACGTCGGACATGGCGCCTATTGTGGCCGCGGCCCGGGCCGGGATCGGCGCCGGGCGGTCAGTTCCCCACAGCTTTGCAGGTCGATACCGCGCCGTCGCCGCGCTGCCAGCAGGGCGTGGCCGCGTAGCGCACCGGGTGCGGAACGCCGTCGCGGTCGAGCCGTACCGGATCGGTCCGCAGGCTGCGCACGCCGCGGCGGTCCAGTTCCAGCCGCAACACCCAGCCCCGGGTCTGGGCCGGGTTGTCGAGCGCGTCGATCATGAAGTTGCCGACGCTGTAGACGATGGGTACACCGCGGTGCAGCTCCACCTCCTGGGTCACATGCGGATGGCCGCCGATCACCGCGTCGGCGCCGGCCGCGACCATGCGCTGCGCCAGGTCGCGCTGCCGGTCGGTGGCCGTGCGGTCGTTCTCCCAGCCCCAGTGCATCACCGGCACCACCAGGTCGGCGCGGTGCACCGTGCGCGCGGCCCGAATGTCGTCCTCGACCTGCTCGTCCTCGCTCCAGGCGATGCCGGGCGCCCGGGCCTCGGCCTCGAAGCTGCGCGGCATGAATTCGTTGTAGCCCAGCAGGGCGATGCGCAGGCCCTTGCGCTCGACGACCAGCGGAGTGTGCGCCTCGCGCAGGTCGCGCCCGCCGCCGAAGCGGCCGATGCCGCTGCGGTCGAGCAGCGCCAGCATCTCGGTGAACGCCGCGCGGCCGAAGTCGCCCGAGTGGTTGTTGGCGATCGAGACCGCGTCGATGTGCCGGCGCAGTACCGCCAGCGTCCGCGGATGGGCGCGGAAGTTGTAGATCTTGTCGGAGGCGGTGCCCTGCGTGGCCACCACGCATTCGAGGTTGGCCAGGCGGATGTCGGCCCGCAGCAGATGCGCGGTGGCGGCGAAGGGGTCGCGCCCCCGGGCGATGGCGCGGCCGGGCCACCCGTCCAGCACGACGTCGCCCGCGAAGACCAGGCTGACGGGCGCGTCGTCTTCGGCGGCCGGCGCGGCGGCAGCGGCTGCGGGATCGGCCCCGCGGATTTCCTCGGCACGCACCGCGCCGACCTGCACCATGCCGGCAGCGCCGGCCCGCAGCACCAGGCGTCGGGAAACGGAAGGCGGCCGCGTCATGGCAATCTGCAGGCGTAGTGCAACTGCCGCTCCAGCGGCGGCGCGATCACCGTGTGCTCGCCGGTGAAGCCGCCCGGCAGCGGCGCGCGGGAGAACGGCGGCAGGTACCGCGCTTCGTGCAGCAGCACCGGCTGCCGCGGCGTCTCCAGATAGACGTAGACCTTGACCGTCTCGATCCGCGGCGCCCGGCCGCGCACCACGGCCTTGAACCGGAACCGCTCGTCGATGCCGACCGCCTCGGCGGTGTACGGATCGGTGTCGGGCGCGACCGCGATGGTGCGCACCGTGCCGCCGTACGAAACAGCGCACAGCACGGCCGGATCGGCAGTGGCAGTGGCAGTCGGGGGCTCAGGTTCGTCCCGGCCCGCGGCGGGTGCCGAAAACGGAACCGCCAGGGCCACGAGCAGCGCGGTCGCGACGCCGCCGGCACCGCGCGATCTGCACGAGGGCGGTGGGCATCGCGGAGCGGTGTGGCGCGCCATTCGATAGCTCCCTGCGGGACCGGCTGTCCGGTGCCGATCAGATCGCCGGTGCCGCGGCCGGCACCGCGCCGCCGTAATGCCCCCGGTACGCATGCGCCACCTGCACCAGATCGTCGAAGCCGATCCGCAGCGCGCCCGCAGGAATCGCGACAGGGCTGCCGCACAGCCGGTGGTCGGCCTCGGCCAGCGTGCGTCCCAGCGCGGGCGCCCGGTCGAGCAGGGCCTGCGCATCGGCCACCTGCACCACCAGCGTGAACTGGTGGCGCACCTTCAGCACCGCCAGCCCGGTGATGCCCGACCAGGCGATGCGCCCGGCCTGCACGCTGCTGATCTGGTCGACGATGCCGTCGGCGTCGAAAGTCAGGCCCGGCGTCCGGTCGGTCCAGCCGCGCCAGCCCAGGCGCAGGCACAGGGCCATGCCCGCCCAGGCCAGCGCACTCAGCACCCGTACCGGCACCAGGCTCTCGAAACGGCTCTGGCCGGCGAGCCAGGCGGCGTCGCGCAGCAGCAGCCACAGCCCTGCCGCGGCCAGCGCGGCGGCCGCCGTCAGCAGCAAAAGCGCTTTGGCGCGGCTTCGTTCGAGGGCGAGCGATGGGGCGATGTTCATGGCGGGATTATCGGCAGGCGGCGCCGCCCGCCCGCGGCCGCCGCCGACAATGCGCGGACAAGGACACGCACGCATGCAATGGGACCTCTTCTGCCGGGTGATCGACAACTACGGCGACATCGGCGTCTGCTGGGGGCTGGCCGCCGACCTGGCCGGCCGTGGCGAGCGGGTGCGGCTGTGGATCGACGACCCGGCACCGCTCGCCTGGATGGCGCCGGGCGGTGCGCCGGGGGTGGAGGTGCTGGCCTGGCAGCCGGGCCGCACCGCGGGCCTGTCGGCCCCCTGCGAGGTGCTGGTGGAGGCCTTCGGCTGCGATCCCGATCCGGCTTTCCTGGCCGGCGCAGCGGCCCAATCCAGACCGCCGGTCTGGATCAACCTGGAATACCTCTCGGCCGAGGCCTATGTCGAGCGCTGCCACGCCCTGCCCTCGCCGGTGATGCAGGGGCCGCTGGCGGGCGCGACCAAGTGGTTCTTCTACCCCGGCTTCACCGCGGCGACGGGCGGGTTGCTGCGGGAGCCCGGGCTGACCGCGCGGCAGGCAGCGTTCGACATCGCCACCGCCCGCCACGCCGCGGGTGCGGCGCCCGGCGACCTGCTGGTGCAGCTCTTCTGCTACGAGCCGGCCGCCTTGGCCGAACTGCTCGCCCGGCTGGCCCACGGACCGCAGCCGGCGCGCCTGCTGGTGGCCGCCGGACGGCCCGCGCGTGCCGTCGAGGTCGCGATTGCAAGCGAAAAGTGGCTGCAGCCGGCGTCCGGTGCCGACCACCTGCTATCGATTTCGAAGTGCCCGCCGGTACCGCAACCCGCATTCGACGAACGCCTGTGGACGGCCGACCTGAACTTCGTGCGGGGCGAGGATTCGCTGGTGCGGGCGCTGTGGGCCGGCAAGCCCATCGTCTGGCAGGTCTACCCGCAGGACGACGGCGCCCATGCCGAGAAGCTCGACGCCTTCCTCGACTGGCTGCAGGCCCCCGCCAGCCTGCGCCGGTTCCACCACGTCTGGAACGGCACCGCGCCGGGCCCGTTGCCGGCCTTCGACCTGCCCGCTTGGCAGGCCTGCGCCACCGCCGCGCGGGCCCGGCTGCTCGCGCAAGACGACCTGGCGACGCAGCTGTGCCGGCTGGCAGCGCAAAAACAGTAAAATCCGAGGCTTTGCGCAATTCGGGCAGCGACTGCCTGGTGGCGCCCCGCCGGCTGCCCCCTGGGCCGCAGCCGGCCTGCAACCCAGCCCCAACAGGCCTCCAACCTATGAAAATCGCTCAAGAAATCCGCGCCGGCAACGTCATCATGCACGGCAAGGACCCGATGGTCGTCCTGAAGACCGAATACAGTCGCGGCGGCCGCAACTCGGCCACCGTGCGCATGAAGCTGAAGAGCCTGATCGCCAACTTCGGTACCGAAGTGGTCTTCAAGGCCGACGACAAGATCGACCAGGTCATCCTCGACAAGAAGGAATGCACCTATTCGTACTTCGCCGACCCGATGTACGTCTGCATGGACGCCGACTACAACCAGTACGAAGTCGAAGCCGAGAACATGGGCGACGCGCTCAACTACCTCGAAGACGGCATGACCGTCGAAGTGGTGTTCTACGACGACAAGGCCATCTCGGTCGAACTGCCGACCAGCGTCGAGCGCGAAGTCACCTGGACCGAGCCCGCCGTCAAGGGCGACACGTCCGGCAAGGTGTTGAAACCCGCCAAGATCGCCACCGGCTTCGAAGTGCCGGTGCCGCTGTTCGTCTCGCAGGGCGACCGCATCGAAATCGACACCCGCACCGGCGAGTACCGCAAGCGCGTCTGAGCGGCTTCTCTCCGCGTGGCGCGTTCGGCGCCGCACCGCAAAGGCTCCCTCGGGAGCCTTTTTTGCTTTCTGCGCCCGCCTCATCCGCCGGCGGCGCCTTCTTCGGAGCCCTCCTGCAGCCAACGCCACAGCGTGGACCGGCTCACCCCCAGCCGGCGCGCGGCGGCGGCCCGGTTGCCGCGGCTGGCCTGCAGCGCCTGCTCGGCCCGGCCGCGGGCCGAGGCCGCCGCATCGCCGATCGGCGGGTCGCCGCCGGCGAACAGCTCCGGACAGTCGTGGCGCAGGCCGTCGTAGACGATCTCGTCGGTCTGCCCGAACTGCGCCAGGAACACGGCGGTGCGCTCGCCCAGGTTCTCCAGCTCGCGGACGTTGCCCGGCCAGCCGTAGGCCTGGAAATGCGGCAGCAGCGGCGCCAGCGCGCGCTGCGCCGGCAGGTCGGAGCCCAGGCGCCGCAGGCCGGCCGCCACCACCGATTGCAGCAGCGGCGCGATGTCGGCCCGGCGTTCGCGCAGCGGCGGCAGCGGCAGGCCCAGCAGGTTGATCCGGTAGAACAGGTCCTGCCGGAAGCGGCCTTCGGCCACCATCTCGCGCAGCGGCTGGTGGGTGGCGGCGACGATCCGCACGTCCACCGGAATGGCGGCGGTGGCGCCCAGCCGGGTGATCTCGCGTTCCTGCAGCACCCGCAGCAGGCGGCTCTGCAGGGCCAGCGGCATGTCGCCGATCTCGTCGAGGAACACGGTGCCGGTGTGCGCCGTCTCGAACAGGCCGCGCTTGCCGCCGCGGCGTGCGCCGGTGAAGGCACCCTCCTCGTAGCCGAACAGTTCGCTCTCCAGCAAGGTTTCGGGAAAGGACGCGCAGTTGATCGCGACGAAGGGCCGCGGCGCCCGCCCGCTCTCGTTGTGGATCGCCTGCGCGAACAGCTCCTTGCCGACCCCGCTTTCGCCCAGCAGCAGCACCGTCAGGTCGGTGCGGGCGAAGCGCCGGGCGGTCTCCACCGCGCGCAGGAAGGCCGGGCTCTGCCCCGCCAGCGTGGCGAAGCGGTGGCGGGCGGTGCCCTGGCGGCGGCGCTGCTGCATCCGCAGGCTGGTGTCGGCCTCCTGGATGCTGTGCGCGTCGTAGAGGGTCAGTGCCGCGCCGACGATGCGGCCCTGCTCGCGGATCGGGGTGCGGTTGACCACCCAGTCGCGGTCGGCGAAGCGCTGCACCGCGGCCCGTTCCTCCAGGCCCTCGTCCAGCGTGTGCTGCAGCGACAGCGCCGGCTGCAGCGCATCGAGCGCCATGCCCAGCAGCGTGCCGTGCCCGCCGCCGCCCAGCAGCCCGGCCATCGGCGGGTTCACCGCGATGATGCGGTTGCCGCCGTCGACCGCCAGCACCGCGTCCTGCAGGTTGTGCAGCACGCCGTTCAACTGCTCGTAGCGGCCCGCCTCCAGCCGGGCGACGCGGGCCAGTTCGATCGCATCCTCGAAGCCCTGGCGGATGCTGGCGAGCGAATAGGCCAGCAGCCCGTGCAGCCCGGCCTCTTCCGCCAACTCCACCACCAGGCTGGAGCCGACGATCACCCGAAACCCGTCCTGCCGCAGCATCTCGAAGCGCTGGCGGGCGTCGCCGGGGGTGCGGTAGGCGTACTGGGTGATCTCGATGTTGAGCAGGTCCTTGACCGCGTCCAGCGCCGGGATGGTCTGGCCGTACATCACCACGCCCACCCGGCTGGCGATGCGCCGCGCCTGCAGCAGCGCCTGCAGGATGTCGAAGCCGCCCAGCTGGATCGTCGCGACCGGCGCCTGCAGGCCGTTGCGCAGGATGCTGGCGTTGGAGCCGGCGCTGACGAAGGCATCGACCGCGCCGCGGTCGATCCGGTCCTGCGCGATGGCGAGCGCGCCGCCGAAAGTGCCGTCGACCACCTCGATCTCGGCCCGGTCGGCGTATTCGGCCACCACCGGGCGGGCGAACTCCCGTATCTGCCGGTAGCTCAGGAAACACAGGCGCGGCAGGGCCGGGCGGGGAAGCGAAGGGTTGCGCATGCGGCCATGGTCGCATGAAACATCGCTGCGACGCATCCTCGTCTTCCCGCAACGCCCGCAGGTGCGGGCTCCTGCAAAAGGCCCAATCGAATCAAGCACTTGCAGCCGGCGCGGCAGTTGGCACAGCGCGTGCAATCCCGCTCCGCATACGCAGCCCTTTCGGAGACATGCCTTGGCACTCGAACACATCACCGTCCTCGACCTCACCCATATGCTGTCGGGCCCCTACGGCACCATGCTTCTGGCCGACCTGGGCGCCCGCACGATCAAGGTCGAGCCGCCCGGCGCCGGCGAAGGCACCCGCCGCCTGCTGGAGCACGATCCCGACTACTCCCGCGACGGCATGGGCGCCTACTACCTCACGCTCAACCGCAACAAGCAGAGCGTCTGCGTCGACTTGAAGAGCGAGACCGGCAAGGCGGTGTTCCTCGACCTGGTGCGCCAGGCCGACGTGGTGTTCGACAACTTCAGCGTCGGCGTGACCGAGCGCCTGGGCATCGACTACGCGACGCTCTCCAAGGTCAACCCGCGGATCGTGACCTGCTCGGTCACCGGCTTCGGCCAGACCGGGCCGCAGACCCAGCGGCCGGCCTTCGACCAAGTGGTGCAGGCGATGGGTGGCGGCATGTCGATCACCGGCACGCCCGAGAGCGGCCCCACCCGCAGCGGGATCCCGATCGGCGACCTGGGCGGCGGCATCTTCGGCGCGATGGGCGTGCTGGCGGCGATCGCCGAGCGCGAGCGTACCGGCCGCGGCCAGCACGTCGACGTCTCGATGCTCGACGCGCAGATCTCGCTGCTCAACTACATGGCCACGATGCACCTGATGTCGGGCATCGTGCCCGACGGCATCGGCAACGCCCACTTCGTGCACGTGCCCTACAACAGCTACCCGACGGCCGACGGCCATGTGATCGTGGCCTGCATCGGCGATGCGTTCTTCGAGCGCTTCGTCGAGTTCATCGACATCCCGGAACTGCGCGATCCGGAGTACCGCAAGCAGCCGGTGCGCTTCGCCGCCAAGGCGCGGATCGACGCGCTGATCTCCGACAGGCTCAGGACCGAAAGCACCGCGCACTGGCTGGAGCGGCTGCGCGCGGCGCGCATCCCCTGCGGTCCGGTCAACGACTTCGCCCAGGCGCTGGGCGACGCCCAGGTGCTGGCACGCGACATGGTGGTCGAGGTGCCGCTCAAGACCGGCGACACGGTACGCATGCCGGGCAACCCGATGAAGCTCTCGGCCGCGCCGCAGGCCACCTACACCTGCCCGCCCGCATTGGGCGAGGACACCACCCGGGTGCTGCGCGACCTGCTGGGCTATTCGCCCGAACGCCTGGCCGAGCTGCAGGCCACCGGCGCCATCGCCTGACAGGAGTTCATCCCATGGAACAGATCCACATCACCGACGTTTCGCCCCGCGACGGCCTGCAGAACCAGCAGATCGCCGTCTCCACCGACGCCAAGCTGCGTTTGATCGAACTGCTGGTGCGGGCCGGCGTGCGGAGCGTCGAGGCGACCAGCTTCGTCTCGCCCCGAGCGGTGCCGCAGATGGCTGACGCCGCCGACCTGGTGCCGCGCATCCGCGCCGCCGTGCCCGGCCTGCGCACCTCGGTCCTGGTGCCCAACCTCAAGGGGCTGGAGCGGGCCCACGCCGCCGGCGCCCAGGAGATCGCGGTGGTGCTGTCGGCCACCGAGACGATGAACAGCAAGAACATCAACATGGGCCTGGACGCCGCGACCGGGGTGAGCGAGCAGACATTGCACGCCGCCCACGCGCTGGGCCTGCGCACCCGGGCCTACGTGGCGGTGGCCTTCGACTGTCCGTTCGAGGGCGAGACGCCGCTCGTCACCGTGCTGCGCCTGGCGGCCCGGATGCAGGCGGCCGGCGCCGGCGAGATCGTGATCGCCGACACCATCGGCTCGGCCTCGCCCGGCCAGGTGAAGGAGCGGATGCGGGCGCTGACCGGCGTGGTGCCGCTGCAGCAACTGGCGGTGCATTTCCATGACACCCGCGGCATGGGCGCGGCCAACGCCTGGGCCGCGCTGGAGGCCGGCGTGCGCCGCTTCGACGCCAGCGTCGGCGGCATCGGCGGCTGCCCGTTCGCGCCCGGCGCGGCCGGCAACCTGGCGACCGAGGACCTGGTGCTGCTGGCAGAGCGCAGCGGCTTCTCCACCGGCATCGCCCTGCCCGGCCTGCTGGCCGCGATCGATTTCGCCGAGGCGACGCTGCAGCGCGCCCTCGGCGGCCGGTCCATCGCCTGGCTGCGGCGCGAGCAGGCGCGCGCCCAAGGCGCATCCGCTGCGGCCGCCACCATTACGCCGGAGGCCGCGACCGCCTGAGCCCGCGCTTCCCCGGCGCACCGGCGCCGAACCCCGATCCCGATCCCTACAAGAACTTCCCGCAGACGGAGACAACCGACATGACAGCCCCATTTCCCACCCGCCGCCACGCACTCGGCGCCCTGGCCGGCGCCGCGCTCGCCGCCGCACACGCCACGCTGCCGGCCTGGGCGCAAGCGCCGCTGCACGCCGACGGCAAGCCGGTCACCCTGGTCGTGCCTTATGCGGCCGGCGGCGGCACCGACATCGTCGGCCGGCTGATGGCCCAGAAGCTCGGCGAGCTGTGGGGCCAGACGGTCATCGTCGACAACCGCACCGGCGCCAACGGCGTGATCGGCTCCAGCTACGTGGCCAAGGCCGCGCCCGACGGCCACACGCTGCTGCTGGTGGTCGGCTCCCACGCGATCAACCCGGTGCTGATGAAGAGCGTGCCCTACGACACCGCAAAGGCCTTTACCCCCATCACCAACATCGCCAGTTCGCCGATGGTGCTGGTGGTGGCCGCGCGCGGCCCCTACAAGGCGCTGCCCGACCTGCTGCAGGCGGCCCGGAAGGACGACATTCCGGTCGGCTACTCCGAAGGCCAGACGCGCCTCACCGGCGAGCTGATCCGCCAGGCCGGCGGCCTGAAGATCACCGGCGTGCCCTATAAGGGCGGTGCGCCCTTGATGGTCGACATCATCGGCGGCCACCTGCCGGCCGGCTTCACCAGCGTGCTGACCGCCCTGCCCCATGTGCAGGCCGGCAACCTGCGGGTGCTGGGCGTGGTGGCCGACCAGCGCATGGCGCTGTTCCCCGACGCGATGACCTTCCAGGAGGCGGGCCTGCAGGGCGTCGAATCGCTCAACTGGTACGGCCTGTTCGGCCCGGCCCACCTGCCGGCCGAGACGGTCGCGAAGATCCGCGAGGGCCTGCAGACCGTCACCCGCGACCCGGGTGTCGCCAAGCAGATGCAGGACCAGGGCGCGCGGCTGGTGCTCGACACGCCCGAGGCCTTCCAGGGCTTCCTGGCCCGCGAGACCGGCAAGTGGACCCAGGTGGCAAAGCGCGGCGGCATTCAGGCCGAGTAGGCACGCGCGCCCCGGCGCCGGCGAACGAACGAACGAACGAACGACAACAACGACGGAGACAGACCATGAACGCATCCCCCTCCCGCCGCAAGGCGCTGCTCGCGCCGCTGGCGCTGGCGCTCGGGCTGGCGGCGCCGCTGCTGGCGACGGCCCAGGCCGGCGACTACCCCAACAAGCCGATCCGCCTGATCGTGCCCTTCGCCCCCGGCGGCGTGACCGACACCGGCGCCCGGGTGGTGGCCGAGCGGCTCGGCCAGCGGCTGGGGCAGCAGGTGGTGGTCGACAACAAGCCGGGTGCCTCGGGCAACATCGGCACCCAGATGGCCGCCGTGGCACCGCCCGACGGCTACACGCTGGTGGTCGGCTTCGACGGCACGCTGGTGATCAACCCGCACGTCTTCGCCAAGGTGCCGTTCGATCCGGTGAAGGACTTCGCGCCAGTCAGCAAGATCGGCGACGCGGTGCTGGTGATCGTCACCAACCCCACCGTGCCGGCCAGGAACCTGCAGGAGCTGGTGGCATATTCCAAGACCTTGCCGGGCGGGGTCTCCTACGGCAGCGCCGGCACCGGCAGCACGCCGCACCTGGCGGGCGAGCTGCTCAAGCAGCGCACCGGCGCCCAGTTCACCCACATTCCGTACAAGGGCGGCGGCCAGGCGATGGCCGACGTGGTGGGCGGCACCCTGCCGATGCTCTATACCGCGGTGGCGGGTGCGTCGGCCTTCATCCAGAACAACCAGGTGCGGCCGATCGCGGTGTCGAGCAGCACCCGGCTGGCCTCCTTGCCCAACGTGCCGACGGTGGCCGAATCGGGCGTGCCGGGCTTCGAGGCCAGCTCCTGGATCGGCATCCTGGCCCCGGCCCGGACGCCCCAGCCGATCGTCGACCGGCTGCAGCGCGAGATCGACGCGGTGGTGCACATGCCCGACATCCAGGCCCGCCTGGCGACGCTGGGCATCTCGGCCGTCGGCAACACGCCGGCCGAGTTCGGCGCCCAGATCCAGTCCGACCTGCGCAAGTATGCGGAGATCGTGAAGGGGTCGAACATCAAGATGGAGTGACGCAGCCGGAGGCCGGCGCGGGCGTTCAGTCGGGGATCAGCCGCTTGCCCAGGCTGACGGATGCATCCTGCACATAGCCCAGCCGGCGGTAGAACTCCAGCACTCCGGTGTTGCCGGCCCGCACCAGCAGGTTCACCTTGGGGCAGCCGCGCGCGAGCAGCATCCGCTCGGCCTCGTCCATCAGGCGGCGGCCGATCGAGAGGCGCTGCCGCCCGGGCGCCACCGCCAGGTAGTAGACCCAGCCGCGGTGGCCGTCGTAGCCGACCATCGCGCTGCCGACGACGGTGCAGTCCTGCTCGGCCACGAGGAACATCTCCGGTTGCACCGCCTGCTTGCGGGCGATGTCCTTGACCGGATCGTTCCACGGCCGCACCAGCCCGCAGGCCTGCCACAGCGCCACGACGGCGGACGTATCCGCCGCCGCGAAGGCCCGCAGACGAACCGCGGCCGGTGCGCCTTCTGCCCCCGTCACGCTCAGGACGTCTTCAGCAGCGTCTTCAGAACGTTCTGCAGACGGCGGGCGTTCTGCGCCTCGCTCGGGCTGGCCAGCACCTTGGCCACGTCCTCGCCCCAGGTCTGGGCCGGGGTCGGGTCGTTGCGGCGGGTCAGCAACTGCAGCTGCAGCAGGCGACGGGCGCTCATGTGCTCGGCCGGCGTGGGTGCTTCCGCGGCGATCTCGAGCCGCAACAGCGCTTCCGCCGCATCGCCCTTCGTCACGCCGCCGAGGGCCTGCGACCAGGCGGAGCGCACGGCCGGCGCCACCCGCGGGCCCAGCTCCTGGGTGCCAGGGATCGCGGCCGGATCGCGCTTCTCCCACGCTTCCATCAGGTGGCTCAGTGCCTCGCCGTGGGCCTGGGCCGCCAGCTTGCGCAGCGTGGCCTGGGCATGTTCCAGGGCTTCGCGCTGGGCGCGGAAGGCGGCATCGCCCAGGCGCGGGCCGCGGTCTTCGTAGGCCGGACGGTCGCCGAAGCGGCCGCCCGCACCCGGGCCACCGGCACCGGGGCCGCGCGGGCCGCGGTCGTCCGGACGGCCGGGACGACCGGGGCCGCCCGGACCCCGCGCACCCGGACCACCGGCGCGGTCGCCGAACTTGCCGCCGCGGCCCGGCACCACCGGCTCCGACTTGCGCATGCCGGGACGGTCGTCGCCCCGCACCGCCACGACCGGCTTGGGGGCCGGCTTCGGCGGCGCTGCCGGTTCCGCGGGCGCAGCGGCCTCGGCCGGCGCGTCGCCTTCGGCAGCCGGCTCGGCCGACGCATCGCCTGCAGCGGCCGGCGCGGCAGCATCGCCACCCTCGGCGTTTGCTATATTTTCAGTAGCAGCAGGTCCGGACGCAGCGCCAGCTGGCGCCCCGTTCGGTGCAGGGCCGGCCGCCGATGCCGCCGCGGCCGCATCGGCCTGGCCGCGCAGGGCGGCGTCGAGCGCCGACATCGCGGCGCGGATGCGCTGCGCATCGCCGCTGGCGTTGGCGGCTTCCAGCGCCTTGGAGGCGTCGAGCACCACCCGGTCGTGGTGGCTCACGGCCGATGCCGCCTTCTCGCGCTCGGCGGTCTTGCGGTTGAACGCGTCGTCGATCGGCTTGCGGAAGGCGTCCCACAGCTTCTGTTCGTGCTTGCGGTCCAGCGGCACCGTCTGCGCCTCGGCCTGCCAGCGCTGCTGCAGCGCCTTGACCGCGTCGATCCGCAGCATCGGCGCGGCACCCAGGGCGACGGCCTCGTCGATCATCGCGTGGCGGCGGGCCAGGCTGTCCTTCTGGGCCGCTTCCATCGGCGCGGCGGCGGTGGCGAAGGCCTCCTTCCACTGCGGCTGGATCTCGGCGAAGGCTTTCTCGCCCAGGTGGCCGGCATCGCGCCAGCGGTCGGCGAACTGGTGCAGGCCGCGGTTGAGCGCCTTCAGGTCCTGGCCGCCGGCATGCGCCTGGCCGAAGGCCTTCAGTTCCTCGATCAGCGCCAGGCGCTGGCCGCGGTGCTCGGCGGCGTCGGCCTTGACCTTCTCCAGCCAGGCCTCGACCACCTTGTGCGCCTCGTTGCAGGCTTCGTCGAAGCGCTTCCACAGCGCATGGTTGGACGGGCCGCCCTGGTCGGTCTGCTTCCATTCCTCGCGCAGGCGGCGCAGGGTTTCCTGCATCTTGCGGCCGCCGAGGGCCTGGCCTTCGGGGCGCTTGGTCAGGCCTTCGGCCTGGGCGACCAGCTCTTCGCGCAGCTGGTCGGCGCGCCAGCGCTGCCAGCCCTCGAGTTCGCCGGCGGCCGACAGGGCCGCGTGGACCTTGGCTTCCAGCGCCGGGTCGATATGGCGGCCGTGCTCTTTCAGCACATTGCGCAGCGCGGTGGCGGCACCGGCGCTGGCCTTGCCGTGGCCTTCGGCGGTTTCCTGCTCCAGCTTGCCGACGGCCTCGGCCACCGCCTTGCGGGCCTTGTCGCGCACGGCCGGGTCGACCATCTTGCCGCGCGGCGCGCGGGGTGCCGCACCGCCGGCCGGGGCCGCGCCGTCCTCGGCGGCGACGACGCGGGCCGGGCCGCCCCGGGCGACCGTCAATTCCTCCGCCCACACCGGCACCGGCGGAAGCGGCGCGGCGGTGTCGGCGGCCGCGGCCACGGCCTGGGCCACGGCGGCCTGGAAGGCCTCCCACACCACCAGCAGCTGGGCCTTGGAGGCATCGAGCTGCGGCGGGAACTTGGCCTCCACGCTCGGCCAGGCGGCGTCGCCGGCCAGGGTGGCGGCCTGGTCCTGCCAGTGCTGCACGTCGCTGCGCAGGGTGTCGACCGCGCCTTCCGCATCGCGCCACGGCTTGGTGGAGAGCACCTCGATGCGCTGGGCCAGCAGCACCGCGGCTTCGCGCTGCACCTGCACCCGGTGCTGCAGGTCCTCGATGACCTTGACCCGGTCGGCCACCTGCACCTTGAGCAGGGACAGCGGCTCGCGCGAGAGCGGCGCGCCGGCCTTGGCGGCATCGCGCTGCCAGGCCAGGGCGTCGGCGATGTTGAGCTTGGGCGCGGCCAGCAGGGCCTGGGCCTTCTCGGCCCATTCGGCGGCGATCGCCTCCTGGCCCTTGGCGCGCTTGAGTTCGTCCAGGCGCTCGCGCAGCGGGCGGGCGGCACCCTTGTCGCGCACGCTCAGCTCCTTGAAGACGTCCTGGATCTGCTCGGCGGAGGGTTGGCGGGCCAGCCATTCGCGCACGCGCGAAGCGCGCTCGCCGGACGTGGCGGCCGAGAAGGCGCCGCCCGTCAAGGCATCCAGCGGATGCGCTTCGGCGGCCTTGGCTGGGGTCGGGTTCACGTCGTTGGCGTCGGGCATTGTCTTGGGGGTGCGGGAAGGGAATGGAAACATGGGGCGGATGGTGCGGATCGGAAGCCCTGGCGCAGACTTTTTGCGTGCGCGCAGCGCCGGGCGGCTTTTGCCGGGCCGGCCGCCGCAGGACACGGCGAGGCGAAAGGCGCTATTTTCACCGCCTTTTCGGCCGGCGCACTTCCGATGATGACAGGCCGGTCTTTCGGGGGGCCGAAGGCGGGGCCCGCGGCGGCCGGCGGAGGCCGCACGCCGCCCGGTTTTCGGTGCCCGGGAGGGACTCCGCGGCCTTCTATATAGAGAGCGTCGAAAGCGCTGCGGCGGCTCCTCAGCGCGCCGACAGATCCAGTTCCGCATGCGGCGTCCAGCCCGCGCGGGCGTCGGCATCGGACACCCGCCGCGCGGCACCGACGAACAGCCGGTCGGTCGCGACGCCGTGCGCCGCCAGGTAGTCGCGCACCGCGGTGCCGCGGCGCACCGCCAGCGACTGCACCGTGTCGTCGGTCACGTCGATCTGCTCCATCAGCAGCTTCTCCATCTCGTCGGCCGGCAGCGTGCGGGCCAGGCCGATCGCGTTGCGGGGCTTGGGCATGTCGGTGCGGTCGTAGAGGCTGGCGAGCAGCGCGGCGCGCTCCTGCGGTGCCACCTGCACCTCGGCCAGGGCGGGCCGCGGCGTATCGCCCCGCGCGTCGGCCGGCAGGCTGCGGCGCTTCTCGATGCGCAGCAGCTGCTCGAGCCGTTCGCGGCGCAGGCCGTCGGCCTCGGTCTCGCGGTGGGCCATGCCGACCACCGTCATCCGCAGCGCCGGCCGCTCGACCAGCGCCTGCGCGACCTTGGCGAGCGACGCCTCGGCCGCGCCTGCGATCTCCGCGCTGCCCGGCGCGAAGCTCACGGTCGCCGCCTCCGACGCGTTGCCGCCCAGCGCGTTGCTCAGCAGGGAGAACGGCGAGGTGATCGCCCGGGCCACCAGGTTGACCAGGGCCTTGCCGATCACCGGCGCCAGGCTGAACTGCGGGTCGTTGAGCGAGCCCTGGATCGGCAGGTCGAGGTCGATCACGCCGTTGCGGTCGGCCAGCAGGGCCGTCGCCAGCTTGACCGGCAGGCTCGTTTTCGCATCGCCCTGCTGTTCGCCGAAGACCAGCTGGCGCAGCACCAGCGCGTTGGTGGCCGTCAACAGCCCGTCGGGCTGCACCTTGTAGGCCACGTCGACGTCGAGCTTGCCGCGCTCGATGCCATGGCCGACGTACTTGATCGCGTAGGGCGACAGTGGCGGCAGCTCCAGGTCGCGCACCTTGCCCTCGATGTCGAGCGCCAGCGGCTGCACCAGCGGATTGAGCTTGCCCTTGACTTCGAGCGAGGCGGTGCCCTCGACCTTGCCGCGCAGGCTCAGGTCGGCCATCGCAGGCCCGGCGCCCGCGCCGTCGGCCGCGGCGGCCGGCGCCGAGGTGAAGCCGCCGAGCTGTCCGGTCAGCTCGCTCAGGTTGGCCTCGTACGAGGGCTGGATGAACCGGTCGGAGAACAGCACCCGGCCGTTGACGAAGCGCACCGGGCCGACCCGCACCACCGGAGCCGGTTTCTGCGGGTCTTTCGGTGCCGTAGTCGGCGCCGCGTCACGGCCTCCCGCTATCTTTTCAGGAGCATCCGGCGCCGGCTTCCTCACCAGGTCGCGCAGGTTGCTGCGGCCGTTGGGATCGATCGCGATCCGGGCGAAGAAATCGCTCCAGACGGTGTCGTTCACCGAGGCGCGCAGCGCGCTGCCCGGGGCCACCGCGACCGACAGCCCGCGCAACTCCAGGTTGCCCCAGCCCAGCAGCGAGGTGGCGCCGCGCGAGAAGGCGCCGACCGAGAGCGCTCCGCCCCGCCGCGACGGCGCGACCGTCGCCACCCGCGCTTCCGACACCGGCGCGGTGGCCGGCGCGTCGGGCGCGGCGCTCAGGATGCGCACGTTCTCGACCGTGCCGTCGCCGTCGAGCTGCCACTGCGCGCCGGCGGGCGTGGCGGCGAACTTCACATCACCGGTGTAGCCCACCTCGGCCCGCGCCACCTGCACGTTGAGCAGGTCGTCGAAGTACGACTCGAAGGCCTGCAGCGGCACCCGCCGCGCCTCCAGCCGCCCGGCGACGGCCAGCGGCGAGGGCGCGACGGTGCCGCGGAACCGGGTGCGCCCGTCGGCCGCGGCGGTGCCCCGGCCGCGGCCGGCGGGCGCGGTCTCCTGCGCCTCCCCGATGCGGGCCGAGAGATCGACCGCGACCGGCGCCTCGCCCGGCACCAGCGGCCACTGCAGCCGGCCGGTGCCCAGCTGCAGCTCCGACACGTCGACGGCCACCGCCGGGGAGCGGCTGGCGTCGCGGAACTGCAGGGCGCCCTCGTCCAGCGCCAGTTGGCCGACCGCGACCGACCAGGGCATGGCGCCGGCAAAGGCCGGCGCGGGCGTGGCCGGGCCGGAGCTGCCGCGCGCTTCCTTCTCGGCCCCGTCCGGGCCGCCCGCCGGCGTGCCGGCCCGGGCCGCATCGGGCGCCACGCGCCAGTCCTCGAACATCCAGCGGCCCCGGGCGTCGCGCGCCAGACGCAGCTGGGGCGCCGAGATGCCGACCTGCGGCAGCGACACGCTGCGCCGCGCGGTGTCGATCCGGGCGCCGTCGAGCGTGAGGCGGCGCACGCCGGCCAGCGACTCGCCGGTGCGACCGGCCAGGGCCAAGTCGGCGAGGCGCAGGCTCTTCGCCTCGACCACGGTGCCGGCAGGGGACCACTGCAACACCGCCTGCGTGGCGAGCGTGCCGGCCAGCGTCGGCGCCAGCACGCCCTTCAGATAGGGCGCGGCCCAGGCGAGCGGGAGCGCGCCGCTGTCGATGTCGAGCGCCACCGCGTCGGGTGCCACCGTGCCACGCACCGCCAGATGCGCCGTGGTGGCGGCGCCTTCGCCGGCGCCGTTCCTGCGGCCGGCAGCGGGGCTCGTCACCTCGGCCGATGCGCTCAGGCGCGCCGGCTGCCTCACCGGCCAGGCGGCGCCTTGCAGGTCGAGAGCCAGGCCGCCCAGCGCCAGCGCTGCAGCGGGGTCGGTCGTGTCGTCCTGCCAGTCGACCTGCCCCTGCACGATCTTGAAGTGGGACACGGTGACGGTCCACGGCGGGGGCGCCTTGGTGGCGGCAGCCGCGACCGGGGCCGCCGCTTGCGCGGGCGCGGTCTTGCCATCGGCGGCGGGTGCGGTCGCCACGGCGGGTCGGCCCGTCCCTGCGATCCGGCCGTCGCGGCCGCGGCGCACCGTGGCGTGCGGCGCCTGCAGCGTCACCTGGCCGATGGCGGCCTCGCGGGCGAAGGGCCGCAGATGGGCGACCTCCACCGCCAGCCGCTCGGCCCGCAGCACCTCCTGCCCGCCGGCATCCTGCAGCACCGGGCGGTGGGCGGTGAACTGGCCACGGATCTCGAGGTTGGCCGGCGTCGGCGCCTCGGCCTGACGGAACGAGGCGTGTACCTCGGCGTCCAGAGTGCCGCCGGCCAGTCGCACCGGCAGGCCGGTGGGCCAGTAAGAGAGATAGGGCGCCAGGTCCAGGCCCTCGAAGCGCAGCGTGGCTTCGCCCTCGCGGGTGGAGGCGAAGGGCGTCGCCTGGGCCGAGCTGTCGAAGCGGCTGCCGTCGAGGGTGAAGGCCAGGTGCGGCTCGACCGCCGTCTCGCGTTGCGCGGCCAGGCTGCTGAGCAGCGGCAGGCGCAGGCCCAGGTCGCGCACCGCGTGGGCACGGCCACGGTCGTCCAAATCGATCTCGCCACCGCGCAGTTCCAGGTCGTGCAGCGAGAAGCGCACCGGCGCGGCCGCAGGGTCGCGCGGCGTGCGCTCCAGCCGCGCCAGGATGTCGTCGATATCGAAGCCGCCCTCGCCCTTGTGTGCGATGCGCAGACGGGGCTGCTCGATCCGCAGCGTGCGCACCACCGGTGCCAGGTAGCGCACAGACGACCAGGCGAGCCGCAGCCGTACCGCGTCGATCTGCAACTGCGGCGGGGCGCCGGGCACGGCCCCCGCCACCGCCAGGTCGTGCATCCGCAGCTCCAGCCGCCAAGGCCGGAAGTCGATCCGGCCGGCCGTCACCGCCCGGCCGAGCCGCTCCGACGCCTGATGCGCCAGCTGGTGGCGCACCAGGTGCGGCACACCCCACCAGGCCAGGACGACGAGGAACGCGAACGCGGCCAGCAGGATGCCGAACGCGCGCAGGTAGCGCAGCGCGCGCTGCTTCGGTGGGATGCGGTCTGCAGTCATCGCGGCAGCTCCGCGCGGGGGATGTGGATCGGCATCGGCTGAGTGTCGGTGATGCGGGCGGGGCGGATTCGGCGGGCGGGGCGGTCGATTACGTACCGTTGGTAGGAGCTGCGACAGAGATTGCGTACCGTGCCATACGCGATCTGGCCCATCCCGCCGCCCGTCGCCCGGAGCGGGTAGGACAAAACCCGGCTTTCATCCGGAAACACTCTTTTCGCCGAGGAAAAGTAATGTGCCACCCGCTCACAACTACTTTTCGACAGACACATATGGAATATCGATCGTATTCTTTATAGTTGACTCGATATTTGGAAGCCTCCTAGAATCCGCCCGTTCCCGAAATCGGGACCCCGACCCCCGCTGCCGACCAACCGGCTAAGTCGATTCGTTGCCTCATCTTCCCTGCCCCATCGCGGCAGGCCTGCACGAATCCGATGGCGACCCAATCCAAACGAGCGACCGTTCTCCTGCGAGACATGCCTGGCATGTGGCGCGCAGGCCGGCCCCCTCGTGTAGAAAGGAAGAGCTATGACAGCGTTAGGAAAAATAGCCCAGGCCGCGCGGACCTTCACCGCCGACGTCGCCGAGGGATTTTTCGAGATCACGCACAACGGTTTTGCCCTGATCGGCCTCGTGGTGGCTTTCGCCGCCCTGACGCTGTTCCTTCGGGGAGACCTCCGCCAATCCGGCGAAGCGCAACTGATGGGCCTGCTGCAGGCCCGCCTGGTCGAGCAGGTCGGCCTGCCGATCCAGCGCGATGCGGTGGAACGTGCCACCGCGACCAACCCGCAGGAACTGCCCAAGGCCCAGGCCGCGGTGGCGTTCTGGCTGAGCAAGAAGTACCGGGTGGCGCCCGAGCCGATCGGCGCGCTGGTGGCCGAGGCCTTCGACACCGGCGCCCGCACCAAGCTCGACCCGACGCTGATCCTCGCGATCATGGCGGTGGAGTCGGGCTTCAACCCGTTCGCGCAGAGCCCGGTGGGCGCACAGGGCCTGATGCAGGTCATGACCCGGGTGCACACCGACAAGTACCAGCACTTCGGCGGCCAGTTGGCGGCCTTCGATCCGGTGACCAACCTGCGGGTGGGCGTGAAGGTGCTGCAGGAATGCATCGCACGTGCCGGCTCGCTGGAGGCCGGCCTGCGCTACTACGTGGGTGCGGCCAACATGGAGGACGACGGCGGCTACGCCGCCAAGGTGCTGGCCGAGCACGGCCGTCTCCGCTCGGTCGCGCTGGGCAAGAACGTGCCGGTGACGCCGCCCGCGATCGTGGTGCCGCCGCCGGCCGCCGTGCCGGCGCCCGCCCAGCCGATCAAGGTCGAGGCTCCGGCCCCTGCACCCGCCGCCCCGGCGGCAGCGCCGAAGCTGGTCGCCCTGGCGACCGACGGGCTCGAAGCCGTCGACGCCCGTTGATCCGGCAAGGTCTTCGGCGCGGCGCCCGGCCAGGCCGGTGCGCTAAAATCATTGGGTACGCGACTGGCGATAGGCGCGGCCCCCGCATGGCGGACAGGCCGCCGCTGACGTGGAACCACCGCAGGGCACGCGCCCTCGACAACCACTGGGAAGCGTACCGCCCCGGATGCCGTAGGCACCGGAGTGTTTCAGCCGTTCGCCTGGGCAGCCCTTCCTGGAACCGTGCACCGCGCACCGCCCAGAGGGACCACGTCTGTCAGGACTGCCACCATGTACCACCGCAACCTGCTCGTCGAGCAAGCCGACCCTGAACTCTTCGCGGCCATCCAGGCCGAGAACGCCCGCCAGGAACACCACATCGAACTGATCGCCAGCGAGAACTACGCGTCTCCGGCGGTGATGTGGGCCCAGGGCACCCAGTTGACCAACAAGTACGCCGAGGGCTATCCCGGCAAGCGCTACTACGGCGGCTGCGAGCATGTCGACGTGGCCGAGCAACTGGCCATCGACCGGGTCAAGCAGATCTTCGGCGCCGACGCCGCCAACGTGCAGCCGCATTGCGGTGCGTCGGCTAACGAGGCCGTCTTTCTCGCATTCCTCAAGCCCGGCGACACCATCATGGGCATGTCGCTCGCCGAAGGCGGCCACCTGACCCACGGCATGCCGCTCAACATGAGCGGCAAGTGGTTCAATGCCGTCTCCTACGGCCTGAACGAGAAGGAAGAGATCGACTACGACGCGATGGAGCGCAAGGCCCACGAAACCAAGCCCAAGCTGATCGTGGCCGGTGCCTCCGCCTACAGCCTGCGCATCGACTTCGAGCGTTTCGCCAAGGTGGCCAAGGACGTCGGCGCGATCTTCATGGTCGACATGGCCCACTACGCCGGCCTGATCGCCGCGGGCGAATACCCCAACCCGGTGCCGCATGCCGACGTGGTGACCTCCACCACCCACAAGAGCCTGCGCGGTCCGCGCGGCGGCATCATCCTGATGAAAGCCCAGCACGAGAAGGCGATCAACAGCGCCATCTTCCCGGGCCTGCAGGGCGGCCCGCTGATGCACGTGATTGCGGCCAAGGCGGTGGCCTTCAAGGAAGCGCTGCAGCCCGAGTTCAAGACCTACCAGCAGCAGGTGGCCAAGAACGCCCGCATCGTGGCCGACACCCTCACCGAGCGCGGCCTGCGCATCGTGAGCGGCCGCACCGAGAGCCACGTGATGCTGGTCGACCTGCGCGCCAAGGGCATCACCGGCAAGGAAGCCGAGGCGGTGCTGGGCAGCGCGCACATGACGATCAACAAGAACGCGATCCCGAACGACCCCGAGAAGCCGATGGTCACCAGCGGCGTGCGCATCGGCACCCCGGCGATGACCACCCGCGGCTTCAAGGACGACGAGGCCCGCGCCACCGCCCACCTGATCGCCGACGTGCTGGACAACCCGCGCGACCCGGCCAACATCGACGCGGTGCGCGCCAAGGTGCATGCCCTGACGAGCCGCTTCCCGGTCTACGGTTGAAGCCTGTTCGCCGCCATCGCCGCGTGCGCGCCGCCCTGCCGTGAAATGCCCCTTCTGCAACCACCCCGACACCCAGGTGGTGGAGACACGGGTGGCCGAGGACGGCACCTCGGTGCGGCGGCGGCGGCGGTGCGGCGACTGCGACAAGCGCTTCACCACCTACGAGCGGCCGGACGTCAGCCTGCCCGCGCTGGTCAAGAAGGACGGGCGGCGGGTCGACTACCGGCGCGAGAAGCTGCGCGCGTCGATGAACCTTGCGCTGCGCAAGCGGCCCATCGGCGTCGAGCAGGTCGATGCCGCGGTCGAGCGGATCGAGGAGACGCTGCTCGGGCTCGGCCTGCGCGAGCTGCCCTCCAACCGCATCGGCGAGCTGGTGATGCGGGAGCTGAAGCGGCTCGACAAGGTGGCCTACGTCCGCTTCGCGAGCGTCTACCGCAGCTTCGAGGACATCGACGAGTTCAAGACGCTGGTGGACGAGGTCCGTACCTGAGACCGGCGGCTACCCGCCCGGCTGTCTGTCAGGCCGTCCGTCTGCCGAGCGCCGAGACTGGCGCGCTTCCTGCGTCGTACCCCGCATGAATCTCACCACCGTCCGGCATGCGCTGCGGCGCCTCTGGGCGCAGGACACCTTCGTCTACAGCCTGCGGGTGGCCCTGGCGCTGGGCAGCGTGATGGCCGTCTGCTGGAGCTTCGGACGGATGGACCTGGTGATGCCGGTGCTGCTGGGCGTGATCGCCTGCGCGCTGGCCGAGACCGACGACAGCCTGCGCGGCCGGCTGCGGGCGGTACTGGTCACGATGGGCTGCTTCGTCGCGGTGGCCCTCGCGGTGCAGGCGCTGGCGGCGCATGTGGTGCTGTTCGGCCTGGCGCTGCCGGCAGCGGCCTTCGCCCTCACCTTGCTGGGTGCGGTGGGCGAGCGCTACCGCGCCATCGGCTATGCGACGCTGATCGTGGTGCTCTACACCGCCATCGGCCTGGAGCACCTGGCGGCCAGCGGCATCCCCTTCTGGCAACGGCCGCTGCCGCTGCTGGCGGGCGCCGCCTGGTACGGCGCGATCTCGCTGGTGTGGGCCGCCCTCTTCGCGCACCAGCCGGTGCAGCAGAACCTGGCCCTGCTCTTCGACGAACTGGCCGAGGCGCTGTGGATCAAGTCGTCGATGTTCGAGCCGGTACGCGGCATCGACGTGGCCCGCCGCCGCATCGCGCTGGCGCGCCACAACGGCCGGGTGGTGCAGGCGCTCAACACCGCCAAGGAGAGTCTGTTCCGCCGCATCGGCACCGGCACGGTGGCCAGCACCCGGATGCGCCGCTACCTGGGCCTGTACTTCATCGCGCAGGACGTGCACGAGCGGGCCAGCTCGTCCCACTACGCCTACGACGAGCTGACCGACGCCTTCTTCCACAGCGACGTGATGTTCCGCGGCCAGCGGCTGCTGTCGCTGCAGGGCCGCGCCTGCCTGGAGCTGGCCCGCGCGATCCGGATGCGGGAGCCGTTCGAGAAGCAGGCCGACAGCCTGCAGGCGATGGCCGACCTGCGTGCCGCGATCGACCACCTGCGGCACCGCCCGCCCGCCGACCGGCCCGAGACGCCCGGGCGCACCGCGCGGCTGCTGCGCTCCCTGCAGGCGCTGGCCGACAACCTGGCCGCGCTGGACGCGACGCTCACCAGCGCCGGCCGCCCGCCTGCCGAGCACGATGCGCAGCGCGACAGCAGCCTGTTCGACCGCTCGCCCCGCACCGCCCGCGACGCCATCGGCCGGGTGCGCCAGCAACTGGGTCTGGCGTCGCCGCTGTTCCGGCATGCGGTGCGCCTCTCGCTGGCGCTGGGCGCGGGCTACGCCGCGATGCAGGCGATGCATGTGCAGGAAGGCTGGTGGGTGGTGCTGACGACGCTCTTCGTCTGCCAGCCCGGCTACGGCGCGACGCGCTTGCGGATGCTGCAGCGGGTGGCCGGCACCTTCGGCGGGCTGGTGGTGGGGTGGATGCTGTTCGGCCTGTTCCACCAGCCGCTGGTGCAGGCTACGCTAGCCGTCGTGGCGGGCATCGTGTTCTTCGCGGCACGGCGCAACCGCTACGCCCTGGCCACCGGCGCGATCACCCTGCTGGTGCTGCTGTGCTTCAACCAGATCGGCAACGGCTACGACCTGATCGTGCCGCGCATGGTCGATACCGTGGCCGGCGCGCTGATCGCCGGCGTCGCGGTTTTCCTGGTGCTGCCCGACTGGCAGGGCCGGCGGCTGGAAACCACCGCCGCCCACGCGGTCGGCGCCAGCGCCAGGTACCTGCAGGCGATCCTGCAACAGTACCTGCACGGCAAACAGGACGACCTGGCCTACCGGCTGGCGCGCCGCAATGCGCACAACGCCGATGCCGCGCTTTCCTCGGCCCTGGTGCAGATGCTGCAGGAGCCGGGCTTCCTGCACCGCAACGGCGAGGCGGCGATCCGCTTCATGGTGCTGTCGCACACGCTGCTCAACTACCTCTCGGCACTGGGCGCGCACCGCGGCGCGGTTTCGGCCCACGGCCGCGACCCGCTGCTGGAGCAGGCCGGCGCTTTTCTGATGCAGGCCCTCGGGCAGGTGGCCTCGCATCTCGCGGACCATCGCACCATGGAAGCCGCGGCCCCGGAGTCGTTGACGCTGGCCGCCGCGCTGGAGGCGCACGACGGCTCCGATGGCCTGGGCCTGGAGCACATCCAGATGGCCCTGCTCTGCCGGATGGTGGAGCCGCTGCGGGCCGGCGCGGCGCGCCTGGTCGAACAGCCGGCGGTGGGCTGGAACACAGCCGGGCCGGCACCGCAGGCGCCGGCCGAGGGCCTTCCGACCCCGCCGCCCGCCGCTACAGGAACGAAGCCTTGAGCACCGGCGCCGGCGGCGCCACGTCGCCGCACTGCGCCCGGTGGCGCAGCGCATGGTCGATCATCACCAGCGCCAGCAGCGCCTCGGCGATCGGCGTGGCGCGGATGCCGACGCAGGGGTCGTGCCTGCCCTTGGTGACCACCTCGACCGGCCGCCCCTCGGTGTCGATCGAGGCGCGCGGGCTGATGATCGAGCTGGTGGGCTTGATCGCGATGGAGACCTCGATGTCCTGCCCGCTGCTGATGCCGCCCAGGATGCCGCCGGCGTTGTTGGTCTCGAAGCCTTCGGGCGTGATCGAATCGCCGTGCACCGTGCCGCGCTGCGAGACGCTGGCGAAGCCGGCGCCGATCTCCACGCCCTTGACCGCGTTGAGGCCCATCATCGCGAAGGCGATGTCGGCATCGAGCTTGTCGTAGAGCGGCTCGCCCAGTCCGACCGGCACGTTCTGCGCCGTGACCCGCAGCCGCGCGCCGCAGGAATCGCCAGTCTTCCTCAGCGCGTCCATGTAGGCCTCCAGCGCCGATACGTCGGCCACCGGGGCGAAGAACGGGTTCTCGCGCACGTGGCGCCAGTCCTCGAAGGCGATCGGCAGCTCGCCGACCTGCGTCATGTGGCCGCGCACCACGACGCCGTATTTCTCCTTGAGCCACTTCTTGGCGACGGCGCCGGCGGCCACCGTGGGTGCCGTCAGCCGGGCCGAGGAACGGCCGCCGCCGCGCGGGTCGCGGATGCCGTACTTGTGCCAGTAGGTGTAGTCGGCGTGGCCCGGCCGGAAGCTCTGGGCGATGGCCGAATAGTCCTTGCTGCGCTGGTCGGCGTTGCGGATCAGCAGCGCGATCGGGGTCCCGGTGGTCTTGCCCTCGTAGACGCCCGAGAGGATCTCGACCGCGTCGGGTTCGTTGCGCTGGGTGACGTGCCGGCTGGTGCCGGGGCGGCGCAGGTCCAGGTCGGGCTGGATGTCCGCCTCCGACAGCGGCATGCCGGGCGGGCAGCCGTCGATCACGCAGCCGATGGCCGGGCCGTGCGATTCACCGAAGTTGGTGACCGCGAAAAGAGTACCGAATGTGTTGCCGCTCATGGGCGGCGATTATCCCCGACGGGCCCGACCGCCCGGCCCCGCGCCGGCGCCGGCCGCGGCCCGGCCGGTTCAGCCCGCCGCCAGCCGGGGCGCTGCCCGCAGGTCCAGCGCCGGCTGCACGCGGGCCGCGGCGGCCACGGTGTCGAGCTGGAACACGCCGACCATCTGCGCCATGTGGGCGGCCTGGTCGCGCAGCGCCTGGGCGGCGGCCGTCGCCTGCTCCACCAGCGCGGCGTTCTGCTGGGTCATGCCGTCGAGGTGGGCCACCGCCTGGTTCACCTCGCCGATGCCCGACGCCTGCGACGCGGTGGCGCTGACGATCTCATCCATGATGTGGCTGACCCGCGAGATCGCCTGCACGATCTCGCCCATGGTGCCGCCGGCGGCCTGCACCAGCGAGGCACCCGTCTCGACCTTGCTGCCGGACGCGCCCAGCAGGCCCTTGATCTCCTTGGCCGCGGTGGCGCTGCGCTGCGCCAGGCTGCGCACTTCGGATGCCACCACCGCGAAGCCGCGACCCTGCTCGCCCGCGCGGGCGGCTTCCACCGCCGCGTTCAGCGCCAGGATGTTGGTCTGGAACGCGATGCCGTCGATCACGCCGATGATGTCATGCACCTTGCGCGACGATTCGGTGATCGCCTGCATCGTGTCGACCACGTCCTTCATCACCTTGCCGCCGCGCTCGGCCGCCTCGGAAGCCGAGCCGGCCAGGCCCTGGGCCTGGCGGGCGGCCTGGGCGTTCTGCGCCACGGTGCCGGTCAGGTGCTCCATGGATGCGGCCGTCTCCTCCAGGCTGCTGGCGGTCTGCTCGGTGCGGATGCTCAGGTCCTGGTTGCCGGAGGCGATCTCCTGCGACGCGGTCGCCACGCTGTCGGTAGCGCCACGCACCCCGCCCACCACCTGGGCCAGGAAGGCGTTCATCTGCACCAGGGAGCGCTGCAGTTCGCCGAATTCGTCGCGCCGGGCGGTGGTGGCCTTCTGCGTCAGGTCGCCGCCGGCGATCGCCTGGGCCAGTTGCAGCGAGCGGGCCAGCGGATCGCGGATCGAGCGCACCAGCAGGGCCGCCACGCCCATGCCCAGCACGATCACGACCAGGCCACCGGCGCCGCCCAGCAGCGCCAGGCGGCGGCCGGTGGCGGCGGCCTCGGCGGTCACTTCGTCGGTGCGCTCGCCGCGCAGGGCGATGTAGCGCTGGATGCCGGCCAGGTAGGCCTTGGTGGCGGGCTGGTAGTCGCTCTGCAGCTTGGCGCTGACGACCGCGCCGTCGCCGCTCTCCTGCGCCTCCATCAGCACCGCGGTCTTGGTGCGCAGCACCTCGGTCAGGGCGCCGATGGCGGCGAGCTGCGCCTTGGCCGGTTCCGAATCCTCGGCGGCGGCCAGGTCCTGCCGCAGCTTGACGATGGCGGCGGCCGAGCGGGTCTGCTCGTCCTTGAACAGGTCGGCGACCGACGGATCGGCGCTCAGCGCGCCGGCCATGGTCTTGGCGATGCTGGTCTCGGCCATGCCGTGCCACTGCACCGCGCTGGAGGTGAGTTCGTGCTGACGGGCGGTCAACTCGGCGGCCTGCGCATGGCCCACGTCGGAGCGCCAGTAGGTGGCGGCCGCGATGCCCAGCATGGCGACCAGCAGCAACAGGATCGCGCCCCATACCTTGCGGGCGACCGGCATGTTTTCGAGAAAATTCAAGGGAGTCCTTTGGGGGAAAGAAGGGCCGAGTGCCGAGCTGCCATCGCACCTGCAAGAGCCATACCCGCGCACGCGGTCACGACCCGGGCGGAATGTAGCAGCGGACGGCCGCGGCTGCACGCTCCGGAACCCCCGGCGGCGGCCGTCTCGCCGCGGCGTTGCGCGCAAGCGCCAACCGATGCCGCGGATGGCGGAATCTATGCAAGGAATCGATGACGTCCGCATCCCTTGCGGCCGTCGCGGCGCGGCGGCATGCGCCGGAGACGCCGGGCGCCTCAGCCGTTGTCTTCGGTGCCTTCGGGCCAGTCGCGGATGTAAGCCTTGAGCATCTTGTTCTCGAAGTTCTGGCTGTCGACCACCGCCTTGGCGACGTCGTAGAGGCTGATCACGCCCATCAGCATCTTCTGGTTCATGACCGGCATGTAGCGGGCATGGCGGTCGAGCATCATGCGGCGCACTTCGTCCAGTTCGGTCTCGGAGGTGCAGGTGAGCGGGTGGTCGTCCATCGCGGTGCGCACCAAGGTGGTCCCGATGGCGCCGCCGTTCTTCTCGAGCGTCTGGATCACCTCCCGGAAGGTGAGCATGCCGATCAGGTCGCCGTGCTCCATGACCACCAGCGAGCCGATGTCGCGCTCGGACATGATCGAGACCGCCGCGGCCAGCGGTTCCTCGGGCGTGACGGTGTAGAGGGTGTTGCCCTTGACACGCAGGATGTCGCTGACTTTCATGGGATGTCTCCGTGGGGTGGCGCCGATTGAATATAGCCCACAATCGTCCGGATTTCATTCCCGACAGGCCGCCTGCAAGGGGCCCCGACAACAGGAGACAGACGTGCCCGGCTATTCCGATCCCGGCTTCGACACGCTCGCGCTGCATGCGGGCGCCTCGCCCGACCCCGTCACCGGGGCGCGCGCCGTGCCGATCCACCTCACCACTTCCTTCGTCTTCGAATCCAGCGACCACGCCGCCGCGCTCTTCAACCTCGAGCGCGCCGGCCACGTCTATTCGCGGATCAGCAACCCGACCAACGCGGTGCTGGAGCAGCGTGTGGCGGCGCTCGAAGGGGGCATCGGCGCGATCGCCACCGCCAGCGGCCAGGCGGCGCTGCACCTGTCGGTGGCCACGCTGATGGGCGCGGGCAGCCACATCGTCGCCTCGACCGCGCTCTACGGCGGCTCGCAGAACCTGCTGCACTACACGATGCGGCGCTTCGGCATCGACACCACCTTCGTCAAGCCCGGCGACATCGACGGCTGGCGCGCGGCGGTACGCCCGAACACCAAGCTGTTCTTCGGCGAGACGGTGGGCAACCCCGGCCTGGACGTGCTCGACATCCCCACGGTGGGCGCCATCGCCCACGAAGCGGGCGTGCCGCTCTTGGTCGACTCGACCCTCACCTCGCCCTACCTGGTCAAGCCCTTCGACCTGGGGGCCGACCTGGTCTACCACTCGGCCACCAAGTTCCTCTCGGGCCACGGCACGGTGATCGGCGGCATCGTGGTGGACGGCGGCAGCTTCGACTGGGAGGCATCGGGCAGGTTCCCGGAGCTGACCGCAGCCTACGACGGCTTCCACGGCATGACCTTCAGCGAGGAATCGACCGTCGGCGCCTTCCTGCTGCGCGCCCGGCGCGAGGGCCTGCGCGACTTCGGCGCCTGCATGAGCCCCCACACCGCCTGGCTGGTCCTGCAGGGCATCGAGACGCTGCCGCTGCGGATGGAGCGGCATATGTCCAACACCCAGAAGATCGTCGAATTCCTGGCGGCGCATCCGCTGGTGGCGCGGGTGGGCCATCCGCTGCTGGAATCGCACCCCAGCCATGCGCTGGCCGAGAAGCTGCTGCGTTTCGGCGCCCGGGGCGCGGGCTCGGTCTTCAGCTTCGACATCAAGGGCAACCGCGCGCAGGGCAAGACCTTCATCGAGGCGCTGCGGGTCTTCAGCCACCTGGCCAACGTGGGCGACTGCCGCTCGCTGGTGATCCACCCGGCCAGCACCACCCATTTCCGGATGGCCGACGAGGCGCTGGCCGGCGCCGGCATCGCCCAGGGCACGATACGCCTGTCGATCGGCCTGGAAGACCCGGCCGACCTGATCGACGACCTGAAGCGCGCGCTGAAGGCGGCCGAGAAAGCAGGGGCCTGAGCATGCTCGTCGACGTACAGGGCCACGCCACCTACTGCTACACCGGCGGCAAGCCGTTCGATGCCGCCAAGCCCACCGCGGTATTCATCCACGGGGTGCTCAACGACCACAGCGTCTGGATCCTGCAGACCCGCTACCTGGCGCACCACGGCTGGAACGTGCTGGCGGTCGACCTGCCCGGCCACTGCCGCAGCGCCGGCGCGCCGCCCGCCACCGTCGAGGCCGGTGCCGACTTCGTGCTGGCGCTGCTGGATGCATTGGGCGTGGAGCGGGCCGCGCTGGTCGGCCACAGCTTCGGCTCCCTGATCGCGCTGGAGGCCGCGGGGCGCGCGCCCGGGCGGGTCTCGCACCTGGCGCTGGTCGGCACCGCGTTCCCGATGCCGGTATCGCCCGCGCTGCTGCAGGCCTCGCAGGACGCGCCGATGAAGGCGATCGACATGGTCAACACCTTCTCGCATTCGATGCTGGCGCCGCCGCCCTCCACCCTGGGGCCGGGGACCTGGCTCTACGGCGGGTCGCGGGCGCTGATGCGGCGGGTACTGCGCAGCAACCCGCGGGCCAACGTGTTCCACACCGGCTTCAAGGCCTGCGACGACTACCGTGGCGGCGAGGCGGCGATGGAGCGGGTGGCCTGCCCGGTGCTCTTCGTGCTGGGCGAGCAGGACCAGATGACGCTGCCGCGCATGGCCGACGGGCTGATGCAGGCGGCACGCCTCTGGCAGGTGGTGCGGCTGCAGTCGGGCCACGCGCTGATGGCGGAAGCGCCCGACGGCGTGCTGTTCGCGTTGCGGAATTTCCTGGGGACACCGGCTCCGCAACAAGCCGATGCTACTTAATTCATAGCACGTCGCCGAGGTACAGCGCCGACAGGCGGCCTTTTTGCCACAGGCCGTCGAGCGTGCGGGCCTGCGGCAGCAGCAGCCGCTCGACCAGCGGGGCCAGCAGCGTGCGGTCCGGGTCGGCCAGCAGCACGGTGCGCGAGGGGGTGTCTTCGCCCTGCTCCTGCAGCTGGCCCGTCCAGTCCAGCGAGGCCAGGGTTTCCAGCACCGGCTCCAGCTGCAGTGTGTCCACGCCCAGGGCCGCCGCCAGCTGCACCGTGGTGCGGCCGTGCAGGCCGGCGCGCTGCGCGGCCTGCAGCCGCTGCAGCACCTCGACCGCCAGCTGGAACTGCCAGCCGTGCGAGGCCGCCCGGCGCGACACGCCCGCCAGCAGGCTCGGCAGGTAGGCGGTGATCACCGCGCCCAGCAGCACGATCACCCAGGCCACGTAGATCCAGATCAGCAGGATCGGCAGGGTGGCGAAGGCGCCGTAGAGCACCGAATAGGTCGGCACCGCGCCCAGGTAGAGGCCCAGCACCCGCTTGGCCAGCTCGATGCCGATGGCCACGAACACCCCGCCGATCCAGGCGTGCGCCCATTTCACCCGCTGGTTGGGCACGTAGTGGTAGAGCGCCGCCATGCCGCCGGCCATCAGCAGGAACTCCATCGAATCGAGTAGCAGCCGCAGCGCGCCGGGCACCGCGTCGACCACGCCGCGCGAGGCGGTGATCACGAACGAGGTGGTCGACAGGCTCACCCCCAGCACCAGCGGCCCGAGCGTGGTGGCGGCCCAGTAGATCAGCACCCGCTGGCCCAGCGGCCGGGGTCGGCGCACCCGCCAGATGGCGTTGAGCCGGTAGTCGATCGTCAGGATCAGCGCCAGCGCGGTGACCAGCAAAAAGGAAAGCCCCACCCCGCCCAGCCGGCTCGCCTTGCTGGCGAACTGGGTCAGGTAGCCGAGCACCTGGCGGGCGATGCTGTCGGGCACCAGGCTCACGATCAGCCAGCGCTGCAGCTGCTCCTGTACCTGGCTGAACATCGGGAACGCGGTGAAGACGGCCAGCGCCACGGTGAAGAAGGGCACCAGCGCCAGCATCGTGGTGAAGGTGAGGCTGCTGGCGGTGAGCGCCAGCTGGTCTTCGCGAAACCGCTCCCGCAGGGTGAGCGCGGTGATGCGCCAGGGGAAGTGCGACAGGTCCAGCAGCAGCTGCTCCAGCCGCGGTCCCCAGCGGCGCTCCCAGGCGTCGGGCAGCCAGGAGGGGAATGGAGACCGGGGCACGCGCGACATGGCCGGTATGATGCCATCGCCTATGTCCGCGCCCCTTGCCCCGCCCCCCGTTTCCATGGGCGCCGTGCGTGCCGAACCCTCGGTGCGCCTGACCCGCTGGCTCGCGACCGGCAGCCTGCTGGGGCTGATCGCGCTCTCCCTGGCCTGGGAGCTGTGGCTGGCGCCGGTGCGGCCCGGCGGCTCCTGGCTGGCGCTCAAGGCGCTGCCGCTCTGCCTGCCGCTGGTGGGGCTGCTCAAGCACCGGATGTACACCTACCGCTGGGTCAGCCTGCTGGTCTGGCTCTATTTCACCGAAGGGGTGGTGCGCGCCTGGAGCGACCGGCCGCCCGGCAACTGGCTGGCACTGGTCGAGATACTGCTCTGCCTGGTGCTGTTCACCGCCTGCGCGATGCATGTGCGGCTGCGCCTGCGCCACGCCAGGGCCGCGGCGCCGGCCGCACCCGCGGCCTAGCCCCTCGGGCGGCGACGCCCACCCCCGCTTCGGTTCCTCCCTCGACTGACGACTCTCCGGACGACGACCACCGCTATGACCACCGCCACCGCCACCACGCCCTTCCTCGAAGCGCTCCGCCAGATCGTCGGCGACGCCCATGTCCTGACCGAGGGCGACCTGAGCGCCTGGGAGCAGGACTGGCGTAAGCGCGTCCACGGCAAGGCGCTGGCCGTGGTGCGCCCCGGCAGCACCGCCGAGGTGGCCGCCGTGGTGAAGGCCTGCGCCGCCGCTGGCACCGCCATCGTGCCGCAGGGCGGCAACACCGGCCTGGTGGTCGGATCGACCCCCGACCGCAGCGGCACCGAGGTGCTGCTGAGCCTGACCCGGCTGAACGCGGTGCGCGGCATCGACGCCGGCAACCTCACCATGACGGTCGAGGCCGGCTGCATCCTGCAGACCCTGCAGGAAACCGCGGACAAGGCCGGCCTGCTGTTTCCGCTGAGCCTGGCGGCCGAGGGCAGCTGCACCATCGGCGGCAACCTGGCCGCCAATGCCGGCGGCACGCAGGTGGTCCGCTACGGCAACGCCCGCGAGCTCTGCCTGGGCCTGGAAGTGGTCACCGCCCAGGGCGAGGTGTGGGACGGCCTGAGCGGCCTGCGCAAGGACAACACCGGCTACGACCTGCGCGACCTGTTCGTCGGCAGCGAAGGCACGCTGGGCATCATCACCGCGGCCACGCTCAAGCTGTATCCGCAGCCCGCCGCCTCGCTCACCGCCTGGGCCGCCGTGCCCTCGCTGGAGCAGGCGGTGGCGTTGCTGGGCCTGGCCCACAGGCAACTGGGCGCCGGCCTCACCGGCTTCGAGGTGATGGGCCAGTTCGCCCTCGGCCTGGTCGGCAAGCACATGCCGCAGCTGCGCGTCCCCTTCCTGGGCGACGACACCGCGCCCTACTGCGTGCTGCTGGAGAACGCCGACAGCGAATCCGAAGACCACGCCCGCCAGCGCTTCGAGCAGATGCTGGAGGTCGCCTTCGAGCAGGGCCTGGTCGGCGACGCGGTGGTGGCCGAAAACCTGGCCCAGGCCCACCAGCTCTGGCACATCCGCGAGAGCATTCCGCTGGCCCAGGCCGAGGAAGGCCTGAACGTGAAGCACGACGTGTCGATCCCCGTGTCGCGCATTCCGGAATTCGTCGCCACCACCGACGCGCTGCTGCAGCGGGAGATTCCCGGCGTGCGCCTGGTCAACTTCGGCCACCTGGGCGACGGCAACCTGCACTACAACGTGCAGGCCCCCGCCGACGGCGATGCCAGGGCCTTCCTGCGCGACCACGAGCATGCGATCAACGCCCTGGTCTACCGCTCGGTCGCCGCGTTCGACGGATCGTTCTCGGCCGAGCACGGCGTGGGTGCGCTGAAGGTCGAGGAACTGGAGGAATACAAGTCGCCGGTGGCCCTCGGCATGATGCGGGCGATCAAGCAGGCGCTGGACCCGCAGAACATCCTGAACCCGGGACGGGTGCTGCGGGCCGACGGCGCCGCCCCGGTCGCGCACTCGGCATGATGCTACTGAATTGATAGCTAGAGGCCGGCACTGCACGCCGGCCGCAGGCACTTTTCGTTCGAAATCTGCCTACAGGCCCTGGGCGGCTGCTCAGCCGAAGAGGTATTGCAGCGTGCCGTCCGCCAAGGCCACGGGCTCGCAGCGCATCTGCCAGACCGCCTCGATCCGTTCGGGCCGCAGCACCTCGGCCACCGGGCCGAAGCCGCAGCCGCCCGCGTCACTGCCCTCATCGCCCTCGCCGCCCAGCACCAGCGCATCGTCGGCATAGCGCAGCGCCAGGTTCAGGTCGTGCAGCACCGCGACGACCCCTACGCCCTGCTCCACCGCCCACTGCCGCAGCAGCCGCATGCAGCGGTGCTGGTGCTGCAGGTCGAGCGCGGCGGTGGGCTCGTCGGCCAGCAGCCAGCGCTCGGCCCCGTCGGCCGGCGGGTGCCAGACCTGGGCCAGGGCGCGGGCCAGGTGCACCCGGGCCTTCTCGCCGCCCGACAGGGTCTGCACGCTGCGGCCGGCCAAGTGGGACACGCCGGCCGCCTCTAAAGCCTGCCCGACGATCCCGGCCTCGTCCGGCGCGGGCCGCTGGCGGTGCGGAAAGCGGCCCAGCTCGACCACCTCGGTGGCCGAGAAATCGAAGGCGACCGCGCTCTCCTGCGCCATCAGCGCCCGGCGGCGCGCCAGCGCGGCGGCGGGCTGGCGGTGCAGCGGCAGGCCGTCGAGCAGCACGCTGCCCGACAGCGGCGCGCGCTGCCCGGCCAGGAGGCCCAGCAGGGTGGACTTGCCGGTGCCGTTGGGGCCGACGATGGCGGTGACGCGGCCGGCGCGCAGCCCCGCCGACACGGTCGCCAGCACCCGGCGGCCGTCGGCCGAGACAGCAGCGCTGCGGCATTCCAGGCTCATACGCTGCTCCGGAAGTGGCGCAGCATCAGCAGGAACACCGGCACGCCGATCAGCGCGGTCAACACACCCAGCGGCAGCTCGGCCGGCTGCACCAGCGTGCGGGCGACCGCGTCGGCCACCAGTACCAGCGCCCCGCCCAGCAGGGCCGCGCCGGGCAGCACCACCCGGTGGTCGGGCCCGGCCACCAGCCGCACCCAGTGCGGCGCGATCAGCCCGACGAAGCCGACGATGCCGGTGGTGGCGGTCACCGCGCCCACCGCCAGCGCGCAGACCAGCACCGCCCGCCGCTTGACCGCCTCCACCGGCACCCCGAGCAGCGCTGCCTGCGCTTCGCCGAGCGCGATCGCGTTCAGCGGCCGGGCCAGCCGCAGCCCGGCGACGGCGGCCACCGCCACCACCGCGCCGACCAGCGCCACCGCGCTCCAGCGGGCGCCGCCCAGGCTGCCCAGCAGCCAGAACTGCAGGCTGCGCAGCTGCTCGTCGCTGGCCAGAAAACTCAGCCAGCCCAGGCCCGCGCCGGCCAGCGCATTCACCGCGATGCCGGCCAGCAGCATCAGGCCCATGCGGGTGGTGCCCTGGCTCTGCGCCAGCGCATAGATCAGCACCGTCACGCCCAACCCGCCGCCGAAGGCCATCGCCACCAGCGTCCAGCTGCCGAGGGCACGCGGCAGCTCGGGAAACCACCGGCTGCCGACGACGATCGCCACGCCCGCCGCCAACGCGGCGCCGCTGCTGACGCCGATCAGCCCCGGGTCGGCCAGCGGGTTGCGGAACAGGCCCTGCATCAACGCGCCCGACAGGCCCAGGCCGGCGCCCGCGGCCACGCCCAGCAGCAGACGCGGCAGGCGGATGTTCATGAAGACCAGGTACTCGGGCGACGTACCGCCGCCGCCGAGCGCCTGCATCAGCACGTCCCACAGCTGGGCCGGCGAGATCGGGTACGCCCCGCTGGCGCTGCCGGCCAGCACCGCGGCCAGCAACAGTGCGCCGCCCAGGGCCAGCGCGGTACGGAGCGGCAGCCGGCGAGCCGATGCACCGGATGCGCGGTCAGCCATGGCGGATACTTCCGGACCCGGTGGGCGACGGCAGACCGGCGATCCACGCCCACAGTGCCGACACCCCGCAAGACGACCGGACCGCTGCGCACGCGACCCGCGGGCCCGACGCCGCCCGGCCCTTCACGCCGTGGCCGCCAGCGCGCGGCCGTGCACCTCGCGCACCACGCCGGGCAGCCGCGGGCCGAAGCCCAGCATCCGGCTGGCCTCGAGCGCGATCAAGGCGCGGCGGCGGTAGGCGGGGGTCAGCGCCAGTTCGGGCCGCTGCCAGAATCTGTCGGTGCCGCCCTGGGCGTCGATGCCCTGGGTGCTGGTCAGGATCAGTTCGGGCGCGGCGCCGGCCATCGCCTCGGCGGTCAGCGGCCGGTAGCCGTCGAAGCCCTGCATCGCGTTGGTGCCGCCGGCGAAGCGGATCAGCGCGTCGGCCGCGGTGCCCTGCCCCGCCACCTGCGGACTGGCCGCGTGCGCCAGGATGAACAGCATCCGCGGTCGCCGGGCGGCGCGCTGCACCTCGGCGCGGGCCGCCGCCCATTCGGCATCGAGCCGGAACTGCAGCGCCGCCGCTTCCGCCGGCCGCCGCGCCGCGCGGCCGACGGCCGCCACCTTGCGCTGTACCTCGTCCCAGCTGTGATCGGCCACTACCAGCTCCACCTGCACCCCGGCGCTGCGCACCTGGTCCAGCACCACCGGCGGCCCGGCCTCGGTGGTGGCGATTACCGCATCGGGCCGGAGCGACAGCAGGCCCTCGGCCGAGAGCTGCCGCATGTAGCCGACCTTCGGCGTCTTCAGCGCCGCGTCCGGGTACAGGCTGGTGGTGTCGGTGCCCGCCAGCAGCGATTCGGCGCCCAGGGCATAGACCACCTCGGTGATCGCACCGCCGAGGGTGACCAGCCGGCGCGGGCGGGCAGCCGTCTGGGCGTGGGCCCAGGCAGGCAGGCTGCCGGCGGCGGCCAGCGCCTGCAGCCAGCGGCGGCGCGACGGATCGGCGGCGAAAAAGGTTGCAGTCATACGGACGATGCCAGCGAGAAAGCAGCGCGCGCGCGGCCCGTGGCCGCACCGCGCCGAAAGAGGGGGCACAACCGCTTCATCCGGCGCGCTCCAGCCCGGCCACGATGGCCCGCCACTCGGCCCGCTCGGCCTGGCCGGGCTTGCGGGCGCCGAAGAACATCGCCATCAGCTCGCCCTCGGCGTCGAAGGCCTCGACCGAGGTGACGGTGCCGTCGCCGGTGGGCTTCTCGACGATCCAGACCTGGGCGATGCGGTCTTCGCGCAGGTGCAGGTTGAAGCCGACATCCAGCACGTTGATCCAGCGCACCGCACCGCTCTCCATCGGCACGATGCGCTGCACCGGGCCGGTATGGATCTGGATGCAGCCGCCGCTGCCGACGAACACCATGATCGGCGTGCCGTCGGCCGCCGCGGCCTGCAGCAGGCCACGCACCGCGTCGGCCGTCGCGCGGCGGGTGAAGCGGCCCTCGACCAGCCGGAAGCCCTGCTGGCGCTCGACACCGAAGCGCCGCAGCACGCCGAAGAAGTCGTGCGTGTCGTGCATCGCCGCCCAGGCGTCGGCGAAGCCTGCGGCGTCGATGGACGCATCGGGCGCGGGCGCCGCGGGCGCGGACGCAGGCGTGAAGACATAGCCCGCGCTCGGCTGGGCGAAGCGGGCGACGACCGCCGCGAAAGCCCCGAGATCGGTCGCGTCGCGCGGGTAGATCTTGTGCATCGCCAGGCCGTGCGCGTCGTAGAACTGCAGGCTGGTGACCGGCGGCGCGGCGGCGTCGCGGCCCGGCTCGGTGACGGCGAAGCCGGCGTGCCAGCGGTTGAAGAAGAGCCGCAGGTCGATCTCGGCGCCCAGCGCCAGGCCCATCGGGCCGGTGCCGGAGATGTCGCGGTAGACGCCGGTCTTCTCGTGCACCGTGCTGTCGTTGCGGGTGAGCGCCATCAGCGGGCCGCAGGGCTCCAGCGCCTGCAGCAGCGCCAGCCACGGGCCGGCGAGCGGCACGGCACGCAGGGCGGCGGCGTGGTGGCCGGCGTGCGCGGCGATGGCCGCGCCTTCTGAGAGGCCGAGCGACCGGGCCGCGTCGCGCGCGCGCAGGCCGCCGTCGCGCGCCGCCTGAAAGCGGGCACGCACGTCGGGCGCGGGCGGCGCGGCACCGGGCACGAACGGCGCGGGCGCCTGCGGCGACGGTTCGGTTGTCGGCACCGCGGCGGGCGAGGCGCTCATTGCACCGCCTCCGGCGCGACATGCCACAGCACCTGGGGCGGGCGGGCCGGAGCGGCGGGGGCGGTGGCGGTTGCTGCAGCCGTGGGCACCGGCATCGGGCCTGCGGCGTCGACCAGATCGGAGATGCCGGCCTGCCGCATCCAGCAGCCGTGCAGGTTGGCCAGCATGGTGCGGAAGTGCGGGGTGAAGCCCGGCTGCTGGCCCAGGCACTGCAGCCGCACCACGATCTTGCGGGCCATGGCCTCGCGGTGGCTGTCGCAGCAGGCCTGGGCGTGGCCGGTCATCAGGGCCAGCGTGCCGGCGAGCAAGGCTTCGGCGCAGGCGACATCGGTGTCGAGCGTGTCGGCCGTGGCGTCTGGGGCGGGGGGAATGGAAGGCAAGGTCATGGAATCTCCTGGCGGTGGGGATGCGATGGGCAGTGGTGGGCAGTGCGGCGGCGCAGGCGGTCGCCGCTCAGAAATCGGCGACCAGCGACACGCGGGCATAGCGCCCGGGCTGGGTGTAGGCGTCGGCATAGGACACGGTGGACGAGAGGCCGCGCACGTCGGCCCAGTTCCAGACCTTGCGGTCGGTGATGTTGTAGAGGCCGGCGATCAGCCGCAGGTCGGGGCGGATGCGCCACTGGCCGCTCAGGTCGAAGGTGGTGGACGACGGCGGCAGGAACTGGCTGGCGAGCGCCACGCCGTCGACGTCGCCCGCCTTCTTGCCGGCGCGGTGCGTCATGTCGAGCCGCACCGCCCAGGCGGCGGTGTCGTAGCGGGCGCCCAGGTTCAGGCGCTGCGGGTCGATCGAATTGACCGGCCGGCCTGTGGCGGTGTCCTTGCCCTCGGTGACGCCATAGGCGAAGGGCGTGCCGAGCCGGCCGGTGCCGAGGCGGCCCCAGTCCATGTCGCCCTTCAGCTCGAAACCGTTGATCCGCACCCGGCCGCGGTTGATGCTCTGGAACACCAGCGGATTGCCGGCGCGGCCGGTGCCGCCGACCTGCACCAGGTCGTCGATGAAGTCCTTGTACCGGCCGGTGAAGACGGCCGCCTCCACCCGCAGCCGGTCGAGCCGGCCGCGGGCGCCCAGCTCCAAGTTCTGGCTCTTCTCGGGCTTGAGGTCCGGGTTGGGAATGGTTTTGTAGAACTGGGTGACGTTCTCGAAGAAGGCGTTCACCTGGCCCGCGTTGGGCGCACGGAAGCCGGCCGCGTAGTTGCCGAACACGCTCCACCGGTCGGTGGCGCGCCAGAGCACGCCCAGCTTGGGAGAGGTGGCCGAGCCCGAGATGGACGCGGCCGGCGTGGTCGAGGGCGGCGAGAAACCCGCCTGGCTCGCGTCGATCGCGAAGTGGTCGACGCGCACGCCCGGCGTGAGGCTCCAGGCGCCGGCGATCAGCTCGTCCTGCGCATAGAGGGCTGTGCTGGTCTCGCGGGTGTCGAGGAAGCGCTTGAGCGGGAAGGTCTCGCCGGCGGCCGGCGTCACGCCGGTCTGCAGGTTGCGGATGCGGGCCTGGGTGTAGTCGAGGCCGTAGGTGATCTTCTGCATCCAGCCGCCGGCCATCGCCAGCGTCTTGTGGGCCTGCAGGTTGGCCTGCAGGGTGCGCTCGCGGTAGGTCACGTCGCGCACCCGGTCGGCGGCGGTGGCGCGGTCTTCGAAAAGATATTCGCGGGAATCGGCGTTCTGGTAGCTGAGCACCGCCTGCAGCTCGTCGGCCACGGGCGTGTCCAGTGTCCAGCGGCCGTCGTAGGTGAGGCGGTCGCGGCGCATGTCGGTGAACGAGGTGGCGCCGACGACCGAGGTGGCGGCCAGCGGCGGCTTGGCGCGGGCCGACAGCAGGTCGTAGTCGGCCTTCTTGTCGACATGCTCGTAGCTCAGCACATGGCGCTGGCCGCCGCCCGGAGTGAGCACCGCCTTGGCCAGCAGCGACATGCCCTTGTCGCGCTCGGGGTTGGCCACCGTGCGGTCGATGTCGGCGGCGGCGTTGGTGCCCATGGTCTCCAGCCCGCGGCTGCGCACCACGTTGCCGCCCACCATCCACGACAGCGTGTCGTTCGCCTTGCCGGCCACGGTGGCGCCGGCGCGGCGGCCGTTGCTGTCGCCGTCGTAGCCGACGCTGGCGCGGCCGCCTATCGCCTTGCCCGGCGCCAGGAAGTTGGCCGGCTCGGAGGTGATGAAGTTGACAAGGCCCGCCATGCCGTCGGAGCCGTAGAGCGCCGAGGTGGCGCCGCGCACCACCTCCACCTGCTGCACCAGGCCGATGTCGAGGTAGTCGCGGCCGAAGCTGTTGGCGCTGAAGGCGTAGCTGCGCGGCAGCCGGATGCCGTCGACCAGCATTAGCACCCGGTTGCCGTCCAGGCCGCGGATGTTGAAGCCGGCGTTCTGGTCGCGGCCGGTGGGCGTGCCTGCCAAGCTGAAGCGGGCCGGGCCGCGCGAGACGCTGACGTTGGGCAGGTCGCGCACCAGGTCGCGGATGTCGCGCACCTGCTTGTTTTCGATGTCCTCGCGCCGGATCACGTCGATGCTGACCGGCAGCTCGTCCGGGTCCTGGGCGCGGCGCGATCCGCTCACCACCGTTTCCTTCAGCGCCGGGCCGGCCGCCAGCAGCACCGCCGCATCCGCCGCGGCGATCGCGGCCTGCGCAGGCGGCAGCGCCGGCTGGGCGCGCAGTTGCGGCGCGAAGGCGCAGGCCAGCAGGCAGGGGATGGGAAGAAGACGGTGCGCGGATGCGCGGGCGGACAGGTGTGCCACGAAGGAGCCTCGGTTCTGCAACAGCGGTTGGACAGAGCTGGCTCGTACGGCACCTGGACACAAATGCGCACCGGCTGGCGGTAGAAAAAATTATATGCGAATAATTCTCATCTCTTGCAAAGCCATCGATTCGCTACGGGCCTCGGCCGGCGGTGCGCCGCGCCCGAGGCCACATGCGCACCGGGCCGTTCCGCTTCAGAAGTCGACCTTGGCCGCCAGCCGCACCGTGCGTGGCGCACCGACGCCCAGCAGGCCGTTGCCGGTGCTGTTCCAGTAGTTCTTGTCGGCCGCGTTGTCGACGTTGACCTGCAGGGTCGTCTGTCGGCCAGCCAGCCGGGTGCGCCAGCGCGCGCCGAGCGAGACCAGCCCCACGCCGTCGATGAAGGCCTGGTTGGCGTTGTTCACCGGCCGCTTGCCGGTGTAGTAGTAGCCGGCGTTGAAGGCCAGGCCCGGCAGCGCGTCGGGCCGGTACTCGCCGAACAGGCTCCAGGTGGTGCGCGGCGCGTTCTCGGGGATGCGGCCCAGCTCGGCCGCGACGGCGGTGCGCACGATCTTCGGGTCCATCGCCAGCGCCGAGGCCACCAGCGCGAACTGCCGGGTGATCTCGCCCGAGGCGGCGAACTCCAGGCCCTTGTAGCGCGACTCGCCGCCCAGCACGAAGCGGTTGGCCGCGTCCACCGTGGTGGAGGGCCGCTTGACATCGAAATACGCAGCCTGCAGCAGCACGCCCTGCGCGACCTCGGCCTTGGCCCCGAACTCGATCTGCTTGTTGACCGAAGGCGGCAGCAGTTCGCCCGCATTGGCGCGGGTGGCCGGCGCGGTGCCCGACTCCTCCAGCCCCTGGATGTAGCTGGCGTAGACCGAGGTGCGCGCGGTGGGCTTCCACATCAGCGAGACGGTGGGGCTGGTCTTCTGCGCTTCGTAGCGGGTGGTCGGCGTGGTGCTGCTGTAGTCGGAGCGCCGCAGGCCCGCCATCACCTGCCACTGCTCGCTCAGGGCGATGCGGTCGAACAGGTAGAGCCCGCGGTCGACGATGGCCGACGGGGTGCTGGCGTTGGCGGCCGTGCGCGGCACGAACGGGATGTCGACCGGGGTGTAGAGGTTCTGCGGAAAGCTCAGCGTGGGCGAATTGCGGCTGTCCTGCGCGCGCTCGTTGCGGGTGAAGCCGACGGTGATCTCGTGCGCCACCGGGCCGGTGGCGACGCGGCCCGCCAGCTCGGTGCGCAGGTTGTCGTTCTGGTAGCTCTGGCCGTCCTGCTGGCTCACCGTCAGCGTGCCGGCGCCGGTGACGGGATTGGCGAGGCCGAACTGCGAGAAGCGTCGGTCGCGGTGATTACGTGCGCGGCCCAGCTCGACGATGGCCGACCAGTCATCGGTCAGGGCGAAGTCGGCACGGGCCAGCAGGTTGGCCGCGTCGGCCTTGTAGCGCTGCCACTCGCCCGCCAGGTTGGTGCGGTTGTCGGGCAGGCGCGGCAAGGTGATGCGGCCGGCCACCGCGGCCGGCAGGGTGATGCCGGCCTGCTCCGAGACGTCCTTGCGGTAGTACTCGGCGTCGAGCCGCAGGTTGAGCCGGCTCGACACCTTCCAGTCGAACGCGCCCGAGAGCAGTTGCCGGTCGCCCGAGAAGTTGCGGATGCCGCTGTCCTCGCGCCCGGTGACCGCGTTGATCCGCAGGCCCATCGCATCGCCCTCTCCGAAACGGCGGCCGATGTCGGCGTGCACGTCGGCCGCACCGTACTGGTTGACCGAGGTGGCGAAGCTGGTTACCGGCTGCGCGCCCGCGCGCTTGGTCACGAAGTTGACGATTCCCGACGGCGGCACGAAGCCGTAGTAGAGCGAGGACGCGCCCTTCAGCACCTCCACCCGCTCCTTGTTCTCCAGCGGCACGTCGATCAGGTTGACGATCGGCAGCGAACCGTTGAGCCGGTAGTTGCCGCGGTTCTCTACCAGGATGCCCCGGATGGCGATGTTGTCGTAGGCCGAGCCGCTGAGCTGCGAGCGGGTCACGCCCGCGGTATTGCGCAGCGCGCCGTAGAGGGTGCGCTGGCCCTGCGCGTCGATCACCTCGCGGGTGATGACGTTGTTGGTGAGCGGCACGTCGAGCGGGTTCTGGTCGCGGAAGGTGCCGACCTGCACCGTGCCGCTGCCGAAGCTGCCGAGCCGTTCGCTGCTGACGGTCACGTCGCCGAGCGTGCCGGCGGTGGCGGCCGTGGCGGCCGATGCGGTGGCGGCACCGGCGGCCGGTGCGTCCTGGGCCAGGACGGGTGGAACGCCCAGCAGGGCGATGGCCGCGGCCAATGGCGCACGGCGGAAACGGGCAGGAAAGAAGGGCATGGCGGCTCGCGAAAGGGAGTGGCGAAGAGGTGGCTTGCCTCTCGACCGCACCGCGCGCGGCACGCAGTCCTGGTGGGCTGGCTGGGGCAGGAGTGTAGGAGTTCGCGCCCTGCTCCCGCGCCCATGCCCCCTGCCCCTCCGGGGTCTGACGCCCTCAGCCCGTCATGCCGGCACCGACACCCGGATCAGGTGGTCGAACGCCCCCAATGCCGCCTTGGCACCGTCACCCGCGGCGATGATGATCTGCTTGTACGGCACCGTCGTCGCGTCGCCCGCGGCGAACACGCCGGGCACCGAGGTCTGGCCCTTGGCATCGACCACGATCTCGCCGTGCTTCGACAGTTCGACCGTGCCCTTCAACCAGTCGGTGTTGGGCACCAGGCCGATCTGCACGAACACGCCTTCGAGCGCCACGGTGTGCACCTCGCCCGTGACCCGGCTCTTGTAAACCAGGCCGTCGACCTTCTGGCCGTCGCCGGTCACCTCGGTCGTCTGGGCCGAGACGATCACCGTCACGTTGGCCAGGCTCCGCAGCTTGCGCTGCAGCACCTCGTCGGCCCGTAGTTGCTCGCCGAACTCGACCAGGGTCACATGGCCGACGATGCCGGCCAGGTCGATCGCAGCCTCGACGCCCGAGTTGCCGCCGCCGATCACCGCCACCCGCTTGCCCTTGAACAGCGGGCCGTCGCAGTGCGGGCAGTAGGCCACGCCCTTGTTCTTGTACTCGGCCTCGCCGGGCACGCCGATAGTGCGCCAGCGGGCACCGGTCGAGATGATCAGCGACTTGGTCTTCAGCGAGGCGCCGCTGGCGAGCTTCACCTCGATCATCTCGCCGGGGACGAGCGATTCGGCGCGTTGCAGGTTCATGACGTCCACGTCGTAGTGCTTGACGTGCTCTTCGAGCGCGATCGCGAACTTCGGCCCTTCGGTCTCCTTGATCGAGATGAAGTTCTCGATGCCCAGGGTGTCGAGCACCTGGCCGCCGAAGCGCTCGGCGGCCACGCCGGTGCGAATGCCCTTGCGGGCCGCATACACCGCGGCGGCCGCGCCGGCCGGGCCGCCGCCGACCACCAGCACGTCGTACGGTGCGCGGGCCGAGATCTTCTCCGCGTCGCGGGCCACCGCGTTGTGGTCGACCTTGGCGACGATTTCCTCCAGGCTCATGCGGCCCTGGCCGAAGTGGGTGCCGTTCAGGAACACCATCGGCACGGCCATGATCTGGCGCGCCTCGACCTCGGTCGGGAACAGCCCGCCGTCGATGGCGGTGTGCCGGATGCGCGGGTTGAGGACCGCCATCAGGTTGAGCGCCTGCACCACGTCCGGGCAGTTGTGGCAGGACAGCGAGAAGTACGTCTCGAAGTGGAAATCGCCGTCGAGGTTGCGCACCTGCTCCAGCGTGTCCTGCGCTTCCTTCGACGGATGGCCGCCGACCTGCAGCAGCGCCAGCACCAGCGAGGTGAACTCGTGGCCGAGCGGGATGCCGGCGAAGCGCACGCCGGTATCGACGCCCGGGTTGGCGATCAGGAACGAGGGCTTGCGCTCGCCGTCGTCGGTGCGGGTCACCAGGGTGATCTTGTCGGTGAGCACGACGATGTCGTCGAGCAGGCCGCGCAACTCGCCGGACGCCGCGCTGTCGTCGAGCGAAGCGACGATCTCGATCGGCTTCGTCACCCGCTCCAGGTAGGCCTTGAGTTGGGTCTTGAGGGTGGCGTCCAGCATGATAGCTTCCTTCTACTTAATTTGATTTATCGATAGCCGATGGTCGTGCGCGGAAAAAAAAGCCCGGGCGCACCCAGGCTTTCGAGGCGGAGCGCTTTAGATCTTGCCGACCAGGTCCAGCGACGGTGCGAGCGTCTTGGAGCCTTCGTTCCACTTGGCCGGGCACACTTCGCCGGGGTGGGCGGCGGTGTACTGGGCGGCCTTCAGCTTGCGCAGCGTTTCCTTCACGTCGCGGGCGATCTCGTTGGAATGGATCTCGGCGGTCTTGATGATGCCGTCCGGGTTGATCACGAAGGTGCCGCGCAGCGCCAGGCCTTCTTCGGGGATGTGCACGCCGAACGCGTGGGTCAGCGTGTGGGTGGGGTCGCCGACCAGGGGGAAACGGGCCTTGCCGACGGCGGGCGAGGTTTCGTGCCAGACCTTGTGCGAGAAGTGCGTGTCGGTGGTGACGATGTAGACCTCGGCGCCCATCTTCTGGAACTCGGCATAGTTGTCGGCCGCGTCCTCGACTTCGGTGGGGCAATTGAAGGTGAAGGCCGCCGGCATGAAGATCAGGACCGACCACTTACCCTTGAGCGTCTCGTCGCTGACCGTGATGAACTTGCCGTTGTGGAAGGCTTCGGTCTTGAAAGGCGTTACTTGGGTGTTGATCAGGGACATGTTTTTCCTTGGGAGATGGAGAGTTGGAACCCAGAAGCATAAGGGCTTACCCTGTACCGCTCCAATGAATTGACGGTATGCCGGGCATTGGGATTTTCTATGCAGGCATTCCGAATACGAACACCTATCAGCCTCACCCGTAGGCACACCGCCATAACAGGGAGATTCCTTGTCGGCAACAGGGACAAGCCCGACAATTCGTCCCATTCGACAACCCACAACAACAGGGGAACCACCATGCAAGGCGACGCTCAGGTCATCCAGCACCTCCAGGCCCAACTCAAGAACGAGCTGACCGCGATCAACCAGTACTTCCTGCACTACCGCATGCTGAAGCATTGGGGCTTCGACAAGCTGGCCAAGAAGGAATATTCGGAATCCATCGGCGAGATGAAGCACGCCGACTGGCTGATGGACCGCATCTTCATGCTCGACGGCCTGCCGAACCTGCAGGACCTGGGCAAGCTGACCATCGGCGAGGACGTGCCCGAGATCCTGCGCGCCGACCTGGGCCTGGAGCGCGGTGCCCAGACCACCATCAAGGCCGGCATGGCCCACTGCGAGACGGTGCGCGACTATGTCTCCCGCGACCTGCTGCAGAAGATCCTGGACGACACCGAGGAGCACATCGACTTCCTGGAAACCCAGATCGACCTGACGGAGAAGGTCGGCATCCAGAACTACCTGCAGTCGCAGATGGGCGAGATCGAGTAAGCCGGGCGACGACAGCCACCGAAAAACGGGGCACGGCCCCGTTTTTTTTCGCCTGCGCCCTGCCGCACAATGCCGGGCCCCGCTCCTCGCGCCACGCCGCCCGCCGATGTCCACCACCTTCAGCTTCGCCGATATCCAGACCGCCGCCGACCGCCTGCGCGGCGAAGTGCTCGACACGCCCTGCCTGCATTCGCGCACCCTGTCGGCGCTGCTCGGCTGCGAGGTGTACCTGAAGTTCGAGAACCTGCAGTTCACCGCCTCCTTCAAAGAACGCGGCGCCTTCAACAAGCTGGCGCAGCTGAGTGCCGAGGAGCGCGCCGCCGGGGTGCTGGCCGTCTCGGCCGGCAACCATGCGCAGGGCGTGGCCTACCACGCGCAGCGGATGGGCATCCCGGCCACCATCGTCATGCCGCGCTTCGCGCCGGCGGTGAAGGTCGACAACACCCGCCGTTTCGGCGCCACGGTGCTGCTGCACGGCGAGACCTTCGACGACGCCCGCGCCCACGGGCTGGCCCTGGCGGCCGAGCGTGGTCTGACGGTGGTGCACCCGTTCGACGACGCGGCCATCGCCGCCGGCCAGGGCACTGTGGCGCTGGAAATGTTCGCGGCCCAGTCGCGGATCGACACGCTTGTGGTGCCGGTGGGCGGCGGCGGCCTGATCGCCGGCATGGCGACCGCCGCGGCCGCGCTGCGCCCCGGCTGCCGTGTCTACGGCGTGCAGACCGAGCGCTTCCCGACCACCTGGAGCGCGGTGCACGACACGCCGCGCCCCAGCGGCAGCGCCACCATCGCCGACGGCATCGCGGTGAAGGCGCCGGGCGTCGTCACCCTGCCGGTGATCAAGCAGCATGTGGCCGACGTGCTGCTGGCCTCCGAGGGCGATATCGAGCAGGCGATCCTGATGCTGCTGGAGATCGAGAAGACGGTGGTCGAAGGCGCCGGCGCGGTGGGCATCGCCGCGCTGCTGCGCCACCGCGACCTGTTCGCCGGGCGGCATGTCGGCGTGGTGCTGTCGGGCGGCAACATCCAGCCGCTGGTGCTGGCCGGCATCGTCGAGCGCGGCATGGTGCGCTCGGGCCGGCTTGCGCGGCTGCGGCTCGATCTGCGCGACGTGCCCGGCGCCCTGGCCGACGTGGCCCGGCTGCTGGGCGAGCTGGGCGCCAACATCGACGAGCTGCAGCACCAGCGGGCCTTCACCGCCCTCTCGCTCGAGCGGGTGCAGGTCGAGGTGGTGCTGCAGACCCGCGACGCGGCCCACATCGCGCAGATCATCGACGGCCTGCGTGCCCACGGCTGTCCGGCCGAGCAGGTGGGTTAGCGCCCGGCCGCCCGCCGGGGCAGGCCCGGTACCGGATTCGGGTCTGCGCGCCACGGCGCAGGTCAAATGCGAACGTAAACCATTTCACGCGTTTACAATCCGTTGACATCGCCAGCCAGTCGTTCCGTGCGTCGGTCCCGTTAGCCAGCGTTTTCCAACCGCTGACTTTCCGGAGACCTCCATGTCCGTCCTGCGTGCACACCTGCCCGCGGCATGCCTTCGCGTGCCATTCCCCGCCTCCCGTACCGCCTGCGCCACCGGCGTCGCACTGTGCCTGCTGGCGGCCGGACCCGCGCGCTCCCAGGTGCTGGCCGAGCCTTCGCTCTCCCCCGTGACCGTCACCGGCGGCACCGAGAGCGCCACCGGACCGGTGCCGGGCTTCGTCGCCCGGCGCGCCGCCACCGCCACCAAGACCGACACGCCGCTGATCGAAACGCCGCAGGCCGTCTCGGTCGTCACCCGCGACCAGATCGAGGCCCAGGGCGCGCTCACCCTGCGCCAGACCACCTCCTATTCGGCCGGCGTGGTGTCGAGCTACTTCGACAGCCGCACCGACAGCTTCACCGCCCGCGGCGGCAGCGTGGTGCAGTACCAGGACGGCCTGCTGCGCAGCTACGGCACCTACAACACCACCAAGCCCGAGACGTACACGCTGGAACGCGTCGAGCTGCTGCGCGGCCCCTCGTCGGTGCTCTACGGCCAGGGCGGCGTGGGGGGCGTGCTCAACATCGTCACCAAGCGACCGCAGGCCGAAGCCCTGCGCGAGATCCAGGTGCAGGCCGGGAGCTACGACCGCAAGCAGGTGGCCGCCGATTTCACCGGCCCGCTCGACGCCGAGGGCAAGTGGCTCTACCGACTGGTGGCGGTCGGCCGCGACAGCGGCACGCAGGTGAACCACGTGCCCGACGACCGGCGGGTGTTCGCGCCCTCCCTCACCTGGCGTCCCAGCGCCGACACCTCCCTCACGCTGCAGGCGCTCTACCAGCGCGACAAGAGCGGCTCGCTGATCGGTTTCTTTCCCTGGCAGGGCACGCTGTTCCCGGCACCGAACGGGCCGATCTCCACCGCCACCTTCACCGGGGAGCCCGGCTGGGACGCCTACGACAGCCGGCAGGACGCGCTGGGCTACCTGTTCAGCCACCGCTTCGACGACACCTGGACGGTGCGCCAGAACTTCCGCGCGGTGAAGTCCGAGGTCGACTACCGCACCGCCTACACCAGCTTCACCGCAGTGCCGGGCAGGGGACGGCCGGCGCGGCCGGTGTTCAACGCCGACAACCGCACCATCGACCGCGACCTGGTCCAGCAGCGCAATACCGGCGAGATGCTGGTGCTCGACAACCAGGCCGAGGCCCGCTTCGCGACCGGCGGCGTCGGCCACACCGTGCTGGCCGGCCTGGACGCGCAGCGCAACGTCTTCGGCACCGCCAACGGCCGCGGGAGCGCCGCGCCGCTCGACGTCTACAACCCGGTCTACGGCAACTACACGCCGCCCACCCGCCTGACCGCATCGCCCGACGTGACCCAGCGCCAGCTGGGCCTGTACCTGCAGGACCAGATCCGGTGGGACCGCTGGGCCGCGACCGTGGGCCTGCGCCACGACAGCGCGCAAACCGACAGCGCCAGCGCCAGGGTCGACGACGACGCCTGGACCAAACGCGCCGGCCTGGTCTACCTGGCCGACGGCGGCTGGGCACCCTACGTGAGCTATACCGAGTCCTTCCTGCCGCTGGGAGGCGTGAACCTGTTCGGCACGCCCTTCAAGCCGCAGCGCGGCAAGCAGTACGAAGCCGGCGTGCGCTGGCAGCCCGAGGGCAGCCGCAGCTCGGTGCTGGCCGCCGTCTACGACCTGCGCGACACCAACCGCAAGACCAGCGACCCGTCCAACCCGCTCAACAGCCTGCAGGTGGGCGAGGTGCACGTCCGCGGGTTGGAAATCGAAGGCAAGCTGAGCCTGCCCGCCGGCTGGGACGCCACCGCCGCCTACGCCTATACCGACGCGAAGATCTCGCGTGCCAACGACGCCACGCAGGGCAAACGGGTCGGCGGGGTTCCCGCGCAGAACACGTCGTTCTGGCTCTCGCGCCGCTTCGCGCTGGGCGGCAGCGGCGCGTTCACCGTGGGCGGCGGCGTGCGCTACCTGGGGGCCAGCTGGGACGGTACCGACACCCTGCGCACCCCGTCGTCCACGCTGTTCGATGCCTTCCTGGCCTACGACACCGGTGCCTGGCGGGTGGCGCTCAACGCGGTCAACCTGACCGACAAGGTGCAGCTCACCACCTGCCTGACCCGGGGCGACTGCTTCTTCGGCCAGCGCCGCACCGTCACCGCCACCGCCACCTACCGCTTCTGACCGCGCTCCACGCCCCCTCCCAGTCCCGCTGCAGGCACACACCATGAACACTCCCGCATTTCCCCTCAACGCACTCTGCACCGCGCTGTTCGCCCTCGCCGCGGGCGGGGCGGCGCATGCGCAACCGGCCCCGGCCGGTACCCAGCTGCGCGAGGTGACCGTCAACGCCGCCGGCGAGAGCGAGGGCTACTCGCCCGCCGCCGCCACCACCGCCACCAAGGGCAGCGCCCCGCTGCGCGACGTGCCGCAGGCGGTCAACGTAGTGCCGCAGCAGCTGCTGCGCGACCAGGCGGCGATGTCGGTGCAGGACGCGCTGCGCAACGTGCCGGGCGTGGCCTTCAGCAGCGGCGACGGCCAGCGCGACCAGGTCAACATCCGCGGCTTCAGCGCCATCGCCGACCAGTTCGTCGACGGCGTGCGCGACGACGCGCTCTATTTCCGCGACCTGGCGGACGTGGAGCGCATCGAGGTGCTGAAGGGCCCGGCCGCCGTGCTCTACGGCCGCGGGTCCTCGGGCGGGCTGATCAACCGCGTCACCAAGAAGCCGGTCTTCGGCAGCACCTTCGGCGAGGCGGGCGTCACCCTGGGCAGCCACAGCACCAAGCGCCTCACCGGAGACATCAACACGCCGCTGGGCGAGTCGGCGGCGTTCCGGCTCAACGTCTCGCGGGAGGATTCGGGCAGCTACCGCGACCAGCAGTTCCTCGACCGGTTCCACTTCGCGCCGGCGCTGGCCTTGAAGCTCGGCAGCGCCACCGACCTGCTGCTGCAGTACACCAACGCCCGCGACCAGCGCCTGACCGACTTCGGCATCCCGGCGCTCAACGGCCGGCCGGTGCCGGTGGCGCCGTCGACCTACTACGGCTCGGGCAACGCGCGGCGCGACGACACCACCACCAGCCGGGTCGAGTCCTTCACCGCCACGCTCAACCACCGCTTCGGCGACACGCTGAAGCTGCGCAACATCGCCCGCTACTCCGAGTACACCCTCGACCGCTTCAACACCCTGCCGAGCGGCGACACCAACCCGGTGGCGATGACCGTCGGCCGCACCCGCAGCTCCGTCCAGCGCCAGGAGAGCGGCTGGTTCAACCAGACCGACCTGACCTGGCAGAACCAGCTCTTCGGCCTGCGCCAGGAGTGGCTGGTGGGCACCGAGTTCGGCCGCCAGAAGAAGCGCGCCTACTCCGTCTCGGGCGGCGTGGTCGACACCGTGCCGCTGCTCGACCCCGCCGGCCGGGTGCCGCCCGCCATCGCCGCGGCGGCTTACCTGGCCGACAGCGCCATTCCCAGCAACTCGACCTTCGACACCCGCGCCGTGTATGCGCAGAACCAGATCACCCTGGCGCCGCAGTGGAAGGCGCTGGTCGGCCTGCGCTACGACGACTTCGGCCAGGCGACCAGCTTCGAGCGCAAGCTGAACAGCCTGGAGCGCAGCGACACCAAGATCAGCCCGCGCGCCGGCCTGGTGTGGCAGCCGTCGGAATCGCAGTCGTACTACGCCTCGGTGAGCCGGTCGTTCCAGCCCTCGGCCGAGACCTTCGCGCTGAGCGCGGCCATCGCCGGCGCGGCACCCGAGATCACCACCAACCGCGAGATCGGCGCCAAGCTCGATTTCCTCGACGGCGCGCTCTCCACCACCGCAGCGCTCTTCTCGCTGGAGCGCACCAACATCAAGAACACCGACCCGGCCAACCCGGCGCGGCAGATCAACGTCGGCACCCAGCGCACCAACGGCCTGGAGCTGACCGCCAGCGGCCGCCTGCCCGGCCGCTGGGACCTGAGCGCCGGCTATGCGTACCTCGACGGCAAGATGGTCGAGTCGCTCGCCACCACCCGCACCAACCAGTTGCCGATCGCGCAGGTGGCGGCGCTCGGCAAGACGGCGGCGCTGACGCCGCGGCATTCCGGCTCGGTCTGGGCGATGAAGGACCTGGGCGCCGGTTTCAGCGCGGGCGGCGGGCTGCAACTGGTGGGCGCGCGCTTCACCTCGCTCACCAACCAGGTCACGCTGCCCGGCTACGTGAGCGCCGACCTGGCCGCGGTGTGGCGCACCGGCCCCTACGAGATCGCGGCCAACCTGAAGAACGCCACCGACAAGCGCTACTACGTGTCGGCCCACGGCAGCGTGGACAACCTGATCCTGCCCGGCGCGCCGCGCGAGCTGTTCGTCACACTGCGCGCCCGGTTCTGAACATGGCCCGGCACGGACGCCGCGCTGTAACCAATTGGAATCCGCCGCCGCGGCGCGGGCGGGCTGCGCTATCGTGATCCGGCGGCCATCCCGGGCCGCGGACAAGGCACGGCATGCAGTACAAGGATTACTACCAGACCCTGGGCGTGGCGCGCGAGGCCAGCGCCGACGACATCAAGAAGGCCTACCGCAAGCTGGCGCGGGAGCACCATCCCGACGTGTCGGGCGACGCGGCCAGCGGCGAGAAGTTCAAGGAGATCGGCGAGGCCTACGCCACCCTCAAGAACCCGGAGAAGCGCGCCGCCTACGACGCCCTGGGCCGCCCGCCCGAGGGCCAGCCCTTCCGGCCGCCGCCCGGCTGGGGCGGCACCGGCGGTCCGGGCGCAGCCGACACGGGCGCTGCCGGCGCGCGGCCCGACATGCAGGGCTTCGACGACATCGACCTGGCCGACCTCTTCGCGCAGATGGGCGCGGGCCGCGGCGGCTTCGGTGGTTTCGGCGGCCGCGCCGCCGCGCGGGACGACGGCCCGGAGCCCGGCGAGGATTTCGACACGCCGGTGACGGTCTCGCTCGAAGACGCCTTCCACGGCACCACGCTGCAGATGGAGCTGTCGGTGCCCGAACCCGGGGAAGACGGCCGCATCCGCCGCGTGGCGCGCACCCTGCAGGTCACCGTGCCGCCCGGCACGGTCGAGGGGCAGAAGCTGCGGCTGCGCGGGCGCGGCGGCAAGGGCCGCCACGGCGGGCGCGACGGCGACGTCTACCTGCACGTCGCGCTCGCGCCGCATCCGCTGTTCCGGGTGAGCCAGCACGACCTCTACCTCGACCTGCCGCTCGCACCGTGGGAAGCGGTGCTGGGCGCCGAGATCGAGGTGCCCGCCCCCGGGGGCGCCCTGCTGCTCACCGTGCCGCCCGGCACCCGCGCCGGCCGCAAGCTGCGCCTGGCCGGCCGCGGCCTGCCGAAGCCCGGCGGCACCGCCGGCGACATCTACGCGGTGGTGCGGATCGACGTGCCCGGCACCCCCACCGCCCGCGAGAAGGAACTGATGGCCGAACTGGCCGCCGCATCGTCATTCGCGCCGCGCGCGCACTTCGCCGAGGAGGCACCGCGATGAACACCCCCGACCCCTCCGTGCCCCGCGGCGCCGCCGTCTCGCTCGACGAACTGGTACAGGCCTCGAACCTGACCGAGGACGAGGTGCGCAGCCTGGTGGACTACGGCGCGCTCGCGCCCGACGGCGCCCCCGGCGGATGGACCTTCACCAGCCGTTGCACCGTCACCGTGCGCACCGCGAGCCGGCTGCGCGACGACCTCGACCTGGACCTCTACGCGGTGTCGGTCTGCCTGCGCTACCTCGACCGCATCGACGCGCTGGAGCAGCAGCTGCGGCACCTGCAGGCGCAGCTGCCGCGGGGCTGAGCGTGCAGGCCGAATGGCCGGCTCGCCCTCGCATGCGGATGAAATCGGCCCGCAGCCGGCGCCAGTCGCCGGCCGGTTGCTATCGATTCAATAGCGACGGGCTGGCACGGCCCGGCGACCTCAGCCGAGCTGGGTCAGCGCCTTCCGCGTGATCGCGGCCAGGGTGCCGCGGGTCGAGATCACCTCCGGGTCGAGCGGCACCAGGATCAGGGTGCCGGTGTCGCGGGCCAGGGCGCGCTGCAGCGCCGGCTCGAATTCCTCGGTGCGCACCACCTTCTCGGCCGCATAGCCGTAGGCCTGGGCCAGCGCGCAGAAATCCGGGTTGTGCAGCCGGGTGCCGCTGTTGGCGCCGACGTTGGTCGGGTACTCGCGCTCCTGGTGCATCCGGATGGTGCCGAACATGCCGTTGTCGAGCAGCAGCACGATGCTCTTGCCGCCGTGCTGCATGGCGGTCGCCAATTCCTGCCCGTTCATCAGGAAGTCGCCGTCGCCCGCGATGGTGAACGCCGTGCGGCCGGTGGCGATGCTGGCCGCGATGCCGGCCGGCACGCCGTACCCCATCGCGCCCACGGTCGGCGCCAACTGGGTCTTGTGGCCCTTGGCCAGGCCGTGGTGGCGGAAGAACCGGTGCACCCAGCTCGCGAAGTTGCCGGCGCCGTTGGTCAGCACCGCGTCGGCCGGCAGGTGCTTCTGCAGCGCGGCCACGATCGCCGGCATGTCGATGTCGCCCGGCAGCGGCTGCGGCACCAGGTTGGCGAGGTAGTCGGCCGCGGCGGCGCGGGTGTTCTCGGCCCAGGGCACGCTGGCCGGCGCCGGAAGCACGGCCAGCGCCGCGGCCAGCGGGCCGGGCGTGGCGTTGATCGCCAGGTCGGCCTGGTAGACGCGGTTGAGTTCGTCCGCGCCGGCATGCACGTGCACCAGCGTCTGCAGCGGCCGCGGCGCCTGCAGCAGGGTGTAGCCGCCGGTGGTCATCTCGCCCAGGCGCGGGCCCAGGGCCAGCACCAGGTCGGCGTCTCGCACCCGCTGCGCCAGCGCCGGGTTGATGCCGATGCCCACGTCGCCGGCATACAACGGGTGGTGGTTGTCGAAGGTGTCCTGGAAGCGGAAGGCGTTGCCCACCGGCAGCTGCCAGGCTTCGGCGAAGCACTGCAGGTCCCGCGCCGCGGCCGGCGTCCACCCCGGGCCGCCGGCGATCACGAAGGGCCGCTCGGCCTGCATCAGCATCTGCTGCAGCCGGGCGATGGCGGCCGCGTCGGCGCCGATCGGCACCGGCTCCACCCGCGGCAGCGCAGGCACGTCGACCATCTCGCGCAGCATGTCCTCGGGCAGCACCAGCACCACCGGGCCGGGCCGACCGGCCATCGCGGTGGCGAAGGCGCGGGCGATGTACTCGGGGATGCGGGCGGCGTCGTCGATCCGCTCCACCCGCTTGGCCATGCCCTTGGTGCTGGGGCCGAAGAAGCTCTGGAAATCGACCTCCTGGAAGGCTTCGCGGTCGCGGAAATCGCTGCCCACGTCGCCGATGAACAGCACCATCGGCGTCGAATCCTGGAACGCGGTATGCACCCCGATCGAGGCATTGGTGGCACCCGGCCCGCGGGTGACGAAGCAGACCCCCGGCCGGCCGGTCAGCTTGCCGTGCGCCTCGGCCATGAAGGCGGCGCCGCCCTCCTGCCGGCAGGTCACGAAGCGGACCGCCTCGCCGTAGGTGTGGAAGCCGTCGAGCACGGCCAGGAAGCTTTCGCCCGGCACGCCGAAGGCATGGGTCACGCCCTGGGCGGCCAGGCATTCGACGATCAGGTGGCCGGCGAGTTGACGCGTCATGGAGAAGTCTCTTTCTGAGAATGGGTGCGAAGAATCCGGATCATTATGCGAGCCCCCTGCCCCGCCGCCGCAGGCAGGAAACGCCACCGCCGCCTACAATCGCGCCGCCCCGGCACGGTCGTTCGCACCGCGCCGGGACACAAGCGTTCTCAGGGCAGGGTGCAACTCCCTACCGGCGGTGATGGCGGGCCTGCGGGCCGGCACGAGCCCGCGAGCGCCGGCCAACCGCGGCACCCTTTCCTGCAAGGGCGCCGCGGGTGGCCGGGTCAGCAGACCCGGTGCGATCCCGGGGCCGACGGTGACAGTCCGGATGAAAGAGAACGCGCGCCGCCCCGGCCGCCGCACTGCGCGGGCCCGCTCGTTGTCGTGTCGTCGACGGGCGGGCCGCGTGCCGTGCGCCTGCCGTGGCGGCGCGTGATCGCCCTGGCTCTGGTCCATCTTGCCCACGCGATTTTTCTGGAACATCCATGCGTCAGACCGACACCTCCGTCGCCAACATCCGCTCGGCCACCTCGTTCTCGGGCTCCGGCAGCCACAGCGCCGCCTCCGCGCCGCGCATCGCCTACGTCCAGGCCAACTGGCATGCCGACATCGTCGGCCGCGCCCACCAGGCGTTCATGGCCGAGACGGCCGCCCGCGGCGTGCCGGCGTCGGCGGTGCAGCTCTTCGACGTGCCGGGCGCCTTCGAGATCCCGCTGCACGCCCAGGCCCTGGCCCGCAGCAGCCGTTTCGACGCCATCGTCGCCTGCGCCCTGGTGGTCGACGGCGGCATCTACCGCCACGACTTCGTCGCCACCGCGGTGATCGACGGGCTGATGCGGGTGCAGCTCGACCACGGCGTGCCGGTGTTCTCCGCCGTGCTCACGCCCCACCATTTCCACGAACATGCCGAGCACCGCGAGTTCTTCCAGGCGCACTTCACCGTCAAGGGCAAGGAAGTGGCCGACGCCTGCCTGCGCACCCTGGAAACCCTGCGCAGCCTGCCCGCCCCCGCCCAGCCCTGAAGCGGCTCTATTAACCTTTTGGTTAACTAGCGGCATGGACACTCCCGCCGACACCCCGCCCGGCCCGCGCTCCCGCGACGCGGAACGCTCCCAGCAGGCGATCCTCGACGCGGCGAGCGCCGAGTTCGCCCAGCACGGCCTGTCGGGCGCCCGGGTCGACCGGATCGCCGAGCAGGCGGGCCTCAACAAGCGGCTGCTCTACTACTACTTCGGCAGCAAGGACGACCTGTTCCTGGCGGTGCTGGAAGCCTCCTACGCCCGCATCCGCCAGGCCGAGCAGGCCCTGCACCTGCAGGACATGCCGCCCGCCCAGGCCCTGCGGCGCCTGACCGAGTTCACCTGGGACTACTACATCGCGCACCCCGAGTTCATGACCTTCCTGAACAGCGAGAACCTGCACCAGGGCCGGCACCTGGCCCAGTCGCGCAAGGCGCAGGACGTGAACTCCCCGTTGGTGGAAACGCTGGGCGCGATCCTGGAGCGCGGCCGGCTCGACGGCAGCTTCCGCGGCGGGATCGACCCGGTGCAGCTCTACGTCTCGATCGCCGGGATGGCGTACTTCTATCTGTCGAACCGCTTCACCCTGTCGGCGATCTTCGCGCGGGACCTGATGACGCCGAAGGCGCGACACGAGCGGCTGAACCACATCTGCGACGTGGTGCTGGGGTATGTGTTGAGGGGGTGAGGGGTACGGCTGATGACCAGGCTGTTCTGCCTTGGCCCCTCTCCCCTTGGGAGAGGGTGGGGGTGAGGGCCGCACCCGGCTTTTAGTTGGCGCTGCTGCTCGTCGCTGCGCTGCGGCTTTCAAGTCCGGAGGCGGGGATTTCGCCCCCGCGGGCGAGTCCCTTTCTTTGCTTCGCCAAAGAAAGGAACCAAAGAAAGGCGACCCC
>NZ_LMKO01000024.1:200497-200715 GCF_001421705.1 Xylophilus sp. Leaf220 | reverse complement strand
GGAGCAAGACCGAAGAACCAAACAGCCGAGCAAAGCAACGCCCCACCCCCCGTGCCGAGCGAAGCAAAGGCACCCCCAGGCCGAGCGCAGCGATGGCCCGCGTGGACCCCGCTCCCCCACCCCTCTGCGGCGTCGAGGAGCGCAGCGGGCGGCGGATCAGGGCCCGCGACTGTTTGAGCGGAGCGCAGCGCAGCGAGTTTGAGCGGGACCCCGCCGAC
>NZ_LMKO01000024.1:0-200457 GCF_001421705.1 Xylophilus sp. Leaf220 | reverse complement strand
CCCCCGCCTCCGGACCCGAAAGCCGCAGCCCAGCGACAAGCAGCAGCGACACACAAAAGCCGGGTGCGGCCCTCACCCCCGCCCTCTCCCAGGGGGAGAGGGGGCAAGGCAGCGCGGCCCTCACCCCAGCCCCGCCACCCCCGCGATCGCCAACCCATACCCCTTCACCCCGAACCCCGCCATCACCGCCTTCGCCGCCGGCGACAGATACGAGTGGTGCCGGAACGCCTCCCGCGCATGCACGTTCGAGATGTGCAGCTCGATCACCGACACCCCGGCGCCCTTGATCGCGTCGTGTAGCGCCACGCTGGTATGCGTGTACGCCCCGGCGTTGAAGACCACGCCGGCCAGGGTGCCGGCGGCCTCGGCGCGGCCGGCTTCGTGCAGCCAGTCGACCAGCACGCCTTCGTGGTTGCTCTGGCGGAAATCGAGTGCGAAGCCGTGGGCGGCGCAGGCCTCCTGGCACAGGCGCTCGACGTCGGCGAGCGTCGCCGATCCGTACACCGCGGGCTCGCGGGTGCCGAGCAGGTTCAGGTTGGGGCCGTTCAGGACAAGGATGGTTTTCACAGGCGTGCCGATGGACAGGAATGGAAGGAAGGTGGACATCGAAAAAGGCAGGCGCCGAGGTTAGCGCCTCTGCGCGCGCCGCGGCGGCGGGCCTGCGGCTACGACGGCAGCAGCGCCACCGCGCGCAGTTCTTCCGGCGTGGCGGTGCCGAAGCCGAAGAACTCCAGGTACGCGGGGATCATCTCGAAGAGCATGTCGGTGCCCACCTGCACCGGGCAGCCCTTGGCGCGCGCGGCCTGCAGCAGCGGGGTCCAGGTCGATTTCATCACCACCTCGCCGACGAAGGTGGCCGGGGCGATGCGGTCCACGTCGAAGGGCAGCGGGTCGTCGTCGCGCATGCCGAGCGGCGTGGCGTTGACGACCAGGTCGAAGCCGGCCGGGTCGTTCGATCCCAGCGCCACCTCCAGCTGCGGGTAATGCGCCCGCAGCCGCGCGGCCAGGGCCTCGCACGAGGCGGTGTTCAGGTCGAACAGCCCGAGCCGGGCGACGCCGGCCGCGGCCAGCGACGCGGCGATGGCCGAGCCCACGCCGCCGCTGCCCGAGACCAGCGCGCTGCCGCCCTCCAGCCGGTGCCCCTTGCGGGCCACGCCGCGCACGAAGCCGGCGCCGTCGAACTGGTCGCCCAGCAGCGTGCCGTCGGGCCGCAGCAGGACCGCGTTGGCGGCACCGGCGATGCGGGCGGTGGGCGTGGCCTCGTCCACCAGGTCCATCGTCGTGACCTTGTGCGGCATCGTGACCAGCGCGCCGCGGATGTTGGACATGCGAAAGAGCAGCGGCAAGAAGGCGCGGTACTCCGCGGGCTTCACGCCCATCGGCACCACGCAGGCGTCGAGGCCCTGGCGGGCGAACCAGGGGTTGTAGATCAGGGGCGCCTTGAAGCTCTCGGTGGGCCAGCCGATGTGGGCGATCAGCGTGGTCTTGCCGCTGAGCGGCGGCGCGGCGGCAGCGGTCGTGGCGTCCGCACTCATGGGCGGCCCAGCTGTTCCATCGGCACCCGGTAGGTCTCGCGCGCCGACAGGGCCGCGAGGGCCGAGACGGTGGCCGCGACGGCGGTGAAGACCGCCACCGGGACCCAGCCGTTGGGGCCTTCGCCGATGATCGCCGCGCTGATCGTGGGCGCGAAGCCGCCGAGCGCGAAGCCGATCTGGGTGCCGATCGCCATGCCCGACAGCCGCACCCGGGTGTTGAACATCTCGCCGTAGAACGACGGCCAGACGCCGTTGGCCGCGCTGTAGACCACGCCCGACAGCAGCAGGCCGAACAGGAACACCATCGGCAGGTTGACGGTGCTGATCGCCCACATGTAGGGCCAGATCAGCGCGGCCGAGCCGAGGGCGCCGAAGACGAAGACCGGCTTGCGGCCGATGCGGTCCGACAGCGTGGCCCACAGCGGGATCGCGCCGAGCGCCACCACGTTGGCCAGCACCAGCACGGTGAGCATCGTGGCGCGCGGGATGTGCATCGTGTTGACCGCGTACGACAGGGTGAACACGCTGAAGATGGTGCTGACCACCGACACCAGCGCGGCGAAGACGACCCGCAGCACGTCCTTGGCATGCGAGCGGAACAGGTCGACCACCGGCATGCGGGCCTTGTCGTGCGACTTCTGCTCTTCCTTCTGGAAGGCCGGCGTCTCGGGCAGGGTGCGGCGCACCCAGAAGCCGACCGCCACCACCACCGCGCTCAGCAGGAACGGAATGCGCCAGCCCCAGGACAGCAGCTGGTCCTCGGGCAGGGCCGAGATCGGGATGAACACCAGCGTGGCCAGGATCAGCCCGGCCTGGGTGCCCGACAAAGTGAAGCTGGTGAAGAACGCGCGGCGGTGCGGCGGCGAGTGCTCCAGCGTCATCGAGTTGGCGCCGGCCTGCTCGCCCGCGGCCGAGATGCCCTGCAGCAGGCGCATCAGCACCAGCAGCAGCGGCGCGGCGATGCCGATCTGCTCGTAAGTGGGCAGCAGGCCGATGCAGAAGGTCGAGACGCCCATCAGCAGCAGCGTGAAGGTCAGCACCTTCTTGCGGCCGAACTTGTCGCCGATATGGCCCAGCACCAGCGCGCCGAAGGGCCGGGTGATGTAGGCCACGCCGAACGTGGCGAAGGCGGCGATGCTGGCCAGCTTGGGCTCGAACGACGGGAAAAAGATCTTGCCGAACACCAGCGCGGCGGCGGTGCCGTAGATGAAGAAATCGTAGTACTCGACGGCGCTGCCGATCCAGCTGGCGAGGGCCGCCTTGGCGGGCCGCTTGCCGGTATCGGGTTCCGCCGCGGCGGCGGGGCGGGATGCGGTTGCAGACATGGTGCAGGTCTCCTGGCTTGTTGTGGTGAGGGAGGGGAAAGCGAAATGCGGAGCGTCGTGGGGGCGTGCGTGCGTGCGGGCGGCGTCTTCGTTCAGCGGGCCGCAGCCGCGCCGTCGGGCAAGCCCCGCGCGATCCACCGCACCGCATCCATCGCCCGCCGGGCGATCGCCAGCGGGTCGGAGTTGACGTAGTCGTCGTTGAACACCTCGAAGGTGTAGTCGCCGCGGTAGCCGCCCGCCTCCAGCATCCGCACCAGCGGCCGCACGTCGTGCAGGCCTTCGCCGGGGAACAGGCGCTGGTGGCGGGCCAGCTCCATGTGGTCGGCGGCGGTGGGGCCGAAGGGATAGAAATAGTCGGCCAACTGCACGAGGAAGATGCGTTCGGCGGGCACCTGCGCCAGGGCCTGGATCGCGTCCGGCGCATCGTCGCCGTGCACCGCCATGTGGAAGAAATCGAGGTTCAGACCCACGCCCGGATGGTCGCAGCGCTGCACGATGTCCCAGGCCTGCTGCCAGCGCTGCACATGCCGGCCCCAGGAGAGCGCCTCGTAGCAGATGCGGATGCCCAGCGGCGCGGCCAAGGTGCCGAGCGCGCGCAGGTCCTCGGCGGCGCGCGCCGGGTCGTCGGTGGCCAGCGGGCTGGTGGTGGAGCAGACCAGCAGCAGGTCGGCGCCCACCAGGGCCATCTGGCGCAACTGCTCCCCGGCCATCTCCAGCCGGTGGGCGCGCATCGCCTCGGGGGCGCATTCGAAGTCGCGCAGCGGCTGGAAATCGGTGACCCGCAGGCCGCTGGCCCGCACCAGCGCGGCGGCCGCCGCCACGCCCTCGGGGTGGCCGATCAGGTCGCGCGCCCACAGCTCCACGCCCGCGAAGCCGGCCGCGCGCATGCAGTGCAGCTTGTGCGCCAGGCTGCCGCCCAGGGTGACGGTGTTGAAGCCGAAGCGGTCGGAGGCGATGGTCATGGAGAACGGGCGATGGAAAAAGGAAAAGGCTCAGGCGGCCCCGGCGGCCGGGCCGCGCGGCGCGTGGATCTCGCCGTGCAGGGCCGGGGGGTAGACGATGCGGCGCAGGTAGTCGGCGTCTTCGCGCACGCCCTGCGCCGCCTCGGCATGGCCGAAGTAGTCGAGGTAGTAGGGCATCTGCGCCACCAGCATCTCGTAGCCGGGCTGGGCCTGCAGGCCGCGTGCGCGGGCCGCCTGCACCAGGGACGTGGGCTGGCCGCGCAGCAGGATGTCGAAGACGGCCGCGTGCGGCTCCATCCGCGACACGTCGCAGGCCGCGGCGTCGCCCGCCTCCAGGCCGAGCGGGGTGGCGTTGACGACCAGGTCGTAGCCGGCCGGATCGGGCGCATCGACCGGCACCACCTCGGCGTCGAAGAAGCTGTCGAGCTGCGCCGCCAGGCCCGCGGCCTTGCCGGCGGTGGGGTCATAGAAGGCGATGCGCGCGGCCCGGTTGCCCGCGCCGCCGTCGGCCAGCGCCAGGCCGATGGCCGCGGCGCTCACGCCCGCGCCCAGCACCAGCACCCTCCGGTCCCGCCAGGCGATCCCGAAATGCTCCAGCGCGGCGGTGAAGCCCTCGCCGTCGAACAGGTCGCCCTCCAGCTGGCCGTTGTCGGTGCGCCGCACCGCGTTCACCGAGCGGGCCGCGCGGCCGACGATGCTGAAGCGGTCGAGCAGGTCCAGCACCCGCGGCTTGTGCGGCGGCGCGATCGCCATGCCGCGCACGTTGGCGCCCAGGAAGGCGCCGCGCATGAACAGCGCGATGTCGCGCACCGGTACCTGCACCGGCACCATCACCGCGTCGATGCCGTGGCGCGCGAACACCTCGTTGAACATGCGCGGCAGGCGCACGTTCGTGACCGGATCGCCGGGCAGCAGGTACAGGGCGGTGGAACCTTGGATGGAGGACATGGGCAGGGCCTAGGTGGGGTGCGGGCACGGGGCACGGCACCGGGGTGGATGGTGAGGGCGGGAGGGCTCTGCACGGAGCCTCCTGCCCACTGCGCTGATCGATGATCGAACGCCGCGGTGCGACAATCGCACAGAATCGGGGTTTTACCTGAGCCGTGCGACCGCCGACCGGCAGCGCCCGACGCCACGATACCGCCATGCCTACCGACGACACCTCCGCACCCGAGGGCCTCGACCGCCGCGACTGGATCGCCGGCCTGGAGCGGGGCCTGCAGGTCATCGAGGCCTTCGACGACGCCCACCCCCGCATGACCGCCAGCGAGGCCGGCGAGCGCACCGGCATGACCCGCACCGCGGCCCGCCGCCACCTGCTCACCCTGCGCCACCTGGGCTTCGTCGCCGGCGACGGCAAGCTGTTCTGGCTCACGCCGCGGGTGCTGCGGCTGGGCCAGTCGTACCTGGAATCGGCCCGGCTGCCGCGGATCGTGCAGCCCTTCCTGCAGCGGGTGGCCGCCGGCACCCACGAGGTGGCCTACCTGAGCGTGGCCGACGGCGACGAGGTGGTCTACATCGCCCGCAACGGCCCCAACCGCAACATGAACACCGGCTACGTGCTGGGCGCGCGGGTGCCGGCCCAGGTCACCGCCGCCGGCATGATGATGCTGGCCCTACGCGAACCCGCCGCGCTCGAGGGCTGGCTGGCCAGCCGCGAACTGCGCGTCTTCACCTCCCACACCATCGCCAGCAAGGAGCGGATGCGGGAAGAACTGGTCCGCATCCGCGAGCGCGGCTGGGCGCTGTCGGAGCAGCAGCTGGACCTCAACTCCCGCGGCGTGGCGGTTCCCCTGCGCGACCGCCACGGCCAGCTGATCGGCGCCCTCAACGTGACCATGCCGATCGGCCAGGAAAAGGCCGAGGACGCGGTCGCCCGGGTGCTGCCGGTGCTGCGGGAGACGGCACAGGCGATGCGGAGCCTGGTGTGAGGCGGGGCGGCTAGGAAGACCGCATCAGACGCCGCATCAGCAGGCCCTGCAGGTCGCGCCGCGTGTCGCAGACGAGGTGGATGTAGGCGGTGTCGGCCCTTACCTCGTAGACGATGCGGTTCTTGCCGGCCAGCACCTGACGGTACTGGACCATGTCGAGTCGCTCCAGTTCGGGAACAACCTTGCCTGCATAGGGATGGTGCCGGATCCGCGCAACGGCGTCCTTGATCTTGCCGTAGCTGGTGCGCCAGGTCTCGCGGTCGAAATGGTGGAGGACGTAGCTCCTCAGATCCTGCAGATCGGATTCGGCCGATGCGAGGAATACGACCTGCAGGCTCATCGGCCCTCGTCCTGGTCCAGCGACGAGAACACGTCTTCGGCCGGCCGGAAGTTGCCCGATTCGATGTCCCGGTGGCCCAGTGCCAGGATCTTCAGCATCGCGACCGTCTGCGCCTGTTCTTCGTAGGAACGCACGTCCATCACGATCAGCTTGGCTTCGCCGTTCTGGGTGATGAGCATCGGCTCGCGGCTCTCGGCCAGATCCTTCACGATGTCGGCCGCATGGCTCTTCAGGTAACTGATGGGTTTGACCTGGGTGGACAGTTTCATGCGGTTTCTCCGAAAGCGGTAGGACCGATGGTAGACCGAATTCGGTCTACTGCGGCGGCTGCGCGCTGCGGCTCTTCAACCCGGCACGGCATTCCCCGCATCGAACGCCGGAGGCCGCAGCAGGTCCTCGTCGATGCCCATCGTCTTGCTGGCGCGCTCCACGGCGGCCCACAGCGGGGCGGGCATCTGCAGGATCTCTTCGGGGGAGGCGGAACGCGCGATCCATTGGCTGATTTCGCTGTGCTGGTCGGGGGTGAGCAGGTCCAGGTTCAGCATTTCGTCGATGGTCTTCATCTTGGTGTCGTTGGTTTTCGGGGGACGGCGCAGGTGCGCGGAAGCCAGGAGCTGACCTGACCACATGGTGCCAAAGAAAACGGGGGCCAGGTGCGGCGGCGGCGGCGACCTGCCGTCAGCCCAGGCCGACAACCCGGCGCGGCCGGGCCGTCAAGCTGTCGTTTGTGCGATAGCGCGACCGGGCCGGGGCGCATAGCCTGCGGGCCATGCCCCTGACGACACCGCCTGCCGCCTTCGCTTCTGCCTCCGCCCTGCCGGCCCCGCCCTTCGTTCCCCGCATCCGCCTCTATCAGGACTGGCTCGAGGCCACCCGCGGCCTGCGCTTCGACGGCTACGACGCGCTGTGGCGCTGGTCGGTGACCGACCTCGACGCCTTCTGGCAAAGCATCTGGGAGCATGCCGAGCTGCAGTCGCCCACGCCCCACACCACGGTGCTGGCTGACGACCGGATGCCCGGCGCCGTCTGGTTCCCGGGCGCGCAGGTCAACTACACCCGGCAGGTGCTGCGGCACGTGGCGGCGGCCGATGCAGCGGGGGTGCCGGCCATCGTGAGCGACGACGAGCAGGGCCGGGTGCGCGAACTGTCTTGGCCCGAACTGCGCCGCCAGGTGGCGTCGCTGGCGCTCACCCTGCGCGACCTGGGCGTGGTGCCGGGCGACCGGGTGGCCGCCTACCTGCCCAACGTGCCCGAGGCGATCGTCTGCCTGCTGGCCTGCGCCGCCCTCGGCGCGGTGTGGAGCGTCTGCGCACCCGACATGGGCACCTCGGCCGTGGCCGACCGGTTCCGGCAGATCGAGCCCAAGGTGCTGATCGCGGTGGACGGCGTGTTCTACGCCGGCCGCGCGATGGACCGCAGCGCCACGGTGCAGGAATTGCGCGCCGCGCTGCCCACGGTGGAGCACCTGCTGGTGCTCGAAACGCCGTTTGCTACCAAAAGAATAGCTGATGGTCGGCCATTGGTGCCGGCTACCGCCCGAAACGATGCCGAAACCGACGCGTTCGAGCCGGCCTGGCTGCCCTTCGACCATCCGCTGTGGATCGTGTACTCCAGCGGCACCACCGGCCTGCCCAAGCCGATCGTGCACGGCCACGGCGGCATCCTGCTGACGCTGCACGCGGTCGGGCTGCACAACGACGTGGGCGCCAGTTACGACCCGAACCACCGGGGCGAGCGCTTCCACTGGTACAGCTCCACCGGCTGGGTGATGTGGAACACCCAGGTCGGCGGCCTGGTGTGCGGCGCGACCGCCTGCATCTTCGACGGCAACCCCGGCGGCCCGAAGGACGCGCCCGACTGGAGCACCCTCTGGCGCTTCGCCGCCCGCCACCGCGTCACCTTCTTCGGCGCCGGCGCCGCGTTCTATAGCCAGTGCATGAAGGCGGGCGTGGTGCTGCGCGACTGCGGCGACCTCTCCCGCGTCCGGGCGCTCGGCTCCACCGGCTCGCCGCTGTCGGAAGAGGTGCAGCGCTGGGGGTCGGAGCAGATGGCGCAGGTCTATGCCGCCGCTGCCGAAGCAGGCGCATCCGCCGCTCCCCTTCCAGAGGGCCGCAGCGCACGGCCGCCCGAAGCGGCCGGCCCGCCACCCGGCAGGGGGGGTGCCGAAGACGCGCAGCGCGCAGGCTGGGGGGCGGGCGAAGTGTTTTGGTGCAACATCTCGGGCGGAACCGATTTCGCCGGCGCCTTCGTCGGCGGCCACCGCGAGCTGCCCCAGGTGCCGGGCCAGATGCAGTGCCGCCAGATCGGCCATGCGGTCGAGGCCTGGGACGCGCAGGGCCGGCCGGTGCAGGACGCGGTGGGCGAGCTGGTCTGCACCCGGCCGATCCCGTCGATGCCGCTGTACTTCTGGAACGACGCGGGAAACGCGCGTTACCTGTCGAGCTACTTCGACACCTACCCCGGCGTCTGGCGGCATGGCGACTGGATCCGCATCGGCGCAGACGGCGGCTGCACCATCTACGGCCGCAGCGACGCCACCATCAACCGTCACGGCCTGCGCATGGGCACCAGCGAGATCTACCGCGCGGTCGAGGCATTGCCCGAGGTGCTCGATTCGATGGTGGTCGACCTGGAATACCTGGGCCGCGACAGCTGGATGCCGCTCTTCGTGGTGCTGCGCGAGGGCCTGGTGCTGGACGACGCGCTGCAGCAGAAAATCGCCGGTGCGATCCGCGCTGCGCTCTCGCCCCGCTTCGTGCCCGACGCCGTCTACCAAGTGCGCGCCATCCCGAGAACCCTCACCGGCAAGAAGCAGGAGCTGCCGGTCAAGAAGCTGCTGCTCGGCCAGCCGCCCGAGAAGGTGGTGAACCGCGCGGCGATGGCCGATCCGGACAGCCTGGACTGGTATGTGGAGCTGGCCAAAGAGAGGAACGCGCCTCCAGGCTGAGCGCACTGCGTGTCGCTCCGCCCACCCCCGCCGGGCTCGACACCGGTGGACTTGCGAAGCCGGATCCACGGTATCCCCGACAAGGACATCCACGTCCTGTTGCCCTCTCACCTTCGATCGCGAACCATGTCCCTACCACCCAACACCTTCAAACGCGCCCTGGCCGCCGGCCGGCCGCAGATCGGCCTGTGGTCGGTCCTGGCCTCGCCCTACGCGACCGAGCTGGTCGCCGGGGCCGGCTACGACTGGGTATTGCTCGACACCGAGCACACGCCGAGCGACGTGCCGCTGATGCTGCAGCAGCTGCAGGCGGTGGCCGCCGCGGTGCCGGCCGATGCGGCGCGGCCGACGGCGGCGGTGGTGCGGCCGGCGTGGAACGACGCGGTGCTGATCAAGCGCTACCTCGACATCGGCGCCCGCACGCTGCTGCTGCCCTTCGTGCAGAACGCCGGCGAAGCGCGGGCCGCGGTGGCCGCCACCCGCTACGCGCCGGACGGGATCCGGGGCATGGGCGGCTCGGTGCGGGCCGCCAACTTCGGCCGGGCCGCCGGCTACGTGGCCGAGGCGCACCGGGAGATCTGCGTGCTGGTGCAGGTGGAGACCCGGGAGGCGCTGGCGGAGATCGAGGCGATCGCGGCGGTCGAGGGGGTGGACGGGATCTTCATCGGACCGTCGGACCTGTCGGCCAGCATGGGCCATGCGGGCAACCCGGGCCATCCGGAGGTGCGCGCCGCGATCGACGACGCGATCCGCCGCATCCGCGCCTGCGGCAAGGCGCCGGGCATCCTGATGGTCGACGAGGTGCGGGCCCGCGAATGCCTGGCGGCCGGGGCGCTCTTCGTGGCGGTGGCGATGGACCTGCTGATCCTGCGCAACGGCGCCGACGGTGCGGCGCAGCGCTTTCGGGCCGGTGCTTCTGCGGGCGCCGGTACCGCCAGCAGCTACTAGGAAACCGCGGCGGCAGTGACGGCGGCGATGCGGGCGGTCGGAGCGCCTGCGGGCCTCACGGCGGCGGCACCGAGGCCAGCGCCGCCCGCGGCTGCCGGTTGACCAGCACGATGCCCGCGGCCACCAGCGCCAGCGCGCCGACGAAGCCGGCCGTCAGCGGCTCGTGCAGCCACAGCACGCCGGCCAGCAGCGCGAACACCGGCGTCAGGAATACGAAGACCGAGATGCGGGTGGCCGGGTAGTGCGCCAGCAGCCACATCCAGGCCAGGTAGCTGGCGAAGGCGCCCACGGCCGCCTGGGTGCCGATGGAGAGCAGCGCGAAGCCGCTGAAATCCCAGCGCCAGGGCTCGCCCAGCGCCAGCGAGAGCACCGGGTACATCGCGGTCGAGACGGCCACCTGGTAGAAGAGCTGCTTCTCGGGCGCGGTGCGGCCGAGCCGGGTGGAGCGGATGGTGACGGTGGTCAGCCCCCAGAAAATGCCCGCCAGCAGGCCCAGCCCGTCGCCCAGCCACTGCCGGGCCGAGTGCGCCGCGCCGCCGTCGGCCAGCGCCAGCAGCACGCCGCAGAAGGCGCAGGCCAGGCCCGCCCACTGCGCGCCGCGGAGCCGCTCGCCCGGCACGAAGCGCGGCAGCAGCAGCGCCACCCAGAAGGGCGACGCATACAGGAAGACCGTCAGCCGGGAGGCATGGGTGAACTGCAGGCCGGTGTAGACGCAGGCGAACTCGCCCGCGAACAGCGCGCCGGCCAGCAGGCCCGGGCCCAGCGATCCGTCGCGCTGCCACAGCGGCACCTTGCGCCACAGGCACCAGCCCCACAGCAGCACCAGCGCCAGGGCGAAGCGCAGCGCCGCCTGGAACACCGGCGCCACCTCGGACACCGTGGCCTTCACCAGCACCTGCTGGAAGCCCCAGAACATGCAGCAGGCCAGCAGGAGGGCGACCGCCCGGGCATCGAGGTGGGCATGGCGGGCGGTGTGGGGCATGCGGCGATTATCGGAAGCGGCCCGCGCCGCCCCTGGCCTGCGGGCGACAGCGGGGCAGATGTACCCATCGGTAAGCCCGGCCGCCCACGCTTGTAGGCGCACACCTGCACGCTAAACTCGCTCACTTTGCAAAACCGCACCTCCATGGCCGCCGTATCACCAGGCTCTGCTCGCGCCAGCTTCGAGCTGAAAAGCGCCACTCTGCCTTTGCTGGCCGTGGTGCTCAAGACCCCCGACCTCGCGGCGCTCGCCGCCGAGCTCGACCGGCGGCTGCAGGAATCCCCCGATTTCTTCGACCAGGACCCGGTCATCGTCGACCTGACCCAGTTGGGCGAAGGCGCCGCGGCCGTCGATTTCGTGGCCCTGGTCGCGATGCTGCGCCGGCTGCGCGTGGTGCCGGTGGCGGTGCGCGGCGCGGTCGGCCCGCAACTGGCCGCGGCGCGTGCCGCAGGTCTGGCCGAGGCGCCCGACGTGCCGCTGCCCCCGCCCGCCCGCGAGGCGGCGCAGCGCCCGCCGGCGCCGCTGGCACCGCCCGTGCCCGCCGCAGTGGCCACGATGGTGATCGACCGGCCGCTGCGCTCCGGCCAGCAGGTCTACGCCCGCAACGCCGACCTGATCGTGCTGGCCGCGGTCAGCAACGGCGCCGAGGTGATCGCCGACGGCAACGTGCACGTCTACGCGCCGCTGCGCGGCAAGGCGATCGCCGGCGCCCGGGGCAACACCCAGGCGCGCATCTTCGCGACCTGCATGGAGCCCGAGCTGGTCTCGATCGCCGGCATCTACCGCACGACCGAAGTGCCGCTGCCGGCCGACATCGCCGGCCGGGCGGCCAAAATCCAGCTCGTCGGCGAAAAGCTCGTCATCGAGGCGCTCTGACCGCGCGACCGCATTCACTCAATATCTCTTCAACCGAAGGACAGCAACACATGGCCAAGATCGTCGTGGTGACTTCCGGCAAGGGCGGCGTGGGCAAGACCACGACCAGCGCCAGTTTCGCCTCCGGCCTCGCGCTGCGCGGCTTCAAGACCGCAGTGATCGACTTCGACGTCGGCCTGCGCAACCTCGACCTCATCATGGGCTGCGAACGCCGCGTGGTGTACGACCTGATCAACGTGATCCACGGCGAAGCCAACCTGCACCAGGCGCTGATCAAGGACAAGCAGTGCGACAACCTGTTCGTGCTGGCCGCCTCGCAGACCCGCGACAAGGACGCCCTCACGCAGGACGGCGTCGAGCGGGTGCTCAAGGACCTGGCCGCCCAGGGCTTCGACTACATCGTCTGCGACTCGCCCGCCGGCATCGAGACCGGCGCGCTGATGGCGATGCACTTCGCCGACGAGGCGCTGGTGGTGACCAACCCCGAGGTCTCCTCGGTGCGCGATTCCGACCGCATCCTGGGCATGCTCGGCTCCAAGACCAAGCGCGCGATGGAGGGCAAGGAGCCGATCAAGGAGCACCTGCTGATCACCCGCTACAACCCCAACCGGGTCGAGGACGGCCACATGCTGTCGCTGCAGGACATCCAGGACATCCTGCGCATCCCGCTGATCGGGGTGATCCCCGAATCGGAGACGGTGCTGCAGTCGTCCAACCAGGGCACGCCCGCGATCCACGCCCAGGGCACCGACGTGTCGGAAGCCTACAAGGACGTGATCAGCCGCTTCCTCGGCGAGGACCAGCCGATGCGTTTCGTCGATGCGCAGAAGCCCGGCTTCTTCAAGCGCATCTTCGGGAGGTAAGGCACATGTCTCTGCTCGGCTTCCTCCTGGGGGAGAAGAAGAAGACGGCCAGCGTGGCCAAGGAGCGTCTGCAGATCATCCTGGCGCACGAACGCAACGGCAGCAGCAAGAAGCCCAGCTACCTGCCCGACCTGCAGCGCGAACTGATCGCCGTCATCTCCAAGTACGTGTCCATCAATCCCAACGACATCAAGGTCAACCTGGAGCACCAGGACAACTTCGACGTGCTCGAAGTCAAGATCGAGCTGCCGGAAGCAGCGAAGTAAGCGCGCTGCCCTTCGCGACGAAGCCGCCTGCGCCGGGCCTCCGGTGCCGGCGGCTTCGTCGTTTGGGCGCAGCGGCGCCTGCCGCGCTCCACCGCTTCCGCCGAAGGGCACGGCGTCGGATGGTTCCGTGGCATGGCTGCGTCCGGGGGGCAAGTTGTAAGTCCGCTCAACACTCCGCGCCGAAGGCCGATATAGCAGGGACATCCTCCTTCCCGCGCCCCTCTCCCAACAAGCCTCCAAGATGAACTTTCGCAATCTCCGCATCGGCCAACGGCTGCTTCTCGGCTTCGCCGGCGTGCTGGCACTGGCCGTCGCGGTCCTCGGCTTCAGCGCGTGGCGCCTGTCGCAGACCGCCCAGGACACCCGCGACATGATGGCGCTGCCGCTGGCCAAGGAGCGGCTGGTGTCCGACTGGTACGGCCTGATCCAGGCGGCCGCGCAGCGCACCACCGCCATCGCCCGCAGCTCGGACGCATCGCTCGGCACCTATTTCGCCGACACCTCGCGCAAGTCGTCTGAAGACGCGGCCAAGAAGGTCAAGGCGATCGAAGAGCTGCTGAACTCGCCCGAGGAGCGGGCGCTCTTCGCCGAGATCAGCACCGCGCGCCAGGCCTACCTGACCGCCCGCGACACGGTCATCAAGGCCAAGGTCGCCGGCCAGGCGCAGGAAGCCGACGCGATGTTCAAGGACACGTTCGTGCCGGTGACCGCCGGCTACCTGGAAAAGCTCGACAGGCTGCTGGCCGCGCAGCGCGCCACCATGGACATGCTGGCCACCAACATCCAGCAGCGCTACGAGCACAGCCGCAACGTCATCGTCGCGCTGGGCATCGCGCTGCTGCTGCTGGGCTGCACCATCGCCTGGCTGCTGGCCCGCGGCATCACCCTGCCGCTGGCCCGTGCGGTGGACGTCGCCGAGAAGGTGGCGGCCGGCGACCTGAGCGCCTCGACCGATCCCGCAGCCACCGCCGGCCGCGACGAGACCTCGCAGCTGATGGCGGCGCTGCAAGGCATGAACGCCCGGCTCTCCCACATCGTGGGCGACGTGCGCTCCGGCTCGGACGCGATCGCCACCGCCTCGGCCGAGATCGCCAGCGGCAACCTCGACCTTTCCAGCCGCACCGAGGAGCAGGCCAGCGCGCTGCAGCAGACGGCCGCCTCGATGGAGGAGTTGACCTCCGCCGTGCGCCACAACGCGGACAACGCCCGCCAGGCGAGCCAGCTGGCGCTCTCGACCTGCGAGATGGCGGTGCGCGGCGGCCGGGTCGTGGGCGAGGTGGTCGACACCATGGGTGCGATCGACGTGTCGTCCCGCAAGGTGGTCGACATCATCGGAGTGATCGACGGCATCGCCTTCCAGACCAACATCCTGGCGCTGAACGCAGCGGTGGAGGCGGCCCGCGCCGGCGAGCAGGGCCGCGGCTTCGCGGTGGTCGCGAGCGAGGTGCGGGCCCTGGCCCAGCGCAGCGCCGCCGCGGCCAAGGAGATCAAGGTGCTGATCGACGACTCGGTCTCCAAGGTGGGCGCGGGCAACCGGCTGGTGGAGGATGCCGGCGCCACGATCCGCGAGGTCGTGGCCGGGGTGCAGCGGGTCTCCGACATCGTGGGCGAGATCTCCGCCGCCAGCCAGGAGCAGACCGGCGGCATCGAGCAGGTCAACCAGGCGGTCACGCAGATGGACATGGTCACTCAGCAGAACGCGGCACTGGTCGAGGAATCGGCCGCAGCCACCCAGTCGCTGCAGGCCCAGGCGGCGCAATTGACGCAGGTGGTGGGCGTGTTTCGGCTCGGGACCGAGGGCACGGCCCGCGCGGTGCCGGCAGTCGTCGCCCCGCCGCCACGGCCACAGCCGCTGGTGCGCGCCGCACGGGCGGTCGTACCCACTGCCATGCCGCGCACCGCATCGGCCGCGCCGCAGATCGCCGCCCGGCGGCCGGCGCCGGCTGCGAAGCCTGCCACGCCGGCTGCAAAGACAGCACCTGCGCTGGCACCCAAGTCGAAGGCCCCGCAGCCGGCCCATGCCGGGGGCGACGACGACCAGTGGGAGTCGTTCTAGGGGCCGCGGGCCAGACCAGCTACACCAGCCCGGCCAGCCACTCGTCCAGGCACAGCGCGATCTGCGTCTGCATCGTCGCCTGGTGCTGGGCCGATCCGGCGCGGATGGAGGCGATCCGCTCGGCGCGGGTGGTGGGGGTGAACGAGGCGTCGGCCAGCCAGGCCTCGACCCCGTTGCGGGTCACCTCGGGGTGGAACTGCACCGCCAGCAGCTGGGTGCCGCGGGCGAAGGCCTGGTTCTCGCACAGGGCGCTGCGGGCCAGCCGCTCGGTGCCGGGCGGCAGGTCGAAGGTGTCCTGGTGCCAGTGCATCACCGCGGGCGCCCGGTCGGGCCCCAGGGCGCGCAGCGGAGAGGCGGCACCGGCGGCGGTCAGCTCCAGCGGGTACCAGCCGACTTCCAGCTCGGCGGCCTTGAAGACGCGGCAGCCCAGGGCGGAGGCGATCAGCTGCGCGCCGAAGCAGATGCCCAGCACCGGACGGTCGGCCTCCAGCCGTCTGGCCAGCAGGGTGCGCTCGGCGGTGATGAACGGGAACAGCGCTTCGTCGTACACGCTCAGCGCCGAGCCCAGGGGCATCACCAGGTCGGCGGCCAGCGGGTCGATGGCCGTGAGGTCGGCATGGGCGGCATCGACCGTCTCGATGTTCCAGCCGGCGTTGCGGAAGTACGGCTCCAGGCTGCCGGGGCCGTCGAGAGGCGAGTGGCGCAGGATCAGCAGGTTCTTCATGGGCGTGCGGAGGTAGGGGAAGGATGGTCGGGTGAGCCGAGCAGCTTACGGGGGCGCAGGCGCTCGGGCGTAAAAGAAGGCGTCAGGCGGGCGCTATTAATTCGATAGCTGCTTGTCGGCTGCCTGTGCCGGCTGGAGCCGTATTCGCTCTATAAAACAACCGGGCGGGCTGTCGGCGCCCGGTGCGGGTGGCCGCCACCGCGCATCGGGCGGCGCGGCTACAGCGGATGCTCGGTGAAGAACCGGCCCCCGTGGTAGAGCAGCGGCGACGCGCCGGCGCGGTGGCTGCAGGCCTCCACCTCGCCGACGAAGATCGTGTGGTCGCCCTCGGGGTAGCGGCTGCGGTTGAAGCATTCGAAGACGGCCGCCGCGCCGTCGAGCACCGGCGCGCCGCTCACCCCGTCGCGGAACGCCACGCCGTCCCAGCGCTCGGCCCGGGGCCCGGCGAAGCGCTCGGCCAGCGCCTTCTGGTCGGCCGCCAGCACATGCACCGCGTAGTGCGTGCCCGCGGCCATGGCCGGCATCGACGAGGCCGACTGCCCCAGGCTCCAGAGCACCAGCGGCGGGGCGAGCGATACCGAGTTGAACGAGTTGGCCGTCAGCCCCACCAGCTCGCCCGCCGCGGTGCGCATGGTGACGATCGTCACGCCGGTGGCGAACATGCCCAGCGCACTGCGGAACTCGGGCGCCGAGAAAGCGGGGTGGCGCGCCTGGCGCAGGGGGGCGGTGGAGGTCACGGCGGGTATCGGCAGCGATGCGGCTGCGGGGATGGAAAAGGGGGATCGGCAGCGAGAAGACCGGCGGAAAGGGTGGGCGCCGGTGCCGCTGTGGCACTGCGCACGGTCCCGGGGACGGCCATTATGGAGGGGGCTGCGCGCGTTCGTGGGTTGCCGCGATGCCGACCCTGCCGCGGCGGGGCGGCCGCCCCGGGCCGCGCCGTTTCGCAGGCGGCTGCAGGTGCGGCGCCGTCCTGCACGGGATGGCATCTTGTCCCACAGCAGTGCGCAGGGCCGCACCCTTATGTTGGAAGGCTTTCCGCGGCCGCGTCGATGGCCGTCTCCTGCTTCTCCACCCCACGAAACATCCCATGAGTCCCACCAAAAAAGCCCCCGACGCGTCCACCAAGGCCGCGGCCCGCAACACCGCCAGCCGCCCGGCCAAGGGCGGCAACCCCGGCGACGATCCGCTGGCCCAGCAGGCCGCCGACACGCAGGCCCTCGTCGCCTCGATGCCCTACAACAAGAACAAGCTCGCAGACAGCGGACGCGACAACGCGGTGATGCCGCCGCAGGGCCAGACGTCGGAGCCGGCCAACGCCGCCGTCACCGCCAGCACGCTGAGCGAGGCCAACCCCACCGCCAAGACCGGCAACGGCGCGGCCCCCGGCACCAACGCGCTGGCCGGCTCGCTCGACCGGGTGCGGGTCGACGGTGGTGGTCAGGTGCTCACCACCAACCAGGGCGTGCCGATCGGCGACAACCAGAATTCGCTCAAGGCCGGCCTGCGCGGCCCGACGCTGCTGGAGGACTACATCCTCCGCGAGAAGATCACCAACTTCGACCACGAGCGTATTCCCGAGCGGATCGTGCATGCGCGCGGCTCGGCCGCCCACGGCTATTTCGAAGCCTACGACGCGCTCACCGACCTGACCCGCGCCGCGCCCTTCCAGGAGAAGGGCAAGATCACCTCGGTGTTCGTGCGCTTCTCCACCGTGGCCGGCGAGCGCGGCTCGGTCGACACCGCGCGCGACGTGCGCGGCTTCGCCGTCAAGTTCTACACCGACCAGGGCAACTGGGACCTGGTGGGCAACAACATCCCGGTGTTCTTCATCCAGGACTCGATGAAGTTCCCCGACCTGGTCCACGCGGTCAAGCCCGAGCCGCACCACGGCATGCCGCAGGCCGGCAGCGCGCACGACACCTTCTGGGACTTCGCGTCGCTGAGCCCCGAAACCACCCACATGCTGCTGTGGGCGATGAGCGACCGTGGCCTTCCGCGCAGCTACCGGATGATGGAAGGCTTCGGCGTGCACAGCTTCCGGCTGGTCAACGCCCAGGGCCAGAGCAAGTTCGTCAAGTTCCACTGGAAGCCCAAGCTGGGCACCCATTCGCTGGTCTGGGACGAGTCGGCCAAGATCCAGGGCGCCGACAACGACTTCCACCGCCGCGACTTGTGGGAATCGATCGAGGCCGGCGAGTACCCCGAGTGGGAACTGGGCCTGCAGGTCTTCACCGCCGAAGAGGCGCAGGACTGGAGCTTCGACTTCCTCGACTCGACCAAGCTGATCCCCGAAGAGCTGGTGCCGGTGCAGATCGTGGGCCGCATGGTGCTCGACCGCAACCCCGACAACTTCTTCGCCGAGACCGAGCAGGTGGCCTTCTGCACCGCCCACGTCATCCCGGGCATCGACTTCAGCAACGACCCGCTGCTGGCCGGCCGGATCCACTCGTACAAGGACACCCAGATCACCCGCCTGGGCGGCGCCAACTTCCACGAGATCCCGATCAACTCGCCGGTCGTGCCGGTCTACAACAACCAGCGCGACGGCATCAAGCGCCAGGCGCTGCACCGCGGCCGGGTGGCGTACGAGCCCAACTCGCTGGCGGGCGGCTCGCCCTACCAGGCGGGTGCTGCGGGCTTCGTCTCGTTTCCCGAACAGATGGAAGGCGACAAGGTCCGCGGCAAGCCCGAGAAGTTCGCCGAGCATTACCAGCAGGCCACTTTGTTCTGGAGCAGCCAGACCGATTGGGAAAAGGCGCACATCGTCGCCGGCTTCCGCTTCGAGCTGTCGAAGGTGACGGTGCCCGCCATCCGCGAGCGCATGCTCTCGGGCCTGGTCAACGTGGCGCCCGAACTGGCCCAGCGCGTGGCCGACGGCCTGGGCATGGAGGTGCCCGCCGCCATGCCGAAGGCGATCGACACGCCGATCCCGGCCGAGGTGCTCATGTCGGCGGCCCTCTCGCTCACCGGCCACCCCGGCGACGGCGGCATCCGCACCCGCAAGATCGCGCTGCTGGCCGCCGACGGCGTGGACGGCAAGCCGATCGCCGCGCTGCAGGCTGCGCTGCTCGAGGCCGGCGCGGTGCCGCGTATCGTGGCACCGCGCCTGGGCACGGTGAAGTGCGCCGACGGCACCACGCTCGAGGCCGACGCATCGCTGGAGAACACGCCGCCGGTGCTGTTCGACGCGGTGGTGCTGCCCGACGGCCAGGCCGGCGTCGACCTGCTGGCCCGCGTCGGCAACACGGCCGAGTTCGTCGTCAACACCTACCGCCACTGCAAGACGCTGCTGGTGCTGGGCGCCTCGAAGGCCCTGACCGACAAGGCCGGCATCAAGCCGGAACTGCCGTCGGGCGAAACCGACCCCGGCGTGCTGTTCGCCGACGGTGCCGACGCCAAGAAGGTCGCCGCCGCCTTCATCGCCGCCATCGCCCAGCACCGCCACATGGTGCGCGACCAGGATCCGCCGCTGGTGTGATCGCCGGGCGCGCAGGCGCCCGCATCGCCCTGCGCGCACAGAGCCGCCATCCGAAAGGGTGGCGGCTTTTTTCTATGGGTAGCCGGCGCTACAGTCACCGGGGCCTGTTCTTCGCCTGTCCCGCCCCTCTTCGACTGAAGCTTCCATGCGCCGCATCCTGTTCATTTGCAGCCGAAACAGACTTCGCAGTCCTACGGCCGAGACCTTGTTCGCAACGCACGACACTGAGACCGCGTCCGCCGGCCTGGCCCCCGATGCGGACCAGGTATTGAGCCTGGACCAAATCGAATGGGCAGACTTGATATTCGTGATGGAGAAGCAGCACAAAAGCAAGCTCAACCAGCGGTTCGCCGCGGCGGTGAAAGGCAAGAAAGTGGTCTGTTTGGACATCCCGGACCGCTTCCAGTACATGCAGCCTGAGCTGGTGGATGTGTTGAAGCAGAAAGTCGCTCGCCACTTGCGCTGATCGCCTCCGCTTTCCTGCCTGTCGTCTGCCGAACTGCGCATCGATCGGCGCTGCTGCCAGCCTCCAGCCCAAATCGGGGTGGGAGTCGAAACTGCCTGCAGCCGGCGCTACGCGCCGGCCGATAGCTATAAAAAATGTAGCAAACGGCCCTGCCAGCCGCGCTGCCGCACGCTGCCGGTATCCTCTGGGCGATATGTACGCCTCTTTCTTCGGCCTGCGGCAGGACCCGTTCTCGATCGCGCCCGACCCGCGCTACCTCTACATGAGCGAGCGCCACCGCGAGGCGCTGGCCCACCTGCTCTACGGGGTGGGCAGCGGCGGCGGCTTCGTGCTGCTGACCGGGGAGATCGGCACCGGCAAGACGACCGTCTGCCGCTGCTTCCTGGAACAGATCCCGGCCACCTGCAACGTCGCCTATATCTTCAACCCGAAGCTCACCGTGGGCGAGCTGCTGCAGTCGGTCTGCAGCGAGTTCGGCATCGCCACCCGGCCGGCCGGGCCGGGCGGCGAGACGGTCAAGGACTACATCGACCCGCTCAACGCGTACCTGCTGGCGGCGCACGCCCAGGGCCGCAGCAGCGTGCTGATCATCGACGAGGCGCAGAACCTGTCGGCCGACGTGCTGGAGCAGCTGCGCCTGTTGACCAACCTGGAGACCAACGAGCGCAAGCTGCTGCAGATCGTGCTGATCGGCCAGCCCGAGCTGCGCGGCATGCTGGCCCAGCCGGCGCTGGAGCAGCTGGCGCAGCGGGTGATCGCCCGCTACCACCTGGACGCGCTGACGCCGGTGGAGACGCAGCACTACATCGCCCACCGTCTGGGCGTGGCGGGCCTGCAGGGACCGATGCCGTTCGACCGCGGGGCGCTGCGCCGCATCCACGTCGCCGCGCGGGGCGTGCCGCGGCGCATCAACCTGCTCTGCGACCGCGCGCTGCTGGGCGGCTACGCCACCGGCGCCCGGGTGGTGACCGCGCAGATCGTCGACAAGGCGGCGCGCGAGGTGTTCTTCCAGCCCACCGGCCGCACCCCCGCCGCGCCGCGGCCGGCCGCGGTTCCGGCCGCTGCTCCGGCCGCCGGCGCACCTGCGGCACCACCGGCGCCGGCCGCTGCGCGCTCCGCGCTGGCCGGCCCGGCGGTGGTGGCGGCCGTGGTGCTGCTGTGCGTCGGCATCGCGGGCGGCTGGTACCTGGCGCGGCGCACGCCGGTGGCCGGGGCGGTGGCAGGCGCCGGCACGGCGGTTGTGCCGGGAGCCGGTGCCGCCGTTGCGGCCACCGGCACCGTGGCACAGGGTGGCGCCACGTCTGGCGCCAAAGCCGGTCCGGGCACGCCGGCATCGGCCGTGCCGGCGTCGCCCCTGTCGGCTGCGACCGGCGTGGCCGCCACCGCGTCTGCACCGTCGGCGGCCGACACCGGTACCGCCGGCAACGGATCGACGGCGGCGACCAGCGCGGCGGCGGCCGACGGTGCCCCTTTCGACCTGCGCGCCGCCCTGCCCGGCCTGCCCCGCGACGAAGACGCCGCCCTGCGGGCGCTGGCCGCCGGCTGGGGCGTGCCGGCCGACGGCCTGGCCGCCGGGGCCGCCTGCCCGGCGCTGGCGCGCGAGGGCCTGCCGTGCTTTCGCAGCAGCCGCACCGGCCTGAACCTGGTGCGCCAGATCGACCGGCCGGGCCTGCTGACCCTGGTGGGCGACGACGGCCGCACCGCGGTCGTGCCGCTCGCCGGGCTGGATGCGCAGCACGCCACCCTGGTGGTGGACGGCGCGCCGCGCCGCGTCCCGCTGGCCGAACTGGCCCGCTGGTGGCGCGGCGACTTCACCACGCTGTGGCGCATCCCGCCCGGCGCCACGCCCGCGCAGGCCGAGACCGCCACCGGCCCGGCCGGTACCTGGCTCGACGCGCAGCTGGCCGCCCTGCAGCCGGGCGGCGCGGCCGCGAATGCCGACGCCCCGGCCGCCGAGCGGCGCGCCCGCATCTACCGCTTCCAGCTGGCACAGGGCCTCAAGCCCGACGGCGTGGCCGGCCCGCTCACCTTCATGCTGCTCAACCGCGCCGCCGGCGTGGCCGAGCCGCGCCTGACTTCCGGAACCTGACGCATGTCCTACATCCTCGACGCCCTGCGGCGCGCCGACGCGGAACGCGGCCGCGGCGCCGTCCCCGGGCTGCACACGCCCGCCGCCTCGGCACCACCGCCCGAGGGCGGTTCCACCGGCGGCCCCCGGACCGCCGTGACCGTGGCGGCGCTCGCGGCCGGCGTGGCGGTGCTGGCCGCCGGCGGCTGGTGGTGGCTGCGCGACGATGCGCCGCGCGGCGGCGTGGTGCCCGCGGCGGCGGTGGCGTCCGGCGCAGCGGGCCTCGCCCCGGCACCCGCTGCGCCTGCCGCCGCGGCGCCGCTGTCGGCCGCCACGGAGCCCTCCGCGGCGGCGGCCTCCGTGCCGCGCGCGTCGCCCGGCGTGCCTGCCGTCGGCGCCTCGTCTGGGGCCGACGCGGCGTCTGCACCGGCACCGATGCCGGCTCCGACCCCCGCACCTGGACCTGCACCTGCACCTGCACCTGCACCTGCCCGGACGCCGGCCCCCGCCTCGTCCTCCAACCCGGCATCCGCGCCGGGCAGCCGCGACCGGGCCGTCGCCCAGGTCCAGGCCCCCTCCGCCGCGCCGGCCCCGGCGCCCGCAGCCGCGCGCGACACCCCGGCCCGGGCACCGGCTCCGGTGGCGGCCGCCCCGAAGGCGCCTGCGCCGGCTCCGGTGGCCGCTCCGGCCCCGGAGCCTGCTCCGCGCGTTCCCGCCCTGGCGGAGCTGCCCGAGTCGGTGCGCCGCCAGCTGCCGCCGCTGGCGGTCAGCGGCGCCACCTATTCGAGCAATCCGCGCTACCGCATGGTGATCGTCAACGGCCAGGTGCTCAGCGAAGGCGATCCGGCCGGGGCCGACGTGGTTCTGGAGCGGATCGAGCCCAAGGCGGCGGTGCTGCGTTTCAAGGGGCAGCGCTTCTCGGTGCCGTACTGATCCGGTCGCATGCGCCGGGCCGGTGCCCGGGAACAGGGCGGCGGTGCGCGGTGCGGATGGTTTTGCTATTTATTTTGTAGCAATAGGCCGGCATGCAGAGCCGGCTGCAGGCCCTTTTTGTTTGGAACCACGGCGCTGGTGTTCCGTATCCGTCGGCGGCGTTGCGCCCGTCTCGGGATCGGTCGGTGCCATGTCCGCCGTGTGAAATGCCTCAAGTTGGGGCGATGTGCGCCGAAATCCGGGTAAACCATTACCCGGATCTTCCATGCGACTCCAAAACCTCAACATCGGCGCCCGCCTCGGCCTGGGCTTCGGCATCCTCATCCTGCTGACCGCCGCCATCCTCGCCGTGGGCGTCTGGCGGCTGCAGGCGGTGGCCGCCGAATCGGCCGAGATGATGGCCCTGCCGCTGACCAAGGAGCGGCTGGTGTCGGACTGGTACAGCGTGATCCAGGCCAGCGTGAAGCGCACCACCGCCGTCGCCAAGAGCGCCGATCCCTCGCTCGCCACGTTCTTCGCCGAAGAGAGCGCCCAGTCCTCGCGCAATTCGACCGAGCAGCAGAAGCGTCTGGAGGAACTGCTCGCCTCGCCGAAGGAGAAGACCCTCTTCGCCGCCCTGGTCCAGGACCGCAAGGCCTACATCGCGGTGCGCGACGCGGTCGCCAAGGCCAAGCAGGAGGGCCGCGCCGACGAGGCCGACCGCCTCTTCACCGCCGAGTTCCAACCCGCCGGCGTGCGCTACCTCAAGAGCCTGCAGGCCCTGCTGGACGAGCAGCGCGCCGCGATCGACGCCGCCGCAGCCAGCGTGCGCCAGGGCTACGAGCGTGGCCTGGCGCAGATGCTGGTGCTGGGCGCCGCCGCCCTGCTGGTCGCGGCCGTGCTGGCCTACCTGATCACCCGCAGCATCACCCGTCCGCTGGACCGCGCCCTGGCGGTGGCCCAGACGGTGGCCGCCGGCGACCTCACCACCGACGTCGGCGCGACCAGCCTGGACGAGACCGGCCGGCTGCTGCAGGCCCTCGATGCGATGGGACAGCGGCTGCGCGAGACGGTCGGCCAGGTGCGCCACGGCGCCGACGGCATCGCCACCGCGTCGAGCGAGATCGCCAGCGGCAACCTCGACCTCTCCACCCGCACCGAGGAGCAGGCCAGCGCCCTGCAGCAGACCGCCGCGTCGATGGAGCAGATGACCGCCACGGTGCGCCAGAACGCCGACAACGCCCGCCAGGCCAACCAGCTGGCGCAGTCCACCTCCGACCTGGCGGCGCGCGGCGGCGTGGTGGTCGGCAACGTGGTCTCGACCATGGCCGAGATCCATACCGCCTCGCGCAAGATCGTCGACATCATCTCGGTGATCGACGGCATCGCCTTCCAGACCAACATCCTGGCGCTGAACGCGGCGGTGGAAGCCGCCCGCGCCGGCGAGCAGGGCCGCGGCTTCGCGGTGGTGGCGGCCGAGGTGCGCACCCTGGCACAGCGCAGCGCCACCGCCGCCAAGGAGATCAAGGGCCTGATCGACGATTCGGTGATGCGGGTCGATGCCGGCAACCGGCTCGTGGACGAGGCCGGCGGCGTGATCCGCGAGGTGGTGCAGGGCGTGCGCCGGGTGACCGACATCGTCGGCGAGATCACCTCGGCCAGCCAGGAGCAGACCACCGGCCTGGAGCAGGTCAACCAGGCCATCACCCAGATGGACCAGGTGACCCAGCAGAACGCCGCGCTGGTGGAAGAAGCCGCGGCCGCCACCGGCTCGCTGGAGTCCCAGGCGGCCCAGCTGGTGGCCGCGGTGGCGGTATTCCGGCTGCAGCACGAAGGCGCGCCGCGGCTCGCGGCCTGAGCCCGGCAGCGCGCGGGCTCAGGCGCCGGCCCCCGCGTCCTACTCCCCCGGCTGCCGCTTCGCCAGCGCCGCCGCCAGGAAATCGACGAACACCCGCACCCGTGCCGACATCTGGTGGCGGCGCGGGTACACCGCGTAGATGTCGGCGTCGGGCGTGCGGTACTGTGGCAGCACCTCCACCAGCCGGCCGGCCTGCAGGTGGTGGGCTACGTCCCATTCGGCCCGCATCAGGATGCCGTGGCCTTCGAGCGCCCACAGCACCGCGATCGCGCCGTCGTTGGTCGTGAGCATGCCGCGGGTCCTGACCGCCTCGGCGGTGCGGGCGGCGGCCCGGCCCAGGGCCAGCCGCCACACGCCGTAGGCCTCGTCACCTTGGCGGATGCCGATGCAGGCATGGCGGACCAGGTCGTGCGGCACCTTGGGCACGCCGGCCCGCGCCAGGTAGGCGGGCGATGCGCAGAGCAGCCGCCGGTTCGAGGCGATCCGCCGCGCCACCACCCGCGCTTCGGGCGGCGCACCGAAGCGCACGCAGACGTCGAAGGCGTCGTCGGTCAACGCGGGCGGATTGACCGACAGCTGCAACTGCACCTCGACCTGCGGGTGCCGGCGCGCAAAAGCCGAGATCACCGGCGCCACGTGGCTGCGGCCGAAGCCCAGCGTGGCGTTGACCCGCAGCAGCCCCTGTGGCTCGGCCTGGGTGCTGCCCAGCAACTGCGCCAGGTCGTCGATCTCGCCGAGGATGCGCCGGGCGTACTCCAGGTACAGCTCGCCCTCCGGCGTCAGGCCCATGCGCCGGGTGCTGCGGTTGGCCAGCGCCACGCCCAGCCGCGCCTCCATCGCGGCGAGCCGCTTGCTCACCGCGGGCGTCGTTACCCCCATCTCGCGGGCGGCAGCGCTTAGGCTGCCGGCACCGGCCAGGGTCGAGAAGAAGCCCAAGTCGGCAGGCTGAATGGAGGCGCTCATAACGATGCGGATTGTTGACTGCAGGTTAACGATGGCTTCACTTCCGGGGTGTGTCTATCGCGCAGGACGATCCTACAGTGTCACCTCGTACCCCCCTTTTTTTTCCACACAGACCTTACAAGGACCCCGCATGAACCGCCCCTACCGCATCGCCACCATCCCGGGAGACGGAATCGGCAAGGAAGTGATCCCCGCCGGTCGCCGCGTGCTGGAGGCCCTGGCCGCGTCCGAGGGCGGCGGCCTGCAGTTCGTCTTCGAGGATTTCGGCTGGGGTGGCGACTGGTTCCGCGCCCACGGCGAGATGATGCCGGCCGACGGCCTGGACGCGCTGCGCGACAAGGACGCGATCCTGTTCGGCTCGGCCGGCGATCCGCACATCCCCGACCACGTCACGCTCTGGGGACTGCGCCTGAAGATCTGCCAGGGCTTCGACCAGTACGCCAACGTGCGGCCGACACGCATCCTTCCAGGCATCGACGGCCCGCTCAAGCGCTGCACGCCCGAACAGCTCGACTGGGTCATCGTGCGCGAGAACTCCGAGGGCGAGTACGCTGGCGTCGGCGGCCGGGTGCACCAGGGCCATCCTATCGAGGCCGCCACCGACGTGAGCATGATGACCCGCGCCGGCGTGGAGCGGATCATGCGTTTCGCCTTCCGGCTCGCCCAGTCGCGGCCGCGCAAGCTGCTGACGGTAGTGACCAAAAGCAACGCGCAGCGCCACGCGATGGTCATGTGGGACGAGATCGCGGTGCAGGTGTCGAAAGAGTTCCCCGACGTCGCCTGGGACAAGGAACTGGTCGACGCCTGCACCGCCCGCATGGTGAACCGGCCGGCCTCGCTCGACACGCTGGTCGCCACCAACCTGCATGCCGACATCCTGAGCGACCTGGCCGCGGCGCTAGCCGGCAGCCTGGGCATCGCACCCACCGGCAACATCGATCCCGAGCGCCGCTATCCGAGCATGTTCGAGCCGATCCACGGTTCGGCCTTCGACATCATGGGACAGGGCCTGGCCAACCCGGTCGGCACTTTCTGGTCGGCTGTGATGCTGTTGGAGCACCTGGGCGAGGCGGCCGCTGCGGCGCGCCTGATGCAGGCGGTGGAGCGGGTGACGGCCGACCCGGCGCTGCACACCCGCGACCTGGGCGGCAACGCCACCACCGAGCAGGTGACGCGCGCGGTCTGCGAGCACCTGGCGGCCCGACCCGCCGCGTTGCGCGCTGCCTGAGGCGTTATGCCTCATCGCCTCGCCGGGTACCGCGGCGGGCGGATTTCCTGCACCACAACAACAATTCCGGAGACAGACCATGCCCACCTTTCCGACCCCCGTACCGCGGCAGGTTCGCCTCCGCACCGCTCTGCAGCGCTGCGCACTCGCGGCCTGCCTGGCGGCGGCGGCGCCGTTCGCGCTGGCGCAGAGCGGCTATCCCAGCCGTCCGATTAGCCTGGTCGTGCCCTTCCCGGCGGGGGGTACCACCGACGTACTGGCCCGCGCGTTGGCCGAGCCGCTGTCGCAGGCGCTCGGCCAGCCGGTGGTGGTCGAGAGCAAGCCGGGCGCCGGCGCCACGCTGGGCGCCGACTATGTGGCCAAGGCCAAGCCCGACGGCTACACGCTGCTGATGGGCGCGGTGCACCACACGATCGCCACCAGCGTCTACAAGAAGCTGCCCTACGATTTCCAGAAGGATCTGGCGCCGGTCACCACGGTGGCGATGGTGCCCAACGTGCTCGTGGTCAACCCGGCGCATACGTCCGCGAAGAACGTGGCGGAGCTGGTCGCCCTTGCCAAGGCATCTCCGACCGAGCTGTCCTACGGGTCCAACGGCAACGGCACCGCCCAGCACCTGATCGGCACCCAGTTCCAGGCCAGCACCGGCATCCGGCTGCTGCATGTGCCCTACAAGGGCAGCGGTCCGCTCACCGTCGACCTGCTGGGCGGCCAGGTGGCGATGTCCTTCGACACGATCACCCCGGTGCTGCAGCACATCCGCAGCGGCAAGCTGCGCGCCCTGGCGGTGAGCACTGCCAAACGTTCGTCGGTCCTGCCCGACGTGCCGACGATGGAGGAGGCCGGGCTCAAGGGCTTCGACATCGGCACCTGGTTCGGCGTGCTGGCCCCGGCGGGCACTCCGCCCGAGGTGGTCGCCCGGCTCCATGCCGACATGGCGAGGATCATCCGTTCGCCCGAGTTCGCGCAGCGGATGCAGGCGATCGGTGCCGAGCCGCGCGGCGACAGTTCGCAGGAGATGGCGCGCCAGATCGCCGACGAGACCGCACGGTTCGCCCGACTGGTCAAGGAAGGCAAGGTGACGATCGAATAGCCGCGGTGGGGCGCGGTTCAGCGCAGCGGCGCCAGCAGGTCGCGCAGGCCGTTGTGGTCGATCTCGAACATCAGCGCCAGCAGCCGGCCGATCTCGCCCGGCGGAAAGCCTTCGCGGGCGAACCAGTGCAGGTAGTTGGCCGGCAGGTCGGCGATCGGGCAGCCCTGGTGCTTGCCGAAGGGCATCTCGCGGGTGATCAGCTTCTGCAGGTCGGCCACGTCCACCGTCAGCCTCCGGCCCGCTTGGGCGCGTGGCCCTGCTTCTCCAGCGCGGCCATGACCAGGTCGCGGTGGTCGCCCTGGATCTCCAGCACGCCGTCCTTGGCGGTGCCGCCGGCGCCGCAGGCGGTGCGCAGCTGCTTGCCGAGCGCCGCCAGCGCGTCGGGCGCCAGCGGCAGGCCGCGCACCACGGTCACGCCCTTGCCGCCGCGGCCCTTGGTCTCGTAGAGCACCCGCACCTTGCCGTCGCCGCGCACGGCGGCCGCGGCCAGGGCCTTGCAGCGGCAGTCGGCGGCGGCCTGGCGGCAGGCGGGGCAGGTGCGGCCGGTGTCGGTCGAATAGACGAGGCCGCCGCGGGCGTCTGGGCTTCTCATGGTGCGAAGGGGCTTGGGGATGGATCGGATCGGGGACCCGCGATTGTGGGTCTTGCGCCAGAATGGATTTCCCCATCGCTCGAAATCCCCCAGGCCCGCCATGCACCCTACCGACGCTTTTGCCGATGTCGCCCGTTTCGTCGCGATCCGCCGCGACCTCCATGCCCACCCCGAACTCGGCTTCGAGGAGCACCGCACCTCCGACATCGTCGCCGGGCTGCTGCAGGAGTGGGGCATCGCGGTGCACCGCGGCATCGCCGGCACCGGCCTGGTCGGCGTGCTGAAGAAGGGCACCGGCGGCCGCACCATCGGCCTGCGCGCCGACATGGACGCGCTGCCGATGGAAGAGGCCAACGCGTTCGCCCACCGGTCGCAGAACCCCGGCCGGATGCACGCCTGCGGCCACGACGGCCACACCACCATGCTGCTGGCCGCCGCCTGGCACCTGTCGCAGCAGAGCGCGCCCTTCGACGGCACGGTGCACTTCATCTTCCAGCCCGCCGAAGAGATGGGCAAGGCCGGCGCCCGGCGGATGATCGAGGACGGCCTGTTCGAGCGCTTTCCCTGCGACGCCGTCTTCGCGCTGCACAACTTCCCGACCGGCGCGGTCGGCAAGTTCGCCCTCAACCCCGGCGCGCTGATGGCGTCGAGCAACACCTACCGGATCACGGTGCGCGGCCGCGGCACCCACGCCGCGATGCCGCACACCGGCATCGACCCGGTGGGCGCGGTGGTCGCGCTGGCCCAGCAGCTGCAGACCATCGTGCCGCGCAGCATCGCCAGCACCGAGCGGGCGCTGGTCGCGGTCACCCAGCTGGAGGGCTCCAACGCACCCAACGTGATCCCCGACACCGCGGCGGTCGGCGGCACGGTGCGCACCTTCTCGCTGCCGGCATTGGACAGGATCGAGGAGCGGATGCGCACCCTGGCCGAGCACGTTGCCGCGGCGCACGAATGCACGGCCGAGGTGGCGTTCCGCCGCGCATCGCCGCCGGTGGTCAACCACGCGGAAGAATCGCGCTTCGCCGCCGAGGTGATGCGCGAGGTGGTGGGCGACGCGATGGTGGTCGAGGACTTCCCGGCGGTGATGGGCGCCGAGGACTTCGCCCACATGCTGCAGGTGCGCCCCGGCTGCTACGCTTTCCTGGGCAACGGCGAGGGCGATCACCGCGACCCGGGCCACGGGCCCGGTCCTTGCGTGGTGCACAACACCTCGTTCGACTTCAACGACGCGATCATCCCCATCGGCGCCAGCTATTACGTCCATCTGGTCCAGCGCTGGATGCCGGCGGCCCAGGGCAGCATCGCGGCCTGAGGTCGAACACGTTCTTCCCCCGTTTCGTCGCCGTGCCCGGCGCGTGAGAAAGGTTGTCTCGATGTCGTCCGATTTCCTGCTGCGCCGCCGTGCGCTTTCCGGCCTGGCGGCCATCGCCTGCACCGCGCTGGCGGGTGGGGCCCGGGCCCAGCAGACGCGGATCATCCGCATGGTGGTGCCCTTCGGCACGGGGGCGGTGCAGGACACCGTGGCCCGCGCCTTCAACGCCGAGCTGGGCCAGGCCCTGGGCGGCGCCAGCGTGGTGGTCGAGAACCGCGCCGGCGCCGGCGGCACGGTGGGCTCCGCCTACGTGGCCAAGGCCCCCGCCGACGGCAACACCCTGGTGCTGGCCGCGGCCAGCCACCATATCGCCGACCACCTGTATGCCAAGCTGCCCTACCGGCCGCTGCAGGACTTCGTGGGCGTCGCCCAGGTCGGCACCGCCGACTACGTGATCGCCGCCGCGGCCAACATGCCGGGCGTCGCCACCCTGGCCGACTTCGTGCGCGAGGTGAAATCCAAGCCCGGCCAGTACAACTACGCCTCGGCCGGCAACGGCAGCGCCACCCACCTGGCGATGGCCTCGTTCCTCGCCAAGGCCGGGCTGGAGATGACCCACATCCCGATGAAATCCACCGGCGAGGCGGTCAACGAGGTACTGGCCGGCCGGGTACAGGCCGTCACCTCTTCGAGCATCGGCGTGATCGGGCTGCAGGCCGACCCGCGGGTGCGGCTGCTGGCCGGCACCGGCAAGGCCCGCAGCGCCTTCCTGCCCCAGCTGCCCACGGTGGCCGAGGCCGGCGTGCCCGGCTACGTCTTCGATTCCTGGATCGGCGTGCTGGCCCCGGCCGCCACCCCGCCCGCCGAGGTGGAAAGGCTCAACGCCGCGATCAACAAGGTGATGGCCGACCCGGCGATCCAGGAACGCTTCAAGCGCCTGGGCGTCGAGCCGCGCAGCACCAGCGCCGCCGCGTTCGCGCAGCTGCTGCGGGCGGACTGGGAGACGATGGCGGTGGTGGTGAAGTCGTCGGGGGCGCGGATCGAGTAGGGGCGGCGGGGCGGTCAGCGTTCCAGCGCTTCCGCGCTGTAGAAGCAGTCGATCGCAGCACGCGTCGCGAGCCGAACCTTGGGCAGAGCGGATTCCTCGAACATCGCGGCGTAGCGCGCGCGGTTGCGCGGGGTCACGACGGCGATGTGGTGGAGCATCTGCCACTTCACGCTGTCCATTTGGCCGTCCAGCGCCCCCTTGCGGTCGGTTTCGCACCAAGTGCGGCGGAAGTACCGGAAAAGGCTGGTGGCGGTCGGGACGTCCAGCAGGATCAGGCCCGTGGCGCGCGCCAGCCGAGGGGCGATGCAGCTGCTGTAGTTGCCCTCGATCACCCATCGCGCCCCCTCGATCGCCAGGGCATGCAGCCGAAGGAATTCGGCCGTCGGCCGGGGCTGCCAGTCGGTATGGGGCTGGTGGTAGAGCTGGTCGAGGTGGAGGGCCGGCAGGCCCCGGCGGCGCGCGATGGCCACCGCCAGGGTCGACTTGCCGCTGTTGGAGGGCCCCATGACGCAGATGCGCGGGCCCAGTCGGTCGAGCAGGCTCATCGGTCGTGTGGCGGCGTCATGCGGGGCTTGCGGCTCGGCGGCTGCCGCGACACCGCGTTCGACGGATCAATGGTGGTGCCCGTGCGCCCCGTGCACATGCCCGTGCGCCACCTCTTCGGCCGAGGCCGCCCGCACGCCGGTCACGGTGATGGTGAACCGCAGCGCCTTGCCGGCCAGCGGGTGATTGCCGTCCAGCAGGACTTCCTGGCCCTTGATCTTCATCACGTGGAAGACGTGGGGCGAGCCGCCGTCGGTCGTGCCTTCCAGCTGGCCGCCGACCTTCACGCCGGGCGGAAACTCGCTCTTGGGGATGGTGCGCACCAGGGATTCGTCGCGCTCGCCGAAGGCGTCGGCAGGCTGCAGGGCCAGGGTGGTGGTGTAGCCGACCTCCTGGCCTTCGAGCGCTTCCTCGATCTTCGGCAGGGTGTTGTCGTAGCCGCCGTGCAGGTAGGCGGTGGGCTCGGCGCTTTGCTCGATCAGCTTGCCCTGGGCGTCGGCCACCTTGAAGCGGAGGGTGACGGCGGTGTTTTTCTCGATCTTCATGGCGGCTTTCGGAGGAGGGTGCAAAGCCCCGGATTTTCGCCGACCGCGCGTGTCCCTGGCGGTGAAGGGCTGCAGCGCGGTTCCGCGATTTATTCAACCTGTCCATCAAGTCGTTGACCCGAAAGGGAATACGTTGAAAATATCTATTCACTTCAATATTCCGGCATGCCCACCGCTTCCACCACCGTCCTCCAGTCGCTGCGCCGTGCCGGCAGCGTGCTCTCCAGCCCCGAGCTGCAGGCGCTGCTGGGCGTGAGCCAGCCGACCGTCTCGCGTGCGTTGGCGCCGCTGCTGCAGTCCGGCGAGGTGCTGGCCGTCGGCGCAGCCCGTTCCCGGCGCTACGTGCTGCCGCGCACGCTGGCGGGCATCGGCCGCGAGATCCCGGCGATGCGAATCGACGCAGAGGGCCGGGCCTCGCCCTTCGCCCGGCTGGTGCCGCTGGAGGGAGGCGCGCTCTGGGCCGACGAGGCCGACGGCCTGAGCCAGCGGCACGACGGCCTGCCCTGGTTCCTCAACGACATGCGGCCGCAGGGCTTCATGGGCCGCACCTTCGCGCATGCCCACCCCGAGCTGCAATTGGGCACCGACCCGCGCCACTGGAGCGACGACGACGTGCTGCGCGCGCTGGCGCTCTTCGGCGACGACCTGCCGGGCAACCTGGTGGTGGGCGAGGCGGCGTTCCAGCGCTTCCACACGCTACCGGCGCGCGCCAGCCGGGTCGATGCGGCCGATGCGTACCCGGCGCTGGCCGAGCGCGCGATGCAGGGGACGCTTCCGGGCTCGTCGGCCGGCGGCGAGCAGCCCAAGTTCTGCACCGTCGTGGGCGGCCGGCACGTGATCGTGAAGTTCTCGCCGGCCGGCGACGGCCCGGTCGACCAGCGCACCCGCGACCTGCTGGTCTGCGAGCACCTGGCGCTGCAGGTGCTGGCGGATGCCGGCCTGCCCGCGGCCCGCACCCGCATCCACACCGGCGCGGGCCGGGTGTTCTTCGAGGCCGAGCGCTTCGACCGCACCGCGCAGGGCCGCATCGGCATGGTGTCGCTGCTGGTCTACGACTCGGAATACGTCGGCGAGATGGACAACTGGGCCGCCACCGCCAACCGGATGGTGGCGCGCGGCCTGCTCACCGCGGCGGACGCGGCCCACCTGCGGCTGCTGGAGGCCTACGGCATCCTGATCGCCAACACCGACCGGCACTACGGCAACATCTCGCTGCTGCTGGAAGACGACGACTGGGTGCTCTCGCCCACCTACGACATGCTGCCGATGCTCTACGCGCCGGTCGGCAACGAGCTGGTGCTGCGCGACTTCGCCGCCCGCGGCCTGCAGCCCACCGCCGCCACCCTGGCCGAATGGGACCGCGCGCGCGCACTGGCCCGGGTGTTCTGGGATGCGGTGGCAACCGACGCGCGGGTGTCGGCCGGCTTCCGCCGGATCGCGACGGACAACCTGCAGCATCTGGGGCGTTAGCGGCGAGACGCCGGCCGACCCTTGGCGCATAGCGCGTCTTTTCGAATGAAAAATGGCTGTAGCCGGCGATCTGCGCCGGCCAGCAGCTATCTAAACGATAGCAATGCATTTGCCAGAGGGCGATGTTTGGCGCCGCTCCTACAACCGATGACGTCGTCCGCCTAGTGCGCTGCGCTGCGACGTCCGTCATCCTCCTGCGCTTGCATTCGCCCAGCCGCTGCCTTCTGCAGCACGAAGGATTTCCATGGCCATCCACACGCCCACCCGCTCCCGTTTTCCTGTCGTCCTGGGGGTGCTGACGGCACTGGCCGGGGCGGTGCTGGCGGGCGCCGGGCTGTGGCTGGTGGTGCTGGGCGGCTCCTGGTACTACCTGCCGGCCGGGCTGGCGCTGCTGGCGGTGGGCGTGCTCCTGGTGCGGCGCCGTCCGGCCGCTCTGGGGCTGATGGCGGCGCTGGTGGCGGTGACGCTGGCGTGGTCGCTGTGGGAGGTGGGCCTCGACTGGTGGCCGCTGGCCGCGCGCGGCGACGTGCTGTTCGTGCTGGGCGTGCTGATGCTCACCCCCTGGGCGCGGCGCGGCTTGCTGGCGGGCCCCGGCGCGGTGCCGTCGGCCCGGCGGGGCGGCGGTGCGGCGCTGGGCGCGGTGCTGGCGCTGTTCGCGGCGATCGGCGTGGCGTCGTGGTTCGTCGACCGGCACGAGGTCGCCGGCAGCCTGCCGTCGGCCGATACCGCCGCCACCGCGCCGGCCACCGACGGCGTGCCGCCCGGCGAATGGCACGCCTACGGCCGCACCGGCTTCGGCCAGCGCTATTCGCCGCTGGCCCAGATCACGCCCGCCAACGTCGACGGCCTGGAGGTTGCCTGGCAGTACCGCACCGGCGACGTGCGCGGCCGTCCGGGCGACCCGGTAGAGACGACCTTCGAGGCCACCCCGCTCAAGGTGGGCAACCGGCTCTACTTCTGCACCCCGCACCAGTCGGTGATCGCGCTCGACGCCACCACCGGGGCCGAGGTATGGCGCTACGACCCGAAGATCCAGGGCGAACTGGCGCTGCAGCACCTGACCTGCCGCGGCCTGTCGTACCAGGCCGCGGCAGCCACGGCGGCCTCCGCCCCTGCCGCCGCCGGTTCGAGCGCGGTGGCACCTGTGGTGGCCGGTGACGCGGTCGCCCCTGCCGCCGCGCCCGCACCGGTGGCGGCTCCGACGGCTGCCGACACGGCCCCGGCCGCCGCACCGACGGCCGTCGTCTCGCCGTCGCCGGCCGGCCCGTCCGCACCGGCGCCTGCAGCGGCCACCGCCGCGGTCGCCCCCACCGAGCCCGCCGCCCGTGCCGGCCAGTCGGCCCAGCCGGTCGCCGCGGCCGACGGCGCCCGCACCGTCGCGCAATGCCCGGCCCGGCTCTTCATGCCCACGGCCGACGGCCGGCTGATCGCGCTCGATCCGGAAACCGGCGCGGTGTGCACCGATTTCGGCCAGGGCCGCGGCCAGATCGACCTGTGGGCGAACATGCCCAACCTGAACCCCGGCAGCTACTACTCGACCTCGCCGGTGGTGCTGACGCAGAAGCTGATCGTCGTGGGCGGCACGGTGCTCGACAACGTCTCCACCAAGGAGCAGTCGGGCGTGATCCGCGGCTTCGACATCGCCACCGGCGCGCTGGTCTGGAACTGGGATTCGGGCAACCCCGACGACACCGCGCCGATCGGCCCGGGCCAGCGCTACACCGTCAACTCGCCCAACAGCTGGTCGATCTCCAGCGTGGACGAGGCCCTGGGCATGGTCTACGTGCCGCTGGGCAACCAGCCGCCCGACCAGTGGGGCGGCAACCGCAGCCCGGCGGTCGAGAAATACTCGTCCTCTGTCGTCGCGCTCGACCTGGCCACCGGCAAGGTGCGCTGGAACTTCCAGACGGTGCACCACGACCTGTGGGACTACGACGTGCCGGCCCAGCCGAGCCTGGTCGACCTGAAGGTGAACGGTGCCACCGTGCCCGCGCTGGTGCAGCCCACCAAGCAGGGCGAACTGTTCGTGCTCGACCGCCGCACCGGCACCCCGGTGCTGCCGGTCACCGAGGACCCGGCGCCGCAGGGGGCCGCCGCCGGCGACCGCAGCGCGCCGACGCAGCCGCGCTCGGCCCTGTCGTTCGACCCGCCGCGGCTGGCCGGCCGCGACATGTGGGGCGCCACCGTGTTCGACCAGCTGTACTGCCGCATCGCCTTCCACAAGCTGCGCTACGAGGGCCGGTTCACGCCTCCCTCGACCGGCGGCTCGCTGATCTACCCCGGCAACTTCGGCGTCTTCAACTGGGGCGGCGTGGCGGTCGATCCGCAGCGCGGCACCGTGTTCGCCACGCCGACGTACCTGCCCTTCGTCTCGACGCTGGTGCCGCGCACCGACGCCACCACGCAACTGGTGCAGGGCGGCTCGCCGCCGCAGGGCGCGCTGCCGGCCTTGAACGAGAACTTCGGCGCGCCGTTCGCCATCAAGCTCGGCCCCTTCGTCTCGCCCTTCGGCGTCCCCTGCATCGCGCCGCCCTGGGGCTACGTGGCCGGCGCCGACCTGGCGACCGGCAAGGTGGCCTGGCAGCACCGCAACGGCACGGTGCGCGACCAGTCGCCGATTCCGGTGCCGTTCAAGATGGGCGTGCCCAACCTTGGCGGCCCGATCGTCACCGCGGGCGGCGTGGCCTTCCTGTCGGGCACGATCGACTACTTCGTGCGGGCCTACGACGTGGCCAACGGCCGCCAGCTCTGGCAGCACCGGCTGCCGGCCGGCGGCCAGGCCACGCCGATGACCTACACCGGCACCGACGGCCGGCAGTACCTGGTGGTGGTCGCCGGCGGCCACGGCTCGCTGGGCACCAAGGTGGGCGACTACGTGATCGCCTACGCCCTGCCGGCGGGCAAGGCCGCCCGGTAGCGGTTCCCGGCCCGGCATCCCGCGCCAACACGGCGCGGGATGCCGCGCGCTCCGACAGGCGGCATCTCCTGCACTGGGAAGGAACGCGATCGGTCGGCATACTCCGTGCTTGTTACCGTTGGTAGCATCCCTTCAACACAGCACGTGGAGTTCCCTGCACCATGTCGTTCAGTCGCCGTACCTTCGTTCGCGCCGCCGCGCTCGCACCGCTGCCACTCCTGTCCACCGGTATCCGGGCCGCGGAGGTGGTCCGCATCGGCCAGACGGTCGCGCTTTCCGGCAATTTCGGCGAGATGGGCGGCATGTACACCCAGGGCATCAAGGCTGCGCTGGACCATGCCAACCGCAAGAACCCGGCACGGCACCTGGAGCTGGTGACGCTCGACGACAAGCTCGACGGCCCCACCGCCCTGCAGAATGCCAGGCGGCTGGTCGAGCAGGAAAAGGTGGTCTCGGTCATCGGCGTGACCGGTACCGGCGTCGCCAAGGCAGTGATGCCCTACTGCGAGGAGCGCAAGGTTCCGCTCTTCGCCCTGACCGGCGACGACAGCGTCCGCAAGGTCCGGCAGGACTGGACCTTCTTCTCGTGCGCCAGCTACGGCGACGAGGTCAAGAACATGGTTCGGCATGGCTCCACCATCTCGCACCGGAGCGTGTTCGTGGTGCACACCGACGTGCCGGCGGGTGCCTCGTGGGTCGAGAGCGCCAAGCTGTCGGCGCAGGAGAACAAGCTCGATTTCAAGGGCTCGGCGGCGGCCGCGCCCGACGGCTCCAACGCCGACGCGGTGCTGAAGGCCTTCGTCGATTCGAAGGCCAGCTTCGTGGTGATGGTGTATGCCGGCGCCGGCGTCAAGCTGCTGCTGGAGAAGCTGCAGCAGGCGCACATCTATCCCGGCTCGATCTACCTGCTGTCGCAAGGCGCGACGCCCGGGCTGGTGGAGTCGGTGCGCTCGAGCGCCTCGGGCCTGATCGTCTCGCAGGTGGTGCCCAACCCGTTCGCCAGCACCAGCCCGCTGATGCGCGACTACGAAGCCGCCCTGGCCGCGGCCGGCGCGCCGAAGAACTACCTCACCTACCAGGGCTTCCTGCTGGGCCGGGCGTATACCGATGCGCTGGCCCGCACCAAGGGCACCGCCACCGCCGCGGCCATCGCCGATGCGCTGCGCGACGGGCCGCTGGCCTACGGCAACTACAAGCTCGACTACACCGGCGGCCGCCAGTTCGGCACCTCGTACACCGACATCTCGATGCTGGCGAAGGACGGGCGCTTCATCTCCTGAATACGGGCAAGCGCCCTCAGCGCGGCTGGGGCTCGGTGGCCACCGGCGCCGGCCGCTCCTCGTGCCCGTCGCCGTGCCGCGCGAACCGGGCCGGGTCGCGCCCGTGCACCGGTGCCGTGTCGGCGAACGGCCAGCCGCCGAACTGGGTGCGGCGGTAGTCGTCCACCGTCTGGCGGATCTCGGCCTGGCTGTTCATCACGAAGGGGCCGTGTTGCACCACCGGCTCGCCGATCGGCCGGCCCTGCAGCAGCAGGAATTCGGCCTCGGTGCCGCCGATGTTGTGCAGTTCCGCCGGCACCGAGGGGTGCAGCGCGATCGCGGCATGCGAACCGATGGTTTGGCCACCCACGGCCACGCCGTCGCCTTTGAAGAAATACAGCCTGCGGTTGGTATTGGCTCCTGCCGCAGCAGGCAGCGTCCAGCGGGCGCCGGGCGCCATGCGGACCGTCCAGATGGCGACGTCTGCATCGGCCTGGGCGGCCCAGGAATCGGGCGGCGGGGCCAGCGGCTCCAGCGCATCGGTGGCGGCGGCGACGGCATCCGCGGCCGGTGCCATACGGCCGGCGATCACGGCCACCTCGGTGCTCCGGCCCGCGTCGTCGGCGAACACCCGGCGCGGGATCGCATGCGACCACAGCATCGTGAAATGCGCCGGCGACATCTTGCTGCGCGCCGGCAGGTTCAGCCAGATCTGGAACAGCTCCAGCGGGTTGGGCCGCGCGGCGTCGAGCAGCGGGAACATCTCGGCATGCACCACGCCGGCGCCGGCGGTGAGCCACTGCACGTCGCCCTGGCCGAAGCGCGCCGTCGCGCCCAGCGAATCCGAATGGTCGACCAGGCCCTTGCGCACGATGGTCACCGTCTCGAAGCCGCGGTGCGGGTGCGCCGGAAAGCCTGGCACCGTCTCGCCGTGGTACATGCTCCAGCCGTCCTTGCGGCTGAAGTCCTGGCCGATGTCGCGGCCGGCCAGCGAGGCGGCGGGGCCCATCTGCGGCGTGGCCTGCGGATAGGCGTCGTCGTGGTAGACGCAGAACAGGAACGGGTCGGCCGTCTCCCACGGAAAGCCGAGCGGCTTCACGGCGAGGACGGGATGGGCGGGGGTGTCGTGGGGCATGGCGATGGATCCGAAGTCGGTGCGTACGGTTGCGGCGGAGGTGTCGGCCGCGCGGGTCAGGCGGCGGCCAGCGCCGGGGCGGCCGCCGTGGCCGCGCCCGCATCGCCCGGCGCGGCGCCGAAGCGAAAGCTCGACACCGAAAGCCCGCCCATGAACGCGTCCTCGTGGTAGACCCGCACCGCCGCCTCCTGCTCGGCCGCGCCGAGCGCCACCATCAGCGGCACCAGGTGGTCTTCCTGCGGATGGGCGATGCGGGCGGCGGGGGCGGCGTCCCAGTGCAGCAGGTGCGCGCTGCGGGCGGCCGGGTCGGTCTGCACCAGCGTCCGCTCCAGCCAGTCGTCGAAGGCACGCGACACGTCGCGCGCCTGCGGCCCGAAATGCCGCAGGTTGTGGTAGCTCAGGCCGCTGCCCACGATCAGCACGTTCTGGTCGCGCAGCGGCGCCAGCGCCCGGCCCAGCGCCAGGTGCTCGGCCGGGTCGTAGTGGCTGCGGATCGAGAGCTGCAGCACCGGCACGTCGGCCGCCGGAAACGCGACGGCCAGCGGCGAGAAGGTGCCGTGGTCGAAGCCGCGCCGGTGGTCCAGCCCTACCGGCAGGCCGGCGGCGGCGACCAGGTCCCGCACCTGCTCGGCCAGCGCCGGCGCACCCGGCGCCGGATACTGCACCTGGTAGGTGTGCGGCGGGAAGCCGCCGTAGTCGTAGAGCATCGGCGGCCGGGCCGATGCCATCACCGCATAGGCCGCATCGGTCTCCCAGTGGCCCGACACCACCAGCACCGCCGCGGGGGTGCGGCCCAGCTGCCGCGGCATGTCCTGCAGCGACGCGGCCAGCAGGTCGTAGGTGCCGCCCATGCGGTCGCGCATCCACGGCCACGGCCCACCGCCGTGGGAGATGAAGTAGGTGGGCAGGCGGCTGTCGGGTGCGGTGTGCGTCATGTCGGATCCTCGTCTGCGCTGGATGCGCAGGGAAGATGGCGACTCTAGGGGCTTATCGCAAGGGCTGCTGCAGTGGGTGCATGCGGGCGGCCTTATGTGCACACCGGATAAGCAGCCGCGTTTTCATCGCTTCCCGCGCCGGGACCGCCGGCCTAAAGTCCACCTGCACCCGCTGCACAGGCGGACTGTCCGGGCTCCCAGGAGCCGGGGTGGCGAGCCGGGCAGGGGGTGGCGGGCGCATCGCTGCCGTGGGGGCCGGCGGTGCATCCGTAGATTGTTTTGGGGTGTCTCTCTTCACGGCCTGCCTTGTGCAGGCCGTTTTTTTGCCTGTCGCCGGCGGCACGCCGGGCCGGCCGGCCGGGCGGGCCCGCTGCGAGAATCGCGCAGTGCTCGCCATCCTCGCCGTCAATTTCCCGTTCTTCGCGCTGATCTTCTGCGGCTGGCTGGCGACGCGGCGCGGCCTGCTGCCGCTGGCGGCGATCCCGGGGCTGAACGGCTTCGTGCTGTTCTTCGCGCTGCCCTGCATGCTCTACCGCTTCGGCGCGCGCACCCCGATCCACCAGCTGCTCGACCTGCGGGTGGCAGCCGTCTACCTGGCCTGCGCCGGCCTGATGGTGGGGCTGGTGGTGGCGATGTCGCGGCGCGCGGGCGTCGGCTGGAACGATGCGGCCTTCGGCGCGCTGGTGGCGGCGTTTCCCAACACCGGCTTCATGGGCGTGCCGCTGCTGGCGGCGCTGCTCGGGCCCGCGGCGGCCGGCCCGGTGATCCAGACGATGGCGATCGACATGGTGCTGACCACTTCGCTCTGCGTGGCGCTGTCGCGCCTGGACGGCGCGGGCGCTGCGGGCGCGCTGGCGGCGCTGCGGCGGGCGTTGCGCGGCATGGCGACCAACCCGATGCCGTGGTCGATCGCACTCGGCATCGGCGCCTCGGCCGCCGGCTTCGTGCTGCCGCGGCCGCTGGAGCAGACGGTGGCGCTGCTGTCGGACGCGGCATCGCCGGTGGCGCTGTTCACCATCGGAGCGGTGCTGGCCCGTGCGGGCATGGACGGTGCGGCGGGCCCTGCGCCGTGGCGCGGCCCGGTGCTGCTGGCGCTGGCCAAACTGCTGCTGCATCCGGCGCTGGTGCTGTGCGCCGGTGCGGCGGCGGCGGCACTCGGCGCGCCGCTCGAGCCGCTGGCGCTGACGGCGCTGGTGCTGGTGGCCGCACTGCCCAGCGCCAGCAACGTGTCGATGCTGGCCGAGCGCTTCGGTGCGCACAACGGGCGGATCGCCCGGGTGATCCTGGTGTCGACGGTGCTGGCGTTCCTGAGCTTTTCGGCGGCGGTGGCGTGGCGGGTTTGAAGAAAAAATGGCTGTAGCCGGCGTACTTCGCCGGCTAGCAGCTATTTATTTTGTAGCAAGGTGGTGGGTGCCTGTAGCTGGCGCCGCCCGCTAGATCGCCAGCGGATCCACGTCCACCGCCCAGCGGATCAAACCCTTGTGCGCCGGGTCGGCGCGGGTGGTGTGCAGCAGCGGCTGCCAGGCGGCCAGGAAGCGCTGCAGGGCGCCGCGCGACGAGCTCTCCAGCAGCATCTGGGCGCGCTCGACGTTGGCGACGCGCTGCATCGCCATCGGCACGGCGCCGAAGGCGACCACCTCGCCGGTGGCGTCCAGGCCGGCATCCGTCGCGGCCTGGCGGGCGGCGGTGAGGAAGGCCTGGGCCACCTCCTGGGTCCGCGCTTCGGCCCGCACCAGGGCCTGGGCGGCGAAGGGGGGCATGCCGGCCGAGCGGCGCTCGTCGATCTGCTGAGCGGCGAAGGCGGGGAAATCGTGGGCCTTCAGGGCCGCGAAGATCGGGTGCGCGGGGTGCACCGTCTGGATCCACATCTCGCTGCCTGCGCTGTGGGCGGCGTCGCGCCCGGCGCGGCCGCCGGCCTGCATCAGCAGCGCGAAGAGACGCTCCGGCGCGCGGAAATCGCTGGAGAAGAGGGCACCGTCCGGGTTCACCGCGGCCACCAGGGTGATGCGGCGGAAGTCGTGTCCCTTGGCGATCATCTGGGTGCCGACCAGCACGTCGACGTCGCCCGCGTGCACCTGGGCCAGCTGCGATTCCAGCGCGCCCTTGGCCCGGGTGGTGTCGGCGTCGATCCGCGCGATGCGCACCCGGCCGCCGTCGGGCCGGCGGATGCCTTCCAGCAGCTCCGACAGGTGCTCCTCCAGCTTTTCGGTGCCGCGGCCAAGCGGGGCGATGTCGACGTTGCCGCAGGCCGGGCAGCCGCGCGGCACCCGCGAGGTGGTGCCGCAGTGGTGGCAGCGCAGGGTGCGGTCGATCTTGTGGAACACCTGGTGGGCGCTGCAGTGCGGGCAGTCGCTCTTCCAGCCGCAGTCGGGGCAGTGCAGCACCGGGGCGTAGCCGCGCCGGTTGAGAAAGACCATCACCTGCTCGCCCCGGGCCACGCGCTCGCCGATGGCGGCCAGCAGCGGCGGCGAGACCACCGCGCGCCTGGGCTGGTGGTTCATGTCGACCAGCCGCACCCGGGGCAGCGCACCGGCGCCGATGCGGGCCGGCATCTCCAGCCGGGCGTAGCGGCCGCCCGGGTCGTCCGGGGTGGCCGGGCGGCTGGCGTGCCAGCTCTCGAGCGACGGCGTGGCCGAGCCCAGCATGACCTTGGCGCCTTCCTCCCGGCCGCGCCACAGCGCCAGGTCGCGGGCCGAATAGCGGGCGCCTTCCTGCTGCTTGTAGCTCGGGTCGTGCTCTTCGTCGACCACGATCAGCCGCAGGTGCGGCATCGAGGCGAACACCGCCATCCGGGTGCCCAGCACGATGCGGGCGCGGCCGGTGTGCGCCGCGATCCAGCTGCGCAGCCGCTGCGGCGGCGTCATGCCGCTGTGCATGGAGACCACCGCGGGTGCGCCGTCGGAGTCGGTGGAGGGGAAGCGGGCGTGGAAGCGCTCTTCCAGCTGCGGGGTGAGGTTGATCTCGGGCACCATCACCAGCGCCTGAGCCAGCGGGTCGGCCTGCAGCGCGTCCTGCACGCAGCGAAGGTAGACCTCGGTCTTGCCGCTGCCGGTGGCACCGAACAGCAGGAACGGGCCGGTTTCCGCACCGAATCGGGCGATGGCCGTGGCCTGCTCCCGGCTGGGTGCTATGGTTTCAGGAGCAAATGCGATCTCGGCTGCGGTACCCGGGCTGCGCTTGAGCCGGCGCGCCAGCTGTACCGGGTCGAGCGCCCGCAGGGCCGGCGGCAGGGCGGCCAGCGCCACCTCGCCGGCGCCGCGCTGGTAGTAGCGCCCGGCGAACTCCACCATCCGGCGCCAGCCGGGCCCGAGCGGCGGCAGGGCGTCCAGCACGGCCGACAGGGGCCGCAGAGCGGTCGCGGGCGGCAGGCCTGCGGCTTCTGCCGCGTCCCACACGATCCCCAGCGTTTCCCGGCTGCCCAACGGCACCCGCACCAGCGTGCCCGGGGCCAACGGGCCTGCGGCGCGGTAGCTCAGGGGGCCGGCGATGGCACTGTGGGCGGGGGTCTGCACCAGCACCGATACGACGGCGCCGGTACCGACTTCGAGCGGGTTTTGCAGAGCGTGTTCCAAGGGATTGATTTAGAAGCACTTTTCGGCACGGAAAAGCCGTTTCTGTGGATAACTTTGTTGACAGACTGTCCGAGGGTGGGGACGGGGCCGCATCGCCGCAAGGGCGTCGCCGCCGGCCCCGGGTCTGCCGGATATGAAAATAGTGTTCCATATCAACAGCTTGCCATGCCGAACTGCAGGTGCAATCTGATAGCAGGGGGCGCTCCATTGTGCCCCAGTCGCCGGGTCCAGCCTGTGCACAAGACCGGGGCCTTCGATGCGGCCTACTGCGCGCCGGATCGCATCCACCATCGCTTTTCCGCTATCCGGATGTTGTGCCGTCCTTATGTGGATAACTTTGTTGATAGGACGTGTCGAGCCGTGCTAAGCCCGCGCCCCGCATGGCTTTACACGTTTTGCCTGCGAAAGAGGCATCGCAACAAATCCATACGAATCAAGCACTTACGAGTGCATCCGGACGCCGCGGTGGAGATGGGCCCTGGAAATGCCCGAAAAAAGCACTTTCATGGTTCGTGTGCATAAGCAAGCCTTCGGACCGCAATTTTTTGCTTGACAGGCCCGTTTCGGCATCGTCAGCGTGACGGTCTGTCAGGGAAGGTAGCACCAGGCCCAGCAACGGCGCGGGTTGCGGGTGGGTGAAGGGGTTGCTGCCTCCATGCGAAGGGTCTGAAAAGCAGCCGACCGGCCGACGAACGGCAGCTTTTGGAGATCTACGCGCCGAACATCCCGTCTTTCCTCTGGAGAAGGAGCTAAGTCCTTGATTCGAAAGGGCTTTGCGCGACAGTCCCGATTTTCTGTGGATAACTTTGTTGATAGCTTCGTGGCGATCGCCGCCAGCCCGCATGAAACCTTGCTCTTCCTAGGATGCCTGCCAAAAAAGCAGCTTGCGAATTCCTTATGAATCAACCACTTGCGAAACGCACCGGGGATGTGCCCGGCAGATAACGAAAAGTGCCGTGCTGCGCTGCGGTATGGCTTTTTTTGTGCATAACAGCGCATGCCGGATGCGTGGGGTGCACCGGTCGGGGGCCCTGTGTACCGTGCGGCCCCCGCGGCATCAGGCGCGCAGCCGGCGCGAATGCCGGTGCACCGCCTCCACCAGGGCCGTCACATGGTCCGGCGGCGTGTGCTGGCTGATGCCGTGGCCCAGGTTGAAGATGTGGGTGGGGCCGGTGGTGGTGGTGTCGGTGTGCGGGCGGCCGAAGCTCTCCAGCACCCGTGCCACCTGCGTGTCGATCTGCGCGGGCGGGGCGAACAGCACGTTGGGATCGATGTTGCCCTGCAGGGCCTTGCCCGGGCCGCCCACGGCCCCGCCGACCGCCACCCGGGCGGCCCCCAGGTTCACCGTCCAGTCCAGGCCCAGCACCTCGCAATCGAGCTGCGTGGCCATGTCCTGCAGCCACAGGCCGCCGCCCTTGGTGAACACGATGCGGGGTACGTCCTGCCCGTCGGGGCCGGTGCGCTTCAGCTGGGCGAGCACCCGGGCGGTGTAGGCGAGGCTGAACTCCTGGAAGGCCGCATGGGCCAGCACCCCGCCCCAGCTGTCGAAGACCATCACCGCCTGCGCGCCGGCGTCGATCTGGGCGTTGAGGTACTGCGCCACCGCGTCGGCGTTGACGGCCAGCATCCGGTGCATCAGGTCGGGACGGGCATAGAGCATGGTCTTGACCAGCCGGTAGTCGTCGGACCCTGCGCCCTCGACCATGTAGCAGGCCAGCGTCCAGGGGCTGCCCGAGAAGCCGATCAGCGGCACCCGGCCGTTCAATGCCCGGCGGATCGACGACACCGCGTCGAACACGTACTGCAGCTTGTGCATGTCGGGCACTTCCAGCGCGGCCACCGCGGCCTCGTCGCGCACCGGATGGGCGAACCTCGGTCCCTCGCCCAGCTGGAACGACAGGCCCAGGCCCATCGCGTCGGGCACGGTGAGGATGTCGGAGAAGAGGATGGCCGCGTCGAGCGGATAGCGCTCCAACGGCTGCAGCGTGACCTCGGTCGCGTAGTCGCGGTTGGTGGCCAAGCCCATGAAGCTGCCGGCCTGGGCCCGCGTGGCGCGGTACTCGGGCAAGTAGCGCCCGGCCTGGCGCATCAGCCAGACGGGGGTGTGGTCGGTGGCCTGGCGCCGGCAGGCGCGCAGGAAGGTGTCGTTCTGAAGGGGGGCAAACATGCGCCGGATTGTGGCAGGGGGTGGTGTCCGCGGCGATAGGACAGCGGCGCGACCGCACCCCGGTCGCGGAGGGTCCCGGCACGCCCGCCCCGCGGGGTGCGGCGGGCCCGGCGTTTCAGTTCGCCACGATGCCCGCGCTGCGCACCACCTCCCCCAGGCGGCGGGTCTCGTCGCCGATGAACGCCTTGAAATCCTGGCTGCCCAGCGGGCGGGGAATGCAGCCGCTGTCGGCGATGCGGACCGACAGGGCCGGGTCGCGCACCGCGGCCAGCGTCAGCCGCTCCAGCAGCGCCTTGCGGGCCGGCGGCACGTTCGCCGGCACCAGCAGGCCGAACCAGCCCACGGTGACCAGGTCGACGCCCGCTTCCTTCAGCGTGGGCACCTGGGCGAAGGCCGGCACCCGCGTGTCGCTGGTCACCGCCAGCGCGTTCGCCTTGTGGCCGCGCACCAGGCCCGCCGCGGCCGAGATGGTCTGGAACATCACGTCCACCCGCCCGGCCACCAGGTCGGCGTTGGCGGTGCCGGTCTCCTTGTACGGGACATGGGACATGTCGAGCCTGGCCGCGTTGTTGAACTGCGCGCCCGCCAGGTGCAGCGAGGTGCCGTTGCCGATCGAGGCGTAGTTCACCTGCCCCGGCCGCTTGCGGGCATAGGCGATGAACTCCTCGACCGTATTGGCCGGCGAATCGGCCGGCACGATCATCAGATTGGGCACCGTGGCGATCAGCGCGACCGGGTCGAAGTCGCGGTCCGGGTCGAACGGCAGCGTGCGGAACAGGAAACGGTTGACCGCGAACGGCAACCCGGTCAGCAGCAGCGTATAGCCCTCCTGGTCGCCCTGGGCCGCCGCCTGCGTGCCGATGTTGCCACCGGCCCCGCTGCGGTTGTCGACCAGCACCTGCTGGCCGAGCGCCTGCGACAGGCGCTCCCCGACCGCCCGCCCCAGAAAATCCGCCGCGCCTGCCGGCGGAAACGGCACCACCATCCGCAGCGCGCGGGAGGGATAGGCATCTTGCGCATGCAGCAGTGCGGGCGTGGCCAGGGTGGCGGCAGCCGCGGCGAGGAGGGATCGTCGGGTGGTGGAGGTCATGGTCGGTCCTGGTGCGGCAAAGCGTGCTTCATGCAAGCACCGGGCCATCGATGAGAACGCCCGCCATAACGGGCCTCGCGGCTTCGAAAAGCGCCGCTATCGCCTCGACTGGGGCGGCCGGCTCCCGACGGGCTCAATAGCGCCAGAACACCTGCTGCATCGCCCCCGCGTCGCATCCCTGCGCCAGCGCCAGCGCCGCCAGCAGCCGCGCCTTCACCCCGTTCTGGTCGTCGGCCGCGACCGAGCCGAGGGCGTCGTCGTCGACCGGGCCGTTGCGCGTTACCCCGCCGCCGGCCATGCGGGTGGCGCGCACCACCGTCACGCCGCGGGCCTGCACCGCCTGGAGGGTCGCTTCCAGGTAGTCCGGCACGGTCCCGCCGCCGAAGCCCAGGTGGACGATGGCGCGGGCGCCGGCATCGACCAACGCCTCGTACGGCGCGGGGCTGGTGTTGCCGTGGGCGTAGACGATGCCGACCTCGGGCAGCGTGTCGATGCGGGCGATGTCGAATTCGCTCGCCACGGTGTGGGGCCGCGCGGGCAGGCGGTAGAAGCGCACCTGGCCGTCGGCCACCGTGCCTAGCGGGCCGTATTCGGAGCGGAACGCGTCGGTGCGGCTGGCGTGGGTCTTGGCCACGTCGCGGCCGCTGTGGACCTGCTGGTCCATCACCAGCAAAACGCCCTTGCCGGCCGACCCGGCATGCGCGGCGACGGTCACCGCGTCGAGCAAATTGAGCGGGCCGTCGGCGCTCAGGGCAGTGCCGGGGCGCATCGCGCCGGTCAGCACGATGGGCTTGGCGGTGGGGATGGTCAGGTGCAGGAAGTAGGCGGTCTCTTCCATCGTGTCGGTGCCGTGGGTGATGACGATGCCGTCCACCGCTTCGGACGCGGCCAGCGCCGCCACCCGGCGCGCCAGCGTCAGCAGCCGGGCGTTGTCGAAACTCTCGGAACCGATCTGCAGCACCTGTTCGCCGCGCACCGCGGCCACGTCGGCGATCTGCGGCACCGCGGCCAGCAGCGCCTCGACGCCGGTGACGGCCGAGGTGTAGGCGCTGGTGCTGGTGGCCGAGGCGGCCGCGCCGGCGATGGTGCCGCCGGTGGCGAGCAGTGCGATGCGGGGCTTGCGGGCTGGCGTCGGGGGCAGGGAGGTCATGGGTGTCGGCAGTGAGGGTGCGGAGGTCGTCGGCGCAGAACGCGCGAAAGGGCCGAAAGGACGCAACGGTACAGGATCACCAGCCGCTGAAACGCTCCCAGCGCGGCAGTACGTCGCCCACGCCGCCTGCCGCCGGCAGCAGGTGGTAGGCCGGATGCTGCGCCCCGGTGGCGCAGGCATGGTTGGGCACGATGCGCAGTTGCGCGCCCAGCGGGAAACGCTCGGCCAGCGCGATGGCGTCGTCCCCGTCGCCGCCGGTCCACTGCAGCACGCCGTGCTCCTGGTTGGCCGCGTCGAAGGTCAGGCCCGGCAGCGGACGCCCGTCCGCATCGCACACCAGGCCGTAGCCGAAGTCGTGTGCCTGCTTCTGCGTGCCGCGGTCGCGGCTCATCGCCATCCAGCCGGCGTCGGTGATCACCCAGCCGTTCTCCGCGCGGTGGCCGATCACGGTGCACAGCACCGACAGCGCGATCTCGTCGGGCCGGCAGATGCCGGTGCCGGCCATCACCAGGTCGAAGAACACGTAGACGCCGGCCCGCACCTCGGTCACGCCTTCCAGGTGCCGGGCGCTGAGCGCGGTGGGGGTGGAGCCGACGCTGACGACCGCGCAGGCATGGCCGGCCGCGCGCAGGACCTCGGCCGCGGCGACGCAGCCGGCGCGCTCCTGCTCGGCCATCGCCTCCAGCGCTGCGGGCGTGCGCAGGTCGTAGGAGCTGCCGGCATGGGTCAGCACGCCGGCCAGCCGCGCGCCGTGGCCGGCCGCGTCGGTGCGCAGTGCGGCGGCCACGTCCAGCAGCCACGGGTCGGCCGGCGCGATGCCGGAGCGGTGGCCGTCGGTGTCCACCTCGACCAGCACGTCGAAGCCGTGGCCCTCGGCCCTGCCGAAAGCCGACAGCTGCTCGGCCGCCGCGACCGATTCGACCAGCAGCGTCAGCCGCAGCCCGGCGCGCGCCAGCCGCAGCGCATGGGCGAACTTGGCCGGCGCGATCGCAACCGCGTACAGGACGTCGTCGATGCCGGCGGCGAAGAAGCGCTCGGCCTCCTTCAGCGTCGAGACGGTGATGCCCCGTGCGCCCGCCGCGATCTGGCGCCGCACCACCTCGGCGCACTTGCTGGTCTTGGCGTGCGGACGGAACCGCACGCCCAGCGCGTCCATGCGCGACTGCATCCGGTCGATGTTGTGCTGCATCCGCGCTTCGTCGAGCAGGAGCAGGGGCGTTTCGAGGTCGGCGGGTGGGTGCATGGGCATCCTGGAGTCCGTGGGTACGGGTGGCGGTGTGGACGAATCGTCGAATGTTTGACAGTCTATCCAAAATTGGACAGACTATCCAGATGCCGAAACCCCGCCGTAGCCCCGAGCAGACACTGCTTCTCGACCAGGTCCGCCAGATCGCGCAGGGCCTGGGCGAGACCTTCGCGCCCTTCTGCGAAGTGGTGGTGCACGACCTGCTCGACCCGAAGCGCTCGATCCTCGCGATCCACAACAACCTGTCGGGCCGCGCCGTCGGCGAGCCGACGACCGAGCTGGGCCTGGCCCGCATCCACGACCCGGACATGCCGCCGGTCATCGCCAACTATGCCAACACCTTCGCCGACGGCCGCCAGGCCAAGAGCACCTCGATCGGCATCAAGGACGCGGACGGCCGCTACATCGCCGCGCTGTGCATGAATGTGGACCTGACGCTGTTCCACGGCTTCCAGACCGCCATGGCGCGCTTCGTCCACATCGACCCGCGGGCGGCGGTGGAAGAGTCGCTCGACCCGACCGGTGCCGACCGGATCCGCGAGCGCATCGACCAGTTCGCGGCCCGCCTGGCCACCACGCCACGCTCCCTGCGGGCCGACGACCGCCGCACCCTCCTGCGCGAGCTGCGCACCGCCGGCCTGCTGGACGTGCGCCGCGCCATGGACACCATCGCCGCACACCTGGGCGTGTCGCGCGCCTCCGTCTACGCCTACGCCAAGTGAACCCATGCCGCACGATGCCCGCCTTCTCCTGATCGACGGTGCCGCGGTGGCGCCGCTGCTGCAGCCGGCCGACGTGCTGGAGGCGGTACGGGAGGCCTTCGTGCTGCACAGCCGGCGCGAGGGCCGGGTGTTTCCGGTGGTGCGCGAGGCGCTGCCCACCGGCGGCATCTTCGGCATCAAGTCGGGCGACGTGCCGGGCCAGGGCCTGCTGGGCTTCAAGGCCGCCGGCTTCTGGCCCGCCAACCGCGCGGCCGGCGGCGAGCCACACCAGGCGACGATCCTGCTGGCCGACCCGCTGACCGGCCGGCCGCTGTGCGTGATCGACGGCAACACGATCACCACCGCCCGCACCGGCGCGGCCGGCGGCATCGGCCTGCAGATGCTGGCGCGGCCGGGCAGTGCGCGGGCCTGCGTGTTCGGCACCGGCGTGCAGGCGCGGGTGCAGCTCGACTACGCCCTGCGGCAGCTGCCGGCGCTGCGCGAGGTGGCGTACGTCGCGGCGCGGGGTCGCACCGATGCGGCATTCGAGGCGGCGTTCGCCGGCCGCTGCCGCATCGCACCGGCGACCGATGCCGATGCGGCCGTCGCGGCCGCCGACATCGTCATCACCGCCACGCCCGGCGGTGGCCCGCTGTTCGATGCGGCGGCGGTGCGGCCCGGCACCCATTTCAACTGCGTCGGCGCCGACACCCGCGGCAAGCGCGAACTGCCGGCCGGCCTGCTGGAGCGTGCGCGTGTCGTCGTGGACGACCGCGCGCAGGCCACGCAGATCGGCGAGACGCAGTGGGCGCCCGATACGCCCTGCGACGAGATCGGCGACCTGCTCGACGGCCGCGTCGCTTTCGAGCGTGGCCTTGGCGACATCACCGTGTTCGACATGACCGGCCTGGCTCTGCAGGACCTGACCGTCGCGCGGCTCGTCCACCAGCGGGCGCTCGCAGCCGGGGCCGGCACCGCCGTCGCCTGGCCCTGGTAGCCGCCGCTTCGCCCATCCGCCCTTGTTTTCGCTTCACCCTTTCCGCACCATGAACGCACCTGCACTGCCCACCTACGAAGACGTCGTCGCCGCTTCGGCACGCATCGCCGGCCATGCCCACCGCACCCCGGTCGTCACCTCGCGCACACTGAACGAGATGATGGGTGCGGAGGTGTTCCTCAAGTGCGAGCACCTGCAGCGCATGGGCGCCTTCAAGTTCCGCGGCGGCTTCAACGCGCTGTCGAAGTTCACGCCGGCGCAGCGCAAGGCGGGCGTGGTGGCGTTCTCGTCGGGCAACCATGCGCAGGCGATCGCGCTGTCGGCCCGGCTGCTGGGCATTCCGGCCACCATCGTCATGCCGCAGGACGCGCCGGCGGTGAAGATCGAGGCCACCCGCGGCTACGGCGCCGAGGTGGTGCTCTACGACCGCTACGCCGACGACCGCGAGCAGATCGGCCGCGACCTGGCCGCCCGGCACGGCTTCACCCTGATCCCGCCCTACGACCATCCCGACGTGATCGCCGGCCAGGGCACGGCTGCCCAGGAACTGTTCGAGGAAGTGGGCGAGCTCGACGCGCTGTTCGTGCCGCTCGGTGGCGGCGGGCTGCTCTCGGGATCGTCCCTGTCGGCCAGGGCGCTGTCGCCGCAGTGCAGGCTCTACGGCGTCGAGCCCGAAGCGGGCAACGACGGCCAGCGCTCGTTCCGCTCGGGCGAGATCGTGCACATCGATACGCCCCACACCATCGCCGACGGCGCGCAGACCCAGCACCTGGGCAACATCACCTTCCCGATCATCCGGCGCGAGGTGACCGATGTGCTCACCGCGAGCGATGCCGAGCTGGTGGAATGCATGTCCTTCCTGGCCGCGCGGCTCAAGATGGTGGTCGAGCCCACCGGCTGCCTGGGCCTGGCCGCGGCCCGCAACATGCAGGAGCGGTTGCGCGGCCAGCGGGTAGGCGTGGTGCTGAGCGGCGGCAACATCGACATCGCGCGCTTCTGCAGCCTGCTGGCGCAGTAGTCGCCCCGGCACGGCGCCGGCGCGGCGGCACCGCCCGCGTCGGCGTCAGCCCTCGACCATCGCCCGCACCTTCGCAGTGAGCGCCGCCATGTCGAACGGCTTGGTGATCACCGCCATGCCGCGCTCCAGCTGGCCGTTGCCGACCACCGCATTCTCGGCATAGCCGGTGATGAACAGCACCTGCAGGCCGGGCCGGCGGGTGCGCGCGGCGTCGGCCACCTGCCGGCCGTTGAGGCCGCCCGGCAGGCCGACGTCGGTCACCAGCAGGTCGATCCGGCCGGCGGCGTCGAGCCGCCGCAGGGCGGCCGGGCCGTCCTCGGCGACCAGCACGCGGTAGTCCAGTTCCTGGAGCATCTCGGTCAGCAGCATGCGCAGGGTCGGCTCGTCCTCGACCACCAGCACCGTCTCGCCTTCGCCGGGCTGCAGGGCCGGCGGCGCGACCGGGCCCTGCGCTTCCTCGAGCGGGCCGGCATGGCGCGGCAGCAGCATGCAGAGCGTGGTGCCCGCGCCGACCTCGCTGCGGATGCGCAGGTCGCCGCCCGACTGCCGCGCGAAGCCGTAGACCATCGACAGGCCCAGGCCGGTGCCCTGGCCGAGCGGCTTGGTGGTGAAGAACGGGTCGAAGGCGCGGGCCGCCACCTCGGGCGCCATGCCGCAGCCGGTGTCGGTCACGCAGAGCGAGAGATAGTCGCCCGGCGGCACGTTGCAGTCGTGCGCCGCCTGGGCGTCGAGCCGGACGTTGGTGCTCTCGATCGTCAGGCGCCCGCCCGCCGGCTGCATCGCGTCGCGGGCGTTGATGCACAGGTTGAGCAGCGAGTTCTCCAGCTGCGACGCGTCGATCCGGCTCGGCCAGAGCGCCGCGTCGCCTACCACCGCCAGCGCCACCGTCGGGCCCACGGTGCGGCGGATCAGCTCCTCCATGCCATCGACCAGCCGGCGCACGTCGACCGGCTTCGGGTCGAGCGTCTGCCGGCGGGAGAAGGCCAGCAGCCGGTGGGTCAGCGCCGCGGCCCGGCGGACCGACTCCTGGCCCAGCGTGATGTAGCGCGCCGCGCCTTCGGTGCGGCCGGCGTCGAGGCGCGTCTGCAGCACCTGCAGGCTGGCGCCGATCGCGGCCAGCAGGTTGTTGAAGTCGTGGGCGATGCCGCCGGTGAGCTGGCCGACCGCCTCCATCTTCTGGCTCTGGCGCAGCTGCTCCTCGGCCCGGCGCAGCGACTCGGCCTGCGCCCTGACCTGCGACACGTCCCGGCCGGCGGCGACGATCAGGCCGTCGCCGGGGCTCGCGCTCCAGGAGATCCACCGGTAGCTGCCGTCCTGGTGCAGGCAGCGGTTCTCGATCACCGGAGCGCCGCTGTCGGCGGCCAGAAGTTGCGTGCCGGCGCGGGTGTGCGCGAGGTCGTCCGGGTGGACCAGGTCGAACAGCCGGCGGCCGACCAGCGCGGGTTCGGTCCAGCCCAGCACCCGCTCCCAGGCGGGGTTGGCGGCCAGGATCTCGCCATCGAAGCGGGCGACCAGCATCAGGTCGTTCGACAGGTTCCAGAGGCGGTTGCGGTCGGCGGTGCGGGCCTGCACCTCCCGCTCCAGCGCGCCGTTGACCGCCCGCAGCTCGGCCACCGCCTGCGCCGTCGCGACCGCCGACCAGGTGCGGTCGGCCACGCCGCGCACGAAGGCGATGTCGTCGGACGTCCATGCGTGCGGCGCGTCGTCGTGCAGCAGGAACAGGCCGGCGAGTGCGCCGTCGCGCATCAGCGGCACGTTGAGCAGGGCCCGGATCCGCAGGTGCCAGAGCTGCTCGACCTGGCCGGCGGTGCGCGGGTCCTGCGCCACGTCGGGGATCGCGACCACCTCGCCGCGGCGCAGGTCCTCGATGAAGGAGCCGAAGTGCGCGAACCGGTAGCGGCCCGCCACGCTGTGGGCGCCGGCGTCGCGGTTCCAGTCGCGGGTGACGTCGGCGTGCTCCTGCGCCGTGTCGATCGTGGCGTAGCCGGCGCGCATCACGCCCACGGTTCGTCCGCAGATCCCGGAGGCGGCGGTCACGATGTCCTGGGCGTCGTCCAGCCCGCGCAGCCGGTCTCCCAGCGCCAACAGCGCGCCCTGGCGAATTTCGGCCTGCTTGCGGGTCTCGATGTCGACCAGCACGCCGGGAAAACTCGCCGCACGCCCGTCTTCGCCCAAGGTGACAGCGCCGTTGGCCTCGATCCAGCGGTAGCCGCCGCCCGGCTGCCGCACCCGGTACTCGGCGCGGTACGGCCCGCCCCGCGCCAGCGCCTCCCGCACCTTGCGCTGCACCTCGGGCTCGTCCTCGGGATGGATCGACTGCACCACGTCGGCCAGCGGCACGCCCTTGTCGAGCATGTCCGGATCGAGCGAGAAGCACTGGGCGAAGCGGCGGTCGCCGGTGAAGCGGTCCTGCGCCACGTCCCAGAACCAAGTGCCGGCCACGGCGCCCGCATCCAGCGCCAGCTGCAGCCGCTCCTCGGCGCGGGCGATGGGAAGCAGCGAAGTACGGACGTGGAGGGAGGACATGCGGGGCGGGCGGTAGACGGCGTCGGGAGGTGCCCGGCGAGTCGCCGTCGGCACCGGACATTCTCCCGTTTTCGACGCCGTCGCGCAGATGGCTGGGCGACAGTTTCCCGCTACAGCGCGGCCACCGCCGCCTTCACCTCGTCGGCGCCCAGCAGTTCGGTCAGCACCACCGGCGGGCGGCCCGGGGCCTGCAGGAGGTAGACCGGCACGCCGCTGCGGCCCAGCGCCCGCAGCGCGGTGCTGACGGCCGGGTCCTGGCGGGTCCAGTCGGCGCGCAGCAGGGCGACGCGCTTGCCGTCGAAGGCGGCCAGCACGTCGTCGCGGGCCAGGGTGCCGCGCTTGTTGACCTGGCAGGTCACGCACCAGGCGGCGGTGAAGTCGACGAACACCGGCCGGCCCTCGGCCTGCAGCGCGGCCACCCGCGCCGGGCTCCAGGACTCCCAGCGCTCGCCGGCCTGGGCCACGGCGGCGGCGGCGGGCGCATAGCGCACCAGGTTGTGTCCCCAGGCGCCGACCACTCCGACCAGCGCGGCGACCGACAGCAGCGCCGCGCCGACCCGGGTGCGGCCCCGCAGCGTCAGCGACCAGACCACCGCGGCCAGGGCCACCAGCAAGGCGAGCAGGGTGCCGGCGCCGTCGATGCCGCTCTGCTGGCCCAGCACCCAGGTGAGCCAGGCGACGGTGGCGAACATCGGGAAGGCCATCGCGCGGCGGAACACGTCCATCCAGGCGCCGGGACGCGGCAGCAGGCGGGCCACCGCGGGCAGCCAGCTGGCGGCCAGGTAGGGCAGGGCCATGCCCAGGCCCAGCACCGCGAACAGCGGCAGCGCCTGCGCCACCGGCAGCCCCAGCGCCAGCCCGAGCGAGGCGCCCATGAAGGGCGCGGTGCAGGGCGAGGCGATCGCCACCGCCAGCACGCCCGACAGGAACGCATCGGCTACCGGATGGCGCAGTGCGGTGCCGGCCAGCCCGCGCGGCGCCCACATGCCGAACTCGAAGACGCCCGCCAGGTTCAGGCCCAGCAGGGTGAAGAGCGCCGCCATCGCCGCCACCACCGCGGGCGACTGCAGCTGGAAGCCCCAGCCCAGCTGCGCGCCGGCCGCCCGCAGCCCCAGCACCACCGCGCCCAGCAGGACGAAGGACAGCACCACGCCGGCGGTGTAGGCCAGCCCGGCGGCCCGGTGCGCCCGCCGGTCGGCGCCGTGCCGGGCGAAGCCGATCACCTTGACCGCCAGCACCGGGAACACGCATGGCATCAGGTTGAGCAGCAGGCCGCCGAGGAGCGCCGCGGCCAGGGCCGCCAGCCAAGTGCCGAGCGGCGCGAGCTGCGGCGGCAGCGCGGTCGGGGCGGCGGCTGTCGCGCCGGCTGCATTGGCCTGCAGCGCCGCCTCCAGCGCGGGCGACACCGCGGCGGGCGCGGCGGTGGCGGGCCAGGCACCCTGCAGGTCGGCCTCGATGCGCCAGCCGGTGCGGGCGCCGTCGGCGCCGGTGGCGACCAGCACCATCGGCAGGGTGGCCGGGGCGTCGCTGCGGTGCGGGTCCAGCGGCACCCGGGCGGTCCAGGCGTCGCCCTGCCAGCCCTGTTCTGGCGTGGCGGCGGTGACGACGATGTTGGGCGTCTCGGGCAGCAGCTCCAGCGGCCGGCCGCGCAGGGCGGCGGGCAGCGCGGCGGCGGAGACCGCCAGCCGGTCGCCGTCGACCGTGGCCTGCGCCCGGCCCGGCACGTCCGCGGGCCGCGCGGCGCGCGCCGCCTCAAACTCGGCGCCGAAGCCGGCGGTGCTGCCGCGCACCGGCAGCACCAGCGCCAGGTCGGCCTGCTCGGGGATGCACTCCTTGCGGCAGACCAGCCATTCGGCGTGCAGCTGCAGGGTGACGGTGGCGGCGCCGGCTGGCGGCTGGAAATCGGCCGCCACGGTGAAGGGCACCGGCAGCAGCACCGTGCCTTCGTAGCCGTAGTTGGCCAGGGTGCCGATCGGGATCTTCCGGGGCACCGGCCAGTCGATGGCGCCGGCGGACAGGCCCGCGGGCAGCGTCCAGGACAGGGTGGTCGGCAGGCCGGAGTCGCCCGCGTTCTTCCAGTAGGTGTGCCACTCGGGCTGGTGGGCGATGCGCAGGCCGGCCCAGAGGGTGGCGCCCGGTTCCACCCCCTGGGGCGCATGGGCCACCAGCTCGGCCTCCACATGCGGCGTGGCGATGCGGGCGGGTGCGGTCTTCCCGGCAGCGGATGCGAAGGAAAACTGGGCGCTGGCGGGCGCCACGCACTGGCTACTAGCTATTAAAAACGTAGCAATGGCCGCCCAGCGGCTGCGCCATGCGGACAGGGAAGGGCGAAGGGGGGCGGCGTGCATGGCGAGGGTGGGAGCGGGCGCGGCGCGGGGAAGTTCCGGCATGCCGCCCGCGTTGCGGGCTAGCCTGCGATGGTAGGGCACCCCGCGGCGCCCGGTGCGGCAGGTTCCCTCGCGCCTGCTCAGCGCAGGGCCGGCACGCCGCGGGCGCGGGCGGCCGCCAGGGCGGCCTCGGCCTCGACCGGCTCCATGTCGAGCCGGCTCACATGGCCTTCCTCGTCGTGGTGGACGACGACCCGCTGCGCCAGGTGCACCGACGCCAGGTCCCGCTGCGGCATGCCGGCGTAGTCGGCCATCTCGGGAAAGGTAGAGGCATGGACCGAGTCGCCGAACTGGGTCTCCTCGCTCTGCTCCTCCCGCCGGCGCAATGGTGCCAGCAGCAGCATCACCAGCAGGATCGAGAGGATGCCCGCCACGTAGAGGGCCACCAGCTCCCACACCTCCAGGCTGCGCGGCAGCGCGAAGAAGTGGTTCCAGACGTACCAGGCCACGACCAGCCAGACGCCGGCGACCAGCACCGGCCGCAGGTAGTGCAGCCAGGTGAACATCCAGAAGGCCGAGCGCCGCGGCTTGTGGGCGTTGAAGGCGCGCAGCGGCACCCGGGCCGCGTCGATGATCGGCTGGCCGGCGACCGGCTCCACCCACGACTGGGCGGCCTCCTCGGGCATGACGCTGTCGGGCGCGAAGAAGGAGTCGTCGAAATCGGGGCGCGCGTTGTCCTTAGCTCGCATGGGTGTTTCCTCGGTCGGGGCTGGTCCAGGTGGCGCGCTTGCCGCGGCGGCGCATCAGCACCAGCGGCAGGGCGAGGACGGTGGTGACCATCGTGATCGTCCAGAAGGCGATCGGGTACCACACGGTCCAGAGGAAGTAGCGCAGCAGCGAGCGGTCGTAGTGGCGGTCGATCCACAGGCTCACCAGCATCTGCAGCATGCAGGTCAGGCCGAGCAGCGTGCCGCGCCAGGCCGGGAAGATGCCGACCTGCCAGGCCTCGGGGATCCAGCTGTCGGGCAGCCAGTAGTGCACCAGGGCGGTCAGCAGCAGCGCGAACATCGCATAGGCCCAGACCACGCTGGCCACGTATTCGAGGAACACCGGCCACATGCGCCAGTGGCGCGGCCGCAGCAGCGGCAGGCCGTAGCGCATCAGCGTCTGGATGCCGCCGGTGGCCCAGCGCTGGCGCTGGCGGTAGAGGCCGCGGATGCTCTCGGGCATCAGGATCCAGCACATCGCACGCGGCTCGAAGCGCACCCGCCACTGCGCCATCTGCAGCTTCCAGGTGACGTCGATGTCCTCGGTCATCATGTCGGTGCTCCAGAAGCCGACGTCGAGCAGCGCCTTGCGTCGGAACATCGTGATCACGCCCGAGACGGTGAAGAGCCGGCCCAGGATCTGCTGGGTGCGCTTGATAAGGCCGATGGTCGAGGAGAACTCGCCCACCTGCATCCGGCCGATCAAGGTGGTGCGGGTTCGGATTCGCGGATTGCCAGTGACCGCGCCCACGCCGTCGGAGGTGAGCAGGTGGCGCAGCAGCCAGGCGATGGCGTCGCGGTCGAGCAGCGCGTCGCCGTCGATGCCCAGGATGAACTCGCCGCGCGCCAGGGCGGTGGCGGTGTTCAGGCCCACCGCCTTGCCCTGGTTCTGCGCATGGTGCACCACCCGCAGCTGCGGATAGGTGCGGGCCAGTTCGTCGAGCACCGCGCCGGTGTCGTCGGTCGAGCCGTCGTTGATCGCGATCACCTCGTAGTACGGGTAGCGGGTGCGCATCACCTGCTCCAACACCTCGCGGGCATGCGTGCCCTCGTTGAAGCAGGGCACCAGGATCGACACTACCGGCAGCGAGGGCAGCAGCGTGAGCGGGTCCTGCTCCAGCGGATCGCCCCGCTCGAACGCCAGCGCATGCGAGATGCCGCCGGCCATCCACAGGTAGGCCATGAAGAACGGGTAGTAGAAAACGTAGCCGAAGACCAGGGTCGGCAGGCCGACGCCCAGGAAGGTCTCGAGGGAATCGATCATTTCGTGGCCCGCTCCAGGGGCGCCGGGTCGGTCGCGGGCGGCGAGGCCGCCGACGCGGTGCCGGCACCGGGTCCGGCTGCGGTGGGACTGGCGGGCGCGCGCGCATCGGCGGCGCCCGCGCCGGCCGCGGCCGGCCGGCCCGGAGGCAGCGGCAGGATGCGCAGCGACATCGCCTCGCGCACCGTCGCCAGGCCGGGCTGGTCGTGGAGGAAGTCGTCCGGGTAGTACGCCAGGTTGCGAGCGCCCTTGCGGCGCAGCACCTCCCACTGCCGGGCGAGCGTCGCGTCGGGCACGGCCCGGCCGGTGGTCCAGTCGCGGGCCTGCAGCTCGAACACGGTGCGCTCCAGCCCCTGCGGCGTGGCGGCGGCGACGGCCACCAGCGACTGCAGCCAGGCGTCGGCCTCGGCCGCGGGCACCTTCTCCATCGCGGGCATCGCCATCACGGCGGTGTAGTCATAGGCGGCCAGGGACAGCGTGTAGTTCTGGGCGAACCAGGCCTCCGACGCCGGCTCCAGCAGCGGCCGGGCGTACACGTTGCGCACGGTGCGCAGCTGCGGCTGCCAGGCGCGCAGCCGCTGGGCCAGCTCCTGGGTGAAGGCGGTCACCGCGCGGGACTTGCCGGCGGTCCAGCGGGCGCGCAGGTCGGGGTCGGCCTGGATCTTCGCGATGTCGGCGGGCAGGCCCCAGCCGGCATAGGCGGCCAGCGCGGCGGGCGATGCGTCCTCGTCCTCGGCCAGGGTGGCGTCGTCGTGGAACACCACGCCGGCGAACATCGCATGCCGGCCCAAGTCGTCGTAGAGGTCGCCGATCCAGGTGCGCGCGGCCGGATCGAAGGGCGAGAGCCGGTGGTAGCGCGGCGTGGCGGGCGCAGGCGTGCCGGCCGGGGCGGCCACCGGCTGCAGGCGGGGGCCGTTGGCGGGCACCCGCCAGGCCATCACCGGCATCCAGGCATACACCTGCACGCCGGTGCGGGTGCGCAACTGCCAGGCCACCCGGCTGAACAGGTCGGCCCGCACCGGCAGGTGCCGGTTGGGGAAGTACACCGCGTCGGCCACGCCGTCGCCGTCGGGGTCGGCATAGGCCTGCAGGTAGACCGACGACGGGCCGATCGCCCGCACCCGGTCGAGCAGGCGCGACAGGTTGCGCTCCTGTTGCGCCGGGTCCGGGTCGTAGACGTAGTCCAGGTCGACCTGCATCGCGCGGTGCGGCGTGGCGTAGTCGGGGCCGTAGGCCTGGCGCAGCAGCCAGGCGTAGTCGGGCGCCTCGTGCTCGTAGCTGGCCAGGGTGCGCGAGATGCGCTGCAGCGCGTCGGGCTGGCGCAGGTCGTTGGCGCCGTCGTCGAGCGTCAGGGCGATCTCCAGGCCCGCGCGGCGCGCGGCGGCCAGGGCCTGCGCGTTGTAGCTGCCGTAGGGCCAGGCCAGGGCGCGCACCGGCTTGCCGGTTTCCTGCTCGATGCGGGCGCGGCTGCGGCGCAGGTCGGCCTCGACCCGGGCACCGAAGGCGGCGTCGGTTTCGTAGGTGCCGGTCTGCGGGTCGTAGCGGTGGGCGGCCGCCGCAGGCAGCACGTTGCCCTGCGGGTTGGCCGGCACGCCCAGGTGCAGCGCGTCGGTGTGGCTCGCGAACTCCACCAGGCCCGAGCGGGCCATCTCGGCGGCCTGCGGCCAGGTCAGGAACTGCTCGCGCGGCAGCGTGGTGCTGCCCCAGGGCACGCGCTGGCCCTCGGGCACGTCGAGCCAGGAGGTTACCAGCGCCATCACCGCCGGGTAGCCGAAGGCCTGCAGCAGCGGGTAGGCCTTGGTGTAGGCACTGCGGTAGCCGTCGTCGAAGCTCAGCAGCATCGCCTTGGGCGGCAGGCGCGGGCCGCCGTTGCGGGCGGCCACGATCTGCGACAGGCTCACCACCGTCCAGCCGTCGTCGCGCAGCCACGAGAAGAGGCCCGCCAGCGTGCGCTGGTCGAGGGCCGACTCTTCCGGGTCGGACTCGAAGCTGGCGCGCACGTTCTCGCGGATGTCGTGCAGTGCGATCACCCGGAAATGCAGGCCGTCCTGCGGGTCGGGCGGCAGCATCCGCTGCGCATGCGCGGATGCCGCCAGGAAGAAGAGGGCGCAGAACGCCAGCAGGACGCGCCGCAGCGGTCTGCAGCGAAAGGAGACGGGGAGGGAGAAGGTCATGGCGGATGCGGTCACTGCAGCGGGAACGTGGCGTTCAGGAAGAGCTGGCGGCGGCGTTCGGCGACGCCGTCGTAGGGATGGCTGACCACGCCCAGGCCGTAGCTGACGCGCATCGCCGGCCCCAGCGTCCACTGGTGGCCGTAGCGCGCCATCCACACCGGGCCGCTGCCGAAGCCCACCTGCTCGTAGCGGCCGGCACCGGCCTCGAACACCTGCGAGAAGACGCGGTCGTCGTTCTTCCAGGTGAGCCACTGCAGCCGGCCCTCGGCCATCAAAGACGCGTCGCGCCGCGGGCTGAAGTACGGCACCGCATCGGTCTGCTGGCGCGACGTGTCGGCCGAGACCGTGCTGTCGAACTGCAGCCGCGGGCTGCTCCACCAGCGCTCGCGCCAGCTGCCCGAGAGCGCGGTGCGGCCGTTGCCGTCGCGGTAGTCGAGCCGCTGCAGCTCGCTGCGGAACTCGCGCGATTCGTCGACGATGTAGCGGGCGCCGACGGCCGTTTCGCGCGCCGAGATGCCGGCCCGCCAGGCGCGCCAGGGCACGTCGGGCGAGTTGGTGTCGAAGCGGGCGAGCAGCCGCCAGGCGTCGCTGGCGCGGTAGCGCAGGCCCACGGCGGCGCCGGTGCGCGGCGTGCCGCCGTTGCTCTGGTGCAGCTGGCCTTCCAGGTCCCAACGGCCCTGCTGGTACTGCAGGCCGATGCCGCCGCGCGCGCGCCGGGTGCGGCCCTCGTCGTCGCTCACGGTGGCCTGGCCCAGCACCTGCTCGTAGAAGACGCGCCAGCGCGCGTCGATCAGGCCCGAGCTGAGCCGCAGCCGCACCTGCGCCTCGCGGCTGGCGAGCGCCCGGCCGCCTTCGCCGGCACCGGCCTCGATCTCCAGCCGCGCACCGGTGGCCGCCCGCACCTGGCGGGCCAGGCTGCGGGCGGCGGGAGAGTCGGGGTAGTCGGCCTGCAACTGCTGCGACAGCTTCAGCGCGGGGCCGAATTCCTGCAGGTCGAGCAGCGTCTCGGCATAGCCGGCACGGCCTTCGACCGAATCGGGCCGGTCGGCGAGGATTTGCTCGAACTGCGCCGCCGCGGCCTGCGGATGCTCGCGCAGCCGCTGGGTGCGGGCACGGCCCACCAGGAAACCTTCGTTGTAGGCGGCGGCCCCCACCAAGGCCTGGAACTGCTGCTGCGCCCGGGCGGGCTGGTCGGTGTAGAGCGACATCAGCGCGCGCAGGCCCTGCACGTCGCCGTATTCGGGGTTGGACGCCCCGCCCACCGGCGACAGGCGCAGGGCGACCGGCGTGGCGCCTTCCAGCTGGCGCATCAGGGTCTCGGCGGGGCCGAACGCACCGGTGTCGAGGTAGGCGTAGAGCAGCCCCACGTGCAGGTTGGTCGGGCCCTGCAGCGCAGGGCCGGCCTCGCGGATGGCCTGCTCGAAGAGCGGCACCGCGCGGTCGGAGCGGCGCTGCTGCTGCCAGGCGAGCGCGGCCGCGCCGGTGGCGTACCAGGGCATCGCGATGCCGCGGCGGCCGGCCTCCTCGTACAGCGCCACCGTGTCGGCCGCGCGCGCCCGCTCCGACAGCGCGAAGACCGCGTCGCCCCACAGGCCGCTGCGCACCACCTGCCAGGCGGGCGTGGCCCCGTCGGGGCCGGCCTCGAACCGCGTGCGCGCCGCGGCCAGATCGGCGATCACCGCGTCGAGCTTGTCGAAGCGGCGCGCCGTGGGCCGGCCCTGCTCGACATGGTCGCGCTCGGCCGCGGCCCAGCCCAGGCGCTGTCCCAGGGCGTTCTGCTGCAGCCGCGCCATTTCCAGGCGCGAGAAGCGGCCCGCCTCGGTGCGCTCCAGCGCCTCGGCATCGCGCCAGGCGGCAGCGGCGGCGTTGGCGTCGGCCAGCAGGAACACCCGGGCGCGCAGGGCATAGCGCTGGCCCGGCTGCAGGTCGAGCACTTGCTGGTAGTAGCCCAGCGCGCCCAGCCGGTCGCCGCGCGCCTCGGCCAGCACGCCGCGCAGCTCCAGCAGGTCGATGCGCCGCGGCGTCTGGCCAGCGGCCGGGTCGGCGGCGAGCCGCTCGATCGCGGCGGCGGCCGCGTCGAGCGTGCCGCTGTCGATCCGGAACATCGCCTCGGCCACCCGCGGCTCCCAGTCCTGCGGCGCCACCCGGCGCCACTGCGCGACGGCCTCGCCCTGCAGGGCCCGGTCGCCCATCGCGCGGGCCGCCCCCACGGCGGCGCCGAGTGCATAGGGTCGCAGTTCCGCCAGCGGCACGCCGCGGGCGGCGGCCACCGCCTGCGCCGCGTCGCCTGACTGCGAGGCGACCGTCACCAGGTCGGACGCCACGCGCGCCCGCGCATCGGCAGGCAGGTCGGGCGCCTGCCGCCAGGCAGCCAGTTGCGCGAGGGCTGCGGACGCCGCAGCGGGCGTGCGCTCGGCACGCCAGCGCTCGATCAGCGCGTCGTGCGGCGCACGGCCGTAGGGTTGCAGCGGGGTAGGAGGGGCGGCGAGCGCTGCGCCGGCTTGCGTGCCGGCCGGGGGGGAAACCGCGGCGGACGCCTGCAGCTGCGCGCCGGCGGGCATGGCGGTGCCCATGGCCAGCATGACGGCCAGGTGGCACAGTGTTGCAGGCGATGGGCAGCGCCTGCGCAACGATGCGGCGAAGGTCTGGTGGTGGGTGGTTCTGGGTGGGAGGAGTCGGGGTGCGCGATGGGCGATCGGTGTAGCGGCAGGCATGCGTTCTTGTTGTGGGGGTGCCGGCGTCGGGTCCGCGACGATGCGATGGACCGACCCTGCACCCGAAAGCGACGAGGGCACGTTCCGGGTAGAAACGTGCGCTTTGGAGGGTGCTCGATTTACGCAGCGAATGCGCCCGAAAGATTCGAGACTTACCTCGGGTTGCAGACCGATGGGTCAGCAGACCCCAGCGGATGTGCCTGGCCGGTCGGTGCCGACACGGCCCTGCGGCGGCAGGCCGCACCATCGCTGGAATCGACACGGCTCGGCGTGTCCGCCAAGAATCCCCCGATTAAATTCCGGCCAAAATTGCGTATGGTTGCATGCTTACTAAAATGGGGATCGCTCCTACGGTGCACGTAGGACGCGACCGATAGGCGGCGCGCTTGGCGTTGAGTAAGCGCGGTCGTCGCCCTGGCTTTCCGGCTTGCCTCGGCAAGGGAGCCTATGTCGGCCTGCGCAGGATTTCCGGATCGGACCCCGACAGCCGGCCCGGCTTCAACGGCCCCAGCGCCGCAGTCCCAGGCTCTCGGCCTGTTGACTGTAGGCCGCCAGTTGCTGCTGCACATAGGTGTCCAGCGCGTCGCCGGTCAGGCTGAACGGGTACAGGCCCTGTGCGGCCCGCAGGGCGGGATAGCCGGGCGCCTCCATCGCCTGCCGGAACGCATCGCGCCAGGCCTGGACGGCCGCGGCGGGCACGTCGGCTCCCAGGTACAGGCCGCGAACAGTGGACCAGAGCAACTCCACGCCCTGCTCGCGCGCGGTGGGCACCCCGGCCAGGGCGCCCGGCAGGCGCTCGGCCGACAGCACCGCCAGGATGCGCACCGGCGCGCCCGCCGCGACGGCCTGCAGCGCCTCGGCCGCATCGCCGGGGAACACGTCGACATGCCCGCCCTGCAGCGCGGCCAGCGCCTCGCCGCCGCCCTCGAACGAGACGAAGCGCATCGCCCGGTGGTCGCGGCCGGCGGCGCGCACCAGGAGCGCGGCTTTCACCCAGTCCTGGCTGCCCACAGTGCCGCCCGCGCCGAAGGCCAGCCGCGCCGGGTCCTGGCGCAGGGCCTCCACCAGCTGCTGCAGGGTGCGGAACGGCGAATCGCGCCGCACCGCGACGACGCCGTAGTCGGTCCCCAGCGCCGCGATCCAGCGCACCGCGCTGGCCGGGTGCGGCCCGAAGCGCCCCTGCGCCAGGTTGAGCAGCGAGCCGCTGGAGAACGCCACCAGCAGCGCCGGACCGCCCAGTTTGCCGGTGGCGATCCGGTCGAACGCCACCGCGCCGATGCCGCCGGGCAGGTAGCGCGGCTGCAGCGGCGGGCGCTGGGGCCGCACCGCCTGCAGCGCGTCGCGGGCCAGGCTGCAGGTCAGGTCGAAGCCGCCCCTGGCCTTGGCCGGCACCACGCATTCGGCGGCCGTAGTCGACGGGTCGGCCGCCGGCGGCGCACTGTCCCCGGCGCGGGCTCCGGTGACCAGCAGCAGCGCCGCGGCGATGGCACACAGGGCCTGGCGGCGGCGGGAAAAGGGCAGCGGCATGGGGTCGATCTCGGGTCGGGCATCGGGATGGGAGGGCATCAGACGGCCGGCGGCCGCGGCCACCACAGCGTCGCCTGCAGCCCGGGCCTCTGCGGCCGGGCGTCCAGCCGCAGTGCGCCGCGGTGGCGTTCGGCGATCGCGCGGGCGATCGCCAGGCCCAGGCCCGAGCCGCCGCCGCCGCCGCCGCCGCTGCGGGTGCCGCGCCGGAACCGCGGCCCTTCCGCGACCCGCTCGTCCGCGGGCATGCCGGGGCCGTTGTCCTCGACCTGCAGGCTCCAGCCTTCCGTGTCCTCGGCGGCGAGCAGGGTGACGGTGCCGGCCTCGTGGGTATAGGCGATCGCGTTGGCGGCCAGGTTGACCAGCGCCTCGCCGAGCAGGCCGCGGTCGCCCACCGCGGCGGTGGGGGCGGCCGGCGCCTGGATGCCCAGGTCGATCCGCCGCGCGCGGGCTTGCGGCAGCAGGCCGACGGCCACTTCGCGCAGCAGCTCCGCCATGTCGAACGGCGCCGGCTCGATCGCCACCGTGTCGCTGCGGCCCAGCGCCAGCAGCTGCTGGGTGCTGCGGGTGGCGCGGCCGATCTCGGTGGCGAGCGCGGCGAGGGCGGTGCGCACGTCGGCCTCGGCCGGCGCGCGCCGGGCGTAGTCGGCCTGCATCTGCAGGGTGGTCAGGTGGGTGCGCAGCTGGTGCGACGCGTCGTCCAGAAAGCGCCGCTGCTGCGCCACCAGCGCCTGGGTGCGGGCGACCTGCTGGTTGACCGCGGCCACCAGCGGCCGCACGTCGGCCGGCAGGCCCGCCTCGGCCAGCGGTGCCAGGTCGTCGGGGCTGCGCCCGGCCACCTCGCGGGCGATGCGCTGCAGCGGCCGCAGCGCCGCGGCCAGCGCGGCGGCGGTGCCGCAGACCAGCAGCACCAGCACCAGCGCGTCGCGCAGCGCGGCCCGCCGCACGAAACGCCGGGTGAACTCCTGCCGTGACCGGGTGCTCTCGCCCACCTGCACCAGCACGCTCCGCGCGGTGCTGCCGGCGGGCGCCCGGTCCAGGTCGCGGCGGAAGGCGACGAAGCGCACCGGCTCGCCGAAGTAGGGCGCGTCGTAGAACACCGGCGTGCCTGCGGCCGGCGGGCCCTGGGGCGGCGCCGGCAGGTCGGCACTGCCGAGCTCCACCAGGCCGTCGGAGGTGGCGACGCGGAAGAAGACCTGGCCGCTGGCGGTCAGCTCGAAGAACTCGAACAGCCGGTACGGCAGCTCGACCGACAGGCCGCCCGAGGCGGTCGAGATGTTGGCGTCGATCGAGCGCACCGCGCCCAACAGGGACCGGTCGTAGGCCGCGTTGGCCGAGCCGATCGCGTCGTGCCGCGTCATCCACAGCTCGACGCAGGTGACCAGCGCGAGCAGCGGCAGCAGCAGCAGGGCGAGGCGCTGCCACAGGCTGGCGCGGCGCAGCCAGCTCATGCGGCGGTCCGCGGCGCGTCGGCTTCCAGGGCGTAGCCCAGTCCGCGCAGGGTGACGATGCGCACGCCGCTGCCGTCAAGGCGCTTGCGCAGCCGGTGCACGAAGACCTCGACTGCCTCGGGGTGCACGTCCTCGTCGTCGGAGAACACCCGGTCGAGGATCTGCTGCTTGGAGAACGGCTCGCCGCTGCGCTGCACCAGCACCCGCAGCACCGCCAGCTCGCGCGGCGACAGACCCAGCGGCTCGCCGTGCAGCAGGAACTGCCGGCGCGCGCCGTCGTAGACCAGCGGCCCGCAGGCCAGCCGCGGATGCTCGCTGCCGCGGGCGCGCCGCACCAGCGCCTGCAGCCGCGCCTCCAGTTCGGCCAGCGCGAACGGCTTGGCCAGGAAATCGTCGGCGCCGGCGTTGAGCGAGCGCACCCGCTCGTCGAGCGAATCGCGCGCGGTCAGGATCAGCGCCGGCAGCCGCTGGTCGCGCGCCCGCAACCGCTCCAGCACCGCATGGCCGTCCAGCCCCGGCAGCCCCAGGTCGAGCACCAGCGCATCGTGGTCGCGCCGCTGGAGCGCCCGGTCGGCCAGCCGCCCGTCGTCCACCCACTCCACCTGGATGCCCGCATGCTCCAGCGCCTTGCAGAGCCAGGTGCCCAGGGTGTGTTCGTCTTCGGCCAACAGGATGCGCATGGAGAGATGCTAAGTCGCCACCAGCCAGGCCCGCCCCACGCATACCCGCAGCCGATCCGGGACGCGGACGGCTCCGCATCGAGCGGCGAGCGCAGCGAAGCCCCCCTCAGGGCACCCGTGGATCCGGCTCCACCGGTCCACCGGGTGCGCCCCCCTTCCCGCGCAGCGAGAGAAGGGGGGAGGCGGCGCAGCCGCCCGGGGGGATGTCTCTAGTCCGGTTTGATCTGCGCCCGCGCGATCACGGCCTTCCAGCGCGTCTGCTCGGCCGCGATGAACTGCGCGAACTGCGCCGGCGTGTTGCCGATCGCCTCGGCCGCGTCCCCGCCCAGGCGCTTGAGCGATTCGGGCGCCTTCACCGCCTTGGCGGTCTCGGCGGCGAGCTTGTCGAGGTTGGCCTGGGCCAGGTTGGCCGGCGCCAGCATGCCGTACCACTGGGTCATCTCGAAGCCGGGGAAGCCCTGCTCGGCCACGGTGGGCACGTCGGGCAGCTGCGGCAGCCGCTGGGCCGAGCCGGTGGCGATGCAGCGCACCTTGCCCGACTTGATGAACGGGATGATCGCCGCCGCGCCGATGGCCGAGGCCTCGAGCCGGCCCGACATCAGGTCGGTCAGCATCGGGCCGGTGCCGCGGTACGGCACGTGCAGCATGAACACGTTGGCCGTCATCTTCAGGTATTCGAACGCCAGGTGCCCGGCGCTGCCGTTGCCGGCCGAGCCGTAGCTGAGCTTGCCCGGGTTGGCCTTGGCGTAGGCGATGAACTCCTTGAGGTTCTTGGCCGGCACGTCCGGGTGCACCACGTACAGGCTCGGCACCTTGGCCAGCAGGCTGACCGGCTTGAAGTCCTTGTTCGGGTCCCAGGGCAGCTTGTCGAAGATGTAGGGGTTGACCGCCAGCGTGCCGATGTGGCCCAGGATCAGCGTGTGCTGGTCGTCGGCGCGGGCCACTTCGGCCATCGCGATGTTGCCGGCCGCGCCGGGCTTGTTGTCGACGAAGACGCTCTGGCCGAGCGTCTTGGACAGCTCCGCCGCGGTGGAGCGCGCGACGATCTCCGAGCTGCCGCCGGGGGCGAACGGCACGACGAAGCGGATCGGCTTGCTGGGCCAGGCGGCGGCCTGGGCGGCGGCGAGGGTGGGCAGCAGGCTGCCGGCGGCGAGCGAGCCGGTGGCGGCGAGGAGGTGGCGGCGGGTGGGCATGGAAATGTCTCCGGATTTTTCGAGGTGGAAGGATGGTGGGGGCGGGAGGCTTTCAGAATGCTGTCAGTTCAGCCGCCCCCAAAAAACCAGTACGCCACCGCCACGGCCGCCACCACCCCCACCCCGTCGGCCACCAGCGCGCAGCCCAGCGCGTAGCGCATGTTGCGCAGCCCCACGCTGCCGCCGTACACCGCCAGCACGTAGAACGTCGTCTCGGTCGAGCCCTGGATCACCGCCGCCAGCCGGCCGGGGAAGGAGGCCACGCCGTAGGTCTGCATCACGTCCACCATCAGGCCGCGCGCCCCGGCGCCCGAGAGGACCTTCATTAGCCCGACCGGCAGGGCCGGCAGGAAATCGGTGTTCCAGCCCAGCGCCGCCACGCCGCGGCCCACGCCAGCCAGCAGCCAGTCCATGCAGCCCGCCGCCCGGAACAGCGCGATGGCGCAGAGCATGCCGACCAGGTAGGGCACGATCTGCACCGCCACGCCGAAGCCCTCCTTGGCGCCGTCGACGAAGGTCTCGTACACCGGCAGCCGGCGCCAGGCCCCGGCCACCAGGAACGCGACCACCAGCGCCAGGATGCAGAACGCGCCGGCCATGCCGGTGATGCGCGCCGCCTGCTCGGCCGGCAGCCGCGCCAGCCCGGCCAGCAGGGCCGCCAGCAGCGCCAGCACGCCCGCCAGCGGCAGCAGGAAGCGCGGCCGCCACAGCGGCAGCCGCTGGCACACCGCCACCGCCAGCAGGCCGGCCAGGCACGAGGCGAAAGTGGCCAGCAGGGTCGGTAGAAGGATGTCGGCCGCGTTGAAGCCGGGCACGCCCTGGCGCAGGGCCAGGCTCTGGCGGATCGCGATGACCGAGGTGGGGATCAGCGTCAGGCCCGCGGTGTTGAGCACCACGAACATGATCTGCGCATCGCTGGCGGTGCCGGGCCGCGGATTGAGCGTCTCCAGCTCCCGCATCGCCTTCAGGCCCAGCGGCGTGGCGGCGTTGTCCAGGCCGAGCAGGTTGGCCGAGAGGTTCATCGTCATCGCGCCCTGGGCCGGGTGGCCGGCCGGCACGCCGGGGAACAGCTGGCGCAGCAGCGGCGCGGCGGCGCGGGCCAGCAGGTCGACCATGCCGGCCTTCTCGCCGATCCGCAGCAGGCCCAGCCACAGGGCCATCATCCCGGTCAGGCCCAGCGCGATGTCGAAGCCGCTGCGTGCCGCCTCGAAGAGCGCCGCCAGCAGCCGCGCGAAGATCTCCACGTCGCCCTGCAGCAGCCGCACGCAGGCCGTGGCGAAGGCCACGACGAAGAAGCCGAGCCAGACGAGGTTCAGCGCCATGCGGGCCGGCTTATCGGCGCACGGCCGCCAGGGCAGCGCCGGCCGCGATGAACAGGGTGCCGAAGGTCCGCTGCACCCAGCGCACCTGCCGCTCGGTGCGCAGGCGGCGCAGCACCCGCAGTGCCAGCGCGGCGTAGCCGGCCATCACGCAGCCCTCGGTCAGGCCCAGGGTGGCGCCGGCGACCAGGTACTGCATCGGCAGCGGCGCGGCCAGGTCCAGGAACTGCGGCAGCACCGCCAGCAGGAACACCGTGCCCTTCGGGTTGAGCGCGTTGACCGCGTAGCCGCGCCAGAACAGCCGCCGGGCCAGCGCCGCGGGCGGCAGCCCGGCCGCGTCGCCGGCCGGGGCGACCAGCGCATGGGCCGGGGCGCGCCACTGCTGCACGCCCAGCCAGCAGAGGTAGGCCACACCCGCCCACTGCACCGCATGGAAGGCGGTGGCCGACGCGGCGATCACCGCGCCCAGGCCGATGCCCACCACCGCCACCTGGGTCCACAGGCCCAGCACCAGGCCGGCGATCAGCGGCAGGCTGCCGCGCGCGCCGCCGTGCTGCAGGCCGCTGCCCATCGCCGCCACCGCGGCGGCCCCGGGCGACAGGCTGATCGCCCAGGCGGCGGCGAAGAAGGTGATCCAGACGGCGAGGGACATCGAAGCGGCTCCACAGGAGCGCGCCATCGGCAAAGGGCGGCGCGCGGTCAAAGCCGGCATTGTCGGACAGCGGCGGTCGGCAGAATCGGGGCATGCCTGCTGCGCCCACCCCCGACCTGCCCGCCTTGCCCCACCCGCTGCCCGCGACCGATGCCGGAGCCCGCGCCCTGATCGCCGCGCTCGATGCGTCGCTCGACCACTACCGCGCGACGGTCGAGGGCGCCGACGTCGTCTTCCGCCGCACCGGCACTGGACCGCCGCTGCTGCTGGTGCATGGCGGCCACGGCTGCTGGCTGCACTGGGCGAAGAACATCGCGGCGCTGGCCCGGCACCGCAGCGTGTGGCTGGTGGACATGCCGGGCTACGGCGACTCCGGCACGCTGGCCGATCCGCCGACGCTGGAGCATCTGGCCGGCGCACTCGCCGACGCGGTGGCGCAGGTGCTGGGCGCCGATACGCCGCTCGACGTCGCGGGCTTCTCGTTCGGCGGGCTGGTGGCCGCGCACATGGCGGCGCTGCGGCTGCAGCGCACGGCGGGCAGCGTGCGCCGGGTGGCGCTGCTCGGCACCAGCGGCCACGGCAGCATGCGGCGCGAGCGGCTGCGGATGCTCGACTGGAAGGGCGTGGCCGACGATCCGGCCGAGCGCGACCGGCGCCTGGCCCACAACCTGATGGCGCTGATGCTGCACGACCCGGCGGCCCTCGACCCGCTGGCGCTGGCCCTGCACCGCCAGGCCTGCCTGCAGACCCGCTTCGTCAGCAAGGCCTACGCGAGCCGCGCGGTGATCGGCCCCGCGCTGGACGCCCTGGCCGCGCACCGCGTGCCGGTGCTGCTGGCCTGGGGCGTGCACGACGTCACCGCCACCCCGGCCGAGACCGCCCCCGCGGTGGCCGCCGGCCGCAACGCCTGCACCTGGCGCCTGCTGCCCGATGCCGGCCACTGGATGCAGTACGAGCGGCCGGGGGCGACCGAGGCCCTGCTACTGGAGTGGCTGCGGGCCGGTACGGCGGAATCTTGAAGAAAAAGTGCCTGTGGCCGGCGCGGGAGGCCGGCCATCAGCTATCGATTAAATAGCAGCCAGAGGGCCGGCATCCTTCAGGCGCCGTGGCACTTCTTGTACTTCTTGCCGCTGCCGCAAGGGCAGGGATCGTTGCGGCCCGGCACCTCGGCGCGGCGCACCGTCTCGACCCGGGGGCCGATGCTCTTCCACAGGCGGCGCAGGTCGTAGACCGCCCAGATCGCGGCGCCGTAGGCGTCCAGCCGGGATTCGCTCACGCTGGGCGGGCCGTCCTCGCTGAACATGCTGATGGTCGGCTTGCCGGTGTCGGGCTCGGTCAGGGCGACGATGGTCTGCAGCGACTCGTCGAGCCACTGGGCGGCTTCCTTGTCGCGCGGGGCGGTCCAGTCCTCGGGCCAGTTCTCGACCGCGTACATGAAGCCCAGGGCCCAGACCTGGGCGATCGAGGGGATGTCCTCCTCGGCGATCTCGGGGCGCTCCTCGGGCGGCAGGGCGGCGATCGAGCCGCGCACGTCCAGCACTTCGGGCTGGAAGCTGTCGGGCGCGTCGAGCGACTGCACCTCGGTGTCCAGCGTGGCGACCATGTCGTCCCAGCGGCGCTGCCACAGCTCCAGGAAGCGGCGCTGCTGGATCACGCCCGAGAACGCGCCCAGGCCGTCGCCGTCCATCGGCGCGTCGTCGGCACCGGGCGCGGCGCCGTCGCCGAGCAGCACCGCCAGGTATTCCGCCTGCGGGATCGCCCGGCGGCAGCAGACCAGGGCGGCCATGTAGCCCTCGCAGAACTCCCATTGCGGCACCTCGTCGTCGCGGGTGCGCAGCTCGTCGAGGATGTCGTCGAGCGCGTCGAAGTCTTCCGGCGCCAGCGCGGTGGCGGAGGCGGCGTGCGATGCGGGATCGGTGTCGGGGGTGTCGGGTGTGTCGGACATGGCGGGCGGCGGAGGTGGTGGCGGTCGGGAGGGCCCGGCCCGGCAGGCGCAGGGGCCGGCGGCGGGATGCCGCGCAGGGCGGCCGAGCTTCTATGATCGATGTGCGCGCGGCGCGCCTGCGGACAGGAGGCGGCGGCAGCGCGCTGCAGAGGGCCCCGAAGTTTAGCCGCGCGGGCCGCGCGCACACCGAATAACACCGTTCCCACCCTGGAGTAGCCCCCCGATGCCGACCCCCGACGCGCCCGCGCATCCGCGCACCTCGACCCACGGCGCCCGCCGCGGGGCCGGCCGCTATCCGCTGCGCTACGCCACCCTCGGCCTGTGCCTGCTGGTGTGCGTGCTCTGCGTGGCCTGGCTGCCCTGGGCCGGGCATCCGGTGGCGGTGGGCCTGGCCGCGGTGGTGGCGGGCGCCCTGTCGCTGGTGGGCGTACACGACCTGCGCCAGACCCGCCACGCGATCCTGCGCAGCTACCCGGTGATCGGCCATGTGCGCTTCCTGCTGGAGTACATCCGCCCGGAGATGCGCCAGTACTTCATCGAGGGCGACACCGAGACGCTGCCCTTCTCACGCGCCCAGCGCTCCCTGGTCTACCAGCGCGCCAAGGGCGATCCCGACAACCGGCCCTTCGGCACCCAGATGGACGTGGGCGTGCAAGGCTACGAATGGATCAACCATTCGATGGCGCCGACCCGGCTGGCCTCGCACGATTTCCGGGTGTGGATCGGCGGCCGGCCGGGCGCGCCCTCGGCCTCGGTCGAGCCCTGCACCCAGCCCTACCAGGCGAGCGTGTTCAACATCTCGGCGATGAGCTTCGGCTCGCTCTCGGCCAACGCCATCCTGGCGCTGAACCAGGGCGCGAAGCTGGGCGGCTTCTGCCACGACACCGGCGAGGGCTCCATCTCCAAACACCACCGGGTGCACGGCGGCGACCTGGTCTGGCAGGTGGCCTCGGGCTACTTCGGCTGCCGCAACGAGGACGGCAGCTTCAGCGAAGAGAAGTTCGTCGCCGCCGCAGCCGACCCGCAGATCAAGATGATCGAGGTGAAGCTGAGCCAGGGCGCCAAGCCCGGCCACGGCGGCATCCTGCCCGGCACCAAGGTGACGGTCGAGATCGCCGATGCGCGGGGCGTGCCGGTGGGGGTGGACTGCATCTCGCCGCCCTCGCACAGCGCCTTTTCCACCCCCATCGAGATGATGCAGTTCATCGCCAGGCTGCGGCGCCTGTCGGGCGGCAAGCCGGTGGGCTTCAAGTTCTGCGTGGGCCACGTGTGGGAGTGGTTCGCGCTGGTCAAGGCGATGCTGGCCACCGGCATCACCCCCGATTTCATCGTGGTCGACGGGGCCGAAGGCGGCACCGGCGCCGCGCCGGTCGAGTTCACCGACCATGTCGGCGCCCCGGTGCAGGAGGGCCTGCTGCTGGTGCACAACACCCTGATCGGGGTGAACCTGCGCGACCGGATCAGCGTGGGCTGCGCCGGCAAGGTGATCACCGCCTTCGACCTGGCCCGCTTCATGGCGCTGGGCGCCGACTGGTGCAACGCCGGCCGCGGCTTCATGATGGCGCTGGGCTGCATCCAGGCCCAGACCTGCCACACCGGCAACTGCCCCACCGGCGTCGCCACCCAGGACGCCCTGCGCCAGACCGCGCTGGTGGTGCCCGACAAGGCCACCCGCGTCGCCAGCTTCCACCGCAACACCCTGCATGCGCTGCAGGAGCTGGTGCAGGCCGCCGGCCTGCAGCATCCGCAGGAGATCACCGCCCACCACATCGTGCGGCGCCTGACCGACACCGAGGTGCGGCTGCTGGCCAACCTGATCATGCGGGTGGAGCCCGGCGCGCTGCTGGGCGACCTGCAAGACCAGCACCAGGTCTTCAAGACCTACTGGCCGCTGGCCAGCGCCCACGGCTTCCGCGCGGCCGAGCCTCCGCCCCTGGTGCCCTCGGCCCCGGGCGCCGCCGCCCAGACGGTGTACCAGGCGCCGGTGGACGAGCATGCCTGAGGCGGTGGCGAGCCCCGGCCGCGCCGCGCACTACCGGCAGTTCCTGCAGGCCACCGCACCCGGCCAGCCGCGCCCCCTGGCGCACTACGACCTGCAGGGCGAACAGGTCTGGCTGAAGAAGGCCGGCGCCCGCAACGCCCGCTGGCCCTACTGGGTGCTGGGCGCCCTGGCCGGCGCCGCGCGGCTGCCGCTGCTGCGGCCGGTACCCAACCTGGGCGGCGCGCCGGCCATCCGCACCGAGGCCCGACGCCTGCGCGCGCTGGCCGCGCTCGGGCTGCGGGTGCCGCCGGTGCTGGCCGAGGGCCCCGAAGGCCTGCTGATGGGCCACCTGGCCGCGCCCGGGCAGGATACGCCGTCGCTGGCGGTGGAGATGCACGCGGCCACGGCCCGGCCGCCGGAGACGATGCTGGGCCTTTTCGCGCTCGGCTTGGACGCCCTGGCCATCGCCCACGACGCCGGCGCCTGCCTGAGCCAGGCCTTCGCCCGCAATCTGGTGCGCTGCCCCGACGGCACGGTGGCGTACGTCGATTTCGAGGACGACCCGGCCGCCGTGCTGCCCCTGGCCCACTGCCAGGCGCGCGACGTGCTGTGCTACCTGCACTCGGCCGCACTGCATCTGCACGAGGCCGCCGCCTTCGACGCGGCCCGGCCGCTCTTCGCCCGCTGGCTGGCGCTGCGCCCGCCGGCCGTGCAGGCGCTGGTGGCGACCGCGGTCCGGCGGCTGCGCCTGCTGCGCCGCCTGCCGGCCGACCGCAGCTGGGGCCGCGACCTGCTGCGGGCGCGGATGGCCTGGGCGCTGGCGGCCGGCGCTTAGCCGCGCGACCGCAGCCGTGGCAAGATCGCCGCCCCTTCTGCACCACGAGCCGGAACCTGCCCGATGCTGATCAACTGCGTTGCCTACCAGGACGGGGCCAAGCTGGCCGACATCTCCGTGGACCACATCAGCGAGTACGTCTCGCTGCCCGGCTGCTTTGTCTGGGTGGCGCTGGCCGACGCCACGCCCGAGGAGTTGGACGAGATGCAGCAGGAGTTCGGCCTGCACGAGCTGGCGGTCGAGGATGCCCGCCACGGCCACCAGCGGCCGAAGATCGAGGAGTACGGCGACTCGCTCTTCGCCGTCTTCCACCTGGTCGAGCCCGACGCGGAGCACGGCGAGGTCAACGTCGGCGAGGTCGACGTCTTCGTCGGCAGGAACTACGTGCTCTCGGTGCGCAACCGCAGCAAGCTGGGGTTCCTGGGCGTGCGCGAGCGCTGCGAGCGCCAGCCCGAGCTGCTGAAGACCGGGTCGGGTTTCGTGCTGTACGCGCTGATGGATGCGGTGGTCGACCGCTACTTCCCGGTGATCGACGCGCTGGAGGTGGAGCTGGAGACGATCGAGCAGCAGATCTTCACCAAGGGCGCGCCCTACAACAACATCCGCCGGCTGTACGAACTGAAGCGCCGCGCCCTGGTGTTGAAGCGCGCGGTGGCGCCCCTGCTGGAGGCCGTCGGCAAGCTGCACGGCGGCCGGGTGCCGCAGATCTGCATGGGCTCGCAGGACTATTTCCGCGACGTGATCGACCACCTGAGCCGCATCAACGGATCGATCGACGCGATGCGCGACACCATCGGCACCGCGATCCAGGTGAATCTGTCGATGGTCACCATCGAGGAGAGCGAGGTGACCAAGCGCCTGGCGGCCTGGGCCAGCATCTTCGCGGTGTGCACCGCCTTCGCCGGCATCTGGGGCATGAACTTCGAGCACATGCCGGAGCTGAAATTCCAGTACGGCTACCCGGTGGCGCTGGGGCTGATCTTCGTGGTGTGCGGCTACCTGTACTTCCGGTTCCGGCGCGCCGGGTGGCTGTGAGGGGCCTCACTAAGATGGCTGCATGACCGACGCCGCCGCTCCGCTTCCCGCCTCCCGCCACTGGTCCCACTGGCGCACCACCGACTTCGCACGCCTGCAGGCCACCGGCGCCGCGGCGCGGGCGGTCGCCGTGCTGCCGGTGGCGGCCACCGAACAGCACGGCCCGCACCTGCCGCTCTGCGTCGACAGCGCGCTGGTCGAAGGCGTGGTCGCCGCCTCGCTGCCGCACCTGCCGCCCACGCTGCACGCCCTGTTCCTGCCGACCCAGGCGGTCGGTTTCAGTCCCGAGCACCTGGCCTTCCCCGGCACGCTCAGCTTCAGCGCCGGGACGCTGATCCGCATCTGGACCGAGATCGGCGAGGCGGTGGCCCGCACCGGCATCCGCCGGCTGCTGCTGCTCAACGGCCACGGCGGGCAGGTGGGGGCGATGGACCTGGTGGCGCGCGACCTGCGGGCGCGGTGCGGGCTGATCGTCTATTCCAGCAGCTGGTTCTCGCTGCCCTTGCCCGACGCGGTGCAGGGGCTGTTCCCGCCGCACGAGCACCGCTTCGGCATCCATGCGGGCGACATCGAGACGTCGATGATGCTGCACCTGCACCCGGAGCGGGTCGCCATGGCCGAGGCCCGGGATTTCCGCTCCACCTCGGAAGACCGTGCCGCGCAGTACCCGATCCTGGGCAACGGCCGCAGCGCGAAGCTGGGCTGGCAGATGCAGGACTACAACCGCCAGGGCGCGGCGGGCAACGCGGCGGCGGCGACGGCCGACAAGGGCGCCGCGACCGTCGAGGCGGCAGGCCGGCAGCTGGCGTTGCTGCTGCAGGAGATCGCAGCGCTACCGCTGTCCACCCTGGTCGCGTCGCCGGACCTCGGCGACGCGGGTTGACGCGCTATCGCAGGGCTGTTTCTTTGCAGGCGCGGTCGATGCGCGGCCAGTGCTGCGCGTCTACCGCCAACCCTCTCACGCCACGGCAGAAAGGCCGTAGGCACCCGCCACGGCGAGGGCGCGCCGGTACAGGCGCAGGTAGAAAAGGCGGGACAGGGACGGGCGGGCAGGGCGGTTCATGCGCAGAGCATGCGAGGACGATGCGCTGCGCGCCGTCGGCCCGGCGGTGGCCTGCACGTCGGCCTGCGCCGCCAAAGCGGCAGGCCCGCGGCCGGCACTGCGGCACGCCGGAACGCGACATCCGAATGCCACGGCGCACGGCTTCCACTACGGATCACGAGTCGAATCGCCCTCCAGCCGGCGTCCTGCGCCGACCTTGTGCTATCGATTAAATAGCAATGCGCTCAGCCGGCCTTCCGGTGCCGCAGCCGCAGCATGCTGAACACCCCGGCGCCCGCCGCCAGCAGCGCGGCCAGGCCAAGGGCCACGACGGGGCCGCGCCCGTCGCCGGGCGGCGCGATGCTGAACACCACCGCCAGCAGCACCGCCCCCAGCGTCTGCCCCGTGAGCCGCGCGGTGCCCAGCATGCCGCTGGCGCCGCCCGATCGGTGGGCGGGCGGGGTGGTCACGATGGTGTGGTTGTTGGGCGACTGGAACAAACCGAAGCCGATGCCGCACATCGCCATCCGCCACACCACGTCGATATCCGACGGCTGGGCCGGCAGCGCCGCCAGCAGCGCCAGGCCGGTCGCCAGGGTACCGAGGCCGATGCCGCCCAGCAGCCCGTCGGGCACCCGGCCGATCAGCCGGCCGGCCACCGGCGCGATCGCCACGATGGCCAGCGGCCAGGCGGTGATCAGCAGGCCGGCGGCCAGGTGGCTGCGGCCGTAGCTGCCCAGCAGCAGGAACGGCAGCGCGATGTACGACAGCATCTGCGCCGCGAAGGCCGCGACCGAGGTGCACATCGACAGCGCGAACACCGGGATCCGCAGCAGGTCGACCGGGAACAGCGGCAGCGGCAGCCGGCTCTGGCGGCGCAGGTAGAAGAAGCCGACCGCGAGGCCCGCCGCCAGCAGCGCCACGCCGCTGGCCGCGCTGCCGGAGCCGGTGGCGCCGGCGGTGCGGGTGCCGAGCGCGTCGGCGCCCAGGAACACCAGGCCGAACATCAGCATGTTGAGCAGCACGTCCACCACCGACAGGCGCACGCCCGACACCTTGGCCGTGTTGCGCGGCAGGGCACGGCCGCCCAGCAGCACCATCAGCCCCAGCGGGAGATTGATCGCGAAGAGCCACGGCCAGCTGGCGACCGACAGCACCGCCGCCGCCACCGTCGGCCCCGCGACCGAGGCGGTGGCCACCACCACCGAATTGATCGCCACGCCCCGGCCGAGCAGCTTGCGCGGATACACCAGCCGGACCATCGCCGCGTTGACGCCCATCATGCCGGCGGCACCCACGCCCTGCACCGCCCGCGCCGCGACCAGCTGGCCGAGCGTCTGCGCCAGGATGCAGCCGACCGAGGCGGCGGTGAACAGCGCCAGGCCGCCCAGGTACACCCGCCGGTAGCCCACCGTGTCGCCCAGCGTGGCCAGCGGCAGCAGCAGGCCGAGCGTGGCCACCTGGTAGGCGTTGACGATCCAGATCGACGAGACCGCATCGGCCCCCAGGTCGTGCGCGATGCCGGGCAGCGCCAGGTTCAGGATGCTGCCGTCGAGCACGCTGAGCGTCATGCCCAGGATGATGACCGCCATCGCCCGCCGCCGGGCCGCGGGCGGCAGGCCGTCCGGGGCGCAGGCTTCGGCCGCGTCCGCACCACCGGGTGCCGTGCCGACGGAAAGCAGTGGCGCCTCAGCCACCCGGCGCCATGACCTTGTCGGGCGTCATCGGCAGGCTGTAGAGCCGCCGGCCGGTCGCGTGGAAGATCGCGTTGGCGATCGCGGCCGACACGCCCACCATGCCGATCTCGCCCACGCCCTTGACGCCCAGCGGGTTCACCACGTCGTCCTCCTCGGGCACGAAGAGCACGTCGATCTCGCCGATGTCGCGGTTCACCGGCACGTGGTACTCGGCGAAGCTGTGGTTCACCACCTTGCCCAGGCGGTGGTCGTGCAGGGCTTCCTCGTGCAGCGCATGGCTGATGCCCCAGACCACGCCGCCCTGGATCTGGCTGGTGGCGGTGCGCGGGTTGACGATGCGGCCGGCGGCGATCGCGCTCACGATGCGGGTCACCTCGACGGTGCCGAAGTCCTCGTCCACCCGCACCTCGGCGAACACCGCCGAATGGGTGGAGCGGGTGAACTTGCGTTGCTTCAGGAAATGCGGGAGCGACAGGGTCTTTTCCTCGACCCGGTCCTTGCCGCTGCGCCGCATCAGGTCGTCGAAGGCCACCGACCGTGCCGGGTCGGCCACCAGGCGGATGCGGCCGTCCACGAACTCGACCTCCTTGAACAGCGGCTTGCCGAGCGGCGCGTCGGGCAGCACCCGCACCATGCGGAACAGAGTACGCGCCAGCTTGTGGCAGGCGGCCTGCACCGCCGTGCCGATGGTGGCGACCGTCATCGAGCCGCCCTCGATCGGCGCCATCGGCAGGGTGGAGTCGCCCAGGGTGAACACCACCTTGTCGAGCGGCAGGCCGATGCTCGCCGCGGCGATCTGGGCCATGACGGTATAGGTGCCGGTCCCGATGTCGGTGGTGGCGCTGCTCACCGCCAGCGTGCCGTCGGCCTGCAGCACCGCACGGGCGGCGCCGGGCATCTGCATCGCGTCCCAGACGCCGGTGGCCATGCCCCAGCCGATGAGGGTGCGGCCGTCGCGCATCGAGCGCGGCGCGGCCGAGCGGCGCGCCCAGCCGAAACGCTCGGCGCCCTGGGCATAGCAGTCGCGCAGCGCCTTGCTGGAGAAGGGCTTGTCCTCGCCGTGGTCGCGCTCGGCGTAGTTGCACAGGCGCAGCGCCAGCGGGTCGAGGTCGGCGGCGTAGGCCAGCTCGTCCATCGCGCATTCGAGTGCATGCACACCGGTGACGGCGCCGGGCGCCCGCATGTCGATGGGCGTGAAGCGGTCGAGCGGCACCACCTTGAAATCGAGCGCCACGTTGTCGCACGGGTAGAGCAGGGCCGACCAGTTGACGATCACCTCCACGTAGTCCTCGTTGCGCGAGGTTTCGGTCACCGCGCTGTGCTGCACCGAGGTCAGCCGGCCGTCGGGCGTGCAGGAGAGCCTGATCGTCTGCACCGCTTCGGGCCGGTGGCCGAAGGTGAACATCTGCTGGCGGGTCAGCACCACCCGCACCGGGCGCTGCAGCTTGAGCGCGGCCATCGACGCCAGCAGCGACTGGTACTGCGGCCGCAGCCCCGAACCGAAAGCGCCGCCCACGTAAGGGCACAGCACCCGCACGTTCTCCTTCTTCAGCTTCAGCGCATGGGCCAGGTACATCCGCGAGTTCTGCGCGCCCTGGGTCTTGTCGTACACGGTGAGCCGGCCCGGGCCGTCCCAGACGGCGGTGGTGGCGTGCATCTCCATCGGGTTGTGGTATTCGGAGGAGGCAAGGTACTCGGCCGCGACCCGGATGCCGGCCGACCGGAAGGTGCCCGCCGCATCGCCCCGCGGCTTCGGCGGCGGGGTGAAGCCGAACTTCAGCCGGCCGGGCTTGCGCGCCTCGTCCAGGCGCTTGTGCAGGCTGCTGCGGTGGGGTTCGGCCGCATAGTCGATCCGCACCAGCCGGGCGGCGTGGCGCGCGGCCTCGAAGGTTTCGGCGATGACGAGCGCGACCGGCTGGCCCTCGGAATGCACCCGGTCGTCTTCCAGCGGCCGAAACGGCGAGCCCGAGGGCGAGACGATGTCCTTGTGCATCAGGTCCAGGCGCGACATCGGCAGGCGGTTGCCGTGGTGCATCACCTCCACCACGCCGGGCACGGCCCGGGCGGCGGCGGTGTCGATCCGCGCGATCCGGCCGCGGGCGATGGTGGCCGAGATCACCACGCCGTAGACCATGCCGTCGGCGAAATGCTCGGCCGCGTAGCGGGCGGCGCCGGTCACCTTGGCGCGGCCGTCGACCCGCGGCACCGGGGTGCCGAAGGGGCCGGGCAGGTTCACCTCGGGCCGGGGTGCGCGGGGGGTGGCGGGGGCTGGGGACGTGCTGTTCATGGGAGTACCTCGGTGCGGGCGTGCGGCAGGGGGCGGGCTGTCGGGGCCAAGGTGCGGGCGCTCATGCGGCCGCCTCCGGGCCGGCTGCCTGCAGCAGGGCGCGCACGACGGTGCGGCGGGCCAGCAGGATCTTGAAATCGTTGTCGCCCTGGCCGCGGGCGCCCGCCAGCAGGGCGTCGGCGGCGCGGCCGAAGGCCTCTTCGCCCACGGTGGCGCCAGCCAGCAGCGCCTCGGCTTCCGGCAGGCGCCACGGCTTGTGCGCGACGCCGCCGAGCGCGATGCGGGCCGACTTCACCGTGCGGCCGTCGGCTTCCAGGTCGAGCGCGGCGGCCACCGACACCAGCGCGAAGGCATAGGAGCGGCGGTCGCGGATCTTCAGGTACGCGGTGCGCGCGAACAGCGGCGCGGCGGGCAGGTCTACCGAGGTGATCAGTTCGCCGGGCGCGAGCGTGGTGTCCAGATCCGGCCGGTCGCCGGGCAGGCGGTGGAAGTCGGCGAAGGCGATGCTGCGGCTGCCCTGCGCACCCTGGACCTGCACCGTGGCGTCGAGCGCGGCCATCGCCACGCACATGTCGGACGGGTGCACCGCGATGCAGGAGTCGCTCGCGCCCTGGATCGCGTGGATCCGGTTCACCCCGCCGATGGCGGGGCAGCCGCTGCCGGGCTGGCGCTTGTTGCACGGCACCGACACGTCGTAGAAGTAATAGCAGCGGGTGCGCTGCAGCAGGTTGCCGCCGGTGGTCGCCATGTTGCGCAGCTGCGGCGAGGCGCCGGCCAGCAGCGCCTGGGCCAGCAGCGGGTAGCGCTGCTGCACCGCCGGGTGCCAGGCGGTGTCGGCGTTGCGCGCCAACGCCCCGATGCGCAGGCCGCCGCCCGCGATGTCCTCGATGCCGCCGAGCGGCAGGGCGTTGATGTCGACCAGCGCATCGGGCGCGGTCAGCCCCTCCTTCATCAGGTCGAGCAGGTTGGTGCCGCCGGCGATGAAGCGCACTTCGCCATGGTGGGCGCCGGCGCGGGCCACCGCATCGGCGGCGGAGGCGGCGCGTTCGAAGGCGAACGGGTTCATCGTGCGGCCTCCTGCCCGTGGGCCGCGCCGGGTGCGGCAGCCGGCTGCTGCCGGATCACCTGCACCACCGCCGAGACGATGCCGGCATAGGCGCCGCAGCGGCAGACGTTGCCGCTCATCTGTTCGCGCACGTCCTCGGCGTCGTGCGCATGGCCCTCGTTCATCAGGCCGACGGCCGAGCAGATCTGGCCCGGCGTGCAGTAGCCGCACTGGAAGGCGTCGTGGTCGATGAAGGCCTGCTGCAGCGGATGCAGCGCATCCTCCTTGGCCAGGCCCTCGACCGTGGTCACCTCGGCACCTTCGTGCATCAGGGCCAGCGTCAGGCAGGAGTTGATCCGGCGGCCGTCCACCAGCACGGTGCAGGCGCCGCACTGGCCGTGGTCGCAGCCCTTCTTGGTGCCGCTCTGCTGCAGGTCCTCGCGCAGCAGGTCGAGCAGGGTGGTCCACGGCGCCACCTCCACCTGGGTCGGGTGGCCGTTGAGCACGAAGCGCAGGGTCTGGGTGGGGGGAGGAAGCGCGGCCGCGGGTGCGGGGCGCGGGGAAACAACGGCCTGGTCCATGGGGATCCTTCTGCTCGGCGGCATGTCATCGTGGTGCCCGGTGGGCCGGGTCGGACTGCCATTCTTCGCAGCCGCTCCGGTGCCGCGCCAGAGCGGCCCGCGCCGCCTGCCTGTGGGCATCGGCCTACACGCCGTATCGCTTCGGGACTAGCGCTGCAGGGTCGTCCGCACCCTCAGGCGAAGGTGTGCCAGTCGCGGTGCTCGTCCGCATCCAGGTGCGGCAGCGTGTTGAATGTCAGCAGCGTGTGCCGCCGGGGGGTGAACACCAGCTCGGTCACCGCGCAGTTGCGAATCCGCAGGTTCAGCTCGATGGTGGTGGCCGCGGGCGTGCCCAGCACCTGGCCGACGGCGGTGGCGATCGGCCCGCCGCTGCTGGCCACCAGCACGTTGCCGGTGTGCCGCGTGCGCACCTCCTCCAATACCGCCGCGATGCCGGCGGAGAAGTCGGCGAAGGCGGGCATGCCCGCCGGCTGCGCGCTGCCGTCCATCCAGCGCGCCAGGCCATCGCGCAGCAGCCGGAAGTGGTGGCGGTACTGCTCGGGCGTACGCGCCGGTGGCAGCGGATCGGGGTGCACCGTGGCGACGACGGCGGCGGCGTCGTACTCGTTCAGCGCGGGCCGCTCCTCTGCCGCCGGCACCGCCTCCAGCCCGGCGGCGATGCCGGCGAAGGTCTCGAGGTGCCGCCGCAGCGTGCCGGTGTAGACCGCCTCGAAGACGAGGCCCTTGTCGCGCCAGTAGTCGCCCAGCCGCCGCGCCTGCCGGTGGCCCAGCGGACTCAGCACGTCGTAGTCGCCCGCGCCGAAGGAGGCCTGGCCGTGGCGCACGAGGTAGAGGGTTCCCATGCCGCCGATTCTGTGAGCCCGCGGTGCGCGGCGCCGTCGCGCGGGCGACCGCGCCGCGATGGCGGGTGGCAGGGTCGCTTTCATCGTGTTGCGTGCATCCTCTGCACGACCTCTAGACTGGCCGGCCCTTCATCCGATCCGCGAGGCTCGACCCGTGAAAGCACTCCTTCTGGCCCTGGCCGCCACCGCTGCCGCGGCCACGACCCAGGCCGCGCCGGTCACCTATGCGATCGACGCCAGCCATACCTACCCCAGTTTCGAGGCCGACCACATGGGCCTGTCGACCTGGCGCGGCAAGTTCAACAGCACCAGCGGCACGGTGGTGCTGGACGCCGCCGCCCAGCGCGGCACGGTGGACCTGAAGATCGACATCGCCTCGGTCGACTTCGGCCACGAGGAGATGAACCGCCACGCGCTGGCCGCCGACATCCTCGACGCCGCGCAATTCCCCACCGCCACCTACCGGGGCGCCTTCGCCAACTTCGCCGGCGGCGCACCGCGAGAACTGCGCGGGGCGCTGACGCTGCACGGCGTGACCCGGCCGGTGCGGCTGCAGATCGTGCACTTCAAGTGCGTGCAGGAGCATCCGATCAACAAGCGCGAGACCTGCGGTGCCGATGCGCGCGGCAGCTTCAACCGCAGCGATTTCGGCATCGGCTTCGGGCTCGACATGGGCTTCAAGCCTCTGGTGCACCTGCGGGTGCAGGTCGAGGCGATCCGCGAGCCGTCGTGACCGGCGGCCGGGCCGTCAGAGCCCCAGCGCCTCCAGCCCCGGATGGTCGTCGGGCCGGCGCCCCAGCGGCCAGTGGAACCGGCGGTCGGCCTCGGCGATCGGCAGGTCGTTGATGCTGGCGAAGCGGCGCTGCATCAGGCCGTCGGCATCGAACTCCCAGTTCTCGTTGCCGTAGCTGCGGTACCAGTGGCCCGAGTCGTCGTGCCATTCATAGGCGAAGCGCACCGCGATGCGGTTCTCGCCGAAGGCCCACAGGTCCTTGACGAGGCGGTAGTCCAGCTCGCGGGCCCACTTGCGCTGCAGCAGCGCCCGCACCGCCTCGCGGCCCACCGGGAACTCGGCCCGGTTGCGCCAGCGGGTGTCCTCGGTGTAGACCTGGACGACCCGGTCGGGGTCGCGGCTGTTCCAGGCGTCCTCGGCCATGCGCACCTTCTGCGCGGCGGTCTGGGCGGTGAAGGGGGGCAAGGGCGGCTTGGCGGTCATGCGGGTTCCTGTGGTGCGGCGCGCGGGGCGGGTGTGGCGGGTAGACAGGTCTGTCTACCGGAAGCGCACGATACCGCAGGGTAGACAGGTCTGTCTACCACAGGCCTAGAATGCGCCGATGGACTCCACCGCATCGCCCGCGCGCGGCCGCATCCTGGCCACGGCGCACGATCTCTTCTACCGCGACGGCATCCGCGCGACCGGCGTCGACCGGGTGATCGCCGCGGCGGGCGTGACCAAGGCCACCTTCTACCGGCACTTTCCCGGCAAGGACGACCTGGTGCGGGCCTTCCTGGAGCACCGGCACGACCTGTGGATGGGCTGGTTCGTCGATGCGCTGGGCCGCCACGGCGCGGCCGGCACGCGGCCCGGGGCCGGCATGGCGGCGCTGGCGGCGGCGCTGGGGGAGTGGTTCGCCGCGCCGGCCTTCCGCGGCTGCGCCTTCATCAACACCGTGGCGGAGCTGGGTGGCACGCTGCCGGATGCGGTGGCGATCGCACGGCGCCACAAGGCCGAGATGGCCGAGGTGATCGACGCCCTGTTGCCGCCGCCCGCCCCCGGCGCCCGCCCGGCGGCGGCCCGCGCCATCCGGGTGCAGGCGCTCGCGCTGGCGGTGGACGGCGCGATCGTCCAGGCGCAGGTGCACGGCGCCCAGAAGGTCGGGCCGGGCCTGCGGGCGCTGCTGGCGTGCGCCGGGCCGTGAGCGTGCGCAGGGGCGCCGCCGTATCATCCGCCGGTGCCCGCACGGCACGTTCCGCGCACCGTGACCGAAGGCGCCCGCTGCAGGGGCACCGCCGGCCGGCGCTTCCCGTCCGCCGACCGTGAGACCGCGTCACATGCCCTCTGCGCCATCACCTCCCCCGGAACCCGGTCCCCAGACGGCCGCGCTGCCGTTCAACGAGGCCGAAAGGCTGAACGTGCTGCGCAACTACGGGGTGCTCGACACCGGGCCCGAGCAGGCCTTCGACGACCTCACCACCCTGGCCTCGGCGGTCTGCCAGGCGCCGATGGCCCTGATCACCCTGGTGGACGAGGACCGGCAGTGGTTCAAGGCGCGCGAGGGCGTCGACCTGGCCGAGACGCCGCGCGAGATCTCCTTCTGCGCCCACACCATCCTGCAGCCCGACCGGCTGATGGAGGTGGCCGACACCCGCCAGGACCCGCGCTTCGCGCACAACCCGCTCGTCACCGGCGACACCGCGATCCGCTTCTACGCCGGCGCGCCGCTGGTCACCCCGCAGGGCGTGGCGATCGGCACCGTCTGCGTGCTCGACCACCGGCCCCGCAGCCTGACCGGCACCGAGCGCCGCGCCCTGCATTCGCTGGCCCGGCAGGTGGTGGCGCAGCTGGAACTGCGGCAGGCGGTGGCCGGGCTGGAGCTGCAGGGCATGACCGACAGCCTGACCTCCGTGTGGAACCGCCGCGCCTTCGACCGGCGGCTGCGCGAGGAGTGGCAGCGCCACCGCCAGGACGGCCGCCCGCTGGGCCTGCTGATGGTCGACCTCGATTTCTTCAAGCGCATCAACGACGACTTCGGCCACCCGGCCGGCGACGCGGTGCTGGTGCAGGTCGCGGGCCTGCTGCAGGCGAGCGTGCGGCGCAGCGACCTGGTGGCGCGCTTCGGTGGCGAGGAGTTCGCCGTCGTGCTGCCCGATGCCGACATCGCCGCGGCCCGGGCGGTGGCCGAGAAGGTGCGCTGCGCGATCGAGCAGGCCGCCTGGCCGAACCGGCCCCTGACCGCCAGCATCGGCGTGGCCTCGGTGGTGCCCGCCGCCGGCAGCGACGGGCCGGCGCTGGTGGCCGCGGCCGACAAGGCGCTCTACCGCGCCAAGCAGGCCGGCCGCAACCGGGTGCAGGTGTTCGAGGGCTGGGACTGACGGCCCGCAGGCCCGCAGCACCGCGGTCGGCCGTCAGCGCGCGGGCGTGCGGCCCGCTGCGGCGTCGCGCAGCAGCTGGACGTCGTAGGGCATCGCCCCGGCATGTTCGGCCCGGGCGATGGCATAGCGCGACAGGTCTTCCAGCGGCCCGTTGAAGGGCGGGTGGTCCATCCGCCGCAGCGAGGCCAGCGCCCGCTGCAGCACCACGCCCACTTCCACCGCCTCGGCCCCGTAGCGCGCCAGGGGCGCGAAGACGTCCTCGACCATGCCGGCCTCGCGCAGCGCCGGGGCGCTGACCCGGTCGAACTCGGGGCCCGCCGTCGCGTCCTCGGCGCTGCCCGTCCCGGCTGCGCCTTCCCCGCCGGTGCGCTGCGTCTCGATCCAGTACACCAGCGTCTTCACCGCGGTGGCCATCACGTCGAGCGCGGTGCCCGGGTCGTTGACCGAGGCCGACATCGCCCGCGCGGCGATCTCGCCCATCACCACCAGGCCGAAGCGCGGATCGTGGTCGAAGCTGCGGCCGGTGCCGATCACCAGCGCGTCGGCGATGGCCTTCCGGTCGTCCTCGTCCAGCGGCGTGTCGCAGCTGGCCAGCACCACCGAGGGCTCGACGAACGCGCCGGGCAGCACATGCAGGTGCAGGGTGGTGCCCAGCGCCTCGGCGCGGCGCTGCAGCAGGTCCATCGACACATGCTGCACGAAGCCGGTGGTGGGCGCCTGCACCGCATGCCGGCCGCGGGCACCGTCGGGTTGCGGCCGGCCGCCGAGCCACGGCTTGGCCAGGCGCTGGACCATCGCCCGCTGCGTGGCCAGCTCCACCCGCCGGATCGTCTCGCCCAGGCGGCCGAGCACCGAGAGGTAGTCGATCCAGCGCAGCAGCACCACCACCACGAAGACGAGCATCGCCAGGGTGAAGCCGAACAGCACCAGCCGCCCGCCCTCGCCGTAGACATGCGCATGCAGCCCGACCAGGGCGATCACGCTGTAGAGAAAGGCGCCGATGAAGGCGGCCAGCGTGTTCTGCACCGTGCTGTCCTCGATCAGCAGCTGCGAGGCGCGGGGCGTCGCGCTGTTGGAGACGGCCGAGAACGAGGCCACCATCGTCGTGGCCGAGAAGATCGCCACGGTGAGCATGCTGGAGGCGAGGATGCCGAGCAGGCTGTCGATCGACTCCGAGCCGAGCTGCATCGCCACGCTCTGCGGGATCGACGGGCCGATCACCGCCGACAGCGCCACCGCCAGAAAGGCGAAGAGGGAGAACAGGGCACAGCGCCACCAGGTCTTGCGGAAAAGCCTGCTCAGCAGGAAGCGAAGTTTTTCGGACATGGGCGGCAGTATCCGGGTGGGGCGGGCAGGGCCGCGCAGGACAAGGCCGCATGCGGCACGGAGGAGCGAAGCCGATGGCAGCCGGCACGCCCTCACCCACGAAATGGAGAGTAGAAAGTGCCTGTGGCCGGCGCCGTACGCCGGCTTCCAGCTATAAATTAAGTAGCAAAAGGCGCTGCCCGCAGAAAAGGCGGCCGCCCGTGGCGCTCAAGGGCGCAGCGCATCGGCATGCTGCCGCCAGAACGCCGCATCGGGGAAGGGGCCAATGCCGGCCGCCACGTTGTCCCGCATGTGTTCGGGCCGGGCGGTGCCGGGAATCGCGCAGGTGACGGCCGGGTGGCTCAGCACGAATTTCAGCAGCACCTGCGCCCAGCTGGAGCAGCCGATCTCCGCCGCCCAGCCGGGCAGTGGCTCGGCCCGCAGCCGGCGCAGCAGCCCGCCGCCGCCGAACGGCCGGTTGACGATCACCGCCACGCCGCGCTCCCGGGCCAGCGGCAGCAGGCGCTCGGCGGCGGCCCGGTCGTCCAGCGCGTAGTTGATCTGCAGGAAATCGAGCGGCTCGGCCCGCAGCACCGCCTCGACCTCCGGGTAGGCCGACGGCGTGTAGTGGGTGATGCCCAGGTAGCGCACCCGGCCCGCTTCCTTCCAGCCCCGCAGCGTGGCCAGCTGGGTGCGCCAGTCGACCAGGTTGTGCACCTGCATCAGGTCGATGCGCGAGGTGCGCAGCCGGGCGAAGGACTGCTCCATCTGCGCGATGCCGGCCGCGCGGCCGCTGGTCCAGACCTTTGTGGCGACGAAGGCGCGTTGCCGGCTGCCGGCGGCGGCCAGCAATTCGCCGGTGGCGGCTTCGGCCCGGCCGTACATCGGCGAACTGTCGAGCACCGCGCCACCCGCGTCAAACAACGCCTGCAGCACGCCGGGGAGCTCGGCGTAGGCAGCACTGTCGGCCGCCACGTCGAAGCCGATGTAGGTGCCGCAGCCGACTACCGGCAGCGCCTCGCCTGTCGAAGGAATGGGGCGTGTGGTCATGCGTTGCGGCGGGTTGGCCGGCACAGGAGGGGCGGGCGTCTGCGCCTGGGCGTCCGATGCGCGCCAGGTCAGCGGGACGCTGACGAGCGCCGCCGCGGTGCCCAGCAGGTGCCGGCGGGAGGGAGGGCGGGACGGTGCGGGCATGGCGTGGTGTGGCGGCAGACAGTTGCGGCCGCTACGCCCGCTTCGGAATCTCCAGCCCGCGTGCCACCGCCGGCCGGGCCACGAAGGCCGCCAGCACCCGCTGCACTTCGGGGAAATCGTCGAAGCCGACCAGCTCGCGCGCCTCGTAGAAGCCGACCAGGTTGCGCACCCAGGGCAGCACCGCGATGTCGGCGATGGTGAATGCGGTGCCCATGATCCAGTCGCGGCCCTCCAGGCGCTGCTCCAGCACCGCCAGCAGGCGCTTCGATTCGGCCACGTAGCGGTCGCGCGGGCGCTTGTCCTCGTAGTCCTTGCCGGCGAACTTGTGGAAGAAGCCCAGCTGGCCGAACATCGGCCCGACGCCGCCCATCTGCCACATCAGCCACTGCAGCGTCTCGTAGCGGCCGGCGGCATCCGTGGGGATGCACTGGCCGGTCTTCTCGGCCAGGTAGACGAGGATCGCACCGGACTCGAACAGCGCCAGCGGCTGGCCGCCCGGACCGTCGGGATCGAGGATCGCCGGGATCTTGTTGTTGGGGTTGAGCGAGAGGAAGGCCGGCGAGGTCTGGTCGTTCTGCCCGAAATCCACCAGGTGCGGCTCGTACGGCAGGCCGGTCTCCTCCAGCAGGATCGAGACCTTCACCCCGTTGGGCGTCGGCAGCGAATAGAGCTGCAGCACGTCGGGGCGCTGCGCGGGCCACTTGGCGGTGATCGGGAAGGCGGAGAGATCGTGCATGTCGGGCATCCGGGGAAGGTCGGTGGGGAAGCGCGTGGCGAACGTGCCGCGCGGCCTGGGCTGCATTCTGGCCCGGCGCCGCAAGACCGCCCGGCCGGTGCGGCTACAACGCCTGTGCTTGTTCCAGGTGGCGGCGCATCACCGGCAGCGACTGGTCGATCCAGGCCCGGATGTCGGGGGTGCGGCTGGCGCGGCGGGCCCGCTCCATCAGCTTGATGTCGTCCTTGTGGTCCTCGATGCCCACCTGCAGCCGGAACACGGTGTCGAATTCCTTGCCCGAGAGGGACTGCAGCCGCGCCAGGATCGCGGCCTTGTCGTCCGGGGCGTGCTCTGGCAGCGGGTAGTTGTGGTCGAGCGAGATCTGCTTGAGGCCCCCCATCGCGCGCTGGTGGTCGCGCTGCAGGGTCTGGGCGTAGGCTTTCACCCGGGGGTCGGCGGCGCGGGATTCGGCGAGCTTGGCGGCTTCCATCTCGTAGAGCGAGGAGCCGGCCGCCTTGGTGACGAAGTCGCGGTCGGCCTTGCTGATGGCCGAGGGCGCCGACTTGGTCGTGCCTTCGCCCTCGGGATTGTTGTTGCGGGCGCCCGGCTTGTCGGCCTGGGCGCGCTGGCTGCGCTCGGGGGCGGCCGGGTGGCTCGCCTCGTTGGCCGCGTGGGCGGCGCCGGTGAAGGCCAGGGCGGCGAGCAGGCAGGAGGAGAGTGCGGTGGAAGGGGACATGGCGGGGTTCCGGCAAGGGCAGACAGAAGCGGCGGCGATGCCGACAAGGCAACACCGCCGCAGGAATGCCGCAAGACTGGGCCCGCCGACCCGCGCCGGCTGTACGGACAGACGCCCATCGCGTGTCAGCCCGGGCGGCCAACGCGGCCGTGTGGGCCGCCCGCGGGCCGGCCTCAGTAGGTCTTGTACGGCAGGAACTTGCCCGAGAGCACCACCCGCACCCGGTCGCCCTTCGGGTCTTCCTGGCGCTGCATGTCCATCGAGAAATCGATCGCGCTCATGATGCCGTCGCCGAACTCCTCGTGGATCAGTTCCTTGATGGTGGTGCCGTAGACGCTCACCAGCTCGTACCAGCGGTAGATCAGCGGATCGGTCGGCACCGGGGTGGGCAGCGAGCCCTTGTACGGCACCACCTGCAGCCACTTCTGGTCGTCGGCGCTCAGGTCGAAGATGCCGGCGATGGTGGCGGCCTGCTCGGCGGTCAGCGTCATCTGGCCCAGGCAGGCGGCGGTGGTCCATTCCTTCGACAGGCCGACCTGCTCGGCCACGCTGGCCCAGCTGATGCCCTTGAGGACCTTGGCGGTGATGATTTTTTCGGTGACGTCGTTGCGGCTCATGGGGTGGCTCCTTTGGTGTGAGGGAAGAGGCGGGGTGTCAGTCGGCGCGGGCGCGCCCGACCAGGAAATCGACGATGCCGTTGCGCAGCGGGTAGTAGCCGGGCAGGTGGTGCAGGCTGTGCCGGGTGCGGTCGCGCGGCAGCGGGTTGACCACCACCTCGGCGATGCCGCCGGGCCGGTAGCCGGCGGGCGTGTCGGCGCCGTTGCGCATCAGCAGGATGCGGTCGGCCAGCAGGATGGCCTCGTCCACGTCGTGGGTGATCATGAAGACGGTCTGCTGCGTCTGCCGCACGATGGCCATCAGCTCGTCCTGGATGGTGCCGCGGGTGAGCGCGTCGAGCGCGCCGAAGGGCTCGTCGAGCAGAAGCATCTTGGGGCTGATCGCGAAGGCGCGGGCGATGCCGACCCGCTGCTTCATGCCGCCCGAGAGCTGCGAGGGTTTCTTGTCGATGGCGCCGCTCAGGCCGACCAGCGCCACGTACTTCTCCACCTGCGCATCGACCTGCGCGCGGCTCCAATCGGGCCAGCGCGACTCCACCGCGAAGGCGATGTTGCGGCGCACCGTCAGCCAGGGCATCAGCGCATGGCTCTGGAACACCACGCCGCGCTCCAGGCTGGGGCCCGCGACCTCGCGGCCGTCCATGAAGATGTGGCCGGCGCTGGCGGTGTCGAGCCCCGCCAGCACGTTCAGGATGGTGGTCTTGCCGCAGCCCGAGTGGCCGATGATGCAGACGAACTCGCCGCGGTCCAGGGTGAAGGACACGTCGGCGAAGACCGGCCGCGCCGGCACGTAGGACCTGGCCAGGCCCTCGATCGACAGCAGGGGAGGGGAAGACCCGGAAGAAGCGGTGGAACGGTCGAGGGGCATGGCACGGCTCCGGGGCGGGGCGTCACTCCACATAGGTGACTCTCTTCTGCAGGGCGGCGAAGGCCAGGTCCAGGCACATGCCGACCACGCCGATCACCAGGATGGCGAAGATCACGTTGGTGAGCGAGAGGTTGTTCCACTCGTTCCACAGGAAGTAGCCGATGCCGGTGCCGCCGACCAGCATCTCGGCCGCGACGATCACCAGCCAGGCGATGCCCATGCTGATCCGCATGCCGGTGAGGATGGTGGGCGCCGCCGCCGGCAAGACGACCCGGAAGGCCTTGCGCAGCGGCCGCACCTCCAGCGTGCGGGCCACGTTGAGCCACTCGCGCTTGACCGAGGCCACGCCGAAGGCGGTGTTGAGCAGCATCGGCCAGACCGAGCAGATGAAGATCACGAAGATGCCGCTGGCCGACGAATCCTTGATGGTGTAGAGCGCCAGCGGCATCCAGGCCAGGGGCGAGATCGGCTTCAACACCTGGATGAACGGGTCGAGCGCCTTGTGGAACAGCGGCGACATGCCGATCAGGAAACCCAGCGGCAGCGCCACCAGGCAGGCCAGCAAAAAGCCGCTGCCCACCCGCAGCAGCGACCAGCCGAGCTGGATCGCGATGCCCTTGTCGTTGGGGCCGTTGTCGTAGAACGGATGGCGCAGCTGCCGGCCGATGGTGGCCGCCATCTGCGCCGGCGTGGGAAAGCCCGCGCCCTTCTGCTCGGCGCCGGCGGTCGGGTCCTTGCCGAGCATCTTGGCGTACTCGATCTGCTCGGGCGTCATGCCGCCCGCACCGGACGCGGCGCCGGTGGACTGGGTGGCGAGCTGCCACACGCCCACCAGCAGCAGGAAGACCGCCAGCGACAGCAGGGCCGCCTTGAGGTTGGTGCTTTTCACGTATGCACCTTCAGGCCGCGGCCTTGGAGATGGCGAAGCTCTTCGCATAGTCGTCGGCCTTGGCCGCGTCGAACACCTTGCCCATGATGGTGAACTTGGGGTAGGCGCCCTCGGGCGGCTTCTGGCCCAGCTCGGCCATGCGCTTCTTGGCGTCGGTCAGCAGGAACACCTTCTCGGCGATCTGCTTGTAGTCGACGTCGCCCTTCACGTAGCCCCAGCGCTTCATCTGGGTCAGCATCCAGACGGCCATCGACTGCCACGGGATCGGGTCGAAATCGGCCCGGTCGGGCACGGTGCGGATGTTGCCCAGGCCGTCGGCGAAGCGCCCTGTCAGGACCTGGGTCAGCACCGTCTCGGGCTGGTTGAGGTACTGCGCCGGCGCGATCACCCGGGCGATCAGCTCGCGGTTCTTCGGGTCGCGCGCCATCGCCGAGGCGGTGAGCACCGAGCGCACCAGCGCCGCGAAGGTGTTGGGGTTCTGCTGGATGAACGCGGCCGAGGTGCCGAAGGCGCAGCAGGGGTGGCCATCCCAGATGTCCTTGGTGAGGATGTGCAGGAAGCCTACTTCCTCGAAGACCGCGCGCTGGTTGAACGGGTCGGGGCCCAGGTAGCCGTCGATGTTGCCGGCGCGCAGGTTGGCGACCATCTCGGCCGGCGGCACCACCCGGATCTGGATGTCGGTATCGGGGTTCAGGCCGTGCTCCGCCACGTAGTAGCGCAGCAGGAAGTTGTGCATGCTGAACTCGAAGGGCACGGCGAACTTGAAGCCCTTCCACTTCTTCGGGTCGCGGTTGTCCTTGTGCTTGTTGGCGAGGGTGATCGCCTGGCCATTGGTGTTCTGGATGGTGGCGACCTGCATCGGCACCGGGTTGGAGCCCACGCCCATCGAAATGGCCAGCGGCATCGGCGACAGGAAGTGGGTGGCGTCGTACTCCTTGTTGATCATCTTGTCGCGGATCAGCGCCCAGCCGGCGGTCTTCACCACCTCCACGTTCAGGCCCTGCTGCTTGTAGAAGCCCAGGGGGTGGGCCATGATCAGCGGCGTGGCGCAGGTGATCGGGATGAAGCCGATCTTCAGGTCCTTCTTCTCCAGCGGGCCCTTGTCCTGGGCCATTGCCTGCAGTGCGCCCAGGGGCATCAGCGAGGCGATGGCGGCGCGGGCGGTGCTGGCGCCCACCGCCTGCAGGAAGCGGCGGCGCACGCTGTCGACCGGGAACAGCGCTTTCACCATCGCCGCCTCCAGCTTGTCGTGCGACAGGCTCTCGGCCGAGGCCGCCGCGGCGGCGTGTTCGCCCGGCGCATGGTCGGCGCCGCAGGCGCAGCGCGGCATCAGCGGGCGGTCGGCGTCGTAGGCGGCGGGAAGGGTCGGCAGTCGGGACATGGTGGGCTCTCCTGGTGGGGAAGCCTTCGCCCTCGCAACGGCCGGGCCAGCCGGCGGGTTTTCGGCGGGCCGCACGCCGTATCGCCGCAGAAGTGTGGGCCCGGCGTAGGGCTGGCACTACACGGCGGCCCTGCGCGGCCCTGGTTCAGGCCGGCGCGGCGTCGCGGCCGTGCCGCTCGGCGTAGAGCGCCAGCTCCACGTCGTTCTTGGTACCGGTCTTCTCGAGGATGCGGGCCCGGTAGGTGCTCACCGTATTGGGCGCCAGGCCGAGCTCCGCACCGATTTCGCTCACGGTGCGCCCGGTGGTGAGCAGGCGGAACACCTGGTGCTCGCGGTGCGACAGGGCGATGCCGGCCGCGCCCCTGCCCACCGCGAGGGCCAGCGCCTCGGCGGTGGCGGGCGTCAGGTACAGGCCGCCGGCGGCCGCCTTGCGCACCGCGGCCACCATCGCGTCGGGGTCGGCGCTTTTGTTGAGGTAGCCGGCCGCGCCCAGGCGGATGCAGCGCACCGCGTACTGGTTCTCGGGGTAGGTGGAGAGCATCAGCACCGGCAGGGCCGGCCAGTCGCGGCGCAGGGCCTGCAGCACGTCGAGGCCGTCGCGCTCGGGCAGGGCGATGTCGAGCAGCACCACGTCGAGCCCGGCGTTGCCGCCGCGCGCGGCCACCGCCTCGACCACCTCGGGGCCGGTCTGCGCCTCGGCCATCACGTGGATCTCGGGCGTGCCGTTGGAGGGGTCGCGCAGCACCTGCTTGATGCCTTCGCGCACGATGCGGTGGTCGTCGCCGATCAGGACGCGCAGGGCGTGGGGCAGCGGCATGTCAGGCACCGGTGAGGGGCAGCCGAAGGCCGAAGGTGCAGCCCCGGCCCGGCGCGCTGTGAGCCTCGACCGTGCCGCCGAAGTGCCGCGCCCGCTCCCGCATGCCGCGCACCCCGTAGGCGGTGGGCGCGCTGAAGGCCTGGGCTGCGGCGCCAACGCCGTCGTCCTGCACGTCCAGCTGCAGCAGCGTGCCCGAGGCCAGGATGCGCACCGCCACCCGCCGCGCCCGGGCATGCCGCGCCACGTTGGAGAGCATCTCCTGGAAGATGCGGAAGACGGCGGTGGCGGCCGGTCCGGTGGGTTCGTCCGCGGCGGCGGTCTGCATGTCCCAGTCGAGCGTCAGCTCGGCCTTCTGCGCGAAGTCGTGCGCCTGCCACTCCAGCGCGGCCCACAGGCCCTGGTGGTCGAGGATGCTGGGCCGCAGGTCGGTGATGATGCGGCCCACGTCGTCGACCGCCCGCTCGATCAGGCCGCTCATGCCCTGGCACTTGCAGCGCATCGACCGGCGCATCTCCTGGGCCGCCTCGGGCGCCCGGGCGGGCTGCTCGGCCAGGCGCTTGTCGAGCCAGCCGACCTCCATCTTCAGCGCCACCAGCAGGCTGCCCAGTTCGTCGTGGATCTCGCGGGCGATGCGGGTGCGCTCTTCCTCCCGCACCGAATCGGTCCAGGCCGACAGCGCCCGCAGCTGCTCCAGCGCGGCGGTCAGCTCGGCGGTGCGCTCGGCCACCCGCTGCTCCAGCAGGTTGCGCGACTGGCGCAGCGCCTGGTCGGCCCGCCGCCGCTCGGTGATGTCGACGAAGGTGATCACCGCGCCGCGCACCTTGGCGCCGTCGAGGATCGGGTGGCTCGAATACTCCACCGGCACCGCGCTGCCGTCGCGGCGCCAGAACACCTCGGTGTCGATGCGGCAGGGCTGGCCGCGGCGGAAGGCCCGGAAGATCGGGCAGGCGCTGTCGGGGTAGGCCGAGCCGTCCTGGTAGGAATGGTGGGTCAGCTCGTGCATGTTGCGGCCCAGCACCTCGGCCACCTCGTAGCCGAGCAGCGCGGCACCCGCCCGGTTGATGAACACGCAGTGCCCGTCGAGCCCGATGCCGAAGATGCCCTCGCCGGTCGATTCCAGCAGCAGGCCGGGCCGGTCGGTCCACACCGCCGCATCGGCTTCGGCGGGGCTGGAAGGGGGCGTTTCGGCGACGGCAGGCATGCCCGCCGTCGAAGCAAGGAGCATGCCCCCGCCCGGCGCGCCCTAGAGTCCCAGCCGCTCCCGCGCCGCCGGCGGCACCAGCGGCAGGTAGTCGGGATGGCGCTGCAGCCAGGCGGCCACGAAGCTGCATTCGGGTACCACCTGCAGGCCGCGGGCGCTGGCATCGTCGAGCACCGCGCGCGCCAGGAAGCTGGCGACGCCCTGGCCGGCGTGCTCGGGCGGCACGATGGTGTGGGTGAGCGCCATCGTGCCGTCGGCAGCGGTCTCGTACGCGAGGTGGCCCAGGGTGCGGCCGTCGCGCTGCGCTTCGTAGCGCCGGGCGGCGGTGTCGTGGTGCAGGTCGAGGGCGTGGGGAGGGGTGGACGGTGGAGACATCGGAACTCCGGCTTTTGAAGAAAAAATAGCCGCAGCCGGCGTTGCGCGCCGGCTTGCAGCTATCTATTTTATAGCAAAGGCGGCCCATGCCGCCGCTGCGGTTAGCCCGCGGTCTTGCGGGCCGGCGCCTTGCGGGGCGCGGGGGCGGCCGGCTTGGCCGCTGCGCTGCCGGCGGCGCCCTTGGCGGTCTTGCCGGCCGCCGACTTGGCCGGTGCACGGCGGGCCGGGGCGGGCTTGTCGTCCTGCGGCTTCGCATCGGCAGCGGCAGCGTTGCCGCCGCTCTCGGCCAGCAGGGTCAGCTTCTCGTCGGTGGATTTTTCTTCTTCCAGCGTTTCGCGCAGCAGCTGCATCGCCTCGGTATAGCCGAGCTGCTTGGCCAGGGCGCAGAGGGTGCCGTAGGTGGCGATTTCGTAGTGCTCGACCTTCTGGGCCGCGCCGATCAGGCCGGCGTCGAGCACCGGGCCCTTCTCCACTTCCTCGATCATTTCCTCGCCTTCCTCGACCAGGCCTTCCATCGCGGCGCACTTGATGCGCTTCAGCTTGATGCCGGTGGCTTCCACCGCGCGGTCGATCCGCTCGATCTGGCCCCGGGTCTCTTCCAGGTGGAGGGTGAAGGCCGCGGCCAGCGCCGGGTTGGTGGCGGCGCGCGCCATCTTGGGCAGTGCCTTGGTCAGCTGCTTTTCGGCGCTGTAGACGTCCGACAGAGCGTGGACGAACAGGTCTTCGAGGGTCTTGACGGCCATGGTGGATTCCTTTTTGGGCAGTGATGACGGAGGGAGTTCGCGGCGGTGCGAGGGCACTGCCGCCGGCCACGGCACCTGCCACGAAGGCGTGCGGGCCGGACAGCCCCGAGGGTGCGGGCGCGCCGGGCCGTCCCTGTCGTCTTGCGTCGGCGTGGTGCGTAGGCAGAGGGAGCGCCTTGCGTTTGGATGCAGCCGCGCCGCGCTTGTCGGTCATGCTGTCGACATGCGATGCGGCGCCGGCCGGTGGCGGCGCGGCCGCCCGGCCCTTCCGTACCGCATCCGCGTCGCCCTTCCACCACCGAACCTCCGACACCGCCATGCCCCGCTCCCCGCGCACCGATTCCCGCCCCGCCGACGACACCGCCGCCGACGTCGCGCCCCCGGTCCACGGCGACCTGACCCTGCCCGCCGTCACCATCGAGAGCTACAGCCTGGAGGTGCGCGACAGCGAGACCGACGGCTTCTACGGCGACCGCGCGAGCCGCACCGCCTTCGGCAAGATGCTCGACCTCTGGCGCACCCTGTTCACCGAGATGAACGACGGCAAGGACGCCTTCGGCGCCAAGCCGACCGCCGAGATCGGCAAGCGCCGCCTCGACGAGCTGCTGGCCGAGGGCGGCCCGGCGGCCGCGGCGATCCGCGCCGCCTCGGAGGACTATGCGGTGCAGCTGGCCCAGGTGGTGCGCCGCTTCCAGCGCCAGAAGTCGTGGCAGGGCGTCGAGCGGGTGGTGATCGGCGGCGGATTCCAGCAGAGCGAACTGGGCAAGCGGGCGGTGGGCCGCGCCGGCGAGCTGCTGGCCGAGGCGAAGGCGGGCGTCTCGCTGCGCACCCTGCACCACCATGCCGACGAGGGCGGCCTGATCGGCTGGCTGCACGTGGCGCCGCCCGAGGTGCTGGAGCGGCACGACGCGCTGCTGGCGGTCGACATCGGCGGCACCAACGTGCGCTGCGGCATCGTGCGGGTGCGCGGCAACGGCCCCGACCTGACCCGCGCCGAGGTGGTCGGCCGCGACAAGTGGGGCCATGCCGACGACGAGGACGTGAAGAAGCGCGACGACCTGGTCCAGGGCATCGCCGGCATGCTGGAGGACCTGATCCACGAGGCCAAGCGCGACGGCATCAAGCTCGCGCCCTTCGTCGGCGTGGCCTGCCCGGGCATGGTGCGGCCCGACGGCTCGATCGCCGGCGGCACCCAGAACCTGCCCGGCAACTGGGAGAGCACCCGGTTCCACCTGCCGCGCCACCTGTGCGAGAAGCTGCCCCGCATCGGCGGCGAGCCCACGCACGTGCGGCTGCACAACGACGCGGTGGTGCAGGGCCTGTCCGAGCTGCCCTTCATGAACGACGTCAGGCGCTGGGCGGTGCTGACGGTCGGCACCGGGCTCGGCAACGCGAGCTTCACCAACCGGTAGCGCGCGGCGGGTGGCGCCGGCCCGGCCGGCCGTCGGGCGGGGCGGCGGTCGATATCCGGGTGCGAGCCCTTACCAGAGGAGCCGGCCTACACTGGCGGCTTTCTTTTGTCTCTCTCCCGGTGCCTTCGTCCATGAATACCCGCCAATGGCTGGAACAGCTGGTCGCCTTCGACACGACCAGCCGCAATTCCAATCTCGACCTGATCGACTCCGTGCGCGAGGGCCTGGCTGCGCACGGCGTGCGCGCCGAGGTCATCGCCTCGCCCGACGGCCGCAAGGCCAACCTCTTCGCCACCCTGCCCGCCACCGACGGCCGCACCGAAGGCGGCATCGTGCTGTCGGGCCACACCGACGTGGTGCCGGTCGACGGCCAGGACTGGAGCAGCGACCCGTTCCGGATCGACGAGCGCGACGGCAAGCTGTACGCCCGCGGCTCTGCCGACATGAAGGGCTTCATCGCCACCACCCTCGCCCTGGTGCCCGAATTTTTGGCGATGCCGCGCCAGAAGCCGATCCACCTGGCCTACTCGTACGACGAGGAAGTGGGCTGCGTCGGCGCGCCGGTGATGCTGGCCGAGCTGAAGCAGCGCGGCCTGCGTGCCGAGGGCTGCGTGGTGGGCGAGCCCACCGGCATGCAGGTGGTGGTGGCCCACAAGGGCATCAACCTCTACCGCTGCCGGGTGCACGGCAAGGCGGCGCATTCGTCGCTCACCCCGCGCGGCTGCAACGCGATCGAGTACGCCGCCCGGCTGATCTGCCGCATCCGCGACATCGCCGACCACTACCGCGCCCACGGCCCGTACGACGAATTCTTCGACGTGCCCTTCACAACCCTCACCACCAACCAGATCCAGGGCGGCATCGCGGTCAACACGATTCCCGAGCTGTGCGAGTTCCAGTACGAGTTCCGCAACCTGCCGGGCATGTCGGTCGACAGCATCCACGCCCAGGTCGAGCAGTATGTGCAGGACGAGCTGCTGCCGAAGATGCAGAAGGAGTACGCCGAGGCCGGCATCGACATCACCGTCGGCGCCTCGGCGCCCGGCATGGAGACCGCCGAGCAGGAGGCGATCGTCGCCCTGGCCCGCGCGCTGACCACCGACCGCGAAACCCGCAAGGTCGCCTACGGCACCGAAGGCGGCCTGTTCCAACAGGCAGGCATCCCCACCGTCATCTGCGGCCCGGGCCACATCGAGAACGCCCACAAGCCCGACGAGTTCGTGGCGCTCGACCAGCTGGAGGCCTGCGAAGGGTTCCTGCGGCGGCTGGGGCAGTCGCTGGCGTAGACATCGCCGAACGCAGAGAACCCCCGCCTCTCGCGATGCGTCCGTAGGTTGCGACCGAGGTCCGCCAGGCGGCACCTGTACTTCAGTTGGACCAAGGCGCACGGTGCGCCGCTTTTAGATCATGACCGTTGCCGTCACTCAATCGTCTTTTGGGAAGACGCCAAAGCCAGTTCATTTTCTGCGAAGCAAGTGGTTCTGGCTCTGCTTGTTGGCAGGGTGCCTGTGGTCGCTGCTGATGCTGCTGCCGGTGATGGCACATCCGGGATGGCCGTCCAACCATGATGGAACGGCGCCGGTGATGCGCATGGCCGCAGTATTGGAGCAATGGCGGCTGGGGCATCTTCTACCTGTCTGGTCCACGGCACAGCAATTCGGCCATGGCTCGCCGCTGCCTGCGCTCTATCACAAGACGTTCATGTACACGTCGGCGGCGGTCCTGGCCCTCGCTGGCAGCGTCAAGGCAGCGCTGGTCGTGTCGACGTGGATATGGATGGTCATCGGCTTTTGCGGCATGTGCTTTTGCCTGCGGCAGCTCCTGCAGAAGCGGCACCCCTGGTTGTGGCTCCTCGGTGGTGCCCTTTTCCTGTCGTCGAACTATGCGTTTACCGACTGGCTGGTACGCGGGGCCTTCGCCGAGTTTTCTGCCATGGCGGTTTTGCCATGGTTATTCGCAGGGTGTCTGGTGCTGATTGCGGACGGACGATGGCCGGTCTGGATCGGCGCAGTGTTGGCAGTGCTGGTGCTGTCGCATAGCACCCTGGGCGCCTTCGCGCTGTTCCCGTTGGTGATCGCTGCCGTCGTAGCCGCATGGCGCTGGCGACGTGCTGCGTTTGGCTGGATCCGGCCGGGCATCGCCAGCGCAGCCGTATGCGCGTTGTTGATGGCGCCGTTCGTGTTGCCGATGGTGGCCATGGGTCGCTTCAACCGGATCGAGGAACTGGTGCGTCATCCGCGCTACACCCCGATGACCAACAATCTGCCTGGGGAAATATTCTTCTGGAACCAGGACTGGATCTGGGGGAACGAGTGGACCTACATCACCGTGCAGATGGATCCGGTACTTCTCTTCCTGCTACCAGTGTTTGTCGGTCTGTGCATTGTCCGTTTTCGGAACGCCGAGTGGAGATCCGTTGGCGTTTTTCTCTTGGCCGTGCTCGGTGCCATGGCATGGCTGCAGACCCGATACGCGTTCAGCTTCTACGAATACGTGCCCGGCGCGATCTATCTGCAATTTACGTACAGATTGCTGGCATATGAGACTGTGGTGCTGACGCTGTGCGTCTGCATGGCGTTGGGTGCTGGACTCGAATATGCGAGGCGCTGGCGTTTTTTTTCAATGCCTGACGGTCGCACCGCAGTGGGATGCCTCGCCATCGCGCTGCTGTCCGTGACTGCAGGGCCGAAAGTAGGGCGGGACAGTATTCGCTACGAGTGGATGACCGCGCAGCGCTTGCATGACGATTTGAAAAGCGACTATCTGGCCATGGGGGAGTTCTTCCCATTAGTGGACTGGACCCCGCTGGACGACATCCAGGCAGTCCTTCGGCAAACGCTCGACCACGCGAGGTCGTCTGGGCTGAAGAACTGCCAAGTACTGCAAACCGATATGGCAAAACCGCAAGAACGTAGCCGTGGGCACTGGCAGGTGGGATGTCCGACTGCGTCTTTGGTGTCGCTTGGCGTGTTTGCGGCACCGGGTATGGCGGTACGCATCCGGCCAGCGGGTTCTCAAGAATGGATAAAAGCCCCCGTCGTACGGACTTGTAGCGATCCACGACTGCAGGTGCGCCTGAGCGAAGGGGTAAGCGAGATCCAGGTCGTGTTCCCCACCTGGTGGCGGACCGTCAGGACTCTCTTACAGAAGCCGGCTTTCGATTTCCGCCGCGACTGCGCCCTTCTGCCGGCGGCAAGTTACATCGCGGGACATCGCGGCATGTCGCTGCCCTGACCGCAGGCCCGCGCTACAGGCCCAGCATCAGCTTCAGGTTCTGCACCGCCGCGCCGCTGGCGCCCTTGCCCAGGTTGTCCAGGCGCGCGACCAGCACCGCATGGTGGTGGTCGTCGTTCGGGTACACCCGGATCTCGAGCTGGTTGGTGTCGTTGAGGGCTTCGGGCTCCAGCTTGCCGTCGTCGGTGACGGGCAGCACCTTCACGAACTGCTCGGGCGTGTTGCTCCTGGCATAGTGCGCGGCCAGCGCGGCGTGCAGGTCGGCGGCGCGGGGCGCGCCGGGCAGCAGGTCCAGGTGCAGCGGCAGCTGCACCAGCATGCCCTGCCGGAAATTGCCCACCGACGGGACGAAGACCGGGCGGCGGGTCAGGCCGGTGTAGGCCATGATCTCGGGGATGTGCTTGTGCTTCAGTCCGAGCGCGTACAGCTCGAAGGCCGCGGCCTGGCCGGCCTCGTAGGCTTCGATCATCGCCCGGCCGCCGCCGGAGTAGCCGCTGACCGAGGGCAGGGCGACGGGGAAGTCGGCTGGCAGCAGGCCAGCATCGACCAGCGGCCGTACCAGGGCGATCGCGCCGGTGGCGTAGCAGCCGGGGTTGGCCACCCGGTCGGCGGCGGCGACGGCCGCGGCCTGGCCCGCGTCCAGTTCGGGAAAGCCGTAGGCCCAGCCCGGCGCGGTGCGGTGGGCGGTCGAGGCGTCGATGATCTTCGGCCGGCGGCCGTCGAGCGAGTCGACCAGCGCCACCGTCTCGCGGGCGGCGTCGTCGTGCAGGCACAGCACCACCAGGTCGACCTGCGCCAGCAGCGCCCGCTTGGCCTCGGGATCCTTGCGGCGGGCCGGGTCGATGCTGGCCAGGGTGATCTCGGGCATCAGCTGGAGACGTTCGCGGATCTGGAGGCCGGTGGTGCCGGCTTCGCCATCGATGAAGACCTGGGGCATGGGAAGGGTGTCCTGGCTGTCGTGGGAGGGGGAAGGGGCGCGGGCCCCGGGCGGGCACGGCGCTGCCGAGGCGCTCGGCAACTACGGGAAAACGCCCATGATACAGTCGGCCCCGCTGTGTCCCATGCCCGCTGCCAGCACAGATTTCGCACTTTTCCCTCGGCCGCCGGGTCTGCCTCCCCTCTTTTTCTCCTGAGAGAACCCTCATGAAGATTCACGAATACCAAGCCAAGGAAATCTTGCGCAAATTCGGTGTGCCCGTGCCCCGCGGCCAGGCAGCCTTCACAGTGCAGGAAGCGGTCGAAGCCGCCCAGAAGCTCGGCGGCCCGGTCTGGGTGGTCAAGGCCCAGATCCACGCGGGCGGCCGCGGCAAGGGCGGCGGCGTCAAGGTCGCCAAGACCATCGAGGACGTCAAGCGCATCTCCGGCGAGATCCTGGGCATGCAGCTCAAGACCCACCAGACCGGCCCCGAAGGCCAGAAGGTGCGTCGCCTCTACATCGAAGACGGCGCCGACATCCAGAACGAGCTCTACGTGTCCATCGTCACCGACCGCGCCACGCAGAAGCTGGCCTTCATCGCGTCGAGCGAAGGCGGCATGGACATCGAGGAAGTGGCCCACTCCACGCCCGACAAGATCGTCACCGAGTACATCGACCCGCTGACCGGCCTGGGCGACGAACAGGCCAAGAAGATCTCGGACGCCATCGGCATCCCGGCCGGCTCCACCGCCCAGGCCGTCGACATCTTCAAGAAGCTCTACACCTGCTACATGGAGACCGACGCGTCGCTGGTCGAGATCAACCCGCTGAACGTCGACAGCAAGGGCCAGCTGCTGGCCCTGGACGCCAAGTTCAACTTCGACAGCAACGCGCTGTTCCGCCTGCCCGAGATCGTCGCCCTGCGCGATCTGGACGAGGAAGACGCCGCCGAGATCGAAGCCAGCAAGTTCGACCTGGCCTACATCAGCCTCGACGGCAACATCGGCTGCCTGGTCAACGGCGCGGGCCTGGCCATGGCCACGATGGACACCATCAAGCTCTACGGCGCAGAGCCTGCCAACTTCCTCGACGTGGGCGGCGGTGCCACCCCCGAGAAGGTCACCGAAGCCTTCAAGATCATGCTGAAGAACAAGAAGGTCGAGGCCATCATGGTCAACATCTTCGGCGGCATCATGAAGTGCGACACCATCGCCACCGGCGTGATCACCGCCTGCAAGGCGGTGAACCTGTCCGTGCCGCTGGTCGTGCGCATGAAGGGCACCAACGAAGAACTGGGCAAGAAGATGCTGGCCGAATCGGGCCTGCCGATCATCAGCGCCGATTCGATGGCCGAAGCGGCCCAAAAAGTGGTTGCAGCCGTCAAGGCCAAGTAAGGAACTGAAGTCATGTCGATCTACATCAACAAAGACACCAAGGTCATCACCCAGGGCATCACCGGCAAGACCGGCCAGTTCCATACGGAAAAGTGCCAGGAATACGCGAACGGCAAGAACGCCTTCGTGGCCGGCGTGAACCCGAAGAAGGCCGGCGAGTCGATCTTCAACATCCCGATCTACGCCTCGGTCAAGGAAGCCGCGTCGCAGACCGGCGCCACCGTGTCGGTGATCTACGTGCCGCCCGCAGGCGCCGCCGCCGCGATCTGGGAAGCCGTCGAAGCCGACCTGGACCTGGCGATCTGCATCACCGAAGGCATCCCGGTGCGCGACATGCTCGAAGTGCGCAACAAGATGAAGGCCAAGGAAGCCAAGGGCGGCAAGAAGACGCTGCTGCTGGGCCCGAACTGCCCCGGCCTGATCACGCCCGACGAGATCAAGATCGGAATCATGCCCGGCCACATCCACAAGAAGGGCCGCATCGGCGTGGTGAGCCGCTCCGGCACGCTGACCTACGAAGCCGTCGCACAGTTGACCGAACTCGGCATCGGCCAGTCGAGCGCCGTCGGCATCGGTGGCGATCCGATCAACGGCCTGAAGCACATCGACGTGATGAAGGCGTTCAACGACGATCCGGATACCGACGCGGTCATCATGATCGGCGAGATCGGCGGACCCGACGAGGCGGACGCCGCCCGCTGGTGCAAGGACAACATGAAGAAGCCGATCGTCGGTTTCATCGCCGGCGTCACCGCCCCTCCCGGCAAGCGCATGGGCCACGCCGGCGCGCTGATCTCGGGCGGCGAAGACACGGCCGACGCCAAGCTGGCGGTCATGGAAGAGTGCGGCTTCACCATCACCCGCAACCCGTCGGAGATGGGCAAGCTGCTGCAGGGCCTGCTCAAGCGCGCCTGACCGGCACGGTGCACCGGCGCCACCCTCGGCCGGCGCGTACGCAATACTACGCACCGGCCCGGCCCGCAGTGCCGCTACACTCCGCTGCATAAATAGAAGCGCCCCTGGAATATTCCCGGGGCGCTTCTGCATTCATAACAGCAGGAGCCAGTCAGCATGGAAGTTCTACACAGCCCCGATTTCTGGATCGGTCTTCTCAAGATCGTCTGGATCAACATCATCCTGTCGGGCGACAACGCGGTGGTGATCGCGCTGGCCGCCCGCTCGCTGCCGCCGCACCAGCAGAAGCAGGCCGTCCTGTGGGGCTCGGGCGCCGCGGTGGTGCTGCGGATCGCGCTCACCGTCGTCGCGGCCAAGCTGCTCGAGCTGCCCTACCTGCAGATCGTCGGCGGCTGCCTGCTGCTCTGGATCGGCGTGCAGTTGCTCGGCGAGGAAGAGGAAGAAGACGGCGAATCCAAGGAATACGGCAACCTGATGGCCGCGGTGCGCACTATCCTGATCGCCGACCTGGTCATGAGCCTGGACAACGTGATCGCCGTGGCGGCCGCCGCGCAGGGCGACACCACGCTGCTGATCCTGGGCCTGGCGATCAGCATCCCGCTGGTGATCTTCGGCAGCACGCTGATGATCAAGCTGATGGAGCGTTTCCCGATCATCGTGCTGCTGGGCGCGGCCCTGATCGGCTGGGTGGGCGGCGAGACCATCGTCAACGACGTCTCGATGCGCGGCGTCCTGGCCGCGAACCCGTGGCTGCACTACGTGGCCGCCGCGATCGGCGCCGCCTTCGTGGTGGCGGTGGGCAAGTCGTTGCAGGCCCGCGCCGCGCGGCGCCATGCGGCGCGCCACGCGACGCACTGACGCTCCAGGGCCCGGCCTGCACCGCCGCGAGGCGGGCACGGCCGGGCGACGAGCGCGGCACGGGGCCGTCGCATCCCCCTGCCTGCGCCGTCATCCGGGCCTGGGGGCATTGCCGCCTGCTCTATCATCCGCGGCCAGCCGGTCCCTGCGGGACCTTTTCCCCGCCGACCGCGATTGCCGCCTTCCATGCATTACGAGTTCCATGCCCTGAGCGACACCGGCCGCGTGCGGGACAACAACGAAGACACGGTCGTCCACGACGCAGCCCTGGGCCTGGCGGTTCTGGCCGACGGCATGGGCGGCTACAACGCCGGCGAGGTGGCCAGCGGCATCGCCACCGATTTCGTGCAGCGCGAATTCGGTGCCTGGCTCCGGTCGCACGGCGGTGGCCATGGGGCCACGCCCCGCGAACTGCGCCGCGCGATGGAGGGCTGTGCCGAGGACGCCAACCGCGCGATCCTGGAAGCGGCGCAAGCGCAGCCCGCCTTCCGCGGCATGGGCACCACCCTGGTTTTCGGCGTGTTCCTGCCCGATCGGATCATGCTGGGTCACATCGGCGACTCGCGCTGCTATCGCCTGCGGGCCGGTCATCTGGAGCGTCTGACACGCGATCACTCGGTGCTGCAGGAGCATATCGACGCCGGGCTGGTCAGCCCGGCGCAGGCCAGTTCGGTGCCGTATCGCAACCTGGTGACACGGGCCCTGGGAGTGGAAACCGGCGCACAGCTGGACGTGGCCGAGCACACGCCCCAGCCGGGCGACCGCTACCTGATCTGCTCCGACGGCCTGACCGACATGCTCGGCGACCCCGAGATCGCGGCCCTCCTGGGCGCCGGAATGTCGATGGGCAACACCGCTACGGCCCTCGTCGACGCCGCCAATGCGGCGGGCGGGCGCGATAATGTCAGCGTACTGTTGGCACAGGCCGAGGGCGCCTCTCCCACACGCGGGCGCTGGGCGCGCCTGCTGGGTCTCTCGCCGCGCGGCAGCTAGCGAAAATAAGAACCGGAGCAGGAATCGGCATGGCCAAGCTGTTGTTGTCCCTAGAGGGAATCACGATCCGGGAGGTCGCGCTGGTCAAGGACCGTACCACCATCGGCCGCCGGCCCTACAGCGACATCGTCGTCGACAGCCTGGTGGTGAGCGGCGAGCATGCGGTTCTGCACCTGGCCCCCGACGGGCAGGCCGCCGTCGAAGACCTGCAGAGCGTCAACGGCACCGCGGTCAACGGTGTCCTGGTGCTCAAGCATGTCCTGAAGCATGGCGACGTGATCGAGATCGGCCGCCTGAAGCTCACCTTCGACCAGGAAGCGGGCAGTTCGGTCTCCGCGCGCCGCTCGGTCGCCGCCGACGCGGCCGCAGTGCAGGCCGCCGTCGATGCCGAGCGCGACGCGGCCCTGGCCGGCATCCCGCTGTTCGCCGAGACCGCCATGGCGCCCGACACCGTCGCCGCCTCGGTGCGGCCGGCGGCCATCCGCATCCTGTCGGGTGCGGCCGCCGGCCGGTCGGTCGATCTGCACAAGGTGGTCACCACCATCGGCAAGTCGGGCGTGGGGGTGGCGGCCATCACCCGCCGGCCGCAGGGCTTCACGCTCACCTATGTCGAGGGCGACGCGATGCCTTTCGTCAACGGCGTGAGCGCCCGCCATGCACCGGTGATGCTGCGCCCGGGCGACCTGATCGAGCTGGCGGGCATCCGCATGCAGTTCGACCAGGCGGCCTGAGCCGGCCAGCGGCCGCCGTGGCGAACCCGCCGGACGCATGAACTTCCTGCGCCGCCACGGCCCGCGCATCGCCGTCACCCTGCTGCCGGTGCTGCTGGCCCTGTGGCACGCGGCGCTCGGCACCGAGTGGGCGCCGATCCACCGGCTGGACGCCGCCCTCTACGACATCCGGCTGCGCGCCACCATGCCTGGCACCCGCGACGAGCGCATCGTCATCGTCGACGTCGACGAGCGGAGCCTCGACGAGATCGGCCACTGGCCCTGGGGGCGCGACAAGCTCGCCCAGCTGGTCGACGAGGTGTTCGATCGGCAGAACGCGGCCGTGCTCGGCATGGACGTACTGTTCTCGGAAGCGGACCAGAGCTCGGGCCTGGACAGCCTGCGCCGTCTGGCCGACGGGCCCTTGCGCGGCCAGCCGGGTTTTGCCGAGAGCCTGCGCCAGTTGGAGCCGGTGCTCGACTACGACGGCCGCTTCGCCCGGTCGCTGGTCGACCGCCCCGCCGTGCTCGGCTATTACTTCACCAGCGACCGGGAGGGCCGGACCAAGGGCGTGCTGCCCGCACCGGTCCTGCGCGGCGCCGATTTCGCCGCCCTGGCCCGCGGCCAGGGCCCGGTCGTGCCGCCGCTGCAGGCCTACGGCTGGAACGGCTACGGCGCCAACCTGGAAGGCCTGGTGTCGGCCGTGCCGCTGGCGGGCTTCTTCAACTCGATCACCGACGCCGACGGCGTGGTGCGCAGCGTGCCGGTCATCGCCCAGTACCAGGGCCACTACTACGAATCCCTGGCGATGGCGATGTTCCGCATGGTCCACGGCCGGGCCGACCTGCTGCCGGTGCTCGTGCCGGCGCCCGAAGGCGAGGGCGGGCTGCGGGTGATCGAGAAGCTGCTGCTGCAGACGCCGAGCGCCCTGCTGCCGGTGCGGGTCGATGCCAACGCCTCCACCCTGGTGCCGTACCGCGGCCCGGGGGGCGCCCGCGGCGGATCGTTCAGCTACGTCTCCGCCTCTGCCGTGCTGAAGGGCCAGCTGCCGGCCGGCTCCCTGCAGGGCAAGATCGCGCTGCTCGGCTCCACCGCGCCCGGCCTGCTCGACCTGCGGGTCACGCCGGTCGGCGAAACCTACCCCGGCGTCGAGACGCACGCCAACGTCATCTCGGGCTGGCTCGACGGCCGTAGCTTGATCCGCCCCGACTACGCCAACGGCTACGACGCCGCCGCTCTGCTGCTGGCCGGCCTGCTGCTGGCGCTGGCGCTGCCGTTTCTGTCGGTGGTGTCGGGCAGCCTGTTGACCGTCGCCGTCGCGGCGGTGCTGGCCGCGCTGAACTTCTGGTTTTACCGTGCGCACGGCCTGGTCATGCCGGTCGCCGCGCAGCTCATCATGGTGATCGCGGCCTTCGCGCTCAACATCGGCTACGGCTATTTCGTGGAAAGCCGCTCCCGTCGCCAACTGGCCCGCCTGTTCGGCAACTACGTGCCGCGCGAATTGGTCCGCGAGATGGTGAAGGACCCCGAGAGTTACAGCATGCAGGCGATCAACCGCGAGATGACGGTGATGTTCTGCGACATGCGCGGCTTCACCGCCCTGTCGGAGCAGATGGAGCCGCTGGCCCTGCAGGCGCTGCTCAACACCGTCTTCAGTCGCCTGACCCGCATCATCCGCAAGCACCGCGGCACCATCGACAAATACATGGGCGACTGCGTGATGGCCTTCTGGGGCGCCCCGCTGGAAACACCCCACCACGCCCGGCTGGCCGTGGCGGCCGCGTTGGACATGGTGGAGGAGCTGAAGGTGCTGAACGCCGAACACCGCCAGCGCGGCCTGCCTGAGATCGGTATCGGGATCGGCATCAACACCGGCACCATGTGCGTCGGCGACATGGGCTCCTACACCCGTCGCAGCTACACCGTGATCGGCGACGCGGTGAACCTGGGTGCGCGGCTGGAGAGTCTGTCGAAGTTGTACGGCGTGCAGGTCGTGGTGGGCGACCGGGCCCATGCGCAGTCGGCCGACCTTTGCGCCTGGCGGGAACTGGACCGGGTGGTGGTCCGGGGGCGGCAGCAGGCGGTCACGGTCTACATGCCGATGGCCGAGGTGCCCGAGAACGACACTTGGCCGGACATGCTGCGCGCATATAGGGAATGCCGCTGGGACGATGCCGCCGCCTTGCTCGCGGTGCAGCCGGTCGGGCCGGCGTTGCGCAGCCTTTATGCCTCGCGGATCGAGGCGGGGCGGCAGTGGCCGCCCATGGCGGATTGGGACGGGGCCTATCGGTTCGACAGCCGGTAGAGGTGTGTGGGCGACGATCGGGCGGTGTCCTTCTGCCAAAACGATATCCGTCGCTGGCGTCCGCGGAAGGCGACGCCCTGCGCTGGCTCGGCAGTCCCAACATGTGGCGTGTTGGTTTGAGGATCCGGACAAAAGTGTCAACTCGTATCTTTGTCGCGGTGCTGGTGACAAGCTGGGCGCGCGAAGTTGTCGGTTTCGAGGCTGAGCGTGCAGGTAACCGAGTGTTTGGGCCTTGGCATGGAAGCTGCTGGTGTACGACGTCTTCCCTTACCTCCCAACCTTTAGGAGTCTTTTCATGAAGCGTTCTATGTCTCGCGGTATTCAGCAAGTCCAGAAGGGCTTTACGCTGATCGAATTGATGATCGTTGTGGCGATTATCGGCATTTTGGCTGCTGTTGCGCTCCCTGCTTATCAGGATTACACCGTCCGTGCACGAGTGACTGAAGGCATGGGCCAAGCGTCGGCTGCTAAGACTACAGTCGCTGAGAATATCTCGAGCAATGGCGGAGCGCTTGCTGCGGACAACTGCAAAGGAGTAGGTGTAAGTACTTCTGCAGTTGGTGGAGTCGCATCCATCGCCTGCACTGCAGCTAGTGGAGTTATCTTGGTAACGATGGATGCCAAGGCAAAAAGCGTTCCAATCACTTTTACCCCTACTATCACTACCCAAGGTACAATTACTTGGGCATGCACCACTGATACGGCATCCCAAAAATATGTTCCAGCTAGCTGCAGGACGTAACCTGTTGCTTTGATTAAGGGCCTGGGATGAAAGTCTGGGCCCTTTTTGCTATATAAATCTGCCTAAGCTGCTGCAGATATGGTTTTTATTAATTGAAATTCTTGAAGCAATAAATGCATGGCGCGGTTGCGCATTGTTGTTGGCCATTAGTGTGTGGTATGCGCTGTGTGGACATATTTCCCATGGGGTACCGTTGCTAACCGACGAAATAACCGACGTGTGTACCCTGCGATTCTCAGGCAATTATTAATTTCCTCTACCGGCAACGGCCCCGACACCACCACGATATCGTTAGCCGCTGCCTGCGCCCCCTCGGCCCGCAGTCGACGCCGCGCCCCCAGCGCCCACGACTGAATGCGCGCCGGACTGCCATGTTGGTGAACCGTCCCGGTACTCGCATCGAACGCGATCGCCACGTTGTCCGTCTTCAGCCGCCAACGGCGCTCCCCTGTCGCCACGCTGGGCGCGTCGCCCATGTCGTACAGGTAGTAGCTGCCGGATTTCAATTGGTATTGCAGGTCCATCTGGAATCTCCTCGGTTGGATTGTCCAAGCGGGCTCCACCGAGGATGGGCAGAGAAAGGGTCGGAAAGCAAGGCAATTCCGCCACTTGAAAGTGGGCGGCCCCGGCGTTCTTGGGGGCCGCGGACTAAACCGTTGGCGACTGCGATTCTAGGAATGTGGGCAAGGGCGTGGGGAGAAATTTGCAGCGCGTTGCAGGTCGTGCGCCGTTCGCAGGGTTGCCCGGTTCACAGGCGAATGTGTTTCGACCCAGCATGGAGAGGCGAAATTCCGGTGCGATCGCGCATGTCGCAGTCGGGTCGAACTGGAAGAGCGGGCCGATGGATTGTTCGAAGGCATCGCCCGAGGCGGCGCGCTGACACCCGTCGAATGACGAGGGCCAGCGATCAGCCACTCGGGGGTCGCAACAAGGCGTGCATGCTTGGCCGCACGCGATCCGAACACTCGGGCCCGCGCAGCCGGCACGACGAACGCAATCAGGCGTTCGATTTCCTGACAGTCCGATCTGCAACGGTCGGCCGGCAGCCCCGCATCCTCGGCTGCACGCAGCAAAGCCCGGGTTAGAAGTCCACCAGGCTCAACCCCACGCTGAACACCGTCCGCTTGTAGTTGTAGTCGATCAGGCTGTCCCCGTACCCGCTGAACAGCTGCGTGTGCAGCCGCAAGCCGCTGAAGCTGTTCCCGGCGCCGTCGCCCAGCGACCGCAGCCACTCGATCCGGCCCGATCCGCGCTGGGTGCCGCCGAAGGAGCTGCGTGCGGTGGCGACGAAGGTGTTCTTGGTGTCGTAGTTCCAGGTGCCGGTCAGTTCGCCGCGGCCGATGTAGTTGGCGATCTGGGGGTTGTTGTCCTTGTCGGCCGATTCGTGCAGCCGCTTCCAGGCGCGGGCCTGCAGGCTGAAGTCGTTCCCCTTCTCGAACCCGGTCATCAGGTAGAAGCGGTTCCAGCTGCGGGAGAGCGGGTCGCTCTGGCCGTTGGACTGGTGGACCAGGCCGGCGCCGCTGTAGCGCCAGTTCCAGCCGCCGGGAAGGCTGGCGGTGGTGGGGTAGACGTAGATGACTTCGGGCTCGTAGTCGGTGCTGCGGAACGGGCGCGACAGGCCGCTGTTGAAGAACTGCCAGTACGACTGCTGGCTGTAGGCCACCCACAGCGAGTCGCGCAGGGTGGAGCCTGCGGGCGTCAGCAGGCCGCTCGCGACCTTGGTGCGCACCGACAGCTGCAGCCGCAGCTCTTCCTTGCGGTAGTCGAGCGCGGTGGTGGCGTCGTTGTTCGGGTTGCCCGACGTGGGCAGGCGGTTGACCGAGCTGGCACCGACGACCGACAGGCTGTTCGCGCGGAAGCCGCGCAGGCTGAAGGTGGGGCAGTTGCTGCCCGACTCCAGCTCCCAGAAGCGCGACAGGTTGGAGAACTGGCGGTCCTTGCAGCCCTGTTCCAGGCCGACGCCGATGATGCCCGCCGACGCGGTGACGCTGCCGCCCTCGGCCGTGGCCGGCTGGGCGGTGGCCAGGGCGGCGGCCACGTCGGCGCGCAGGGCCGAGGCCGCGGCGCCCGGCGGCGCGTTGCCGGTGCCGGCCGCCTCGGTGGAGCGGGCCTCGACGGCATCGACGATCTTCTGCTGGGACTTGGACCACTGGTCGAAGCAGACCAGGCGCTCGGTGTCGCCGGCCAGGGTGGTGCACTGCTGCCAGGCGGTGGCGGTGGCGACCCGGCCTTCGGTGACCGGCGCCAGCGGTGCGGCCTTGGCGCCGGGCCGGGCGGCCGGCGGCTTGGCGGTGGCGGCACGCGCCTTCGGCGCTGGCGACTGCGTTTGGGCCTGCGCCGCGCCGGCGGAGCCGATCGCCAGCAACGCCAGGGCGAGGGAGGCCTTCTTCATCGTGCGGCGGCCGGGCGCTGCAGCACGAACGGGCGCTTGGTGTTGGTGGCTGAATCGGTCCATATTCCTTCGATCTTCCTGCCGCAACTGCCGGCGGTGACATGCCCTTCCCAGAGGGCGGTGAGGTTCTTTCCGTCCGACGAGGCATCGACGGCGAACACGCCCTCGTCCACGTCGCCGGCGACGGTGCTCGAGGCATCGCCGTAGGCCACGGTGCCGCGCACCGCGCCCTCGAAATCCGGATGCACCACGAAGTCGACCGTGCCGCGGTCCGGCCGGTTGGCGAAGCGCACCTCCCAGCGGCCCAGCAGTTCGGCCTGGCCCACCTTCTCGGCGGCCGGGCATGCGGCGGCGCGGTTGGCGGGCGGTGCCGCAGGCGCGACGACCACGGCGGGGGGCGAAGCAAGCGGCGCGCCAGAGGCCGGCTCGGCCGCACCGGCGGCGGGCGCGAGCACCGCCGCGAGAATCGACAACAGCGCGGCCGAGACGGCGGCGGCGGCGGGGCGGCGGTAGGGCATGGGCATCGCGCGTGGAACGGGTCAGGTGGCCGGCTGGGCCGTCGCCGCCGCAGCGGCGGCCAGCGCCGAGGCGTCGGCCTTCTTGGCGAATTCGGCGCGCAGGGCGCGCAGCTTCTCGCGGGGGTCTTCGCGGGTGGTGGCCTGGTCCAGGCCCATCTCGGCGATGAAGCGGCTGGGGTGGGCGGCGACCATCTCGCGTCCCTTCTTGCGCTTGCGGGTCCAGCTGACGGCCAGGCTGCGCTGGGCGCGGGTGATGCCCACGTACATCAGGCGGCGCTCCTCCTGCAGGCGCTGGGTGGTGTCGTCGCTCACCACCTTCTGGCGGCCTTCGTCGTCGTCGAGCTTGAAAGGCAGCATGCCCTCGGTCACGCCGACCAGGATGACGTGCGGCCACTCCAGGCCCTTCGAGGCGTGCAGGGTCGAGAGGGTGACCACGTCCTGGTCCTGTTCGCGCTCGCTGATGGTCGAGAGCAGCGAGATCGTCTGCGCCACCTCCAGCAGGGTCTTGGCCTCGGTCGCGGCGCCGGCGCCCGAGGCGTCCTCGATCTGGCCGCCGCAGCGCTGGCTCATCCAGTCGCAGAAGTCGAGCACGTTGGTCCAGCGGGCGGCGGCGACCTTCTCGCTGTCCTCGCCGTCGTAGAGGTGCTGCTCGTAGCCGATCTCTTTCAACCACTCGAGCATGAAGGCCTTGGCGTCCTCGGCGCCGACGGTGCGCCGGGCGCGGAACTCCAGGTCGTTCACGTAGCGGCCGAATTCCAGCAGGCTGCCCATCGCGCGCTCGGGCAGCATCGACGGCAGCGACGCGCTGAAGAGCGATGCGAACATGCTCTGCCGGTAGCTCTCGGAGAACTCGCCGAGCTTGCCGAGCGTGGTGTGGCCGATGCCGCGCTTGGGCGTGGTGATCGCCCGCAGGAAGGCCGGATCGTCGTCGTTGTTGACCCACAGCCGGAACCAGGCGCACAGGTCCTTGATCTCGGCCCGGTCGAAGAAGCTCTGACCGCCCGAGACCTTGTACGGGATCTGCACCCGGCGCAGCGCCTTCTCGAACGCCTTGGCCTGGTGGTTGGCGCGGTAGAGGATCGCGAAGTGCCGGAACTCCTGGAACTGCCCGCCGCTGGTGACCACCGAGGTGCCGGCGCGCAGGCTCTGGATGCGGGCCACGGCGCGCTCGGCCTCGTGCTCCTCGGTGTCGGCATCGACCACCCGTACCGGGTCGCCCTCGCCCAGTTCGCTGAAGAGGGTCTTGGGGAACAGCTTCGGGTTGGGGCCGATCACGTTGTTGGCCGCGCGCAGGATCGCGCTGGTGGAGCGGTAGTTCTGCTCCAGCTTGATCACCTTCAGCTGCGGGAAGTCGACCGGCAGCTTCTTCAGGTTGTCGAGCGTGGCGCCGCGCCAGCCGTAGATCGACTGGTCGTCGTCGCCCACCGCGGTGAAGCGGCCGCGCTCGCCCACCAGGTGCTTGAGCACCTCGTACTGGGTGGCGTTGGTGTCCTGGTACTCGTCGACCAGCACATGGCCCATCGCCTGCTGCCAGCGCATCCGCACGTCGGGGTAGTCCTTGAGCAGTTTCAGGGGCATGCCGATCAGGTCGTCGAAATCGACGCTCTGGTAGGCCGAGAGACGCTCCTCGTAGCGGGCCATCACCTGGGCGATGATCCGCTCGTTGTCGTCGGCGGCCTGCGCCAGGGCGTCGGCCGAATTCATGCCGGCGTTCTTCCACTTGCTGATCACCCACTGCCACTGGCGGGCGGTGGCCGCATCGGCGGTGCCGCCGGCGGCGTCCTTCAGGATGCTGGTGACGTCGTCGGCGTCGAGGATGCTGAACTGCGGCTTCAGGCCCAGCACCTTGCCGTCTTCCCGCATCATCCGCACGCCCAGGGCGTGGAAGGTGCAGATCACCACGTCCTTGGCCTGCCGGCCGATCAGGCTCTTGGCCCGCTCCCGCATTTCCGAGGCGGCCTTGTTGGTGAAGGTGATGGCGGCGATGCGCTTGGGCGCCACGCCGTTCTGGATCAGGTTGCCGATCTTGTGGGTGATCACCCGCGTCTTGCCCGATCCGGCGCCCGCCAGCACCAGGCAGGGCCCGTGCATGTAGTTCACCGCTTCTTGCTGGGCGAGGTTCAGGCCGGCGGACATGGAGCAAAAAGGGGCAGGGGCTGCGGCAAAAAAGGGGGGGATGGGTCGGCCAGAGCCGGGCCGCGGCTCTGGCCGATCGGGCGGCAGGCGGGGCGCGCGCAATGATAGCGGCCCGGCCGACAGCCGGCTGTGGCGAATATCCCGATTTCTGGTAACGCCTGCTTGCGCATCCCGCCCCTGCGGGCCCTAGAGTGGCGCCGCCACCCCCTCGCCCGTTCCCCCGGCTCGTCTGCGCCTCCCCACCGATCGCCCCGCATGCATCTTCGCTCCCTGCCGCTGAAGGCGATCCTCATCACCTTCTTCCTGACGCTGGCCTCCACGCTGCTGCTGCTCAACTTCAGCTCGGGCGAGAAGAAGCTCGAGGAGCAGCTGCCGCGCCTCTACGGCCTGCACGATCCGCAGTACCAGCGCAGCATGGGCGTGCTGATGGGCCCGCCGATCCTCGAGGGCAACCGCACACAGGCGCTGGTCAACGGCGACCGCATCTTCCCCTCGATGCTCGAGGCGATCCGCGGCGCGCAGAAGACGATCACCTTCGAGACCTACATCTACTGGTCGGGCGACATCGGCCGTGCCTTCGCCGATGCGCTCACCGAACGCGCCCGCGCCGGGGTCAAGGTGCACGTGCTGCTCGACTGGCTGGGCAGCGCCAAGATCGACGAGGAGTTCCTGGAGCAGATGCGCGGCGCCGGCGTGGAGATCCAGAAGTTCCACGAGCCGCACTGGTACCACTGGGGCCGGATGAACAACCGCACCCACCGCAAGCTGCTGGTGGTGGACGGCCGCACCGGCTTCACCGGCGGCGTGGGCATCGCCCCCGAATGGACCGGCGACGCCCAGAGCCCCGAGCACTGGCGCGACACGCACTTCCGCGTCGAAGGCCCGGTGGTCGCGCAGATGCAGTCCGTCTTCATGGACAACTGGACCAAGGCCTCCGGCGAGGTGCTGCACGGCGAGCCGTACTTTCCCGCGCTGCAGCCGATCGCGGGCATCGCCGCGGGCCAGGGCCGCGCCCAGATGTTCAGCAGCTCGCCTTCGGGCGGCAGCGAGAGCATGCACCTGATGTACCTGATGGCGATCACCGCGGCCGACCGCCGCATCGATCTATCGAGTGCCTACTTCGTGCCCGACAAGCTGACGGTGCGGGCCCTGGTGGCCGCGATGCAGCGCGGGGTGAAGGTGCGCATCGTCACCCCCGGGCCGATCATCGACTCGCAGACGGTGCGCAGCGCGTCCCGCGCGCTCTGGGGCCCGCTGCTGGCCGCCGGCGCCGAGATCCGCGAATACCAGCCGACGATGTACCACTGCAAGGTGCTGATCGTCGACGGCCTGCTGGTCTCGGTCGGCTCCACCAACTTCGACAACCGCTCGTTCCGGCTCAACGACGAGGCCAACCTCAACCTCTACGACGAAGCCTTCGCCGCCGAGCAGACGGCCACCTTCGAGCGCGACCTGGCCGCGGCCAGGCAGTTGACCATGGCGCAGTGGCTCGACCGGCCCTGGCACGAGAAGCTGGTGGAGCGGGCGTCCGCGCTGTTCGCGGCGCAGCTGTGAGCCCGTCCGCGAATACCGCCGCTCTGCTATCGAATCGATAGCTGGTGGTCGGCGTCCTGCGCCGGCCACGGCTACTTTTCTAAAAAAGGGGCTGCGAGCGGCCTCAGAGCAGCACCGTCCCCTGGATGCACGGCGCCACGTCGCCGCCGACCCAGGTGGTGCCGTCGTCGTCCTGCTCCACGAAGATGCGGCCGGCGCGGCCCAGGCATTCGCCCTGGGAGGCGAGGTAGGCGCGCGGCACCGCGCCCTCGGCGATCAGCCACTGCGCCAGCGACGCGTTCAGGCTGCCGGTGACCGGGTCTTCCGGCACGCCGATCGGCGCGGCGAAGGCGCGTACCAGCAGGGCATGCGCGCCGGGCGCCGGCTGCGGGTCGACGTGCACCACGCCCACCTTCACGCCCAGCTGCTTCAGCCGGGCATGGTCCGGCGCCAGGGCCAGCACGGTGTGGGCGCTGTCGAGCTGCAGGCCGAGCCAGACCGGGCCGTTGTCGAGCAGCTGCGCCCCGCGGATCTCCTGCGGCTTCAGGCCCAGCGCCCGGGCCACCTGGGCCAGCACCGACGGGGCCGGATCGCGCCGCCGCAGCGGCGGGGCGGCGAACGCGGGCCGGTCGCCGGTCTGGCGGATGCGGACCAGGCCCGCGCCGCATTCCTGCACCACCAGGCCCGGGCGGCGGGGCGTGCCGCCGGAGGCGCGCCAGGCGTGGCAGCTGCCGAGCGTCGGGTGGCCGGCGAAGGGCAGCTCGCCGCCAGGCGTGAAGATGCGGACCCGGTAGTCGGCCTCGGGCGTGGTCGGCGGCAGCAGGAAGGTGGTTTCCGACAGGTTGGTCCAGCCGGCGAAGCGCTGCATCTGCGCGTTCGACAGGCCGTCGCCGTCGACCACCACCGCCAGCGGATTGCCCAGGCCGGCTTCGGCGGTGAAGACATCGACCTGCTGGAAGGGCCGCGCGCGGGGAGGTGCGGCGGGAGACGAGGACGGCATGGCGGGCTTTCGGGGTCGAAGGAGGGGGATGCGAAAAACTTCGCCGCGGCGGCGGCGGTCAGCTGAGGGACTGGTCCAGCACGCCCACCGCGCCGCTGCGCGCGGCGAGGCCGGCGTACCAGCGCTCGACGTTCGGCAGCACCGGTCGCGCCAGCGGCAGGCCGAACCAGCGGTGCACCTCGCAGGCCAGCGGAATGTCGGCCATGCCGAAGCGCGTGCCGACCATGTGGTCGCGGCCTTCCAGGTGCCGGTCGAGCCGCTCCAGCAGCGGCTGCATCTGCGTGACGGACGCATCGACCAGCGCCTGCTGGCGCTGCCCGGGCGGCGTGCGGATCAGCTGCAGGAAGGCGTGGCGGCCGGCGGGGTTGACGGTGGTCTGCTGCCAGTCCATCCATTTCTCGGCGGTGAAGCGCTCGGCCAGGTCCTGCGGGTACGGCGGGGCGGGCCTGTCGGCGCCGTACCGGGCGCAGAGGTAGCGCACGATCACGTTCGATTCCCACAGCGCCAGATCGCCGTCCTGCAGCAGCGGCACCAGGCCGTTGGGGTTCAGGCGCAGGTAGTCGTCTTCCTGCACCAGGCCGAAGTGGCCGCCCGCGTCGGTGCGCTGCACCGTCAGGCCCAGCTCCTGCGCGCACCAGACCACCTTGCGCACGTTGATCGAGCTGGTGCGGCCCCAGAGCCGCAGCACGGGTGTCGACGGGGCCATCACGGCAGCGCGTCGGCCAGGGCCGCCGCGCGCTGCGGCAGGGACTCGCGCACCGCGGCGGCCAGGGCGGCGATGCCGGTGTCGATCTGCGCCACGCTGGCGGTGACGAAGGACAGGCGCAGCGCGCGGGCATCGCCGGCACCGGCATAGAAGGGCAGGCCGGGGACGAAGGCCACGCCCTTCTCCACCGCGCGGGGCAGCAGGGCGGTGGCGTCCATGCCGGCGGGCAGGCGCAGCCACAGGAACATGCCGCCGACGGGGGTGTTCCACTCCACGCCCAGGCCGCCCATCTCGCGCTGCAGCGCGGCCAGCATCGCATCGCGCTGGCGCTTGTACAGCGCCCGGATGGTCGGCACGTGGCGGTTGAGGAAGCCGTCCTTCATCACCTCGGCCACCACCCGCTGGTTGAAGCTGGGGCTGTGCAGGTCGGCGGCCTGCTTGGCCATCGTCAGGCGGCGGTGCAGCTCGGGCGGCGCCACCACGAAGCCCAGGCGCAGGCCGGGCGCCAGCACCTTGCTGAACGAGCCCATGTAGATGCAGCCCTCGGGATTGCGGGCGGTGAGCGGGGCGGGCGGCGGCGCGTCGAACCACAGTTCGCCGTAGGGGTTGTCCTCGAGGATCGGCACGCCGCATGCGGCGGCGCGGGCCGAGAGCGCGACGCGGCGCGCCTCGTCCATCGTGCGGCCGGTCGGGTTCTGGAAGTTGGGCAGGGCGTACAGGAAGCGGGCGCCGGCGGCCTTGGCGGCCAGGTCGTCCACCTCGATGCCGCCCGCGTCGCTCGCCACCTCGACCACCTCGGGCTCCATCGGCGCGAAGGCCTGCAGCGCGCCCAGGTAGGTGGGCGTCTCCACCAGGATGCGGCTGCCCGGGTCGACCAGCACCTTGGCCGCCAGGTCCAGGCCCTGCTGCGAGCCGGTGGTGATCAGCACGTCGGCCGGGTCGACGTTCCAGGGCAGGCCGGCGGCGACCGCCTCGCGCAGCGCGGGCAGGCCTTCGGTGGTGGCGTACTGCAGCGCGGCGCGGCCGTCGTCCTTCAGTACCTTCTGGCAGGCCTCGGCGAAGGCCTCGACCGGGAAGGCCTCGGGCGAGGGCAGGCCGCCCGCGAAGCTGATGATGCCGGGCCGCTCGGTGAGCTTGAGCAGGTCGCGGATCGCGGAGGAGGTCATCTTGCGGGTGCGGGCGGCCAGGGTCCAGTGCATGTCGAAATCCTTCGGTGGGACGGGGGAAGGGGGAAACGTCGAAACGGGGCAGCGAGAAAAAAATCGGTTCGCAAAGCTGCGCGGCATCCTACGCCGGGCGCGGCGCCGCGGCATCGGCCGGCACGGGCGCCGGCACCGCGGGGCGGGCCAGCCGGCGGCCGAGCAGCACCGTGCCCACCACCGCGGCGGTGAACACCACCGTCATCGGGTCGGGCGATTCGCCCAGCAGCGGCACCGCGAACAGGATCGACAGAAAGGGCTGCAGCAGCTGCGTCTGGCTGACCCGCAGCGCGCCGCCGATGGCCAGCGCCCGGTACCAGGCGAAGAAGCCGATCCACATCGAGAACAGCCCGACGTAGGCGAAGCCGGCCCAGGCCGCCGCGCCCACCGGCTGCGCGGGCCAGGTGAGCCAGGTGCCCGGCAGTGTGACCGGCAGCGCCAGCACCGTCACCCAGCAGATCACCCGCTCGGCGCCGAGCGCGGGCGTGACCTGCGCGCCGTAGACATAGCCGAGCGATGCCGACAGCACCGCGCCCACCAGCAGCAGGTCGGCCCAGGCGAAGACTAGGCTGCCGCCCGCGCCGCCGCTGCGCAGCACCGAGAACGCCACCACCAGCCCGCTGCCCGCCACCGCGCAGAACCAGAACGCGGGCCGCGCCCGCTGGTGCAGCACCCAGGCCGCGACCGCGGCGGTCGCCAGCGGCAGCAGCGCCATCACCACCGCCGCATGGCCGGCCGTTACCGAGCGCAGGCCGTAGGCCAGCAGCAGCGGGAAACCGATCGCGTTGCCGAGCGCGGCGAAGGCCAGCGCCTTCCACTGCCGGGGCCCCGGCCGGGGCGCACGCCAGAGCAGCAGCACCACCACCGACAGCAGCCCCGCCACCGCGGCGCGGCCCAGCGTCACGAACCAGGGCGAGAGCTGGGGCGCGTCGGCGGTGCCGGTGGCCAGGCGGGTCATCGGCAGCGTCATCGCGAAGATGGCGACGCCCAGCACGCCGAGCAGCAGGCCCTTGGTTTCGTCCTTCATCATCGTCATGTCGTCGCCATCCAGCCGGCGGTCAGCAGCAGCAGCGCGGCCATCGCCCGGTTGAAACCCTGCAGCCGACGGCCTTGCGCCAGCCAGACGCGCAGCAGCGCGCCGCCGCTGGCGTAGAGCAGGTTGCTGAGGAAGCCGCAGCACACCATCACCGGCAGCACGATCGCCACCCGCAGCGGCGCGTCTGCATGCCCGGCCACCCAGCCCGCCACGATCGCCAGCACCGCGAACCAGGCCTTGACGTTGACGAACTGCAGCCCCACGCCCTGCCAGAAGCCCACCTGCATCCGGCGGCCGTCGGCCTCGGCCAGGCGTGTGCTGCGCGCCAGCTTCCAGGCCAGCCACACCAGGTAGGCGATGCCGGCGATCTTCAGCGCGATCCGCAGCGTGGGCGCCGCCTGCAGCAGCGCGCCGACGCCGGTGGCGCAGAGCAGCAGCAGGGCGCCCCAGCCCACCGGCACCGCGCAGACGAAGCGCATCGCGCCGCCCAGGCCCCGGTTGGCCGCCAGTGCGGTCGAGAGCATCGTGTTGGGGCCGGGCGTGAAGCTCATCGCCGCGGCCAGCAGCACCAGGGCGGTGAATTCTTGCCAGTTCATGGCCGCTACTTTAAAGTGCGCAGCCATCACAGTACCGGTACAGATGACCGATCAATCATCTCGTCTGTATCGGCTGTTCCACTGGCACACGTATCTCCGCAGCATGCTCACCCGCACTCCCACCCAGACCCTCACCGAACAACTGGCCGGACGCCTGGCCGAGCGGGTGCGCTCCGGCCTGCTGGTGCCCGGCGCCCGCCTGCCCTCGGTGCGCGAATGCGCCCGCCAGCAGGGCGTGAGCCCGCACACGGTGGTCGCCGCCTACGACCTGCTGCTGGCCCAGGGCCTGGTGGAGGCGCAGCGCCAGCGCGGCTTCTTCGTGCGGGATTCGGGGCCCAAACGGCCCGGGGCCGGCGATACGGGCCGGCCTTCAGCTACGAAAAACATAGCAGAGGCCGCGCAGCCGCTGCGCCCGCTCCATGCCTCGCCGATGCAGGCTACCGCCCTGATCCGCGGCATGTTCCACACGCCCTCGGGCCGTGCCCAGCCCGGCTCGGGCGTGATGCCGCCCGACTGGCTGGATCTGCCCGCGCTGCCCGCCGCGGTGCGCAAGGTGGTCGCCAGCGCCGCCTGGGCCCGCAGTGCGCTGCAGTACGGCGAGCCGCTGGGCGACGCGGGCCTGCGCGACGTGCTCTCGCGCCGCCTGGCGCAGATCGGCATCGAGGCGCCGCCCGCGCAGATCATGACCACCGTCGGCGCCACCCATGCGCTCGACATCGTCAGCCGCACCCTGCTGAAGGCGGGCGATCCGGTGATGGTGGAGGAGCCCGGCTGGTCGGTCGAGTTCGCGCGGCTCGCCTCGCTCGGCATGCGGGTGCTGCCGGTGCCCCGCAACGCCGCCGGCCCCGACCTGGAGGTGATGGCCCGTTATTGCGAGGCCCACGCGCCGCGCCTCTTCGTCAGCGTCAGCGTGTTCCACAACCCGACCGGCTACTGCCTCTCGCCCGGCAGCGCCCACCGGCTGCTGGAGCTGAGCGCCAAGCACGACTTCCACATCGTCGAGGACGACACCTACGGCCATATCGCCCCCGAACACGCCACCCGCGTCACCGCGCTCGACGGCCTGCGCCGCACCCTCTACGTGGGCGGCTTCGCCAAGATCCTGGCGCCCAACTGGCGCATCGGCTTCCTGGCCGCGCCGCCGGACTTGCTGGAGCGGATGCTCGACACCAAGCTGCTCGCCACCCTCACCACCCCGTCGCTACTGGAGAAAGCCATGGCCATCTGCATCGAGCAGGGCCAGCTGCGCCGCCACGCCCAGCGCGTCCGCGTCCGGCTGGACACCGCCCGCAGCCGCAGCGTCAAGCTGGCCCAGGCGGCCGGCTGCCGCTTCGTCGCCGAGCCGATGGGCATCTTCGGCTGGGTGGATACGGGGGTGGACACCGACATCCTGGCCCAGCGCATGCTGGACGACGGCTGGCTGCTGGCGCCGGGGGCGCTGTTCCACGCCACCCGCGCGCCGAGCACGCTGATGCGGATCAATTTCGCGAATACGCAGGAGGCGGAGTTCTGGCGGGCGTTCGAGAAGATGCGGGATGCGGTGCGGGGTGGGTGAGGTGGTCGTATTGGTGCGTCACTCGTAATGGGTCCACATCCGTAGCACCCGAACCGTGTGCTCTTGCGCGATGACTTCGTACACCAGGCGATGCTGGATATTGATGCGCCGCGAATACGCACCCGCCAGATCCCCGACCAGCTTTTCATAAGGCGGCGGATTACGGAAAGGGTCTGTTGCCAACACGCCCAGCAGGTCCTGTGCCTTGGGTTTCAGGCCGGTAGCCGCCAGTTTCTTGGCATCCTTCAGCGCATGTCTGCTGAAAACGATCTGCCAATTCACCAGTCGAGTTCCTTGGCGCTATCCGCCAGGGGTTCGGCCATCCCCGCTTTGATCGATTCCCGCATTCCAGGGACAGACAGCAGGTGCAGTGTTTCCTGGATCGCCTGCCAATCCTCGCTGGCGACCAGTACGGCACCGCCGCGCTTGCCCGCGATATGGATCGGTTGGTGCGACTCGGCAGTCTCGTCGATCAGACGATAGAGATTGGCGCGTGCTTCACTGGCGGTCAGGGTCGTCATGGGGATTCCTTGAACCGCCTATCGTACGTTTTTGCGTACGTTAGCTCAAGTGTTTCGATGACGAGTGCAGGAGAAGGCCGTACGACTGTTCAGTTCGCACCTGCTGCGACAGCTTTTCCCACCTCCACCGTTCCCTGCGCCGCCCCGCTCATCGGCACCTGCTCCCCCGCCCGGTCCGTCACCTGCGCCAGTCGCGCGGCCAACTGCTCCGCCGCATCCGCCCCGGTCCCCACGTAGATCCCCTGCGTCAGCGTGATGTGCGCCGCCTCGAAGCTGCCGGCCCCGGCGCAGAGCACCGTGCGGTTGGGCGCGTCGTCGGAGGCCAGCACCAGCATCGCCGGCACCACGGCGGCCGGGTCCAGGGCGGCCAGCACCTCGCGCGGCATCAGGCCCTCGGTCATGCGGGTGGCGGCGGTGGGGGCCAGGCAGTTGACGCGGATGCCGTGCTTCTCGCCTTCGATGCTCAGGGTCTGCATCAGGCCGACCAGCGCCATCTTGGCGGCGCCGTAGTTGCTCTGGCCGAAGTTGCCGTACAGGCCCGAGGACGAGGTGGTCATCACGATGCGCCCGTGCTTCTGCGCCGCCATCACCGGCCAGACGGCCTTGGTGCAGTGCACCGCGCCCATCAGGTGCACGTCGACCACCAGCCGGAAGTCGGCGATGTCCATCTTGGCGAAGCTCTTGTCGCGCAGGATGCCGGCGTTGTTGACCAGCACGTCGACCCGGCCCCAGGCATCGACCGCCTGCTGCACCATCGCCTGCACCGCCTCGGCGTCGGTCACCGAGGCGCCGTTGGCGATCGCCTGGCCGCCGGCCGCCACGATCTCGTCGACCACCTTCTGCGCCGCCGAGACCGAGCCGCCCTGGCCGTCCACCGCGCCACCCAGATCGTTGACCAGCACCTTCGCGCCGCGCGCGGCCAGGGCCAACGCATGCTGGCGGCCGAGCCCGCCGCCCGCGCCGGTGACGATGGCCACGCGGCCGGTGAAATCGAGGGTCATGGAGGTGTCTTTCGGTGTGGATAGGGGAGTGCGCCACCGCCTCGGCGGGCGGCGCTCGGTGCGAGGCACTGTACGGCGGATGCCCGGCGCGGCCTGTCGCCGGGCCTACAGGGCCGGAGACAAAGGCAGGTGTCTACGTTGTTCGATCGAAAGATCGATCTTCGAGGTGCCGATGCTCGATCAGCGGCCGTCGGCAGGCAGTGCATCCCGCACCGGCATCCCCGGATGGCAGAACAGCTGCGACAGCGTCTCCCGCAGCCACACGTGCGGCGCACTCGTGCCGTGGCGCTGGTGCCAGATCAGGCCCAGCGGGCGCACCGGCATCGGGATCGGGGCTTCGCGCTGGCACAGCTTCGAGGCATACGCGCTCAAGTCCAGCAGCGAGACGGGCAGCACCGCGATGCAGTCAGACGCGGCCAGCACCGCCAGGGCCTGGGTGTAGTGGTTGAGGGTGACGACCAGGTTGCGCTGCAGTCCGTGGGTCTGCAGCAGGCTGTCGTAGAGCGGCATGGTCATGCCGGGCAGGCAGACGTCGAGGTGGCGGGCCGCCAGAAAAGTGTCGACCGCCAGCGGGCCCTGCGCCAGCGGATGGCCCCGGCGCATCAGGCAGCGCGAGTGGATCGGCCACAGCGTCTCGGCGCGCAGGCCGTGGGAGCTCTGCGCATCGTCGAGGTTGGCGCCGATGGCCAGGTCGATGCCTTCGCGCTCGAACATCGGGAACATGTTGGCGACGCTGTAGGGCACCAGCTTGACCTGCACCAGGGGCGCGTGGCGTTCCAGATGCGCGCTCAGCCGCGGCATGACGCGCTCGACGGTGTAGTCGGACATCGCGATGGTGAAGGTGCCCTCGTAGGTCATCGGCGCGAACGCCGCCGGGCTCAGCGTCTTCTCGATCGCCAGGTAGTGCGGCTTCAATTGCTCCCACAGTTCCTGGCCGCGGCTGGTGGGCCGGATGCCGGTGGCGGTGCGCTCGAACAGCACGTCGTCGAGCGCGCCGCGCAGCCGCTGCAGCGAGTTGCTGACCGCCGACTGCGAGATGCACAGCACGCCGCCCGCGCGGGTCACGCTCTGCTCGCTGATCAACGCCGCGAAGACCCGCAGGAGGTTGAGGTCCATGCCCTGGAACGTGCCGCGCCGGCGGCCCTGCGGGACGAGCGCAGTGGCGGTTTCCGCAGGCCATATTGAGGTTGGATTATCAAGTTCGGAGTGCATGGCGGCGCTATTCATGCAATTGCTGTGCCCCATTTGCAGAATGCGTTAGACGAATGAATCGGCAGGCCCTGTAATTTGCCGCATGTCTTCTCTGGAGCAATGCGTGAAAACTCTCGATCGTCGTCAAATCCTGGTGGCCGGCGCCATCGGCGCTCTGCTGCAAGGCACCCGGTCGTGGGCCGCGGCGCCCGCGTCGGCCACCTTCCGCATCGGTGCGCTCAACCCCATCACCGGCGGCGGCGCCAACTTCGGCAGCGGCATGCAGCAGGCCATCCTGATCTCGGCGGCCGAGGTCAATGCCGCGGGCGGCGCCGCCGGCCGCAAGCTCGAGGTGTTCCCCGAGGACGACCAGACCAGCCCGACGGCCGCGGTGCTCGCCGCCAAGAAGCTGCTCGAGGTCAACAAGGTTCAGGCGATCCTCGGGACCTGGGCCTCGGGCGTGTCGCTGGCGGTGCTGCCGATGACCAACGCGGCCGACGCCATCCTGATGCACACCTCGGGCGCGGTGGCGCTGGCCGACCCGAAGGTCAACGCCCGGAAGATGGCGTTCCGCTACCAGGGCAGCTCCAAGCATCTCAGCAAGGCCTTCGCCACCGCCGCCCGCAAGGAGGGCCTGACCCGGCCGGCGGTGATGGCGCAGAACAACCCGGCGCTGGCGCCGCATGCCGAGGGTTTCCGCAAGGTGTGGACGGCCGACGGCGGCAAGCTGACCGATTTCGTGCTGTACGAGCCCAACCGGCCCAGCTACCGCTCGGAGCTGCAGCAGGTGCTGCGCTCGCGGCCCGACGGCATCATCCTGTCGGCCTACGTGCCCGACGCCAGCGCCATCGTCCGCGAGTGGGCGCAGCTCGGCACGCCGATGAAGTGGATCATCCCGGGCTTCGGCGCCAACGTGGACTTCATCAAGGCGGTCACGCCCGAGGTGGCAGAAGGCATCGTGGTGGTGGAATCGGTGGTCAACGACAAGAGCGGCGCCTACGCCCGCTATGCCCGGCAGTACGCGCTGGCGATGAAGCAGGCGCCCGAGAGCAACGTCTACGCCGCCATGTGCTACGACATGGTCCAGGTGCTGGCGCTGGCCATCGAGGCCGCCGGCCCGGGTGCCGATATCCAGGCGATCGTGGCCAAGATCCATGCGGTCACCACAGGCAACGGCCAGCCGGTCGACGGCTTCGTGGCCGGCAAGAAGCTGCTCGACCAGAAGAAGGCGGTCAACTACGTCGGCGCCTCGTCGAACATCGATTTCGACGCCGAGAACGATGTCGACCCGACCTTCGCCGCATTCGTGATCCGCGCCGGCAAGTGGTCGGCGGCCTACGCCATCTGAGCGACGGGGCCGCACCGTGGACCTTCTCTGGTACGACTACGCCAACCTGGCGCTCAACGGCCTGGCCGAGGGCCTCTTGATCGCGCTGCCGGCCCTGGCGGTGACGCTGGTCTTCGGCGTGGCGCGGTTCCCGAATGCGGCGGTGGGCGACTTCGTCTCGCTCGGCGCCTTCGGCGCGCTGCTGGCGCACCGGGCGTCGGGCGGCTCGATCGCGGCCTCGCTGGCCGGCGGGGCGGCCACGGGCGCGCTGGGCTCCTGGCTCAGCTGGAAGCTGGCCTTCCAGCCGCTCCTGCGCCGCCACGGCCTGGCGCTCCTGCTCACCTCCATCGGCCTGGGATTCGTGCTGCGCGCCGCCATGGGCCTGGGCTTCGGCCACGAGATCCAGCTGTTCGACGTGCCGCTGATGCGCGCGCTGCGCTGGGGCCCGCTGGTGGTCAACCCGGTCGATGCGCTGGTGGCGCTGTTCTCGGTGGTGTGCATGGCGCTGGTGTTCTCGCTGCTGCGCTTCACCAGCGCCGGCCGCACGATGCGGGCGATCGCCGACGACATGGACCTGGCCCGCGTCGTGGGCATCGACAGCCGCGCCGCGATGGCCCGGATGTGGCTGCTGTCGGGCGTCATCTGCGGCGTGGCGGGCCTGGCGCTCGGGCTGAAGACGCAGGTCAGCCCCGAGGCGGGTGCCGACCTGCTGTTGCCGGCTTTCTCTGCCGCGGTGATCGGTGGCCTGGGCAATCCGCTGGGGGCGGTGCTGGGCGCGATCTGCCTGGGCGTGTTCCAGGAGCTGTCGACGCCCTTCGTCGGCTTCACCTACAAGATCGCGCTGTCGTACGTCGTGATGCTGCTGGTGCTGCTGTGGCGGCCGCAGGGCCTCTTCAACCGTGTGCAGGGGGTGCGCTGATGGAAGCCTACCTGCTGGCCATCGCGATCACCGCGCTGGTCTACGTACTGCTCACGCTGGGCCTCAACTTCCAGTACGGGTTCACCGGGCTGATCAATTTCGGCTACGTCGGATTCTTCGCACTGGGCGCCTACGCCACCGCGATCTGCACCGCGCGCCAGGGCTGGCCGGCGTGGACCGGCTTCGCCATCGGCATCGTGGTTCCCGCGCTGCTGGCCTGGCCGATCGGCCGGGTGGCACTGCGGCTGCGGGACGACTACCTGGCGATCGTGACGCTGGGGTTCTCCGAGATCGTGCGGCTGGTGATCGTCAGCGAGAAGCAGTTCACCAACGGCAACCAGGGCATCGCCGGGGTGCCCAAGCTGTTCGCCGGCTGGACCGGCCCGGCCGGTGCCGACGTGGCCCTGGCCGTGGTGCTGGTGGCGGCCTGCGCCGGGGTGGTGTGGCTGATGCGCGCCATCGTGCGCAGCCCCTACGGGCGGCTGATCCAGGCGATCCGCGACGACGAGACCGCGCTGCTGGCGCTCGGCAAGAACCCGGCGCGCTTCAAGACGCAGGTGCTGATGCTGGGCGCGGCCATCGCGGGCCTGGCCGGCAGCTTCTACGCCCACTACATCGGCTTCGTGACGCCCGAGCAGTTCGTTCCGATCGTCACCTTCCAGGTGTGGATGGCGATGATCATGGGCGGCGTCGGCCGGCTGCGCGGCGCGGTGGTGGGGGCCTTCCTGCTGCTGGCGGTGCTGGAGGGCTCGCGGGTGGCGCGCGACGTGCTGCCGGGCATCTCCGAGGTGGCGATGTCCAGCGCGCGGCTGGGCGTCATCGGGCTGGCCCTGATCCTGTTCATCCGTTTCCGGCCCCAGGGGCTGCTGGGGATCAAGCGTGACTGATGCCGCCCGACCGACCATCCTCGCGGCACGCGACATCGTGCTGCGCTACGGCAGCAACACCGTCCTCGACGGCCTGACGCTGGAGATCGACACCACCCGGCTCACCGGGCTGATCGGCCCCAACGGCGCGGGCAAGAGCACCCTGTTCTCGGTGCTGAGCGGCTTCATGCCGCAGGCGGCCGGCAGCGTGTCGTACGAAGGCCGCTCGCTCGACGGCATGCGCGCGGTGCGGCGGGCCCGGCTGGGGCTGATGCGCACCTTCCAGGTGCCGCGCGAGTTCCGCCACCTGACGGTGCTGGAGAACATGCTGGCCGCACCCTGGGACCAGCCCGGCGAATCGCTGGCCGCGCTGCTGCTGCGGCGCGCCACCGTGCGCCGCGCCGAGCAGGAGAACACCGAGCGCGCCTGGGAATGGCTGCGTTTCCTGCGCTTGGACGCGGTGGCCGGCACCGCGGCCGGGCAGCTCTCGGGCGGCCAGAAGAAGCTGCTGGAGCTGGGCCGCATCCTGATGCTGCAGCCGCGCTGCGTGCTGCTGGACGAGCCGTACGCGGGCGTCAACCCGGTGCTGATCGAGCAGATCTCGGAGCGCATCCGCGAACTGCATGCGCGCGGCATCGGCTTCGTCATCGTCGAGCACAACCTGCATGCGCTCTCGCGCCTGGTAGACCGGATGCTGGTGATGGATACCGGCAAGTTGCTGGCCCAGGGCGCGCCGTCCGAGGTGCTGGACGACCCGCGGGTCCAGGCCGCCTACATGGGAGCATGAGATGCACGTCCTGACACTCTCCGGCGTGGCCGGCGGATACGGCGAGGCCGACATCCTGAAGGGCGTCGACCTGGTGGTCGCGCCCGGCGAAATCGTCACCGTGGCCGGCACCAACGGCGCCGGCAAGTCGACGATGCTGAAGGCGCTGATGGGCCTGTTGCCGCGGATGCGCGGCGAGGTGGTGTGGGAGGGCCAGGCGCTGGGCGCGAGCCCCACCGAGACGCGGCTCGCCGCCGGCATCGCCTACGTGCCGCAGATCGCCAACGTGTTCCCCCGCCTCACCGTGCTGGAAAACCTGCTGGTGGTACAGGGCGTCCCGGGCGTCAGGCAGCGGGCCCAGGAGATGGTGGCGGCGTTCCCGGTGCTGCAGCCGCTCCTGGGGCGCATGGCCGGCAGCCTGTCGGGCGGCGAGCGCCAGCAGCTGGCCTTCGCCCGCGCGCTGATGTCGAAGCCGCGCCTGGTCTGCCTGGACGAGCCGACCGCCGCGCTCTCGCCGATCATGGCCAAGAGCATCTTCGCCCACATCGCGCGGCTGCCGGCGCTGGGCGCCTCGGTGCTGATGGTCGAGCAGCGCGCCCGCGACGCGCTGGCGATCAGCCACCGCGGCTACATCCTCGACCAGGGCCGGGTGGCGCTGGAAGGGCCGGCCGCCACGCTGCTGGACGACCCGCGCGCGGTGGAGCTGTACCTGGGGCATGCCGCGTGAGCGCCGCGTCCGACGCACGCGGCCCCCACGACCCGGCCGACGTGCTGGCCCGGCTGGCCGACGCATCGGCCGTGCTCGCCGGCTCCGCCGACGATGCCGCGCTGTACGCGGCGGTGCAGGACGCGCTGGCGGCCCTGGCGGGTTTCCGGCTGCTGACCGTCCTGCGCACGACTCCCGCGGGCGACGGGCTGGAGCGGATGCACACCAGCGACCTCGCGGCCTATCCCGCCGGCGGCGTCAAGCCTGTCGGCGGCGATGCATGGCTGCAGTGCCTGCTGACCGCCTCCGAGCCGCAGCTGTCGCCCGACGCCGACGCCGTGCGGCGCCGCTTCTTCGACGCCGACGCCGTCTTCGCGCTGGGCTGCCAATCGGCGCTCAACGTCCCGGTCCGGTTCCGGGGCCGCACCCTCGGCACCCTGAACCTGCTGCACCGTGCCGGCTGGTACCGGCCGTCGGACAGCGCCACATGCCAGCTTTTCGCGAACCTGATCGGCGCCGCCTGGGCGGCCGGGCAGGCCGCTGCGACGCGTCCCGCACCCACTCTGCAAACCTTGTGAGAACTCCCTTGAAACGTCTCGTCTTTCGCAATGCCCACCTGTTCGACGGCGTGTCCGACGCGCTCAAGCCCCACGCCACCGTGGTGGTGGAGGACGGCACCATCGCGGCGGTGGATTTCGGCGACCTGCCGGTGGACGACGCCGAGGTGATCGACCTGGCCGGCCGCACCCTGATGCCCGGCCTGATCGACGCGCACGTGCACGTCACCGCCACGATCCCCGATTTCTTCAAGCTCTCGATGCTGCCGCAGTCGCTGGTGACCGCGCAGGCCAAGGACGTGCTGGCCGGCATGCTCGGCCGCGGCTTCACCACGGTGCGCGATGCGGGCGGTGCCGATGCCGGCCTGGTGCAGGCGGTGGAGCAGGGCATCTTCGCCGGGCCGCGCCTGTTCATCGCGGGCCGCGCGCTGTCGCAGACCGGCGGCCACGGCGACACCCGGCCGGCCTTCTTCCAGAACGTGGGCTGCGCCTGCTGCGGCGCGGTGGGCATCCTGGGCCACATCGCCGACGGCGTGGGCCCGGTGCGGCGCGCGGTGCGGGAAGAGATCCGCAACGGCGCCCACCAGATCAAGGTGATGGCCGGCGGCGGCGTCTCCACCCCCAGCGATCCGCTGGAAGGCACCCAGTATTCGATCGAGGAACTGACCGCCATCGTCGAGGAGGCCACCGCCGCCCGCACCTACGTGATGGCTCACGCGTACTCGCCCGAGGCGATCCTGAGGGCGGTGCGCTGCGGCGTGCGCTCGATCGAGCACGGCAACCTGCTCGACCAGGCGTCGGCCGAGGCGATGGCGCGCGCCGGGACCTTCCTGGTGCCGACGCTCGCCACCTACGCCGCGCTGGGCCGGGAAGGCGGAAGGCTGGGCTGGTCGGCCGCGATGCTGGAGAAGACCGAGCGGGTGAAGAACCAGGGCATCGAGGCGCTGCGTATCGCCCGGGCGGCCGGCGTGAAGATCGCGCTCGGCACCGACCTGCTGGGCGACATGCACCTGTCGCAGAGCGACGAGTTCACCCTGCGGCTGCCGGCCATGCCGGCGGTCGAGGTCCTGCGCAGCGCCACCGGCGTGAACGCCGAGCTGATGCGCCAGGAAGGCCGCATCGGCACCGTGGCCCCGGGTGCGCACGCCGACCTGCTGGTGATCGACGGCAATCCGCTCGAGGACATCACCCTGCTGCAGCGCGAGGCCGCGATGCCGATGGTGATGCAGGGCGGCCGCTTCCACCGCCGCGTCGGCCTGCCGGCCGCCGTCTAGCCGAACCGGCCGGAGCTGCGCACCCCGCGGCGCGCGGTGTGTCAGGCCGGCTGCGCGGCCCGCGCCTGCATCGTCCGCGGCATCAGCCGCGTGGGCGAGACGTACTGCTCGCGGTACTGCTCGAAGGGCAGCGTGTCGGCCGCCTCGATCGCCTTCTGCGCATCGACCGACTGCTGGGCCATCAGCGCGAACGCGGCCTGGCGATCTGCGGGCAGGGGCGTAGCCAGCAGCGCGTCGCGGGTGGCGAGCGAGCGGCTGCGGATGAAGTCGACGAAGGAGTTGCCGTGGTCCTGCGCCATCGCCTTCAGCACCCGGGCCGAGGGCAGCGTCTGCGGCGCGGCGAGCGACGCCTCGGCGGCGCGCACCGCCTCGGCATGCAGGCTGCCGCCGTCGACCGCGTCCAGCGCGGCGGCCAGGGGCACGCATTCGGCCAGGATCTCGGCGGCCCAGTCCATCAGCAAGACGGCGCGGCCGCGGCGCTGCAGCCGCAGGCCGGGCTCGCGGCCGCGGGCGGCCACCAGGTGCTGGTTGTGGCCGATCTCGGCGATCTCCTCGGGGCTGTCGTCGGGGCTTTCGGCCAGCAGGCAGTGCAGCAGGAACACGTCGAGCAGCCGCACGGTGCGCGGGCTGATGCCCAGCGGCTCGAACGGGTCCAGGTCCATCAGCCGCACCTCGACGTACTCCACGCCGCGTTCGCGCAGCGCGTGCAGCGGCCGTTCGCCGGGGAAGATGGTGCGTTTGGGGCGAATCGTGCCGTAGAACTCGTTCTCGATCTGCAGCAGCGTGGTGGCCAGCTGGTTGTATTCGCCGCCCAGGTTGCGCACGCCGATGGTCTCGTACGCCGGGTAGGGTTGGGTGAGGGCCTCGTGCAGCGAGGCGCCGTAGCCTTCCAGGCAGTTGTAGCTGACCGAGAGCGACGCCTGCGCCTCGCTCTGGTAGCCCAGCCGGCCCATGCGCAGCGAGGTGCCGTGGGGCATGTGCATCGTGTAGTCGCCGATGCGCTGCAGCTCGTGCGGCCGGCCTTCGACGAAGCTCTCGCACACCGCCGGCGAGGCGCCGAACAGCACCAGCGGCAGGAACGCGTGCCGGCGGAAGTTGCGGATCAGCGCGAAGTACTGCGCGCTGGAGAGGCCCGGCATCGACCAGTTGTAGTGGATGCCCGAGATGGTCTGCATCCGTCGGCCGTAGCGGTGGCCCAGGCCCATGCGGTAGACGCTCTTGGCGCGGCCGACGTTCGAGGTGCCGTAGCGGCCGATCGGGATCGTCTCGTCCGAGGGCAGGCCGCAGGGCATGCTCGATGCCCACATCAGCTCGTCGGCCCCGGGCGCGACCGACTGGGCGACGAAGCGGTGCACCTCGTGCAGCTCGTCCAGGCAGGCCTCGACGCCGGCGTGCACGCCGGTGATCAGCTCCAGCTGCGATTCGCTGAAATCGGTGGTGATGTGGGGATGCGTCAGGGCCGAGCCCAGTGCCGCCGGATGCGGCGTCAGCGACAGCTTGCCGTCGGCACGCGATCGCAGGCTTTCCTTCTCGATGCCGCGCCGGATGCCGGTGAGGCTGCCGGGCGTCAGTGCCTCCAGCCGCTGTTGCAGTTCGCCCATGGTTTCTTCATTCTTGGAATTTGCTGGCCCGCACGGTAACACCGCCCGGAGATTTGCGCCCGTATTCGCCGCAATGCCCGCCCGCCGCCGACCGCGTGCTATCGAATGTATAGCTGGTGGTCGGCTTGCAGCGCCGGCTGGAGGCCGATCCGGTCAAAAGATCATGCGCGCAGGATGCAGGTTCAGCCCAGAACCTGCAGCAGGAACCGGTTGAGGTCGGCCACTTCCTGCGGGCATACCGTGTGCTGCATCGGGTAGGTATGCCACTCGACCGGGTAGCCCAGCGCCTGCAGCGCGTCGCGCGTCGCCTCGGCGCGGGGCAGCGTCACCACGCCGTCCTGCCGTCCGTGGGCCAGGAAGATCGGCGTGCGCCGGTTCGCGGCGCTGCGCTCGGCGGCGGTGGTGGCCGCCACCGGCAGGTAGCCCGACAGGCCGACGATGCCGGCCAGCGGCTCGGCATGGCGCACGCCGGTCATCAGCGCCATCGCGCAGCCCTGCGAGAAGCCGGCGACGACGATGCGGCCGGCCGGCACGCCCCGGGCCTTCTCCTGCGCGATCAGCGCCTCCAGCAGCGCCTGCGAGCGGCGCAGGCCGGCGTCGTCCTCCTGCCGCTGGCCGCCGACCTCGGGGAAGATGTCGTACCACGCGGGCATCGCATAGCCGCCGTTGATGGTGACCGGCTGCACCGGCGCGAAGGGGAACACGAAGCGCACCGGGCCGACGGCGGCCAGGTCCAGTTCGTCGGCGAAGGGCACGAAATCCTCGCCGCTGGCGCCCAGGCCGTGCAGCACGACGATGCTGGCGCGCGGCTGCGGGCCGGTCTCGATCTCGATGGGGGAGGAAGTGGGGGTCATGCGCCGTCTGCCGGGTGAAGGGGCGACGAGCATACCGCCCGGGCCGGGGCGAGAGGCAGGCCTGCCGCCGCAGGCCGGCTCGCTAGATCAGCAGCGCATCTGCCTGCAGGCCGGCCACCACCCGCAGCAGCGAGCGGTTGACGTCCTCGGGCGGCATGCCGTGGCGCTTGCCCAGCGCATGGGTGGCGGGCGTGTCGGCCGATTCCAGGGCCATCGCCATCTGCAGCGCCTCGGCGTAGGGGCCGGTGTGGAGCACCGCCGCGTCGTAGAGCCGGCTCGACAGCGGCAGGCTGTTGAGGATCGCGCCCAGCGGCTGGTCGAGCAGGTGGTCCAGGCCCGAGAACAGGCCGCACATCGCGACTTCGCGGCGCAGTGCGCCTTCCACGCCCGACTCCAGCAGGTGCTCCATCAGCCGGCCGCGCAGCACCAGGGTGGCCTTCACCGGCCGCAGCGCGGTGTCGTGGCTGGCGTGGGGCAGCTGCTCGGCCAGCCAGCGTGCCAGGGTCGAGGTGCCCAGCATCATCAGCGCGTGCCGGACCGATTCGGCCTTGCCGCGCAGTCCCACGCCCGGCGAGTTGGCATACACCAGGAAGCGGTAGGCGAGCAGCGGGTCGTCGCAGAGGATGCGGTCGACCTGCTCGGCCGGGCGGTCGGCCTCCAGCGCCTGCAGCGTCGCCAGCACCACCGCGTGCTCCGGCTCCAGCGGCTTGTGGCGCAGGTGGTAGACGGTGTCTTCGGCCGGCCAGCCGGCCACGGCCAGCGCGCCGCAGCGCTGCAGGCAATAGTCGGCCAGGGCCAGGCTCGGCAGCTCGCCGAAGATGTGGCCCGGCGGCCAGATGCCCGGCGGCACGGCCTGGCCGCTGCCGTAGTCGGGCGCAGGGCGCCGTGCCTCGTGCAGCGCCTGGGCGGCCATGCCGGGCGGCAGCGTCAGCCAGTGGCGGGCGAAGCAGTTGGCGATCGTGTGGTCGGGCGGCAGGGCGGCGTCGCCCTTCCAGACCAGCTGCAGCCCGCGGCGGTAGGCGCGCCGCACCGATTCGGCCACGCCCGGCCGGCCCAGGGCCTCGGCCATCACGACGATGGTGGGGGCGAACAATCCGTTGGTGGAGAAGGTGGGCGTGCGGCCGGCGGGCAGCGGCGGCCGCGCATGGTCGAGCAGGTCGATCAGCAGGCGCTGCGACTGCACCACCAGGAAGAGGGGCGGTGCCTCGGCCGGCAGCAGGTCCTGGATGGCGTCGAGCAGATGCTGGGCGTCCACCCCGGCGTCCACGGTGCGCACGAAGAGCGCCACGCCCGCCAGCGTGCGGCGCGGTCCCCAGAGCGGCTGGTAGCCGAGGGTGATGCTGTCGAGAACGGAAGCGGTCATGCAGTGCGCGGCGCAGAGGCGTGGGATCGGATCGAGGGCGCCATCGTAGCCGGGCGGCCCGGCCTGCGGCCCCGGGGCAAACGATCAGCCGCCGATGAAGTTGAACAGCGACAGCTTCTGGATCTGCGCGTACGACTGCAGCGCGGCCGAGTAGCCGGTCTGCTGGTTCTGGAAATCCGAGATGCGCTTGATCTGGCTGTCCTGGTCGGAGCCCTCGGCCACCGACAGGTCGGAGGTGACCTGCGTGGTGCGCGCATCCTGCACGTCGCTGATCCGGTCGGCCCGGTTGAGCAGCTCGCCGGCGTAGCCGCGGCTGGCCGAGGTACGGGTCAGGCCCGCGTCGAGCTGCACCAGCGCGTTGGTCACCGCCTGGCCGATCGCGCCGACGTTGGCGCCCGCCTTGCCGATGGTGGAGATCGCGTCGTCCAGCGTCTTGAACAGGTTGCTGGTGGTGCTGGTGCCGACGTTGATCGTGTCGCCCACCGCCGGGTTGCCCTTGACGGTCAGCGAGAGGCCGTCGAACGCGATCGCGTTGCCGGCGACATAGGGCTGGTTGGTGAGCGCGGCGGTGCCGGTCGTGGTGTTGGTGACGGTGTAGGTGGTCTTGCCGGCCGCGTCGAGCGCGAAGCTGATGCTGTAGCCGTTGCCGGTGAGGGCCGACGGGTCGGTCACCTTGCCCGCGTCGGTCGAGGCGGTGCCGGTGTTGGTCACCTTGCCGGTCGCGTCCTTGGCCAGGTCGACGGTGAACACGCCGTTGCCGGTGGGCACGTTCATGAAGGTCGCCTTGCCGTCGATCGTGTTGGAGATCGCGTTGCCGGCGCTGGCGTTCTGGCCGGCGACCGCGTCGTAGCTCACGTTGCCGCTGCCGTCGACGAAGGGCGCCACGCCGCTGCCCAGGCCGCCGAAGAGCGGCTGGCCGTTGGTGTCCTTCTCGTTGGCATAGGCCAGGATCTGGTCGCGCAGCGAGGTAAGCTGCTGCGCGATGCTGGCCCGGTCGGTCGCGTTGTAGACGCCGCTGCCGGCCTGCACCACCAAGTCGCGGAAATCCTGGATCGCCGAGTTGACGCTGCCGAGCGTGCTCTCGGCGTTCTGGATCGTGTTGCGCTGGGCGGCCAGGGCGCGCTGCTCCGAGTCGATGCGCGAGAGCCGGGTGGTGGCGCGCTCGGCCGCGGCAGCGGCGGTCGGGTCGTCGCTGCCGCGCAGCACCGACTTGTTGGCGCTCATCTGGCCCTGCAGGGTGACGAGCGAGTTCTGCCGGGCCGAGAGGTTGCGCAGCGCCGTCTCGTAGGAGTTGGCGGTGCCCATGCGGGAAAAGGGTGCGGTCACGGGGTGGTCTCCTGCAATGCGGCGCGTCAGCGGCCCATGGTCTGGATCAGCGAGTCGAAGATGCTCTGCGACACCTGGATCAGCTTGGCCGACGCCTGGTAGGCCTGCTGGTACATCAGCAGGTTGCCGGCTTCCTCGTCGAGGTTGACGCCCGAGATGGCGGTCTTGTCGGCCGTCAGGCTCTTGGCGATGGACGACGACACCTGCGACGCGTACTGCGCGTTCTGTACCCGCAGCCCCACGCCGGCGATGATGCCGGAGTAGCCGTCCGAGACGGTCGCGCCGTCGAACGCCGCCACGTCGGCGATGCCGGCCAGGGCGCCCGCGTTGCCGGCGCTGGTGCCGCGGTAGGCCGCAGTGGCCGCGCCGATGGTGACGGTGTCGCCGGCCGCGGGCGTGCCCTTCAGGGTGATGCTGCGGCCTTCGACCACGATCGCCTGGCCCGGCACGTAGTTGGCCATGACGGTGGCGCCGCCGGCGTCGGTATAGCTGTAGGTGTCCTGCGTCGACGGGGCCACCGCCTTCGCGAAGGTCAGCGTCAGGTTGCTGGTGGGCAGCGCCAGCGCCGGCGTGGCGGCGATCGAGGCCACCGCCAGCGTGCCGGTGTTGGTGGTGCCCAGCGTCGGCTGGATCGGGCTGGCCACGGCCAGTGCGCGCGGATCGGAGACGGTGCTCTTGATCTTCGCGGCCGACACCTCGAAAGGCTTGGCGGTGAGGGTGCTGTTGCCCGCGGGCGCCGGCGTGCCGACGGCGAAGCGCAGTCCGTCGAGCGTGGCGGCGGTGCCGCCGGCGAAGGTCAGGGCGCCACCGGCGATGGTGAACGCTTCCTTGCTGCCGTCGGAGGTGCGGATCAGCGTGCCGCCGGTTCCGGCGGCGTCGAAGTGCAGTTCGTAGTTGGTCGCCTTCAGCGCGGTGGTGTCGGTGAGCGTCACGCCCACCGCGGTGCTTTTCACGCCGGTGCTGTCGTAGACGTTGTCCACCTGCGGCGTGGTGAAGAGCGCGGTGCCCTGCTTGCCGTTCAGGTCTACGCCCACCGCATGCTGCGCATTGACCAGCGAGGACACGGTCACCGCCATCCGGCCCAGCTGGTTGCGGGCGTCGGCCAGGTCGCCGTTGTTGAACTTCAGCAGGCCGGCGATGCTGCCGCCGCCGATGGTGTTCTCGTCGAGCACCGTCGTCGCGTTGTTGCGCACGATGGTCAGCTTGGCGCCGGTCGGGTCGTCGGTGTTGAGCGTCAGCGGCGTCACCGTCACGCCCAGCACCAGCGGCTGGCTGCCCAGGAACACGTTGACGGTGCCGTCCTCGGCCGCCAGCTGCGAGGTCTGCACGTAGCCGTTCAGGTCGTTGATGAACTGGTCGCGCTTGTCCAGCAGGTCGTTGGGCGCATGGCCGCTGCTGGTGGCGCGGGCGATCTGCTCGTTGACCTCGGCGATCTGCGCGGTGAGCCGGTTGACCGCGGTGACGGCCGAGCCCAGCTCCTGCTTGGTGGAGCTGGCCAGGTCGTCGAGCCGGGCCGACGCGTTGTTGAAGCGGGTGGCCAGCTCGTCGGTGCGGGCCAGCGCGACCGAGCGGGCGGTCAGGTCGGTGGGGGTGATCGCCGCGTCGCTGAAGGCGCCCATCAGGTCGGTGATCGCCGCGCCCAGGCCGGTCGCGCCGCCGGGGAACACGTCCTCCATCTGGTAGAGCTTGGTGGCGCGCGCGGTGTCGCCTGCGGCGACCGAATTGGCCGCGGTGCTCTGCTTGATCAGGAAGTCGCTGTGCTGGCGGTCGACCGTGACGATCTGCACGCCCTTGCCGATATAGCCGCTGCCGGTGTTCTGGCCCTGCACCTGGCCCATCACCACCGTCTGGCGCGAGTAGCCGACGGTGTTGACGTTGGCGATGTTGTGGCCGGTGGTCGAGAGCGCGGCCTGGTTGGCCAGCAGCGCCCGGGTGCCGACGTTCAGCAGCCCGCTCATGGCGCGGCCCCTGCGCCGCGCAGGGCGGCGGCCGGGCGGCTCGACCGGACGGCGGCGTGCGGTGTCATGCCGCGTTGCCCGCGAAGACGGTGGCGGTGCCGTTGCCGGTACCGGCCGCGGGTGCCGGCACGGCGGCCTGCGCCTGCTGGGCGCGCTGCAGCTGCTCGGTGCTCTTGATCGCGCGGCTCAGCTTGCTGGCGTAGGCCGGGTCGGTGGCGTAGCCGGCGCGCTTCAGTTCGGTGGCGTAGCCGAGGGCCGAATCGGTCTTGCCGCGGGCGGCGGCGTAGCGCGGGCTCTCGTTGATCATCCGGGCGTAGTCGCGGAACGAATCCTCGTAGCTGTCGTAGGCCCTGAACTTGGCCGTGACCTTCTGCGCCTTGCCGCCGACGTATTCGGTGGTGGTGATCTCGGCGACCTTGCCGGTCCAGCCGCCGCCGGCCTTGATGCCGAACAGGTTGTACGAGTTGCTGCCGTCCTTCATCCGGATCTCGCTCTTGCCCCAGCCGGTCTCGTGGCCGGCCTGGCCGACCATGAAGGCGGCCGGGATGCCGCTGTCCTGGCCCACGCGGGCGGCGACGTCGGCATGCTGTTCCACGAAGCCCGCCTGCGTCTGGGTGGTGCGCACCCGGCTCGCCGGCGCCACGGTGGCCGCGGCGGCGGCGGCGCCGGCCGCACCGGTGATGCCGCTGGCGTCGAACCGGCCGAGCGACAGGGTCGAGGGCACCTTGAATTCCATCGGCGCGGCGTCGCCGTCGGCATCCGCGCCGCTGGTCTGCCGCGAAAGCTGCTTGGCGATCAGGTCCGACAGGCCGCCGCGCTGGCCCGACATCTGGACCGCGAACTGCTGGTCGAGCATGTCGGTGCCCAGGTCGGTGCCGGCGTTGTCGGTCAGGCCCGATTTCATCGTGGCCTCGCGCATGCTCTTCAACAGCTCGCGCATGAAGAGCGACTCGAGCTGCTTGGCCGTCTCGCGGATCGCCTTGGGGCTGTCCTGTCCGGCCTGGGCCTTGAGCGAGTTGAGGTTGCGCGCATCGGCCGCCAGGGCGTTGGACGAGACGGCGTTCTGCCCACCCGTCCCGAGCAGGGACGCGTTGGACATCACGGAGGAGGCAGCGGAGGAGATGGCCATGCAGGTGCTCCCGTCAGATCACTTCCAGCTCGGCATTGAGCGCGCCGGCGGCCTTGATGGCCTGCAGGATGGCCAGCAGGTCCTGCGGCGTGGCGCCGAGCGAATTCAGCGCCCGCACCACGTCGGCGAGCTGCGGCGATGCGGGCAGCGTCAGCAGCGTGCCGGGCTCCTGCTTGATCTGGATGTCGCTCTTCTGCGCCACCACCGTCTGGCCGCCGGAGAAGGCGCCGGGCTGGCTGATGACCGGGCTCGAGCTGATCGTGATCGCCAGGTTGCCGTGCGCGATGGCGCAGGGGCCGAGCGTGACCGACTGGTTCAGCACGATCGAGCCGGTGCGGGCGTTCACCACCACCTTGGCCGCGGGCGTGGACAGTTCCAGCGGCAGCTCTTCCAGGTCGGCGATGAAGCCGACGCGGGTGCTCGGGTCGAGCGGCGCCTGCACCTGCACCGTGCGGCCGTCGAGCGCCTGGGCGGTGCCGGCGCCGATGCGGCTGTTGATGATCTGGGCGACGCGGCGGGCGGTCTGGAAATCGGTGGCGTTCAGGTCGAGGTTGATCGTCGTGCCCTCCTGCAGCGGCGACGGGATGATCCGCTCGACCTGCGCGCCGCCGGGGATGCGGCCGGCGCTCAGGTGGTTGATCTGCACCTTGCTGCCGCCGGCGGCGGCGCCGGCACCGGCGATCACCATGTTGCCCTGGGCCAGGGCGTAGATCTCGCCGTCCACCCCGCGCAGCGGCGTGACGATGAGGGTGCCGCCCTTGAGCGACTTGGAGTTGCCGATCGACGACACGTTGATGTCGATCGCCTGCCCCGGCTGGGCGAAGGCCGGCATGTCGGCGGTGACCATCACCGCGGCCACGTTCTTCAACTGGAGCTGGGAGAGGGCGGCGGCCGGCAGCGTGATGCCGAGCTGCTGCAGGTAGTTGGACAGGCTCTGCGTGGTGACCGGCATCTGGGTGGTCTGGTCGCCGGTGCCGTCGAGGCCCACCACCAGGCCGTAACCCGTCAGCTTGTTGCTGCGGGCGCCGGCGATCTGGGCCACTTCCTTGATGCGGATCGCCTGGGCCGGCAGGGCCATGCCCAGGCCCGCCAGGGCCAGCAGCGCCGCGGCGGCCAGCCGGGCCGCCTGCAGCAGGCCGGATGCGCCGCGGGGAGCGGCGGCGACGGAAGCGATGGGGGAATGCAGTGCCATGGCTGCATTCTGCGGACGATCAGAAAGGGCTATAGCTGGAAAAGACGCGGGAAAACCAGCCTACTGTCTGCGCTTCGTCCTGCGCGCCCCGGCCGCGCGAGTCGACCCGCACGTTGGCCACCTGGGTGGACGGGATCACGTTGCCCGGCAGGATCGCCCGCGGATCGACGGTGCCGGTGAAGCGCATCACGTCGACGTTCTGGTTCACCCCGATCTGCTTTTCGGCGGCGATCATCAGGTAGCCGTTGGGCAGCACCTGCACCACGGTGCCGGTGATCGTGCCGGTGAAGGTGTTGGCGCTTTCGGTGCCGCCCTTGCCGGCGAAGGTGTTGGCGGTCGAGGCGCCGATGCCGGTGTTGGCCGCGAGCGACGCGGCGCCGAAGAAGGGCAGGGCGGTGATGCCCGCCTTGGCGCTGCTGGCCCGGTCGGTGGTGGACGACGACTTCTGGCTGGCCGAAACGTTCTCCGAAATCAGGATGGTCAGGCTGTCGCCCACCAGCCGGGCGCGCCGGTCCTCGAAGGCCGGGCGGAACTGGCTGACGTGGAACAGGCCGCCGGTCACCGGCGGCTTGGCCGCGGTGGTGTAGGTGATCGGCGGGGCCGAGGTGATGGCCATGTCGACCTGCGGCCGGGTGGTCTCGCAGCCGGCGAGCAGCAGGCCGGCGGCTGCGGCCAGCACGGGGATCAGAAGAGTGCGGAGGTTCGTCATCACAGTTGTCCCAGCTTCTGCAGCATCTGGTCGGAGGTGGTCACGGCCTTGGAATTCATCTCGTAGGCGCGCTGGGTCTGGATCATGGTGACCAGCTCCTGCACCACGTTGACGTTGGAGGTCTCGGTGTAGCCCTGCATCAGCGAGCCCAGGCCGTTCAGGCCCGCGGTGCCCTGCTGGGGCTGGCCGGAGGCGGCGGTCTCGGTGAACAGGTTCTGCCCGCGCGGCTCCAGGCCGGCCGGATTGATGAAGTTGGCCAGCGCGATCGTGCCGACCTGCTGCGGCGCGGCGGCGCCGCTGGTGGTGACGCTCACCGTGCCGTCGGCCGCGATCGAGACGCTCTGCGCGTTGGCGGGAATGGTCACGCCGCTGGCGACCGGCAGGCCGGTGGCGGTGACCAGCTGGCCCTGGGCGTTGACCTGGAAGGAACCGTCGCGGGTGTAGCCCAGCGTGCCGTCGGCCTGGGTCACCTGGAAGAAGCCGTTGCCCTTGATCGCCACGTCCATCACGTTGCCCGACTGCTGCAGGCTGCCCTGGGCGAACGAGCGGCTGGTGGCGACGGTGCGCACGCCCAGGCCGAGCTGCAGGCCGGTGGGCAGCTGCGCCTGCTCGGTGCTGTTGGCCCCCACCTGGCGCATGTTCTGGTACATCAGGTCCTCGAACACCGCCGTGGCGCGCTTGTAGCCGTTGGTGGAGACGTTGGCCAGGTTGTGCGAGATGACGTCCAGCTGGGTCTGCTGGGCTTCCATGCCGGTTTTGGAGATCCAGAGCGAATTGATCATGGCGGGCTACCTTGGAAATGTGGGGGCTGGTGGCGCGGGCATCAGCCCTGCATGCTCAGCAGCTTGCTGGCGGTCTTGTCGTTGGTCTCGGCGTTCTGCATCAGGCGCATCTGCTGCTCGAACTGGCGGGCGGCGGCGATCATCCCGACCATCGCCTCGACCGGGTTGACGTTGGAGCTTTCCACCGCGCCGGTCTGGATGCGGGCCAGCGCGTCCTGCGGCACGGGGTCGCCGGAGCGGGCGCGGAACAGGCCGTCGTCGCTGCGCTTCATCGGGTCTTCGGGCGTAGGCGTGGCCAGCTTCAGGCGGCCCAGCGTGGCGGGCGGCTGGCCGTCGGTCTTGGCGGTGATGGTGCCGTCCTGGCCCAGCGCGATCTGCGCGCCCGGCGGTACGTCGATCGGCGCGCCGCCGTCGGAGAGCACCGTCAGGCCGACGCTGTTGACCAGGGTGCCCTGGGCGTTGATCTCGAGCGTGCCGTTCTTGGTGTAGGCCTCGGTACCGTCGAGCCCCTGCACCGCGAACCAGGCGTTGCCCTGCGCCATCGCGTCCATGTTGCGGCCGGTGGGCTGCATCGCGCCGCGCCGGTCGTCGAAGCCCGCGGTCGTCTCGACCGAGAACACACGGGTGCTGGCGCCGTTGCCGTTGAGCGGCACTGCCCGGAATTGCGACAGCTCGGCCCGAAAGCCGTTGGTCGAGGCATTGGCCAGGTTGTTGGCCAGCACCGTCTGCCGCGCCGCAGCGGCGCTGGCGCCGGTCATCGAGGTGTAGATCAAACGGTCCATGCACAACCTTTCAAAAATCGACGCAGCCCGCGCGCTCCGCGCAGACCGCAACCCAGGCCACCCACGCGGCTCCCTCCCAGCGGACGCCGCGGAACAGGCTTCGCCTGGCCGCCGGCGTCGCCCCCCTTCGCGCAGCGGAAGGGGGGTAGGCGAAGCGCGCAGCGCGCAGCCTGGGGGGATGTCACCTCAGATTCACCAGGGTGGACATCACCTGGTCCTGCGTCTTGATGGTCTGCGCATTGGCCTGGTAGGCCCGCTGCGCGGTCATCATGTTCACCAGCTCGCCGGTCAGGTCGACGGTGGAATCTTCCAGCGCGCCGGAGCGCAGCTGGCCGAAGCTGCCCGAGCCGGGGTTGCTGGTGATGGGTGCGCCCGAGGCGGCGGTCTGCTTCCAGTAGCCGCCGTTGGAGACCTCCAGGCCCTGCACGTTGCGGAAGTTCGACAGCGTCACCCGGCCGGCCGACTGGGTCTGGCCGTTGGAGTAGCGGGTGGTCAGCGTGCCGTCGTTCTCGATCGACATGCCGGTGAGCTGGCCGGGCGCGTAGCCGTTCTGGGTGAGGTCGGACACCGCGAACGACGAGGCGTTCTGGGTCATGCCGCTCAGGTCGAAGGCGACGGTGACCGGGTCGCTGGTGCTGCCCGCGTTCTGCAGGCCGGTCAGCGTCATCGTGGCCGGGCTGGGGGTCAGCAGCTTGCCGCTGGTGTCGAAGGTCAGCGCGGTGGGCGTGTCGCTGGCGTCGGGCTTGGTGTAGGCGTTCCAGGCGTTGGGGCCGGTCTTCACGAAGTACAGGTTCACCGGGATCGCGGTGCCCTGCTTGTCGTAGACGTTGAGCGACGTGCCGTAGGTGGTGGTGGGCGTGGGCGGCACCTGGGCCGAGGCCACCGGGGCGCGGGTGTCGAGGTTCAGCTCCAGCTTGCCGGTGGTGGTCTCCTTGCCGGCCACGCCCTTGCCGGTGGGCACGGTGAGGGCGCCCTTGCTGATCGCGCCGGTCACCGGGTCGATGATGTCGCCCTGCAGCTTGGCGCCGTCGTTGGTGATGATGTTGCCGGCCGCGTCCAGCTTGAAGTTGCCGGCGCGGGTGTAGGCCAGGTCGCCGTTGGGCTGGGCCACGGTGAAGAAGCCGCTGCCGTTGATCGACACGTCGAGGCTGTTGCCGGTGGTGGTGATGTTGCCCTGGCTGAACTGCTGCGACACGGTGCTGACCGCCACGCCGATGCCCGCCGCGGTGCCGCCCGAGGTGCCGATGTTGCCGGCGTACAGCTCCGAGAATTCGGCGCGCGAGGCCTTCATGCCGGTGGTGTTGGCATTGGCGATGTTGTGGCCGATGACGTCGAGGTTGCGGCTGGAGGCGTTGAGGCCCGAAAGCCCTTGCTGGAATGACATGGTCGGTGCTCCTGGTGGATGGTGGCCGTGGCGGGTGGAAGAGGGGGGGGGGGACGGGGCGGTGCGGCGGGGCCGGTCAGCTGATCGCCTTGACCTTGCCGTAGGCGACGCTGCTGCCGTTGCCCAGGTTGAGCGTCAGCGCGCCGCTGCTGTCGGAGCCGACGCTGGTGACGGTGCTCCTGGTGAGCGAGGTGCTGGTGACGGCGGTGCCCTTGTTGGTGGCCTCCACCGTGAACTTGAGCGGCTCGGTGCCGGTGTAGCCCGAGGCGTCGAAGCTGAAGTCGTGCGCACCGGCGCCAAGGGTGCCCATGTTGATGCTGCCGAGCGACTTGCCGCTGGCGGTGGCCACGTTCACCACCACGCTGGAGGCCGAGCCGGCCAGCTCGAAGCTGCCGGTGCCGGCCTTGCTGGTCTTGTCGATCGAGAGCGTGTCGCCCTCGGCCTGCACCGTGCGGCCGACGAGCGCCGCCGCCTGCATGCCCTGCGTGGCCGCCAGCTGGGCCGCCATGTCCTTGACGGTGCTGTTGAGCTGGGTGATGCCGGTGACGGTGTTGATCTGCGCGATCTGCGAGGTCATCTGCGCGTTGTCCATCGGGTTCATCGGGTCCTGGTTGGTGAGCTGCGCCACCAGTAGTTTCAGGAACCGGTCCTGCGCCGTGGCCGGATCGTTGGCCGCGTTGGCGGCCGCGCCGGTCGCCGCCTTGCTGGCGTCGGTCGTCGGCGTGTAGGTGTAGGTGCTACTGGAGGTGGCGGCAGCGACGTTGTTGGTGGTGGCCATGGCGGTTTCCGGTGGTGTCTGGGGGGCTCGGGGCCTACTGGCCCATCTGCAGGGTCTTGAGCAGCAGCGACTTGGCGGTGTTCATCACCTCGACGTTGTTCTGGTACGCCCGCGAGGCCGAGATCATGTTGACCATCTCCTCGACCGCGTTCACGTTGGAGTGGGTCACATAGCCCTGCGCGTCGGCGGCGGGGTTGCTCGGGTCGAGCAGCTTGCGGCCGGGCGCGGTGTTCTCGGAGATGGACGACACCTTCACGCCGGCGGTGCCCTCGTTGCCGTAGGGCACCGTCTGGAACACCACCTGGCGCGCCTGGTAGGCCTTGCCGTCGGGGCCGGCCACCGCGTCGACGTTGGCCAGGTTGCTGGCCACCACGTTCAGGCGCTGCGACTGCGCGCCCACCGCGCTGCCCGAGATATTGAAGATAGAGAACATCGACATGGCAAAACTCCTGGGTGATGCGTGCGCCCGGGCCTACTGGCCCTGGATGGCGGTCAGCATCGTCTTGGCCGAGCCGTTGATGAAACGCAGCGTGGCCTCGTAGCGGACCGAGTTGTCGGTGAAGGCCGCGCGCTCGCGGTCGAGGTCTACGCTGTTGCCGTCCATGCTGGGCTGGCTCTGCACCGTGTAGTCCATCCTGGGGCCGGTGCCGGTTTGCAGCGAGCCCATCGACGAGGTCAGCGGGATGTGGCCGGCGCCGGAGCCCATCGCCACCGTGCTGCCGGCCGCGCCGCCCGACTGGGGCGCCGCCAGGCGCAGCGCGCCGAGGGCGGTGCCGCCGCTGCCGGTGGCGTCGCGCATCGCGTCGGCGAACTTGAAGTCGCGGGCGGCGTAGCCGGGCGTGTCGGCATTGGCGATGTTGCTGGCGATGTTGCGCTGACGCTCGGCGCGCATCACCAGGGCCTTGCCTTGGAAATCAATTGCCTGTGTGAGCTTGTCGAGCATGGGCGCGGCCGTCGTCGGCGTTGGGTGGTGGGGCAGGAGGGCGGTACCGGGGGTGGCACGGTTCTCCACGTGGGAGGAATTATGAAAACCGAAGCCGCCGCCCGAACCGGCGATGAAGGGGGTGAAGCCGCCGCAGTTCGCCCCCTTGCCCGCCGCGGGCCGTCCTACAGTCGGTGTCCCGGCCACTGTGGGAGACCACCGCCATGCGCACCCCTCTTTCGACTTCGCTCTGCCTGCTGGCGGCGGCATGGCTGCCGGCCGGCGCCTTCGCCGCGGCCGAGCTTGCTGCTTCCGCTACCGCGCCTGGCGCCGCGGCACCCGCCAAGCCCGTGCAGACCCCGGCATCCGTCCAGGCGATGCAGGCCGCCCAACTGGCCGCGCTGACCAAGGCGCAGCCGGTGGCCGCCGCCGCTGCCTCTCCGGCCGTTGCCCCCAAGGCGCCGGCCGCGGTGGTCGCCTCCGCCGCCCCGATGGCGCCGGCCTACCCCATGCCGCCGATCGGCGCCGCCGTGCCCGCGGCACCCGTTGCCGCCGTGGCCGCCGCCGCGCCTGCGCCGGCCGCCGTGCCCGCTGCCGCAGCGGCGGCGCCGGGCCTGGAGGCGGCCCCCGACATCGCCGCCGCCAGCCGCCAGTTCCTCGATGCCGCCGTCGCCCAGGCGCCGGCGTCGGCCAACATGCCGCTGCGGATGGAGGTGAGCCTGGGGGCCCTCGACAGCCGGCTGCGGCTGGCGCCCTGCGCCCGGGTCGAGCCCTATCTGCCGCCCGGCATGCGCCTCTGGGGCAAGACCCGGCTGGGCCTGCGCTGCCTGGAGGGTGCGGTGCGCTGGAACGTCTTCTTGCCGGTCACGGTGAAGGCCTTTGGGCCCGCCTGGGTGGTGCAGGGGGCGGTGGCGCCCGGCACCACGCTGGCGGCGGGCGACGCGGTCGAGGCCGAGGTCGACTGGGCCGAGGACGCCTCGCCCATCGTCTCCGACCCGGCCCAGTGGATCGGCACCACCGTCACCCGCGCCCTGCAGCCCGGCCAGCCGCTGCGCCAATCGTTGGTGCGGGCGCCGCAGGCCTTCGGCGCCGGCAGCCAGGTGCGCATCGTGGCGCAGGGCCCGGGCTTCGCCGTCACCTCGGGCGGCCAGGCGATCAACGCCGGCTTCGTGGGCCAGCAGGTCCGGGTACGGATGGACAACGGGCGCATCATGAACGGCACCGTGGTCGATTCGCAGACGGTACAGATGGCGCTGTAGGCGCCGATACAACGACCATGGCGCTCCGCACCGACGGCTCCTCCCCTGCGACGGCCCTGTGCCGGCCGTCGGGCGTGACCCGGGTGCTGCAAAAAGTTGCAATTGGCCCTAAAGTTCCGGCCCCGACCGCCGAAACAACTCCTGTGCCGCCTCCTACCCTGCGAGGCGATGGAGAAAAGCCATGAAGATCAACCCCTCACCGCCAGCCGACCTGCCCAAGGCGCCCGCCGCCCGACCGGGTGCGCCCGCCGCCGGCAGCGCCGCCCCGGCCGCACCGGCTGCGGCGGCAGCGCCCGCCGCGACGGTCACCGTGTCGAACCTGGCCCGCTCGATGGAGACGCGGGCCACCGCCGGCGTCGCCGCCGACACAAGCGGCGACTTCAACGCCGCCAAGGTGGCCGAAGTGAAGGCCGCCATCGCCCAGGGCACCTACAAGGTCAATGCCGGTGCCATCGCCGACAAGCTCCTGTCCAACGCACAACAGGTGCTGCGCCGCAACGCTTCGGACGCAGACCGCTCCGAAGCCGGCGGCGCCTGACGCCCCACCCCAGCGCCCCGACGCTCCCACCGCCATGACCGCAGCCCACACGCCCACCGCCCCCTCCGCCGAACGCCTCCAGGCCTTCGTGTCGCAAGGCCTGGCCCCGGTCGAGGTGCAGCTGGCCGCCATGGCCGAGGCGATGGTGTCCGGCCACCCCGACGGCCTGCAGGCCGTGGCGACCGCGCTGCGCAACGCCACCGCCGACTTCTCCCGCTGCCTCGACGTCCCCGGCGCCGCCCAGGCCGTCGCCGCGTGCAGCCCGCTCCAGGCCCGTGTCCGCCAGGCCGGCGCCGCCCTCGCCCAGCACCGCACCCAGATGGCCCGCCGCATGGCCATCGTCGACCGCGCCGTCGCCTCCTTGCTCCCCGACGTCGCCGCCAAGAAAGCCGTCACCTACGGCGCCGGCGGCGCGATGCGCAGCCGCTTCGGCTGATTGCTACTAAATAGATAGCTGGAGGCCGGCGCGGGACGCCGGCTACAGGCCTGTCAGGCACTGAAAAAACAGTCTAGGCCCCTACGGAGAGGCTCCGGGCCATTCGATCCGGGGTGAACCGTGTGGCGTTGTCAGACACCGATCTTCCCCACCCCTCTGTTTTCCACGCCCCCGCACTCGCACACCGAGACCGGGCGTCCGAGGACGCCGACCCGCAGGTGGATCTCCCGTGCTGACGGTCTAGAGCAGATTGCTATGAATTAAATAGCTGAAAGCCGGCGCATGACGCCGGCTACAGCCCTGTTTGGCTGGAAAGTAAGGCGAAGACGCGCGAAGTGCGCGCCGCCCCGGGGACGTCAGTGCGCCCGCATCCGCGCCCGCAGGCGCGCGATTGACTGGCTGTGCAGCTGGCACACCCGCGACTCGGTGATGCCCAGCACGGCGGCGATTTCCTTGAGGTTCATGTCGTCGTCGTAGTACATGCTCATGATGAACTTCTCGCGCTCCGGCAGGCCCTCGATGGCGGCGACCAGGCTGGTGCGCAGGCGCTGGTCGCGCAGCTGCTGCATCGGGTCGGCGTCGCTGTCGGCCACGTGGCGGTCGAGGAAGCTGTCGTCGTCCTGGCCGGCGCCCATGTCTTCCAGGTACACCAGCTGGGTGCCGCGCACCTTGGCCAGCAGGCTCTGGTAGTCGGTGAGCGTCATCTCCAGCTCGGCGGCGATCTCGGATTCGAGCGGGCTGCGGCCCAGGCGCTGCTCCAGCCGGCGCACCGCGTGCTCGATGTCCTTCTGGCTCTTGCGCGAGCCGCGGCTCATCCAGTCGCCCTCGCGCAGCTCGTCGATCATGGCGCCGCGGATCCGCTGGGTGGCGAATGTCTCGAACTGCACGCCCTGGCTGGCCTGGTAGCGCGACAGCGCCTCGGCCAGGCCCATCATCCCGACCTGGATCAGGTCGTCGATCTCGATGTTTGGCGGCAGCTTCGCGATCATGTGGTGCGCCAGCCGACGCACCAGCGGCACGTACTGGCGGATCATGGCCTCGCGGTCGAGTTGGCCTTTGGCGGTGTACATCAATGGCTCCGGACGATACGTTCAGCCGCGTAGTGTGCGCCCGTGGCGGGCGCAGGGAAAGGCAGGGCGTGCGCCGCGAGGGTGGCGGCGCCTTCGATCAGCCGCAGCGCGAGCCGGTGCACGTCGCCCGACGCGGCGGGCAGGCCGTTCTCCGGCGGCACGGCGCGCACCCGCAGCACCTCGATCTGCAGGCCCAGCCAGGCCTCTGCGCAGCGGGCCAGGTTCTCGCGGGCCGCCTGCGCGCTGGCGGCGGTGGCCATGCCGGTGCGGGTGACGACCGAGGCCACTGTCGGCGCGATGCCGGCCGCATGCAGGGTGCGCAGCGACCGGTAGGCCGCCAGCACGCCCGACTGCAGGGGCGCGGCCGGCAGCACCGGCGCGATGGCGCAGTCGGCCGCCCAGTGGGCGACCACCTCGGCCGGCGCGTACAGCAGCACGATGTCGTGCGGCCGCAGCAGCCGCGCCAGGCGCAGGGCGTCTTCTGCGCGCAGGTTGTGCTCGCCGGCCATCGCCCGCAGGCCCAGGGCCGCGGGGAACACAGACAGGCCGCACGGCGCGGACGCGGGGTCGAAATCGTCGTCGGCGCCGATGCTGCCGTCGAGCAGCTGCAGCAGGCCGGGCGAATGCAGGTGCTCGGCGCTGGTGCCGTCCAGCACCGCGACCTGGTAGCCGAGAGCCTGCAGGGCGGCGCAGAGCTGCCAGAGCAGCGGCAGCTCGGTATCGGCATCGCCCTGGGCGACGAGCGCGGCCAGGCGGGTGGCGGCCTGGGGCGTCTGCATCCGCAGGCCGGCTCCCTGGTCCAGCAAGGCGTCAAGCATGGAGCATGCTCCGGCCACGGGTGTCGGACGGCGCGCCGGCGGAAGACGACGACGAGGCCTGCGAGAAGAAGAAGCTCAGGTCGGCCGCCTTGGGGTCGAAGGCCGACTTGGCGGGCGAGCGCATCGAGGCGCGCACCAGTTGGCCGGCATCGGCCTCTTCCCAGTCTTCGGGCACGCGCTGGCCGTTGGCCACGCCGCGCAGCACCAGCTGGTGGCGGATCAGGGCGTCTACCGCGGGACCGAGCTTCACCGCTTCGTCGGTCTTCGACAGGATCGCCTGCTGGGCGCCGCTGGTCTTGAACGAGGTGACGACGTCGTCGAGGGTGTCGCCGTGGCCGCCGGCATTCAGCACCATCAGGCGCTGCACGCCGGGCAGGTCCAGCACGTCGAGCATGTCGCGCTTGCGCGGGTCGCGCGGCGCCACGCCGGTGGTGTCGATCAACACCATCTTCTTGCCCGCCAGCAGGCCCAGCAGGTCCTGCAGGGCGGCGCGGTCGTGGGCCAGGTGGGCCACCACGCCCAGCATGCGTCCGTAGGCGCGCAGCTGCTCGTGGGCGGCGATGCGGTAGGTGTCGAGCGTGATCAGGCCGACGCTGGCCGGGCCATAGAGCCGGGCGCACTGGGCGGCCAGCTTGGCGGCGGTGGTGGTCTTGCCGACGCCGGTGGCGCCGACCAGCGCGAAGATGCCGCCTTCCTCAGCCAGCGGACGGGCTTCGGCGTCGGTGCGCAGGTTGCGCTCCAGCACGTCCATCAGCCAGCGCACGGCTTCGCCGGCATCGGCGTCGGGCGGCATGCGCTCCAGCACGGCGCGGGCCAGCGCGGGAGAGTAGCCGGCGCGGATCAGCTTGAGCATCAGGTTCGACTGGATCGGGTCCTGGCGCGCCTGGCCCAGCCAGGAGAGGGTGTTGAAGCGGTCCTCGATCAGCTCCTTCATCGCCTGCAGCTCGTCGACGATGCCCTGCTGCGACGGGGCCGGGGCCGAGGCCATGACCGGCGCGGCGGCACGGGCGCGGGGGGCCGGCGCCTCGAACTGGTGCTGCACCTGGCGGGCCGGCGCGGGGCGGGCGGGGGCGGCGGCCGGGCGCACCGCGATCGGGGCGACGGGGGCCGCGACGGCAGGTGCCGGGGCAGGCGCGGCGGGCATGTCGGCCAGGGCTTCGTCGGTGCGCAGGCCGTCGGCCTGGCCGTTCAAGGCCTCGTGGCGGCGGCGCAGCATCCGCTCGCGCACATAGTCCTGGAACGAGAGGGTGCTCATCGCGAGCTGTTCGGTGTCTTCCTGCACCAGGTTGCGGGCGGCCGGTTTGGCGAGCGGCTTGGGCGTGGCCTTGGCCAGGGGCTTGTCGATCTGGGCGGCGGCGCGGGCCTGCAGCGGCGAGGGCGAGGCGGCGGCCGGGGCGGCTGCGGCCTGCGGTTCCTGGTCGAGCGCGGAGAGGGCATCCTCGGCCGTGGCCACCACTTCCACCCCGGTCGCCGTCGGGCGGTTGGAGAGAATCAGCGTGCCGTCGCCGAAGGCGGCGCGGGCCTTGGCCAGGGCTTCGCGGGACGTGGCGGCGTGGAAACGTTGGATGTTCATGCTCATGCACCTCGGAGGATGGGACCGATGCGGATCGTGTGGGTCTCAGGGATCTCGCTGTGGGCGAGCACCTGCAGTCGGGGGGCCACGCGCCGCACCAGGCGGGCGATGGCAGAGCGGATGACGTCGGGCACCAGCAGGCAGGCGGGCAGGCCCAGCTCTTCCTGCTTCAGGGCCACTTCGGCGGCGGAACGGGTCAGCACGTCGGCCACGCCCGGGTCGAGCGCGGGGCCTGCGGCGTTGCCGAGGGCCTGCACCAGCAGGCGCTCCAGGCCCGGCTCGATGGCGATCACCGCCAGCTCGCGGATCGGGCCGTAGATCTGCTGGACGATGGCCGGGGCCAGGGCGACGCGCACGCGGCGGGCCAGCTCTGCCGGGTCCTGCACGCTGCCGGCGTGTTCTGCGAGGGTCTCGACGATGGTGCGGATGTCGCGGATGTGCACCGACTCTTCCAGCAGCAGCTGGAGAACCTTCTGGAACACGGCGATGGACACCATTTTCGGAACCACTTCCTCGATCAGCTTGGGGGCCAGCTTCGCCACGTGTTCGACGAGCTGCTGGGTCTCGGTGCGGCTCAGCAACTTCGCGGCCTGCACTTGCATCAAGTGTGAGAGATGCGTGGCCATCACGGTTTCTGAATCAACGACGGTAAAACCCGCCATTTGTGCCGCTTCCTTCTGGCGTTCGTCGATCCAGTGGGCGGGCAGGCCGAAGGCGGGGTCGGTGGTGGCGGTGCCGATCAGGGGGGTGGTGATGCCGCCGGGGTTGATCGCCAGGAACATGCCGGGGAAGGCTTCGCCGTCGCCCATGACCACGCCGCGCAGGGTGATGCGGTAGCCGCTGGGCTTCAGCTCCAGGTTGTCGCGCACGTGGACGGCCGGCGGCAGGAAGCCGACCTCCTGCGCGAACTTGCGGCGCACGCCCTTGATGCGGGTCAGCAGGTCGCCCTGGCGGTTCTTGTCGACCAGGGTGATCAGGCGGTAGCCCAGTTCCAGACCCAGCAGATCGACCGGCTGCAGGTCGTCCCAGCTGGCTTCGCCGTCGGGCGGGGGCGCCGCCGCGGCGGCTGCGGCGGCCGGGTCGGGCGGGGGCGGCCGCTTGTGCAGGCGCCAGGCCATCCAGGCCATGCCGCCGCCCACGCCCAGGAACACCAGGTGCGGCATGCCGGGGATCAGGCCCAGCAGGATCAGGATGCCGGCGGTCAGCCCCAGCACCTTCGGCGAGTTGAACAGCTGGCCGATGATCTGGCCGCCCACGTCCTGCTCCTTGCCGACGCGGGAGATGACCATCGCCGCGGCCACCGAGATCAGCAGGCCGGGGATCTGCGCCACCAGCGCGTCGCCGACGGCCAGCAGGATGTAGCTGTCGGCGGCCTGGCCGGCCGACAGGCTGTGCTGGATCATGCCGATGGCGAAGCCGCCGACGATGTTGATCAGCAGGATCAGGATGCCGGCGATCGCGTCGCCGCGCACGAACTTGCTGGCGCCGTCCATCGCGCCGAAGAAGTTGGCTTCCTCGCCCACTTCGGCGCGGCGCTTGCGGGCGGTGGCCTCGTCGATCAGGCCGGCGTTCAGGTCGGCGTCGACCGCCATCTGCTTGCCGGGCATCGCATCCAGGGTGAAGCGGGCCGACACCTCGGCGATCCGCTCGGCGCCCTTGGTCACCACCACGAAGTTGATCACCACCAGGATCGCGAACACGATCAGGCCGACCGCGAAGTTGCCGCCGATCAGGAAGTGGCCGAAGGCCTCGATCACCGCGCCGGCCGCGCCCGCGCCGGTGTGGCCTTCGAGCAGCACCACCCGGGTGGAGGCGACGTTGAGCGAGAGCCGCATCAGCGTGGTCAGCAGCAGCACCGACGGGAACGCGATGAAATCGAGCGGCTTGACCATGTAGGCCGCCACCATCATCACCATCAGCGCGACGGCGATGTTGACGGTGAAGAACACGTCCAGCAGCCAGGTCGGCATCGGCAGGACCATCATGGCGAGGATCATCACCACGAACAGCGGCGCCGCGATGCCCTGGATCATCGCGGCGTTCTTGCCCAGCCAGTTGCGGGCGTTCCCGAGCGAGGCGTTCATCGGTCAATCCTTCCCGGCGACGAGAGCGGCGCCACCGGGGCGACCGGGGTGCCGTCGCCGGCGGATGCGGCGGCGGCGGGCTTGTGGTGCGGATCGAGCTCGGGAGGCACCAGCGGCTCGGGGCGCGGCTCGACGGCCGGCATCGCGCCCTCGCCGCGCAGCGCGGCCTTCAGGCGGTAGACGTAGGCCAGCACCTGGGCCACGGCGGCGTACAGGGTGGAGGGAATGCCCTGCTCCAGCTCGGCATGGGCGTACAGGGCCCGGGCCAGCATCGGCGACTGCAGCACCGGGATGTCGTGGCTCTTGGCCACTTCGCGGATCCGCATCGCCAGCAGGTCGGCGCCCTTGGCGATCACCTGGGGCGCGGCCATCGTCTTCTCGTCGTACTTGAGCGCCACCGCGTAGTGGGTCGGGTTCATCAGCACGAAGTCGGCCTTCGGCACGTTGCCGATGCTCTTGCGCTGCGCCACTTCGCGCTGCAGCTGGCGGATGCGGCTCTTGACCTCGGCGCTGCCTTCGCTGTTCTTGTGCTCCTGCTTGACTTCCTCGTGGCTCATCTTCAGCCGCGAGCGGTGGAAGAAGGCCTGCAGCGGCACGTCGATGATCGCCGCGGCGAAGACCACCAGCAGCAGCAGCGACACGCCCGAGACCAGCCACTGGCCCAGGTCGTGCAGCGCCAGGTTGGAGGGCTGCAGCATCAGGCTGGCGACCTTCTGGATGCTGTCCTTCAGGTAGAACCAGCCGACGCAGCCGAGCACCGCGGTCATGAACACCAGCTTGCCGACGTTGACCAGCTGCTGCTTGCTGAACAGGTTGCCGATGCCCTTCAAGGGGTTGAGCCGGCCGACGTCGGGCGTCAGCGGCTTCAGGCTGGTCACCCAGCCGCCGGCGGCCACGGTGCTCAGCAGCGCGGCGCCGCCGACCGACACGGCGAAGGCCATCGCGACCAGCAGGCCCAGCACCGCGAAGTCCTGCATGCGGTTGAGCATGGTGCCCGGGTCCTGCAGCGTGACCGCGTTGAAGGCCAGCTGCCGGCCCAGGCCGAGCTTCAGGCGGTCGAACACGATCGGCATCAGGACTAGCACCGCGACGGCGCCGGCGCCCAGCACCGCCAGATGCGACAGGTCGCGCGAGCGGGCGGCCTGCCCGTCCTTGCGGGCTTGCTGGAGCTTGTGCTCCGTAGCGGGTAGTTGGCGGTCTTGGCTGGAGCTCATGGCGGTGTGGGGTGCCGCCCATTGTCGGAATCCCGCGCCGTTCCTAAAGGCCGATAAGCCGGGCTTCGCGGCCCTTGTTCAGGCAGGCCCGGGCTCCGGTGCCGCCCCCGCGCGGAGCCGCAGGGTCAGGAGGCGCCGCCGGTCGGCCGGCAGGGGAGGGCGCGGCGGGCGCCGGGCGGCATGCCGGGCACGGCCGGGCTGTCGCGGTTGTCGGCTTCGGTGGCGCTGCGCACCACGCCCTCCTCGATCCGCCAGCGCAGCGTCGTCTGCCGCAGGTCGCCGCCCTGGGACCGGCTGCACAGCACCGGGCCGCGCTGGGCGACCAGCTCTGCGCTGATCCAGGTCGCCATCACCGGCTCGCCGCTGCCGCCGAAGACCTCGTGCAGCGCAATGTCGCCGCCGCAGCGGCGCAGCCGCATCAGCCACAGGCGTCCGCCATCCACCCGGTAGACGCCGCGCGGCCCGCCGAGCGCGGAGCAGCGCTCGGCGCGCGCCATGTCGCGCAGCAGGTCGGAGGGCGGCAGGTCCAGCCAGCCGGTGGCGCGGCGGCCCGGCGGCGGCAGCGCCTCGACCGGCACGGTCTCGCCGCCGATCTCCAGCAGGTCGCGCAGCGGCTCGGTCGCCTGCACGGAGGCGCTGCCCAGGAGCCCCAGGAGCGCCAGCAGCCCCGGCACCGCGCCGGCCAGCCGGCCGCGCAGCGGGACGCGCCGGCGCAGGGGCATCAGAAGCCCAGGCTGGCCAGCAGGTCGTCGACTTCCGACTGGTTGGTGACCACGTCGGAGGCGTTTTCGGGGTCGACCACCGGGCCCTGCAGCTTGGGCGTGGGCACCGGCGGCATCGGCGGCAGCTCGCCGTCGTCGACCGCGGTGGCGGTGGCGGCGGCCGCGGTGGCGGCAGCGGCGGTCGCGGCCGTGGCGGCAGCGGCTGCGGCCGGCGGCGCGCTGCCGGGCGGGGCGGTCTGGATCAGCAGCTGCACCAGCTGGTCCTCGATGGTGGCCGCCAGGCTCACCACCCGGGCGATCACCTGGCCGGTCAGGTCGTGGAAGTCCTGCGCCATCATGATTTCGGTCAGATGGTCGTCGGCTTCCTTGGTGACCCGCTCCATGTCGGTCAGGAAGTTCATGATCTGGCCGGTGGCCACCGCCGCGACCGGGTCCTTGACCAGCTCGGTCACCATGCGCCGGGTCTCGTCGGCGATGTAGGCGTGCTGGGTCTTGGCCTGGTCGACCCGGTTGAGCACCTTCTCGGCGGCCTCGCCGGTCAGCCGGGCGATATAGGAGAGCCGGCTCTTGGCGTCGGGCAGCTCGCCCACGCTGTCGCGCAGCTTCTCGGCGTAGCCCAGCGCATTGAGCGAATCGTGCAGCTGCCGGGTGAGCTGGCCGATCTTGGTGTGTACGTCGGCCGGTGCGGCGCCCGGGTTCTCGACATCGTCGGGGCTCATACCGCCAGCCCCGTCTTCTTCAGGATGTTGAGAACCTTCTCCTCCAGCGTTGCCTTGGTGAACGGCTTGACGATGTAGCCGGCCGCGCCACCCTGGGCGGCGGCCACGATGTCTTCCTTGCGGGCCTCGGCCGTCACCATCAGCACCGGCAGGTGCTTCAACTTGTCGTCGGCCTTGATCTGCTTGAGCAGTTCGAAGCCGTTCATGTTGGGCATGTTGATGTCGGTCACCACGAAGTCGAAACGTCCGTTGCGCAGCTTGTTGAGCGCTGCAACGCCGTCCTCGGCCTCGTCGGCGTCGGCAAAGCCGCTCTCCTTGAGCAGATTGCGGACGATTCGCCGCATGGTCGAAAAATCGTCGACGATCAGAAAGCGCAGGGCAGTGGCCACGGAAAACCCTTTCGGTAGGGAGGAGTGTGTTGTTGGTAAATCGGCGGGTCTTGCCGATGCTAGCGTGCGGGCGGGGTCGGCAGGGGCGCGGGCGTGCGCGGCGCTGCCGCTGCATCGGCCGGGCGCGGGGCGTCGGCCACCGCGGGAACAGGGGGCGCGGCGGATGGTAAGCCCTGCACGGGCGCCGGTGCAACGAGGCGGTCGGCTTCCTGGATCACGTCGGCGATCTCGGCGGCCGCGGGTGCGCTTTTGTGGCCGTTCCCCAACAGACGGCTTTCCGCCTCGCGGGTCATCACGGTGATGCTGATGCGCCGGTTGATCGGCGCGTTGGGCTTGTCGGGCTCCATCAGGTCGCTGGCGGCCAGGCCCACCACCCGCACCAGCTTGGCGTCGGGCATGCCGGCGGCCACCAGTTCGCGGCGGGAGGCGTTGGCCCGGTCGGCCGAGAGCTCCCAGTTGCTGTAGCCGCGGTCGCCGTTGCCGTAGGGCGAGGCATCGGTGTGGCCGGCCAGGCTGACCCGGTTCTCGACGTTGTTGAGCGCGGTGCCCACCTCGCGCAGGATGTCGCGCATGTAGGGCTTCACCAAGGCGCTGCCGCTGTCGAACATCGGCCGGTTCTGGTCGTCGACGATCTGGATCTGCAGCCCGTCCGGCGTGATCTCCATCCGGATCTGCGACTTGTACTCCTTGAGCTTGGGGCTCTCGGTGATCAGGGATTCGATCTTGGCCTGCAGCGCCTGCATGCGCTTTGCGTCCTGCTTGGCGACCTCGGCCTTGGCCGCCTCGGGCGAGATGCGCGACTTCTTCTCGGCATCCGATTCGGACCGCCGCACCTGGCCGTGCACCTTGGAGAGGTCGTTGCCGCCGCCCGGGATGATGCTGGAGCTGTTGCCCGCGCCGTTGCCGCCGGCCATCGCCACCTGCAGCGGCGAATTGAAGTACGCGGCGATGCCCTGGAGCTCGCCCTTGGCGGTGGAGCCGAGCAGCCACATCAGCAGGAAGAACGCCATCATCGCGGTCACGAAATCGGCATAGGCGATCTTCCACGCGCCGCCGTGGGCCGCGTGGCCCTGCTTCTTGATCCGCTTGACGATGATCGGTTGGAGTTTCTTGTCTGCCATGGGGAAACCCGCCTACTTCTTGCCCTTCACGTGGCTTTCCAGCTCGGCGAAGCTCGGCCGGACGTCGGAGAACAGCACCTTGCGACCGAATTCGATCGCGGTGGTGGGGTTGTAGCCCTGCATGCTGGCCAGCAGCGTGGTCTTGATGCACTGCAGCTCCTTGCTGCCGTCCTCGGCCTTCTGGTCCAGCAGGCCCGCCAGCGGCTCCACCACGCCGTAGGCAAGAAGAATGCCCAGGAAGGTGCCGACCAGCGCCGAGCCGATCATGCCGCCCAGCACCGACGGCGGCTGGCCCACCGAGCCCATGGTGTTCACCACGCCGAGCACGGCCGCCACGATGCCGAAGGCCGGCAGCGCGCCGGCCAGCCGGGCCAGGGCCGCCACCGGCGCGTGCGCCTCCTGGTGGTGCGTCTCGATCTCGCTGTCCATCAGGGACTCGATCTCGTGCGAATTGAGGTTGCCCGACACCATCATGCGCAGGTAGTCGGTGGTGAACTCGATCACATGGTGGTCGGTACCCACCGCGGGGTATTTCTTGAAGATCTCCGATTCCTCGGGATTCTCGACATCGCTTTCGATCGCCATCAGGCCGTCCTTGCGGGCCTTCTGCAGGATGTCGTAGAGCATCGCCATCAGCTCCATGTAGCGCGCCTTGGTGTACTTGGAGCCCTTGAACGCCTGCGGCAGCGTCTTCAGCACCGCCTTCAGCACCTTGCCCTGGTTGTTCACCACGAAGGCCCCCAGGGCGCCGCCCAGGATGGTGATGATTTCGAACGGCAGCGCATGCAGGATCACCGCGATGTTGCCGCCGTGGGCGACGTACACGCCGAAGATGCAGGCGAGACAGACGACGTAACCGATGATGACGAGCATGGTGGGAAATGGCTTCAGCCTTGCCAGCACCCGCAGGAGGCGGGTGCGCAGTCAAGCTGGCAACGGCAAAATGAGTTGCTGAATGTTAGATGCAGACGCCACATCGTACAGACGGAACAGCCATGGAATCGAAGGAGTGTTCGGCGCTTAGTCACCGTTGGGGTCCCTTATCGTGCGACCAGCCTTCCGCGCGTAAGTCGTTCGACCGAAAAGAAAACCTGGAACCCATGAACTCTGCAGGATTCTCCCCGCACATTGCCGGCGACCCGCCTTCTCCGGTGCAGGTCACGGTCATTGTGACGTCCTACAACAACGGGCAATACATAGGCGACACGATTGCATCGGTTCTGGCGCAGGAAGGCGCCGTGTTCGAGCTGATCGTGAGCGACGACTGTTCCACCGACGACAGCCTTGCGGTCATCCGGTCCTTCGAGGCCGACGCCCGGCTCAGCGTGGTGGCGCAGCCCCGCAACCTGGGGGCCATCGGCAATTTCAACGACAGCATCGGCCGCGGTTCGGGCCGCTACGTCATGGTGCTCGGGTCGGACGACGTGCTCTATCCCGGCTACCTGCAGACCCTCGTGTCGCAACTTGACGCGCATCCCGAGGCGTCGCTCGGCTACAGCCAGTGCAACTGGATCGACGAGCACGGCACGGTGCTGTCGCTGGCGGACCACCCCGGCCACCTGCCGCAGTCGTATGCGGGCGGGCGCGACGAGGTCGTGGCGCTGCTGAGCCACGACAACTACATCACCCCTTCATGTGCGATGCTGCGCCGCAGCGTGCTCGACACGGTGCGGCGTGCGGACGGGCTGGTCCACCACCCCGACATGCTGGCGGGCGACTGGGAGCTCTACATCCGCGTGGCCCGGGCCGTGCCCGACGTGGTCTTCGTCCGGGTGCCGCTGGTGGGCTACCGGATCCACAGCGGCCAGATCTCGCAGAAGTTCTACGGCTCCGAGAAGCCCCTGTCGGAGCATGCGGAGATCCTGGAAGCCAATCTGGCCGACGACGCGGTGCGGCCGCGTCTGGTGGCACATGCCGACGCGGTGTGGGCCCTCTTCGAGCGCCGTCTGAAGGCGTACCCGCCCGCCACCCAGGACAAGTACCGCGACCAGGCCGACCGCATCCGCATCGGCCTTTTCGCGCCCGCGCGCCGGCCGGTGGCAGAGCCGCTCTTCACCGTCGTCGTCACCACCTTCAACCGGCCCGAGCTGCTGGTGCACGCCCTGCGCAGCCTGGAGAACCAGACCCTGCGGGATTTCGAAGTGGTGCTGGTCAACGACCACGGCGCCCCTGTCGAAGCCGAGGCGCTGGCATGGCGCTTTCCGCTCGCCTATCTGCGGCTGGGCCGCAACAGCGGCCTGCCGGCCGCGCGCAACGCCGGTATCCGGATCGCCCGCGGTCGTTATCTTTGCTACCTGGACGACGACGACATCTACCTGCCCGAGCATCTGCAGACGCTGGCCGATGCCCACGCGGCCCGGCCCGATACCGTGGCCTACACCAACGTGGTGTACGTTCAGGAGCGGGTGCAGGACGGACAGCGAACCGAGGTGGGCCGGCACGCGCCCTTCGTCCACACCGAGTTCTCGAAGGAGAACCTGTTCGTCCGCAACTACCTGCCGGTCAACACCTGGAGCCATCCGCGCAGCGCGGTGGAGCGCATCGGGTATTTCGACGAATCGCTCACCGCCCTGGAGGATTGGGATTTCCTGCTGCGGCTGGCGGCCCACTACCCGCTGCAGTGCCTCTCGGCCATCACGGCCGAAGTGCACATGCGGGTCGAGAGCGCGGGAGGCGACCATATGCAGGACCGCGAGCAGCGGGCCCTGCCGGCTCTCTATCGCCTGCTTTACCGGCGCCACGGCCATCTGGACCAGCCCGCGCTGCGCACCGCCCAGCTCAGCATGCTGGAGCACCTAGACACCGTGGCCGACGAGGCCCGGCAGCGGGCCCGCGCGACACCGCTGCACCAGCTCGATGCCTGGGTGAACCGGCGGGTGCCGCTTACGTTCCAGGGGCAGCAGATCGACCGGCGGCTGGCGGAACACGGCGGAGGGCCGGTCATCGGCATTCTGGTCCGGGATGGGGGCGCCGACCAGGAGCGGCTTCTGGCCACTCTGGCGAGCCTCCAGTTCGGTACCTGCCTCTACGACAACATCCGGGTCTACGTGCTGACCCCGCAGCCGGCGGTGCCGACGCCGCCCGATAGCAAGGTGCAGTTCGTCCATGCCGAAGGCGAAGGCCTGGTGCACGCCGTCAACCTGCTGGTCGCCCAGGGCGCGTGCGCCTGGTGGATGGTCTGCGACGCGGGCGACCAGTTCACCCGGTCCGGCCTGCTGGCGGCGGCCTTGCATATCGTGGGCGCGCCGGATTGCCGCGCCCTCATGGCCGACGAGATACGGCGGCTGGCCGAAGGTGGGCTGGGCGCCGCGTTCCGGCCCGATGTCAACCTCGACTACATGCTGAGCTTTCCGGCGACGATGGCCCGGCACTGGCTGGTGCGCGGCACCGAGTTCCTGCTGGCGGGCGGCTTCGACCCTGCGCTGCCCGAGGCGCTGGAGTTCGACCTGGTGCTGCGGTTGATCGACCGGGGTGGCATGGCCGGGCTGGACGCGGTGCACGAGCCGCTGTTGACGGTCGACGCGCCGGTGCTCGCCGATGCCCCGCAGGAAGAAGCCGCGCTGTTGCGACACCTGCATGGCCGGGGCTACCCGGACGCCGCGGTGCACCGGGTGCAGCCCCGGCGCTACCGCATCGACTACCGGCATGTGGCCCGGCCTCTGGTGTCGGTGTTGCTGCCGGTGCACGGCGCGACGCTGGCGCAGTTGCAGCGCTGCATGGAGACCCTGCTGGAGAAAACCGGGTACGCCGAGTACGAGGTGCTGATCGTCGCCAGCAACGCGCCCGATGTCGAGGTGAAGGCATGGCTGTCACAGATCGAGGCCTGGCAGTCGCCGCAGATCCGGGTGGTCCGCCATCTGCAGGCATCGGCGCGCGCGTCGGCCGTGGCGGCGGCGCTGGCGGATGCGCAAGGCGACTATGTCGTGACGGTCGAGGGCGCCACCGCCTTCGTGCGCGACGACTGGATGCAGTGCATGCTCAACCACGCCCAGCGGCCCGAAGTGGCGGTGGTGGGGGCCAAGCTGCTGCGGCCCGATGGCACGGTGGAGCATGCGGGCTTGGTCCTCGGACTGCGCGGCGCGGCCGGTTCGCCCTTCGTGGGCGAATCGCTCGATGCGTTCGGCTACATGCACCGGCTGGAGGTCGACCAGAACTACAGCGCCGTCTCGGGTGCCTGCATGATGGTGCGCCGGTCGGTGCTGCAGGAGGTGGCCGCGGCCGCCCTGCCGTGGACGGACGACCTGCACCAGGACGTGGAACTGTGCCTGCGGGTACGCAACGCCGGCTACCTGGTGGTCTGGACTCCGCATGCCGTCGCGCTCCACGATACGGCCGCGGCGGAGCCGGCGTCCGGTGCGCCGGGCGAGGCCGAGGCCGAGGCGTTCCATGCCACCTGGCTGCCGGTGCTGGCGCGCGACCCGTCGTACAACCCGAACCTGGAGCTGGAGGGCGCCGGCTTCAGCGTGGATGCCGATCTCTCGGTCAACTGGCAGCCGCTCGCCTGGCATCCGCTGCCGCGGGCGGTGGTGCACCCGGCCGACGCATATGGCTGCGGCCACTACCGCATGATCCAGCCGTTCCAGGCCCTGCGCGATGCCGGCATGGTCGACGGCATGCTGTCGCAACGCTTCATGCCGCCGGTGCAGTTGGAGCGCTACGCGCCCGACGTGCTGGTGTTCCAGCGCCAGATCGACGACGACCAGATCGAGAACATGCGCCGTGTCGGCGCCCTCTCCCGCGCATTCAAGATCTACGAACTGGACGACTACCTGCCCAACCTGCCGGTGCGCAGCGTCCACAAGCGCGACATGCCGGCCGACGTGGTGCGCGCCCTGCGCCGCGGCGTGTCGCTGGCCGACCGGTTTGTGGTCTCGACCGAGGCCCTGGCAGAAGCCTTCGACGGCATGCATCCGGACATCCACGTGGTGCAGAACCGGCTGCCGGTGCCGTGGTGGTCCGGCCTGCAGGCGTTGCGCCGGCAGGGGCGCAGGCCCCGCGTCGGCTGGGCGGGCGGCATGGGCCACACCGGAGACCTGGAGCTGGTGGCCGACGTGGTCGCAGCCCTGGCCAAGGAGGTCGACTGGGTCTTCTTCGGCATGTGTCCGGAGAAGATCCGGCCCTTCGTGCACGAGGTGCGGGCTGGCGTGCCGATCGAGCACTACCCGGCGGCGCTGGCGGCCCTGAACCTGGACCTGGCCATCGCTCCGGTCGAGCACAATCTTTTCAACGAGTGCAAGAGCAACCTGCGCCTGCTGGAGTACGGCGCCTGCGGCATTCCGGTGGTGTGCAGCGACGTCCGCTGCTACCAGGGCAACCTGCCTGTCACCCGGGTCAAGAACCGCTTTCGCGATTGGGTGGACGCGATCCGCGCCCATGTGCAGGATCTCGATGCGGCGGCCCTCCAGGGCGACCGCCTGCGCCAGGCGGTGATGGCAGACTGGATGCTGGAAGGCGAAGGCCTGGAGGCCTGGCGCCAGGCCTGGCTCGTCCGTTGATCCCCAGACTGTCTTGCAAGGGCCCATGAGCAACGCACCCCATCGTTTCGACGACCTCGACTTCGAGGGTTTCCGCCGCCTGGCGGGCGACCCGTCCCTGAGTCGCCACGAGAAGGTGGGCTTTCCCGACGAGTACCGTGAAGGCCGCGAGGCGGCGATCTTCCGGGACGTGGTCGCGAAGATGCCGAGCCTGGGTCGCCAGGGCGGCACGGTGCTGGAGATCGGCCCGGGCTGCAGCGACCTGCCGCGGATGCTGGCCCGGCGCTGCCAGGACCATGCGCAAAGCCTGGTCCTGGTGGACAGCCCCGAAATGCTCGCGCTGCTGCCCGACGGCCCCGGAATCTCCAAGCTGCCGGGGCGCTTCCCCGAGGCGCTCCTGACGCCGGGCGCACCGTCGCCGGGCAGCGTGGATGCGATCGTCGTCTACAGCGTGGTGCAGTACGTGTTCGCCGAGGGCAACCTGTGGCAGTTCCTGGATGCGGCCATGGCGCTCCTGACCGAGGGTGGCGAGATGCTGCTGGGCGACATCCCCAACATCGCTATGCGCAAGCGCTTCTTCGCCAGCGCGGCCGGCGAAGAAAGCCACCGTCGCTACACCGGCCGCGACGAGAAGCCGGTGGTCGGGTTCAACCGGCTCGAGCCGGGCCATATGGACGACAGCGTAGTGCTGTCGGTGCTGATGCGCGCCCGCGCGCAGGGCTTCCACGCGTGGGTGCTGCCGCAGGCGCCGGACCTGCCGATGGCCAATCGGCGCGAGGACCTGCTGATCCGCCGCCCTTGATGCAACCATAACGCGGGAGACTCGCATGCAGAAACAACGCAAGCTGGTGATCGTCGGCGATTCGGCCTTCGCCGAGATAGCGCTGGAGTATTTCGATGCCGATTCGGACTACGAGGTGGTCGGCTTCGCGGTGGAGAGCGCCTACCTGAAGCGCCGCGAACTGCACGGGCTCCCGGTGGTCGCCTTCGAGCAAATCGCCGAGCACTTTCCGCCTGCCGACCACGAGGTCTACGTGGCCACCGTCTACACCCAGCTCAACCGCCTGCGGGCGCGGCTAGCGGCACTCGCCAAGGCGCAGGGCTACCGGCTGGCGTCCTATGTCAGCTCGCGCGCCTTCGTCTGGCGCAATGTCCGCATGGGCGAGCACTGCTTCGTTTTCGAAGACAACACGCTCCAGCCTTTCGTGACCCTCGGCGACAACGTGGTGCTCTGGAGCGGCAACCACATAGGCCACCATTCCACGGTAGAGAGCCACTGCTTCATCGCTTCGCATGTCGTGGTTTCCGGCTTCTGCACCGTAGGGGAGAGCAGCTTCCTCGGCGTGAACGCCACCGTCTCCAACAACGTCAGGATCGGCCGCGACAACTGGGTGGGGCCCAACACCGTGATCATGAAGGACACCGAGGACGACCAGCTCTTCAAGACCGAGTCGAGCCTGCCCTCGGCCGTGTCGGCACGCCGCTTCTTCAAGGTCCGCGCATGAAGTGGGACCGCATGGGCCTGGTGTGGGCGCCCGACGGCACCAAGGCCTGGGCCGTCACGCACGCCACCTGCCCGACGCCGTTTCGCCGGCGCGACGGCGGGCTGCGCATGTACCTGCAGTGCCGCGACGCGCACAACGTGGGCCGCGTCGGTTACGTCGACCTCGATCCCGACCGGCCCCACCGGGTGGTCGGCATCTCCGCCGAGCCGGTGCTCGACATCGGCGTGCCGGGCGCCTTCGACGACAACGGCGTGTTCCAGACCTCGCTGGTGCGGCTGCCCGACGGGCGCGTCTTCCTCTATTACGTCGGCTTCGAGCTGTGCCACCACATCCGCTACCGCCTGCTCACCGGGCTGGCGGTGAGCGAGGACGACGGCGACAGTTTCGTCCGTGTGCAGGCCACGCCGATCCTGGAGCGCTCCTCGGCCGAGCTGCATTTCCGCTGCGGCCCGTGCGTGCTGTACGAGGACGGCCGGTTTCGGATGTGGTACGTCGCGGGCAGCCGTTGGGAAACGATCGAGGGCAAGCCGATGCCGGTGTACGACATCCGCACCATGGAGTCGGACGACGGGATCCACTGGCCCGAGCAGGGACAGCCGGCAATGGCGGTCGACCTGGCGGTCGAGCACGGCTTCGGCCGCCCGTGGATCATGCCCCGCGCCGGCGGCGGCCTGCAGATGCACTATTCGGTGCGCCGCCGCAGCCCCGCGCACTACCAGTTGGGCTGGGCGCACTCCGCCGACGGCCTCACCTGGGTGCGGCAGGACGATGCGCTGCAACTCTGCGGCTCCCCGCAGGCGTGGGAGCAGGAAGCCCTTTGCTACAGCGCTGAGTTCGAATCGAACGGCGCGCGCTGGCTGGTCTACAACGGGCGGGACTTCGGCGCCGACGGCTTCGCCATCGCCCGCCTGTCGGAGGCCTGATGCAGATCCGGCCCTTCGACACCGGCGACACGGCGCAGTGGGACGCCTTCTGCGAGGGCGCCTGGTCGGCCACCTTCCTGCACAGCCGGCGCTTTCTGTCATACCACGCCGACCGGTTCCAGGACCGCTCGCTGATCCTGGAAGAGAAGGGTGCCGTCGTCGCGCTGCTGCCGGCCGCGCTGGACCCGCAGGACCCGACGACCGTCGTCTCGCACCCCGGCATCAGCTACGGCGGGCTGGTGCACGCCGGCGCGTTGCGCGGCGAGGGCGCGCTCCAGGCCCTGCAGGCGGTGTGCCGCCACTACGCCGGTCAGGGCCTGGCGCGGCTGCGCTACAAGGCGCTGCCCCATATCTACCACCGGGTGCCGGCGCAGGACGATCTGTACGCGCTCTTTCGGCTGCAGGCCCTGCGCTACCGGTGCGACCTGTCGGCCTGCATCGACCTGGGGGCGCGGCCGCCCGCCGGATCGCGCCGCCGCAGGGGCGCTCGCCGGGCCGAGGCGGCGGGACTGCAGTATGTGCAGGGGATCTGCCAGGCGCCGGCGCTGTGGGCCATCCTCGAAGAGAACCTGCAGCGCAAGCACGGCGCCCGGCCGGTGCATTCGCTCGCCGAGATCGAATTGCTCGCCGGCCGGTTCCCCGACCGCATCACCTTGCATGCCGCATTGCACGAGGGCCGGGCGGTGGCCGGCCTGGTGCTGTTCCGGACCTGTCACGCCGTCCATGCGCAGTACATCGCGACCAGCGCCGCCGGCGAAGCCTTGGGAGCGCTCGACGGCCTGTTCGAGCACGCGATCGGCCTGGCCGCCGCACAGGGCCTGCGCTGGTTCGACTTCGGCATCAGCAACGAAGACGCCGGCTGGCGGCTGAACGCCGGGCTGCACCAGTTCAAATCCGAGTTCGGCAGCGGCGGCGTGGTGCACGAGTTCTACGAGCTGCCGCTCACGGACAATGGACGCCTTCCACCCCCGCAACTACCAGGATGAAACGGACATGTCGCTGGCCGATTGCAAGATGATCGAATTGCCGAAGATCCACGATCCCCGCGGCAACCTCACCTTTATCGAAGGGGGACACCACATTCCCTTTTCCATCGAGCGGGTGTATTACCTCTACGACGTACCGGGCGGCTCCGACCGCGGCGGGCACGCGCACAAGACGCTGCACCAGTTCATGGTGGCGATGTCGGGCAGCTTCGACGTCGTGCTCGACGATGGCCGCGACCGCAAGCGGGTGCACCTGAGCCGCTCCTACAACGGGCTCTACATCTGCCCGATGATCTGGCGCGAACTCGACAACTTCTCCTCCGGTTCGGTGTGCATGGTGCTGGCGTCGGCGCATTTCGACGAGGCCGACTACCACCGCGACTACGGCGACTTCATGGACGCCCGGTGGCGGAAATGATCGATTTCCTCGACCTGAAGGAGGTCAACCGGCCGCACGAGCCCGCCCTGCGTGCCGCCTTCGACCGGGTGCTGGCCTCGGGCTGGTACATCCTGGGCCAGGAGGTCGAGACATTCGAGCAGGCCTTCGCGTCCTACTGCGGTGCGGCGCACTGCGTGGGCGTGGCCAACGGGCTGGAGGCGCTCCACCTGGTGCTGCGGGCGTGGGGCATCGGCCCCGGCGACGAGGTGATCGTGCCGGCCAACACCTTCGTCGCCACCTGGCTGGCGGTCAGCCATGCGGGCGCGCGGCCGGTGCCGGTGGAGCCGGTGGCAGAGGGTTTCAACATCGACCCGGCCCGCATCGAGCAGGCCATCACCCTCCGGACCCGGGCTATCCTGCCGGTGCACCTGTACGGCGAGGTCGCCGCGATGGACGAGATCACCGCCATCGCCGCGCGGCATGGGCTGCGGGTCCTGGAGGACGCGGCCCAGGCCCATGGGGCGTCCCACAAAGGCCGCCGCGCCGGAACCTTGGGCGATGCGGCGGGTTTCAGCTTCTATCCCGGCAAGAACCTGGGCGCGCTGGGCGACGGCGGTGCGGTCGTGACCGACGATGCCGACCTGGCCGCCCGGCTGCGGATGCTGCGCAACTACGGCTCCGAGGTGAAGTACCACCATGCGGTCGCCGGCTACAACGCCCGGCTGGACGACCTGCAGGCGGCATTCCTGTCGGCCAAGCTGCCGCAGCTCGACGCCGACAACGCTCACCGGCGGGCCTTGGCCGCCCGGTACCGCGCGCAACTGGAGGGCGTGCCCGGCATCGTCCTGCCGGTGGACGTGGCCGGCGGGCAGAGCGCCTGGCACCTGCATGTCATCCGCTCCGAACGGCGCGACGCGCTGGCCGCTGGGCTGCGGGCCCGGGGCATCGGCACGATGGTTCACTACCCGGTGCCGCCGCACCTGCAGCCTGCCTACGCGTCGCTGGGGCTGGCTGCGGGCCGCTTTCCGCTCACCGAGCGTCTGCACCGCGAGGTGCTGAGCCTGCCGCTGGGGCCTACCATGCCGCTGGAGGCGGTGGATGCCGTGGCGACGGCGATCCGGGAACTCGCGCGTGGCCACTGACTTGTAAGCGGCGCCCGCAACAGGAAAGGCCGGCGCCGCATCTGCGGCCCGGCCTTTTTCTCTTGCGGCCGACAGCCCTCGCGGGCTGCGGTGCCCGCGGTATCAGCCCTTCAACAGCGACAGCACGCTCTGCGGCAGCTGGTTGGCCTGGGCGACCATCGCGGTGCCGGCCTGTTGCAGGATCTGGGCACGCGAGAGATTCGCGGTTTCCTTGGCGAAGTCGGCATCGACTATCCGGCCGCGGGACGCCGAGATGTTCTCGTTCTGGCTCTCGATGTTGCCGATGGCATTTTCGAACCGGCTCTGCAGCGCGCCCAGATCCGCGCGTGAGCTGTTGACCTGGTCGATGGCGCTGTCGATCTTCTTGATCGCGGTCCAGGCGTCTGCCTGGGTACCGACCGACACGTTGTCGATGCCGGTGGTGGCGGTGCCAGCGGCGGCCGTCGTGGTGGTGACCGAGAAGCCCGAATTCGCGGCGCTGAAGCCCGAAAGCGTCACGGTCTGGGCAGTACCGCCGGAAGTGACGGCGGACGAACGGATGTCGATCGTCGTAGCACCGGCACTGTCCTTGGACAGGAAAGCGGTCAGCTCGTCGGCCGAGCTGGCGGCCTTGATTTCGCCCAGGTCTACGGCGGTGGAGCCGCTGACGGTGATGGAGAAGGTGCCCGAGGCGATCTTGGCGTCGAAATTGCCCGTGGCACCGCCCGACGAGATGCTGGAGGAGGTGACACTGCCGCTGGTGGTACCGTAGGCGACCTTGGCCAGGCCCTTGCCGGTCGTGTTGGCCAGGCCGCCGATGGTGATGTTGTCGCCGGAGTTGGCACCCACCTGGAACACGGCGCCGCCGAAGCTGCCGTCGAGCACCTTGGTGCCGTTGAAACTGGTGGTCTTGGCCACGCGGTCGATTTCTTCCGAAAGCTGCTTGACTTCCGACTGAAGAGACTCGCGGTCTGTCTTGCTGTTGGTGGCGTTGCTCGACTGGACGGCCAGTTCCCGCATCCGCTGCAGCATGTCGCCGACCTTGCCGAGAGCGCCTTCAGCCGTCTGGGCGAGGGAAATGCCGTCGTTGGCATTGCGCGACGCGACGGTCAGGCCCTTGACCTGGGTATTCATGCGTTCCGCGATGGCCAGGCCGGCGGCATCGTCCTTGGCGCTGTTGACCCGCAGGCCGGAGGACAGGCGCTGCATCGAGGTGGCGAGGGTCGACTGCGAGCCAGAGAGGTTGCGTTGCGCATTCAGCGAAACGACGTTGGTATTGATGGTCGAAGCCATGTCGGAATTCCTTTTCGAGACAAAGAACCGGCATGCCGCCGGACAGGGGGCGCCGGTATGGTGACCGACGGGCTGGACTGGATTCTGGGCACTCGACGCGCGGCCATGCCTTTGAAAAACGGGTGAAAACCGCGCCAATTCGGTGGCTTCCATGGCCTGCAACCCCCGAAGATCGCCGGGTGATTTCGTGGAACTGCGCTTCTTGGTCAACAAATTTCGCAGCAGACCCTCAAGTTTCCGTACCGGAGCCCGAAAACATGTGCAATGGACCTGCAAGGGTGCATTGACCGGCATCCACCGGTCCTGGTGCCAGCCTCCCGCTGGCGTTGAGATCGGCGTTTTTGCCGGACCACTTAGTTTCAGGAGCTTTTCATGGCCTCTACCATCAATACCAACGTCGTTTCGCTGAATGCACAGCGCAATCTGTCCGGCTCGCAGTCCGCGCTGGCTACGTCCATGCAGCGTCTGTCCTCCGGCCTGCGGGTCAACAGCGCCAAGGACGACGCCGCCGGCCTGGCCATCTCGGAACGCATGAACACCCAGGTCAAGGGCCTGACAGTGGCCTCGCGCAACGCCAACGACGGCATCTCGCTGGCCCAGACGGCTGAAGGCGCCTTGGGCAAGGTCGGCGACATGCTGCAGCGGATGCGGGAACTGGCCGTCCAGTCGAGCAACGCCACCAACAGCAAGAGCGACCGCGAATCCCTGCAATCCGAAGTGAAGCAACTGTCGGACGAAATCGACCGCGTGGCCAAGACCACCAGCTTCAACGGCACCAAGGTGCTCGACGGCAGCTTCGGCGGCGCCGTGTTCCAGGTGGGTGCCAACTCCGGCGACAACATCTCGATAGGTTCCACCGCCAACGCCACCGGCAAGGGCCTGGCCAAGGTGGCTTACGGCACCGCCAGCGGCAGTGTGAGCTCCTCCGGCATTTCGTCCGGTGGCGGACCTGGGCGAAATCAAGGCCGCCAGCTCGGCCGACGAGCGCGTCGGCCAGATCGTCGCCGCGATCAATGCCAAGACCAACGACACCGGCGTGACCGCYTTCCTGTCCAAGGACGATGCCGGCGCCACGACGATCGACATCCGTTCGTCTGCCGTTACGTCCGGTGGCACCGCCCAGACGGTCACGCTGTCGGGCTTCTCGGCCTCGAACGCCGGCTTCTCGGTGACCACCACCGCTGCGGCGACAGGTACGGCCACCACCGGCATCGACAACGTGTCGGTCGGCACCCAGGCAGACGCCTGGACCGCGATCAAGAAGATCGACAGCGCCATCGACCAGGTCAACAGCTCACGCGCCAACCTGGGTGCTCTGCAAAGCCGCTTCGAAAACGCCATCGGCAACATCGACGTGCAGAGCGAGAACATCTCGGCGTCCCGCGGCCGGATCGTCGACGCCGACTTTGCCAAGGAAACCGCGAATCTCTCGCGTGCCCAGATCCTGCAACAGGCCGGCACCGCGATGGTCGCCCAGGCCAACCAGCTGCCGCAGAGCGTGTTGACTCTGCTGCGCGGCTGATCGCCATGAACGAGCGGGCGGGTTTCCGTCCCGTTCAGGCGGCGAGGGCTCCGGGCCCACGCCGCCTTTCGTCGTTTCTGCAGATCCCTGCCGTGCGCGGGTTCGCAGATGCCGTGTGTCCGTCACGCGTTATCTGCAAACTCCACACGCCGTCCCCCGTCTAGGAGAAGACCATGGCCATTTCGTCCGTCGGCATCGGCAGCGGCATCGATGTCAAGTCCATCGTGAGCCAGTTGGTGGAGCTGGAAAAGAAGCCGCTGGTAGGCCTGCAGACCAAGGAAGCGTCGATCCAGAGCCAGATATCCACGTTCTCCCAGATCAAGGCCCTGACGTCGACCTTCTCCGACGCCGCGTCGGCGCTGACGCGCGACAGCGGCTGGAACAGCATGACGGTCGGCTCGACCGATTCGGCCTCGGCCAACGCCAGTGTCACCGGCATCGCCACTGCCGGCAGCTACAGCTTCGAGGTCTCGAAACTCGCCCAGGCCCAGACCAGCGTCTCGGGTACGGCGGTCGCCAACGGTACCACCTTCGGCACCGGCACACTGAGCATCCAGGTCGGCACCAACACGGCGGTCGACGTGACGCTCGTCGACGGAGACGACACCAGCCTGGCGGGCATCGCCAGCAAGATCAACGACAAGAACGCAGGCGTGATCGCCACCGTGATCACCGACAGTTCGGGCCAGCGACTGATGCTGCGGGGCAGCAAGACCGGGGCCGACAGCAGCTTCACCGTATCGACCTCGTCCGGTTTCGCCACGGCGCCCTCCGGCGCGTTGAATTTCGCAGTCACCCAGGCAGCGCAGAACACCGAAGGCAAGCTCAACGGTCTGCCGATAAGCTCGACCACCCGTGATTTCACCGATGTCATTCCGGGCCTGAAATTCACCGCGTCCAAGGTGACGACCGGCCCCGTCGGCCTCACCGTCACCGCCGATACCGCCACTACCAAGAAGGGCATCCAGACCTTCGTCGATGCGTACAACGCGATCAGCGACCTGCTCTCGAGCTCGACCAAATACGACGCCGACACCAAGACTGCCGGGCTGCTGCAGGGCGATTCCACCGCACTCAACCTGCAGAACATCCTGCGCTCGATGATGGGCGCGGCCACCAAGGGAGGCGCCTACGCGACGCTGTCGGACATCGGCATCGCGGTGCAGCGCGGCGGGCGGCTGGCGGTCGATTCGGCCAAGCTCGACAAGGCGCTGGCCGCCGACCCCGCCAGCGTGAAGAACCTGTTCGCCAACGCCACCGGTGCCGAGGCGGACAAGGGCATCGCGGTGAAGTTCAAAACGCTCACTAGCAGCATGCTGTCCTTCGACGGCAGCTTCAACTCCAAGACCGATGCGCTGACCGCGGCCGACAAGCGCAATGCGAGCGAGCAGGACAAGGTCAACGCGCGCGCGGCGGTGCTCGAGAAGCGGCTGAACGCCCAGTACACCGCGCTCGACAAGCAGATGGCCTCGCTCACCTCGCTCAACAGCTACATCGCGCAGCAGGTCACCAACTGGAACAAGAGCACCAGTTGAGCCGCTTCAAATAATCTCGATAAAACCTCTATTTTTCCGCGCAGCGACCGATAACTAAATCAAGAGACCCAGCACAGGAAACACACCATGTTTACCCCCGCAAGCGCCCGCGCCGCTTCCACCTATCGCCAAGCCAGCATCGACAGCTCCACCCCGCACCAGCTGGTGAACCTGCTGCTCGACGGCCTGCTGCAATCGGTCCGCATGGCCCGTGCCAGCCTGCAGCGCGGCGACCTGCCGGCCAAGGGCGAGCAGATCGCCCGGGCGGTACGCCTGATCGAGGAAGGCCTGCGCATGGGCCTGGACGATGAGCAGGGCGGCGACATCGCGGCCAACCTGCGCCGCCTCTACGACTACAGCGTTCGCCGCCTGACGGTGGCCAACTTCCGCAACGACGACGCCCCGATGGCCGAAGTGCAATCCCTGTTCGAGACCCTGGCCGAAGGCTGGCGCGGTATCGCAGGCACTCCGGCGACGGCCCTTCCACGACTGTCCGCCCAACACGGAGCCTGAGATGCCCGGAATGCTCATCGACTATTACAAGGCCATCGAGAACAGCAGCCGCAAGATGCTCGACGCCGCCAAGGCCCGCGACTGGGAAGAGGTCGTCCGCTACGAAGGTGCCTGCGCCGTGCTGATCGAACAGCTCCGCTTCCGCGCCCAGGACGAAGACCTGCTGCCCGAGCACCGCTCCGAGAAGGTCCGGATCATGCAGCGCATCCTGCGCAACGATGCCGAGATCCGCTGCCTGGCCGAACCCTGGCTCGCCCAGTTCGACCGCCTGGTCGCCGGACAGCCGCAGATGGTCCACTGACCTTATCGCTCCCAAGCAAAAAGGGCGCTGGTACCACCAGCGCCCTTTTTGCATTGCATTCGAACAAAATGCTGCTCCAGCCGGCGCTGCGAGCCGACCAGTAGCTATAAAAATAAGAGCAATTGTGTGGATGACGGTACGAGGCGCCCAGGAGCGCGCGTGACACGCTACGCTACGCCCGCCGACCGTCTGCATCCAGGCCCAGGCCCAGCGCCGTTGCGCGCACCTCGCATCGCGCGAAAAAGCCAACGCCGATTCGGCCGCCAGCCGGCACCAGCCGCCGACCACGCGCTATGAAAAAAGAAGCGCACCGGCCTTCCCCGGAATGCCGAGGATCCGGCTCCGCCGGTCCGCCGGCATTGCCCCCTGCAAGGGGGTGGCGAACTACACGCCGCGGCAGCGGCGTGAGGAGCCTGGGGGTTGAGCTAAGTCTTGCGGTAGCGGCGTGAGAAGCCTGGGGGTGTGCTAGACCTGCATGTTCATGATGTCGGTATACGCCTGCACCATCCGGTTGCGCACGTGCAGCGTGGCCTGGAAGCCGATCTGCGCCTTCTGGATCGCCACCATCGTCTGCTCCAGGCTGACGTTGGGGTTCTCCATCTGCACTTCGCGCTGCATGTTGCTCGACTGGTTCTGGGCGGCGCTCACCGACTGCAGCGCACCGCGCAACGCCCCGCCGAACCCACCGCCCTCGGCTCCTTCCACGCCCTGGCGCGCCTGGGTGGCGGCCGCGCGGGCGGCAGCCACGGCAGGGCTGGCGATGGGAAGGGAGGCAGAGGCGATGCGCAGGTCCATGGAAGGTCCTCGTTCATTTCGGGATGTAAGCGATCCTAAAGTTTCGCTGTCGCTTGCCGAGTCGGAATAGCGGGGGGAAACCGCGCCTTATCCCGGCAACGGCGGCGGGCCCGGGCCGAATAATCCGTGACGTCCAGATGGCGATTCCCGCCTCTGGTCCACCGGAAAGCCCGCATGTCCGCCGTCGCCGAACTCCCTGCCGCTCCCCTCGTGCCCACCGCTCCGGCGTGGTCGCAGAAGCTCGCCGCCCTCGACAGGGGCCAGCGCATGCGGCTGGGGCTGGGCGTGGCGCTGCTGGTGGTGGTCGCGATCGTCGGGATGGTCATGGGGCGGCAGGCCGAGTGGCGGGTGCTGTTCTCCAACCTGGCCGACAAGGACGGCGGCGCGATCGTGGCCCAGCTCACCACGATGAACGTGCCCTACAAGTATTCCGAGGGCGGCGGCGCCATCCTGGTGCCGGCCGACCGGGTGCACGACCTGCGCCTGCGCCTGGCGTCCCAGGGCCTGCCCAAGGGCTCGGTCGCCGGCTACGAGCTGATGGAGGGCAACCGCTTCGGCATGACCCAGTTCCAGGAGCGCCTGACCTTCCAGCGCGGGCTCGAGGGCGAGCTGACCCGTTCGATCCAGGCCCTGTCGTCGGTGCAGAGCGCCCGGGTGCACCTGGCGCTGCCCAACCAGAACGGCTTCTTCCGCGAGCAGCAGAAGCCCTCGGCCTCGGTGCTGATCACCCTCAACGCCGGCCGGGTGCTCGACCGCGCGCAGATCGCGGGCATCGTGCACCTGGTCGCCTCCAGCGTGCCCGAGCTGTCGCCCACCGCCGTCAGCGTGCTGGACGACACCGGCAAGCTGCTCTCCAACCCGCCCGACGGCGCGGCCGGCGCCGGTGCCGGCGGCGGCGACGCCCAGCAGATGCAGTACGTGCAGCAGCTCGAAGCCCTCTACAGCCGCCGCATCCTCGACATCCTGGAGCCGGTGGTGGGCCGCAGCAACGTCAAGGCCCAGGTCACCGCCGACATCGATTTCTCGCAGACCGAATCCACCTCGGAGCAGCATCGCCCCAACCAGTCGACCGAGGCCGGCGCGATCCGCAGCCAGCAGGTGGTCGAGAGCACCGGCGCCGGTGCCACGCCGCCCGGCGGCATCCCCGGTGCCACCACCAACCAGCCGCCGGCCCAGCCGGCCGCACCGATCAACGGCCAGGCGCAGGCGCTGACGCCTGGCGCGCCGGCCACCGCCGGCACCACCGCCGCCACGGGCGGCGACCGCAAGCGCGAGTCGATCACCAACTACGAAGTCGACAAGACGGTCAAGACGGTGCGCGGCGGCAGCGGCGCGGTGCGCCGGCTGAGCGCGGCGGTGGTCGTCAACTACCAGCCGGTGCCGGTCGCCCCGGGGGCCGCCGCCAAGCCGGGCTCCCAGGCGCTCAGCGCCCAGCAGATCGAGCAGATGACCGCGCTGGTGCGCGAGACCATCGGCTTCAACAAGGAGCGCGGCGATTCGGTCAACCTGATGAACACGCCGTTCCTGGTGGAGGCCGCCGACACCACCGAACTGCCCCTCTGGAAGCAGCCCCAGGTGCTGGAGCTGGTGCGCAGCATGGCGTGGCCGGTGGGCACCCTGGTGCTGGCGATGGTGGTGCTGATGGGCTTCGTGCGGCCGGCGCTGAAGGCCGTCGGCCGGCCGCTGCCGGCCCCTGCGACGGCGCAGCCGCAGCTGCGTGCCGTGGTCGAGGACACGCCGCCGCGCGCCGCCCTGCCGCCGCCCGAGTCGGCGGTCGCCACCCTGCAGCCGGCCACGGTCGAGCAGGTGCGGCTGGAGGATGCGCGGCAACTGGCCAAGAGCAACCCGATCGCGGTCGCGAACATCGTCAAGGGCTGGGTCAGTGGCGATGTGCCTAACTAACGCCCGCCCCCAGGCTGCGCACTGCGTGTCTTCGCCAACCCCCTCACGGGGGCGACACCGGCGGACCGGCACAGCCGGATCCACTGTGTCTCTGGAATTGAAGTCCGCGGCCGCGTGCATCATGGCGCCTGTGGCGACTGCGAAGGACGAATGATGGACGACCAGGGACTCAACGACGCGGCGATTCTGCTGATGTCGCTCGGCGAGGAGGAGGCGGCCGAGGTGTTCAAGCACCTCTCGCCGAAAGAGGTGCAGAAGCTGGGCGAGACGATCGCCCGGATGCGCAACGTCTCGCGCGACCGGGTCGACGAGGTGGTCAACAAGTTCACCGACGCCGCGGCCCAGCAGAGCCTGCTGGTGTCCGACACCGGCGACTACGTGCGGGCGGTGCTCAAGCGCGCCCTGGGCGACGACAAGGCCGCGCTGCTGATCGACCGGATCCTGCAGGGCGGCGACGTCTCGGGCATCGAAAGTCTGAAGTGGATGGACCCGGTGTCGGTGGCCGAGCTGCTGCGCAACGAGCATCCGCAGATCATCGCGGCCATCCTGGTGCACCTGGATTTCGAGCAGGCGGCCGGCGTGCTGGTGCACCTGACCGAGCGCCAGCGCGGCGAGGTGATGCTGCGCATCGCGACGCTCGAGGGCATCCAGCCCACCGCGCTGAAGGACCTCAACGAGGTGCTGTTCAAGGTGCTGGCCGGCGGCGACAAGATCCGCAAGACCTCGCTCGGCGGCGTCAAGACCGCGGCCGAGATCGTCAACCTGCTGGGTACCGCCATCGAGGGCCCGCTGCTCGACGCGATCCGCGGCTACGACGCCGACCTGGCCCAGAAGATCATGGACAAGATGTTCGTCTTCGACGACGTCGGCAAGCTCGACGACAAGTCGATCCAGCTGGTGCTGAAGGAAGTGGCCACCGAGACCCTGGTGGTGGCGCTCAAGGGCGCCTCGTCCGAGCTGCGCGAGAAGTTCCTCGGCAACATGTCCAGCCGCGCCGCCGAGGCGATGCGCGAAGACCTGGAATCGCGCGGCCCCATGCGGCTGTCCGAGGTCGAGGCGCAGCAGAAGGAAATCCTGAAGGCGGTCCGCCGCCTGTCCGACGAAGGCCAGATCGTGCTGGGAGGCGGCAGCGATGACAGCTTCGTCTAGCGGCAGCCGCTACGCTCGCTTCATCCCCAGCGAGGAGATGGGGCAGCAGCGGGTCGCGCAGTGGCACTTCGGCTCGGTCGACGAGACGGTGCGCGCGGCCGAGCACGAAGCCGCCCGGGTGCAGGCCCTGCAGGACGAGGCCGGCAGCCCCGCCGTCCAGGAAAAGCTGCAGCAGATGCGCGACGCCGCCCATGCCGAGGGCTACGCCACCGGCCACGCCGACGCCACCCGCGAGGCCAACGCCCGGCTCGACGACTACGTCAACGGCCAGGGCCGCACCGCCGCCGAGCAGCTGGCCGCGGCCGTGGCCGCCGCGCAGCAGGGCCTGGACGCGTCGCAGCAGCGGATCGCCGACAGCGTGCTCGAGATCGCCTGCGCCCTGGCCCGCCAGGTGCTGCGCCGCGAGCTGGCGGTCGATCCGCAGGCGCTGCAGCCGGTGGTCCGCGAGGCGCTGGGCATCCTGTCGGCCGACGGCCGGCCCTCGGTGGTGCGGCTGCATCCGCAGGACCTGGAGCTGCTGCGCGCACCGCTGCAGGAAGAATTCGCCGGCGTGCTGTGCACCTGGATGGGCGACGCCACGTTGGCCCCGGGCGATTGCCTGGTCGAATCCGCCGGCACCGTGATCGACGGCCGGCTGGCGGCGCGCTGGAAGGGCGCCGTCGCCACCCTCGGCCTGGACGTGCCGTGGGAAGCAGGGGAGGGCGACGGCATGCCGCCCGCCGACGATGCGCCGGCAGCCGCCGCGCCGCAGGACGCGGATTGACCCGATGCACGCCTTCGACGCATCCCCCCTCGCCGCCGACGCCGCTGCGGACGTGGCCGACCACTGGTCCCGCTTCGCCGCCGCTGCCACGGCCCGCGCCACGGCCCCGCTGCCACTGGCCAGCCGCGGCACGCTTAGCCGGCTGACCGGGCTGGTGCTGGAGGCCTCCGGCATCCGGGTGCCGGTGGGTTCGCAGTGCCATGTCAGCATGCCCGGCCAGGCGCCGGTGCTGGCCGAGGTGGTGGGCTTCTCGAACGACAGGGCGTTTCTGATGCCGGCCGGCGACATCCAGGGCCTCTCCAGCGGCGCCCGGGTGGAGCCCGCCCGCTCGCCGGCGCTGCCGCTGCGCTGGGGCCCCGAGACCGAGGCCGAAGCGCAGGCCGCCCGCCACGCCGGCAGCAGCGCCCTGCGCCTGCCGCTGGGCGACGGCCTGCTCGGCCGGGTGGTCGACGCCTGCGGCGTGCCGCTCGACCACCAGGGCCCGCTGGAGAACGCGCCGGCCCTGCCGCTGGAGCGCCGCCCGCTGAACGCGATGGAGCGCGACCCGGTGCGCCAGGTGCTCGACACCGGCGTGCGGGCGATCAACGCGCTGCTCACCGTCGGCCGCGGCCAGCGCCTGGGCCTGTTCGCCGGCTCCGGCGTCGGCAAGAGCGTGCTGCTGGGCATGATGGCCCGCTACACCGAGGCCGACGTGATCGTGGTCGGCCTCATCGGCGAGCGGGGCCGCGAGGTCAAGGAATTCATCGAGGATATCCTGGGCGAGGACGGCCGGGCCCGCTCGGTCGTCGTCGCCGCGCCGGCCGATGCGCCGCCGCTGCTGCGGATGCAGGGCGCCGCCTACGCCACCGCGGTGGCCGAGTATTTCCGCGACAAGGGCCAGCACGTGCTGCTGCTGATGGACTCGCTCACCCGCTACGCGATGGCCCAGCGGGAGATCGCGCTGGCCATCGGCGAGCCGCCCGCCACCAAGGGCTACCCGCCCAGCTGTTTCGCCAAGCTGCCGGCCCTGGTCGAGCGCAGCGGCAACGGCCTGCACGGCGTCGGGTCGATCACCGCCTTCTACACGGTGCTGAGCGAGGGCGACGACCAGCAGGACCCGATCGCCGACGCGGCCCGCGCCATCCTCGACGGCCACATCGTGCTGTCGCGGGCGCTGGCCGAGTCGGGCCACTACCCGGCCATCGACATCGAGCAGTCCGCCTCGCGGGTGATGCACAACGTGGCCACGCCCCAGCATTTCGAATCGGCACGGCGCTTCCGGGCGGTGTATTCGCGCTACCAGAAGGGCAAGGACCTGATCCAGGTCGGCGCCTACGCCCAGGGCTCCGACCCGGCGCTCGACCAGGCCATTGCGCTGCAGCCGACGATGGTCGAATTCCTGCAGCAGGGCATGCACGAAGCGGCGACGATGGAGCAGTGCCAGGACGCCCTCGCGGCGGTGGTGGGCTAGCCATGGTCAACGCACTGCACGGCGGACTGCAGGTGGCCATCGACCTGGCCACCCGCCAGCGCGACCAGGCCGCGGCCCAGCTGTCGCAGGCCCGCAGTGCCGAGCGCGGGGCGCAGGAGCAGCTCGACCAGCTGCAGACCTACGCCGCCGAGGCCGAGAGCCGCTGGACGCTGCAGGCCCAGGTGCAGGCCTCGCCCGAGCTGATGCAGCACCACTACCAGTTCATGGCCCGGCTCTACCAGACGGTGGAGATGCAGCGCGGCGTGATGGCCCAGCATGCCCGCCAGATGAACGCCTGCGCGCTGCGGCTGCGCGACACCGAGCTGCGCCTGGGCAGCCTGCAGAAGGTGGTCGCGCGCAAGCACCTGGAGGCCGAGCGCCTGCAGGCCCGGCGCGACCAGAAGGACGTAGACGAATTCGCCGCGGTGCAGATGCGCCGGCTGGCGGCCGCACCCGCATTTGGAGGAGAAGACTGATGGCCATCGAATCGAAACCCATCGCCGCGTCCCACGCGCGCCCCGTCCGCAACGAGGCCTCGCGTGCCGCCGGCGCGGGTGCAGCGCCGCCGGCCGACGCCTTCTCGTCCCTGCTGGGCGGCTTCGGCGCCGAAGACTCGGTGGCCGAAGGCGATGCGGCGGCCGGCGACGGCACCGGCACCGCCGCTGCCCCCGGCACGCCGCGCGGCCGTGGCAAGGGCGGCGTGCCGGGCATCGCCCCCGCGGACGGCCAGCAGCCCGACGCGGCCGCTGTCGCCCTGTCCGCCGCCCAGCTGGCCGATGCCCGTCCCGCGCCCCCGCCGGCGGGGGCCGGCGGCGATGCGGTCGCCGACACGGCGAGCGGCCTGGCCGGGGCGGTCGGTACCGCGGTTCCTGCGGCGGCCGGATCGGCCGGCGCAGGCTCCACGGTCGCTGCCGCCGGCGCGGCGGTGCCCGGCGCCCTGCCGGCCACCGGCGCCGCCACGCCGTCACAGCGCGCGGCGGGCGAGGCCGGTCGTGCGGCGATGGCGAAGGCCGACGCATCTGCCGCCGCGGCGGCCGCCACGGCCACCGGCGCCGCGCTCGCTACCGCGGTCGTCGGAACCGGTACGGCGGGTTCGCCGCCGCAGGGATCGGACGCATCGCCGGCCGACGGCACGGCCGCCCGTCTGGTGGCCGCGGCCGCAGGTGCTGCCGCAGGCGCCGGCAACCCGGCTGACGGGGCGGCCGGCAAGACCGCCGCCGGCCTGGCGGGCTTCACCAGCATCCTGGCGCAGATGCAGCACGCCTTCGCCCGCAACAGCGCGGCGCGCGACGCCGGCACCGCGGGCGGTGCGGAGTCCGTCGGCGCGGTGGCGACCGGCACGGCAACCGGTGCCGCCGGCCTGTCGGGCCTGGCCGCCAGGAGCGGCACCGGCAGCGCGGCCACCGATGCGCGGGACGCGCTGCGCACCGGCGCCGACCCGGTCCGCGGTCTTTCCGCCGTCGACCTGCTGCCGCTGGCCTCGGCCGGCGCCGACACGCCGCGCGGCGGCCACGGCGGCGGCGACCGCCCTGCCACCGGCGCACCGGATGCTGCCACCACCGCCGGCTTCGGCATTTCCGGCACCGGCGATGCGGCCGCCTGGCGCAGCGTGTCGGCGGCGGACGCCAGCGCCGCCGCGGTGCAGGACGGCACGGCCCAGCTCTCGGCCGAAGACCGGCTGGCCGACCAGGTCAGCTACTGGGTCAACCAGAAGACGCAGAGCGCCGAGATGACGCTCGACGCCTTCGGTGGCGTGCCGGTGGAGGTGCGCATCTCGCTCACCGGCTCCGACGCCCAGGTGTCGTTCCGCAGCGACCAGGCCGACGCCCGGGCCCTGCTGGGCGGCGCCGAGGCCGACCTGCGCGAGATGCTGCAGAAGGAGGGCCTGAACCTGACCGGCCTGAGCATCGGCGGCTCCGATGCGCGGGGCACGGCGCAGTCCGGCCACGGCGGCAGCGGGAACGGCACCGGCCGCGACGGTGGCCGGGACGGCCGCGGCGTGCGCCAGGGCGGGGTCGCCGCCATCGACGGCGTGGCGGGCGGCGGCGCGGCGCGCGCGCCGGCCGGCGCGGTGGCGGGCCGGGCGCTCGACCTGTTCGTGTAGGGCGCGCACAACGCTGCACCGCATCCAGCACTCCGGGGCATTCCGGCGCGCAGCGGGGTGGCGGGCGGCCGAATCGCCGGCCCTGGAGGGGCGGCGACGGGTGAAAGCCCTGTTTTCCGCCCCTATTCGCCGGACCGGAGGGGTCTGCAGGGCGAATAATCGCGTCATCTGCCGACGATCCGGGCGCCGCGCGTACCGGGCGGACGGCAGCCACCCGATCCGCCCCGAGGAAAGACCCACGTGTCCAAAGCCGCCGCCGCCCCTGCCACCGATGCCGCCGCACCGGTGAAGAAGTCCAAGAAGAAGCTGATCCTGGCCCTGCTGGTATTGGTCGTCTTGCTGGGCGCGGGCGGTGCGGGCGCCTGGTGGTTCACCCACCGCGCCGCGGCCGATGCCGACGACGAGGACGGCGCCCCCGCCGCCGAGGCGCACCACGACGCGCCGGCCGCCAAGCCCGGCACGCCGCCCACGTTTTTGCCGGTCGACAACATGGTCGTCAACCTGGCCGACCCGGGCGGCGACCGCTTCGCCCAGATCGGCGTGACCTTCGAGGTGACCGACGCCAAGGTGGCCGACCAATTGAAGCTCTACATGCCCTCGATCCGCAGCGCCATGCTGATGCTGGTCTCGCAGCGCACCGCGGCCGAGCTGCTGCAGCGCGACGGCAAGGAGAAGCTGGCCGCCGACATCATGGCCGAAGCCGGCAAGCCGCTGGGTTACGTGCCGCCCGACGAGGGCGAGGACGCCACCGCAAAGGCAAAGGCTACGAAGAAGAAAAAGGCCAAGTCGGCGCCCAACCCGGTGCGCGGCGTGCTCTTCTCCAGCTTCATCATCCAGTGACGGAGCCACGACATGAGTGAAGCGTTTCTATCGCAGGAAGAGGTCGATGCCCTTCTCGAAGGCGTCACCGGCGAGAGCCAGAAGATCGTCGAGGACGTGCCCGAGGCGGGCTCGATCCGCAACTACGACATCTCGAGCCAGGAGCGGATTGTCCGCGGCCGGATGCCGACGATGGAAATCGTCAACGAGCGCTTCGCCCGCAACCTGCGCGTCGGCCTGTTCAACTTCATCCGCCGCAACCCCGAAGTCTCGGTGGGTACGGTGTCGGTGCAGCGCTACAGCGCGTTCCTGCGCGAGCTGGCGGTGCCGACCAACTTCAACATCGCGGCGATCCGTCCGCTGCGCGGCAGCGGCCTGATCGTCTGCGAGCCTTCGCTGGTGTTCGGCGTGATCGACACGCTCTACGGCGGCGTCGGCAAGTTCCAGACCCGGATCGAGGGCCGCGACTTCTCCGCCACCGAGCAGCGGGTCATCAACCGCCTGGTCGACGTGATCTGCGAGGAATACAAGAAGGCCTGGAAGGGCATCTACCCGCTGGAGCTGGAGTACCAGCGCTCGGAGATGCAGCCCCAGTTCGCCAACATCGCCACGCCCAGCGAGATCGTGGTGTCGACCCAGTTCCAGCTGGAGATCGGCGACATCGCCGGCTCGATCCACCTGTGCATGCCCTACGCCACGCTGGAGCCGATCCGCGACGTGCTGTTCTCGTCCACCCAAGGCGATTCGATCGAGGTGGACCGCCGCTGGGTCAAGCTGCTCTCGCGCGAGATCCAGGCGGCCGAGGTGGAGCTGGTGGCGCAACTGGCCACGGCCGACGCCACGGTGGAGCAGCTGCTCGCGATGAAGCCGGGCGATTTCATCGAGCTGGACCGCCTCCCGCGGATCCAGGCCACGATCGGCGGGGTGCCGATGTTCGACTGCCAGTACGGCACCCACAACAACAAGTACGCCATCCGCATCGAGGAAAGCCTGCGGGGCCAGGATCTGAACTGGATTGGAGATAAGAATGTCAACTGACGATACCAACGGTGGTGGCGGCGACGACGACATGTCCGCCTGGGCAGAGGCCCTGGAAGAAGCCAAGACCGCGCCCTCGCGCGACGAGGTCGAGCAGGGCGGCCCGCTCTTCGGCAACGTGGCGCAGGCCACCTCCTCGTCGATGGCCGACGCGGCGCTCGGCGACATCAACCGGGTGCTCGACATCCCGGTGCAGCTCTCGGTGGAGCTGGGCCGCACCAAGGTGCCGATCAAGTACATCCTGCAGCTGGCGCAGGGCTCGGTCGTCGAACTCGACGCCCTGGCCGGCGAGCCGATGGACGTGCTGGTCAACGGCTACCTGATCGCCCAGGGCGAGGTGGTGGTGGTCAACGACAAGTTCGGTATCCGGCTGACCGACGTGGTCACCCCGTCCGAGCGGCTGCGCCGGGTCAGCAAGGGATGATGACGCAGGCGCTCCTCTCGGTCGTCGCGTTCGTCGCGGTGCTGGCCCTGCTGCCCTGGGGCATCAAGTGGGTGCAGCGCCGCACGGCCGCGGGCGGCGTGGCGGGCACCGGCCATGCCACGTCGCGCATCGTCGCGGCGGTCGCCGTCGGCCCGCAGCAGCGGGTGATGACCATCGAGGTGGGGCCCGAATCGGCCCGCACCTGGATCGTGGTGGGCGTGACGCCGCAGGCGATCACCGCCCTGCACACCCTGCCGGCCCCCGATTTCGCCCAGGCCGCCGCCGCGGCCGCCCGCCTGCAGCAAGCGCACGACCACGCCGAGCCCGGCCATACCGGAGGCCCGCATGCCTGACGCGGTGCAGACCCGCAGGGCACCTGCGGTGCGCAACGCCCTGCGCTGGGCGGCGGCCGCCGCGCTGGTCGTGGCCCTGCCGCTGGCCTCGGCCCAGACGGCCACGCCCAACGGCCAGCTGCCGCTCCTGATCGGCAACGGCGCGGCCGGCACCAGTTTCTCGGTGCCGATCCAGACGCTGCTGTTCTTCACCGCGCTGTCGTTCCTGCCGGCGGTGCTGCTGATGATGACCTCGTTCACCCGGATCGTCATCGTGCTGTCGCTGCTGCGCCAGGCGCTCGGCACCCAGTCGGCGCCGCCCAACCAGATCGTGATCGGCCTGTCGCTGTTCCTGAGCTTCTTCGTCATGGGCCCGACCTTGGACAAGGTGTATGCCGACGCCTACCAGCCCTACAGCGCCAACCAGATCTCGTTCGAGCAGGCGCTGGAGCGCGGCGAATCGCCGGTGCGCCAGTTCATGCTGAAGCAGACGCGCCAGTCCGACTTCGCCCTGTTCGCCCGCCTGGCCCGGCTGCCCGCCGGCACCACCGCCGAGACCGCGCCCTTCCGGGTGCTGGTGCCGGCCTTCGTCACCAGCGAGCTGAAGTCGGCCTTCCAGATCGGCTTCATGATCTTCATCCCGTTCCTGGTGATCGACATCGTCGTCGCCAGCATCCTGATGTCGCTCGGCATGATGATGCTGTCGCCGGTGCTGGTGGCGCTGCCGTTCAAGCTCATGCTCTTCGTGCTGGCCGACGGCTGGAACCTGCTCATCGGCTCCCTGGCGGCTAGTTTTGTTCAGTAGGCACCCATGAACCCGCAATTCGTCCTCTCCACCGGCCAGGAAGCGCTGCTGCTGATGATCACCGTCTCGATGCCGATGCTGGCGACGGTGATGGTGGTGGGGCTGGTAGTCAGCATCTTCCAGGCGATCACCCAGATCAACGAATCGACCCTCTCCTTCGTGCCCAAGCTGATCGCCGCGATGGTCGTCTTCGCCGTCGCCGGCCCGTGGATGCTGACGACCCTGGTCGACTACCTGCGCCGCACGATCGAATCCATTCCCACGCTGGCGGCATGACCCGCCGCTCCGGGCCGCGGCCGTGATCTCGATCACCGAGGCGCAGCTGGCCGCCTGGCTGTCGCCGATCCTCTGGCCGTTCCTGCGGGTGATGGCGCTGTTCAGCGTGGCGCCGGTCTTCTCGCTGCGGTCGATCCCGATGCGCGCCAAGATCGGCCTGGCGTTCCTGGTGTCGCTGGCGGCGCAGGCCAGCCTGGTGGGGCAGCCGGTGATCAGCATCAACGGGCCCGGCGCGCTGGGCGCGGTGGTGCAGCAGGTGGGCGTGGGCCTGGCGATCGGCTTCGCGGTGCGGCTGGTGTTCGCCGCGGTGGAGCTGGCCGGCGAACTGATCGGCCTGCAGATGGGCCTGAACTTCGCCGCCTTCTTCGACCCCAGCACCAGCACCCAGGTGAGCGCCGTCTCGCGCTTCCTGGGCCATATGTCGATCCTGCTGTTCGTGGTGATCAACGGCCACCTGACGCTGCTGATGGCGGTGATCCGCAGCTTCGAGGCGTTCCCGGCCGATGGCAGCTTTCTCGACGTGGTCGCCACCACCCGGCTGCACCTGCTGGGCACCGAACTCTTCGCCAGCGCCCTGTGGATCGCGCTGCCGCTGATCGGGCTGATGCTCTTCGTCAACCTGGTGCTGGGCGTGATCTCGCGGGTCGCGCCGCAGATGAACATCTACGCGATCGGCTTTCCGGTGACGCTGACCATGGGCATGGTGGGCATCGCCGCGACCTTGCCGATGCTCGACCAGCCGGTGATGGCGCTGATGCAGAAGGTGATCGACCTCTTCGCCAGATGAAGCCCACCCCCAGGCTGCGCGCTTCGCGTCTTCGCCTCCCCCTGCGAAGGAGCACGACCGGTGGACCGGCGGGCTGCGCCGCTGCAGGGAGCCGATTGCGCTATGGTCGCTGCAAAAATCATAGCGTGTGGTCGGCGTGCATGGCGGGCTTCGGCATGATTTGTGCCTGAAATGCTTGCTGGACGCCGGCTACCTGCTATCGTTTTCGATCAAACCAATCCGTTGCGAATGGCGTACACCGTCAGTTCGGCGTTGTTCGACAGGCCCAGCTTCTCCAGCACCCGGGTGCGGTAGACGCTGACGGTCTTGGGGCTGAGCATCAATTCCTCGGCGATGTCCGAGAGGCGTCGGCCGGAAGCGATCTTGAGCAGGGTCTGCAGCTCGCGCTCCGACAGGCTGGCGTGGGGCGAGTCGGCGATCGGCTTGGAGACGCTTTCAGCCAGCATCTGTGCGACTTCGGGGGTCAGGTACTTGCGGCCCTGGGCCACGACGCGCACCGCGGCGACCAGCTCTTCCGGCGCGCCGGCCTTGTTCATGTAGCCGTAGGCGCCGGCGCGCAGGCAGCGGATCGCATACTGGTCTTCGGGGTACATCGACACCACCAGGACGCGGATCTCGGAATCGGTTTCCTTCAGGGCGGCCAGCACCTCCAGGCCGCCGCGGCCGGGCATCGAGAGATCGAGCAGCAGCACGTCGCAGGCGGCGGTGCGCATCGCCTCGCGCAGCTCGGCATAGCTGCCGGCCTCGGCGGTGACGGTGATGTCGACCGCTTCGCAGAGCGTGTCGCGCACGCCGCGCCGCACCAGGGCATGGTCGTCGCACAGGATGACGCGGATCATGGCGCTACTTCCCCTTGTTCTGCTTCCTCGTCCGGGTCGGCCAGGGCGGCGGCACCGGCGGCGCCGGGCAGCGGCACCGACAGGACCAGCGCCGTGCCCTGGCCGGGGGCCGAACTGATGTCGAGCCAGCCGTCGACCGTCTTGGCCCGCTCCTGCAGGCCGCGCAGGCCGAAGGCCTTCGGCGTGTCGCGCGCGCCGGCGGGCAGGCCGCGGCCGTTGTCGGAGACCTCCAGGGTCAGCAGGCCGCCGCCGTCGGAGATGTCGATCGTCACCGCGGTGCACTGGGCGTACTTGGTGATGTTGGTCAGCGCTTCCTGCGCGGTGCGGTAGGCGACCAGTTCCACCTCGGCCGAGAGCGCCGGCTTCTTCAGCGGCGCGTGGACCTGCACCGCGATGCCGGTGCGACGCTCGAAACCCTCCACCAGCCACTGGATCGCCGCGGTCAGCCCCTGGTCCAGGATGGGCGGGCGCAGGTTCATCATGATCCGCTGGCTGGCGCCGATCGCGTGGCGCAGCATGTCGCCGGCCGCCTGGGCGTGGCGCTGCATCTCGTCCTGGGTGGCATGCCGGGCGATCCAGGCCAGGTCGAACTTGACGGCGGTCAGCGCGCCGCCGATGTCGTCGTGGATCTCGCGGGCGATCGCGGCGCGCTCCTGCTCGATGCTGGTCTGCAGGTGCTCGGTGAGTTCGGCCAGGCGGCGCTCGGACGCGGCCAGCTCCCGCACCGCCTCTTCCCGGGCGAAGCGGGCGTGGCGCACCTCGATCGACCGGGCGATGACGTGCGGCAGCTTGGCCATGTCGTCCTTCAGCAGGTAGTCGCTGATGCCGCGCCGGATCGCGTCGACCGCCGCCGCCTCGCCGATCGCGCCCGACAGCAGCACGAAGGGCGGCAGGGCCGCCGCGCCCCGGGCGGAGACCGCCTCCCAGGCATCGACCGCGGTGAAGCCCGGCAGCCGGTAGTCGGCCACCACCGCGTCGAAGCCGCCGGCGTCCAGGGCCGATTGCAGCGCCTCGAGTGTTTCGACCCGGCACATTTCGAATGGCGCGCCGGAGCGTTGTAGGGTATGCCGCACCAACGCATGGTCGGCGTCGGAGTCTTCCAGGTGGAGAATCCTCAGCGTCGGGGAGTCGGAGGAGGCGTAGGGCTGCATGCGGACCCCATCATAGGCGCCGACCCGCACGGCGCGAAGACAGGCAGCTGCTGCGCCGTCGCACCGCGGGATGGCACGGGTGTTGCAAATATGTGTGAAGTCTCCGGATTTTGTGCCGATATGTACAGGACCCAGGCCAGATGCACCAGAATAAGCAAACAGGCCCCGGCCGCCGAAAGGCGTCCCCCGCACTGCAGGGATTGGCAGGGACGGAGAATCCATGCAACAGACGTTCGCATCCCACGACGGTCCAGCCGTTCAGCTACCCCTGATGGTGGTGGCCGAGGTCCAGGACTCGCTGCTCGTGGTCATGCACGACCTGCAGCGCCTCGAGGGCCTGCTCAGCCACGCCGCGGACAATCTGATGGAGCGTTTCGGCGCTGCGTCGCAGAGCCTGAACGGTGTCGAGGGCGCGCCGCACGACGCCGACGCGGTGGAGAGCGCGCGCTCGGCGCTGCGCCACGCCGTGACCGAGCTGCAGTTCCAGGACATGGCCTCCCAGTTGATCGTGCACACCACGCGGGTCCTGCAGGGATGTGCCTTCCGTCTCGCCTCCGAGGCCATGGGCCAGGAGGAGGGCGAGGAAGCGATGCCCGAGATCGCGCCCGAGCGGCCCAACCCGGTGACCCAGAGCGAGATGGACGCCGGGTCCATCGAACTCTTCTGAAGCGCGCGCCGCGCCTGTTCAGTCTCTCACTATCACGTTCTTTGCTGGAGCTCCCACATGCTGTCGATCCTCGCTGTTGATGATTCACCATCCATGCGAAAAATGGTTTCCTTCACCCTGACCAGCGCCGGCTACCACGTGGTCGAGGCGGTGGACGGACAGGACGCCTTCGAGAAGGCCCAGACCGAGAAGATCGACCTGGTGCTGGCCGACCAGAACATGCCGCGTCTCGACGGCATCGGCCTGACCCGCATGCTGCGCGACACGCCCAAGTTCAAGACCACGCCGATCCTGATCCTCACCACCGAGTCGAGCGACCAGATGAAGCAGGCCGGCCGCGCCGCCGGCGCCACCGGCTGGCTGGTCAAGCCGTTCGATCCGAACCGCCTGATCGAAGTCATCCAGAAGGTCACCCGCTGAACGCGGCCCGACCTGTCCATCCAGTTTCCATGCCAATGATTTATCAGGGACCCCGCCATGTCTGATGTCCACCAAGAGAGCGCAGGTGGCGCCGGGGCCGATTTCGACCTCAGCCAGTTCTACGAGATCTTCTTCGAGGAGGCCGGCGAGAACCTCGACCAGATGGAGCAGATGCTGCTCGACCTGGACCTGAGCGCCGCCGACGACGAAGAGCTCAACGGCATCTTCCGCTGCGCCCACTCGATCAAGGGCGGCGCCGCCACCTTCGGTTTCGCCGACGTGGCCGAGCTGACCCACCAGATGGAGTCGCTGCTCGACCGCCTGCGCCGCCACGAGCTGCAGCCGGTGCCGGCGATGGTCGACGTACTGCTGGAGTCGGCCGACGCCTCCCGTAGCCTGCTGGCCCGCCACCAGGCCGGCGGCGCGGGCGAATCGCTCGACACCTCCGCCCTGGTGCGCCGCATCGCGGCCCTGGCCGCCGGCGAAGTGCCGGCCGCCGCACCCGTGGCCGCACCGGCACCGGCACCCGCGCCGGCACCAGTTGCTGCCGCACCGGCGCCTGCTCCGGTCGCAGCGGCTCCGGCGGCCGCCGTCGAGCCAGGCGGCACCCGCTCGCTCGAGATCCGGATCGGGCCGCTCGACAATCCCGGCCAGGCCGACGCGCTGCGCGAACTGTTCCGCGACATCCCCGGCCTGGGCACGATCGAGACGCTGCCCAGCAGCAGCGCCGACACCCGTGTCTTCGCGGTCGAGACCACCTCGTCCGACGAAGACCTGCTCGACCTGTTCGTCTTCCACGTCGCCAAGGAGCAGGTCCGCATCTCCGTCCGCGGCGCCGCTGCCGCGGAGCCGGCACCGGCACCGGCCGCCGCGCCCGCCGCCGAAGGCCCGCACGACAACGACCCCGACCTGGTCGAGGCCGCGATCGCCGCCAAGGCGCCGTTCGGCTTCTTCCACGACGCACCCGGCTCGCCGATCGCTTCCTACGGACTGTTCGACGGCGCACCCGGTGCGCCGGCATCGGCCGGCGGCACCGCCAAGCCGGCCGAGGGCCGCGCACCCACCGAGGCCGCAGGCCCCAAGCCGGGCGCACAGGCGCAGCAGCTCGAAGCCACCACGATCCGCGTCGGCGTCAGCAAGGTCGACCAGCTGATCAACCTGGTCGGCGAGCTGGTGATCACCCAGGCGATGCTGGCGCAGAACAGCCAGGGGCTCGACCCGGCCGCCTATCAGCAGCTGCTGAGCGGCCTGGCCGACCTGGACCGCAACACCCGCGATCTGCAGGAATCGGTGATGTCGATCCGCATGATCCCGATGTCGACCGTGTTCAGCCGCTTCCCGCGGATGCTGCGCGATCTGGCCACGAAGCTCGGCAAGAAGGTCGACTTCGTCACCCAGGGCGAGGCGACCGAACTAGACAAGGGCCTGGTCGAGAAGATCACCGACCCGCTGACCCACCTGGTGCGCAACAGCTGCGACCACGGCATCGAGCCGCCCGAGCAGCGCCTGGCCGCCGGCAAGTCCGAGAACGGCACGATCACGCTCTCGGCCTCCCACCAGGGCGGCTCGATCGTGATCGAGGTGCGCGACGACGGCCGCGGCCTGAACCGCGACAAGATCCTGTCGAAGGCACGCGAGCGCGGCATCGAGGTCTCCGACCAGATGACCGACGGCGACGTCTGGGGCCTGATCTTCGCGCCCGGCTTCTCCACCGCCGACGTGGTGACCGACGTGTCGGGCCGCGGCGTCGGCATGGACGTGGTCAAGAAGAACATCACAGCCCTCGGCGGCTCGGTCGAGATCGACTCGGCCGAAGGCTACGGCATGAAGGTGTCGGTGCGCTTGCCGCTGACGCTGGCGATCATGGACGGCATGTCGGTCCGGGTGGCGGGCGAGGTCTACATCCTGCCGCTGGCCTCGGTCATCGAATCGTTCCAGGTCGACGCGGCCGCGCTCAACACCATCGCCCAGGGCTCGCAGCTGGTGAAGGTGCGCGACGACTACATGCCGGTAGTGGCGCTGGAGAAGGTGTTCCAGATCCCGCGCGACCCGGACGACAAGGACGGCAACATCATGGTGGTGGTCGAGTCCGACGGCAGCCGTGTCTCGCTGCTGGTCGACGAGCTGCTCGGCCAGCACCAGGTGGTGGTGAAGAACCTCGAATCCAACTACCGGCGGGTGCCCAACATCTCGGGCGCCACCATCCTCGGCGACGGCAAGGTCGCGCTGATCCTCGACACCAGCGGCCTGGTGCGCCGCGCGCGGCACTGAGCGCCGCGCCCTTTCGCCCCCCGCAACCCCTTTCGAAGGAGAGAACCCCATGAGCAACGTTATCGGCAAGATCGGCGGCCAGGCCACCATCGGCGCCCGCGAGTACCTGACCTTCCGCCTGGACCAGGAGGAATACGGCATCGACATCCTGAAGGTGCAGGAGATCCGCGGCTACGAGCCGCCGACCCGCATCGCCAACGCGCCCGAGTTCATCAAGGGCGTGGTCAACCTGCGCGGCACGATCGTCCCGATCGTCGACATGCGGCTCAAGTTCAACTGCGCCAACGCCGACTACAACAGCTTCACCGTCGTCATCATCCTCAACCTGCGCAACCGGGTGGTCGGCATTGTGGTTGATTCGGTGAGCGACGTGCTCGAGCTGACGCCCGACAACATCAAGGCCGCGCCCGAGATCGAGAGCGTGGTCGACAACAACTGCATCCTGGGCCTGGGCTCGGTCGCCGAGCGCATGCTGATCCTGCTCGACATCGAGAAGCTGATGTCCAGCGTCGACATGGGCCTTGTGCCGCCCGCCCTGGCCGCCTGAGGCTGCGAGGACTCCCATGGCCGTTGCCGCAGCGCGCGAAAACCTCCTGGCTCCCGTGGCCGCCGCGGCGGCGCAGGGCCGGGAGTTCGTCTGGACCGACGCCGACTTCACCCGGGTCCGGGCGCTGATCTACCAGCGCGCCGGCATCAGCCTGCACGAGGGCAAGCATGCGATGGTCTACAGCCGGCTCTCGCGCCGGCTGCGCGACACCGGGCACACCAGCTTCCAGGAATACCTGGGCTGGCTGGAATCGGCCGACGGCGCGGCCGGCGCCGAATGGCAGGAGTTCGTCAACGCCCTCACCACCAACCTCACCGCCTTCTTCCGCGAGCAGCACCATTTCGAGATCCTGGCGCAGCACCTGGGCACCCGGCCCTCGGGCACGCCCTGGAGCGTCTGGTGCAATGCCGCCTCGACCGGCGAGGAGCCGTACTCGATCGTCATGACCGCGCTGGAGACGCTCGGCCCCAACGCCGCGTTCAAGCTGTCGGCGAGCGACATCGACTCGAAGGTGCTGGCCCATGCGGCGCAGGGCATCTACCGGCTCGACGCGCTCAAAGGCCTGTCGCCCGAACGCCAGCAGAAGTTCTTCATGCGCGGCAAGCAGAGCAATGCGGGCCTGGTGCGCGTCAAGCCCGAGCTGCGCCGCTTCATCGATTTCCTGAGCGTCAACCTGATCCGCGACGACTGGCCGTTCCGCGACCCTTTCGACGTGGTGTTCTGCCGCAACGTCATGATCTATTTCGACGCGCCCACCCAGCGCCGGGTGCTGGAGCGCATCCACCGCGTGATGAAGCCGGGCGGCATGCTCTTCGTGGGCCATGCCGAGAATTTCAGCGAATCGCGCGACCTGTTCACGCTGCGGGGAAAGACAGTCTATGAACGTCGCTAGCACCGCGACCCGTACCGCGGCCCCGGGCGCTGCGCCCTCCGCGGCGCCCTCTTCGCTGGAAAAGCTCAAGTCCCAGCCGCGCAAGGCGGGCGAGGCCTCGTTCTTCTACTTCGACCACCACTTCCAGTACAACGCGGTCAAGGTGCTGCCGGGCGAGTACTTCGTCTCCAACGAGCAGGTGGTGATCATGACGGTGCTGGGTTCGTGCATCGCGGCCTGCCTCTGGGACAGCCGCGCCGGCATCGGCGGCATGAACCACTTCATGCTGCCCGAGAGCGACGCGAGCGACGTCTCGGGCCGCTACGGCTCCTATGCGATGGAGCTGCTGATCAACGAGATGATGAAGGCCGGTGCGCGCCGGGAAAACCTGCAGGCCAAGATCTTCGGCGGCGGGCAGGTGATGGCCGGCTTCACCACGATGAACGTGGGCGAGCGCAACACCGCCTTCGTGAAGGAGTACCTGCGCACCGAACGGATCCCGATCCTGTCGGAAGACGTGCTCGACATCCATCCGCGCAAGGTCTGCTTTTTCCCGGTGATGGGCAAGGCGATGGTCAAGCGGCTGGCACACGCGCACCCGGAGTCGCTGCTGTCGCAGGAGCGGCGCGGCAATGCGGCCACGGTGGCGCACACTACGGCGGGCGGGTCGGTCGACCTGTTCTGAGAGCGCGCGGCGACCTGCACGGCGGGCCGCGGCGCCGCAGGCAACCTGAGAGACGGAAAACGAGAAGAGCATGAAGAAGATCCGCGTCATCGTGGTGGACGATTCGGCGCTGGTGCGCAGCCTGCTGTCGGAGATCATCAACCGCCAGCCCGACATGGAGTGCATCGGCACCGCCAACGATCCGCTGATCGCGCGCGAGATGATCCGCGAGCGCAACCCCGACGTGATCACGCTCGACGTCGAGATGCCGCGCATGGACGGCATCGACTTCCTCGGCCGGCTGATGCGGCTGCGGCCGATGCCGGTGGTGATGATCTCCACCCTGACCGAGCGCGGCGCCGAGGTCACCCTGCGCGCGCTGGAACTGGGCGCGACCGATTTCGTAGCCAAGCCCCGGGTGGGCGTGGCCAACGGCCTGAGCGAGCTGGCGACGCAGATCGTCGACAAGGTCCGCATCGCGGCCAAGGCGCAGATCCGCCGCGCACCGGCGCCTGCAGCCGCCCCGGCCGCGGCCTCTGGCACGACGGCCGCCCCGCCGCCTGCGACCAGCAGCGCCCTGCTCGGCCGGGTCTCGACCGAGAAGCTGATCTTCATCGGCGCTTCCACCGGCGGTACCGAGGCGATCCGCCATGTGCTGACCCCCCTGCCGGCCGATTGCCCGGCGATCCTGATCACCCAGCACATGCCGCCGGGCTTCACCACCAGCTTCGCCGCGCGGCTCAACGGGCTGTGCCGCATCACGGTGAAAGAGGCGACGCACGGCGAGCGCATCCTGCCCGGCCATGCCTACATCGCGCCGGGCGGCCGCCAGTTCAGCATCGGCCGCAGCGGCGCCAACTACATGGCGGTGGTGGAAGACACCGAGCCGGTCAACCGCCACAAGCCGTCGGTCGAGGTGCTGTTCCGCTCGGCCGCAGCCATGGCCGGCCGCAACGCGTACGGGATCATGCTGACCGGCATGGGCGCCGACGGCGCGAAGGCGATGCGCGAGATGAAGGACGCCGGCAGCTACAACTACGTGCAGGACGAGGCGAGTTGCATCGTCTTCGGCATGCCGCGCGAGGCGATCGCCCACGGTGCCGCCGACGAGGTGCTGCCGCTCGACCAGATCGCGCCCGCGCTGATCGGCCGGCTGCATGCGCCGGACCGGGTGCACCACCGCATCTAGCGCAGCGGCGGATTCCCATTGAAAAGTGGCTGCAGCCGGCTTGCGATGCCGGCTTCTAGCTACGAATTCGGTAGCAAGCGACTGTTTGTCGTATCGGACCGGCGCAGGGGTCAGAGCATCTCGTCGGGCGCGAACGGCCCGACCAGCTTCAGCATGATCTGCAGGCCGGTCCCCGCCTCCGGTTCGCTGTCGTAGACCTGGCCGGCGCGGGCGGTGTCGTGGGACGGCGCGTGCCAGCGCAGCCGGCCCTCGGGCGTCAGCTCCACCCGGTAGCAGTCGCCCATCGTCGATTCGAGGTTCTCGGTCAGTTCCTTCGACAGCACCTGGCTGCGGATCACCAGGCCCAGCTCGGTGTTCTGCAGGGCAGATCGCAGGTCGAGGTTCATCGACCCGACGACCAGCAGCCGGCCGTCCATCACCAGCGCCTTGGCATGCAGGCTCGACCGCGACTGCGGCGTGGAGCCGAAGATGCGCCGCCGGGTCTCGCCCTGCGCCTGCAGCTCGTACAGCTCCACCCCGGCGCGCAACAGGGCCTCGCGGTAGCGTGCATAGCCCACGTGGGCCAGCGGCGCGTCGTTGGAGGCCAGCGAGTTGGTCAGCACCCGCACCCGCACGCCGCGCTGGCGCAGGTCGGTGAAGGTCTTCATCATCGCCTCGCCCGGCACGAAATAGGGCGAGACGATCAGCAGGTCCTGGCGGGTGCGGCCCAGCAGGTGGACCAGGTCGTCGACCACGGTGCCGTCGGCGTCGGCCGGGTCCTGCTCGGAGTCTTCGGGGTCGATCTTCGATGGCTTGTCGGCCAGCAGCACCGCGGGCGCCCAGACCAGTTCGAGCCGGCCTTCGGCGATCTGCCGCGCCACATCGCCGGCGCCGGGGACGGTGCGGGCCTGGGGCTCCGCCGCCTGTGCGGTGGCGGAAGCGGCTTGATCGTTGTTCTGTTCGGCCTGCGCCGGGGCGGGCGCCGCCGGCGCGGCTTCTGCGCGGCGCTGGGCCGCCGCCGCTGCCTGCGCCTGGGGCCGCAGCTTGTCGCGCTCGCCCGGGCTCAGCAGCGTCGCGACCGGATAGGCCAGGTCGTCGTTCCAGTACCGGTCGAAGCTGCGCGACAAATCCTGCACCAGGCTGCCGGCCACCAGCACGTCCAGGTCGAGGAAGTTGCTCTTGTCGCCCTGGCCGAAGTATTCGTCGCCCAGGTTGCGGCCGCCGGTGACCGCCAGCGCGCTGTCGGCGATGAAGACCTTGTTGTGCATCCGCTGCTGGATACGGCTGAAGTCGAACAGCGAGCTGACGAGCCGCCCTGCCTGCGAACTGCGCGGGCCGAAGAGCGGATTGAAGAGCCGCACCTGGATGCCGGGCACCTCGTCGAGCATCAGCACCCGGGCATTCAGGCCGGCACTGTTGAAGTCGTCCAGCAGCACACGGATGCGCACGCCGCGGCCCGCGGCCTCGCGCAGCCGTTCGATCAGGGCCTCGGTTGAGCTGTCGTAATGGATGCTGTAGTACTGCAGGTCGAGCGTCTTCTCGGCGGCGGCGATCAGCGCCAGCCGGCTGCCGTAAGCGGTTTCCGAACTGCCCAGCAGGCGCATGCCGGAGGCGTTGCGGCTGGTGGGCGGCTGGGGCCGCAAAGCTGCCGTGGTGGCCGCGAGCGTGGTGCCGCCGACCGGCAGGGCCTGCGATGCCTCGCGCTGGGTATTGGGCGGCAGGCTGCCGCAGGCCGACAGCAATCCGACCAGTCCTGCGACCAGTGCTGCCTTCCATCGGCCATGCCACCGACCGGCGTCGTCGAGGCTAAACGGGAGGGCGGCAGCGGCACGAGCAAGCATGGGGGCGTCTTTCTGAACGCCTCGCGGCGTGGCGCCACTCTATCGGTCTGCCGCGCCGCGTCTGTCGGACGACAGCGCTGGCGGCATTTGCCCGGTCAGGAAGACAGCGTTTCCCAGCGATCGAGCGCTGCCAGCAGCAGGTCGTCGATCTCGGCGTTGCGCGCCGCGAGCGTCGCCGCACGCTGCGGATCGGTGCCGTACAGGCTGCCGTCGCCCAGCACGGTGTTGATCTCCGCCTGCTCGGCCTCCAGCGCCGCGATCTGCTCGGGCAGGCCGTCGAGCACACGCTGGTCCTTGTAGCTCAGCTTGCGCTTGGGGCTGGCCGAAGCGGCGGCCGCAGCAACCGGTGCGGGTGCGGGCGCCGGTGCAGCGGGCGCAGAGAGTGCCGCCGCCGGACCGGCGCGCTGCGCCAGTTCGCGCGCGCGGCGCGACTGGGTCAGCCAGTCCTGCACGCTGCCCTCGTATTCGCGCCAGTGGCCGTTGCCTTCGGCCACCAGCGTGCTGGTCACCACGTTGTCGAGGAAGGTCCGGTCGTGGCTCACCAGGAAGACGGTGCCCTCATAGTTCTGCAGCAGGTCTTCCAGCAACTCGAGGGTTTCGATGTCCAGGTCGTTGGTCGGCTCGTCGAGCACCAGCACGTTGGCCGGCCGCGCGAAGAGGCGGGCCAGCAGCAGCCGGTTGCGCTCGCCGCCGGAGAGCGAGCGCACCGGCGAGGTGGCGCGCGCCGGCGAGAACAGGAAGTCGCTCAGGTAGCTCTTGACATGCTTGCGCTGGTTGCCGATCTCGATCCACTCGCTGCCGGGGCTGATGAAGTCCTCGAGCGTGGCGTTCAGGTCGAGCGACTGGCGCATCTGGTCGAAGTACGCCACCTGCAAGTTGGAGCCCTGCCGCATCTTTCCGGAGTCGGGCTGCAGATCGCCCAGGATCATCTTCAGCAGGGTGGTCTTGCCCGCGCCGTTCGCACCGATCAGGCCGACCTTGTCGCCGCGCAGGATGGTGCCGGTGAAGTTGCGCACGATCGTCTTGTCGCCGAAGGACTTGCTCACTTCGGTCAGCTCCGCCACGATCTTGCCGGTCGGTACGCCCGAGGCCACGTCCAGCTTCACGCTGCCCAGCGCCTCGCGCCGTGCCGACCGCTGCGCACGCATGCTCTCCAGCCGGCCGATGCGGCTCTGGCTGCGCGTGCGGCGCGCCTCCACGCCCTTGCGGATCCAGATCTCTTCCTGGGCCAGCAGCTTGTCGGCCTTGGCGTTGACCACGTCCTCCTGCGCCAGCTGGTCGGCCTTCTGCACCAGGTAGGTGGCGAAGTTGCCGGGGTAGGAGCGCAGGTGGCCCCGGTCCAGCTCGACGATGCGGGTGGCCACCTTGTCGAGGAAGGAGCGGTCGTGGGTGATGGTGACCAGGCTGCCCTTGAAGTCGACCAGCAGCGTCTCCAGCCACTCGATCGAATCGAGGTCCAGGTGGTTGGTCGGCTCGTCCAGCAGCAGCACGGTCGGCTTCGCGACCAGCGCCTGGGCCAGCGCGACCCGCTTGCGCGTGCCGCCGGAGAGGTCGCCCACCAGCGCGTCGGGCGTCAGATGCAGCTTGGCGAGCGTTTCCTCGACCCGCTGCTCCCAGTTCCAGGCGTCGAGCGATTCGATCTCGGTCTGCAGCGCGTCGAGGTCTTCGCCTTCGTCGCCTGACAGGTAACGCTCACGTGCCGCGATCGCGCTGGCGATGCCGGCGCTGGCCGATTCGAAGACCGTGTGGGTCGGCACCAGGATGGGCTCCTGCGCCACATAGGCGATGCGGGTGCCCTGCTGCACCTGCACATGCCCGTCGTCGGGCTTCTCCATGCCACCCAGTATCTTGAGGAGAGAGGACTTGCCTGCGCCGTTGCGGCCGATCAGGCCGACCCGCTCGTTGGTTTCCAGGGAGAAGCCTGCGTGGTCGAGCAGCGCCACATGGCCGAAAGCCAGCTGCGCATCGAGAAGTGTGATGAGTGCCATATGGAGGGGGATTATCCGGACTGGAGGGCCTGCAGCGCGGCCTATGTTGCAGTGCACCGTCCAGCGGAAGGTGTGTTCGATTCCCCGCAAGAGAACGGAATGGGGCCTATGCTCAAAACAGGTTGTTTTGCTGTGCTACAGTCGAGGGCTTCGCTGCACGGAGGTGGTCTTCAGGGACTGGCTGATGCGCAGCGAGGTGAGTAGCCAAGAATTTGTCTCTTCTTCGAAAGATCTTGANAGTCGAGGGCTTCGCTGCACGGAGGTGGTCTTCAGGGACTGGCTGATGCGCAGCGAGGTGAGTAGCCAAGAATTTGTCTCTTCTTCGAAAGATCTTGAGACGCCCCGGATTTCCGGTATATAATTCGAGGCTCTGCAGAATTCGGCGGTCTGGTTGCGGTGCTGCTTCGGTGGTGTGTGCGGCGGGATGGTTGAAAGAGGCGGAAAGCAAAAAAAGTTTGACGGTACTTAAAAAACCGTGCTAGAATTTGAGGCTCTGCTGA
>NZ_LMKO01000023.1 GCF_001421705.1 Xylophilus sp. Leaf220 | reverse complement strand
AAATGGGAAAAGAGAAATTCACACGTACTAAGCCGCACGTCAACGTCGGCACGATCGGTCACGTCGACCACGGCAAGACCACGCTGACGGCGGCGATCGCGACCGTGCTGTCGGCCAAGTTCGGCGGCGAGGCCAAGGCCTACGACCAGATCGACGCAGCGCCCGAAGAAAAGGCCCGCGGCATCACGATCAACACCGCCCACGTGGAATACGAGACGGCCAACCGCCACTACGCCCACGTCGACTGCCCCGGCCACGCCGACTACGTCAAGAACATGATCACCGGCGCCGCCCAGATGGACGGCGCGATCCTGGTGTGCTCGGCCGCMGACGGCCCGATGCCCCAGACCCGCGAGCACATCCTGCTGGCCCGYCAGGTGGGYGTCGGCTACATCATCGTGTTCCTGAACAAGTGCGACATGGTCGACGACGCCGAACTGCTCGAGCTCGTCGAGATGGAAGTGCGCGAGCTGCTCGACAAATACGAGTTCCCGGGCGACGACACCCCGATCATCCACGGCTCGGCCAAGCTCGCCCTCGAAGGCGACAAGGGCCCGCTGGGTGAAGAAGCCATCATGAAGCTGGCCGAAGCACTCGACACCTACATCCCCACGCCAGAGCGCGCGATCGACGGTGCCTTCCTGATGCCCGTGGAAGACGTGTTCTCCATCTCCGGCCGCGGCACCGTCGTGACCGGTGCCGTCGAGCGCGGCATCATCAAGGTCGGCGAGGAAATCGAGATCGTCGGCATCCGCGACACGCAGAAGACCACCTGCACCGGCGTCGAAATGTTCCGCAAGCTGCTCGACCAGGGCCAGGCCGGCGACAACGTTGGCGTGCTGCTGCGCGGCACCAAGCGTGAAGACGTCGAGCGCGGCCAGGTGCTGTGCAAGCCCGGCTCCATCAAGCCGCACACCCACTTCACCGCCGAGGTGTACGTTCTGAGCAAGGACGAGGGCGGCCGCCACACGCCGTTTTTCAACAACTACCGTCCGCAGTTCTACTTCCGCACGACCGACGTGACCGGCGCCATCGAGCTGCCCGAAGGCAAGGAAATGATCATGCCCGGCGACAACGTGTCGATCACCGTCAAGCTGATCAACCCCATCGCCATGGAAGAAGGCCTGCGCTTCGCCATCCGCGAAGGTGGCCGGACCGTCGGCTCCGGCGTGGTCGCGAAGATCATCGCNGCGACAACGTGTCGATCACCGTCAAGCTGATCAACCCCATCGCCATGGAAGAAGGCCTGCGCTTCGCCATCCGCGAAGGTGGCCGGACCGTCGGCTCCGGCGTGGTCGCGAAGATCATCGCGTAATTTCTAACAAGAAGAGGGAATTACCATGTCCAAGCAAAAGATCCGCATCCGCCTGAAAGCATTCGACTACAAGCTGATCGACCAGTCGGCAGCCGAGATCGTCGACACCGCGAAGCGCACCGGCGCCATCGTCAAGGGCCCCGTGCCCCTGCCGACGCGCATGAAGCGTTTCGACATCCTGCGCTCGCCGCACGTCAACAAGACGTCGCGCGACCAGTTCGAAATCCGTACGCACCAGCGTCTGATGGACATCGTCGATCCGACCGACAAGACGGTCGACGCGCTGATGAAGCTCGACCTGCCGGCCGGTGTCGACGTGGAAATCAAGCTGCAATAAAGGGCGGCCGTTCGCGGCATCCCAACGAGAGCCGGGCCCTGTGCCCGGCTTTTTTCTGGGCTGTTGCCGTCGCGCAGCAGTACCGTGGTTGCAGGTTTCTGCAGGGCGGGCTAGAATGCGCGGCTCTGCCCGGATTGCGTTTTGGCGCATCCGGGCGGAATTTTTATCAATCTTCTCCAGCGCATGCGTCTTCTCGTAGAAGGCAGCGGTGCAAACGCCTTGGCCAATTGCAGTCGGGGCGGCTGGAGTTTTGGAGAAACATATGAGTCAAAGCAACTCCCTCGGGTTGCTGGGCCGCAAGGTTGGCATGATGCGCCTCTTCACGGACGATGGGGACGCAGTGCCTGTCACCGTGGTGGATGTGTCCAACAACCGCGTGACCCAGGTCAAGACCCCTGAGGCTGATGGCTACGTGGGCCTGCAGGTGACGTTCGGTGCCCGCAAGGCATCGCGTGTCACGAAGCCCGCAGCCGGCCACCTGGCCAAGGCCGGTGTCGAAGCCGGCGAAATCATCCGCGAATTCCGCATCGAAGCCGATGTCGCCGGTCAGTACGCTGCCGGCGCCGTCGTGAAGGCCGAGTCGCTGTTCGCCGTGGGCCAGAAGGTGGACGTGCAGGGCACCTCCATCGGTAAGGGCTTCACCGGCACGATCAAGCGTCACAACTTCAAGTCGCAGCGCGCTTCGCACGGTAACAGCCGTTCGCACAACGTCCCCGGTTCCATCTCGATGGCCCAGGACCCAGGTCGCGTGTTCCCCGGCAAGAAGATGTCGGGCCACCGTGGCGACGCTACCGTCACCACCCAGAACCTCGACGTGATCCGCGTGGACGAAGCCCGTCAGCTGCTGCTGATCAAGGGTGCCATTCCCGGCGCCAAGGGCGGTTTCGTCACCGTGCGCCCGGCCGTGAAGGCCAAGCCAGCTGCTGACAAGGGAGCGAAGTAATGCAACTCGAACTCCTGAACGAACAGGGCCAGGCTGCTTCCAAGTTCGACGTGCCTGAGACCGTCTTCGGTCGCGACTACAACGAAGATCTGATCCATCAGATCGTGGTCGCCTACCAGGCCAATGCCCGCCAAGGCACGCGCGCCCAGAAGGATCGCGAGCAGGTCAAGCATTCGACCAAGAAGCCGTTCAAGCAAAAGGGAACGGGCCGCGCCCGTGCCGGTATGACGTCCTCGCCCCTGTGGCGCGGAGGCGGTCGCACCTTCCCAAACATGCCCGACGAAAACTTCACGCAGAAGATCAACAAGAAGATGTACCGCGCCGGCATGGCGTCCATCCTCTCGCAGCTCGCCCGTGAAGGCCGCCTGGTGGTGATCGATTCCCTCACCGTGGAATCGCCCAAGACCAAGGTTTTGGCCGACAAGTTCAAGGCCCTGAACCTGCAATCCGTGCTGGTCATCGCCGAAGAAGTCGACGAGAACCTGTACCTCGCATCGCGCAACCTGGTCAACGTGCTGGTCGTCGAGCCCCGCTACGCCGATCCGGTCTCGCTGGTGCACTACAAGAAAGTGCTCGTGACCAAGGGCGCGATCGACAAGCTCAAGGAGATGTTCGCATGAGCGCCGCTACCGTGAAGTTTGAAGAAGGTCGTCTGATGGCCGTACTGGTCGCCCCGATCGTGTCCGAAAAGGCCACGATGGTGAGCGAGAAGTCGAACGCCGTCACCTTCAAGGTGCTGCAGGACGCCACCAAGCCCGAGATCAAGGCCGCCGTCGAACTGATGTTCAAGGTGCAGGTCAAGGGCGTGTCCGTCGTCAACACCAAGGGCAAGACCAAGCGTTTCGGCAAGTCGATCGGCCGCCGCGACAACGTGCGCAAGGCGTACGTGACGCTGCAGCCGGGTCAAGAGCTGAACCTGTCCGGGGAGGCCGCTTAATCATGGCAGTCATCAAGATGAAACCCACCTCGCCCGGCCAACGTGCCGTGGTGAAGGTCTCGCGCGATCACCTGTACAAGGGTGCTCCGCACGCTCCGCTGCTGGAGCCTCAGTTCCAGGCAGCCGGTCGTAACAACAACGGCCACATCACCATCCGCCACCGGGGCGGTGGTCACAAGCACCACTACCGCGTCGTCGATTTCGTCCGCAACAAGGACGGCATCCCGGCCAAGGTCGAGCGCATCGAGTACGACCCGAACCGTACGGCCCACATCGCCCTGGTGGTGTATGCCGACGGCGAGCGCCGCTACATCATCGCTCCGCGCGGTGTGGAGCCGGGCGCGACGCTGCTGTCCGGATCGGAAGCTCCGATCCGCGCCGGCAACACGCTGCCGATCCGCAACATCCCGGTGGGTTCGACCATCCACGCGATCGAGATGCAGCCCGGCAAGGGCGCGCAGATCGCCCGCTCGGCAGGTTCCTCCGCCACGCTGCTGGCACGCGAAGGCGTGTACGCCCAGGTCCGCCTGCGCTCCGGTGAAGTGCGCCGCATCCATATCGAATGCCGCGCCACCATCGGCGAAGTCGCCAACGAAGAACACAGCCTCCGCCAGCTCGGCAAGGCCGGTGTCAAGCGCTGGATGGGCATCCGCCCGACCGTGCGCGGCGTTGCGATGAACCCGGTCGATCACCCCCACGGTGGTGGTGAAGGCAAGACCGGCGAAGGCCGTCATGCAGTCGACCCATGGGGCAATCTGACCAAGGGTTACCGCACCCGTAACAACAAGCGCACGCAGGTCATGATCGTGTCGCGTCGCAAGAAGTAAGGGATAGCAGATGACTCGCTCTCTCAAGAAGGGTCCTTTCGTTGACCACCATCTGGTGGCCAAGGCCGACAAGGCCGTGACGACGAAGGACAAGAAGCCGATCAAGACCTGGTCGCGCCGCTCCATGGTTCTGCCCGAATTCATCGGTCTGACCATCGCCGTGCACAACGGCAAGCAGCACATCCCGGTCTACATCACCGATCAGATGGTGGGCCACAAGCTGGGCGAATTCGCCCTGACCCGCACGTTCAAGGGTCACCCCGCGGACAAGAAAGTCAAAAGGTAAGGAGCCGACATGTCTGAAACACGTGCAGTCCTCCGCGGCGTGCGCCTCTCGGTCGACAAAGGCCGTTTGGTTGCTGACCTGATCCGCGGCAAAAAAGTGGATCAAGCCCTCAACATCCTCACCTTCACCCAAAAGAAGGCTGCCGGGATCGTCAAGAAAGTGCTGGAGTCGGCCATCGCCAACGCCGAGCACAACGACGGTGCCGACATCGACGAGTTGAAGGTCACCACCATCTACGTTGAACAAGGTGCCACGCTCAAGCGTTTCACCGCGCGCGCCAAGGGCCGCGGCAACCGCATCAGCAAACCCACGTGCCACGTGTACGTGACGGTTGGCAATTAACGGAAGGTCTGGAAGATATGGGACAAAAAATCCACCCAACCGGCTTCCGTCTTTCGGTGAGCCGCAACTGGGCCAGCCGCTGGTATGCCAACAACCGTGACTTCGCCGGCATGCTGGCCGAAGACATCAAGGTGCGCGAGTTCCTGAAGGCCAAGCTCAAGAATGCCGCGGTCTCGCGCATCCTGATCGAGCGTCCTGCCAAGAACGCCCGCATCACCATCTTCTCGGCACGTCCGGGCGTGGTGATCGGCAAGAAGGGCGAAGACATCGAGAACCTGAAGAAGGAACTCGCTCTGCGCCTGAAGGTGCCGGTCGCGGTCAACATCGAAGAAGTGCGCAAGCCCGAAATCGATGCCAAGCTGATCGCCGACTCGATCACCCAGCAGCTCGAAAAGCGGATCATGTTCCGTCGCGCCATGAAGCGTGCGATGCAGAACGCGATGCGTCTGGGCGCCCTGGGCATCAAGATCATGTCGTCGGGTCGTCTGAACGGCATCGAAATCGCACGCTGCGAGTGGTACCGCGAAGGTCGCGTGCCACTCCACACCCTGCGCGCCGACATCGACTACGGCACCTCGGAAGCCAAGACCACCTACGGCGTCATCGGCGTCAAGGTCTGGGTCTACAAGGGCGACACGCTGGGTCGCAACGACCTGCCGGCCGTGGTCGAGACGCGTGACGACGAGCGTCGTCCACGCGGCCCGCGCCGCGATGCCCGCCCAGGCGAGCGTCCCGGTGGCGATCGCCGTCCGGCCCCGCGCCGCGACGGTGGCCGTCCGGTCGGTGGCAACACCGCGCCCGCCGATGGCAGCGACAAGCCCGTGGGCGCCGGTGGCGCCGCGGATCCCTCAGCCGTTAAGCGCGTCCGCAAGGTAGCCGCGCCCGCTGCAGCAGCGGACGGTGCAAAGGCCGAGTAATCGGTCTGTTTAAGGAAAAATTACCATGCTGCAACCCGCTCGCCGCAAATACCGCAAGGAGCAGAAGGGCCGCAACACCGGCATCGCCACACGGGGCAACTCCGTGGCGTTCGGTGACTTCGGCCTGAAGTGCACCGACCGCGGCCGCCTGACGGCCCGCCAGCTCGAAGCCGCACGCCGTGCGATTTCCCGTCACGTCAAGCGTGGCGGCCGTATCTGGATCCGTGTGTTCCCCGACAAGCCGATCTCCACCAAGCCCGCAGAAGTGCGGATGGGTAACGGCAAGGGCAACCCCGAGTACTACGTGGCCGAAATCCAGCCCGGCAAGATCGTCTTCGAGATCGTCGGTGTTCCGGAAGAACTGGCCCGCGAAGCGTTCAAGCTGGCGGCTGCCAAGCTGCCGCTGCGCACCACCTTCGTCGCACGCCAGCTCGGCGCTTGATCAGGAGAATGCAAATGACCAAAGCTGCTGATCTGCGCAACAAGGACGTCGCCGGCATCGAGACCGAAATCAAGGACCTGCAAAGGGCCCATTTCGGTCTGCGGATGCAGAAGGCCACGCAACAACTCAACAACCTGTCGACGCTGCGCACCACGCGCCGCGACATCGCCCGCGCCAAGACCATCCTTGCCCAAAAGCAGGCCGAGTCCAAGGCTGCCAAGTAAGGAGTGACCATGACGGAAGCTAAAAAATCCCTCAAGCGCACCTTGGTCGGCAAGGTGGTGAGCGACAAGCGTGCCAAGACCGTGACGGTGTTGGTCGAGCGTCGCGTGAAGCACGAGCTCTACGGCAAGATCGTTGCCAAGTCGAGCAAGTACCATGCGCACGACGAGAATGGTGACTACCACCTCGGCGACATGATCGAGATCACGGAAAGCCGTCCGATCTCGCGCACCAAGAACTGGGTCGCGACCCGCCTGGTGCAGAAGGCCGTCGTGGTCTGAGGCCCTGCGCCTCGGTACCTGCGGTCCGAATGAAGACGGCCCCCTCACGGCGGGCCGTTTTTCTTTTGGGCCGGCGTTTTTTCTCAACCCGGGTGCCGAGGTCCGGCGCCCTCCCACGACAAGGAGCACAGGATGATCAAGGTAGGCGACAAGCTTCCGGCGGCGACGCTGATGGAGTACGCGGAAGTCGAAGGCAACGGCTGCAGCATCGGCCCGAACCCTGTTGACGTGCAGGCAGCCTCGGCCGGCAAGACGATCGCCGTCTTCGCCGTGCCGGGTGCCTTCACCCCCACCTGCTCGGCCAAGCACGTGCCGGGCTATGTGGACAACGTCGCGGCCTTCCAGGCGGCCGGCGTGGACGAGATCTGGTGCCTGTCGGTCAACGACGCTTTCGTGATGGGTGCCTGGGCGCGTGACCAGAAGACCGCCGGCAAGGTGCGGATGCTGGCCGACGGCAGCGCCGCCTTCGCCCAGGCGACCGGCCTGACGCTCGACCTGGCCGGCCGCGGCATGGGCCTGCGCAGCAACCGCTATTCGATGCTGGTGCAGGACGGCGTGGTGCGGCAGCTGAACGTGGAAGCACCCGGCAAGTTCGAGGTGAGCGACGCGCAGACGCTGCTCGGCCAGGCCCGGCAGGCCTGATCGCGCCTTGCGGCTGGTGCTATAGAAATAATAGCTGGCGGTCGGCTTCCTGCGCCGGCTGCCAGGTCTTTCGATCTGAAAACGGCGCCCTGGGCGCCGTTTTCGTTTTCATATGTCGGCCTTGAGGTAGTGGGCGCCGGCCAGCGGGCTGTCGTAGTAGGGCGGGATTTCCTCGAAACCCAGGTCCGCATACAGCGCCCGGGCCGCGTCCATCGCATCCAGGGTGTCGAGCAGCACGCAGGCGTAGCCGCACTGGCGTGCCACGTCGAGCGCCGCCTCGGTCAGCTGCCGGCCCAGGCCGAAGCCGCGGAACACGCGGCGCACGTACAGCCGCTTCATCTCGCTCGCATTGGGGTAGTCGGCGGCGTCCAGCGGGCGCAGGGCGCAGCAGCCGGCCAGGCTGCCGTCGATCCAGGCCAGCACCAGGCCGCCGCGCGGCTCGTCGTATTCGCCGGGAAGGCCGGCCACTTCGTCGTCGAACGCTGCGCTGTCGAGTGCCGCCCGGATGCTCTGCCCGTACTCGCGGAAGATCTCGCGCGCCGCGTCCCACTCGTCCGGCGTGGCGGGTGGGCGGATCTGGATCGAGGGCGGGGCGTTGGAGGACACGCGGTGATGACGGGGTTGGGCGGGCCAGTTTAACGGCGAGGCGCTCCCGTCCGGCCACAGGACCTGGCCCCGGTGACCGACGGTGCCGGATGCCGTGGGGCCCGATGCGTTCGCACGGTTCAGCCGCCGGTGGCCTGCACCATCCAGGCGACGGCGGCGCCGCAGGCCACCATCACCGCCAGCGCGGCGAGCCGGCTGCGCAGGTCGTCGCGGCTGGCCGGCAGCGCGGCGGGCAGGGTGCGGTCGCCGTGCAGCATCGGCCGCACCAGGGTCTGGCGGCGCACCAGCACGTAGAACACGATGGCCGCGACGTGCAGCGCCACCAGGCCGATCACCAGCCATTGGCCCCAGTTCTTGTGGTAGCCGGTCGCCTGGCCGACGATGCTGCCCGAAACGTAGCGCGAGAGCGGCCCGGCGAAGGCGATCTCGTCGTCGCTCACCAGGCCGGTGCCGACCTGCACGACCAGCACCGCCAGCATGGCGACGACCGACAGCGCGCCCAGCGGGCTGTGCCCCGCGCCGTCGCCGCCCCGGCCGCGCAGGTAGCGGCCCACGGCCGCGGGCGACGGCACGAAGCTCGCGAAGCGCGACCAGCGCCCGCCCACGAAGCCCCAGACCAGCCGGAACAGCAGCAGCGCCAGCACCGCGTAGCCGAAGCGGAAGTGCCACACCATGGCGTTGCCGCCGGTGCGGCCGGTGACGACGAGGCCGACAACCGCGGCCGCCAGGGCCCAGTGGAAAAGGCGCGTGGGCAGGTCCCAGACCCGGATCGTGTGCTGCATGGTGGGATGTTGTCGGGGTGGTGAAAAAGCCGCGGGTCCGTCTGGCGCCCGCGGTGGCCGGAATCTACACTGGCGGCCGCGCCATGTCCGGCGCGCCACGACGATAACGAGGAGTCCACGATGAAGAAATACGCCTGTCTCGCCCTTGCGGCGGGCATCCTGCTCGCCGGGCCGGTGTTCGCCCAGTTCGCCAAGACGGAAGACGCGGTCAAATACCGCCAGGGCGCCCTGTTCGTGATGGGCCAGCACTTCGGACGCGTCGGCGCGATGGCCAACGGCCGGGTGCCGTTCGATGCCAAGGTCGCCGCTGAGAACGCCGACGTCGTGGCCGAACTGGCGAAGCTGCCCTGGGCCGCGTTCGGCCCCGGCACCGAGGGCGGCAAGGCCAAGCCCGAGATCTGGAAGGAGCAGGCCAAGTTCAAGGAACACGGCGACAAGCTGGTCGCCGAGACCGCCAAGCTGGCCGCCGCCGCCAAGACCGGCAACCTCGACAGCCTGAAGGCCGCCTTCGGCAGCGCCGCCGGCACCTGCAAGGCCTGCCACGACGCGTTCCGCAGCAGCTGATCCTCGGCGTCGGTCGTGCTATCGAATCGATAGCTTCCGGTCGGCGTCCACCAAGCCGAAGGGCCTGTTTTCGTGCGAAAACAGGCCCTTCGGTTTTCGCTGCGGTGCAGGGGCGGTATCAGGCCTCGGCCAGCAGCTTCTCGATCAGGCGGTGCAGTTCGGCGAAATCCGGCTGGCCCACGTAGGTCTTGACGATGTCGCCGCGCTTGTTGACCAGGTAGGTGGTGGGTGTGAGCTGCACGTCGCCCCAGGCCTTGGCGATGGCGCCGGTGTTGTCGATCGCCACCTGGAACGGCAGCTTGCGCGTCTCGGCGTAGTTGACGACGTAGCTGGGCGGGTCGTAGCTCATGGCGACGGCCACCGTCTCGAAGCCGCGCGCCTTGTACTTGTCGTAGGTCGACATGATCTGCGGCATCTCGGCCACGCAGGTGACGCAGCTGGTGGCCCAGAAGTTGACCAGCGCCACCCGGCCGCGCAGGTCCTGCGTCGTCTTCTGCGATCCGTCGAGCAGCACGAAGGTGGAGGCGGGCGCGGCCGAGGCGCCGCCCGACCACAGTACCGCGCCGGTCAGGCCCAGGGCGGCGACGGCGACGGCGGCGTAGAGGATGCGTTTCATGGTGGCCTGACGAGGTGGGGAGCCCGGGCGAGTGTAGGCCCGCGGCCGGATGGCTGCACGGATGGACAGGGCGCAGGCGGCAAAGGTTCCCGCTGGCGCGGCCGACCGCGCGGTGCCGCCCGATAATCCGGCATGCACCCGACCTCCCTCCGGCCCGGTCCCCTGGCGACGGCCCTAGCGCTGGCCGCCCTGGCCGTCATGGCGGCCTGCACGCCGGCGCTCAACTGGCGCGAAGTGCGCATGCCGCCCACCCGGCTGCAGGCGCTGCTGCCCTGCAAGCCCGACGAGGGCACCCGCACCGTCACGCTGGCCGGCCAGGCCACCGAGATGCACATGGTCGGCTGCGAGGCGCAGGGTGCCACCTACACCCTGGCCTGGGTGGCCGTGCCGGAGCCGGGCCGCGCCGGTGCGGTGCTGGGCGCCTGGCAGGACGCGACGCTGCAGCGGGTCGGCATCGCCGCCGGCCCCGACGCGCCGGCCGGCACCGCCTTCGTGCCGCAGGGGGCGCTGGCGTTGCCGCAGGCGGTGCAGTGGCGGGCCGAGGGCCGCGCCCCCGAAGGCGGCCCGGTGGTGGTGCAGGCCGCCTGGTTCGTCGCCACCGGCGGCGCCGGCGTGCAGGCGTTCCAGGCGGCGGTGTACAGCCCGGCGCCGGTGCCCGAAGGCGCGGCCGCGTTCCTCGACGGCATCCGGCTGCCCTGAGAAGAATCCCGGCGTTGTCGCGCCGGTGCGCCGCCGCGGCACGACGGCCGCCGCGGGGTCGCCGGTCGCGCCCCATAATGCGATGTTGCACCGCAACGCCATGACGACCAACCGCATCTTCATCATCGCCCACGCACCGCTGGCCCACGCCCTGCGCCAATGCGTGCTGCACGTCTTCCCCGACAGCGGCGACGGCATCGTGGCGCTCGACGTGCAGCCCAACGTCTCGCCCGAGGAAACGCTGGCCTCGGCCCGCATCATCCTGCAGCAGCAACGCGGCGCCGGCACCTTGGTGCTGGCCGACGTGTTCGGCGCCACGCCCTGCAACGTCGCCCAGCGCCTGGTCGACGGGGTACGCTCCAAGCTCGTGTGCGGCGTCAACCTGCCGATGCTGCTGCGCACCGTGACCTACCGGCACGAATCGCTCGACGCCCTGGTGTCGCGCGCGGTGGTCGGCGGCACGCAGGGCGTGATGCAGGTGGCCATCACCGCGCCACAGAACCAGGCCCGAAAGAAACATGATCCAGACGACCACGACCATCAGCAATAAGCTCGGCCTGCATGCGCGCGCCTCCGCCAAGCTCACCAAGCTGGCCGGCAGTTTCCCGTGCGACATCTGGATCGCGCGCGGCGACCGCAAGGTGAACGCCAAGAGCATCATGGGCGTGATGATGCTGGCCGCCGGCATCGGCACCCAGGTGCGGCTGGAAACCGACGGCGCGCAGGAGCAGCAGGCGATGGATGCGCTGCTGGCCCTGATCTCCGACAAGTTCGGCGAAGGTGAATAGGCTTGAACCACCCCCAGCCTTCGCACTGCGTGTCTTCGGCACCCCCCTGCGAGGGGGCGGCGCTGGCGGTCCGGCAAAGCCGGTCCCGCGGCGCCCCGAGGGGGGCTTCGCTGCGCTTGCCGGGGGTGGTGGGGCGTTTCGACTAAAGGGCATTGCCATGACTTTCTCCATCCACGGTTTGCCGGTCGCGCGGGGCATCGCCATCGGGCGGGCGGTGCTGGCGGCGTCGAGCCGGATGGACGTGGCGCACTACTTCATCGACGCCGACAAGGTGGTCGAGGAGATTTCGCGGGTGCGGACGGCGCGGGACGCGGTGGTCGAGGAGATCCAGCGGCTGCAGCAGAGCGTGGCGCTGATGGGCCCGAAGGACGCGCCGCAGGAGCTCTCGGCGATCCTCGACGTGCACCTGATGCTGCTGCAGGACAAGGAGCTGGAGGAGGGCGTCAAGCACTGGGTGTCGGACCGGCTCTACAACGGCGAATGGGCGCTCACCACCCAGCTGGAGGTGATCTCGCGCCAGTTCGACGAGATGGAAGACCTGTATTTGCGCGAGCGCAAGGCCGACCTGGAGCAGGTCGTCGAGCGCATCCTGCGCTACATGAAGGGCGTGGCCTCGCCGGTGGCGCCGCCGCCGCCGCGGCCCGCGCCGCGCCAGCAGGACCTGCTGCTGGAAGACACGGTCGACGTGCCGCTGGTGCTGGTGGCGCACGACCTGTCGCCGGCCGACATGCTGCAGTTCAAGCAGAGCGTCTTCGCCGGCTTCGTGACCGACGTGGGCGGCAAGACCTCGCACACCGCGATCGTCGCGCGCAGCATGGACATCCCGGCGGTGGTGGGCGCCCGCAGCGCCAGCCAGCTGGTGCGGCAGGACGACTGGGTGATCATCGACGGCGACGCCGGCGTGATGATCGTCGACCCGTCGCCGATCATCCTGGCCGAGTACGGCTTCAAGCAGCGCCAGGGCGACCTGGAGCGGCTGCGGCTGGCGCGGCTGCGCCACACCCCGGCCGTCACGCTCGACGGCGAACGGGTGGAGCTGTTCGCCAACATCGAGATGCCCGAGGACGCCGAGGGCGCGGTGAAGGCCGGCGCGGTGGGCGTGGGCCTGTTCCGCAGCGAGTTCCTGTTCATGGGCCGCCAGGGCAAGCTGCCCGACGAGGAGGAGCAGTACCACGCCTACCGCCGCGCGATCGAGGGCATGCAGGGCCTGCCGGTCACGATCCGCACGGTGGACGTGGGCGCCGACAAGCCGCTCGACGAATCCCGCCGCGACGACGCGCACCTGAACCCGGCGCTGGGCCTGCGCGCGATCCGCTGGAGCCTGGCCGATCCGGCGATGTTCCGCACCCAGCTGCGCGCGATCCTGCGGGCCTCTTTGCACGGCCCGGTGGGGCTGATGATCCCGATGCTCGCGCACGGCAGCGAGATCCGCCACACGCTGGCGCTGATCGACCACGCCCGCGCCGAACTCGACAACGCCGGCATCGCCTACGGCCATCCGCAGATCGGCGCGATGATCGAGATCCCGGCGGCGGCGCTCACGCTGCCGCTGTTCCTGCGCTACTTCGACTTTCTCTCGATCGGCACCAACGACCTCATCCAGTACACGCTGGCGATCGACCGGGCCGACGAATCGGTCGCCCACCTCTACGACCCGCTGCACCCCGCGGTGCTGAAGCTGGTGGCCGACACGATCGCCGAATGCCGCCGCGCCGGAAAGGGCGTGAGCATCTGCGGCGAGATGGCGGGCGACACCGCCATGACCCGGCTGCTGCTGGGCCTGGGCCTGCGGACCTTCTCGATGCACCCCGCGCAGATCCTGGCGGTCAAGCAGGAGGTGCTGCGCGCCGACACCGCACGGCTGACGCCCTGGGCGCAGCGGGTGCTGGCGGCGGAAGACCCGGCTGCGGAGATGGCCCGCTAGCCACTGCGGCGAACCGGCCGGCGCGGCGGTCCTCTGCCGTGGCCCGGGCGCCGCGGCTAGGCCGTGGATCGCACCCGCGACGCGATCACCGCCCCCGCCGTCACCAGCAGCGCCGCGCCGGCCAGGCTCCAGCGCAGCGGCTCGCCGGTGGTGGCCACCAGCATCAGGGTCGAGAGCACCGGCGTCAGGTAGCTCAGCACGCCGATCTGCCGCGGGTCGCCGCGCTTGAGCGCCGCATCCCACAGGAAGAACGCGGCGCCCAGCGGGCCCAGGCCCATCACCGCGACCAGCGCCCAGTCCCGGGAGGCGAGCACGACCGGCGACTCCAGCAGCGCATGGCAGAGCAACGCCAGCACGCCCGACACCAGGCCGAACAGCCCCACCGCCACCGTCGGGAACGGCGGCACCCGCCGGGTCAGCAGCGAGTACACCGCCCAGAGCAGGGCCGACCCCAGTGCCGGCAGGTAGCCCCAGGCCCAGCCGACGGCACCCGCATCGCCCGCTGTGCCGCGCCCCAGGATCGCCAACGCCGCCCCCGCGAAACCGCAGAACGCGGCCAGCAGGTGCCCGGGCCGCAGCGCCATGCCCGGCAGCAGCACCGGCGCCAGCAGCACGATCAGGAGCGGCCACAGGTAGTTGACCAGGTTGGCCTCCACCGGCGGCGCATGCCGCAGCGCGATGAACAGCAAGAAGTGGTAGCCGAAGAGCCCTGCCACGCCGATGCCCAGCGTGCCCGCCGGCACCCGCCACAGCGACGGCCGCCGCGCCGCCCAGAACCAGCTGGGCACGCTGCCCAGCAGCAGCGCCAGGCCGGTCAGCAGGAAGGGCGGCAGATGGGCCAGGGCCACGCCCAGCGCGGCCAGCGTGGCCCAGAGCAGGATCGCGCCGAGCGCGAGGAGACGTGCGGACATCGGATATGGCAAGTGATGAATGAAAAGTGCCTGCAGCCGGCGTACGGCGCCGGCCACTAGCTATGAATACTATAGCGCCTCCGTCGAAGGCCCCGCGCGCTCTAGCCGTCCAGCGGGCGCAGCAGCTCCGCCACGTCGCTCTCGGTGAACAGCGGCTCGCGCCGGGCGGCCGCGCCGCTGTAGAGGCTGTCGGCCAGCGCGGCCTTGCGCTCCTGCAGGGCCAGGATGCGCTCCTCGATCGTGCCCTCCGCCACCAGCCGGTAGACCATCACCCGCTGGGTCTGGCCGATGCGGTGGGCGCGGCCGGTGGCCTGGGCTTCGGCCGCGGGGTTCCACCACGGGTCATAGTGGATCACCGTGTCGGCCTGCGGCAGGTTCAGGCCGGTGCCGCCGGCCTTCAGGCTGATCAGGAACAGCGGCACCTCGCCGCCGGTGAAGCGGGCGATGGCGCGGTCGCGGTCGCGGGTCTGGCCGGTGAGCGTGGTCCAGGCCATGTGGCGCTGCTGCAATTCGGCCTCGATCAGGCCGAGCATCGTGGTGAACTGCGAGAACACCAGCACCCGGCGGCCCTTGGCCAGCATCCCGGTCAGGTGCGCCATCAGCAGCTCCAGTTTGGCCGACTGGCGCACCGCCTGCGCCGCCGGCACCGAGGCGGCCAGCAGGCGCGGGTCGCAGCAGACTTGGCGCAGCTTCAGGAGCGCATCCAGGACCTGGATCTGCGACTTCGCCAGGCCCTTGTCGGCGAGCGCGTCGCGCACCGCCTTCTCGGTCGACAGGCGGATGGTCTCGTACAGGTCGGCCTGCGCGCCGCCGAGCGCGATGCGCACCGTGCTCTCCTGCCTGGCGGGCAGCTCGCCCGCCACCTCCGACTTGCCGCGCCGCAGCAGGAAGGGGGTGACCCGGCGGCGCAGCTGGTCGAGCCGCTCGGCGTCGCCGTGCTTCTCGATCGGGGTGCGGAACGTCTCCTTGAAGCGCGCCGCGCTGCCCAGGAAGCCCGGCATCAGGAAGTGGAACAGGCTCCACAGCTCGCCCAGGTTGTTTTCCAGCGGCGTGCCGGTGAGGCACAGGCGGTGGCGCGTGTCCAGGCCGGCGGCCACCTGCGCGGCCTGGGTGCTGGCGTTGCGGATGTTCTGCGCCTCGTCCAGCACCACCAGGTGCCAGGGCTGGGCCTGCCAGCGCTCGCGGTCGCGCTGCAGCAGCGAGTACGGGGCGATGACCAGGTCGCACCGGCCGAAGCCGCCGGTGGCGCCGGCGGTGCTGCGTGCCCCGGCGTGCCAGATGCGGGTGCGCAGCGTGGGGGCGAAGCGGGCCGCCTCGCGCTGCCAGTTGCCGAGCAGGCTGACCGGGGCGACCACCAGGCAGGGCCGGTCGAGCCGGCCGGCCTCCTGCTCGGCCAGCAGGTGGGCCAGGGTCTGCAGCGTCTTGCCCAGGCCCATGTCGTCGGCCAGGATGCCGGCCAGGCCCTGTGCCCGCAGGAACTGCAGCCACTGCAGGCCGTGGTGCTGGTAGGGCCGCAGCGTGGCGCGCAGGCCGGCGGGCACCGGCACCGCGGGCAGCCGGCCCTGGCCGCCCAGGGTGCCCAGCAGGCCGCGCAACGGTTCGGCGCCGCGCCAGGTGGCGGCGCCTTCGCCCATCGCGGCGGCCAGTCGCAGCGCCTCGGTGCGCGACAGGCGCAGCAGCAGGGCTTCCAGGTCCTGCGGCCGGCGCTCGCCCACCAGGTCGAGCAGGGCCTGCAGCCACGGGCGCAGCGGCGCCGACGGCAGCCGCACGAAGCCGCCGTCGGGCCGCGGCCGCCAGAGCCATTCGGGCAGGTCGGTTCCGCCGGCGGTGGGCCGCAACTGGGCCAGCAGTTCGGGCAGCCAGGGCAGCACGTTCTCCCGCACGCCGTCGATCTCGATGCCCAGCGACAGATCGAACCAGGGCGAGGACGCAGCGCCGCCCGCCGTGCCGGACGTGTCCCCCACCAGCACCAGCGGCGTACCCTGCGCCGGGGCGATGCGCAGGTCCAGCGCGTCCGCCTGCTGCACGAAGCCGTGCAGGCCGGCGTCGATCTCCAGCACGAAGCCGGCCTCCCGCAGCGGCGCGTAGTCGCACAGCGCCCAGTCGAGCCAGGGCGAGGGTGCGGGCTGGGCCGACGGCAGCAGATGGTGGCGGCCGTGGCCGTCGTCGCGCAGGCCCAGGGCCAGCAGCGCACGGCGGATCTCCATCTCGGCGGCGAGCTGGCGGTCGAGCAGCACGCGGCGGCTGCCGTCGACGACCAGCACGCAGCGCTGGTGGTGCGGCCAGTAGTGGCGCAGGCCGCCGTAGTCGAAGGTGAGGGCGGCGCACAGCAGGCCGCGGGTGGCGCGCTCGGCGACCGGCACCGCCGAGAGCCGCAGGTGGGCGACCGGCGCCACGCCGCGCACCGTCTCGGGAGCGCCCACCATGGCGGGCAGCGACAGGCCGGCCCGCCGTGCGAGTTCGGCCGCCGGCGCATCGGCCAGGGCCGATTGCGGGATGGGCGCGGCGGCGAGCAGCAGGGGCAGGTGCTCGGCATCGACGCCGGGGGCCTCGGCCGGGCCGCAGCAGCCCAGGGCGGTGTCGAGGTAGAGCGGCGGCGGGCCGTCCGCGAGCCACGCGGTGCCGGGCGTGCCGTCGATCCGCGGGCGAAGTGTCCAGACCGGCTCGGCGTCGCCGGCGCCGGTGGTCTCCTGCCACTGCCAGGCGATCGCACGCGGGGCGCCCCATTGCAGCGGTGCGCCGGCGATCTGGCCGGCCGCATCGGCGGCGAACAGGCGGCCGGTGCCGGCGGCCAGCCGCAGGGCCTCCAGTCCCGCCCGGCCCTGCACCCAGCCCAGGCCCGAACCGTAGCCGTGGCGCTTCAGCGCCGCGATCCGCCGCACGCATTCCTGGTCGTCTGTGGTGGGCCGCGCGGCCGAACGGCCGGGCAGGTAGCCGGGGTGGGAGTAGGGCGTCTTCACCTGCGTCCAGCCACCGCGCTTCATCGGGTGCGACATGCCCCACGACAGCGCCAGCCGCGGCCCCGCGCCGCTGCCGTGGGAGGGGCGCTGCAGGTGCAGCAGGTAGACATGGCGGTCGACGGTGGCCGCCTGCGCGTGCGGCTCGGCCACGGTGCCGAACAGGTCGAGCCAGCGGTCGGGCGGGGGCGGGCCGGCCGGCGGCGGAGGCGGCCGGGGCGCGGCGTCGCGCGCCGGTTCGGGCGGCGCCGGCGCGGTGTCTTCGGTTTCTGGACCGGGTGCAGGAGGCACTGCCGCCGCGGCCGGCGCGGCGCGTGCTGCCGGCGCGGCGAACATCAGCTCCGGCTGGGCGTGGACGGCCGGCGCGCGCATCGGCACGGGCGGTGCCGCTGCCTGGCGCATCGCGACCGATTTGTAGGCGGCCTTCAGTGCGAGGGCCGCGGCATGCCGGCAGTTGCGCGCCACCGCGCAGGAGCAGTCGCCACCGAAGAGCACGATGCGGCCGTCGGCATCGAGTTCCACCGTGACGGTGGTGGCGCAGGGCGCGCGCTCGCTGCCCTGCACCTCGCCCTCGATCCGCCATTCGGTGCGGCTGGCCGGCTCCAGGGTATAGGCCAGCACCTGCTGGCGGCGGTAGATGTCGAGCCCCAGCGCGAAGGTCGCGGCCGGCAGGTGGTCCTGCAGCGACCGCGGGTCGAGCAGCAGGCGCCCGGGGTCGAGACTCAACCCGCGACGGGGTTCAGGACGTGCTCGGCCTGCTGGTCGGCGTGGTAGCTGGAGCGCACCATGGCGCCGACGGCGGCATGGGTGAAGCCCATCTTGTAGGCCTCTTCCTCGAACATCTTGAAGGTGTCGGGGTGCACGTAGCGCTTGACCGGCAGGTGCGAGTTGGACGGCGACAGGTACTGGCCGATGGTCAGCATGTCGATGTCGTGCGCCCGCATGTCGCGCATGATCTGCAGGATCTCTTCGTCGGTCTCGCCCAGGCCGACCATGATGCCGCTCTTGGTGGGCACGGTGGGGTGCAGCGCCTTGAACTTCTTGAGCAGGTTCAGGCTGAACAGGTAGTCGGAACCGGGGCGCGCTTCCTTGTAGAGGCGCGGCGCGGTCTCGAGGTTGTGGTTCATCACGTCGGGCGGCGCGGCCTTCAGAATCTCCAGCGCACGGTCGTCGCGGCCGCGGAAGTCGGGCACCAGGATCTCGATCTGGGTGGTGGGCGAGAGTTCGCGGATGTTGCGGATGCACTCCACGAAATGGCCGCTGCCGCCGTCGCGCAGGTCGTCGCGGTCGACGCTGGTGATCACCACGTATTTCAGGCGCAGCTGCGCGATGGTGCGCGCCAGGTTCAGCGGCTCGTCCTTGTCGAGCGGGTCGGGGCGGCCGTGGCCCACGTCGCAGAACGGGCAGCGCCGGGTGCACTTGTCGCCCATGATCATGAAGGTGGCCGTGCCCTTGCCGAAGCATTCGCCGATGTTGGGGCAGCTGGCTTCCTCGCACACCGTGTGCAGCTTGTTCTCGCGCAGGATCTCCTTGATCTCGTAGAAGCGGGTGGTGGGGCTGCCGGCCTTGACCCGGATCCAGTCGGGCTTCTTCAGCACCTCGCCCTGGATCACCTTCACCGGGATGCGCGAGAGCTTGGCGCCCGCCTTCTGCTTGGCCAGCGGGTTGTAGGTGGCGAGGGCTTGCGCCTCGCGGACGACTTCGGTGGTGCTCATTGGGCGGCGCTTTCGGCAGGGTCAGGGTGCGAGGTAGATGCCGAGCTTGTGCCCCAGCACCGACGCGGCCTCGTCCCAGGAAACAGGAACTCCGATTGTAGAAAGGTCGACGGTCCGCAGGCCCGCATACCCGCAGGGGTTGATCCGCGAGAAGGGTTCCAGGTCCATCGCCACGTTGAGCGCCACGCCGTGGTAGGTGCAGTGGCGGCTCACCTTGATGCCCAGCGCCGCGATCTTGCCCAGGCCGCGGAAAGGGTCGCCCGCGGGCACCGGGCCGGCGAGCGCCGCGTGCGAGAACGGGTCGTCCAGCCGCAGGTAGATGCCGGGTGCGCCGGGCACCCGGTGGCCGGTCACGCCCAGGTGGGCCAGCGTGGCGATCACCGCCCCCTCGATGCGGTAGACGTACTCCTTGACGAAGTAGCCGGCGCGTTTCAGGTCGATCAGCGGATAGGCGGTCACCTGCCCCGGCCCGTGGTAGGTGACCTGGCCGCCGCGGTTGGTGGCCACCACCGGGATGGCGCCGGGCGCCAGCAGGTGGCCGGCCTGACCGGCGAGGCCCTGGGTGAAGACCGGGTCGTGCTCGCAGAGCCACAGCGCATCGGGCGTGTCGGGCGTGCGCTCGGCGGTGAAGGTCTGCATCGCCGCGTAGCTTTCCGCGTAGTCGATGCGGCCGACGACCAGGGTGTTCAGTGCCATAGGCGCCGGCCTGCGCAAGAGCGGTGGCGCGTCACAGCACCACTTTCACCATCGGATGGCCCGACAGGGCGCGGTAGAGGTCGTCGAGCTGCTCGCGGCTGGTGGCGGTCACGGTGATCGTGATGCCGAGGTAGTTGCCGGCGCCGCTCTCGCGCAGCTCGACGGTGCTGGCGTCGAAGAACGGGTCGTGTTCCTTGGCGATCGCGGTGATCGCATGCACCAGCCCGTCGGCCTTGGCGCCCATCACCTTGATCGGGAACAGCGACGGGTATTCGATCAGCGAATCCTTGCGGGGGTCGGTGGCGGCGGGCGGGGTGGCGGTCATGGCGGGCTCCATCGGAAGAAAAGGATCGGGTCGGCGGGCGTCATGGCGAGGGCTGCGGAGTGGCGGCACGGCGCGCAAAGGCGCGCGTCTCGCCGATCGCCATCACGTCGAACGTGCCGGGCATCAGGCCCTGCGCGCGGCAGGCGTCGGCCAGGTCGCGCGGCGGCTGGTCGCAGGGCTCGTCGGTCAGGGCGAAGGTACCCCAGTGCAGGCCGATGCTGCGCCGGGCGCCCACGTCCCGGTGGATCTGCACCGCCTCGGCCGGGTCGTTGTGCTGCTGGCGCATGAACCAGCGCGGCTCGTAGGCACCGATCGGCAGCAGCGCCAGGTCGAAGCCGCCGCCCTGCGCCGTGCCCTGCCGCGCCGCGAAATGCGCGCGGATGTCGCGGAAATCGGCCGAATAGCCGGTGTCGCCCGCGAAGAAGAAATGGAAGTCGGGCGCCAGCACCGCGTAGCCGCCCCACAGCGTCGCCAGGCGGTCGTGCAGGCCGCGGCCGCTCCAGTGCTGCGACGGCGTCAGCGTGATCTCGGCCGTCGCGCCGCCGTGGGCCACGGGGTGGGCGTCCCACCAGTCCAGTTCCACCACGGTGTCGATGCCACGCCGCCGCATCCAAGGCGCCAGGCCCAGCGGCACCACGAACAGCGGCGGGCCGCCGGGCTGTCGGGCCAGCGCGCGCACCGATGCATCGTCGAGGTGGTCGTAGTGGTTGTGGCTGATAAGCACCACGTCGATGTGAGGCAGCGCGGCCAGCGCCAGTCCGGGCGGCTGCATCCGCTTCGGCCCCACGAAGCCGAAGGGCGAGGCACGCTCGGAGAAGACCGGGTCGGTCAGCACATGCAGCACCCCGCCGCCGAGCGGCAGTTGCAGCAGGGTCGACGCATGGCCGATGAAGGTCAGCGTGGGCCGCGCCGCCGCGCCCGCCGCGGCGTTGTCCCGCAGGCCCGGCAGATCGGGTGCGACGACCGGCGGCAGCGCCCGTGGCGGCCGGGGCGCACCCGCGCGCCATGCCTGCCACCGCCATCGCAGCAGATCGCCGATGCCGCGCGGCACGAAGTCGCCGTACCGGTTCTGGAAGCCGCCGGGACGATGGTGCGGCTTGCGGGGGTCGAAGTAGGGGTTCACGAAGGAGGTGGTCGCGGCGGTCTGCGCGGCTAAGATGCGCACGCCGAAACGGGTGGCATGCGAACGGAAGGGGTGTCGGGCGGAACGGGTCGGGTGCGGTGCAGGTACGTCAAGCGCCCAACTTTCTCCCATAACGCACCGGGTCATGGCGCCAATGTATGGGCTTCTACTTATAATCAATGGCTTTGCTAAATTCCTGGCAATTTGTAACGCTGGAACCTCTTTCGAAAGATGCCCGCGTTATGGATGAAGAACTGGAGGCAAACGTTCCCGATTTCAAGCCGCTGACCGCCGAAGAGGCGCGCAAGCTGCGAGAAAGACATCCGCCCGTTTCGCCGTGGCGGATCGTCGCGGGGCAGGCAGCGGTGGGGGTCGTGGTCGCGTTGGCGGCCTGGCTGGTCACTGGGCAGGCCCGCATGGGATGGTCGGCTGCCTGGGGTGCATGGGCGGTGGTGTTTCCCGCCGCCGTATTCGCCCGGGGCATCACCCGCCGAAACGTGGCTCTGCGCCCGGGTGCCGTGGCAGCCGGGTTTTTGGGATGGGAATTCGTCAAGATCGGCCTCACGGTCCTGCTGCTGGCGGTGTCGCCTCGGCTGGTGCCGGATCTGAGTTGGCTCGCGTTGATCGCGGGCATGGTTTTGGCGATGAAGGCGTACTGGATCGCGCTGCTGGCGCGTCCCGGGTCTCGCACAACGGATGAACTGCGCTCGAAGGGCGCTGAAGGATAGAACCGAGATGGCCGCAGAAGGACACGCCCCGACCGCCAGTGAATACATCGTTCACCATCTGACGCACTGGCAGGTCAACTGGAATCTGGAGTCTGTGAAGCAGACCAAGATCATCGATTTCAACGTCCTCAACCTGGACTCGATCCTCTACGCGCTGGCGATCGGCGCGCTGGGCTGCTTCGTGCTGTGGCTCGCCGCGCGCAAGGCGACCTCGGGCGTGCCGGGCCGGTTCCAGGCCGCGGCCGAAATGCTGGTCGAGATGGTCGACAACCAGGCCAAGGCCAACATCAAGAGCGCCCAGAGCCGCAAGTTCATCGCGCCCCTGGCCCTGACCGTGTTCGTCTGGATCTTCCTGCTGAACGCCATGGACATGCTGCCGGTCGACCTGCTGCCGCAGCTCTGGGCCCTGGCCCACGGTGCCTCGGGCCACGACCCGGCCCATGCCTACATGCGCGTCGTACCCACCGCCGATCTCTCCACCACGCTGGGCCTGTCCACGTCGGTGCTGGTGCTGTGCCTGATCTACAGCGTCAAGGTCAAGGGCCTGGGCGGCTGGGGCCACGAGCTGATCACCGCCCCCTTCGGCGCGCACCCGGTCCTCTGGCCGATCAACCTGCTGATGCAGGTCATCGAATACCTGGCGAAGACGGTGTCGCACGGCATGCGGCTGTTCGGCAACATGTACGCCGGCGAACTGGTCTTCATGCTGATCGCACTGATGGGTGGCGCCGCCGCACTGTCGCTGCCGGGCGTGCTGCTGCCGATCGGGCACATCATCGCCGGCACCATCTGGGCCATCTTCCACATCCTGGTGATCACCCTCCAGGCGTTCATTTTCATGATGCTGACCTTGATCTATCTCGGCCAAGCGCATGAAGCCCACTAGCGCACGCTAGTTTCTTTCGCCCCTTCCTCCCTTTTCACTTTTCAATCTCTCTCCAAAGGAAACATCATGGAAAACGTTCTCGGTCTCGTCGCTCTGGCTTGTGGTTTGATCGTGGGTCTGGGCGCTATCGGCGCTTCGATCGGCATCGCCCTGATGGGTGGCAAGTTCCTGGAAGCGTCGGCTCGCCAGCCCGAACTGATCAACGAACTGCAGACCAAGATGTTCATCTTGGCCGGTCTGATCGACGCGGCATTCCTGATCGGCGTGGCTATCGCCCTGCTGTTCGCTTTCGCAAACCCCTTCGTTCTGGCCTGATTCCCGTTCGACGCCATCTGATTAGAAAGGTGTTGCCGTGAGTATCAACGCGACCCTGTTCGTTCAGGCCATCGTCTTCCTGATCCTGGTGCTGTTCACGATGAAATTCGTGTGGCCCCCGATCGCGAAGGCGCTGGACGAACGCGCACAGAAAATCGCCGATGGCCTCGCTGCTGCCGATCGCGCCAAGTCCGAACTGACCGCTGCCAACCAGCGCGTCGAGAAGGAACTGGCCGAAACGCGCAACGAAACCACGCAGCGCCTGGCAGATGCCGAGCGCCGTGCCCAGGCCATCATCGAAGAAGCCAAGGCCCGTGCCGGCGAGGAAGGCAACAAGATCGTTGCCGCCGCCCGTGCCGAAGCCGAGCAGCAGACCGTTCGCGCCCGTGAAGCGCTGCGCGAAGAAGTCGCTGTTCTCGCCGTCAAGGGCGCCGAGCAGATCCTGCGCAAGGAAGTCGATGCCGGCGTCCACGCCGACCTGCTCTCCCGCCTGAAGACCGAGCTGTAAGGGGACGTCATGGCAGAACTCGCCACCATCGCGCGCCCTTACGCAGAAGCGCTGTACCAGTCGGCGGCCGGCGGCGATCTCGTCGCCACCGCGGCCTGGGTCGACGAACTCTCGGCGATCGCTGCCAATCCGCAGCTCGCCCAGTTTTCCGACAACCCGAAGGTCTCGACCGACCAGGTGTTCGACGTCATCGCGGGCGTGGCACGCACGCCGCTGACCGAGCCGGCGCGCAACTTCCTGCGCATGGTCATCGAGAACGGCCGGCTGGCGGTACTGCCCGAGATCGCGCACCAGTTCCGCGCCCTCAAGAACGCGCAGGGCGGCTCCTCGGATGCCGTGGTGTACAGCGCATTCCCGATCGACGCAGCCGCGTTGGCCGACCTCGGCCAGGTGCTGCAGAAACGCTTCGGCCGCCAGTTGAACTTGACGGTCGAGCAGGATCCATCGCTGATCGGCGGCGTGCGCGTCGTGGTCGGCGACGAGGTGCTCGACACCTCGGTCAAGGCCCGTCTCGAACAAATGAAGGTGGCTCTCGCCGCGTGACCCGCGGCCCGAGCACCCCGCTAACCCCTAAGACAAGGAAAGAGTCATGCAACTCAATCCCGCAGAAATCTCCGAACTGATCAAGAGCCGCATCGAAGGGCTGGCGGGCAGTGCCGACATCCGCAACCAGGGCACGGTCGTCTCGGTGACCGACGGCATCGTCCGCATCCACGGCCTGTCGGACGTGATGCAGGGCGAAATGCTCGAATTCCCGGCCGGCTCCGATGGCCAGCCGTCGTACGGCCTGGCGCTGAACCTCGAGCGCGACTCGGTCGGCGCCGTGATCCTGGGCGAGTACGAGCACATCTCCGAAGGCGATACCGTCAAGTGCACGGGCCGCATCCTGGAAGTGCCGGTGGGCCCCGAACTGGTCGGTCGCGTGGTCAACGCGCTGGGCCAGCCGATCGACGGCAAGGGCCCGATCAACGCCAAGCTCACCGACGTGATCGAGAAGGTCGCGCCCGGCGTGATCGCCCGCCAGTCGGTCGACCAGCCGCTGCAGACCGGCCTGAAGTCGATCGACTCGATGGTTCCCGTGGGCCGTGGCCAGCGCGAGCTGATCATCGGCGACCGCCAGACCGGCAAGACGGCCGTGGCTATCGACGCGATCATCAGCCAGAAGGGCCAGAACGTCACCTGCATCTACGTCGCGATCGGCCAGAAGGCCTCGACGATCAAGAACGTGGTGCGCGCGCTGGAGCAGTCCGGTGCGATGGACTACACCATCGTCGTCGCCGCCTCGGCATCCGAGTCGGCTGCGATGCAGTACGTGTCGGCCTATTCCGGCTGCACCATGGGCGAGTACTTCCGCGACCGGGGCGAAGACGCGCTGATCGTGTACGACGACCTGTCCAAGCAGGCCGTCGCCTACCGCCAGGTCTCGCTGCTGCTGCGCCGCCCACCGGGCCGCGAAGCCTATCCCGGCGACGTGTTCTATCTCCACAGCCGCCTGCTCGAGCGTGCAGCCCGCGTCAACGCCGATTACGTCACCGCGTTCACCAAGGGTGCCGTGACCGGCAAGACCGGCTCGCTGACCGCGCTTCCGATCATCGAAACGCAGGCGGGCGACGTGTCCGCCTTCGTGCCGACCAACGTGATCTCGATCACCGACGGCCAGATCTTCCTGGAAACCAGCCTGTTCAACGCCGGTGTCCGCCCCGCCATCAACGCCGGTATCTCGGTGTCGCGCGTCGGTGGTGCCGCCCAGACCAAGCTGATCAAGAACCTGTCGGGCGGTATCCGTACCGATCTGGCGCAGTACCGGGAACTGGCCGCTTTCGCGCAGTTCGCATCCGACCTGGACGAAGCCACCCGCAAGCAGCTGGAGCGCGGTGCCCGCGTGACCGAACTGCTCAAGCAGGCCCAGTACAGCCCGCTGCCGATCGCCCTGATGGCCTCCACGCTGTTCGCGGTGAACAAGGGTTTCCTGGACGACATCGAGGTCAAGCAGGTGCTGGCGTTCGAACACGGACTGCACCAGTTCCTCAAGACCAGCCACGGCGCCCTGCTCGACAAGCTCGAGAAGGCCAAGGCGATGGACAAGGACGCGGAAGCCGAACTGAGCACTGCAATCACCTCGTTCAAGAAGTCCTTTGCCTGATCGCGTTCAGGTGAAGGTCCCAAGGAGTCCCAATGGCAGCAGGTAAGGAAATCCGCGGCAAGATCAAATCGGTGGAAAACACCAAGAAGATCACCAAGGCCATGGAAATGGTGGCCGCGTCCAAGATGCGCAAGGCGCAGGACCGGATGCGCGCCGCGCGTCCCTACAGCGAGAAGGTCCGCGCCATCGCCGCCCACCTGGGCGAAGCGCATCCCGAGTACACCCACCCGTTCATGCAGTTGAACGAGGCGAAGGCTGCGGGCTTCATCGTCGTGACGACCGACAAGGGTCTGTGCGGCGGCATGAATACCAACGTCCTGCGGGCGGTGACGACCAAGCTGCGCGAGCTGCAGTCGCAGGGTGTGCAGGCCGAAGCGGTGGCCATCGGCAACAAGGGCCTCGGTTTCCTGAACCGGATCGGCGCCCGGGTGGTGTCGCATGTCACCGGCCTCGGCGACACGCCGCACCTCGACAAGCTCATCGGGCCGGTCAAGGTGCTGCTGGATGCGTATGCCGAAGGCAAGCTCGGCGCGGTCTACCTCTGCTACACCCGCTTCATCAACACGATGAAGCAGGAGTCGGTGGTCGAACAGCTGCTGCCTCTGGCCCCCGAGACGCTGCAGAAGGATGCCAGCGCTCCCGCATGGGACTACATCTACGAGCCCGATGCGCAGAGCGTCATCGACGAGCTGCTGGTGCGCTATGCCGAATCGCTGGTCTACCAGGCGGTGGCGGAGAACATGGCGTCCGAGCAGTCGGCCCGGATGGTGGCCATGAAGGCCGCGACCGACAACGCCGGCAACGTCATCGGCGAACTCAAGCTGATCTACAACAAGACGCGCCAGGCTGCGATTACGAAAGAACTTTCGGAAATCGTCTCGGGCGCCGCCGCCGTCTGACGACGGCGCGCGTCGAAGTCACGTTTAATTTTTGGAGCAAACAATGGCTCAAGCTAATACGCAAGCAGGCGCCCAGGGCAAGATCGTTCAGTGCATCGGCGCCGTGGTGGACGTGGAGTTTCCACGCCACCAGATGCCCCGCATCTACGACGCCCTGAAGCTCGAAGGTTCCTCCCTGACGCTGGAAGTCCAGCAGCAGCTCGGCGACGGCGTGGTCCGCACGATCGCGCTGGGTTCGTCCGACGGCCTGCGCCGTGGCCTGATGGTGTCCAACACCAACGCTCCCATCACCGTGCCGGTCGGCAAGGCGACGCTCGGCCGCATCATGGACGTGCTGGGCAGCCCGATCGACGAACGCGGCCCGGTCAGCCAGGAACTCACCGCCTCGATCCACCGCAAGGCACCCGCGTACGACGAACTGTCGCCTTCGCAGGAACTGCTGGAGACCGGCATCAAGGTGATCGATCTGGTCTGCCCGTTCGCCAAGGGCGGCAAGGTGGGTCTCTTCGGTGGCGCCGGCGTGGGCAAGACGGTGAACATGATGGAGCTCATCAACAACATCGCCAAGGCGCACTCGGGTCTGTCCGTGTTCGCCGGCGTGGGTGAGCGGACCCGGGAAGGCAACGACTTCTACCACGAGATGGCCGACTCCGGCGTCGTGAACCTCGAGAACCTCGAGCAGTCGAAGGTCGCCATGGTCTACGGCCAGATGAACGAGCCGCCGGGCAACCGTCTGCGCGTGGCCCTGACCGGCCTGACGATCGCCGAGTCGTTCCGCGACGAAGGCCGCGACGTGCTGTTCTTCGTGGACAACATCTACCGCTACACGCTGGCCGGTACCGAAGTGTCGGCACTGCTGGGCCGCATGCCGTCGGCCGTGGGCTACCAGCCGACGCTGGCCGAGGAAATGGGCCGCCTGCAGGAGCGGATCACGTCGACCAAGGTCGGCTCGATCACCTCGATCCAGGCCGTCTACGTGCCGGCCGACGATTACACCGATCCATCGCCTGCCACCACCTTCGCCCACCTGGACTCCACCGTGGCGCTGTCGCGCGACATCGCATCGCTGGGCATCTACCCGGCCGTGGACCCGCTGGATTCGACCAGCCGCCAGTTGGACCCGAACGTCGTCGGGGAAGAGCACTACAACACGGCCCGCGCCGTGCAGGGCACGCTGCAGCGCTACAAGGAACTGCGCGACATCATCGCGATTCTGGGCATGGACGAGCTGGCACCGGAAGACAAGCTGGTGGTGGCCCGTGCCCGGAAGATTCAGCGTTTCCTGTCGCAGCCGTTCCACGTCGCGGAAGTGTTCACCGGCTCCCCCGGCAAGTACGTGCCGCTGGCCGAAACCATCCGTGGTTTCAAGATGATCGTGGCCGGCGAGGCCGACCATCTGCCGGAACAGGCGTTCTACATGGTGGGCACCATCGACGAAGCCTTCGAAAAGGCCAAAAAGCTGGCGTAAGCGGCGCACACGGGCAGCCGGTGTCGTTGCCGTGCTCGCCGTACACCAGTACGGCTCCGCGCGGCGCCTCGCCGGCCCTCCCGTCTGCTTGCTTCCACCAGTTTTTTGTTAGCGAACAAGGATTCATATGGCCAACACCATTCATGTCGACGTCGTCAGCGCGGAAGAGTCGATCTTTTCCGGCGAGGCACGCTTCGTCGCCTTGCCGGGTGAAGCCGGCGAGCTGGGCGTGTATCCGCGCCATACGCCCCTGATCACCCGCATCAAGCCCGGCACGGTCCGCATCGAGACGGCCGACGGTGGCGAAGAGTTCGTTTTCGTGGCCGGCGGCATCCTGGAGATCCAGCCCGACTGCGTCACCGTGCTGTCCGATACCGCGGTGCGCGGCAAGGACCTGGACGAAGAAAAGGCCAACGCCGCCAAGGCAGCCGCCGAGGAAGCGCTGAAGAACGCCAAGACTGACCTGGACCTGGCCCGTGCGCAGTCCGAGCTGGCCGTCATGGCCGCCCAGATCGCGGCCCTGCGCCGGTACCGCCAGAAGCGCTGATCACGCATTCCGGCCCGACATAGAAAGACCGCCTTCGGGCGGTTTTTGCTTATGGGTGCCGTATTTGCACGATAAGAGTCGTGGCTTGTTCAGACGTAAAAGCCGCGCGCCTGTAATGGCTTGGGCCGACGGGTAATTTGTTGCAGAGCTGTGTCGCAGGCGTACTAACCTGCATGTCCCCCACAGTCCGCTACAGGAACCGTCCATGCCCCTGCCTTTCGCATTGCGCGACTTCGTCTGCCGCGTGGAACGATGCCGTGCGCACCGCAGCACGGCCTGGCGTGCACATGCTCGTATGTGGCGGTCTGTTTCCTTATTGGTCGCCTGACCCGCACCGGCATGGACCTCGTCGTCGCCCGCCCCGAAGGCCTGTACTGCCCGCCCGGCGATTTCTACATCGACCCCTGGAAGCCGGTGGAGCGGGCCGTCATCACCCACGCGCACTCGGACCATGCGCGCTGGGGCCATGCCCACTACCTGGCCCAGACCGACAGCGAGGGCACCCTGCGCACCCGGCTCGGCGCCGACATCAACCTGCAGACGCTGCCCTACGGCGAGGCGATCGAGCACCACGGCGTGAAGGTGTCGCTGCATCCGGCGGGCCATGTGCTCGGGTCGGCCCAGGTGCGGCTGGAGCACGGCGGCCGGGTTTGGGTGGCCTCGGGCGACTACAAGCTGGAGGACGACGGCACCTGCGCGCCCTTCGAGGCGGTGCGCTGCGACACCTTCATCACCGAATCGACCTTCGGCCTGCCGATCTACCGCTGGCCGACGCAGCCGGTGCTCTTCGCCGACATCGACGCCTGGTGGCGCGCCAACGCCGCGGCCGGCCGCGCCTCGGTGCTGCTCTGCTACAGCTTCGGCAAGGCCCAGCGGGTGCTGCACGGGGTCGACAGCAGCATCGGGCCGATCGTGGTGCACGGCGCGGTGGAGCCGCTCAACGCGGTCTACCGCGCGGCCGGCGTCGCGCTGCCGCACACCTACCGGGTGACCGACGAGGGCGTCGATGCCGCGATGCTCAAGACCGCGCTGGTGCTGGCACCGCCCTCGGCCCAGGGCTCGACCTGGCTGCGGCGCTTCGGCAACTACTCCGACGCCTTCGCCAGCGGATGGATGCAGTTGCGCGGCACCCGCCGCCGTCGGGGCGTCGACCGCGGCTTCGTCATGTCCGACCATGCCGACTGGCCCGGCCTGCAGCAGGCGATCGGCGCGACCGGGGCCGAGCGCGTCTTCGTCACCCACGGTAGCGTCGAGATCCTGGTGCGCTGGCTGACCGACAACGGCCTGGAGGCCCAGGGCTTCAAGACCGAATACGGCGACGAGGACGAAGCCGACGGCGACGCCACCGCCAAGCCCGCCACCGAACTCCCTGCCGAGCCGGTGCCCGCTGCCGCATGAAAGCCTTCGCCGCGCTCTACCGCGCCCTCGACGCCACCACCTCCAGCCTGGCCAAGCAGGCCGCCCTGCAGCAGTACCTGCTGCAGGCCACGCCGGCCGATGCCGCCTGGGCGGTGTACTTCCTGGCCGGCGGCAAGCCGCGCCAGCTGGTGCCCACCAAGCTGCTGCGCCAGCTGGCCCGCGAGGCGGCCGGCCTGCCCGAGTGGCTGTTCGACGAAAGCTACGACGCGGTGGGCGACCTGGCCGAGACCATCTCGCTGCTGCTGCCCCCGCCCGATGCCGAACACGACCTGGGCCTGGCCCACTGGGTCGAGCAGCACCTGCTGCCGCTGCGCAAGGCCGCGCCCGAGACGCTGGCCGACACCCTGCGTGCCCAGTGGCGGCAACTGGCGGTGGACGAGCGGCTGGTCTACTTCAAGCTGATGACCGGCAGCTTCCGCGTGGGCGTGTCGAAGCTGCAGGTCACCCAGGCCCTGGCCGCGGTGGGCGGCGTCGATCCGAAGCGCGTCGCGCAGCGGCTGATGGGCTACACCCATATCGCCGGACGCCCGGCGGCCGAGGACTACGCGCGCCTGATCGCCACCGAGAGCGAAGGCGAGCGCGACCAGCAGACCAGCGGCCAGCCTTATCCGTTCTTCCTGGCCCACCCGCTCGCCCTGCCGGTGGCCCAGTTCGACACCGCGGTCGGCCCGCCCGACCGCTGGCAGATCGAGTGGAAATGGGACGGCATCCGCGCCCAGCTGGTGCGGCGCGGCGGCCAGGCCTGGATCTGGTCGCGCGGCGAGGAGCTGGTGACCGACCGCTTTCCCGAACTGCAGGAGATGGCCGGCGTGCTGCCCGACGGCACGGTGCTCGACGGCGAGATCGTCGTCTGGCGGGCCGACCAGGTGCAGCCCTTCGCCGAGCTGCAGAAGCGCATCGGCCGCAAGACGCTCGGCCCCAAGCTGCTGCGCGAGCTGCCGGTGGTGCTGCTCGCCTACGACCTGCTGGAGGAGGGCGGCCGCGACCTGCGGGCGCTGCCGCAGCATGAGCGCCGCGCCCAGCTGGATGCGCTGCTGGCCACCTTCCGTCACCCCGCGCTGATCGCCAGCCCGCTGCTGCGCGGCGACAGCTGGGAGGCGCTGGCCACCGTCCGCGAACAGGCACGCGCCATGGGCGTCGAGGGCATGATGCTCAAGGCCCGCGACGCCGAGTACGGCGTGGGCCGTACCAAGGACGTCGGCACCTGGTGGAAGTGGAAGATCGACCCGCTCTCGATCGACGCGGTGCTGATCTACGCCCAGCGCGGCCATGGCCGCCGCGCCAGCCTCTACAGCGACTACACCTTCGCCGTCTGGGACGCGCCCGAGGAAGGCGGCACCGAGCGCCGGCTGGTGCCCTTTGCCAAGGCCTATTCGGGCCTGACCGACGCCGAGATGGCCCGGGTCGACGCGGTGATCCGCAAGACCACCATCGAGACCTTCGGCCCGGTGCGCAGCGTGAAGCCGACCCTGGTCTTCGAGCTGGGCTTCGAAGGCATCGCCCGCAGCAGCCGGCACAAGAGCGGCATCGCGGTGCGCTTCCCCCGGATGCTGCGCTGGCGCGAGGACAAGCCGGTGGAAGAGGCCGACTCCCTCGCCACCCTGGCCGCGCTGCTGCCGCACTCGGACCCATGATGCCGCCGCATTTCCCGCACCTGGACGGGGAACAGGGAAGGCCCTGCTCGACGGCAGCCCGGCGTCAGCGCGTTTCGTAGTAACGGCGCGCGAGCGCCGAATAGTCGCTTGTTGGCTGGCCGCTCAGGATCTGCCGCCTTGCAGATGTGTCAAATGCTTCCATGGCCTGCGTGGGGTATGTGCGGGCCGCGTGCACTGCATAGCCTGCTGTTCCGATGGCGAAGAAGGCGATTGCCAGGCGGCGTACATGGCGCGGCAACGGTGCCTCCAGCAAGCAGCGCCACCCCACGACGAGCACGATGGTGGCGAACGGCCAAGCCGCACAGCTACGCAGTGAGTGGGGTTGGCCTTCGTTGGTCAGGGCTGCGCCGGCCAGGGATGCGAGCCAGCCGGTGCATGCCACCACCAGCAGGAACCCCATTCGCACGGCATGCCGCTGGGGCTTCGATCGGCGCCCGATGAATGTCCTGATCGCTGCAGCCGCCAAGCCCAGGAGCGGCGGCAGGGAAGCCAGTCCCAGGAGGCCCTGGAACCCGGTACCGTGCCGCAGATTCGGATCCCCGGTAAGGAACAGAGTCGTGGGTGCGAGAAGTCGAAGCATGTTGGCGCCGAACGCCCGCGACCCCTCGGCGAGGCTTGCACCGTGGAAAACGCTCAGAAGCCGCGCCCGCACCAGCGCTTCGGGCTGCAGCATGAACTGCAGCAGTGGCACTGCCAGTGCCGAGCAGAACAATACGGTCGCAACAAGCTCGCCGATTCCAATACGTTTCTGGTGCCAAAACACCACATAGGCACCGAGGAACAGCAGAGGTGCGGTCACGCGCATCGGCGGGTACAGGTAGGCCAGCAGCAGCAGAAGCACTGGAAACAGGACCAGCGAAGCGCGCCGGCCGCAGTTCGATACCGGCGGCACCACGATGCGCGAGAACGCCCAGAAACCGCTCGCGACGACCAAGGGCACGAGCGCGGGATCCCAGGCCATGTTTCCCTGTATCCAGTTCCAGGGCAGCGCCAGGGCGGTCGCGGCCGACAGCCATGCTTCGCGCCGGCCGAACCAGCGCCGGATTCCGACGCCCAGAATCGCGATCGCCACGAAGGTAGACGCGAGCGAGAAAGCCCGGATGGCGACCTCGCTGGTGCCGAAGGCTGCCATCCAGGCCGCCAGCGGGTACAGGTAAAAAGCGGTGCTGAAGCCGCCGCCCAACGACGGCGAGTACAGCGGATGGGGCGTACCCCAGGCATCGTGTCCATGGTGTAGCAGCGCAATCGCATGCGCTGCACCAGCAGCTTCGTCCACATAGAAACCCGGGGGAGCAACCGTGATGAACACTGCGCGCGCAGCTACCAGCACAAGCACGGCAACGACCCATCCCGGATGCAGAGAGAAGCCTGGGAAACGACTTGAAGACGGCGTTTCGCCGCTGGCGAGATCCCACTGCTGCAGGCGCATCGAAACATCGAACTTTCTCCGTCTCGTTGACGGCAACATGGCCAGGACGGCGCGACCCGGATTCTAGGAGCCAGACGCAAAAGGAGCCCGACAGGCGCATTGGGTACGCCACGAGGATGCCGGACTCGCCGGCGCGTTTGGATACGCACCTGTTGCATGCCTGCGCTTCAATCCAGACGTATGTCTGCCGTTGGACTTTTCCGCCGCCCCATGCGCCGTCTGACGGCGCGACAGGCCATCGCCGACTGGTTCGCCCAGCGCGGCTGGACGCCGTTCCCCTTCCAGAAACAGGTCTGGAAGGCCATGGCCGACGGCCGCTCGGGCCTGCTGCACGCCACCACCGGCGCCGGCAAGACCTACGCCGTGTGGCTGGGCGCGTTGCAGGCCTTCGCCGACGCGATGCCTGCACACGAGGCTGCCGACGCCCATCCCACCCGCCGCCGCGCCCCCACCGGCGCGCCGCTCACCGTGCTCTGGCTCACGCCGATGCGGGCCCTGGCGGCCGACACGCTCTCGGCCCTGCAGGCCCCGCTCGACGCCCTGGCCGCGCAGCACGCCGGACTGGCCCGCTGGAGCGCCGGCGCCCGCACCGGCGACACCGCGGGCAGCGAGCGCAGCGCGCAGTCGCGCCGGCTGCCCACGGTGCTGGTCACCACGCCCGAGAGCCTGTCGCTGCTGATGGCCCGCGCCGATGCACAGGAGGTGCTGGGCACGGTGCAGCTGGTGGTGGCCGACGAGTGGCACGAACTGCTGGGCAACAAGCGCGGCGTGCAGGTACAGCTGGCGCTGGCCCGGCTGCAGGGCTGGAACCCGGCGCTGCGCATCTGGGGCATGTCGGCCACGCTCGGCAATTTGGACGAGGCGATGCGCACCCTGCTCGGCGCGCCCTTGCCAGGCACGCCCGAGCCGGCGCTGGTGCAGGGCAAGCTCGACAAGCGCCTGGTGATCGACACCCTGCTGCCCGACCATCCCGAGCGCTTCAGCTGGGCCGGCCACCTGGGCCTGCGCATGCTGCCGCAGGTGGTGCGGGCGCTGGAGGAGACCACCACCGCGCTGGTCTTCGTCAACGTGCGCTCGCAGGCCGAGCTTTGGTACAAGGCGATCCTCGATGCCCGGCCCGACTGGGCCGGCGCGCTGGCGATCCACCACGGCTCGCTCGACCGCAGCGTGCGCGAATGGGTCGAGGCGGGACTGAAGAACGGCAGTCTGCGCGCGGTGGTCTGCACCAGCAGCCTGGACCTGGGCGTGGATTTTCTGCCGGTCGAGCGGGTGCTGCAGATCGGATCGGCCAAGGGCATCGCCCGGCTGCTGCAGCGCGCCGGCCGCTCGGGCCATGCGCCGGGCCGGCCCTCGCGCATCACCCTGGTGCCGACGCACAGCCTGGAGCTGGTCGAGGCCGCGGCCGCCCGCGCCGCGGTGCAGGCCGGCCAGGTCGAGATGCGCACCACGCCGCGCCAGCCGGTCGACGTGCTGGTGCAGCACCTGGTCACCGTGGCGCTGGGCGGCGGCTTCGTGCCCGATGCGCTCTACGACGAAGTGCGCCGCACGGCGGCCTACGCCGGCCTGCCGCGCGACGTGTGGCAGTGGTGCCTGGACTTCATCACCCGGGGCGGCCCGTCGCTGCAGGCCTATCCCGACTACCACCGCGTCGTACCCGATGCCGAAGGCGTCTGGCGCGTACCCGACGCGCGGCTGGCGCGCCGCCACCGGGCCAACATCGGCACCATCGTCAGCGACGCGAGCATGGTGGTGCAGATCCAGCACGGCGCCCGGCTGGGCAGCATGGAAGAGAGCTTCCTCACCCGCCTCTCGCCCGGCGACTGCTTCATCTTCGCCGGCCGGGTGCTGGAGATGGTGAAGATCCAGGACATGACCGCGTGGGTCAAGCGCGCCGGCACCCAGCGCCCCACCGTGCCGCGCTGGGGCGGCTCGCGCATGCCGCTGTCCACCGTGCTGGCCGACTTCGTCGTGCGGCAGCTGGCGCTGGCCGACGACCACCATTTCGACGGCCCCGAGCTGAAGGCGGTCGCGCCGCTGCTGGAAGTGCAGCAGCGCTGGTCGGCCATCCCCACGCCCGGCACCCTGCTGGCCGAGACGCTGCGCACCCGCGAGGGCTGGCATCTGTTCGTCTACCCCTTCGCCGGCCGCCACGCCCACACCGGCCTGGCCAGCCTCTTCGCCTGGCGCGCCGCCCAGGGCGAGGCCGGCACCTTCTCGATCGCGGTGAACGACTACGGCCTGGAACTGCTGAGCGCCACCGAGCGCGACTGGGGCGCGCTGATGCCGGAGCTGCTGCGCACGGTGGCCGCGCCGGTGGTGCGCGATGCCCCGGTGCCGGCTGAACCGCGCACCGCCGCCGACACGCCCTCCCTGCCGACCCTGCGCGCCGAAGAAGCCCTGGCGATCCGCAACACCGCCAACGCCGCGCATGCCGAGGCGGCGGACGGGGCCGGCAACCTGCTGCCCGACCCGGCCCGCCACGCCCTGCTGCACGAGGTGCTCGCCAGCCTCAACGCGACCGAGATGGCCAAGCGCCGGTTTCGCGAGATCGCCCGCGTCTCGGGCCTGATCTTCCAGAGCCACCCCGGCGAGCGCCGCAGCGCGCGCCAGTTGCAGGCCTCGTCGCAACTCTTCTTCGAGGTGTTCAAGAAATACGACGCCGCCAACATGTTGCTGCGCCAGGCCGACGAAGAGGTGCTGAGCCAGGAGCTCGACGTCGCCCAGCTGCTCGCCAGCCTGCGCCGCATGCAGGGCCAGACCCTGGTCGTCAAGGCGCTGCAGCGGCCGAGCCCCTTCGGCTTCCCGCTGATGATCGAGCGCTTCCGCGAAAAGCTCACCAACGAGAACCTGGCCGACCGCATCGCCCGCATGCTGCAGCAGCTGGAGACCGCGGCCGACGCGCCCGCCGAGCCGCCCCGCAGGAAAAGCGAGGGCATCGTGCCGCCCGACCCGTCGCCCACCCCGCGCCGCCGCGCCGGCAAGGCCGCGCCGGTCGAGGCGCTGCCCGCCGATCCGGCGCTGCAGGAAGCGACGCAGGAAGTGCGGCGCATGCTGGATTTCTCGCTGACCTCGAAGGCCGAAGACCTGCCTGCCGGCCGGCCGCGCCGGGAGCGGAAGCCGTCGCGGCCGTTGCCGCGGTTGTAGTCAGGGGTTCGCTAGGATGGACGCCGCTCTTCGACGTTGCCTCCGCTGCTATGAACCTACCTCTCGATCCAGGATTTTCTGAAGTCGTCCAGATGATTGTGCAGGCCCGCCAACGGGCTATGCAGGCAGTCAACACCGCATTGGTCGATCTGTATTGGCAGATCGGAGCGTTGATCAGCCGCAAGATGCAGAGTGCGGAATGGGGCGACGGCGTCGTAGATCGCCTGGCTGCGCATATCGCCCAGACGCAACCGGGGCTGCGCGGATTTACGCGGCCCAACCTGTTTCGCATGCGTCAGTTCTACGAGGCGTACAGGCACGACGAGAAAGTCGCGGCACTGCCGAGACTTTTGCCTTGGACGCACAACCTGTTGATCCTCAGCCAGAGCAAGCGACCCGAAGAGCGCGAGTTCTACCTTCGGGCCGCCGCGCGGGAAAAGTGGTCCAGTCGCGAACTTGAGCGGCAGCTGAAGGCCGCTTTGTTCGAGCGATCGGTACTGAGTCCAGCAAAAGTCTCGTCGGTGGCGAGACAAATGCACGGCGAAGCACTGGGCGTGTTCAAGGACAGCTACCTCGTGGAATTCCTGTCGCTTCCGGCCGACCATAGCGAAGCCGATCTGCACAGGGGTCTGCTACTGCAACTCAGAAGGTTCCTGCAGAGCTGGGCCGTGATTTCTGTTTCGTGGGATCCGAATTTCCGGTCCAGGTCGGACAGCGGGATTTCGCACTCGACCTGCTGTTTTTCCACCGCGGCCTGAATTGCCTGGTGGCATTCGAACTGAAAGTGGGCCGGTTCGAACCCGAGTACCTGGGCAAGCTGTCTTTCTACCTGGAGGCGTTAGACCGGGACGTGAGAAAGCCGCACGAGAATCCGGCCATCGGCGTGCTGCTATGCGCCAGCAAGGATGACGAGGTGGTCGAGTACGCATTGAGTCGCAGTGCATCCCCTGCCTTGATTGCACAGTACCAAACCCAATTGCCCGACAAACAACTTCTTCAACACAAACTGCACGAGTTCTATCTTCAGAATACGCCCGCGACAAAACAAGACGACTGATCCGTGCCCATAAAGTCTCCCGGCACATTGCCTGGGTGCGTCAGCGCTGTTGCCATCAGGGCGACCTACCCATGCCAACGCCGAGCGGAGGTGCCGCCGCCGCCGCGTGACACACCGTAAGAAGTGGATTCACCATGCCCATCGATCTGCCCAAAGACCAGCGCCAGCAGGCGCTCGCCTCGATCGAGCGCTATTTCCATGAAGAGCGCGACGAGCGCATCGGCAACATCGCATCGGCCGCGCTGCTGAACTTCTTCATCGAGGAGATCGGCCCGGCGGTCTACAACCAGGCCGTGGCCGACGTGCAGGAGCGTATCCAGCAGCGCGTGGCCGACATCGACATCGAAGTGCACGAGGAGCCGTTCGGCTACTGGCAGAAGCGCACGCCGCCGGCCGGCCGCAAGCGCTGACGGCGCGCCGGACCGGGGCTGCGCGGCAGGCGCCGCTGCGCCCCGTCGCTGGACAAAACCCCAGCCCGGCAAAGGCCTGGCCGTGCTGGCCTAATGCCGCCTGCATGTCGTTATCGCCCGTCTTCTCCCGCCCGCCCGCCACCGGCTGCGCCGCATCGCCCACCGGGGCGCTGCCGGTCGTGCTGGCGAGCGAAGCCGTCGTGCTGCTGCCCGACAGCGCCCTCTGGTGGCCCGCCGGCCGCACCCTGTTCATCGCCGACCTGCACCTGGGCAAGGCCGCCACCTTCCGGGCGCGCGGGCTGCCGGTGCCGGGCGGCACCACGCAGGAGAACCTGCACCGCCTGTCGCGCCTCGTCGCGGCGCACGGCGCCGAGCGGCTGGTGATCCTGGGCGATTTCTTGCACGCCGCCGAATCGCAGACGCCCGGCGTGCTGGCCGCCCTGCGGGCCTGGCGCGCGCTGCACGCCACGCTGGAGATCGTGCTGGTCCGCGGCAACCACGACAGCCATGCCGGCGACCTGCCCGCCTCGCTGGGCATCGCGATCGTCAACGAGCCGCACCTGCTCGGCCCTTTCGCCTGCTGCCACCATCCGCAGCGCCACCCCACCCACACCGTGCTGGCCGGCCACGTGCACCCGGCCCTGCAGCTGCGCGGCCCGGGCCGCGACGCACTGCGCCTGCCGTGCTTCAGTGTGGAGCCGGGGCTGGTGGTGCTGCCGGCGTTCGGCGAGTTCACCGGCACTTTTGCGCTGCAGCCGGTGGCGGGGCGGGCGCTGTATGCGGTGGGGGGCGGACGGGTGTGGGCAGTGCCGGCAGCAAGTCCGGTCGCGGGCTAAAGATTACATCGGGGCAAAAGTAGACGCCGCGGCAGGGGCATGCTACATATGGATGCATTCCTAAGGAGTGGCATCCACGCATGGCAACCTTGATTCCCGCCATCGGCAGCTGTGCCGGGCGCATGACCCCCGGCGAACGGCGGCTGGCCGAGCGGCTGGAGCAGAAGCTGGAAGACGACTACCTGCTCTGGTGGGACGTGCCCATCGGCCCCAAGCAGACGCGGCCGGATTTCGTGGTGCTGCACCCGCGCCGCGGCGCGCTGGTGCTGGAGGTGAAGGATTGGCGCCTGGAGACGATCCGCAGCGCCACGCGCGAGCGTTTCGAGATCATCCCCGACGGTCAGCCCAAGGTCGTCATGAGCCCGCTGCAGCAGGCGCGGCACTGCGCCATCCAGGTGGTCAACGCACTGGAGCGCGACCCGCAGCTGGTCGAAGGCAGCGGCCCTTTCCAGGGCAAGCTGGCGTTCCCGTGGGGCCACGGCGTGGTGTTCACCAACATCACCCGCAAGCAGTTCGAATCCGCGGGCCTGCACGAGGCCATTCCCTCGCACCTGGTGATCTGCAAGGACGAGATGGTCGAAGGCGTCGATGCCGAAGCCTTCCAGGAGCGGCTGTGGGCCATGTACCCGCACACCTTCGGCAATTACAACAACAAAGGCAAAGGCGCCATCACGCTGCCGCAGCTCGACCGGGTACGCTGGATCATGTTCCCCGAGGTGCGGGTGCACACCCAGGGCGCCCTGTTCGACGACGGAGATGCAGACGCCGAACTGCCCAGCATCATGCGGGTGATGGACCTGCAGCAGGAGCAGCTGGCCCGCAGCCTGGGCGACGGCCACCGCGTGATCCACGGCGTGGCCGGCTCGGGCAAGACCATGATCCTGGGTTACCGCGCCGAATACCTGGCCAAGGCCAGCACGCCCACCAGCAAACCCATCCTCATCCTGTGCTTCAACGAGCCGCTGGGTATCCAGTTGGCTGCCATGATCGACGCCAAAGGCTTGGCCGACCGGGTGCATGTGCGGCACTTCCATAGCTGGTGCCACCGGCAGCTCTCTGCCTACGGCCAGGCCCTGCCGCCGCAGGGTCGCGGCTTCTACGCCGGCTTGGTCGACCATGTGATCCGCGCGGTGGAGCGCAGCCAGATCCCCGGCGGCCAGTACAAGGCCGTGCTGATCGACGAGGGCCACGACTTCGCGCCCGAATGGCTCAAGCTGGTCACGCAGATGGTCGACCCGGCCACCAACAGCCTGCTGGTGCTGTACGACGATGCGCAGAGCATTTACGAACGTGCGCGTAGCAAGCAGTTCAGCTTCAAAAGCGTGGGCATCCAGGCCCAAGGCCGCACCACCATCCTGAAGATCAACTACCGCAACACGCGGCAAATCTTGCACACCGCCAGCCTGGTGGCGGCCGACCTGTTGACGGCGGACGACCAGGACGACGACGGCATCCCGCTGGTCAAACCCATCAGCTGCGGCCGCGACGGGCAGGCCCCGGTCATCCTCCAACTGCCCACCTTGCGCGAAGAAGCCGCGGCAATAGCCGACCACCTGGCCAGCGCCCACCAGGAAGGCTTTGCCTGGGGCGATATGGCCGTGCTGTGCGCCGACTGGAAAACCATGGACCTGTGCGCCAGCGCCCTGGCCCACCGCAAGCTGCCGCACCGCGTGCGCAAGAAGAGTGGCGAATACCGGCCCGGCGCGGACGCAATTCAGGTGATGACCATGAAGGTCAGCAAAGGGCTGGAGTTTCCGGTGGTGGCGCTGCCCGGCGTGGGGCACATGCCGGCGGAGGGGGAGCATGAGAAGGAGGCTGCGCGGGTGTTTTATGTGGCCGCGACTCGGGCCACGCAGAGGTTGGTGATGGGGGTGAGTGGGGGCAGTGAAATTGGCATGAAGGTACATACCTCGGATCACACGATGCGAGCATGAGACGCAACCACTTCACCCATTCGCTGGGACTTTGACAAATATGGATGTTCCAAGGTAGGTGACAAATTAAAGCCAACTTGCAACAGGCAATATTAGGCAAAACTATGGAAATAGACCAAATGGAAAACACAGCGCACAACCCGGATCAACAGATGTTTGGACTGAGACAAATCGCGACGAATGGGAAGAAGAGAATTGGGCTATTGATAGGCGCAGGCGCCCCAGTTAGCATTAATGTTGGAACTAAGGGCGAATGGGAGCCGCTTATTCCAAACATCGCTGGCTTAGAAAAAATGGTGATTAAAAAGCTAAGCATCGCGGATGAAAAAGTCTATGCGTCAATCAAAGCATCTATCAACAACCCAAATCTAGAGAAGATTCTTTCAAGAGTCCGGATGCTGGCCGAGGTTGTCGGAGCCGATAAAATTTTTGAATACACTTCAAAAGATTTTATAGCCTTATCAAAATGCATCTGCGATGTAATCCGCGATGTGGTGGGTAAAGATCTGCCGATGCCAGCTAATCCATTTTCCGAAGTGGTCTCTTGGATAAATGGAATTAATCGGAAGTACGGCGTGGAGATATATACGACTAACTACGACCTACTTTTTGAAAGCGCTTTAGAAAGGGCCAAAACACCATATTTCGACGGGTTTAGTGGCTCAAAGAGCGCTTTTTTTGACCCTTCGAGCATCTCAAAAAATGACTTGCCATCTAGGTGGGTAAGACTGTGGAAGCTTCATGGATCTATAGGTTGGGAGAGTAACGATGCGGGCGAAATCGTTCGGGTCCCCAATTCTACAAACGCCAATATGGTCTATCCATCTCATATCAAGTATGACCAAACACAAGCAGCACCATTTTCGTCATTGTTCGAAAGATTGAAAGACTTTCTAAATGAGCCAGATGCTTTTCTGATGTCAAGTGGGTTTTCGTATGCCGACGCACATATCTCTTCCAAAGTACTTGAATGTCTCCTTGCTAACCCATCGGCTGCGTTGTTTGCCTTTCAATTTGGAACCCTTGCCGAGGAGAAAAATGTCATAGATTTGGCGCTGAAGTGTCCCGGAATCAGCGTATTTTGTAGCGATGGGGCGATCATCAATGGTATTCAAGCCAAATGGAAAATTGGCACACCTCCGACAAAAAATTGGCACGAAATACGAGCGGAGTATTATAAAGACGATAAATTTCTATTGGGTGACTTTAAGAAATTCGCCAGATTTCTGGCTACAGCAGGCAGTGACATTTCTCAAGATTCAATAGTCGAAACAGAAGTGGGAACCGCCGTATGACAGCTCAACCAACCATACTTGGAATAGTCACAGGAGTTTCCAGTTCATCCGTTTCCGTTGATCTAGCCATCTCTGTTGAGTCTGGGATAGTGGTCCTCGAGGGTAGAAATTATCGAATCGGTCAAGTTGGTAGCTTTGTAAAAATTCCACTTGGATATAACCACTTGTACGGAGTGATATCTGAATCAAATGAATCATCCACTGTCGACCTAAAAGCAGGCCTATCCAAAGATCGAAAATGGATCAAAGTAGAGCTTGTTGGTGAGTCGCTTGGCGATTCGTTTGACCGAGGAATTAGTGAATATCCCAGCATCGGCGATCAGGTCCACTTTGTAGTTGACAGCGACCTGAAAAATATCTTTAAAAAATCTTCTAAAAGTCAGTTCAACATAGGTCGACTTTCTAGTTCGGAGGGGATTGGTGTAAGTCTTGACCTAGATAAGTTGATAGCGAGACATTCGGCAGTTCTCGGCTCAACTGGTTCTGGAAAATCAACCAGCACGGCCAGCTTGCTCAGATCGATCGTTCTACGAGACGAAAAAGTTGCGCTACCTTCCGCAAGAATTCTTCTCATTGATATACATGGTGAATATGCATCTGCATTGAAGGATGTTGCAAAAGTATTTTCCGTTTTACCTTCGAATGAAAATCAACTCTACATCCCCTACTGGTGCGTCTCTCCCGACAAGCTGCTTGAATTCCTCTGCAATAATCCAAACGAGTCTCAAAAATCTCAATTTTTAGACAAAGCCGTAGATGATAAGAAATATTCAATTATTAAAAATGACATTGCTGGAATTGACCCGGCCAAGGTAACGAGCAGCACTCCTTTACCCTATCGAATTAGAAAAATGTGGTATGACTTGTCTTATGAGGACGGGATCAATTGGCAAGATTTAAATATGACCGTACCTGCGTATGCAGTCGGCGGGGAGGGAGACTTCTCGAACTTAATTGGTCCCAAATTTCAACCTCCCGGCCCTGGCGCGTCGCTGCCCAAAAAAGGCGGCTCGGGGGTAATGAAGAGGCAGCTTGAAATGATGAGGTCACGACTGATTGACACTCAGTATTCCTTTCTTCTCGAACCAGGTCCATGGAATCCAGACGCAGATGGCAAGGTTGAAAAGGACTTGGACGATTTGATTGAGGATTGGATTGGCCATGAAAAACCAATTACAATTTTTGACCTGTCTGGAATGCCATCTGCTCGGCTTAGTCTATTACTCGGTTCCGTTTTGGATTTGATCTTTGAGGCTGCAATTTGGGGAAGAAACCTTAAGGAAGGTATGAGGCATCGGCCATTGTTGGTCGTATTGGAAGAAGCGCACAGATACCTAGGAAAGGCGGAACCAGGGCTGGCCAAAGAAATGGTTCAGCGAATCGCCAAGGAAGGCAGAAAGTTTGGCGTCGGCGCGATGATTGTCAGTCAGCGCCCCTCTGAAATTGACGAAACGATCCTGTCGCAGTGCGGAACAATAATTTCCCTAAGAATCAATAACACGACTGATCGCGGAATTGTTAAGGCGGCAATGTCTGAAGGACTGGCTGGAATTATCGATTCATTGCCGGTATTGCGTACAGGAGAAGCAATCATCGTGGGTGAAGCCGCACAGCTGCCTACGCGCTGTCGATTCGATATGCTTCCTGAAGACAAATATCCGAACAGCAGCGACCCAAAAATTGCTGAACGATGGGGAGAGCCAGTTGGCAATGAAATCTATGCAGATTTAGTTGCCGCTTGGCGAAATCAAGAAACGAAACAAAAGGACTGATATGCAACGCCACCCAGTAAGCTCAACTAATCTTGCCTCTGTGGGCTACGACCTGCCTAGCCAGACACTGGAGGTCGAGTTCAATTCGGGAAGTGTCTACCAATACTTTGATGTGCCTGAGCATGTGCATCAAGAATTGCTAGCTGCGGGATCGGTTGGGTCATATTTTGCAAGATCAATAAAAAACTCATTTGCGTGCTCTAAAGTTTGACTCGTGATCAAGCCGTGATGAGTTCTTGAGTCTCTGGCGGCTAATCAAATGACTAGCCGCGAGTTCCCAATTCCGCCACCCCTCTCCACCATGATCTGCGCAGCAATCCGCTCTTCCATCGATTTGATGTGACTGATGATGCTAATCATCTTCCAGCGGGTCGAGGGTGATAAGCGCAATGTCCAAGGTGTCGCAGTAAAGGCCTCATCGACACCGGTTTGCTGCACCATGGGCGGTCGCCAGACCCTGCATAGGGACCGGTATGCTCAGGCAGCTACCAGCTCAGCAAAAAAATAGGTCCAGTCGCCATGCATGAAATCATCTGTCCACACTGCAGCAAAGCCTTCAAGATCGACGAAGCGGGTTACGCGAACATTCTCAAGCAGGTGCGCGATGGCGATTTTGACAAGCAGTTGCACGAGCGGCTGGAGCTGGCAGAGAGGGAAAAGCGCGACGCGATTGCCTTGGCCGAGGCCAAGATCGCCAATGAGCTGCAGAAAGCCGCGGCCGTCAAAGACACGGAGATTCAGGCGCTGAAGGCCCAGCTCGACGCGGGCGAGGTGGCGAGCAAGCTGGCGCTGGCCGAGGCCTTGGGCACCGTAGAAAAGCAGCGCGATGCCATCGCCAACGAGTTGGCGCAGTCCAAACTGGCGCAGCAAACTGCCATCCAGTTGGCCGAGTCCAAGCTGGCTCATGAGCTGCAAGGGGTTGCCGCCAAAAAGGACGCTGAAATTCAGGCGCTGCAAGCCAAGCTGGAGGCTGGCGACGTGGCGCGCCAGTTGGCCGTGAATGAAGCCATAGGTGTGGTCGCCCGGGAGCGCGATGGTTTGAAAAATGACCTCAACCTTATCACTGTGAAAAATCAGTTGGAAGAAAAAGCGCTCAAGGAAAAATACGAGGTGCAGATCAGGGAGCGCGATGGCGCGATCGAGCGCCTGCGGGACATGAAGGCGCGGCTATCGACCAAGATGGTCGGTGAAACCCTGGAGCAGCACTGCGAAATCGAGTTCAACCGCATCCGTGCAGCCGCCTTTCAGCGGGCGCATTTTGAGAAAGACAACGATACCCGCACCGGCAGCAAGGGCGACTACATTTTTCGCGACACGGACGAGTCGGGCGCCGAGATCGTCTCCATCATGTTTGAGATGAAGAACGAAAGCGCTGAAACAGCGACCAAGAAGAGGAACGAGGATTTTCTGAGAGAGCTGGACAAGGACCGCACGGAAAAGAAGTGCGAATACGCGGTGCTGGTGTCCCTGCTTGAGCCGGAGAGCGAGTTGTACAACAGCGGCATCGTCGATGTCTCGCACCGCTATCCGAAGATGTATGTGGTGCGCCCGCAGTTCTTTGTTCCCCTGATCACGCTGCTGCGCAATGCCGCTTTGAACTCCATGAAGTACAAGTCCGAGCTGGCACTGGTGCGCTCGCAGAACGTGGACATCACGAAGTTCGAAACCCAACTCGACGAATTCAAGACGGCGTTTGGGCGCAATTGGCGCCTCGCCTCCGAAGGTTTTGAAGAAGCCATCAAGCGCATCGACGAAGCGATCAAGGACCTGGAGAAGACCAAGGAAGCGCTGCACAAGTCAGCGAACAATCTGAGGCTTGCCAATGACAAGGCCGACGATCTGACGATCAAAAGGCTCACACGGGGCAACTCCACGATGGCGGCAAAGTTTGCAGAGCTGCCCGGGCGCATTACCCCAGCAGAGTAGGGCGCGATGGGCTGCTCATCCATCGCACATTCCGTGGGCTTTCTACAGGGTCACCGTCTGCTTTGCGGCGCTTTGTTTTTGATAGCTACTTGCCGTTGTCATATACCGGCTAGAGGCCAATCTCCCTCTCAAACATTCGCCGAATCTGCCTCCGCCTCAGGCCACAACTGCGGAAACATGAAACGCAGCGCATGCTGCGGTAACCCAAAGCGCACCTTGCCTTGCGGCGAGTCGGACTTGAGCAGGCCGCGCTTTACCAGTGCGCCCAGCGCATCGGTGGCGCCCCGGTCGCTCATGCCCAGCAGGGCTTTGAAATCACCGCGCGGCATCTCGTCGCCACTCAAGAACAGGTAGTGCAGGCCGCGCAGCGCCTCCTGGCGCACGCCTTGTTTGCGCACGGTGGCCTCGAACACCAGACAGGCTTCGATGCGATTCTTGATGGTCTCGAAGTCGAGCAGGCTGTGCATGAAGCGGACCTGGTCCAGGCAGGTGTCCATCACGTAATCCGCCCACGCGATCAGGGCCTGCTCGCTCAGGTTGCCGCGCCCGTCCAGGTCGCCGCGGCGCAGGCTGTCGGCGTCGGCCAGCAGCGCGTAGTAGCGCTCGGTGCTGCGGGCGAAGCCGCGCAGGGGCGACCACAGGCCGCCGGTGTAGCCCATGGCCGTGAGCCAGGTATGGGTGTGCAGCCGCATCACGCGGCCGTTGCCATCGACGAAGGGGTGCACCCAGCCCAGCCGCTGGTGCGCGCAGGCCAGGGCCACCAGGGCCGCCTCGCCACGGCGCACGCCGCCGTAAAAAGCGGCCCAGCGCTGCAGAAACAGGGGCACGGTGGCGTGCGCTGGTGCCACATGCTGGCCGACGCGCACGTCGCGCTGGCGCAGGGTGCCCGGTGCGATGGGCTCTTGCGCGGGCGTGAGCAGGTCGGCGGCGGGCAGGCGGGCGAACAAAACGCGGTGGATGTCTTGCAGTGAGGCTGGCGCATACAGGGCGGCAGCGCCTTCGGGCCCGGCGTAGCGCTGTTCCAGCGTCTGCTCGGCCTCGATGTGGGCCAGAGCCAGCCGCTGTTTGGCGGCCAGCGTTACGTCGGTAGAGAAGTCTTGCCGCAGCGCCTGGTCGATCTCGTGCGGGCGGGTGTGCTGCCCCTCGATGCGGTTGGTGTAGTACGAGTTCATGTTGCGCAGCAGGCTGCGCAGCTCCGGCGGCGCCCGGGTGCCCGCCAGGGCCGTGGCCAGCCGAGAGAGGTCGTGCGCCTTGGCCAGCAGGGGCTCCATGCGGGCGTCGGCGGGCAGCAGTGGCTCGAACTGGTGGACTTCGGTGTACATCTATCTATTTTGCCAAGATGGATAGTGAATTAAGTATCTGATTCGGAATGAATTATTCCGTTTTTGCCAAAGTTTTTGCCAAGTTTTTTGTAGAGGTGCTTTCATTGTTCACTGCGGCCCCACCGGCGCGGGCTACATTGGCCTCCCTATCGGTGATCCCGTAGCGGCTGCGCACCGCGCCCGGATCCTGCGCTGCAGTACGGCAGCCTGCCGGTGTCGCCTCTCTTTGTTCACTCTCAAAAACCCAACAACCCACCGGACCCACACCATGACCCCCACCCTCTACACCCACTCCGTCCCCGTCCTGAAGCAGATGCTCACGGCCCTGAAAGCCATCCTCGCGCAGGCCGCCGACCATGCCGCCGCCAAGTCGATCGAGCCCGATGCCTTCCTGCAGGCCCGTCTGGCGCCCGACATGTTTCCGCTGCTCAAGCAGGTGCAGATCGCCGCCGATTTCGCGCGGGGCATCGCGGCGCGGCTGGCGGGTGTGGAGGTGCCGAAGTTCGAGGGCCACGAGAAGAGCTTTGCCGACCTGGATACGCTGCTGGCGCAAACGCTGGCGTTCCTGGACAGCGTGGATGCGGCCCGGTTCGCAGGCAAGGAAACCGCCGAGATCGTGCTGCGCCCCGGCACGCCCAAGGAGAAGAAGCTGAGCGGCCAGGCCTACCTGGCCCACTACGGTCTGCCGCAGTTCTTCTTCCATGTGACGACGGCGTATGCCCTGCTGCGCCACAACGGTCTGCCCATCGGCAAGCGCGATTTCATGGGCGCTTATTGATCGCTCACAGCGGAGGCAGGTACTGCGCCAGCAACGCCTGCGCCGTGTCGGCCTGCAGCACATCGCGGCGGCGTTTGAGGGGGTCGCGGTCGCCTTGCCCGGCCATCCACCGTTTGAATGCTGCGAACGTGGCCGGGTGCACCGTATGCATGCGCGCCATGGTGCCGTTGGTGGCGACGATGACGGCAGAGAAGGCAGGCGAGTCCAGGAGCACATTGGCGCGGCGGGCCTGCGCCACCCAGAAGTCGTCGTCCTCCTCGCTCAGCTTGATGGGGTGCGGGTCGTCGCCGGTTTGCTCGTGGCGGATGATGTCGACTTCGAAACCGTCCTTGTTCACCGCGGTGTATTTCTGGCTTTTGCGGATGCGAAAGCTGCTATCGACTTTTTTCAGCACACCCAGCATCGAACTGTCGACCCGCGCCAACTGGGTGGCGAAAAGGATGCGCTTTCGGGTGTCCCACAGCAGGTCGATGTCGCGGGTGGCTAGCGCGTCAGGGTCGAGTCGAACGCCAGCGGCGGCTTCGTAGGCATACAGCGCGTGGGTGCCGACCACCCGGAAATGCGGACTCAGGTGGGTGCTCGCCAGGCGGCCCAGCAATGCCACCACCAGCGGGTCCACCCGGCCCACCCGCAGCGCACGGTTCAGGCGCTGGTGCTGGTCCAGCGCGGCCTTGAGGCCCGTCAGTCGCTCGGCACTGTCGCGTTTTCGCTGGGTAAAGCGCTGGTAGATGGCCTCGGTCTCGGGTGAGCGGGCGCCCAGGCTGGTTTCGGCCCCGGCAGGCGTGGTACGGACGAGGTACTTGGCGTCGGGCGCCGCCGCAGGGCCTGCGTGCCAGTACATGCCGCCCCGCACCTGCGCCGCCTCGTCCTGCGCTTCCTCCAGTGCCTCGAAGACGGCCACAGCATCAATGTATTGACGGGCGACGGCAGGGCTGATCTCGGTCATCTCGGTATGTTTCGATGTTTTCTGTTTTTATACCGAAATTCGTTTGATAGCAAAAGGTTAGCAATAACCGATCACCTTCTCACGGCGATCGCCTGCCAAAATCGTGCCGGTGCCGGATGCGGATCGAAACCGGGGCCGTTGTTCCTGCAATACGGCTCACAAATGCCCACGACCCGCCGCTGCAGCCGCACCTCCGTGACTGCTCGACCCCTGTCAGCCCCTTACGATTCTCAACAGCCACCATCGGCAAGCCCCTCTGGAGACACACCCATGTTCAGCCATGTCATGGTCGGCGTAAGCGACCTCGAAAAATCGAAGCGGTTCTACGACGCCCTGCTGGGCACGATCGGCGTCGCGCCGGGCGTGGCCAACAAGAACCGGTATTTCTATCGCAGCCCCACCGGCACCTTCGCCATCTCCACCCCGATCGACGGCGCGCCGGCCACGCACGGCAACGGCAGCACCATCGGGTTCCTGGTGCAGTCGCCGGAGCAGGGCGATGCGTTCCATGCGGCGGGCATCGCGGCGGGCGGCACCACCTGCGAAGACCCGCCGGGTTTTCGCGACGGCCCGGCCGGGCACCTCTACCTGGCCTACCTGCGCGACCCCGACGGCAACAAGCTCTGCGCCCTGCACCGGCCGCCGAAACCGGCATGAAAAGTGCCCCCAGCCGGCGCTCTGCGCCGGCCGGCAGCTATTCTTTCAATAGCGGATTGCCGGAGAGCACCGGCGCGTTGGGCAGCTCGTTGGGCCGCACGGCCGTGCCGCCGCCGGGCGTCGGCTCCAGCGGGAAGTGTTCGACCAGCAGGGCCGACACCTCTTCCAGCGCCTGGGTCAGCCCGTCTTCGTAGCGGCCGGCGCCGAAGGCATCGCCCATGTGGGCGACCAAGTGCTGCCACTGGGCGCTGGTCACGTGGCGGTTCAGGCCCCGGTCGGCGGTGATCTCGATGGCGTGGTCGGCCAGCAGCAGGTAGATCAGCACGCCGTTGTTGTGCTCGGTGTCCCACACCCGCAGCTTGCCGAAGAGGGTGATCGCCCGCTCCCGGGCGGTGGCGCCGCGCCATAAATAGCTGGTGGGCAGGCCCGCCTCGACGCAGATGCGGATCTCGCCGGTGTGGCGCTTCTCGCTGGCGGCCACGCGGCGCATCAGGCGGTCGACCAGCGCGGGCGGGATAGCCCGGTGGGTGTCGCGGTCGTCCTGCCAGCGGTGGCGCAGGATGCGCGCCAGGGTTTTGATCAATCCCATCTCACCAGTCCCCCGAGGCGCCGCCGCCACCGAAATCGCCACCGCCGCCCGAACTGAATCCACCGCCGCCGCCAGCGCCGCCTCCCATGCCGCCCATGCCGCCCATGCCGCCGCTGCTCCAGCCGCCCACGCTGCCGGCGCCGGTGCCCAAATGGCCGGGCAGGGTGTTGCCCAACGGGCCGGTGCGGGCCAGCAGGCCGAACAGCAGCGCGATGACGGCGGCGATGCCGGCCATCACCAGGCTCAAAGTGAACAGGAAGGCGATGGCGCCGACCAGCGCGCCGCCGGCGATGGCGCCCACCGGCCGGCCCAGGAAGCGGCGCAACACCGCCGCCAGCACCGGTACCGCCACGAACAGGAACACCGCCGCATCGAACCACTGGAAGCCGAGCGGGCTGCGTTCGCGCTCGGTCGGCTCGCCGTCGATCGAGGCCTGGGCCGCATCGGGCCGGCCGGCGTTGGGCGTGGGCAGGGCCTCGGCGCGGATGCGGGCCTCCAGCCGGTCCAGGGCCATCGCCAGGCCGGCGGCATAGTCGTCGCGGCGGAAGGCCGGGGTGATGGCTTCGTCGATCACTTCCTTGGCCGCCAGGTCGGGCACCGCGCCTTCGAGCGCCTTGGCCACCTCGATCCGCACCTTGCGGTCGCGCTTGGCGACCACCAGCAGCAGGCCGTCGCCGATCGCCTTGCGGCCGATCTTCCAGGCGTTGGCGACCCGGTTGGCGTAGCCGGCGATGTCTTCGGCCCCGGTGCTCTGCACCATCAGGATCGCCACCTGCGAGCCGGTGGCCTGCTCGAAGACCACCAGCCGTTCTTCCAGCGATTTCTTCTGCTCGGCGCTGAGGGTGTTGGTGCCGTCGATCACGTGGCCGCTCAGGGGCGGCACCGGCAGCAGCTTCTGGGCCTGCGCGCCGAGCGGCGCCAGTGCCAGCAGCAGGGCGGCCAGGACCAGCCCGAGGAGCAGCCGGCCGCGCCGCACCAGCAGCGCCAGCGGCAGGGCAGGGGAAAACGTCAGATGCATCGGCACTTATTTCTTGGCGGGGCCGAAGTCCACCGCGGGCGGGGTGGAGATCTGGGCCTCGTTCTGCACCGTGAAGCTGGGCTTGGGCGGGTAGCCGAAGATCTTGGCGGTGAGGTTGGTGGGGAAGCTGCGGGCCTTCACGTTGTACTCCTGCACCGCCTGGATATAGCGGTTGCGGGCCACGGTGATGCGGTTCTCGGTGCCTTCCAACTGCACCCGCAGGTCGCGGAAGGCCTGGTTGGCCTGCAGCGTGGGGTAGTTCTCGGAAACGGCCAGCAGGCGCGAGAGGGCGCCGGTCAGCTGCGCCTGGGCCTGCTGGAAGCGCTCGAAGGCCTGCGGGTCGTTGAGCGTCTCGGGCGAGATCTGGATCGAGGTGGCCTTGGCGCGCGCCTCGACCACCTTGGTGAGCGTGTCCTGCTCGAAGTTGGCCTGACCCTTGACGGTGGCGACGATGTTGGGGATCAGGTCGGCGCGGCGCTGGTACTGGTTGAGCACCTCGCTCCAGGCGGCCTTGGTCTGTTCGTCCAGGCGCTGGAAGTCGTTGTAGCCGCAGCCCGAGAGGGCGAGCGTGGCGAGCAGGAGCAGGAAGAAACGGCGCATGGAAGTCACTCGTGTTGCAGTACGGGAGGGGCAGAGGATAGCGGGCGCGGGCGTACTCTGCCGTTTCGGGCGGCGGCCGCCGCATCCATTTGTGTCGGGCCGTCCTACACTCGTGGCCCTTGCCACCCCGGCGCCCGCCCTGCACGCGCCCCGTCCACTCCCGCTGCCCATGACCACCGCACCGCTCCGCGCCGCCACCGTCGGCGGCACCGCCGACGACATCGAGGCCCTGTTCTACGACGCCCTGCGCAAGGGCGACATCGCCCAGCTGATGGCCTGCTGGGCCGACGAGGACGACATCACCTGCGTCCACCCCGGCGGCCCCCGCATGACCGGCGCCGGCGAGATCCGCGCCGCCTTCGAGGCGATGTTCGCCCACGGCACGCTGCAGGTCCGCACCGAGGGCCTGCGCCGGGTGCAGGCCCTGGCCAGCGCGGTGCACACCCTGGTCGAGCGGATCGCACTGGACCTGCCCGACGGCCGGCGCGAGGCCTGCGTGGTGGCCACCAACGTCTACCACAAGACCGCCCAGGGATGGCGCCTGGTGACCCACCACGCCAGCCCCGGTACCGCCGAGGAAGCCCAGCACACGCCCGCCGGGTCGGCGCCGGTGCTGCACTGAGAAACTCCGAAGAAAAAGTGCCTGCAGCCGGCGTACGGCGCCGGCCACCAGCTATGAATTATGTAGCGCCTGCCTGGCTGCCGGGCGGCCATCTGCAAACCATCTGGGCCGCCCTCTACGGCCGCCGCGGCCCCGGCACGCCACCCGCCTACCGGCGCGAGCGCTGGGACACGGCGGACGGGGATTTCGTGGACCTGGATTTCGCGGTCGGGGCGGGGGCCGACGAACGCCCGCTGCTGGTCCTGTTCCACGGCCTGGAAGGCTCGTCGCGCAGCCACTATGCCGAGACCTTCGCCGCCATGGCCGCGGCGCGCGGCTGGGACTATGTGGTGCCGCACTTCCGCGGCTGCGGCGGCACGCTGAACCTGGCGCCGCGCGCCTACCACTCGGGCGACTTCGGCGAGATCGGCTGGATCCTGGAGCGGCTGCGCGCCGGCCGCCGCGGGCCGCTGCTGGCGGTCGGCATCTCGCTCGGCGGCAACGCGCTGCTGCGCTGGACGCAGGAGGCCGGTGAGGGCGCCGCCCGCACGGTGGCGGCCGTCGCCTCGGTCTGCGCGCCGCTGGACCTGGCGGCCGGCGCCGCCGCCATCGGCCGCGGCTTCGGCCGGCACGTCTACACCCGCATGTTCCTGGCGAGCATGAAGCCCAAGGCGCTGGCCAAGCTGGCCCAGCATCCGGGCCTGTTCGACGGCGAGGCCCTGCGCGCCGCCCGCGACCTGCACGCCTTCGACGACGTCTTCACCGCGCCGCTGCACGGCTTTCGCGATGCCGAGGACTACTGGCGCCGCTGCTCCGCCGGCCCGCACCTGGGCGCGATCCGGGTGCCGGCCCTGGTGCTGAACGCCGCCAACGACCCGTTCGTGCCCGCTGCCTCGCTGCCGCCGCCGCCGGGCGACGCGCGTGCGCCGGTCACCCTCTGGCGGCCCGCCACCGGCGGCCACGTCGGGTTTCCGGCGGGCTTGCCGCCCGCGCACGTGCGGGCGATGCCCGAGGCGGTGGCCGGCTGGCTCGCCGGGCAGTTGAACGGGCGCTGAGGGGCGGCCCTGGCACCAGGAAAGACGGTGGAAGGACCGAGGTGAGACGGAGCAAGGCTTCCACCCTGCAGCCTTCTGATACCGCCCGGCACGCGCCCCTCCCCAATAATGGCCCGATGGACGACATCGTGAAGCAGGCCATCGCCAAGTGGCCCAACGTACCCGACTGCTACGGCTGGCTGGGCCTGGACGCCCGGGGCCAGTGGTTCATGCGCGACGACGGCACCCAGGCGGCCGGCCCTTTCGCGGGCGCGGGGGCGACCGAGGCGAGCCGCGGCTCGCTGCTGCGGCACGAGAAGCTGGTCGATTTCATCCAGCGCAACTACGAAGCCGATGCCGAGGGCCGCTGGTTCTTCCAGAACGGGCCGCAGCGGGTCTACGTCGAACTGGCGGCGACGCCGTATGTCTGGCGGGTGGCCGAGGGCCTGGATGTGAGCGCCCATACCGGCACGCCGGCCCGGGTGCAGCGCTGCCTGGTCGACGAGCAGGGGCGTGTGTACCTCGACACCCACATCGGCTTCGGCCTGGTCCACTCGCTCGACATGGCGCTGGTCGGCGACGCGGTGGAGCAGGGCCTCTGGGTGCCGCAGGAGGTGCATTCGGCGGATCTGCCGCAGCGCTTCGGCTACATCGCCAGCCCCGCAGAACAGCCCGCCCCCAAGCGCACCGGCATACCCGGGTAAAAGCGGTCGCCCATGAAAAAGCCGGTCTCAAGACCGGCCTTTTCCCCAACCACGTCCCGCACGCCGCTCCCCCTCAGGGATGCCGCGGATCCGGCTCTGCCGGTCCGCCGGCATCGCCCCCTCGCAGGGGAAGGCGCAGCGCGCAGCCTGGGAGTGGTCTCTACTTGACCGCAGCCGCCATGTATTCGACGACGGCGCGGATCTCGGCGTCCGATGCCTGGGTGCCGCCGCGCGGCGGCATCGCGCCCTTGCCGGCGATGGCGATCTTGGTCATGCCGTCGATGCCGTCCTTCAGGCGCTCGGCCCAGGCGGCCTTGTCGCCGAACTTGGGCGCGCCGGCGACGCCGGCGGCGTGGCACAGCTGGCAGGCCTGCTTGTAGAGCGCCTCGCCCGCGCCGCCACCGGCTGCCGCCACGGCGACCGGTGCGGGCGCCGGCGTGGCGGCGGCGGCCGCGGTGGCAGCCGCAACCGGCGCGACCGGTGCAGCAGCGGGGGCCGTCGCCATCGGTGCCGCGGCAGCGGCCGCAGGGGCTGCGCCGTCGGCCGCCGCCGGGGCTGCTGCGCGATCGGGCACCGGGAAGCTGGCGCCGGCCGCATTGGCCATGTAGACCACCGCGCGGCCGATCTCCACGTCGTCGAAGTCGCCGCCGCCCTGCGGTGCCATCGCGCCCTTGCCGGCCAGGGCCGAGTGCAGCAGCGCGTCGTAGCCGGTCTTGATGCGGGCCGCCCAGGCGCCGGCATCGCCGAACTTGGGCGCGCCGGCCACGCCTGCACCGTGGCAGGTCACGCACTGGGCCTTGAAGACTTCCTCGCCGCCCTTGAGCGGGCGGTTGGCGTCGCGGATCTCCACCGTGCCGACGCGCTGGATGCGGGCGTCGGCCGCCTTGGCGAGGTCGCTGGCACCGGCGGCGGGCTTGTTGGCGGACACCACGAACATCACCAGGCCGATGATGATGAAGATCGGGATCACGAACGAGAAAAACACCGTGATCAACAACTGCTTCGGGTTCTTGACCGGGCCGCTGTGGGCTTCTTCGTGGATGGTGTCGCTCATGGCGTCCTCAATATGGATCGTGGGCTTTGAAAAATCAACCTTTCATTATAGACAGCGACCCCCCAAAACGCCCCGTTTTGGCGCCCTCTGCGGGTCTCCCCCAGGGTGCCCGTGCCGCAGGCCGGCAGGGGGGAAAGGCGCCCTGCCGGACGTGAAAACGCCGGCGCGGGGCCGGCGTTCAGTGAGGAGGCCGCCGCGTCCGGCCGTCGCCGAAAGCAGGGCAAGCGCGGTCAGCGCGTGGCGGTAGGCGCGGCCGGTGCGGCCGCGGCCACCGGCACCGCGGGCGGCTCGGTCCAGCCGCCGCCCAGCACCCGGTACAGCGTCACCTGGTTCTGCAGCTGCAGCAGGCGCGTCTGCACCGCCAGTTGCTGCGCGGTGAAGAGCGAGCGCTGGGCGTCGAGCAGGTCGAGGTAGCTGGAGACGCCGTTCTTGTAGCGCAGGTCCGACAGGTTGAACCGGATCGATTCGGCCTGCGCCTGGGCCTGCTGGGCGCGCAGCTGCTCGCCGAGCGTGGCCCGGCCGGCCAGTGCGTCGGCCACTTCGCGGAAGGCGGTCTGGATGCTCTTCTCGTACTGCGCCACCGCGATGTCGCGCCCGGCGGTGGCCGAGGCCAGGCCGGCCCGGTTGCGGCCGGCGTCGAAGATCGGCAGCAGCAGCTGCGGCGCCAGGGTGAAGCCCCAGGAGCCGCTCTTGAACAGGCCGTCGAGTTCGTTGCTGGCGGTGCCGGCCTGGGCGGTCAGCGCGATCCGCGGGAAGAAGGCCGCGCGCGCCGCGCCGATGTTGGCGTTGGAGGCCAGCAGCAACTGCTCCGACTGGCGGATGTCCGGCCGGTTGACCAGCAGCTCCGACGGCAGGCCGGCGGGCAGTTCGGCCAGTTGGGGCGCATCGGCCAGCCGCAGGCGGGCGGTTTCGGCGCGCAGGTCCTCGGGCAGCGACTGGCCCAGCAGCAGCACCAGGGCGTTCTCGTCCTGGGCGCGCTGGCGCAGCTGCTGCGCCAGGGTGGCGCGGGCGGTCTCGGTCAGCGATTCGGCCTGGCGGAAGTCCAGCTCCGAGGCGACGCCGTTGTCGAGCCGCAGCTTGGTCAGGCGGATCGATTCCTCCCGCGTGGCGACGGTGCGGCGCGACAGGTCGATCAGCTCCTCGTCGGCCAGCAGCGCCAGCCAGCCGTTGGCGACCGCCGAGACCAGGCTGATCTGCGCGGCCTTGCGGCCCTCGTCGCTCGCCAGGTACTGGGCCAGCGCCTGTTCCTTCAGGCTGGAGAGCCGGCCGAAGAAATCGATCTCCCAGGCGCTGACGGCCAGCCCGACGTTGAAGGAGTTTGTCAGGTTGCCGTTGACGAGGTTGGGCGCCCGTTGCGCGGTCGACGACAGGTTGACCGTCGGGAACAGGTTGGCGCGCTGGATCTGGTACTGCGCCCGCACCTGCTCGACGTTGAGCATCGCCAGCCGCAGGTCGCGGTTGTTGTCGAGCGCCAGGCCGATCAGGCGGCGCAGCCGCTCGTCGGCGAAGTAGTCCTGCCAGGGCAGGTCGGCCGCGCGGGCCACCGGGGCCTGCGGCGAACCGGCGGCGGCGAAGGCCACGTTCGACGGCCAGTCGGCCGCCACCGGCGCCTCGGGCCGCTCGTAGGCGGGGATCATGCTGCAGCCGGCCAGCAGCAGGGCGGCCGCCAGAAGGCCCAGCGAAAGGGGCGCGCGCCGCGCCCGGCGATCAGACTTGTTCATCGTTGGCATGGCCGCCCCCCATTCCCGCATGCTTGGCATGCTCTTCATACATATGTTGCTGGCGCTTGCTGCCCTTGAAGAAGGAGCGCACCACCACGAAGAAAACCGGCACGAAGAACACCGCCAGCACCGTGCCGGTCAGCATGCCGCCGATCACGCCGGTGCCGATGGCCCGCTGGCTGGCCGAGCCCGCGCCCGAGGCCAGGAACAGCGGCACCACGCCCAGCATGAAGGCCATCGAGGTCATCACGATCGGGCGGAACCGCAGGTGGGCCGCTTCGAGCGCAGACTCGACCACGCCCTTGCCGGTCGCCTGCAGGTCCTTGGCGAACTCGATGATCAGAATCGCGTTCTTCGCCGACAGGCCGATGATGGTGATCAGCCCCACCTGGAAGTAGACGTCGGCGTTGTACTTGCGCAGCAGAGTGCCGATCACCACGCCCAGCACGCCGAGCGGCACCACCAGCAGCACCGCCACCGGGATCGACCAGCTCTCGTAGAGCGCGGCCAGGCACAGGAACACCGCCAGGATCGAGAAGCCGTAGAGGATGAAGGCCTGCGAGCCCGCCAGCTTTTCCTCGCGCGAGATGCCGCTCCATTCGAAGCCGAAGCCCGCGGGCAGCTTCTGGGCGATCTTCTCCATCGCCAGCAGGGCGTCGCCGCTGCTGTAGCCGGGGGCGGCGTCGCCCTCGATCCGCATCGCCGGATAGCCGTTGTAGCGCACCGTCTGCATCGGGCCGGATTCCCACCGCGTCGTGGCGAAGGCCGACAGCGGCACCGGCTGGCCCTGCGCGTTGACCGCGTTGAGCCGCAGGATGTCGGCCGGCTGCATCCGCTCCGACGCATCGGCCTGCACCACCACCCGCTGCAGCCGTCCGTTGTTCGGGAAATCGTTGATGTAGGCCGAGCCGAGGTTGGCCGAGATCGTCTGGTTGATCGAGGCGAAGCTCACGCCGAGGGCGTTGGCCTTGTCGCGGTCGATCTCCAGCCGCAGCTGCGGCGCGTCCTCGATGCCGTTGGGCCGCACCTGCGCCAGCGCCGGGTCCTTCGACGCCATGCCCAGCACCTGGTTGCGCGCGGCGACCAGGGCCTCGTGGCTGTTGCCGGCGCGGTCCTGCAGCATGAACTTGAAGCCGGTGCCGGTGCCCAGTTCGGGAATCGCGGGCGGCGACAGCGGGTAGATGAAGGCGTCGCGGATGCCCGAGAGCGCGCCGAACGCGCGGCCCGCCAGGGCGGATGCCGAATTGCCGGCCTCCTTGCGTTCGTCCCACGGCTTGAGCGTCACGAAGGCGAGCGCCGCGTTCTGGCCCTGTCCGGAGAAGCTGAAGCCCAGCACGCCCACCATGCTGGCCACTTCGGGCTGCTTGAGCATGAAGCCCTCGACCTGCTCCATCACCGCCACCGCGCGCTGCTGGGTCGCACCCGGCGGCAGCTGCACGTTCACGATGATGTTGCCCTGGTCCTCGTTGGGCAGGAAGCCGCTGGGCAGGCGCAGGTACAGCACGCCCACCACGCCGAGCAGCAGCAGGTAGACGATGGCCGAGCGGCCGGTGCGGCGCAGCATGCGCGACACGAAGCCTTCGTAGCGCTTGGCGCCGCGGCTGAAATGGCGGTTGAACCAGCCGAAGAAGCCGCGCTTCTCGTGGTTGTGGCCGGCTTCCACAGGCTTGAGCAGCGTGGCGCAGAGCGCCGGCGTGAGCGACAGGGCCAGGAAGGCCGAGAACGCGATCGAGGTCGCCATCACCACCGAGAACTGGCGGTAGATGTTGCCGACCGAGCCGGAGAAGAAGGCCAGCGGGATGAACACCGCGATCAGCACCACGGTCACGCCGATGATGGCGCCCGAGATCTGCGACATCGCCTTGCGCGTCGCCTCCAGCGGCGGCAGGCCTTCCTCGCTCATGATCCGCTCGACGTTCTCCACCACCACGATCGCGTCGTCCACCACGATGCCGATCACCAGCACCATGCCGAACATCGTCAGCACGTTGATCGACAGGCCGAGCGCCAGCATCACCGCCACCGTGCCGGTGAGGGCCACCGGCACCACGATGGTCGGGATGATCGTGTAGCGCCAGTTCTGCAGGAACAGGAACATCACCAGGAACACCAGCACGATGGCTTCGACCAGCGTGTGCGCCACCTGGGTGATCGAGATCTGCACGAACTCGGAGCTGTCGTACGGGATCTGCCACTTCACGCCCGAGGGGAAGAACTTCTCGAGCTCGCCCATGCGCGCGCGCACCGCCTTGGCCACGCCCAGCGCGTTGCCGGTGGGGGTGAGCTGCACGCCCATGCCGACCGCGGGCTTGCCGTTCAGGCGGGCCGAGGTGGCGTAGGCCTGCGCGCCCAGCTCGACGCGGGCCACGTCCTTCAGGCGCACGGTGGCGCCGTTGGTGTTGGCGCGCAGCACGATGTTGCCGAACTGCTCGGGCGAGGTGAGCTGGCCCGACACCACCACGGTGGCGGAGATCGCCTGCTCGGCGATGTTGGGCAGGTCGCCGATCGAGCCGGCCGAGACCTGCGCGTTCTGCGCGGTGATCGCGCTGGTCACGTCGGCCACCGACAGGTTCAGGCCGGTCAGCTTGGTCGGGTCGATCCAGATGCGCATGGCGCGCTCGGTGCCGAAGAGCTGGACCTGGCCGACGCCGTCGATCCGCTGCAGTTCGGGCACCAGGTTGCGGGAGGCGTAGTCGCCCAGCTTGATCACGTCCTGCGCCGGATCGTCCGACGACAGCATCATGAACAGCAGGAAGTTGTTGCGCGACTTGTCGACCCGCACGCCCTGCTGCGTCACCGCGGCGGGCAGCCGGGGCGTGGCGCGCGAGAGGCGGTTCTGCACGTCCACCTGGGCCAGGTCGGGGTTGGTGCCGGGCGCGAAGCTCAGCGTGATCGAGCCGGTGCCGTTGGCCTGGGCCACCGTCTCCATGTAGAGCAGGCCGGGCGAGCCGTTCATCTCGCGCTCGATCACCGCCAGCACGCTGTCCTCGAGCGTCTTGGCCGAGGCGCCGGGATAGGTGGCGTTGACCACCACCGCGGGCGGCGCGACCGCCGGGTACTGCGCGATCGGCAGCTGCGTGATCGCGACGCCGCCTGCCACCAGCAGGAAGAGGGCGATCACCCAGGCGAAGATCGGCCTGTCGATAAAGAACTTTGCCATCGGTGCTGCTCCTTACTTGGTCGCCGGCGCCGCGGCCGGTTCGGCGGCCTTGGCGGCGGAGCCGGCGTCGGCAGCGGCGGGTGCGCCGGCGGCCGGGGCCGCGGTGCCTTGCGCGGGGGCCGCGGGCGCGGCGCCCTGCGGTGCCGGCGGGGTCCACGGCACCGGCTTGACCGGCGCGCCCGGCGGCAGCATCTGCAGCTTCTGGAAGCCGTCGACCATCACCTGCTCGCCGCCCTTCAGGCCGTCGAGCACCACCCAGCTGGCGCCCTTGGAGTCGCCCAGCACCACCTTGCGCTTGCTCATCTTGCCCTCGGCGTCGACCAGCGTCACCGTGTCGCCGTCGGTGGTGCGGGTCACCGCCTGCTGCGGCAGCAGGATCGCGTTCTTGGCCTGGGCCTGCTCCAGGCGCACCCGGACATAGAGGCCCGGCAGCAGCTGGCCGGTGGGGTTGGGCACCTCGGCGCGCAGGGTGATCTGGCCGGTGGTGGAGTCCACCGTCAGGTCGGAGAACAGCAGGCGGCCGTCGCGGCCGTATTCGCTGCCGTCTTCCAGCACCACCCGGATGCTGGCGGCTTCGGCGCCGCTGGCGCGCTTGAACTTGCCGCTCTGCAGCGCGTTGCGCAGCTTCATCACCTCGGTGGCCGACTGGGTGAAGTTGACGTAGACCGGGTCGATCTGCTGGATCACCGCCAGCTGGGTGCTCTCGCCCTGGCCGACCAGCGCGCCTTCGGTCACCAGCGCGCGGCCGATGCGGCCGGCGATGGGGGCGGTGACGCTCGCGTAGTCGAGGTTGATCTTGGCGGTCTGCACGCCGGCGCGGGCCACGGCGACGTCGGCCGCGGCCTGCTTCTGCGTGGCCTGGGCGTTCACGTAGTCCTGGCGGCTGATCGCATTGGCCTCGACCAGCGGCTTGTAGCGCTCGGCCGTCGCGGTGGCCTGGGACAGGTTGGCCTCGGCCCGGGCCAGCGAGGCCTGCGCGCTCTGGAATGTGGCGGCGTACGGGGCGGAATCGATCTGGAACAGCGGCTGGCCGGCCTTCACGTCGCTGCCTTCCTTGAACAGCCGCTTCTGCACGACGCCGGCGGCGCGGGCGCGCACCTGGGCGATCCGCGAGGCCTCGACCCGGCCGGGCAGCTCGGTGACCAGACCCACGTCGCCCAGCTGCACCGTCACCACGCCGACCTGGGGCGGCGGCATGCCGCCGCCCGGAGGCGCACCGGCGGCCGGCGCCGCGTCCTTCTTGCCGCAGCCGGCCAGAAGCAGCACCAGCACCGCCGCGACGGCGAGCGTGGTGGGAGTCAGGGACAGGCGGGGCGGGGCGTCGCGCAAGGCAAGCATCGGAAATCCTTCCAGGGGTCGGAGCAGGGCGGAAACGAAAGACGGCAGCGGTGCCAAGTCGCACTGCTGCCATCGGGATAAGGGAAAACAGGCGCAGTATACATACAATCATGAATGTATAAAGACAGCAGCCGCTGCCGCTCCGTTCCCAGACAACGGCATTTGCCCCCGGCGAAAGCCAAGCACATTCCACACCGAAAGCCGCCGCATGGCCCGTAGAACCAAGGAAGACGCCCTCGCCACCCGCTCCCAGTTGCTGGACGCGGCGGAGCGGCTTTTCCACGACCAGGGCGTCTCCCGCACCGCCCTGAACGACATCGCCGTCGCCGCGGGCACCACCCGCGGCGCCATCTACTGGCATTTCAAGGACAAGGCCGACCTGTTCAACGCGATGATGGAGCGGGTGACCCTGCCGCTCGAGAACGCCATCGGCCGGGTGGGCGCCGACCCCGAGGACGACCCGATCCAGCAGATCCGTGACGCGCTGCAGCATGCGCTGCGCGTGGTGACCCACGACGTGCAGGTGCGCACCGTGTTCGAGATCGCCACCCACAAGGTCGAATACGTCGGCGAGCTGCAGGCGGTGCGCGACCGGCACCTGGCCGTCCGCACCGAGTGCCTGGCCCGCATGGCCGAGGGCCTGCGCCTGGCCTTCGCCCGCGCCGGCCGCCCGCCGCCGATCACCTGCGAGATGGCCGCCCACGGCCTGCACGCGATGGTCGACGGCCTGATCCAGAACTGGCTGCTGCTGCCCGGCGAGTTCGACCTGCAGGCCGCCGGCGCCGCGGTGTTCGACATCTACCTGGCCGGCATGGGCCTGGGACCGGCGGTCGCGGCGCCGGTTCCGGCAGAGGAGCCGGTGTCTATTTGAGGTGCGCCGTGGCGCGGCTTCGCGCCTTTTGCGCCAACGGGCCTTCCGATAGGCGATAATCTCGGGCTGCCCGGATCCTTGCCGGGCACATGCGGCTGTAGCTCAGTGGATAGAGTATTGGCCTCCGAAGCCAAGGGTCGTGGGTTCGATCCCCGCCAGCCGCACCAGTTTTTCGATCAGTGACGACCACCTGCCATGCGTGGGTCGTCACCCTTCAGTCGCAGGGAAGGCGCTTCTGCCTTCGTCACCCCTGCACTGTCAGGACATGCCGCCCGGCGCAGGGCAGCGCAGCGTCCTTGCCTCACCCGCCGCCGCATCGGCCGACGCGATCGCGTCGGCGATGGTCTTGGCGAGCCGGGCGGCCACTTCTCCCGATGCCTGGGCCAGCGCGGCCATGCCGGCGCCCGCCGCCACCGACGTGTCGAGCCGGCAGTCGAGCTGCTGCGGCGTGCCCGCGCGGCGCAGCGTCCAGGTGAAGGCGCCGTCGACCCGTTCGCCCTCGACCGCGTCGAACCGGGCCACCTGCACCGCGATGCGCCACGGGCGCAGGCCGGCGGCGGCCGGCGTCTTGCTGGCATCGATCGCGCCCAGGCGCGTGGCGATGCCCGACGACAGGGCGTCCCGCAGTTCCTTCTCGAACGATGCCGACCAGCGGTGCTGCTCCAGCACCTGGACCTCCGGGCTTGCGGCCGAGGTGCGCACCACCATCTGCGGCCGCGCCAGCCGTTCGGGCACGCCGACCGGCAGCACCTCGATGGCCATCGTGGGCGCGGCCTGCGGAGCCGCGGCCGGCGCGGTGCGCAGGGCCGCAGGGTCGGCCAGCGTGTAGTAGCGGTCGGGCTGACCGGCGCAGCCGGCGGCCAGGGCGCAGGCGGCCAGGGCCAGGCCCCATGCGGGGAGGCGGGACGGGATGGATGCAGGCTTCACTTCTTGTCCTCAGGCTTGCCGCGCAAAAGCGATTCGGGATGGCGTTCCAGATAGTCGGTCAGCACCCGCACCGAGGTGGCCGTGCGCGACAGCTCCTGCAGCGTCTGACGCAGGTCGGCCTGCAGCGGTGCGTCGGACGCCAGCATCTGGTTGGCGCTGTCGATGGTCTTGCGGGCATCCTTCAGCGCGGCGGTGATCTCGGGCGACACGTCGTTGTTGAGCGTGCGCGTCAGCGTCTCGGCACCGACCAGGGTCTTGTCGAGCTTGGCCAGGGTGGCCCGCACGTCGCGGCCGATCTCCTCGATCGGCACCTTGTTGACCTTGCCGACGATCTCCTGCACCTGGCTCTGCAGTTCGTCCAGGCTGTTGGCCACGGTGGGCAGTTCCAGCGGCACCTTTGCCAAGTCGATCTTCGCGGCCGGCGACTTGGGGAAGAAGTCGAAGGCCACGTACAGCTGGCCGGTCAGCAGGTTGCCGTTGCGCAGCTGCGCGCGCAGGCCCTTGTCGACCAGGATGCGCAGGCGTTCCTCCTGGGTGCGCTTCGATTCGGGCGCGGTGTCGCCGTTGCGCTGCCGCAGCCGGTCGGGGTAGACCTGCACCAGCACCGGCATCCGGAAATCGCGCTCGGTCCGGGAGAACTCGGCACCGATCGACTTCACCTCGCCGATGACCACGCCGCGGAAATCGACCGCGGCGCCGGGCTGCAGCCCGCGCAGCGACTGGTTGAAGTACAGCAGCAGGGTCTGGGCCGGGCCGTCGGGCTTCTTCATCGCGGTGGTCTCGTCGCCGGCCAGGCCGAAGGTGGTGTTCTCGGACGCCACCGGGCCGCCGCCCTCCTCGGGCGCGCCGAAGGCGATGCCGCCCAGCAGGATCGAGGCGAACGACTGGGTGCGCAGCGTCACACCCGACGAACTGAGCTGCATGTCGATGCCGCTCGCGTGCCAGAACCGGGTGTTGGCGCCGACGAAGTTGTCGTAGGGCGCGTTCACGAAGATGCGGATGGTGACGCCGCGGCCGTCGGGGTTCAGCTCGTACGAGGCCACCTGGCCCACCCGGATGTGCCGGAAGTAGATCGGCGCGCCGATGTCCAGCGAGCCGATGTCGGCCGCGCTCAGCACGAACTGCTTGCCCGAAGCGTCGCGGGTCACGATCGGCGGCACCTCCAGGCCCACGAAGGAACTGACGGTGTTCTCCGCCGTGCCCGGGTCGGCCGCGATGTAGGCGCCCGACAGCAGCGTGCCCAGCCCCGAGATGCCCGAGGTGTCGAGCCGCGGCCGCACCACCCAGAAGCGGGTGTCCTCGGTGGTGAAGCCGCTGGCGTCCTCGCCCAGCTGCAGCACCACCCGCACCTTGGAGCGGTCGCGGTCCAGGCGTAGGCTCTGCACCACGCCGATCTGCACGTTCTTGTAGCGCACCGCCGTCTTGCCGGCCTCCAGGCCTTCTGCGGTCTTGAAGCTCACCTCGATCTCGGGGCCGCGGTTGACCAGCACCCGCGCCACCAGGGCGATGCCGACCAGCGCCGCCACCACCGGGATCAGCCAGATCAGCGAGGGCAGCCAGTTGCGGCGCCGGGTGATGCGGGGGGCGGCCGCCTCGGCGGCGATGTCGGTCGGTGGGGGTGTGTTGCCGTGGTCGGTCATGGGGTGGCGCCTTCCGGGCGCGGTGGGCCGGGCTGGAAATACCAGCTCAGTTTCGGGTCGAAGGTCAGCGATGCCAGCATGGTCAGGACCACCACCGCGCCGAAGGCGGCGATGCCCGGCCCGGCGGTGATTTCGGCGAAGCCCTGGATCCGCACCAGGCCGGCCAGCAGCGCCACCACGAACACGTCGAGCATCGACCAGCGGCCGATGAACTCGATCACATGGTAGAGCCGTGCCCGCTCGGCGCGCCGCCAGTCGCTGCGCCGCTGCGCGGTCACCAGCAGCACGATCAAGGCCACCAGCTTGAAGAGCGGCACCAGGAAGCTGGCCACGAAGATGATGGTGGCGACGCCGTAGGAGCCGCTCAGCCAGAAGAACACCACGCCGCTCATGATCGTGTCCTGCTGGGTGCCGAACAGGGAGCGGGTCACCATCACCGGCAGCAGGTTGGCCGGCAGGTACATGATGCAGGCGGCGACCAGCAGCGCCCAGGTGCGGTTCAGGCTGTCGGGCTTGGAGGTGTGCAGCCGGCTGCCGCAGCGCTGGCAGCGCTCGCCCTCGTGCGCCTCCTGCCAGACGGTGCCGCAGCGGCGGCAAGGCAGCAGGCCCAGTGCGCGGGCGGTCGGGACCTGCAGGTCCTCGTCCTGGCGGGCCAGCACGTCTTCGCCCGGCTGCCAGCGGCGCGGCGCCTGCTGCGCGGTCATGCCGCCGCTCCGCCCGACGCTTCGTCGGATTCGAGCGTGCGGGACAGGTCCCAGAAGCCGCGCGGATCGAAGGACAGCACCATCGTCATCAGCACCGTCAGCGCCACGAAACCCCAGAGCGCCGGCCCCGGCAGCACCGTGGCCAGGCCCGACAGCTTGACCAGCGCCACCAGCACGCCCAGCAGGAACACCTCGACCATGCCCCACGGCCGCAGGGTCTGCAGCGTCTGCACGATGGGCACGAAGCCCGCCGGCCGGCGGCCCCGCGCCAGCGGCACCAGCAGCCACACCAGGGACAGCATCTGCAGCAGCGGGAACACCAGCGTGGTCAGCAGCACCAGCGACGCGACCAGCCACTGGCCCTCGGTCGCCAGCGCCAGCACCGCGCCGGTCAGGGTGGTGCGGCTGCGCAGGCCGCGCAGCTCGATCTCGACGATGGGGAACACGTTGGCGACCACGAACATCGCCAGGCTCGCCAGCGTCAGCGGCAGCAGCCGGTGGCTCTGCTCGCCCGAAGGCCGGGCCAGTTCGCCGCCGCAGCGGGAGCAGCGCGCCACCTCGCGCGGACGCAGCGCCGTGCGGCGGTACACCGCATCGCAGCTTTCGCAGGCGATGACGTGGGGTGCTTCGATCATGGGCGGCAGCGGCGTCTGGGGGTGAGGCCGTGGTGCGGCCCGGTGGGCGCGAACCATTTCGCGCCGCCGCGAGTATCGCTCCGCCCCGCGAATGCCGTGTCACCGCTGTCCGATGCCCCCTGCAATGGAAACTCACACCGGCGGCGCGCGCCGATGGCCCAATGGCAGCACCGCCCCGCCCTCGAGACACGCACCATGCATCCCACACCCGACACCGCAGCGCCCGCCGTCACTACCGCGACCGAGCAGGACATGCTCGACTTCGCCCACAAGATGTTCGACTACGCCCGCACCGGCGACGCCGAGGGCCTGCAGCCGATGCTCGAGCGCGGCCTGCCGCCCAACATGGGCAACCACAAGGGCGACACGCTGCTGATGCTGGCCAGCTACCACGGCCACCTGGACGCCACCCGGCTGCTGCTGCAGCACGGCGCCGATCCCGACCGGGCCAACGACATGGCCCAGACGCCGCTGGCCGGCGCCGCCTTCAAGGGCAACCTGCCGATGGCCGAGCTGCTGCTGGAACACGGCGCGAAGGCCGAGTTCGCGCCGCCCGGCGGCAAGACGGCGCTGATGTTCGCCGCCATGTTCAACCGCACCGCGATCGTCGACCTGCTGCTGGCCCGGGGGGCATCGCCGGCCACCCGCAGCAGCGACGGGCTCACCGCGCTCGACCTGGCCCGCACCATGGGCGCGGCCGACACCGCGGCACAACTCGAGCGGCTCGGCGCCTAGCCCTGCGGCGCGCCGTTCTCCGGCAGCGCCAGATACGGCGACAGGTCGCGCACCGCCTCTGCCTCCAGCAGGCCCACCGTCACCTCCACGCCCGCTTCCCGCAGGATCGCGATCCCCCGGCCGCTGTTGCGCGCATCCGGGTCGAGCATCGCCACGAACACCCGGCGCACGCCCCGGGCCACCAGCGTCCTCGCGCACGACGGGGTGCGGCCGTGGAAGGCACACGGCTCCAGGGTGACGAAGGCGGTCACGTCGCCGAGCGGGCCGTCCACCTGCTGCAGCGCCAGCGCCTCGGCATGCGGATGGCCCGGCGGCTGGGTGAAGCCGCGCGCAATGATCGCGCCGTCCCGCACCAGCACGCAGCCCACCGGCGGATTGGGCAGGCAGGCGGGCAGGGCGCGGCGGCCTTCGGCGAGGGCGGCCCGCATGTGGTCGGCGGCGGTGATGTCGTCCATGGTCGGCAGTGGGAGGGGTGGCAGGCAGGTGGGCGGCCAAGGGTAGCAGCGCCACCGCTGCGGGTACCATCGGCGGCTTTTTGCCAGGATTCACGCGCATGACCGCCCCACCCTCCGCCGGCTGCCTGGGCATCGACTTCGGCACCTCCAATTCGGCCGTCGCCTACCGTGCCGCGGGCGGCGCCTCCCTGCTGCTGGCGATGGAGGGCACCGCCACCGCGCTGCCCACGACGCTCTTCTTCAACGCCGAAGACCGCCGCACCCACTACGGCCGCGACGCGCTGGCCCAGTACCTGGCCGGCACCGAGGGCCGGCTGATGCGCTCGCTCAAGAGCCTGCTGGGCAGCAGCCTGCTGCAGGAGACCACCTCCATCAACGGCGAGGCGATGAGCTTCCAGGACGTGATCTCGCTCTTCCTGCGCGAACTCTCCGACCGGGCGACCACCGTGCTGGGCACCCGGCCGCGCCAGGTGGTGCTCGGCCGGCCGGTGCATTTCGTCGACGACGACCCGGCGCGCGACGCGCAGGCCCAGGCCTCGCTGCAGCAGGCGGCCGAGGACGCGGGCTTCGAGGACATCGCGTTCCAGCTGGAGCCGATCGCCGCCGCGCTCGACTACGAACGCCGCGTCGCCCGGGAATCGCTGGTGCTGATCGCCGACATCGGCGGCGGCACCTCCGACTTCACCGTGGTGCGCCTGGGCCCCGACCGCATGGCCCGTGCCGACCGCACCGACGACGTGCTGGCCACCACCGGCGTGCACATCGGCGGCACCGACTTCGACCGACGCCTGAGCCTCGACGAGGTGATGCCGCTGCTGGGCCTGCACCACATCGGCCCCAGCGGCCGCGAGGTGCCCAACGCCACCTTTTTCGACCTGGCGACCTGGCACCTGATCCAGTGGCTGTACGCGCCGCAGTCGATCCGCAAGGTGGCCGAGCTGCGCCGCGACTTCGCCGACCCGGTGCTGCACGCCCGGCTGGTGCGGGTGCTGGAGCAGCGCGACGGCCACCGCCTGGCCACCGCGGTGGAAGAGGCCAAGATCGCCAGCGCCACGGCGACGGGCGCGGTGCCGATCGACCTGGATTTCGTGGAGCGGGGCCTGTCGGCGTCGCTGAGCGCCGGCGCGGTGGCCCGCCACCTGCGGCCGCTGCTGGAGAGCGTGGGCGACTGCGCCTCCGACTGCCTGCGCCGCGCCGGCCTGCCGCGCGCGCCGGATGCGATCTACCTCACCGGCGGCTCGTCGGCACTGGCGCCGTTCCAGCAGATGCTGCGGCGGCGTTTCCCCGAGACGCCGCTGGTCGAGGGCGACCGCTTCGGCGGCGTCGCGGCCGGCCTGGCCTATGCCGGCGGCGTGCAGCTGCGGCAGGGCGGCTAGGAAACGTTCAGGCCCATGCCGGCCAGCACGGTGCGCAGGCCGGCGGTGACCGGGCCGCGGCCTTCGAAGGCTTCGACCCGGCGGGCGAAGTCGGAGCCCTCGGCGATGCTGCTGCGCGGCACCTTCTTGGCGGGCAGCGAGTCGGGGTACAGGCCCTCGGCGGGCTGCAGACGCAGGCGCAGGCCCAGCGTCTCGATCAGGCCGCGGGCGAACAGCTCGGCCAGCTGGTCGTCGGTCACGTAGCCGGAATGCTCGGGCGCCTCGGCACCGCGGCGGCTGTGCACGATCTCGTAGCAGCCGGCGTGCTCGCCCTGCTTCTCGGCGAACGGGTGCATCGCGAACGTCTGCGGCTCGGCGGTCTTCTTGCCCTTGTAGGTGTGGGCGACGGTGATGGCGGCGAGCATCATGCGCGGGACGTCGGGTCGCCGCCGTCGAGTTCCGCGGCCAGCACGTCGCCCCCGGCCGGAGCGCGGGGGTTGCGGTTGGCCGGGCGGGCCAGCACCTCGACGTAGACGTCCTTGCGGCCCTGCTGCACCAGCGCGTCGATGCGCTCGGTGAGGGCGGCCAGGTGCACCTGCTCGGCGTCGTCGGCGGTGGCACCCACGCGGCAGTCGAAATCCCAGAAGTCGGCACCGGCCGGCAGCGGCTTGCGGCGCTCGCGCTGCACGTACTTGCGGATCTCGTGCTTGGTCGCTTCCAGCACCCGGTCGGGGTGCTTGCCGGGGGTCTCCAGCGCAAATGTCTTTCTCATGCCAATCCTTCCCAGCGCTGCGGCGGCGCCTGCGGCCGCCGGATGCGCAAACGCGCGATTATGAGGCTTTCGTGCCTGCAGCCGGCATCCCTTGCCGGCATGTTGCTATTGAATTGGTAGCGCGGGGTTGACCGCCGGTCCGCCTATCGATTGGAACAGCGTCGCATGGTTGCCCAGGCGGTTGAGCCGGTTGTCGGCCACCGCGATCTCGGCGTTGCGGCGCTTTTCCTGCGCATCGAGCCAGGGCTTGAGGGCGACCGAGCCGGCGCGGTAGCGGATCTCGTAGAGCCGCTCGGCCCGCTGCGCTTCGGCCAGCGATTCGGCCAGCAGCGCAGCCTGCGCCTCGAACTGCTGGCGGGCCGACAGCGCGTTGTCCACGTCGGCCAGTGACTGGTAGACGCTCTGGCGGAACAGCGTCACCGCCTCCTCGTACTGGGTCTGCGACACCTGGATCGACAGGCTGCGCTGCGTCGCCTGCAGGAAGGGCAGGCTGATACCGGCGCCCAGGCTGGCGACCGGGTTCTGCAGCAGGCTGAGCAGCGCGTTGCTCGAGGTGCCCAGCGCGCCGGTGAGGGTCAGCGCCGGGTAGAAGGTGGCGCGGGTGGCGTCGACGTTCTTCAGGCTGCTGCGCAGGCGCAGCTCGGCCGCGCGGACGTCGGGCCGGCGGGCGATCAGGTCGGCGGGCAGGCCGGCCTCGACCGCCGGCAGCGGCCCGGCGGGCAGCACCGTGGGCTCGCGCCAGTCCAGCACCGCCTCCGCTCCGGCGGGAGCGCCCAGCGTGGGCAGGCCGGGCACCGGCGGCACCTCGCCGACCGGGGCGCCGCCGACGGTCAGCCGGCCGTCGAACAGCAGGCCGAGCGAATTGAGCGCCTGCACCCGCTGCTGGCGCAGCTGGGTCTGGCTGGCACGCTGCGAGGCCAGCGTCTGCCGCGCCTCGGCCAGCTCCAGGCCCGAGATCGCGCCGGCGGCGTACTGCGCCTGCACCAGCGCCACGGTGCGCTCGGCATAGGCGATGCTCTGCGCGGCCAGGGCCAGCCGCTGGTTGGCATAGGCCACCTGCCAGTAGAGCGTGGCGGTGGTGCCGGCCAGGGCCTGGGCGGCGGATTCGCGGTCCTGCACCGTCGCCAGGGCTTCCCAGCGGGCGGCGTCGCGGGCGCTGCCCAGGCGGTTCCACAGGTCGACCTCGTAGCTGGCGCCCAGGCTCGACGACGCCGAGCGCACCGAGCCGTTGCCGCGGTTGCTGTTGCCCAGCCCGCGCGATGCGCTGGCGCCGACGTTGCCGCTGAGCTGCGGCACCAGCGGCACCGCCGCCAGTCCCGCGTTGAGCTGCGCCCGCCGCACCCGGATCGCGGTGGCGGCCAGGTCGTTGTTGTAGCGCTGGGCCTGCGCCACCAGCGCGTCGAGCGCCGGATCGCCGAACGCCGTCCACCAGTCCACCGCGACGGCGGCCGCCGGCAGGGCGCGCACGTCCGGCGGGTTGTCGGCGGAGGCCGGGGCCCGCGACCCAGCGGCGGCGGGCGCCTGCACCACGCCGGTTCCGGTCTCGCGCCACTGCGGAGCCAAGCGCAGATCGGGCGCGGCATAGCGGTCGGCGCCCGGCGTGCCGCAGCCGGCCAGCAGCGCGGCGGCCAGCGCGGTGGACACCAGGGAGAGAGTCCGTCGGCCTGTGCTCATGTCGTGTCGTTCCATTCGTTCAGGCACCTCGTCAGTCCCGTGCCAATGCGTCCACCGGGTCCAGGCGTGCCGCATTGCGCGCCGGCAGGAAGCCGAACACCACGCCGATCAGCGTCGAGCAGACGAAGGCCGCCACCATCGAGCCGGTCGAATACACCAGCTGGAAATCCCCGCCCACGCCGGCGACCACCTGGCCGATGGTCAGCGCCAGGGCGATGCCCAGCACGCCGCCCAGCAGGCAGACCAGCACCGCCTCGATCAGGAACTGCTGCTGGATGTCGCCCTGCCGCGCGCCGACGGCCATGCGCACCCCGATCTCGCGGGTCCGCTCGGTCACCGAGACCAGCATGATGTTCATCACGCCGATGCCGCCCACGATCAGCGAGATCACCGCGATCGAGGCGATCAGCAGCGTCAGCGTCTTGGTGGTGGCCTCGATCGTCTGGCGGATGCTGTCGGTGTTGAGCACGTAGAAGTCCTTGCGGCCGTGGCGCTGCAGCAGCAGCGCGTTGATGCCGGCCTCGGCCGCGGTGGTGGGCGCGTCGTCGCGCACCCGCACGGTGATGCTGCGCAGGTAGTTCTGGTTGACGATCCGGCTCATCGCGGTGGTGTAGGGCACGAAGACGTTCAGCGCCTCGGTATTGCCGAAGGCCGATTCGCTCTTGGCCGCCACGCCGATCACCCGCACCGGCACGCTGCCCAGGAGGATCACCTCGCCCACCGGGTCGGGCGTGTTGGGGAACAGGGTCTTCCTGGTGTTGTCGTCGATCACCGCCACCTGCTCGCGCCGCTGCACGTTGTCGGCCCCGAACGGGTTGCCCTGCGCGATGGTGACGCCCTTCACCCGGAAGTACTGCTCGCCCGCGCCCAGCACGGTGACCGATGCCTCGATGTTGCGGTAGCGCCCGGTGACCGAACTGCTGAGCGTGGGCGTGACGCTGTCCACGTAGCCCTGCCGCGCCAGCGCGTCGGCGTCGGCCGGCACCAGGCTGCGCACCCGCGCCGAGCGGGGGTCGCCGAAGCCGGTGCCCGAGAACACCTCGATCGTGTTGGTGCCGATCGAGCTGATGTTCTTCAGCACCTGCAGCCGCGAGCCCTCGCCGATCGCCACCACCGCCACCACCGAGGCGATGCCGATGATGATGCCCAGCATCGTCAGAAAGGTGCGCAGCCGGTGCGCGTTCATCGCCAGCAGCGCCATGCCGAAGGCTTCGGTGAACCGGTCGCGCAGCGCTGCCAGGCCGCCGGCCGCGGCGGGGCGCGGTGGCAGTTGCGGCGGCGCGGGCCGGTCCACCACGCCCTGCATCCGGCCGGTGGGCCGGTCGCCGATGATCTCGCCGTCGCGGATCTCGATGATCCGCTCGGCATGCTCGGCCACCGCCATGTCGTGGGTCACGATGATGATCGTGTGGCCCTCGGCATGCAGCTCCTGCAGGATCTTCATCACCTCCTCGCCGCTGCCGGTGTCGAGCGCGCCGGTGGGCTCGTCGGCCAGGATCACGCTGCCGCCGTTCATCAGCGCCCGCGCGATCGAGACCCGCTGCTGCTGCCCGCCCGAGAGCTGCCCCGGCCGGTAGCCGACCCGCTCGGCCAGGCCCAGCCGGCCGAGCAGGGCGGCGGCCCGGTCGTGGCGCGCCTCCGACGGCGTACCGGCGTACACCGCCGGCACCTCGACGTTGCCGCGCGCGGTCAGGTCCGACAGCAGGTGGTAGCGCTGGAAGATGAAGCCGAAGTGCTCGCGGCGCAGGGCCGCCAGCTCGTCGGGCGCCAGTTGGCCGGTCTCGCGGCCCAGCACCCGGTAGCTGCCGCCGCTCGGCCGGTCGAGGCAGCCCAGGATGTTCATCAGCGTCGACTTGCCCGAGCCCGACTGGCCGACGATCGCGACCATCTCGCCGGCGTGGATCGCCAGGTCGATGTCTTTGAGCACCGCGACGGTGGTCTCGCCGGCGGGGAATTCGCGGCGCAGCTTCTGCAAATCGAGCAGCGGGGCGTCGGTGCGGCGCGCGCCCGCGCTGCGGTCGAAGGCGGGCGGAGCCGCCGTCAGGGGGAGGGCCTGGTTCATCGCGCCGGGCCCGTCACAGCCGCATCGGCGGGCGGCGGCCGCCCGGCATGCCGGCACCGGTGCCCGGCGCGCCGGCCTCGCCCAGCACCACCTTGTCGCCGGCCGCCAGGCCCTCGGTCACCTGGGCGTTGACGTTGTTGTTCATGCCGACCTTGATCTTGCGCGGCTGGGCGGTGCCGTCGGCGTCCAGCACCCGCACGGTGTAGCTGCCGTCGCGCTCGCGCTTACCGAGCGCGGACGACGGGATCGCCACCGCGCCCTTGGCCTCGGCCCGCACGATCGAGACCTGCGCGGTCATCGAGATGCGCAGCTTGCCGTCGGGGTTGGGCACGTCGAACAAACCGTTGTAGTAGATGGCGGTGGTCGAAGTGCTGGTGCTGCTGCTGGCCGAGGACGAGGTGGTGTCGGTCAGGATCGAGTCGGGTGCCGGCTCCACCGTGCGCAGCTTCGCGTCGTAGCGGCGGTCGGGCTCGCCCAGGATGGTGAAGTACACCGGCTGGCCGGCCTGCACCTTGACCACGTCGGCCTCCGATATCTGCGACTTGATGGTGACGGTGTCGAGCTGCGCCACCTTGATGATCGTGGGCGTGGTCTGGTTGGCGTTGACCGTCTGGCCCTGCTGTGCGACCAGGGCCACCACCACGCCGTCGATCGGCGACGCGATCTTGGTGTAGCCCAGATTGACCTGCGCCGTCTCGGCGGTGATGGAGGCCTGGCGGATCTGCGCCTGGAGCGCGCCGATGTTGGCGCGGGTGGTGTTGCGCGTCGCCTCGGCCGCCTCGAAGTCCTGGCGCGAGCCGGCATCGGCGTCGAGCAATTCCTTCTGGCGCTTGTAGCTCAGCTCGGCCTGGATCAGCGCCACCTGCTGCGCGGCCAGCTGCGCCCGCACGTTCTCGAGCCCCGCCTGGGCGTTGCGCAGGTTGTTCTGCTGGGTGGTGGAGTCGATCTCGGCCACCGGCTGGCCCTTCTTGACCGTGTCGCCCAGCTTGACGTGCAGGATCTTGATCTGGCCCGAGACCTGGGCGCCGACGCTCACCTGCTTGAACGCCTGCACCGTGCCGGTGGCCAGCACCGCGTCTTCCAGGTCCATCGTGGTGGCGGTGGCGGTGACGAACTGCGCGGGCTTGGGGGCCGAGAAGTAGAAGTGCCGGATGGCGGCGGCGACGGCCACGACGACGACGGCCGCCGCGGCATAGCGCAGGATTCTGGAGGTGCGGGAGGAGCGTGTTGCCATGGGGGGAGTGTCGGGTCCAATTTCTGCCCGGAGTTTTAGCCTGTGCGAAGCTGGGGTAAAGGCGGTGACCGGCGTGCACCGGCCGCCGCTGACGGCCGGCGTCTGGAGGGCGCACCGGGCGCCGGCCGGCGGTGTCAGGCGGCCGGGGTGTCCGGCGCCGCCTCGGCGTCGCCACCGTCGCCGCTGTCCGCCTGCCGCTTCAGCGCCAGTGCCGCGTCGTAGAGGGTGTTGCGCGGCGCGCCGGTGATCTCGGCGGCGATGCGCACCGCGGTCTTCACCGGCAGCTCGGCCACCAGCAGCCGCAGCGTGCGGGCATCGCCCTGCGACAGGGCGCCGGCCTCCGCCGCCACCGACGGCGCAGGGTGCAGCACCACCACGAACTCGCCGCGGGTGCGCTGCGGCCCGGCCGCCAGCCAGGCGGCGGCCCCGGCGGCGGGCACTGTGGCGATCTCCTCGAACTGCTTGGTCAATTCGCGGGCGAAGGTGACCGGCCGCTCGCCCAGCACTGCCAGGGCGCGCGCCATCTCCTCGATGCGGTGCGGCGCCTCCAGCAACACCACGGCGCGCGGCTGGGCGCCGAGGCCGGCGACCGCGGTGGCGCGCTCGCCGGCCTTGGTCGGCAGGAAGCCCGCGAAGAGAAAGCCGCCGTCGTCGTGGCCCTGCGCCACCACCGCGGCGGCGCTGAGGGCGGTCGTCACGCTGCTGGCGCCGGGCAGCGGCACCACCGCCGCGCCGGCAGCCCGTACCGCGGCGACCAGGCGGGCGCCGGGGTCGCTCACGGCGGGCGTGCCGGCGTCGCTGACATAGGCGATGCGCTCGCCGGCCTGCAGGCGGGCCAGCACCGCCTGCGCGGCCTCGGCCTCGTTGTGCTGGTGCACCGCCAGCAGCTGGGCGCCGCGCCGCTCGATGCCGTAGGCGCGCAGCATCTGCTGGGTGTGGCGTGTGTCCTCGCAGGCCACCGCGTCCACCATCTCCAGCACGTGCAGCGCCCGCAGGGTGATGTCGGCCAGGTTGCCGATGGGCGTGGCCACGATGTAGAGGGTGCCCCGCGGATAATGCTGCCCGCCCGCGGCTTCGCGCGCGGCGGACAGGGCAGGGACGAAAGAGGCGCTCAATGGGATTCCTTGAAAAACGGCGCGGTGCGGGCGCGGCGCCGGCACCCGCGGGCACTGCCGGCGGCACCGCCACTCCGACTACCACCAAGGCCGCGGGCGACGCGGCCGAAGACCGGGCGCTGGCGCATCTGCAGGCGGCGGGCCTGCGCCTGGTGAGCCGCAATTATCGAACGCCCGGCCGCGGCGGCGGCGAGATCGACCTGGTGATGCGCGACCGGGACGGCACGCTGGTCTTCGTCGAGGTGCGTCAGCGCAAGGGCACGGGCCACGGCGGCGCGGCCGCCAGCATCGGCGCCACCAAGCGCAGGCGCATCGTCTTCGCGGCGCGCCATTACCTGATGCGGCTCGGCGCGCCGCCGCCCTGCCGGTTCGACGCGGTGCTGGTCGAGGCCGGCGTCGTCACCTGGCTGCGGGCCGCCTTCGACGCCGACGGCGCCTGAGCGGCGGGGCGGGCGCGGCGGTGCCGCGCAGGCAACCGCTTGGTACATCTGGCGCGGTGCCGCGTAAAAACCCGCCGGTATCATCCACGCTCCATGCTCGAGCAACGTATCCAGACCGCCTTCATCGAAAGCGCAGACCTCAAGTACCAGTCGGCCCAGACGCTGGGCCCGCCGATCGCGGCGGCCGTGCAGGCGATGGCGGTCAGCGTCACCAGCGGCGGCAAGGTGCTGGCCTGCGGCACCGGCGCCTCGGCCGCGCTGGCCCAGGTGTTCGCCGCGGCCTTCGTATGCGGCTTCGAGCGCGACCGGCCCGAACTGGGCGCGATCGCACTCACCACCGACGGCACCCTGCTGGCCCCGCCCGGCGCCGAGCCCGACGCGGTGCCGGTCTTCTCCCGCCAGGTGCGGGCGCTGGGCCACGCGGGCGACGTGCTGCTGGCCGTCTCCCCGGGCGGCAACTGCGCCAGCATGGTGGCCGCGATCGACGCGGCGCACGAGCGCGAGATGGTCGTGGTGGCGCTCACCGGCCGCCACGGCGGCCGCATGGCCGGCATGCTGCGCGAGACCGACATCCACATCTGCGTGCAGCACGACCGTGCGGCGCGCGTCTTCGAGGTCCATGCCCTGGCCCTCCACTGCATCTGCGACGGCGTGGATGCGCAACTTCTCGGCGAACAGGAGATTCCGATATGACCCCACCAGCAAACATCCGCAGCGCCCGCGCGCTGCGCCTCGGCTGTGCGGCGCTGGCCGCGGCCACCCTCGCCGGGCTGCTGTCCGGCTGCTTCCCGCTGGCCGTGGGGGGCGCCGCGGTGGCGGGATTCGCCGCCGTCGACCGCCGCACCGCCGGTACCCAGATCGAGGACGAGGCGATCGAGAACCGCACCCAGCGCGCGATCTCGGCCGGGCTCAGCGGCGACCGGGTGCGGATCAACGCCACCAGCTACAACCGCCAGGTGCTGCTGACCGGTGAAGCCTCCACCGCCGACGAGCGCAGCAAGGCCGAACAGCTGGCCGCGCGGGTCGAGAACGTGCGCGCCGTCGTCAACGACATCGGCGTGATGGCGCCGGCGACGCTGTCGCAGCGCTCCAACGACACCTTCATCACCGGCAAGGTCAAGGCCAGTCTGGTGGATGCGAAGGACATCTCGGCCAGCGCGATCAAGGTCGTGACCGAGCGCGGCGTCGTCTACCTGCTCGGCCGGGTGACGGCCCGCGAAGCCAAGCGCAGCGCCGAGATCGCCCGCGGCGTGAGCGGCGTGCTGAAGGTGGTGCGGGTGTTCGAGCTGGTCAGCGAGGACGAGCTGGCCCAGATGGGCCGCCAGCAACCGCCGGCGCCGGTCACCTCGTCGGCGCCACCGGCGCCTCCACCGCCGCCTGCCGCAGCGGCCCCTGCCAACGCCGCCCCGATCACCGATGCGCCACCCGCGGTGGTGGTGACGCCGATTCGCTGAAGTGCCGGCGACGGGCCGCGCGGTGCGGGGTCCGTCGGCAAAGAACGGGTCGGCCCTGCATGCACGTTACTTGAATGAAAAAGGCCGGATGTCCGCACAGGACGCCGGCCTTCAGCTATTTATTTTGTAGCAATCGACTTCTCTGGCGCGCGACTCGGTATTGCTCCTTCTCCCTCTGGGAGAAGGCTGGGATGAGGGCCGCGCGACGTTGGCAAGCAGTGGTGGCTCTTCCAGGCGGGTTCCCTCACCCCAACCCTCTCCCCCGGGGAGAGGGAGCAAGATGCGCTGCGGCCAGTAAGACCGCCAGCTGTTGGTCGATTCCGCCGCGCGCTCAACCCAGCCGGGTGATCAGGCTCGAGGTATCCCAGCGCTTGCCGCCGGCCTGCTGCACATCCGCATAGAACTGGTCCACCAGCGCGGTCACCGGCAGGCGGGCACCGTTGCGCTTGGCTTCGTCCAGCACCAGCCCCAGGTCCTTGCGCATCCAGTCGACCGCGAAGCCGAAGTCGAACCTGCCTTCGGCCATCGTCTTGCCGCGGTTGTCCATCTGCCAGCTCTGGGCCGCGCCCTTGCCGATCACCTCCAGCACCTGCGGCATGTCGAGGCCGGCCTTCATGCCGAAGGCGATCGCCTCCGACAGGCCCTGCACCAGGCCCGCGATGCAGATCTGGTTGACCATCTTGGCCAGCTGGCCGGCGCCGCTCTCGCCCAGCAGGGTCATCGCGCGGGCGAAGGCGGCGGCCACCGGCGCGGCGGCGTCGAAGGCGGCCTGCTCGCCGCCGCACATCACCGTCAGCGCGCCGTTCTGGGCGCCGGCCTGGCCGCCGGAGACCGGGGCGTCGACGAAGCGCAGGCCGCGCTTCTGCGCTTCCGCCGACAGTTCGCGGGCCACGTCGGCCGAGGCGGTGGTGTGGTCGACGAAGACCGCGCCGGCGTCCATGCCGGCGAAGGCACCGTCGTCGCCCAGCACCACGCTGCGCAGGTCGTCGTCGTTGCCGACGCAGCAGAACACCAGGGTGGCGCCGCGCACCGCTTCGCGCGGCGTGGCGGCGTGGCGGCCGCCGAATTCGGTCACCCAGGCCTCCGCCTTGGCGGCGGTGCGGTTGTAGACGGTGACCTGGTGGCCGGCGCGCGCCAGATGCCCGGCCATCGGGCCGCCCATGACGCCGAGTCCGAGGAAGGCGACGGTCTGCGAGGGCGTGGCGGCGTAGGTCTTGTCGGCGAGAGTGGGCATGGTGGGCAGTCGGCCGCGGGGCCGGTGGTCAAAAGAAACGATGGTACGAAAAATCCGGACGTGCCTGTCCGCAGGGACTGAATGCGGTGGCGGACCCGGGAGCGCAGCGAGCGCCGCGAGGTGGTCGGGAAAGGGGAAGGACACGCAGGCGGCGGAGCGCAGCACCTGGGAAATGAGCTGCCCGCTGCAGGCGCAGGGGACGCGAAGGAGGCCTCGTCTCGTTGGTGGTTCTCGTTTGATCGACGCTTTTTCTTCCTCCGCGTCCGCTGCGCCCGCCGGCGAGGCGGTGCGTTTCGGAACACGTGCGCTACCGTATCACAGCCCCGAAAGCCCCCGTGTCAGACGATGGCGAAATGCTCGGTGCCGGAGGCCAGGTCGGTGTTCTTCGCGCGCTGGCTGTTGAGCTTGACCTGCAGCCGCAGGTCGTTGAGCGAGTCGGCGTTGCGCAGCGCATCCTCGTAGGTGATGGTGTTGCCTTCGAAGAGGTCGAACAGCGCCTGGTCGAAGGTCTGCATGCCCAGGTTGCGGCTCTTCTTCATGATCTCCTTGATCTCGGAGACCTCGCCCTTGAAGATGAGGTCGGAGATCAGCGGCGTGTTGAGCATCACCTCGACCGCGGCCGCGCGGCCCTTCAGGTCCTGCTTGGGGATCAGGCGCTGCGAGATCATCGCGCGCAGGTTCAGCGACAGGTCCATCAGCAGCTGGGCGCGGCGCTCTTCGGGGAAGAAGTTGATGATCCGGTCGAGCGCCTGGTTGGCGCTGTTGGCGTGCAGGGTGGCCAGGCACAGGTGGCCGGTCTCGGCGAAGGCGACGGCGTGCTCCATCGTCTCGCGGTCGCGAATCTCGCCCATCAGGATCACGTCGGGCGCCTGGCGCAGGGTGTTCTTCAGCGCGGCCTCCCAGCTGTCGGTGTCGATGCCCACCTCGCGCTGGGTCACCACGCAGTTCTTGTGCGGATGCACGAACTCGACCGGGTCCTCGATGGTGATGATGTGGCCGTAGGAGTTCTCGTTGCGCCAGTCGACCATCGCGGCCAGCGTGGTCGACTTGCCCGACCCGGTGGCGCCCACCAGGATGCAGAGGCCACGCTTGGACATCACCACTTCCTTCAACACCTGCGGCACACCCAGGCCGTCGACCGTCGGCAGCGCGTTGGGGATGGTCCGCAGCACCATGCCGACCTTGCCCTGCTGCACGAAGGCGTTGACCCGGAAGCGGCCGATGGTGGCCGGCGAGATCGCGAAGTTGCACTCCTTGGTGCGCTCGAACTCGGCGGCCTGCTTGTCGTTCATGATGGCGCGCGCCAGCGCCAGGGTGTGGGTGGGGCCGAGCGGCTGGGGCGACACCTTGGTCACCTTGCCGTCGATCTTGATCGCCGGCGGGAAGTCGCTGGTGATGAAGAGATCGCTGCCGCCCCGGCTGCTCATCAGCTTGAGCAGGTCGTTGATGAATTTACTGGCCTGGTCGCGTTCCATTCGGTCGTCCTAGGGGGCGCTGTGCGCCGTGCTACTTGTTGTCGCTGAGCCGCGCGCTCACCACGCGCAACCGCAACGAGAGCTTGCGTGCCAGAAGGGCGATCAGGCTGGCGGCCATTTCCGATTCCGCTGTCATCATCTCGTCCATCGCGTCGGCGCTCAGCACCGCGATCTCGCAGTCGGTGAGCGATGTGCAGGCCGAGAAGCGGATGCCGCTGTCGAGCAGCGACATCTCGCCCAGGATATCGCCGGGCCGGGTCTCGGCCAGCCGCAGCCGCTCGCCCCAGGGCTGGAGCCGGTCGACCGCGATGGTGCCCGAGAGCAGCACGATCATGAAGTTGCCGTACTCGTCCTGGCGGATCACGTCGCGGTTGGCCTGCAGGCTGGCGAACTCGAAGAAGCGCTCCATCCGGCCGACGGCGGCGGTGTCGAGCATGTTCATGTGCCGGTCCTTGGCCCACAGCTGCTGCAGCAGCTTCACGCCGCGGGCCGAGGCCAGCCGCTTGGCGCCCACCTCGACCGCCCGGGCCTCCCACGGGATCAGGCGCGACGGGTCGACGCCCTGGTCGGCGAAGGCGGTGGAGAAGAAGACCGAATCCGCCCGGTCGTCGCCGGTTTTTTGCGGGGTCTTGCTGCGCAGCAGCCCGAGAATGCCTTTCATGCCTGCTCCAAATGCGCGTTGTCTTGTGCGCGTGCGGTGGGGGAGTGTGTCGCGCTGGACTGCGGCGGGCCGCAGGCAGCGGCCTAGCCGGGGAAGTTTTCGGGGATCTTGGCCTTGGCCCGCGCCTCCGACGGCGCGATCACGTTGCGGCGCACCAGGTCGGTCAGGTTCTGGTCGAGGGTCTGCATGCCGACGCTGTTGCCGGTCTGGATCGCCGAGTACATCTGCGCGACCTTGGCCTCGCGGATCAGGTTGCGGATCGCGCTGGTGCCCAGCATGATCTCGTGGGCCGCGACCCGGCCCTGGCCGTCCTTGGTCTTGCAGAGCGTCTGCGAGATGACGGCCTGCAGCGATTCGGACAGCATCGCGCGGACCATCTCCTTCTCCTCGGCCGGGAACACGTCGATGATCCGGTCGATTGTCTTGGCGGCGCTCGAGGTGTGCAGCGTGCCGAAGACCAGGTGGCCGGTCTCGGCGGCGGTCATCGCCAGGCGGATGGTTTCCAGGTCGCGCATTTCGCCGACCAGGATCGCGTCGGGATCCTCCCGCAGGGCCGAGCGCAGCGCGGCCGAGAACGAATGGGTGTGCGGACCTACCTCGCGCTGGTTCACCAGGCACTTCTTCGATTCGTGCACGAACTCGACCGGGTCTTCCACGGTGAGGATGTGGCCGTACTCGGTTTCGTTGAGGTAGTTGACCATCGCGGCCAGCGTGGTCGACTTGCCCGAGCCGGTGGGGCCGGTGACCAGCACCAGGCCGCGCGGCTTGAGGGCCAGGTCGCCGAAGATCTTGGGCGCGTTGAGTTGCTCGAGCGTCAGGATCTTCGAGGGAATCGTCCGGAACACCGCGCCCGCGCCCCGGTTGTGGTTGAAGGCGTTGACCCGGAAGCGGGCCAGGCCCTCGATCTCGAAGGAGAAGTCGACCTCCAGGAACTCCTCGTAGGCCTTGCGCTGGCTGTCGTTCATGATGTCGTACACCATGGCGTGGACCGCCTTGTGGTCGAGCGCGTCGACGTTGATCCGCCGCACATCGCCGTGGACCCGGATCATCGGCGGCAGGTCGGCCGACAGGTGCAGGTCGGAGGCCTTGTTCTTCACGCTGAAGGCCAACAGTTGGGTGATATCCACGGGGATCCTTCGAGACTTCATTAGGGACGCTTCGGCGATTATGACAACGATTGGTAACAACATCCACAAAGTACACGACCGTATCGCTGCAGCATGCGCCGCCGCGGGCCGGCCGGCGCAGAGCGTGCGGCTACTGGCGGTATCGAAGACCTTCGGCGCCCAAGATGTGCGGGAAGCCGTCGCGGCCGGGCAACAGGCCTTCGGCGAGAACTACCTGCAGGAAGGCGTGGAGAAGGTGGAGGCGCTGGCCGGCAGCGGCATCGAATGGCACTGCATCGGCCCGGTGCAGAGCAACAAGACCCGGCTGGCCGCCACCCACTTCGACTGGGTGCATTCGGTCGACCGGCTGAAGATCGCCGAGCGGCTGTCGGCCCAGCGGCCCGAGGGCCGGCCGCCGCTCGACGTCTGCCTGCAGGTGGACATCGACGGCGGTGCCAACAAGTCGGGCGTGTCGCCGGCCGACCTTCCCGCCCTGGCGCATGCGGTCGCCGCGCTGCCCGGGCTGCGGCTGCGCGGCCTGATGACGATCCCCGAGCCGCAGGCGGACATGGCCGCGCAGCGGGCGGTGCACGCCCGCACCCGGGCGCTGTTCGATGCGCTGGTGGCCGAAGGGCTGCCGCTCGACACGCTGTCGATGGGCATGTCGGCCGACCTCGAGGCGGCGGTGGCCGAGGGCAGCACGATGGTGCGGGTGGGCACCGCGATCTTCGGCGGCCGGACGCCGCACTCGGCGCCCTGACGCGCCTGCCGGCCCGCTAGAACAGCCGGAACACCAGCGGCATCAGCAGCGACGCCAGCACCACCTGCAGGCCCAGCGCCAGGCCGGCATAGGCGCCCGCCTCGGCGTTGACCTGCATCGCGCGGGCCGCGCCGATGCCGTGCGCGGCGGTGCCCAGCGCGAAGCCGCGTGCCGTCCAGCCGGCGCCGTCGGTCGGCACGCCCAGCAGGGCGAACAGGGCCTTGCCGCTGAGCGCGCCCACCAGCCCGGTCAGCACCGCGAACACCGCCGCCAGCGCCGGCACCCCGCCGATCGCCTGCGCCACGCCCATCGCGACCGGCGCGGTGACCGACTTGGGCGCCAGCGACAGCATCACCTCGCGCGGCAGGCCGAAGGCCCAGGCCAGGGCCACCGCGCTGGCGCTGGCCGCGGCACCGCCTGCCAGCGCCGCCAGCAGCAGCCGGGCCCAGCGGGCGCGCAGCGCGGCCCGCCGCTGCCACAGCGGCCAGCCCAGCGCCACCACCGCCGGCCCCAGCAGGAAATGGATGAACTGCGCCCCCGCGAAATAGGTGGGGTAGGGCACCCGCGCCGCCAGCAGGCCCCCGGCCAGCACCAGCACGCTCCACAGCACAGGATTGGCCCAGGGCGCCTGCCCGCGCGACGCGTAGAACGCCTGGGCCAGCACGTAGACGGCGAGCGTCGCGGTCAGCCCGAACAGCGGGCTGGACGAGAGATAGAGCCACAGCTCGACGAAGTCAGCCATGCCGGCCCTCCTGCGGCGCGTCCGGCGCGGCGCCGCTGCCCTCCGCATCGCCTTTGCGCCCCGCCCGCAGCACCAGGGCCGTCACCGCGATGCCCACCCAGGTCGACACCGCGATCACCGCCAGGATGCGGGCGCCGTACGCCTCCAGCAGCCCCAGGTGCGTCATCACGCCCACGCCCACCGGCACGAAGAGCAGCGACAGGTGTGCCAGCAGGAAGTCCGCGCAGGCGCCCACCGGACCGCGCACCGCCGGATGGAACAGCGCCGCGAAGAGCAGCACCATGCCGATCACCGGCCCGGGGAACGGCAGCGCAAATGCATGCGACAGCGCCTCGCCCACCGACTGGAACACCAGCAGCCAGGCCAGCCCGGCGACCGGCTTCATCGCGCGGCTTTCGGCGCGGGCAGGGGCCGGGGGTTCACGAGAGACTCTTCTGCAGCCATTCGGCGAAGGCCGCGCACTCCCAGCGGTCCATCGCGCCGGTGCGCCAGCACAGGTAGTGGGCATGCGGGCTCGGGGCGTCGACCGGCGAGATGCGCTCCAGCGTGCCGTTGTCGAGCCAGGGCGCGCCCAGCTTCAGGCGCACCAGTGCCACGCCCAGGCCCTGCGCCGCGGCGTCGCAGAGCAGGCCCACGTCGTTGAAGGACGAGCCGCCCACCGGCTCGGGCCAGTCGAGCCCCTGCGCGGCGAACCAGGAGCGCCAGGGCTCGAGCGGGGAGCGCAGCAGCTCGGCCCGCTGCAGGTCCTCGGGCGCGTCGAACGGGCCGTTCTCACGCAGGTAGGCGGGCGATGCCATCGGCGTGACCACGTCGTCGGCCAGGCAGACCCGCTCGACATCTGAGTAGCGGCCGGTGCCGAAGCGCACCATCAGGTCGGCGTCCTCGGCCACCACGTCGAGCAGCGGGATGCTGACCTGCAGCGCCAGGTCGATCTCGGGGTACGCCTCCTTGAACTGCCGCAGCCGCGGGATCAGGATCGACCGGGCGAAGGTGGGCGTCACCGCCACCCGCAGCTTCCTGCGGCCGGCCGCGGCCATGCGGCTCGGGAAGCGCGACAGCACCGCCAGGCCCTCGCGCACGTGGGCCAGGTATTCGCTGCCTTCGGTGGTGAGCGAGAAGTCGGCCCGGCCGAAGAGCTTGGTGCCCAGGATCTGCTCCAGCTGGCGCACCCGGTGGCTGATGGCGCTGGCTGTCACGCACAGCTCCTCGGCGGCGAGGCCGACGCTGCGCAGCCGCGCCAGGGCCTCGAAGGTGGTCAGGCACTGGATCGGCGGGATGCGCAGGGTCATGGGCGGGTCGGGGCGGTTGCTATTGTTTTGATAGCTGGTGGCCGGCGTTCCGCGCCGGCCACAGGCACTTTTCGTCCAGAAATGCCATGCCGGCGGGGCAGGCTACTTGAAGATGACGGTCTTGTGGCCGTCGAGCAGCACGCGGCGTTCGCTGTGCCACTTCACGGCGCGGGCCAGCACCTGGCTCTCGGTGTCGCGGCCCATGGCGGTCAGGTCCTCGACCGTCTTGCTGTGGTCCACCCGGGCCACGTCCTGTTCGATGATCGGGCCCTCGTCCAGGTCGGCGGTCACGTAGTGGGCGGTGGCGCCGATCAGCTTCACCCCGCGGTGGTGCGCCTGGTAGTAGGGCTTGGCGCCCTTGAAGCTGGGCAGGAAGCTGTGGTGGATGTTGATCGCACGACCCGCCAGCTTGCGGCACAGGTCGTCGGAGAGCACCTGCATGTACCGGGCCAGCACCACCAGCTCGGCGCCTTCGGCCTCGATGATCTCGTACTGCTTCGCCTCGGCCTGCGGCTTGGTGGCGGCGGTGACCGGGATGTGGTGGAAGGGCACGTTGTAGCTGGCCGCCAGCTGGTAGAAGTCGCGGTGGTTGCTGACGATGGCGCGGATGTCGATCGCCAGCAGGCCCGATTTCCAGCGGAACAGCAGGTCGTTGAGGCAGTGGCCTTCCTTGCTGACCATCAGCACGGTGCGCACCGGCTCGGCCAGGGTGTGCAGCTGCCACTGGCCGCCGAACGAGGGCGAGAACGCATCGAGCGCCGCCTGCAGCGCCGCTCGGTCGAGCGTGGCGCAGGCGAACTGCACCCGCATGAAGAAGAGGCCGGTGGCCGGGTCGTTGTACTGCGCCGCGGCCTCGATGTTGCCGCCGCGCTCGAACAAGAAGCCCGAGACGGCGTGCACGATGCCCGGGCGGTCGGGGCAGGAAAGGGTGAGAACGTAGGCGTGGTTCATAGCCGCGGGATTGTCGCAGCAACCGCCGCCGCGGGCGGCCGCGCGGCGCGGGTCAGAGCGACCGGCAGCTGTCCACCCAGGCGTCGAAGCCCGACGGCGCGCTGCCGGGCGCCGCCGCTGCCGCCAGCCCGCCCGACTGCCGCACGTCGCGCGGCGACACGCCGAACATGCGTCGGAACGCGCGGCTGAAGGCGGCCTCGTTCTGGAAACCCCAGCGCTGGGCCACGTCGGACACCCGCCGCGTGGCCGCGCCGGCCGAGACCAGGTCGTAGAAGCAGCGGCGCAGACGGCTGTCGTTCAGGTAGCGGGCGAACCCGCCGTAGGGCTCCATCAGCCGGTAGAGCGAGGAGCGCGAAAGGCCGAAGCGGTCGCAGACCTCGGCCGTCTCCAGCGCCGGGTCGGCCAGCCGGGTGTCGAGGTACTGGCGCAGCAGCACCAGCTTGACCAGGCGCCCCTCCCGCACGCCGTGGCCGGCCGCGTCGATCGCCGGGCCGAACAGCGCGGCCAGCAGCGACAGGGTGGGGGCGGCCATCGCATAGCCCTCCTCGCGGTCCATCGCCGGTGCTTCCTCCAGCAGGGCGGAGACGGCCCGCGCGAGCAGGCGCGCCCGGGTGCCCTGCAGCACCGCGCCGTGCACCGCGTCGAAGCCGGCGTGCTGCTCCAGCAGCAGCCCCCGCGGCACCACCAGCAGCAGCGATTCGCCGGGCTCGGCATGCTGCAGCAGCGGGCGGCTCAGGTCCAGCACCACCGCCTCGCCGGCCTGCACCTGGATCTGCACCTCGGGCGTCTCGATGCGGCACGCGCCGCGCACCACGCACTGCACCAGGAAATGGTGGATGCCGCCGCGGGCGATGGTCGAGCCCGAGCGGCGGGCGATCGCCTGCGGCCCCTGCAGCCGCGCGGCCAGCAGATGTCCCAGGTGGAAGCCCTCGGCCCGCGCCGCGAAGCCGGCCACCGCCTCGGGCGACGGCAGCGCCACGTCGAACAGTGCCGCGAAGGCGCCGCGCCAGGCCCAGAAGGCATCGCCCGGCACGGGCCAGGCGGTGCTGTCGAACAGGAAGCTCGGCACGCAGCCGCCGCCGTCGGTGGGCACGCAGGCCGCCGGTGCCATGCCTAGACGAGCTGCCGCTGTGCCAGGTCGTGGAAGATGCCCCGCTGGGCCATCAGCTGCGCATAGCTGCCCGATTCCTGCACCGCGCCGTCCTTCAGCACGATGATCCGGTCGGTGTTGACCACGGTGCTGAGCCGGTGGGCGATCACGATGCGGGTCGAGTCCAGCCGCGCCAGCGTCTCGGTGACCATCGCCTGGGTGCGGTTGTCGAGCGCGCTGGTGGCCTCGTCGAACAGCAGCACCCGCGGCGACCCGACCAGGGCGCGCGCGATCAGGATGCGCTGCACTTGGCCGCCCGAGAGCACGCCGCCCGCGTCGGTGATGACCGTCTGCATGCCCATCGGCATGCCGCGGATGTCGTCGCCCAGGCCGACCTGGTCGGCCACGCGCCAGGCGTCGGCCTCGGCCAGGTGGATGTGGGCGCCCAGGATGTTCTCCTGCAGCGTGCCGGGCATCAGCCGGCCGTTCTGCAGCACCACGCCGAACTGGCGGCGCACCGCCTGCATGTCGAGGCCCGACAGGTCGCGGCCGTCGTACAGGATGGCGCCGGACTCGGCCTTCTCGAAGCCCAGCATCAGCCGCACCAGCGTCGACTTGCCGCTGCCCGAGGGGCCGACGATCGCCACGTATTCGCCAGCGCGGATGTCGAGCGACAGGTCGGAGAACACCGGCGGCACGTCGGGCGCGTAGCGGAAGGTGAGGTGGCTGAGTTCGATCGCGCCCGACAGCGGGCCCGGGTCGGCCTTGGCGTCGTCGACCTCGGGCGTGGCCTCGAGGATCGGCGCGGCATAGGCGAAGACCGGCTTGAGCGCGTAGAGCGTCACGCCCACCGTCGCCAGCTCGGCCATGCCGCCCATCGCCTGGCCGAAGGCGGCCAGGAACGCCAGCAGCGAGCCGAGGGCCAGGCCGGTGGTGGCCGCCTCGCTGCCCGAGGCCGGCGCGCCGCCGGCGGCCCCCGCCAGGCCCAGCCAGTAGATCAGGCCGAAGATCACCGCGGTGGAGAAGGTGGCGTACACGCCCTGCACCAGGTGCGAGGCGTTGGAGACGCCGCCCGCGCCCAGGCGCTGGCGCGTCAGGCTGCCGTAGAGCGTCGACCAGCGCAGGAACGCGCGGTCCTCCGCCGCCGCGAGCCGCAGCTTGGCGATGCCGGTCGCCAGCTGCAGCAGCAGGCCGGCGGTGGCGCCCGAGGTCTTCATCACGTCGCGTTCGTGGCGCACCCGCAGGTAGCCGATCGCGCCGGTGATGGCGGCCAGCAGCAGCACCAGCCCCAGCGCGGCGACCGCCAGGCGGGCCGAGTAGAAGAACATCAGCCCGAGCGAAACCAGGGCGAATACGCCGCTCATGAGCGACGAGATCACGCTGCCGCTGATCGCCTGCTCGATGGCGCGGATCGCCAGGGCCCGGGTGGCCAGGTCGCCCGCGGTGAAATCCTTGAAGAAGCCGATCGGCAGCCGCAGGATGCGGTCCATCACGGCTGCCTGCATGCGGGTGCCCGAGCGGCCCTCGATCCGTACCGAGGCGATCTGCACCGCATGCCGCGTCAGCAGCGTGACCAGCGCCGCGATGAACAGCAGCACGCCCATCTGCCAGAGCTTGGGCAGGTCGTAGCCGGGAATCACGGTGTCGACCAGGAAACCGGTCGCGATCGGCACCGCCATGCCCAGTAGGCCCCCCGCGAGACCGAACCCGACGAGCGCGGCCACATCGGCCGGCGCCCAGCGCAGCACGTTGCCGCCGACGTCGCGGCTCTTGAGCGGCCGCACCGGCAGCGGCACCGAGAACGACCAGGCCTCGCCCGCCACGGCCTCGGCGTCACGCGCGGTCAGCAGCCGGTTCGTTCCTGCGACCGGATCGAGCAGGTAGTAACGGCGGCGCAGTCCGCGCGGCACCACGGCCAGCGGGCGGTCGTCCTCGGCGCGACGCAGCAGGAACGGACCGGTGTCGGACTCCCACCAACGGCCCCGCAGCAGCACGCGACGCGCCCGCAACCGGTTGGCCTTCAGGATGTCCTCGAGCGAGAACGCACTGCGCACGTCGTCCTGGTCGCGGGCGCGCACCGGCGCCTTCAGCGCATGGCCGAGCGGCGCCACAGCGGCAGCTACCGCCTGCACCAGCGGATCGTCGGAATCGACCGTGCCGACGGCGCGCCCGCCGCGCAGCGCGGCCAGCGGCTCCGCCAGTCGCACGAAGGCGTTGCGGGCCGCCTGCTGGTCGGCCGCGGCGCGGCTGCGCACCCGGTTGAGTTCGTCGACCGCCGCCAGCCGCAGGTTGAGCGGCACGATGTCCTGCAGAACCGCGTGCAGCGCGTCCAGGCCGCGCCAGCAGGCGCCGCCGGCCACCGCGGCGGCGGTATCGTGCGCGGTGACGGTGCCCGCCTCGTGCAGCATGAGCCAGGCCGCGGGCGACAGAGGCACCAGCGCGCCCTCGCCGGCGGCCGGCAGATCTTCGCTGTCGAGGTAGAGTGGCGTGGCGCCCTGCGTATCGATCCAGACGACGCCCCGCGCGCCGATGCGTTGCCCGGGCCCCGCGTCCAGCGTTTCGCCGGGCGAGAGCAGCACCGCGACGGGCGGGCGTGGCACGATCGGACGTGCCATGGCGTCCGACAGGCCCTCTATCCACCGGTCGATGCCTCGCACCACCCACGGCTGCAGGTCGGGATGCGCCGCGGCCGCCTGCAGGTCGGCCATGCCCGCCTCGGCGATGCGGGTGCCGACCTGGCCCACGGCCAGGAGGCCGACCGGCAACATCGCCTCGCTGCCGTCCACGCCCAGCAGCAGGTCGCCCGCACCCAGGGTGAACATGAATTCGCGCACGCCGGTAGGAACGCCGTCCTCGACCTGGACCATGAACAGGTCTACCGCGCCTTCGACGATCGCGATGGCGCGGTCGGGCCGGTCGAGCAGGAAGGGCGTGTTGCCGGCCACGGCGCGCACCGCGCCGTGCGCGACCATGAAATCGGTCAGCGGCGCCGCCGCATCGGAAAAGGGCAGGCTCATGATTCGACCAGGGTGCGGTAGGGGCCGTCGACGGCGATCAGCGTGTCGTGCGTGCCGCGCTGGAGGATCTTGCCGCGGTGCATGACGATGATCTCGTCCGCGTCGCGGATGGTGCTCAGGCGGTGGGCGATGATCAGGCAGGTGCAGCCGCGGCGGCGCAGGTTGTCCATCACCTCCTTCTCGGCGACCGGATCGAGCGCGCTGGTCGCCTCGTCCAGCACCAGGAGGGTCGGCTCGGCCACCAGGGCCCGTGCGATCTCCAGTCGCTGGCGCTGGCCGCCGGAGAAGTTGCGGCCGCCTTCCTCGACCCGCGCGTCGTAGCCGCCCGGCCGCTGCACGATCACGTCGTGGATCAGCGCGTCCTTGGCGGCCCGCACAATGCGGTGCTCGGGCATCGTGTCGTCCCAGAGCGTGATGTTGTCGCGCACCGTGCCTTCGAACAGCACCACGTCCTGGTCGACCACCGCCAACGAGTTGCGCAGGATCGCCCGCGGCACTTCGGCCAGCGGCCGGCCGTCGAACAGGATTTGCCCGTTCCACGGCTCGAACAGACCGGTGACCAGCTTGCCCACGGTCGACTTGCCGCTGCCCGATGCGCCCACCAGCGCGACTCGGGCGCCGGCCACCAGGTCGAGGTCGAAGTGCTCGACCAGCGCAGGCTCCAGCGGGTTGTAGCCGAAGGCCAGATCGCGCAGTGCGAGGTTGCCGCTGAGCCGGAAAGCCTTGGTGCCGGTGGCGCCGCCGGCGGTATCGGCGGGCGGCGTGAATTCCGCTGCCTGCGGATGCTGCAGAACGTCGTCGAACTGGTTGAGCACGCCCCGGGCGCCCTTGAGTGCCAGCACGGTCGACATCAGCGCGCTGACCGGCGCGGCGAAGGCGCCCTGGATCATGCGGAAGGCCACCAGCATGCCGATGCTGATCGATCCCTGCATGACCATCCAGCCGCCCACGAGCAGCACCGCCATGCTGCTGACGTCGGCCAGGAACTGCGGCAGGATCGAGAACCAGGCGCTCGATCGGCCGATCTGCTGCTGCTGGTTGGCCGTGCTGGCCAGATGCCCCGACCACATTTCGAAGAACGGGCCGTCGGTGCCGTTGGCCTTGAGGGATTCGACCATCTGCAGCCCCTGCATGGTCTTGCCTTCGAGCTTGACCTGGTCGAGGGTGGATTTCTGCTGCAGTTCCTCGATGCGCTGGCTCGAATGCATCACCAGCAGCAGATTGAGCGCGGTGCAGGCCACGGCCACCGCCGTCAGCACCAGGCTGTAGCCCGCCATCACCGCCACGAAGAAAAGGAGCGAGAAGACCGCGACGACCAGCTGACCGATCTCGTCGGACGCATGCGTCGAGAGCTTGGGTGCCAGTTCCGAGCGCGCCCCGATGCCGCCGGCATAGCGCTGCGCGTAGAAGGTGACCGGCAATCGCAGCATGCGCCAGACGAAGCTGCCCGCCGCCTGGATGGTGATCCGGGTGTGCAGCCGCAATTGCAGTCGTTTCTCCAGCCAAAGTAGCAGACCCTGCACGATGGTGGTGACGGCCATGGCCACCAGGAGCCATGGCACCCAGTCCTTCTGGCCGTCGACCAGGTACTGGTCGATGAAGACGCTGGAGAAGGCCGGCACCACCACGCCGGGGATCACCAGGAAGCAGCCTGCCATGATGACAAGCGCGAGCGCGGAACGCGCGCCATCGAGCCAGCTCAGCAGCCGCTCGCGCACCGGCGGCGGCTGGCCGCCGGGTCGGAATTCGGGCTCGGGCACGAAGGTGAGCACGATGCCGGAGTAGTAGCGGTCGAACTCCGCCTCGTCCACCAGGCGGCGGCCGCCCGCGGGATCGTTGACGTGCACCTTTCCGCCGACGAATCCCTCGACCACCACGAAGTGGTTCATGTTGACGAAGGCGATCGCCGGCATCGGCACGGTGCGCAGGCGCTCCATGTCGTAGCGGTAACCCTTCGCGGCCATGCCGTAGCGCCGCGCGGCCCGCACGATGTTGCCGGCCCTGCTGCCGTCGCGCGAAACACCGCAGGCCACGCGCAGTTCGTCGAGCGGCACCCACAGCTTGTGGCCCGCGAGCACCATCGCCAGCGAGGCGGCGCCGCATTCGACCGCCTCCAGCTGCAGGATGGTGGGTGTCTTGACCCGGCGAGCCGGGGTGGAGGCGGCGGTGGTGCTCGTCATCGGGCGGGCCACCGGGTCACAGGCCGATGCGCGCGAGGATGCGCTCGGCCTGCGGGAAGACCAGGGCGATCAGCGGAATTTCGCTGGTCACGATCTTGGCCTCGGCGGTGGTGCCGTTGCCGACCGGCTGCGCCGGCCCGGTGCCCGACGACCAGCGCATGCCGGTCGGGGTGGCGGCGTCGGGCATCAGCCGCACCGTGATTTCCTGGGGTGCGCCGCTGCGCGTCAGTTGCTCGACCAGGGCCGAGTTCTTGAGCACGCGCATCATGCTTTCGCGGGTGGCCGGAATGGTCGAGACATTGGTCACCTCGCCGAAGATGTAGCCGTCGCGCTGCACCCGCACCGTCGACGGGATCACCTGCACCGACATGCCGACGCGCACCTGCTTGCCCGCGCCGGGCGGCAGGTAGATCAGCCCGACGAGGCCGGTCTGGTCGGCCGCGCCGGGCAGCATCCGCATCACCGGCGCGCCCATGCCGACGATCTCGCCCGGGTTGGCCGCCAGCTCGGCCACCAGGCCGTCGCTCGGCGCCAGCACCTCTGTCTTGCGGCCGAGCTCCTCCTTGGCCGCGCCGATTTCCCGCTCGAGTGCCGAGCGGCGGTTGTCCAGGTCGAGCAGTTCGCGTGCGGAGCGGGTCGCGTGCGTGTCGTTTTCGGAGCGCAGCCGTGTGATCGCGGTGGCGGCCTCGGCCCGGTCGGAGCGGACTTGCTGCAGTTGGTTGCGAACCTGCAGCAGCCGTTCCTGCGAGACGAAGCCCTGGCTTGCAAGACGCTCGTTGGCGGCCACCATGTCGCGCAGGGTGCGCTCCTGCTCGGTCAACGAGGCCACGCGGGCCTGCAGCATCGTGTTCTGCTCGGCATCCACCCGTGCACGGGCGCCGGCCTCCGTCTGCAGGAAGGCGCGAATGCGGCGCTGCTGGTCGTCGAGCTTGCCCAGCTCTAGGCGGCGGCCGGCCAGCTGGGCATCGAGGTCGGATTGCGCCAGCGTGGCCACCACCTGGCCTGCACGCACCCGGTCGCCCGGACGCACGGCGATGTCGACGAGCCGGCCCGATGCCGGCGCGGCTACGTCGGCCACGCCGCTGGGAGTGAGCAGGATGCCGTCGGCCTTGGCGGTCACCGGCGCGGTGGCCACGATGCTCCAGACGAGCGCTCCCGCCAGGGTGAGTCCGAGCACGCTCAAGGTGAGCCAGGAGGTCGAGGGGACCACCTGCAGCATGCTGTCGAGCTGGTCTGGGCTCGGCGGCCGGATCAGTTGCTGCGAGGCAGGTACGGCCTGCGTGGTGGTGGCGTTCATGCCGAAGCTCCGGGAAGGGGAAGGCCGGGCAGCAGCAGGTCGAGCAGCAGCGCCGGTCCGGGGTCGCCGCGACCGGCCGAGACCAGGTCGAGCGATGCGTCGTTCAATTCGCCGGCCATGCTGCCGGTGGTGCCGCGCTGCACCATGCTGCGCACGTAGCTGCGGATCTCCACCGGATTGGCGGCGATGCCGTTCTCCGCGCCGATGCGGGCCAGCGCCTCCGCCGCCGCCGACAGGTCGGCACTGCTGCGCAGCCGCTGCGCCAGTTCCGGGCGCCTCGCAAACAGCGTGCGGAACGACGTGATCACGGTTTCGGTATTCATGGTCCGCGAGGGGTGGGCGGTGGGAGGAAGGCGTCGCGCGGGCGTGCCGGGCAACCGCATGGCCGCGGTTACGGGCGGATACTAATGTAGGTTCCAGGTCCGTGTCTGCACCTGTTTTGGCGAACCCGGTGGCATTGTCTCCGGAGCACGTCAATCGGAGCATCTCAAGGAAAACCCTAGCCGGCCAGTCTGGGACGGCGCATCATGCATTTGGAACCCACGGCACAGACGGACCCCTCCGATGCCCTTACAGTTCGTTTCGCCGCGATACCGAACCCTCGGGATCGACAGCACAGTCCCTTACTCGATCGTTTCCACACATCACCAGGAATCGCCATGTCGCAAGCACACATCGAAGAGTTCTATTCCAAGGTCAGCTCGGATCCTGCCCAGATCAACGAACTGCTGAACGGCGCCAGCGGCCCGGACGAGTTCATCGACCGCGCCGTGGCCAAGGCCAAGTCGCAGGGCTACGACATCTCCCGCCCTGAAGCCGAGGCGTGGATCAACAAGCAGAAGGAAGTCGCTGCCAGCGGCGAACTGTCCGACGTGCAGCTCGAGGCGGTGGCCGGCGGCAAGTCCAGTGGCGCCAAGGCCGGCGCCAAGATCGACTCGGCTGTCGGCACGGTCTCCGGCGGCATCAACTACGCCGGCGACAAGTTCAAGGACTTCTTCTCCGGCTGGTAATTCGAACCCGCCGCACGACATTCCCGCTTTCTCCCCTCATTCAAAGGAAACCACCATGTCGCAAGCACACATCGAAGAGTTCTATTCCAAGGTCAGCTCGGACCCCGCCCAGATCAACGAACTGCTGAACGGCGCCAAGGATCCGGACGAGTTCATCGACCGCGCTGTGGCCAAGGCCAAGTCGCAGGGCTACGACATCTCCCGCCCTGAAGCCGAGGCGTGGATCAACAAGCAGAAGGAAGTCGCCGCCAGCGGTGAGCTGTCCGACGTGCAACTCGAGGCGGTGGCCGGCGGCAAGTCGGCCCAGAAGGTCGGCAGCCAGATCGATTCGGGCATCACCACCGGTGCTCACGCTGTCAACAGCGGCGTCAACTACGCCAGCGACAAGTTCAAGAACTTCTTCTCCGGCTGGTGATCGGCCGCCGGCCCCGGGCCGGCCGACCGCACCCCTTCAAAAAGCTGCCGATGGCAGCTTTTTTCGTTTCGGCACCGTCCGCGCCCGCCCGCGGTGCCGGCGGTGACGCTTCGATCAGACAGCTGCCAGCGACTTGCCAGCGCCGCGCGTCTCGTCGAACCGGGTGGCGTGCGGCGCCATCCAGCGGCGCGCGAAGTCCGCCATCCGGGGATGCCATACCGGCACGGTCCACATGCCGGTGTCGAAACCGGCGGCCGGCATCCGGGCCACCGCCGCCTGGTAGAGCAGCACGATGCGCCCGAGGCGCTGCAGACGCGGATGCATGAAGCTGCAGGTAAAGCGCAGCACGCCGTCGACCGCGTGGTTGATCACCCAGCCGACGACGTCGCCTTTCCAGACGAGGGCGCAGCTGGTGTGCGGCTCGCATCTCGCCTCATGGTCGAACGGCACCAGGTCGGGCGCGATCCAGGGGTTTTCGGCGTGCGAGGCGCGCAGGGCGGCGCGGGCCTCGGCATCCACTGCCTGCCAGGGCAGGATGCGCATGTCGGCAGGCAGCGCCTGCGGACGGATCCAGGGCGCGTCGGCGATCGACCCGAGCGTGGCCACCACCACCAGCATCCGCGGCTGCGGCGCGCTCCAGCCGGCACGGGCCAGCAGGGCCTCGACGGCGGCCGTGGTCGGCTGGCCGCTGCGCCAGGTGGCCTGCAGCGCGGTGGCGCCGCTCTGCGCGGCCTGCCGGCTCCAGTGCGCCAGCAGTGCGGTGGCGCCGCCCTGCCCGCGGTGCTCGGGCAGCACGAAGACCGAGGCCAGCGTGGCCTGCCCGTCGTCGGCCACCCATCCCAGTGCCAGCCCGGCCGAGGCGCCGTCCACCCGCAGGCCGACGGCCACCAGGCCCGGATCGGAAGGTGTATCGAGCCAGCCGCGGAAGGCGGGGAAGGTCAGTCGCCGGTACAGCCAGAAATCGTGCGGTTGCAGGACGAAGCAGTCGGCGGGAGGTGTCATGGCGGCGGCAGAAGGGAAGGGGCGATGCGCCGGATGCTAATGCGGCGGTCGGCACACCGCGCGGTCCGGGGCCGGCGCCCGGCGGTGTCTGGGACGGCCGGTGCGCAGCATGGGACGGCTGGCACAGGTGCGTCGCGTGCCCGCCCGGCCGCCGAGGGCGCCGCACCGACAGGGCCTGCCGGCGCCGCTACAGGTAGCGGCCCGGCGCCAGGATGCCGTCCGGGTCCAGCACGCCCCGCACCCCGCGCAGCACCCGCTCGAACGGCCCGTCGCGCTCGCGCAGCCAGTCCATCGACTGGATGCCCAGGCGGTAGGGCGGCAGGCCTTCGGCCAGCAGCCAGGCGAGCATCGCGTCGTGGCAGGCCATGGCGCGCGCGTCCTCGCCCTCCACGTCGCGGTCGTAGACCAGGCTGACGAACGCATGCAGCAGCCGGGGCGTGACGGCCGAGAGCCCCACCTGCATCTCCAGCCGGTGGTCGAAGCCGATCTCGCCGAGCGCCTGCAGCATCCGCGCCACGGTGGCGCCCTCGAAGGGCAGGGCCGGGCAGAGCCAGAGCACGCCGCAGCGGTCGGCCTCCGGGTCGGGGCCGGCCGCGACCGCGGCGGGCTTGCGCCAGTAGGCGGTGCGCAGGTTGACCGGGTGGGGGGTGCCGGGCACGGCGGTGGGGTCGGCCGCGCGCAGTGCGTCGTCGATCGTCTGCAGCCGCAGCGATTCGGCGCTGGCCGCCAGGCCGCGGGTCAGCGCGTCGCCCAGCGCCTCGCCGATCGCCGGCGTCGCCGCGCCCAGCAGGCCGGTGCAGAAGGCCGGCTCGGGCGCGCCCTGCGGCACCAGCCGGAACGGGGTGGCGCCGCCGGTCCTGGCCCAGGGGTAGCGGCCCTGCAGGGCCAGGTACTTGTAGACGTTCCAGACGGTGAAGCCGCAGTCGGTCAGCACCCGCTGCTGGTGGAGCGTGCGCAGCGCATCCACACCGTCGGCCAGCCGTTCCAGCGAGGCGAAGCGCGCGACGAAGCGCGCCTCCCAGGCCGCGCGCGGCGTGAGCGCCACCGCCATCCGGGTCACGATGCCCAGGTTGCTCTGCAGGAACAGGCCCTCCAGCCCGGGGCCGACGCCGCTGCGGCACAGGGCGGCGGTGCGGGCGCCGTCGAAGCGGGCGAAGCCGGTGCGCAGCACCTCGCCGCTGCCGGTCACGACCTCGAACGCGCCCGCGTACTGGCTGCGGTCGCCCAGCGGGCCGGGGCCGTCGCCCCGCTCCAGGGTGTTGCCGACGACGCTGGCTCGGTCGCTGCCGCCGATCGGCGCCAGCCAGAAGGGTGCGTCGCGCTCCGCCAGATAGTCGTGCACCTGGCGGAAGGTGGTGCCCGGCTCCAGCTCCAGCACGCCGGCGACCGGGTCGTACGACAGGATGCGGTCCATGTCGCCCAGTTCCAGCAGCACCGCCGGGCCCTGCGCCGGCACCCGGCCGCCCAGGCCCCAGTTGGTGCCGCGGCTCACCGGGTACAGGGCCACGCCGTGGCGCCGGGCGATGCGCACGCAGGCCGCGACGCCCGCCGTGTCGGCCGGCCGCAGCCGGGCCAGCACCCGCTGCCGGGTGGCGAAGGTGGTGTCTTCCGCCCGCGCCAGTGCCTCGGGGCGGGCGTCGACCCGGTCGGCCCCGAGGGCCGCGGCCCAGTCGGCGAGGGCGGCGGCGGGCAGTGCGGCAGGGCCGGCGGAAGGCGCTGGCCGGGGCGGGGCGCCGGCGTCGGGAGGGGCGGGTGCAGACATGGCGGCCGATTGTCGGGCCGACGCGGACGGGCGGCAAAAAAACCTGTCGGCCCACCGCCACGGTCGCCGGTCGGGCGGCTGCGGGCATGCACAATGGCCGCTTGCCGCATTTGTATCCGGGAGGCGCGGCGCACAGCACGATGGAGGCGCACGCCCCGCTGGGGGTGTCGACCGCCGGCGTGCCGGCCTGCCGCCTCCCCGCGCCCGAGCCCGAGCCATGACCTGCTGCCGCCTCCGACCCCGCATCCTTCCGCCACGCCCGGCCTGCCGCGCATGAAGCAGGGCCTGCGCCCGTTCGCCATCGCCGCCTTCTACGTGGCGATCGGTGCCGCCTGGATGCTCGCTTCGCACTGGCTGCAGCGCACGCTCGAGGCGACCGATCCCGCGCTGGCCGCGTGGCTGCACGGAGGCGGCGAGATCGTCTTCGTCTTCCTCACCGGCCTGCTCGGCTGGCTCCTGTTGCGCCGGGAATGGCGGGCACGCAAGACCAGCCTGCGCATCGGCAACGAGCTGGGCGGCATGGTGCAGCATGCGGGCGTGGGCATCGGCCGGGTGTCGATCGACTTCCGGCTGCTGGCGGCCAACCCCCGGCTCTGCGAGATCTTCGGCCGCACCGAGGCGGACCTGGTCGGGCGCAACATGGCCGAGCTGATGGAGTCGTTCGACGCGGCGGTGGCGCAGGAGCGGCGCGGGGTGCTGCTGCGCGGCGAAGCCCTGCACTACGAGGTCGAGCACCGCATACGCCATGCCGACGGCCTGCCGCGCTGGCTCAAGGTCAAGGTCAGCATCGTGCGCGACGAAGACGACGTGCCGGTGTACTTCGTGCCGGTGGTGGAGGACGTCACCGCCATGCGCTCGGCCCAGACGCACCTGCGGCTGGCCGACGCGATCATCGAGGAGACGGTCGAGGGCGTGATGGTCACCGATGCCGACCAGCGCATCGTCTCGGTCAACCCCGCCTTCAGCCGCGTCTCGGGCTATTCCGCGGCCGATGTGCTGGGGCAGCTGCCCCGCCTGCTGCAGTCGGGCCGCCACACGCCGGCCTTCTACGCGCAGATGTGGGCCGACCTGGACACCCACGGCCGCTGGCAGGGCGAGGTCTGGAACCGGCGCAAGAGCGGCGAGATATTCCCCGAGATGCTGGCGATCACCGCGGTGCGCGACGGTGCCGGCCAGGTCAACCACTACGTGGGCGTCTTCACCGACATCACCCTGCAGAAGGCGTCGGAGGCCAAGCTCGACTACCTGGCCCACCACGACGCCCTCACCGGCCTGCCCAACCGGCTGATGTTCCAGCTGCGGCTGGAGGAGGCGGTGCTCGAGGCCGAACGCGAGGGCGAGATGCTGGCGGTGGTGCTGTTCGACCTCGACCGCTTCAAGGACGTCAACGACAGCTACGGCCACCTGGCCGGCGACGAGCTGCTGCAGCAGGTGGCCGCGCGCCTGGGCGCCTGCCGCCGGCCCACAGACGTGCTGGCCCGCCTGGGCGGCGACGAGTTCGCGCTGCTGATGCGCAACCTGCCGACCGGCGAGGACGCGGCCAGCGGCGCCGCCAGCTGCATGGAGGCGCTGGCCCAGCCCTGGCATTCGCGCGCCGGGGTCGAGCTGGCGACCGGCATGAGCGCCGGCATCTGCCTGTTCCCGCAGCACGGCACCACGCCCGAGGCGCTGCTGCAGGGCGCCGACGCGGCGCTCTACCGCGCCAAGGGCGACGGCCGCGGCGTCTACCGCTACTTCGCCGACGAGATGACCGCCAGCGCCCGCGCCCGGCTGGAGCTGGAGGCCAAGCTGCGCCGCGCCGTCGCCCAGGGCACGCTGCAGCTGCACTACCAGCCGCAGGTCGACATCGGCAGCGGCCGCATCGTCGGTGCCGAGGCGCTGCTGCGCTGGCTCGACCCCGAGGCGGGCTGGATCCCGCCCGACCGCTTCATCCCGGTGGCCGAATCGACCGGGCTGATCGGCGCGATCGGCACCTGGGTGCTGGCCGAGACCTGCCGCCAGGGCCGCGCCTGGCGCGACGAGGGCCTGCCGCCGCTCACCCTGGCCGCCAACGTCTCGCCCCGGCAGTTCCATCTGAACGACGTGGTGGGCCAGGCCACCCAGGTGCTGCAGGCCACCGGCTTCCCGGCCGACTGCCTGGAGCTTGAGATCACCGAGGGCGTGCTGGTCGAGCGGGAAGAGGAGGCGCTCGACACGCTGGAGCAATTGCGCGCGCTCGGCGTGCGGATCGCGATCGACGACTTCGGCACCGGCTACTCGTCGCTCGCCAAGTTGAAGCGCTTCCCGATCGACGTGATCAAGATCGACCGCAGCTTCATCGGCGACATCCCCGGCAGCGCCGACGACATGGCGATCAGCGCGGCCATCATCGCGATGGCGCGCAGCCTGGGCATGCGGGTCATCGCCGAGGGCGTCGAGACGCCGGCCCAGCTCGACTTCCTGCGCGAGCGGCACTGCGACATGTACCAGGGCTTCCTGCTCAGCCGCGCCCTGCCGCCCGACGAATTCGCCGCGCTGCTGCGCCGCCAGCCGGTGCTGGCGCCGGACGGTGCGCCGTCCCAGCCGCTCGCCCGGTCGTGATCGATGGGCAGTGCGCCGCGGCGGTCCGGCGTGCGGCTTGCCGCCGCACCCGGACGTCGACCGGCGCAGGCTGCGCCACGGCACCTCTTTGCTACTGAATCGATAGCTACCGGTCGGCGGATGGCGCCGGCTGCAGGCCATTTTCATTCGATATTTCTGCCATGAACCCACCTTCCGACTCGGCCGACCTGGGCCACGCCTTCGAATTCGCGCCCGTCTCCCTGTGGCTCGAGGATTTCAGCGGCCTGAAACGGCTGCTCGACCGGCTGCGGGCCGAAGGCGTGCGCGACCTGGGCGCCTACCTGGACGCGCATCCCGAGGCGGTGCAGGAAGGCATGTCCGCCCTGCGGGTGCTGCAGGTGAACCAGCGCACGCTGCAGCTCTTCGCCGCGCCCGACCAGGCCACGCTGCTCGCGCGGCTCGGCGAGGTGTTCAGCGGCGACATGGCCGCCTCGGTCAAGTCCGAGTGGACCCAGCTCTGGCGCGGCGGCGGCGCCTTCGTCAACCAGACGGTCAACTACGCGCTCGACGGCCGGCGGCTCGACGTGGAAGTGCGCGGCCGGGTGCTGCCGGGCCACGAGGACGACTGGAGCCGGGTGATGGTCTCGCTCGACGACATCACCCAGCGGGTGCAGGCCGAGCGCCATGCCCGCGACCTGTTCGACCTGTCGCCGGTCTCGCTTTGGGTGGAGGATTTCAGCGCGGTCAAGCGGCTGCTCGACGGGGTGCGGGCGCAGGGCATCGGCGACTTCTCCACCTTTTTGAAGGTGCACCCCGAGTTCATCGCGCGCTGCATGCAGGAGATCCGGGTGATCGACGTCAACCGGCAGACGCTGCGGATGTTCGGTGCCGCCAGCAAGGACGCGCTGCTGCTGAACATCGGCCGGGTGTTCCGCGGCGAGATGCAGGACTCGTTCGCCGAGCAGCTGCAGGACCTGTGGGCCGGCAAGCTGTTCCAGCAGCGCGAGGTGGTCAACTACTCGCTCTCGGGCGACACGGTCAACATCCACATGCAGTTCGCGGTGCTCGACGCGCATGTCGACACCTGGGACCTGGTGCTGGTGTCGCTGGTCGACATCACCGCCCGCAAGAAGGCGGAGGCCTACCTGGAATACCTGGGCCAGCACGACGTGCTGACCCAGCTGCGCAACCGCTCCTACTACTCGGAGGAGCTCAACCGCCTGGCCCGCAAGGGCCCCTGGCCGTTGTCGGTGCTGGTGCTGGACATGAACGGCCTGAAGGAGGCGAACGACGCGCACGGCCATGCCGCCGGCGACGGGCTGTTGCGGCGCGTCGGCGAGGTGCTGACCAAGGCGGTCGATGCGCCGGTCCACCCCGCCCGCATCGGCGGCGACGAGTTCGCGATCCTGCTGCCCGGCACCGACCTGCACGGCGCCGAGGCGGTGCGGCAGCGGGTGGTCTCGATCCTGGAGCTGAACAACCAGTTCCACGCCGGCCAGAGCGGCCAGGTGCTGAGCCTGGCGATGGGCGTGGCTAGTTGCGCCTCGGGCGACCAGATCGAGGCGATGCTCGCCGCCGCCGACCGGGCGATGTACCAGGACAAGGAGCGCTACTACAGCGAGAGCGAGACGGACCGCCGCCGGCGCTGAGGCAGCGGCGCGGCGGGTCAGCGCCCCTGCCAGGCCGGCGGCCGGCGGGCGGTGAACGCGGCCACGCCTTCGTGGAAGTCGGCGCTGCCGTAGGCCCGCCGCACCAGGTCGTCGGCCTCGGGCAAGGCGTGCAGCGCCAGGCGGCGCAGGCCTTCCTTCGATACCGCCTGGGTCACCGGCGCCAGGGCGGCCAGCTGTTCGCAGAGCTGGGCGCCGGCGGCGGTCAGGGCGTCGGGGCCGTCGCACACCGTCTCCAGGAAACCGCAGGCCAGCGCCTCCGCGGCGGTCAGCGTCTCGGCCAGCAGCAGCATCCGGCGTACCGGCTGCGGCCCGAATGCGGCGCGCAGCCGGGCCAGGTTGGCGATCGAGAGGCAGTTGCCCAGCGTGCGGGCGATCGGCACGCCGAAGCGGGCGCCGGCACTGGCGATGCGGAAATCGCAGGCCGTGGCCAGCGCCAGCCCGCCGCCGACGGCCCAGCCGTCGACCAGCGCGACGGTCGGCATCGGCAGGCCCTCCAGCAGCGCGATGCCGGCGTCGATGCCGCGCTCGTAGGCGATGCCGTCCTCGCCGTCGGCGAAGGCCGCGAACTGCGCGATGTCGGTGCCGGCGACGAAGGCCTGGCCGCCCGCGCCGCGCAGGGTCAGCACCCGCACCGCCGGGTCGGCCGCGACGCGTTCGCAGATGCCGCCGAGTGCCTGGTACATCGCCCAGGTCATCGCGTTGCGGGCCTGCGGACGGTCGAAGGTGACGGCGGCGATGCCGCCGGCGATCCGCAGGTGCACCGCGCCGTCGGCCGGTGCGTCGGCAAGCTCGCTCATCGGGCAACCTGCGTGCTGCGCACTGCGGTGCGCGCCTGCTCGAAGCGGTTCGGCGCGGCGCTCATGCGGCGAAGGCGCCCTGGGCCTGCAGCGCCGCCCGTTCCTCGGGGCCGATGCCCATCTCGTCCAGCACCGCGTCGGTATGCTCGCCGAGCAGCGGCGGGTGGCGGCGCACCTGCGGCGGCGTGCCCGAGAACTTCACCGGAAACCCGATGTTGGGCACCGAGCCTTCCACCGGATGGTCGATCTCGATGCGCATGCGGCGGTGCTTCGCATGGTCGCTGCCGAAGGCCTGGGGATAGCTCAGGATCGGCCCGGCCGGGATGCCTGCGGCCAGCAGCGCCTCGATCCACGCTTCGCTGGTGCGGGCGGCGAAGCTCCGCTCCAGCGCCTCGACCAGCGCCAGCCGGTGGGCGAGGCGGGTGGAGACGGTGGCGAAGCGCGGATCGGCCAGCAGGTCGGGCCGCTCCAGCGTGTTGCAGAGCAGGGTCCAGAGCTTCTGGTTGGTGGCGCCCATCACGAAGTAGCCGTCCGAGGCCTTCATCGCCTGGTAGGGCGCGCTCATCCGGTTGGAGGTGCCGAGCGGCTCCGGCTCGCGGCCGGTGCCCCAGTACTCCGAGATGTCCCAGACCGAGAACGCCAGGGCCGAGTCGAACAGCGAGGCGTCGATGTACTGGCCCTGCCCGGTGGCGCGCGCGCCGATGGTGGCGGCCAGGATCGAGTACGCGGCGAAGAGCGCGCAGCCGATGTCGGCCACCGGCACGCCGGCCTTCACCGGCGGGCCGTCGGCGTAGCCGGTGACGCTCATCACGCCCGACATCGCCTGCGCCATCAGGTCGAACCCCGGCCGGTCGGACCAGGGGCCGCTCTGGCCGAAGCCCGAGATGCTGGCGTAGACCAGCCGCGGGTTCACCTCGGCGATGCGCGGGTAGTCGATGCCCAGCCGCTGCATCACGCCGGGGCGGTAGTTCTCGACCAGCACGTCGGCATCCCGGGCCATGCGCAACAGCACCGCGCGCCCGGCCTCCGACTTGAGGTTGAGCGCCACGCTGCGCTTGTTGCGGTTCATGTTGAGGAAGCCCATGCTGTCGTCGCCCTTGAGCTTGAAGCCCATGGCGCCGCGCGTCTGGTCGCCGGTGCCGGGCGGCTCGATCTTGACCACGTCGGCGCCCAGGTCGGCCAGCAGCATGCAGCAGTAGGGGCCGGCCATCACCTGGCTCACGTCGAGCACCCGGATCCCGGCCAGCGGCAGCGGGCGGGCGGCGGGGGCGGCAGTGCCGGTGCCGGCTGCGGCGGCGGTGGCGTCGGTCATGCGTCGGCCTTCACGTTGGCGTCCTTGACCACCTTGGCCCACTTCTTCGATTCGCTCTGGATGAAGCCGGCGAACTTCTCGGCCGAGCCGCCGCCGTCCTCGGCGCCGTACTGCTCGAACTTCTCGATCACGTCGGGCATCGCCAGCACCTTGTTGATGTCCTCGTTCATCCGCTGGACCATCGCCGGCGGCATCTTCGCGGGGCCCACCAGCCCGTACCAGGTGGTCGCCTCGAAGCCGGGAAAGCCCGATTCGGCCATCGTCGGCACGGTGGGGTGGCCCTTGGCGCGCTTCTCGCGCGTCTGGGCCACGGCGATCGCCTTGCCGCTCTTCACATGCGGCGTGGCGGCGGTCATGGTGTCGAAGCTGTAGTTGATCTGGCCGCCGATCAGGTCGGTGAGCATCGGGCCCGAGCCCTTGTACGGGATGTGGATCGCGTCGATGCCCGCGGCCAGCTTGAACATCTCCAGCGCCAGGTGCTGGGCCGAGCCGTTGCCGGCCGAGCCGAAGCTGATCTTGCCGGGGTTCTTCTTGCACAGCTCGACGATCTCCCTGACCGTCTTGGCCGGCTGCTGCTCGCCGCAGATCAGCAGATTGGGGGTGACGCCCACCAGGGTGATCGGGCTGAAGTCGCGCTCGGCGTTGTACGGGATCTTGGGGTAGAGCGCCGGGGCGATCGCATGGCTGTTGATGTGCGCCATCAGCAGCGCGGTGCCGTCGGCCGGCTGCTTGGCCACGTATTCGGCGGCGATCATGCCGGTGGCGCCCGCCCGGTTCTCCACGATCACCTGGTTGTTCCACATCACCGCGAGCTTCTGGCCGATGACACGGGCCAGAATGTCGGTCCCGCCGCCGGGCGAGAAACCGACGACGATGCGCACCGGCGCGGTCGGCAACGTCGGCTGCGCGTGCAGCAGCGGGGCGGCCAGGGTGGCGGCGGCCGCGCCCGCGGTACCGATGAAGGTTCTTCGATGCATCGCTTGTCTCCTGTGGTGGGGCCGCTCGCGCCGGGCTTCGGCCGGGCGCCTGCCCGGCCGGCCCGGCGTCGGGGCCAGAACCTATTTTTTGAATACAAAAACTATCGTGTCAATGGTGGCCTCCCTTGTTGCCTGCGCTTTCAATGCAATTTTTGAATACAAATAGAGCCATGACAGTCGAACTGGTCCCGGTCCCGGCCGCCGCCCTGCACCAGCAGGTGGCGCAGCGCCTGCGGCAGATGCTGATCGAGGGCGCCATCGCTCCCGGCAGCAAGCTCAACGAGCGCGAGTTGTGCGCGGCGCTGGCCGTCTCCCGCACGCCGCTGCGCGAGGCGATCAAGATGCTCGCGATCGAAGGGTTGGTGGTGCTGCTGCCCAACCGCGGCGCGGTCGCGGTGCAGCTGACGGAAGACGACGTGCGCCACACCTTCGAGGTGATGGCCGGCCTGGAGGCCCAATCGGGCGAGCTGGCCGCCCGCCGGGTGACCGATGAGGAGATCGCCGAGATCCGCGCCCTGCACTACGAGATGCTGGCCGCCTGGACCCGGCGCGACCTGCCCGGCTACTACCGGCTCAACGCGCAGATCCACCAGGCGATCAACGCCGCCGCCAAGAACCCGGTGCTGGTCGCCACCTATGTGCAGATCAACGCCCGGCTGCACGCGCTGCGCTTTCGCTCCAACCAGGACGAAACGAAGTGGGCCCGCGCGGTGGCCGACCACGAGCGGATGGTCGAGGCCCTGGCCGCCCGCGATCCGCAGGCGATGCGCGAGGTGCTGTCGCAGCACCTGGCCGCCAAGCTGGAGACGGTGCTGGCGCAACTGCGCGCCGATGGAAGCGTGCCGGCGCGCGACGCGGCTGCCGGGTGAGCCGCACGACCGCCGGGCCGCCCTCCCAGACCGGTTTATGAAAGAAAAGTGCCCCGGGCCGGTGAGGGACGCTGGCCTCTAGCTACTCTTTCGATAGCAGAGGCGCCGAAGACCGGATGGCGGGCGAACGCCTCCGGGGGGGCGACGCCCTGCCGCGCTCAGCCGCGTCGCGCCGGCGCCATGCGCTGCCGCAGGGCGGCGCAGTGGTCGACCGGCGGCATCGCCGGGCTGGTCCACACCGCATCGACCTGCCCGCCGGGCGCCGCGCCGCCCGCCACCATCGCCACGCTGCGCACCGTCAGCTGGGTGGGCAGGTGCTGCGGCACGCCCAGCTGCCGGTCGACGTGGCCGGCGCCCGCCAGCAGCACGGCCGTGCGGCCGGGCATCGCCGATTCGGCCAGCGTCAGCGCCATCGCCCGGTCGCGGCCGATCTGCACCCGTGTCATCGGGCCGATCTGGCGCTCGGGCAGCAGGCCGCAGTGGCCGGTGCGGATCGCTTCCTCCTGCGCGCGGCGCACGTCCGGCTCCAGCTGCGCGTCGAGCGACACGTCCTCCATCGCGGTGCGCATCTGGTCGGCGGGCAGGTTGGCGCCGACCACCGGCACGCCGGCCGCGAGCCCCGCCCGCACCACCGGCGCATAGCGCGCCCAGGGCCAGGCGCGCTCGTCCCAGCGCAGGGCGCGCCGCAGGGCGGCGTCGTCGGCATCGGGCGGCAGGGCGATGGTGGTGGCACCCAGCGGCGCCATCTCCAGCGCCACCGCGGCCAGGCGGCCCTGGGCGGCGAGCCGCTGCAGCTGCGCGACCACCAGTTCGGGCTGGCCCGCCGCATCGTGCGTCTCGCCGATCAGGAGGATGTCGGGCGTGGCTTCGGCGCCGGTGGTTGGGGCCCGCGCCGGTTCCGCGCCGGGCCCGGTGCCCTGCACGGCGAACGGCCCGGCGGTGCAGCCCGCCAGCACCGCGGCCAGCACCAGCATCGGGGCCATGCGGCGGGCGGTGGCCCCCGCGCGGGGCAGACGGCGTAGGGGCAGGGCGGGGGTGGTCATGCGCCGATACTATGCGGCCCGCCCGCGGGTGTCCCGGGTGTGCAACGTCTGTTGCAATCGCCGCCCCGGAGGGCGCCGCCGGTCGGTTCCGGCCCGCCGCGGGCGGTGCCGTTTCCCGGGGCGGGCGACCGCGGCCGCCTGGCGGTCCGCCCGTTTTCACTTCCTCGCTTCCCGATGCGCCGCTTCTCTTTCGCACAGCCCGATCGCACGCAGTTCGCCCGCTACCTGTTCACCCTGGCGCTCGCCTTCGCCGCGGCCGAGGCCTGCGTCCACCTGCACACGCCGCTGCCCTGGATGATCGGGCCGCTGGTCGTGGTCGCGCTGGCGGGCGTCTCGGGCGCGCCGGTCGCCAGCTTCGGGCCGGCGCGCAATGCGGCGCAGCTGACGATCGCCTCGGCGCTCGGCCTCTACTTCACGCCCGAGGTCGGCGCGCTGGTGGCCGGGCTGTGGTGGGCGATCGCGCTGTCGGTGGCCTGGGCGCTGGGCCTGGGGGCGCTGTTCGGCGCCTGGCTGCAGCGGCTGCACGGGCACCGGTTTCCCGGCCTGGCGCCGCGGCAGATGCGGGCCACCACCTATTTCGCGGGAGCGATCGGCGCCGCCTCCGAGATGACGCTGCTGGCCGAGCGCGCCGGCGCCCGCACCGACCTGGTGGCCGCCAGCCACAGCCTGCGGGTGCTGATCGTCACCCTGGTGATCCCCTTCGCGATGCAGTGGAGCGGCCTGCACGGCCTGGACGCGCTGCCGCCCGCGGTGCGCGAGGTGCGCCCCGAAGGCCTGGCGCTGCTGGTGGCGCTGGCCGGCGCGGGCGGCTGGCTGGCGGCGCGGTTGAAGCGTGCCAACCCCTGGTTCCTGGGCGCGCTGCTGGTGTCGATGGCGCTGACGCTCTCGGGCATCGGCCTGTCGGCGGTGCCGCAGGCGATGTCGAACGCGGCGCAGCTGCTGATCGGCATCAGCCTGGGGGTGCGCTTCAACCGCAGCTTCGTGCACACCGCGCCGCGCTGGCTGGGCACGGTGGCCTTCGGCACGCTGGTGCTGGTGGCGCTGTGCGCGGTCTTCGCGCTGGCGCTGTCGCACGTCGTCGGCATCCCGGCGGCCACGCTGGTGCTGGGCACTTCACCGGGCGGCATCGCCGAGATGGCGATCACCGCTAAGGTGCTGCAATTGGGGGTGCCGGTGGTCACCGCGTTCCAGGTGTGCCGGCTGATCGCGGTGCTGCTGCTGGTGGAGCCGGTCTTCCGACGGCTCTATCCACCATCTGCCGCGGCGAAAGCGGAGAAGAGCCTGCCCGCAAAGCAGGACACCACGGAAGACCGTGGCGTCGATTGAATCGTCGGTGGCTGCAGGCCGCGCGGGCCGCCTGTGAAGCCTGGGTGCGGCGTCAGTGCACGACGACCGGGTTCTGGGCCAAGCCGGCGTAGCTGTCGAGCATGTCCTCGACCTCTTCCTGCGTGGGGGTGTTGCGTTGCCAGTCGAGGATGATCTGCTGGAACATCTCGGCCCAGGAGCCGTCGAGGTAGACCTCCTTGCCCGAGCGCTTGTCCACGATCTCGAAACCGTGGCGCGCCAGCTGCGGGACTTCCACACCGGTGCTGTCGTCCTCGGCGGTGTCCGGCACCATATGGACCACCACGAAGGACTCGGAGTCATAAAGCATCTGCATGCGGTTTCCCTTTCTGCTCAGAACTCTCTGGCATTTAGCAACGTTGATGCCAGTTTCAAGTGTAGGGGACCTCGCCGGGCGTTTTTTTATCGCATTGGCGCGTAAGACACAGCGCCCTCGTCCCGACTTGGGCTGCAGGGGGCATGGCCCGCCCGCGGCGCGCCGGGACGTCAGGGCTTGCCCAGGCTGTCGAGCTTCTGGTCGACATAGTCGCCGTTCTGCTGGGTGATGCGGATGCGCACTGGCAGATAGCCCAGGGCCGGTGCGTACCAGACCTCGACCCGGGTATCGAACTCCTTGCGCGGCGCCCGCTCCAGCCGCACCGCATCCACCTTGCCCGCGGGCAGGTCCAGCGGCTCGCGGGCGGCGATGGTGAAGGTCCAGTCCTCCGCGTCGCGGGTGCCGACGGTCTGCAGCGCGATCGACGAGCCTTCGGGGTAGCGCGTCGGATCGCCCGCCAGCAGCGCGCCCAGCTGCATGAACACGCCCAGCCGGTCCTGCGCCCCGGCGTACAGCGGCGCCTCGGGCGCGTTGGAGCTGAAGACGACGCTGCCCTTGTCGCGCTCGAAATGCGCCGCCTGCTCGCTGCGCCGCGCCTTGTCGCCGAAGCGCTCGGGCACCAGGCCGGTCGCGTCGATCCGGCCGGTGCTGGTCTGCACCCGCGAGCCGACCAGGAAGGCGCTGACCTCCATCCGCGCGTCGTAGCGGTCGCCCTCCTGCTGCCAGACCAGCTCCGACTTGGCGTGCCAGGTCATGCCCTTGGCATTGCCCTCGGCGCTGTAGAGCATCCGGACGGAGGCCGGCACGCCGACCGGCGGGCTCCACGGCGGGCCTTCCAGCACGTACCGCTCGGGCGTCGCCGCCGCCGCAGTCCCCGCGGGGGCCGCCGCCACGCCCGCCGGGCCCGCTGCACCGCCGCTGCCGGATCCGCCCGTGCCCACCGACGCGCCCGCGCCGGCCGGGGCGCCCGCGGCGGCCGCCGGCCCGATGGAGGCGGAAGGTCCCACCGACGCCGACGGCCCGACGGAGGCGCTCGGCCCGACCGAGGCGGAAGGCCCGATCGAGGCGACCGGTCCGATCGACGCCGCCGCCAGCGGATCGGCCGCGGGTGGCGACGGGGCGGGTGCCGGCGGCGGCGCCGGCGCGGGAGGCGGTGCCGGCGGCGGCTTCGGCTTGGGTGCCGGCGCAGGGGCCGGCGGTGGCGCGGGCGGCGGGGCCGGCGGCTGCGGCGGAGCCACCGGCGCGGGGGGCGCTGGCGGTGCGGGGGGCGCCACCATCCGGGTGACGAAGGGCGTGGCGCTGGCGGGCGGCGGAGCGTCGGGCAGGCCCGGCGGCACCCAGCCGAGCGCAGCCAGGTGGGCCGCCAGTACGGCGGCGGTCAGGGCGGCCAGGGTGCGGACGGGAATGCCGCCCGCAGGGCTCTGCGGAACGGTTCCGGGGATACTTGCTGCCATGAAACTTGCTACCTACAAGGACGGATCGCGCGACGGCCAGTTGCTGGTCGTCTCGCGCGACCTGGCCTCGGCCCATTATGCGACCGGCATCGCCGGCCGCCTGCAGCAGGTGCTGGACGACTGGAACTTCCTCTCGCCCCAGCTGCAGGACCTGAGCGACGAGCTCAACGCCGGCCGTGTCCGCCACGCGTTCCCGTTCGAGCCCGCCCGCTGCATGGCGCCCCTGCCGCGCGCCTACCAGTGGGCCGACGGCTCGGCCTACCTGAACCATGTCGAGCTCGTGCGCCAGGCCCGGGGCGCCGAGGTGCCCGCGAGCTTCTACACCGACCCCCTCATGTACCAGGGCGGCAGCGACGATTTCGCAGGCCCCTGCGACCCGGTCGTGGTGCCGTCCGAAGCCTTCGGCATCGACTTCGAGGCCGAGATCGCCGTCGTCACCGCCGACGTGCGGATGGGCGCCACGCCCGAGCAGGCGCTGGACGGCATCCGTCTGGTGATGCTGGCCAACGACGTCAGCCTGCGCAACCTGATCCCGGCCGAGCTGGCCAAGGGCTTCGGCTTCTTCCAGAGCAAGCCCGCCACCGCCTTCAGCCCGGTGGCCGTCACCCTCGACGAGCTGGGCGAGGCCTGGCAGGGCGGCCGGCTGCACCTCACGCTGCAGAGCAGCTGGAACGGCCGCAAGGTCGGCATGTGCGACGCCGGCCCCGACATGACCTTCCACTTCGGCCAGCTGGTGGCCCACATCGCCCGGACCCGCAACGTGCGCGCCGGCAGCATCGTCGGCAGCGGCACCGTCAGCAACAAGGGCGTGGAGAAGAACGGCCGCCTGGAATGGCCCAAGGGCTACAGCTGCATCGCCGAGAAGCGCTGCATCGAGACGATCCAGGACGGCGCGCCCAAGACCGATTTCATGCGCTACGGCGACACGATCCGCATCGAGATGAAGGGACGCGACGGGCAGAGCGTCTTCGGCGCGATCGACCAGGACGTGGTGGGGGTAGAGGGTTCAGACACCTCTGCTTCCGCGGTGGCGTGAACATGGTCGCGTTCGTCATCATCGCCTAGCCGCTTGATTTTTGAATTTCCGTTTCGCCAAGACCACCATGCCCACTTCACCTGCTCAACTCCAGCAATGGATGGTCGAACCCGAAGGTCAGCGGCTTGAATTCAAAGAGGCCAAGCAGCGCTTCGACTTTGAGAATTTGTTGAAGTACTGCGTCGCCCTGGCAAACGAAGGCGGTGGTAGGGTGGTGCTGGGGGTCACCGACCAGCGACCTCGGCGCATCGTCGGTTCCTCTGCTTTCGACACGCCCGAGCGAACCGAGGCGGGCTTGCACCAACGCCTGGGCCATCGAATTCCGGTGGAGGAACTGCGGCTGCCCGAGGGGAGGGTGGTGATAGTGCACGTACCGTCGCGCTTGCCGGGCACGGCATGGCAAGTCGGTGGCTGCTATTACAAGCGGGCCGGCGACGACCTTGCACCCTTGGGACACCAGGAATTGCAGGCGATGTTCGCCGAGGCAGGGCCGGACTTCTCCGCACAGCCTTGTCCAGGCGCTACGTTGTCCGATCTGGCGCCTGCATCGATCGCCTTGTTCCGAGACCGCTGGGCGCAGAAAACAGCCGACCCGCGCAAGCGGGATGAGAGCGACGCTCAAACTCTGCGGGATGCCGAATTGCTGGTGGAAGGCGACCAGATCAGCTACGCGGCTCTGGTCCTGTTCGGCACCCGTGCCGCATTGACGCAGAGGTTGGGGCAGGCAGAGCTTGTATTCGAATACCGGTCCTCCGAAGCGGCCGGCCCGGCCGCTGATCGGGAAGAATACCGGGAAGTTTTTTTCGCTTGGCAGGACGCGTTGTGGAAAAAGATCAACCTGCGCAACGACCGGCAGAGCTACCAGGATGATTTCTTTCGCATGGACCTGCCACCTTCGACGAGGTGCCGGTGCGCGAAGCGGTATTGAATGCAGTGGCGCACCGTGACTACCGGCTCGGCGGATCGATCTTCGTACGGCAGTTCGCCAAGCGACTGGAGGTGGTGAGCCCCGGCGGCTTGCCGCCCGGCATCACACCCGAAAACATCATCGATCAGCAGAATCCGCGCAACCGCCGGCTTGCCGAGGCGCTGGCCCGTTGTGGCCTGATCGAACGCTCGGGCCAGGGTCTCAATCTCATGGTAGAGAACGCGGTACGACACGGCAAGCCGTTGCCCAGCTTCGCCGGAACCGCGGCCCATGAAGTGCGGCTGACTCTAGAAGGCGGTGTGCGCAACCCTGCTTTCGTGAGCTTCATGGAAAAGCTGGGCGATCAGGCTTTGCGCTCGCTCTCCACCGATGATTTTCTGACGCTGGATGCAGTGCATCGCGAACAACCCCTGACCTCGCGTCTGAAAGATCGACTGCCAGGTCTGGTGTCTCTGGGAGCGATTGAAGCCATCGGTCGTGGCAGAGGCGCCAAGCACTTGCTGTCGCGAGACTTCCATGCGGCGTTAGGGGCCAAGGGTGTCTACACCCGAAAAAAAGGGTTGGATCGCAACACGACCAAGGCGTTGCTGCTTCGGCATATCGACGACAGCGCCAGCAGCGGCACAAAGATGGAAGAACTGCAACAGGTGTTGCCGGCACTGCCGCGATGTCAGATACAGGTGCTGCTGCGGGAACTCAGAAAAGAAGGCGCCGTGCATTCCATCGGCGTGACAAAGGGCGCACGTTGGTACCCCGGGCCTGGTTCGATTGCAATTTAGTTGTCGAGATGCTTAGCCGGTCGGTTGCCAAATATGCATTGGCGATGCTAGTGCTTTGATTTGATTGGTATTTCTGTTGGGCGTGATTGCAATCGTATGCAATAGCGTTGCAATTGGGATCAGCAGCGCGGCTTCTACAGGCCCTCCCGCGTACAACAGTTCTTACCGAGCCAGCGCCCGACGCGAGCCTTCTTCGAGTACATCCTCGTCGCGCACTACTTGGCCGGCTTCGTCGTAGGTACGTTCGCGACTGAGCCGGCCGCGGGCGTCGTAGACCGATTCGGACTTCAGCCGGCCCTGGATGTCGAAGCGGCGGTGGGTGCCGGTGGGGATCGGTGCGTAGCGGCCGGTGTCGGTGTAGCGGCTTTCGGCCGCGAGCACGCCGTTCTCGTAGAACTCGCGTGTGTCCAGCACGCGAACGGTGCCGACGAGGTTGTACTGCGCCACGTTGCGCCGCTGGCCGTTGGGATAGAAAGTCGATTCGCCGCTGAGCTCGCCCTGCGCCCAGCGGCGCTCGCGCACCAGCACGCCGGTGTGCGAGAACTCCTGCTCGCGCTCGCGCACCGCCTTGCCGTCCGCGATGCTCCAGACCAGCTCGCGGCGCTTGGTGCCGACGGTGTCGAAGCTGCGCTCGATACGGCGGGTGGCGCTCAGTTCTTCCTGCTGCGAGACGTGGCCGTTTTCCTGCAGCGTCTCGTAGCGCACCCGCTTGCCGGCGACATAGGTGCCGCGGGAGCGCACCACGCCGGTCTCCGAATAGAAGGCGACCTGCGACGGCTTGCCCGAGAAGCCGCACAGCCGCGCGTCGTCGACCGCCGGCGCCAGCACCGGCTGGTCGGCGCAGAGCAGCCGCCGCAGGTCGCCGTGGGCGTTGAATTCGGCCGAGGCCAGCTCGCCCTTAGGGCTGCTGAAGCTGGCACGCTGCAGCTGGCCGTTGGCGTAGAAGCTGCGCGCCAGGCCGACCTGGCGGCCGTCGTCGTAGACCGCGTCCCGCAGAACCTGGCCCGACGGTGCGAACTCCCGGGCGCGTCCCTGGAGGTTGCCGCGGTCGTTCAGGACATGCTCGCGCGAGAGCCTGCTTTCGCTGAAATAGCGCACCTGGCCGATGAACTTGCCATCCTGCACTTCCTGTTCGCGGGCGAGCACGCCGGTGCTGCGCTCCCGGCAGCGGATCGTGCCGGTGCGGCCCTGGAGGCTGTCGCCGCCGATCGGGCTGACGAACTCGCCGTTCAGGTCGCAGTCCTGGACGGCCCATGCCGAACCGCAAAAGACCAGGCCCAGGCCGGCGGCGATCCAGCGGTGGAGCGGGGGCGTGCCGCAGAGCGGTGCACGGCGAGACAACAAGGACAACGGCGGCTCCAGAATCATGTCGGTCGGATACGTGTTCAAAGCCTGCGTGCGGATCGAGCTTACTCCGCGCCAGCGCTTGCGCCACGGGGCCGACGGCCGGGATTACATGCGGAAACACTGTGTTGGGCGCGGAGTGAAACACGGGCTGCTTGCGGTAAGCTGACTGCCTGTCGGCGCCACCCCACAACACCAGGAGACAGCCATGCCCGAGTCCCCCGCCTTCGGCTTCGGCCAGTACGTTCCCGGCTTCGATTTTTTGCAGACGCTGGCGGAGTCGGCCGCCAAGGGCATGCCCCGCGCCGCGCCCGCGGGCATGCCCGACTGGGCGGGGTGGGTCGCCCCCACGCTGCAGCCCGAAGAGCTCGACAAGCGCATCAAGGAACTCAAGACGGTGCAGTTCTGGCTGGAGCAGAACGCCCGCGCGCTGGCCGCCACCATCCAGGCGCTCGAGGTGCAGAAGATGTCGCTCGCCACGCTGCGCGGCATGAACGTGCAGATGGGCGATCTGGCCTCGGCCTTCCGCTTTCCGACGGCCGACGGCGCTTCGGCGGCGGCCGACCCGCCGGCGGCGCCTGCGTCCGCCCCCCGCGCCGCGGGCGCGCCGGGGCCTTACGACGACATGTACACCGCCGGCGCCGGCAGTGCCGCGCACAGGGCGGCACCCCAGCCCGAGCCGGCCGCCGCCGAGCAGGCCGCGCCAGGCGCGTCTGCTTCTGCTTCTGCGTCCGCATCCGCGCCGCAGGCCGATGCCGCGCCACCGGCCGACACGCCGCCGGCCGCCGCCGGCACTCCGGGCGCGGCGGGCGTCGCCGATCCGCTCCAGTGGTGGAATGCCCTGACCGAGCAGTTTCAGCAGATCGCCACCGCCGCGATCCAGGACGCGGCGCGCCAGCCGCCGGTCATGGCGGCCGCGGCGCCGCTGGCCGATGCGGCACGCCAGGCTTTCGATGCGGCCACCCGCATGGCCTCGGGCGTGGCCGCGGCCGCCGGCGCCGGAGCCTCGCCTGCGGGCGCAGCGCAAAAGGCGCCGTCCGCCCCGGCCCGCCCGCCGAAGACTACGCCGCGCAAGGCCGTGGCCCGCGCACCGAAGGCGCCGTCGCCCCGCGGCGCTGCCGCACCCGCCGCCCGTTGGGTCGCCCGGCCTCCCGCGCCGGCCGCTTCGTCCGCGGCACCGCGCACGGCGCGCCGCACTCCTCCACCGGCCGCGGCGCCCACCGCCCCGCGCCCCACCCGCAAACGATGAAACTTTTTCCCTACGGCCATGCGACCCACCCGCAATGGCGCATGGCGGTCGGCCTGGTGCTGGCGCAGCTGCGTGCCCAGATGGCGCTGCCCGACCATGCGTCGTCGCCCCCGCTGGCGCTGCTCTACATCACCGACCACTACGCCGCCGACGCGCAGGAAATCCTCGACGCGCTGAGCGCCGAGCTGCCCGAGGTGACCGACTGGGCCGGCACCGTCGGCGTCGGCGTGGCGGTCAACAACGCCGAGTATTTCGACGAGCCGGCGCTGGCGGTGATGCTCTGCGACCTGCCGCCCGAGCAGTACCGCGTCTTCTCCGGCGTGGCGCCGCTCGGCTCGCTGGCCACCGGCAGCTTCGACGCCTACACCGCGCTGCTGCATTCCGATGCGCAGATGCCCGACCTGAACGAGCTGATCGGCGAGCTGGCCGACCGCACCGCCACCGGCTATCTCTTCGGCGGCCTAGCCGCCAGCCGCCACGGCACGGTGCAGTTCGCCGTGGGCGGCAACGGCAACATCCGCGGGCAGGGCGCGGCCGGTGGCGTGTTTCAGGGCGGGTTGAGCGGCGTGGCCTTCGGCCCCGGCGTACAGCTGGTCTCGCGCGTCACCCAGGGCTGCCTGCCGGTGGCGCGGGGCCACGCGGTCACCGCGGCGCAGGACAACGTCATCACCCAGCTCGACGGCGAGCCGGCGCTCGAGGTGCTGCTGCGCGAGCTGGGCGTGTCGATGGACGATCCGCAGCATGCGCTGGAGAAGGTGCGGGCTACCCTGGTCGGCCTGCAGTCGCCGCAGGACGGCGGCGCCAGCGACCTGGTGGGCAGGGCGGGCAACTTCGGCGTCGACACCCGGGTGCGGCATATCGTCGGGCTCGATCCGGCGCGCCAGGGCGTGGCGGTGGCCGAGCGGGTCGAGGCCGGCATGCGCATGGCCTTCTGCCAGCGCAACGTGCAGGCGGCCCGGGCCGACCTGGTGCGCATCTGCGCCGAAATCCGCGAGGAGCTGGAGCCCGAAGAGCTGCCGCTGGTGACCGCCGAGGCGCTCTCGGCGCCCGAGGCCGAATCCCGGCCGCACCTGGCGCGCCGCATCGCGGGTGCGCTGTACGTCAGCTGCGCCGGCCGTGGCGGCCCGCACTTCGGCGGGCCGAGCGCCGAGCTGCAGATCCTGCGCCACGCGCTGGGCGACGTGCCGCTGGTGGGCTTCTTCGCCGGCGGCGAGATCGCCCGGCACCACGTCTACGGCTACACCGGCGTGCTGACGGTGTTCGTGACCGCGGAAGAGCCCGCAACCTAGTTTGCTATAGAAATGATAGCTGGTGGCAGGCGACCGACGCCGGCTGCGGGCACATTTCTTCTGAATCTACGCCTTGCCGTAGGTCGAGGCGAAGCGCTGCTGCAGGTAGTCGTGCGCGGTGATCGGCGCATGGCGCGGCGCCTGGCCGGCCGGGACGCAGCCGGGCAGGGCGCTCACCAGCGCGTCGGGGTTCGGGTCCAGGAAGAAGGCGATGGAATAGCGCTCCCGCGCCGGCGGCGCGACCCGGTGCGGCGTGGAGACGTACACGTCGTTCGTCCAGCGCATCAGGCAGTCGCCGATGTTGCAGACGAAGGCGCCCGGCACCTGCGGCGCATCCAGCCAGGTGCCGTCGCGCCGCCGCACCTGCAGGCCGGCCACGCCGTCGGTCGCGAGCAGGGTGACGTTGCCGTAGTCGGTGTGGGTGCCGGCGCCGGGCAAACCGGGCGGGGCGTCGTCGTCGAGCGCGGCCGGGTAGCGCAGCAGCCGCAGCGTCGCCAGCGGCTGGTCGATCTTGTCGGCGAAGAAATCCTCCGGCTGGCCCAGGTCGGCGGCGAAGGCGGTGTGCAGCCGCTGGCCGACCGCCAGCACCGCATCGAAGTAGGCCTGCACCCGCGCCGGCCAGCCGTCGATCGGCGGCCAGACGTTGGCCGGCCGGGTCGCGCCGCCGTCGGTCCAGATGAGGTTGAAGGCTTCCTTCAGGTCGGCGGCCGTCGTCTCGTCGAGTGCCTCCACCCCCAGGCCCACGTAGCCCCGGTTGTGCCCGTGGCGCGCGATGGCCAGCGCGCGCTTGGCGTCGTTCGGCAGCGCGAACACCTCGTGCGCTGCACGGAAGGCATCCTGCACCAGCGCATCGGGCACGCCGTGGCCGGTGACCAGGAAGAAGCCGGTGCCCCGGCAGGCCGCACCGACCGCGGCGGCCACCTTCCGGCGCTCGGCGGCGTCGGGGGACGCGAGGGGGGCGATGTCGATGACGGGGATGTCGTGCATCGGCAGATGCTGCCACGGGATCGGCCCCGGCGCCACCGCGACCGCTGCGGCCGCCTCCCTAGAATCCGCGCAAACCAAGAGGGGCGAGGAAGATGCAGAAGCGTGTCGATGGGCTGCGGTGGCTGGCGTGGTGCCTGTTCGCCGCCACGGTCGTGAAGATCGCCGCGGTGATTTTCGCGTCGCCGATGGTGGGCTATGCCAACAACTACGACTTCGTGCGTTCGTCCGAATGCACCGGCGTGTGGAGCAGCGCGAACGGCGCGGTGGCCATTCCCCACCATCGAGCGCCGCGTGCCGAGCTTCTCTACGACGGACGTACCGATGCAGAGGGGTGCATGGTGTCGTTCGACAACCTTTTCGTGCGGCTGGCCCGCCTGCCGCATGCTGTGGGCGATACCTTCGATCTGCGCGAAGTCGGTGCCTGGAAGCTGGCGCTGCTGGTCGCCGGCGTGGCGGTGTTGCTGGCGGTGGTACGGCAGTCCGCCGTGCTGCTGGCCTGCGCCGTCGTGTTCGGGCTGGTGTTCGGGGACATGTCGGTCCTGCCGTACTTCAATTCGATGTATGCCGAGTTCTCGGTCGTGGGCAGCCTGTTCTTCGCCATGGCGGCCTGTGCCTGGCTGTGCGCCGTGCCGCAGTGGCCGGGTCTGGGCCGGGTGGCGCTGCTGCTGGGGCCGGGCGTCGTGTGGCTGGGGTTCAGCAAGCAGCAGTACGGATTCTTCGCATCGGCCCTGCTCGTCTACGCCGGGCTGGTACTGGTGGCGCGGTGGCGACGCTGGCGGCTGGCCGGCGCGCTGGCGGTGTTGGCGCTGGCCATGCCGCTGAGCTTCGCAGCGCTCAATCCGTCCGATCGGGTCGTGATGCAGAGCATCGCGAAAGCCAACAAGTTCAATACCTTCTTCTGGGCGGTGCTGCCTGCGGCGAGCGACAAGGACGCCGCGCTGCAGACGCTGCGCCTGCCGGCATCGTGCCGCGGTGCCATCGGTCTGAGCTGGTTCACGCCGGGGCTCGAGGACCACAAGCCCTGTCCCGAGATCGTGCAGGCCTCGCGGCGTCGGCTCCCGCTGCTGTTCGCCCAGGATGCCGCGACGTTCCTGGTGCCGATGCGCCATGCGGTCGCCAGCACCCGCCCGCTGTATCCGGTCTACCTGGCCTGGTTCGAGCGCCCCGGCGATGCACAGCGTGGCAAGTACGTCCTCATGCGCGAAACCTCTTTCTCGCGCTGGGTGGAACGGTTGCCCGACCGTGCCTACGGCGGTGCTGCGCTGCTGCTGATGGGGCTCGGGGTGGTCATGGTGCCCGGCAGCCTGCTGCTCTGCCTGCGCCGCGGTGCAGGCGATAACCCAGGTCGCGCGGACGTGGCCTCACGCGACCGGTCCGGCCTGCGTCTGGTGGCCTGCCTGCTCGGGCTCGGGGGCATGGCCATCGTCTACTCGCTCGCATCGTCGGTCTTCGGCGACGGCTATGCCGACTTCCCCAAGCATGCGGTCGGTGCGCTGGTAGGCGCGGCTTTCGGCCTTGCGGGCCTGGTGCTGGGGTGTGCCGCACTGTGCTCGCGCGGCACGGCGGCGCTCAGGCAGTCGCCGGCGCCACCCGCGGCGCGGGCCGCTCCGTGCCGGTGAACACGTAGTCGACCTCGGGCGCCAGGCCGCTCACGATCCGGGCGATCGACTTGCCCGATCCACAGGCGTGGGTCCAGCCCAGGGTGCCGTGGCCGGTGTTGAGGAACAGGTTGCCGAGCTTGGTGCGGCCGATCAGCGGCAGGTTGCTTGGCGTGGCGGGGCGCAGGCCGGTCCAGAACTGGGCCTGCGACGCGTCGCCCGCGCCGGGAAAGAGCTGCTCCACACGGCGCACGATGGCCTCGCAGCGCACCGGGTTCAGGTTGCGGTCGTAGCCGTTGAGCTCGGCCGTGCCGGCGATGCGCAGGCGGTCGACGCCGTCGGGCGTGGTCAGGCGGGAGAAGACCAGCTTGTACTCGTCGTCGGTCAGCGAGACCTGGTGCGCGCGGGACGCGTCGGCCACCGGCATCGTGACCGAATAGCCCTTGGCCGGGTAGATCGGCAGGCGGATGCCCAGCGGCGCCGCCAGCAGCGGGCTGAAGGAGCCCATCGCCAGCACGAAGGCATCGCCCCGGATGCGCTGGAAGCGGCCGTCCGGGTCGGTCACCTCGACATGGTCGATGCGGCCGCCCACCTCGCGCAGCGCGGTGATCGTGTGGCCCATGCGGAACTGCACGCCGGCCGCTTCGGCGCGGGCGGCCAGGCCGCGGGCGAAGCGGTTGGCGTCGCCCGATTCGTCCTCCGCGGTGAAGGTGGCGCCGGCCAGCTGCGGCCGGATGTGGGCCAGGGCGGGCTCGATGCGCAGGGCCTCGTCGGCCGAGATCACGCGGCGGTCGCAGCCCAGCTCGCGCATCTGGCGTGCCGGGGCTTCGGCGCCGTCGAACTCTTTCTGGCTGGTGTAGAAGTGCAGGATGCCCTGGGTGCGCTCGGCGTATTCCAGGCCGATGTCGGCGCGCAGCTGCTGCAGCGTGTCGCGGCTGTAGGTGCCCAGGCGCACGATCTGCTCGATGTTGTGGCGGGTGCGGGCCGGGGTGCACTCGCGCAGGAACTGCAGGCCCCAGAGCCACTGGCGCATGTCGGCGCGGATGCGGAACAGCAGCGGCGCGTCCTCGCGGGCCAGCCACTGCAGCACCTTCAGCGGAGCGGAGGGGTTGGCCCAGGGCTCGGCGTGGCTGACCGAGATCTGCCCGCCGTTGGCGAAGCTGGTCTCGGCCGCGGGCGTGGGCTGGCGGTCGATGACCGTGACCTCGTGGCCGAGCTGCTGCAGGTAGTGGGCGGAGGTGAGGCCGAGGAGGCCGGAGCCGAGGACGACGACGCGCATGGCGAAATCCTTTCAGGGTTTCTGCAAGGGGCGCGCGGATGCGGTTGCCGAACGTGGTGGCGCAACCGGACGCACGCGTCCCGTTGCCGCTCCCCCTGTCCTCGGTACCTGAGAGATTCACACCGCAACGGTTGCGGGGCTTGCTCCTTCGGTGCGCCGCCAGCGGCACCGGGGTGCGCTGCGACGTCTCTCCAGACGGCTGTTCAACTAGATGTTGCAGTACCCAGGCCGTCTTGCGTGACGGCCCACCTGAGCGTTCATGGGAGTTTGCGCCTTCGGTGGAATGGGGGCGTGGCCGCCATTCGCTCTCCTGCAGGCGGGATTCTAGGCGGCGCCGGCCCCGCTGCCTAGCCGGGTGGGCGAGAAACATCGCCGACCGCGCGGGGGCGCAGCGAGGTCGCCCGGCGCCTCAGCGCCGCATCGCGGTGAAGGCCGCCAGCTCCCAGCGCCGCATCGCCAGCAGCAGGGTGTAGCTCTCCAGTGCCGCCTCGTCGAGCTTCTGGTCGGCCAGGTGCTGCTGGGCGAAATCCTGCGCAACCCGCTGCAGCCGCTCGAAGAAGGCCGGCGCCAGGGCGCTGCTGATGCTGCCGTGCACCAGCAGCAGGCCTTCGCCCGCCGCGTCGAAGCCGCCGCCGAAATAGTCGAGCACCGCATGCTCGCGGAAATAGTCCATCACCGGGCCGTGCGGCCGCCAGCGGAAGGTCTTCGAGAGCTTGAGGCGGTAGCGGTTGCCGGGCCGCAGCTCGATGATGCCGATGCGGTCGAGCTGCACCAGCGCGCGGATGCCCTCGGCTTCGGTGAGCCGGTAGGCCTCGACCACCTGCTCCAGCGTCCACTGGCTCAGCACGCAGATCGCCATCAGCAGCAGGGTGCGGTCGGCCACCACGGCGCGCTCCTGCTCCAGCGTCAGCCGCACCGTCAGCGGCTGGGCGTCGGCCACGCGGCGGGCCAGGTCGGCGAAATCGAGCTTCAGCGCGCGGCAGATCGCATCTACCCGCGACAGCGGCATGTCGCCCTTGGCCAGCATGCGCTTGACGCTCGATTCGGCCATACCCATGGCGCGCGCCAGGTCGGCATAGGTCAGGCGCGCGGCCTTCAGTTCCTGCTTCAGGGCGATGACCAGATCGGCGGTGGTGCTCATGCGGCGATTGTGTCGCGACGGGTGCGGCCGGCCGCGCGCACGGTGCCGTTTCGGCGCTCGGGCGATCCTGCACAATCCGCCGCACACGGCCCGCGGCGGGCCCGATGCCCTGGAGCCCTGCATGCCCGACACGCTTCCCGCGAACCCCGACGCGCCCGTCCACCCGAACCAGTTCGCCCTGCTGCGCCAGCGCCGCTTCGGCCCGTTCTTCTGGACGCAGTTCGCCGGCGCGGCCAACGACAACCTGTTCAAGTTCGCCTTCACCGTGCTGGTGACCTACCAGCTGTCGGTGTCGTGGATGCCGCCGGCGATGGCCGGGCTGGTGATCGGCGCGCTGTTCATCCTGCCCTTCCTGCTGTTCTCGGCCACCTCGGGCCAGCTCACCGACAAGCACGACAAGACGCAGATGATCCGGTTCGTGAAGAACCTCGAGATCGCCATCATGCTGCTGGCGGCCGCGGGTTTCGTGCTGGGCAACGTGGTGGTGCTGCTGGTCTGCACCTTCCTTATGGGCTTGCACTCCACGCTCTTCGGACCGGTGAAGTTCGCCTACCTGCCCCAGGTGCTGCACGAGCGGGAGCTGACCGGCGGCAACGGCATGGTCGAGATGGGCACCTTCGTCGCGATCCTGCTCGGCCAGGTGGCGGGCGGCCTGCTGGTGGCGGTGCCGCAGGTGGGGCACGCCTGGGTGGCGGGCGCCTGCGTGGCGCTGGCGCTGCTGGGGCGGCTGGTGGCGCAAGGCATCCCGAGCGCGCCCGCGACCGATCCGCAGCTCAGGATCAACTGGAACCCGTTCACCGAGACCTGGCGCAACCTGAAGCTGGCGCACGGCAACACGGTGGTGTTCCGCTCGCTGCTGGGCATCAGCTGGATGTGGTTCTTCGGCGCGGTGTTCCTGAGCCAGTTCCCCAACTTCGCCAAGGAGGTGCTGCACGGCGACGAGCGCGTCGCCTCGCTGCTGCTGGTGGTGTTCTCGGTGGGCATCGGCACCGGCTCCCTGCTCTGCGAGGTGCTGAGCCGCCGGCAGGTGGAGATCGGGCTGGTGCCGCTCGGCGCGATCGGCATGAGCGTGTTCGCGATCGACCTGTACTTCGCCTCGCGCGGCCTGCCGGCGGTGCCGGTGATGGGCCTCTCGGCCTTCGTGTCGCAGGCGGAGCACTGGCGGGTGATGGCCGACCTGGCGCTGCTGAGCCTGTTCGCCGGCCTCTACAGCGTGCCGATGTACGCGCTGATCCAGCTGCGCAGCCAGCCGACGCACCGGGCCCGGATCATCGCGGCCAACAACATCCTCAATGCGCTGTTCATGATCGCCAGCTCGGTGATCGCCGGCGGCCTGCTGGCGGCGGGCGCTACGGTGCCGCAGATCTTCCTGCTGACCGGCATCGCCAACGCGCTGGTGGCGGCCTACATCTTCCTGCTGGTGCCCGAGTACCTGCTGCGCTTCATCGCCTGGGTGGCCTCGCGCTTCGTCTACCGCTTCCAGATCCGGGGCGACGCGCAGATCCCGCTGCAGGGCGCGGCGGTGCTTGTCTGCAACCACGTGAGCTTCGTCGACCCGGTGTTGCTGATGGCCGCCAGCCCTCGGCCGATCCACTTCGTGATGGACCACCGCATCTTCGCCACGCCGGTGCTGGGCGCCCTGTTCCGGCTGGCCAAGGCGATCCCGATCGCGCCGCAGAAGGAAGACCCGGCCATCTACGAGGCCGCCTTCGCCCGGGTGGCGCATGCGCTGCGCGAAGGCGAGCTGGTCGCCATCTTTCCCGAGGGTGCGATCACGCAGGACGGCACGCTCCAGCCCTTCAAGGGCGGCATCATGAAGATCCTCGAGCAGGCGCGTGCCGACGGGCTGGAGGTACCGGTAGTGCCGATGGCGCTATCGAACCTGTGGGGTTCCTTCTTCAGCCGGATCGAGCTGCGCGGCGGCAAACGCCGGGCGATGGTCAAGCCGTTCCGGCGCGGCTTCTTCAACCGGGTGGGGCTGGACGTGGGTGCGCCCCTGCCGGCCGCAGAGGTACAGCCCGCGCTGCTGCAGGCGCGGGTGCAGCAACTGCTGGCCGCACCGGCCGCGAAGGTCTGAGGCGCCGGCGCCACCGCGGTTGCGTCAGCGCAGCAGGTTGGTCTTGGCCAGGTCCAGCAGGGTGCCGCCGCGGCCGTCGATCACCGCCTTCAATGCGTACAGGCCGAAGCCCTTGGCCTGGGCCGCGGTGATCTTGGGCGGGATCGACAGCTCCTGCCGCGCCACCACCACGTCGACCACCACCGGCCCGTCGTGCGCCAGCGCGCCGCGCAGGCCGGCATCGAGCTGGCCCGGATGCTCGATCCGCACGCCGTGGATGCCGGCGGCCCGCGCCATCGCGGCGAAGTCGGGGTTCTGCAGCGCCACGCCGGTCTCCAGCAGGCCGGCGGCCTTCATCTCCATCTCGACGAAGCCGAGCGAGCCGTTGTTGAAGACGACGATCTTGGCCGGCAGCTTTTCCTGCGCCAGCGTCAGCAGGTCGCCCATCAGCATGGTGAAGCCGCCGTCGCCCGCCAGCGCGATCACCTGCCGCCCCGGGAACGCCGCCTGCGCGCCGATCGCCTGCGGCATCGCACCCGCCATCGAGCCGTGCACAAAGGAGCCGATCAGCCGGCGCCGGCCGTTCATCTTCAGGTAGCGCGCGGCCCAGATGGTGGGCGTGCCCACGTCCACCGTGAAGACCGCGTCGTCGGCGGCAAGGCGGCTCAGCTCGTGCACCACCTGCTGCGGGTGGATCTGCGAGGCGGCGCCGTCGGTGGGCGGCGCGGCCAGCTCGTCCAGCCCGGCGCGGGCCTTGGAATAGTGCTTCAGGCAGGCCTCCAGGTGCCCGCGGTCGGGCTTCTGCGAGAGGCGCGGCAGCAGCGCTTCCAGCGTGGTCTTCACGTCGCCCACCAGGCCCATGTCGAGCGCGGTGCGCCGGCCCAGCTGCTCCGCGCGCAGGTCGATCTGCACCACCTTCGCCTTCTCGGGAAAGAACTGGCGGTAGGGGAAATCGGTGCCCAGCATCAGCAGCAGGTCGCACTCCATCATCGCGTGGTAGCCCGATGAGAAGCCGATCAGGCCGGTCATGCCGACGTCGAACGGGTTGTCGTATTCCACGATTTCCTTGCCGCCCAGGGCGTGGACGATGGGCGCCTGCAGCCGGCCCGCCAATTCGACCAGCCCCGCGTGCGCGCCCAGGCAGCCGCGGCCGGCCAGGATGGTGACCTTGCCGGCGCCTTCCAGCAGCGCGGCCAGCGCGGTGAGCTGCGCGTCGTCGGGCCGCACCAGCGGCGGCACCGGCAGCAGGGAGGCGCGCGACGAGATGGCGGTCTGCACCGCCGGCAGCAGGGCGATGTCGCCGGGAATGACCACCACCGCCACGCCGCGCTGGCCCACCGCCGCGCGGATCGCCAGGTCGAGGATGCGCGGCATGTGCGACGGGTCGGACACCGATTCGCAGAACACGCTGCAGTCGCGGAACAGCGCCTCGGGCCGTGTCTCCTGGAAGTAGCCCGAGCCGATCTCCTCGGTAGGGATCTGCGCCGCGATCGCCAGCACCGGCACCCGGCTGCGGTGGGCGTCGAACAGGCCGTTGATCAGGTGCAGGTTGCCCGGCCCGCAGGAGCCGGCGCAGACCGCCAGACGGCCGGTCAGGTGGGCCTCGGCCCCGGCGGCGAAGGCGGCGGTTTCCTCGTGGCGCACATGTACCCAGTCGATGTCGCCTTGGGCGCGCAGCACTTCGGTGATGCCGTTCAGGCTGTCGCCCACCACGCCGTAGATGCGCTGGACGCCGGCCTCGCGCAGGGTGTCGACGAACACTTCGGCCACGTTCGGTTGCGCCATCGGAAGCTTTCAGGAGAAGTTGCAGGGCTCCCCATTCTGAGCGCCGCACCTTGGCCGCGGGTAAGGGCCTGTAGCGCAGAAAAGTATCGGAATTCGATACCCGAGGCGTTGAAGGGCGGCATGGATGCAGGAATCCGCACCCGACACGGGGCGTGCCGCAGCACGATGGCGCCACCTCAACCAACGGAGTCTCTCCATGCAAGTTCCCCGAACCACCGCCGCCACCACTACCGCAGCTTTTGCCGCCGTCCGCCGCGATACCCGCGCCTGGCAGTTGCAGGTCTGGGTGTCGTTCGCGCTCGCCGTGTTCCTGTGCGGCACCGGCCTGGCCTGGCTGCCGGGGCAGAGCCTGGACCGTGCGTTCATGGTGATGGGCTATGTGTTCTGCCTGTCGGCGGTCTTCGTGCTGGCCAAGTTCGTGCGGGACAAGGAGGACGCCGTCGGCAGCGACACGCCGCTCTGGGGCCTGGTGGTGTGGGGCGGCTTCGCCGTCGCGATGGGCCTGACCGCCTGGGGCCTGCTGCGGATGGCGATCGATCCGACCTACAAGGCCTTCCTGGGCGTGGCTTGGTTGTTCCTGGTGTCGTCGGCCTTCACCCTGGCCAAGATGCTGCGCGACCGCCACGAAGCCGATCGGGTCGACCCGCTGGCCGGCCGCCGTATGCCGGTGGCCGAGCGTGACGATGGCCGCGACGCAGCCTGACCGTCCGCGCCCTGCAGACGTCGTTCGATCGATTTCCCAAACCGGACGGCCGGGCACCGGCGGTCCACAGGAGCCTTCACATGAACACTCTCTTCGTTTCCCTGCGCAGAAGGGCCGCACTGGCGGCGTTCGGCCTGGCGCTGGCACTTCCCGCAACCCATGCCAGCGCGCAGAGCGAGGCATCGGCCGCACTGTCGATGCTGCCGATCGCCTCGGTGGTCGGCGGTGCCTCGGTGGCCGGTGCTTCTGCCGGCGCGGTACTGGCGGTGCCGGCGGCGCTGTCGGTGGGCGGCGTGGTGCTGACCGTGGCGGCGGTGGAGTCGACCGCCCGCGGCACGGTGTACCTGCTGACCCGGGCGTCCGACGGTGCCCAGGTCAGCGTCGAGGTGGCGGGCCGCGCCGTCTCGGGCGCGGCCCGGGGCGTGGCGACCAGCGTGGGTGCCGCGGTGCTGGTCACGGTGGTCTCGACCGGCGTGGTGCTGTCGGCGGCGGGCGAGGTGCTGGCCTACGTCCCCAACGCGCTCGGCCGGGCGCTGCTGCACAACGAGCGGCTGTGAGCCGCATAGGAGCCGCGATGCACCGCATCTCTCGCCTGATACGCCCGGCGGTCGCCGCCGCCTGCCTGCTGGCCGCGATGGCGGCGGCTCCGGCCCATGCCGGCCGCCCTTGCACCGATACCAAACTGACGCCCCAGGGCATCGGCCGCAGCATGGACCTGGCGCAGCGCACCGCCGCCGCGCTGGACGCGAGCGGCGCCCAGGTGGTGGTGCTGGCCCGCGCCGGCCAGGACCTGAGCCGCTACCGGCTGCAGTGGTCGCACCTGGGCCTGGCCTGGCGCACCGACGACGGCCATTGGCGGCTGAGCCACAAGCTCAACCAGTGCGGCAGCGCCACCGCGGCGGTCTACCGGCAGGGGCTGGGGGATTTCTTCCTCGACGACCTCTGGCGCTACCAGGCCGCCTGGGTGGTGCCCACGCCCGAGATGCAGCAGAAGCTGCGGGCGCTGCTGCAGTCGCGCGAACGCACGCTCGACCTGCACGAGCCGCGCTACAGCATGACGAGCTACGCCTGGGGCCAGACCTACCAGCAATCGAACCAGTGGGCGCTGGAGACCCTGGCCGAGGCGATGGAGCCGGCCACCATCCGCAGCCGCGCGCAGGCCCAGGCCTGGCTGCGCTTCAAGGGCTATGCGCCCACCGTGCTGCAGCTGGGGCCGCTGACCCGGCTGGGCGGCCGGATGACCCGCGCCAACGTGGCCTTCGACGACCATCCGCCGCAGGACCGGTTCGCCGACCGCATCGCGACGGTGACGGTCGATTCGGTCTTCGACTGGATGGAGGCCACCGGCCTCGGCGGGCCGGTGGTCCGGCTGCAGTGACCGGCCGCGGCTTGCGGCTAGGCTCGCAGGTACCGCAGAAGGTTTTTTCGAAAGAAAAGTGCCTGTGGCCGGCGCCGTTCGCCGGCCACCAGCTATCAATTTCATAGTGTCGAGGAGTTGCAGATGGGCAAGGGTCTACGGTTGTCGGAGAAGTGGTTCCACCGCGGGTTGTGGCTGGTGGCGCTGGTGTTCGCGGGGTTCCTGATCGGCCTGGGCGGCACGGTGGTGGGCGACCTGCCGCGGGTCGAGCAGACCCGCACCGTCGAGGATTTCATGGATCCGGCGGCCACCGCGCAGCAGCGCGCCGCGCTGGGGGCCGCCGACGGCTCCCGTCGCCAGGCCGACGACGCGCTGGAACAGGCGCGGCTGCGGCTGAAGGTGGCCCGGTCGGACACCCGCAGTGCCGCCGCCACCTTCGACAACTGGCTGGCCACCCGCAGCGCCACCCAGCGCGCCGACCAGGACACCGAGCTGATCGCCCGCACCCGCGCGCTCGACGGCATCAAGGCACGCGAGCGGCAGGCCGAATCGGCGGTCGAGGCGCAGGAGCAGGCGGCCCTCGACGCACGCCAGGCCCGCGCGCGGGCCCAGGACGCCCTGGACGCGCTGGAGCGCGACGCGGTGAAGCGATTCCAGGCCGAGCAGCGCCGGGCCGAACTGCGCGTCTTCGGCTACCGGCTGGCCCTGACGCTGCCGCTGCTCGCGATCGCCGGCTGGCTCTTCATGAAGAAGCGCAAGAGCACCTGGTGGCCGTTCGTCTGGGGTTTCATCTTCTTCGCGCTGTTCGCCTTCTTCGTCGAGCTGGTGCCCTACCTGCCCAGCTACGGCGGCTATGTGCGCTACGTCGTCGGCATCGTGGTGACGGTGCTGGTGGGGCGGCAGGCGGTGATCTCGCTCAACCGCTACCTGGAGCGCCAGAAGCTCGCCGAGCAGCAGCCCGACACGGTGCGCCGAGACGAGCTGAGCTACGACACCGCGCTGACCCGCCTGGCCAAGGGCGTCTGCCCCGGCTGCGAGCGGCCGGTGGACCTGAAGAACCCGGCGATCGACTTCTGCCCGCACTGCGGCATCGGCCTGTTCGACCACTGCGGTCGCTGCGACGCACGCAAGAGCGCGTTCTCGAAGTTCTGCCACGCCTGCGGCGCGGGGCCGGGCTTCAGGAAGATGGTCGCCGCACCGCCGGAGGCGGCGGCCGGAGTCTGAGGTGTGCCGTCAGCCCCTGCCTGTCAGCAGACGACAGGCATGCGCCAACGACACGGCTTCGATGCCATGGCCCAGGGGAAAGGTGTCTTGTCCGGGATAGACGACCAGCTTGCGGGTGGGAGACAGGTCTTCGCAGGCCGCATGGAAGCCGCGTTCCACCTTGGGCGCCAGGCTCCGCTTGATCTCGATGGCCCAGAGCTCGCCGCCCGGCCATGCGACGAGCAGGTCGATCTCCGCGCCGCCCCCGGTCCGGTAGAAATAGGCCTGCGCCTCGGAGGGCGCCGTGCCGACCAGGTTCTCGATGCAGAAACCTTCCCAGCTGGCGCCGACGACCGGATGGGAAAGCAGCTGCTCGCGGCTTTCGATCTCGAGCAGGGCATGCACCAGGCCGCTGTCGCGCACATACACCTTGGGCGACTTGACGAGGCGTTTGCCGATGTTCGCGTGCCAGGGCGGCAGCCGCCGGACCAGCAGCAGATCGCACAGCAGGTCGATGTAGCCGTGGGCCGTCTTCGCGTCCACGCCCAGGTTGCGCGCCAACTGTGCGACGTTGAGCAGGCCGCCCTGGTGGTGGGCCAGCATGGTCCAGAAACGGCGCAAGGTTTCGGCGGCGATGCGCGGTCCGAATTGCGGGATGTCGCGTTCCAGGTAGGTGCGGATGAAGTTGTGTCGCCACCGCAGGCTGCGGGCATCGCCGGGTGCGGTGAGGCTGTCGGGGAATCCGCCCCGCAGCCACAGCGTGTCCGCGCTGTCATCGCCCGTCTCCGCAATGCCGAGGGGGCCGAGTTCCAGATAGGCGATGCGGCCTGCGAGGGTTTCGCCCGACTGCTGCAGCAGGTCCAGGGAAGCGGACCCGAGCAGCAAATACTGCCCGGAACGGTAGCCTAGGCGACGCGCTTGGTCGATCAGGCCGCGCAGCACCGGAAACAGCCCGGGCACCCGGTGCACTTCATCGAGGATGACGAGGCTGCCCCGGTGCTCGGGCAGGTACAGCTCGGGTTCGGCGAGCTTGGCGCGGTCGCGCTCCGACTCCAGGTCCAGGTAGAGGCTGGTGCGGTCTTGCGCGACGGCCAGGGCCAGCGTGGTCTTGCCGACCTGGCGCGGGCCCAACAGCGCCACGGCCGGTGAATGCCCGATTTCGTCGAGCAGCCGGGACTGGAGTTGCCGGTGAAACATCCTTGCAATTGTGGAGTGCGACTACCAGATTTGCAAGGATAACCAGATGGCTCGCCATTCGTCCTGCGGGGCTCTACTCCACCGTCGCGCCCGAGTTGCGCACGATGTCGCGCCACTGCAGGTAGTCGGTCTTGAGCAGTTGCGCGAAGGCGTCGGCGCTCATCGCTTTCGGCTCGGCGCCCTGCGCCTGGATCGCCGCGACCATCTCGGGCGTGGCCAGCAGGCGGTTCACCTCGTCGTGCACCCGGGCGACCGCGTCCTTCGGTGCCGCCGCCGGCATGAAGAGGCCGTACCAGGTGCTCACGTCGAAGCCCTTGTAGCCCGACTCGGCCACCGTGGGCACGTCGGGCAGCGAGCTGCTGCGCTGGGCCGAAGTGACCGCCAGCGCCCGCAGCTTGCCCGACTTGATCTGCCCGATGGCCGAGGGGACCGAAGACACCATCAGGTCGATGTTGCCGGCCAGCGCGTCCATCATCGCGGGGTTGGAGCCCTTGTAGGGCACGTGGCGGATCTGAATGCCGGCGGTTGTCTTCAGGATCTCACCCGCCAGGTGGATCGTGGTGCCGTTGCCGGGCGAGCCGTAGGTGATGCTGTCGGGCGCGGCCTTGGCCGCGGCGACCACGTCGGCCAGCGTCTTGTATTTGGAGTTGGCGGCGGTGACGATCACCACCGGCGTGTAGGCCACGTGCGCCACCGGCACCAGGTCGGTGGTCGGGTTGTAGCTCAGGCCCTTGTAGAGCCAGGGCGCGACGACCAGGTTGTCCTTCTGGCCCATCACCATCTCGTAGCCGGTGGGCGCCGCCTTCACCGCTTCGGCGATGCCGATGGTGCCGCCCGCACCGCCGCGGTTGTCGGGGATCACCGTCCACTTCGACACCTCGGTCAGCTTGTTGGCCACCAGCCGCGACAGGATGTCGGTGCCGCCGCCGGGCGGGAAGGGCACGATCAGCCGGATCGGCTTGTTGGGATAGGCCGTCTGCGCGTGGGCGCTGGCGGCGAGCAGCAGCGACAGGCAGGCGAACTGGAACTGGCGGCGGATCATGGTGGTGTCTCCTGGAGCGGTGGAATTCGGGAAGCGCAGATTGTCGGTGCCGCACGACGGGGCCGCCAGGGAGCTTTCACCAACGCGAACCCGCACGGCACCGTCGGCCCAATACGGCGAAACTAGGGCCCGACCATTTCGTTGCCGAGGCCCCGGATGCCGCAGACCACCCTGTCTTTCCCGTCGCCCGTGCCGCGGCCCTCACGACGCACCTGGCTCGGCCTGGCCGCCGCGGCGGTCCTCGCCGGCTGCACCAGCCCGCCCGAGAAGTTCCAGGGCACCTTCCTGCAGCCCTGGAAGAGCTACGAAGCGCTCTCGCTCGAGGAGTGGCGGCGGCGGCTGCGCACCACCCGCGCGCTGGGCTGCGACGAGATCGTGCTGCAGTGGAGTGCCGCCTACGGCGGCGCATCGCCCTGGGACCTGCCCGACACGCTGCTGACGTTGCTGTTCGACGAGGCCGGCCGCGAAGGCATGGGCATCCGCATGGGCCTGCCCTACGACGAGCGCTGGTGGACGGCCATGGGCTCGAAAGACCCCGCGGTGCTGCCCGCGTTCCTGGCCGACACCCAGGCCCGCAGCCTGGGCTTCATGCAGTCGGCCCGCTGGTCGCAGCAGGCGGGCTTTCGCGGCTGGTACCTGCCCTACGAACTCGACCAGTACAACTGGGCCACCGCCGAGCGCCGGCAGATGCTGGTCGCCTGGCTGCAGGCGATCGCCGCCGGCGGCGGGCGCGAGCCGCTGGCGGTCTCGACCTTCTTCAGCCGCCTGTCCACGCCCGGCACCCTGACCGGCCTGTGGTCGGACATCCTCGACCAGGTGCGGCTGCGCCCGATGCTGCAGGACGGCGTAGGCGTGGCCGGCATGGGCAACTACGCCGGGCTGGAGCCGCTGCGTGCATTGCTGCGCCGGCGCGGCGTGCCCTTCGACCTGATCGTGGAGCTGTTCGAGCAACTGCCCGCCCTGCCGGGCACCGACGATGCCTTCCGGGCCCGTGCCGCGTCGGCCGAGCGGGTCAAGGCGCAACTGCGGGTCGCACGCAGCTACGGCGCCGAGCGGATCATCGCGTTCGCGATCGATCCGTGGATGCTGGGCGATACCGCAGAGGCCCGGCAACTGCTGAAGGACTGGGGCCAGAACCGGTGAGAACACCGACGAGCCGACAATCGTCCTTGTGACCGCCGGTCGCAAGGACGAGAATGCCATACGATTTCTATAAGAAACATTTGTATGGATTTTGTAAACGCGACACCGCATGGTCCCATCGACGAGGCGGTGGCGGCCTCTGCCGCAGCCATCGCGGCAGACCATGCTGACGCGGTGGACCGCGAAGGCCGCATCCCCACCGAGGCGCTGGACTCCCTGCGGTCGGAGGGCCTGCTGGGCTTGCTGGTGCCGGCACGGTTCGGCGGCCCCGAATGGTCGATGCGCGCGGTCGCCAACCTGTGCCGCCGGTTGTCCGAAGGCTGCGCTGCCACCGGGCTGATCTTCGCGATGCACCACTCGCAGGCCGCGGTGGCGATACGCCATGCGGGCGACAGCGCATGGCACCAGTCGCTGCTGGAACGCATGGTGCGCGAGCAGTCGCTGGTGGCCTCGGCGACTACCGAGGGCGCCACCGGCGGATCGATCCGCACCAGCGCCTGCTTTCTCGACCGGCGAGACGACGGGCTGCTCCACCTGGACAAGCGCGGCTCGGTCATCTCCTACTCGATGGCGGCGGACATCTTCCTGGTCTCTGCCCGCCGCTCCGAGGACGCGGCGGCGGCCGACCAGCAACTGGTCGCGGTGCTGCGCGACCAGCTGGTGCTCGAGGGCCGGTACAAGTGGAACCCGTTGGGCATGCGCGGCGCCCGCACCGACCGCTTCGACCTCGCCGCACGCTGCCCGGTCGAGCAGGTGCTTCCGGGTCCGTTCTCGGCGGCCATGTCGCACACGATGCTGCCCAGCTCGCACATCCTGCTGGGCGCGGTCTGGCTGGGGATCGCAGTGGCAGCCCTGTCGCGCGCCCGCGATTTCCTGCGCCAGCGCAACCGGGCCGGTATGCCGCTCAACCCGATCGCCAACCTGCGGCTGGCCGAGGGCGAAAGCCTGGTGCAGCAGTTCCGTGCCATGCTCTCTGCCAATATCGCGCTGTACGAGGACGGGGCGGGCGGCACTTCGTCGATCGACCGCATGGTGAGCTACAACGCGCTGAAGGTGGGCGCCTCGGAGCTGGTGCTGCGCATCACCGACATCGCATTGCGCATCTGCGGCATCCAGGGCTACATGGAGGAGGGCGAGTTCTACCTGAGCCGCCACATCCGCGATGCGCATTCCGCGATGGTGATGGTCAACGACGACCGTATCCTCGGCAGTCTCTCCACCGTGGTGCTCGGCGTGCCGCTCACCCGCGACGTGTGAGGCGGAGCGCCCGCAGAGCCCTGTCTACGCTTTTTTGTCTTTCGCATTCCACGAGCCACTTCCCATGACCCCCTCCGAAGTCGAAGACCAACTCGCCACCATGGTCCAGGCCATCGTCCTGAAAAGAGTGGCGCCCGACACGCTGCTGCTGGAATCGGGCCTGCTCGACTCGGTGGCGGCGGTCGACCTGATGCTGTCCGTCGAAGCCCGCTTCGGCTGCACCGTGCCGATCACCGAGGTGGAGGAGCACCTCCAGTCGCTGCGCACCCTCACGGCCTACGTCGTCGCGCATACCTGAGCCACGGCCGCGGAGCCACCACGATGCATTTCGATTTCGAGGCCGGCGCGTTTCTGGACCTGCTGACGCGCCCCGACGACCTCGCCGTCATTGCGCACGACCGCAGCCTGCGCTGGCGGGAACTGCGCGAAGAAGCGCAGGCCTGGTGCGACGAGGCCCGCGCGCGCGGCTTGCGGGCCGACGCGCCGATCGTGGTCCGCGGCCACAAGGAAGCCGCGTTCATGGTCGCGCTCACCGGCGCGCTGATGCTCAAGGCGCCGTTCGTGCCGGTCGACGCGGTCTACCCGCAGGACCGTTTGCAGAGCATTGTCGACACGCTCGACGCCCACCTGCTGTACGACGCGGAAACCGGCCGGTTCCAGACCTTGCGCGAGGGCCCCGCCCCGGTGCTGGCGGAGGCGGGCCTCTGCTACATCATGTTCACCAGCGGGACCACCGGCAAGCCCAAGGGCGTGCAGATCGGCCGCGAGAGCGTGCAGGGCCTGATCGACTGGATGCGGCTGGACTTCGCGCTAGGCGAACGGCCGGTGTTCCTGGACCACACGGTGTTCAGCTTCGACGTGTCGCTCTACGATGTGTTCGGCACGCTCGCGACGGGGGGCTGCATCATGATGCTCGACCGGCAGGCGGGTGCCTCGCCACTCGAGGTCGCCGCGCTGATCCAGCGGCATGCCGTGAGCACCTGGGTATCGACCCCCTCCTTCGCGCAGCAGCAGTTGCTCAACCCGGGCTTCACCCAGGCGGCATTGCCCTCCTTGCGCACCTTTCTCTTCTGCGGCGAGCCGCTGCCGGTGCCGCTGGCGCGCCAGTTGCGCAAGCGCTTTCCCGACGTGCCGATCCTCAACACCTACGGACCGACCGAGGCCACCGTCGCCACCACGCTGCTGGTGGTCGAAGACGCCCAGCTCGCGACCGACGCGGTGATGCCGATCGGCCGCGCCAAGCGCGACACGCAGGTCTATGTGGACGGCGGCGAGCTCTGCATCGTCGGACCGCACGTGATGCGCGGCTACATCAACCGGCCCGACCTGAACCAGACGCGCATGTTCGTGCGCGACGGCCAGCGCGGTTTCCGCACCGGCGACCTGGGGGCGGAGGACGGCAGCGGCATGCTGTTCTGCCACGGCCGGATCGACGACCAGATCAAGCTCAACGGCTACCGGCTGGAATTGCTGGAGGTCGACGCGGCGCTGTCGACCCTGCCCGGCGCACGGGCGGCCGCCACCGTCGCGCTGCGGCGGCCGAACGGCGCGGTCGCGCGCCTGGTGGCTTTCGTGGAAACCGGCGAGTCGGGCACCGTCCTGCCTCCCGAACTAGCCGACTGGAAGGCGCGCCTCGCCGCGCGCCTGCCCCACTACATGCTGCCGACCGAACTGCTGGCGTGCGAGCGCATGCCGGTCTCGGTCAACTACAAGATCGACCGGGCGAAGCTCGCCGAGATGTACCAGGCGCTCAACGGGTGAAGGGGTCGGTGCGGCTCGGCTGGGCCGAAAGCACCGGCTTGTCGGCGCTGCCGGTCAGGAACAGGCTCAGGTGGTCGCCGGGCTGCATCGGCGGCAAGGGCAGCGCGGGGCTGGCGGCCTCTCCGCACCGGCCCGCGACGGTGGCGCGCACCGGATTCACCGCACGGGCGGCCGACGCGCCAGCGGCGACATCGCGCAGCACCGGCGTGCCGGCAGGCGACAGCACCAGCTGGGCCGACGCGCAGGCGGCCGCCAGGTTGTAGAAGCGCAGTTCCGCCTTGAGCGCGTCTTGCGTATCGGTGGTGTCGTCGATCGTGGTGAAGGCATAGCCGGCGCCCTCGGCCCGCAGCACCAGTGTGCTGAAGCTGTCGGGCCGCACGTCGAGCGTGGCGGCCGGCTTGCCGCCGACCTGTACCGCGAAGCTGCGGCCGCCGCGCACGATCGCATAGCTGCTGGCCGGCGTGGCCGCGCCGATGCTCTGCACCGGGCCATCGGCGATGCGCACCCGCAGCGCGGTCGGCAGCGGATTGACCACCCGCACGAACGACGAGCCGGCCGGCGGTCGCGCCGCATAGAGCTGGGAGAGCGCGCCCTCCTGCGCCGCGCTGCCGGCTGCGGCCGACAGCATCGCCAGCAGGGTCAGCGCCGGGCGGAGGCGGGAGGTGCGGAGGTGATAAGCGCGCATCAGAACTGGAAGTAGAGGAACCGGGTTTCCCGGTGCAGATGGGTCAGGCACAGGAACAGTAGCACGAGCGTGACAGCCAGCCAGGCGATGCTCGGCCGCCACCGCAGCCAGCGTTGCGGCGCTTCCTGCACCTTCGCGAGGGCCGGCGAGAAGCGGCCCAGGATCTGGTGCGAGTTGGGTGCCAGCCACACGATGGCCAGCAACAGCACCAGGTGCAGCGCCTGCAGGTGGCGCCCGATCGCCAGGTGCCACGCGCCGAGGGCGTCGGCCGCGTGCAATGCCTGCAGCGAAGCGTCGATGTCGGCGAAGCCGTGCAATCCCAGCATGCCGCGCAGCAGCGCCGATGCGTCGGGCACGGTGGCCGCGCGGAAAAAGGCGAACGCCACCATCACCGCGACCAGCGTCAGCAGCACGCAGGTGCTGCGCCAGAGCCACCGGGCCCACGGCCGGGTCGGCGCGGTGCGGCCGGCGGTCAGGATGCGCCAGGCGTGGTTCACGCACAGGTAGCCGGCGTGCAGCAGGCCGTAGAGGAGGAACTGCAGGCCCGCGCCGTGCCAGATGCCGGCCAGCCCCATGGTGTAGACGGTCGGCAGCGCGATCATCAGCGCGAAGCCGCCCGCCGTGCGGCTGCCGGCGGTGCCCACCGGCAGGCCGCGGCGGCTGCGCCACCGCGAGACGCGCATGGCCATCGGGTAGTAGAGGTAGGCCGTCAGGTAGCGGGTCAGCGTCATGTGCCAACGCGCCCAGTACTCGATGATCGAAGGCGCCTTGTACGGCGAGTTGAAGTTGAGCGGGAACCGGATGCCGAACATCTTCGACAGGCCCAGCGCCATGTCGGAATAGCCCGAGAAGTCGAAGTAGAGCTGCATCGCATACGACAGGCTGGCGGCCCAGGCCCCCCAAAAATCCAGGTCGCCCGGCGCCGCGAAGCCGGCGTCGGCATACGGCGCGATGCTGTCGGCCAGCAGCACTTTCTTGGCCAAGCCGATCACGAAGAGCGCGCCGCCGATCGACAGGTTCTCGGCCTTGAAGCGGTAGTTCTGCGGCTCGGCGAACTGCGGCATCATCTCCTTGTGGTGCAGTACCGGGCCTGCGATCAGGTGCGGGAAGAAGGTGACGAAGAGGGTGTGGTTCAGCAGGTCGGGCTTCTTCACCGTGCCGGCACTGCAGTCGAGCAGGTAGCCGATCTGGGTGAAGGTGAAGAACGAGATGCCCAGCGGCAGCAGGATGTCGTCGACCTTGCCGTGGCCCAGGCCCCAGCCCTGCAGCACGTCGAGCAGGGTGGCGAAGTACTTGTAGTAGAACAGCAGCGCCAGGTTGCAGCCGATGCCGATCGCCACGGCCCACCACTGTCGGCGGGGCCGGCCGGCCCAGCCCACGACGAGCAGGCTTACCAGGTAGTTGAACAGGATCGAGCCCGCCAGCAGCACCACGAAACGCGGGTTCCACCAGCCGTAGAAGACGAAGGACACCCCGCACAGCCACAGCGCGGCCCAGCGCAGACGCAAGGCGCCCAGCAGGTAGTAGCCACCCAGCGCGACGGGCAGGAACAGCAGCAGGAAGAGATACGAATTGAAGAGCATGGCGCGTCAGCGGGCGGTGGGCGCGAGTGCGGCCAGCGCGCGTCGTTCGTCGTCGCTCAGCGGCAGCGACAGCGACAGTTCGGAGAACTGCCACACCACCAGCTTCAGGCTGGCGGGCCAGCGGCCCTGGCGCGCCAGCGCGGCGAGCATCGCCCCGGCGAAGTAGCCGCCGTCCTGGCTCTGGTTCCATACTTCGCGGCCGAGCCGCCGGCCCAGCCGTTCGGCGAACGCGCTGCGCAGGCCGTTCGAGTCGCCGAGCAGAACCACCTCGGCGGGCGGACCGTCGTCGAGCAGGCCACCGGCGTGCGCCGCGGTAATCATCTCGGGCACGATGTCTTCGATCGCCGGGCGCCAGCCCTCGGGCGCCGCGTCCAGACCCGCCAGCACGATCAGGTCGCCCATCCGCGGGACAGGCGCATCGCCGCGCCGGCTGTCGAACCGCTGCGCACCCGGACCACCGAGCAGCGGCAGTGCGGCCGCGGCCGCGGCGTCGGCGGCGGCCTCCGCGCCCTCCGGTGTCATGTGCACGTCGGTGCGGTAGTAGGCCTGCGGCAGCGCGGCCAGCGGCGGGCGCAGATCCGCGAACGGAATGCCGGCGGTCCTCAGAGCGTGCTGGAACGTCTCCAGCCGGAACTGCATCGGCAGCGACACCGGCAGGCCGCACAGATGCTCGGACTCGATGCGGGATTTGTCGGGTACCACCGCGACGACGGTACGTACGCCGGCCTGCCGCAACCGATCGGTCCACTGCCGCATCAGCACCAGCCGTTGCGCGAAGGCCTCGGCATGGCCGGGCCGGGGGCGCAGCCCGTCGCGGTAGAAAAGCCAGCCCGGGCAGCCTTCGGCCACCTGCGGGCCCAGGTCGCCGAACAGGCGGTAGCGCAACGCTGCGCCGGCCCGGTCGATCGCGCCCTGGCCCGGCAGCACGCCGAGCGCCTTGTTGAACTGCTGGCCGGCCTGCCCGTCGACCCAGGTCGTCGGGGTCCAGTCGGCCGCCGCGACAGACAGTTGGGCGATGCGCCAGGCGCCCCAGGCAAAGCCGACCGCCAGGGCCACGCCGATCGCCAGCGCGAAGGTCCTGTGCCCTTTCGCGTCCGGCCCGGCAGGCGCCGCGGAAGACGACGGCGTCGCCACGACTCAGGCGAGCGCCGCTTTGACCCGTCGGCTCCAGTCGCTCTCGGTGACGATGGAGGCCGCATCCCACAGGCCGCGCGCTTCGGGACCCAGGTGGAAGTTGGGCTCGAACAGCTGCCAGACCAGCACCTGCGGCGGCTGCTTGCGAAAGCCGGCGGATTCGATGTAGTCGAGCAGCACGATCCAGAAGCCGACGTCCCCCGGCTTCCAGTTCACCGTCACCGGGCGGTCGATCAGGTTCGACAGCTTCTGCGGGTAGCCGAAGTACGGCTGCACCATGCTGTTGCCGGTCACGTGCACCGGCGCCAGGGCGTCGCCCAGCAGGTTGTCGGATTCGGAGGTGCGGCGCACGGTGAAGGTCTCGCGTCCTACGGCCCGGCGCTGTTCAGGCGTCAGGAAGCGCTCGGCCAGGTCGCCGAACCGCCGCTCGTTGGACACGGTGCCCAAGGCCAGGCCGGTACCGGGCGCGCCGGCCAGGGTCGGCACCAGGCGGCGGATCACGTCGGCGGTGCCCTGCGCCATCGCGTCGGCACCGGCCTGCGTCCAGTGCTGGTCGGTCTTGTAATAGACCGGCTGGCCGGCGGCCTGGACCGCGCGCAAGGTCGCCGCTCCGTCGAAGGTGGGGATGTCGGCCGCCTGCATGCGGCCGAGGATGCCGGCGTAGCGGGCGCGCGTCTCGACGGTGATGGCCTTGCCTTCGGGCAGCTTATCCTCGTGGAAGGACATCTTGTCGGGCAGCACCGGCACCACCAGCGTGGTGCCGCGCGCGGCGAGCAGCCGGCGCACCTCGGCCACCCGCGCCACGGTCGCGTCGATGCCCTTGTCGTCGGGCGGGCCGCTGTTGCCCCAGCCGGCGAAGATGTAGTTGTCTTTGCCGACGATGGCCAGGGTTTCGACCTGTGCGGCGGCCATGCCGGGCAGCGCCAGGGCGGCGGGCCAGCAGAGCAGGGTGCGACGGCGCGGTGAGAAGACGGAGGCGGGAATCGGCATGGCGCTGGGATGGTGAAGCGAAGGGGAAGAACGGCGGCCGCGCGTTTCAGTACGCGACCGAGAAGCTCAGGAACACGCCCTTGGCGCGATCGGCCTGGCCGCCCAGGCTGGTACGGTATTGCAGGCTCGTGTCGACATGGGAGCGCTGCGCGTTGTAGCGGTCTTCGTTGAGCCAGTAGCGCAGGTTGACGCCCACGCCGGCGCCGGCCGACCAGGTCGATCCGTTGTCCGCCAGGCCGAACGAATTGAAGCCGGCGATCGGCGCTCCGCTCACCCGGTTGCGGTTGGAAAACGCGTCCGCGGCCACCGAGACGTGCGGGAAGAACACCAGGCGGTCGCTGTAGTCGGAGACGAAGCTGCGCCCGATGCGCACCTCCCCGGCGGCGAAGCCCTGGCCGCGCTTGAGCTTGCCGTCGCTGGTGCCGAGCACGTTGCCGGACGCGTCGCGCAGGCGGTAGGCCACCGGCGTGTCCAGCATCGTGTAGCCCGCCTGCAGGTAGCCTTCCATCGTGAACCAGCTGGTGGTGTCCAGGCGCAGGCCGGTGCCCTCGTAGAAGCCGTACAGCACGTAGGCCTGCCAGCCACCCGAGCCGGCGTCAGTCTTGTAGTCGAGCGCCGCGGCTTGATTGTTGAGCTGGCAGCGCAGGTCGGCAGGCCCCGGCGTGACCGAGCCGGACCGCGCCGCCGTGCCCAGCAGGAACTGCCGCTCCAGGCCGAAGGTGAGGTTGGTCTCGGTGTCCGGCGTGTAACGCACGCCGAGGGCGCCGGTGGTCGAGGGCAGGCCGGCGATGCCGCGGCCACGCTGTTCCGCCACCGAAATCGTGCCGCCGCAGGGGTTGTCCACGGTCTGCGGGCCGGTGACGTTGGTGCCGGCATGGAGCGCGTTGGACAGGCGGCCGTAGACGTCGAAGGTGGTCGAGGTCGAATTGAGGAAATCCGACGGACGCCAGAAGACCTCGGTCGTGCTGAACACCGCGTTGCCCGGCACCGAGACCGGCTGGCCCACGAGGCCGTTGGACGCCGAGCGCGCCCCGCGGTAGCTGACGGTCGCGTTGACGCCCCAGTCGCGCGAATAGTTGGCGATGGCGCTGCGCGTGTCGAAGCGCTGCTGCGGGTCCAGCGCGAGCTTGCCCGCGTCGGCGTCGTCGATCGCCTGGCGCAGCATCGCCGCGGCGGCGGGGCGGTTGCCGGTGCCGGCGGTGGCGTAGGCCTCGTCGAGCACGTTGGTCGGCGGCGCGTCTCCGGTGGCGCGCGCGGCGACGAAATCCTGCAGCGCGAGCGCCGGCTGCTTGTTGGCGATCTGCAGGTAGCCCCGCTGGCGCAGCAGCGTCGCGTCCGCCGGCTTGGCGGCCAGCGCCACGTTCAGGCGCTCCAGCGATTCCCGGCGTTCGAAGGGCGTGCCCGATGCGAGCGCGGTGGTCAGCAGGTTCTGGTTGGCTTCGTTGTCGGGTTGCTCGGCCACGGCCTTGCGGGCGAGCGCGATTGCCTCCGGGTAGCGCTGCTGTCCATAGGCCGCATAGGCGCGGGCCGAGGGGTTGTCGGTGCCCGGCGCATCCCAGGGTTCGAGTTCGCAGGCGGTGCCGTAGGGCGTGTCGCGGCAGATCTGCATCGGCGCATAAGCGGTGACCGCCAGCACCGCCGGGGCACTCCACCAGCCGGTGGCGCCGCCGGCCTGCTTGCGCCGCGCCTGCGCCTGCGGGTCGTCTGGTGGCAACGGCGCCAGCAGGGCCAGCGCACGGGCCGGGTTGCGCGCGGCCAGCGCCATGTCGGCACCGATCAGGCGGGCGTTGCGGCGCTGCGCCTCGTCGACCCAGTCGTGGCCGAGCACCGCATCGATGTCCTGCTGGGCGCCGTCGGAGCGGCCCAGCAGCTGGCGCAGGTAGGCTCGGTGGACCTGGATGGCGGTCGCCTCGCTGTCGATCTCGAGCGCCTCGGTCGCGGCCTGTTCGGCGCCGGCCAGGTCCTGCGTCGCCTGCAGCACGCTGATCAGCAGCAGCTGATGGCTGCCGACGTCCGGTGCCAGGCGCACCGCCTCGCGAGCGTCCTTCACCGCTTCCTGCGGCCGGTTCCGGGTCATGGCCTGGTAGGCGGCCTGTGCGTGCTGCACCGCGATGGACTGGCGCGCCAAGCGCATGCGCGCCATGATCTCGTCCTTGTTCGGCGCGCCGAGGGCGAGCGCCACCGCACCCGCCTGGATCAGGTCCTGGTAGCGCTGCTGGTTCTCCAGCGCGTTGAACCACAGCAGCACCCAGGTACCCTGGCTGGGATCGGTGCGCACCGCCTTCTCGGCGGTGATCGCCGCGGCGGCGTACTGTGCGTCGTTGTATTCGACGTAGGCCTGCGTCGCGATCGGGAAACCCTTGCGGTAGGCCTCGGTGGTCTGCACGCCGGCAGCGTCGGTGGTGATCGGGCGCAGGTTGACCAGCGCCTCGCGCAGCTCCGGGCTGGTGTAGCCCTGGTCGATGGCGCGCTCTGCGGTGAGCGCGGCTTCGTCCAGGCGGCCCAGCTTCTGCAGCGCATAGACGCGCAACTGGTGGAGCCGCGCCACGTCGGGCCGCAGGCGCAGGGCCGCGTCGGCACGGGCCAGCGCGGTCTTGAAGTCGTTGCGGTTGTAGGCCTTGTAGCCCTGGTCCGCCAATTGCCACGCCCTGCCGCGCAGCACCGGCACGGAGCGCGGCTGCATCGCCAGGCGCGCCGCGCGCTGGTCGTCGGCACGGGTGTCGCGCGGCGCCTGCTCGATGCGCAGCGGCGGTGCCGGTCCGCGGGCCGGCACCGGTGCCGCCGGCAGCGGATACAAAGCCACGGAGAGCAGCGGCAGCCGCTCGTCCGCCGCGTTCACGACCGCATCGGCCGGGCCGGTGCCCCAGGTGCCCGCATCCGGATGTGCAGGCGAGGCGGCGACGGCACGTGGCGGCGGCGCGAGGGAGGTCGAGGGCCGCAGCGCCGGCGACGGCGGCAGGAAGGCCGACAGGTCCGGCACCGGCGGAAGCTGGTCGGGCCGCGCGTTCAGCACCGATGCGGCCTCGCTGCTGCGGCTTTCCCGGCCGACGGGCTCGCGTGGAAGCTGTGCGACTGGCGCGGGCTCCTGCGGCGTGCTCGGCGCCGGCACCGGCGGGGCCGGCATCGTCATGCGGTAGCTGAGGGCCAGCCGCAACGGCGGGTCCTGGTCCTGTGACCCGTCGCGCGGCTGCAGGCCGTGCTGGCTGGCGGCCGCGAAGGCCGGCGCCACCGGCCATACCGCCGCGAGTGCGATCGCGAGAATCGTGCGCTTGCTCAATCGCGTCATGCTGCTGTGGCCTCGTGCTGGCTGTGGGGCGCGGAGTCCGCGAAGGCCGAATCGTGGATCTGGAACGAGACGGCCTCGTCCAGCGTGCCCCGGTCGAGATAGCCCTGCTCGAGCAGGATCCTGCCGAGCGGCTTGCGCGAGGATCGCTGCAGCATCAGCGCATTGTTGAGCTGGTCCTCCTCGATGGCGCGCCACGACAGCAGCACCTCGCCCAGGCGCTGGCGCTGCTGGATGAGCTGGTCGGCCGAAGGGAAGTCGTGCATGGTCTTGTCCCAGACCAGCCGGTTGCCGAAGAGCTTGTGCCCCAGGAACAGGCGCCACGCCCGGCCGGCGGCCATCGCGTTGATGAAGTTCCCGATGACCATGCGCGGGATGGACAGCAGGCCGTGCTCCCATCCGTACATGGCCGTCACGAAGTACACGCGCTGCACGATGCGCAGCGTCAAGGCCACCGCGTTCAACCCCATCAGGGTCATGAGCCAGCCACCCACCTGGAACACCGGCGGGTAGTACACCGTCCACCAGCCCATCAGGTCGGCGATGAAGAACAACAGGAAGTTGAGCATCAGCAGGTAGCCCAGGATCGCGACGAACGCGGTCACCAGGCCCTTGCGGTCGCGGAACAGCAGGTACTTGGTGGCGAGCGAGCCCGACCAGCCCATCTGTTCCCAGCCCTGCAGGCCGATGCCGATCGTCCAGCGCGCCTTCTGCCGATACGCTGTGCGGAATGTGTCGGGGAAGTATTCGCGCACGCCCAGCGGCATCTGGATCGCGCCGAGCTTCTCGCGGCCCATGCCGAACCACGAGATGCGGCGCGTGATGTATTCGACATCGAACTTGCCGAAGATCTGCTTCATGCCGAGGCGACCCAGGCGCGCCCCGATGTCGTAGTCCTCGGTCAGGCTGTCGACGTTGAACGGTTCGTTGTGCATGCTCTCGGCCAGCGTGCGCAACGCACGGTGCGAGAAGCAGGTGCCCACGCCGGCAGACGGCACCATGTGCGACAGGCTCTCGCGGACCACCAGGTCCTTGCTGTGCCATTCCGCGAACTCGTCCATGTAGGTGCCCGCCACCAGTTCGAACCAGCTGCGTTCGAGCGACGTGACCGGCAACTGGATGAAGTCCATCCGCGGCAGCAGGTAGTTGTAGTACTTGAGCTCCAGCGGGTGGAGCACGTCTTCGCTGTCGTGCAGCACGATGCCGGCGAAGGGCTCCGGCATCTTCTGCTCGTGCTGGAACAGGGCCTGCACCGTCCAGTTCAGGCAGTCGGCCTTGCAGGTGGGGCCGTCGTGCGGCACTTCCACCCGCACCAGCTGCCGGTAGCGCCGGCGCATGCGCTCCACCTCGGCGATGGTGCGCGCGTCGTTGCGGTAGGTGCCGACGAAGATGGTGTAGTTCTTGTACTCCAGCGTCGACACCATGTTGCTCAGCATCGGCGCGATCACGTCGTACTCGAGCCAGGCCGGCACCATGATGGCGATCGGCTGTTCGACCGGTTCCCGCAGCTGGGCGGCCGTCAGGCGCTTGTGCTTGCGGCGCACCGTGAGGGAGCGGTACCCCTCCCGGATCCAGTACCAGGCATCGACGAACAGGTCGTCGAGGCTCGACAGCAGGATGACGACGCCGACGACCGCCGTCAGGATCTCCAGACCGCGGTAGTAGTCCGCGAAAAGATAGGGCCAGTAGAGCGTGAACATGCGGGGTCAGTCGATCGGTCGGTCAGGAAGGAGGGCCGCGTCTCAGAGAGGCTTGTGCGCTTGGCGGCGCTTGGCGCGGTACGCCCAGACCATCAGCAGCAGGATCAGCAGCAATGCGATGCTGACGATGGGCACGCCCCACGAGAGGTAGCGGCGCCATTCGTAGAAGGCGCTTTCGCCGGCGCGCGGCGGGTAGCTGGCCGAGGGGTTGCTGCTGTCGATCCAGCTGCTCGGGCCGTCGGCGCCGATCATCGCGATGTCGCCGCGGTTGAGCACGAACGGCTTTTGCGGCAGGGCGGTCTGCGCACCGAGCGGTTGCCACAGCAGACCGTCGTGGCCGTTCGCCCGGCTCACCTCGACGGTGCTGAGCTGCGACAGGCCGTCGATGTCGACCCACGGGAACTTCTGGCCGTTGATGCGCAGGTGGGCATCCTTGACCTCGACCTTGGAGCTTGCGCCGTCGATCGCCGCCTGCATCGCGAGGAAGGGCTTGGTCGGGGAGAAGGCGCCGTTCTGCGCCACGACGAGCTCTGCCCGCACCGGGGTGACGCCGGCGGCGACGGCGATGCGCACCACGCGCATCAGCGTTGCCGGTGCATCGGCCAGGTAGGCCTGCGGCACGACGACCTGCGGCGTGCCCGACATCAGGGGCAGCAGGCCCACGAAGGTTCCGTCCGGTGCCGCGTCGCCGCCCCGCACGTAGCTGGTGGGCAGCACGTTGACCGGGAAGCCCTGCGGCGTCTCGTTGCAATCGTTCGAATACGGCTGGCGCTGGAAGGACACCCGCACGACGTTGCTCAGGCCCAGAGCGTAGCCGGGCACCCGTGCGTCCAGGCGCTCGGGGCGGCCGTCGGCCTCCAGGCGCTTGGCCGAGAGCAGCACGTTGTTCCAGAAGACCGAGGCCACAGGCCGGGTGGAGGACGCGCCCGGGGCGGCGGCCACGTCGATCACCAGGTCCGACGGCATCCGGCCGTTGACCGCCACGGCTCCCAGCGGCAGCGTCGCCGTCCAGTCGCCGCGGGAGACGACGTCGAAGCTCGCGTCGCTGCCGCCGAGGTTGGTCAGGCGGATCACGGAGCGGTCGGACACGTCCGGCGTGTCGGCCGCGTTGACGGTGACCTTGCGCGACGCCAGCAGGTTGCGCCAGACGTCGGCGAAGATGCCGGCGGCCTGGGCGCCGGCCTTTTCTGCCACTAGGATCACCGGGCGGGCGCCGAGCGTCGCCAGGCGGATCTGGTTGGCCGGTGCGGCGCCGTCCGCGATCGCGGTCTGCAAGGTGCGCCAGGTGGCGAACACCCGCGTCGCCTCCGGGTCCGAGGCGAACTGGGCCGCCAGTGCGTCCAGCGCCTTGTTGATCTGCGCCTGCAGGGCCGCGTCGGAAACCGCGATGTCGCCGGTGGCGGCGGACGAGCCAAGCACCACCAGCGCGCCGATCTCGGCCGTGTCCTTGAGGACGTAGCGCGGGTTGCCGGCGGCCAGGCCCGAGAACGCCGGCAGCGCGGCCAGCCCGGGAGCCACCTGCCAGCCGGTGGTGTCGATGGTGTCGCCGGGCACCGGGAACGCCTTGACCTGGACCCGCCGGTTGGCCTGCTCCAGGGCTACGCCGATGCGCCAGGCCGTGTCGTAGGTGTCCTTCGAGACCTCGCGCGACGCGACCAGCAGCGTCGGGCGTGCCGGCAGCGTGATCCACGCGTCGGACAGGCTGGTCAGGTCACCGCTGCTGAAGCGGTAGTTGAAGCGCGTGTCGGGCGAAACCGACAGCACGTTGCCGGTCGCACGGTCCACCTCGCAGATGCGGCGGGATACGTTGTTGTTCCAGTTCACGCCCAGACGCACGAAGTTCGTGGAGCGGGTGCCGGTGTCGACCTTGATGCTGTAGCTGGCATCGCCTTCGGGTGCTTCGATGCGGCGCGAGTGCACCGGCTTGCCGTTGACGAACAGCAGCATCGCGGTGCGGCCTTCCTCTGCCTTGTAGTAGCGGCCGCTGAAGTCGATGGTGGCGTTGGACAGCGGCAGCGTGCGCGGCACCGGCAGGTAGAACTCCTGGCGGCTGTCGTAGCCGCTGAGCAGCACCGCCTCGGTGATGCCGATGTCCGACAGCGCGAAGCTGCGGTTGATCCAGGTGTCGCCCTGCAGGCGCTGCAACGCGTCGCTGGCGGGGCTGGCCATCGCGAGCAGGGGAAGGCTCAGGCCGGCCAGGGCCATCAGCCGGAAGGGGCGCCGGGGGCGCAGGAGGCAAGGGACCATGGGAAGACTCCGGAATGACACGGGATGGAAAGAGAAAAGAGTCGCGGCCATGTCAGCCTGCGAACTCGGTGAAAGGCCGCGTGCACAGCGCATCCACGATGCGCCGGCTGGCATGCCCGTCGCCGTAGGGATTGCTGCGGCGGCAGAAATCGGCATAGGTCGCCGGGTCGTCCAGCAGGCGGTTCGTCTCGCCGACGATGCGTTCGCGCGACGTGCCCACCAGGCGCACCGTGCCGGCGGTCACGGCCTCGGGCCGCTCGGTGACGTCGCGCATAACCAGTACCGGCTTGCCCAGGTAGGGCGCCTCTTCCTGCACGCCGCCCGAATCGGTCAGGATCAGGTGGGCGCGCTGCATGAACCAGACGAAGTCGAGGTATTCGAGGGGCGCGACGAGGTGGACGTTGGACAGGCCGGAGAGCTCGGCGGTGACGACGTCGCGTACCTGGGGGTTCAGGTGGACGGGATAGACGATCTGCACGTCGCTGCGCTGCGCCAGGGTGTGCAGCGCCGTGCAGATGTTGCGGAAACCTTCGCCGAAGTTCTCGCGCCGGTGCCCGGTGACCAGCACCAGCCGGCGGCCGGCATCGACCCAGTCGTAGCGTTCGGCCAGCGTGCGTGCCAGTGCGGCATCGGCCTGCAGGCGTGCGACGGTGGCCGCCAGCGCGTCGATCACCGTGTTGCCGGTGACCCAGATGCGGCCGGGCAGGTTCTCTCGCAGCAGGGCGTCGCGCGAAGACGGCGTGGGTGCGAACAGCCAGGTGCTCACCGAGTCGACGAACCGCCGGTTCATCTCCTCGGGGAAGGGCGAGCGGATATCCCCGCTGCGCAGGCCGGCTTCCACATGGCCGACCGGAATCTGCCGATGGAAGGCCGCCAGCGCGCAAGCCGCAGCCGTGGTGGTGTCGCCGTGCACCAGGACGCAGTCGGGGCGGGCGGTCTGTAGCAGGCCGTCGACCCCGGCGACCACGCGCGCATGCAGGCCGTTGAGCGTCTGGTCGGGACGCATGACGTCCAGGTCGTGGTCGGCCTTCAGGTCGAACAGCGCCATGACCTGGGCGAGCATTTCCCGATGCTGTCCGGTGATGCACACCGTGCTGCGCACCTGCGGTTCAGCGCGCAGAGCCGCCACCAGCGGCGCCATCTTGATGGCTTCGGGGCGGGTCCCGAAAATGGAGAGAACGTGCATTCGAGGAGTCGATGGCAGTGCCCATCGATTCCCCACGCGCGGCGCACACAGGACTTCGGACACCGACGAACAGGGGGCGCGCATTTGCATGCGCGCTTCGGGCAGGATTGATCTACGCCATCTGACCCTCGAGGCGCGGATGTTAGCAAACAAACGTTTTTTTTTGAAAACATTTGTTGGGTGGAAGTGGACGGCGCCGGATGCCCGCCTGTTCGTTGCGACGGCGCACCTACCCGTCGCCCGCTCGTGCGATGCAGGCTGGTGGGGGCGGTCCCGCGCGACGCACTGCCGAAGCCGGGTGCGGTCTGCTATTCCCCGCCCGCTACTGCGCTACTGCGCTACTGCGCTACCGTGGCGATCTACGAAGCATCGGTACGCGCTGTCGTATCGCCGCCGGATGCGGCGCTTCCCTCAGACGCCGCGCGCCCGGTCTGCCTTGAACTGCGCGCGGAATTCGCCGAAGCGGCCCGCGTCGAGCGCGTCGCGGATCTCCTGCATCAGCTGCAGGTAGTAGTGCAGGTTGTGGATGGTGGTGAGCATCGGCCCCAGCATCTCGCCGCAGCGGTCGAGGTGGTGCAGGTAGGCGCGGCTGAAGCCGCCGCGCCCGCCGTCGTCCCACGACACGCCGGTGGTGCCGGCGCAGGCGTGACAGGTGCAGCTGGTGTCGAGCGGCTGCGGGTCGGTCTTGTGGCGGGCGTTGCGGATCTTCAGGTCGCCGTAGCGGCTGAAGAGGGTGCCATTGCGCGCGTTGCGGGTCGGCATGACGCAGTCGAACATGTCGACCCCGTCGGCCACGCCCTGCACCAGGTCCTCCGGCGTGCCCACGCCCATCAGGTAGCGGGGCTTGTGGGCCGGCAGCCGGTGCGGCGTGTGGGCCATGACGCGCAGCATCTCGTCCTTCGGCTCGCCGACGCTGACGCCCCCGATCGCATAGCCGGGGAAGTCCATCTCGACCAGCTGGTCGAGCGACTCCTGGCGCAGGTTCTCGAACATGCCGCCCTGCACGATGCCGAAGAGCGCGTTGGGGTTCTCCAGCCGCGCGAACTCGCTCTGGCAGCGCCGCGCCCAGCGCAGGCTCAGCTCCATCGAGGTGCGGGCCTCGGCCTCGGTCGTGATGTGGCCCTGGGTGTCGTAGGGCGTGCATTCGTCGAACTGCATGACGATGTCGCTGTTGAGCACCGTCTGGATCTGCATCGACACCTCGGGCGTGAGGAACAGCCTGTCGCCGTTGACCGGCGAGGCGAACTTCACGCCTTCCTCCGAAATCTTGCGCATCGCGCCCAGCGACCAGACCTGGAAGCCGCCCGAGTCGGTGAGGATCGGCTTGTCCCATTTCTCGAACTGGTGCAGTCCGCCGAACGATTCCATCACGTCGAGGCCCGGCCGCATCCACAGGTGGAAGGTGTTGCCCAGGATGATCTGCGCACCCATCTCGTCCAGCGAGCGCGGCATCACGCCCTTGACGGTGCCGTAGGTGCCGACCGGCATGAAGATCGGCGTCTGCACCACGCCGTGGTTGAGGGTGAGCGTGCCGCGGCGGGCGTGGCTGGCGGGGTCGGTGGCGAGGAGGTCGAATTGCAGGCGGGGCAGGGCGGACATGGCTGTACGAGGGTTTACTTGTTCGGCGAGGTAGTGGGCAGCAGCATCAGCACCGTGCGGTTGAGGTCTTCGACCACCAGCAGCCGGCCCTGGCGGTCGACGGTCAGGCCGGTGGGTTTCCCGAGGGGCCGCACGCCCAGCTGCGCATCCCAGCCGGTGAGCCATTCGACCGGCTTACCGGACGGAAGGCCATCGGCGCCAGCCTTGTAGCCCACCACGCGGTGGCCGCCCGGCTTGTAGCCGTGCCACGCTACCAGCAGTTGCCCGGCGAAGCGGCTGTCTGCCGGGCCTAGAAACATCTGCAACGGGGCGGCATGGGCGGGCCAGAGCATTCTGGGCGGCGTGCTGGCGGCGCAGTCGTAGCGATTCTCGTAGCCGCGTGCGGGCTGCCGGTCTGCGACGCAGTAGGGCCAGCCATAGTGCCTGCCTGCCTGCAGCAGGTTCAGTTCTTCGGCGGGCCGGTCGGCTTCCGGATAGTCGATCGAATTCTCGCCCTGCAGCACCGTGCCTTTGGCAGGGCCTTCGGCCAACACCGCCAGCGCCGCGGAGTTGCGCAAGCCGGTGGCGAAAGGCTTGAAGCTCTGCAATGTCCACTGGGGGCCGGACAGCACCGCTTCGTAGACGGCGGCGCGCGGCGTGGCGCCGGAAAGATCGGGACAGGGGACCGGCAGCTGTTGCCGGTCGTCACGGCAGCCATCGCTGGAAGAGCCGATGTTCACATACAGCCTGCCGCCTGGGCCGAAGGCGATTTCCTTCAGCGGATGCGCGCCGTCGTCGGGCAGCTTGTCGATCACCACCTCCTGCTGCAGTGCGCCGCCTGCGGCCGGCACCGGCGTGCGCCAGATGCGGTCAGCTTCCGCGACATAGACCTTGCCGTCGGGCCCGAGCGCCAGGCCGAGCGGACGGTCGAGCTTGTCGGCCAACGCCGTGATGCGTGCGCGGCGTGGCGCAGGACCGTCGAGCGGCAGCACCATGTCGAGCAGCCTGCCGCGGTGCGGCTCCCACGACCCCATGTCCACGATCCAGTAGCGCCCCGGCGCCACCTCGAGGATGCGGCGCGGCATCCGCAGGCCTTCTGCTTCGTCGGCGAGCAGGGCGACGCAGGTGCCGGCCGGGCTGCCGATGGCGAGACGTGCGTAGTCGCCGCAACTGCCCTGCGGGGCGTAGCCGCGCGCCTGCGCGCCGGTGGAGGGTAGCAGTGCGGCGAGCAGTGCAGCGGCGCAGGAGAGGCGTTGGAGGGCCATCGGCGGGGGTGTGGTGGGCGACCGACCCCGCCGGCGGGCGGAACCGGGGCCTGTTCGGGCTCAGGCCGGCTTGTGCGCCGTGACGCGGAAACCGCGGATCGGTGCGCCGCGTTCCACTCGCAGGTCGACGAATTCGATCGCGACGTCGTCGAAGCCTACCTCCTTGCACTGGGCCTGCACCGCGCTGACCTTGTGGGCATAGCGGATCGAGTCGTGCAGCACCAGGTCGGGGCCGCTCTCGTCGGCCTGCTCGCAGGTGAAGACGAAGTAGCCGTCGGGTCGGCAGACCCGGAAGGCGTTGGGAACGACGGTGGTCAGGTCGCCGACGTAGATCAGCACGTCGTTGGCGGTGATCACGTGGTAGAGATCCGCCGGCGTCTCGCGCAGCGCATCCACCAGGTTGACCGTGTGGAAGCGGTCGTACACGCCGTGGCGCGCGGCCTGCTCGACCATCTTGGTGGAGAGGTCCACCCCGATAAGGAAGCCGTTGATCCGGCCCAGGAACACGCCCAGCAGCCCGGTGCCGCAGCCCAGGTCGAGGATGTTGAGCTCCAGGGTCGGATAGCGGCTGCGGATCCATTCCGCCACCTTCTTCGGCGTGTCGTACTGCAGGCCGCGCACCAGGTGCATGTCGAAGGAGGGCGCGTAGCTGTCGAAGAGATGCTCGACCATCGCCGGCGGCTGGGTCGTGGGCACCTTGCCGTTGAGCTTGTCGTGCCAGAAGCGGAAAGTGTCGTCGTTGGGCGCGAGTTCGATCAGGCGGTCGGCATCGGCACGGGCCTGGGCGATGTCGCTCGAGCGGAAAGCAGCGCTCATCCGTTCCGCCAGCACCGCGGTGTCGTCCGGATGCTCGTCGAGCAGGGCGGTGCAGACCTCGATGGCCTCGGGCAGCTGGTTGGTTTCCGCCAGGCTGCGGGCCATCACCTTGCGAAGCGTGGTGTTGGTTTCGTCCTGCGCCAGCGCCTGGCGCAGCCACGGCTGGCCGATCATGAAGTTACGCGAGTGGTGGGCGATGTCTACCGCACGGGTGAGGATGGTCTGGTCCTTCGGCGCGCCGTCGACTGCCTGCTGCGCGACCGACAGGGCTTCTTCCGTCGCGTTCTGGCGTGCCAGGCAGGCCGCGAGCTCGATCAATCCGTTGGGCCAGCCCGGCGCGCATTCGACGATGCGCCGCGCGGCCTGCAAGGCCGCCTTCGGATTGCCCGCCGCTTCGCCGAGCTTCATGCCCATCATGTAGACCAGCGGGTTGTGCGGCTCGGCACGGCCCAGCGTGTTGAGCAGGTCGGCGGCGGCCTGAAGGTTCTTCTGCTCGATGAACTGGTCGACCTGCTGCAGTTTCAGGATGAAGGGGTTGTTTGCGGAGATGGTGGTCATGCAAGGCGGGCGTGGATGTCACGCGGGCGAAGGAAGGTGGGGCGCTGGCCGGGGCCGGCGCAGTCGAAGCAACTGCGAATTATCCCGCCTGGCGCCGTGGTTCGCCGGCCGGGCCCGGCTACACGCCGCAACAGTCGTTCCGCGCGGTGCTGCAGTGGCGTGTGCTCGAGGTCTGCGCGGCGGGCTTCTCGGCGGGTCGGGAGCCTACCGCCGCTCCAGCAGCATCGCATCTCCGTAGCTGAAGAACCGGTACTCCTGCGCCACCGCGTGCCGGTACAGACCCATCACCCGCTCGTAGCCGGCGAAGGCGCTCACCAGCATCATCAGCGTGGATTTGGGCAGGTGGAAGTTGGTCAGCAGCACGTCGACCACCTGGAACCGGAAGCCCGGGGTGATGAAGATGTCGGTGTCGCCCGCGGCCTGGCCGCTGCGGGCCCAGGACTCCAGCGTGCGCACCGTGGTCGTGCCGACCGCCACCACCCGGCCGCCGCGGGCCCGGCAATCGGCGATGGCCTGCTGGGTGGCGGCGGGCACGTCGTAGCGCTCGTGGTGCATGTGGTGGTCCGCGATGCGCTCGACCTTCACCGGCTGGAAGGTGCCGGCGCCCACGTGCAGGGTGACCGCGGCGCGCCGCACGCCGCAAGCCTCCAGTTGCGCCAGCACCGCGTCGTCGAAGTGCAGCGCCGCGGTCGGCGCGGCCACTGCGCCGGGCACCCGGGCGAACACCGTCTGGTAGCGCCGTGCGTCTTCGTCGGTGTCGGATGCGTCCTCGTGCTGCTGGTCGCGTTCGATATACGGCGGCAGCGGCACGTGGCCATGGCGCTCCATCAGGTCGTAGGGCGTCTCGCCCGCAGTGCCGTCCAGACGGAACCGGAACAGCGGCCCGTCCTCCTTCGGCCATCGGCCCAGCAGCGTGGCGCCGAAGCCGCCCGCCATCCGCAGCGTGGTGCCGACCGGCGGCTTCTTGCTGACCTTCACGTGCGCCACGATCTCCTGGCCCTGCAGCACCCGCTCGACCAGCAGCTCGGCCTTGCCGCCGGTGGGCTTCTCGCCGAAGAGCCGCGCCTTGACCACCCGGGTGTCGTTGAAGAGCAGCAGGTCGCCGGCCCGCAGCAGGCCGGGCAGCTCGCGGAACGCGCGGTCGGCAGGCGCATCGCCGGTGCCGTCCAGCAGGCGCGATCCGCTGCGCTCGGCGGCGGGATACTGGGCGATCAGGGACGGGGGCAGGTCGAAGTCGAAATCGGCGACGGTGAAGTCGCGCGGCGTGGCGGGGGCGGAAGACGCGGAAGAGGGCATGGCGCTTGAGGACGGGACGCGTCCGTTCCAAGGAGAAAGAAGACCGGAAAGGGCCGCGATTGTGGCAGGGCGCCACTGCTCATTCCTGCATCCAGGGCGCCAGCACCTCCCGCATCCAGGCCATGAAGACCCGCACCCGGCGCGACAGCCCGCGCCGGTGCGCCACCACCAGCGCCACCGGCAGCGGCGGCGCCCGCAGGCCCGGCAGAACTTCCACCAACTGGCCGGCGGCGATGTGCTTCTGCATGCCGGCGCGCGGCGCCTGGATCAGGCCCAGCCCGGCGACGCAGGCCGCCTCGTAAGCCTGCACGTTGGTGACCTGCAGCGCGCCGGGCATCGCCAGCGTCGCGGCGCGGCCGTCGTCCGCGGTGTATTCCCAGCCCAGCGGCCGGGCGCCCAGGGCCGAGACGTAGTGCACCATCCGGTGCACGCCGCCGGCCAGGTCGTCCAGTCCCAGCGGCGTACCGTGCCGGCGCAGGTAGTCGGGGCTGGCGTAGTTGTGCTGCGGCATCGCGCCCAGCGGGTGGGCCACCAGGCTGCTGTCGGCCAGGGTGCCGATGCGCAGCACGCAGTCGAAGCCCTCCTGCACCATGTCGACCCTTCGGTCGGTGCTGCCCAGCTGCAGTTCCAGGCCCGGATGCGCCGCCAGGAAGGCCGGCAGCGCCGGGATCACGATGTTGTTGGCGGTGCCGGTGGGCATGTCGACCCGCAGCCGGCCGTGCAGCGCGGCGCCGTCGTGGCGGAACAGGCCGTGCAGGTCGTCCACCTCGGTCAGCAACGCGGTGCCGCGCTCGTAGAACGCCTGGCCGTCGGTGGTGAGCTGCACGCTGCGGGTGGTGCGGTGCAGCAGGCGCACGCCCACCTCGGCCTCCAGTTGCCGCACCGCGACCGAGGCGGTGGCCTTGGGCAGGCCGAGCAGGGTGGCGGCCTTGGTGAAGCTGCCCATCTCGGCCACGCGGACGAAGATCTGGAGTGCGTCGATGCGGTGCATGGGATTGTTGGTGGTAGCTGAACAGTGTGATGGTAGGCGGGTGGTTTATCCGGCTGCTGTCCATCAATAGCATCCATCCCTGTTCTTCCGACCCATTCACCGATCCAAGAGTCTTGCCATGACGACCACCACCCCCAACGCCTCCACCCCCCGCATCGCCCTCGTCACCGGCGGCAGCCGCGGCCTGGGCCGCAGCATGGCCCTGGCGCTCGCCGCGCAGGGCACCGACATCGTGCTGACCTACCGCAGCAACCAAGCCGAAGCCGACGCGGTGGTCGCCGCCATCGCCGCTCTGGGCCGCCGCGCCGTGGCCCTGCCGCTGGACGTGTCGACCACCGCCGGATTCGCCGGCTTCGCCGCCGAGGTCGGCCGCCAGCTGGCCGGCTGGGGCCGCGAGCGCTTCGACTTCCTGGTCAACAACGCCGGCGTCGGCGTGTACGCGCCCTTCGCCGAGACCACCGAGCAGCAGTTCGACGACATGGTCGCGATCCACCTCAAGGGCACCTTCTTCCTGACCCAGAAGCTGCTGCCGCTGATCGCCGACGGCGGCCGCATCGTGAACGTCTCCAGCGGTTTGGCCCGCTTCTCGTACCCCGGCTACGCGGCCTACGCGGTGATGAAGGGCGGCGTCGAGGTGCTGACCCGCTACCTGGCCGCCGAACTCGGCCCGCGCCGCATCGCGGTCAACACCCTCGCCCCGGGCGCGATCGAGACCGACTTCGGCGGCGGAGCGGTGCGCGACAACGCCGAGCTCAACGCCCGCATCGCACAGAGCACGCCGCTGGGCCGCGTCGGCCTGCCCGAGGACATCGGCGACGCGGTGGCGGCCCTGCTGTCGGACGGCGGCCGCTGGATCAACGGCCAGCGGATCGAGGTAGCGGGCGGCATCCACGGCTGATCCGCACCGCGGGCCTGTGCCCCGGCGCGGGGCATCGGCGCGCAGGCAAAATCGGGGCTCATGCCGCGCGTCGCCGATTCCCCCGTTCCCGCGCCCAGCGCCGCCCCCGCCCGCAAGGCGGCGGCCAGCCCGGCCCAGTTGGCGATGCAGAAGCTCGGTCTGCGCCGCGACATCGACCTGGCGCTGCACGTGCCGCTGCGCTACGAGGACGAGACCCGCATCCTGCGCATCGCCGACACCCGTAGTGGCGAGACGGTGCAGGTCGCCGGCACGGTGGTGCACAGCGACGTGCAGCTCGCCCCGCGCCGCCAGCTCAAGGTGCTGATCGACGACGGCAGCGACACGTTGGAGCTGCGCTTCTTCACCTTCTACCCGTCGCACCAAAAGGCGCTGGCCGAAGGCATGCAGGTGCGGGTGCGCGGCGAGGTGCGTGGCGGCTTCATCGGGCGGACGATGCTGCACCCGTCCTTCAGGCCGGCCGATGCGCCCCTGCCCGAAGGACTGACGCCGGTGTACCCCACCAGTGCCCAGCTGCCGCAGGCCTACCTGCGCCGGGCGGTGCAGTCGGCACTGGCGCGGGTGGATCTGTCGGAGACGCTGCCGCCCGGCGCGGCGCCGTACCCGGCCGGTGCCGCGATCCATGGTGAAACTGGGCTGAAGCCGTGGTGGAGTCTCGGCTCCGCGCTATCGTTTTTGCACCATCCGACGCCCGACACGCCGCTGGCCGTGCTGGAGGACCGCAGCCACCCGGCCTGGCAGCGGCTGAAGGCCGAGGAGCTGCTGGCCCAGCAACTCTCCCAGCTGGAGGCCAAGCGCGCCCGCGACGGGCTGCGGGCGCCACTGCTGCAGGCGCCGCCCCGCGACCACGCCATGCCGGCGCCGGACGCGCGATCCGACGACGGCGGCACCGGGCCTTCCGCAGCCCCGGCCAGTCTCTCAGACGCCCTGCTCGCCCTCCTGCCCTTCGCCCTCACCGGCGCGCAGCGCCGCGTCGTCGCCGAGATCGCGCACGACATGGCGCGCCTGGCGCCGGACGGCGCCGGCGCCGTGCCGATGCACCGGCTGCTGCAGGGCGACGTGGGCGCCGGCAAGACGATCGTGGCCGCGCTGGCCGCCTGCATCTGCATCGACGCCGGCTGGCAGTGCGCGCTGATGGCGCCCACCGAGATCCTGGCCGAGCAGCATTTCCAGAAACTGGTCGGCTGGCTGGCGCCGCTGCTGGAGGCGCGGGGCCTGCAGGTGGCCTGGCTCACCGGCAGCCAGAAGAAGAAGGAGCGCACCCGGGCGCTGGAGGCGATCGCCAGCGGCGCCGCCGCGCTGGTGGTGGGCACCCACGCGGTGATCCAGGGGCCGGTGGTGTTCAAACGGCTGGCGCTGGCGGTGGTCGACGAGCAGCACCGCTTCGGCGTGGCGCAGCGGCTGGCCCTGCGCGGCAAGCTGCAGGGCGAGGGCCGCGAGCCGCACATGCTGATGATGACCGCCACCCCGATCCCGCGGACGCTGGCCATGAGCTATTACGCCGACCTGGACGTCTCCACCCTCGACGAACTGCCGCCCGGCCGCACGCCCATCGTCACCAAGCTGATCGCCGACAGCCGCCGCGACGAGGTGGTGGCCCGCATCGGCGCCCAGCTGGCGCAGGGCCGGCAGGTCTACTGGGTCTGTCCGCTGATCGAGGAGAGCGAGGCGGTCGACCTGACCAACGCCACCCAGACCCATGCCGACCTGGTCGAGGCGCTGCCCGGCACCGCCATCGGCCTGCTGCACTCGCGCATGCCCACCGCCGAGAAGAAGGCGGTGATGGCCGAGTTCGCCGCCGGCCGGATGGGCGTGCTGGTCAGCACCACCGTGATCGAAGTGGGGGTCGACGTGCCCAACGCCTCGCTGATGGTGATCGAGCACGCCGAGCGCTTCGGGTTGAGCCAGCTGCACCAATTGCGCGGCCGGGTGGGGCGCGGCGCGGCGGCCTCGGCCTGCGTACTGCTCTACGCCACCAACGAGGGCGGCCGGGTCAGCGAGACCGCCCGCGAGCGGCTGCGGGCGATGGTCGAGACCAACGACGGCTTCGAGATCGCCCGGCGCGATCTGGAGATCCGCGGGCCGGGCGAGTTCCTGGGCGCCCGCCAGTCCGGCGCCGCCCTGCTGCGCTTCGCCGACCTGGAGGCCGATGTCGATGTGCTCGAATGGGCCCGCGACCTGGCGCCCCGGATGCTCGACCGCGATCCGTTCCTGGCGGCGCGGCACGTGGCGCGTTGGCTGGGCACCAAGTCGGAGTACCTGAAGGCCTGACCGCACCGCGTCGGTCGGGCCATGGGTTTATGCGGTGTCGCGCTCGTGGCCGGCACTCCAATAATGGCCGCGCATGCCCGGCACGGGCCTGCCTACGACGACAACAACAGGAGACGTATTCATGCGCCGCATTCCCTTCGTCGCCGCCCTGGCCGCCGCCTTCTCGGCCGGCCTGACGGCCCCCCACTGGCTGCCGGGCGCCACCGCCCAGGCCGACGTGCCGCTGGTGCCGCAGATCGTCCATGTCGGCAAGCTGACCGACGACGACATCGGCGCCGCCCGCCCGGGGCTGGACCTGCGCTCGCGCACCTACGTCAGCAAGCCGGGCGCCACCGTCGCGGTGCAGTCGGGCAACGTGTTCAAGCACTACCACCGCGACGCCGACGAGATCCAGTACATCGTCGAGGGCACCGGCACCTTCTGGCTGGGCGACAAGCAGCAGACCATCGGCCCCGGCGACCTGATCATCATCCCCAAGGGCACCGCGCACGCCGGTTCGATGGCGACCACCGGCCGCTTCAAGGCGATCGCGATCAAGACCCCGCCGCAGGCCGCCGACGACACGCACCGGCTGGAGTGAGTGCCGCCGCCGCGCCGGCGGCACCGCGGGCTTGCGGGACAATCGCCGCATGACCCTGACCGAACTCAAGTACATCGTCGCCGTCGCCCGCGAGAAGCATTTCGGCAAGGCCGCAGAGGCCTGCCATGTCTCCCAGCCGACGCTGTCGGTGGCGATCAAGAAGCTCGAGGAAGAGCTGGAGGTCAAGCTCTTCGAGCGCAGCGCCAACGAGGTCGCGGTCACGCCCCTGGGCGAAGAGATCGTGCGGCAGGCGCAGAGCGTCCTGGAGCAGGCCGCCGGCATCAAGGAGATCGCCCGGCGCGGCAAGGACCCGCTGGCCGGTCCGCTGGCGCTCGGCATCATCTACACCATCGGCCCCTACCTGCTGCCCGACCTGGTGCGCCAGGCGATCGGCCGCACGCCGCAGATGCCCCTGGTGCTGCAGGAGAACTTCACCGCCCGGCTGCTGGAGATGCTGCGCACCGGCGAGATCGACTGCGCCATCATGGCCGAGCCCTTTCCCGACACCGGCCTGGCGATGGCCGCGCTCTACGACGAGCCCTTCATGATCGCGGTGCCCAGCACGCACCCGCTGGCCGGGCGCAGCGCCATCGGCGCCGAAGAGATCAAGAGCGAGACCATGCTGCTGCTGGGCACCGGCCACTGCTTCCGCGACCATGTGCTGGAGGTGTGCCCGGAGTTCGCCCGCTTCTCGGCCAACGCAGAGGGCATCCGCAAGAGCTTCGAAGGCTCCTCGCTGGAGACGATCAAGCACATGGTCGCCGCCGGCATGGGCGTGACCCTGGTGCCGCGCCTGTCGGTGCCCAAGGACGCGCTGGCGCCGCGGCCGAAGAAGCGCGGCCAGGCGGCCGCCGAGGCCGAGCAGTACATCCGCTACATCCCGTTCGAGGGCACGCCGCCCAGCCGCCGGGTGGTGCTGGCCTGGCGCCGCAGCTTCACCCGCTACGAGGCGATCGCGGCGCTGCGCAACGCGGTCTACGCCTGCGAGCTACCGGGGGTGGCGCGCCTGTCCTGACGGGCGGGCGCCGGTCCTGCCGGCCGGCCTGCCAACTGGTTACGCATTCCCCGCAATCGCGGCGATAGAGTGCGTCTGTTGGCTGGCGCCGCCGCGCCGCCTAAAGTGCGTCATCCCTGAAAACCTCGAGGAGTGCCCGATGGCCAAGAACGATTCCAAGAAGAGCAAGATTCCCTTCAACCCCAGCGCGCCGATCACCGACGCACCGTCGGCGTCCGCCGGCACGGTGCCGTCGAAGGGCTCGCAACGCGTGGCCCCCTCGTCGGGCAGCGCCGGTGCGCCGCGGATCAACATCGGCATCGACGAGGCCGACCGCGCCGCGATCGCCGAAGGCCTGTCGCGGGTGCTGGCCGATACCTACACCCTCTACCTCACCACCCACAACTTCCACTGGAACGTGACCGGGCCGCACTTCAACTCGCTGCACGTGATGTTCATGGAGCAGTACACCGAGCTGTGGACCTCGACCGACGTGATCGCCGAGCGGATCCGCTCGCTGGGCCATTACGCGCCGGGCTCGTATGCCGAGTTCAGCAAGATCTCCACCGTGCCCGACGTGCCGCTGTCGCCGCCCAAGGCCACCGAGATGATCCGCATCCTGGTGCAGGGCCACGAGACGGTGTCGCGCATCGCCCGCGAGTTCATCCCGGTGGCCGAAGAGGCTGGCGACGATCCGACGGCCGACATGCTGACCGCCCGCTGCGCCGTGCACGACCAGACCGCCTGGATGCTGCGCTCGCTGCTCGAGGAATAAGCAAACCGTTGCCGACCGGTCCCGTTCCGCGGGGCGGGACGATCGGTAGGAGGAGCGCCCGGAGTCCGTCGTCCGGCGGCTTCCGGCACCGGTTTTTGACCATCCGGTCAGGACTATCCGATCAACGGCTCTTGGAGGGGCCGTTTTGCGTCGCGTTTGCGTTTGAACCGGGCACAATCTTGGGGCAGCTGCATCCCGTTCGCGGATGCGCTTTCGCTTGCCCTCCATGACTTCCCTGCTCCTGCTGACGCGCGCCATGCCCAGCCGCCTGCCGCTCTACCTCGACCTCGTCCGCTGGAACCGTCCGGCGGGCTGGCTGCTGCTGTTGTGGCCCACGCTGGCGGCCCTCTGGGTCGCCTCCTCGGGCTTTCCAGGGTGGCACCTGCTGGCCGTCTTCACTGCGGGTACGGTACTGATGCGCAGCGCCGGCTGCTGCGTGAACGACGTCGCCGACCGCGATTTCGACCGCCATGTGAAGCGCACCGCCCTGCGTCCCGTGACCCGCGGTGCGGTATCGGTCCGCGAGGCTTTGGTGCTGGCCGCGGTATTGGCCTTCTGTGCCTTCGTGCTGGTGCTGACGACCAACGCCTCGACGGTGATCTGGTCCTTCGCGGCACTGGCGATCACCCTGGCCTATCCCTATGCCAAGCGCCACGTGGCGATGCCCCAGGCGGTGCTGGGCCTGGCCTTCAGCGCCGGCATCCCGATGGCCTTCACCGCGGTGCAGGGCGGCGAATCCTGGATCTACACCGCGGTGCTCGGGGCCGACAGCTGGCTGCTGGCTGCCATCGAAGGCGGCGTGCCGGGCGTGGCCTGGTGGCTGCTGCTGGGCAACCTGTTCTGGGTGCTGGCCTACGACACCGAGTACGCGATGGTCGACCGCGACGACGACCTGCGCATCGGCATGAAGACCTCGGCGATCACGCTCGGCCGTTTCGACGTTCCGGCGGTCGTGGTGTTCTACCTGCTGTTCCTGGCGATCTGGGCGATGGCGCTGCGGCCCTACCACCTGGGCCCGGCGTTCGACGCGGCGCTGGCGATCGCGGCGGTGCAGGTCTTCTGGCACTGGACGATGATCCGGCACCGCACCCGCGAAGGATGCTTCCGCGCGTTTCGGGTGAACCACTGGCTGGGCTTCACCCTGTTCGCCGGCGTGGCGGCGGGCTTCGCTTTCCGCAACATCTGCCGGCTGGGCTGACTCCCGTGCGGTTGGGCCTCGGCAGGAACGCCGAGGCTCCACCGCTGCCAGGCCTGCCTGCGCGACGCGTCGGCCGCTGACCGCGCCGTCCGGTCGGCCCCGGCCTCTGGCTCAGCCCCGCCCGAATTCGTCGCCCAGCTCGCCGGCCCGCCGGTGTGCCGCTTCCATCGCCTCGACGAAGGCCGCCTTCACGCCCGCATTCTCCAGTGCCGTCAATGCCGCGTAGGTAGTGCCGCCCTTGGAAGTGACCCGTTCGCGCAGCACGGTCGGCGGCTCGTCTGACTGGCCGGCCAGCGTGGCGGCGCCGGTGAAGGTGCCTACCGCCAGCTGCTGGGCCTGCGCGGCGCTCAGGCCCAGGGCGGTGCCGGCCTGCACCATCGCCTCGATGAAATAGAAGACGTAGGCCGGCCCCGAGCCCGAGAGCGCGGTGACCGCGTCCAGCTGCGACTCGGCCTCCAGCCACAGCGCCTGGCCGGTCGGGGCGATCATCTGGTCGACCAGCGACCGGTCGTCGGCCGTCACCGCCGGACGGGCGAAGAGGCCGGTCATGCCCTGGCCGACCAGCGCCGGCGTGTTGGGCATTGCCCGCACGATGCGCTCGCTGCCCAGCCAGGCGGCGATGCTGTCGCTGCGGATGCCGGCGGCCACGCTCAGGTGCAGCGCGCCCGGCGCCATCGCGGCCGACGCCAGCGCCACCTCCCGAAACGTCTGCGGCTTCACCGCCCACACCACCAGGTCGCACCCGCCCAGCAGCGCGGCATCGGCCGCCGGTGCCGCCGCCACGCCATGCTGCGCCAGCAGCCGGGCCCGCGCCTCGTCGAAAGGCTCCGCCACCCGGATGCGCGACGCCGCCATGCCCTGGCGCCGCAGCCCGCCGATCAGGGCGCTGGCCATGTTGCCCCCGCCGATGAAGGTGACGGTGCGGTGGTGGAGGTCGGATGCGGTGGGTTGTGTCATGGTGGTCTGCGGGATGGGTGGGGACGGCGTCGGAGGGGAGGGCGGCATTGTCGCGCGGTCGAGAGACGCGTTGGGCGGTTGGCTGCGCTTCGAGCGAAATGTGCCTCTGGCCGGCAATAGGCGCCGGCTTCCAGCTATAGAAACCATAGCGACGCGCTCGATGGTACGGATGCCCTTGTCGCGATTGCAGGCCGAAATGGGCTGCGGCCGGCTGTCGATAATGGCCTCTAGCTATCGAATTCGTAGCATTCGCCGCCCGGCCTACCGCAGCGTCGTCTGCCGCACCGCATGTTCCCACTGCCGCATCCGCTCCTCGGCCTGATCGCGGTTCCATTGCGGCTCGAACCGTTTCTCGACCCGCCACAGCTCCGACAGCTCGGCGGTACTGCCGAAGACTCCGCTAGACAGGCCCGCCAGGTAGGCCGCGCCGAGGGCGGTCGTCTCCACCACCGCCGGCCGCACCACCGGGATGCCCAGCAGGTCGGCCTGGAACTGCATCAGCAGGTCGTTGACGCAGGCACCGCCGTCGACCCGCAGCTCCTGCACGGCTGTGACGCCGGCCTGGGCGGCGTCGCGCTGCATCGCCTGCAGCAGGGCGGCGCTCTGGAAGGCGATGCTCTCCAGCGCGGCGCGGGCGATGTGGGCCATGGTGGTGCCGCGGGTCAGGCCGGTGATGGTGCCGCGTGCGTCGGGCTGCCAGTAGGGGGCGCCCAGGCCGGTGAAGGCCGGCACCAGCACCACGCCGCCGGCGTCGGGCACGCTCTCGGCCAGGGCCTGCACCTCGCTGCTGGAATCGATCGCCTGCAGGCCGTCGCGCAGCCACTGCACCACCGCGCCGCCGACGAAGACGCTGCCTTCCAGCGCGTACTCGGTCTGCTGCGACGGCTGGGCCGCGCTGGTGGTGACCAGGCCGTTCCGGGAGGTCTGGAACGCGGTGCCGGTGTGCATCAGCAGGAAGCAGCCGGTGCCGTAGGTGTTCTTGGCCATGCCGGGCGAAAAGCAGGCCTGGCCGAAGGTGGCGGCCTGCTGGTCGCCGGCCACGCCGCCGATCGGGATCGCCTGGCCCAGCAGGTCGGCCTGCACGTCGCCGAAGTGGGCGCTGGAGGGCAGCACCTCGGGCATCAGGGCGCGGGGAATGTCGAGCGCGGCCAGCAGCTCGTCGTCCCAGGCGTTGCGGTGCACGTCGAACAGCATGGTGCGGGACGCGTTGCTCACGTCGCTCACATGGCGCTGCCCGCCGGTCAGCTGCCAGATCAGCCAGCTGTCGACGGTGCCGAAGGCCAGCTCGCCGCGGGCGGCCTGGTCGCGGGCGCCGGGCACGTGGTCGAGGATCCACTTGAGTTTGGTGCCGGAGAAATACGCGTCGATCCGCAGGCCGGTCTTCTGCTGGATCTTGTCGGTCCAGCCGCCTTCGCGCAGCCGGGCGCACTCGGGCTCGGCCCGGCGGTCCTGCCAGACGATGGCGCGGTGGATCGGCCGGCCGGTCCTGCGGTTCCAGACCAGGGTGGTTTCGCGCTGATTGGTGATGCCGACCGAGCGGATGTCGCCGGCCGTGATGCCCGCGCTCTGCAATGCCTCGCGGGCGGTGGCCAGCTGGGTCTGCCAGATCTCGTCGGGCTCGTGCTCCACCCAGCCGGGCTGCGGATAGTGCTGGGGCAGCTCGCGCTGGGCCTGCGCCACGATGTGCCCGTGGCCGTCGAACACGATGCTGCGGGAGCTGGAGGTGCCCTGGTCGAGCGCGAGGAGGTACGTCATGGAGCGGTAGTGTCTGAGATGGCGCGCACGGTAGGCGCAGCGCCGCGGTTCAAGGGCCGGGTTTGTCTTCGGCGGCGACGGCATGGAGCCTGCCGCGCCGGTCGGCCGCGGTCGCCGTCGCTGCCGGCGCCGGGTGCAGGGCCTCGGGAAGCGTCAGCTCGACGTTGGCCTCGGCCAGCAGGGACGGGAACGGCACGGGCGGCGGCACGTCGGTGAACAGCCGGTCGATCTGCGCCAGCTTGGCCACCTCGACCATCGCCGGGCGGTTGAACTTGCTCGCGTCGGCGGCCAGCCACACCTCGCGCGAGTGGGCGATGATGGTCTGGGCCACCTTCACCTCGCGGTAGTCGAAGTCGCGCAGCGTGCCGTCGGCCTCGATGCCCGAGATGCCGATCACCGCGATGTCGACCTTGAACTGGCGGATGAAATCGACTGCCGCCTCGCCCACGATGCCCAGGTCGCGCGCCCGCACCGCGCCGCCGGCCACGATCACCTCGCAGTCGGCGTTGGCGCTCAGGATGGTGGCGACATGCAGGTTGTTGGTCAGCACCCGCAGGCCGCGGTGGTGCAGCAGCGCCTTGGCGATCGCCTCGGTGGTGGTGCCGATGTTGAGGATCAGCGAGCAGCCGTCGGGCACCTGGGCGGCGACCGCCTGGGCGATGCGGGTCTTGCCGTCGGCGTGCAGCGCCTCGCGCTGGCGGTGGGCGATGTTCTCGGTGGTGGAGCCGGGCACCCGCACCCCGCCGTGGAAGCGGGTGAGCATGTGCGCCTCGGCCAGCCGCTGGGTATCGCGCCGCACCGTCTGCAGCGTCACGCCCAGCATGTCGGCCAGTTGCTCCACGGTCATGGAGCCGCGGGCGCGCACGGCGTCCAGCAGGCTGATCTGGCGGGGGTTGAGGTTCACGTGGCGCTGTCGGATGAGGGAATGGGAAACGAAAGCGACTTTAAAACGAACATAAACGAACCGTCTGCGGGTTAACACTGAGCAATTTCGATCAGAAAAGAACAAGAATCGCGGCCAATCAAACAACAGTGGCCCACCGCAGGCCGCGAAGGACAGATGCACATGCGAACGTTCGAGGCCGCCGGCGCCCTGCAGGCATGCCGCCGTACTGCCCGTACCGCCCCCACGACCGGGGGTGGCCTGTGCGACTGAACCTGCAAGGGATCGACAAGACCGTCGGCGCCGAGACCTGGCTGCGCGGCATCTCGCTGGCGCCCGAGCCCGGCGCGGTGACGGTGCTGCTGGGCGCCACCCAGGCCGGCAAGACCAGCCTGATGCGGATCATGGCCGGCCTGGACGTGCCCACCCGCGGCACGGTCGAGGTGGATGGCCAAGACGTCACCGGCATGCCGGTGCGCGACCGCAACGTGGCGATGGTCTACCAGCAGTTCATCAACTACCCGTCGATGACGGTCTTCGACAACATCGCGTCGCCGCTGAAGCTGCGCGGCGACAAGAACATCGCGGCGCAGGTGCAGGCCCTGGCCGACCGGCTGCACATCGCCCAGTTCCTGAAGCGCCTGCCGGCCGAACTCTCCGGCGGCCAGCAGCAGCGGGTGGCGCTGGCCCGGGCGCTGGCCAAGGGCGCGCCGCTGATGCTGCTCGACGAGCCGCTGGTCAACCTCGACTACAAGCTGCGCGAAGGCCTGCGCGACGAGCTGGCCCAGCTGTTCGCGGTGGGCGACTCCACCGTCGTCTACGCCACCACCGAGCCGGCCGAGGCGCTGCTGCTGGGCGGCTACACCGCGGTGATGGAAGAGGGCGAGGTGCTGCAGTACGGACCCACCGCCGAGGTGTTCCACGCGCCCGCGTCGCTGCGGGTGGCGCGCGCCTTCAGCGATCCGCCGCTCAACCTGCTGGCCGGCACCGTGGCCGACGGCCGGGTGCGCTGCACCGGCGGCGTGGAGATCGCGCTGCCCGCCGGCAAGCCGCTGGCGGCCGGCACCGCGCTGAGCGTGGGCGTGCGCGCCAGCGCGCTGCGCACCGCTGCACATCCCGGCGACATCGCGCTGCCGGGCCGGGTGGAGCTGGCCGAGATGTCGGGCTCCGACACCTTCGTGCACGTCTCCACCGCCGCCGGCGAACTGGTGGCCCAGCTGACCGGCGTGCACCGCTTCGCGCTGGGCGAGTCGGTCACGCTGTACCTGTCGCCCGAGCGCTGCTACCTGTTCGATACCGCGGGCGCCCTGCTGGCCGCACCGCGCCGGGGAGCCTGACATGGCACGAATAGACCTCGACCTGGCCCATGCCTACGGTCCGAACCCGCAGCAGGACAGCGACTACGCGCTGCTGCCGCTCAAGATGAGCTTCCGCGACGGCGGCGCCTATGCGCTGCTGGGGCCTTCGGGCTGCGGCAAGACGACGATGCTCAACATCATCTCGGGCCTGGTGGCGCCGTCGCACGGCACCGTCACCTTCGACGGGCGCGACGTGACCCGGGCCACGCCGCAGGAGCGCAACATCGCCCAGGTGTTCCAGTTCCCGGTGATCTACGACACCATGACGGTGGCGCAGAACCTGGCCTTCCCGCTGAAGAACCGCAAGGTGCCCGAGGCGCAGATCAAGGCCCGCGTCGGCCAGATCGCCGAGATGCTGGAGATGAGCCACCAGCTCGACCACCGCGCGGCGGGCCTGTCGGCCGACCAGAAGCAGAAGATCTCGCTGGGCCGCGGCCTGGTGCGGCCCGACGTGTCGGCGGTGCTGTTCGACGAGCCGCTGACGGTGATCGACCCGCACCTCAAGTGGCAGCTGCGCCGCAAGCTGAAGCAGATCCACCACGAGCTGAAGCTCACCCTGATCTACGTCACCCACGACCAGGTCGAGGCCCTGACCTTCGCCGAAGAAGTGGTGGTGATGACCCGCGGCCGCGCGGTGCAGATCGGCACGGCCGACGCGCTTTTCGAGCGGCCGCAGCACAGCTTCGTCGGCCACTTCATCGGCTCGCCGGGCATGAACTTCCTGCCGGCCACCGCCGGCGCGGCCGGGCTCGAGGTGGGCGGCCAGCTGCTGCAGATGCCGCGCGCGCTGCCGCAGGGCTCGCTGAAGGTCGGCATCCGGCCGGAGTACCTGCACCTGGCGCAGCCGGGCGATGCCGGCAGCCTGCCGGCCGTCGTCGAACGGGTGCAGGACGTGGGCACCTACACCCTGCTGACCGCCCGCATCGGCGGGCAGCCGGTCAAGGCGCGCCTGGGCGTGTCGGCCGCGGCGCAGGTCGGCGACACGGTGCACCTGCAGGTGCTGGGCCCGCACACCTGCTACTACGCCGACGAGGAGCTGGTGGCATGAGCGCACACCGGTTTCCACAGTACGTTCGCGCCCTGGTGCGCAGCACGAAGGTCCATCCATGAACGTCGCCCGGCCGCCCGAAGGCGTTCGCACCGCAGTGCGCAGCACGAAGGTTTTTCCATGAGCACCACCACCAAACCCGTCAACCAGAAGGCCTGGTTCCTGATCCTGCCGGTCCTGGTGTGCGTGGCCTTCTCGGCCATCCTGCCGCTGATGACCGTCGTCAACTATTCGGTGCAGGACATCATCTCGCCGGAGCGGCGCGTCTTCGTCGGCACCGAATGGTTCGCCGCGGTGATGCGCGACAGCGAGCTGCACGAGGCGCTGCTGCGCCAGCTGGGCTTCTCGCTGGCGGTGCTGGGCGTGGAGATTCCGCTGGGCATCTGCCTGGCGCTGGCGATGCCGGCGCAGGGCTGGAAGTCTTCCGCCGTGCTGGTCACGGTGGCGCTGTCGCTGCTGATCCCGTGGAACGTGGTCGGCACCATCTGGCAGATCTTCGGTCGTTCCGACATCGGCCTCTTCGGCCGGGCCATGCTGTGGATGGGCATCGACTACAGCTACACCGGCAACGCCACCCAGGCCTGGCTCACCGTGCTGCTGATGGATGTCTGGCACTGGACGCCGCTGGTCGCGCTGCTGGCCTTCGCCGGCCTGCGCTCGATCCCCGACGCGTACTACCAGGCCGCGCGCATCGACGGCGCCAGCAAGTTCGCGGTGTTCCGCTACATCCAGCTGCCCAAGATGCGCGGCGTGCTGATGATCGCGGTGCTGCTGCGCTTCATGGACAGCTTCATGATCTACACCGAGCCGTTCGTGCTGACCGGCGGCGGGCCCGGCAACGCCACCACCTTCCTCAGCCAGTACCTGACGCAGAAGGCGGTCGGCCAGTTCGACCTGGGCCCGGCGGCGGCGTTCTCGCTGATCTACTTCCTGATCATCCTGCTGCTGTGCTTCGTGCTCTACAACTGGATGCAGCGGGTCGGCACCCAGAAGCCCGAGGTGACCGAATGAGAGCCGAAAAGGCCCCGGGCCGGTTCTGCACGCCGGCCACTAGCTACGAAAAGGATAGCAATCATGTCTGAGCGCCGTTTCAAGAAGCGCACGATCTTCCTCGTGGCCTACCTGGTGTTCGCGCTGCTGCCGATCTACTGGATGCTCAACATGAGCTTCAAGACCAACAGCGAGATACTGTCGAACTTCTCGTTCTTCCCCCAGCACTTCACCTGGGACAACTACAAGACGATCTTCACCGACGAGTCCTGGTACTCGGGCTACATCAACTCGCTGATCTACGTGGCGATCAACACGGTGATCTCGGTCTCGGTGGCGCTGCCTGCGGCCTATGCCTTCAGCCGCTACAGCTTCCTGGGCGACAAGCACGTCTTCTTCTGGCTGCTCACCAACCGCATGACGCCGCCCGCGGTGTTCCTGCTGCCGTTCTTCCAGCTCTACACCACCGTGGGGCTTATGGACACGCACATCGCCGTGGCCCTAGCCCACCTGCTGTTCAACGTGCCGCTGGCGGTCTGGATCCTGGAAGGCTTCATGAGCGGCATCCCGCGCGAGATCGACGAGACGGCCTACATCGACGGCTACAGCTTCCCGCGCTTCTTCGCCACCATCTTCCTGCCGCTGATCAAGGCCGGCGTGGGCGTGGCCGCGTTCTTCTGCTTCATGTTCAGCTGGGTCGAGCTGCTGCTGGCCCGCACGCTGACCAGCGTCAACGCCAAGCCGATCGTCGCGACGATGACCCGCACGGTGAGCGCCTCGGGCATGGACTGGGCGACGCTGGCCGCGGCCGGCGTGCTGACCATCGTGCCGGGCGCGATCGTCATCTGGTTCGTGCGGCACTACATCGCCAAGGGCTTCGCGATGGGAAGGGTTTGATGCACACCCCCAGGCTGCGCGCTGCGCGCCTTCGCCCATCGCCTTGCAGGGGGCAACACCTGCGGCCCGGCACAGCCGGTTCCGCGGTGTTTCTGAACCTGCCTGTAGAACCTCAGCTGGAGCCAAGAAATGTTTGAATGGATGGCGTGGACCACGCCGGTCGCCGTGTTTTTCTGCTGCATCGTGCTGATGCTGGCGGGCATGACGGTGTGGGAGATCAAGTCGCCCACCACCGAGCGCCGCGGGTTCCTGCCGATCGCCACCACCCGGGGCGACCGGCTCTTCATCGGCCTGCTGGCCGCGGCCTATCTCAACCTGGCCTTCGTCGGCCTGTCGGGCGTGATCGCCGCGCGGCTGGGGCTGCCGGAGGATCCGTCGATCTGGTACAGCTTCGTCGCCTCGATGCTGCTGCTGGCGCTGATCCTGCGCAAGGGCTGAGACGATTTCCTTTCCATCCGGAGCCCGCTCCCCGTTCCCCGGGGCAGGCGCCGTTCGCAACGTCAGCAGGGGACGTCCACATGAGGAGACCAACATGAAAATACGTTACACAACCCTGGCGTTCGCCGCCGCCGCCATCGTGGCCGGACAGGCCGCCTGGGCCGGCGAGCCCGAGGCGAAGAAGTGGATCGACGCCGAGTTCCAGCCGTCCACGCTGAGCAAGGACCAGCAGATGGCCGAGATGAAGTGGTTCATCGACGCCGCGAAGAAGCTGCAGGCCAAGGGCGTGAAGGAGATCTCGGTCGTGTCCGAGACCCTCACCACCCACGAATACGAATCCAAGACGCTCGCCAAGGCCTTCACCGAGATCACCGGCATCACCGTCAAGCACGACCTGATCCAGGAAGGCGACGTGGTCGAGAAGCTGCAGACCTCGATGCAGTCGGGCAAGTCGATCTACGACGGCTGGATCAGCGACTCGGACCTGATCGGCACCCACTACCGCTACGGCAAGATCATGTCGTTAACCGACTACATGGCCAACGCGGGCAAGGAGTGGACCAACCCCGGCATCGACATCAACGACTTCATCGGCCGCAGCTTCACCACCGCGCCCGACGGCCAGATGTACCAGCTGCCCGACCAGCAGTTCGCAAACCTGTACTGGTTCCGCGCCGACCTGTTCGCCCGCAAGGACCTGCAGGACAAGTTCAAGGCCAAGTACGGCTACGACCTGGGCGTGCCGCAGAACTGGAGCGCCTACGAGGACATCGCCGAGTTCTTCAGCGTCGACGTGAAGAACATCGACGGCAAGCCGATCTACGGCCACATGGACTACGGCAAGAAGGACCCGTCGCTCGGCTGGCGCTTCACCGACGCGTGGCTCTCGATGGCCGGCACCGCCGACAAGGGCATCCCGAACGGCATGCCGGTCGACGAATGGGGCATCCGCGTGGCCGACGACAAGTGCACCCCGGTGGGCGCCAGCGTCTCCCGTGGCGGCGCCACCAACTCGCCTGCCGCCGTCTACGCGCTCACCAAGTACATCGACTGGATGAAGAAGTACGCGCCCAAGGAAGCCATGGGCATGACCTTCGGCGAGTCCGGCCCGGTGCCGGCCCAGGGCCAGGTCGCGCAGCAGATCTTCTGGTACACCGCCTTCACCGCCGACATGACCAAGCCCGGCCTGCCGGTGGTCAACGCCGACGGCACGCCCAAGTGGCGCATGGCCCCCGGCCCGAACGGCCCGTACTGGAAGGCCGGCATGCAGAACGGCTACCAGGACGTCGGCTCCTGGACCTTCTTCAAGGACCACGACGCCAACAAGACGGCCGCCGCCTGGCTGTACGCGCAGTTCGTGACCGCCAAGACCACCTCGCTGAAGAAGACGCTGACCGGCCTCACGCCGATCCGCGAATCCGACATCCGCTCGCAGGCCATGACCGACGCGGCCCCCAAGCTGGGCGGCCTGGTCGAGTTCTACCGCAGCCCCGCCCGCGTGGCCTGGACGCCGACCGGCAACAACGTGCCCGACTACCCCAAGCTGGCCCAGCTCTGGTGGAAGAACGTGGCGACGGCCGTCACCGGCGAGAAGACCCCGCAGGCCGCGATGGACAACCTGGCCGAGGAAATGGACCAGGTCATGTCCCGCCTGCAGCGCGCCGGCATGGCCCGCTGCGCACCGAAGCTCAACGCCAAGAGCGATCCGTCGAAGTGGCTGAGCAACGACGCCGCGCCGTGGGCCAAGCTGCCCAACGAGAAGCCGAAGGGCGAGACCGTCGCCTACGACAAGCTGCTGCAGGCCTGGAAGGACGGCAAGGTCCGCTGAGCCTTTGACGGCACCCGGTGCCGCGCAGGGCACGATTCCTGCGCGGCACCCACACACTTCCCGCGCCGTGCGCGGGACAAGGATTCTGAGACCCCATGACGCACGCTGTTTCGCCGCATCCCACCCCCCGCGCCGCCCTGTTCGACAGGCTGGCCGAAGACCGCCGCTACGACATCGCCGTCGTGGGCGGTGGTGCCACGGGCCTGGGTGTGGCGCTCGACGCCGCGGCGCGGGGGCTGTCGGTCGTGCTGCTGGAGTCGCACGACTTCGCCAAGGGCACCTCGTCGCGCGCCACCAAGCTGGTGCACGGCGGCGTGCGCTACCTGGCCCAGGGCAACATCGCCCTGGTGCGGGAGGCCCTGCACGAGCGGGCCACGCTGCTGGCGAATGCGCCGCACCTGGCCCAGCCGCTGCCATTCGTGATGCCCTCCTACCGCTTCTGGGAGACGCCGTACTACGGCATCGGCCTGAAGCTCTACGACGCCCTGGCCGGCAAGCGCGGCCTGGGCCGCACCGAATTCCTGAGCCGGGCCGAGACGCTGTCGCGCGTGCCCGGCGCCCAGGCCACCGGGCTGAAGGGCGGCGTGCAGTACTGGGACGGCCAGTTCGACGATGCCCGCCTGGCCCTGGCCCTGGCCCGCACCGCCGCCGCCCGCGGCGCGCTGGTCGTCAACTACTGCGCGGTGCAGTCCCTGGTGCACGAGGGCGGCAAGGTCGCCGGCCTGCGGTGCGTGGACCAGGAGAGCGGCCGCAGCTTCCACGTGCGCGCCGGCTGCGTGGTCAACGCCACCGGCGTCTGGGTCGATGCGCTGCGCCAGCAGGACGGCCAGGACATCGGCCAGCCGGTCAAGCCGATGATCGCGCCCAGCCAGGGCGTGCACGTGGTGGTCGACCGAGAGTTCTTCCCTGGCGACCACGCCCTGCTGGTGCCGCGCACCACCGACGGCCGGGTGCTGTTCGCGGTGCCGTGGCTCGGCAAGGTCATCCTGGGCACCACCGACACCCCGCGCGACGACATCGTCCGCGAGCCCCGGCCGTTCGAGGAAGAGATCGCCTTCATCCTCGGCGAATCCGCCCGCTACCTGCGCAAGGCGCCGCAGCGCGGCGACGTGCGCAGCACCTGGGTCGGCCTGCGGCCGCTGGTCAAGCCGCAGGACGACGACGGCGCCAACACCAAGGCGATCAGCCGGGAGCACACGGTGCTCACCAGCAAGAGCGGGCTGGTCACGGTGACCGGCGGCAAGTGGACCACCTACCGCGCCATGGCCGAGGACGTGCTGAAGAGCTGCGCCGACGCTGGCCTGATCGCCGCCACCCCCGCAGGCGCCACCGAGCACCTTCCGCTGGTCGGCGCACCGCAGGTGTCGCAACTCCGCCACAAGATGAGTGATGCGCCGGGGCTGCACAGCTACGGCGACGAGGGCGCGGCGGTCTCGGCCCTGCCGGGCGCCGATGCGTGGCTGGCGCCGGGCCTGAGCGAGGCGATGGTGCGCTTCGCCGCCCGCTTCGAATACGCCCGCACGGTGGAAGACGTGCTCGCGCGCCGCTCCCGCCTGCTGTTCCTCGACGCGCGCCTGGCGGCGCAGCTGGCGCCCCGCGTGGCCGCGCTGCTGGCCGAGGAAGGCGTGCCGTCGTCTGCGCTAGAGGATTTCGTCGCGCTGACGGGCCAGTACATCGACTTTTCCGGCGACAAGGGCAAGTCCGGCAGCGCAGCCGCTTGACAACCCCGTAGGCAACTGCCAAAATCGCGGGCTTCGCTTTCAAAAGGCGAAAACATCTTGCCCAGCTCAAGCGCAGTGAAATGGTTTCATTGCGTGGACGACGGGCCCAAGACTGATCGACTCGCGGCGAGGCGCCTCCGGTGCCTGCCGCGTTTCGGTGCAAGTTGGGAATAACGAAATGATCCAAACAGAATCCCGGTTGGAAGTCGCCGACAACACCGGCGCAAAGTCCGTGCTGTGCATCAAGGTGCTGGGCGGTTCCAAGCGTCGCTACGCGAGCGTGGGCGACATCATCAAGGTGAGCATCAAGGAAGCCGCTCCCCGTGGTCGCGTCAAGAAAGGCGAGATCTACAGTGCAGTGGTCGTCCGTACCGCCAAGGGCATCCGCCGCGGCGACGGCTCCCTGGTCAAGTTCGACGGCAATGCCGCCGTGCTGCTCAATGCCAAGCTGGAGCCGATCGGCACCCGCATCTTCGGACCGGTGACGCGTGAACTGCGCACCGAAAAGTTCATGAAGATCGTGTCCCTGGCTCCCGAAGTTCTCTAACCCGATCCAGGACGCGATATGAACAAGATTCGCTCAGGCGACGAAGTCATCGTGCTCACCGGGCGCGACAAGGGCAAGCGCGGCACGGTCACGGCCCGCAAGGACGACTCGTACGTCCTCATCGACGGCATCAACGTCGTCAAGAAGCATACCAAGCCGAACCCCATGAAGGGTACGACGGGCGGCATCGTGGAGAAGTCCATGCCGATCCACCAGTCGAACGTGGCGATCTTCAATGCCGCCACCGGCAAGGCCGACCGCGTCGGCATCAAGCTGCAAGCTGACGGAAAGCGCGTTCGCGTCTTCAAGTCCAGCGGCGACGAAATCAAGTTGGCCTGAGGGTTAAAGACATGGCACGACTCCAACAGTACTACCGCGAAAAGATCGCGAAAGACCTGACCGAAAAGTTCGGCTACACCTCGCCGATGCAGGTTCCGCGTCTGACGAAGATCACGCTCAACATGGGCGTGAGCGAAGCAGTCTCCGACAAGAAGGTCATGGACAACGCAGTGGCCGACCTGACCAAGATCGCCGGCCAGAAGCCCGTCGTGACCAAGGCCAAGAAGGCTATCGCCGGTTTCAAGATCCGCGAAGGCCAGGCCATCGGTTGCATGGTGACCCTGCGCGGCATCCAGATGTACGAGTTCCTGGACCGTTTCGTGACCGTGGCACTGCCCCGCGTCCGCGACTTCCGTGGTATCTCCGGCCGTGCATTCGACGGTCGCGGCAACTACAACATCGGTGTGAAAGAACAGATCATTTTCCCGGAAATCGAGTACGACAAGGTCGACGCGCTCCGTGGTCTGAACATCAGCATCACCACCACGGCAAAGACCGACGAAGAAGCCAAGGCGCTTCTGGCCGGCTTCCGTTTCCCGTTCAAGAACTGAGGTGTCGTGTGGCTAAAGTAGCTTTGATCCAGCGCGAACTGAAGCGCGAAAAACTGGCAGCCAAGTACGCTCCCAAGCTCGCCGAGCTGAAGGCGATCGCCAACGACGTCAAGCTGAGTGACGAAGACCGTTTCGCGGCTCGCGTGGCGATGCAGAAGATTCCCCGCAATGCGAACCCGACCCGCCAGCGCAACCGCTGCGCGATCACCGGTCGCCCTCGCGGCACGTTCCGTCAATTCGGCCTGGCACGCGCCAAGATCCGTGAACTGGCATTCGCCGGTGACATTCCCGGCATCACCAAGGCCAGCTGGTAAGCAGGTAGGAGATATTCAACATGAGCATGAGTGATCCCATCGCCGACCTGCTGACCCGCATCCGCAATGCACAGATGGTGGCCAAGGCCTCCGTTTCCGTGCCTTCTTCCAAGGTGAAGATTGCGATCGCACAAGTCCTGAAGGACGAGGGTTACATCGACGGCTTCCAACTCAAGAGCGAAGGCAACAAGACCGAGCTCGAGATCGCCCTCAAGTACTACGCTGGCCGTCCGGTCATCGAACGTATCGAGCGCGTCAGCCGTCCTGGTCTTCGCGTCTACAAGGGCCGCGACTCCATTCCCCAGGTCCAGAACGGCCTGGGCGTTGCCATCGTCACGACCCCGCAGGGCGTGATGACCGATCGCAAGGCGCGCGCTACCGGTATCGGTGGCGAAGTGCTCTGCTACGTGGCTTAAAGCGGCATCGAGGAGAAAACGAAATGTCCCGCGTAGGAAAAATGCCGGTCGCCATCCCACAAGGTGTGGATGTGTCGATCAAGGATGACCAGATCAATGTCAAAGGCACGGGCGGTTCGCTGTTCCAGCACGCCAATGCATTGGTCAAGGTGACCAACCAAGACGGCAAGCTCAGTTTCGAGCCTGCCAACGAGTCCCGCGAAGCGAACGCCATGAGCGGCACGCTGCGCCAGCTCGTCAACAACATGGTGGTCGGCGTCAGCAAGGGTTTCGAGAAGAAGCTGTCGCTGGTCGGCGTGGGCTACAAGGCCGCCGCCCAGGGCACGAAGCTGAACCTGACGGTCGGCTACTCGCACCCTGTCAACATCGAGATGCCCGCCGGCATCACGGTGACCACCCCGACCCCCACCGAGGTCCTGATCAAGGGCGCCGACCGCCAGCGCGTCGGTCAGATCGCAGCGGAAATCCGCGCGGTCCGTCCTCCCGAGCCGTACAAGGGCAAGGGCATCCGTTATTCGGATGAGAAGATCACGATCAAAGAAACCAAGAAGAAGTAAGGAGCCGCAGCATGTCTTTGACCAAGAAAGAGCAGCGTCTCCGTCGTTCGCGCCAGACCCGCATTCGCATCGCGAACCAGGGCGTGGCACGTTTGACCGTGAACCGCACGAACCAACACATCTACGCAACCGTGATCTCCGGCGACGGCACCCAGGTGCTGGCATCGGCCTCCACGGCAGAAGCGGAAGTTCGCACGTCGCTGGGTGGCGAAGGCAAGGGCGGCAACGCCGCTGCTGCCACCGCCATCGGCAAGCGCATCGCCGAGAAGGCGAAAGCCGCCGGTGTGGAGAAGGTTGCCTTCGACCGCGCCGGTTTCGCCTACCACGGCCGCGTCAAGGCGCTGGCTGACGCTGCCCGCGAAGCGGGTCTGCAGTTCTAAGCACGACGGAAGAACATCATGGCTAAGTTTCAACCCAAAGTGCAGACCGAAGGCCAAGACGACGGTTTGCGCGAGAAGATGATCGCGGTCAACCGCGTCACCAAGGTCGTCAAGGGCGGCCGAATCCTCGGTTTCGCCGCGTTGACCGTGGTCGGCGACGGCGATGGCCGCGTCGGTTTCGGCAAGGGCAAGTCCAAGGAAGTGCCTGCTGCCGTTCAGAAGGCGATGGAAGAAGCCCGTCGCAACCTGAAGAAGGTTTCGCTGAAGAACGGTACGCTGCACCACCAGGTGACGGGTCACCACGGCGCTGCCAACGTGTTCCTGGCACCGGCACCCAAGGGTACCGGCATCATCGCCGGCGGCCCGATGCGCGCAGTGTTCGAAGTGCTCGGCGTGACGGACGTGGTCGCCAAGAGCCACGGCTCTTCGAACCCCTACAACATGGTCCGCGCGACCTTCGATGCCCTCGTCAAGTCGACGACGGCCTCCGAAGTGGCAGCCAAGCGCGGCAAGTCGGTCGAAGAAATCTTCACCGCCTGACCGGAGTAACGATATGACGACGCAACAAACCGTCAAGGTGCAGCTGGTGCGCAGCCCCATCGGCACCAAGGAATCGCATCGCGCCACCGTTCGCGGTCTGGGCCTGCGCAAGCTCAACAGCGTGAGCGAGCTCCAGGACAGCCCCGAAGTTCGCGGCATGATCAACAAGATCAGTTATCTGGTCAAAGTGCTCTAACAGAGGCAAGACATGGAACTCAATGGCATCAAGCCGGCAGCCGGCGCCAAGCACGCCAAGCGCCGTGTAGGCCGCGGTATCGGCTCCGGTATCGGCAAGACCGCAGGTCGCGGCCACAAGGGTCAGAAGTCCCGCGCGGGCGGCTACCACAAGGTGGGCTTCGAAGGCGGTCAAATGCCTCTGCAGCGCCGTCTGCCGAAGCGCGGCTTCAAGTCGCAGACCCTCAAGTACAACGCAGAAGTCACCCTGGCCGCTCTCGAGCAGCTCGGCCTGGCCGAAGTGGACGTGCTGTCGCTCAAGCAAGCCGGCCTCGTCGGCCAGCTGGCCCGCGTGGTGAAGGTCATCAACACCGGTTCGCTGACGAAGTCCGTCAAGCTGACCGGCGTGGGTGCCACCGCAGGTGCCAAGACCGCGATCGAAGCAGCAGGCGGCAGCTTCGCCTGAGTGCGACCTGAAGCAGTCCGGCATCCCATCTTGACGCATACGTTGAAAGAGTTCAGCAGTGGCCACTAGCGCAGCAACCATCGCGAAGACCGGCAAGTTCGGCGATCTGCGCCGTCGGCTCGTGTTTCTGCTGTTGGCGCTCGTCGTCTACCGTGTCGGCGCCCACATTCCCGTTCCCGGCATCGACCCGGCGCAGCTCCAGCAGCTGTTCCAGGGCCAGCAGGGCGGGATCCTGAACCTGTTCAACATGTTCTCGGGCGGGGCGCTGTCGCGTTTCACCGTGTTCGCGCTGGGGATCATGCCGTACATCTCGGCATCGATCATCATGCAGCTGCTGGGCTACGTCCTTCCCTCCTTCGAGCAATTGAAGAAGGAAGGCGAAGCCGGCCGCCGCAAGATCACGCAGTACACCCGCTACGGCACCCTGGGCCTGGCATTGTTCCAGTCCTTCGGTATCGCGGTCGCGCTGGAAAGCTCCGCCGGACTCGTTTTGAGCCCTGGCCTCGGCTTTCGCATGACGGCGGTGGTGAGCCTCACGGCCGGCACGATGTTCCTGATGTGGCTGGGCGAGCAGATCACCGAGCGTGGCCTGGGCAACGGCATCTCGATCCTGATATTCGCCGGCATCGCTGCGGGCCTGCCCAATGCGATGGGCGGTCTGTTCGAGCTGGTGCGCACCGGTGCGATGAGCGTCGTCGTGGCCATCTTCATCCTGCTGGTCGTGGCCCTGGTCACCTACTTCGTGGTGTTCGTGGAGCGGGGACAGCGCAAGATCCTGGTGAACTATGCGCGGCGTCAGGTGGGCAACAAGGTCTACGGTGGCCAGTCGTCGCACCTGCCGCTGAAGCTGAACATGGCCGGCGTGATCCCGCCGATCTTCGCCTCGTCGATCATCCTGCTGCCGGCCACCGTGGTGAACTGGTTCAGCGCGGGCGATTCGATGCGCTGGCTGAAGGACATCTCGGGTGCGCTGACGCCGGGCCAGCCGATCTACGTGCTGCTCTACGCCACCGCCATCGTGTTCTTCTGCTTCTTCTACACGGCGCTGGTGTTCAACAGCCGCGAGACGGCGGACAACCTGAAGAAGAGCGGTGCCTTCATCCCGGGCATCCGGCCGGGCGACCAGACGGCGCGCTACATCGACAAGATCCTGGTGCGCCTGACGCTGGCAGGTGCGGTCTACATCACCTTCGTGTGCTTGCTGCCTGAGTTCCTGATCCTGAAGTACAACGTGCCGTTCTACTTCGGCGGTACCTCGCTGCTGATCATCGTGGTCGTCACGATGGACTTCATGGCCCAGGTGCAGAACTATCTGATGTCCCAGCAGTACGAATCGCTGCTGAAAAAGGCGAATTTCAAGACCTCGCCAGGCGCCTGATAGGCGGTCGGCGGGTGCGTGAAAAGCGAAGAGGCGTGCTGCGATGCATGCCTCGGGGTGGGTGAAGCCACAGTGGTGTGGAAGGTCACATGTCGGGACGGGCGGTGCAGATGCTGTGCCGGTTCTTCCCGGTGGCCTGGTGGAGGTGGCAACGATGTTTGCGAATTCGTCCCAGGCCCGCAACTATGTTTTTCGCCTTGAGTGGCGAAATGGATCAAAGAGTTTTAGGAGAATGCAATGAGAGTTTCGGCTTCGGTCAAGAAAATCTGCCGCAACTGCAAGATCATCCGCCGCAAAGGCGTGGTGCGTGTGATCTGCACCGACCTGCGTCACAAGCAGCGTCAGGGTTGAAGAGTTTTAGAGGACCAACATGGCACGTATTGCTGGCATCAACATCCCGCCGCACAAGCACGCAGAAATCGGCCTGACGGCCATCTTTGGCATCGGCCGCACGCGCGCCCGCCAAATCTGCGAAGCGAGCGGCATCGCTTACTCGAAGAAGATCAAGGATCTGACCGACGGGGATCTGGAAAAGATCCGCGACCAGATCGCTCTCTTCACCATCGAAGGCGATCTCCGTCGTGAAACCACGATGAACATCAAGCGCTTGATGGACATCGGCTGCTACCGTGGCTTCCGCCATCGCCGTGGCCTGCCGATGCGCGGTCAGCGCACGCGCACCAATGCCCGCACCCGCAAGGGTCCGCGCAAGGGCGCCGCCGCTCTGAAGAAATAACCGCGACTGAAAGAGAAATATGGCTAAGTCTCCTGCCAATAACGCCGCACAGCGCGTTCGCAAGAAGGTCCGGAAGAACGTGTCGGACGGCGTCGCCCACGTGCACGCTTCGTTCAACAACACCATCATCACGATCACCGACCGCCAGGGCAACGCCCTGTCGTGGGCATCGTCGGGTGGTCAAGGCTTCAAGGGCTCGCGCAAGTCGACGCCTTTCGCAGCCCAGGTCGCTTCGGAAGTCGCCGGTCGTGCCGCGATCGAGCAAGGTATCAAGAACCTCGACGTCGAGATCAAGGGCCCCGGTCCTGGTCGCGAGTCGTCGGTTCGCGCGCTGGGCGCGTTGGGCATCCGCATCACGTCGATCGCCGATGTGACGCCGGTTCCGCACAACGGCTGCCGCCCGCAAAAGCGCCGCCGTATCTGAGCGTTCTGCGCTCGGGTCGAGCCTGCGGTTAGAATCGCAGGCTTTTTCGCTTTCCCATTAAGCCCACCGCCACCTGTGTTTCACGGGTGGCTCCCGCATGCTCGTGCGGAAGATGACATAGAAGGACGTTCAAGTGGCACGCTATCTCGGCCCCAAGGCCAAACTCTCCCGCCGTGAAGGCACCGACCTGTTCCTGAAGAGCGCACGTCGCTCGATCGCGGACAAGTCGAAGTTCGACTCCAAGCCCGGCCAGCACGGCCGCACTTCCGGTCAGCGCACGTCCGATTTCGGTCTGCAGCTCCGCGAAAAGCAGAAGGTCAAGCGTATGTACGGCGTGCTGGAGAAGCAGTTCCGCCGCTACTTCGAGCAGGCCGATCGCCGCAAGGGCAACACCGGCGCCAACCTGCTGTTCATCCTCGAGTCCCGCCTGGACAACGTGGTGTACCGCATGGGCTTCGGCTCCACCCGCGCCGAAGCACGCCAGCTGGTGTCGCACAAGGCGATCACGGTGAACGGCCAGTCGGTCAACATCGCGTCGTACATGGTCAAGACCGGTGACGTCGTCGCCGTTCGCGAAAAGTCGAAGAAGCAGAACCGCATCGTCGAAGCGCTGCAGCTGGCCCAGCAGGTCGGCATGCCGGCATGGGTCGACGTCCAGCTCGACAAGGCCGAAGGTACCTTCAAGAAGGTTCCGGATCGCGACGAGTTCGGTGCCGACATCAACGAATCGCTGATCGTCGAGCTCTACTCGCGCTGATGCCCTGCGCCGCCTCGTGCGGCGCGTCCTATTTCGTTTGATTCATTTCCCTGGCCTGCGGGGCACCGCGGGGCGGGGCTTCGCAGCCTTACCGGTGTAACGAGCTGGGGGTATTGAGAGGAAGTCCATGCAAACCAATCTGCTGAAACCCAAAGCGATCAATGTCGAGCAGCTGGCGCCCAACCGCGCCAAGGTGGCCCTCGAGCCCTTCGAGCGCGGCTACGGCCACACGCTCGGCAACGCGATCCGTCGCGTGCTGCTGTCGTCCATGGTCGGGTATGCAGCAACCGAGGTCACGATCGCCGGCGTCCTGCACGAGTACTCGTCGATCGACGGCGTGCAGGAAGACGTCGTCAACATCCTGCTGAACCTCAAGGGCGTGGTGTTCAAGCTCCACAACCGCGACGAAGTGACGCTGTCGCTCCGCAAGGACGGCGAAGGCGTGGTGACGGCCGGAGATATCCAGACGCCGCACGACGTCGAGATCATCAATCCCGACCACGTCATCGCCCATCTGTCGGCCGGCGGCAAGCTGGACATGCAGATCAAGGTGGAGAAGGGCCGCGGCTACGTGCCGGGCACAATGCGCCGCTACGCGGACGAAGCCACCAAGTCGATCGGCCGGATCGTGCTGGATGCATCGTTCTCGCCGGTCAAGCGCGTCAGCTACACGGTCGAGAGCGCCCGCGTCGAGCAGCGCACCGACCTGGACAAGCTGGTCGTCGAGATCGAGACCAACGGTGCCATCTCGGCCGAAGACGCGGTGCGCGCCTCGGCCAAGATCCTGGTGGAACAGCTCGCGGTGTTCGCGCAGCTCGAGGGCGGCGAACTCGCAGCGTTCGACGCGCCGGCGCCACGCGGTGGCAACACCCCGTTCGATCCGATCCTGCTGCGTCCGGTGGACGAACTCGAACTGACGGTGCGCTCCGCGAACTGCCTGAAGGCCGAGAACATCTACTACATCGGCGACCTGATCCAGCGGACCGAGAACGAACTGCTCAAGACCCCGAACCTGGGTCGCAAGTCGCTCAACGAGATCAAGGAAGTGCTGGCTTCGCGCGGGCTCACGCTCGGCATGAAGCTCGAAAGCTGGCCGCCGGCCGGCCTGGACAAGCGCTAAATACAGAACCCGGCCGCCGACCCTGTCGGTGGCCAGTGCCTCGGGCAGTACCTGATCCGGCTGCCCGATTTAATAACCGAAGGAAAAAGCACCATGCGCCACGGACACGGACTCCGCAAACTCAACCGCACCAGCTCGCACCGCCTTGCGATGCTGCAGAACATGATGAACTCGCTCATCGAGCACGAGGCCATCAAGACCACGCTGCCGAAAGCCAAGGAACTGCGCCGCGTCATCGAGCCGATGATCACGCTGGCCAAGGAAGACACCCTGGCCAACCGCCGCCTGGCATTCAACCGCCTGCGCGACCGCGACAGCGTCACCAAGCTGTTCACCGACCTGGGCCCGCACTTCAAGGCACGTCCAGGCGGCTACACCCGGATCCTGAAGATGGGCTTCCGCGTGGGCGACAACGCGCCGATGGCATTCGTCGAACTGGTCGATCGCGCCGATTCCGGCGAAGAATCTTCCGCAGACGATGCAAAGACTGCATAAGTAGGCTATACTACAATTCTTGTCGCGCGATGGAGCAGCCTGGTAGCTCGTTGGGCTCATAACCCAAAGGTCGCAAGTTCAAATCTTGCTCGCGCAACCACACAACGGCAGCAATGCCGCTTTAGAAAGCCCACAGTGATGTGGGCTTTTTTTTTGCCTGTTCGTTTCGTGATGAGGATGCAGGCCATGGCGCCGATACGCGTTTTCCGGTGGCTGGTGGTGGTGGGCACGGTGGTTCTGGCGGCCTGTGCACATGTCGCGCCACGGCGGGGTGCTGCGCCGCCTGGGTCCGTGGCGACGCCGACGGCCAAGCCGGTCGTCCCTGCGGCCCCACCCCGCGTGCAGAGCTGCGCGGCCGCCTCGGTCCAGGCCTCCGCCGACCCGCGCACGGCGCGCTGGGTGGCCCAGGCGCTGCAGGAGCATGCGGCTTTCGGCGGCCAGCAGCTGGATGGCGACGGCCGCATGACCAAGGCCGGCATCCAGGAAGCCGAAACCGATGCGCTCGCCGACGGCAGCGGCCCGGCCTGGCGCCGCGTGCTGGCCTACTGGCAGGCCCTCGACCCGGGCAAGCCGCGCGACATGCGCGGTGCCGGCGGCGGCATCCAGCGGCTGGCGCCGCTCCTGGCCGCGCTCGACGGTGCAGGCGACGGTGCCGATCCCGCGCTGTCGGCGCTGAACGACGGCCAACGCAGGGCGATCCGCACTGCGATCCAGCGGTCCGCGCTCGTCGACAACCCCTGGTCGGCGGCGTTCGTCAGCTACCTGGCCCGCAGCGCCGACATGGCCGACGAGCAGTTCGCCTACTCCGACGCGCACCATGTCTACGTCGCGCAGGCCTTCGATGCGAGCCGCGACGAGCGCGCCGGCATCCCGTCGGATGCCGCGTTCCGGGCCTGCGACATCGCCCGCACCACGCCGCGCCCGGGCGACATGGTGTGCCAGACCCGCGGCAGTGGTGCCGAGCTCTACCGGTTCGCCGCGGTCGAGGCGGCACTGGCCGAGCGCGGAGCCGGCGGCGCTTTCCCAATGCACTGCGACCTCGTCGTGGCCGTCGACCTGCAGGGGGGGCATACCGACACCATCGGCGGCAACGTGCTGCAGTCGGTCACCCGGCGCCGCATGGCGCTGGAGGCCGGCCCGCCCGCCACGATCGCCCGGCGCTATTTCCACGCCGACGCGCCTGCCGGATGTGCGGAGGACCCCGGCGCTTGCGGGGCGCCCTTCATGAGCTTCCAGCCGTGGACGGTCCTGCTCCAGGTGCGCCGCTGAGTCGTTGCAGCGCCGCGATTCTTGAACGAATCGTGGCCGTAGCCGGCGCGGATCGCCGGCTCTCAGCTATCGAATTAGTAGCATAGTCGAGGCCGCAGCACTCCCGGCGTAGTTGGCGTCTCCGGCTGGCCGGCCGCGGCACGGGCGCCGTGGTCGCGGCCGCCGGTGGCCTTATGGCACCGGCGCCACTTCCACCAGGCAGTCGTAGAACGTCGGCGCGCGGCCCAGGTCGGTCAGGCGCTGGCTGGTCAGTTCGTTGACGTTGGTGCCGGCGATGCCCGACTTGCGCCACCAGATGCCCAGGCCGTGCACCACGCCCGGCCGTGCGCGGTGGCTCACCTCGGCCTTGCAGCGGTACTCGCCGCGGCCGTTGAAGACCCGCACCACGTCGCCCGACGCGATGCCCCGCGCCTCGGCGTCGGCGGCGCTGATCTCCAGCAGCGGCTCGCGCTCGATGTCGCGCAGGCTCTTCACGTTGGCGAAGGTCGAGTTGAGGAAGTTGCGCGCCGGCGGCGAGATCATGGCCAGCGGGTAGGGCGCGCCGGGCCCGGCGACCTCGTGGTTGGGCACATGGTCGGGCAGGCCGTCGAGGCCCTGGGCGACCAGCCGCTCGCTGACGAATTCGCAGCGGCCCGAGGCGCTGGGAAAGCCGCCGTGGGCGAAGGGCGCGTCGGGCACCGGCAGCGGCGCGAAGCCGTCGCGCAGCAGCCGGTCGAAGTCGACATGGGTGCCGTAGGCCTGGCGGCAGAGGGTTTCGTCGTCGTCGCGGAAGCACGCATTGTCGAAGCCCATGCGCGAGGCCAGGCCGCGGAACACGTCGGTGTTGCTGCGGGCCTGTCCCACCGGTGCGATGGCGGGGCGGTTCAGCAGCACGTCGGTGTGGCCGTAGGCGGGGTGCACGTCCCAGTGCTCGAGCTGGGTGGTGGCGGGCAGCAGGTAGTCGGCGTAGTCGGCGGTGTCGGTGCGGAACTGCTCGATCACCACGGTGAACAGGTCCTCCCGTGCGAAGCCGGCGACCACCTTGGCCGAGTCGGGCGCGACGGCGACCGGGTTGCTGTTGTAGACCACCACCGCCGCGACCTGCGGGCCGAAGGCGTCGGACCCGGGGTGCAGCAGCACGTCGCCGATGGTCGACATGTTGAGGGTGCGCGGCCGGCGCCCGGCCAGCAGGTCGGGCCGCTGGAGCGCGGCGCGCTGCACCGGGAAGTAGCCCGAGCTGCTCATCAGCAGCCCGCCCGCCCGGTGGCGCCAGGCGCCCACCAGCGCCGGCAGGCAGGCGATGGCCCGGGTGGCGTTGCCGCCGCCCTTGACCCGCTGCATGCCGTAGTTGAGCCGGATGGCGGCGGGCTGGATGGTGCCGTAGTCGTGGGCCAGCGCGCGGATCTGCGCCTCGGGCACGCCGCAGACCTCGGCGGCGCGCGTGGGCGGCCACTGCAGCGCACGCTCCCGCAGCGCGGCCCAGCCGAGGGTGTGGCGCTCCAGGTAGTCGTGGTCGAGCCGGTCGTGCACGATGCATTCGTGCATCAGCGCGAAGGCCAGCGCCGCGTCGGTGCCGGGGCGCAGGGCGATGTGCTCGTGGCACTTCTCGGCCGTCTCGGTGCGGCGCGGGTCGATGCAGACGATGCGGGCGCCGCGGCGCTTGGCCTCCTGCACATGGCGCCAGAAGTGCAGGTTGCTGCCGATCGCGTTGCTGCCCCAGATCAGGATCAGCTGCGCTTCGGCGAAATGCTCCACCTTCATGCCGACCTTGCCGCCCAGCGTCTGGGTCAGGCCCTCGGCGCCGGCCGAGGCGCAGATGGTGCGGTCGAGCAGCGAGGCGCCCAGCCGGTGGAAGAAGCGGCGGTCCATGCTCTCGCCCTGCACCAGGCCCATGGTGCCGGCGTAGCTGTAGGGCAGGATCGCCTCGGGCGCATGGTCGGCGATGGCCGAGAGGCGGTGGGCGATCGCGTCGAGCGCCTCGTCCCAGCCCACCGGCTCGAACTGCCCGCTGCCCTTGGGGCCGACCCGGCGCATCGGCTGCAGCAGCCGCTCGGGGTGGTAGACCCGCTCGGGGTAGCGCGAGACCTTGGTGCAGAGCACGCCGCCGGTCTGGGGGTGGTCGGCGCTGCCCTGGACCCGCACGGCGCGGCCGTTCTCGACGGTGGTGACCAGGGCGCAGGTGTCGGGACAGTCGTGCGGGCAGGCGCCGCGCACGCGGTGCGCAGCGGCGTCGGAAAGAGGGACGGGGGCGATGGCGTGCATGGCGATAGACAGGGAAAAAGGGCGGGGTACTAGGTGTTTACACTAGCCGCCGCGCCCGACCGGAGGCGCGACAAGCATCGCCGAAGGAGCGCCGCATCATGACATTTCCCGACAATGGCCGCAGGGCGTTCTCCCGCGCACTGCTCGGCGCCGGCATCGCGGCGGCGGCCTCCCGGCCGGCGTGGGCCCAGGAAGGCCGCATCCTGCTGGGCCAGTCGGCACCGCTCACCGGGCCGGCCGCGCAGCTCGGCCTGCAGTACCAGGAGGGCGCGAAGCTCTGCTTCGACCAGGTCAACGCGCAGGGCGGCATCGGCAAGCGCACCATCGAGCTCAAGACCCTCGACGACGGCTACGAGCCCGAGCGCTGCGCCGAGAACACCCGCAAGCTGCTGGCCGACGACGTGCTGGCGCTCTTCGGCTACGTGGGCACGCCGACCAGCCTGGCGGCGCTGCCGCTGGCCACGCAGGCGCGGGTGCCCTTCGTGGCCCCGCTCACCGGGGCGCCGGCCCTGCGGGAGCCGTTCAACCGCTACGCCTTCCACCTGCGCGCCTCGTACGACGACGAGACCGAGCTGATCGTCAAGCAGCTGACGGTGCTGGGCCTGCACCGCATCGGGGTCTTCTACCAGAACGACGCCTACGGCAAGGCCGGGCTCGACGGCATCGTCAAGGCGATGGCCGCGCGCAAGCTGCAGCCCGCCGGGCAGGCGACCATCGAGCGCAATTCGGTCGACGTGGCCGCGGCCGTCAAGACCTTCTCGGCCGCCTGGCCCGAGTCGATCGTGCAGGTGGGCACCTATGCCGCCTGCGCCGCCTTCATCCGGGCGGCGCGCAAGGCGGGCTACGGCGGCACCTTCTTCAACGTGTCCTTCGTCGGCACCCAGACGCTGGCCGAGACGCTGGGTGCCGACGGCGCCGGCGTGGTCGTGGCGCAGGTGCTGCCCTCGCCCTACAAGAGCACCCACGCCGCCTCGCGCGAATTCCTGGAGGCGGTCAGGAAGGGCGGCGACAAGGTCAAGCCCGGCTACACCGCCTTCGAGGGCTACCTGGCCGCGCGGGTACTGGTCGAGGGCATGCGCCGGGCACGGGGCACGCTCGACCGCGACAGCCTGGTCGGCGGACTGGAGTCGATCGGCAACGCCACCGTCGCCGGCCTGCCGGTGGCGTTCGGCGCCGGCAACCACGTGGGGTCGAGGTTCGTCGAGCTGTCGATGCTGACCGGCGACGGCCGGGTCAAGGCCTAGGCGCAGCCGCGGCCGTGCGCCGGGCGGCCCTGTTCGGCGCAGTGCCGCCCGCATCGCGCGGGGCCGGCCGGGCAGGGCGCGCAGTAGACTGCACCGCAAGCATCCAGGCGGGCCGCGTGCGGCCCGTCGCCGTTTCCAGGAGTTCCGCATGCCACCCTCCGCCCTCGCCGACAGCACTCCCGCCGCGACTTCACCCGCCACGGCGCCGGTGCCCGACGCGCTGCACCCCGACAGCCCCGAGATCGCGGCGATCACGGCCCTGCGGCGCGACATCCACGCCCACCCCGAGCTGGGCTTCGAAGAGGTCCGCACCTCCGAGCTGGTGGCGCAGAAGCTCGCCGAATGGGGCATCCCGGTGCACCGGGGCCTGGGCCGCACCGGCGTGGTCGGCACCCTGCGCGGCACCGGCGGCACCAGCGGCCGCACCCTGGCCCTGCGCGCCGACATGGACGCGCTGCCGCTGCAGGAATTCAACACCTTCGCCCACGCCAGCCGCCACCCGGGCCGGATGCACGCCTGCGGCCACGACGGCCACACCGCCATCCTGCTGGCCACGGCCCAGTACCTGGCCGGGCACCGCGACTTCGACGGCACGCTCTACCTGGTCTTCCAGCCGGCCGAAGAGGGCGGCGGCGGCGCCCGGGTGATGGTGGAAGAGGGCCTGTTCGAGCGGTTCCCCGCCGAGGCGGTGTTCGGCCTGCACAACTGGCCGGGCATGGCCGCCGGCCACATGGCGGTCAGCAGCGGGCCGGTGATGGCCTCGTCCAACGAGTTCAGGATCACGGTCCGCGGCAAGGGCTCGCACGCCGCGATGCCGCACCTGGGCATCGACCCGGTGCCGATCGCCTGCCAGATGGTGCAGGCCTTCCAGAACATCGTCAGCCGCAACAAGAAGCCGCTGGACGCGGGCGTGATCTCGGTCACCATGGTCCACGCCGGCGACGCCACCAACATCGTGCCCGACAGCTGCGTGCTGGAGGGCACGGTGCGCACCTTCAGCCTGGAGGTGCTCGACCTGCTGGAGGCCCGCATGCGCACAGTGGCCGAGCACACCTGCGCCGCGTTCGACGCGCAGTGCGAGTTCGTCTTCGACCGCAACTACCCGCCCACCGTCAACGACGCGGCCGCGGCCGATTTCCTGCGCGGCGTGGTGGCCGACGTGATCGGCCCCGACCGGCTGCAGGAGCAGGAGCCGACGATGGGCGCGGAGGATTTCTCGTACATGCTGCAGGCCCGGCCGGGCGCCTACGCGTTCCTGTCGAACGGCGACGGCAGCCACCGCGACGCCGGCCACGGCATGGGCCCCTGCATGCTGCACAACCCCAGCTACGACTTCAACGACGCGCTGATCCCGATCGGCGCGCGCTGCTGGGTGCAGCTGGTGCAGAAATGGTTCTCTACGCCTTCGCCGCTCCAGAATATGGATAAGAAGTAGCCACGGCCGGCGCAGGAAGCCGGCCTCCAGCTATTTATTCGATAGCAATGCGGTCCGGGCGTGTCGTCGGGCCGGTGGCTCCCGTGCTACGGGCAAACCCGATGTGCCGCCCCCGTAAGATGCGCGCTCCCCCAACCCTCCGCCACCGCACATGTCCGACCTGACCGCCGATTTCGACGCCGCCGTCGCCCGTTCCAAGAACCTGGCCGAGCGGCCCGACAACCCCACGCTGCTGAAGATCTACGCGCTGTACAAGCAGGCGACGCAGGGCGACAACGCCGAGAAGCGGCCGGGCTTCAGCGACGTGGTCGCCCGCGCCAAATGGGACGCCTGGACCAAGCTGAAAGGCACCGCCGGCGAGGCCGCGCGCCAGCAGTACATCGACCTGATCGCCTCGCTGGAATAAGGCGTTCCGCGTGCGGCGCAACGCCGCATCGTGCGCCTCCGTTGGGGGGCAAGCCCTCAGGCCGCGGGCGGCAGCGGCGCGGCGGCGGCTGCCGCGAGGGGCAGGCCGTCGACGGCCATCGCATCCAGCGCCTGGCGCGCTTCCTCGGCGATGCGGTCCTGGAATACGCTCAGCAGCAGGCCCAGCTTGGCGTCGAGCACGAAGCTCTCGGGCGCCACCTCCAGGGTGCCGGTCACGCCGGTGCCGGTGAAGTGCAGCACGTCGGCCTCGTCGGCCACGGCCGATTCCTCGTAGCGGCATTCCATGCCGTAGCGCTCGACCATGCGTTCGGCCCAGTGGCGCGCCACCCGCCGCGCGGCCGCCTGGCCCAGGGCATGGTCACGTCGAAGATAGAGATCGGTCAAAAGCGGGCTCCCGGAAGGTCGTCATGAAAATCGGTGGTGGCCGTGGTGGCCGTGGTGGCCGTGGAGCCGCCGCCGGCCGCTTCGGCCAGCGCGGCACGGCGCTCTGCCCGCGGCAGCGCGGCCAGGCGGCGCACCTCGGCGTAGAAGCGGGGCCACGGGTCGCCGGGGGCGCGGGCCTCGCGGGCGAACACCGCCTCGAAACCCGGCACCAGCTCGTCGTAGGCCGCCTGCGCACCGAAAGCCGCATTGTTGGCCCGCGCCACCCAGGCGTCGTAACCGGACACCTGCGCCGCGTCGCCGCCCCAGCCGGCGCGCAGCGCGGCATAGGCGCTGCGGAAATCCGCCAGCGCGGCGGCCTTCTGCGCCGGCCGGTCGTCGGCCGCACCGTCGGCGGGCCCGGCCCGGTAGATGGCGCGCAGCCGGTCGCGGGTGGTCTGCACCAGCGTGCGGAAGTCTCGGCGGCGGCCTTCGAAGCGGGCGTAGTCCTGCCGCGCGGCCTCCGAGGCCTCGGTGGCCAGCCAGCGCTGCTGGCCCAGGCGCTCCACCGCGGTGGCGAAGGATTCGTTGAAGCTGGTGTCGTCCTGCACGTAGACCACCTGGTGGGCCAGCTCGTGGAAGACGATGCGGGCCAGCTCGCCCTCGGGGTAGCCGATGAAGGTGTTGAGCAGCGGATCGCCGCCCAGCCAGTTCATCCAGCCCAGCGTTGAATAGGCGGGCACGCCGTAGACGGCGGTTTCCAGCCCGTCGGCCTGCAGGCGCGCGGCTTCGGCCCGGGCCTGCGCCTCCTCGTAGTAGCCGCGGTAGCCGATGCATCCGGCCACCGGGAAGCACCAGGTGTGCAGCTCCAGCGAAAGCTCGGGCGCGGCCACCACGTTCCAGATCACCGCGGCGCGCTGCAGATCGGCATAGCGGCGGTAGCTGGCGTTGTCGGGCAGGCCCAGTTCGCGCGAGGCGAAGGCGCGGATCCGCTGCGCCAACTGCAGCCGCTCCTTCAGGGCGGGCGGCGCGGCGGGCTCGGCCAGCCACTGGTCGACCGGGCGGGCGGCCTGCATCACCCGCAGGTGGCCGGTCACCGCATCCCAGTAGTAGCCGGCGGTGTCGCGGGTGCTGGCGCAGCCGGCGAGCGCCACCACGGCCAGCACGGCGGCGGCGGTGCGCAGGGCGGTGGACGGGCGGCGAGGGACACGAGGGCGGGTGACGGGCATGCGGGGTCGCGGAAGGAGGGTGCGGTGGTCGGCCGTGGCGGGGTGGCGCGCAAACCCGCCGACGCCCGGGAGTGTAGGAGCGCCGCCGCGCGACCGGGTGAGCACCGGTATCGGTGCCCCGGATGGGAGGGCGCGTGCCGGCCGCACCGCGGGCTGACGGACAGTTGCAGTCGGCCGCACCGCACGCGGCACAATCCGCAGACGCCCCGGCGGCGCGACTTCACCTCAGCCCAAAAAAGACGACACCATGTTCAAGTTCAAATCCCAAGCTACTGCCGAAGTCATCCTGCTCGAAGCCAGCGCCCAGCAGGTGCTCAAGCTGATCGGCAAGGAGCCGGCCCACCAGGGCATCATCACCGTCGCCCAGATTCCCGGCGCCGTCGCCGCGCTCGAAGCCGCGGTGCGCCACGACGAAGAGCAGCCCCAGCAGGTCGCCGACGAGAACGCCGACGGCGCGGGCCACCATGCGCACGGCACCCACAGCGTCACCCTGCGCCAGCGCACCGCCCCCTTCATCGACATGCTCAAGCGCAGCGCGGCCGAAGGCAAGGACGTGGTCTGGGGCGTGTAAGCCCCGTTTTCGAATGAAAAACGGCTGCAGCCGGTATTCCGCAACGGCCACCAGCTATCGATTCGATAGCGAGCGGGCGGTGCACGCCGCCGGCGGCTAGTCGACCTTGGCGCCCGAGGTCTTCACCACCTCGGCCCACTTGCGGTGCTCGCTGTCGATCAGCCTGGCGAACTCCTGCGGCGTGTTGCCGCTGGGGATCGCGCCCTGGGCTTCCATCTTTTCCTTGATCGCCGCCGTCTGCAGCGACCTGGCCAGCTCCTGCTGGATGCGGTTGACGATCTCGGGCGGCGTGCCGGCCGGCGCCAGGAGGCCGAACCACGAGCTGGCCTCGAAGCCCTTGAGCGCCGGGCCGCCGACCTCTTCCACCGTGGGCACGTCGGGCAGGGCCGGCGAGCGCTGGGCGCTGGTCACGGCCAGGGCGACCAGCTTGCCGCCCTTGATCTGCTGCATCGACGACGGCAGGTTGTCGAACATCACGTCCATGTTGCCGCCCACCATGTCCATGATCGCCGGGCCCGAGCCGCGGTACGGGAAGTGGACCATGTAGGTGCCGGTCATGCTCTTGAACAGCTCGCCCGCCAGGTGGATCGAGGTGCCGTTGCCGCTCGAGGCCATGTTGAGCTTGCCCGGACGGTCCTTGGCCACCCGCACGAAGTCCTGCACGTTGCGGATGCCCATCGCCCGGGCCTTCTCGGCGTTCATCACCATCACGTTGGGCACCGCGGCCACCAGCGTCACCGGCGCGAAGTCCTTGATCGGGTCGAAGGGCATCTTCGCGTAGAGCGCCCGGTTGATGCCGTGGGTGCCCACCGTGCCCATCAGCAGGGTGTAGCCGTCGGGCGCGGCCTTGGCGACCATGTCGGCGCCCACGTTGCCGCCGGCGCCGGCCCGGTTGTCGACGATGAAGGGCTGGCCGAAGGCCTTCGACAGCTCGGGCGCCACGGCGCGGGCCAGCAGGTCGGTGGTGCCGCCGGGCGCGAAGGGCACGACGATGCGCACCGGCTTGCTCGGCCACGGCGTCTGCGCCAGGGCGGTGCCGGGTGCGGCCATCCCGGCGGCGAGCGATGCGGCGGCCAGCGCACAGGCATGGAGGAAGATCCGGCGGACAACGGGGGTGCGGCGCATGCGGGGAAGTCTCCTGGGTGATAGGTGAGGCGGCGGCGCAACGGGGCGCGGCTTGCCACCGAGCTTGGCAGCGGGTTACGCTGTTGCCTGCAGGTGAAAACCCGGATGCTGCGGAGCATGCCGGCCCGTCACCATCGCAGGCATGGATGCTGCTGCGCACGGATCGTCTGGCGGTGCCGTCTCTTCAACCCTGTCTCTGGTCACGGCTACCGCGCATGATGTGTTCCCTGCAGTCCCGCCGACCGGCCCCGCCGCCCGCCGCCGCACGCCGTTCTCCGCACGCCGCCACCGGGCCCCGTAGCGCCGCGCCGCGCCGCCGCCCATGACGCCGGACGGCACTCCCGCCGACGCCCACCACCAGCACCTCGAACACCTCGCGGCGCTGCATGCGGTGCTGAGCGCCACCAACGAGGCGGTGCTGCGCTGCGCGACCGAGCGCGACCTGTTCCGCGAAGTCTGTGCCGCGGCGATGGCCGACGGCTACTTCCGCATCGTCTCGGTCAGCCTGCGCGACGCCGCCACCGGCCGGCTGCGCAGCGTGGCCGCGGCCGGGGTGGAGCCGCACCTGGTCGACAACATGAACATGTCGGTCGACGGCGCGTCGGTCGAGAGCGGCGGCACCGCGGGCACCGCGTTCCGCACCGGCCGGCCGAGCGTCAGCAACGACCTGCAGAACGACCCGCGCATCCAGCGGGTGTCGGCCTGGAAGGAAACGGTCGCACGGCGCCGCCTGGGCTCGGGCGCCGCGGTGCCGCTGGTGCCACGCCGCGGCACCATCGGCGTGCTGATGTTCTACGCCGAGCGCCCCGGCGCGTTCGACGACGAGACGGTGCGGCTGATCGAGCGCATGGCCCGCAACATCGCCTTCGCGCTCGACAAGTTCGACGAGGAGGCCGAACGCCGCGCCGCCGAAGAGGCCCTGCGCGCCAGCGAGCGCCGCCATGCGATCCTCGAAAGCATCCAGGACGCCTACTACGAGGTGGACCTGGCCGGCAACCACATGTTCTGCACCACCGCCTTCACCCGGCTGCTGGGCTACAGTCGCGACGAGGTGCTGGCGACCAACAACCGCGCCTTCCAGACCGACGCGATGGCGCGGCTGGTGGGCGCCACCTTCAAGCGCGTCTGGCGCAGCGGCGTGGCCTGCGAGCGGGAGGAGTGGCAGTACCTGCACCGCGACGGCCGGGTGCTCGACGTGGAGGGCTCGGTGCACCTGCTGCGCGACGCCGCGGGCCGGCCGCGGGGCTTCCACGGCATCCTGCGCGACATCACCCAGCAGCGCGCGGTGGAGTCGGCGCTGCGCGAGAGCGAGGCGCGCTTCCGCGCGCTGACGCACCTGTCGTCCGACTGGTACTGGGAGCTGGACACCCGGCTGCACTACTGCGCGATGGAGGGCCGCCGGCACGAGACCCGCGCGGTGCAGAAGGTCTACCTGGGCCGGCCGGTGTGGGACGCCGAACTGGCGGTCGACCTGCCCGGCGGCTGGGGCCCGCTGCGCGAGACGCTGGAGGCCCACCAGCCGTTCCGCGACGTGCCGATGTTCCGCTCGCTGCCCGACGGCCGTCCCTACTTCGTGAGCGTCAGCGGCGAGCCGATGTTCGGTGCCGACGGCGCCTTCGCCGGCTACCGCGGCGTCTCGCACGAGATCACCCGGATGAAGCTGGCCGAGAGCCGCGCCCAGCACCTGGCGACGCACGACACCCTCACCGGGCTGCCCAACCGGGCCCACTTCGGCACCCTGCTGGGCCGCGCACTGGCCTTCGCGGCCGAGGGCGCCGCCGGTTGCGCGGTGCTGTTCATCGACCTCGACCGTTTCAAGTTCATCAACGACACCCTGGGCCACGGCGCCGGCGACCAGTTGCTGCAGGAGCTCGCCGGCCGCTTCCGCCGGGTGCTGCCGCCGGGCGGCGTGCTGGCGCGGCTGGCGGGCGACGAGTTCGTGGTGCTGCTGCCGACCGACGACACCGCCTCCATCGCCCTCGCGGCCCAGGCGATGCTGGTCCAGGCGGCGCGGCCGGTGTGGATCGGCGGCAGCGAATGCAGCGTGTCGGCCAGCATCGGCGTGGCCCGCTCGCCGGCCGACGGCCGCGACGAGCAGACGCTGATGAAGAACGCCGACGCGGCCATGTACAGCGCGAAGGACCGCGGCAAGAACAACGCGCAGTTCTATTCGGCCGAGATCCAGGTGCGCTCGATCGAGCGGCTGGCGCTGGAGACGGGGCTGCGCCAGGTGCTGGTGCGGGGCGAGCTGGCGGTGCACTACCAGGCCAAGCTCTCCTGCGGCAGCCAGGGCGTGGTGGGCGTCGAGGCCCTGCTGCGCTGGACCAGCCCCGAGCTGGGCGAGGTGCCGCCCTCGCGCTTCATTCCGCTGGCCGAGGAGACCGGGCTGATCGTCGCCATCGGCCGCTGGGTGCTGCACGAGGCCTGCCGGCAGAGCGTCGAGTGGCAGCGCCAGGGCCTGCCCGCGGTCTGCATGGCGGTCAACGTGTCGGCCCGCCAGCTCGACCATGCCGATTTCATCGCCGACCTGGCCGCGATCCTGCGCGAGACCGGGCTGGAGCCGCGCTGGCTGGAGCTGGAGCTGACCGAGAGCACGGTGATCCGCGACCCCGAGCGCGCCCTGGCGCTGCTGCAGGCGGTCAAGGCGATGGGCGTGCGGCTGGCGATCGACGATTTCGGCGCCGGGTATTCGGCGCTGGGGCAGCTGAAGCATTTCCCGGTCGACACGATCAAGATCGACCAGTCCTTCATCCGCGAACTGGCGACCAGCGCCGAGGACAAGGCGATCACCCAGGCCATCATCACCATCGGCCGGGCGCTGGGCCTGACGGTGGTGGCCGAGGGCGTGGAGACGGCCGAGCAGGAGAACTTTCTGCGCACCAACGCCTGCGACCAGATGCAGGGCTTCCACTTCAGCTATCCGGTGGACGCGACCGCCTTCGCCGCGTTGATCGGCGGCGGCATGCCACCCCGGATCCAGCGCTGCGCACCATGAAAAAAGCCGCCGGGCCCGGGCGGGCTGCGGCGGCTTTCGGCGCGGGGGGAACGCTCAGTCGGCGTAGACGCCCGCGTTCTTGATGATCGGCGTCCACTTGGCGATCTCGGCCGCGACGAACTCCTTGTGGCCGGCAGGCTCGACCCGCTTGTCGTTGGCGATCACGGCGCCCAGGCCTTCTTCCTTCTTGACGAATTCCGGGTCCTTCAGCGCGACCTTGAGCGCGTCGCTGATCTTCTTGAGCACCGGCGCCGGCGTGCCCTTGGGCGCGTACAGGCCGTGCCAGATCGTGACCTGGAAGTCCTTCAGGCCCGACTCGGCGAGCGTCGGCAGGTCCTTCAGGGCGGGCGTGGTCAGGCGCTTGTCGGTGGTGACCGCATAGGCCTTGACCTTCTTGGCCTCGATCTGCGAGGTGGTGTTGGTCGTCTGGTCGCAGAGCAGGTCGATCTGGCCGCCGATCAGGTCGGCGATGGCCGGCGCGGTGCCCTTGTACGGCACCGGCGTCATCTCGACCTTGGTGGCGCTCTGGAACAGCAGGCCGCACAGGTGCGACGCCGAGCCGACGCCGGCGTTGCCCAGGTTGATCTTGCCCTTGTTGTCGGCGATCCAGCCGGTCAGTTCCTTGTACGTGTTGGCCGGCAGCGCAGGCTTGGCGATCAGCGTCATCGGCACGTCGTTGATGATGCCGAGGTATTCGAAATCGCTCTCCACCTTGAACGGCAGCTTGCGGTAGAGGCCGGGCATCGTGGCCATGCCGATGTGGTTGAGCAGCAGGGTGTAGCCGTCCGGATTGGCGCGGGCCACCTTGGCGGTGCCGATGGTGCTGCCGGCGCCGGCCGCGTTCTCGATGATCACGCTCACGCCGCCCAGGGGCTTGCGCAGGGCTTCCGCCAGGTCGCGCGCCACGCGGTCGGTCGGGCCGCCCGCGGTGAACGGCACCACGATCGTCACCGGCTTGCCGGCGGGGAAATCCTGGGCCTGGACGCCGATGGCGCCGAGCGCGGCCGCTGCCAGTACGGTGAGAGAGAGCAGTTTGTGCATGAGCGGTCTTCCTGTGAAATGACGGGCGATCATAGCCACCGGTCCTCCAGGTGCAACGGGCAGTTACCCTAGAGAAAAGGGCATTGGGCCGTGGGGTTTTTGGCCCCCTATCGGTGCCCCGGGGCGCCCTGTTACACCGCCTGCCAAAGCCGTCCCTAGCATGGCTGGCACCGGGACCGGATGCCGCCGCCTCCGCGGCTGGCCCGTGCAGCCCCCTTCCGACGTGCCGACTTCCCGCTCCAGCACCCGCACAAGCGCCAGCGCTTCCGCCCCCTCCCGCAAGACCGCCGGCCGCAAGGCCCCCGCCGGCAAGGCGGCCACTGCCGCGGCTCCGTCGCGCAAGACCGCTGCCCCGCCGGCCCGCGCGGCCGCCGCCGGCACCGGCGCCACCCAGCGCGCGATCCAGCGGGCCCAGGCCGCGCGCGATGCCCGCGCCGGCGCCGCGGCACCCAAGAAGGCGGTGCAGGCCGGTGCCCGCCGCCAGCCCGAAACGCCGCTGCCCGCCCGCCGCCTGGTCAAGCCGGGCCTGGAGCGCAGCATGGCGCTGCGCCCCCGCTACGACGCGCCCGACTACGCCGGCAGCCGCAAGCTCGGCGGCATGGCGGCCATCGTCACCGGCGGCGATTCGGGCATCGGCCGGTCGGTGGCGGTGCTGTTCGCCCGCGAGGGGGCCGACGTCGCGATCGTCTACCTCGACGAGCACCAGGATGCCGAGGACACCCGCCGCGCGGTCGAGGCCGAAGGACAGCGCTGCATCCTGATCCCGGGCGACGTGCGCAAGCCCGCCTTCTGCAAGCGCGCGGTGGAGAAGACGGTCAAGGCCTTCGACCGGCTCGACGTGCTGGTCAACAACGCCGCCTTCCAGTCGCATGCCGAGGACATCACCGACATCACCGAGCAGCAGCTCGACATGACCCTGCGCACCAACGTGCACGGCTACTTCCACATGGTGCAGGCCGCGCTGCCGCACCTGCCGCGCGGCGGCAGCATCCTCAATACCGGCTCGACCACCGGGCTGCGCGGCAGCAAGCAGTTGCTCGACTACTCGGCCACCAAGGGCGCGATCCACGCGTTCACCAAGGCGCTGGCCTCCAACCTGCTGCCGCGCGGCATCCGGGTGAACGCGGTGGCGCCGGGCCCGGTGTGGACGCCGCTGAACCCGGCCGACAAGAAGCCGAGCGACGTGCGCACGTTCGGCAAGGACACCGACATGGGCCGCCCCGCCCAGCCCGAAGAACTGGCGCCCGCTTACGTCTTCCTAGCGGCGCCGGCGTGCGCCGGCTACATCACCGGCATCGTGCTGCCGGTGACCGGCAGCGTCGGCGCGATCTGATCGGGCGCCGCGACCGCACTTCCTAGAATCCCCCCGCGGGCCGCGAGAGCCCGCGTCAGAAGAACCACAACTTTCTTTCCTGGGGGGAATTTCAATGGAATCGCTGGTCTACCGGCACGAGCGCACGCTCGGCCGCATCACCCTGGTGCTGGGGCTGCTCGCCTGGGTGCTCATCCTGGTCGCCACCTTCGGTGCGCTGCTGTTCTACGTGCTGCTGGCCTTCGTGGTCTACCTGTTCGCGCAGTCGGCGCTGATCTCCTACCTGAAGGGCACCGGCGTGCGGATCACCGCCACACAGCAGCCCGACCTGCATGCGAGCCTGGTGCACTGCTGCGGCAAGCTGGGCATCGCCGAGCTGCCCGAGGCCTACCTGCTCAACGGCGGCGGCATGCTCAACGCGTTCGCCACCCGGTTCCTGGGGCGCAACTTCGTCATCCTGCTGTCGGACGTGGTGGACGCGATGGAGCGCCACCCGGACGGCATCCACTTCTACATGGGCCACGAACTGGGCCACATCCGGATGAAGCACCTCACCGGCCATGTCTGGCGCATCCCGGTGCTGTGGCTGCCGCTGCTGGGTGCCGCCTATTCCCGCGCGCAGGAAAGCACCTGCGACCTGCACGGCCGCGCCTGCTGCCAGAGCCCCGAGTCCGCCGCGCGCGCCATGGTGGCGCTGGCCGCCGGCCCGCAGCGCTGGAGCCGGATCGATTTGGTCGAGTACGCCCGCCAGACGGTGCACAACGCCGGCTTCTGGTCGTCGTTCCACGAGCTGACCTCCGCCTACCCCTGGCTCACCAAGCGACTGGCGCGGGTGCTGCAGCCTACGGTGACGATGCCGGCGCGCCACCCGGCAGCGTACTTTCTGGCGCTCTTCGTGCCCTACGGCGGACGTGCCGGCGGCGGCGCGGCGGGCTTCGTCGTGCTGGTGGCGATGGTCGGCATCCTGGCCGCGGTGGCCCTGCCGGCCTACCAGCAGTACACCCGACGCGCGGCGGTGGCGCAGGCCTGGCAGATGGGCACCGAGGTGCGGGCCGCCCTCGGCGCCCACTACCAGAAGAACGGCGAACAGCCCGACACCCTGGCCGAAGCCGGCGCCGCCACCCAGCTGGCCGACGGCAGCCGCCTGGTCTACGACGTGGACACGATGAACGTGGAAGTCCGCACCAAGGCCGGCGTGCTGCAGATGCACCCGGTACCGGAGGAGGGCGACGGGCCGGTGCGCTGGTACTGCGTGGCGGGCACCGGCATGGCGCAGGGCAGCCTGCCGCAGGATTGCCGGGAGGCGGAAGAGGAATGAATGCACCGCGCCCGGCCTGCGCCGGGCGAAGGTGCAAAAGAGGCGCTGTTGCGCAACCGGGCTGCGCGACGGCGTCCTTGCCGCCTTACTCGTAGCTCCGCGCATCCTCGATCACCTTCCCGTCGTTCGGCAAGGCCCCCGGCGGGCACAGCTCCACCTCGGCGCGCAGCTTGGTCACTTCGCGCACCGCTTCGCCCAAGCGCCGGGCCAGCGCGTCGCCGCCCTCGGGCGATGCGCATTCGGCGCGCAGCAGCAGCCGGTCGTCGGCCATCGCGCCGGAGACCACCAGCCGCAACCGGCCCAGTTCGGTGAAGCGTTTGCCGATCTCCGCCACCTGGGCGGGGTGCACGAACATGCCGCGCACCTTGGTCGTCTGGTCGGCGCGGCCCATCCAGCCGCGGATGCGGGTGCCGGTGCGGCCGGTGGGGCAGGTGCCGGGCAGCACGGCCGACAGGTCGCCGGTGCCGAAGCGCACCAGCGGGTACACCGGGTTGAAGCTGGTGACGACCAGTTCGCCCACCTCGCCCTCGGCCACCGGCTCGCCGGTGCCGGGAACCACGATCTCGACGACCACGCCCTCGTCCAGCACCAAGCCCTCGCGCGCCGCCGTCTCGTAGGCGATCAGGCCCAGGTCGGCCGAGGCGTAGCACTGGTAGGCCTCCACGCCGCGTCCCCGCAGCCAGTCGCGCAGCGACGGCGGAAACGCCTCGCCCGAGACCAGCGCGCGGGTCAGGCGCGGCAGTGCGCCGCCGCGTTCCTGCAGCTTCTCGAGCAGGATGCGCAAGAAGCTCGGGGTGCCGACGTACCCGTGCGCGCCCAGCTCGGCCAGCGCCTGCAACTGCTGCTCGGTCTGCCCGGTGCCGCCGGGGAACACGGTGCAGCCCAGCGCGTGGGCGCCGCTCTCCATCATCGCGCCGGCCGGCACCAGGTGGTAGCTGAAGCTGTTGTGCAGCAACTGCCCCGCGCGGAAGCCGGCGGCGAAGAAGGCGCGCGCCATCCGCCAGTGGTCGGCCCGCTGGCCGTCGGGTTCGTACAGCGTGCCGGGGCTCGCGAAGATGCGCGGCATCGCCGCGCCGTAGCCCACCGCCCCGAAGCCGCCCATCGCATCGCCGCCCGCCGCGCGCGCGGCCTGCTGCAGCTCCAGCAGTTCGTGCTTGCGGGTCACCGGCAGCCGCGCCAGCGCCGCGCGGCTGCGCACCCCCGCCGCATCGACGCCCGCCAGGATGCGCCCGAACGCGGGCGCCCGAGCCTGCGCATGCGCCACCTGCCCCGGCAGCGCCGCCATCAGCGCCGCCTCCCGCTCCGCCGGGTCGCGGGTCTCCAGTGCGTCGTAGTGTTCGTTCATCGGTTCTCCCAAACTTCGCACTGCATGCGATTGCGGACCATCTTCATCACTGCCCGGCCGCCGCGATGCGCCTTGTCAGCCGCAGCCATGCTTGCCTTCCATGCCGCCCCGGCCGCCGGGCCGCCCCAAGGCCCGGGGCTGCCTCCCCCTCGGGGGGTGGCGAATGACACGCAGCGGCAGCGGAGTGCAAAGCCGGGGGGCTCACGCTAACCAGCGTTTGCGGCGCTTGTAGCTCTTGACGTCCTTGAAGCTCTTGCGGGCGCCGCCGTCGTCGCTGCGGCCCATGCCCAGGTAGAACTCCTTGACGTCCTCGTTGCCCGAGAGCGCGGCGGCGGTGCCGTCCATCACCACCCGGCCGCTCTCCAGGATGTAGCCGTAGCCGGCATAGCGCAGGGCCATGCCGGTGTTCTGTTCGGCCAGCAGGAAGGTGACGTGCTCCCGCGTGTTCAGGTCCTTCACGATCTCGAAGACCTCTTCGACGATCTGCGGCGCCAGGCCCATCGACGGCTCGTCGAGCAGCACCATCCGCGGGTTGGCCATCAGCGCGCGGCCAATGGCGCACATCTGCTGCTCGCCGCCCGAGGTGTAGGCCGCCTGGCTGGTACGCCGCGTCTTGAGCCGCGGGAAGTAGGTGTAGACCTTCTCCAGGTTGGCCGCGATCTCGCCGCGGTCCTTGCGGGTGTAGGCGCCGGCCAGCAGGTTCTCCTCGATGGTCAGGTGGGCGAAGCAGTGCCGGCCCTCCATCACCTGCACCACGCCGCGGTCGACCAGCGCCGCGGGCGTGAGCCGCTCGATCCGCTCGCCGCGCAGCCGGATCGCGCCCTTGGTCACTTCGCCGCGCTCGCCCTCCAGCAGGTTGGATATGGCGCGCAGCGTGGTCGTCTTGCCCGCGCCGTTGCCGCCGAGCAGCGCGACGATCGCGCCCTCGGGCACCGTCAGCGAGACGCCCTTCAGCACCAGGATGACGTGGTGGTAGATCACCTCGATGCCGTTGACGTCGAGCAGGGGAGGCGGTGCCGGCTGCAACTGCGCAGCCGGGTCGGCGGAGGAGGGCGGAGCGTTCATGGGTAGGCTCGGTGAAGGAGAGGTCGAACGCCTTTGCTATGAAAAACATAGCTGATGGCCGGCGCTGCGAGCCGGCCCCAGGCACTTTTCTTTCAATAACCGGCTACATGCAACTGCGCTGGGTCACGTTCTTGTCCTTGGCGTACTTGGCCGAGAACTCCTTGACCAGCGGATCGATGTGCGTCTTGTCCGACTGGTACCAGTCGGACTTGATCTCCCACTTGCCGCCGTCCCACTGGACGATGCGCGCCCAGTCGTCGCCCATGTGGTTCTGGCAGCTGGTCTTGACCGGCCGCATCACCTCGCCGAAGCCCAGCGCCTTCAGCTTGTCGGCGGTCAGGTCCAGGTGCTCGTAGCCCCAGCGCACCTGCTCGGGCGTGAGCGTCTTGCCCTTGCCGTACTTGTCCTGCGCCGCGCGGATGGCCTCGACCTGCAGCATCGAGATCATCATCCCGCGGGTGTGGGCCAGGGTGCCGACGCTGGTGGCCGGGCCGCTGCCCTGGTTCTTGTCGTAGACGAACTTCTTCAGCTCGTCGTGGACCTTGTCCTTGGCGGCGCTGTTGTGGATGGTGATCGCGTTGTAGCCCTTGGCGGCCGCGCCGATGTCCTTCACGTCGTGGTCGGAGCCGGCCCACCAGATGGCGTACATCTTCTCGCGCGGATAGCCGCTGGCCTGCGCCTCGCGGATGCCGGCGGGCGTCATCACGCCGGCCGACCAGAACAGCACGTAGTCGGGCTTCTGCTGGCGGATCTGCAGCCAGGTGGATTTCTGCTCCACGCCGGGCGGGGTGACCGGGAACAGGCTCAGCTCGAAGCCGTCGGCCGCGGCGCGCTTCTGCAGCAGCGGGATCGGCTCCTTGCCGTAGGGGCTGTCGTGGTAGACCAGCGCGATCTTCTTGCCCTTCAGGCTGCCCTTTTCCTTCTTGGCGATGTCCTGCAGCATCACGTCGGCGGCCGTCCAGTAGGTGCCCAGCAGCGGGAAGTTCCACTGGAACACGGTGCCGTCGACCGACTGCGACAGGCCGTAGCCCGGCGTCTCGATCGAGACCTTGTCGGCATAGGCCTTGTCGGTCACCGCGAAGGTGATGCCGGTCGATTGCGGGTCGAAGCCCGAGGCGCCGGTGCCCTTGCCCTTGAGCCGCTCGTAGCACTCCACGCCCTTGGCCGCGTCGTAGGCCGTCTCGCATTCCTCGAACGCCAGCTTCACCCCGTTGACGCCGCCGTCGCGCGCGTTCACCAGCTTCAGGTAATCCTGCTTGCCGTCGGCCCACGGAATGCCCAGCGGCGCGAACTGCCCGGTGCGGTAGACCAGCAGCGGAATGAATTGCTCGTTGGCCGCCTGGGCCTGCGCGAGCGTGGACGTGGCGAGCGCAGAAAGTCCGGCAGCGGCCACGGCCGCAGCGAGCGCGATCTTCTTCTTGAATTGCATGGCGAGTCTCCTGTTATGGGCACACAAGGTGCGGGTGAACAACTACCGTCGAAAACAAAAACAACCGCAAAAAATCGGGTCCAGTGGCACCGCGGATCTGGCTCCGCCAGTCCGCTGGAGCCGCCCCCGGAAGGGGGTTGGCGAAGACACGCAGTGCGCAGCCTGGGGGAGATCTCAATGGGGGAATGGCCAGAGGCGCAGCTTCTGCCGCGCCGTCGACCACAGCTTGGCCAGCCCGTGCGGCTCCACGATCAGGAAGAACACGATCAGCGCCCCGAAGATCATGTGCTCCAGGTGCGACGCGGTGGAGGTCGAGAGCGACAGCCCCAGCCAGTGCGGCACGTAGTTCAGGAACAGCGGCAGCAGCACGATGAAGGCCGCGCCGAAGAAACTGCCGGCGATCGAGCCCAGCCCGCCGATGATGATCATGAACAGCAGCTGGAACGACTTGTCGATCCCGAAGGCCGCCGGCTCCCAGGCGCCCAGGTGCACGAAGCCCCACAGCGCGCCGGCCACGCCCACGATGAAGCTGCTGACCGCGAACGCGGTGAGCTTGGCGTACACCGGCCGGATGCCGATCACCGCGGCCGCCACGTCCATGTCGCGCATGGCCATCCACTCGCGTCCGATGGCGCCGCGCACCAGGTTCTTGGCCAGCAGGCCGAACAGCACCACCAGGCCCAGGCACAGCAGGTACTTCTGCACCGGCGTGTCGAACGCGTAGCCGCCCATCTGCAGCGGCCCCACGCTGACCGAGCCCGAGGACGAATCGTTGGTCACCCACTTCACCCGGTTGGTGAACCAGTCGACGAAAAACTGCGCCGCCAGCGTCGCCACCGCCAGATACAGCCCGCGGATGCGCAGCGACGGTATGCCGAACAGCACCCCCGCCACCGTGGCGGCCAGCCCGCCGCCCAGCAGCGCGAGCAGCAGCGGCATGCCCTCTATGCGCGCCTGCAGGTTGAAGGCCGCGTACGCCCCCACCGCCATGAAGGCCCCGGTGCCCAGCGAGATCTGGCCGCAGTAGCCGACGAGGATGTTGAGCCCGATGGCCGCCATCGACAGGATCAGGAACGGCGTGATCACCGCGCGGAACGCGTAGTCGCTCGCCACCAGCGGCACCGCGACGAACGCCACGGCCGCCAGCAGCAGCATCGCCCACCGGTCCTGCGCCACCGGGAACAGGGCCAGGTCGGCGCGGTAGCTGCTCTTGAACTGCCCGTTTTCACGATAGAACATGGCTAGACCCGATCAATGATTTTGTCGCCGAAGAGGCCTTGTGGCCGCACCAGCAAAAAGCCCAGCGCCAGCACGTAGGCGAACCAGTTCTCAATGCCGCCGCCGACGAAGGGGCCCAGGTAGATCTCGGACAGTTTCTCGCCCACGCCGATGATCAGCCCGCCCAGGATCGCGCCCGGCACCGAGGTGAGGCCGCCCAGGATCACCACCGGGAACGCCTTCAGCGCCACCAGCGATATCGAGAACTGCACCCCCAGCTTCGAGCCCCAGATGATCCCGGCCACCAGCGCCACGATGCCGCCGACCGACCAGACGATCACCCAGATGCGCGAGAGCGGGATGCCGATCGACTGCGCGGCCTGGTGGTCGTCGGCCACCGCGCGCAGGGCCCGGCCGGTGCGCGTCTTCTGGAAGAAGAGGGTGAGCGTCGCGACCAGCAGCGCGGCGACGAGCGCGGCGTAGAGGTCTTCCTTGCTGAGCAGCAGGCCGCCCTCGAAGGTGTTCTCCAGCACCATCATCGGGTCCTTGGGCATGCCCACGTCGATCTTGTAGGTGGCGCTGCCGAACAGCAGCTGGCCCGCGCCGTCGAGGAAGTAACTGATGCCGAGCGTCGCCATCAACAGCGTGATGCCCTCCTGGTTGACCAGGCGCCGCAGCGCCAGCCGCTCGATCAGCCAGGCCACCGCGACCATGGTGAGGACCGCGCCCGCGAAGGCGAGCAGGTTGGCGAGCAGCGGGCTGCTGAAGCCGAACCACTGCGGGAACCATTCGGCATATCGGGCCATCGCCAGTGCGGCGAAGAGCACCATCGCACCCTGGGCGAAGTTGAAGACGCCCGAGGCCTTGAAGATGAGGACGAAGCCGAGGGCGACGAGGGCATAGAGCATGCCGGCCATGAGGCCGCCGAAGACGGTTTCCAGGAAGAAGCCCATGGTCAGGTGGTCCTTGTGGGGGCGGCTGCCCGTGTTGGTTTGGCTCCCTCTCCTCCTGGGAGAGGGTGGGGGTGAGGGCCGCGTCCGGGCGGCCATCCACTGACGTCTGTTGGGCCAACGCGCCGGCTGTTCGGTCTTGCTCCCTCTCCCTCTGGGAGAGGGCGGGGGTGAGGGCCGCGCCCGGCTGATTGATGTCGCTGCTGCTTTTCGCTGCGCTGCGGCTTTTGGGTGCGGAGGCGGGGAGTTCGCCCCCGCGGGCGAGTCCCTTTCTTTGCTTCGCCAAAGAAAGGAACCAAAGAAAGGCGACCCCACGTGCTGCGTCCCTCCGCTGCGCTGCGGGCAACCTGCGGTGCTCGCGTCAGGCGGGGTCCGCGCAAACTCGCTGCGCTCAGACATGCGCGGCCCTTTTTCCGCCTGCCGCTGCGCTCCTCGGCGCATCCCGAGGGGCNCGGGCAACCTGCGGTGCTCGCGTCAGGCGGGGTCCGCGCAAACTCGCTGCGCTCAGACATGCGCGGCCCTTTTTCCGCCTGCCGCTGCGCTCCTCGGCGCATCCCGAGGGGCGGGGGAGCGGGGTCCGTCGGCTGCTGCCGGCTGCGCGGCAGTGACGCCTGGGGGCGGGGGCGGGAGAAAGAGTTTCGCCGGGTTTTGAATGAAATGTGCCTGTAGCCGGCGTGTAGGGCCGGCTTCTAGCTATGGATTTAGTAGCAACTGGTCGAGTGGGCGTTGCAAGTACCGGTCGGCCAACCCTCACCTCAGCCCGCTCCCCCGGGTGCAGAGGCAGCAAGACAGAAGAGTCGCGTTGTTGGGGTGCTTGTCGATCACGGCACGCATGCCGGGCGCGGCCCTCACCCCCACCCTCTCCCAGGGGGAGAGGGAGTAAGGCAGCGCAGCGGACGACCGAACCCCTCACCGCTCGCCTCCCAGATACGCCCGCACCACATCGGGATTCGCCCGCACCTCTGCCGGCGTCCCGTCCCCGATCTTCTTGCCGTAGTCCAGCACCACCACCCGGTCGGAGATGTCCATCACCACGCCCATGTCGTGCTCGATCAGCACGATCGTCGTGCCGAACTCCTCGTTCACGTCCAGGATGAAGCGGCACATGTCCTGCTTCTCCTCCACGTTCATGCCGGCCATCGGCTCGTCGAGCAGCAGCACCTGCGGCTCCATCGCCAGCGCGCGGCCCAGGTCCACCCGCTTCTGCAGGCCGTAGGGCAGCTGGCCGACCGGCGATTTGCGGTGGGCCTGGATCTCCAGGAAATCGACGATGTGCTCGACGAACGCGCGGTGCCGGATCTCTTCGGCCACCGCCGGGCCGATGCGCAGGGCCTGCAGCAGCAGGTTGCTCTGCATGCGCAGGTTGCGGCCGGTCATGATGTTGTCGATCACGCTCATGCCCTTGAACAGCGCCAGGTTCTGGAAGGTGCGGGCCACGCCCATCTCGGCCACCTGCCGGCTGTTCATGTGCCGAAAGGTCTTGCCGCGGAAGGTGATCGCGCCCTGCTGGGGCTGGTACACGCCGTTGATGCAGTTGAGCATCGAGCTCTTGCCCGCGCCGTTGGGGCCGATGATCGAGCGGATCTCGTGCTCGCGGACGTCGAAGCTGATGTCGGTCAGGGCCTTCACCCCGCCGAAGGCCAGCGAGATGTTCTTTACCTCCAGGATCACCTCGCCCGGGGCGCGGGCACCGGTATCGTCAGCATGGGCCGGCGTGCCGTGGGGGGGCGGGCGGTCGGGCGCGGCGGGGCCGGCGGCCAGGGACTGGAAAGGGGTCGTCGCGGTGGTCGTGGTGGTCGTCATGCGGCGGCCTTCACCGGTGCGAAGGTCTTCGCATCGGAAATCTGCAGGGTGGCGCTGACGCTGCCGGTGCGGCCGTCCTCGAACTTCACCTGCGTCTCGATGAACTGCACCGTGCGGCCGGCGTACAACGCGTCGACCAGCGGCGCGTACTTCTCGGCGATGAAGCCGCGGCGGACCTTGTTGGTGCGGGTGAGCTCGCCGTCGTCGGCATCCAGCTCCTTGTGCAGCACCAGGAAACGGCTCACCTGGCTGCCGGCGAGCAGAGCGTCGGCGGCCAGGTCGGCATTGACCTTTTCCACGCATTCCTGCATCAGCGCATAGACCTCGGGCTTGCCGGCCAGGTCGGTGTAGCCGGCGTAGGGCAGGTTGCGCCGCTCGGCCCAGTTGCCGACCGCGTCGAAGTCGATGTTGAGCATCACGCAGACCCGGTCGCGGCCGTCGCCGTAGGCCACCACTTCCTTGATGTGCGGGAAGAACTTAAGCTTGTTCTCGACGTACTTGGGCGCGAACATCGCGCCGTCGAAGGCGCCGCCGGCCAGGCGCCCCACGTCCTTCACCCGGTCGATGATCTTCAGGTGGCCGCCCGCGTCCAGGAAGCCGGCGTCGCTGGTGCGGTACCAGCCGTCGGCGGTCAGCACCTCGGCCGTCGCCTCGGGGTTCTTGTAGTAGGCGCGCAGCAGGCCGGCCGACTTCACCAGGATCTCGCCGTTGTCGGCCACCTTGATCTCGACGCCGCGGATCGGCACGCCCACGGTGTCGGCGCGCGCCTGGTCGTCGGGCTGCAGGCAGACGAAGACGGCGGTCTCGGTGGAGCCGTAGAGCTGCTTGAGGTTGATGCCGATCGAGCGGTAGAAGCTGAACAGGTCGGGCCCGATGGCCTCGCCGGCGGTGTAGGCCACCCGCACCCGCGAGAAGCCCAGCGTGTTGCGCAGCGGGCCGTAGACCAGCAGGTCGCCGAGCGCGTAGTGCAGCCGGTCCCAGGCGCCGACCGGCTGGCGGTCGCGCAGGGCCGGGCCGACGCGGCGGGCCAGCGCCATGAAGTGGTGGAACAGGCCGCGCTTGACCGCGCCCGCGTCCTCCATCCGGATCATCACGCTGGTGAGTAGCCCCTCGAAGACCCGCGGCGGCGCGAAGTAGTAGGTGGGGCCCACCTCCTTCAGGTCGATCATCACCGTGCTCGCGTCCTCGGGGCAGTTCACCACGTAGCCGCAGGAGAGCCACTGCGCGTAGCTGAAGATGTTCTGGCCGATCCAGGCGGGCGGCAGGTAGGCCAGCACTTCCTCGCGTTCGGTCAGCCGGTCGAACTCGGCGCCGGCGGTGGCGCGGTCGAGCAGGCTGGCGTGGGTGTGCACCACGCCCTTGGGCTTGCCGGTGGTGCCGGAGGTGAAGAACATCGCGGCCACGTCGTCGGCGCTCGTCGACTCCACCTGGGCGCGGAACCAGCCGGGCTGCGCGGCGACGGCGGTGGCGCCGTCGGCCACCAGGGTGTCGAGCGAGGCCACGCCCGGCTCGTCGTAGCGGCGCAGGCCGCGCGGATCGTCGTACCAGATGCGGGCGAGCAGGGGACAGTCTTCGCGGATTTCCAGCAGCTTGTCGAGCTGCTCCTGGTCCTCGACCACGCAGAAGCGCACCTCGGCATTGACCAGCGGGAACACGCATTCGGCGGCCACCGCGTCCTGGTAGAGCGGCACCGGGATGGCGCCCAGCGACTGCGCGGCCAGCATCGTGGCGTAGAGCCGCGGGCGGTTGGCGCCGATCGCCACCAGGTGCTCGCCGCGCACCAGCCCCGCCGCCTGCAGGCCGGCCGCGATGCGCTCGACCAGCGCGGCCAGGCCACGCCAGGTGTGCGTCTGCCAGATGCCGTACTCCTTCTCGCGCAATGCGGCCGCGTCGGGGCGCGCATCGGCGTGCTGGAGCAGCAGGCGGGGAAAGGTGCTCTGCATGCCTGACCTCTTCTTGTCTCGTTGTGTCGGCGCCGCCTTCGCCGGATCGGCGGGCGGTGCTCGTAGGGGGCCACTGTAGGCACGGCTTTGACGCCCGGTTGTCGTTCGGCCGACATTTCGCGGGTTCTCCCTTCCCCGGACTTTCCCGCAGCCGCGTCCGCCGCCGTTTGCCGGATGCTGTACGCATGTCCGACAACCCGCTGCTCGCCCGCCGCCGTGCGCCCACCGACGACGACCTGCGCGGCATCCCCTGGCTGCGCGCGGTCGACGCGCCGCTGCAGCGCCGCGCGGTCGACGCGCTGGTGATCTCCGACGCCGAGCCCGGCGACCTGATCTGCCGCATCGGCCGGCCGGTCACCTACTGGTTCGGCGTGGTCGAGGGCCTGCTCAAGATGGGCAACGACCGCCACGACGGCGGCACCGTGACCTTCGCCGGCCTGCCGCCCGGCGGCTGGTTCGGCGAGGGCACGGTGCTCAAGCGCGAGCCCTACCGCTACAACATCCAGGCCCTGCGCCGCAGCGTGGTGGCCGGCCTGCCGGCCGACGACTTCCACTGGCTGCTGGACCATTCCATCGGCTTCAACCGCTTCGTGATGAACCAGCTCAACGAGCGGCTCGGCCAGTTCATCGCCGCGCTGGAGACCGACCGCCTGACCAGCCCCGACGCCCGGGTGGCCCGCAGCCTGGCCGCGCTCTTCAACCCGGTGCTGTATGCGGGCGTCGGCGACATGCTGCGCATCACGCAGCAGGAGCTGGCCTACCTGGTCGGCCTGTCGCGCCAGCGGGTGAACGAGGCGCTGGCGACGCTGCAGGGCGCGGGCCTGATCCGCATCGAATACGGCGGCGTGCGGGTGCTGGACCTGTCCGCGCTGCGGGCCTGGCGGGCAGACGCCTGAGAGGCCGCGAGGACCGGCCGGCGCCCCGGCTGCGGCCTGGCGTTCAGGTGCGGGGCCGGGTGGCCGGGGGCCTCATCGCTCCAGCGTCCAGACCAGTTCGCCCGGCCCGGCGGGGCGGGGCGGGGGCAGGTCGGCCAGCCCCGGCAGGTCCCACGGCAGGCGGCGCCACGGGCTGTCGGCCGCGGTGCGCAGCGCGGCGACCACCTCGTCGAACAGGTCCTGCGTCGCCGTGCCGGCCCAGACGTTGCGCGCCAGCACGAAGCCGGCGCCGTAGGCGTCCCAGGAGGCATAGGTACGCCGCGCCTCGCGCGCCGCGGCGGTCATGTAGGCCCAGGCTTCGTCCTCATCCAGCCAGCCGAGCATCAGGCCGGCGCGGGCCAGCATCACGCCGCGCGCGGTGTCGAAGGCCAGCAGGCTGGTGCTGCGGATCGCGTCGCGGTCGGCCTGCACCGCATCGAGCCGCCAGAGCTGCGCCGCCGCGTCTTCGGCGGCCTCCCCGCCTTCGCGCACCGTGCTGCGGAACTCCTCGCGCAGCGCCGCGACGGCGGGCCGCCACAGCATCGCGAAATGGCGCAGGGTGCGGCCGTGGCGCAGCCGGTGGCCCTCGCTGCCCAGGTGGTTCATCTGGACGATCAGCTCCTCGCGGCCGCGGATGCCCCAGTCGCGCGCCAGCATCGGCTGCTGGAACTCGCCGAGCGGGTCGCCGTGCACCACGCCGTCCACGCACAGGCCGTGGGCCGCGTGGTAGGGCGCACCCAGGGCGTAGGCCCATGCACGCTCGCCCACCGGCAGCGGCACCGCCGCATGCCGCCATTCGATACCGTCCATGTCAGCGGCCCTCCCAGACCGGATACCGGCGCACTTCGGACCAGGTGCCGTCCTGGTAACGGACGCGCATCGTCAGGAACAGGATGTCGCGCGGGGCGACGAAGCCGATCGGTGCATCGAGCGCCGGCAGCGGCATCGCGGTCGCAGGTTCCTCCACGTTGGCGCCGATGCGCAGTTCGGCCACCGCGCGGCGCAGGCGCATCACCGGCGCCCAGTCGACGTACAGGCCGGCCGGCTCTTCGCGCAGCGCGAGCCACGGCGTGCGCGGGTCCTTCAGCAGCGGCGTGGCGACCTCTTCCGCCAGCGAGGTGTCGGTGCCGCGCGCGGCCTCGGGGCGCGACTGCTTCCACCACAGCTGCCCGGCCACCGCCCCGACGGCGGCCACCACCGCCACCGCCCGCACCAGCAGCCGGCGGCGCGGCGACAGCGACATGCCGATCGCGGGGCCGCCCGCCGGGCCAGGCGCCGGGGCCGGCGGCGCGTCGGCCACCAGCGGCGGTCCTTCGACGGCCTCGCGCAGCAGCGCCAGCGTGGCGCCGTCGAAACGGGTCAGCACGAAATAGGCGTGGGCCAGCAAGGCCTCGAACTGGCGGCGCACCTGCTGGCGTTCGTCGGCATCGAGCGGCGCGGCCGACAGCAGCGCCGCGGCGCGCCCGGGCGGCGCGACCAGCAGCGCGGCCACGCGCACGGCCCGGTCGCCGGATGCCGCCGCGTCGTGCAGGCCCTGCATCCATTCTTCGGCCGCGATGCGGTCGAGCACCGCGGCGTGCCGCTCGGCATCCATCCGCGCCGCACGGCCCTGGATGTCGTGCCAGTCGAAGCGCGCCGCCAGCATCCGGAACAGCGGCGGCGACAGGCGCGTGTCGAGCGCCACCTCGTCGAGCAGCAGGTCCTCGATCGCGTCCAGCGCGGCCGAGCCGGGCAGATGGCGGCCCAGCGCCTGCGCGGCCCAGGCCCGCGCCGCGTCTCCGTCGCCGGTGGCGCGCAGGGCACCCAGCCGGTCGACGAAGGCGCGTGCCGCATCGGCCGCGTCTTCCGCCCACGCCGTGCCACCGTCGGCCGGCGCACCGGCCTGGGCATGCTCCAGATGCGCCAGCAGCCGCTCGTAGGCCTGCCGCAGCGCCTGGAAGCCTTCGGGGTCGCGCTCGGGGCCGGTGCTGCGCAGCCGCTCGCGGTAGCCGCGCCGCACCGCGTCGAGGTCGACGGTCGGGACGATGCCGAGGGTGGTCCAGTCGTGGGCGGTGGGGGCGTCGGTCACGTGGGGTGTCCTGGTTCGATGCGCTGCAGCACGGTGGCCAGCGCGCGCGCGGCGTCGTGCACGCCTTCGGGGTCTTGCGCGTGCAGGGCGGCATCGAAGCGGTCGATGGCCTGGCCCAGGGTTTCGCGGCCCGCGCCCAGCAGTTCCTCGTAGAGCCGCTCGGCACGCGCCAGCAGCAGGCGGTGCGCCGCGCCGTCGCGCGGATGCAGTTGCAGGGCCGACAGCACCGCCCGGCGCTCCGCGGTGTCGTGCACCTCGGGCGCGTCGGCGCCGTGGCGGATGACGATGCGTCGGCTGGTGCCGTCGGCTTCGGAGGATGCGCTCACCTCCAGGATGCCGTCGATGTCGTAGGTGAAGCGCACCGCAATGGACTGGTCCTGCATGCGGCGCGGCACCAGCGCCAGCGAAAAGCTGCCGAGCGCGATGTTGTCGCGCACCAGCCGCGATTCGCCCTGGTAGATGCGCACCTGCACCTGCCGCTGGAAATCCTGCGCCGGCACCACGCTGCGCAGGCGGCTGGCCGGCACGACGGTGTTGCGCTCGATCACCGGCAGCATGCGGCCGGTGTCGCCATCGCTGCTGCCACCGCCCGGCTCCATCACCGAGATGCCGAGGGTGTAGGGCGCCACGTCGGTCAGCACCACGTCCTGCAGCGCGGCGGCCCGCATCTTCAGGCCGGCCTGCACCGCGGCGCCGCGGGCCACCACCTCGTCGGGGTCGATGCCGTGCAGCGGCAGCCGGCCGAAGAGGCGCGCGGCCTCCTTGCGCACCAGCGGCATCCGGGTGGCGCCGCCGGCCAGCACCACCTGCGCCAGTTCGGCGGGCCGGATGCGGCTGTCGGCCAGGGCCCGGGCGATCGGGCGGCGCAGGCGTTCCAGCAGCGGCTCGGCCAGCGCGGCGAAGGCCTCGGCCGTCAGCAGCGCCTCGGCCCGGGTGCCGTCGGGCAACTGCACCGCCATGGTCGCGCTGTCGTGGGTGCTGAGTCGGCGCCGCGCCGCCTCGGCCGCACGGCGCAGCCAGGCGGCCAGCAGCAGTCCCTGCGGCCCGGCGTCGAGCGCGCCGGGCGCGGGCAGCCCGGTCTGCGCGACGAACCAGGCCACCAGCGCGTCGTCGAAATCCTCGCCGCCCAGGAAGTTGTCGCCGGCGCTGGCCCGCACCTCGACGATGCCGCCGTGGATGTCGAGCACCGACACGTCGAAGGTGCCGCCGCCCAGGTCGAACACCAGCACCGAGCCGTCCTGGCCCACCGAGCCGGCCGAGAGGCCGTAGGCGAGCGCGGCGGCGGTCGGCTCGTTGAGCACACGCTCCACCTTCAGCCCCGCGAGTTCGCCGGCCAGCCGGGTGGCGCGCCGCTGCGCATCGCTGAAGTACGCCGGCACGGTCACCACCGCCTCGGTCACCGGCTCGCCCAGCCACGCCTCGGCGTCGGCCCGCAGCGCGCGGATGACGAAGGAGGCCAGCTCTTCCGCGCGGAAGGTCTGCGTGCCCAGCGCCAGGCGCCGCGGCGTGCCCATGTAGCGCTTGAAGGCGGCGACGGTCCTGTCGGGATGGCTGCCCAGCCGCTCCCGGGCCGCCGCGCCGACGACGATGGTGCCAGAGTCGTCGAGGCTCACCACCGACGGGGTCAGCACCTCGCCCAGCGCGTTGGGGATGAGCTCCACGCCGTCGCGCCAGACGCCGACCAGCGAATGGGTGGTGCCGAGGTCGATGCCGACATCATGGCGCGGTCATCGCCGAAGACGGCGAGTCGGCCGGGCGATGGGGCGCCGGTGCGGCCGCCGCGCAGAACGCGGACGGGGAGGGCGGGAGGGGACGGGGGGTCTTCTGGGAGGGCATCGGGCGTGTCGGTTCGCATCGTCCGCATGCCGTCTGCGCGGCTCGCGGCGCTCGATCCGGAGGGCGGAAAGCCGTGCGCGCGATCCGGCGGCGGGTGCGGGAGCGCGCGAAGTCTATGCGGCTCCGCAGCCGCCATCCGTCCTGCTGCGGGGTTTCTGCATGAACGGTCGGGTATCGGCCGGACGCAAATGCGCCCTGCCATCTTTCGAGGGCAGGGCGCGGGTCGATGCGGCGTTTGCGGCAGCCTGGCTACCGCATCTGCAGCGGCATCAAACCACCACGATCGGTGGCTCGGCGCGCAGTGCGCTGCGGCGGCCGAGGAAGCCGGCACCGGCCGACACGGCGAAGCCCAGCAGCATCACCAGCACGCCGGCCCATGCGGCCTGGCTCACGCCCTTGGCGGCGGCATCGCCGGCTTCGCGAGCCTTCTGTTCGGCCTGCACCTTCAGCTGCTCGTACTTGGCGACGGCCTGGTTGTAGGTCTGCTCGTAGTTGGTGGCGATCTGCTCGGCTTCCGCGCGGCTCTTGCCGGTGCGGGCCATGATCACGTTGACCAGGGCTTCCTTGTCGGCGGCGTCCAGCGCGGGCTGGGCCTTCTGGCGCAGGCGGTCGAAGAACGCGCCCAGGTCGTCGCCCGAAGCCTGTGGCGTGGTGGCCGCATCGGCGGCGGTCGACTTGCCGTCTTGCACCGCTTCGCCGGCCTTCGACTTGATCGTGTCGGGATTCAGTTCGGCCTTGCCGGTCTGGCGCAGCAGCACTTCCAGCTGGTTGCGGGCATCCGAGAAGTCGAAGTCGATCCCGTTCTTCTGCAGCTCGCCCTTCACGCCCGACGCGATGGTCGGTGCCGCGGCGGCGACGCCCTGGCCTGCCAGCGCGATGCCGCTGCCCGCCACGCGGGTCGCGGTGCCGACGACGCCACCGGCCAGCGACGAGAGTGCGTACACCGTCACCAGCGTGGTCAGCGCCCAGCACAGCACGCCGTGCAGCACGCCGCGGCCGGTGCCGCTGCGACCCGCGAAAAAGGCGCCGACGGCCAGTGCGATCAGCGTCGAGGCGCCGACCCAGATGCCCGCGCCGGTGCCGAAGCCGGCGAGCGGGTTGCGCTCGGTGGCGTCGATCGCGCCGGAGCCGATGGCGGTGCCGAGCACGCCCAGGAACAGGTAGGTCGCCAGGGCCAGGAAGAGCCCGGCGAAGATGGCGCCCCAGGAGATCGGGGCGCCGTAGAAGCGCTGCGTGTCCGCGAGGTTGGAGGTGGTGGTGATCATGGTGTCGTTGTGGTGGTTCCCCGGCGCCTGATTGCACACGGGCTTCGCCTGCAGTGGCGAATGGGCTGAATGGTAGGGACGTGCACCGTTGTGGATCGGCTCGACGGGCCCGAGCGCACGTAGTGCTTTTTCCTCACGTCCTGTAGCTTTGTAAAGGGCGCTCGTAGGCGGAGATGCCGACCGCGGGTCCTCATTTGTCCGGGGCAAAATACCGCGCCCTGACGGGTCTCGTGCCGACACCCGTGCCGCCAGGCCCCGCTCCACAATGCAGGCCCTCTTCTCTTCAGGCGCCGCTTTCCCATGAATTTCCAGACCGTCCTCGACGAGATCGCCGCAGAACTGCGCCCACAACTCGGCCAGGCCGGCAAGGTCGCCGACTACATTCCCGCGCTCGCCCGGGTGCCGGCCGAGCGTTTCGGCATCGCTCTGCGCACCTGCGACGGCCAGGAGGCGGCCAGCGGCGACAGCACCGAGATGTTCTCGGTGCAGAGCATTTCCAAGGTGTTCTCCCTCACGCTGGCGATGAAGGCGCTCGGCGACGAGTTGTGGGAGCGCATCGGCCGGGAGCCGTCGGGCACCGCCTTCAACTCGCTCATCCAGCTGGAGTTCGAGCAGGGCGTGCCGCGCAACCCGTTCATCAACGCCGGCGCGATCGCGGTGGCCGATCGCCTGGTGAGCCTGGGCGACGCGCCCGCGGCGATCCTGGCGCTGCTCGAGAGCGTCTGCGGCGAGCCGATCGCGATCGACCCCGAAGTCGCCGATTCGGAGGCCGCCAACGGCTACCGCAACCTGGCGGTCGCCAACTTCATGAAGAGCTTCGACAAGATCGACAACCCGGTGGCGAAGGTGCTCGACGCCTACTTCCACCAGTGCGCCATCCGGATGAACTGCGTGCAGCTGGCGCGCGCCGCCGGCTACCTGTGCCGCAACGGTGCGCACCCCTACGGCGGCGAGCCGGTGGTGACCGACCGGCAGGCGCGGCGGATCAATTCGCTGATGCTGACCTGCGGCACCTACGACGCGGCGGGCGAATTCGCGTTCCGCGTCGGGCTGCCGTGCAAGAGCGGCGTGGGCGGCGGCATCGTCGCGATCCTGCCCGACGAGCTGAGCATCTGCGTCTGGTCGCCGGCGCTCGACCACAGCGGCAACTCGCACCTGGGCATGCAGGCGCTGGAGCTGTTCGTGGCGAAGACGGGGCTGTCGGTCTTCTGAGCGTGGCGGCCGGCCGCGCCGGCCCCTCGAACCGCAGGCCGTGGATTGCAGATTGAATCGGTCTCCTGCCGGCGTCCTGCGCCGGCTTATAGCTATCGATTCGATAGCGAACGTTTACGGTTTCTTTATACCGCCCGCAGGAGTCTCGCCCCCGTTTTTACGCACCGTTGACGAGACTTGGCGCATCGATTTTTACGCGATGCGCGGGGTGGTCTATGGACGGGTGGGACGTGTTGGCACTGGGCGGAATCGCCCTGTTCTGGGGGCTGGCGGCCGCGATGGCGCACGGCTGCGAAACGCTGCGGCCGCAGCGCGGAGGCCGGCCATGATCGCCACCGCCACCCTCTACGGCGCGGCGGGCTTCGCCGCGCTGGCGCTGCTGGTCTACCTGGTCGTGGCGCTGCTGCGCGCGGAGGACCTGTGAGCGCCGCCGCCTGGGGCCTGCTGGGCCTTTTCCTGGCCGTGCTGCTGGTGCTGGCGCTGCCGCTGGGCCGCGCACTGGCGGGCCTGTGCACCGGCGCGCTGCCGCGCTGGATGCAGGCCGCGGAGACGCCGCTGTGGCGCGTGGCCGGCGTCGATCCGGCCCAGGGCATGGGCTGGAAGCACTACGCCCTGGCGCTGCTCGCCTTCAACACCCTCGGCGCGGTGGCGGTCTATGCGCTGCAGCGGCTGCAGGGCGGGCTGCCGTTCAACCCGCAGGGGCTGGGCGCGGTGTCGGTCGATTCGTCGTTCAACACCGCCGTCAGCTTCGTGGCCAACACCAACTGGCAGGGCTATGCCGGCGAATCCACCATGGGCTACCTGGTGCAGATGCTGGGCCTGGCGGTGCAGAACTTCCTCTCGGCCGCGACGGGCATCGCGGTGGCCTTCGCGCTGATCCGCGGCTTCGCCGGACGCTCGGCCGGCGCGGTCGGCAACTTCTGGGTGGACGTGACCCGCATCACCGGCTGGGTGCTGCTGCCGCTGTCGGTGGTGCTGGCGCTGGTGATGGTGCAGCAGGGCACGATCCAGAACCTCGACGGCTACAAGAGCGTGGAGATGGTCGAATCGGTCGCCTACCAGCAGCCCAGGACGGGCGCCGACGGCCAGCCGGTGGTGGGTGCCGACGGCAAGCCGGTACTGGAGGACGCCACCACCCGGACCCAGACGCTGGCCATGGGCCCGGTCGCCTCGCAGGAGGCGATCAAGATGCTCGGCACCAACGGCGGCGGCTTCTTCAACGCCAACTCGGCGCACCCCTACGAGAACCCGACGGCGCTGACCAACTTCCTGCAGATGCTGGCGATCTTCCTGATCCCGGCGGCGCTGTGCTTCAGCTTCGGCAGCGTGGTGGGCGACCGCCGGCAGGGCTGGGCGGTGCTGGCCACGATGGCGGTGCTGTTCGTAGCCGCGGTGGTCGCGGTGATCGCGGCCGAACATGCCGCCAACCCGCTGCTGACCGCGCTCGGCATGGACGGCGGCGCCGGCAACATGGAGGGCAAGGAGACGCGCTTCGGCATCGACGCGTCGGCGCTCTTCGCGGCCGTCACCACCGCGGCCTCCTGCGGCGCGGTGAACGCGATGCACGACGCCTTCACCCCGCTGGGCGGCATGGTGCCGCTGGTGCTGATGCAGCTGGGCGAGGTGGTCTTCGGCGGCGTGGGCTCGGGTCTCTACGGCATGCTGGTCTTCGCGATCCTGGCGGTGTTCATCGCCGGGCTGATGATCGGCCGCACGCCCGAGTACCTGGGCAAGAAGATCGAGGCCTACGAGATCAAGATGGCCTCGATCGTGATCCTGGTCACGCCCACGCTGGTGCTGGCGGGCACGGCCGTCGCGGTGCTGGTGGCCGCGGGCACGGCGGGCATCGCCAACCCGGGGCCGCACGGCTTCTCGGAGGTGCTGTACGCGCTCACCTCGGCCGCCAACAACAACGGCAGCGCCTTCGCCGGTCTGTCGGCCAACACGCCCTTCTACAACGTGCTGCTGGCGGTCGCCATGTGGCTCGGACGCTTCGCGGTGATCGTGCCGGTGCTGGCGATCGCCGGTGCGCTGGCCGCCAAGCCGCGGCTGCCCGCCAACAGCGGGACCATGCCCACGCACGGCCCGCTGTTCGTGGCGCTGCTGATCGGCACGGTGCTGCTGGTGGGCTTGCTGAACTACGTGCCCGCCCTGGCCCTGGGCCCGGTGGTCGAGCACCTGATGCTGTGGGCCGGCCGCTAAAGCCGCCGCGCCGGAGAAACGACATGAGTACGCAGAAAAAAGAATCCTTTTCCCTGTTCGACCCGGCGCTGCTGCGGCCCGCGCTGCTGCAGGCGCTGGCCAAGCTCGACCCGCGGGTGCAGTGGCGCAACCCGGTGATGTTCGTGGTCTACGTCGGCAGCATCCTGACCACGCTGCTGGCGGTGGAGGCCGCGCGCGGCCACGGCGAGGCGAGCCTCGGTTTCGTCGCCGCGGTGGCGGTGTGGCTGTGGTTCACCGTGCTGTTCGCCAACTTCGCAGAAGCCATGGCCGAGGGCAGGGCCCAGGCCCAGGCCGCGTCGCTGCGCGGCCTGCAGAAGGCCGCCTGGGCCAAGAAGTACAAGGACGCCGGCGCCGCGCCGATGCACGGCAGCACCTGGCTGCCCGAGCAGGCCGAAAACCTGCGCAAGGGCGATCTGGTGCTGGTCGAGGCGGGCGACATGGTGCCGCTCGACGGCGAGGTGGCCGAGGGTGTGGCCTCGGTCGACGAATCGGCCATCACCGGCGAATCGGCCCCGGTGATCCGCGAGGCGGGCGGCGATTTCTCTGCCGTCACCGGCGGCACCCGGGTGCTGTCCGACTGGCTGGTGGTGCGCATCGTCGCCAACCCCGGCGAAGGCTTCATCGACCGGATGATCGGCATGGTCGAGGGCGCCAAGCGCCAGAAGACGCCCAACGAGATCGCGCTCAACATCCTGCTGGTGGCGCTCACCATCGTGTTCCTGGTGGTGACCGCCGCGCTGCTGCCGTACTCCATCTTCAGCGTGCAGGCCGGCCAGTCGGGCCAGGTGGTGACGATCACCGCGCTGATCGCGCTGCTGGTCTGCCTGATCCCGACCACCATCGGCGGGCTGCTGTCGGCCATCGGCGTGGCCGGCATGAGCCGGATGATGCAGGCCAACGTGATCGCGACTTCGGGCCGCGCGGTGGAGGCGGCGGGCGACGTCGACGTGCTGCTGCTCGACAAGACCGGCACCATCACCCACGGCAACCGCCAGGCCTCGGCCTTCGTGGCAGCGCCCGGCCTCACCGAAGCCGCCGTGGCCCGCGCCGCGCTGCTGGCCTCGATGGCCGACGAGACGCCCGAGGGCCGCAGCATCGTGGCACTGGCCAAGCGCATGGGCATCGAGGAGCCGGCCACGGCCAACGCCGTCTTCGTGCCCTTCACCGCCCAGACCCGGATGAGCGGCGCCGACCTGCGGGGCGAGGGCGGCAGCCCGCGGCTGCTGCGCAAGGGCGCGATGGACGCGGTGAAGAAGCATGTGGAGGCGTTGGGCGCCACCGTGCCGCCCGCCGTGCAGCGCGCGGCCGAAGACATCGCCCGCCGCGGCAGCACGCCGCTGGTGGTGGCCGACGGGGCGCAGGTGGTCGGCGTGGTGGAGTTGAAGGACATCGTCAAGTCCGGCATCCGCGAGCGTTTCGCCGAGCTGCGCCGCATGGGCATCAAGACGGTGATGATCACCGGCGACAACAAGCTCACCGCCTCGGCCATCGCGGCCGAGGCCGGGGTGGACGATTTCCTGGCCGAGGCCACGCCCGAGGACAAGCTGGCGCTGATCCGCCGCTACCAGGCCGAAGGCCGGCTGGTGGCGATGACCGGCGACGGCACCAACGACGCGCCGGCGCTCGCCCAGGCCGACGTGGCGGTGGCGATGAACACCGGCACCCAGGCGGCGAAGGAGGCCGGCAACATGGTCGACCTCGACAGCAACCCGACCAAGCTGCTGGAGGTGGTGGAGACCGGCAAGGCGCTGCTGATGACCCGCGGCTCGCTCACCACCTTCTCGATCGCCAACGACGTGGCCAAGTACTTCGCCATCCTGCCGGCGATCTTCGTCACCACCTACCCGCAGCTCTCGGCGCTCAACGTGATGCGGCTGGAGAGCCCCAGCTCGGCGATTCTGTCGGCGGTGATCTTCAACGCGCTGGTGATCGTGTTCCTGATCCCGCTGGCGCTCAAGGGCGTCAAGTACCGCGCCATCGGCGCCGCCGCGCTGCTGCGCCGCAACCTGGCCATCTACGGGCTGGGCGGGCTGCTGGTGCCCTTCGTCGGCATCAAGGCGATCGACCTGCTGCTGGTGGCGCTGCACCTGAGCTGACCCTTCCACACCGATTCCGGAGATTGCGATGAAGACACCCCTCCTGCGCCCCGCGCTCACCCTGTTCGTCCTGCTGTCGGCGCTCACCGGCATCGCCTATCCGCTGGCGGTCACCGGTATCGCGAAGGCGGCGTTTCCCGACCAGGCGGCGGGCAGCCTGGTCGTGCAGGACGGCAAGACCGTCGGCTCCGCGCTGATCGGCCAGCCGTTCTCCGACCCCGGCCACTTCTGGGGCCGGCCGTCGGCCACCGCGCCGATGCCCTACAACGCGGCGGCTTCCGGCGGTGCCAACCAGGGGCCGACCAACCCGGCGCTGGCCGAGGCGGTGCAGGGACGGATCGCGGCCCTGCGCGCCGCCGACCCGGGCAACACCGCGCCGGTGCCGGCCGACCTGGTCACCACCTCGGCCAGCGGGCTCGACCCGCACATCAGCCCCGCGGGCGCCCGCTACCAGGTGGCCCGGGTGGCCGCCGCGCGGCAGGTGCCGGCCGACAAGGTGCAGGCGCTGGTCGATGCGCACACCGAAGAGGCGCACTTCGGCGGCTTCTTCGGCGAGCCGCGGGTCAACGTGCTGCAGCTCAACCTAGCGCTCGACCAGTCGCTACGAAAATAATAGCTAATGGCCGGCGCCGCACGCCGGCTGCAGCCTCTTTTTGCTCCGAAACCCCGGCCGGTGGTAGCCTGCGGCGCACCGCGGCCACCCGATGCCCCTGCCAGACCCGATGCCCCTCCGCCCCGACCCCGATGCGCTGATCGCCCAGATGCGGGACGACGAGGCGCAGGCGCGCCGCGGCCGGCTGCGGGTCTACCTGGGCGCCAACGCCGGCGTGGGCAAGACCTTCGCGATGCTGGGCGCGGCCCAGCAGGCCCTGCGCGAGGGGCAGGACGTGCTGGTCGGCCTGGTCGAGACCCACGGCCGCGCCGAAACCGAGGCGGTGCTGGCCGGCCTGCCGGTGCTGCCGCGCCGCATGCTGGAGTGGCGCGGCCGGGCGCTGGCCGAGTTCGACCTGGACGCGGCGCTGGCACGCCGCCCGGCGGTGCTGCTGCTCGACGAGCTGGCCCATGCCAACGTGCCCGGCGCCCGCCACGCCAAGCGCTGGCAGGACGTGCAGGAGCTGGTGGCCGCCGGCATCGAGGTCTGGACGGCGCTCAACGTGCAGCACCTGGAGAGCCTCAACGGCACGGTCGGCGCCATCACCGGCGTGCGGGTCCACGAGACGGTGCCCGACACGGTGCTCGATGCCGCCGACGAGGTGGTGCTGATCGACGTCACCCCTGACGAGCTGCTGGCCCGCCTGGCCGCCGGCAAGGTCTACCTGCCGCAGCAGGCCGAGCGCGCGGCCCACAACTTCTTCCGCAAGGGCAACCTGATCGCCCTGCGCGAGCTGGCATTGCGCCGCACGGCCGAGCATGTAGAGGACGACGTGCGCAGCTACCGGGTCGAGTCGGGCACCGGCGCGGGCGCGGCGGCGGCGGGCACGGGTGTGGCGCAGGACGCGTGGAACACCTCGGGCGCGATCCTCGCCTGCGTCGGCCACCGGGAGGGCGCCGAGCACACGGTGCGCACCGCCGCGCGCCTGGCCGGCCAGCTCAACGTGCAGTGGCACGCGGCCTATGTCGAGACGCCGCGCCTGGCGCGCCTGCCCGCCGCCGCGCGCGACCGGGTGCTGGCGGTGCTGCAGCTGGCCCAGGGCCTGGGCGCCGAGACCGCGGTGCTGGCCGCCACCGACGCGGCCGAGGCGCTGGTGGGCCTGGCCCGCCAGCGCAACTGCGCGATGCTGGTGCTGGGCCGCCCGGGCACCCGCACCGGCCGCTGGACGGCGCCGCTCTGGCGCTGGCTGCCGCCGGCCTTGGCCGACGGCACGCTGGGCCGCGTCGGCAGCCTGCGGCAGCGCATCGCCGAGCAGGCGCCCGCGCTGGACCTGCTGGAAGCCGCGCCCGCCACCAGCAGCCGCAGCCTGCGCACGCCGCAGCTCGGCGCGGGGCCCGGTGCCGAAGCGGGCGGCGACGCGGTCGTGGCCGACGACGCGCGCTCCGCCGCCGCGGCGCGCGACGTGTTTCCGGCCACCTGGCAGGGCTATGCCTGGGCGACGGCCGGCGGCGCGGCGGTGACCCTGGGCGCGCTGCCGCTGTCGGGCGCGCTGGAAGTCGCCAACATCGTCATGCTGTACCTGCTGGGCGTGCTGGCCATCGCGATGCGCTTCGGCCGCGGGCCGGCGGCGTTCGCTGCACTGCTCAACGTGGTGCTGTTCGATTTCTTCTTCGTCAACCCGCGCTTCTCGTTCTCGGTCAGCGACATGCAGTACGTGCTGACCTTCGGCGTGATGCTGGTGGTGGGCCTGACCGCCGGCCAGCTGACCGCCGGACTGCGCTACCAGGCGCGCATCGCCTCGGCGCGCGAGGCGCGGGCCCACGCGCTCTTCGCGCTCACCCGCGACCTGTCGGCCGCACTGCAGACCGAGCAGGTGGCGGCCCTCGGCGTGGCCGCGCTGCGCCAGACCCTGGGCGGCGACGCCTGCGTGCTGCTGCCCGACGGGGACGACCGGCTGGTGCTGCCCGCCGATGCGCCCGCCGGCCTCGACGCGAGCGTGGCCGACTGGACCCTGCGCAACGGCCAGAGCGCGGGCCTGGCCACCGCCACCCTGGCCGCGCACGCCTGGCACTACGCGCCGCTGCAGGCCCCCATGCGGGTGCGCGGCGTGCTGGCCGTGCGGCCCGCCCATCCGCGCTGGCTGCTGATCCCCGAGCAGGCCCAGCAGCTGCAGACCCTGGCCCGCCAGATAGCGATCGCGCTGGAGCGGGTGCACTACGTCGAGGTGGCGCAGCAGGCGGTCGTCGAGATGGAGTCCGAGCGGCTGCGCAACGCGCTGCTGGCCGCGCTCTCGCACGACGTGCGCACCCCGCTCACCGCGCTGATCGGTTTGGCCGAGACGCTGCGCGCCTCGCAGCCGCCGCTGTCGCCGGCGCAGGCCGGGATGGCCGATGCGATGGTCCGGCAGGCCCAGGCGCTGCATGCGCTGGTGCACAACCTGCTCGACATGGCACGGCTGCAGAGCGGCGGGGTGCACCTGCGCAGCGAATGGCAATCGGCCGAGGAGGTGGCCGGTACCGCGATCCGCGCCGCCGCGGCCGCGCTCGGCGGCCAGCCGGTGCAGGCCCGGTTCCCGGCCGACCTGCCGCTGGTCGAGTTCGACGCGGTGCTGCTCGAGCGGGTGCTGGTCAACCTGCTGGAGAACGCCGCCCGCTACGGCGCGCCGCCGATCGTGCTGTCGGCCGAAGCCACCGCCGATGCGCTGCGGCTGTCGGTGCGCGACCACGGGCCCGGCCTGCCCGCCGCGGTGCGCGGCCGCGAGGCGACGCTGTTCGACAAGTTCACCCGGGGCGCGCCCGAATCGGCCACGCCCGGCATCGGCCTGGGCCTGGCGATCGCCCGCGCCATCGTCGAGGCGCACCGCGGCCGGATCGCCGCGGCCGATGCGCCCGGCGGCGGCGCGGAATTCACCGTGACCCTGCCGCGCCGGCCACCGCCCCCGGTGGCCGAGCCGGCCGATGCCGGCGACACTGCCGATGCACCCGCGCCGGCGCCCGCCGCGCCGGACGCGCCCCCCTGACACCGACACCGACACCGCCCCGCCATGCCCGCACCCACCGCCGTCGTCATCGAGGACGAACCACAGATCCGCCGCTTCGTCCGCGCCGCGCTGGAGGGCGAGGGCTGGCAGGTGTTCGAGGCCGACACCGCCCGCCGCGGCCTGGCCGACGCCGGCACCCGCAAGCCCGACCTGCTGGTGCTCGACCTGGGCCTGCCCGACGGCGACGGGCTCGACCTGATCCGCGACGTGCGCGGCTGGTCGGCCGTGCCGATCATCGTGCTCTCGGCCCGGGTGGACGAGGCCGACAAGATCGCCGCGCTGGATGCCGGCGCCGACGACTATCTCACCAAGCCCTTCGGCACCGGCGAGCTGCTGGCCCGGGTGCGCGCCAACCTGCGCCGGCCCCGCGCCACCGGCGGCGGGGCGGAGGAGAGCCAGGTGTTCCGCTTCGGCCCGGTCGAGGTGGACCGCCAGGCGCGCATCGTGCGCCGCGCCGGCGCCGAGGTGCACCTGACGCCGATCGAGTACCGCCTGCTGCTGCAGCTGGTCGCCCAGCCGGGGAGGGTGCTGACCCACCGGCAGCTGCTGCGGGAGGTGTGGGGGCCGTCGCATGCCGACCAGAGCCACTACCTGCGCATCTATATGGGCCATCTGCGCGTAAAGCTGGAGGCCGACCCCGCGCAGCCCCGGCACCTGTTGACCGAGACCGGCGTGGGGTACCGGCTGGTGGTCGATTGAGCGAGGCCCGCGAGGGCCGCGCCGGTATTCGGTGAGCGTTGACTGAATGTTTTCGCACGCGAGTCGTTGCCGGCCCTCATAATCCGCGCCGCCTTGCCGTGCGCCCGGGCGACCGCGCGGGCCGGCCGCGATGCCCTGGCAGGTGCAGTGCTGCCGCCGTCCCGAAACCCTTTCAGTCGATCGCGCGTGAACGTCTCTTCCGAAAAGCTGCTGCTCGCCTTCTCCGGCAGGCCCGTCGTCCACGGTGGCGCCGCTCCCCGGCCCCTGCAATTCAAGTACCGCAAGACCGTGGCGCTGCTCGGCTACCTGGCAAGCCAGCCCCGGCGCGAGGTGCGGCGCGAGCAGCTGGCCGACCTGCTCTGGCCGGGGCTGGACATGCCGGCCGGGCGGGCCAACCTCCGCGTGGTGCTGTCCGACCTGCTGGCGCAGTGGCGGCTGCTCGGCCTGCCCGAGGCGATCCAGGTGCACCGCGAGTGGATCGCCTTCCAGCCGGTGGCCGGATTGGGCACCGATGCCGAACTGCTGGCGCCGCAGCGTCCGCGCGACATGCCGTCGGCGGGCCCGCTCGCGGTCTGGGTGGACCTGCTGCCGTCCGAGCCCGACGCCTGGCTGGCCGGCGCCGAGGAAGGCACGTCCGAAGCGTTCGTCGCCTGGCTGGACGCGCAGCGGCTGCGGATGGATGCGGCGCGCGCCGCATGGGCCGCAGAGGCCAGCCCGCCGGCCGCGCCCCAGGAGATCGAGCCGATTCTGTCCGTACCGCTGCCCGCCACCGAGACGGCCGCGATCACCCTGCTGCGGGTGCAACTGCCCGACGTGGCCGCCAGCGACCGCCAGCCGAGCGCGCCCGCGCTCTCGCCGCTGATGGCGGCAGTTGCGTTCACGGCGCAGCGGTTCGACGGCGTGGTGCTGGATGTCGACGATGCCGGCTGCACCCTGGGTTTCGGCATCGACAGCCGCCACACCGGCCAGCGTTGGCAGGCCTTGCGCTGTGCCGCGGGGCTTGCGGCGGCGATGCCCGCCGGCCAGCAGTTGAGCGCCGGTGCCACCCACGGCTGGCTGCTGGTGGAGCGCGCGCCCGCGCCGCACGCCGTCGGCTGGCGGATGCGCCTGGTCGAGCGGCTGGCCCAGCGGGCCGAGCCCGGCGAACTGGTCTGCGACGAAAGCATGGCCGATGTGGCGCCGGACTTCGGCTGCCTGCCGCTCGGACCGCAGCGCTTCCGCGGCCTGGGCCGGGAGTTCACGCTGTTCGGCTGCCGGCTGGACGAGGCCGTCACCACCTTGCCGCCCGGGGGCGATTTCGCGGGCAGCAGCTTCTTCGGCCGCGAAGCGCTGGTGCAGTCGATCCTGGCCGACCTGCGCGCGCCGGCCGGCGGCGGCATCCACCGCTACTGCCTCGCGGGCGAAGCCGGCGTCGGCAAGACGCGCACCGCCTGGGAATGCGCGCGGCGCTGGCAGGCGCAGGGTGCGCCGTTGGTCTGGATGAGCGGCTTGCCCGAAGGCGCCGCCGTTCCGTGGCGATCGCTGCACGATCTGGTCGCGGGTCTGCTGGGCGGCGGCGCGGGCGCCGCGGAGCGCCTGGCGCGCATCGCAGGCGCCGATCTCCCGACGCCCGCGCGCGAGGCGCTGCTGGCGTTCCTGGACACGCGCAACGTGGGCCGCCGGCAGCGGGCCGACCTGGCCGAGGGCCTGTTGCATTTGCTGCACGGCCGGGGGTCGCAGCCCGCGCTCTTCGTGGTGGACGACGTGCAGTGGCTCGATCCGGCCACCACCGAATTCCTGCTGCCGCTGGCCGCCTCTGCCTCGCAGGTGCCGCTGCGCTGGCTGCTCACCCACCGCAGCGGAGAAGCGCAGCCGCTGCCCCTCGGAGGATTGCGGACGCTGGCGCTGGCGCCGCTCGACGATGCCGCCGCGCAGGCCATCGTCCAGAGCCTGCCCGATGCGGCCAGCCTGAGCCCCCAGGCCCTGCGCAGCCGGATCGCCAATGCGCGGGGGTTGCCGCTCTACCTGCTGGCCGGATCGCTGCAACCCGACAGCGCCAGCCACTTCAACGAATTCTGCCGCGCACTGCTCAACCGGCTGGGGCCGCTGCGGGAAGGCATGGAGGCGGCCGCGGTGCTGGGCATGCTGTTCTCGCTGGACGACCTGGCCCACATCTGCGGACAGGAGCTGGCGGAACGCGCCTTCGCCCGGGCGCTGGAGACCGGCCTGATCCTCTCGCGCGGTCGGGGCCAGGCGGCCTTCTTCCATGCGCGGTTGCGCGAGCATCTGCTGTCGATCACGCCGGCCGAACTGCTGCGACAGCATGCGCGCGCCGCGGCGGCCCGCACCGCCGGGCAGGGCCTGCACGCCCGGGCCGCGGCCTTGTGGGAGCAGGGCGGCCAGCCGGACGCCGCCGCGGCGGCATGGTTGCAGGCCGCCCGGCACGCCTTCGCCGAAGACGATATCTGCGCCGCCTGCGACAGCTACGCCCGGCTGGCGGCACTCGGCTATCTGCCCGGCGTGGCCGGCATCGAGGCGCGCATCCTCCATGCCCGTGCCCTGATCGCGCGCCACGGCTACGGCTCGGGCGAGGCCCACGCCCTGATGGTCGAACTGGGCCGCATGGCCCTGCCGCCGATGCTCGACCCGGTGATCCGGTTCGACCTGCAGATGCTGGCCTACCTGGGGTCGAGTTCGCAAGGCGAGGCCGACGGGCTGGACTACGCCCGCCGGCTGGAGGCGTCGGCGCACAGCCCGGTGCAGCGTTTCGCGGCCGCCTGGGCCAACGGCAACACGCTCTTCTGGCTGGGTCGGTTCGCGGAAGCGCGGGTGTGCCTGGAGGCCAACCTGGCATTGGCGGACGAGTTGGACCTGTCGGAGCGGATGGCGCACTTCTCGTCAGACCTGGTGGTGTTCGCCCGGGCCGAACTGGCCTGGCTGCTGTGGTTCGTCGGCGAGACGGCGGCGGCCGAGGCGATGGTCGACGCGGCGGTGCGGACCGCCCACGCTTCGGCCACCCGGCAGGACCTGTGCATCGCCCAGTGCTTCCGGGCGCTGATGGCCTGGTGCCGCCGGGACCAGGCCACCCTGGCCGCGGCCGCGGAGAGCGCCTGGCTGCTGGCCGACGCAGAAGGCCTGCAATTCTGGTGCGGCGTGTCCGGCATGCTGGTGGTGCTGGCCCAGGCCCACGCGGGAATGCCGGTGGATTTCGAGGCGGTGGCCGCTGGCATGGCGGCGATGCAGTCGGGCTACCGCGCCGCGGCCACCACCGAGGCGTGGTTCGTCATCGACGCGCTGGTGGCTTGCGGCCGCCACGCCGATGCTCTGGCGATGGTCGAGCAGGCCCTGGCGGCCATCGACCTGAGCGAGCACCGGTACTGCCGCATGGAACTGTGGCGCCTCAAGAGCGTCGCCCTGGCTGCACTGGGCCGCGCCGGGGAATCCGCGCAGGCCCTGGACCGGGCCGTGGCGGCGGGGGCCGCCGTCGGCGCCCGGGGCTGGCTGCAGCAGTGGGGGCTGTCGCCCTGAGCCCCGCGACGGGCCTGCGAGGGCCGGTCGGCTGCAATTTCGCGGGCAGTAATGCACCAAAAAGCCTGACGTGTCGCTGAAGACTTACGAATTGCAACGTCTCTAACGGTCCACTAACGGCGCGTTCGTAGGATTCGGCCTTTTCCCGCTGTCGGGAATCCGGATCAACCGCTTGCAGAGGGCTCGCATGTCAGCACATCCCACACCCCGTCGCGTCGGCCGTGCCGCCCGTCCGGGCACCTTCACGCGCATCCAGAGGGGCTTCACCCTGGTGGAAATGGCCATCGTCCTGGCCGTCATCGGGCTGATCATCGGCGCCATCGCCATCGGCAAGGATGTCCAGCGCAACGCCGAATACACCAAGATCAAGAACAAGTTCATCGACCAGTGGGAGCAGGCGTACAACGCGTATTACCAGCGGGCCGGCGTGGTTCTGGGCGATTCGCAGACCGCGCCGCGGCTGATGGTGAACGGCGCGAACTATGCGGTGGCGGCCGGCGCATCCATTTCCGGTGGAAACATGACGGCCGTCGCTGCACCCAATGCGATCTGCCACGGTGCCGCAGGCCCCGCCATGACCCGGGCCGTGCAGGGCGGCGCCGCAGGTGCCGCCAACGCTTTCGATCTGCGTCTCCTGATGAACCAGGCCGGCGTTCGCATGCCGCCAGGGCGTGCGGAGGGTTCCGAGGATCGCTACGTGTACCTCGACACCAACGGCAATCCCCAGGAAATCCAGGTGTGTTTCCAGTGGAACGCCCCGGGCACCGCGGCCAATTCCGGCAACGTGATGGTCATCACCGGCCTTACGCCCGACTTGGCGCGCATGCTGGACCAGATGGTCGACGGCAAGCCCGATGCGCAGGAGGGACGGTTCCGCCAGCAGGGCGTGGCCAACGGCGTGGCGAATACCGCAGGCGTCGAGTGGGCCGCGAACAACACGTTCGAGGACGGTGCCGCGGCACCGGGTGCGAACGTGGCGGGACGCACGCAGGACGAAGACCAGGTGATTCGCCTGGTCGCCATCTACAAGATGAACCAGTGATGCGCTGCGCTGCGGAAGGAGAATCCATGCAAGCCCATACCCTCGCCCGCCGCATCCAGCGCGGCTTCACGCTGGTCGAGATGGCCATCGTGCTGGCCGTGATCGGCCTGATCATCGGTGCCATCGCCATCGCCAAGGATGTCCAGCGCAATGCCGAGTACCAGAAGATCGCCAACAAATTCGCTTACCAGTGGAAAGCGGTCTACGACCAGTACTACCAGCGCAACGGCGTGGTGATTGGCGACTGCCAGCAGGCTCCCACCTACATGGTCAACGGGTCGGAGACCAGCTTCGCTGGTGGCGCTGTGACGGTGTGCAACCGTGCGGGCGGCTCGGCGGTCGCCGGCATTCCCGAGAATTTCGGCAACACCGGTCTGAAGATCTGCAACGGCCAAGGCTATGCCGCAGCCCAGGTCGGAGACGGCGACAAAGCGCTGTCCGGCCAGAACCTGCGCGCCCTGATCAGCCGCGTCGGCGTGCGCATGCCGCCGGGCCGCGGCGAAGGCCAGGAAGACCGCTACCTCTACCAGGACACCAACGGCAACGCGACCGAGCTGCAGGTCTGTTTCCAGTGGAACCCGCCGGGCACCGCCAGCGGCGCCGGCAACGTGATGGTGGTGCGCGGCCTGACGCCCGACCTGGCCCGCTTCATGGACCAGATCATCGACGGCAAGCCCGACTCCCGCGAAGGCCGTTTCCGCATCCAGGGCCGCGGCGCGCACGCCGGTGCGGTGGACGCCAACGCACCCGGCACCGCCTGGGAAGCCAACAACACCATCTCGAGCGCGATCCAGACGAACGATACCGCGACCGGCGCCGCCGCGCCCGGTGCCGCCACCGCCACCGGACGCCAGTACGACGAAGACCGCGTGGTGCTGCTGACGGCCCACTGGATCATGGAAGAGTAGGGCGTGGCGACGTCGATGCGCGCGGCCCGCCTGGTCGCCCTGGGCTGTGCCACCGTGCTGCTGGCCGCGGGCGTCTGGGTGGCACGCGACGGGCTGCAGCAACTGGCGGCCGAGCGCCGCGAGGCGGCCTTCGTCGCGGCCCGGGTGAGCGCGTTGCGCGAGGCCATGCCCGAGGTGCTGAAGCGCGAGGAATACGCCCGCCTGGCCGTCCAGGCCCAGCAGGCCGCCAGCCGGCTGGGTTTCGATCCCGAAGGCTGGGCCGAGCGCCGCATCAACCGCAACGCGGGCCCGGTCGCCCGGTCCGAGGCGGCCGAGCTGCTGCGGCAGATCGGTGCCGGCGGCGGCGAGCGCTTCTTCTCGGCCGAGAGCTTCGAGCTGGCGGTGCTGTCGCGCGAGGCCGGCCTCTTCACCCCGCCCGCCGCCGACGACAAGGGATTCGTGCTCGCGGTCAACGGCACGCTGCATTTCCCGCTGGCGTACAAGCCATGAGCACCGACAACATTCTCCTCGTCACCCGCGACGGGTGGCGGCAACTGCGCGGCGGCGTGCTGACCGACGCCGTGGCGTTCCCGGTGCTTGACGCGCCGGCGATCGTCGTCACGGATTTCGACGAGGCGCCGATGGGCAGCTACCGCTTCGACGGCGGCAAGCCGGCCTATGCCGCCGCGCTGATCGAGAAGCGCGCCCGTGCCGAAGGCCTGACCGACGGTGCCGCCCATGTGGTGGTGCACCGGGTCCAGGCCTTGCGCAAGGGCCTGCAGACCTTCCACACGGTGGTGCCGCTCGAGACCTGGCAGCGCATGCTGCAGTGGTCGTCGCAGCAGCGCGACCATTGCATCGTCCTGCCGCTGGGCGCCCTGCTCGCGGCCAGGGTGGGCAGCGGCCATGCGCGCATCGTGCGGTCCGGCCGCACCCTGCATTTCTTCGGCCAGTCCAAGGCGGGCCTGCACTATCTCAGCGCCAACGCGCTGGGTCGCAGCGACGACGACCTGCAGGCGGCCGTGCGCGTGCTGGTGGGCATTGCCCGCCCCGAGATCGCCAAGGGCATCGAACGTCCGCTGGAGTGGGCCAGCCTGCTCGCCGCCGATGCCGCGCAGGACGCACGGCTCGCCGAGCAGTGGACCTCGCTGGCCGACGTGCCCGCCGAACCGCTCGCGGCCACCTCCTTCGGCCCCGACGCCTCCACGCTGCCGGCCCTGGTCGACCGGGCGGGTGCGCGGGCGGCGGTGAACCCGCCGGTGGCGCGCCTGGCCTGGTGGAGCGAGCGGCTCGTCGCCGGCGTGGCCACCGTCACCGGCATCCTCGCGCTCGGCCTGGGGGTGCTCGGCTTCTACGTGCAGGGAGAGGCCCGGGCCGAACGCGCGAGCACGGCCGAGAGCCGCCGCGAAGCCGCGGCGCTCGAAGCGCGCGTCGCCGCGGTCAACGCCGCCGAAATACCCCAGGGTTTCGCCCCGGTGGCCGACCTGGCCCGCAAGCTGGGCGACGGCGCCCGCTACGACCCGGTGCCGATGCTGGCCCTGCTGCGCGACGCGGCCGGCCCGGGCATCCGCATCCAGCGGCTGCGCCTCGACAACGGCGTGACGGGCAGCACCGAGCGCGGCTTCCAGGTCGACGGTGTGAGCGAAGGCGGCGGGGTGGGCGCCATCGGCCGGCTGCTGTCCAGCCTGCGCGCGGCCGGCTGGACGGCCGTGCCGGTCAATGCGCTCGACGCGGCGCCCGGCGCCTTCTCGTACCGCCTGGTCGCGGCTCCCGCTGCGCGCAGCTGAAGAAATGACACATCCATGAAGTACGCAGCGCTCACGCTCAATGCCCTGGCCGTCGCGCTGCTGGGCTGGGGCCTCGTCGGCGTCTACACCTTGCTGAACCAGCGGGCGCCGCAGGCACGGGTCCCCCTGGTCGAGCTCAAGGCACTGCCCGCCCGTGCCGTGACCGACCGGCAGCAGGTCGCGGTGACGCTGGACGCCATCGGCCGGATCAACGACCGCATGCGCACGCTGGCGCCGGTCGCCGAACGTCCGCTGGTCGCGTTGCCGGCGCTGGGCACGCCCGGTGCCGTTGGGCCGACGATGCCGCTGCGCACCGTCACGATGCTGGTGCAGCAGGGCAACGAATTCGTCGCCGTGATCGACGACCAGCTGGTGCGCCAGGGCGCGCGCCTGGCCGGTGGCGGCCGGGTCGTGAAGATCGAGCGCGACCAGGTCGTGGTCCGCGAGGCCAGCGGCCGGCAGACCCTCTCGGTGCCGGTCGATCGGCTGCGCGTGGGCACGCTGCGCTCCCTGGGCGCGCCCGACGCCACCACGGCGCGCCAGCAGTTCGATGCGCCGTCGCCACTGCGGGGAGACGCGCCATGAACAGGGGAATTCTGGTGGGTGCGGCGGTCGGCGTGGTCGCGCTGGCGCTGGGCGCCGTATTGCTGATGCGGAGCGAATCCGCGGCCGACGCCGGTCGGCCGGCGCCTTCGGCGCCTGTGGTGTCGGCCCCCGCCACCGTGCCGGCCATGCCCGCGCCGGGCGCGGGTGCCGCTTCCGGCACGGTGACGGGTCGCGCAGGTTCCGATCTGCCGGCCGCACCCTGGAATGCGCCGGGCGGCGAACGTCCCTCGACCGGCATGCCGGCGACGCCGCCCGTGGCCGTCGGGCGCCCGGGCGCACCGACCCTGGAAGAGATCCAGAGCCGCCTGCAGGCGCTCGCGACGTCGGGACAGCCCAGCGTCCGCGAAGTCGATGCGGTGCTGGCCGATCTGCAGAAGAACCAGGGCAGCGACGTGGTGGCGGGCGTGAACCTTCAGGCGGTTCGCGACAACCTCGCGCGGACCGAGCGCATCCAGCAATTGGCCAAAGAGATGCAGACCCTGGCCGCGGCGCCGACCGCCGAAACGCCGGCCCAGCTCCAGACCCGGTTGGCCGAGATGCAACGCCTGCAGGCAAGCATGGCGACGAACGTGGTGCCGGCGGCCGGAGCGGCCCGGTGACGGCCACGGGCGGCAGGCGCGGCGCGCACCGGCCGAGCGGTTTCTCGCTCGTCGAGCTCAGCGTCGTCCTGGTGGTTCTGGGACTGCTGGGCTGGGCCGTCGCCGGCAGCTACGACAACACCGGCGCGCTGCGCGACCGCGACCGCGCCACCCAGTCGGCCGAGAGCCTGCGCGAGGCGCTGCGGGCCTTCGCGCTGCGCAACGGCCGGCTTCCGTGCCCCGACAGCAGCGGCACCGGCTGGGAAGGCGATGCCGCGGGCGTGTGCACCCCCGGCACCGAAGGCGGCTGGCTGCCCTACCGCAGCCTGGGGCTGGACGTGCCGGCCGACGCATGGCACGCCGCCTACGGCGTCTACCGCAACAGCGCGGCTGCCGGCGGCGACGCCGACCTGGCGGTCGCGACCGAGCGCACCGGCGATGCCGCCGGCACGCCGGGCTACCGCAACGCACGGGACCTGATGGCAGGCCTGGTGATCGCCGGCAACCAGGCGGTTTCGCCGGCCCACGCGCGGCTGACCGGCAACGACGGTACCGACGGCTCGGTCGACTGCGCCGCCAATGTGCGGTCGCACCCGGCCTTCTTCGTCGTCGTGCCGCTCGAAGACCGCAGCGACGACGGCAACCGCTTCGATGCGCCGCACGCCGTCGGCACCGCCTGCGCCTCCACCCCCGGCACCGCCATGACCGCCGTCCGCGACGACGTCGTGGCCGCCGAATCGCTCGCGGCCCTCACCGGGTGGCTCGGCGCGCGCGCGCCCTAGACCAGATATGGAAACCGACATGCTCTTCCTCGCTTCGCCGCACCGCCGTCGCTCCGGCCGCGCCTCGCTGGCCCTCGCCGCCGCCGCGATCCTGGCCGGCTGCACCAGCGGCCCGCCGCCCCGCAGCCTGCAGAGCCTGCCGCCGACCGACTACCAGACGGCCGACAAGCTGCGCGAGCAGATGGTGGCCGAATCGCAGAAGCTGATGGCCCACCAGTTCGCGCTGAACCAGCAGCTGCGACAGACCGCCCTCGCGCCCGAGATCGCACCGGTCGCGCCCAAGTTCGACCCGCTCGAAGGCAAGGTCATCACGGTGGCGATGTCGCGGGCGTCGATCAGCCAGGTCCTGGCCGCCTTCGCCGACAGCGCCCGGATCAACCTGATCGTCGACCCGGCGGTGGTGCGCACCGGCCAGCTGTCGGACATGTACCTGCGGGAGGTCTCGCTGCGCGAGGCCTTCAACGAAGTGCTGCGCTCCTACAACGTATCGGGCGAGATCCAGGGCAACACGCTGCGCGTCACGCTCAACGAGGAGAAGTTCTTCTCGCTCGATTTCCTCAACAGCAACACCGCGCTGGACCTGTCCTCCGGCGGCAACGTGTTCGGCAACTCGACGGGCGGCTCCGGCGGCGGTGGCGGCAGTTCCAACGCCCTGCGCGGCAACCTGTCGATCAGCGGCAGCGGCGGCTCCAAGTCCGACCCCTACCAGGAAATCGAGAACAACCTGAAGGTCATCCTGGGCGACGACGCGCGGCGGGGTGCCGCACAGTCGACGGTACAAACCACAGCGCCGGTCGTCGTCGCGCCGGGCGGCGTCGCCGCCGTTCCGGCCGCGGCGCCCTTCAGTGCGGACCTGGCCGAAGGCACGGGCCTGGATTCCGGCTACAGCGTCAACCGCATGACCGGCACGCTCTACGTGAAGGCCCGACCCGCCAAGATGCGCGCGGTGGAGAAGATGCTCACCAAGGTGCAGGGCATGCTCCGCCAGCAGGTCTATATCGAGGCGCAGCTGATCGACGTGCAGCTCTCCGACAGCTACGAATTCGGCGTCGACTGGAGCATCCTGCGCGGCCGCCTGGCCGCGGGCTTCGGGACCTCGCCGATCTCGCTCTCCGAGATCGCGGCGGGCATACCCAACACCGGCGCGGCGCTGGCCCGTACGGTGACGCTGCCCTCGGCCCTGATCGGCAGCCTGGCCGGCCCGGCGCTCGGCGTGGGCTACCAGGGCAGCACGTCGAGCGTGGTGCTGAACGCGCTGCGCTCCTTCGGCAACCTCAAGGTGCTTTCCAACCCCAACGTGCAGGTGCGCAACGGCACGCCGGCCCTGCTGTCGGTGGGCAGCAGCATCCGCTACGTGTCGCGCTCGTCCTCGACGCAGATCGTGCCCGGCGGCGGTGCCAGCACCACCACCTCGGACGTGCAGACCGATTCGGTGTTCTCTGGCGTGATGGTGGGCGTGCTGCCCTTCATGCGCGACGACGGCCGCATCGAGCTGATGATCAACCCGATGCAGAGCGAGGTGGACGCCGCCAGCCTGGCGCTGGTGCAGGTCAACTCCACCAACCGGGTGACGCTGCCGGTGGTGAACTACAAAGGGCTGACGACCACCCTCAACGTGGGCGACGGCGACGTGGTGGTGGTGGGTGGCCTGATCGACCAGCGCACCACCAATCGCGACCGGGGCGCGCCGGGCGTCTCCGACGTGCCGCTCTTCGGCAAGCTGGTGGGCAACCAGGCCGACACCCACGCCAGCCGCGAACTGGTGATCGTGATGCGGGTACGCAAGCTATGAGCCTCATCCACCAGGCCCTGCGGGACATGGACCCCCCGCTGGCGACCGGCGCTGCCGCGCTGGCACCGCGCGTCTTTGCCGCGCCGCGGCGCAACGGCCGCGGCCGGGGCCCGCTGCTGGCCGTCGTGGCGGCGCTGGCGCTGGCCGGTGCGGGCTACGCGGCCTGGCAGTCGCTGCGGGGCGGTCCGCAACTCGGCGCGATCGGCATGCCCGCCGCCGTGGCGGCGCCCGCACCGATGATGGCGACCGCGGCAGCGGCCACCTTGCCGGCCGCCGCGGTCGCTGTTCCTACGGTAGGCGAAACGGCGCGCACGTCCGATACCGCCGTGCCTGCAACAGCGGCAGCCCCGCTTGCCACCGCCGTACAGCCCGCCGCGCCGGTGGCGCCGGCTTCGACTGCGCCCGCTGCGATGGCCGCGCCGGTGCGGCTGGCCGATGCGGCGCTGGTGCCGCGTACCGATCCCGTCGCACGCCCACCGGCGCTGCGCCCGCGCGCAGCCGCGCCTGCAGCCGCCCCCGCACGGGCGCCCGCGTCCGTGCCGGCCGTCCGGCCGGTCGCAGCGACAGCGGCGATTCCGGTCGAGAAGCGCTTCGGTCTCTTCCTGCAGACCATGCGCGACAACGACCTGCCCGCGGCCGAGCAGCACCTGATGGCGCTGCGCCAGGACCTTCCCCGCAGCAGCGTGTCGTTGCTGCGGGCCGAGGGCTGGTACGCCATGGCCCGGGGCGACACCGACGGTGCGGCCCGCCACTACCAGGACATCCTGGAGCGGTTGCCGGGCGACGAGGAGGCCAGCATCAACCTGGCCGGCATCGAATCCCGGCGCCAGCGCACAGAGGTCGCGCGCCAGATCCTGGCCGACGGCGTGCGGGCGCATCCCGAATCGGAGAGCCTGAAGTCCGCCCTGGCCGGCTTCCGGGCGAAGCCCTGATGTCGCTCGCCGCTCTCCATGCCCGGCTGGGATTGACGCGCAATCCGTTCCCGCCCACCCCCGACGCGAGCGCGTACTTCTTCACCGAGGACCTGCAGGAGCAGTTCGCCGAAGTGCTGCACTGCATCCAGGCGCGCAAGGGCTTCGTGCTGCTGACCGGCGAAGTGGGCCTGGGCAAGAGCACCTTCGTGCGGCGCCTGCTCGACACGCTGCCGCCGGACGAGGTGCGCTCGGCGCTGGTGTTCAACACCTTTCTGCAGCGCGAGGCGCTGCTGTCGGCGATCCTGCGCGATTTCGGGCTGGAGCCGACCGACGACATGGACGAGGCGCTGGCGCGGCTCAACCGTTTCCTGCTGGCCGAACACCGCGCCGGCAGGACCTGCCTGCTGGTGATCGACGATGCGCAGAACCTGCAGCCGGCCTCGCTGGAGCTGGTGCGCCTGCTGTGCAACCTGGAGACCGGCCAGGAAAAGCTGCTGCAGATCGTGCTGGCGGGCCAGCCCGAACTGGAGACACTGCTCGACGGCCAGGACCTGCGCCAGTTGAAGAGCCGCGTCGTGAAGCATGCGCGTCTCGTGGGCCTGGAGGTCGACCAAGTGGTGCGCTACTTCGAGATGCGGGTGTCCGCGGCGGGCGCGTCCGGCCGCATCGCGCTGCAGCCGCGGGCGGCGCGGCTGCTGCACCGTGCCACGCAGGGCAACCTGCGCCGCATCCACCTGGTGCTGGACCGTTGCATGTACGGCCTGGCCTCGCACGGTGGCGGCACCATCGACGGTGCGTTGCTCCGGGCGGCGCTGGACGACGTGGCGGTCGGCGCTCCGTCGGCACGCGGGCGTCCCGGCTGGCGCGCCGCGCTGGCGATGGGCGGGCTGGGGTTGATGGCCCTGGGCGTGGGCGCGGCCTATGTGTGGCCGACGGCGAAGTTGCCGGCGGCGCGGCAGGCGGCGGTCGCGCAGGTTGCGCCGGTCGGTGGTGCGGTCGCCGAGCCCGGGCCCGACGGCGCGGCCGTGGCCTCGTCGGCGGCGGCGCAGCCCGCCGACGTTCCGCCAGCGGCCGCAGCCGCGGCGCCTGCTGTCGCGGCTGCGGCGTCGGCGCAGGCGGTGCCGGCGGCGTCGGGCGCAGCGGGTGCCGAGCAGCGCTGCCTGGCGACCGTCGCCGCCGAGCCGGGCGACCGGCCGATGGTCGGGCGGGCGCTGCCGGCCGCCGCGGTGCCGCGCCTGCGGTCCGCCGCCGGGCTGTGCCTCTTCGAGCGGGGTACGCAGCACTGGGCACTGTGGCGCGACACGCTCGACAAGGCGGCCTTCGGCACCACCGCCGCATCCCCTGCCAGCCTGGCCTTGCAGAAGGCGCTGGTGCAGCAGGGGGTGCTGGAACCGGGCCAGGTCGACGGCTTCTACGGCCCGCAGACGGTGACCGCGTTGGCCGTGTTTCAGACCGCGCTGGGACTGCCCGCGACGCCGGTGCCGGATGAATTGACCTACATGCTTCTGGAGAAGATGAATGCAGCCCCCGCTCCCGGCGCCCGCCATGAATGACGGCCTGCTGTCGGCCGACCCCGGCGCGGCGTTGCTGATCGGCGAGCAGTTGATCGCCGACGGCGTGGTGACGCCGGTGGTGGTCGAGTACGCGCTGCACAAGCAGAAGATCGAGAACGTGCCGCTGGGCCGGCTGCTGATGGAGCTGGGCTTCGCCAGCGGCAAGGACATCGCCCGCTACCTGTCGCGCCAACGCGGCATACCTTTCGTGGAGGTGGCAGACCTGGCGGCGCCCGATCCGGACGTGGCCGGTGCCTTCAACCGCAACGTCTGCCTCACCCATGCCTTCCTGCCGCTGCGCCGCGAAGGTGCGGTGGTGGAGGTGGTGCTGGGAGACGCCGATCCCCGTACCGTGGCCGACGTGGTCGACCGCCGCATCGGCATGGGCGTGCGCTTCCTGCAGGGCGAGTTCGACAAGGTGGCGCGCGCCACCCAGCAGCACTACTACTTCGCCGACAACCCCGCCGACAAGCTGATCGCGAGCGAGGTGCGCCGGCTCGAGGCCGACGTCGACCGCGCCTACAGCCCCGCGCGGCTGCTCGACTACGTGCTGCACCTGGGCGTGCGAGAGCGCGCCACCGACATTCACATCGCGCCCACCGGCCGCAGCAGCACCGTGCTGATGCGGATCGACGGGGTGATGCGGCCGATGTTCGCGCTATCGCGCGCGCTCGACCGGCTGGTGAGCTTCGTCAAGCTGCAGGCCGAGATGGACGCGAGCGAGCAGCGGCTGCCGCAGGACGGCAGCTTCACCGCCACCGTGCTGGAGGCCGCCTACACCGTGCGTGTCTCCACGCTGATCTCGGAGCAGGGCGAGCGCATGGTGATGCGCCTGCTGCCCGAGCGCGGCGACCTCGACAAGCTGGAGGACCTGGGCTTCCTGGCCGAGGACGTGCAGCGCATGACCAAGGTCTTCGCCCGGCCGCACGGACTGATCCTGATCACCGGCCCCACCGGTTCGGGCAAGAGCACTACCCTGCATGCCGCGCTGCGGATGCAGCCGGTGGTCGAGCGCAACGTGGTCACGGTGGAGGACCCGGTCGAGTACCGGGTGCCGGTGGCCTGCCAGACCGAGGTGAACCGGCGCGCCGGCTACGACTTCGCCACCGCGATGCGCCACTTCCTGCGGCACGACCCCGACATCATCCTGGTCGGCGAGATCCGCGACGGCGAGACGGCGCGCGCCGCGCTCGACGCGTCCTCCACCGGCCACCTGGTGCTGTCCACGCTGCACGTCGGCGGCATCTTCGGCGTGGTGCCGCGGCTCAAGCTGCTGGGCGTCGATGCCGACACCATCGCCGAGAACCTGGTGGCGGTGATCAACCAGCGGCTGGTGCGGCGCATCTGCCCGGACTGCCGTACGGAGCGCGAGGCCACCGAGGACGAACGGCGCTGGCTGGGCGACGCCACGACGCACCTGTTCCACGGCGTGGGCTGCAGGCACTGCCGCGGCACCGGCTTCCTCGGCCGTCTGCCGGTCTACGAAATGATGATCGTGCAGCGCGACCTGGCCGATGCGATCGCCGCCGACGAGCCGCGCGGCGCGCTGCGCGAGATCGCCGAGCGCGGCGGCCTGCGGCCGATCCTCGAACTCTCGCGGCGCCGCGTGCTGGCCGGCGAGACGACGGTCGACGAGATCGAACGCGCCGTCGGCAGCTACTGAGCGGCAGGCACCGATGAGCAAGATGCGCCTCTACTACTACCGTGTGCTGATGCCGCACGGCGCCCTGAAGCAGGGCCTGCTGCAGCTCGTGGTGGAGCGCGACCATTCCGCACGCCTGCGGCTCGAGCGCGAGACCGAAGGCACGGTGCTCACCCTGCAGCGGCTGCCGGGCTGGCTGGGCGACGTGGGCGCTGGCCTGCGCAAGCTCACCGGCCGCGGGCTGCGCATGGAAGACCTGGCCGGCCTGCTGCGCGACCTGAGCCTGATGCTGGCCGCCGGCGTGCCGGCGATCGAGGCCTTGCGCACGCTGGTCGAGGAGGGCGGCCAGACCGGCAACCATGCGGCCGGCCGCGTCGCCAAGCGCCTGGCCGACGACCTGATGAGCGGCATCCCGATGGCCGCCGCCTTCGACCGCTATCCGGACGTGTTCCCGGAGACGGTGCGCAACCTGGTCACCATCGGCGACCAGTCGGGCACGCTCGACCGGATGCTGGCCGAAAGTGCGGAACACGTCGAGCGGGTCGTGTCGATCCGCCGCGACATCCGCACCGCGATGATCTACCCCATCTTCGTCTTCGCGACCATCTTCGCGGTGGCCGGCTTCTGGGTGTACTACGTCGTGCCGAACATGGCGCGGCTCTTTCGCCAGCTCAACGCCAAGGTGCCGCCGCTGACCGAAGGGCTGGTGAACTTCTCGAACGCGCTGGCCGACCATGCCTGGATCGCGGTGCTGGTGGTGGCCCTGGTGGCGGCGGCGATCGCCTTCGTCTTCGTCCGGGTGCCGCGGGCCAAGACGGTGTTGCACGAGGTGCTGCACCGGCTGCCGGTCACCCGGGTGCTGATGACCGCCTCCGGCATGGCCCACCTCACGGAGCACCTGGCGATCCTGGTGCGCGCCGGCCTGGAGTTCGTGTCGTGCCTCGACATCCTGGAGCGCTCCACCCGGGACCGCTACTACCGCCACCGGCTGCGCCGGGTGCGCGAGTCGGTGGCGCGCGGCGAGCGCATCTCGCTGGCGATGCGGCGGGTGGGCGGCTTCCCGCCGATGGCGGTGCGGATGATCGCGGTGGGCGAGGAGTCGGGCAGCCTCGACAGGCAGCTGACCCACCTGGCGCTCGAGTACCGCAAACGGCTCGACACGCTGATCAAGTCGCTGTCGGAAATCATCAAGCCCGCGATCATCCTCGTGGCCGGCGGGCTGTTCCTGTTCCTCATCGTGGCGCTGCTGCTGCCGGTCTACGACCTGGTCCAGCAGTCGGTGCAGCAATCGCTGGGCGGGCGCTGATGTTGCGCGCTCGCCGCTCCTCCAGTGCCACGCCGGCCCACCGCCAGCGCGGTCTGGGCATGCTGGAAGCCATGCTCCTCCTCCTGGTGGTGGGAGGGGCGCTCGTGGCCGGCGCCATCGCCTTGAAAACCCGGCAAGCCTCGATCGCCGCCGAGGACGAGGTGGCGGCGCTGGCGCAGGCCGACCGCTTCCTCGCCAGCTTCGTGGCGGCGTACAACCGCCTGCCGTGCCCGGCGACGGGCGACGACGGCGTGGAGGACTGCGCGTCCGGCGTTCAGAAGGGGAAGCTGCCGTACCGCACGCTCGGCCTTGAAGGCTCGATGGCCGCCGCCGGCGTCGGCCGGCTGGGCTACGAGGCGCAGCGCAGCGCGGTCGACCTGGCCAAGGCCGCCGGCGGCAACAACGACTTCGAGCCCATCGCCTTCGGGGGAGACACCTACAACGCCCGCCGCGCGCTCGGCAACCGGGGCACGACCGCCGACTTCTGCCAGACCCTGGCCAGCGGTGCCGCACTCCCGGTGCAGGACGCCCATGCCCGCGTGGGGCCGACGGCGGGCGGCTACCCGGTGGCCTATGCGCTGGCCCACCCGGGCCGCCAGGATGCCGACGGCGACGGCCGGCTGTTCGACGGCCTCAATGCCGGCGCCTCCGCGGCGATGGAACTGCCCGGCGCGGGATCGACCCTCGGCAGCTACGACGACCGGGTCCTCGCGCGCACCTACGCAGGCCTCGCGCGCATGCTCGACTGCGAGCGGCTGATGGCCTCCCTCGACGTCATGTCGCTGGCAACCGAGGTCGTCGAAGAGGTGACTTCCCAGCGGACGTGGGGTGTGGTGACGGCTTCGCTCATCACGGCCGTCAACGGCGTCAAGGCGATCGTCAGCGGGGTGAAGATCGCCGTCGCCGCGGGCAACATCGGCACCGCCTCGGGCTACATGGCCACCGCCAGCGGCCTGCTGGCCACGGCGATCGCGACCTGCGTGGTCCTGGTGGGATGCGCGGAAATCCCGCACGCCGCGGCATCGGTCGCCGCGGCCGGCGTCGCGATCGCGGCATCGGCCGTGGCGATCGGGCTCAATGCAGCCGCCCTCGCAGCCTCGCTGGTGGCCTTCGGCATCGGCGTTGCCGCGTCGGTCGAGGCGGGACTGGAGACGGCGCCGGTGGCGATGGACATTTCCGCATCCGTCAGTGCGGCGAAGACGAGCTGGGACGACGCCACGGCCCGCAAAACGAAGGCGCTGGCGGATCTGAACACGGCACTGTCCCAACGCACCATTGCGGCGAACGAGCGCGATGCGGCCAACACGGCGCTCTACACCGAGGCCCACAACGTCATCGCCGAGGCGAACAACAGGGGGTCTCCGAACAAGGGCACGACCGGCATCAACGCGTACGACGGCGACCTGGCCGCCGTGAAGGACAAGGCGGATGCGTGGATCCTGGCCCTGCAGACCTACAACTACGCTTCGGACGCCCTCCGGCAGGCAGAGCAGACCGCCGCCGGCTCCAACACCACCACCACGCAGAACGACGCGGCCATCGCGGCACTGCAGGCGCAGATCGACGCCGAGGCGGACCCGGCCAAGAAGGCCGAGCTGCAGAAGGCCCTGGACAACCTGCGCGCGCAGGGCACCACCAGCGGCAATGCCGCGCAGATCCAGCGCCTGCGCCAGCAGATGGACACCTTGACCGCCCAGATCGCCGACCTGGGCCCGCAGATCGACGCGGCCACCGACGCCGCCGCACGCACCTCGCTGCAGGATCTGCGCACCAGGCTGCAGGCCCAGAAGGACGATCTCGGCGCACAGCTCGCGAGCCTGTCCCTGACGGTGGCCTCGGCCCAGGCCAACAAGGACGCGGCGCTGGCTGCGCTCTCCACGGCCCGGACCGCCCTCGATTCCGCGCGGGACAGTGCCGCCGACAAGTTCAGGGCCCTGCCGTATGTGGTGCGGGAATGCACCACGCAGGTCGTGGACAAGAAGGAGGTCACGACATGCAGAGACGTGTCCTACACCTTCAACGGCCGACAGCGCGTGCTCGACAAGCTCAACGCCCTCTACGACACCGGCAACGGCAAGTACTTCGTCTGGTGGATGCGCAACCAGAGCGTCAACTCCGCGCAGCAGGCCTACGACCAGAGCGTCGGCCAGGAAGCGACTGCCAAGTCGCGGTACGACGAACTCCGCACCCTCGCCAGCGGCGCGGCCGGCGGCGGGGCCAAGCTCAACGGTGTCTGGACGGGCGCCGAAAACATCCTGAGGCAGGTGGACCTGCGTGGAGGTATCCGATGACGCGCAACGCGTGGGGCCGGAATGCCGGCTTCTCGGTCCTGGAACTGACCGTCGCGCTGGCGGTGGTCGGCGTGGCCGGGCTGGCCGTCTGGCAGCTGCTGCCCGCCAGCCGCGACGTGGCGCAGGGCGACCCGGCGCAGCTGCGCCTGCGGCAGGCGCAGGACGCGGTCGAGGGCTTCGCCCTGCGAAGCGCCCGGCTGCCCTGCCCGGCGCCCGTCGGCGGGAGCGGCAGCGAGGCCTGCGGCGCGACCGCGCTGGGCGAACTGCCGTGGCGCACCCTGGGCCTGCCGCGCGCCGACGTGCCGCTGCGCTACGGGGTGTATCGCACGCCTGCTGCCGATCTGGTCACCGCCGTCGCACGGTTCAGCCCGCTCCTGCCGCCGGCCCCGGTGGTGGCCGGCTACAGCGCAGCGCAGGTCAACGGCCTCGACCTCTGCCAGGCCCTGCGCGTGGCCGCTGCGGCCCCCACCGGGCTGCTGGCCGGCGGCGTGCCGGTGGCCTATGCGGTCGCCGACGCCGGCCCCGACCGGGTTTTCAACCTTCCCTACAACGGCGGCTTTCCGCTGGCAGGGGCGCCCTCCACCGCGGAATTCGACGACCGCATCGCCGCCACCGGACTGGGAGAGTTGTCCACGCGGCTGTCGTGCGTGACCCGGATGGGCGAAACCCAGGCCGCGGCCCGCTCGGCGTACGCGGCGCTGGACATCTACCGCGACGCGGAGATGTTCGACCGCTTCCGCGGTTTCGCCTACCAGGTGCGCATCGCAAACACCAAGCTGGCGATCGCCACGCTCTCGCTGGCGTCGCTCGACATGCTGAACGCCATCGCGACCACGGCCAGCGCCGTCTCCCTGGCGGCCAACAGTGTCGGCGTCGGCGCCGGAACGATCGCCGCCGGCGTCCTCGGCATCGGTGCCTCGGCGGGAGCGCTCACCGCCGCCAGTGTCCAGCTCGGCCTCGCCGTCACCGCAGAGACCAAGGCCGGCAAGCAGGCCGCGGATTCGACCGTGGTGAAGGCCCGCTTGCTTGCCGCGCGCGATGCCGCCGTCGCCGCGGCGGCGCAGCAGGACACCAAGGGATTGCTGCCATGAGGAAGAGCCGCCATTCCGGATGCGGCCGCCAGGCGGGCTTCACCCTGGTGGAGCTGGGGGTGTCCCTGGTGCTGATGGGCGTGCTGGCATTGGCCTTCGTGGCCTACTGGCGCATGTCGGCCCAGGAGAAGGCCACCGTGGCGGACCGGGACCTGCTGGCGGTGACCGAGCGTGCCGTGGTCGGATTCGCCCATGCCCGCTTCCGCCTGCCGTGCCCGGCACGCGACCAGGCCGGCGATGAGGACTGCACAGGAGGGCGGCAGGTCGGATTCCTGCCGTGGCGCACGCTGGGCGTCGCCGATGCGCGGGCAGGCACGCTGATGTACGGCGCCTACCGCGCCCCCCGTGCCGACCAGCCCTGGCTCGACATGGACCTGGCCCAGGCCCTGGACCGTCTGCGTCCGGCGTTCACGGTGGGCCTGCCGCCGGTGCTGCCGGCCACTCCGCTCGCGCTCAACCCGCCGAACGCCAACCTGCTGGACTTCTGCTACGCCCTGACCCTGGCCTCCAATGCGCCCGCGGACGGGTCGGCGCTCGGCGTCGTCGATGCCAATGCGGACGCCAGTCGCCGCGCGGTGGCGTTCACCGTGGCCGCGGCCGGACTGCTGGACGCCGACGGTGACGGAAATCCCTTCGACGGCCGGCAGGCCAGCGCGTCGAGCGCTTTTCCGACCTTCGACGCGGCCAACCGCCCGCTCTCCGGCGGCTACGACGACCGGGTGCTCGCCGTGCCCTTCAACGCGCTCTTCGCCCAGATGCAGTGCGGCCAGGCGTTGTCGGCGGTCAGCCACTCCCATGTCAACGCGGCGACCGCGGCCGCCTCCCTCCAGCAGGCCCTCGTCGACTACAAGCGCCAGCTGGAAATCGCCGCGCTGCTGGCGGGCGCGGGCGTGGCGTCCGCCACGGCCGGGGTGCTCAGCGCTTCCGCCGGACTTGCCTCCGCCGTGGCGGCATCGGCCAATGCGGTGGCCTTCACCATCCTCACCTACGGCTCGGCCGCGGGCGTGATGGCGCCCGCCGTCGCCGCCGTCGTGTCCAACACGGCCGCGGTAGCGGCCTCGGCCGGCACGCTGGCCCTGTCCGTGGTGGCCAAGCAGGAGGCGGACCGCCGCGTCACCGAGGTGGTCCCGCTGGTCACCGACAGCGCCACGCTGGCCACCGCGATCGACGCCGACGCCCGCACCGCCGACAACCTGGGTTTCTGACATATGCGCCTCTTCCCCTTCCGCGATCGACGCTCCCGCAGCCGCGCGGCCCCGCAACGCGGCTTCAGCATGCTCGAGCTGTCGGTCTCGCTCGTCGTCATCGGCCTGATCGTCGGCGCGATCGCGATCGGCCGGGACCTGCAGCGCAACGCGAGCTACCAGCGCATCTCGTCCGGCTTCGTGCAGGGCTGGCTGATGGCCTACGACGCCTACGCCGCCGGCACCGGCACCGTGCCGGGCGACTCCGCCACCGCGCCCACCGGCCTGGTCAACGGCAACACCACCGAGTTGTGCGGCACCACGATGCTCAACGTGTTCCTGGCGGCCGGCATCCGGCTGCCGCAGGGCCGCGCCGAAGGGCAGGCCGACCGGTACGTCTACCTCGACTCCAACGGCAATCCGCAGGAGATGCAGGTGTGCTTCCAGAACGTGGCCTGGGCCGAGCCCGGTGCGGCGGTGGGCGTGTACGTCTCCCGGCCGCGCAACGCGATGGTGCTCAAGCAGATGACGCCGGCGCTGGCCTCGCTGCTCGATGCGCAGATCGACGGCAATCCGGATGCGCGCTTCGGCCGGATGCGCGAGAACACCCAGGCGGCGCAGACCGCGGTGGTCGACGGGGTGGCCTGGAGCGTGGACGAGCGCATGGCCTTCGGCAATGCCGCACCCACCACGCTCGACGAAAGCCAGGTGGCGGTCGTGACCGGGCTGGTGGTGATGAACCGCTAGGTCCGCAGGCGGCTGCTGCCGCCTTCAGCGAGCAGTGGGCACGGCGCAGTTGTCACCGAGCGTGCCCCCGATTGCCGCCGCCCGCGAATTTAGGAGAAAATGCCCGCCAGCCGTTGTTCCGTAACGGCATGACGCTATATAAATAATAGCGCATGAGCGCGATGGCATGCCGGCTCGCGCGGTGCGCCGACCGACTGCCCCGCCATGCCGCTTCCGCCGCCAGACCGTCCCCGTTTCACCCGCGCCGCGCCGCCTGCCGCGGCCGCCGCTTCGCCCGACGGATCGGAGCGGCTCAACAAGCGGATGGCGGCCCTCGGCCTGTGCTCGCGGCGTGAGGCCGATCTCTGGATCGAGCAGGGCTGGGTCAAGGTCAACGGGCAGGTGGCCGAGATGGGCGTCAAGGTCACGGCGGCCGACAAAGTCGAGGTCGACCGCCAGGCCTCGCAGCATCAGGAACGCCAGGTCACCATCCTGCTGCACAAGCCGATGGGCTTCGTCAGCGGCCAGGCCGAGGACGGGCACGAGCCCGCCGTGGTGCTGGTCAACCCGCGCACCCACTGGCGCGAAGACCCGAGCAAGAACCGGTTTTCTCCGCCGCAGCTGCGCGGCCTGGCGCCGGCGGGACGGCTCGACATCGACTCGGTCGGGCTGCTGGTGCTGACGCAGGACGGCCGGGTGGCGCGCCAGCTGATCGGCGAGGACTCGGGCGTCGAGAAGGAGTACCTGGTGCGCGTCGCCTACGGCCCGGTGGCCGAGAACTCGCAGGCCGCGTTTCCGCGCGAGAAGCTGGCGCTGCTGCGCCACGGCCTCAGCCTGGACGGCCAGGCGCTCAAGCCGGCGCAGGTCGAGTGGCAGAACACCGAGCAGCTGCGCTTCGTGCTGACCGAGGGCAAGAAGCGGCAGATCCGCCGCATGTGCGAGCAGGTCGGGCTGAAGGTGGTGGGCCTGAAGCGGATCCGCATCGGCCGCGTGGTGCTGGGCCACCTGCCGGTCGGCCAGTGGCGCTACCTCGGCGCCGGAGAGCGGTTCTGAGCCAGATGCCGCCCGCGGCCGGCATCGTGGCCCGTCCGGCCCGCGAGAACCTGCTGCGGGCGCTGGGCCGGCGCTACCGCCGTGGCGCGCACGCGGTCAAGGCGCGCATCTTCGTCGGCGGCTACCGGCCCGAACAGGAGCACCAGTTCGAGCAGCAGTCGCTCGTCCGCCTGCGGCGGCTGGCGCCGGCGCTGGGCGTGACCGGGGTGGTGGGCACGGCGCTCAGCATCGGCGCGCGGTCCCTGCTGCCCGATGCGCAGCACACCGAGCTGCGGCTGATGCTGCTGCCGATGCTGCTGCTGATGACGATCGCGATCTTCACCGCCCAGTCGGTGCGCGGCTACGGCACCGCGGCCGCCGCGTGCGCGGCCACCCTGACCTTCGGCGCTTTGCTGGGCGCGCAGGGCATGGCGTCGCCGCTGATGTACTTCCTGCCCGGCCTGCTGATCGTGGTCATGGCGACCAGCTTCTTCTGGATCAACTTCACCCAGCTGGCCGCGGGCCTGCTGGTCTGCAACTTGTTCCTGGTGCCGTTCGCGGTGCAGGGCCTCACCCGGGCCGAATGGATCTACGGCGGCGTGCACGTGCTGCTGTCGATCGCCGGTGCGTCGGTGGGCCACCTGATGATGCAGGACTACCGCCGGCGCGCCTTCATCCAGGCGCGGCGCCTGTCGGCGATGTCGAGCACCGACGAGCTGACCGGCATCCACAACCGCCGGCATTTCCTCGACATGGGCTGCCGCATCGACGCGCGGATGCGCGAGTCGCTGCGGCCGCTGTCGGTGCTGTACCTCGACATCGACCACTTCAAGTCGCTCAACGACCGCTACGGCCACGCGGCCGGCGACCAGGCGCTGCGGTCCCTGGCCCGCACCGTCAACCAGCTGATCCGGGCGCAGGACCTGGTCGGCCGTATCGGCGGCGAGGAGTTCGCGGTGCTGCTGCCCGACTGCCCGATCGACGACGCGATCGAATCCGCCGAGCGCCTGCGCCAGGCGCTCGCGCAGATCGCGCGGCCCGACGGCTGGCTGACGGTGTCGATCGGGGTGGCCCAGCGCCTCGAGTCCGAGGACCTCTCCAGCACGCTGCACCGCGCCGACCTGGCGATGCTCAACGCCAAGCAGGCCGGCCGCAACGCGGTGAAGGTGTCGCCGCTGGCGGCCTGAACCGGCGAGCCGGCTCAGCGGGCCGGGGGCTCCATGCCCTTGGCGCGCAGCACCTCGGCCGCCTCGGGCGCCGCCAGCGCCGCCAGGAAGGCCTGGGCCGCCTCGGGGTGCGCAGGGCGGGCCGAGACCGCGCCGATGTAGCTGGTGGTGTTCTGCACCTCGGCCGGCAAGGGGCCGGCCAGCGTGGCGCCGGCCACCGGTAGGATCTCGCTGATCTGGTGCACCGCCAGGTCGGCCTCGCCGGTCACCAGGCGTTCGGCGACCAGGCCGCCCGGCACCAGCACCGCCTTGCCGCGCATCTGCTCGGCCAGGCCCATCCGGCGGAACAGGCCGTTCAGGTAGATGCCGCTGGAGCCGCCCGAGGCAGGGTCGATGTAGGCCACCTTGTGCGCCGCCAGCAGCGCCTGGCGGAACAGCGGCAGGGTCGAGACGTCGGGCACCGGCGTACCGGCCTTCACCGCCACGCCGATGCCCACCTGCGCCAGCGGCCGCAGCCCGGGCGCCACCGTGCCCTTGGCGACCAGGGGCTGCAGGCCGGCGGGCGTGAGGATCAGCACGTCGAACGCCTCGCCGCCCTCGACCCGCTTGGCCAGGGCGCCGGCGGTGTCGTTCAGCACCTCGACCTTGTGGCCGGTGCGGGCCTCGAAGGCGGGCACCAGGGCCACGACCACCTGCTTGAAGGCGCCGGCGGTCAGCACCTTCACCGTTTCGGCATGGGCGGTGCCGGCGATCAGGGCGGCGACCAGGGTGAGGGCGGGGGCGAGGCGCATCGGCGGGCTTTCGGTGGGCCACGGGGTGGCGGATCGGGAAAGTGTAGCCACCGCATGCCGCCCCCTTGAAGCGGTCAGAATGCGGCTCCATCTGGCGAGGTCGCGGGCCGTGCGCCCGTGCCGCCACGATATTTTTTTCCTGTCGTTCGTCCTCCTGTTCCACTTCCTGCCATGACCAAGCAAAAACTATCCTTCCAGGCCGAAGTCGCCCAGCTGCTGCACCTCGTCACCCACTCGCTGTACTCCAACAAGGAGATCTTCGTGCGCGAGCTGGTCTCCAACGCATCGGACGCCTGCGACAAGCTGCGCTTCGAGGCGCTCGACAAGCCGGCCCTCTACGAAGACCAGCCCACGCTGGAAGTGCGGGTGTCGTTCGACAAGGCCGCTAAGACGCTCACCATCGCCGACAACGGCATCGGCCTGACCGAGCAGGACGCCATCGAGAACCTGGGCACGATCGCCAAGAGCGGCACCAAGGACTTCATGAGCAAGCTGTCGTCCGACCAGAAGGCCAACGCGTCGGAGCAGGGCCAGCTGATCGGCCAGTTCGGCGTGGGCTTCTACTCGGGCTTCATCGTCGCCGACAAGATCACCGTCGAATCGCGCCGGGCCGGCGTGCCTGCGGCGGAGGGCGTGCGCTGGGTCAGCGGCGGCGCCGGCGAGTTCGAGGTGGAGCGCATCGAGCGCGCCCAGCGCGGCACCGCCGTCACCCTGCACCTGCGCGACGATGCCGATGAGTACCTCAACGCCTGGAAGTTGAAGCAGATCATCGCCAAGTACTCCGACCACATCAGCCTGCCGATCCTGATGGAGAAGGAGGAGTGGAAGGAAGGCGAGAACGACCAGCCGGGCGACATGGCCAAGACCGGCGAGTGGGAAACCGTCAACAAGGCCAGCGCCCTCTGGACCCGGCCGAAGAAGGACGTCACCGCCGAGCAGTACGCCGAGTTCTACAAGCAGATCAGCCACGACCAGGAGGCGCCGCTCGCCTGGAGCCACAACCGGGTCGAGGGCAGCACCGAGTACACGCAGCTGCTCTACATCCCGGCCACCGCGCCCTACGACCTGTGGAACCGCGACAAGAAGGCGGGCGTGAAGCTCTACGTCAAGCGCGTGTTCATCATGGACGACGCCGAGGCGCTGCTGCCGAGCTATCTGCGCTTCGTCAAGGGCGTGGTCGATTCGGCCGACCTGCCGCTCAACGTGAGCCGCGAACTGCTGCAGGAAAGCCGCGACGTGCGCGCGATCCGCGACGGCAGCACCAAGCGCGTGCTGTCGATGCTCGAAGACCTGGCCAAGAAGCAGAAGACCGCGCCGGAGAGCGGCGAAGGCAAGATCGACATCGGATCCGGCGAGGCGGTGCCGGCCCCCGAGCCGACCGAAGTGACCGACGTGGTCGACAAGAACACCGCCACCTCGGCGGCCGAGGCGGCGGCGGAGTTCGCAGACGAGAGCGGCAAGTACGCCAAGTTCTATGCCGAGTTCGGCTCGGTGCTCAAGGAAGGCCTGGGCGAGGACTTCGCCAACCGCGACCGGATCGCCAAGCTGCTGCGCTTCGCCTCGACCACCACCGAGACGACCAGCGTCTCCTTCGCCGACTACAAGAGCCGGATGAAGGAAGGCCAGGACGCGATCTACTACATCACCGCCGACAGCCTGGCCGCGGCCAAGAACAGCCCGCACCTCGAAGTCTTCAAGAAGAAGGGCATCGAAGTGCTGCTGATGGCCGAGCGGGTCGACGAATGGGCCCTGACCTACCTGACCGAGTTCGACGGCACGCCGCTGCAGTCGGTCGCCAAGGGCGCGGTCGACCTGGGCAAGCTGCAGGACGAGGACGAGAAGAAGGCGGCCGAGGAGGTCGCCGAAAGCGTCAAGCCGCTGCTGGCCAAGCTGAAGGAGGCGCTCAAGGACAAGGCGGCCGACGTGCGCTCCACCACCCGCCTGGTCGATTCGCCCGCCTGCCTGGTGGCCGACGAGCACGGCATGAGCGGCCAGCTGGCCCGCATGCTGAAGCAGGCCGGCCAGAACGCGCCCGACACCAAGCCGGTGCTGGAGGTGAATCCCGAGCATCCGCTGGTGAAGAAGCTCGATGGCAGCGAACATTTCGACGACCTGGCGAACATCCTGTTCGACCAGGCCCTGCTGGCCGAAGGCGGCCTGCCGGCCGATCCTGCGGCCTATGTGCGCCGGGTGAATGCGCTGCTGGTCTGAAGGGCGGTCGCGTTGCTTTTCTGAATGAAAAGAGGCTGTGGCCGGCGTGGATCGCCGGCCACCAGCTATCGATTCGATAGCGCTCCCCCGGGGCATGCCGCGGGGGAGTCTTTTTTTGCCGGTCGGCCGTGGCTACCAGGGCCGTTGCCGCGCCGTCGCTACCATCCTCCCATGTCGCCCGCACCCCACCCTCGCTCCGCACTTGCGCTTTTCATCGCCCTCCGCCCGGGAGCGAGCCGGTGATCGGCCGGCTCCACGGCCTGCTGGCCGAGAAGAACCCGCCCCAGGTACTGCTGGACGTGCAGGGCGTCGGCTACGAGGTCGATGTGCCGATGAGCACCTTCTACAACCTGCCCGCCACCGGCGAGCGGGTCGTGCTGCTGACCCATTTCATCGTGCGCGAGGATGCGCAGCTGCTCTACGGCTTCCTCACCGCGCAGGAATGCGACGCCTTCCGGCTGCTGGTCAGGATCTCGGGCATCGGCCCGCGGATGGCGCTGGCGGTGCTGTCGGGCATGAACGTCGGCGAGCTGGCCCAGGCCGTCTCGCTGCAGGAGACCGGCCGGCTGGTCAAGGTGCCGGGCATCGGCAAGAAGACGGCCGAGCGGCTGCTGCTGGAGCTGAAGGGCAAGCTGGGCGCCGACATCGGCGTGCGCACCGGCACCGCCAGCGACGCCCAGGCGGACATCCTGCAGGCACTGATCGCCCTGGGCTACAGCGACAAGGAGGCCAGCGCGGCGCTCAAGGCGCTGCCGGCCGACGTGGGGGTTAGCGAGGGCATCAAGCTGGCGTTGCGGGCGCTGGGCAAGTAGGCGGGGCAGCGAGGGCGGCAGCCTCCGTGGCGCCGCCGCCGCATCCTGCGACCGCCCATACCCTTCGTGGTGCGTTCGGCCAGCCGGCATGCCACACTCCGGGTTTTCGACTTGAGGGGACGAGCTTGAACCGCACTCCATGGATCCGCGCGCTGGGCGCCATCGCAGCCGCACTGCTCGTGGCGGGCTGTGGCGGCGGCGCCTCTTCAGACAATGTGGCGGTCTCGGCCAGCACCCGGTCGGCCCCGGCCGCCGAGGCGGTGGCGGCTCCGGCGGTCACCCAGCTCGATTCCTACGCGCCGTCGGCGGACCCGCTGCAGCAGCAGGCCAGCCCCGAGCCGACCCGCGGCGCCCGGCCCGCGCCGGCCCGCGTCGCCCTGGCGCCGATGCTCGCCACCCAGAACACGGTACAGCCCCGCACCACGGTGAACGGCCCCGATGCGCCGCTGCAGATCGGCAGCGGCCGGCTGGTGCAGCAGACGGCCACCGCGGCCGGCATGGCCAGCCACCTGGTCTGGTCGCCGGCCACCGCCACCACGCTGGCGGCTGCCATCAGCTTCCAGTCGCCGGGCGCCGCGGCGGTGCGGATCGGCCTGCTGGTCCGCAAGCTGCCCGCCGGCGCCACGCTGCGGGTCTACGCCCAGGGCCAGGACACCGCCTACCAGGTCTCCGGCCGCGAAGTTCTGGACGTGCTCTCGCTCAACCGCATGGCCGGCGGCATGTCGGACGCCGACCGCACCTACTGGCTGCCGCCGGTCGACGGCGACGAGGCGACGGTCGAGATCGTGCTGCCCGCCGGCGTGCCCGGCAGCGCGGTCGACGTCTCGGTGCCGCAGATCTCGCATCTGAAAGTCTCGGCCACGGCCGATCCGGAGGCGCTGAAGACGCTGGCCTCGGGCAGCTGCGAGATCGACGTGAACTGCACCGCGGGCAATACGACCCAGCGCAACGCTACGGCGCGGATGTCCTTCGTGCAGGGTGCCAACAGCTATGTCTGCACCGGCACGCTGCTGAACAACACCAACAACGACGGCACGCCGTACTTCCTGAGCGCCAACCACTGCATCTCGTCGCAGACGGTGGCCTCCACACTGGTCACGGCGTTCTTCTACAAGTCGTCCAGCTGCAACAGCGGCACGCCGGCCAGCGGCGTGGCCGTGCTGCGCGGCGGCGCCACGCTGCTCTACGCCAGCGACAGCACCGACACCTCGTTCATGCGGCTGAACAACGCCGCACCGGCCGGCGCGGAATTCGCGGGCTGGTCCCTCGGCCAGCCCGCGGTGGGCGCCGACCTGGTCGGCATCCACCATCCGGGCGGCGATCTGCAGAAGTACGCCCAGGGTGCCCTGGCCAGCTACCTGAACTGCACCAGCGCAGGCGGCGAGAACGTCTCGTGCAGCGCCAGCAACGTGACCAGCGGGCGCTACCTGAATGTGAACTGGAGCAGTGGACTGACCGAAGGCGGGAGCAGCGGATCGGGCATCTTCGCGACGCTCGGCGGCGGCCGCATGCTGATCGGCCAGCTCTATGCCGGCACCGGCAGTTGCACCGATACGTCGACGCGACGCGGCGTCTACGGCCGGTTCGACACGGCGTTCAATGCCGCGCTTAACCAGTGGCTGCGGCCCGCGGTCGCACCGTCGTCGACCACGCGATCGCCTGTCTACCGGTTCTACAACACGGCGACGGGTGCCCACTTCTTTACGATGAATGCGGCCGAACGCGACGGTGTCATCTCGACCTACCCATCGTTCAGCTACGAAGGCATTGGCTTCTACGCCTACGGCGCGCAGGCTTCAGGAACTTCGCCGGTCTACCGGTTCTACAACACGCAAACCGGACGGCATTTCTACACGATCAGCGCCGCCGAGCGTGATTCGGTGATCGCCAGCTATCCTCAGTTCTCGTACGAAGGTCCCAGCTGGTACGCCCAGGCCGGCACCGGCGGGAACGCCAATGCGATGTACCGCTTCTACAGCGCCAATCTGAACACCCATTTCTACACCATCAGCGCGTCGGAGAAAGACTTCGTGGTTCAGACCTATCCGACCTACCAGTTGGAAGGAATTGCCTACTACGCGTGGACCGGGCAGTAATAAGACGCTGAGCACGGGGCATCCGATGGCCCTTTTTGAAAGCGGCCTTTTGGCCGCTTTCGTGCTCTTGAGCCTGCAGCCAACGCTGGTTAAGGGTAGGGCGCTATGGTTTCAATAGCGGCGGGGAAGCCCCTTAATCTTTCGCTCCAGCATGGGTCTCCATGGCGCCGCTCGGTGACCGACTTGGCACAATCGCAGCCTGTCCCACGCCCCGCTTCCCGACCGCGCCCCATGACCATCCACACCGACGATTTCGCGCCTGCCCCGGCCCCTGCACGGCGTGTCGTGTCCGCGGCGCCCACGTCGCCCCAGGAAGAGGCGATCGAGCGGGCGCTGCGGCCCAAGCTGCTCGACGACTACATCGGCCAGGCCAAGGCGCGGGAGCAGCTGGAGATCTTCATCGGCGCGGCCAAGAAGCGCGGCGAGGCGCTCGACCATGTGCTGCTGTTCGGCCCGCCCGGGCTCGGCAAGACGACGCTGAGCCACATCGTCGCGGCCGAGCTGGGCGTCAATTTGCGCCAGACCAGCGGGCCGGTGCTGGAAAAGCCGAAGGACCTGGCGGCGCTGCTGACCAACCTCGAGAAGAACGACGTGCTCTTCATCGACGAGATCCACCGGCTCTCCCCGGTGGTCGAGGAAATCCTCTACCCGGCGCTGGAGGACTACCAGATCGACATCATGATCGGCGAGGGCCCGGCCGCGCGCAGCATCAAGCTCGACCTGCAGCCCTTCACCCTGGTGGGCGCCACCACCCGTGCCGGCATGCTGACCAACCCGCTGCGCGACCGTTTCGGCATCGTGGCGCGGCTCGAGTTCTACACCGCCGAGGAACTGGCCCGCATCGTGACCCGCAGCGCCGGCCTGCTGAACGCACCGATGGACGCCGACGGCGGCTACGAGATCGCCCGCCGCAGCCGCGGCACGCCGCGCATCGCCAACCGGCTGCTGCGCCGGGTGCGCGACTACGCCGACGTCAAGAGCGACGGCCGCATCACCCGCGACATCGCCGACCGCGCGCTGGCGATGCTCGACGTCGATCCGCAGGGCTTCGACGTGATGGACCGCAAGCTGCTGGAGGCGGTGATCCACCGCTTCGACGGTGGCCCGGTCGGGCTGGAGAACATCGCCGCCAGCATCGGCGAGGACGCCGGCACGATCGAGGACGTGATCGAGCCCTACCTGATTCAGCAGGGCTACCTGCAGCGCACCCCGCGCGGCCGCATCGCCACCGTGGCCGCCTTCCGCCACCTGGGCGTGGCCCCGCCCGCCAGCGGCAACGACCTCTTCGGCGCCTGAAGGGTAGGGCAGGGCATGTCATCGAGCCGAACCGCCCCGCCACGCAGACCATGACCTGACCCGGAACCCCGTAGGACCGGCTCTGCCGGACTACCGGGGTTGCCCCGGCGAGGGGGTAGGCGGAGACACGAAGTGCGTAGCCTGGGGAGTGCCAAAGCTACCCCCGGCGGGGGTAGGCGAAGACACGAAGTGCGTATCCTGGGGGAGCGTTAGGCTCCGATGTAGCTCCCCGACGCGCCGCCGTGCTTCTCCAGCACCCGCACGTCGGTCATCACCATGCCGCGGTCGGCCGCCTTGCACATGTCGTAGATGGTCAGCAGGCCGACCTGCACCGCGGTCAGGGCTTCCATCTCCACGCCGGTGGGGCCGACCGTCTCGACCGTCACGGTGCAGGCCACCTGCCCGGTGCCGCCGCTGCGCTCGGTCGCGAACTCGACTTTCACCCGGGTCAGCGCCAGCGGATGGCAGAGCGGGATCAGGTCGCTGGTGCGCTTGGCGGCCTGGATCGCGGCGATGCGGGCGACGCCCAGCACGTCGCCCTTTTTGGCGGTGCCGGCCTCGACCAGGGTCAAGGTCTCGCCGCGCATCCGGATCAGGCCGGTGGCGACCGCCACGCGGTGCGTGGCTTCCTTGGCGCCCACGTCCACCATGTGGGCCTGGCCGGCGTCGTCGAAATGGGTGAGGGTACTCATGGCGCTCTCCAGGAACAGCGTGGGCAGAAAGGAACGAAGGCGAGGGGTGGACGACGCGGCGGCGCAGGCCGGTGCAGGGGTGCGGCGGGTTGCGATGGCCTCGCCGGACGCGCGAAAAACGCCGAACGTTCGCCGTCTTCGCGCATCATACGGCGATGCCTTTCGCCTTCCCGTCCTGCCCGCGGGCGCTGCGCCGGCCCCTGCGCACCCTGCTGATCGCCGCGGTGGCGGTACCGCTGGCGCTGCCCGCCGCCGTGCATGCGCAGCTGCCGACGCTGGGCGACGGCAGCGAGATGAGCGCCGCTGCCGAGCGCCGGCTGGGCGACCGCATCGCCCGCTCGCTCTACCGCGACCCGGACTTCGTCGACGACCCGGTGCTGGTCGAGTACATCCAGACGATCTGGCAATCCCTGATGGCGGCGGCACGCGCCCGCGGCGAGATGAGCGACGAGCTGCAGGAGCGCTTCGCCTGGGAGGTGCTGCTGGGCCGCGACCGTACGGTCAACGCCTTCGCGCTGCCGGGCGGCTACCTGGGCGTGCATGCCGGGCTGATCGCGATCACCGCGTCGCGCGACGAACTTGCCTCGGTGCTGGCGCACGAGCTGAGCCATGTGACGCAGCGGCACATCTCCCGCCTGATGACGCAGCAGAGCCGCAGCACCCCGCTGATGCTGGCCGCGATGGTGATGGGCGCGCTGGCCGCCAGCCGCAGCCCGCAGGCGGCCAACGCGCTGATCGTCGGCGGCACGGCGGTCCATGCCCAGGGCCAACTCAACTTCTCCCGGGCGATGGAGCGCGAGGCCGACCGGGTGGGCTACGGCGTGATGACCGGCGCGGGCTTCGACGGGCAGGGCTTCGCCGGCATGTTCGAGAAGCTGCAGCAGGCCTCGCGGATCAACGACAACGGATCGTTCCCGTATTTGCGCAGCCACCCGCTCACCACCGAGCGGATCGCCGACATGCGCTCCCGGCTGCCGATGGCAGGGCTCGTGCCCGACACGGCCGGCCGCGCGCCCGATGCCGATCCCGCCCGGGCGCCGTCCACCGCCGGCGTGCTGCCGGCGATCAACGTCACCGCCGCGGCGATGCCCGGCGGGCTGGAGCACGCGATGATCGCCGCCCGCGCCCGGGTCGTGTCGCGGCCCGGCGTCGATGCCCTGCGCGCCTGGGCGGGCGAGCCGGACCAGGGCGGCTTCAAGGCCCAGCCGCCGGCGCGGCAGGTGGTGGCGCTCTATGCCGGTGCCCTCGCCAGCGTGCAGCAGCGCGACCTGGACCATGCCCGCAGGCTCGCGGCCCGGCTGGTGCCGCTGGTGGCCGGCGACGCGCGGCCGGCACGCCTGGCGCGGCTGCTGGGCGCCGAGATCGAACTCACCGAGAACCGCGGCGCGGCGGCCGCGGCCTCCCTGGCCGCGCCGGCCGACAAGGCGGCACCGGCCGGCCGGCCCGAGCTGCTCTACTACGCCCAGGCCAGCCAGCACGGCAGCGGCGCCCGCGACGTATCCGACCGGCTGCAGACCTGGGTGGCCCGCAACCCGCGCGACGCCACCGCCTGGCAACTGCTGGCGACCGCCTACCGCGCCGACGGCCAGCCGCTGCGCGCCCTGCGGGCCGAGGCCGAGGCGCAGGTCGCCCATGTGGACTGGCAGGGCGCTGTCGACCGGTACCGGGCCGGGCAGGAGCTGATGCGGGCCGGCGGCCCGGGTGCCGACTACGTGGAGGCGTCGATCATCGACACCCGCCTGCGCGAGGCCGAGCTACGCCTTCGAGAAGAGGCCGCCGAGCGCTGACTCGATCACGATGCCCAGCACCGAGTAGAGCAGCGAGCCGATCAGCGCCGCGCCGAAGCCGGTGACGTGGAAACCGGTGAGCACGCCCGAGGCGGCCCAGAACATCAGCGCGTTGATGACGAAGAGAAAGAGCCCCAGCGTGATGACCGTCACCGGCAGCGTCAGCACGACCAGGACCGGCCGCAGCACGACGTTGAACAGGCCGATGACGAAGGCGGCCACCAAGGCGGCGGTGAAATCGCGCACTTCGACGCCGTCGTACACGTAGGCCACGGACAGCAGGGCGGCCGCGCTCAGCAGCCATTTAAGGATCAGCTTCATCCCAAAAGAATACACCGGGCAGCGGCTGGCGCCGCTCCCGGTGTCCGATCATTCACAACGCCGCATATCCACTACCAGGGATACCGGAGATCCGGCTCCGCCGGTCTCCTGGCATCGCCCCCTGCAAGGGGGTGGGCGAAGACACGCAGTGCGAAGCCTGGGGGTGTGCCTACTCCGCCGCCAGAACGAGCATGGCGCCCATGCCCATCACGGCGCCCGGAACCACCCAACGGCTTTCCTTGGCCGCCGGCTGGTCGCCGCTGACCGGCTGCAGGTCCTGGCCGAACTTCGGCCGGCGGGCGTCCAACACGCGGGAGCCGGGGTGTTCCGACAGCAGGCGCTCGGTCAGCTCCGGCAGCGGGCCCTTGGCCAGCACCGGCACCACCGTGTCGCCGTGCGCCTGCAGCCAGGGCAGGGCTTCGCCGAACAGCTTGTCGGCCCACTTGGCGCGCCAGCTCTCGCGGGCGCTGTGGCTGACCCACTTGCTGATGCGGTGGGTCATGCGGGGCGCGCAGGCCACCACCACCCACTGCACCGGCTGGGCCGCGCTGCGGGCGCTGCCGCGCAAGGTCGCCAGTTGCTGCTGCGCATAGGACGCATCGTCGACGTACACAATGATCTTGTCCATGAAAGCTCCTTCGGGGTGGTGGAACGGGGGCAAACGGATCTCGGTCATACGCATCAGTCGATCGGATTGACCTTGGCCGCGGTCTTGGCCTGGTCGATACGCTCGGAGCCGGGTACGCGGCGGCGGGTGGACATCCAGCCCGCGACCAGCACGCCGACGATGGCGACGATGCAGACCCCCCAATAGGCGACCTGGTGGATCGTCTCGCCACCCTTGAAGAAGTCGGCGAGCAGGCGCTCGTTGACGATCATCTTGGCGGCGGTGAAGGCCAGCACAGCGGAACCCAGCTGGATGATGATCGGGAATTTCTCGACCAGCTTCAGCACCAGAGTGCTGCCGAACACCACGATCGGGATGCTGATCAGGAGGCCGATCACGACCAGGTCGAACGCGCCGTGCGCGGCACCGGCCACACCCAGCACGTTGTCGATGCCCATCAGCGCATCGGCGATCACGATGGTCTTCATCGCGCCCCAGAAGGTGGTGGCGCCGGTGGCATGCTCTTCGCCGTCGTCATGGCCCTGGTCGGCCAGGAGCTTCCATGCGATGTAGAGCAGGCCCAGGCCGCCGACCAGCATCAGGCCCGGAATCTTCAGCAGCCAGACCACGCCGACGGTCATGACAGAGCGCACGACGATGGCACCGACGGTGCCCCAGATGATGGCTTTTTTCTGCAGGGCCGGCGGAAGTTTCCGCGCGGCCAGCGCGATCACGATCGCGTTGTCGCCTGCCAGGACGAGGTCGATGAGGATGATGGCGAGCAGCGCCGACCACCAGGGTGTGGAAAACATTTCCATGAAAACAAGCTCCGAGATATCGTTTCGATCAACAACCTGGAGCAGGCATGGACGAAGGGCACGATCCCGGCGCACGGCGGCGCAGGGGGCAGACACACTTCGACCAAACCCGCAAAAGGTTCCAATCGAAGGTCTTGCTCGGCACGCTGTAATGCAGATTTTGATGCCCAGCAAGCCGGAAGTGTTGTACTTCGTATTGACGACTTGCCGATACCTCTTGCCACAGCACCCTGGGGTGCCTCCCTGTGCGGCAAGAAGCGGGAGCTACTCCCCTTCGTGCAGGTATTAGAGCATTGGCGCGCACGGGCCGGCAAGCCGCGCCGGCCTATTTGTTGCAGGGAGTTTCCCGCGGTTTTCGAGCCGAAACATGCCGCAGCCGGCGGCCAGTAAAGGCTGACAGCTATATAAATGATGGCAAGCGTTTTGCGGACGAAGCGCCGGGCGGCCCCGGTCGCTATCATCGCGCTCCCTTCGCGGCCCGCCGCCGCACCCCACCACGCCGCATGGCCGCCCTCCACATCACCGACATCGAATCCGCCATCAACTACTGGCGGACGAGGAAGCCCTCGCCCGACGGGGTGACCCTGGCGGCCGAGGTGCGGGCGCTGGCCGAGGTCTATGCGCTGATGGTGTACTTCCACCACGACGAGGTCGCGCAGCAGGGCTTTCCGCCCGCCGCGTGGGAGGCCTGGCATGCCTGGTACGAGACGACGCCCGACACGCCCTGCATCGCGATCTGCTCCACCAGCCAGGGCGACGAGATGTGCAAGGGCTGCGGGCGCACCTTCTTCGAGGTGCAGCACTGGCCGGGCATGGCACCCGCCGAGAAGCGCGCCACCTGGCGCCGCATCACCCTGGAGGGCAGCGCCTGGCGCTTCAACCGCTATGCCGAGCGCGCCGCAGAGGGCCGCAGCGAGGACCGGGACGACGGCGACGCCCGGCCGGTGCCGATGTTCGGCCCGCGATGATCCGCATCGCCCAGGCGCCGAACGCGGCGATCGCCACCGTCTGGGCCGACCTGCTGTGCGAGGCCGGCTATCCCGCGTCGATCCAGCGCCTGTTCCTGGGCAGCGCCGCCGGCGAGCTCGCGCCGGGCGACTGCCTGCCCGAGATCTGGGTGCGCCACGACGAGCATGCCGCCGCCGCGCGCACCCTGCTCGACCAGCTCCAAGCGCTGCCCCAGCGGCGCTGGGCCTGCCCGGGCTGCGGCGAGGCGATCGAGGGCGGCTTCGAGGAATGCTGGAACTGCGGCGCGCCGATGCCGCGCGGCTAGGCCGAACGCGAAGCCGCCGCTACTTCCAGCGGACGCACTCCACCGTCACCGTGGTCTTCTCGTCGCCCAGCGCCAGCACGCCGTCCTGCACCGTCGCCTGCAGGTGCATGCTCCGCTGGGCCAGGGCGGCCAGTTCCTGCGACTGGTCGGTGGGCACCCGCCAGACCTGCAGCTTGTCGAGCCGGGTCAGCTTGTTCTCGATGCCCTTCCACCAGACCTCGGCCGCGTGGTTGAAGCAGTAGAGCAGCACCGCGTCGGCCTTGCTGCAGGCCTTCGAAAGCGGCTTGTCTTCGGGCTGGCCCACCTCGATCCAAAGCCGGGTGCGGCCGGTGAAGTCGCGCAGGCTCACGTCGGGGTCTTCGGGGTTCGACAGCCCGGCGCCGAAGGCCAGGGTGCCGTCGCCGCCGCAGGTGGTCTGCAGCTGGTGCGCGTTCAGCGCCAGCGCGGCCAGGCGGATCATCATCCGCTCGTCGGTCTCGCTCGGATGGCGCGCCAGGGTCAGCGCATGGTCGGCGTAGTAGTTGTGGTCGATGTCCGCAATGGCGATGCTCGCCTTGAAGATGGTCGATTTGAGTGCCATGGCAGGCTCCAATTAAGCGCGGTGGATGTTCACCAGGGATGCGGTCGGTCCGGCTCCGCCGGCCGACGCGCATCGTCCCCTGCAAGGGGGTGGGCGAACGACACGCCGCGGCAGCGGCGTGCGAAGCCTGGGGGTGTGCTTCAGCTTCTTCGGGCGAGCTCTGCGGCCTTGCCGATGTAGCTGGCCGGCGTCATTGCCAGCAGGCGGGTCTTCTCGTCCTCGGGAATCTCCAGCGAGCGGACCAGCGCATGCAGGTCTTCGGCGCGCACCGTCTTGCCGCGGGTGACCGCCTTCAGCTTCTCGTAGGCGCCCTGCACGCCGTAGCGGCGCATGACGGTCTGGATCGGCTCGGCCAGCACTTCCCACGACGCGTCCAGGTCGGCGTCGGTGGCTTCGCGGTTGAGCTCCAGCTTGCCCAGGCCCACGCCCAGCGAGTGGTAGGCCAGGAGGGTGTAGCCCAGGGCGACGCCCATGTTGCGCAGCACGGTGCTGTCGGTCAGGTCGCGCTGCCAGCGGCTGATCGGCAGCTTCTCGCTCAGGTGGCGCAGCAGCGCGTTGGCCAGGCCCAGGTTGCCTTCGGCGTTCTCGAAGTCGATCGGGTTGACCTTGTGCGGCATGGTCGACGAGCCGATCTCGCCCTCTTTCAGCCGCTGCTTGAAGTAGCCCAGGCTGACGTAGCCCCAGACGTCGCGCGACCAGTCGATCAGGATGGTGTTGGTGCGGGCCAGCGCGTCGAACAGCTCGGCCATGTAGTCGTGCGGCTCGATCTGGATGCTGTAGGGCTGGAAGGTCACGCCCAGGCCCAGCGGCTCGGGCGTCTCGATGACCTTGCGGCTGAAGGCTTCCCAGTCGAAGTCGGGCCAGGCCGAGAGGTGCGCGTTGTAGTTGCCGACGGCGCCGTTCATCTTGGCGAGCAGCTTGACGCCCGCGATCTTCTCGCGCGCCGCGGCCAGCCGCACCACCACGTTGGCGATCTCCTTACCGACGGTCGTGGGGCTGGCGGTCTGGCCGTGGGTGCGCGAGAGCAGCGGCACGTCGGCATAGGCGTGGGCCATGTCGCGCAGCTTGCCGACGATGCCGTCGAGCGCCGGCAGCATGACCTGGTCGCGCGCGGCCTTCAGCTGCAGCGCATGGCTGGTGTTGTTGATGTCTTCGCTGGTGCAGGCGAAGTGCACGAACTCGCTGGCCGACTGCAGCTCCGGCCGCGCTTCGAACTTGCCCTTGATCCAGTACTCGACCGCCTTCACGTCGTGGTTGGTGGTCTTCTCGATCTCCTTGATCGCCAGCGCGTCGGCTTCGGAAAAATTCTTCGCGAGGCCCAGCAGGTAGGTGCGGGCGCCGGGCGTCAGCGGCTTGAACTCGGCGAATCCGGCGTCCGACAGCGCGATGAACCAGACCACCTCGACCTGCACCCGGCGGTGCATGAAGCCCTGCTCGCTCATCAGCGGGCGCAGTGCGGCGAGGCGGTTGGCATAACGGCCGTCGAGCGGCGAAAGGGCGGTGACGGCGAAATGGGCGGCAGGGGAGGGGCTCATGGCCGGGATTGTAGGTGCGGGCCTGCACCGCACCGCGCCGCAGCGACAGCATGCCAACGGTGCGTGCCGATAGAATCGCCCCTCCGCCGACCTCCGGCCGCTCTCCCATTTTTCTTTTCCATGAAACTGATCGGATCCAACGCCAGTCCCTACGTGCGCAAGGTTCGCGTCGTCATGGCCGAGAAAAAGCTCGACTACCAGTTCGTGCTCGAGAACGTGTGGGCCGCCGACACGGCCATCTCCGCCTCCAACCCGCTCGGCAAGGTGCCCTGCCTGGTGATGGAGGGCGGCGAGGCGGTGTTCGATTCGCGCGTCATCGTCGAATATCTCGACACCCTGTCGCCGGTCGGCAAGCTGATCCCGTCCTCGGGCCGCGAGCGCGCCGAGGTCAAGACCTGGGAAGCGCTGGCCGACGGCCTGCTCGACGCCGCGCTCCTGGTCCGCCTGGAGCAGGGCGGCTTCGCCGGCCGTGCCGAGAGCGAGCGCAGCCAGGTCTGGACCGACCGCCAGCTGGCCAAGGTGCATGCCGCGATCAAGGCGATCGCCAAGGGCCTGGGCGACAAGCCGTTCTGCAGCGGCATCCACCTGAGCCTGTCCGACATCGCCGTCGGCTGCGCGCTGCTGTGGCTGGAGTTCCGCTTCCCCGACATCGGCTGGCGCGCCGAGCACGCCAACCTGGCCCGGCTGGCCGACAAGCTGTCGCTGCGCCCGAGCTTCGCGGACACGCGGCCTTCCTGAGCGGTCCCGGCGGGCGCCGCACCGCGCCCTTTTCGAACGAAAAGTGTCCGTGGCCGGCGGTCTGCGCCGGCCATGTGCTATTGATTCGATAGCAATGTCGTATCGGCAAAACCTCGGGCGCCCGAAGCAGCCCCTGATCGGCCGACCGTCGCGGCGCGCCTGCTGCGATTGTCGAGTGGAGAAATGGGAGGCCGTCGGGCCGAAGGGCCGGTCGCGCCCTCCAGGCGACCGTCCGAATACAAAATTGCCGCGAAGCGCCCCGACACGAAGGAGGGAGGGAGGAGGGAGGAGAAGAGTCGCCTCGGGATTGCAGTCCGATCACGGGGACCGGAAGGCTTCGCAACAAAAAACCGGTGGGCGGTGTCTGCCGCCCGTGCTCTGTATGAGCGGGAGCGAGCACCCGGGTTCCGCCGCCACCGATCCGTTTGCGTAAGCCTTTGTAAGCTGGCTGTCAGGAAAGAGCCGGGTTCAATTCTTCGCCGCCAGCAGCTTCTCCACGTCGCGCACCAGGTCGCGGCTGTCGGGCGAGGTCATGCTGCTGTAGCTTTCGACGATGCGGCCGTCGCGCCCGACCAGGTACTTGTAGAAATTCCACTTGGGCGCGGTGCCGGTGGCCTGGGCCAGCTGCCGGAAGAACGGATGGGCATCGGCGCCGCGCACTGCCGTCTTGGTGAACATCGGGAACTGCACGCCGAAGGTGTTCTCGCAGAAGTCGGCGATCTCCTTGTTCGACGCCGATTCCTGCGCGAAGTCGTTGGACGGGAAGCCCAGCACCACCAGCCCGCGGTCCTTGTATTTGGCATGCAGCGCCTCCAGCCCCTTGTACTGCGGGGTGAAGCCGCAGAAGCTGGCGGTATTGACTACCAGCAGCACCTTGCCGCTGTACTGGCAGAGCGACTGCGGCTTCTCGTCCTGCAGCCGGTCGAAGGTGTAGCGCAGCGTGGCGGGGCAGGCGGCCGGATAGGCCGTGGTGGCGGCGGCATCGGGTGCGGCCGTGGCGGCAGGCGTCGCGGCATGGGAGGGGCCGGCGGCGCAGAACGCCAGGGCGGCCAGGAAGCCGGGGAGCCGGCGAGCGCGGGTCAGGATGTGCATGGTGGGCGGATGGTGCGGCAGAACACGCCGTCTGTCGAGTGGAGGCGGCCGGCCGCCGCCCGGCTCGCGGCTTGTAAGACACCGTCCCGCGGCCGCGAAAGCCGCGGGCGCGAACGGCTTGCATCTCCCTTGCGGCGGTGCCGCTTAAGGCGATTCCACCCGGGGGCGCCGCCTAAAATTGAGGCATTACAAGGACTGCCATGCTCTACCCCGAACTCTTCAAGCAACTCGAATCCGTGCGCTGGGACATGGACCGGGACATTCCGTGGGACACGTTCGACGCCTCGCTCCTGACCGACGAGCAGGCCGAGACGGTCAAGATGAACGCGATCACCGAATGGGCGGCCCTGCCGGCCACCGAGATGTTCCTGCGCGACAACCGCGACGACAGCGACTTCTCGGCCTTCATGTCGATCTGGTTCTTCGAGGAGCAGAAGCACTCGCTGGTGCTGATGGAGTACCTGAAGCGCTTCGCGCCTCAACATGCGCCGACCGAGAAGGAACTGCACGACATCCGCTTCGATTTCGATCCGGCACCGCCGCTCGAGACGCTGATGCTGCATTTCTGCGGCGAGATCCGCCTCAACCACTGGTACCGCCGCGCGGCCGAATGGCACACCGAGCCGGTCATCAAGCAGATCTACACCACCCTAAGCCAGGACGAAGCCCGCCACGGCGGCGCCTACCTGCGCTACATGAAGCGGGCGATCGCCAAGTCGGGCGACGAGGCCAGGCTGGCCTTCACCAAGGTCGGCGTGCTGATGGCCAGCGCCCGGCGCACCGCGCAGGCGCTCCACCCGACCAACCTGCACGTCAACAAGTCCCTGTTCCCGCGCGACACCATCCAGAGCCGCATGCCCGATCCGGAATGGCTGGAGCACTGGCTCGACACCCAGATCAAGTTCGACGCCGCCTGGGAAGGCAAGGTGGGCGAGCGCATCCTGCACAACCTGAGCCTGCTGCTCGGCCGCACCTTCGCCACGGTGCAGGAGTTGAACCGCTACCGCAAGGAACTGGGCGCATCGGTCGCCGCCGCGTCGCCGGCCATCACACCCGCCGTCAGCGAACAGCCGGTCTGAGCGCCGCCACCTGGCGGAATCGCCCAGGCTGACAGTCGGCGGTCTTCATTTCAGGGGTGCCGTGGGTCCGGCTCCGCCGGCCCACCGGCACTGCCCCCGGAAGGGGGTAGGCGAAGACGCGAAGCGCGCAGCCCGGGGGAGAGCTAGATCATCCCCAGCATGCGGTCGAGCTGCAGCTTGACCTTCACCTCGCCGTGCGTCACGCCGGCGGTGATCTTGTAGGCGGGCTGCATCGTGTCGCGTACCACCATCTCGCCGATCGGCGACCCCTGGCGGTTCAGCACCACCGCCACCTTCGGCGTGGTGCCGGTGCGGCCGCGCTTCAGGACGATGGCCGTCTCGTTACTCGCCAGCTTGACGAAGCACCCCGGCGGATACACGCCGATGGCGCTGAACAGCGCCTTGCCGGCCTCGTCGACCTTCTGGTCCTGGTCGAGGTAGCTGGCCCGCATCGCGACGGCCGCCGGCATGGCGGTGCGCGACACCCGCGGCGACAGGCGCGCCGCGAAGATGTCGGCCCGCTCGATCAGCCGGGCCAGCCGTTCGGCCGGCTGCATGTCCTGCAGCGGACCCGAAGGCGGCTCGTGGTGCAGCCGCACCGCGTCGAGCCACAGCGGATCGGTGATGCCCTGGCGCTCCAGCAGCCCGGCCGAGCCGTGGGCATGCACTGCGATCACCGCCATCTGGTTCTCGTTGGGGCGGGCGGTCTGCTGTGCCAGCTCGTCCTGCAGCTCGGTCATGCTGATGTTCATCGTCAGCGCGGCCTTGCCGACCGTCTCGACCGTGGACGGCTCCCATTTGAGGGTGTCGCGGGCGGCCATGATGCAGACCACCGCCACCAGCATGCCGTGCGTCGCGCTGTACATCTCCAGCTCGCTCGAGGCGAAGTGGATCAGGGCGAAGAGCGTGGCGTCGGGCATGCGGCGCGACAGCACGTCCAGCTCGGCGTGCAGCCGTCCCAGGCGGGACAGGAAATCGGGGGCCTTGGCATCGCGCAGCAGGGCGGTCGCGCGGATCTGCATGTCGTGCCAGTCGGGCGGCGCGCTGCGCAGGGTCTCCTCGGCCCGGGTCCGCAGGTCGACCGTCGGCAGCCCGGCGTCGATCCGGGCGGTCGCGATCTGGCCGATCGTGTGCTCCTTGCGCACCAGCACGTCGAGCTGGCCCATGAAGGCCCGGTGCTGCTCCGGCGATTCGGCGATGTCGACGCACAGCGTGCCGCCGCGCGTGGCCATCGTCTGCACCTGGTCGCGGGTCTGGAAGACGAAACCCTTCGACGCCAGCAGCGTGCCGCTGGTGGTCCGTATCGAAAACGGCAACGGCTTGCCGATTCGGATCGAGTCGAGGTTGAGCGGGATGAGCTTCATGGGGAGCCCGAGATTATCCGGCGTTTGTATGCAACCGTATCACGCAGGCGATAAGCACCCCCCAAGAAATGCGGGGGCAGTCCCGGACCCCGCCTCGGCCGTTGCTAGAAGTCTACGGAAGCCGTCAGCGAGAAGGTGCGCGGCGCGCCCAGCACCAGGTAGCCGGCACCGGCATAGCCGCCGACCGAGCCCCAGTAGTTGCGGTCGGCGACGTTGTCGATGCGCCCGCGCAGCGTCACCAGCCTGCCCTGCACCTCGGTGGTGTAGCGGGCGCCGATGTCCACCCGGGCCCAGCCCGGCACCCGCAGGGCGTTGGCCGCGTCGGCATAGCTGCTGCGGGTCGCGGTGGCCCGCGCATTGAGCGCCAGGCCGCGCACGCCCGGCACGTCCCACTCGGCGCTCACGCTGCCTTGTGCGTCGGGCACGCCGATCACCTTCTTGCCGTCGGTGGCGGTGCTGCCGGTGGAGCGCTGCTTCGCGTCGAGCAGGGTGATGCCGCCCAGCACCTTCAGGCCGCGCACCGGCTCGCCGAACACGGTGGTCTCCAGGCCCTGGTGGCGGTCTTCGCCCTGCGAGCCGAAGATCTGGTTGACGACGATGCTGCGCGGGCGGTCGGTGCTGAAGAGCGCTGCACTCGCGCCCAGGCGGCCGCCGTCGTACTTCACGCCGACTTCCTTCTGCTTGGCGACATAGGGTGCGAGCTGCGCGCCGTTGTTGAGCACCGGACGGCCGCCGGAATTGGCGGGCGCGGTCTCGCCGGGGCTCAACTGCTCGATGTAGTTCGCGTAGACCGACAGTTCCTTGCGCAGCTTGAACACCACGCCGGCCGCAGGGCTGGTGCGGCTCTGGTCGTAGACCGACACGGCGCCGCCAGGGCTGGTGAGGGTGCTTCCGTTGAAGGTGCGGTAGCCGATGGTCGTGCTGTTGACCGTTTGCCGGCGCACGCCCAAGGTCAGCAGCAACGTATCGTCGAGGAACGACAGCGTGTCGCCGAGCGCGAAGCTGTTGAGCTGGCTTCGGCGCTGCAGGGCGGGACCGTCCGGGTTGCCGCTGCCGGCTGCGGCACTGAAGGCAGGAAAGGGCGACAACACCGGGTTGTAGAGGTTCGTCGCCTGCTGGCGGCTGAAGTCGAACGTGTAGGAGTTGTCGCGGTCCAGGCCGAAATACGCCATCGACGCGACCAGCGCATGCTTGACCGGGCCGGTCTCGACCTTGGCCCGCACCCCGATCTCGCCGGTCTTGACCGTTTCGCGGCCGGTGTTGTCGAAGCGGTAGGTGGTGCCTGCTCCGGCATTGTTGGCAAGCGCGAAGTTGGCCAGGGAGTTGGCCTCCGACCCTTTGCGCGCGCCGGCAGCGAACCACGCCGTCACCTGGTCGTTGAGGTCATATTCGCCGCGCACGGTGCCGAAGGTGTCGCGCTCGTTGGAGTAGGACCAGGGCTGCGCCCAGTTGGTCGAGGCGTCGGGCGCACGCGGGATGGCGGTCAGCGTGCCGCCGGGCGTCACGTTGGTGCGGGTCGCGTCCAGGCGGTGGTTCTGGTAGCCGATGTCGCCCGACAGGCGCAGGTTGCTGCTGCGCCAGTCCAGGCCGAGCGACACCACGTCGAGGGCGACCTTCTCGCGGTCGATGCCGGTGCCGCCCTCGCGGTGGGCCGCGTTCAGCCGGATGCCGGTGCTGTTGTCGGGCCCGAAGCGGCGCGACAGATCGACCGCGCCGTACTTCTGCGAACCGCTGGCGCCGCCCAGGGTCACCTGCGACAGCGGCTCGTTGGTGGCGCGCTTGGGCAGCAGGTTGACCGTGCCGCCGATGCCGTCGCCGCCGGGCGTGATGCCGGTCAGGAAGGTGCTGGCGCCGTGCAGCACCTCGACCCGCTCGAACAGCTCCGACGAGATGTACTGGCGCGGCAGCAGGCTGTAGAGCCCGTTGTAGGCCACGTAGTCGGAGCTGAGCAGGAAGCCGCGGATGAAGTACGACTCCTGGAAGTTGCCGAAGCCGCGGGCCACCCGGATCGACGGATCGTTCTGCAGCACGTCGCCGACGCTGCGCGCCTGCTGGTTCTGGATCAGTTCGTTGGTGAAGCTGGTGACGGCGAACGGCGTCTCCATGTTGTCGCGGTTGCCCAGGATGCCCACCCGGCCGCCGCGCGCGACCTGGCCGCCGGCGTACGGCTGGGTCAGCCCCTCGGCCGACGCGTCGGCGCTGGCCTCCACGTTCACCGCGCGCAGGGTGCCGGCACTGTCGGCCGGGGCGGCGGTCTGCGCCTGGAGCGGCAGGGCGGATGCGGCGGTCAGGGCCAGGGCGAGGGGGGCGAGCGGGAAACGGGTACGGGACATAGGGCGCCGGTAGAGGTTGGAATGCGAATGCATCGCAATTTCGACCGCAACGGGTCGAAGCCCTAGCGAAATGAGGACGCATGCCACCGATCTCGCGCCCGCGTTGCAAGGCAGCAACGGAAGCAGGGTCGGTTTGTCATGCGACCCTCGGTGGTGCGCGGAAAGAGAAAAAAGCCGGATTTCGCATGAAATCCGGCTCTGGCCGGCGTCCTGGGCCGGCATCGTGCTATCGATTCGGGAGCGTCTATTCTGTGCCGCCGTCTCCGTCCGCAGCGGCGACAGGCGGCTCGATCTCCGCATACAGCTCCTCGGCCGGGACCGTCAATGCCACGCTGGCCAATTCCACCGCCTGTGCGCCGATGAACGGGTGCAGCACCCACAGACCGTCGGTGCCCTTGCGGTAGACGTCGGCGGTGCGCAGCCCGACGTCCACCAGCACGTATTCCTGCAAGGACGCGATCTGCCGGTAGTGCGCGAACTTCGCGCCGCGGTCGAAGCTGCTGGTGCCCGGCGACAGCACCTCGCACAGCAGGACCGGTTCCGATTTCGACAGGCTGCTCGCATGGTCCGCATCGCTGCAGGTGACCATCACGTCGGGATAGAAGTAGGCGTTGGAGGCCTGCACTTGCAGCCGCATGTCGCTCATGAAGGTGCGGCAGCAGCTGCCGCGCAGGTGGCTGCGCAGCGCGATGTAGAGATTGCCGGTCACCGTCACATGCCGGTCTTCCGCCCCCGCCATCGCGAAGGCCTCGCCGTCGATGTATTCGTGCCGCTCGGACTGCTGTGCCTCCCAGGCCAGGTAGTCGTCGGCCGTCATGTAGTTTTGCTGCTGCGGTCGGGCCATGGAATCCTCGTGCGGTGGACAAGATGGTGCCGGCGATTATCCGCCGCGGGCCTCGTCCGCCCGCCGGCCCCGCACCTTGCGCATCGCCCATTGCCCCAGGTCGTCGATGTAGGTGAAGACCGGCGGAATCACCAGCAGGCTGAGCACGGTCGAGGTGATCAGGCCGCCGATCACCGCGACCGCCATCGGCGAGCGGAAGCTCGAATCGGCCGCACCCAGGCCGAGGGCGATCGGCATCATGCCGGCGCCCATGGCGAGCGTCGTCATGATGATCGGCCGGGCGCGCTTGTGGCAGGCGTCCAGCAGCGCGTCCCAGCGGCTCATGGCCGGGCGGTCGTGCACGTCGGCATCGCCGCCGGCGTGGCTCTGGCCGCGGCGGGCCAGGATCGCGTACTCCACCAGCAGGATCGAGTTCTTGGTCGCGATGCCCATCAGCATGATCAGGCCGATCAGGGAGGGCATCGAGAAGCTCTTCTGCGCGATCAGCAGGCCGACGAAGGCGCCGCCGAGCGACAGCGGCAGCGCGGCCAGGATGGTCACCGGGTGCAGGAAGTCCTTGAACAGCAGCACCAGCACGATGTAGATGCACAGCACCCCGGTGAGCATCGCCAGGCCGAAGCTCGCGAACAGCTCGCCCATCACCTCGGCGTCGCCCACCTCGGTCACCCGCACGCCGGGCGGCAGGTTCTTGACCGAGGGCAGCTCGCGCACCAGGGTGGCGGCGTCGCCCAGCGGCACGCCCGACAGCTCGATCTCGAAGTTGATGTTGCGCGCCCGGTCGTAGCGGCTGATGACGGCCGGGCCGCCGGCCACCTCCAGCGTGGCGACGTCGCCCAGCATCACCGGGCCGCGGGTGCCGGGCACGGTCAGGCGCTCCAGCACGGCCAGGTCGGTGCGGGCCGCGTCGCCCAGGCGCACCACGATCGGCACCTGCCGCGTCGCCAGGTTGAGCTTGGGCAGCGCCACGTCGTAGTCGCCGACGGTGGCCACGCGCAGCGTCTCGGCGATGGCGGCGCTGGTCACGCCCCGGTCGGCGGCGCGGGCGGAGTCGGGCCGCACCGCGATCTCGGGGCGCACCAGGCTGGCCGACGAGCCGATGTTGCCGAAGCCCGGCACGCTGCGCAGGTCGCGCTCCACGTCGCGGGCGGCGGTGGTCAGGGCCTGCGGATCGTCGCCGGCCAGCACCAGGATGTACTTCTCGTTGCCGCCGGCCAGGCCCACCTTCATCCGCACGCCGGGCTGCGATTCCAGCGCGGTGCGGATCAGGGCCTCGGTCACCTGCTTGCGCGGCCGCTCGCCGCGCGGCACCAGCTGGATGGTCAGGGTGGCCTTGCGCGGCTCGGCCGCGGCGCTGCCGGCGAACGGGTCGGCGCCGGCGCTGCCCGCGCCGACGGTGGTGTAGATGCTCTTGATGTTGTCGAGCTTCATCAGCCGCAGGCGCGTGTCCTCGGCCGCGGCCATCGTCTGCTGCAGGGTGCTGCCGGGCGGCAGCTCCAGGTACACCTGGGTCTGCGAGTTGTCGTCGGGCGGAATGAAGCCGGTCGGCAGCAGCGGGATCAGCGCGATCGAGCCGACGAAGAACACCATCGCCAGCGCGGTGGTCGCCAGCCGGTGCTTCAGGCACCAGGTGACCCAGCGCATGTAGGCGGCGAGCCAGCGCGGCTCCTTCTCGGCATCGACGATGGGCTTCAACAGGTAGGCCGCCATCATCGGCGTGAGCACCCGGGCGACGACCAGCGAGGCGAACACGGCGAGCGCCGCCGTCCAGCCGAACTGCTTGAAGAAGCGGCCCGCGATGCCGCTCATGAAGGCGGTCGGCAGGAACACCGCGATCAGGGTGAAGGTGGTCGCGACGACCGCCAGCCCGATCTCGTCGGCCGCCTCCATCGCCGCCTGGTAGGGCGACTTGCCCATGCGCAGGTGGCGCACGATGTTCTCCACCTCGACGATCGCGTCGTCCACCAGGATGCCGATCACCAGCGACAGCGCCAGCAGCGTGATCACGTTGACCGAGAAGCCCAGCGCGTACATGCCGATGAAGGCCGGGATCACCGACAGCGGCAGCGCCACCGCCGAGACCAGCGTGGCCCGCCAGTCGCGCAGGAACAGCCACACCACGATCACGGCCAGGATCGCGCCCTCGTAGAGCAGGTGCATCGAGCCTTCGTACTCCTCGGCCACCGGCTGCACGAAGTTGAAGGCCTCGGTCAGGGTGATGTCGGGATGGTCGGCCTTCAGCTGCTCCAGCACCTTCTGCACCTGCGCACCCACCTCGACCTCGCTGGCGCCGCGGCTGCGGGCCACCTCGAAGCCGACCACCGGCTTGCCGTTGAGCAGGGCGGCGGCGCGGCGCTCGGCCACCGTGTCGGTGACGGTGGCGACCTGGTCGAGCCGCACGCGCTGCCCGCTGGAGAGCGAGAGCTGCAGCGCGCCCAGTTCGGCTGCCGACTTGACGGTGGCCAGGGTGCGCACCGGCTGCTCGCTGCCGCCCAGGTCGGCCCGGCCGCCGGCGCTCTCCACCTGCACCTGGCGCAGCTGGCGCGAGATGTCGGCCGCGCTGCCGCCGAGCGACTGCAGCTTGTTGGCATCGAGCGCCACCCGCACCTCGCGCTGCACGCCGCCGACGCGGTTGACCGCGCCCACGCCGGGCACCGTCAGCAGGCGCCGGGCGATGGTGTCTTCCACGAACCACGACAGGCCCTCGTCGTCGAGCTTGGTGGACTGCACCGTGTACGCCAGCACCGGCGTGCCGGCCAGGTCGACCTTGGTGATGATCGGGTCGCGCAGGTCGGCCGGCATGTCGGCGCGGACCCGGCTGACGGCCGAGCGCACGTCGTCCACCGCTTCCTGCACCGGCTTCTCCAGGCGGAACTCGGCGAGGATGGTGACGGTGCCGTCCTGCACCGTGGTGGTGATGTGCTTCAGGCCCTGCAGGGTGGCGATCGAGTTCTCGATCTTGCGGGCCACGTCGGTCTCCAGCTGGCCCGGCGCGGCGCCGGGCAGCAGGGCGGTGACGTTGACCAGCGGCAGGTCCATGTCGGGGAAGTTCTGCACCTTCATCGCCTTGAAGGACAGCATGCCGGCGAAGGTGAGCAGCACGAACAGCATCACCGCCGGGATCGGGTTCTTGATCGACCAGGACGAGACGTTCATGGCCGGGCTCCGGCGAGGGGTGGGCAGTGGATCGGCATCGTCTGCTCCTTATTTCGTAGCGGCAGGCCGTGGCGCATCGCCGGCTGCAGGTGTTTTCTGTTCGGATTCCTGCACCACCTTGACCAGGTCGCGGTCGTTCAGGAAGCCCGCGCCCTGCACCACGACCGGCGTGTCGGCCGCCAGGCCCGCGGTGATCTCCAGCCGGTCGCCCACGCGCCGGCCGGTCTGCACCTTGCGTTGCGACACCCGCTGGTCCTGGTCGACCGCGAAGACGTAGCTGAACGCCTCGCGCACCACCACCGACTGCTGCGGCACCGTCAGCGCGTCGGTCTGGCCCAGCACGAAGTCGCCGCGCGCGAACATGCCCGCTTTGGCCGGAATGCCGTTGCGGCTGGTGGCCGGCAAGTCGACGTACACCAGCCCGTTGCGGGTCTGCGGATCGACCGTCGGCGCCACCATCCGCACCTTGCCCTCCAGCGCCGCGCCGCTGGCGGCCACGATGTTGGCGACCGTGCCGGGCTGGATGCGGCCCAGCTCGGCCGAGGTGACCTCGGCGCGCCATTCGAGCCGGCCCTTCCTGACCATGCGGAACAGCTCGGTGCCGGCGCCCACCACCGAGCCCACGGTCGCGGTGCGCGCCGAGATCACGCCGCTGTCGGGCGCGCGGACCGAGGCATAGCCCAGCCGCACCTGCTGCGCGTTGTAGGCCGCCCGGGCCGCCTCGACCCGGGCCTTGGCGGTCTGCTCGGTGGTCTGGTACTGGGCGATCTGGGAAGCGCTGAGCGCGCCGCTCTTCTCCAGCGTGCGGGCGCGCTGGGCATTGGCCGCGGCGTCGGCGGCGGTGGCCTCGGCCTCCAGCACGCTGGCGCGCGACTGGGCCAGCTCGGCCTTGACCGTCTCGGCCGAGAAGGTGGCCAGCACCTGGCCGGCCTTGACCGTGTCGCCCACGTTGACCAGCACGTCGGTCAGCCGCAGGCCGTTGGCCTCCGATCCGATGATCGCCTCCTGCCAGGCGGCGATGCTGCCGTTGGCGGCGAAGCTCACCGGCAGCGAGGTTTTCTGCGGCAGCACGGTGGTCACGCTCAGCGCCGGGCGCGGTGCGGCCGGCTTGTCGGCGGCGTTCGCGCGGTTCAAGCCGAAAAGGCCTGCAGCCGTTGCCAGGCCAAGGCCACCAGCTATCGAAAGAAGAGCAAGCCTGCGCCGGGCAGGCTGGGCCAGGGTGGCGGGCAGCAGGCGGGCGGCGAGGGTGTCGGCGGTGCGGAGGGCAGGGTGCATGGCGGTGTCCGGCAAGGGGCGGAAAGCGGTGGGCAGGGCGCGCGAAGGGGCGGCGGGGCGGGGATCGGGCGGGGCCATCAGCGGGCCGCTCCGGAAGACGAAGGCGCTGCGGGCGGTGCGGACGGCGAGGACGGTGCCGGCGCTGCGGCCGACGGCGTGCCGGCCGCGCCTGCGCTGGCGACGGCCGTGCCCGGCGCGCCCGGCACCGGCCCGGTCTGCGAGAACGCCGGATCGCCCGGCGCTGCGGCCGCCGGCTCCCAGCCGCCGCCGGCGGCGCGGTACAGCGCGATCCAGGCGGCCATCCGTTCGCGCTTGAGGTTCACCCGGGTGGTTTCGGCCGCCAGCGCGGTGCGGCGGGCGTCTTCCAGCTGGATCTGGCTGGCCAGGCCCGCGTCGTAGCGCGCCTGGAAGCCTTCGAACGAGGCGCGGTAGCCGGCCGCGGCGGTCTCGGCGTCGGCGTTGCGGTCGGCGGTGGCGCGCAGGTTGACCAGCGCCTCCTCCACCTCGCGCACCGCCTGGCGCAGGCGTGCGCGGTAGACGGCGACCGCCTCGTCGTACTTGATGCGCGCCGCGGCGGCGTTGGCGACGCGCCGGCCGCCGTCGAACAGCGGCAGCGACAGCTGGATCGGACCCAGCGTCCAGACGTTGCTGCTGCCCGAGATCGACGGCGCATCGACATAGAAGCGGCCGATCGATCCGCCGATGGTCAGCCGCGGGTAGCGCTGCGCATCGGCGTTGCCCACGTCGGCGCTGGCGGCCACCACGTCGCGCGCGGCCACCGCGATGTCGGGCCGCTGGGCCAGCACCTGGGCCGGCAGCTCGGCGATGGAGAACAGCGCATCGGGTGGCGGCTGGGCCGGCGTGGCGGCCAGCTTCTGCCGCAGCAGGTCTTCGTCGAGCGCGGTCAGGGCGACGAGGCCCTTCACCGCCACGTCGCACTGCGCCTGCTGCTGCAGGAGGCGGTTGCCGGCATCGGCCGCGCTGGCACGGGCCAGCGCGTCGTCGGCCGGCGCCTGGAAACCGGCCTGGGTGCTGAGCGCCGAGAGCCGGGCGCTTTCGCGGCGCGACCGGGCGTCGCTGCGGGCCACCTCCAGCTGCTCGCGGCAGGCGCGCAGGGCGCTCAGCTGGTTGGCCGTCTCGGCCGCGACCGAGACGCGCGCGTCGTGCCAGCCGGCCTGCGCGCCTTCGAGCCGGGCCTGCGCCGCATCGCGCGCCGCACGGTTACCGCCGAACACGTCGGGCTCCCACGAGGCCTGCAGGTTGCCCTGGGCCGAGGTGGCGACCGCGAAGAACTGCGGCTGGAAACCGCGGCTGATGTTGGCGGTGGCGTCCAGCGTCGGGCCCAGCGCCGCGCCGGTGGTGATGCGCTGCGCGCGGGCCTGGCCGATGCGCGACGCCGCCTGCGCCAACGTGGGGCTGGCTGCGTTGGCCGCATCCACCAGTTCGACCAGCAGCGGATCGCCTGCGCCTTCCCACCAGCGTGCCAGGCCGGCCGGGGTGCCGCCGTGGGGCAGCGACGGATCGACGGCGGAAGTGGCGGAAGTGGCGGAAGTGGCGGGCGCGGCGCCGGTCGGCACCGGCGGCAGCGGTGCGTGCCAGGCGGTCGGCACCGGCGCCTCGGGCGCGGCGGGCGGCCGCGGCAGGGTGCAGGCGGCCAGCGCCAGGGGCAGCAACGCCAATGCGAAGCGGCCGGTGCGCCCCGCGGCGGTGGTGCCTGGGGCGACGGGGCGTGGAAAGAACATGTAGGTCATGGAACGGGCTTCCGGGTCTTGCGGTCGACGGGGGCGCGGGGCGGTGCGGCGGGCGCTGCGGGCAATGCGGCACGGGCCGGTGCGCGGGATGTGGGGTTCGGGGCGGGTGCGGCGCGGCCGGCCGCCGCGCGCGCCGCGGCGGGCACCCGCGCCGCGGCGGCACGGCGCCGGCGCTCGGCGGCGACCAGCGCCAGGCCGTCGTCGGTCAGCCGGTCGGCCCAGGTGTCGATGGCGGCGGTGCTGCCCAGCAGGCCGGGCCGCAATGCCTCGACGATGTCCTGCGCCACGAAGAGGTGGATCGCCAGCCCGTCGAGCGCGAAGGCCAGGCGGTGCAGGTCGTCGTCGTCGCGGTGCAGGCCCAGGTGGCGGCGCAGCACCTCCAGCAGCGCCGCGTGCGGGGCCACCACGTCCTGGCGCATCTCCTCGGCCCACTGGTTGGTCGGCTCCAGCATCTCGCGGATGTGCAGCCGCAGGCACTGGCGGGCCAGCTCGCCCTGTTTCAGCGGCTCCACGAAGAAGGCGTAGTAGGCGTGCAGCGCCTGGCGCAGCGAGAGGTGCGGCGGGCTGATCAGCGGGATCACGTCGCGCGCCGCGCCCATCGGCTCGGTGAAGGTGGCGGCGTAGAGGCCCGCCTTGTCGCCGAAGTAGTAGCGGATGGCCGCCAGGTTCACCGACGCGGCCTGCGCGATCTCGCGGGTCGAGGTGCGGGCGAAGCCCTTCTCCGAGAAGAGGCGCAGCGCGGTGTGCAGCAGGCGCTCGCGTGCCTCGGCGCCGTCGGTGCGGTGGGCGACGGTCGGGTCGGGCAGGGTCGGATCCATCGGCCGCGATTACAACACGACTTCAATCGGTCGATTGAATTGTGTTCGCAGATCGTCGCGCGGCGCAACACCGCCGAAGCGTCAGGTGGCCGAGGCCAGCTCGGGCAGCAGCGCCTCCCGCACGAACCGCGTCGGGCCGGCCGCATCGGGGTCGCGCACCGCCACCCCCAGTTGCCGCCACAGCGCGGGGCGGAGCGGCCGCACGGCGATCCGCGGATCGCGAGCCGGGTCGTACGACTCCTGCGGCAGCAGGGCCGCGCCGTAGCCGGCCGCCACCAGCGTGCGGATCGCGTCGTTGTAGTTGAGCTCGATGCGCGGCCTGCAGTGCACGCCGGCGGCGGAGAACCATTCCGCCGTCTGCCGGTAGAGGCGGGTGGAGGCGTCGTTCATGATCAGCGGCCGCTCGGCCAGCCACTGCGGCGTGAGGCGGCGCGGCGCCTGCCAGGCCGCGGGCAGGAAGGCGACCACCGCTTCGCGCCGCAGCGCGGTCACCTGCACGCCGCGCACCGGCGCCTGCGGCAGCGCCACCACCGCCAGGTCGAGGCTGCCGGCCGCGAGCCGGGCCATGCTCTCGTTGGAGGTGAGCACCTGCACGTTCACGTCGATGCCGGGGTGCGCGCGGGCCAGGCGCTCCAGCGCCGGCGGGAGCAGGTGGGCGATCGCGCCGGTCGAGGCCCCGACCCGCACCCGGCCGGTCTGGCCGGCCAGCTGGCGCCGCACGTCTTCCACCGCGTCGTCGGCATCGGCCAGCAGCCGGCGGGCCCGTGCGATGAAGCCTTCGCCCAAGGCGGTCGGCTGGGCGGGCCCCCGGCCGCGCACCAGCAGCTGTCCGCCCAAGCGCGATTCCAGCTCGGCGATCTGCACGGTGACGGTCGGGGCCGCCAGGTGCAGCGCCCGCGCGGCGTTGGCGAGGGAGCCCAGGTCGGCGATGGCCACCAGGGTGCGCAGATGGTCGAGGCTGAGTTCACGCATCGCCGCAATTTACCTTTCCTGAATCCGGCGTTCCGGATATTCAACTGGAGCTATCGCGGCCGCGTGCCTAGGATCGTGGCATGGACCTCCACCTCTTCATCGACGGCGACCAGGGCACCACCGGCCTGGACCTGCAGAACCGGCTGCGCGGCAGCGAATTCCGCATCTGCACCCTGCCGGACCACCTGCGCAAGGACAGGGCCGCCCGCCGCGACGCGCTCAACGAAAGCGACATCGCCATCCTGTGCCTGCCGGACGCCGCGGCACGCGACGCGGTGGCGATGGTCGACAACCCCGCGGTGCGGCTGATCGACGCCAGTTCTGCGCATCGCACCAGCGCGGGCTGGGTCTACGGCCTGCCCGAGCTGGAGGCGGGCCAGGCGGCGCGCATCGCCACGGCGCAGCGGGTGACGAACCCCGGCTGCTACCCGACGGCGGCGGTGGCGCTGCTGCGGCCGCTGACCGATGCGGGCCTGCTGCCGGCCGACTACCCGCTGGCGATCCACGCCGTCTCAGGCTACTCCGGCCAGGGCCGTGCGGGCGCCGAGGTCTACGAAGCGGGGGCCGGCGCGCATGGACTGAAGGTCTATGGCCTGGCGCTGGAGCACAAGCACGTGCCCGAGATCGCGGCCTATGCCGGCCTGTCGGCGCCGCCGATCTTCGTGCCGGCCTACGGCAGCTACCGGCAGGGCATCGTGCTGACCATCGGGCTGCATGCCCGCCTGCTGGGCGCCGGCGCCACCGGCGAGCGCATCCACGACTGCCTAGTGGAGCGCTACCGTGGCGCAGACCATGTGCGGGTGCTGCCGATGGCGGCGGATGCGCCGACCGAGCGCGATCCGAAGGTCTGCAACGGCACCAACGACATGCACCTGGCCGTGGCCTGCAACCCGCGCACCGGCCAGGTCGTCCTGAGCGCGGTGCTCGACAACCTGGGCAAGGGCGCGGCCGGTGCGGCGGTGCAGAACCTCCGGCTGATGGCCGCGGCCGGCCGGACGGACGGCGGCTTAGCCGCGGTTTAGAAGCTTTCCCAGTCGTCTGCGCTGCCGGCCGGCGCCGGCTGCGCCGCTTTCGCCGAGGCGGGCGCTGCAGCGGCCGGACGTGGGGCCGGCTTCGCGGCGGCCGGCGCAGGCTGGGCCGACAGGCGCCGCACGGCGACCGGGCTGGTGGCCGGCGGGCGGGCGATCGCGGGCGCGGCTGCAGGTGCCGGCACGGCCGGCGCGGCGGCCATGGCACGGCGTGCGGCCATCGCACCATGGTCCAGCTGGAACACCGCGACGGTGTCGACCAGTTGCTGGGCCTGCTGCTTCAGGCTGGCGGCAGCGGCGGCGCTTTCCTCGACCAGGGCCGCGTTCTGCTGGGTGACCTGGTCCATTTGGATGATCGCCTCGCCGACCTGTGCGACGCCCTGGCTCTGCTCGGTGCTGGCGGCGCTGATCTCGCCCATGATGTCGGCCACCCGGCGGATGGAATCGACCACCTCGCGCATGGTGGTGCCGGCCTGGTCGACCAGCGCGGTGCATTGCTCGACCTGGGTGACGCTCGACGAGATCAAAGACTTGATCTCCTTGGCCGCATCGGCGCTGCGCTGCGCCAGGCTGCGCACTTCCGATGCCACGACGGCGAAGCCGCGGCCCTGCTCGCCGGCACGGGCGGCTTCCACCGCGGCGTTGAGCGCGAGGATGTTGGTCTGGAAAGCGATGCCGTCGATCACCGAGATGATGTCGGCGATGCGCTTGGAGCCTTCGTTGATGCCGCGCATCGTGTCGACCACCTGGCCGACCACCGCGCCGCCGCGTTCGGCCACGCTGCTGGCGCTGACGGCCAGCTGGTTGGCCTGGCGGGCATTGTCGGCGTTCTGCCGCACGGTGGAGTTGAGCTGCTCCATCGACGCGGCGGTTTCCTCCAGCGCGCTGGCCTGTTCCTCGGTGCGCTGGCTCAGATCGGCGTTGCCCTGGGAAATCTGCGCGCTGGCGGTGGCGACGCTCTCGGCATTGCCGCGCACGTCGGCCACCACACGCGAGAGGCTGTCCTGCATCCGCTTCAGCTGGGCCATCATGCTGTGGTCGTCGCCGGCGCGCAGGTCGATCGGCACCGACAGGTCGCCCGCCGCGACGCTGCGGGCCAGGCCGGCGGCGCTGGCCGGCTCGCCGCCGAGCCGCCGGGTGACCGAGCGCACGATCGTCACCGCCAACAGGGCGGCCGCCGCGCAGACGAGTGCGAGCAGGCCGATCACCCAGTTGCGCGCGCCGTCGTAGCTGCTTTTCGCGGCGCCGGAGGCCGCGGCTGCGCCCTTGTCGTTGGTTTCGATCAGCTGCTCAAGCGATTGCATGGTCTTGCCCAGCGCGGTGCGGGATGCGCCGCGGTACATCTCCTTGGCCTGCGGCAGCGTGCCTTCGCCACCGCGCGAGAGCGTCAGCAGACCCGGCTGCACGGCGAAGTACTCGCCGAGACCGGTGCGGAAGGCGTCGTACTGCGTCCGCTCGTCGGCCGTGGTGATCATCGGCTCGTAGGCGGCGGACTGCTGGGCCAGCGTGGTCTTGGCGGCGGCGATGCGCTGGTCGATCGCGTCCATCTCGCGGTCTTCGAAGGAGAGCAGGTGGTCGCTTTCCGCGCGGCGGATCTGGTTGACACTGGCGCGCATCTTGCCGAGCACATTAACGCTGGGCAGCCAGTTGTTGGCGATGTCGTCGGTGCGGGCATAGATGCCCGACATCTGGGAAATGGCGAAAACGCCGAGTGCGAAAGTGAGGGCTACGACCGAGAAAAAAGCGGCACCGAGTTGGGTGCCGAGCTTGGCGTTAGACAAGGACATGGACGTAGAGGAAAAGACTGAGGAATACCGGTTGCCAAAACAGCCGGTGCAGAGCGTGTGGAAACACAAAAAATTATTTGTTACGGAAAACTAGGTGAGGTGTAGGACGATATCCCATAAACATGGGTAAAAACCCTGTTTCGTGACGTCGTATTGCGTGATATAGAAGTGCACGACACAGCTTCGCTATTGATTTCGGAGCAAAAGGTCGAAGACTGTCCTGGGCGGGGCGCCCATCGGCCGCATCTCGTTGCCGACCACGCTCTGTTGTTGTAGGCGCGATGTAGAAGAAGCCGTTCCGAGCAAGCGCCGAGCAGCAGCGATTTTTCAGCTGCGCATCGCCAGCGCCACGGCATCAAGCAGGGTCGAGATGTCGAAAGGTTTGACCAGGATCGACTGGGTGCCCAGCACCCGCCCGACCTCGACCATGTCGGCATAGCCGGTGGCCAGGATCACCGGCAGACCGGGGATTTCCAGCCGCGCATGCTGGATCACCTGGGCACCGTTCATCAGCGGCATCGCGTAGTCAACGATCAGCAGGTCGGGCGTGTGCGCGGCCAGGGCGGCCAGTCCGGCATGGCCGTCGGCCGCGTCGGTGACGATGTGGCCGGCCATCTGCAGGCTCTCGACGATCACCCGGCGCACGTCGGCATCGTCCTCCACCACCAGGATGCGGTGGCTCAGGCCGGGCTGCGGCGGTGCGCTGGCCTCTTCGGGCGGCGCCGTCTCCGGGCGGTCGTCGAGCAGTGGAAAGCACATCTCGACCACCGTGCCCTGGCCCGCTTCGCTCTCGATACGGGCCAGGCCGCCGGACTGCTGCGCGAAGCCGTAGACCTGGCTCAGCCCCAGGCCGGTGCCGCTGCCGACCGGCTTGGTGGTGAAGAACGGGTCGAACACCTTCTGCAGGAGCGATGCGGGAATGCCGGGACCGTTGTCTGCCACCGACACCACCACATAGGTGCCAGGCGGCAGCGCGGGGTCGGGTGTGGCCTCGGCCCGCCGGGTGGACAGGGTCAGCTTGCCGCCCGAATCCATTGCGTCCTTGGCGTTGACCGCCAGGTTCAGCACCGCCATCTCGAGCTGGCTCGAATCGAGCTTGGCCCAGAGCGGCTCCTCCGACAGTTCCCACTGCAGCTGCACGCCGGCGCCGACCGAGACCGCGACCAGTTCCTGCATGCCCAGCATCAGCGCGTTGATATCGGTCAGGCGGGGCAGCAGCGACTGGGCGCGGGCGAACGACAGCAACTGGCCGGTGAGCTTGGAACCCCGGCCGACCGCGCGCTTGGCCTGGGCTGCGACCTTGGCGACACGCGGCTCGGGCGCCAGGCGGGCCAGCAGGTCGAGGTTCATGCTGACGACGTGCAGCAGGTTGTTGAAATCGTGCGCGATGCCACCGGTGAGCCGGCCGATCGCCTCCATTTTCTGCACGTGCACCAGCGCGGCCTGGGCGCGTTCCCGTTCGGAAATTTCCGACATCAAGCGGTCGTTGGCCCCGGCCAGTTCGCGGGTGCGGGCGGCGATGCGGCCTTCGAGCTCGCCGTTGAGCCGCTCGACCGTCGCGCGCGCCTCGCCGAGTTCCTCGAGGTTGCGGCGGGTCGCGTACTGGCGGTTGCGGGCGCGCACCGCGGCTTCGACGGCGCTCGCCAGCGTCTCCGCGTTCACCGGGCGCTCCAGCAGCACCACGTTGCCCAGCGCGTGCAGCGAGGCGGCGGCGCGCACCGAGCGGCGGGTGGTCTGGCGCGTGGTCAGCACGATGAAAGGGAAATCCGACCAGCTCGGCTGCTGCCGCAGCCAGTTGTCGAGTGCGCCCCCGGGTGTCACGCCGAACGCCTCTTCGGTCACCACTGCGGCGGCTGCACCCTGTATCAGCCCCGCCAGCATCTCGTCCTGCGACTGGCAGACCTGGGCGGGAATGCCGCGCCCGGCCAGCACTTCCTGCACCACATTGGCATCGCGCCCCCGTGGCGCGTGCACCATCACCCGGCGTTCCATGGCGATCAGGGCTTGTAGATGGCGGGACCGTCGCTCAGCAATGGCTGGGCGCCGCGGTAGGTCGACACGCCACGCATCACGCCTTCGAAATCGTTCAGCGCCGCGCCGACCTGGATGCCGTCGGCGCCCATGCGGAACTCGCGGATGGTGAGCTCGTGGTGCCGGGTCCGGCTCTTGACCACCGACACCGCCTTCAGCAGGTTGCCGCGCGCCTCGAAGAAGCGGAACAGCAGGATCGCGTCGCTCAGGTAGCTCAGGTCCACGTCGCTGCCGCCCTCGCCGAACAGGCCGTGCTGGTTCAGCACCAGGATGGTGGCGATGCCGCGCTGGTTGAGGTAGGTCAGCAGCTCGTGCATCTGCAGCAGCAGGAACTTGCCGCCCGGCATCGCCTGCAGGTAGGCGTTGAGGCTGTCGATGCCCACAACCGACGCGCCGCGCTCCTCCACCGCCCGGCGCACCCGGCTCGCGAACTCGCCCGGCGAGACCTGCGCCGGATCGAGCGGAACGATCTCGAGCAGTCCGGTGGCGATGTGGTGCTCGATCCCGATGCCGAGCGCCTGGCAGCGTGCCATGAGCGTGCCCAGTCCCTCGTCGAACAGGTAGTACGACACCTTCTCGCCGCGGTCGAGCGCGGCCGCGATGCAGGACATGGCGGTGGTGGTCTTGCCGACACCGGAAGGCCCGGCGAAGAGCGTGTTGCTGCCGTAGGTCAGGCCGCCGCCGAGCATGGTGTCGAGCGCCTCGGTGCCGCTGCTGCCCACCCGGTGCGAGAAATCCACCCGGTGTTCCGACGCGATCAGCCGCGGATATACCGACAGGCCGCCAGTGTCGAGCTTGAAGTCGTGCTCGCCACCGCGGAACTTGGCGCCGCGCAGCTTCGACACCCGCAGGAAACGCTTGTCGTCCCCGTACTCGCCGACCGTCTGCTCCAGGCTCAGCACGCCGTGGGCGATGCTGTGCAACTGCAGGTCGGTCGCCTGGGCCGAACGGTCGTCGAGCATCAGTACGGTGCAACCGGCCTTCGAGAAGAAGTGTTTGAGCGCCAGGATCTGGCGGCGGTAGCGCAGCGGGTCCTGGGCCAGCAGCCGCATCTCGGACAGGCTGTCGAACACCACGCGGTGCGGCCGGGACCGCTCGACCTCGGCCATCACCCCGCGGGTGGTCTCGCCCAGTTCGACCTCGGACGGGTGCAGGATCGACTGCTCCAGGTCGGGGCTCAGGCCCTCGAGGGTGACCAACTCGAAGATCTTCAGTCCGTCGAGCGTCCAGCCGTGCGACGCCGCTACGGTGCGCAACTCCTCGGCCGTCTCCGACAGAGTGACGTAGAGCGCGCTTTCGCCCTGCGCGACGCCCTGGAGCAGGAATTGGATGCCGAGGGTGGTCTTGCCGGCACCGGGCGATCCTTCGATCAGATAGAGATGGTGCGAAGGCAGACCGCCCCCCAGGATGTCGTCGAGCCCGGCGATGCCGGTGGAGGACCGGGCCTGCGGGGGACTGATGAAGGAAGGAACAGAGGTCATGGGGGTGGTGGTCGGGCTGCCGCAAATGCCGCAAGAGCGCCCCCGGTCGAGGGCGCGGCGCCTGCGGGCAGCATACCTGCTCGGGGTGCCTCCCATCCACCGAGGATGTACGAATACGCCCCTGTCGGCGGTGTATTGCGGCCCGCTGCTCGCGGCGGCTCAGCCGGCGGCGGTGCAACCCCCGGCTGCGGCGCCTATCGCGCGGGCCCGTGCCTGCTGGATCCGCTCGCCGATTTTGGGCCCGCGGGCGCCCTCCCGGGCGGCCTGGGCGGCGACGGCGGCGGTGTCGACCGCCTGCGCCGCCTGCAGCGCGGCCCGCAGCCGGTCGCGCTGGGGATAGGGCGCGTCTTCCTTGCCGCCGCGGCCGCGGGCATCGCATTCGCAGGCGAGCAGCACTTCCTCGAAGCGCTGCGGCCGGCGCCAGGCGTCGCAGCGGTCGAGCAGGCGCACCAGGGCGGCGGGGTTGAGCTCGCCGCTGCGGTGGATGTTGCCGTGCTCCCGCGCCACCACGTCGGCCAGCTCGCGGCATTCCACCGGCACCCGCAGCCGCTCGCACACGCCCTGCAGCAGCCGGGCGCTGCGCTGTTCGTGGCCGATATGGCGCGGCAGCACGTCGGCGGGGGTGGTGCCCTTGCCCAGGTCGTGGCACAGGCAGGCGAAGCGGACCGCCAGCGGTGCCTGCAGCCGGGCGGACATGTCCATCACCATCGCCAGGTGCACGCCGGTGTCGACCTCGGGGTGGTAGTCGGCGCGCTGGGGCACGCCCCAGAGCCGGTCGACCTCGGGCAGCAGCCGGGCCAGCGCGCCGCAGCGGCGCAGCACCTCCAGCATGCGGGAGGGCGCCGGCTCCATCAGGCCGCGCGCCAGTTCCTGCCAGACGCGCTCGGGCACCAGGGCGTCGGCCTCGCCGTCGTCGACCATCGCCCGCATCAGGGCCTCGGTCTCGGGGGCGACGGTGAAGTCGGCGAAGCGGGCGGCGAAGCGCGCGAGGCGCAGGATGCGCACCGGGTCTTCGCGGAAGGCGTCGGTCACGTGGCGCAGCACCCGGCCCTCCAGGTCGCGCCGTCCGCCGTAGGGATCGACCAGGCCGGCGTCGCCCACCGCGTCCGGCGGCTGGGCCATGGCGTTGACCGTCAGGTCGCGGCGGGCCAGGTCTTCCTCCAGCGTCACCTCGGGCGCGGCCTGCACCGCGAAGCCGCGGTAGCCGCGCGCCGTCTTGCGCTCGGTGCGGGCCAGCGCGTATTCCTCGCGGCTGCGCGGATGCAGGAACACGGGGAAGTCGCGGCCCACCGGCAGGTAGCCGTCGGCCTCCATCGCCTCGGGCGTGGCGCCCACCACCACCCAGTCGGTGTCGTGCACCGGCAGCCCCAGCAGCGCATCGCGCACCGCACCGCCCACCTTGTAGACCTGCATCGGCATGCTCAGCGGGCGAGCCGGTAGGGCTCTTCGAAGTCCCGGAAATCCTGCTCGGCCAGGGCGCCGTCGATCCAGGCGGCGACGCCGGGCAGTGCGGCCACCCGCTCCACGTAGTCGGCTACCGCCGGCGGCACCGGCAGGGCGTAGGTGCGCAGCCGCATGCAGACCGGAGCGAAGAAGGCGTCGGCCGCGCTGAAGCTGCCGAAGAGCATCGGTCCGGCGTAGCGCTCGAGCAGGCCTGTCCAGAGGGCGCAGAGGCGCTCGACGTCGGCGCGCACGCCGGGCTGGTCGCGCCAGATCAGGGCGCCCACCTCGGGCAGCCGAGCCTCGATGTTCATCGGGCAGTGGCTGCGCAGCGCCTGGAAGCCGGCGTGCATCTCGGCGCAGGCGCTGCGGGCGGTGGCCCGGGCGACCGGGTCGGCCGGCCAGACGCCGTGCTGCGGGTACTGCTCGGCCAGCGTCTCGGCGATCGCCAGGGTGTCCCAGACGACCAGACCGTCGTCGCCGAGCAGCACCGGCACCTTGCCGGTCGGGCTCACGCCCTGCAGGCTCTGCTTGAAGCCGGAGCCGGCACCGAAGCCGTCGAAGCGCACCATGCGCTCCTCGAAGACGATGCCCGCCTGGCGCATCAGCACCCAGGGGCGCATCGACCAGGAGGAGTAGTTCTTGTTGCCGATGACGAGGACGGGCATGGCGGTTCTTTCGGTGTGGCGGCCCCGTGGAAGGGGCGGATCGGATGGCCTGCGCGGTGACCGGGACATGCGCGGCGCTTACGTTTTTGCCCGGGCTTCGGCGTTACACTTTTTAGCATGCACACCCCAGCGGCGAGCGGTTATTTTCGCCGCCGCCTCACCCATTTCTGGAACCGCGATGGGCGAGCCATCCTGTGGATGGCGTTGGCCTGGGCGCTGGGGCTGTGGTTTTTCCAGATCGTGGCAGAGAAGGCGGCGGTGCGCCAGGCGGTGGGCAGCTTCCACGCCGGCGCGCCGATACCGCTGCAGCGCCTGGCGGGCGGGCAGGGCATCGGCGGCAAGCTGGGCTTTCTGGTCGACCGCACCGGGGAACTGCAGATCGAGCAGATCGTCGCGGCCGATCCGCAGGACCCGCGCTTTCGCTTCCGCTACCCCGGCGACAAGCAGCGGCTGGGCGTGGGGCTGGGCCAGGGCGTGGTGTGGGCCAAGTTCCAGTTCAGCGTGGCCGAGCGGGTGCGCGATGCGCGCTGGCTGATGGTGATGCCCTCGGTGGCGGCGCGGGACATCCAGTTCCACGGTCCGTACGACGCCGGCGGCACCCGCACGGCGGCGCCGCAGGTGGCCGGAGCCGACCATCCGTTCTCCTCCCGGCCGGCGCCGACCGAGCGGATGTCGTTCCCGTTCCGGGTGCTGGAGCCGGGGCTCTACACCGTCTACTTCCGGGTGCGGTCCGACGTCATGCAGGTCTACGCACCCCGGCTGTGGAACGAGACCGACTACCTCGTCTCCACCGACGGCAAGCGCCTCTTCGACGGCCTGACCTACGGCATCCTGCTGGGCATGCTGGTCTACAACCTGCTGCTGCTCTCGATCTTCCGGGAGCGGATGCATGCCTACTACCTGGTCACCTGCGCCTGCGCGGTGCTGACGCTGGCCAGCTTCAATGGGCACCTGGCCCGCTACCTGTGGCCCGATGCGCCCGCCCTGCCGCAGTACCTCTACACCACGGCGCCGCTGCTGTGGACCCTGTTCGCCAGCCAGTTCGGCCGCCATTTCCTCAACCTGCGGGCCCATGCGCCGCGCATCGACCAGGTGCTGGCGTCGCTGGCCCTGGTGCTGGCCTGCATGTGGGGGGCGGTGACCGCGAGCGGCGACCTGTCGCTGCAGGTGCGCTGGCTGTCGCGGGCGACCGAGGTGGTCGCGGTGCTCGGCCCGCCGCTGCTGGCGGTCGGCGGGGTGCGGGCCTACCGCGCCGGTTTCAAGCCGGCGATGCTCTACCTGGGCGGCCTGGCGATCCTGGTGCTGTCGGCGCTGCTGCTGATCCTGTCGAACTGGGGCGTGCTGCCCTGGAGCGGGCTGCAGCTCAACCTGCTGCAGCTGGGCGCCGCGGCCGAGTTGGTGGTGCTGTCGGTGGCGCTCGGCAGCCGCATCCGGTCGCTCCGCCGGGCGCAGCAGGAGCTGCACGCCCGCGCCGACAGCCTGGTGACCCAGGCCGAGACCGATCCGCTCACCGGGGTCGCCAACCGGCGCGGCCTGCAGCGCCGCGCCGACCGGCAGTTCGCCACCGGCGCGCCGCAGGCCCTGCTGCTGCTCGACCTGGACCGCTTCAAGCCGATCAACGACCGGTTCGGCCACCACGCCGGCGACCGGGTGCTGGTGGAGCTGGCCCGGCGCCTGCGCAGCGAGCTGCGCGACATCGACACGGTGGCGCGCCTGGGCGGCGACGAGTTCGTGGTGCTGGTGAGCGGCGAGACCGACCGGGGGGCGCTATCGGCGATGGCCCACCGCATGGGCGAGCAGCTGCGCGCGCCGGTGGACTACGAAGGCCGGGCGCTGATGGTCACCGCCAGCATCGGCATCGCGCGGTTCCCGAAGGATGCGCGCGACCTGGCCGGCCTGCTGCGGGCGGCCGACGCGGCGATGTACCACAGCAAGCAGCAGCGCCACTCGGACTTCGCCTTCCCCGAGGACATGCAGCCGGCCGCCCAGGCGGCGGGTTGAGCGCCGCTACCGGCGCCGCGGTGCCGACGCGCCTACTGTGGCCAGACCACGCCGTTGTCGTTGAGGATCGCGTCGAGCGGCTGGTCGTGCGCCTCGGGCTCGAAATCGGGCAGGAAGCCCTGTCCGAATCCCAGGCCGACGGTGAACGGCCGGGGCTGCAGGGATGCCAGCGTCCGGTCGTAGAAGCCGCCGCCGTAGCCGAGCCGGTAGCCGCCCGCGCCGTAGCCGACGCAGGGCACGAAGAGCAGGGTGGGCACCACCACCTCGGTGTCCTTCGGCTTGGGGATGGCGTAGGCGTCTTCCTCCATCGGGCAGCCGGGGTACCAGACGTGGAAGGTGAGCGTGCCGGCCGTCTTGTCGACCACCGGCAGGCCGATCTGGCGGCGCTGCGGCGCGCCCTGCAGCTCGCCGTCTTCCTTCCAGCGGTGCAGCGCCGGCAGCGGATCGAACTCTCCCTTGATCGGCCAGTAGGCGCCGATCACCGCGTCGGGCCGGCCGATGAGCCAGATGCGCATCACCCGCTGGAGCTGGTCGGAGCGCGAGAGGCGGTCCGGCAGATTCAGTCTTTCTTCGATCAACGCCCTGCGAATGGCTGACTTGTCCATAATTCCTTCGATGAAATTCCAGAAGATTCTGACATCTGCGCTTGCCTTCGGGCTGCTGGCCGGCACCGGGGCCGCCGCGCAGGCCCAAGGCACGCCCGCCGGGCGAGGGGACGATGTCCTGCTGGAGATGAACCAGGCCTTCAAGCGCGGCGACCGCGCCCGCCTGGCGGCACTGCTGCCGATGGCCCAGGGCCACGCGCTGGAGCCGTGGGCCGCCTACTGGGAACTGCGTGCCCGGATCGACTCCGCCCAGCCCGAGGAGATCGAGGCCTTCTTCGTCCGCTGGTCCGGCACCTACCAGGAAGACCGGTTGCGCAACGACTGGCTGCGCATCCTGGGCCAGCGCCGCGACTGGCAGCGCTTCGCCGACGCCTACCCGCTGTTCCGGATGAACGACGACCGCGAGGTGCGCTGCTACGCCGTCGTGGTCGAGCGGCTGCGCGGCACAGGCCCGCTGCCGGCGGCCACCGTCGACGAAGTGCGCCGCAACTGGTACGGCATGCGCGAATCGGACGACGGCTGCACCCTGGCCGCGGCCGAACTCTTCGCCGCGCGGCAGTTCACCGCCGACGACGTCTGGCGCAAGGCGCGCCTGGCGATCGACGCCAACCGGCCGCGGGTGGCCCGCGCCGCGGTCGAGATCGTGGCGCCCGAGGAATCGGCCCTGGTCGCGCAGATCGGCGACAACCCGGCGCGCTTCCTGGCCGCGAAGGCCACCGCCGGCAACCGCACCCGCAAGGAGCTGGTGACGCTCGCTCTGCTGAAGATGAACGCCTCCGACCCCGACGCGGCCGCCCAGCAGCTCGACAGCAAGTGGAGCGTGCAGATGACGCCCGAGGAGCGCAACTGGGTCTGGGGCGCCATCGGCCGGCAGGCGGCCTCGCGCCTGTCGCCCACCGCGCTCGAGTACTTCGCCAAGGTCACCCGCGATGCCGACCTGCACGGCGAGATGCTGGCCTGGAAGGCCCGCGCCGCGTTGCGCGCCGGCAACTGGAAGGAGGTGCTGTCGGCGACCACCGCGATGGACGATGCGCTGCGCGTCGACAGCGCCTGGGTCTACTGGCGCGCCAAGGCCCTGCTGGCCGGCGGCCCGCTGGGCGCGGCGCCGGCGGCCGCGGCCGCGGTGCAGCCCGAGAGCGCCTCGCTGCCCGCAGCCACCGCCGCGGCCGGCCGCGTCTCCGACCGCCAGCGGGGCGAGGCGCGCCAGCTGCTCGAAGGCATCGCCAGCCCGCGCGGCTTCTACGAGCAACTGGCGCTCGAAGAGCTCGGCCTGCGCATCGCGATGCCCGAGCGTCCGGCGCCGCCCACCATGCAGGAACGCGAGGCGGCCCGCACCAACCCGTCGCTGGCCCGCGGCCTCTACGCGATCCTGCTCGGCCTGCGCAGCGAAGGCGTGCGCGAGTGGAACTACGCCACCAACCTGCACGCGACCGGCGGCATGGGCGACCGCGAACTGCTGGCCGCCGCCGACATGGCCTGCCAGAGCGAGATCTGGGACCGCTGCATCAACACCAGCGAGCGCACCAAGTCGGTCTTCGACACCGGCCAGCGGTTCCCGATGCCGCACCAGGCGGCGGTGGTGATGCGCAGCCGCCAGATCGGCCTGGACCCGGCCTACGTCTACGGCCTGATCCGCCAGGAGAGCCGCTTCATCACCGATGCCCGCTCGGGCGTCGGCGCCTCCGGCCTGATGCAGGTCATGCCCGCCACCGCGCGCTGGACGGCCAACAAGATCGGGATGGGCGGCTTCCGGCCGGAGCAGATCAACGACCGGGACACCAACATCACCATCGGCACCGCCTACCTGAAGCTGGCGCTCGACGACTTCCAGGGCTCGATGCCGCTGGCCGCCGCCGCCTACAACGCCGGCCCCGGCCGGCCGCGCAGCTGGCGCAACGGCCCGGTGGTCGACGCGGCGATATGGGCCGAGAACGTGCCCTTCGCCGAGACCCGCGACTATGTGAAGAAGGTGCTGGCCAACACCACCAGCTACGCCGCAATCCTCGGCGGCCAGCCGCAGTCGCTGCGCGCGCGGCTCGGCACCGTCGGCCCGAAGGACCCGAACTTCGTCGAGCCGAACAAGGACCTCCCTTGAAGCGGTTTTGTGGGCGAAAAGGGGCCGGGGCCGGCGTACCGCGCCGGCCTCCAGCTATTTAATTAATAGCAACGCCCGGGTTGGAAGTGCGGGGCGTCGCGGGCGGTCGCGATTGCACCCGTGTTATTTCTCGCCGCGGCCGGCATAGCGGGCCTGTGCCGTCCCCATAATCCGCGCCATGGAAACCAAGTGGCTCGAGGATTTCGTCAGCCTGGCCGAGACGCGCAGCTTCAGCCGCTCGGCCCAGCTCCGGCATGTGACCCAGCCCGCGTTCTCGCGGCGCATCCAGGCGCTCGAGGCCTGGGCCGGGTCCGACCTGGTCGACCGCAGCTCCTATCCCACGCGGCTCACCGCCTCCGGCGAGACGCTGTACGCCCAGTCGCTCGAACTGCTGCAGGCGCTGCAGACCACCCGCGCGATGCTGCGTGGCCGCGGTACCGCGGGGCAGGACGTGATCGATTTCGCGGTGCCGCACAGCCTGGCCTTCACCTTCTTCCCGACCTGGATCTCGTCGCTGCGGCAGGGCTTCGGTCCGGTGCGCAGCCGGCTGCTGGCGCTCAACGTGCACGACGCGGTGCTGCGCCTGATGGAGGGCAGCTGCGACCTGCTGATCGCCTATCACCACAGCGCCCAGCCGGTGCAGCTCGACGCCTCGCGCTACGAGATGGTGGCCCTCGGCGAGGAGACCGTGGCCCCCTACACCCGGCCCGATGCCGAAGGCCAGCCGCTCTTCACCCTGCCCGGCCGCGCCGGCCAGCCGCTGCCCTACCTGGGCTACGGGCCGGCCGCCTACCTGGGCCGGGTGGTGGAGCGGCTGCTCAAGGACTACGGCACCGCGATCCACCTCGACCGTGTCTACGAGACCGACATGGCCGAAGGCCTGAAGGCGATGGCGATCGAGGGCCACGGCATCGCCTTCTTGCCGCAGAGCGCGGTCCGGCGCGAGCTGCGCGGCAGGCGCCTGGTGAGCGCCCAGCCGGCCGGCATGCCGCCGCTGGAGGTGACGATGGAGATCCGCGCCTACCGCGAGAAGCCGGTGGTGCGCAGCGCCGCATCCGACCGCCCGCCCGCCCGTGGCCGTGGCGCGGCGCACCGCCCGGCCGATGCGCTGTGGGAGTACCTGCAAGCCCACGCCCCTGCCGCGTGACATGACGGTTCGGAATGAGTTGAGTCGCGTTATGCAACTTTTGCATGCGGCTGCACGCACACGGCATTGGCTTCGGGCGCCGCGCCCCCCTACATTCCGTTCGCATGCCACCGGCGACGGTCGAGGCTGCCTGCGGCGGCACTGGGCACGGAGCTTGCATCGACCTTCGACGGTCCGATACGGAGCCCGGCCATTTGTCACCGGCCATGAAACTTTTGTGAACCCGTGTACGACGGACGCGCGCCACCATGCGGCCACCCCCTCGGGTGTAACCCAGGGCGGCCGCCCCGGAAATCCGTTCTAGACTCACCCCTGTTCCATTCGCATGAATTCAAGGAGATTTGCATGAAGAAGCAATTGCTGACGATCGCCATCCTGGCCACCATCGCTGGAGGCGCATCGGCGCAAGCTACCGACACCCTCGCCAAGATCAAGGCATCGGGCGTGATCACCGAAGGTGTGCGCGAATCCTCCGGCCTCTCCTACACCCTGGGCGACGGCAAGTACACCGGCTTCCACTACGACGTGTGCGCGGCCATCATCAACGACATCCAGAAGAACCTGGGCCTGTCGAAGCTCGAGACCAAGTACCAGCCGGTCACCTCGCAGAACCGCATCCCGCTGGTCCAGAACGGCACCGTCGACCTGGAGTGCGGCTCCACCACCAACAACGCCACCCGTGCCAAGGACGTGTCCTTCGCCGTGACGACCTACGTCGAGGAAGTCCGCATCGCCACCAAGGCCAGCTCGGGCATCAACGGCATCAAGGACCTGACCGGCAAGACGATCGCCACCACGACCGGCACCACCTCCGTGCAGACGCTGCGCAAGCACAAGCGCGCCGAGAACGTGCAGTTCAAGGAAGTCTTCGGCAAGGACCATTCCGACAGCTTCCTGCTGCTGGAATCCGGTCGCGCGGACGCCTTCATCATGGACGGCTCGATCCTCGCGTCGAACATCGCCAAGTCGAAGGCCCCGGCCGACTACAAGATCGTCGGCGAAGTGCTGTCGGTCGAGCCGATCGCGATCATGATGCGCAAGGACGACGCCGCCTTCAAGAAGGTGGTCGACGACAGCATCAAGGCGCAGATCGCCTCCGGCGCGATGGCCAAGCTCTACGACAAGTGGTTCATGCAGCCGGTGCCGCCTGCCAACGTGAAGATCGGCCTGCCGCTGTCGGCCGCCACGAAGGACGCGTGGGCCAACCCGAACGACAAGCCGATGGAAGAGTACGCCGTCAAGGAATAAGGCGGGGACTTGCCGCAAGCACCAACGCCCACCGCCCCGGTGGGCGTTGTCTTGTGGAGGGCGGTGCACCGCCCCTGCGGCACGGGCCGCAGGCGCTGATCGACATAACAGCTTGAGAAGGAATCCCCATCATGGGATCGAATTGGGATTGGCAGGTATTCCTGCAAGACCCTGGAGGCGAGCATCCGACCTACCTCCAGTGGCTGATGTCCGCCTGGGGGTGGACGGTTTCGGTATCGCTGCTGGCGCTGGTGGTGGCCCTGGTGCTGGGCTTCGCCATCGGCACCCTGCGCACGCTGCCCGACAACCCGTTGTGGGTGAAGCTCGGCAACGCCTGGGTGGAGCTGTTCCGCAACATTCCGCTGCTGGTCCAAATCTTTCTCTGGTACCACGTGGTGCCGGCGCTCTTCACGCCGATGCGCAACCTGCCGGGCTTCGTGCTCGTGGTGCTGGCGCTCGGCTTCTTCACTTCGGCCCGTATCGCCGAGCAGGTGCGTTCGGGCATCCAGGCCCTGCCGCGCGGCCAGCGCTATGCGGGCATGGCGATGGGCTTCACCACGCTGCAGTACTACCGCTTCGTGCTGATCCCGCTCGCGTTCCGCATCATCCTGCCGCCGCTCACCAGCGAGACGATGAACATCTTCAAGAACTCGTCGGTCGCGTTCGCTGTGTCGGTCGCCGAGCTCACCATGTTCGCGATGCAGGTGCAGGAAGAGACCTCCCGCGGCATCGAGGTGTACCTGGCCGTGACCGGCCTCTACATCGTGTCGGCCTTCACCATCAACCGGGTCATGGCGTACTTCGAGAAGCGGGTCCGCATCCCGGGCTTCGTGGTAGCCGGCGGCGGCGGAGGCCACTGACATGAATCTCGACTTCGCCTTCCTCAACTGGGAACTGATCCGCGCCTTCGTCCTGAAGGGCTTCTGGTTCAGCATCGGCCTGACGATCGTCGCCACCATCGGCGGCGTGCTGCTGGGCACCGTCCTGGCGCTGATGCGGCTCTCGGGCAAGCAGCTGCTGGTCGTGCCGGCCACCCTCTACGTCAACGGCATGCGCAGCATTCCGCTGGTGATGGTGATCCTGTGGTTCTTCCTGCTGGTGCCGTTCCTGATCGGCCGTCCGATCGGCGCCGAGGTGTCCGCGTACGTGACCTTCATCGCGTTCGAGGCGGCCTACTTCAGCGAGATCATGCGGGCCGGCATCCAGTCGATCCCGCGCGGCCAGGTGCATGCCGGCCAGGCGGTCGGCATGAGCTACGGGCAGAACATGCGCCTGGTGGTGCTGCCGCAGGCGTTCCGCAACATGCTGCCGGTGCTGCTGACGCAGACCATCATCCTGTTCCAGGACACCTCGCTGGTCTACGCCATCGGCGCCTACGACATGCTTAAGGGCTTCGAGACCGCCGGCAAGAACTACGGCCGGCCGATCGAGGCCTACCTGACCGCCGCGGTCGTCTACTTCGTGATCTGCTTCGCGCTGTCGTGGCTGGTCAAGCGGCTCCACAAGAAAATCGCCATCATCCGTTGAGCGGAGAGTCAAACATGATCGAACTCAAGAACGTTTCCAAGTGGTACGGCAGCTTCCAGGTGCTGAACGACTGCTCCACCAACATCCAGAAGGGTGAGGTGGTGGTGGTGTGCGGACCTTCGGGCTCCGGCAAGTCGACCCTGATCAAGACCATCAACGCGCTCGAGCCCTTCCAGAAGGGCGAGATCTACGTCGACGGCACCGCGGTGCACGATCCGAAGACCAACCTGCCCAAGCTGCGCAGCCGGGTCGGCATGGTGTTCCAGCATTTCGAGCTGTTCCCGCACCTCTCGGTCACCGAGAACCTGACGATCGCGCAGATCAAGGTGCTCGGCCGCAAGCCCGACGACGCCAAGGTGCGCGGCCTGAAGATGCTCGACCGGGTGGGCCTCACCGCGCACAAGGACAAGTTCCCGGGCCAGCTCTCCGGCGGCCAGCAGCAGCGGGTGGCGATCGCCCGGGCGCTCTCGATGGACCCGATCGTGATGCTGTTCGACGAACCCACCTCGGCGCTCGACCCCGAGATGGTCGGCGAAGTGCTCGACGTGATGGTGGGCCTGGCCAAGGAAGGCATGACCATGATGGTCGTGACGCACGAGATGGGCTTCGCCCGCAAGGTCTCCAACCGGGTGATCTTCATGGACGTGGGCGGCAAGATCCTCGAGGACTGCTCGCGCGACGAGTTCTTCAACAACTCCGACGCCCGCCAGCCGCGGACCAAGGATTTCCTGAACAAGATCCTGCAGCACTGATCCGCTGGCGTTTACGCGAAGGGGCCGCAGCACCGTGCTGCGGCCCTTTCGCATTTCTGCGCCGGGGTCCGTGGTGACGCGGCGTGGCTGCCGGACAGGCCGTGCCGCCCACCCGTACCGACGGAATCCGCATAAGCAAGCCCATATTCGGTTGCAGCGCGAACGCCGCATGCGGCTAATCTGCGGGCGGCCGACGACGTGCCGATGCGTCGGTGGCCGTGCTCACGCCCTCCCTCCGGGCCCATCCAAAGAAAAAAGGGAAAGAAGAAACCATGAACAAGCTCCGACGCGCCCTCTCCGTCGCCGTGCTCTCCGCCGCCGGTCTGGGCGGCGGCCTGCACGCCCAGGAGGTGCTTCGCATCGCCGCCTCGCCGGTGCCGCACGCCGAGATCCTCGAATTCGTCAAGCCGGCGCTCAAGGCGCAGGGCGTGGACCTGCAGATCAAGGTCTACACCGACTATGTGCAGCCCAACCTGGCGCTGGAGGACAAGGGCGTCGACGCCAACTACTTCCAGACGCGGCCCTACCTTGAGACCTTCAACAAGGAGCGCAAGACCCATGTGGTGCAGGTGCCCGGCAGCGACGTGCACATCGAGCCGTTCGGCGCCTACTCGTCGAAGGTCAGGAAGGTGGCCGACCTGAAGGAAGGCGCTCTGGTCGCGATCCCGGCCGATGTATCCAATGTCAGCCGGGCGCTGGCGCTGCTGGCCCAGGGCGGACTGATCCAGCTGAAGGATCCGAAGAACCTGCTCTCCACCGCCCGCGACATCGTCTCCAACCCGAAGAAGCTGAAGTTCCGCGAAGTCGAATCGGCCCAGCTGCCGCGCCTGCTGCCCGACGTGGACCTGGCGCTGATCAACACCAACTACGCGCTCGAAGCCAGGCTGGACCCGGGCAAGGACGCCCTGCTGCTGGAGAAGGGTGCCGATTCGCCCTATGCCAACTTCATCGCCGCGCGGCCCGACAACGTGAACGCGCCGGCCCTGCGCAAGCTGGTCGCGGCGCTGCACGCGCCCGAGGTGAAGAAGTTCATCCAGGACAAGTACAAGGGCGCGGTGCTGCCCGCGTTCTGATCTTCCCCGTTTTCGAGGTTCGAATAGGCCCGCAGCCGGCGCCGGATGCGGGCCTATTGCTATCTAAATGATAGCTGTTGCTTTCGATCGACGCCGGGGGTTGTCGACGCGGGTTCGCGCCCGTATCGCCTGCCTCGGCCGACCGCTCCGGGCACCGGGCCGCCCCGGAAACCGCCGCGCCCCAACCGCTTTGCCGCATACTGTCGGGCTCGCCTTACCGGCGCCGCGGGCGCATTTCCCATGGCAGCAGTCTTCCCCGAAAACGAAGCGCAGCGCATCGCCGGGCTGCACGGTCTGCACATCCTCGACACGCTGCCCGAGGCCGACTACGACGACCTGGCACGACTCGCCTCCGAGATCTGCAGTGTGCCGGTGGCGCTCATCACCTTGATCGACCGCGACCGCCAGTGGTTCAAAGCCCGCGTCGGCACCGAGGTCGTCGAGATCCCGCGCGAGATCACCTTCTGCGGCCACGCGATCCTGACACCCGACCGCATGATGGTGGTCGAGGACATGCTGCTGGACCCGCGGTTTTGCGACAACCCCCTGGTCACCGGCGAGCCCAAGGTGCGCTTCTATGCCGGTGTGCCGATCGTCCTCGCGGACGGCAGCGCGCTCGGCACGCTCTGCATCGTCGATACCGTCCCGCGCGGTCTGCCGCCCGCGCAGGCGCGCGCGCTGCAGACCCTGGCGCGGCAGGTGGCGGTGCTGTTCGAACTGCGCCGCCGGGTGCTGCAGGTGGAGCAGCAGTCCGCCGATCTGCAGGCGCTGTCGGAACGCCGGCTGGCCGAGCAGCGGCACAGCGCCGAGCGGCTGGAGCTGGTGCTGCGCGGCGGCAATCTCGGCTTCTGGGAACTGGACCTGCCGGGCGACCGCTGGACGGTGAACGCGCGGGAGTTGGAACTGCTCGGCTACACCGAGGACGACGCCCGGCCCGGCCGGCTGCGCTGGCGCAGCCTGGTGCACCGTGCCGACTGGCGGACCCTGCGTGCCGCGCTCGACGCGCACCTCGCCGGCGAGAGCGCGTACTTCGTCTGCCAGTACCGGTTGCGCCACCGCGCCGGCCACTGGGTCTGGGTGCAGGGCCATGCGGTGGTGACGTCGCGCGACGCGCACGGCCGGCCGGCGCGCATCGTCGGCACCCACATGGACATCACCGGCCGCCGCCGGGAGCGGTCCGCGCTGGAGCATGCGCGCGACCTGCTGGGCCGCACCGGCGCGATGGCCCAGGTCGGCGGATGGGAACTGGACGTGGCCAGCCAGCGGGTGCACTGGTCCGACGAGGTCTACCGCATCCACGAGGTGGAGCGGGGCAGCGACCCTTCGCTGCACGATGCCCTGGCCTTCTATGCGCCCGAGGCCCGGCCGGCGATCGAGGCCGCGCTGGCGCGCGCCCTGGAGGACGGGACGCCCTGGGACCTGGAACTGCCGTTCGTCACCGCCCGGGGCCGCCCGCTGTGGGTGCGCGCCCAGGGCATGGCGGTGCACCGGCGCTATGGCCGCACCACGATGCTGGCCGGCGCCTTCCAGGACATCACCGACCGCAAGCGCGCCGAACTGCGGGTGGCCGAGAGCGAGACCCGCCTGCGCACCATCACCGACAACCTGCCGGTGCTGATCGCCGAGTTCGACACCGAGCAGCGTTTTCGCTTCTGCAACGCCACCTACCGCGACTGGCTGGGTGCCGATCCGGAAAAAATGCTGGGCCGCACGGTGCAGGAATCGGTCGCGCCCGAATACTTCGAGCGCCGTCGCGTCTACCTGGCACGCGCGCTGGCGGGCGAGAAGGTGAGCTTCGAACAGACGCTCGACCTGCCGATAGGCCTGCGCACGCTGCAGAGCACCTACCTGCCGCAGCGAGACGCCGACGGCCGGGTGACCAGCATCTACGCGCTCACCACCGACATCACCGCGCTCAAGGACACGCAGCGCCTGCTGGATGCGATGGCCCGCACCGACCTGCTCACCGGCCTGCCCAACCGGCGGCATTTCGACGAGCGGCTGGCCGAGGCGGCGGCCCGCAGCCGCCGCACCGGCAGCGCGCTGGCGGTGCTGTACCTGGACGTCGACCGCTTCAAGGCGATCAACGACACGCGCGGCCATGCCGCCGGCGACGACGTGCTCTGCGGCCTGGCGCAGCGGCTGCGGGCCTGCCTGCGCGAGACCGACCTGGTCGCGCGCCATGCGGGCGACGAGTTCGCCATCCTGCTCGAAGGCGCCGCGGTGCCGGCCGATCTGTCGGTGGTGGGCGCCAAGCTGCTGGAGGCGATGGAGAAGCCGCTGGCGGTGCAGGGCGAGCCGCTGACCGTCGGCATCAGCATCGGTGCCACGGTGTACCGCGGCGGGGAGGGATCGCCCGACGAACTGCTGCAGCGCGCCGACCGGGCCCTCTACGTGGCAAAGACCGAAGGCCGCGGCCGCTTCCACCTGGGCGACCGCGCCTGATCCGCGCGGGCCCGGCCGACCCCGCGCGTCGGACGCCTCAGCGCTTGCGCGCGGCGATGGCCTGTTCGGCCTTGGTCACCAGGTCGGTGCCGACCTGCTTCTTCCACTTCTCGTAGACCGGCTGCGTGGCCTTGGTGAAGGCGTCGTGCTGGGCCGGGGTGAGCTGGGTCACCGTCACGCCCAGGCCGGTCAGTTCCTTGACCAGCGGCTTGTCGGCCTCGACCAGGCCCTTGCGGGCGATGCCGACCTGCTCCTTGCCGGCATCGACGGCGGCCTGCTTGACGATCTCGCGGTCGGCCGGCGTCCAGCTGTTCCAGATGTCCTTGTTGACCACGAAGATCAGCGGATCGGCCACGTAGCCCCAGAGCGTCAGGTATTTCTGGCCCACGGTGTGCAGCTTGGCCGCGGTGTAGACGGCCATCGGGTTCTCCTGGCCGTCGACCGCGCCGCTGGCGAGCGCCGGCTGCGCGTCGGCCCAGCTCATCTGGGTCGGGTTGGCGCCCAGGGCGGTCATCGTCTCCAGGAACAGCGGCGAGCCGACGACGCGGATCTTCAGGCCCTTCAGGTCGGCCGGCGACTGGATCGCATGCTTGCTGTTGCTGATCTCGCGAAAGCCGTTCTCGCCCCAGGCGAGCGGCAGCACGCCGGCCTGGTCCACCGCCTTGAAGATGTCCTGGCCCACCTCGCCCTGCGTCAGCGCGTCGATCGCGGCGAAGTCGGGCATCAGGAAGGGCAGGGCGAAGAGATTGAGCTGCTTGACCTGCGGCGACCAGTTGATGGTGGAGCCCACGGCCAGGTCGATCACGCCCTGGCGCAGTGCGGTGAACTCCCGCGTCTGGTCGCCCTGCACCAGCGAGGTGCCGGGGTAGAGCTTGATGTTGATCCGGCCCTGGGTGCGCTCCTTGACCAGGTTGGCCCAGATCTCGCCGCCTTTGCCCCACGGGTAGGCGGGGCCCAGCACCAGCGAGAGCTTGTACTCGGCCTTGTAGTTGGCCGGCGCCTGCGCTGCCGCGCCGAGGGACAGGCCGAGGGCCGAGGCGGCCACTGCGAGGGCCAGGAGGGAACGGCGGAAGGTCATGGTGGTGTCTCCTTGGATAAAGCGTCTACGGGAAAACGGATAACGGAAAGGACGGGCGGTGGCAGCGCACCAGAAGATGTGAAAGAACCGTAGCGAGCAAGCCCGAGTGTGCGTCGAGGACCGGAGCCGTACTCTCGTACGGTGAGGACCGCAGGCGCGCAATCGGGCTGCGCAGTAGGTTCTCTCGCATCTTCTAATAGCCCAGCCTGCGCGGCAGCCAGAGTGCCAGCTCGGGCCAGGCGATCACCGCCACCATCACGAGGAACATGGCGAACAGCATCCAGCCGACCCAGCGCACGGTCTCCTCCATGCGCACCTTGGCGATGCGGCAGGACACCATCAGGTTGACCGCCAGCGGCGGGGTGAACTGGCCCAGCGCCACCTTGAGCGTCAGGATCACGCCGAACCACACCGGATCCCATTTGTAGAACTGCACGATCGGCCAGAGCAGCGGCACGAAGATCAGGAAGATCGAGACGCCGTCGAGGAACATGCCCACGGTGATCAGCAGCAGGATCAGCAGCGCCAACACGCCGTATTCGCCCAGGCCCGAGGCGACGATGGCGCGGGTGATCGGGTCGATCACGCCGAGGGTCGAGAGCGAGTAGGCGAAGATGCCCGCCAGCGACACCACCAGCAGGATCACGGCCGAGAGTTCGCCCGATTCGCGCAGGATGACGAACAGGTCGCGCACCCGGATCGTGCGGTGGATGCACATGCCGACGAAGAGGCCGTAGAACACCGCGACCACCGCCGCTTCGGTGGGGGTGAACCAGCCGGCGCGCATGCCGCCCAGGATCAGCACCGGCGCGGCCAGGCCCCACACCGCCTCCCGCAGGCTCTTCCAGAACGCGGGGCGCGGCATCGTCGCTTCCAGTGCGCCCATGCCGTGCTTGCGGGCCATCCACACCGCCGGCACGATCAGCGCGATGCCGGCCAGGATGCCGGGAACCATGCCGGCGGCGAACAGCGCCGGCACCGAGGCGCCCGGCACCAGCACCGAGTACACGATGAAGGCCACCGAGGGCGGGATCAGGATGTCGGTGGCCGCCGCCGCGCCCACCACGCTGGCCGAGAAGCTGGCCGGGTAGCCGGCCCGCGACATCGCCGCGATCATCACGCCGCCCACCGCCGCCGCGTTGGCCGGCCCCGAGCCGGAGATGCCGCCGAGGAACATCGCCACCACGATCGCCACCAGCGGCAGCATGCCCGGGCCGCGGCCGACGATCGCCACCGCGAAGTTGACCAGCCGCAGCGCCACGCCCGAACGGTCGAAGATCGACCCGACCAGCACGAACATCGGGATCGCCAGCAGCGGGTACTTGCCCAGGCCCGCGTAGAAGTTCTGCGGCACCGCCATCAGGCCGAACCACTGGGTGTCGAGGTTGGCCAGCGCGATGGCGGCGGTGCCCGCCAGGCCCAGCGCCGCGCCGATCGGCACGCCCGCCAGCATCATCACGACGAAGGCGGTGAAGAGCAGGGTGGCGATCATGCGCCGTCTCCGCCCGCGGCATCTCCGGCGGCCGGCCGGCCGCGCCGCAGGAACAGGCCCATCGCCCGCAAGGCGATGCCCAGCGCGATCACCGGCAGCCAGACCGAGTACCACCACTGCGGCACCCCGATGCCGGGCGAGGTCTCGCCGAAGCGGTAGTCGTCCCACACCATGCGGGTGCTGAGGATCGCGATCGCGAAGAAGAGCAGCGCCACCATCAGCGCGCCGAATTGCGCGAGGCGCCTGCGCCGCGCCATCGAGCCGCCCTCGGCGAAGTATTCGATGCGGATGTGCCGGTCGCGCGCCACCGCGGCCGAGCCGCCGACCAGCGACAGCACGATCATCAGGAACACCGAGAACTCCTCGGTCCAGGCGAACGAGCTGTCGGTGAAGTAGCGCACCAGCACGTTGGCGAAGGTGATCAGCGCCAGCGCCGCCATCACCAGCACCGTCAGCCAGTCCTCGATCGCCAGTGGCACGCGGGTGGGTTCGTCGGAGGCCGGAGAGGACAAGGGGGAAGGCTCGGGCGCCGGGCTGGCGGCATCCAGCAGGGGGCTGGACTCGGGAGATGGCGGCATGGTGCGACGGCGAAAAGCGGGAGGCGGGGAGGGATCGATGGCACGGCGGGAATCGGGTCGCCCGGGCGGATGCTGCGGCCCGGGTGCCGCGCGATGCTAGGGCGCCGCACCGGGCCCCGCATCGGGAGTTTCCGCAGCCCCGCAGGCCCTGCCGGCGGCGAATTTCGTGGTAGCCGCGAAGGCGCTCGGGCGGCCCGGCGCGTCAGGGCCTGCCTGGTCGGCACCCGGGGCCGGCATCGGCCAGCAGGTGCGCCTCGACGTCCTGCCAGAGCCGGTCGCGCTGGGCCAGGGCTTCCGACACCGCCTCGTGCCGCAGCTGCGCCACCGCCGATACCAGCGCGTTGCACAGGAAAAACGCCGCGGTGTAGGAGTTGAACGGCGATGCGTTGGAGGTGCGGACCAGCAGCCGGTGGTCCGCCAGCATGGCCAGCGGCGCGGAGGTGCTGTCGGTGATCGCCAGCACCCGGCCGCCGGCCGCGCGGAAGCGTTCGGCCACCTTCACCGGGCCGCTCGCGTAGCGGCGGATGCTGAAGGCCAGCAGTAGGTCGCCCGGCTGCACCCAGAGCAGTTGATCGGTGGCGGCCACCGCTCCCACGCCCAGCTCCTGCACGCCGGGACGGCACATGTTGAGGTGCAGGGTCAGCCAGGCCGCCACCGGCGCGCTGTTGATCTGCGCCAGCACGAAGACGCGGCCGGTGTCCTGCGCCAGCAGCGTCGCCATCGCCTCGAAGGCGGCCATGTCCAGGCCGTCGTGGGTGGCGGTGATGTTGTGCTGGTCGTGCAGCAGCGCATCGTCCACGCACTGCTGCAGGCTGCGGCGGGTGCCGATGGTGACGGGTGCGCGCTGGCCGGCGGTCTGCAGCAGGGCGGTCATCTCGGCGCGCGCCTCGCGCTGAGCCTCGGCGTAGCTGCCGTAGCCCAGCTTGGCGAAGAGCCGCACCACGGTCGAGGCGCTGGTGCCGGTGCGGGCTGCGAGCGCCGTGGCCGATTCCAGCAGCGCGTGCGGATAGTCCCGCTCCAGCGCGCCGGCCAGCGTGCGTTCGCTTGCGGTCAGGCCCGCGTCGGGATGGGCCAGGCGTTCGGGCAGCAGGGCGGTCGGGTTCTGCAATGATGATTTCATAACGTCTTATTTATGCAATGTATATTGCAAACGGTTTGCCTGCGTGTGACACTTTGACAAACATACCTCCACCGCCTCGGCTCCCTACCGGAAGGATTCCCATGCAGGATACGCTCGACCCCACCTCCGTTCAGACGCGCACACGGATCCTCGACTGGCTGGCGGGCCAGTCGCAGGCGATGCAAGACCTGTTGCAGGAAGTGGTCAACATCGACAGCGGCAGCCGCGACGAGGCCGGCATCGCGGCAGTGGCGGGCGTCTTCCGCAAGCGGCTGGAGGAGGCCGGCGTGGCGGTCGAGCTGGTGCCCGTCTCCGGTTACGGCCTGCTGCTGCAGGCTCAGGTGCCCGGCCCGTCCGAAGGCGCCCCGATCCTGCTCATGGGCCACATGGACACCGTCTACCCGGGCGGTACCGCGGCCGAGCGGCCCTTCCGGGTGGAGGAGGGCCGGGCCTACGGCCCCGGCGTGGCCGACATGAAATCGGGCCTGGTGATGAACGTCTTCGTGGCCGAGGCCTTCGCCCGCTGCGGCGGCCACCGGGCGCCGCTGCGGCTCTTCTTCTCCTGCGACGAGGAGATCGGCTCGCCCGCCACCCGCGAGAGGATCATGGCCGCGGCGCAGGGCGTGCGCGCGGTGTTCAACGCCGAGCCGGCCCGCGTCACCGGCAACCTGGTGACCAGCCGCAAGGGCTCGATGGCGATCGAGTTCGAGGTGGAGGGTGTGGCCGCCCATGCCGGCGTCAACCATGCCGCCGGCGCCAGCGCGATCGGCGCCCTGGCGCACAAGATCGTCGCGCTGCATGCGCTGACCGACGCGGCCAGCGGCATCACCACCAACGTCGGCGTGGTGGCCGGCGGCGTGGTGCCCAACATGGTGGCACCGCTCGCCAAGGCCGAGCTCGACGTGCGCTACACCGCCGACACCGATCCCGACAAGCTGTTCGGCAAGGTGCGCGCCATCGTCGAGGCGGAAGACGTGCCCCGCACCCGCGGCCGCATCACTGCGGTGCGCCGCACCCTGCCGATGAAGCCGACGCCCGACGCCCTGCTGGCGCTCTACCAGCGCGGCGCCGAATCGCTCGGCTTCGCGGTGAAGGGCGAGTTCACCGGCGGCGCGGCCGACAGCGGCCTGACCGCCTCGGTCGGTGCGCCCACGCTGTGCGGCACCGGCCCGGTCGGCGGCCACGCCCACACCGAGCGCGAGTACTGCGAGCTGGCCACCTTCGTGCCGCGCGCCCAGGCGCTGGCCCTGGCCATCCTCGACCACCCCTGAACCCGTTTACCCCTCCATCCTCGTTTTTCCGACCTCGACCTGAGAGAAGCCCCATGCCATCCACGCAGAACCGCCGCCGCCAGATCCTCCAAGCCGGCCTCGGGCTGGGCCTCGCCGGCCTGGCGCCGCTCGCCGCCCAGGCCCAGGAGAAATACCCGTCGCGCCCGATCACGCTGGTCGTGCCGTTCCCGCCGGGCGGATCGGTCGACATCATGGGCCGCCAGTACGCCGATCCGCTGTCGCGCATCCTGGGCGTGCCGATCGTGGTGGACAACCGGCCCGGCGCCGGCGGCTCCGTCGCCTCGCTGGCGGTGGCACGGGCCAAGCCCGACGGCTACACCCTGGTCGTCTCGTCGCAGAGCAGCCACCTGGCCAATCCGCTGACCCAGCCCAAGGTGGGCTACGACCCGGTGAAGGACTTCGAGAACATCGCGATCCTCGGCCGCCAGCCCAACGTGCTGGTGGTGCACGCGAGCCTGCCGATCCACACGGTCAAGGAGTTCGTCGACTACGCCAAGAAGAACCCCGGCAAGCTCAACTACGGCAGCGGCGGCGTCGGCAGCATGGGCCAGCTGAACGTCGAGATGTTCAAGGCCGTGACCGGCATCTACACCACCCACATCCCGTACCGCGGCGGCACCCAGCTGATCACCGCGGTGCTGGCCAACGAGGTGCAGTTCATCCTCGACAACCTGGTCATCATGCTGCCGCACATCCAGTCGGGCAAGGTGCGCGCGCTGGCCGTGGCGGCCGATACCCGCCTGCCGCAGCTGCCCGACGTGCCGACGATGGCCGAGGTGGGCTATCCGCAGCTCAACCTCACCTCCTGGACCGGCCTGGCCGCGCCCGGCGGCACGCCCGATGCGATCGTGCAGACGCTCTACAAGGCGGTGCGCCAGGCCGCCACCGCCCCGGCGATGGTCGCCAGCCTGAAGGAGCGCGGCGTGATCGTGCCCGAGGAGATGCCGCCCGCCGCCTTCGAGCAGATGATGGCCGAGCGGATGCTGAAGTTCGGCGACGTGGTGCGCAAGGCCGGCATCACGGCCGAATAAGGGCCGCGTCGCGGTGGCGGCCGCCGCAATGGGACAATGCCGCCCCATGACCGCAGCCGCCCCCGACACCCTCACCCTGATCCGCCCCGACGACTGGCACCTGCACGTGCGCGACGGCGCCGCCCTGCAGGCCGTCGTGCCCGCCACCGCCCGCCAGATGGCGCGCGCGCTGATCATGCCCAACCTGCGCCCGCCGGTGACCACCGCGCAGCAGGCGGTCGACTACCGCGACCGCATCCGGGCCGCGGTGCCCGCCGGCAACGCCTTCGAGCCGCTGATGGCGCTCTACCTGACCGATCGGTTGCCGCCCGAGGAGATCGCCCGGGCCAAGGCGGCCGGCGTGGTCGCCGTCAAGCTCTATCCGGCCGGCGCCACCACCAACAGCGATGCCGGCGTGACCGACATCCGCCTGGCCTATCCCACGCTGGAGGCGATGCAGAAGCACGGCCTGCTGCTGCTGATCCACGGCGAGGTGGCCGACGCGACGGTCGACGTGTTTGATCGCGAGGCCGCCTTCGTCGACCGGGTGCTGATCCCGCTGCGCCGCGATTTCCCCGAGCTGAAGATCGTCTTCGAGCACCTCACCACCAAGGAAGGCGCCGACTACGTGCGCGGCGCCGACCGTTTCGTCGCCGCCACCATCACCCCGCAGCACCTGCTCTACAACCGCAATGCGCTCTTCACCGGCGGCCTGCGTCCGCACTTCTACTGCCTGCCGATCCTGAAGCGCGAGCTGCACCGACAGGCGCTGGTCGAGGCCGCCACCAGCGGCAGCCCCAAGTTCTTCCTGGGCACCGACAGCGCGCCGCACGCCGCCCATCTCAAGGAGCACGCCAGCGGCTGCGCCGGCTGCTACAGCGCGCTCGCCGCGCTGGAGCTCTACGCCGAGGCCTTCGACAACGCCCACGCCCTCGACAAGCTCGAAGGCTTCGCCAGCCTGCACGGCCCCGATTTCTACGGCCTGCCGCGCAACACCGACACGGTGACGCTGCGCCGCCAGACCTGGACCGTGCCCGAGACAGTGCCCTTCGGCGACGCGACGCTGAAGCCGCTGCGCGGCGGCGACACGCTGGCCTGGAAGCTGGACTGATCCGGTGACTGCCGCCGCCGCGGCTCCCGTCGGCTCGGCGCAGCCCGCGGCGCTGCTGATCGACGCCGACAACTTCGGCGATCCGGCCCACATCCTGGATGCGTACAACCGGCTGCGCCAGCAGGTGGGCAGCGTGCAGGTCTGCCGCGCCTACGGTGCCGCGGCCCGTCTGCAGGCACTGAGCGCCGTGTGGCAGAAGATCGGCGCCCGCACATTCCCCAACCTGGCGCTGGAGAAGAACACCACCGACGCGGCCCTGATCGCCGACGCGGTGGCACTGCATTTTCAGCAGGGCATCCGCCTGTGGGCCATCGCATCGGGCGACGCCGATTTCGCGCCGCTGGCGGTGCGGCTGCGGGAATGGGGCGGCACCGTGTGGTGCTTCACCGTCGACGGCATCGTGTTCGCCGGTGCGGCGGCCTACTACGCGAAGGTGGTGCGTTTCGCGCCGTCCAAGCCGTCGGCGCCGAAAGCCCCGGCAGCGCCCGCGGCGCCTGCCGCGCCGTGCGCGAAGCGGCCGCCGGCGGCGGTGGCCAAGCCCGCGCAGGTCCCGTCGAAACCGCCGGCCGGCGTGCCGAAGCCGCCTGTCGCGCCATCGCCGGCGCTTGCGGCGAATGCCCTGCCGCCCATCCCGGCCGAGCTGCCGATCACCTTCCGCCGCCAGCACACCGTGCCCCTGCAGCGCCCGGAAATCCACGCCCTGCGCATGGCGTTGCGCGACCTGTCGGTCGACCGCATCTGCGTCGCCGACGTGTTGCGGGCCGTGCCCGAGTTGCTGCAGCGCAAGCCGCTGCTGCTGAGCGGCGTCTACAGCCGCCTGCGTGAAACCGGCCTGCTGCTGCCGAGCGCATCGGGCCTGCCGATCTTCCAGCGCCACCCTGCGGTCTTTCACCTGCGACCCGGCCAGGGCGCGACCGGTCTGTCGGTGGTCTACCGCGGCTGATGGCGGAGGCAGCCTCGGCGCAGGACGCGGTGCTGCCGGGTGCGGCATGGCCGGCGCTCGACTGGGCTGCCCCGTGGTGGGAGGACTGGCGGGATACCGGCCATGCGGCCGAGGCCCGCGTGCTGCACGGCGCATCGGTGGCCGATGCGTTGAACGAGGTGCGGGCCGCCCCGGTGCGCTTCGTCCCGCAGGGCGCGCCCCTGGCCGCCGGCCACTACGAGTCGGGCATCCGGGCCAGCGGCAGGGTTCCCACCCGCGACAACCTGCACGACTTCTTCAACGGCCTGGTCTGGCACCGCTATCCGCAGGCGAAGGCGCAGCTCAACCGGGTGCAGGCCGAGGCGATCGCCGCGGACGGCATCGGCGGCCGGCGTGGTCCGGTGCGCGACGCGGCCACCGTGTTCGACGAGAACGGCGCAGTCTTCGCCGGTCCCGAGGTGCTGTGGCAGGCGCTGGCGGCGCGCGATTGGCAGGCCCTGTTCGTGAACCACCGCGCGGCCTGGGCAGAGGCCCGGCTCGAACTCTTCGGCCATGCGCTGCTGGGAAAGCTGGTTTCTCCTCGAAAAGGCATCACGGCCCACGTCCTGCGCCGACCACTAGCTATCGAAAATATAGCAAGCGATCCGGTCGTCGCGGCGAACGCCACCGACGCATGGCTGGCCGGCCACCTCACCCCGGCGCGCCTCGCCGCCAAGCCCTTCGTGCCGTTGCCGGTACTCGGCGTGCCGGGCTGGTGGCCGGCCAACGAAGCCCCGGCGTTCTACGACGATCTGCGCGTCTTCCGGCCGGCCCGCAAGCCGCCCAGCCCCTGAACTTTTGCTCCTATCATCGCTCCCATGCAAGTCCCTCGCAGGGCAGCACCAGAACCAGACAACACAGCGAATCTGCGACGTGGCACGGCTTGAAGGGCGGCACCGCTGCCTCCATCTGCCGCGCAATGGACATGCAAGTCCACCCACGGAGAATCCATGAAACGCATCGCCTTGTTCGTCCTCACCAACCTCGCTGTCGTGGTGGTGCTGGGCATCGTCGCCAGCCTGCTGGGCGTCAACCGCTACCTCACGCCCAACGGGCTCAACCTCACCGCGCTGCTGGGCTTCGCGCTCGTCATGGGCTTCGGCGGGGCCATCATCTCGCTGCTGATCAGCAAGCCGGTGGCCAAGTGGAGCTCGGGCGTGCGGGTGATCAACCAGCCCGCCAACGCCGACGAGGCCTGGATCGTCGAGACGGTCCGCAAGTTCGCCGACAAGGCCGGCATCGGCATGCCCGAGGTCGGCATCTTCGAGGGCGACCCCAACGCCTTCGCCACCGGCGCCTTCAAGAACAGCGCGCTGGTCGCCGTCTCCACCGGCCTGCTGCAGGGCATGACCCGCGAAGAGGTCGAGGCGGTGATCGGCCACGAGGTGGCCCACATCGCCAACGGCGACATGGTCACGATGACGCTGATCCAGGGCGTGATGAACACCTTCGTCGTGTTCCTGTCGCGCGTCATCGGCTACGCGGTCGACGGCTTCCTCAACAAGAACAACGAGAGCCGCTCCGGCCCCGGCATCGGCTACTGGGTGACGACCATCGTGCTCGACATCGTCCTGGGCTTCGCCGCCGCCATCGTGGTGGCCTGGTTCTCGCGCCAGCGCGAGTTCCGCGCCGACGCCGGCGCCGCCCAGCTGATGGGCCGCAAGCAGCCGATGGTCAACGCCCTGGCCCGCCTGGGCGGCATGGTGCCCGGCGAGCTGCCCAAGAGCGTGCAGGCGATGGGCATCACCGGCGGCATCGGCAAGCTGTTCTCGACGCACCCGCCGATCGAGGAGCGGATCGCCGCACTGCAGGCCAACGGCTGAACCCGCCGCCCGCCCGGGCGGATCTCCCACGGCGCCGCGCCCTCGCAAGAAGGCGCGGCGCCGTCGCATGGCGGGTGCGCCTTTACCGGCGCTTGACGTGGCGGCGTCAACATCGCGCCGTGCTCGCCGTTGAGAGCACTCCCCGGTACTTTCGATGGAGCATTCGTATGGCTGTCAGTCTCTTTTCACCCCGTGCCTCTCGCACGGCCGCGGCGGTCGCCGGCGCGGTCCTCGCCCTAAGCGGTTGCGTGGTCGCGCCGCCGCCGCGCGTCGTGGCCGCCGGCCCGGTCGTCTACGCGCCGGTGGCACCGCCGCCGCCGCCGGTCGAGGTGGTCACCGTGGCGCCGTCGCCGGTGCATGTGTGGGTGGGTGGCGGCTACTACTGGGAGGGCGGCCGCTATGCCTGGCGTCCGGGCCGGTGGGCCGCCCCGCCGCGGCCCGGCTACGTCTGGGTGCCGCACCGCTGGGAGGCCGGCCCCGGCGGCTGGCGGATGCACGAAGGGCACTGGGCCCTGCGCTGAGCGCCTGCGCCGTCAGCGCGGCCGGTGCATCTGGAACTGGGCCTCGGCGCCGATCTCGAAGTAATCGGCCGGCCCGCCGCCCCGCAGGATCGGCCGGGCCGCCGCCGTCTGGTAGATGCCGTCCTGCAGCAGGGCGCGGTCGATGTGCACGCCCACCACCTCGCCCAGCACCAGCCAGGTATCGACCGGCGTGCCGGCGGCGCTCTGCAGGCGCAGCACCTGGCTCAGCTTGCATTCGAACGACACCGGGCTCTGCGCCACCCGCGGCACCGCGATGCCGCGCGACGGCACGGGCGTCATGCCCGACAGCGTGAACTCGTCCACCTCGGGCGGCACCGCGGCGCAGCTGGCGTTCATCGCCTCGGCCAGCGGGCGGGTCGCCAGGTTCCAGGCGAACTCGCCCGTCGCCTCGATGTTGCGCACGCTGTCCTTGTAGCCGATGCTCGCGAAGCCGACGATCGGCGGCGTGTAGTTGAATGCGTTGAAGAAGCTGTAGGGCGCCAGGTTGAGACGGCCCTGCGCGTCGTGCGACGAGATCCAGCCGATCGGCCGCGGGCCGACGATGGAGTTGAACGGATCGTGCGGCAGGCCGTGGCCGTCGGCAGGGCGGTAGTAGTGGAAATCGGGCACGGGGAGGCTCCTGCGGTGGGGGCGGTGGTCGAGGGCGTCGGGGAGGCTACCTTACATCCCCGCCATCAAGTCGGGCCGCAGGATGCCGATATTCCACGGGAGCGGCACCGATGCGTGCGCCAGTCCCTCGCAGAGGGCCGATTCCTCGACCGGTGATCTTCCCATGTTCCTCTCTCGTTCCCGACTCGCACCGCGGCTGGCCCTGGCTTTCGGCCTGGTCTGCGTCGTCATGGCGCTGGCCGCCGGCATCGGCATCTGGCGGCTGACGCAACTCCAGGGCCTGGCGGACGACCTGGGCGGCGATTCTGCCGAGCGGGCGCTGCTGGCGCGGGAGCTGCACGCCATCGTCGTGATCAGCGCGAGCCGCGCCGAGACGCTGCTGGAGATCGACAACCCCGCCTACGCCAAGCGGATCGACGCCGACCGCAAGCTCACCTCGGCCCGCTCCGAGCAGGTGCGAAAACGCCTGGACGAACTGACCGGCGACGAGGCCTCCAACAAGCTCTTCGCCGCGATCGACACCGCCGGCAACCGCTTCCGCAGCGTGCGCGACGGCTTGGTCAAGCGCCGCCAGGCCGGCGAGACGCTGCCGGCCGATGCGGTCGCCACGCAGCTGCGGCCGGCCGCAGACGCCTACGCCGCATCGGTCAACGACCTGGCCGAGCTGCAGCGCCAGCGGGTGGTCGAGGCCCGCTCCGTCGCGCACCACAGCGCGCAGACCGGCACCGTGCTGCTGGTCGCCGGCTCCCTGCTCGGCCTGGCGATCAGCGTGTTCGGCGCCTGGCTGCTGGCACGCTCGATCCTGCAGCCTCTCTCCCACGCGTCGGGCCTGGCCGGCCGGATCGCCCAGGGCGACCTCACCTCCAGCCTGCCGCCGGCCCGGCCGGGCAGCCGCGACGAGGTGCAGGCCCTGCTGGTCGACCTGGGCGGCATGCAGTCGCGCCTGGTGGGCCTGGTGACCGACCTGCGCGGCGCCAGCGCCGCCGTGGCCGGTGCCAGCGCCGAGATCGCCACCGGCAACAACGACCTGGCGGCGCGCACCGAACAGACGGCGTCCAACCTCGAGGAGGTGGCGGCCAGCATGGAGCAACTGCTCGCCACCGTGCGCCAGACGGCCGACGCCGCCCGCCAGGCCAACGCGCTCGCCGGTTCGGCCGGCGGCGTGGCCGACAGCGGCCGCGAGGCGGTGGCCCGGATGGTCGCGACGATGGAAGGCATCGCCGGCTCGTCGCGCCGCATCTCGGACATCACCGGCGTGATCGACAGCATCGCGTTCCAGACCAACATCCTGGCGCTCAATGCGGCGGTGGAGGCGGCGCGGGCCGGCGAGCAGGGCCGCGGTTTCGCGGTGGTCGCCAGCGAAGTGCGCAGCCTGGCCCAGCGCTCGGCCACCGCCGCCCGCGAGATCGGCGGCCTGATCGCCGAGAGCGTGCGCCAGGTCGAAGACGGCACCCGCCAGGCCCAGTCGGCCGGCGCCACGATGGGCGAGATCGTCGATTCGGTCGGCCGGGTGACGGCCATCATCGGCGAGATCTCCGTCGCCACCGGCGAGCAGAGCACCGGCCTGGGCCAGGTGAGCGAGGCGGTCACCCAGCTCGACCAGATGACCCAGCAGAACGCCGCGCTGGTGGAGGAGTCGTCGGCCGCGGCCGAAGGCCTGAAGGCGCAGGCGCAGCACCTGGCAGACCTGGTCGGCACCTTCCGGCTGCCGGCCGGCGCATCGAACGCACTGGCGCTGCGCTAGGACATTCGCGAGAGAGCCTGCCGCGCGGCGCGACAGGTTCCCGCCGTCTCACGCGTTTCAGGCCGTGGCGACGCTCCGCGCCACGGCTTCGGCCACCTTGATGCCGTCCACGCCCGCCGACAGGATGCCGCCGGCATAGCTGGCGCCTTCGCCGGCCGGAAACAGGCCGCGCACGTTGAGGCTCTGCAGGTCCTCCCCGCGGGTGATGCGGATGGGGGACGAGGTGCGGGTCTCGACGCCGGTCAGCACCGCGTCGTACTGGTCGAATCCCCGGATCTTGCGGGCGAAGGCGGGGAAGGCCTCGCGCATCGCGGCGATGGCGTAGTCGGGCAGGGCCTCCTGCAGGCTGCCCAGCCGCACGCCGGGCTTGTAGCTGGGCTGCACCGCGCCGAAGGCGGTGGAGGCGCGGCCCGCGACAAAGTCGCCGACCAGCTGGCCCGGCGCCTCGTAGGTGCTGCCGCCCAGCACATAGGCGTTCGATTCCAGCCGGCGCTGCAGCTCGATGCCCGCCAGCGGATGCACACGTCCCTGGGCTTCCTCGGCCACGTCGATGTGGCGGTAGTCGGTCGGGTAGTCGGCCGGGTCGATGCCGACCACGATGCCCGCATTGGCGTTGCGCTCGTTGCGCGAATACTGGCTCATGCCGTTGGTGACGACGCGGCCCGGCTCGCTGGTGGCGGCCACCACCGTGCCGCCCGGGCACATGCAGAAGCTGTAGACCGCGCGGCCGTTGCTCGCGTGGTGCACCAGCTTGTAGTCGGCCGCGCCCAGCAGCGGATGGCCGGCGTGCTTGCCCCAGCGCGCCCGGTCGATCAGGCCCTGCGGATGCTCCACCCGGAAGCCGACCGAGAACGGCTTGGCCTCGATATGCACGCCGCGGCGGTGCAGCATCTCGAAGCTGTCGCGTGCGCTGTGGCCGAGCGCCATCACCACGTGGTCGGTGCGCAGTTCGTGCACCGCGCCGGTGGCCTGGTCGAGCACCGTCAGGCCGCGCACCTGGCGGCCGGCGGGGCCGTCCTCGATCAGCACGTCGGTCACCTTCTGCTCGAAGCGGATCTCGCCGCCCAGCGCGACGATCTGCTCGCGGATGTTCTCGACCACTTTCACCAGCTTGAAGGTGCCGATGTGGGGCCGCGCGACGTAGAGGATCTCGGGCGGCGCGCCGGCCTTGACGAACTCGTGCATCACCTTGCGGCCCAGGTGGCGCGGGTCCTTGATCTGGCTGTAGAGCTTGCCGTCGGAAAACGTGCCGGCGCCGCCTTCGCCGAACTGCACGTTCGACTCGGGCGTGAGCGTGCTCTTGCGCCAGAGCCGCCAGGTGTCCTTGGTGCGCTCCCGCACCGTCTTGCCGCGCTCCAGCACGACCGGCTTGAGCCCCAGCTGCGCCAGCACCAGCGCCGCGAAGATGCCGCACGGGCCGAAACCCACGACGACCGGCCGGGCCGGCGTGGCGAAGGGCGCACCGGCCGGCGGGTACCAGGCCATGTCGGGCGTCGGGGCGATGTGCGGATGGCCCGCATGGCGGGCGAGCAGCGCGGCCTCGGCCGCCGGGTCGGCCAGCGTCACGTCGGCGATGTACACCTGCAGCAGTTCGGCCTTGCGCGCGTCGAAACTGCGCTTGTGGACATGGACGCCGGCGATGTCGCGGACGTGCACGAGGCCCAGGGCGGCGGCGGCGGCCCGGGGCAGGGCGTCTGCCGCATGGTCGAGCGGCAGCTTGATTTCGGAGAGGCGGATCATGGTCGTCGGGCCCGTGGTGATCGGGCAAAAACGGGTCGCAGGGGGCGCACATGATAGGGGAGGGCCGATGCCCCGTTCAGCGCAAGGCCGGCGCTCTCCGGTCGCCGCGCCTGTCCGCCCGCAGCCGGTTGCTATCAATTATATAGCTAGAGGTCGGCTCCGTACGCCGGCTACAGCCCTCTTTCGTTCGAAAACGGCCCTCGTGCGCTCGGCAGGCCGGTCAGCGGGCTGGCGCACCGCCCGGCACCGGCGGGATCAGCTTCTCCGCTTCCAGCCGCTGGAACAGTTCGACGAATGAGTCGGGCGTGCTCTGGTAGTCGGTGAAGCCGGCCTTGCGGCTCTTGGTCATGTCGGCCAGCACCTCCATCGGCCGGCCCAGGTCGGCGTCGGTGTGCCACCAGGAGGCCAGCCGGTCGAGCGATGCCTCCCGCAACTGGTACTTCTGCGCCAGCGCGGCCCACTGCGGCGCTGCGCCTTGCATCCGCTCGGCCAGCGGGCGCACCGTGCCGTCGAAGGGGGCGGCCTCGATCCCGAAGTAGTCGGCCAGCCGCGGCCACAACCATTTCCACCGGAAGACGTCGCCGTTGACCACGTTGAAATCCTCGTCGCGGGCGCCGGGCGCCTCGGCCGACCAAGCCAGGTGGCGGGCCAGCAGTCCGGCCCCGGTCATGTCGGTCAGGCCGTCCCACTGCGCGGCCGAGCCGGGGAAGACGAATGGCTCGCCGTGCTCGCGGCACAGGCTGGCGTAGGCGGCCAGCGTCACGCCCATGTTCATCGCGTTGCCGACCGCGTAGCCGATGATCGTGTGCGGCCGGTGCACGCTCCAGCCGAAGCCGTGCCGCGCGGCGGCGGCGAACAGCTCGTCCTCCTGCGCGTAGTAGAAGTTGTCGACCGGCTGGCGGCCCTGCTCCTCGCGGAAGGGCGTGATCGGCACCGCGCCGGTGGCGTAGGCCTCGAAGGGGCCGAGGTAGTGCTTCAGGCCCGTCACCAGCGCCACATGGCCGCCCGAAAGGGCCGGCCCCACGGCCTCCAGCACGTTGCGCACGATGGCGCCGTTGACCCGGATGTTCTCCTTCTCGTTGGCCTGCCGCGACCAGGCGGTGAAGAACACGTTCTTGACCTGCAATTCGCCGAGCGCCGCCCGCAGTTCGTCGGGCCGGGTGAGGTCGGCCGCGATCGGGATGCAGCCCGAGGCCACCGGCGTGCGGCCGCGCGACAGGCCGTAGACCGTCCAGCCCTGGCCGAGCAGGTGCTCCGACAGTGCGTTGCCGATGACGCCGCTGACGCCGACGATGAGTGCTGTTCTTTGCATGGAATCCTAGTGGAGAGTGAAGGCGGGGCGGGGCGCCGCCGCCAAAGGGTCAGGCCGGCAGGAAGCCGTCGACCGAGAGGTAGCGTTCGCCGGTGTCGTAGTTGAAGCCAAGCACCACCGCGTTTTCGGCCAGCGTGGGCAGCTTCTGCGCGATGGCCGCCAGCGTGGCACCCGAGGAGATGCCGACCAGCATGCCCTCCTCGCGGGCCGAGCGGCGGGCGTATTCGCGGGCGTCCTCGGCCTCGACCTGCAGCGTGCCGTCGAGCAGCGCCACGTCGAGGTTCTTCGGCACGAAGCCCGCGCCGATGCCCTGGATCGGGTGCGGTGCCGGTGCGCCGCCCGAGATCACCGGCGAGGCGCTCGGCTCCACCGCGAAGACCTGCAGCTTCGGCCAGCGGGCCTTCAGCACCTTCGCCACGCCGGTGATGTGGCCGCCGGTGCCGACGCCGGTGATCAGCGCGTCGATGCCGTCGGGAAAGTCGGCCGCGATCTCCTCGGCCGTGGTCCGCACGTGCACCTCGATGTTGGCGGGGTTCTCGAACTGCTGCGGCATCCAGGCGCCGGGCGTGGCCGCGACGATCTCCTGGGCGCGGGCGATGGCGCCCTTCATGCCCTTTTCCCTGGGCGTCAGGTCGAAGGTGGCGCCATAGGCCAGCATCAGCCGGCGCCGCTCGACCGACATGCTGTCGGGCATCACCAGCACCAGGGCGTAGCCCTTGACGGCCGCGACCATGGCCAGGCCGATGCCGGTGTTGCCCGAGGTGGGCTCGACGATGGTGCCGCCCGGCCGCAGCGCGCCGGAGCGCTCGGCGTCTTCGACCATCGCCAGCGCGATGCGGTCCTTGATCGAGCCGCCGGGGTTGCTGCGTTCGGACTTGATCCAGACCTGCTGGCCCGGCCGGGCGCTGCCCTGGAACAGGCGCTGGATGCGGACGTGCGGCGTGCGGCCGATGGTGGCGAGGATGGTGTCGGCTTTCATGGCGATCCTGGAAGTGGAGTTGACGCGATGCCCCATTCTGTCGCCGCCCGCGGGAGCCGAGGTATCCGAAAACCTCACGCGACTTTCCGGGCGACCTCGGAGGGCCCGCCGGCGTACAGGTGGTACCTTCTGCAGCCTTTTCACACCGGGAGCCTTTTCGCCATGTCCATCGCCCGCCTGCCGAGCCGCCTGGGAACCTGGGGGCTGCTCGCCGCCTCCGCCGTCGCCGTGTCGGCCCACGCGATGGACCTCACCGTCACGATCGAAGGCAAGGACCTCGGCAAGGGCGTGGTGCAGGCCGCGCTGTACCGCGGCGCCGAGGGCTGGCTGAAGGACAAGCCGGTCCGCGGCGAAACCGTCCGCGCCGGGGCGGACGGCCGGGCCGTCGTAGTGTTCCGCGGCCTGGAGCCGGGCCGCTACGGAATGTCGGCCTTCCACGACGAGAACGCCGACGGCAAGCTCGACACCTACCCGCTGGGCATTCCGCGGGAGGCCTACGGCTTCAGCCGTGATGCGCGCGGCCTGTTCGGTCCGCCGTCGTTCGACGCCTCTGCGGTCGATCTGCAGAAGGACACGGCCATCGCGGTGCAGGTCAAATAAGGCGGCTACAGCCCGAAGATCGACCGGGTGAGCCGGGGCAGCGTCCTGTCGGCGGGCATCGCCTGGGCCAGGCAGTGGCGGGCCCGCTCGACATGCGACTGCAGCCGCTGGCGCGCGGTGGCATGGCCGAGCAGCGAGACGAGGTTCGCCTTGCCCACGTCCTGGTGGCAGTCCTTGCCCAGCGCGGCCGGCTCCATCTCCACGTCGGCCAAGTCGTCGGCCAGCTGGAACGCCTGGCCCAGGTGGCCGGCGGCCTCGCGCATCAGGTCGCGGGTCTTCGGGGTGGCGCCTGCGGCCAGGCCGGCCAGCTCGAAGGCGGCGGCGAACAGGGCGCCGGTCTTCTGCTCGTTGGTGGCGCTGGCCGCATCGGTGGTGCAGGCGGTGCCGGCCTCGTGCAGGTCGCGGTACTGGCCGGTGACCAGGCCGTCGAGCCCGACCGCATCCGACAGCACGCCGACCATCTCGGTGCGCACCAGCGGCGCCACGTGCGGGGCGGTGGCGGTGGTGCGCCAGGCGCAGGCCAGCAGCGCCACGGCGGCGAGCATCGCCACGTCTTCGCCGAAGGCCACATGCACCGTCGGCTGGCCGCGGCGCAGCTGCGCGTCGTCCATGCAGGGCATGTCGTCCAGGAAGAGCGAGGCGGCGTGCACCATCTCCAGCGCGCAGGCCACGTCGACCAGCTTGTCCGGGTCCAGCCCCAGGCCCTTGGCCGAGACCAGCAGCAGCAGGGGGCGCACCCGCTTGCCCGGCGCCAGCGTGCCGTAGCGCATCGCGGCGGCCACCCGGTTCTGGCCATCCGCCGGCAGCAGCGCGGCGAGCCGTTCCTCCACCGTGGCCCGCAATTCGGCCATCAGCAACTCGTCGCCGTCCTCGCGTCGCGCGGTCGCATTCACAGGCGGCAGGGTTCCGAGATTGACGAGCATGGACGTGGTGGCAGGTGCGGCAAAAGCGCTTAGCGTACACACCTTAGCCAAAAAGCGGTTGCGAAGGGTATGCCGGGCACAATCGCGACCACGTCCTACGCTCCGGGTGGACACAATAGCCCTCGCACGCCGCCGGCCCCGCCGGGGCGCAACACCATGCACTTCGCCTTCATCGCCCCTCCCTTCACCAGCCATGTCCGGGCGCTGGAAGCGCTCGCCGCGGTGCTGCTGGCGCGGGGGCACCGGGTCAGCTGGCTGCACCAGGCCGACGTGGGCGGGGTGGTCCGCGACCGGCGCATCGACTTCCACGCCGTAGGCGCGGCCACCCATCCGCCGGGCGGCCTGGCCGCGCTGGTGTCGCGCGCCGCCCGGCCCGGCGGGCCGCTCGGCCTGCGGCGGGTGATCCACGACGTCGCCGCCGGCACCGACATGCTGTGCCGGGAGGCGCCCGCGGTGCTGCAGCGGCTCGGCGTCGATGCGATCGTGGCCGACCAGATGGAGGCCGCCGGCGGCCTGTTGGCGGACGGCCTCGGCATCCCGTTCGTGTCGGTCGCCTGCGCGCTGCCGGTCAACCGCGATCCGCGGGTGCCGCTGCCGGTCATGCCGTGGGGCTACGCGGCCGACGAGCGCGGCGAGCATCTCAACGAAGGCAGCGCGCGGGTCTACGACTGGCTGATGACGCCGCATGCCAAGGTGATCCGCCACCATGCGGCGCGATTCGGCCTGAAAGACCGGCACACGCTGTCGGACTGCCTCTCCACCCGGGCGCAGATCAGCCAGACCACCGCCGGCTTCGAATTTCCCCGCTCCGCGCCGGAGCCGTACTTCCACCACGTCGGCCCGCTGCGCGGCGCACTTGCCGAGGAGCCGCCCCTCGATCTGGCGCTGGACCCGACGCGGCCCTTCGTCTTCGCCTCGCTCGGCACGCTGCAGGGCGGCCGCTACCCGCTGTTCAAGCGCATCGCCCAGGCCTGCCGGGCCGAGGGCCTGCAGCTGCTGGTGGCCCACTGCGACCGGCTGGGGCCGCGCGATGCGGCCGCGCTGCTGCGCCACGGCGCCACCGCGGTCACCGGCTTCGCGCCGCAGCGCTCGGCGCTGGACCGGGCCGACGTGGTGGTGACGCACGCCGGCCTCAACACCGCGCTCGACGCGCTGGAGGCCGGCACCCCGCAACTGGCCCTGCCGATCGCCTTCGACCAGCCGGGCGTGGCCGCGCGCATCGTGCACGCCGGCACCGGGCTGCGGGTGCTGCCGCCGCTGGCGGGCGTCGGCGCGCTGCGGCGCACGCTGCGGAGGCTGCTGGACGAGCCTTCCTTCGGCGAGCGCAGCCGTGCCCTCGGCGACGAGATCGGCGTTTCGGGCGGTGCAGCGCAGGCGGCCGACATCACCGAGGCCGCGCTGGCGCCGCGCTCGGCGGCGGCGTCGCACGAGGCCCGGAGCCCGGCCCATGCCTGAGGCGCCCGTCGCGACCGACCTCGACGCCGACCTGCTCCTGGTCGGCGGTGGCCTGGCCAACGGCCTGATCGCGCGCTGCCTGCGGCTCGCCCATCCGGACCTGCGGGTGCTGCTGCTGGAAGCCCAGCCGACGCTCGGCGGCAACCACACCTGGTCCTTCCATTCCACCGACCTGGGCGCCGCGCAGCGGGCCTGGATCGCACCGCTGGTCACCTACCGCTGGGATGCGCACGACGTGGCCTTTCCCGGCTACCGCCGGCGGCTGCCGGGCGGCTACAACACCGTCACGTCGGAGCGCTTCGACGCCACGCTGCGCGCCGAACTGGGCGATGCGGTGCGCTGCGGCACCCCGGTCGACGCGGTCACGCCCACCACGGTGCGCCTGGCCGGCGGCGGCCTGCTGCGGGCCCGTGCGGTGATCGACGGCCGGGGCCATCCGCCGGCCGCGCACCTGGCGCTCCGCTTCCAGAAATTCCTGGGCCAGGAGCTGCAGCTGGCGGCCCCCCACGGCCTCACCGCGCCGATGCTGATGGACGCCACCGTCGACCAGGTCGACGGCTACCGCTTCGTGTACCTGCTGCCCTTCACCGCCGACACGGTGCTGGTGGAGGACACGGTCTACGCCGACGGCGCCACCCTGTCGCGCGAGCTGCTGCGCGGCCACATCGCCGACTACGCGGCCGCCCAAGGCTGGACGGTGCTGAAGGTGCTGCGCGAGGAGGAGGGCGTGCTGCCGATCGCGCTGGCGGGCGACGCCGAGGCGCTGTGGCGCGGCATGGGCGGCGTGCCGCGGGCCGGCCTGGCCGCGGCGCTGTTCCACCCCACCACCGGCTACTCGCTGCCGCAGGCGGTGCGCCTGGCCGACCGCCTGGCCGCGCTGCCGCGTTCGGCTTTCGACGACTGCCGAACGCTGCAGGCCGCGGTGCAGGCGCACGCGCTCGGCCACTGGCATGCGACCGGCTTCTTCCGCGTGCTCAACCGCATGCTGTTCCTGGCCGCGGCGCCCGCTGCGCGGCGCAAGGTGATGGCGCGCTTCTACCGCCTGCGCGGCCCGCTGATCGCGCGGTTCTATGCCGGCACATCCTCGTGGATGGACAAGACCCGCATCCTGACCGGGCGCCCGCCGGTGCCGCTGGGAGCGGCCCTGCGTGCGGTCCTCTCTCCCGTGCCCTCTGCGCCCTCCGTGCCTCCCCCGCCGCCGCCCGACGGGCCGGCTCCAACCTCTCGCGTGGCACCTCTTCCATGACAACTTCGACAGCATCCCCGCGCACCGCCGCGGTCATCGGCGCCGGTTTCGGCGGCCTGGCGCTCGCGATGCGGCTGCAGGCCGCCGGCGTGCGCACCACCCTCTTCGAGTCCCGCGACAAGCCGGGCGGTCGTGCCTACGTCTACCAGGACCAGGGCTTCACCTTCGACGCGGGGCCGACGGTGATCACCGATCCGTCGGCGCTGGAAGAGCTGTTCGCGCTCACCGGCCGCCGCATGGCCGACTATGTGGAGCTGCTGCCGGTCGCGCCGTTCTACCGCCTCTGCTGGGAAGACGGCACCCACCTCGACTATGCCAACGACCAGGCGGCGCTCGACGCGCAGATCCGGGCACTGTCGCCGCGCGACGTCGAGGGCTACCAGCGTTTCCTGGCCTATTCCCGTGCGGTGTTCGAGGAGGGCTACCGCAAGCTCGGCACCGTGCCCTTCCTGCAGTTCCGCGACATGGTCGCCGCCGGCCCCGCGCTGGTGAAGCTGCAGGCCTGGCGCAGCGTCTACAGCATCGTGTCGAAGTTCATCGAGGACGAGAAGCTGCGGCAGGTCTTCTCGTTCCATTCGCTGCTGGTCGGCGGCAACCCGTTCGAGACCAGCTCGATCTACGCGCTGATCCATGCGCTGGAGCGCGAGTGGGGCGTCTGGTTTCCGCGCGGCGGCACCGGCGCGCTGGTGCAGGGCATGGTGCGCTGCTTCGAGGACATGGGCGGCACGCTGCGCCTGTCGACGCCGGTGGAGCGCATCGAGGTCGAGGCGGGCCGGGTCACCGCGGTCGTGGCCGGCGGGCAGCGCCAGGCCTTCGACCAGGTGGCCTCCAACGCCGACGTGGTCCACACCTACGAGCGGCTGCTGGGCCACACGCCCCGCGGCGCGAGCGAGGCCAGGCGGCTGCGCGGCAAGCGCTTCAGCATGTCGCTCTTCGTGGTGCACTTCGGCCTGTCGCGGCCGCAGCCGCAGCTGCAGCACCACACGGTCTGCTTCGGCGAGCGTTACCAAGAGCTGATCCACGAGATCTTCCACGGCAAGGAAGTCCCGGCCGATTTCTCGCTGTACCTGCACGCCCCCTGCGCCACCGATCCGTCGCTCGCGCCGCCGGGCTGCTCCAGCCACTACGTGCTGGCGCCGGTGCCGCACCTTGGCAACGCCGACGTCGACTGGAGCGTGGAGGGTCCGCGCCTGCGCGACCGCATCTTCGACTACCTGGAGCAGCACTACATCCCCGGCCTGCGCGAGAGCCTGGTCACGTCCCGGATGTTCACGCCCGACGATTTCAAGAGCGAGCTCAACGCCCACCTCGGCTCGGCCTTCTCGCTGGAGCCGGTGCTGACGCAGAGCGCCTGGTTCCGGCCGCACAACCGCGACGCGCAGATCCCCAACCTCTACATCGTCGGCGCCGGCACGCATCCCGGCGCGGGCGTGCCCGGCGTGGTGGGATCGGCCAAGGCCACCGCCGGACTGATGCTGGAGGCGTTGCCATGACGGCAGCCGACGCGGCGGTCGAAGACAAGGTCGTCGCCCACGGGGCCGAGGCGATCCGCGTCGGCTCGCACAGCTTCGCGGCGGCGGCGCGGCTCTTCTCGCCGCCGGTCCGCGAAGGCGCGGTGATGCTCTACGCCTGGTGCCGCCACTGCGACGACGTGGTCGACGGCCAGGTGCTGGGCCACGGGCAGGTCGACGGCGCGCGCGACGACGGCGCCGCCCGCCTGGCCGAGCTGCGGGAGCAGACGCGCCGCGCCTGCGCCGGCCGGCCGGGCGACGATCCGGTGTTCCAGGGCATCGCCGCGGTGGTGCGGCGGCACGGCATCCGGCCGGTGTACCTGGAGCAGCACCTGGACGGTTTCGCGATGGACGTGGCGGGCCACCGCTACACCACGCTCGACGACACGCTGGGCTACTGCTGGCGGGTGGCCGGCGTGGTCGGCGTGATGATGTCCCAGATCATGGGCCGCAGCGAGCCGGCGGTGCTCGACCGGGCCTGCGACCTGGGCATGGCCTTCCAGCTGACCAACATCGCCCGCGACGTGGTCGAGGACGCGGCCATCGGCCGCATCTACCTGCCGGCCGAATGGCTGGCCGCCGAAGGCCTGCCGGCCGATGCGACCCTGGCCGAGCCCCGCTACCGCGCGGCGCTGGCCCGTGTCGCGCAGCGGCTGGTCGATACCGCCGAACCCTACTACGACTCCGCCGCCGCGGGCCTGCCCGCGTTGCCGCTGCGCTCGGCCTGGTCGATCGCCACCGCGCGCAGCGTCTACCGCGCCATCGGCCGCAAGGTGCAGGACCGGGGCGCCGCCGCCTGGGACCGCCGCGCGTCCACCACCGGGACCGAAAAGGCGCTGTGGGTGGCCGCCGCCGCCGCCCAGGCCGTGGCGTCGCGGATGCGCAGCCCGTCGGCGTCGCGCGACGCCGGCCTGTTCCGCCGGCCGGTCTAGCCGCGCAGCGCGGCGTCGGGTTTTCGCTGCTGCTGCTCGGCGCGCAATGCCTGGATGCGGCGGCGCAGTTGCTCGGGCGCCGGCGCCCACAGGAAGCCGAACGACACGCAGCCCTCGCGCCCCTGAACCGCATGGTGCAGCCGGTGGGCCTGGTAGAGCCGCTTGAGGTAGCCGCTGCGCGGCACCCAGCGCCAGGGCCAGCGCTTGTGCACCAGCCCGTCGTGCACGAAGAAGTACAGGGCGCCGTACAGCGTCATGCCCGCGCCGATCCACTGCAGCGGCCAGCGGCCCGCCGTGCCGAGCGCGATCAGCACGATCGCGAAGCCGGCGAACACCACCGCGTACAGGTCGTTCTTCTCGAACCAGCCGTGGGTCCGCTCGTGGTGCGACCGGTGCCAGCCCCAGCCCCAGCCGTGCATCACCCAGCGATGGGCAGCCCAGGCGAAGACCTCCATGCCGACGACGGTGGCGAGGACGATGCCGATCGACACCAGGGTGGTGCGCATGGAGACTCCAGAAATCAGAACAGGGGGGAGGGCGGGCAGCCCCCGGAGTATGCCGCCGCGCCGGTCGCGCGGTGCCGCACCGGCCGGCGCCCGCACCGGCTGCGCGGGATAGGCCCGCTGCACTGCGATAATCCGCGGGTGAAGTCCGCCGGACCGCCGCTGGTGCATGTCTCGAAAGAGCGCACTGGAGGAACGTCCGGACTGCACAGGACAGCGCAGGAGCTAACGGCTCTCCACCGCGAGGTGAGGATCAGAGCAACAGAGACGAGTCTGAGCGGGTACAGGCCACCGAAGGTGTTCTGTGGGTGCCGGCGAAAGCCGGCAGTCGGCTGGCGCAAGCCAGTCGGCCCGGGCGCAAGCCCGGAGCCCACAGCCACCCTGGGCAGGCGGCGCCTGCCCAGGGTGAAACGGGCAATCTCTGCGCGCAGCAACACCAAGTAGGCCAGCGTCGATGTGGTTCCGCAGAGCTGGCGGGTAGGTGGCATCGAGCCGGGTGGGCGACCCCCGGCCCAGAGTAATGGCGGTCACGCCGGGCGACCGCAAGGGCGCCCGGTGCACAGAATCCGGCTTACAGGCGGACTTCACACTTTTTCTTTTTGGCCCTGCGCACGCCCATCGTGCGCAGGACGCCACCGCCAGCGCTCCCCCCACCGCGGCTGGCAGTCGCCACTGTGTTTTCCCCCCTCCAGGGAACCCGCGGAACCGGCTCCGCCGGACCGCCGGGTTCGCCCCCTGAGGGGGAGGCGCCGCAGGCGCATCGGGGGGGAGCTAAAACCTTTCATACGGCATCAGGTACCGCCACTGCCCCGGCTCCAGCCCCGAGAGCGCCATGCGGCCGACGCGGATGCGCTTCATCGCCCGCACCTTCAGCCGCACCGTCTCGCACATCTGCGCCGCCTGGCCCGGCCAGTGGCCCTTCATCGCGAAGCGCAGCCCGGTGGTGCCCTCGCCGCTGCGGCTGATGCTGACCTTGGCGGGCAGCATCGCCCGGCCGTCCACCACCGGCGCGCGGTTGAGCCACTCCAGCGCCTCGGGCGAGACCTCGCCGCCCACCTCGACGATCAGCTCGTGCTCGACGAAAGCGGCTTCCTCCAGCAGCTTGCGCTGGATGCGCGGGTCCTGGGTGAACACGATCAGACCGGATGCGGCCGTCTCCAGCGGCGTCACGCAGACCTGCTGCGCGAAGTGCCGGTGCAGGCCGCGCTCGGTCGACCGGTCCTGCGCCGAGCGGTTGATCGGCTGCAGCAACTGCAACGCCGGGCCCTCCCGGCCGGGCTGGGCGCCGGCCTCGAAGCCGACCGGCTTGTGCATCAGCATCGTCACCGGCAGCGAAGGCCCCGGCCGGGCCTTCGGGTCCACCGCGACCTGCTGCGCCGGGTGCACCCGCTCCTGCGGCACGTCGACCATCACGCCGTCCACCGTCACCCATCCGCCCTCGATCAGCTGCTCGGCCTCGCGGCGGGAGCAGCCGCGCTGGGCGGCCAGGTGTTTGGCGAGGCGGAGGGTTTCGGTCATGGTGGGTACGGCCAGGGAAATCGACAGGCAAAGGACCAGTGTAGGCGCGGAGCGGCCATCCTTTCAGATGCTATTGTTTTTATAGCTCCTGGCCGTTGCTGCTGGCCGGCTAGCGGTCTGTTTCATCCCGAAAATGAAGCCCTGTACCGTTCACCAGTACAAACGACTGACCACGGGGTGATGGGGCCTCGGTATTCATAGATTTGCATAAAGCAGCGGATTTACTAACATCTATGCATGCCACGCCAAAATACCCAGCCTGCCGACTACCCCCAGGCGGTCGTGCGCCAGATCCAGCAGCTCGCACGCAACATCGTCATCGCACGCAGGCGCAGAGGCGAGACTCAGGCCCAGTGGGCGCGGAAGCTGGGGGTGTCGCAGCCGACGATGGCGCGGATCGAGCGGGGCGATCCCGCGGTGGCGATGGCCTCATACGTGATGTGCCTGTGGCTGGTCAACCAGGCGGAGGGCCTGGCGGAGCTGATCGCTCCGCAGCACGACCAGGCCGCCCTGGAACAGGAGGTCGGCAGGGTGCGGCCGGCGCGCAAGGCACCGGCAGCGCGCACTCCTGCGGGCGCTGCGGCATCCGATCGACCGCGGGCGCCCGTGCCCCCCGCACCCGTACCTTCGACCGCGCAAGAAGCATCGGCCCCACCGGTCGCCGTGGTGCGGGAAGAAGCGTCGCCTTGGGCGACACCGGGCCAGGGCCGACCCAATGCCGCAGCCGCGGGCCTGGCCGCGCTGATGCGCAAGACCTCCGACCGCGCGACATGACCGTCCCTGCCTTCATCGACCCGCGCAGCTTCCCGCCCCAGGACCACCTGTATCTCTGGGCGCTGGTGAACCCCGCCGCACCGACGCTGGTGGGCGAGATCGGCCTGTCGCAGCTGGTGGCCGACTGCGCCGTCTTCGCCTACGACCCGGCGTGGTGGCAGTTTCCGCTGAGCGAGGACCTGCCGCTGGGCCACGGCCAGGCATTCACCGCCGGCGAGCGTGGCAGCGCCCCCGGTGCGATCGAAGACGCCCGGCCCGACCGCTGGGGCGAGCGGATCATCCGCCACATCGACCGGCCGGCGCGCCTGTCGATCCTGGAGATGCTGCTCTTCGCCGGGGACGACCGCTTCGGCGCGTTGGGCGTGTCGGTGTCGGCGGACCGTTATCGCCCGCGCGATCTGGGGCCCTACCCCCGCATTGCAGACCTGGCCGCTTTGAGCGCTGCGGTGGAGGACGTGCAGATGCAGGCGCCGCTCACCGCCGACATCCGCCGTCTGGTGCAGCCCGGCGCGACGCTGGGCGGCGCGCGGCCCAAGGCACTGCTGCAGACCGACGACGGGCCCTGCATCGTGAAGTTCGCCGAACTGGACGATGCCGTCGACACGCCGCTGGTCGAGCACGCCACGATGGGCCTGGCCGCGGTGGCGGGGATCGGGGTCGCCGCGACCGGCGTGCTGCCGCTGCCGGCACGCCACGGCCGGGCGCGGCATGCGCTCACCGTGCAGCGCTTCGACCGGATGGGCGGCTACCGGATGCACTGCCTCTCGGCCCGCACCGTCCTGCGTGCCGCGCGGCTGGGCGAGAGCTATGGCGCCCTCGCCACCGTGCTGCTGCGCCTGGGCCACCCGGACCGCCAGGCCGCGATGCGGGAGGAGCTGTTCCGGCGGATGGTCTTCAACATCCTGGTGGACAACACCGACGACCACGAGCGCAACCACAGCCTGCGCCTGGAACTCGACGGCTACCATGCCCTGACACCCGCCTACGACGTGGTGCCCACGCTGCAGAACCTCGGGTACCAGGCGATGTCGGTCGGCACGGCCGGTGCGGCATCCAGCCTGGACAACGCGCTGAGCGAGCTGAGCGAGTTCGGCATCAAGCGCGCACGCGCGCTGGAACTGGTACGGGACGTGGCCCGCACGGTGGACGGGTGGGATGCGCACTTCGCCGCACGGGGCGTCACGCCGGCCGACCGGGAACTGCTGCGCGCCAGCATCGACCGGGACGCGCTCATGGACCAGAGAAAAGCGTTCTGCTGAGCCCTGCGTGGGCGCGCGCTGTCGGATCTTCGGCAAGACCTGGCCGTCCCTCCTCGAAACCGTCACCGCGCCGGCTGCCCCAGCACCCACTCCGCCAGCACCCGCGCCTCCGCCTCGCCGACCTGCGCCTGCCGCGGCATCACCAGGCGGCCCCACTGGCCGACGCTGCCGGTCCGGATGCGGACGGCCAGGCGGGCCAGAGCGGTCGGGTCCTGCCGGTAGCGCTCGGCGATCTGGGCGAAGCCGGGGCCGACCTGACGGTGCACGATGCCGTGGCAGGTCATGCACCCCCGGTCCCGGGCCAGTGCCACCGCCGCGGCGGCCGTCGGCACCTGCGCCGATGCCAAACCGGCGCTACCGACGAGCAGCCCAGCCACCACCCAAGCAAAAGAAGAACGAGACCGCATCCGCCCATTCTGCGCGTTGGACCCGGCTGTCTTCCGCACGCCGCAGAAGGTGTGAAAGAAGCGTAGCGAGCAAGCCCGAGTGTGCATCGAGGACCGGAGCCGTACTCCCGTACGGTGAGGACCGCAGATGCGCAATCGGGCTGCGCAGTAGCTTATTTCACACCTTCGTTCAGAGGATGGGGGTGACGGCTCCGTCCATCGCGAGGATGGCGCCGGTGATGTAGCTGGCCTTGGCCGATGCCAGGAACACCACCGCGTTCGCGATCTCCTCCGGCTCGGCGATGCGGCCGAGCGGCAGGCGGGCGGTGGCGCGCTGCAATGCCTCGTCGGTGCCGATGCCCTGCAGCCGCGCATCGGCGGCCATGCCTTCCTGCAGGCGCTTGGTCATCGTGAGGCCCGGGTTGACCGCGTTCACCCGCACGCCCTTCGGGCCGTAGGCGGCGGCCATGCCGGCGCTGACCAGCATCAGCGCGGCGTTGGCGGCGCCGCCCGGCATGTGGATCGGGCTGGCCACCTTGCCACCGGCGCCGACCACGTTGACGATGGCGCCGCGGCCGCGCCGTCCCATGCGCTTGACCACCGGATCCAGCATGTGGATGTAGCTGAAGTACTTGGCGTCCATCGCCTCGTGCCAGGCGGCGGCGTCCAGTTCGTCGGGCGGTGTGCGGCGGGCGGCGCCGGCGGAATTGACCAGCACGTCGACCGGCCCGAAGGCCTGCTCCGCCGCATCCAGCGCGGCGATGGCCTCCGCGGACTGGCGCAGGTCGGCGGCATGGGTGGCGATGCGGGCTTCGCTGCCCGGCAGCTGCGCCAGCAGCGACTGCCGGCCCGCCTGCAGGTTGGCCGCGTCGCGCGAGACCAGGGTGACCCGCGCGCCTTCGCGCAGGAAGCCCAGCGCGCAGGCCAGGCCGATGCCCTTGCTGCCGCCGGTGACGAGGATGTGGTGGTCGTGGAGCTGCAGGTCCATGGAGGAAGTCCTTCGGGTCGGTTGGGTGGGTTGGGTTGGGCTGGGTAGCGGGAGGCAAGGGAAGCGATGGGCGCGTCTGGGAGAGGAGCGCCGAGCGGAAGCCACACGAGAAAGGCAGCGGGCCGCCCCAGGCCGACCAGGCGCGCCGCGTCGTGGCTACGCCATCGCCCGCAGCCGCTCGACATGCGCCAGCAGCGAGCGCTCGGCCACCGGCCACAGCGCCCGCGGCACGTCGTCGTAGGCATGGGCCAGCCAGTCGTCCAGGCTGCCGTGGGGCAGGGCCTGTACCGCGGCCGAGACCTTCGCCTCGCGTGCCAGCCGGTGGGCCTTCAGCCGGGCGATGGCGCTGTGCGCGTCGTGCAGCACGTGGCCGTGGGCGGGCAGGATGAAGTCGATGCCGAACTCGGCGCAGGCGGCGGTCAGCACGTCGAGCGACTCCAGGTAGTCGCCCATGTGGCCGTCGGGCGGGTCGATGACGGTGGTGCTGCCGTTGAGCACATGGTCGCCCGAGAACAGCAGGCCGTCCTGCGCCAGCACCAGGCACAGGTGGTTGGCGGCATGTCCCGGTGTAAAAATAACGGTCAGATCGTGCCCTGGCCCGCATCCGGTGCCGGCCACCTGCTCTCTATTCGATAGCACGCGGTCGGGCACGAACCGGCTGTGCGCCCGCGCCGTGGGCGCCGAGGGCAGCCCCAGCACCGGCGGTGCCGGCCGGCCGCCCGCCACGCACAGCGCCTGCAGCGGCCAGGCGCCGGGCGCGTGGTCGGGGTGCGAGTGGGTGCAGACGATGGCGCGGATGTCGCCGCCCGCGGCCGCGTGCAGCCGGGCGACGTGGCCCGCGTCGGCGGGGCCCGGGTCGATCGCGACATAGCCGGTGCCCGGCTCGCCGACCAGGTAGCTGTTGGTGCCGGGGCCGGTCATGGGGCCGGGATTGGGCGCGGTCAGGCGCAGCACGTTCTTCAGCAGCGGAACGGCGTGCGCATGCTGCCAGTCCAGCGGATGCGCGATCTGCCCGTCGGGGCAGACCAGGGCCAGCTCGCCGTACGGCGGGTCGCTCTCCATGTAGCGCGCCTCCTGTCCGGCCAGCAGGCCGGCGCGGGGACAGCTGGTCCAGAGCGGCCGGCCGTGCGCGCAGGCGGCCAGCAGCGCGTCGGCGCCTGCGAACGGCGCCAGCCGCTGCAGCGTGCGCACCGTCGGGAAGATCATCGAAAAACCGCCCGCCGCATGGCGCGCCAGCGCATCGGCCGGCCGCACCCAGACCGGCTCGAACTGCTCGGCCTCGTCGGCGACCGGCTCCTGGTCGTCGGGCATGCGGGCGACGAGGAAGGGCACGTCGAAACGCCGCGGCAAATCGCGGTCGGTGATCCAGTGGGCCAGCGGGAAGACGGTGTCGGCCGCCAGCACCAGGCCCGCCGCCGCGCACTGCGCCGCGAAGGGCGCCTGCCGGTCGAGCGCCGCGATATCGGCGGCGCCGGCCGGGCGGCCGTCGGGGTGGCGGGCCAGCAGCACGCCCAGCTCCTCGAAGCTCTCGCGGATCGCGGCGATCGCCTGGGTCAGCTGCAGATCGGCCTGGTCGGCGCGGCGGGCGGCGAGCGGGTGGGCCAGCGCATCGGCCGGGTCGATGCCGCCGCCGGGGAACACGTAGGCGCCGGGCGCGAAGCTGGCGGTGGCCGAGCGGCGGGTCATCAGCACCTCCAGGCCGCCCGGCGTGTCGCGCAGCAGCAGCACGGTGGCGGCGGCGCGGGTGGGGACGGGGGTGCGGGCGGGATGGAGCAGTTGGGAGGGGCGGACCATGCGGCCGATTGTGCGCAGCCGAGGCAGAGGCGCGCATCGCGGGCAACCCGCAGCGGATCGCTCGTTTGCCGCCGAATGGTCGAACGGTAACGAAATCCTCGAAATTCATTACAAAATGCGACAAATTGTGTATTTAGCAGGTTTGGCTTGGTGGCTGTGCCGGCGCAGGCGCTAGGTTTTTCGTGTGATACCTTGTTTTTCTCGTTGTCGACGGCGGTTCCAGGCTGCCATGGGTCCGTGCCGGCGGTCCGTTGCGGCATGGCGGAACGGCTGGTTGACGGGCGTCGTGTTCGCGATGTGCCTGATCTGCGCACCCGCACCCGCACCCGCACATGCGGCAGCGCTGCAGGAACCCCCGTCGATTTCGGTGGAGGCCCTGGGCGACAGCCTGCTGCTCGGCAGCCGGATGCAACTGCTGGAGGATCCTGGGGGGCGTATGGAGCTCTCGGCCGTGCAGCACGCCTCCGGCTGGCGGTCGCACGGGTCGAACGTGTTCGCATTCGGCTTCTCGCAGTCGGTCTGGTGGGCGAGGGTGCTGCTGCGCAACGACGGCGCGGCAGTGCTTTCGCTGATGCTGGAGATCGATTCGCCGCTGCAGGACGAGGTGGATATCCACCTGCTGCGCACGGGCGGACCGGAAGACACCCACGTTTTCACCGGCGACCGCCGGCCCTTCGCCGCGCGCGGCATTGCCACGGTCGTCCCCGCGGTGCCGGTACGGCTGTCACCGGGCGAGTCAGTAGCGGTCTACCTGCGACTCGCGACCCACGACGGGCTGCACGAGCCGATCACGACGCAGCTCTGGACGATGGAGGCGTTCCATACGCACCTGCAGGGCGAGCACCTGGTGATCGGCATGTACTACGGCGCGCTGGTCACCTTGCTGCTCTACAACCTGTTTCTGTTCGCCTCGACCCGACAGCCCAATTTCGGCCTGTATGCGCTGTACGTGGCGGCCTTCCTGCTATGGAGCTTCACCTTCCGCGGCTATGCGTTTCAGTATCTCTGGCCCGAGGCACCGGTGTTCAACAGCCAGGTGCTGCCTATCAGCGTGGCGGCCTGCTTCACCTCGTTCGTCTATTTCATGCTGTCGTACATCGACGCGCGCAGGCAGCTGTCGCGGGGCATCTACCGGGCGGTGATGGTGCTGGCCGTGTTCAATGCGCTGAGCGCGGTGCCGGCGCTGTTCAATCACTATGCCCTGCCGATCGCGCTGTGCATCGTGGCCGACACCGCGCTGATGGGTTTCGCGTTTTTCATGGGGGTCCGGCTGGGTCTTGCGGGCTCGCGGCCGGCGCTCTACCTGCTGCTGGCGTTCTCGATGCTGGCGCTCTCTGTCACGCTGTACTACCTGTCGCTGGCCGGTCTGCTGCCCTCGGTCGGTGGGGTGAAGGACCTTCCCCTGATCGGATCGATGCTCGAGATCCTGCTGCTCGCGTTCGGACTCGCCGACCAGATGAACACGCTCAAGGCCGCCAAGCTGCGGGCCGAGCGACGCGCACTGGCCGCACAGACGGCACTCACCACCGGCCTGGAACGCGAGGTAGCCCAGCGCACCGCGGCGCTGGCGGCCGCCAACCAGCGCCTGGCCGACATGGCGATCACCGACGAACTCACCGGCGCCTTCAACCGCCGCCACTTCAACGCGGTGCTCGCGGCGACGATGGCGCGCCACGCCCGCCTCCGCACGCCGGTGGCCTTCTGCATGGTGGACGTCGACCATTTCAAGCAGTACAACGACCGCTACGGCCACCCCGCCGGCGACCTGGTGCTGCAGGCGGTCAGCCGCGTGGTGCGCGAGCGGCTGGCACGGGCCGGCGACCACTTCTTCCGCATCGGCGGCGAGGAATTCGGCATCCTGATGGACGGCGCGGACACGCTCTCGGCCACCCGGCCCTTCGTCGAGCAGGTGCGCGCGGCGATCGAGGCGCTGGCCCTGCCGCATGCCGCGAGCCCGCACGGCGTGGTCACCGCCAGTTTCGGCCTGGTGCTGCTGGAGACGGGCGACCACCCGATCCGCGGCGAGGAACTGGTGGCGCGGGCCGACCGGTTGCTCTACGACGCCAAGCACGCCGGCCGCAACCGTGTGGTGGCCGAGGTGCTCTAGACTGCGGGGGGCCGGGCACGCGGCACGCTTCGCAACATCCGCGCCTCGCGCGTCAAGAACCGGTAGAGGTGCTTGTCGTCGGCATAGCCGGCGTTGAAGCGCATCCACGGCGTCGGCTGCAGGTCGGTGCGGAACAGGTCGCCGGGTGCCAGCAGAATGCCCTCGCTCACTGCGCGCTGGGTTAGGGCGCGCATGTCGACATGGTCGGCCTCGAAGCGTGCCCACAGGAAAGGACCACCCCAGGGCCGCAGGAACAAATGCATGCCGGCACCCTCGACGCCGTCGCAGACGGCAGCCATCGCGTGGCGCAGCCGTCCGGACAACTGTGCCAGATGGTTGCGGTAGCGGCCCTCGGTCAATACGCCGTGCAGCAGCTTCTCGTTGAGCTCCGAGGTGGTAAGGCCGCCCATCATCTTCTGGAAGATGAGCTTCTCCGAGAACTCCTCGCGCGCGGCGACGAAGCCGACCCGCAGCGCGGGCGACACCGTCTTCGAGAAGCTGCCGACGTGGATCACCCGCTCGAGTCCGCCCAGGCCCGCCAGGCAGGTCGCGCCCGGCGGGTCGAGGCCGGCCATCACGTCGTTGTCGACGATGACGAAATCGTGCTGCTCGGCCAGACGCAGCATCTGGTGGGCGACCGCCGGGGTGCACAGGCTGCCGGTGGGGTTGTGCAGGTTGGTGCTGGTGAAGAACGCCTTGGCCTTGTGGCGCTGCGCCAGCGCCTGCAGCGCTTCCAGGTCGGGGCCGTGGACGGTTCGCTCCACGCCGATCAGCCGCAGGTCCATCGCACGCAGGGTCGCGAAGAGGTTGGTCGAGCCGGGCTCGTCCACCAGCACCGCGTCGCGCGGCTGCAGCAGGCAGCGGGCGATCAGGCCCAGCGCCTGGAAGGCGCCGCTGGTCATGACGATCTGGTGCGGCGGGGCCTCGATGTCGCGCTGCGCCAGCATCACCTGGATCTGCTGGCGCAGCGGCAGGTAGCCGTGCGGCGTGCCGTAGCTGGCGAAGCCCACCGCCGACTTGCGCCCCAGGGCGGCAAGGGCGCGGCGGATGCCGTCGGTGTGCAGCATCTCGGGCGGCACCCAGCCGCAGCCGGCGTTGAGCAGCGTCTTGTCGTCCTCGTAGACATGCTTGAGCAGCCAGTGCGCATCCACCGCGGTGCGGCCGCGGAACGGCATGCGCCGGGCCGCCGTGGCCTTGCGCTGCGCCACGTAGTAGCCGCTGGCGCGGCGCGCCTCGACCAGCCCCTCGGCCACCAGCCGCTGGTAGGCGTTGGTGACGGTCATCGTGCTGACTGCGCACTCCTTGGCCAGGGCCCGCACCGATGGCAGGCGTGCGCCCGGGCCGAAGGCGGAGGAGCCGATCGCGCGGGCGATCGCTTCGTAGAGCTGGCGGACCAGCGGCGTCGGCAGGCGGGGGTCGATCGAGATCATGTCGGGGCGCGCACGTTCGGCGTGCGCCGGTTGCACCACTTCGGGCGGAAAGTTCCAACTGTTCTACAACAGTCCATGCCAACTGTATATACGCATTCGACCGCCGGCATGCGCCAATGAAGACCTCGCCGCAAACCGCGTCGAGCGGTGATCGGGGCGCTGCGGCAGGCCCGGCACCAGCCTTCTCCTCAGCGGAAACATCGTATGCACCTGCAGAACCGGATCCTGTCGAACCCGCGCCGTCGCACGGCGGCTCCCCATGCCGCCCTCCGGCGCTGCCTGGCGGCTGCCGTCGGCATCGTGCTGGCCGCGGCGGCTTCGCATGCCGCGGCCCAGGCCACGACGTTCAAGATCATCCCCACCAGCAACATCACCGTGCTGGACCCGATCTGGACCACCGCCTACGTCACCCGCAACTTCGGCTACATGGTCTACGACACCCTGTTCGCCACCGATGCCGAAGGCCGGATCAAGCCGCAGATGGTGGAGAAGTGGAAGGTTTCTCCGGACAGCAGGACCTGGACCTTCACCCTGCGCGACGGGCTGGAATTCCACGACGGCAAGCCGGTCGCCAGCGAAGACGTCGTCGCCTCCCTCAAGCGCTGGGCCAGCCGCGACACCTTCGGCGCACAGCTCGCGAAAGCCACCGACCGCTACGAGACGCCCGACGCCAGGACCTTCGTCCTGGTGCTGAAGGAGCCGTTCGGCCTGGTGCTGGAGGCGCTCGGCAAACCGTCGTCCAACGTGCCCTTCATCATGCCCAAGCGGATGGCCGACACCCCGGGCGATACCCAGGTAAAGGAATCGGTCGGCTCCGGCCCCTTCGTCTTCGTGGCCGAAGAGTTCAGGCCCGGGGAGCGGGTGGTGTTCCGCAAGAACGCCCGGTACAAGCCCCGTGCCGAGGCGCCGTCGGGAACTGCCGGCGGCAAGCAGGTCTACGTGGACCGGGTCGAGTGGCTCATCATCCGCGATGCCCAGACCCAGATGAACGCCCTGCTCGGCGGCGAGGCCGACCTGCTGGAGCAGCCCGCGTTCGAGCAATACGCCACCCTGCGCAGCAGCCCCGACATCCAACTGGTAGACGCGCAGCCCGCCGGCAGCCAGTTCATGCTGCGCTTCAACTTCCTGCAGCCGCCGTTCGACAGCGAGAAGATCCGCCGCGCGGCGATGCTGGCGCTGGGCCAGGAGGCGATGCTGCGCACCCAGGTCGGCGCGCCGGGCCTGACCCGGTTCTGCCGCAGCATGTTCCCTTGCGGTACCGTCTTCGAATCCGACCAGACGGGCGACTACACCGGCATCGCCAACCCGCAGAAGGCCCGCGCGCTGCTGCAGGAGGCCGGCTACCGGGGCGAGCCGGTGGTGCTGATGCGGCCCAGCGACAACCCCACCATCGGGAAGCTGCCCCTGGTCGCCAAGCAGCAGCTGGAGCAGGCCGGCTTCAAGGTCGACATGCAGTCGATGGACTGGGCAACGCTGGTGGCGCGCCGCGCCAGGAAGGATGCGCCGTCGGCCGGCGGCTGGAACATGTTCATGACCTCCTGGACCGCCTCGGACATCCTCAACCCGGTGACGATGGCGATGATGAACGCCACCGGGGAGAAAGGCTGGTTCGGCTGGCAGAACGATCCGCAGCTCGAATCCCTCAAGACCCAGTTCACCCAGGCCACGACCGACGCCGACAAGAAGAAGCTGGCCCAGGCGGCCCAGCTGCGCGCCTTCGAGACGGTATCCCACGTGCCGCTGGGACAGTACAGCCAGCCGGCCGCGCTGCGCAGGAACATCACCGGCCTGGTCCCGGCGGGTGCCCAGGTGTACTGGAACATCCGCAAGCAGTAGGGCGAGGCCGCGATGCTGACATTCCTGGCCAAGCGACTGCTCGCCACCCTGCCGGTGCTGCTGGTCGTGGCGATCGCGATCTTCATGATCGTGCGGCTCACGCCGGGCGATCCGGCGGCCGTCATCGGCGGCAACAGCGCGACGGGCGAAGACCTCGACCGCATCCGGGCCCAGCTGGGCCTGACCAAGCCGCTCTGGACGCAGTTCCTGATCTGGGCCGGCGGCGTGCTGCAGGGAAATTTCGGCCATTCGTTCTTCCTGAACAAGTCGGTGGTCGAGCTGATCCTGCAGCGGATGGAGCCGACGCTGTCGCTGGCGGGCGGCACGCTGGTGCTGGCGGTCTGCATCGCGCTGCCGCTGGGGACGCTGGCCGCGTGGCGCATGGGGGGCTGGCTCGACCGGGGCGTGATGGCGTTCTCGGTCGCCGGCTTCTCGGTGCCGGTCTTCGTCGTCGGCTACCTGCTGATCTACCTGCTGGCGATGCAGCTGCACTGGTTTCCGGTGCAGGGCTACCGGCGGCTGTCGGGCGGCGTGGGGCCCTGGCTCTACCAGCTGGTGCTGCCCTGCCTGACATTGGCCATCACCTACGTGGCCCTGCTCTCGCGGGTGACGCGCGCGGCGGTGAGCGAGGCGCTGACCGAGGACTACATCCGCACCGCCCGCGCCAAGGGTCTGGGCGAGATGGCGGTGTTGCGGCACCACGCGCTGCGCAACGCCGCGGTGCCGGTGGTGACGGTGATCGGCGTCAGCGCGGCCCTGCTGCTGGGCGGCGTGGTGGTCACCGAGACGGTCTTCGCCATCCCCGGCCTGGGCCAGCTCACGGTGGACGCGGTGCTCAACCGCGACTTCCCGGTGCTGCAGGGCGTGGTGCTGTTCTTTTCGCTGGTCTACGTGGCGGTCAACCTGCTCGTCGACATCAGCTATCTCTTCCTCGACCCGCGCATCCGCTACTGACATGCACACACTCCGCCGTCTCTCCCGCAACGGTGCGGTTCGCACCGGCGCCGTCGCACTGGCGGTGCTCGCGCTGCTCGGCCTCCTGGCGCCGTGGCTGGGCACCTTCGACCCGTCGGCGATGGATTCGGCCTTTGTCTCGGTGCCCGCCGGCACCGCCGGCGAGGTGACCCTGCCCGACGGCGCCCGCCTGGCCCACACCTTCTGGATGGGCAGCGACAGCGTCGGCCGCGACGTCTGGAGCCGGGTGCTCTACGGCACGCGGGTGTCGATGGCCGTCGGCCTGCTGACCGCGGCGGTCGCGGTCGGCTTCGGCTGCCTGCTGGGCATGCTGGCCGGCTACTTCCGCGCCGCCGACGCGGTGCTGATGCGGGTGATGGACGGCCTGATGGCCATCCCCGCGGTGCTGCTCGCCATCACCCTGGTGGCGGTGCTGGGCGCCAGCCTGCCGACGGTGATCCTGGCCATCGCGGTGCCCGAGATTCCACGGGTGACCCGGCTGGTGCGGGCCCTGGTGATGGGCCTGCGCGACGAGCCCTTCGTCGAGGCGGCCCGGGCGCTCGCGACCGGCAACGCGATGATCCTCTGGCGCGACATCCTGCCCAACGCACTGGCCCCGCTGATCGTGCAGGGCACCTTCATCGCGGCGTCGGCCGTGCTGACCGAGGCGATCCTGAGCTTCCTCGGGCTGGGCCTGCCGTCCGACGTACCCACCTGGGGAAACATCATGGCCGAAGGCCGGGTGCAGTTCTCGCAGAACCCGGGCAACGTGCTGTTCCCCGCGCTCTTCCTGGTGCCGACGGTGCTGGCGATCAACATGCTGGGCGACGGGCTGCGCGACGTGCTCGACCCCAAATTCTCCAAGCGCGTCTGAGCGCCTGCCCACCATGACCCTCTCTCCTACTGCGCCCGTCGTGCTGGATGTCCGCGGCCTGCGGGTCGCTTTGCCGGCCGATGCCGATCGGCCCTTCGCGATCGAACGGCTCGACCTGCAGATCCGTGCCGGCCAGACGCTGTGCATCGTCGGCGAATCCGGCTCCGGCAAGTCGGTGCTGGCCACCACCGTCATGGGGCTGCCGTCGAAGGGCCTGTCGGTCGCTGCCGGCTCGATCTGGCTCGGCGGCGAGCCGTTGATGACCGAGAGCGTCTACCTGCCGGCGCGCCGGCTGCGGCAACTGCGCGGTGCCGGCATGGGCATGGTGTTCCAGGAGCCGATGACGGCGCTCAACCCGGTCCTCGGCTGCGGCGAGCAGGTCGACGAGATGCTGCGCACCCATACCGCCGACGGCGCGGCGGCACGCAAGGCGACCATCCTCGCCACCTTCGACCGGGTGCGCCTGCCGGATCCGGCGCGCATCTTCGCCAGCTATCCGCACCAGCTCTCGGGCGGGCAACGTCAGCGCATCGTCATCGCCATGGCGATGATCCTGAGGCCGCGCCTGCTGATCTGCGACGAACCGACCACCGCCCTCGACGTCACCACACAGGCCGAGATCCTGAAGCTCATCGCCGAGTTGCAGCAGGAGCACGCCAGCGCGGTGCTGTTCATCACCCACGACATGGGCGTGGTGGCCGAGATCGCCGACGAGGTGCTGGTGATGCACCGGGGCACGGTGGTCGAGAAGGGGCGGTGCGAGCAGGTGCTGCGCCGCCCGCGCGAGGCCTACACCCGGTTGCTGCTGGATGCGGTGCCCAGCATGACCCCGCCCGCCCCGCGCGCACCCGCGGTCGGCAAGCACCTGCTGGCTGGCGATGCGGTCGGCAAGGTCTACCTGCGCCGCGACTGGCTGGGCCGGGCCAGCCGTAACAGCGCGCTGCAGGGCGCCAGCGTGGCGGTGCGCCGCGGCGAGACCGTCGGCGTCGTGGGGGAGTCGGGCTCCGGAAAATCGACCCTGGCGCGTTGCATGGTCCGGCTGATCGACCCCTCCGAGGGCCGGGTGCTATGGGGCGATACCGAGGTGCAGAGCCTGCCCGAGGGCCGCCTGCGGCCGCTGCGCTCCCGGGTGCAGGTGGTGTTCCAGGATCCCAACCGCTCGCTCAATCCGCGTCGCACCGTCGGCTCGTCGATGGTCGAAGGCGCGATGAATTTCGGGATGGACGCGGCGCAGGCGCGCAAGACCGCCGAAGAGCTGATGGACCGGATCGGGCTTCCGCGCGCGGCGCTTGCGCGCTACCCGCACCAGTTCTCGGGCGGCCAGCGGCAGCGGCTGGCGATCGCCCGCGCCGTGGCCTGCCAGCCGCAGGTGCTGGTGGCCGACGAGGCCGTCTCGGCGCTCGACGTGTCGGTGCAGGCGCAGATCCTCGAACTGCTGCGGGAACTCCAGCGCGATCTTGGCCTGGGCATCCTGTTCATCACCCACGACCTCCGGGTAGCCGCGCAACTGTGCGACCGGGTGGTGGTGATGCAGCAGGGCCGTGTCGTCGAGCAGGGGCCGACGGCCCGCGTCTTCGCCGAACCCGAGCATGCCTACACCCGGCGGCTGCTGTCGGCCGCGCCGCGGGCCGAGCTCGCGACCGGCGCGCCGTGCGCGGCGCCCGCGCTCCCGGTCGCAGCAGCGTGATGCAGGCAGCCCCACCTGCCACCCCGACCTGGCGGGGCCGTTGGCACGCTTGCCGCACCGACCGCGCCTGGCGCGCGGCGTTCGCCGCCGGCTGCCGCGACATCACCGGCGGCGCGCTCGGCTCCAGCGCCATCGGGCTGGTGGTCGGCGTGGCGATGGCCAAGAGCGGCGTCGACCTGCGCCTGGTGCTGGCCATGTCGCTGCTGGTGTTCGCCAGCACCTCGCAGCTGGCAGCGCTGCCGCTGATGGCCGCGGGCGCGCCGCTCTGGCTGATCGTGGCCACCGCCTGCGTGCTGAACCTGCGGTTCATGGTGTTCAGCGCCAACTGGCGGATGTACCTCGGCGGGCACCGGCGCAGCTTCCGGATGCTGCTGGCCTACCTGGCGGGCGACCCGGTGTACGCCCGTTTCGTGCAGCGCTACCCGCGGCCGCCGGCGGGCGGGCGGGCCAGCCGGTCGCAGCTGGGCTACTTCGCGGGCATGGCGCTCACGAACTGGGCCGCGTGGCATGCGTCGTCGCTCGCGGGCATCGTCCTGGCCGACGTGATTCCGGCGGCGTGGGGCCTGCGCTTCGTCGGGGTGCTGGCGCTGCTGGCGCTCGCCTTGCCCGCGCTCACCGACCGTGCGGTATGCCTGTCGGCACTGGTGGCGGCGGCGGTCGCGCTGGGCGCCGCCGGCCTGCCGATGGGCCTCAACATCGTGGCGGCCCTGCTGGCGGCGCTGGCCGCGGGCCTCTGGGCAGACCGCCGCTGGGGCGTTCCGCGATGAGCTGCGGCGAAGCGGTGTACGGCAGCCTGGCGGTACTCGCCCTCCTGCTCGTCACGGTGGGCACCCGCGGCTTCTTTCTGGTGCCCGACAGCGAGCCGCGGCTGCCGCACTGGCTGCGCCGCAGCTTCCGGCATGCGCCCAGCGCAGCGTTGCTGGCCATGGTCGCGCCGGAGGTGCTGCTGTCGCAGGGACACTGGCCCGCCGACTGGCGCGACGCCCGCCTGTTCGCCGTGGCGGCGACGGTCGCGGTATACCTCTGGCGTCGCGACAGCGTGACCGGCTGCATCCTGGCGGGCACCGCGACCTTCCTGGTGCTGCGACTGGGTTTCGGATGGATCTGAAGGTACGCCATGATGGCGGTGCAAGGGAGAAACGAAGATGACGTTGGCGATGGGTTGGAGCGAATGGGCCGGGCTCGACGGCCTGGGTTTGGCGGAACTGGTCCGCAAGGGGGAGGTCACGGCGGCCGAGCTGGCACGCCAGGCGGCGGCCGGCGTGGCGCTGACCGATCCGGCGCTGGACGCGGTGGTCGAGCTGTTCGACGACGCGGTGGCCGATCCGCTCTGCGACGGCATGTCGCCCGACGGTGCCTTCGCCGGCACCCCGTTCTTCCTCAAGGACCTGGGCCCGACGCTCGCGGGCCGGCGGCAGGAGATGGGCTCCCGCATGATGCAGGGCCACCGCGCGGCGCACGACACCTTCCTTGCGACCAGGATGCGGCAGGCCGGCCTCAACATCATCGGCCGCACCACCACGCCCGAGTTCGGCGTCTGCAGCTCGGTCGAGAACACGCTGCACCTGACCCGCAACCCGTGGGACACCGGCTACACCACCTGCGGCTCGTCGGCCGGCACCGCGGCGATGGTCGCGGCCGGCGTGGTGCCGCTGTCGCACGCCACCGACGGGGGCGGCTCGATCCGCATCCCGGCCGGCGTCAACGGCAACATCGGCCTGAAGGTGTCGCGCGGCGTCTTCTCGCTGGCGCCGCACGCGTCCGACCTGACCGGGTTGGTGTCGATCCAGGGCTGTCACAGCCGCACGGTGCGCGACACGGCCGCCTTCGTCGACCACTGCCGCGGCGGCGCGCCCGGCGAGTTCATGCCGTTCTGGACGCCGGCGCAGTCGTACGGTGAACTGATCGCCACCGACCCGCGGCCGCTGCGCATCGCGGTGTCCCACGCCTGGGGCGACTGGCGGGCGGTGCCGCACTTCGTGGCGGAGCTGGAGAAGGCGGGCCGGCTGCTGCAGGGCCTGGGCCACCAGGTCGAGTGGGTGACGCCGCCGGTCGACTTCCGGGCCGCGTTCGCCGCGCAGACCACCTGCTACATCAGCAACTTCGCCCAGGTGATCGAAGGCCACCTGCAGCGGCGCGGCGAAACCCGGCCCGACCCGGACCTGCTGGAGCCGATCAACATCAAGATCTGGGAGGCGGGCCGCGGCGTCTCGTTCGCTGAGCGGGCGGCGATGCAGGCGGTCTTCAACACCACCGCGCGGGCCTTCGGCGACTTCTTCGAATCCTGGGACATCGTCCTCACCCCGATCACCGCGCTTCCCACCCCGAAGGTTGGCACCACCGAGTACCTCACGACCAGCACCAACCCGTCGGTGCACGACTGGTTCGAGAACCTCTGGCGGAACTTCGCCTACACGCCGCTCGCGAACCTGGCCGGCCTGCCGGGCATCTCGCTGCCCCTGGGCACGCAGGAGAGCGGCCTGCCGCTGGGCATCCAGGCGCAGGCGCGGCAGGCGAACGACGGCCTGCTGCTGCAGCTGGCGGCGCAGGTGGAGCGCGCGATCGGCGGCCGCTGGAACGACGGCCGCCGGCCGGCGGTGCACGTGGCGGGGCAGGGCGGCTAGCACCGCTACCCGGCCGGCGGACAGGCGCTGGCCGGGCGCTGCCGGCGCCTGGCCGCCGCGCCGGCCTTTGCGACGTCGGCCCGCCGGACCGGTGGTGCGCGCGGATAATCGCCGGATGCAGATCCGCTTCACCAAGATGCAGGGCGCAGGCAACGATTTCGTGGTGCTCGACGAAACCGGCGGCCCGCTCGGCCTGACGACCGCGCAGTACCGATTCCTGGCCGACCGCCACTTTGGCGTGGGCGCCGACCAGATCCTCAGCGTGCGGCCCGCGCCGACGCCGGCGGTCGATTTCGAATACGTGATCCACAACGCCGACGGCGGCGAGGTGGAGCAGTGCGGCAACGGCGCCCGCTGCTTCGCCCGCTTCGTGCGCGACCAGGGCCTCGCCACCCGGGACGAGATCCGGGTCCAGACCCGCGCCGGCACCATCACCCCCCGCATCACCGCCGACGGCCGCGTGACCGTCGACATGGGCGCCCCGGTGTTCGACCTGCCGCAGGTGCCGTTCGACGCGGCCGGCACCGCGCCGCAGCCCGCGGGCGGCTGGGAGACCTGGCCGCTGGCGCTCGGCGCCGCCGACGCGACCGTGCAGGTGGCGGTGCTCTCGATGGGCAACCCGCACGCGGTGCAGATCGTGGACGACGTGGACACCGCGCCCGTCGCCCAGCAGGGCCCGCCGATCGAGCGCCACGCCCGCTTTCCCCGCCGCGTCAACGCCGGCTTCCTGCAGGTCGTGGACCGCGGCCATGTGCGGCTGCGGGTCTACGAACGCGGCGCCGGCGAAACGCTCGCCTGCGGCACCGGCGCCTGCGCCGCGGTGGTCGCCGGCATCCGCCTCGGGCTGCTCGATCCGCAGGTCGACGTGCAGACCCGCGGCGGCCTCCTCACCATCGCCTGGGCGGGCGGCGGCGCGCCGGTCTTCATGACCGGCCCGGCGACCACCGTCTTCCACGGCCAGATCGACCTACCGGACCTCCCATGACCAGCCTGCCCCCTTCCGCCGAATCCGCCACCGCGGTGCCCCCGATCACCGAGGACGACATCGCCGACTACCTCGCCAACACCCCCGACTTCTTCGAGCGCCATGCCCAGGTGCTGGCCGCGGTGCAGCTCACCAGCCCGCACGGCAACCGCGCGGTCAGCCTGCAGGAGCGCCAGGCCGAGATGCTGCGCGAGAAGATCAAGGGCCTGGAGCAGCGGATCATGGAGATGATGCGCAACGGCAGCGAGAACACGGTGATCGCCGACCGGCTGCAGCAGTGGTCGCGCGCGCTGGTCGCCGCCCGCGACGCCGCCACGCTGCCCGAGTGCATCGTGGCCGAGGCGCGGGAGCAGTTCATCGTGCCGCAGGCGGCGATTCGGCTGTGGGACCTCGCCTCCGCCTATGCCGCGCAGCCCTGGGCCGCCGACGTGGGGGCCGACACCCGCAGCTTCGCCGCATCGCTCGCCACGCCGTACTGCGGCCCCAACCGCGGCTTCGACGCGGTACGCTGGCTGGAGGCGCCCGAGCGTGCGGCATCCGTCGCGCTGCTGCCGTTGCGCGACGGCCCGGCCGCGGCGCAGGGCCCGGTCTTCGGCCTGCTGGTGCTGGCCTCGGCCGAGGCCGACCGGTTCGACCCGGCGATGGCCACCGATTTCCTGGAGCGCATGGCCGAACTGGCCGGCGCCGCCATCGGCCGGCTGCGCGCCACGCCATGAGCGCCGCCGGCCGGCTGGTGGTGCCGGGGGCGGGCGGCCTGCACACCGCTCCGGCCACGCGGCGCAAGGCCGCGGCCGCCTCGGCCGGCGGCAAGGCCAGGTCCCCGGCGAAGGTCGGTGTCGCTCCCGCTCCGGACGACGACAGCACCGACGCTGCGCCGGTCCTCGGTCCGCTGATGGCCCGTTACCTCGAACACGCCACGTTCGAGAAGCGCCTGGCCACCCGCACCGTCACCCTGTATGCGCTCGATCTGCAGAAGCTCGCGCAGGCCTGCGCGGCGGCCGGGGTGGCGCCCGAGGCGGCGGCCCACCACCATATCCGCCGTTTCGTCGCCCAGATGCACGCCGGCGGCCGCAGCGCGCGCGGCATCGCCCTGATCCTGTCGGGCTGGCGCGGCTTCTACGCCTGGCTCGGCCGCGAAGGCCGCATCGCGCAGAACCCGGTGCAGCACGTGCGGGCGCCGAAGGCTCCCAAGCCGCTGCCGAAGGCCCTGCCGGTCGATGCCGCGGTGCAGCTGGCCGACTTTGCCGATCCGTCGGACGAGCCGCAGAACGCCTGGCTCGATGCGCGCGACGGCGCGATGGTCGAGCTGCTCTACGGCTGCGGCCTGCGGGTGGGCGAACTGGTCGGCCTGGACGCCGCCCCCACCGCCGCCGGCCAGGCCGCCGGGCGCGGCTGGATCGACCTGCAGGACGGCATGGTCCACACCTGCGGCAAGGGCCGCAAATGGCGCAGCGTGCCGATCGGCGGGCAGGCCGCCGCGGCCATCGGCCTGTGGCTGCCCCAGCGGCTGGCGGCGCTGCCGGCCGATGCGCTGTCGCAGCCGGCGCTGTTCCCGGGCCGGCGCGGCACCCGGCTCACCCCGCAGGCGGTGTGGCAGCGCCTGCGCCGCCGCAGCGCCGCCGCGGGGCTGGCGGCGCCGGTGCATCCGCACATGCTGCGGCACTCGTACGCGAGCCACCTGCTGCAGTCGAGCGGCGACCTGCGGGCGGTGCAGGAGCTGCTGGGCCACGCGAGCATCACCACCACCCAGGTGTACACCCGGCTCGACTTCCAGCACCTGGCCCAGGTGTACGACGCGACGCATCCGCGAGCAAAGCGTTAGTTCTCCCCCAGAGGATTTGGCTCTCCCCCAGGCTTCGCACTGCGTGTCTTCGCCTAACCCCCTTCCGGGGGCGCCGCTGGCCGACTGGCAGAGCCAGATCGGCGGCGGCCTGGGGTCTTCGCTGCGCTCGACGTGCTGGGAGTGCGATGCTATTGAAAGTGTAGCTAGAGGTCGGCGTGAGGCGCCGGCCAGGTGCACTTTTTGTTCGGAAATCGGCGTGCGGGACAATCGGGGGCTTATGAAAACCATCCGCTTGCGCGAAGGCAAGGAGCGATCGCTTCTGCGCCGACATCCCTGGATCTTCGAATCGGCCATCGCCAAGGGCGGCGGCGACAGCGGGGAGACGGTGCGGGTCGAGGGGCACGACGGGCGCTTCCTGGGCTGGGCGGCGTTCAGCCCGGCGTCGCGGATCCGGGCGCGGGTGTGGAGCTTCGACGAAGGACAGCGGATCGACGCGGGCTTCTTCCACGCCACGCTGGCGCGGGCGATCGCGGCGCGGGCCTGGTTCGACATCCAGAGCGACGGCCAGCGGCTGGTGCATGGCGAATCGGACGGGTTGCCAGGGCTGGTGGTCGACCGCTACGGCGACGTGCTGGTGGCGCAGTTCGGCTCGGCCGGGGTGGAGCGCTGGAAGCCGCAGATCGCCGACGCGCTGCTCCAGATCACCGGCCTGGCGCAGCTCTACGAGCGGTCGGACGCCAGCGTACGCGCCCTCGAAGGCCTGCCGGCCGCCACCGGCTGGCTGCGCGGCGACGCGGCGGCCTCCACCGAGCGGACGATCCGCGAGCACGGCTGGCGCCTCACGCTGGACGTGGCCGAGGGCCACAAGACCGGCTTCTACCTGGACCAGCGCGACAGCCGGCGGCGCTTCTTCGAGACCACGCAGCGGCGCGGCTTCCAGCGGGTGCTCAACTGCTACTGTTACACCGGCGGCTTCACCGTCGCGGCGCTGGCGGGCGGTGCGGCGCACGTCACCTCGATCGACTCTTCGGCGCCCGCGCTGGAACGGGCCGCGGCCCACGTCGCCCTGAACGGCTTCGACCCGGCGCGTGCCGAATTCCTCGATGCGGACGTGAACGCCGCGCTGCGCCGCTTCGCGCAGGAAGGCCGGACGTTCGACGCGATCGTGCTCGACCCTCCCAAGTTCGCGCCCACGGCGGCCCATGCCGACCGGGCCGCGCGGGCCTACAAGGACATCAACCGCATCGCGCTGGGGCTGCTGGAGCCGGGCGGCGTACTGTTCACCTATTCCTGCTCGGGCGGCATTCCGCCGGAGCTGTTCCACAAGATCGTCGCCTCGGCCGGTGCCGACGCCGGGGTGGACGGCTTCATCGCCGAGCGGCTGATGGGCGCGCCCGACCATCCGATGACGCTCTCGTTCCCGGAAGGCGACTACCTCAAGGGCCTGGTCGTCGTGCGCAGGTCCTAGGGCAACCCGAGAAGGTGTTGGGCAGCCAGCCGGGTGCGGCCAGCCGCAGGCCGTAGGCGACCACGTCGCGCGGCCAGTGCGCGGTGTGCCGCTCGAAGGCCTCCCGGTCGCCGGCGAAGAGGGCGCAGCAGGCGTCGTCGAAGCCCGGCGCGTCGCCCGCCAGCGTGCGCAGCGCGCGGTAGGCGGCCTCGCGGGCGCCGCGGACCTCGTCGCAGGCATCGGCCGCACGCTGCCGGGCCTCGTCCACCAGTTGCCGCAGCGTGACCGACACGCCGTCGGACTGCTGGCCGAGCCAGTTCCAGTGCCGCGGCAGCAGGCTGACCTGGCAGGCGACCGCGTCGCGGAGAAAAGCCGCTTCCTGCTCGGCCGCCAGGCCGTCGCCCGGGGACACGAGCGGTGCGGGCGGTCCGTCGGGCACGGGGCCGTCGCGGCCGCCGCTCCAGGGCGGGCCGCCGCAGTCGTTCTCGATGAAGATGCCGAAAGAAGGGTCGCGATGCCGGTCCCGGAAGACTGCCAGCGGTGCCGAGAGCGAACTGCAGCTCTGGACGAAAGAAGGGCAAGGCAGTTTGGGCGAAGCAAATGGCATAGGCGCTTGACGGGCGGTTACAACTGAATTCTACCCATATAGAATTTTGTTTGTAAACCGCCGTACATCCGGATCGCGAGGGTGGGAACCCTTGGGTGCAGGGGGCAGCGAAGGTCCAAAACCGCACACGCCCGCTACACTGGTCGATTGCTCGTTTTTTTACCAGGACGCATCATGAGCCTCATACCTGCCACGATCCTTACAGGCTTCCTGGGATCCGGTAAAACCACGCTGCTCAAGCGCGTGCTGTCGGAGGCCCACGGCCAGAAGATCGCGATCATCGAGAACGAATTCGGCGAGGAGAACATCGACAACGACATCCTCGTCTCGGAGAGCAAGGAGCAGATCGTGCAGATGAGCAACGGCTGCATCTGCTGCACCATCCGGGAAGACCTGCGCGAGGCGCTGCAGTTGCTGGCCGCCAAGAAGCGCAAGGGCCTGCTCGACTTCGACCGGGTGGTGATCGAGACGACCGGCCTGGCCGACCCCGGCCCGGTGGCGCAGACCTTCTTCATGGACGAGGAGATCGCCGAGAGCTTCCTGCTCGACTCCATCCTGACCCTGGTCGACGCCAAGCATGCCCAGGCGCAGCTCGACGACCGCCAGGAGGCGCGCCGCCAGGTCGGTTTCGCCGACCAGATCTTCCTGAGCAAGACCGACCTGGTCGCCCAGGACGAGACCGATGCGCTGGTTCACCGCCTGAAGCACATGAACCCGCGCGCCCCGATCCAGGCGGTGCACTTCGGCGAGGTGCCGATCAAGGACGTGTTCGACCTGCGCGGCTTCAACCTCAACGCCAAGCTCGACATCGATCCCGACTTCCTGAAGGAAGACGACCACGGCCACGCGCACCCCGACCACGACCATGCCGAGGGCGAGGCCTGCGACCATCCGTCCCACCAGCACGGTGACGGGCACCACCATCGGCACGACGACGACGTGAAGAGCTTCGCCTTCAAGTCCGACCGGGCGTTCGACCCGGCCAAGCTCGAGGATTTCCTGGGCGCGGTGGTCAACATCTACGGCCCGCGGATGCTGCGCTACAAGGGCGTGCTCCATATGCAGGGCACCGACAGGAAGGTGATCTTCCAGGGCGTGCACCAGCTGATGGGCAGCGACCTGGGGCCGGCCTGGGCCGAGGGCGAGGCGCGCAGCAGCAAGATGGTCTTCATCGGCATCGACCTGCCGCGGGACATCTTCCTGCAGGGCCTGGAGCAGTGCCTGGTCTGAGGGTGGAAGCCCACCTCGGACTCCGCAAAAACTTATATAACCGGTGGTGCGTGATCGACATTCCAAGTCGATACAATCGCGCCCCGGCGACAACCCGGGGGCGATCGGCCACCGTGATGATGTCGTCAATCCCGCGAGGAGACAGCGAGTGAAAGCCCAGCCCACCAAACCCAAGACGGCCGCCAGCCCGGCCCCTGTGCCGGAAGCGCCCGCAGCCCCCGTCGCACCCGTTGCCACGTCCACGCCGGACATTCCGCGCAGCACCCGTCCGTCGTCGCGCCTGGCGCAATTGACCGTGCCGTCGATGGCGCAGCACGCGGTCGCCTCCACGGCGGCCAAGGCCAGCTTCTCGCAGGCCTCGTCCTCGCCGGCCCCGGCGCCGGTGTCGTACACCGTGCCCAAGAAGGACCCGAAGCTCGCCCAGAACTGGAAGACCAAGTCGGCCGAGGAACTGAGCGACGAGGAAGTGCTGTCGATGGCCGACGCCGAGTACATGAACGAGAAGCAGACGGCCTTCTTCCGCCTGAAGCTCGTGCGCCTGAAGCAGGACATGCTCAACAATGCCGGCGAGACCACCGAGCACCTGCGCGAAGACACGGTCGTCGTGCCCGACCCGGCCGACCGCGCCACGATCGAGGAAGAGCACGCCCTGGAGCTGCGCACCCGTGACCGCGAACGCAAGCTGCTGAAGAAGATCGAGCAGTCGATCGTCCGCATCGACGCCGGCGACTACGGCTACTGCGACGAGACCGGCGAGCCGATCGGCGTGGGCCGCCTGCTGGCCCGTCCGACCGCGACGCTCTCGCTCGAAGCGCAGCAGCGCCGCGAGTTGAAGCAGAAGATGTTCGGCGACTGACGCCTCGCGCCGCCGCCCCTCGCAGCAGCAGGTCCCGCGCATGGCCAAGAGCGAAACTCCGGGTTTTCTCTCCAGGGTGGTGCGCTTCGTGCGCAAGCCCGGCGCGGCCTGGGCCGACGAGGACGTCCCCGGCGACAACGCCGACAGCGGCTACAGCAAGCAGTTGCTCAAGGAGGTGGTCGAGCGGCGACGGCGCAACGACTCGATCCGCAAGCGCGAGTTCGACCAGCTGCGCCGCCTGCGCCGCCGAGGAGCCGGTGTCGACACCGGCGGCGACGGCGCGGTGTCGTTCTTCGCCACCAGTCTGCTGAGCCGGCCCGACGACCGGGCCGTCACCCTGCGCAAGATCGACGAGATCGAGGAGCAGATGTCCCAGCAGTGGTGGACCACCCGGCCGCCCGAGCCGGGCGAGCTGCCGCTGCGCGTCGTGCCGGCCGGCGAGCCCACCCTCTATGCCCACCGCGCCCGTGCATCTGTGCCGGGCGGCCCCGACACCCGGCCACCGGCGCCCGGCGGCCTGAAGGTCGACATCGAACTGCCCGATGCCGACCACCCGGCGGCCGACGCGGCGCCGCTGATGGCGCCGATGGACCTGCAGCCCGCGGTGGAAGACCTGCCGGGCTTCGTCCACGATCCGCAGCTCGAAGAGTCCGCGATCCGCTTCGCCAATGCCGACTACGCCGGGGCCGAGGCCGCGCTGCGGCTGCTGGCCGCGGAAGACGGCGACGAGGGCAGCACGGTCGAGCATGCCTGGGGCGCCCTGTTCGATCTCTACCGCTGCATCGGCCAGCAGGAGCGTTTCGAGGCGGCGGCGCTGGAGTTCGCCCAGCGCTTCGGCCGCTCGCCGCCTTCCTGGTACCTGGTCTGCCCGCCGGGCACGGCCACCCAGTCGATGGAGCAGGACGACTTTCGCTGGAGCAGCCCGGCCCGGATCGACGGCGCCGCCGTTGAATCGCTGGAAGACGCCCTGGCGGGTGCGCCTGCGCCGTGGTTGCTCGACTGGTCGGCGCTGCAGGGTTTCCAGGACGATGCGGTCCTGCCCCTGCTGGCCGCCTTCACCCGTTGGGGGGACCTGCGGATCCCCATCCGCATGGCCGGGGTGGAGCCGCTGCTGCAGGCGCTGCAGGCCCGCACCCCGTCGGCCGATGCGCTGGTCGATCCGATCTGGTGGCGGCTCCACATGGAAGTGCTGCGGGTGCTCGGCCAGCCCGATGCCTTCGAGATGGTGGCGCTCGACTACTGCGTCACCTACGAGGTCTCGCCGCCGTCATGGCAGCCGGCGCGCTGCGAATGCCGCACGGTGGGCGACGCCGCCGCGGAAGACTCGGCCCTCGGCCCCGACCTGCCGGCCGCGGCCGCGCCGCTTGTGGCGGCCGACCACGGCGGGGCGGGCTTCGGCGCCAATTTCCCGGTGCTCACCCAGACGCTGCTGCCGCCGGCCCCGGTGGCCGAGCTGTCCGGCGAGATCACCGGCGACGCCGACGCCGCCATCGCCCGGCTCGACGCCGCGGCCGAGCACGGCACCGGCACGGTGATCGTCTCGTGCGACCGGCTGATGCGGATGGATTTCTCGGCGGCCGGCTCGGTCCTCAACTGGGCGGCGGCGCAGGACGCGGCCGGCCGTCAGGTGCAGTTCCGCAACCTGCACCGTCTGGCGGCCACCTTCCTGAACGTCATCGGGGTGGACGAATACGCCCGGGTGCATGCCCGCAGCGACTAGGCCGGCCGCCTCGTCGCCCGCACGTCGGCGGCCCCCGGTCCGGAAACATCCCGGCTTGTTTCCAGCGGTTTCGGCAGGCCGCCACGGCATTGCAAAGCGGCGGTCCGGCCCTACCTGACGCGGTTATGGAACAATTTCACGGCACGACCATCCTCAGCGTGCGCCGCCAGACGCCGCAGGGCATCCAGGTGGCGATCGGCGGCGACGGGCAGGTCACGCTCGGCAACATCGTCGTCAAGGGCACCGCCCGCAAGGTGCGCAAGCTCCACCACGACAAGGTGCTGGCCGGCTTCGCCGGTGCCACCGCCGACGCCTTCACCCTCTTCGAGCGCTTCGAGGCCAAGCTGGAAAAGCACCAGGGCCAGCTGGTCCGCGCGGCCATCGAGCTGACCAAGGACTGGCGCACCGACCGGGTCCTGCGCCGGCTGGAGGCGATGCTGGCGGTGGCCGACCGCACCGCCTCGCTGATCATCACCGGCAACGGCGACGTGCTGGAGCCCGAGCAGGGCATCGTGGCGATCGGATCGGGTGGCGCCTATGCGCATTCGGCCGCCAAGGCGCTGCTGGAGCACACCGACCTGGCGCCGTGCGACATCGTCAAGAAGTCGCTGGAGATCGCGGGCGAACTGTGCATCTACACCAACATGCACCACACCCTGGAAACGCTCGATTGAGAAGCTGTGAGAGAACCTGCGGCGCAGCCCGAGCGCGCGGCTGTGGACCTCACTGCACACGCGGGCTCGCTCCGCGACGGTTCTTTCGCACTTTCTGGCATCCGCCAGATCGCCGGATGCCCGCACCGGCGCTTTCGATGCGCGGCCTGCAGGCTCCACGCACCCGTTTCCAGAAGAAAAGTGGCTGTAGCCGGCGTCGTATGCCGGCCATCAGCTATCAATTGAATAGCAAACCAATTCCGAGCACGCCATGTCCTCCATGACCCCCCAGGAGATCGTCTCCGAACTCGACCACCACATCGTCGGCCAGCAGCAGGCCAAGCGCGCCGTCGCGATCGCCTTGCGCAACCGCTGGCGGCGCCAGCAGGTCGAGGGCAAGCTGCGCCACGAGATCACGCCCAAGAACATCCTGATGATCGGCCCGACCGGCGTCGGCAAGACCGAGATCGCCCGCCGGCTGGCCCGCCTGGCCGACGCGCCCTTCATCAAGGTCGAGGCGACCAAGTTCACCGAGGTGGGCTACGTCGGCAAGGACGTCGACGCGATCATCCGTGACCTGGTCGAGGTGGCGGTCAAGCAGACCCGCGAATCCGAGATGAAGAAGCACCGCGCCCGCGCCGAGGACGCCGCCGAGGACCGCATCCTCGACGTGCTGATCCCGCCGGCCCGGCCTACCGGCGTGCCCGATGCCTCGGCCGCGCCGGCGCTGGCCGGGCCCGAGAGCGGTGCCCGCCAGGCCTTCCGCAAGAAGCTGCGCGAGGGCCAGCTCGACGACAAGGAGATCGAGATCGACCTGGCCGAGCCCGCCCGGGCGCTGGAAGTGAGCGGCCCGGCCGGCATGGAGGAGATGACCGAGCAGCTGCGCGGCATGTTCAGCCAGATGGGGGCCGGCAAGCGCAAGACCCGCAAGCTGCGGATCGACGAGGCGATGAGGCTGCTGGTGGACGAAGAGGCCGGCAAGCTCGTCAACGAGGAAGACAGCCGCACCCGCGCCGTCGCCAACGCCGAGCAGAACGGCATCGTCTTCATCGACGAGATCGACAAGGTCACCTCGCGCAGCGAAGGCGGCGGCAGCAGCGCCGACATCTCGCGCCAGGGTGTGCAGCGCGACCTGCTCCCGCTGGTGGAGGGCACCACCGTCTCGACCAAGTACGGCATGGTCAAGACCGACCACATCCTGTTCATCGCCTCGGGCGCGTTCCACCTGAGCAAGCCCAGCGACCTGATCCCCGAGCTGCAGGGCCGGTTCCCGATCCGGGTCGAGCTGCAGTCGCTGTCGGTCGAGGATTTCGAGGCCATCCTCACCCAGACCCATGCGTCGCTGGTCAAGCAGTACCAGGCGCTGCTGGCGACGGAGGGCGTGACGGTGGAGTTCACGCCCGAAGGCATCACCCGTCTGGCCCGCATCGCCTACGACGTGAACGAGCGCACCGAGAACATCGGCGCGCGGCGCCTGTCGACGGTGATGGAGCGGCTGCTCGACGAGGTGAGCTTCGACGCCGCCCGCATGTCCGGCCAGACGGTGACGGTCGACGTCGCCTATGTCGACAAGCGCCTGGGCGAGCTGAGCAAGGACGAGGACCTGTCCCGCTACATCCTCTAGGCATCGCTCGCTGCCGCACGGCGCGGAGACGGCGGCGTTCGCGGTATGGCGAACACCGCGTGAAGACGACCACGCTGGGTGCGCAAGCCCGGCGTGGTCGTTCCGTATCTAGGAGCCGGCACTTCGCACTCGCGTAGGACATCGTGAAGCGCCGGTGCAGGCAGGCCGCGCGCGGGGCCGTCGGGGTTTCGGCAGGTTTGTTACATGTCCAGCCCCGATTTGCACAGCCGGGCCGGGTCTGAGGAAGCACTTTGACTGGCTCTCCTAAGTGCTTAATCCAGAAGGTTTTTCCCTCAGGAGAGGTATTCGCAAGTGCTTGTAAGTTGTTGATTTCATTGTGGAAGTTGATCGATCGGCATTTGTGCCCGCTTCTTTTCCTGCTACAGTGCAAAAAAGTGCAATTAAGTGGTGAAAAGTGGCTGCGCGCCCGCTTTCCCCGGCACACCAAGCGAATCCAAACCCGGGGGTCTTCCAGTCGTGTTCCAAGGAGCGTCATCGCTGAGTCTCGATGCGAAGGGGCGGCTGTCCGTCCCTACGCGGCATCGTGACGTCCTGGCGGCGACGGCGGCGGGCCAGCTGACGATCACCCGGCATCCCGACGGCTGCCTGATGATCTTCCCGCGCCCGGAGTGGGAGAAGTTCAGGGAGCGCATCGCCCAACTCCCGATGTCGGCCCAGTGGTGGAAGCGCATCTTCCTCGGCAACGCGATGGACGTGGAGATGGACGCCACCGGGCGGGTGCTGGTATCGCCCGAGCTGCGCCAGGCCGCCGGCATCGCCAAGGAGACGATCCTGCTCGGCATGGGCAGCCATTTCGAGCTGTGGGACAAGGCCGCCTACGAGGCCCAGGAAGCCGAAGCGCTGCAGGGCGCGATGCCCGACGCGTTCAAGGACTTCTCCTTTTAGAGGCCGCAGGTGTCGAGCGACGTCCCCAACCACCACACCACCGTCCTGCTGCAGGAAGCGGTGGACGCGCTCGTCGTCTCAAGCGGCGGCGCCTACATCGACGCCACTTTCGGCCGCGGCGGCCATGCGCGGCTGATCCTGTCGCGCCTCTCTGCCAAGGGCCGGCTGCTGGCCTTCGACAAGGATCCGGACGCGATCGCCGACGCCACCCGCATCGAGGACCGGCGCTTCTCCATCCGCCACGAGGGCTTCCGCCATCTCGGGGACCTGCCCCCGGCCAGTGCCGATGGCCTGCTGATGGACATCGGCGTCAGCTCTCCGCAGATCGACAACCCCGTACGGGGTTTTTCTTTTCGTTTCGACGGCCCGCTCGACATGCGCATGGACCCCACGCGCGGCGAGAGCGTGGCCGACTGGCTGGCCACGGCCGAGATCCCACAGATGGCGGAGGTGATTCGTGACTATGGCGAAGAACGGTTTGCTCTACCGATTGCAAAGGCGATTGCAGCTCGCCGACAGGAACGGGGCCCAATTTCAACCACCACCGAGCTGGCCGAGCTCGTGGCTGGTACGGTCAAAACCCGCGAGCAGGGCCAGAACCCTGCAACGCGCACATTTCAGGCTCTTCGGATTTTCATCAATGCCGAGCTTGAAGAGCTGCAACAGGCGCTAGAGGCCAGCCTGTCGGTGCTGCGCCCGGGCGGCCGGCTGGCGGTGATCAGCTTCCATTCGCTCGAAGACCGCATCGTCAAGACATTCATCGCCCAGCATTCGAAAGAGGTGTACGACCGCCGCGCGCCCTTCGCCGCGCCGCAGCCGATGCACCTGAAGGCGCTGGGCCGGTTCCGCGCCTCGGCCGAAGAGGTGGCCGCCAACCCGCGGTCGCGCAGCGCGATCCTGCGGGTGGCCGAACGCACCGAGGTCCCGCTGTGAGCGGGTCTGCACCATGACGCGGCTGTCCGTCGTGCTCCTGATGGCCGTGCTGGCCAGCGCGCTCTACCTGGTGCACACCCAGTACGAATCGCGCCGCCTGTTCACCGAGCTGGAACGGGTGCGTGCCGAGGCGGTGCGCCTCGACGTCGAGCGCGACCGGCTGCAGGTCGACAAGCGCGCCCAGGCCACGCCGCTGCGGGTGGAAAAACTCGCCCGCGACCAGCTCAAGATGCAGGCCGCCACGCCGGCGATCACCCAGTACGTCGGCTATCCGGTGCTGCTGCCGACCCGCACCGCGACGCCGCCCGCTGGCACGCCCGCGGCCGCCGCGGCCACGGCCGCAGCCAGGAAGGCCACGCGATGAGCCGCAGCCGCAGCGTCCAGTACACCTCCAGCCCCTTGCTCGCCAGCAAGACGCCGGTCTGGCGCAGCAAGTTCATCGTGGCCGCGATCGCGCTCGGCTTCACCGGCCTGGCCGCGCGGGCGGTGTACGTGCAGGTCATCGGCAACGACTTCTTCCAGCGCCAGGGCGAGGTGCGCTTCGCCCGCACGCTGGAGCTGCCCGCCAACCGCGGCCGCATCCTCGACCGTAACGGCCTGCTGTTGGCCTCGAGCGTGATCGCGCCCAGCATCTGGGCGATTCCCGAGGACGTCGACCGGCAGGACCCGGAGGTGGTCGCCAAGCTGCGCCAGATGGCCAAGCTGCTCGACATGACGCCCGCCGCGCTCGACAAGAAGCTGGCCGACGAGGACAAGAGCTTCGTCTGGATCCAGCGCCAGGTCGACGAGCCCATCGTCAAGCAGATCGCCGCGCTCGACATCAAGGGCATCTACCAGCGCAAGGAATACAAGCGCCAGTACCCCGAGGGCGAGTCGGCGGCGCACATCGTCGGCTTCACCAACGTGGAGGACCGCGGCCAGGAAGGCATCGAGCTGGCCTTCAACGAGGCGCTCGGCGGCAAGGCCGGTTCGCGCCGGGTGATCAAGGACCGCCTGGGCCGCGCCGTCGAGGGCGTGGGCGAGACGGTGCCGCCGCTCGACGGCAAGGACATCCAGCTCTCGATCGACAGCAAGGTGCAGTTCTTCGCCTACCAGAAGCTGCGCGACCAGGTGATCGCCCAGAAGGCCAAGGCCGGCAGCGTGGTGGTGCTCGACACCGTCACCGGCGAGATCCTGGCCCTGGCCAACTACCCGAGCTACGTGCCCGACAAGCGCCAAAACCTCACCGGCGAGCAGCTGCGCAACCGCGCGCTCACCGACACCTTCGAGCCCGGCTCCACCATGAAGCCGATCACCATCGGCACCGCGCTGGAGCTGGGCCGCGTCAAGCCCAGCACGATGATCGACACCTCGCCGGGCCGCATCACCATCACCGGCTCGACCATCACCGACACCCACAACTATGGGCTTCAGACGGTCGAGGGCGTGATCCAGAAGTCGAGCAACGTGGGTGCCACCAAGGTGTCGCAGAAGATGACGGCGCACGAGATGTGGGACAGCTTCTCGGCACTGGGCTTCGGCCAGAAGCCGCAGATCTCGTTCCCCGGCACGGTGACCGGCCGCCTGCGCCCGTGGAAGACCTGGAAGCCGATCGAGCAGGCGACGATGTCGTACGGCTACGGCCTGTCGGCCAGCCTGTTCCAGATGGCGCGCTCCTACACCGCCTTCGCGCACGACGGCCAGATCATCCCGGCCACCATCCTCAAGTCGGACGCGCCCGCGGTCGGCACCCAGGTCTTCTCGCCGCAGAACGCGGCCGCTGTGCGCCACATGCTGTGGCTGGCCGCCGGCCCCGGCGGCACCGGCCAGAAGGCGCAGACGGTGGGCTACTCGATCGGCGGCAAGTCGGGCACCGCCCGCAAGCAGGCCGGCAAGGGCTACGCCGCCGGCAAGTACCGCTCGTGGTTCACCGGCATGGCGCCGATCGAGAAGCCGCGGATCATCGTCGCGGTGATGATCGACGAGCCCAACGCCGGCTCCTACTACGGCGGCACCGTGGCCGGCCCGGTCTTCGGCGAGGTGGTGCAGCAGACGCTGCGCATGATGGGCGTGCAGCCCGACATGGCGGTCAAGCCGCAGATCGTCGCGACTGAAGTCGAGGAGTCGTTCTGATGGCCGTCGCCCTCCCGATGCCGGTCTTCACCACCGTGCCGCAGGCGCTGGAGTGGCTGCGCGCGCATGCGCGCGGCGGCCTGCAGGTCGACAGCCGCAAGGTCGGTGCCGGCGACGGTTTCATCGCCTGGCCCGGCGCCGCGAGCGACGGCCGGGCGCATGTGCGGGCCGCCTTCGCCCAGGGCGCGGCCGCCTGCCTGGTCGAGCACGAAGGCATCGCGGCTTTCGACCTCGACGGCGCCGGCCCGGTGGCGGCGTTCGCAGGGCTCAAGGCCGCGACCGGCCCGCTGGCCGCGGAATGGTTCGGCGCGCCCTCGGCCGCGCTCGACGTGCTGGCGGTGACCGGCACCAACGGCAAGACGACCACCGCCTGGTGGCTGGCGCAGGCGCTATCGAAAGTAGAGCATGGGGCCGGCGCCGGATGCGGGCTGATCGGCACCTTGGGCATCGGAATTCCGCCCCGCGTGGTGAGCAACGGCCTGACGACGCCCGACCCGGTGCTGCTGCAGCGCGAGTTCCGCCGCTTCGCCGATGCCGGCCTGGGTGCCTGCGCGATCGAGGCCTCCTCCATCGGCATCGCCGAGCGGCGGCTGGACGGCACCCGGATCCGGGTGGCGGTGTTCACCAACTTCACCCAGGACCACCTCGACTACCACGGCACGATGGAGGCCTACTGGCAGGCCAAGGCGGGCCTCTTCGTCTGGCCGGGCCTGCAGGCGGCGGTGGTGAACATCGACGACGCGGCCGGTGCCGAACTGGCCCGCACCGTGGCTGCGGGCGCGGTCGACCTGTGGACCGTGTCGCTGCAGGGCCCGGCGCGCCTGTCGGCCGAGGACATCGGCTACGACGCCGTCGGCCACCTGCGCTGCACCGTGGTCGAGGGCGCCGACCGGCACCTGCTGGCCGCGCCGGTGATCGGCCGCTTCAACCTCTACAACCTGCTGGGCGTGCTGGGCACGCTGCGGGCGCTGGGCGTGCCGCTGGCCGCCGCCGTGGCCGCCTGCGCCGGCCTCTCGCCGGTGCCGGGCCGCATGGACTGCATCGCCCGCGCCGGCGCGCCGCTGGTGGCGGTGGACTACGCCCACACCCCGGACGCACTGGAAAAAGCCCTGCAGGCGCTGCGGCCCCTGGCGGCCGAGCGGGGCGGGGCGCTGGTCTGCGTCTTCGGCTGCGGCGGCGGGCGCGACACGTTCAAGCGGCCCCGCATGGCCGCCGCCGCCGCGCTGCAGGCCGACCGCGTCTGGATCACCAGCGACAACCCGCGTCACGAATCGCCCGAGACGATCATCGCGCAGACCGCCGCCGGCCTGCCCTTCGGCACCCGCGCCGAGACCGAGGTCGACCGTGCCCTCGCGATCCGCCGCGCGGTGGCCGAGGCCGGCCCGCACGACGTCGTGCTGGTGGCCGGCAAGGGCCACGAGGACTACCAGGACATCGCCGGCACGCGGCTGCCGTTCTCCGACCGCGAGCAGGTCGAGGACGCGCTCGACCGCCGCGCCGCACACGAGGCCCGCGCATGACGCCGCACGACACCACCGCCGCCACGCCGATGCAGCTGACGCTGGCGCAGGCCCACGCCTGGACCGGCGGCCACCGCCTGGTCGGCGACGGCACGCTGCCGATCGCGCGGGTGCACACCGACACCCGCAGCCTGCAGCCCGGCGACCTGTTCGTCGCGCTGCGCGGCGAGCATTTCGATGCCAACGACTTCCTGGCCGAGGCCCGCGCCGCCGGTGCGCAGGCGGCCATCGCCCACGGCGGCCTGGCCGCGGCCGGCCTGCAGGGCGTCGAGGTGCCCGACAGCCGCGCCGCCCTGGCCGCGCTGGCCGCCGGCTGGCGCCTGCAGTTCCGGCTGCCGCTGATCGCGGTGACCGGCAGCAACGGCAAGACCACCGTCACCCAGATGGTCGCGTCGATCCTGCGCGCGGCGCACGCCGAGGCCGCCTTTGCCACCCAGGGCAACCTGAACAACGACGTCGGCGTGCCGCTGACGCTCCTGCGGCTGCGGCCCCACCACCGCGCCGGCGTGGTCGAGCTGGGCATGAACCACCCCGGCGAGATCGCGGTGCTGGCCCACATGGCCCGGCCCACCGTGGCCCTGGTCAACAACGCCCAGCGCGAGCACCAGGAATTCATGCACACCGTCGAGGCGGTGGCGCACGAGAACGGCGTGGTGCTGACCGCGCTGCCCGACGACGGCGTGGCCGTGTTCCCCGCGGGCGACACCTTCACCCCGCTCTGGCGCACCCTGGCCGGCGCCCGCCGCTGCCTGACCTTCACCGATGCGGCCGCAGACGCGGTGCCCGACGCCGACCTGCGCCTGGCCGATGCCGAATGGCAGGGCGATGCCTGGCGGGTCCGCGCCGACACGCCTGCGGGATCGCTTGGCTTCCACCTGACCGTCGCCGGCCGCCACAACCTGCGCAACGCGCTGGCCGCCGCCGCCTGCGCGCTGGCCGCCGGCGTGCGGCTGCCGGCCATCGCCGCCGGGCTGGCCGCGTTCCGCCCGGTCAAGGGCCGCTCGCGTGCGGCGCAACTGGCGCTGCAAGGCCGTGCGATCACGCTGGTGGACGACAGCTACAACGCCAACCCGGATTCGGTGCGCGCCGCGATCGACGTGCTGGCCGCGCTGCCCGGCCCGCGCCTGCTGGTGCTGGGCGACATGGGCGAGGTGGGCACCCAGGGCCCCGCCTTCCACGCCGAGGCCGGCGCCTATGCGCGCGAGCGCGGCATCGAGCGGCTCTTCGCCCTGGGCCCCCAGTCCACCGCCGCCGTGGCCCGCTTCGCGCAGGCGGGTGGCGACGGCCGCCATTTCGCCGACTACGCCGCGCTCGAAGCGACCGTGCTGCTGGCCATCCGCGAGGCCGCCAGCGTCCTCGTCAAGGGCTCCCGCTCGATGCAGATGGAGCGGGTGGTCCAGGCCCTCGAACGCCTCGCGGCCGATGCCGGTGGCGCCGCTTTTCCAGAACAACCATCCCACCACGAGGCGACCCGCCATGCCGTTCCCTGAACCCGCCCGCCGGGCCGCCCCCACCGGAGCCGCCGCATGCTGCTGAGCCTGGCGCAGTGGCTGCAGACGATCTCGCCCGACTTCGGTTGGGCGCGCGTCTTCCAGTACCTCACCTTCCGCGCCGTGATGGCCGCGATGACCGCGCTTTTGCTGAGCCTGGCCGCCGGACCGTTCGTGATCCGCCGCCTCACCGCGCTCAAGATCGGCCAGCCGGTGCGCGGCTACGGCATGGAGACGCATCTCTCCAAAAGCGGCACGCCGACCATGGGCGGCGTGCTGATCCTGCTGGCGATCGCCATCTCGACCGTGCTCTGGGCCGACCTGGCCAACCGCTTCGTCTGGATCGTGCTGCTGGTGACGCTGGGCTTCGGCGCCATCGGCTGGGTGGACGACTGGCGCAAGGTGGTGCGCAAGGACCCCGAGGGCATGCGTTCGCGCGAGAAGTACATGTGGCAATCGCTGATCGGCTTGGTCGCGGCGCTCTACCTGGTGTTCAGCATCTCCGAGAGCTCCAACTGGCGGGTGATCGAGCTCTTCGGCACCTGGGTGCGTTCGGGCTTCGACGTCGACCTGCCGCCCAAGGCCGGCCTGCTGCTGCCCTTCTTCAAGGAAGTGTCGTATCCGCTGGGCGTGTTCGGCTTCGTGATCATGACCTACCTGGTCATCGTCGGATCGAGCAACGCGGTCAACCTCACCGACGGCCTCGACGGCCTGGCGATCATGCCGGTGGTGATGGTCGGCTCGGCGCTGGGCATCTTCGCCTACATCACCGGCAACGCCACCTTCTCGCGCTATCTGCTGTTCCCGCACATCCCCGGCTCGGGCGAGCTGCTGATCTTCTGCGCGGCCATGGCCGGCGCGGGCCTGGCCTTCCTGTGGTTCAACGCGCATCCGGCGCAGGTCTTCATGGGCGACGTGGGCGCGCTGGCGCTCGGCGCCGCGCTGGGCACCATCGCGGTCATCGTGCGCCAGGAGATCGTGCTGTCGATCATGGGCGGCATCTTCGTGGTCGAGGCGCTGTCGGTGATGGCCCAGGTGCTGTACTTCAAGTACACCCGCAAGCGCTACGGCGAAGGCCGCAGGCTGCTGAAGATGGCGCCGCTGCACCACCATTTCGAGAAGAGCGGCTGGAAGGAGACCCAGGTCGTCGTGCGCTTCTGGATCGTGACGATGCTGCTGTGCCTCGTCGGTCTCTCCACGCTGAAGCTCCGGTAAGCGCATGCGCCATCTGCAAGACCTCCCCGTACTGGTCCTGGGCCTCGGCGCCTCGGGCCTGGCCATGGCGCGCTGGTGCGCGGGCCACGGCGCACGGGTGACCGTGGCCGACACCCGCGAGGCGCCGCCGCAGCTGGCCGCGCTGCGTCAGGACGTGCCAGGCGCGACCTTCGTCGCCGGCCCGCTGACCGCGGCGCTGGTCGAGGGCGCCCCGGTGCGCGCGGTCTACCGCTCGCCCGGCCTGCCGCCCTCGGCGACGGCCGCGGTGCTGGACGCCGCCCGGGCGCTGGGCCTGCCGGTGGGCGGCGAGCTGGACCTGTTCGCCCGTGCGCTGGCCGATCTGCGCGATGAGACGGCGGAGGCGGCCGACGACACCGCCGCGCCGGAAACCGCCGGCGCCGATTCGGTCCAGGCCGCAGACATCGCCGGCGTCGATCCAGTGGCCGACGAGGCCCTGGCCGATCCGGATCGGGTTGCCGATGGGGATGCGGCCATCGATGCAGACACCGCTGCACCCGCCGACGCTCCTGACGCCGACACCCCGGCTTCCGCCGAGGCCGACGACACGGCAGCCGCTACCGCCGTCGCCGCCATCCCCGACGCCGACGACGCGCTGCACTTCGCCGACGCGGTACCGATCGAGCCGCCCGCGGTGCTCACCGGTTACCGCCCCGCGGTGCTGGCGATCACCGGCACCAACGGCAAGACGACCGTCACCGCGCTCACCGGCCTGCTGGTTGAGCGTGCCGGCAAGACGGTGGCGGTGGCCGGCAACATCGGCCCCACGCTGCTCGACACCCTGTCCGCGCACATCGACGCCGACACGCTGCCCGAGGTCTGGGTGCTGGAGCTCTCCAGCTTCCAGCTCGACGGCGTGCAGGGCTTCGAGCCGACCGCCGCCACGGTGCTCAACATCTCGCAGGACCACCTGGACTGGCACGGCAGCCTCGACGCCTACGCCGCGGCCAAGGCCCGGGTGTTCGGCAGCCGCGCCCTGATGCTGCTCAACCGCGAAGACCCGCGGGTGATGGCGATGCTGGACGGCGCGGCGCAGCCGGCACCCGCCGCGGTGGCCGATGCGGCCGCCGCCGTCGCGCCCGCGCGGCGCACCCCTTTCAAGCCCAAGCAACCGAAGCCGGTCGCGCGCACCTGGTTCAGCTTCGGCGCCGATGCGCCGCAGCGCGCCGGCGACTATGGCATCGACCTGGTCAACGGCATGGCCTGGCTCAGCCGCGCGCTGGAGGCCGACGAGACCCGCAAGTCCCGCCGGGCCGCGGCCGCCGAGGACCTGCACCTGCAGCGCCTGATGCCGGCCGACGCGCTGCGCATCCGCGGCCGGCACAACGCGGTCAACGCCCTGGCCGCGCTGGCGCTGGCCCAGGCCGCGGGCTGCGCGCTGGCGCCGATGCTCTACGGCCTGCGCGAGTACCGCGGCGAACCGCACCGCGTCGCCCCGGTCGCGGTGGTCGAGGAGGTCGAGTATTTCGACGACAGCAAGGGCACCAACGTGGGCGCCACCGTCGCCGCGCTGCAGGGCCTGGGCACCGAGCGGCGCATCGTCGTGATCCTGGGCGGCGACGGCAAGGGCCAGGACTTTTCGCCGCTGGCGGCGCCGGTGGCGGCGCATGCCCGCGCCGTGGTGCTGATCGGCCGCGACGCCGGCGCCATTCGCACGGCATTGGCCGATGCCGGCGTGCCGCTGGCCGCGGCCGAGACGCTGCAGGACGCGGTACAGGCCGCGCGCGGCCTGGCCCGCGCCGGCGATGCGGTGCTGCTCTCGCCCGCCTGCGCCAGCTTCGACATGTTCACCGGCTACGAGCACCGCGCCCGCGTCTTCTGCGAGGCGGTGGAAGCGCTGGCCGCAGACGCGCTGGCCGGCGGCGAGAGCCACCCGGACCACCAGGGCGACCAGCGCCGGAACGCGCACGCGGTTGCGCCCACCACCGAGGTTTCTTCTTCATGAGCACCGAATCCGCGAATCCGGGCCTCGGCGCCCGCATGCACGGCTGGTTCGGCGGCCTGTCGCAGGCGGCGGGCGAGGTGCTGCCGGTGCGCATCGGCTCGCGCGAATTCGCCCGTACCCAGTCGGCACCGGCGCGTCTGCTGGGCTTCGACCAGGCGCTGCTGTGGGTCACCGCGGCGCTGCTGGTCTGGGGCCTGGTGATGGTCTATTCGGCCTCGATCGCGATGCCCGACAACCCGCGCTTCGGCCGCATGGGCTACAGCCAGACCTACTTCCTGATCCGCCACGTGATGGCGTTGGTGCTGGCCTTCGCCGCGGCGGTGCTGGCCTTCCAGGTGCCGGTGCGCACCTGGGAGAAGGCGGCGCCGTGGCTCTTCGTCGCCTCGATCGTGCTGCTGATGCTGGTGCTGGTGCCGCACGTGGGCCGCAGCGTCAACGGCGCGCGTCGCTGGCTGCCGATGGGCGTGATGAACTTCCAGCCGTCCGAGCTCGCCAAGCTGGCGATCGTGCTGTACGCGGCCGACTACATGGTGCGCCGGATGGAGGTGAAGGAGCGCTTCTTCCGCGCGGTGCTGCCGATGGCGCTGGCGGTGGCCATCGTCGGCGCGCTGCTGCTGGCCGAGCCCGACATGGGCGCCTTCATGGTGATCGCGGTGATCGCCATGGGCATCCTGTTCCTGGGCGGCGTGAACGCCCGCATGTTCTTCATGATCGCCACGGTGATCGTGTTCGCCTTCGGCACGATGGTGATGTCGAGCCCCTGGCGGCGCGAGCGGATCTTCGCCTACCTCGACCCGTGGAGCGAGCAGCACGCCCTCGGCAAGGGCTACCAGCTCTCGCATTCGCTGATCGCCATCGGCCGCGGCGAGATCTTCGGCGTGGGCCTGGGCGGCAGCGTCGAGAAGCTGCACTGGCTGCCCGAGGCGCACACCGACTTCCTGCTGGCGGTGATCGGCGAGGAATGCGGCCTGGTCGGCGTGGGCATCCTGATCGTGCTGTTCCTCTGGCTGACCCGCCGCATCATGCACATCGGCCGGCAGGCGATCGCGCTCGACCGGGTCTTCGCCGGCCTGGTGGCGCAGGGCATCGGCATGTGGGTCGGCTTCCAGTCGTTCATCAACATGGGCGTGAACCTGGGCGCGCTGCCCACCAAGGGCCTCACCCTGCCGTTCATGAGCTACGGCGGCTCGGCGATCCTGATGAACCTGGTGGCGGTGGCCATCGTGCTGCGGATCGATTACGAGAACAGGGTTCTCATGCGCGGGGGCCGGGTATGACCGCACGTACCGCACTCGTCATGGCCGGCGGCACCGGCGGCCACATCTTCCCCGGCCTGGCCGTGGCCGAGGCGCTGCGCGCGGCCGGCTGGCAGGTGCACTGGATCGGCGCGCCGGGCAGCATGGAGAGCCGGCTGGTGCCGCCGCGCGGATTCGCCTTCGAGCAGATCGCGTTCTCGGGCGTGCGCGGCAAGGGCCCGCTCACGCTGGCGCTGCTGCCGGTGCGGCTGCTGCGCGCCTTCTGGCAGAGCGTGCAGGTGCTGCGCCGGGTCCGGCCGCAGGTGGTACTGGGCTTCGGCGGCTACATCACCTTTCCCGCCGGCCTGATGGCGGTGCTGCTGGGACGGCCGCTGGTGCTGCACGAGCAGAACTCGGTCGCGGGCTTGGTCAACAGGGTGCTGGCACAGGTGTCGGACCGCAGCTTCACCGCGTTCCCCGAGGTGCTGAAGATCGCCGAATGGATCGGCAATCCGCTGCGCCCCGCGTTCCTGGCCCAGCCGGTGCCGGCCGCGCGCTTCGCAGGCCGCAGCGGCCCGCTGCGGCTGCTGGTGGTCGGCGGCAGCCTGGGCGCCAAGGCCCTCAACGACACGGTGCCGCAGGCGCTGGCGCTGATCCCCGCGGCCGAGCGCCCGGTGGTCGTGCACCAGAGCGGCGAAAAACAGATCGACGCCCTGCGCGCCGCCTATGCGCAGGCAGGCGTCGAGGCGACGCTCACCCCCTTCATCGACGAGACCGCGCAGGCCTTCGCCGATGCCGACGTGGTCGTCTGCCGCGCCGGCGCCAGCACGGTGACCGAGATCGCGGCCGTCGGTGCCGCGGCCGTCTTCGTGCCGTTCCCCTCGGCGGTGGACGACCACCAGACGACCAACGCCCGCTTCCTGTCGGATGCCGGCGCCGCCTGGCTGCTGCCGCAGCCGCAGCTCGGCGCCGCGGACCTGGCGCAGCTGCTGCAATCGCTGACCCGCGACGAACTGCAGGCCCGCGCAGAAAAAGCCCTGGCGCTGCGCAAGACCGGCGCGGTCGAGACGATGGTCGCCGCCTGCGAGGAGCTGGTGGCATGAACACCCGGAATATGAATAAAAAGTGCCTCCGGCCGGCTCTGTGCGCCGACTGCATGCTACAAAAAAAGGAGCGTGCCGCATGAAGCATGCGATTCGCCACATCCATTTCGTGGGCCTCGGGGGGGCCGGCATGAGCGGCATCGCCGAAGTGCTGTTCAACCTCGGCTACGCCATCTCCGGTTCCGACCTGAGCGACAGTCCCACGCTGCACCGGCTGAAGGCGCTCGGCATCCGCACCTGCATCGGCCATGCGGCGGCGCACATCGACGGCGCCGACGCGGTCGTCACCTCGACCGCGGTGCAGGCCGACAACCCCGAGGTGCTGGCCGCCCGCGAGAAGCGCATCCCGGTCGTGCCGCGCGCCCTGATGCTGGCCGAGCTGATGCGCCTGAAGCAGGGCATCGCCATCGCCGGCACCCACGGCAAGACGACCACCACCAGCCTGGTCACCAGCGTGCTGGCCGAAGCGGGCCTGGACCCGACCTTCGTGATCGGCGGCCGGCTCAACAGCGCCGGCGCCAACGCCAAGCTGGGCAGCGGCGACTACATCGTGGTCGAGGCCGACGAGTCGGACGCCTCCTTCCTCAACCTGCTGCCAGTGATGGCGGTCGTCACCAACATCGACGCCGACCACATGGAGACCTACGGCCACGACTTTTCGCGGCTGAAGGGCGCCTTCGTCGATTTCCTGCACCGCATGCCCTTCTACGGCACGGCGGTGCTCTGCATCGACAACCCGGCGGTGCGCGAGATCCTGCCGCAGGTCACCTGCCCGGTGACCAGCTACGGCTTCTCGGAAGACGCCCAGGTGCGGGCGCTGGACGTGCGGGCCGTGGCCGGCAAGATGCACTTCACCGTGCAGCGCCGCAACGGCGTGGTGCTGCCCGACCTGGAGGTGGTGCTGAACCTGGCCGGCGAGCACAACGTGCTCAACGCGCTGTCGGCCATCGCCATCGCGGTGGAACTGAACATTCCCGATGCGGCGGTGGTCGCCGCATTGGCCCAATTCAAGGGCGTCGGCCGCCGGTTCCAGCCCTACGGCGACTGGCCGGTGGATGCGGCGCATGGCGGCGGCCGCTTCACCGTGATCGACGACTACGGCCACCACCCGGTCGAGATGGCCGCCACCCTGGCCGCGGCGCGCGGCGCGTTTCCCGGCCGCCGGCTGGTGCTGGCCTTCCAGCCGCACCGCTACAGCCGCACCCGGGATTGCTTCGACGACTTCGTGCAGGTGATCGGCCAGTTCGCCGACGCGGTGCTGCTGACCGAGGTCTACGCCGCCGGCGAGGCGCCGATCGTCGCGGCCGACAGCCGCTCGCTCGCCCGCGCGCTGCGGGTGGCCGGCAAGGTCGAGCCGCTCTTCGTGGCCGACGTGGCCGACCTGCCGCAGGCGATCCGCGACAACGCCCGCGGCGGCGACGTGGTGCTCTGCATGGGCGCCGGGTCGATCGGCGCCGTGCCGGGCAGGCTGGTCGATCTGCTACAGGAAACAGAGCAAATGGCCGTGGAAGGACAAGGGCGTTGAGCACATTCGATTCACCATTCGCACCCGATGTGGCGGCTTTCGGCAAGGTGGCCGTCCTGATGGGCGGCGCCTCGGCCGAGCGCGAGGTGTCGCTGATGTCGGGCACCGGCGTGCTGGCGGCGCTGCGCTCGCGCGGCGTCGACGCACATCCGTTCGACCCGACCGAGCGCGACCTCTCGGCCTTGAAGGCCGAGGGCTTCGCCCGCTGCTTCGTCACGCTGCACGGCCGCTTCGGCGAAGACGGCACGGTGCAGGGCGCACTGGAACTGCTGGGCATTCCCTACACCGGCCCCGGCGTGATGGCGTCCGCCATCGCGGTAGACAAGGTCATGACCAAGCGCTTGTGGCAGGCCGATTCGCTGCCGGTGCCGCGCTACGTGCGCCTGGCACCGGACCGGCACTCGGCCGACCAACTGCATGCGGTGCCGGGCGTGCTGGGTTTGCCACTGATCGTCAAGCCGCCGCGCGAGGGCTCGTCCATCGGCGTGACCAAGGTGCGTGAGGCTGGCGCGCTCGGCACCGCGGTGGCGCTGGCCGCCCGCTATGACCCCGACGTGCTGTGCGAGGAGTTCATCGACGGCGAGGAATACACCTGCCCGGTGCTTGGCACCGGCGCCGAGGCGCACGCCCTGCCGGTGGTCCGCATCGTCGCGCCGGGCGGGCTCTACGACTACCAGAACAAGTATTTCACCGACGATGTGCGCTACGACTGCCCGAGCGGCCTGCCTGCTGCCGAAGAGGTCGAACTGCAGCGCTTGGCGCTCGCCGCCTACCGCACGCTGGGCTGCCGCGGCTGGAGCCGGGCCGATTTCATGGTCCGCGCAAGCGACCGGCAGCCCTTCTTGATTGAGATGAACACCTCGCCCGGCATGACCTCGCATTCGCTGGTGCCGATGTCGGCGCGCGCCGCGGGCATCGGCTACGAAGAGCTGTGCCTGCGCATCCTCGCGACCGCGTCGCTCGACTACGCCGCCGCCGTGCGGCATTCGCACGCCGTGCAGGCCTGAGGGATCCATGGCCGATACGCTGCCGCAACCCTTCGACGTCCGGCTCATGAACGTGACCGCCGCGGTCCTGTTCCTGGGCTGCGTCGCGCTGGTCGTGGCCGCCTGCGGCTGGTGGGTGGTGCGCAACCCGGCCTTCGCACTCGGCAGCATCGTGATCGAGGGCGACCTGGCCCACAACAACGAGGCCACGCTGCGCACCCACGTCGCGCAGAAGCTCGAAGGCAACTTCTTCACGGTGGACATCGCCGGCACCCGCGCCGCTTTCGAGCAGGTGCCGTGGGTGCGCCGCGCGGCGGTGCGCCGCGAGTTCCCCAACCGGCTGCACGTGGTGCTGGAGGAGCATGTGCCGGTCGCCTTCTGGGGCCCCGATACAGGCTCGGCGATGGTCAACGACCACGGCGAGGTGTTCGACCCGAAGGTGGCCGACGCCGAGGACGACACGCTGCCCCGCCTGGGCGGCCCCGAGGGCCAGGCCCGCGAGGTGCTGGCGATGGAACGCCGGCTGGCGCCGGTCGTCGCCCCGCTCGAGATGCCGCTGGAAGAGCTGCTGCTCTCCAACCGGGGCAGCTGGCGCGCGACGCTCGACGGCGGCGCGGTGGTGGAGCTGGGCAGCGGCACGCCGGAAGAGCTGGAAACGCGGCTCGGCCGCTTCGTGCGCACCCTGAAGGACGTGACCGCCAAGTACGGCCGCAAGTCCGACGCGCTCGAGGCCGCCGACCTGCGCCATGCCGACGGCTATGCGCTGCGGCTGCGCGGCGTGACCACGGTCAGCGCCGAAGTCGCCGCCCGGCCGCCCGCCAAGCCGCGGCCCAGGCCGGCGGCCGCGGGCGCGCCCAAGAAGACAACCGCGCAATAGAAGAACCACACAGGCGCACAGCACAAGAATTACGGGATCACATATGGCAAAAGAGTACAAAGATCTGGTGGTGGGGCTCGACATCGGCACGGCCAAGGTGATGGTGGTGGTGGCCGAGGTGCAGCCGGGCGGCGACCTGAAGCTGGCCGGCCTGGGCGTGGCGCCGAGCCATGGCCTGAAGCGCGGCGTGGTCGTCAACATCGACGCGACGGTGCAGAGCATCCAGCAGGCGCTGAAAGAGGCCGAGCTGATGGCCGACTGCAAGATCACCCGCGTCTACACCGGCATCACCGGCAGCCATATCCGCGGCCTCAATTCCAGCGGCATGGTCGCGATCAAGGACAAGGAAGTCACCCCGGCCGACGTCGCCCGGGTGGTGGAGACCGCCAAGGCGATCAACATCTCGACCGACCAGCGGCTGCTGCTGGTCGAGCCGCAGGAGTTCGTGATCGACGGCCAGGACGTGCGCGAACCGATCGGCATGAGCGGCATCCGGTTGGAAGCCAAGGTGCACATCGTCACCGGCGCCCAGAGCGCGGCCGAGAACATCATCAAGTGCGTGCGCCGCTGCGGCCTGGACGTCGACCAGCTGATGCTGAACCCGCTGGCCAGCAGCCAGGCGGTGCTGACCGACGACGAGCGCGAGCTGGGCGTGGCGGTGGTCGACATCGGCGCCGGCACCACCGACGTGGCGATCTTCACGGGCGGCGCGATCCGCCACACCGCGGTGATCCCGATCGCCGGCGACCTGATCACCAGCGACATCGCGATGGCCCTGCGCACGCCCACCAAGGATGCGGAAGACATCAAGGTCGAGTCGGGCGTCGCCAAGCAGTTGCTGGCCGACCCCGACGCGCAGGTGGAGGTGCCGGGCCTGGGCGACCGCGGCCCCCGCATGCTGAGCAAGCAGGCCCTGGCCGGCGTGATCGAGCCGCGCATCGAGGAGATCTTCTCGCTGGTGCAGCAGGTGATCCGCGAGTCGGGCTACGAGGAAATGCTGTCGTCCGGCATCGTGCTGACCGGCGGCAGCGCCGTCATGCCCGGCATGGTCGAGCTGGGCGAGGACATCTTCCTGAAGCCGGTGCGCCGCGGCGTTCCCAAGTATTCGAGCGCCCTGGCCGACATGGTCAGCCAGCCGCGCGCCTCGACCGTGATGGGCCTGATGGAAGAGGCCCGGCTGGCGCGGCTGCGCGGCTTCAAGGTGGCGCAGAAGCACGGCTCGGTCAAGACCGCGTTCGGCCGCTTCAAGGATTTCATCGTGGGGAACTTTTAATGAACCCCCAGGCTGCGCGCTGCGCGTCTTCGCCAACCCCCTTGCAGGGGGCGGCACCGGTGGCCCGGCAAAGCCGGCTCCACGGTGCCCCTGTTACGTCGCGCACCTTCTCTTTCTGTTCCGCAGGGGGCGCCGCATGAGCTATTCCCGCAAGCCCTGGCTGGCGCGCGGCAGCCCGCCGCCGTCCGAGCGGCGGTGGCGATGGCGGCGCTCCGGCCCGCCGGAGCCCGCCGCATGACCCGTTTCCCATTCCTGCTTTCTTCCCCGTATTTGTCCGCACCCGTTTCAAGGAGATCCACATGAGCATCGAAATGATCGAAGTAGAAGAGTTCAACCAAGGCACCCAGATCAAGGTCATCGGCGTCGGCGGCGGCGGCGGCAACGCCGTCGAGCACATGATCGACCGCGCGGTGCAGGGCGTCGAATTCATCTGCGCCAATACCGATGCCCAGGCCCTGTCGCGCACCGCGTCGCACCGCACCATCCAGCTCGGCCACAGCGGCCTGGGCGCCGGCAGCAAGCCCGACAAGGGCAAGGAAGCGGCCGAAGCGGCGGTGGACGACATCCGCGCGGCGATCGACGGCGCCCACATGCTCTTCATCACTGCCGGCATGGGCGGCGGCACCGGCACCGGCGCGGCGCCCGTCATCGCCCGGATCGCCAAGGAAATGGGCATCCTGACGGTCGGCGTGGTCACCAAGCCGTTCGAGTTCGAAGGCGGCCGCCGCATGACCAATGCGGACGCCGGCCTGCTGGAGCTGGAGGCGAACGTCGATTCGCTGATCGTGGTGCTTAACGAGAAGCTGCTCGAAGTGCTGGGCGACGACGTGACGCAGGACGAGGCCTTCGCCCATGCCAACGACGTGCTGAAGAACGCGGTGGGCGGCATCGCCGAGATCATCAACGTCCCCGGCCATGTGAACGTCGACTTCGAGGACGTGCGCACCGTGATGGGCGAGCCGGGCAAGGCGATGATGGGCACGGCCGTGGCCGACGGCCCCGACCGCGCCCGGATCGCGGCCGAGCAGGCCGTCGCCTGCCCGCTGCTGGAGGGCATCGACCTGTCGGGCGCCAAGGGCGTGCTGGTGCTGATCACCGCCGCCAAGGGCAGCCTGAAGCTGTCGGAGTCGAAGCTGGCGATGAACACCATCCGCGCCTATGCCTCGCCCGATGCGCATGTCATCTACGGCACCGCCTACGAAGACAGCCTGGGCGACCAGATCCGCGTCACCGTGGTGGCCACCGGCCTGTCGCGCGAAGGCCAGCAGCGCCGCACCGCGCCGCCGCTGCAGGTGCTGCGCACCGGCACCCACGACATGGCGTTCAACCTGCCTGTGGGCGTGTCGGGCGGCGCGATCTCGGGCAACCACCTGAGCGGCGTGTCGCAGGCCGACTACGGCAACATGGCCGTGCCGAGCGTCTGGCGCACCAACCGCACCCAGGCGGCTGCCCGGGTCGATGCGCTGGCCTCCGGCGGCATGGACGACCTGGAAATTCCGGCGTTCCTGCGCAAGCAGGCCGACTAGATGTAGCTCCCCCCAGGCTACGCACTGCGTGTCTCCGCCTCCCCCTCGAGGGGCGGTGCTGGCCGACCGGCGGAGCCGGATCGGCGGCACCCTTGGGGTTTCGGCTCGTGCTGCGCACATTGCCTTTTGGGGCGATGTGCGCTTTTTTGCTATCGGCGGGATAGGCGGGGGAACGTCCCTGCTTTACCTAGGCGCAACCCGCCAAAACTAGAATCCGGGCCTATGTTGCAGCAACGCACTCTCAAGACACTGACCCGCGCCGTCGGCGTGGGCCTGCACAGTGGCCAGCGGGTCGAGTTGACGCTGCGGCCGGCGCAGCCGGATACGGGCATCGTGTTCCGGCGGGTCGATCTGCCGGAGCCGGTCGATATTCCGATGGCGGCCACCGCGGTCACCGACACCCGGCTGGCGTCGACCATCTCGACCGGCAGCGCCAAGGTGCACACGGTGGAGCACCTGATGTCGGCCTGCGCGGGGCTGGGTATCGACAACCTGTATGTGGACATTACCGCCGAGGAGGTGCCGATCCTGGACGGTTCGTCGTCGTCGTTCGTGTTCCTGCTGCAGAGCGCCGGCATCGAGCTGCAGCGCGCGCCCAAGCGGTTCATCCGCGTGCTGCGGCCGGTGGAGGTGCGCCAGGGCGAGGGCGCGGCCGCCAAGTGGGCACGGCTGGAGCCGTACCACGGCTATAAGCTGAGCTTCGAGATCGACTTCGACCACCCCGCCGTCGACCTGACCGGCCAGCGCGTCGAGTTCGATTTCGGTGCCGGCAACTACAGCCGCGACATCGCCCGCGCCCGGACCTTCGGCTTCACCAAGGATGTCGAGATGATGCGCTCCAGCGGCCTGGCCCTGGGCGGCGGTCTCGACAACGCGATCGTGATGGACGACTACAAGGTCCTGAACAGCGACGGCCTGCGCTACGACGACGAGTTCGTGAAGCACAAGATCCTCGACGCGATCGGCGACCTGTACTGCGTCGGCCGCCCCCTGCTGGCCGCCTACAGCGCCTTCCGCTCGGGTCACGCGATGAACAACCAGCTGCTGCGCGCCCTGCTGGCCGACGAAGCCAACTACGAGATCGCCACCTTCGCCGACGAGCGCCAGGCCCCGCGCGGCTTCGCGCAGATGGTGCGGGCCTGGTAGGGCGGGGCGCAGGGCCGAAACGCGATGCTGCTGTTCCGCTGGCTCGTTCTTTTCCTGCTGCTGGCCTCGGCGATCTCGTTCGCGTTCTTCATCGGGACGGGGCAGGCGCGGTACCGGCAGTGGGGATTGCTGATCCTGAAGTGGACCGTGCTGGCGGGGCTGGCGTTCTTCGGGGTGCTGATTCTGGAGCGGTTGGCTTGAAGAACGCTTGGCTTGAGGCGGTTTAGCCGGCCGACCATGGTTCAACCAATGTTCGAAGTTCGGTGATGGTGCCGCCGCTGGCAAAGCCCCGCGCGGCGATGCCGCCCTGGTATATCAGGTTGAGCGCGGCCTCGGGCTTGGTGACGCCGCCGACCCAGTTCATCGCCTGGTTGGCGGGCAGCTCGATGGTGCCCCACTGGTAGCGCGCGGGGATGCCGCTGGCGTGCAGCAGGGCGATGGTGAGAGGCTGGCGATGTCGTGGGCGTTGCCGCGGCTCTTGTCCAGGGTGTCCTGGGCGCTCTGGACGCTACCCCAGGTGGGCACGTAGTCGATGTTGTTGTGCACCCAGTTGTTTATTGTGTGGTGCGGGATAACTTCAGGAGCTAATCTACTAGTTTTCCTTGGAAATTATTTTCCAATAAGTAAGTTTTGACTTTTTGAAAGGAAAAATTTTCAGTGTCCATGACTTCGATGACCTTAATGTAATTTTTTTTCCCTCTAATATATACGTCAAAATCCCCGTAGAAAACGGTTTTTGATCTGTATTTCTTCACAGTTTTTATTTTTTCTAGTTCGATAATCTGAGTTGTCAAATCGCGATTTATTTTTATGTTTTTCGCGCCGAACTCGACGGTGTAACGCCTACCTAATTTTCTTCCAAGATATAAAAATATAAAAAGGAAAAAAACCGTTGAAAATATTTCAATGTACATTTGTTATCTTCTATTTAATCAGTAAAAATATTTGCCTTTTATCATTTGATAAAATACGAAAAAGCCTAGTGCGAAACCAACCATAGTTCCGCCTCCAAATAAGGCTGCCATGACGCCTAATGCCAAGAATATTTGAATGGCGCCAAAGCTATCGCACGTACTCAAACCGCCGCAACCTTTAGGATCCCAATCATCACCTGCCATGTAAATGCAAACAAGCGTTATTGCAGCGAGTGCAAGCATCAGCCATGGAGCAAGGGTAAGCGCAGCTATCAAGCCTGCTTTTGCAAGCAGGGAGCTTAGGCCGAGGACTATTAGCATTGCGCCTCCAGCTTGGCTGAGAAGAGAATACCATCCTCCATTGGCTCCGCCTTCAATTATGTAAGCGCCTGCACCAGTATTAGGGTCGATGCTGATATAGCCAGACCCTTTCCATCCTCCTTCAATTAAAGGATGCTCATGAGTTGTCACCTCTTGGCCCAGTTCAAGCGACCGCTGAATTTTTCCTTGTATTGCAGAGCTATGCGCCGATAGTGAAGTGCTAACGATTGCAGGATTTTTCTTGAATATTTCCTGTGTTATGGAATATATTTTTTGACCGGCAATTGTTGCGGAGCCAATAACTCTGACGGCTGATATTGCTGAGGGACATTCAGAAAGTCCCGCCATTGGCACTTTGTTCCCTGAGAAATTGCAGACGTTTGGGTTGTTGAAGAAACGTTCCAGTCCGGCGTGGTCCAGCGCGCTCATATATTGACCACGCAGTTTATTGTAGGTAACCCAGTTTTCCGCATCGTTCGTTTTTCCCCATGTGAGGCTGCGTACATGGCCAATGTCAAAGTTAACACCAGGAAAGTTCACTTTTCGAACCACGCCCCAGATGCGAAAAGAATTGATCGACGCATGAAATAAACCATAACTTAAACCAGGGTTTTCTACCATACCGGCTTGGTTGCTTGTTTGACGACTATGGCCCTCAGTGGCTGCAAACCAACTCCAAATGGTTGCTGTTAACAAATCCCCGCCAACTTGCTCACCCTGTAGGTTTGCTGAAGTCAGTGCTGCACTAGTCGCGTTGCTTCCAAGATTTTGAAGTGTCACATGCGTAGCGGCCAATCTAGCCTTAACCATCGTGAGCTGTTGGACGCCGATGCCCCCCGCACTTATCCCAATGGCCGTCGCCTGCCCCACGACATTGCTTTCCTCCGTGCTCAGGTCCCACTGCATCGGGTCACCTAATTGCGTAAATCCCCCCTGGCTGTAAAGATCGGTGCCCATGGTCATGGTTTGATTGGCCTTGGCCACGACCTGCCCATCCACGCTGATCTGCGGCGTCAGCCGGATCAGATATCCCGGCAGGCTCGTCGGCAACTCGTTGGGTTGGACCGGGCTGCCGTCGGCGTGCGGCTTGGGTAGGTAGTCCGCCCTGAACAACCCGCAAGCCGTTGATCTGGTTCGTAGTTCTTCGGGTTGATGGGCGCGGGATTTGCAAGATATGGTTTTGCCAGTACCTGTTTTCTTGCAA
>NZ_LMKO01000022.1:0-440000 GCF_001421705.1 Xylophilus sp. Leaf220 | reverse complement strand
GGATGTTGGCTTAGAAGCAGCCATCATTTAAAGAAAGCGTAATAGCTCACTGATCGAGTCGTCCTGCGCGGAAGATGTAACGGGGCTAAGCCAGTTACCGAAGCTGCGGATGTGCAATTTATTGCACGTGGTAGGAGAGCGTTCTGTAAGCCTGTGAAGGTGCGTTGTAAAGCGTGCTGGAGGTATCAGAAGTGCGAATGCTGACATGAGTAGCGTTAAAGCGGGTGAAAAGCCCGCTCGCCGTAAGCGCAAGGTTTTCTACGCAACGTTCATCGGCGTAGAGTGAGTCGGCCCCTAAGGCGAGGCAGAGATGCGTAGCTGATGGGAAACAGGTCAATATTCCTGTACCGATGTGTAGTGCGATGTGGGGACGGAGAAGGTTAGCTCAGCCAACTGTTGGATATGTTGGTTCAAGCCTGTAGTCGTGCCTGGTAGGCAAATCCGCCGGGCTTAGATGAGGGGTGATAACGAGTCTGCTTGCAGACGAAGTGAGTGATACCCTGCTTCCAGGAAAAGCCACTAAGCTTCAGCTACACACGACCGTACCGCAAACCGACACTGGTGCGCGAGATGAGTATTCTAAGGCGCTTGAGAGAACTCAGGAGAAGGAACTCGGCAAATTGATACCGTAACTTCGGGAGAAGGTATGCCCTCTGTAGGTGAAGCTGTACAAGCCGAGCCGAAAAGGGTTGCAAAAAATCGGTGGCTGCGACTGTTTATTAAAAACACAGCACTCTGCAAACACGAAAGTGGACGTATAGGGTGTGACGCCTGCCCGGTGCTGGAAGATTAAATGATGGGGTGCAAGCTCTTGATTGAAGTCCCAGTAAACGGCGGCCGTAACTATAACGGTCCTAAGGTAGCGAAATTCCTTGTCGGGTAAGTTCCGACCTGCACGAATGGCGTAACGATGGCCACACTGTCTCCTCCTGAGACTCAGCGAAGTTGAAATGTTTGTGATGATGCAATCTCCCCGCGGAAAGACGGAAAGACCCCATGAACCTTTACTGTAGCTTTGTATTGGACTTTGAACGGATCTGTGTAGGATAGGTGGGAGGCTTTGAAGCAGGGTCGCTAGATCTTGTGGAGCCAACGTTGAAATACCACCCTGGTGCGTTTGAGGTTCTAACCTAGGTCCATTATCTGGATCGGGGACAGTGCATGGTAGGCAGTTTGACTGGGGCGGTCTCCTCCCAAAGCGTAACGGAGGAGTTCGAAGGTACGCTAGTTACGGTCGGACATCGTGACGATAGTGCAATGGCATAAGCGTGCTTAACTGCGAGACTGACAAGTCGAGCAGATGCGAAAGCAGGACATAGTGATCCGGTGGTTCTGTATGGAAGGGCCATCGCTCAACGGATAAAAGGTACTCTGGGGATAACAGGCTGATACCGCCCAAGAGTTCATATCGACGGCGGTGTTTGGCACCTCGATGTCGGCTCATCTCATCCTGGGGCTGTAGCCGGTCCCAAGGGTATGGCTGTTCGCCATTTAAAGAGGTACGTGAGCTGGGTTTAAAACGTCGTGAGACAGTTTGGTCCCTATCTTCCGTGGGCGCTGCAGATTTGAGGAAGCCTGCTCCTAGTACGAGAGGACCGGAGTGGACACACCTCTGGTGTATCGGTTGTCACGCCAGTGGCATTGCCGAGTAGCTAAGTGTGGAAGAGATAACCGCTGAAAGCATCTAAGCGGGAAACTCGTTTCAAGATGAGATCTGCCGGGGCCTTGAGCCCCCTGAAGAGTCGTTCTAGACCAGGACGTTGATAGGTCAGGTGTGGAAGCGCAGTAATGCGTTAAGCTAACTGATACTAATTGCTCGTGCGGCTTGACCCTATAACTTTGATCGACATCGTCGAATCAGGGTGTTATGCCAAGTTGACGCATTCAAAAACAAGCCACAAGCTGATTCCAAACTCTATGAATTCGCCGCGCTGTCCCAAAGACAGCGCAGCAACAAGTTATGCCTGATGACCATAGCGAGGTGGTACCACTCCTTCCCATCCCGAACAGGACAGTGAAACGCCTCCGCGCCGATGATAGTGCGGGTTCCCGTGTGAAAGTAGGTCATCGTCAGGCTCCTACAGCCCGTAAAGCCCCCGCATCCCYARGATGCGGGGGCTTTNCTCCGCGCCGATGATAGTGCGGGTTCCCGTGTGAAAGTAGGTCATCGTCAGGCTCCTACAGCCCGTAAAGCCCCCGCATCCCTAAGATGCGGGGGCTTTACCTTTTGCGGCGCGCAGAAATATGGAACCGTGATTTCGCTGGCCGCAGATAATCCGCCTATGACCTTTTTTGCGATCGATGTGGGCAACACGCGTCTCAAGTGGGCGCAGTACGCCAGTGCCCAACCAGGTGCTCGCTTGCTGGCTTATGGCGCGGAGTTCTTGGAAAACATCGAGTTTCTTGCTGAGACACGGTGGCGCCCACTGCAATCGCCCCATAGCGTGTTGGGCTGTATCGTCGCTGGAGAGGGCGTTCGACGCCGCGTCCAAGAGCAACTCGAACTGTGGGACGTGCAACCTCGATGGGTCGCTTCGGCCGCCGAAGCTGCTGGTTTGGTCAATGGTTACGACCATCCATCCCGGCTAGGCGTCGACCGTTGGATCGCCATGATCGGTGCGCGGCAGCGCGTACTGTCCAGCGGCAACCTGCGACCCCTGATCGTCGTGATGGTAGGGACTGCCGTGACGGTCGATGCGGTCAGTGACGAAGGGCGGTTTCTCGGTGGGCTGATCTTGCCCGGGCACGGAATCATGCTCAAGGCGCTGGAATCAGGAACGGCAGGTCTGCACGTGCCTACGGGCGAGGTACAAGTCTTTCCAACCAATACAAGTGATGCACTCACTAGCGGCGGTACATACGCAATTGCCGGTGCTGTCGAGCGCATGATCCAGCATCTGCGCCAACACAGCGGCCAAGAGCCGGTATGCATCATGACGGGAGGCGCGGCATGGAAGATGGCGCCCAGCATGACCCGAACTTTCGAACTGGTCGACCATCTGATATTCGAAGGACTGTTGGCCTTGGCGCACGAGCGGCGCATGCCCGCGGTCTGATGCAAATCAGCGCTGGATCGCCCCCGATAATTCGATTTCCGGCCGCTAGTAGAAGTGCGCACTCACCACCCTATGGACAACATGATTCTTGAAGCGCCTCTCGCAAATCTGACGCCGGCGATCGCGGGCGCGGTGCGACTGGGGGAGATGCTCGTCCAATCCGGGAAGCTCGGCTTGCGAGACCTGGAGCGCGCGTTGGTGGCCCAGCAGGAAATGGGAAACCTGTTGGGCCACGTGCTCGTTCGACTCGGGCTCGTATCGGAGATCGATGTTGCGCGGACCGTTTCCGAGCAACTGCGTATTCCCCTGGTCGCGGCCGACGACTTCCCATCAGTCGCCGCCGAAGTGCCGGGCCTCCAGTCGGAATTTTTGGCGGCCAACAATGTGTATCCCCTTCGGGTGGAGGACGGCCTCCTCGAAGTGGTGATGGCCGTTCCGCAGGATGCCTTCGTCGTCAAGGCATTGCATCTCGCCACAGGGCTGCGGATCCGTGCATTGTTGGGTATCGAAAGCGACATCGAGAAAGCGCTGTCTCAGCTTGCCGAAAACGGCGGGGTTGCTGCAGACGACGAAGCTGTCGAGAGCGACGGTGACTCGGGCGACTTCGTCGAACACTTGAAAGATCTGGCGAGCGAGGCGCCGGTCATCCGGCTGGTGAACACGATCATCGGTCGCGTGATCGACCTGCGCGCTTCCGACATTCACCTCGAGCCCTTCGATGATGGATTGCATGTCCGCTACCGGGTGGACGGCGTGCTATTGGGTGCCGAGGTGCTAGCACCCAAGCACAGCGCGGCCGTCAACTCGCGGGTGAAACTGCTCGCCCATTTGGACATTGCAGAACGCCGGCTGCCGCAGGATGGCCGTATCAAGACCCGTGTGAAGGGACGCGAACTCGATCTCCGCGTATCGACGGTGCCGACCGTGTACGGCGAAAGCGTGGTCATGCGGGTGCTGGATCGCGCCAGCGTGCGCTTCAGCTTGGAAAAAATGGGTTTCGAGTCGGACACGCTCGAGCGTTTCAATACTCTCTTGGCGCGGCCGCACGGAATTCTGCTGGTGACGGGACCGACAGGCTCGGGCAAAACCACCACGCTGTACGCGGCGTTGTCGAAGCTCGATTCTGAGACCCAGAAGATCATCACCGTGGAGGACCCGGTGGAGTACCAGCTGGAGGGAATCAACCAGATCCAGGTGCATCCCCAGATCAATCTGACCTTCGGCAGCGCCCTGCGTTCCATCTTGCGCCAGGACCCCGACATCATCATGATCGGCGAAATGCGGGATGGCGAAACCGCCCAGATCGCGGTGCAATCTGCACTGACCGGGCATTTGGTTCTTTCGACGCTCCACACCAACACCGCCGCCGGCGCCGTGATCCGCATGCAGGACATGGGCGTCGAAAGTTACCTCATCACTTCTTCGGTCAACGGCGTGCTGGCGCAACGCTTGGTACGCACCTTGTGCAAGCACTGCAAAGAGCCCTACCAGCCGAGCGAAGAGCTCCGGCAGAAATCCGGTCTGGCGCGCTTTTGCGATGCGGGCACCACGCTGTACCAAGCGCGGGGATGCGAGCACTGCCGCAACTCGGGCTACCAGGGGCGTACCGGCATCCACGAACTTCTGGCGCTCGACGAGCCGATGCGGCGCGCCATCATCGAAGGCAAGGACGCCGGCCAGCTGAATGCGCTGGCGGCGCAGGCGGGCATGTTGTCGCTGTACCAGGACGGGCTTCGCAAGGTCGTCGCGGGGGTCACCAGCCTGGACGAGTTGATGCGCGTCACGCAGGACCAGGGCGATGCCTGATTTCGCATGGCGGGCCGCCCAGGCCGGCGGACAGATCGTGGAAGGCCATACCAGTGCGGAGACATCGGCACTGGTGATGAAGCAACTTCGTGCGCGCGGCTTGACGCCTCTGCGCATCGACAATGCGGCGGCGGGAAGCGCCGTGGCCGGCGTCGCGCACGCGGCACTCAAGGGCGCCATCGGCCGCAAGCCGCGTGCAGCCCGGGGGCCCGTCACGCAGGTGGACGTGATGGCGTTGACCTCAGAACTGGCGATCATGCTGCGCGCAGGACTTGCGCTCGACAACGCGCTTCGCGTGCTGATCGACATGAGCCACAAGCCATCCGTCGCTGCGCTGCTGCAAGGTACCTTGGACGACGTCAAGGGCGGTACCCCGCTGAGCAAAGCCTTGGCGCGCCATGGCGACCTCTTCGGCGATTTCTACATCAACATGCTGCGCTCCGGAGAGGCAAGCGGCCAGCTGGCTGCCGTGCTGGCAAGGTTGGTGGAGCATATGGAGCGGTTGCGCGCACTGCGCGAAAACGTGGTGTCGGCCACGATCTACCCTGCCATCTTGTTGACCGTGGCGGTGCTGTCCCTCATCGTCATGCTGGGCTTCGTGGTGCCGCAGTTCGAAAAGCTTTTCACGGACATGGGCGATGCGCTGCCGATGCCGACCCGTATCGTCATGATGCTGGGCCACGGTTTCAAAGAGTATGGTCTTCTGATCTTGGTGGGCGGTGCACTCGCAGGCTGGATGCTGGTGCGTTGGCTCAAGTCTCCGAAAGGTAAAAGCTGGTTCCAGTCGAGGCTGTTGCGGTTGCCGGTGCTGGGCCCTTTGCTTTTGAAGTACGAGCTGACACTCTTCTCACGCTCGCTCGGAACTCTGCTGGGCAACGGCGTTCCAATGCTGGCGGCCTTGCACATCGCCACCGATACGGTCGGCAACACTATTCTTCGGAATGCGTTGGCACCGGTGTCGCCCATCGTCAAGGATGGCGGTAAGGTGGTCGATGCGATAGCGGCTACGCGTATCTTCGAACCGTTGGCGATCAACTTGATCCGCGTCGGGGAAGAGACCGGGCGCATCGGCGCGATGATGCTGGAGTTGGCGAATATTTTGAATCGTGATGTGGAAACGGGCATCAAACGCGCGTTGACTTTATTAGAGCCGGCGCTTATTTTGATTCTTGGCTTCCTGATCGCCACTATCATCGTGTCGATCTTGCTGGGCATTCTTTCTATCAATGACCTCGCGGTATGACCCGCGATCGAAAAGGAACGGTAATGGTGCGATTTTCTCAAGGTAAACGCCGCTTCAAGTCGGCGGCTTTAGGATTTACTTTGATCGAGCTCTTGGTTGTTTTGGCAATATTGACAATGCTTGCGGGTTTGGTGGGGCCCCGTGTGTTGGGCATGTTGGGTGGAGCCAAATCCAAAACTGCTGCGGTACAGATTGCGGACATCGAAAAGGGCCTGGACTTGTTCAAGCTTGATGTTGGCCGCTATCCAGCCAATGACGAAGGTCTCAACGCGCTAGCTGCAAAGCCCGGTTCCGCGAACGGTTGGGCAGGTCCATACCTCAAAGGCGGCCTTCCCTCGGATCCATGGGGTCATCCATACAAGTATGCCAATCCTGGCGCAAACGGCGGAATCGACATTATCTCCTTTGGTGCTGATGGTGCGCCAGGCGGTGATGGCGAAAATGCCGACATACGCAATCGCCAGTAATCACATCCCAACGTGATAAAGCAGCGGGGGTTTACGCTGGTTGAGCTGCTCGTAGTTTTTGCGATCGGCGCCCTGATCATCGGGATTGCGCCAGTTGCACTTCAGAGCCTGCGCGAATCCACCGAGTACCGAGATGCTTTGCGGCTGCTGATATCAGATATGCGGCAGGCGCGTTGGCGCGCTACGTCTGAAGGCCGAGAGATGCGTTTCAGCGTCGATTTGAAGCAGCGCATATATGGCATCGAAGGCGGATCGCAGCACCCTCTTGCTCAAGCTCTGACGTTGCGTGCTACGGTTGCCGACCAGGAATTGCAAGCGAATTCGGTTGCGTCCATTCGCTTTCTACCGAGTGGGGGCGCCAGTGGCGGCAGCTTCGATCTCTTGAGGGCTTCCGGAACCGGTGTGCGTGTGCGGGTTGACTGGCTCACCGGGCGTGTCGAGCAAGAGCCGCTAGTGCCATGAGGCGCTTGTCTGCTGCAGGAAGCCAGCGGGGCTTCTCTTTGCTGGAAATGCTGGTGGCCTTCAGCATCATGGCGTTCTCGCTCGCAATGATTTATCGCGTGAGTGGCGGCACGGCACGCAGTGCGGGCGAGCTCGAGCACTACCAACAGGCGGCGTTGCTCGCAGAATCGGTTCTCAATTTGCGCGATACGGTTCCGCCGTCCGGCTGGAATGGGCGCGGCGACTCCGCTGGATTTCGATGGGAAGTCAGGAGTACGCCGTTTCCGACGCCGATCAGCGGGCCTAATGTGCCCTCGCTGCACGAGGTGTCGGTCACGGTTTTGTGGTCCGAAGGTACAGCAGTCAAACGCTACGATCTTTTGACGTTGCGGCCGCAGGCACGACCTGTTCCGGGAGGACGACTGCCATGACGCGGCAGTATGCGCGGCGCGTGTACATGCGCGGTTTCACACTCGTCGAAGTATTGGTGGCGATCACCCTGATGGCACTGGTCATGGTGGCGTTGGGTGCTGCTCTGCGGGGCATGGTGCAGACGGACAATCGCGTGTCGGATCGATTGATGCGAGTGGATGATTTTCGGACCGGCACCGGGTTCTTGAAGACGATTGCTGGGCGCGTATGGGCTCAGAGGGCGATGGCAGTCCAGGGGCAGGGTCAGGCCACGTTCTTTTTTCAGGGTGCGCCTGCGGTAATGACGTGGGTGGGCGTGATGCCGCCACGCTATGGGGCGGGCGGTCGGTATTTCTTTCGTTTGGCAGCTGAACCTTCCGATGGGCGATCGGCTCTGGTCATCCGGTTTATTCCCTGGAGCGACGTTTCGGGATTCCCTGACTGGTCCAAAGCCGATGCACGGGTACTTGCTGCAGACCTCACCGATTTTTCAATTGCGTATGAGGACGATCAGACCGAGCCGCGGCAGTGGGGGCCAGCATGGCCATTCGTCGACCGGCTGCCAGGGCGCATAAACATTCGCGTCACGACGCCCTTGAGTAGCTGGCCGGACCTTGTACTGCCATTACGACAGTTTGGCGGAAGAACCTTGGGCGGCGGTGCGGTTGTGGGCGGCAGCGGATCATGAAGGTGCCATCTCGCTCCGGTCAGGAAGCGCGGTTTCAGAATGGTATGGCGTTGGTCGCCGTGCTTTGGATCACGGCTGCATTGAGCTTGATGCTGACCGGCATGACCGGATCCGTGCGCCAGGAGGTAAGAGCAGCTACTAGCGCGCGACAGTTCGTGGAAGGACGAGCGCAAGGCGAAGCGGCCATCAATATCGTTTTGCAACAGATGGCGGCGCAACCTGCGTCGATCACCCAGCAAGCCGTGGTCGCCGTGCCATACCGTGGCATCAACGTACAGGTACAAGTACTGCCGATGGGCGGACTGATAGACGTCAAGAGCGCATCGCCCGAGCTGCTTCAAGCGCTCTTCGTTATTGCAGGAGGCCTGGCGCCTGGGCCCGCAACCGCTGCTGCTCAGGCAGTGGTTCAATGGCGTACCCGGCCCGGCTCGACTGGTCAGCCGCTGGGTTTGGAGGCGCCGGAAGACCTGATGTTGGTGCCCGGATTTCCCTACGACGTCTATGCTAGGATCGCGCCGCTGATTGCTGCCGGGCAGTCCAGTGGCGGCACGGTCAACCCTTTGAGCGCGCCGAGCGCGGTTCTGCTGGTGCTCGCCAGGGGCAACGCGGCTGTGGCTGCGCGCATCGCCGCCGCGCGAGATGCGCGGCAGGTCGGCATAGACCTCACGCAGCTCGAAGCGTCATTCATCGGCGGCTCGACCTCACGGGCGTATCGCCTTACTGCGAACGTACCGCTGCCAGACGGGGCTGGCATGAGCTTTTCCCAAAGCATCACTTTCCAGGCTTCCGCACAGAGCGAACTCCCGTGGCGCATCCTGCAAAACAGTGGCGCCATTTCGGTGACGCCAGGCACAACTGATCGGTCATGACGCCTCTTTCCCAAGACCTTCGACTTTTCGGCATCGATCTCCGCTCCGGCGTTCAGGGGTTGGCAACACTGTGGGACCAGGTTCTGCGGAGTCCGCCCTTCACCTGGCTCTATACGCCCGCTGCCGTGGCGTTGCTGCGTGCCGATGGCAGTATCCAACGGTGGCAAGACGGCCGAGAAGTTCGCAATTTGGCTGCGGTCAAACCAGTGGGGCGTCCATCATTCCACGCGGTAGAGATAGACGATTCGGTGGTTTTGCGCCATACGGTCACCATGCCGGTCATGCCGCTAGCCCAAGTGTCCGATGCATTGGCGCTCGAGGTTCAGACCATCAGCCCGTTCGCGCCAGACAAGCTGGTATGGGGATGGCAGCTGCGGCCCAGTGCGCGTACCGTGCTTCAACTGGATGTTGCATTGGCGTCGCGCACCCATGTCGAACGGCTGCTTCCCGAAGCTGCGCAGAAGCTTGGTGTGGAGGCGCATAGTCTCGAGGTGTGGGTATTGCCGCTTTCGGCTGCAACCATCTCGGCAGCCGCGCCGCCGCTGGCTCCTATCGTAATGCAAGGATTCGGCGAGACCGCGCGGTCTCGCAATACACGGCTCAGGCAACGGCGTGTCTATGCCCTGCTTGCGTTGAGCGGATTGTTGGCCGCCATGATTGCCCTCACTCCGACGGCGCAACTGTGGCTGAGGGTGCGCGATGCCAACGCCGCTCTTTCGGAAACCCAGAGACGCGCGCAACCCGCTGTATCCGCTCGAGAAAAATTCACCCAGTCTTCCGAGAGACTCAAGAACCTTGAAATTGCCGTAGCCGAAAGCTCCGCGCCATTGAAGGTCCTGGCGCTACTGACCGATGCGCTTCAAGATGACACATACCTACAGACCGTCCAGATCGATGGTGCCAAGGTGTCCATCGCGGGCCTCACCGACAATGCTGCGGCATTGATGAGCCGGTTGGCCGCAACACCTGGGGTTTTGGCACTGCGAGCCCCCCAGGCCGCGACACGGCAGGCAGGTGCATCCAAAGAAACGTTCGGCATCGAGTTTCAGTTGGAGGTCGCAGGATTGCCGGCGCGCTCAGCATCCACCGCAGTTCCGATCGGTGCTGCCGCCCAGGAGCCCGCCGCAGCTTCGCCGCTGCGGATGAACGATGCCGACGAGAGGGCGGCGTCGATCTATCCGCGCGGCCCGACCGCCCCGAGCGGCCCGTCTTTGCCGGCAGGCCCGCCACCCGCGTCCTACTATTCCAAACTTGCACCTGCTGAGCAAGCGCCGGCCCCTGTCAGCGCACCCGCCCCTGTAGAAGAAGGCGCGCCGCGGCGACCCACGGCCACGATCGGCGGAACCGCTCCTGCACCGGTGGCACCGCCTGCTCCGGCCCCTGCTCCCTAACCAGGATTTCATCCGTGTACTTACGTCGTCAGGACCGGCTTGCTTTGCTCGCCATTGGTCTGCTGCTCCTGGTTCCACTTTTGCTGGGTGCCTCGTATTTGTGGACCCGGCATGCCGCTGCGCAAAAAAATCTCGAGCAGCTGGAGCCGCGCTATGCCCGCTTGCTGGGAATCGAGGCTTCGCAAGCTCAACTGGAGCAGGCGGATGCTTCGGCGCGCAACGCCGTTGCCAAGTTCGTCTATCCCGCCTCGCAGGATGGCGCCCAGGCCGGCAACGATGCGCAGCAGAAGATTCGTGACCTGTTTACCGGCGCAAAGCTCGACATCGCCAGCAGCCAGGTGTTGGCAGGTAAGACCGAGGGCGACTTCGAGCGGGTGCCTATCAGCGTGCGGGCCGAGGGCGAGCCATCTGCATTGCAGGCTGCGCTGGTTAGCATCGGCAGTCAGAGCCCGGCGATCCTGATCGACCGGATGACGATCCAGGGCAGTAGCTATCTTCGCGCCGACGCTACCCGGTTGACCATGCAGTTTTCCTTTTCGGTATTGCGTGCCCGCTCATGAGCACTCGTTCTTTTCAGCGCTTCCAGGCCAGAGCGCCACAGCTGCTCATGGCGTTGCCGGTCGTGTTGGCCGTACTGCTATTGGCATTGTGGCTGCGCCCCAACGGTACGCTGCGCAATGCGCAATGGAAAGCACCGGCGCCGTTACGCCCGGATCTATCGCAAGCGGGTGCGGGTACCGTCCTGGAGAGGATGCAGCCACCCAGCGCGGGCCAGTATGCGGCGATCCTGGAGCGCCCCCTGTTCTCCTCGACGCGTCGTCCACCTCCCCCAAAGCCTGTCGAAAAAACCAATGCGGCACCTTCAGCACCCGACGCGTTGGCGACGACCCGCATCTACGGCACCTTCGTGGTTGCCGGAGCGAGCGGCATCATTGCCGATGTGGGCGGCAAACCACGCCGCATCCTGGCCGGCGGAATGTTGGGCGACTGGAAGGTCGCATCCATCGTCGACCGTGACATCACTTTCGTTCGCGGGGCCGAAACCCGTGTCATCAAGTTGCTGCGTGCCAAACCCGGGGTACAGGGCGCTGCCGCATTCGACCATAGCAATGCCCGTCCTGCCACGATGCAGTGGGGCAACGGCCGCACGGGGCCACCCCCGTAGCCCTAAGGGTTCGGGTCCCAACGCTTTTCTTCCCGCGTCATTTCACAAGAGAGTGCTGCCCCAGGCCGTGCTTCTTCATATCACGTATGAATCAAATTCGAAACGCTACGCTGACCGCACTGGTCGCTGCCGTATGCCACAGCGCCATGGCACAGATGCCGGATGCGCTGCAGCAACAACAGCAACTTTCAGCCGATCCCGGAGCCGTCTCCACTGCCGCCGGCGAGCTGTTGTCCATGCCGGGCGCCCTGCCGCCTGCAGCGCCACCTGCAGCGGCACCGGCACCACCGACGAACGAGCCCCGCATCCTGCGCGGCACCGACCGCGTCATCGCAGCGCCGCGCCCCGTCACCCGCGCCATTGCCGGCGCGCCCAGCAGCTTCAAGTTCGAGGATGCGCCTATTGCCGAGGTGGCCAGCGTCATCCTGACCGAGATCGCCAAGGCCGAAGTGGTGTTCCATGGCCAGGTGACCGGCTCGGTCACGATTGCCACCCGCCAGGCGGTAAGCCCCGACCAGGCCGTCTTTCTGCTGGAAACGGCCTTGCAGGCCAACGGGCTGGTGATGGCCCGCGACGCGCGCGGCACGTACCACATCGGCAAAGCCGAAGCGCTGCGGGGCATCGTGTCGGCGCCGCGCCAGGCATCGAACGGTGTGCTGCCGCCGGGCTCGGGTTCTATCGTGGTACCGCTTCAGTTCATCGGCGCGGCCGAGATGGCGGCGATCCTGAGGCCCATCGCCGGCGCCGATGCGCTGATCCGCGTCGATCCTGTCCGCAACCTGCTCGTGATGGCGGGCACTCGCACCCAGGCCGAGGGCTGGCTCGACATCGTCAACACCTTCGACATCGACCTGCTCAAGGGCATGTCGGTCGGCGTGTTTCCACTCAAGTACGCGTCAGTGGCCGAAGTTGAGGCAGCGTTGCAGGTGATCAATGGGGGAGGACGTCCAGCTGCTGCTCCTGCGCCAGGACGAGGAGGAACTGCTAGTACCGCTCCTGCGGCCAGCAGCAATGCGAGCGCTGCTGCTGCCGCTGCTGATGGCGGTACCAGCGCACTTTTCGGCGGTGTTCGTGTGATGCCGATAGAGCGCATCAACAGCATTCTTGTCGTGTCGCCCCGAGCATCGGCGCTGGATGAAGCGCGGCGCTGGATCGAAAGACTGGACAGGCCCAACAGCAACAGTACCGAGCCGCAGCTCAATGTCTATGGTGTTCAGAACGGTAATGCGCGCCATCTGGCTACCGTTTTGACTGGAATCTATGGTGGCAGTAGCAACAATGCCACAGGCGGCAACGGCATCGCCCCGGGTTTGGGTAGTTCAAGCGGGGCGACGGGCGGATTTGGTACGAGCAACAGTGGCTTTGGCAATACGGGTGGTTTTGCAAACGCGGGTGGAAACAGCTTCAACACTGGTAGCAACAGTTTTGGGAGCGGCAGCGGAGGCTTTGGTGGCGGCTCTGGCTTCGGCGGTAGCAGCGGCTTCGGAAATACCGGAAACGCATTTGGTGGCAATAGGAGCAGCGGTAACCAAACAGGCGTGAGCGCGACCGCCCTCGAAAACGGCGTGAGGGTGATCGCAGACGAGGTCAACAACTCGATCTTGGTCTACGCCACGGCGAGCGAGTTTGCGAAGATCGAGGCCACATTGAAGCGGCTGGACGTTCGTTCTGCGCAGGTTCTGATCGAGGCCAGCATCATTGAGGTGACCCTGAAAGACGAACTCCAGTATGGACTCGAGTGGTTCTTTAAGAACAGCGGGGCCTACCAGGGGCAGGGTTCGTTGGGTGGTGTGCCAACTCTTGCAACCGCAACCCCTGCAGCGGTAGCGGGCGGATTTGCCTACTCTTTGGGGCGCACTGCTCAGGACGTTAGTGTTGTTCTGACCGCGCTTGCCAAGAAGGATTTAGTAAAAGTGATCTCCAGCCCGTCGCTGATGGTGCTGGACAACCAGACCGCATCGATCGTTGTGGGTGACCAAGTTCCTATCCAGACCGGTACTACTGTCAGCTCAACCGGGTTCGCCACTACGAATATTCAGTACAAGGACACAGGCGTGCAGCTGCAGGTCATGCCGTCGGTCAATGCGGGTAATGTAGTGACGATGCTGCTTACGCAGGCCGTTACCGATGTAGGGACCACCACCACCCCGACCTTCAGGCAACGCCAGATCACGAGCAAGGTTGCTGTACGCTCAGGCGACGCGTTGGTGCTGGGAGGGCTGATCCGCGACAACACCACCAACGGGCGCACAGGTATTCCATTCTTGAAAGACCTTCCCGTGGTGGGCGCAGCATTCAGTGCGACCAGCAGAGTGCTCGATCGGACGGAACTGGTCGTGATCCTTACCCCTCGGGTCGTTCGCTCCGATGAAGACATTCGAGAAGTCGGCACCGAGATGCGCGACCGGATGAAGGGAATTTTTCAGGACGACCGCCTCTCCAACCGCGGCCGTGCACCTGCCGGTGCGCTGGATCCCAAAGTCGAGCAAGCTCCTGGCGTCTCCTTGCTGCCAGCAGCGGGCACGAGTGCTCCCAACTAAGTGAAAGTGAACAGCCATGCAACTGTCCAACAACAAGAACCAGTCTGCTTTTGCAGCTTCATCGACTCCAGTGCGTGCGGCAAAGGCCGCCTCCCGGCTGGCCCTAGCGGGTGCAGGCGTTGCGATCCTGCTGAGCGGATGCGCCTCTCTGTCGCCCAAGACCACCGAAGAAGTCGTGGCACAGCGTGCCAACGAGCGCTGGAACCTGATGCGCGCGGACAAGTTCGAGTCGTCCTACGAGTTCACTGCCCCTTCGTACAAGGCTGTCAAGGATGCCAAGTCTTATCGCAGCTTGTATGGTTCAGCTTCTGCCTGGACCGATGCGAAGGTGGCGAAGGTGGAGTGCAGTTCCGACGCGGCCTGCAATGTGGTGATGGAGATCACCGTCAGGAACGTGTCGCCCATGCGTGGCGCACCGACCCTGACCACTGCGATCGACGAAAGCTGGGTCAAGGAAGGCAACCGCTGGTACTTCCTGCCGCGGTTGTAGATAGCTCTCTATATGTAAGAAAAAGCCGGATCTCTGTAAGGAAGCCGGCTTTTTTGTTTGCACTGGCCGGTCTTACGCTTACATACGGCAAGTATTTGGCGCAATTGCACAAAAAACGTTTGACCTCGCAGGGGCGTGCCGCTACGCTTCGCACCGCTCTCGTCGAGACGTGACTGCGTTAGGGAGGGCATTGCTGCTAGCTTGCGCGTGGGCGACCTGCATCATCTGGCTTGTGCCATATGGGAGGTCTCGACCTCTCCGGCAAACCCAGGCGTTGCAATGACCCAACACAAGAGGAGCGGCCTGCCAAAAGTTCTTTGGCACCAAGCTCCCCCTGCTACCATCTCGTGGCGTACACGCTCTTTGTAGTTGCGCTTACCAACTTTTTCCATGGAGTTATTAATGAAGAAGAATCTTCTGTCTCTGAGCATCGGTGCAGCAGTCGCTGGCCTGACGCTTGCCGGCGCAGCCAACGCAGCCGTGTCGATCTCCGGTACCGGCCCACTCTCGGCCAACACCTTCACCGCCACGACCGCTGGCGCTACGCTCGAACTGAATCCAGGCGGCATCGGCCACATCGGCGTGATTCCTTACTTCAGCACGCAGAACGGCAACCAAACGCTGTTCAGCATCACCAACTCCGACACCGTCAACGGCAAGGCAGTCAAGGTGCGCTTCCGTTCGGCCGCCAACTCCGACGACATTTTCGACTTTACGCTGTTCCTGTCGCCTGGCGACATCTGGACCGCCAACATCAGCCGTGATCCAACCACCGGAACCTCGCGTCTGGTGACGACCGACAACTCGTGCACGCTGCCTGGCATCGCTGCTCTGAACCGCGGTTTTGTGGACGCACGTCTGCCTGCAGGTTTCACCGCAGCCCAGAAGGCTGAGTGGACCCGTGAAGGCTACGTCGAAGTTCTGACGATGGCTGACATTCCGCCTACCGCCGGTACCGCTGCCGCTCCTGATCTGTACTACGCGACGAAGCACGTCGGTGGCGTCGCTCCTTGCACCGACAGCGTTCTGAGCAAGCTGACGGTTCCTGCGAACTTTGCTGACGAGGCTTCGGCACGTGCGCTTGGTTTCGACACCCCGTCGACCGGCCTGTACACCAACGCATTCATCATCAACACGGCCAACGCGTTCCTGTCGTGGTCGAATGAATCGACTGCTGTGCAAGCGGTGACCGCTGCTACCGGCGTGGCTGCACGTGGCCGTTTCGTGTTTGCTGCACAAACCAACGACGCTGTCCAGACGACGGCAGCTAACCTGCTGACGGCTGATCCGCTGCTGGTTGGTGGTTTCAGCACCAACGGTGGTGTGGTTGCTGCAACCGTTCCACCTCTGGAATTCGACTTCCCTGATCTGTCGACCCCATACACCGGTACGGCGCCTCTGGCCACTACTGGCACGGGTTCGCCGGCTGCTCAGGCTACCCGCCTGTCAGGTTCGTTGGCTACGACCAGCGTCAAGAACGACTACAGCACCTTGGCAGCCATCGGCTCGAAGACGGACTTCACGTTCTCGTTGCCTACCCGTCGCTATCACGCTGTGGTTAGCTACGTTGGCGCGCCAAATGGTATTGGTGGCGGAGCACCAGTTGCTGGCCCGATCGCGGTTTATAGCACTGCCCCTACCTTCACGGGCCGTACGTTCTTCATCGCAAGCAACACTAGCTTGCAGGGTAACCTGCTGTGCGTGAATACCGGTTCTGCCGCTCCGGTAACGGCATTTGACCGTTCGGAGCGCACCGTGACCACGGGTAACGGCGCTGTCGTTTCTCCAGGTACTGGCACGGCACCGCTGAGCTTCTGCGGTGAAGTCAGCGTGCTTACCATCAACGGCAATGCTTCCAACCCAGCCGGCAACGGCGTGTTGGGCGCAGCGGTCGCTGCCAAGGACGTGTTCACCAGCTACCAAGAAGGTTGGCTGACCATTGCAACGCCTGGTCCATTCGTGGATGCCGGCAATGCAGGCGGTCTGCCAGTTCTGGGCTCGGCTTACACCAGCGCCATCGGTTCGCCAGCCAACGGCGTGTCGACCAACTACAGCTGGGCTTTCAAGCACAAGACCACGCCTTCGCTGGTTGCCAACCCTTAATTGGGTTTGAGGATTACCCGGTTCGCCGAGTAGCATGAAAGGGCGGGAGGATTCTCCCGCCCTTTTTTTTTGTGGAACGCTTTTGTGCCTGTGCGACTCCGTATGGGTATCTCCATTTTTTTCAGCAAGCACATGACTGTTTCTGTTCGCCGCGCGGTTCCTCTCTTGTCTATGGTGGCATTTGCCGCGTTGTCATCCACGGCATGGGGCCAGCAGGTTGTTGTGACCGGCTCCTCCGGAATCAAAATCACCGAGCAGGACATCCAGGCTGATGCGCTTCGCGTGCCGGATGCTGCGCGTGCCACGGTGTTCGGCAAAGCTTCCAATGTCTCCACTGCCGCGACCAACCTCTACACGCGGCGTTTGTTGGCACAAGAGGCGGAAAAGAGCGGACTGGCCGGTGACCCGCAGGTTGCGGCGGCCTTGCAGATTGCCCGTGACAAAGTACTGTCGGACGCGCGTATCGCACAGATGGATGTCGATGTATTGCCTGCAGATGCCAAGAAGCTGGAAGCGTTGGTCGAGTTGCAGTACAAAGCAAATCCTGAGGCTTACAGGATTCCCGAGCAGCGTCGACTGCGGCATGTTCTGATACCCATCGATGCCCCGGATGCCGAGGCCACTGCTGCGAAGATACTCGCTGACCTTAAGGCTGGCGCTGATTTCGAACAATTGGCCAAAGCCCAGTCCAAGGATCCAGGTAGTGCGGCCAAAGGCGGCGATCTGGGATTTGTTCAGCGCGGAAATACCGTTCCACCTTTTGACCAAGCTGCTTGGGCCCTCAGCAAGCCTGGCGACCTGTCACCTGTAGTCAAGACTACCTACGGATACCATGTGATCCGTCTGGAAGAAGTGAAGCCGGCTTCCCTCAGGCCGTTTGCGGAGGTGAAACCTGAAATGATGGCAAAAGCGCGTGCAAAGCTGGTCGAAGATGCACGGGCAGCCAAATTCCAGAACTTGATGCAGGGTGCCAAGGTCGACGATCAGGCCGCAGAAGCCGTGTCTGCAAAATTTCGTTGATTCCGCCGCTATGGGTGTATGAGGCTCGCCTTCCTGGGTCGGCGCGCTGTCCTTTGAAATGACACGATGAGTGCTTTGCTGATGGATGCGCGAGCCCTCTGGCGCGCGCGCGCACTCGTGGCGGTCATGACCCGCCGCGAAATCTCCGCCCGCTACGCCGGGGCCGCCGGCGGCATCGCCTGGGCCTATGTCCAGCCGCTGCTCACCGTCGCGGCCTACTTCCTGGTCTTCGACGTCGTCTTCGCAATGCGCCTGGGCGAAAACGCGCCGACCCACCGCGTCGGTGCCTACCTGATCGTCGGCTCGCTGCCGTGGATGGCGTTCTGCGACACCATCGGCCGCACGATGAACAGCCTGCTCGACGCGGGCAGCGTGCTGCAGAAGAACGCGCTGCCGCCGGTGCTGTTCGTGGCCCGCTCGGCGCTGGCCAGCAGCGTGGTCTACGCACCGCTGATCCTGCTGCTCGCGGTCGGCTACATCCCTTCGCACCATTTCAGCATCGCCCTGCTGGCGCTGCTGCCCTTGCTGGCGCTGCAGCTGATGCTGTGCCTGGTGCTGGGTTATTTGCTGGCCATCCTGGCCGCGGCGCTGCGCGATACGGTGCAGGTGGTCGGTTTCCTGCTGTCGGTGGGCATCTTCTTGTCGCCGGTGCTGTTCCCGATGACGCTGTTCCCGGCCGCCTGGCGCTGGGTGCTGTACCTCAACCCGATGACGCCGCTGGTGCTGGGCTACCAGAACGTGCTGCTGCAGGGCGCCTGGCCCGAGTGGACGACCTGGGCCGGCGCCGGCGCCTGGTGGCTGGTGGCGACGGCGCTGCTGGCGCTGGCGGTGCGGCGCAGCCGCGAACAACTGGTGGACTGGCTGTGAGCGACGCCCGCGCGATGGATCTATCTCCTGCCACCACCCCGGCAGAGGCAGCCGACGCCGGCCCGGCCGTGCTGCGGCTCGACGGCGCCGGCAAGGAGTACCGGCTGTACGCCTCGCCGCGCGACCGGCTGAAGGCGCTGCTGACCGGCCGCCGCTACCACCGCAGCCACTGGGCGCTGCAGGACGTGTCGTTCGCCCTGCACCGGGGGCAGTGCCTGGGCGTGATCGGCGACAACGGCGCCGGCAAGAGCTCGCTGCTCAAGCTGCTGGCCGGCACGATGCAGCCCACCACCGGCAGCGTGAGCCGCGTCGGCCGGGTCACCGCCATCCTGGAGCTGGGGGCGGGCTTCCACCCCGATTTCACCGGGCGCGACAACCTGTACTTCGCAGGCAGCCTGATCGGCATCGCCCAGGCCGAGATGCAGCGGCTGGAAGCGGGCATCGTCGAGTTCGCCGAACTGGGCGAGGCGATCCACCGGCCGGTCAAGACCTATTCCTCGGGCATGGCGGTGCGGCTGGCGTTCGCGCTGGTCACCGCCATCCAGCCCGACGTGCTGATCATCGACGAGGCCCTGGCCGTCGGCGACCAGCATTTCCAGAAGAAGTGCATCGAGCGCATTACCGCCTTCCGCAAGGCGGGCTGCACCATCCTGTTCTGCTCCCACAGCCCGTACCACATCCGCCACCTGTGCGACGTGGCGCTGTGGCTCGACGGCGGACGGGTGCGCGAGTTCGGGCCCACCGAGCCGGTGCTGGGCGCCTACGAGATGCACACCCGGCTGCGCAATGCGCAGGACGGGCTGAACGAAGACCTGTCGCTGCCGGCGCAGGCGATGGTCGCGGCCAGCACGGGGGAGGGCGAGGCATCGCCGCCCTCGGCCGCGCCCCTGCCGCCGGTCGCCAAGCCTGAGGGCGCCGCCCGCATCGTCTCGCTCACCCTGGCCGACCTGGCCCCCGGCGAGCCCGGCCTGCTGGAGAGCCGCGACCTGGTCGCGACGATCGTGGTGCGGGGCAGCGGCAGCGAGCGGCCGAACGTCGGCTTCATGCTGGAGCAGTCGCGCGGCTCGGGCATCACCTCGCTGGCCACCCACGAGGAGGGCGCCGTGCCGGTCTCGCTGGGCGACGGCCTGTGGCGCTCGGTGCTCACCTTCCCCGAGCTGCCGCTGCACAGCGGCGAGTACGTGGTGAGCGCCTTCCTGTTCGACGAGAGCGGGCTGATCGTCTACGACGAATGGCTGCGCACCCTGCATTTCCGCTTCGTGTCGCCGACGCTGATGCCCGGGCTGGTGCGGCTGCCGCACCGCTGGGAATGAGCCCACGGCCCTGTGTTTGCCAGGTGCTATAAAAACAATAGCTAGAGGCCGGCGCGGTACGCCGGCTACAGCCACTTTTTGCTTGAATATGACCATGCAACGGCTTTTCGATGGCCATCCGATCGACCGATCCACATGGGGTGCCCGATGACGTCGGGCGTCCAAATCCGCACCCCGGCCGAGTGGCTCGCGTGGGGGCAGGAGCGGCTCGCCGCCGGCGACACCGCCGAAGCCGGCGACGCGCTGCGCCATGCGCTGCAGTCCCGGGACACCCGGCTGGCGGCGCACAACATCATCGAGCGCCACGGCCTGGCCGACGCGTTCGGCTCGTGGATGGGCTGCCCCTGCGAGATCGCCCCGGCCGACGACATCTTCCGGTTCTTCGAGAACCATCCGCTCAGCAGCAACCCACTGCGCGATTACCTGGCCGACGGCTGGCGCACCTTGTCGGAGCTGATGCTCCTGCTGGAGACGGTCGATCGGCCGCTGCTCAGGACCGGCAGCTTCCTGGAGTTCGCCAGCGGCCATGGCCGCTTCACCCGGCACCTGGTCAAGGTGCTGGGCGCCGACAAGGTCACCGCCAGCGACGTGGTACCCGACGCGGTGGAGTTCGCCCGCAGCGCCTTCGGCGTGGCGGGGCTGCAGTCGTCCACCGACCCGGCCGCCGTGGCGTGGCCGCGCACCTACGACGTGGTTTTCGTGCTGTCGCTCTTCAGCCACCTGCCGCGCCGCACCTGGGGTGCCTGGCTGCGCCGGCTGTTCGACGCGGTGGCGCCGGGCGGTGTGCTGGTGTTCTCGACGCACGGCGCCGATGCGGTGCGGCGCCAGGGCGTGCAGTGGGACGAGGAAGGCTTCTTCTTCGCCTCGGCCAGCGAGTCGCAGGCGATCGACGTGGCCGACTACGGCACCGCGTTCACCTCGACCGCCTTCGTCCGGGCGCGCATCGCCGAGCAGATTCCGGAAGGCCGCCTGCTGCATGTCGCGCCCCAGCATTTCTGGCACCACCAGGATGCCTACGTGATCGGCAAGGCCTAGCCGCGCGGCGTTGAACCTCTTTGCCCGCTGCCGCCCGGGGTGGCGCGGGATGGCTCCCTACAATCCAGGTCCGCCTGTTTCCCCGAAGTTTTTCTCATGCACAAGAGTTCCCTGGAACACGTCGAGCGCCTCGTGGGCCGCTACCTGACGGACCGGCCTGCGCTGAAGGTCATCGACATCGGGAGCTACGATGTCAACGGCAGCTACAAGCAGTTCTTCAGCCTCCCGAACTGGGCCTACACCGGCGTCGACCTGGCCGCCGGGCCGAACGTGGACGTGGTGCTGCAATCGCCCTACCGCCTGCCGTTCGCCAGCCACTCGCAGGACGTGGTCGTCTCGGGCCAGGCGTTCGAGCATGTCGAGTTCTTCTGGCTGACCTGGCTGGAGATGACGCGGGTTCTCAAGCCCGGCGGCCTGATCTTCCTGATGGCGCCCTCGCGCGGTCCCGAGCACCGCTACCCGCAGGATTGCTGGCGCTTCTACCCCGACGGCTACCGGGCGCTGGCCAAGTACGCGGCGCTGGAACTGGTCGAGGTCTCGACCGACTGGGAGCCGCATGCCGACCCCGACAGCGCGCCCTGGGGCGACACGGTCGGCGTTTTCCGCCAACCGCCGATGTCGGCCGTCACCCGGCTGCGCCGTTCGGCGATGCAGCAGCTGCGCTATCTGCTGTTGCCAGGCTACCGCGCCTGAGGCGCTTCGCTGCCCGCAGCGATGGGCGCGATGCGCAGGTGGTCGGGGGAAAGGCCCCGGCAGTGGCGGTTCCACATCTGGCAATAGGCCGCTTCCAGGTGGCGGGCAAAGCGGGCGGTGTCGAACAGCGGCGCTTCCGCAAGCGCTGCTCGCAGCCGCTCGCGCAGGCCGGCCAGCACCGCGGGCTGGGTGGCCAGCCGCTCGGCCAGGGCCTCGTACTCCGCCGGCGTGGTCGTGACCAGTTCCGGCAGGCCGACCGCGTGCAGCAGGCTGGCCGCCACGCGTGCGGCGAAGGTTTCGCCCTGCAGCGTCAGGACCGGCACGCCTGCCCATAGCGCATCGCTGGCGGTGGTGTGGGCGTTGCAGTGGAAGGTGTCGATGAACAGGTCCGCCTGCCGGCAGCGGGCCAGGTGGTCGGCCAGTTCCATCTTGCGGGCGAAGACCAGCCGGTCGGCCGACACGCCGCGCCGTTCGGCTTCCTGCCGCAGGTTCGCCACGGCGGTGTCCTTGTCGTGGAACAACCAGAGCACGCTGCCGGCGACGCGCTGCAGCAAACGCATCCACGCATCGAACACGTCCGGCGTGATTTTGTAGCTGGCGTTGAAGCAGCAGAAGACGAACCCGTCGTCCGGCAGGCCCAGTTCGGCGCGCGGCGGCGTGCGGTCGGCGATGCGGCGGTGCCGGTCGTTGACCTGGTAGCTCTCGGGCAGCCAGGCGAGTTTCTCCGCATAGAAGCCCCGGTGGCTGGGCGGCACCACCCGTTCGTCGGCGATCAAATAGTCGATGCAGTCCGTGCCGGCGGTGCCCGGATAGCCCAGGTAGGCGACCTGCACCGGCGCGGCACGCTGCAGGAAGATACCGATGCGACCATCGTCGGTGAAACCTTTCAGGTCGACCGCGATGTCGATGCCGTCCTGGCGCGCCAGTGCCATGGCCTGGGCATCGGTGAGGTGGCCGATCTCGACGAACCGGTCGAAGGCCCGCTCCATCCGGTCGCGCATCGCGCCTTCGCCGGGAGGGCCGAACGAATAGGCGACGATCTCGAAGCGGCTGCGGTCGTGCAGCTCGATCAGGCCCGCCATCAGGTAGGCGGTGGCATGGCTGTGGAAGTCGGCCGAGTAGTATCCGATGCGGATTTTGTGGTGTGCCGAGGCTGCCGGTGGTGGAAAAGGCAGGGGAGGGGAACGATGTGCCGCCTGCGTTTTCTCCTGCGCGCAGTTCTGGGCGCAGCGCAGTTGCTGGGCAGGCGTGCAGGGCAGCGCCACCAGGTCGAAAGGTTGCGCTACCGGCTCGCCGCGACCGACGGCGTCGAGCAGCGCCGCCGTGCGGTCGGCCCAGCCGTCCCATGCGCACAGCTGCATGCGCAGGTGCAGCACGAGGCCTTGCAGGTAGGGTGTACCCGGTCGCAAAGCCTGCGCATGAACGAAGTCGGCCAGCGCCTCTTCGGTGCGGCCGAGCTTGACAAGCAGGTTGCCCCGGTTGACAAGACCATCGTGGTGGTTGGGGTCGAGCGCCAGGCAGCGATCGAAAGCGTAAAGTGCCGCCGGCGAGCGCCGCAGCCCGACATAGGCCAGTCCCAGGTTGCTGCAGTGGCCGGCCACCCCGGGCTGGAGCGTCCGGGCCTGCTCGAAGTCGACCACGGCCTCGGCAAACCGGCGCTGTTGGAGCAGGATGGTGCCGCGGTTGTAGTGGGCGACCGCATGCTGGGGGTGCAGGGCGATGGCACGGTCGTAGGCGGCCAGGGCCTCGTCGTGCCGATGAAGTGCGGCGAGCACCTTGCCCAGGTTGTTATGCGCGCCTGGGTCCTGCGGGGCGAGTGCGATCGCCTGTTGCAGCAGTTCCAGCGCCGCGGCCGGGCGCTGCTGCTGGGCGGCCAGGACACCCAGCATCTGCAGGACCAGCGGGTGTCTGGGATGCACCTGCAGGACATCGCGGTAGATGGTTTCGGCCTCGGCCAGCAGGCCCTGCTGCTGGCGTTGGATGGCCGACCGCAGACGCTCTTGCAAGGCATCTGCCGAAAGCGGCGTCGGCGTGGGCGGCATCAACGACCCCTGCCTGGGGCGTACTCCCGTCGTACGGACCCGCCTGCCGAAACCGTCATGTCCGCAGCCAGCTCTTCACCCGCGTCTGCCACCGCAGCGGCACTGCCCGCGCCAGGCCGCGCAACACCGGCAGGCGACGCAACTGCACCAGCATGTCCAGCGTGCGCTGGCGTGCCACACGGGTGGCATGGCCGGGCAGGCCTTCCCGGTCGGGCAGGTAGGCCGCAAGAAACGCGGGGCCGAGAGCCGGAGCCGCCGGTGCCGCGCCGACACCCGCGAGGTAGTCGCGGTCGTAATTCCAGTCCTGGATCAGCGCGTCTGCGCCGGTCTCCATGACGCCGAACCATTGCGGCGAAGGCGACTGGCCGGTGGAGAAGTTCTGCTCGCGGATGCGCTCGAAGAACGCGACCCACTCGGTGGTCGTCGTGGTCCACGGGCGAACCCAGCTCCAGGCGCGGCCACTCATCCGCTCGGCGAAGGCGCCCAGGTCGGGCCCCACCACCGGCAGGCCGGCTTCCAAGCAGGCGCTGAGGGTATAGCTGTAGGTCTCGGGCCACTGGGCAGGGAACCACACCAGATCGGGCTTGAGCCAGTCCAGCAGGCCCTGCAGCTCGTCCTCCTCGTATTTGCCGTGCACCGTCAGCGCGCTCTTCGGGCGGGTGCGCAGGCTGCGGTAGCCGTAGCCGAACAGATGGAATTCGAGCGGGCTGTTGCGCTTGAGCGCCTCGGTGGCCACGTCTTCCAGCACGTCGGCTCCCTTGATGGGGCTCAGGGCGCCGATCACCGCGATCTTGAGGCGCGCGTTGGTGGGCAGCAGCTGCGGCGCAGGAATGGGTGTTTCGCCGTGGGCGACGATGTCGGTGTGCGGGGCCAGGTGGATGTCGGCCTGGGGAACGTAGCGGGCCAGTCGCCTGCCCGCGTCCCGGCTCGGCACCAGCACATGCCGGGCCTTGGACAGCAGGGGCGCGAAGCGGGCGCGCCAGGTCTCGATGTCGACGTTTCCGGGCGCGGGGATGCTTTCCAGGCAGGTCCGGCACTGGTCTACGCCCAGTTCCCCGCAGTAGGCATTGCGCTTGTCGGTCAGCGAGATCTGCGGGCATACGGTGTAGAAATCGTGCGCCGTGAAGTCGTAGGGCAACCCCAGGTGCTGCGGGAGCTCCACGACCTGCTGGCCATGGCCCAGCATGTGGTGGTAGTGCAGGTGCTGCACGCCGATGCTGCGCAGCGCCTGCAGCAGTCCCTCGAACTCCTCGGGCAGGCGGAACATCAGCACGAAGGCCTCGCCCGCGCCCACCAGCCGCAGCGTGACGCCGCCGGGCGTGGGGGTCAGCATGAAGAAGTTGGCGCTGCCGCGCATGTGCTCGGCCAGCTCGCCCACGTGGCGCAGCGTGCCGCCGTGGCGGTCGTGCATGATCGCCAGCACCACCGGCCGGCCAGCATCGCGCACGCGGGCCAGGTCCACCGCGAGCCGTGCCATCCGGGCCGGATCGCGGCCGATGAAGCGGTGCACCTCGGGCTCGTAGTGGGGGTGGAGCCGGCGCAGCGTCTCCATCGCGGCCTGCTCGCGCGGGCTCTTGCCGGCGCCGAAGCTCACGCCGCCGGCATGCATCACGAAGGTGTCGAGCGCGTGCAGGTTGCGCCAGCCGGCGGCGGCGGCGCGCAGGCAGAAATCGTTCTCCTCGCCGTAGCCCTTGCCGAAGGATTCGACGTCGAACAGGCCCACCTCGTCCAGGCAGGCCCGGCGGATGTACATGCAGAAGCCGATGCCGGTGGGCACGTCCACCACCTGGCCGGCGTTGGTGGCGGCGAAGAGCCGGTCCAGGCTGGCGGTGTCGTAGCCGGCCGGCAGCGCGTTGTCTTCGCAGAAGCGCGGGTAGCTGCAGATAGTGGCGTTGTTGGAGAACGGCGTGACCGTGGCCACGCGCTCGTCCGAGTAGGCCGCGCGGTAGATGCGGTCGAGCCAGTCGTTGGCCACCTCGGCGTCGCTGTTGAGCAGCAGCACGTCGTGCGTCTTGCTGAGCGCCATGCCCCGGTTGACGGTGCCGACGAAGCCGAGGTTCTCCTCGTTCTCCAGCAGCATCAGGCGCGGGTCGCTGTCGGCGACCTGGCGCAGCCAGTCCGTCACCGCGGGCTCGGGGCTGCAATCGTTGATCACGATCAGCTGGAACGGCGATTCGCAGGCATGCAGCAGCACCGATTCGATGCAGCGCCGGGTGTCCTCCAGGCCGCGGTAGACCGGCACGATGACGTCGACGGTGGTCTGCACGGCCAGCGGGCGCATCGGCGCTGGTGGCATGGCCGGCTCGGTCGTCTGGACCGGCGCCGGTGGCGCGAACATCTGGCCGATGCGCATCTTGGCGTGCACCAGCGGCCGGGTCGCCCGGAACACGGTCGATTCCTCGATCCAGCGCAGGTGGGTCGCCAGCTGGGTGAATTCGGACTCGAGGCGGCGGTGGTCGGAGCGCAGCAGGTGCAGTTCGCTGCTGAGGCTGCGGCGCTGGTCCTGCAGCAGGCGGTTCTGCTCGCTGAGCGAGTAGCGCTGTTCGCGCACTCTCTCCAGCGTCTGGGCGATCTGCTCCTGCTTGAGCTGCTCTTCCTGCAGCTGCGCGCGTTCTGCTTCCACCAGCGCGGTGAGCCGCTGACGTTCGAGTGCCAGCTGCTCGGACAGCCGCGCGCGCTCCTGTGCGAGCTGGTCGGCATAGACGCTCGCCAGCTGCTCGGATTGGTGGCGATGCTCTTGCGCGAGTTGTTCCGTGAGCCGCAGCCGCTCGTGTACGAGATGGTCGGCATGTTCGCCGCGTTCTCGCACCAGGGCGCCGTTGAGTTCGCCGCGCTCCCGCTGCAGCGCGGTTTCGCATTCGGCCAGCTGTGCGGCGGTGCGGCTGCGGGCGTCTTCGGCCTGCTGCACGCAGCCCGACAGGGCGATGTAGTCCGCCGACATCGGCCAGCCCAGTTCCACCTCGAGCACGGTGGCCGCCGACACGGTCGCCGCCGGAACCGGGAGCTCGATCCAGGGATCGTCGCCGTGCAGCAGCACCATCGCTCCATCGGGCAGGAAGGCGCTCGACGCCATCACCATCTGCTGGCGGGCCGATCCCAGCAGCGCCGTCAGGCCCTCGGGTGTGCCATGCCAACGCCAGAGCAAATTGCCCTGGTCTCCGTAGAGCGTGAGGGTGTGCAGGTGCAGGAAACCGGGCCGGTCGGCCGGGTCGAGCCGCAGTTGCGTCCACCCCTGGCCCCGCGGCAGGTCGAAGCGCAGCCGCTGCCGGCCCTGGCCGATCGCGCCCGTCGCCAGCAGCTTCGCGTCTTCGCGGTAGCCGCCGTCCCGGCCGAGGTACAACTCGGCGGTGAAGGTGGCATGGCCGTCCTCGGGGCCGGGGGGCAGGACGGCATCGGCCGACGCGCCGGGCCGTGCCTGCGCGATGAACTGGTAGGTCAGTGCGTCGGGCCGGCTCAGCAGGTAGCGCGAGACGGCCGGTGGCAGGCGGTCGAAGGCCAGCTGGAATTCTGAGGAGACGAGCTCTCGCCGGATCTCGTCGATGCCGTGCAGCGACCAGCCTGCGTCGTGCAGGAAGCGTGCGAGGGACCGCCGGGTGAAGAAGCGCAGGTGGGTGCTGTCGAGCAAGCCTTCGTTGCGATAGCGAAATTCGCCCAGCATCAGTTCGCCCACGAGGCCGCAATAGGCCGCGTTGGGAATCGAAATCAATACCTGCCCGTCGGGCGACAGCAAATGGCGTGAGGAATCGAGGATGCGGCTCGGCAGCCGCAGGTGTTCCAGGACGTCGGCACAGACGATCGCGTCGTAGGAGCCCCGGGCGAACATCTCTTCCAGGTTGCAGGTGTCGAGATCGGCGACGTGGAGGCTGCGGTAGAAAGGCTTGGCGAAGGCCGCCTCTTCTTCGTTGAACGTCACGCCGTCGACGGTGCATCCCCGGGTCTCGCCCAGATACTGGCCGAGGGCGCCGCTGCCGGTGCCCAGGTCGAGCACCGTCGACCCATGCGGTATCAGGCCTGCCAGAACGGAAAGGGAAGTACGTTCACCGTCTTTGATTTCGCGGAGATAAACGTGCAGATCTCCTATCTTTTGAGTCATCCCGGGATTATGCCGGGCGGACCGGAACCGGGCAGGCTGCCGACCGGGAATCGCCGCCCCGGATAATGACCGTTTCGCAACGTGACCGGACGAAGTTTGAACCGCAACGAATTGGAGGCGACCACGCCTGCGCAGGGACGTCTTTCGGTGTCGGTCGTGAGCCACGGCCACGACGCGTGGTTGCCGGCCCTGCTCGGGCAACTGGCAGCCGACGGCGCCGGCGTGGTGGCGCAAGTGATCGTGACGCACAACCTGCCGCCGGCGGGTGCGGCGCTCGGCGCGCAGGCGTGGCCCTTCGAATTGGTCGAGGTGGTCAATGCCGCGCCCGCGGGCTTCGGCACCAACCACAACCGGGCGTTCCAGCAGGCGCGGGCCGACGTGTTCTGCGTTCTCAACCCCGATCTCCGGTTCCCCGACGCGACGCTCTGGCCGCGCCTGGCCGCTGCCGCGCTGCAGCCGGGCGTCGGTTGCGCCTACCCGCGTCTCCTCAATCCCGACGGCCGGGTGCAGGACAGCGAGCGGGAGGCGGTGACCCCCTGGGCGCTGGTTCGCCGGCGGGTGTTCGGCCTGCGTGACCGGTCCGTCGACTGGGTGAGTGCGGCGCTCTGGGCCGCGCCTTCCACGGTCTACCGAGCGGTCGGCGGTTTCGATGAGCGCTACTTCATGTACTGCGAGGATGTCGATTTCTGCCTGCGGGTGCAGTTGGCCGGCCACGGCCTCTGCCGGGTGGATGCAGAGGCCGAGCACGAAGCCCAGCGCGCCAGCCACCGCCGGCCACGGCATTTCGTCTGGCACCTGCAAGGCCTGTGGCGGCTCTGGACGACGCCGGTGCTGTGGCGCTACCTGCGGCTGCGCCCGCCCCGGTCCGCGCGCGCCTGAGCGCGCCGGTTTCTCCGCTTCCCTGTCCTTCGTCTGGTCCTGCCATGTCTTCGCCTCCCGCCTCCACGCCTGTCCCGCCTTCCTCCTCGGCGCGTGCCACCTCCTTCACCGCGGCGATGGCTTGTCTGGTACTGCTGCTGGTGGGGTTGCTGGCCATCGTGGGCCGCGGCACGCCGGCCGCCGGCCAGGGAGCGCTGCTGCTGGCGCCGATGATGGGCCTGGACGCCTGCCTGTTCGCGGACCGGCCCGACGAAGCGGCCCGTGCGCCTGCGGTCGCAGCCCGGTGCCGGGGCGAACAGGGCTCCGCCGCGCCGGTGATCGAAAGCACCTTGCAGGCCTTGGGCGACCGCCGGACCAGCCGGGACGGACGCCTCGAGATGGGCTACACGCTGAATCTGCCGCTGTTGAAATTCCTGCGGCGGGAGGGCGACGGCTGGGCGATCGACCACGAAGCGGTCGCGCGGGCGGTGCGGTCGGTGCGCGACAGCGACCGGCCGGTGGTCCTGTACATGTTCTCCACCCATTTCGGCAGCGGTGCGGCCGCCGAGGCGGCGCTGGCAGAAGATCCCGACAACCTGCTGCAGACGGCCGACGGCCCGCTCGGGCCCGACCGCTATTACCAGACCGATGTCTACCCCTGGTCGTTCGTGCGCACCGACAACGGCATCACCCGGATGCGCGAGCAGGTCATGGGCGCCCTGCTCGGCGGCATCTGCAGCCTGGAGCCGGCCGCCCGGAACAGGGTGCGCGGCGTGACCCTGCTCGGGGAGTTGCACCACATGTTTCCCCGCTTCGAGGACGGCATGGGATTTTCGGGCCGGTATGCGATCACCGACTACAGCGCGGCCAGCGCCCGTGGCTTTCGCACGTTCCTGGAGCGGCGGTTCGGCACCGTCGCCGCGTTCAACCGGGCCCTGGGGTCGGACTACGCAGGATTCGACGCGGTGGTGCCGCCGTCGAAGGACATCCGCACTACGCCGCTCGGCCGCTACGAGGAGCATGTCGATGCGTACGCCGCCGGCACGCTGCCGGTCGCGGGATGGGTCTACCTGCCCGGTGCGACCGCCGCGCAACCGGCCTGGGTGCGGATCTACCGCAACGGCACCCTGGCGGGCAGGGTGCCCGCCCGCTTCGGCCGCCAGGACGTGGCGGCCGCCCATCCCGAGTTCCGCACGGCCGACGTCGGCTGGAAGTTCGACCTCGGATACGCCGCGCTGCCGCCCGGGCTCCACCGGTTGGACATGTACGTGGAGCTGCCGGCGGGAGGGACGGCCCCGCTGGGCAGCCGCACGATCGCGGTCATGGATCGCACCCAGGCCACGCCACGGCCCCAGCCGATGGCGCCACTGCCCGCCGCCGCCGAGCCGCCCCCCGGCCTGCTCTCCTCCCTGGACGGACCGGCGGAACTGTCTTCCTACTACTTCAATCCCCTCGCCGTGCAATGGAACGCCTTCAGGGCGCAGCAGGTGCGCGACTACCTGGCGCATTTCCGGTCGGTGGCCGCAGGCTCCTGCATCCCGGCCGACCGGATCTACTCGCACCAGATCCTGCCCTTCGTCAATCCGGGCTGGGACGCGAGCAAGTTCGCGGTCGAGCAGGACCTGGACGTGCCGCCGGCCCTGGGCCTGGGCGTCAGCCTGTACGGCGAAGCGAGCTACGGCCGTTCGTTCTTCGACTGGTTCGCCTCCACCGGCCGCACGGCCTACGGCGTGACCGAGTTCCACCCGCTGCGGCCGATGGATGCGGATGCGCTGGGGGCGGTGCTGCAGCGGCACGCGTCCCACGGTGCGCGCTTCCTGTCCTTCTTCGCCGAGTCCGATGGTTCCGGCCCCTGGCGGGAGGGCGTGCACAACATCATGTCCTTCGACGCCGGCAATCCCCACCACGGCGCGGCCCAGCTGCGCGAGGCGGTGCGGGACCTGATGCGCTGATGGTGCGCGCAGGAGCGGCAGCCGTGCCCTCGTTTGTGTCAGCACGGTGAAATCGACCGCTGCAAATGCCGGAGAATGCGCGGCTAGCGCCGGCATCCGTCCGATCCCGTTCCTTTCTCGTGCCTGCCCATGGTCTTCCTGTTCTGCCTGAGCGCATTCGTCGCGGCCGGTGCCGCCATCTGGCTCATTCGCCGCGCGCGGGGCCATGCACGCCGTTATGGCGACGCCATGCCGCAGCGTTTCCACGTGGGCGACGTGCCGCGCCTGGGCGGCATCGCGATCTTCGCGGGTGCCGCCTGCGGCATGGCGGCCGCCGGCATCGCCTTCCGGTTCGAGAACAAGGGGTTCTTCGACATCACGCCGACCACCGCCGCGACATGGGCCGCGGTCATGCTGCCCGCGCTGGTCGGCGGGGTGGTGGAAGACCTGACCCAGCGCCTGGGCGTCGTCTTCCGGTTGCTGCTCACCAGCAGCTCGGCCATCCTGGCGGTGTGGTGGCTGGGCGTGTCGGTCGACCGGGTCGGGGTGCCGATGCTCGACGCCGTCCTGGCGGGCATGCCCTGGCTGGGCGTGGGCCTGGCGGTGGTGGCCATCGCCGGCCTGCCGCATGCGTTCAACATCATCGACGGCTACAACGGGCTGGCCGGCATGGTGGCGCTGGTGGTGTGCCTGGCGCTCACCTACGTGGCCCTGCAGGTGGGCGACCGGCAGATGGCCGGGCTGCTGCTCTGCATGGCCGGTGCCACCGCCGGCTTCCTCCTGTGGAACTTCCCGCGCGGGATGATCTTCGCGGGCGATGGCGGCGCCTATCTGTGGGGCGTCTGCATCGCGGTCGCCAGCCTGCTGCTCGTCAAGCGGCATACCGAAATCTCGCCCTGGTTCCCGATGCTGCTGCTGATCTATCCGGTGTGGGAAACCGTGTTCTCGATCTACCGCAAGCTCACCCGCGGCATGTCGCCGAGCGTGGCGGACGCGCTGCATTTCCACCAGCTCATCTACCGTCGGGTGGTGCACCGGGTGTTCCACGACGACGAGTCGCGTCGCATCCTGATGCGCAACAACCGCACCGCGCCCTATCTGTGGGCTTTCACGTTGCTGACGGTGGTGCCTGCCATGATCTTCTGGCGCACTAGCTGGGTCCTGATGGCCTTCTGCGCGCTGTTCGCCCTCACCTACGTCGCGGCCTACATGATGATCGTGCGTTTCAAGGTGCCGCCCTGGTTGCGGCGCTGAGGCGCCACACGGGCCCGCCGGGCCGCATGCTGCACAATTTCGTCCTGATTTCTTCCCACCAGCACCATGACCGACATCGCTTCCATCTCACCGCGTGACAAGGCCGAGATCCTGGCCCAGGCACTGCCCTACATCCGCCAGTTCCACGGCAAGACGATGGTCATTAAGTACGGCGGCAACGCCATGACCGATCCCGAGCTGCAGGCCGATTTCGCGGAGGACGTGGTGCTGTTGAAGCTGGTGGGCATCAACCCGGTCGTGGTGCACGGCGGCGGCCCGCAGATCGAGGCGGCGCTCAAGCGGCTCGGCAAGGCGGGCACCTTCGTGCAGGGCATGCGGGTCACCGACAGCGAAACGATGGAAGTGGTCGAGTGGGTGCTGGCCGGCGAAGTGCAGCAGGACATCGTCGGCCTGATCAACCAGGCCGGCGGCAAGGCGGTCGGCCTGACCGGCCGCGACGGGGGCCTGATCCGCGCCCGCAAGCTGCAGTTGCCCGACCGGGACGACCCGTCGGTCTTCCACGACGTCGGCCATGTGGGCGACATCGTCAGCATCGACCCGTCGGTGGTGAAGGCGCTGCAGGACGACCAGTTCATCCCGGTGATCAGTCCGCTGGGCTTCGGCGACCAGAACGAGAGCTACAACATCAACGCCGACGTGGTGGCGGGCAAGCTGGCCACGGTGCTCAAGGCCGAGAAGCTGGTGCTGCTCACCAACACGCCCGGCGTGCTCAACAAGGCCGGCGAGTTGCTGACCGACCTGAGCGCCCGCGAGATCGACGCGCTGTTCGCCGACGGCACCATCTCCGGCGGCATGCTGCCCAAGATCGAAGGGGCCCTGGACGCGGCCAAGAGCGGCGTGAATTCGGTCCATATCATCGACGGCCGGGTGCCGCACGCGATGCTGCTCGAGATCCTGACCGACCAGGCGTTCGGCACGATGATCCGGTCGGACTGACCGCCCGGCCCCTGCACGGCCCATTGCCGGACGGATCTGCCGGCGACCCGTTCAAAAGCCGGTAAGCTACCCGGCCTGCCGCCAGGCGGCCGACGCCGGGCGCAAAATGCGGAGCGCGGCATCGCATGGGCGCCGGGTACCGAGGACCGGCGTGTTCCGTGGGACGCGCACTGTCGAACCCTTCGCCGCCCCGTGCGGGCCGACCACATGATTTCTGATTTCTCCATGACCGAAGGGGTGTTTTGAATCCCAACTCCCCCTCTCCGGCCGGCCTCGGCGACATGGCCGGCTCGCTCTGGCGGCACCGCGAGCTGATCGCACGGATGACGTGGCGGGAGATCGTCGGGCGCTACAAGGGCTCGGCCATGGGCCTTCTGTGGTCCTTCCTCAATCCGGTGCTGATGCTGAGCGTCTACACCTTCGTGTTCTCGGTGGTGTTCAAGACGCGCTGGGGCACCGGCGACGTGGAGCAGAGCAAGACGCTGTTCGCCACGCTGCTCTTCAGCGGCATGATCGTGCACGGCCTGTTTGCGGAGCTGGTCAACCGTGCGCCGCTCTTGATCGTCAACAACGTGAACTATGTCAAGAAGGTGGTGTTCCCGCTGGAGACCCTGCCGGTGGTGACGCTCGGCGGCGCGATCTTCCACAGCGCGGTGAGCCTGCTGGTGCTGCTGATCGCAATCGCGATCTTCAACGGCTTCGTGCACTGGACGGTGTGCTTCCTGCCCCTGGTGCTGCTGCCGCTGGTGATCGTCTGCCTGGGCATCGGCTGGATCCTGGCGTCGCTCGGCGTGTTCCTGCGCGACATCGGCCAGACCACCGCCCTGCTCAGCACGGTGCTGCTGTTCCTGTCGCCGGTCTTCTATCCGGTGGCGTCGCTGCCGGCCAGCGTCCAGAAGTGGATGCTGCTCAACCCGCTCACCTTCATCATCGAGCAGGCCCGCGAAGTGCTGATCTGGGGGCACCTGCCGAACTGGCTGGGCCTGGCCGGCTACACCCTCGGCGCCGTGGTGGTGGCATGGGCCGGGTTCTTCTGGTTCCAGAAGACGCGCAAGGGGTTCGCCGATGTCCTTTGAGGCCGCTCCCGCCATCCGTGCCCAGGACCTGGGCAAGTGCTATTCGATCTACGACGCCCCGACCCTGCGCCTGCGCCAGTTCGTGGTGCCGCGGCTGCGGCGCCTGCTGGGCCTGGCCGAGCGCAGCTACTACCGCTCGTTCTGGGCGCTGAAGGGCGTGGCGTTCGACATCCGCCGTGGCGAGACGGTGGGCATCATCGGGCGCAACGGCGCAGGCAAGTCGACCCTGCTGCAGATGATCTGCGGAACGCTGTCGCCGACCACCGGCACGGTGGAGACCTTCGGCCGCATCTCGGCCCTGCTGGAGCTGGGCTCGGGCTTCAACCCCGACTACACCGGCCGTGAAAACGTCTACATGAACTGCACCGTGCTGGGCCTGACCCGCCAGCAGATCGACGAGCGCTTCGACAGCATCACCGCGTTCGCCGACATCGGCAATTTCGTCGACCAGCCGGTCAAGACCTATTCCAGCGGCATGTTCGCCCGCCTCGCGTTCGCCGCCGCGATCCACGTCGATCCCGAGATCCTGATCGTGGACGAGGCCCTGTCGGTGGGCGATTTCGCATTCCAGTTCAAGTGCCTGCGCAAGCTGAAGGAACTGGCGGCCGGCGGCTGCACCGTGCTCTTCGTCACCCACGACATCGAGCAGGTGCAGCGCCTCTGCAGCCGCGCGCTCTACCTGAAGAAGGGCGAGGCGGTCTTCTACGGCGATGCCAAGGACGCCTGCATGCGCTACCTGGCCGACGTGCGCGAGTCCGAGGCCGGCATGGCCGGGCCGGCCGCCGACGGCCCGGTGCTGGAAGCGCCGCGGCGGGCGCCGGATGCGGCCCTCGACGCCGCGCTGCATGCCGCCTTCGCGGTACGGGTCGCGCCCCACCGCAACGGCAGCCGCGCCCAGGGCGAGGTGCTGGCGGTGGCGGTCAACGGCACCCACGGCGAGGAGCCCTCGGTCGAATTCGGCGGCGCCCTGGCGATCGAGGTGAGCTTCCGCCTGACCGCGCCGCTGGAGAACCCGACGATCGCGCTGTACCTGATCGACGCGGCGGGCCAGTTGATCGTCGGCACCAATTCCCACAACGAGCGGCTCGACCTGAAGGGCTGCACCCTGGGCGAGCCCTACACCGTGCGCTTCTCGCTCGAGAACCGGCTGCGGCCGGGGCGTTTCGGCATCCAGGTGTTCCTGGTCGACTACACGCCGGTGCTGAACACCGAGTACGTCGACTACATCGACCTCGCAGCCTCCTTCGTCAGCGCACCCGAGCCGGGCGTGCAGCGCTGGGCGCTGGTGACGCCCCCGATCGCGGTCGAACTGCAATCCTCTTCCTCCCTGCCATGAGCCTGCAACCGCTGGCGGACATCGACCGCCATTACGACAAGCCCGATCCCTGGGGCTACGAGAACAATCCGCAGGACATGCGCCGCAAGTCGGAAATCCTGGGCATCCTGCCCGAGCGCACCTTCGGTCGGGTGCTCGACATCGGCTGCGGCGACGGCTTCCTGACCTTCGACCTGCCGGGCGCCGCTGTCGTCGGCGTCGACGTGTCGCCGGCCGCCGTCGGCTGGGCCGACAAGCGCAAGGCGACGCTGTCGGCCGCCGAAGCTGCGCGATTCACCTTCCGCGCCGGCTCGGTGTTCGACCTGCCGCAGGTGGTCGAGGGCGAATTCGACCTGGTGGTGATCACCGGCGTGCTGTACCCGCAGTACATCGGCGCCGCGGCCTCGGTGGTGCTGCCGGCGATCGACGGCATCCTGCGGCCGGGCGGCGTCCTGGTGTCCTGCCACATCGACAGCTGGCAGCCGCCCCGTTTCCCCTACGCACTCGCAGACCTGAGCCTCTACCCGTACCGGGACTACATGCACCGGCTCGAGGTGTACCTGAAATGATCCTCCTGTACCACAAGGTCGCAGCCACCGCGCCCACCCAGTGGTGGGTGACCGCCGACGCATTCGACCGACAGCTGGCCGACCTGGCCGGCTACGACGTCGTCCACCTCGACGCGTACGACAGCCACAACCCCCGCCACGTGGTGATCACGTTCGACGGCGTCTACGAGAACGTCTTCCAGTTCGCCTTCCCGCTGCTCAAGAAGTGGGGCTACCCGTTCGAGCTGTTCGTGACCGGCGACACCATCGGCGGCGACAACGCGTTCGATGCGGTCGAGCCGCTGGCCCGCTTCTGCACGCTGGAGCAGCTCGACGCGATGGCGCAGCACGGCGGCCGGGTGCAGTGGCACACCGCCAGCCACTGCCGCCTGGCCGATCTGGCGCCGGACGCGCTGCGCGCCGAAATCACCGTGCCCGGTGCCCTGAAGGCGCGCTTTCCGGCGCCGCACCTCGACTGGTTCGCCTACCCGCACGGCAACCACGACGCCGAGGCGGTCGCGCTGGTGAAGTCGCATTTCTCGGGCGCGCTCTCGTGCATCGATGGCAACGACAGCGACCGCTACCAGCTCAACCGGGTCACCGCGGTGGAGACCAGCCGCTTCGCCCGCAAGCGGGTGAGCGTGGTGGTCGCCAACCACAACTACGGCGCCTTCCTGCCGCAGGCGATGGATTCGGTCCTGCACCAGACCCTGGCGCCCGACGAGATCATCCTGATCGACGACGCCTCGACCGACGGCTCGCAGGAGATCGCGCAGCGCTACCGCGATGTCGCCACCGTGGTGATCAACGAGCGCAACCTTGGCATCGTCGCCAATTTCAACAAGGCGGTGGGGCTCTGCACCGGCGACTACATCGCCTTCCTGGGCGCCGACAACCGGATGCGCTGCGACTATGTCGAGCAATGCCGCGCCGCGCTCGACCGCCGGCCCGACGCGGCCGTCGCCTATACCGACATGCTGCTGTTCGGCCACCGGGCGGCCGAGCTGGCGGCCAAGGTGGGAGCCGAGCAGATCGGCAGCAGCAAGCTGGAGCGCTGGCCGGTCTACGTCTGGCGCTTTCCCGAGCCGACGCCCGAGGCGCTCGCCAACCTGGCGACGCACAACTTCATGCACGGCTCGTCGATGTACCGCAAGGAAGCGTTCGATGCCGTCGGCGGCTACCAGGCCTCGGGCGGGCCGGAAGACCACAACCTCTTCGTCCGCATGCTGGGCCAGGGCTGGAAGCCGGTCCGCGTGCCCGCGGCGCTGATCGAGTACCGCCAGCATTCGGTCGGCCAGGCCAACACCCTGCTCGTGATGCAGCTGGAGCTGGCACGCCTCTCGCGCATCGAGCACACGCTGGCGGAAGAGCGCGCCCAGCTTTTGCGGGTGCAGGAGCAGCTGCAGACGGCGCAGGAGCACGGCGCCTGGCTGCGGCAGCAGACCGAGGCCCTGCACACCCATGCCGACGCCCTGCGGCAGCACGCCGATGCGCTGCTGGCGCAATCCGAGGCGCGCCACCAGCGGCTGGAGGTCGTGCAGGAGCAGAACACCTTGCTCGACAGCGCACTGATCGAGGCCAATGCCCGCGTCTGGACGCTGAACCACGAACGCAGCGAAATGCGCGAGCAGCTGGCCGAGGCCGGCCGTCGCGAGGCGTCGTTGCGCGAGGACAATGCCGCGGTGCGCGACGAGAACGCCGCGGTGCGCGAGCGGATGCAGGCGATGGAAGCCCAGGGCGCCGCGCTGGAGCAGCAGATCCAGGAACTGACCCGGCGCCACCAGGAGGCGGTCGACGACATCCGCGCCCTCGTCGCCAGCCGCTCGTGGAAGATCACCCGGCCGATCCGCTTCTTCGGCCTGCTCGCGCGGGGCGAGTACGGCGAGGCGAAGCGCCTCACCCGCTCGGTGCTGTCCCGGACGATGCGCCGGCTGCCGCATCCGATGCGCGGCTTCCTGACCCGGTTGCGGGCCCGCGTCATCGCTGCTTCGGGCCTCGTCGGCACGACCAGCGTGCGGCTCGACGCGGTCGCGCAACTGGTCGAGCGCCGCAACGCCTACACGGCCGAGACGGCGCTGGCCGCCGACGTGCTCCGCCCGCCGGAGCCCGCCGCCTGGCCCGACGTCGACATCAGCGTGGTGACCCACAACAACGGCAAGTGGATCGACGGCTTCATGGCCAGCCTGCGGCTGCTGGACTATCCGCGCGAACGGCTGCACCTGCGCTTCGTCGACAACCAGTCGACCGACCAGACGGTGGCGCAGCTGCAGGCGGCGGTGCGCGGCCTGGTGGCGGAGGGGTTCGAAGCGCAGCTGCTGCAGTGCCCGAACAACGGCTTCGGCGCGGGCCACAACGCTGGCCTGGGGGCCGGGCGTTCGCCGTTCGGCCTGGTGTCGAACATCGACCTCGAGTTCGAGCCCGATGCGTTGAAGCGCATCGTCGCGATCGCCCTGCACGACGAGCGCGGCGCCTCGTGGGAGCTGCGCCAGAAGCCGTACGAGCACCCGAAGTTCTACGACCCGGTCACCGGCGCCACCAACTGGAACAGCCATGCCTGCGTGCTGCTGCGGCGCTCGGCGTTCCAGTCGATCGGCGGCTACGACGACAACATCTTCATGTACGGCGAGGACGTGGAAATGTCCTACCGCCTGCGCCGCGCCGGCTGGGTGCTGCGCTACTGCCCGACGGCGGTGGTCACCCACTACGCCTACGAGAACGCCGGCCAGGTCAAGCCGGTGCAGTACCTGGGCAGCACCTTCGCCAACCTGTACCTGCGGCTCAAGTACGGCAAGCCGGCCGACGTCACCATCGTCCCGCTGATGGCGCTCGGCCTGCTGGCGCTGCCCCAGGCGTTCCCCGGCTCGCGCAAGGCGCTGCTGCGCAACTTCGCCAAGCTGGTGGTCAAGGCGCCGCTGGCGCTGGCGGCGCGCCGCTCGAGCAAGGCGGTGTTCCCGTTCCAGGTGTGGGACTACGAACTGCGCCGCGACGGCGCCTTCGTCGAAGGCCATCCGCTGCCGGCCGATCCGCCGCTGGTCAGCGTCATCACCCGCACCTTCCAGGGCCGGGAGCGGCTGCTGCGCCAGGCGATGCTCTCGGTCGCCCACCAGACCTATCCGCGGATCGAGCTGATCGTGGTGCAGGACGGCGGCGACAGCCTGGGCGCGGTGGTGCGCGAGGTGGCCGGCGTGACCGGCATGGACTGCCGCTTCATCGCCACGCCCAAGGAAGGCCGCTCGGCCACCGGCAACGCCGGCCTGGCGGCGGCGCGGGGCCGCTGGTGCCTGTTCCTGGACGACGACGACCTGGTCTTCGCCGACCACGTCGAGGTGCTGGCCCATGCGCTGCTGCAGCAACCCGAGACGGTCGCCGCCTATTCGCCCGCCTGGGAGGTGGAAACCGACTTCCCCAACGGCATCTCGGCCGACTACGAGGAAGTGCTCTACACCGTGCCGCCGGTGCTCAAGCAGGAGTTCCACCTGGAACTGCTCAAGGAGCGCAATTACATGGCGATCCAGTCGGTGCTGTTCGAGCGCCGCCTGTTCGAGGAGCGCGGCGGCTTCGACGTCGACATGGACGCGCTCGAGGACTGGGTGATGTGGAACGTGTACGCCGACGGCAACGTCTTCGCCTATGTGCCCAAGGTCACCTCGCTCTTCAGGACGCCGGCCAACGTCGAGATCCGCAAGCGCCGCAACGACATCTTCGCCGGCACCTACCTGCCCGCGAAGGAGCGGATGGCGCAGCGCATCGCCGCGCTGCGGCCGGCGATCGAGCTGGCCGCCTGAGGGCGCGTGGGGCGGCCGATCCAGCCGAGGCCGCGTCACCGCCTTTCCCCACGCTTCGTTCATTTAACGCGCAAGGTCAGCCGAACGCCGGCGCCATTACGCCCACCGACGCGCCGGCCCGCACGATGTCGTCCCAGGTCTGCGCATCGACCGCGATGCCGTTCTGCCGCCGCTCAGCGCGGCAGGCACGCTCCGGCTCGCCCGCCACCTGGACACCGGTGCTGCCCGGGCCGGCGGGGCTCTGGCGCAGCCAGTCGACGAAGGCGCGGGATTCGGCGGCGAAGCTGTCGGCGGTGCCGAGCTTCTGCGGGTCGATCAGTACCGTCAGCATGCCGTTCAGCACCGCGCTGGTCTTCACTGCCGGCTGGTGCCAGGTGCCGCCGCCGCTGAGCGCACCGCCCAGCAGTTCGCAGGCGACGGCCAGGCCGTAGCCCTTGTGCTCGCCGAAGGTCATCAGGGCGCCGAAGAGGCCGCTGGGCGGCTGCGGCACCACCACCACGCCGGGGTCGTCGGTGGGCGCGCCCTGCGCGTCGATCAGGTAGCCGGGCGGCACCCGCTCGCCCTTGTTGTGGGCGACGCGCATCTTGCCCTGGGCGACGCGGCTGGTCGCGAAATCGAGGACGAAGGGCGCATCGCCCGGCAGCGGCACGCCGATGCAGCACGGGTTGGTGCCGAAGCGCCCGTCGCCGCCGCCCCAGGGCGCGACCACCGGCCGCGACAGCACGTTGACGAAGTGGATCGACACCAGCCCCGCGGCCGTGGCCTGCTCGGCGAAATGCCCGATGCGGCCCAGGTGGTGGGCCTGCGCCAGCGACACGATGCAGCTGCCGTGCGCCAGCGCCCGCTCGATGCCCAGCGCCATCGCCTGCGGGCCGACCACCTGGCCGTAGCCGCGCTGCCCGTCGAGCGCCAGCAGGCTTCCGGTGTCGGCCCGCACCGCCACGCCCTGGTTCGGCCGCAGCCCGCCCTCGGCCACCGCCGCCACGTAGCGCGGCACCATGCCCACGCCGTGGGAGTCGTGCCCGCTCAGGTTGGCCAGCACCAGGTTGGCAGCGACCTGTTCGGCCTCGGCCGGCGTGCTGCCGTTTGCTATGAAAATGCTAGCTACAAAGGATTGCAGGCTGTAGGCGCCAAGCAGTTTTTCCATAAAGTCTCCTGGTGGGGGAAGGGCAGGGCCGCGACGCGCCCGCGGAGCGTGCGGCAGGTCGCTGTCGCGAACCGGTGCGTCGATGATGCCCCCGCCGGGGCCGCCCGCCTGTCGCCCGTCCGGCAGCAGGGCAAACCCGCGGTCGCGGCCGGAATCTGTCGGCGGGGGCTTGCCGTCCCGCACTTTTCCTGCAAAATAGCACGACCGTTCGTTTTATTCCCATGGCACCTACCTCACCCCTTTCCCTGGCCTCCGATGCCGCTGCGCCGTCCGTGGGCGCCACGGCGCGGGACAGCCGCGTGTCGCAGAAGGGCCAGCAGACCAAGGCCACCATCGTCGATGCGGCGCTGGGCCTGGCCACCCAGATCGGGCTGGAAGGCCTGTCGATCGGTGCGCTGGCCGAAGTGACGCAGATGAGCAAGTCGGGCGTCTTCGCCCACTTCGGTTCGCGCGAAGAGCTGCAGATCTCGGTGGTGCGCGAGTACCACACCCGCTTCGAGGCCGAGGTGTTCTACCCGGCGCTGAAGGAGCCGCGCGGCCTGCCGCGTCTGCGGGCGCTGTTCGCCAACTGGATGCGCCGCACTTCGGCCGAGATCGATTCGGGCTGCATCTACATCAGCGGCGCGGCCGAGTTCGACGACCGGCCCGGCCCGGTGCGCGACGCGCTCGCCAGCTCCGTCAAGACCTGGCTGCGGGCGCTGCACCGCGCCCTGGTGCAGGCCAAGCAGGCCGGGCACCTGCGCGCCGACGCCGACGAGGAACAGATGGTCTTCGAGATCCACGGCCTGATCCTCGCGCTGCACTACGAGGCGCGTTTCCTGCGCTCGCCGCGCTCGCTGGCGCGGGCGCACGTCGGCTTCGACAACATCCTGCTGCGCTACGGCACCCCGCCGGTGCAGCCGGCCTGAGTTTCGTTTCTTCCCCCACATCCCACCCTTCTCCTGGAGACCCCATGCCGATCTATTCGCCCCCGCTGCGCGACATGCAGTTCGTCCTGCACGAACTGCTCGACGTCACCGAAGAATTCAAGGCGCTGCCGCAGCATGCCGAGGTGGATGCCGACACGCTGAACGCGGTGCTGGAGGAGGGCGGGAAGTTCGCGGCCGAAGTGACCTTCCCGCTGAACCTGTCGGGCGACGAGGAGGGCTGCACCCTCGACAAGACGACCCACGAAGTCACCACGCCCAAGGGCTTCAAGGAGGCCTACAAACAGTACGTGGAAGGCGGCTGGGCGGCGCTCTCCTGCGACCCGGCCTACGGCGGCCAGGGCCTGCCCTTCGTGGCCAACCAGTGCTTCTACGAGATGATGAACTCGGCCAACCAGGCCTGGACGATGTACCCCGGCCTGTCGCACGGCGCGTACGAGGCGCTGCACGTGCACGGCACCGAGGAGCAGAAGAAGCTCTACCTGCCCAAGCTCACCAGCGGCGAATGGACCGGCACCATGTGCCTGACCGAGCCGCACTGCGGAACCGACCTGGGCCTGCTGCGCACCAAGGCCGAGCCGCAGGCCGACGGCAGCTACCGCATCACCGGCAACAAGATCTTCATCAGCGCCGGCGAGCACGACATGACCGACAACATCGTGCACCTGGTGCTGGCCCGCCTGCCCGATGCGCCGGCCGGCAGCAAGGGCATCAGCCTGTTCGCCGTGCCCAAGTTCCACGTCAACGCCGACGGCTCCCTGGGCGATCGCAACCCGATCTACTGCGGCGGCCTGGAGCACAAGATGGGCATCCACGGCAACGCCACCGCGCAGATCGTGATCGACGGCGCCACCGGCTCCCTGGTGGGCCAGCCCAACAAGGGCCTGGCGGCGATGTTCGTGATGATGAACGCCGCCCGCCTGGGCGTGGGCAACCAGTCGCTCGGCCTGACCGAGGTGGCCTACCAGAACGCGGTGGCCTACGCCAAGGACCGCATCCAGATGCGCAGCCTCTCGGGCACCAAGGACAAGAGCCAGCCCGCCGATCCGATCATCGTGCACCCCGACGTGCGCAAGATGCTGCTCACCGCCCGCGCCTATGCCGAAGGCGGCCGCGCCATGGCGACCTACTGCGCGCTGCTGCTCGACAAGGAGATCCACCACCCCGACGAGAAGGTGCGCAAGGACTCGGCCGAACTGGTCGCGCTGCTGACGCCGATCGTCAAGGCCTTCATCACCGACAACGCCTGGAACGCCACCACCCAGTGCCAGCAGGTCTTCGGCGGCCACGGCTACATCCACGAATGGGGCATGGAGCAGTTCGTGCGCGATGCGCGGATCAACATGATCTACGAGGGCACCAACACCATCCAGTCGCTCGACCTGCTGGGCCGCAAGATCCTCGGCAACAACGGCGCGTCGCTGAAGAAGTTCGGCAAGCTGGTCGCCAAGCTGGTGGAGGAGGAGGGCGTCAACGAGAAGATGGCCGAGTTCATCAACCCGATCGCCTACCTGGGCGACCAGATGACCAAGTTCACCACCGAGATCGGCTTCAAGGGCTCGCAGAACCCCGACGAGGTGGGCGCCGCCGCGGTCGATTACCTGCGCGTCGCGGGCCACCTGGTGTTCGGCTATTTCTTCGCCCGCATGGCGCAGGTGTCGCTCAAGAAGATCGCCGAGGGCAGCACCGACACCTTCTACCTGGCCAAGCTGCAGACCGCGCGCTTCTACTTCGCCAAGCTGTTCCCCGAGACCGCCACGCTGATGCGCACCGCCCGCGCCGGCGCCCGCCCGCTGATGGACACCGACGCGGTGTTCGCCTGAACTTCCAGCAAAAAGGTCCGGAGGCCCTCATGAATTATCGGCATCTAGCTATTGTTTTGGTAGCGATCGCGGGCGCGGCGCAGGCCCAGGCGCAGACCGGCCCGGTCGGCACCTGGCGCACGGTGGACGAAAAGACCGGCGAGCCGAAGTCGCAGGTCGTCATCACCGAGCAGGGCGGAGCGCTCGCCGGCCGCGTGGCCCAGGTGCTGCGCAAGGACGCCGACCCGGCCGCCCGCTGCACCGAATGCACCGACGATCGCAAGGACAAGCCCATCGTCGGCCTGGACATCATCCGCGGCGGCCAGAAGGCGGCCGACAAGGCGGTGTGGGAGGGCGGGAAGATCCTGGACCCGGAGAACGGCAAGGAGTACCGGGCCAGCTTCACCCCGATCGACGGCGGCGCGCGGATGGAAGTGCGGGGCTACCTGGGGCCTTTCTGGCGGACGCAGGTGTGGCAACGCGTGCCTTGAGGCGCATGACCGACGCTCCCGGTCTTGCTCTTTCTCCCTCTGGGAGAAGGTTGGGATGAGGGCCGCGCAACGCTTGCAGATGGCGGTCGCCATGCCGGACGGGCGCCCTCACCCTCTCCCTCTCCCAGAGGGAGAGGGAGCGAAACCCCGCCGGGGCAGCGTGCCTCCATAAAGAATTAAGGATCACAAGAACATGACACGATTCCAGGTAAAGAAAGTCGCCGTGCTCGGCGCGGGCGTGATGGGGGCGCAGATCGCGGCGCATCTCGTCAACGTCGGGGTGCCGGTGGTGCTGTTCGACCTGCCGGCCAAGGACAAGGACGGCAACACCGCCCAGGGCGCGGCCAAGAACGGCATCGTCGCGCGGGCGGTCGAGGGTTTGAAGAAGCTCAAACCCGCGCCGCTGGGCGTGGCCGAAGACGCCGTGCTGATCGGCCAGGCCAACTACGAGGACGATCTCGGCCAGCTCGCCGACTGCGACCTGGTGATCGAGGCGATCGCCGAGCGGCTGGACTGGAAGCTGGCGCTCTACGAGAAGATCGCGCCGCACGTCGCCCCGCATGCGATCCTGGCCTCGAACACCTCGGGCCTGTCGATCACCAAGCTGAGCGAGGCGGTGCCCGAGGCGCTGCGCCACCGCTTCTGCGGCATCCACTTCTTCAACCCGCCGCGCTACATGGCGCTGGTGGAGCTGATCGCCACGCCCACCACCGACGCGCAGGTGCTGGACGACCTGGAGACCTTCGTCACCCGCGCCCTCGGCAAGGGCGTGGTGCGCGCCAAGGACACGCCCAACTTCATCGCCAACCGCGTCGGCATCGCCGGCATGCTGGCGACGTTGAAGGAGGTCGAGAAGTACGGCCTGACGCCCGACGTGGTCGACGACCTGACCGGCAAGAAGCTGGGCCGCGCCAGCAGCGGCACCTTCCGCACCGCCGACGTGGTGGGCCTCGACACCCTGGCCCACGTCGTGAGAACCCTGCAGGACAACCTGAGCGCCGACGCGAGCGCAGGGGCCACGAAGTACGACCCGTTCTACGGCAGCTACGGCACCCCCGCGGTACTGGCCAAGCTGCTGGAGATGAAAAATCTGGGCCAGAAGACGAAGGCCGGTTTCTACAAGAAGGGGGGCCGCGACATCCTGCGCTTCGACCTTGCCGAAGGCGACTACGTGCCCGGCGGCGCCAAGGCCGACGAGGTGTACGGCCGCATGCTGAAGAAGCCCGCCGCAGAGCGTCTGCGCCTGCTGCGCGACAGCGAGGGTGCGCAAGGCAAGTTCCTGTGGGCGATCCTGCGCGACGGCTTCCACTACGCCGCGGTGCACCTGGCCACCATCGCCGAGAGCGCCCGCGACGTCGACCTGGCGATGCGCTGGGGCTTCGGCATGCAGCAGGGCCCGTTCGAGCTGTGGCAGGAGGCCGGCTGGCTGGACGTCGCGAAGATGGTGCAGGAAGACATCGACAAAGGCGAGGCCCTGTCGTCCGCGCCGCTGCCGCAGTGGGTGTTCGAAGGCCCGGTGGCCGAGGCCGGCGGCGTGCACACGCCGGCCGGCTCGTGGAGCGCGGCAGAGAACCGCTTCGTGCCCGTGCGCCGCCTGCCGGTGCACGCCCGCCAGCTGTTTCCCGAGACCGTTCGCGGCAGCGGCGCGCCCACCGTGGCCGAGGCCGGCACCACGATCAGCGACGACGGCGACGTGCGCGTCTGGACGCTGGGCGAATCGGCTGGCGACCCGTCGCGCGGCCGGGTGCTGATCGCCAGCATCCACTCCAAGATGCACGCGATCAGCCCCGACGTAGCCGAGGCGCTGACCGCCGCGGTGGAACTGGCCGAGCGCGAGTACGACGCCCTGGTGATCTGGTCGCCCGACGAGATGTTCTCGGTCGGCGCCGACCTGCAGGCCATGCTGCCGGCCTTCGTGGTCGCCGGCGTCGATGCGATAGAGGGCGCCGAGCAGGAACTGCAGAACACGATGCTGAAGATCCGCTACGCCGGTGTGCCGGTGGTGTCGGCGGTGCGCGGCCTGGCGCTGGGCGGCGGCTGCGAGCTGGCGGTGCACTCGGCCCGCCGGGTGGTCGCGATGGAGAGCTACATCGGCCTGGTCGAGGTCGGCGTGGGCCTGGTGCCCGGCGCCGGCGGCCTGGCCTACATCGCCCGCCGCGCGGCAGAGAACGCGGCCGCCTGCACCGGCAGCGACCTGCTGCCCTTCCTCACCGAAGGCTTCACCGCCGCGGCGATGGCCAAGGTGGGCACCAGCGCGCTGGAGTCGAGGAAGTTCGGCTATCTGCTGGAGAGCGACATCGTCGTGCCGCACAAGGACGAGCTGCTCTACGTCGCCCTCACCGAAGCCAAGGCCATGGCCGAGGCCGGCTGGCGCGCGCCGCCGAGGCGCCGCTTCAAGGTCGCGGGCCGCAGCGGCGTCGCCACGATCAAGGGCCAGCTGGTCAACATGCGGGACGGCGGCCTCATCAGCGCGCACGATTTCCATATCGCCGGGCTGATCGCGCACGTGGTCTGCGGCGGCGACGTGGATGCCGGCACGCTGGTGACCGAGGAGTACCTGATGGCGCTCGAACGCAAGGCGTTCTGCTCGCTGATCGTGCACCCCAAGACGCAGGAGCGGATCATGGGAATGCTGAGCACGGGCAAGCCGGTGAGGAATTGAGCTGCACCCCTCCTTCCCCCTCTGGGGGAAGGCCGGGATGGGGGCGCTCCCGCCCTTGCACTGGAACGCCATGCAAAACCAAGCCACACCCAACGCCCGCACCCATGCCAGAACACTGCGCCGCGAGATGACCGACGCGGAGCGCAAGCTCTGGAGCGGCCTGCGCGCCGAGCAATTGGGCGTGAAGTTCCGGCGACAGCACCCGCTGGGCGGGTACGTCGCCGATTTCGCCTGCCTCGCGCCCAAGCTGGTCGTCGAACTCGACGGCTCGCAACACCAGGACCAGCAAGGGTACGACGCACGGCGCGATGCATTCTTTCGTTCACAAGGCTTCGACGTCCTGCGTTTCGCATCGAACGATCCGTTTCACAACTTCGATGGGGTGCGCCGGGCGATAGCCGACCGGCTCGCGACACTGACGGCGGCGGCCCCCATCCCAGCCTTCCCCCAGAGGGGGAAGGAGCAAGATCCTCCAGGAGAATCCGCATGAGCAGCAAACAAGTCCAAGACGCCTACATCGTCGCCGCCACCCGCACGCCGATCGGCAAATCGCACCGCGGCTTCTTCCGCAACACCCGGCCGGACGACCTGCTGGCCACCACGCTGAAGGCCGCGCTGGCCCAGGTCCCGGGGCTGGACCCGGCGGCCATCGAGGACATCGTCTGCGGATGCGCGATCCCCGAGGCGCAGCAGGGCCTCAACGTGGCCCGCATCGCCGCGGTGCTGGCGGGGCTGCCGACCAGCGTCGGCGGCATCACCGTCAACCGCTTCTGCGCGTCGGGCCTGTCGGCGGTGCAGATGGCTGCCGACCGGATCCGCGTGGGCGAGGCCGAGGTGATGATCGCCGCCGGTGTCGAGAGCATGAGCATGGTGCCGATGATGGGCAACGCGCCGTCGCTCTCGCCCTCGATCTTCGCGCGCGACGGCGACGTGGGCATCGCCTACGGCATGGGCCTGACGGCGGAGAAGGTGGCGCAGCAGTGGAAGGTGTCGCGCGACGCGCAGGACGCCTTCGCACTGCAGTCCCACCGGCGCGCGCTGGCCGCGCAGGCCGCGGGCGAGTTCGCCGACGAGATCACCCCGATCGAGGTGACCGACCGCACGCCCGACCTGGACACGGGCGAAGTGACCGCCAAGACCCGCACCGTAAGCCTGGACGAAGGCGCACGGCCCGACACCAGCCTGGAAGGCCTGGGCCGGCTGCGCACCGTGTTCTCGGCGCGCGGCACGGTGACCGCCGGCAACAGCTCGCAGACCTCCGACGGCGCCGGCGTGCTGGTGCTGGCCAGCGGCGCGGCGGTGCAGCGCTTCGGCCTGACGCCGCTCGCGCGCTTCGTGAGCTTCGCCAGCAAGGGCGTGCCGCCCGCGATCATGGGCATCGGCCCGATCGAGGCGATTCCGGCCGCGCTGCGCTACGCCGGCCTGCAGCAGCAGGACATCGACTGGTTCGAGCTGAACGAGGCCTTCGCCGCGCAGTCTTTGGCGGTGCTGAACACGCTGGGGCTCGATCCGGCCAAGGTCAATCCGATGGGCGGCGCGATCGCGCTGGGCCATCCGCTGGGCGCTACCGGCGCGATCCGCGCGGCGACGGTCGTGCATGCGCTGCGCCGCAAGCAGCTCCGCTACGGCATGGTCACGATGTGCGTCGGCATGGGCCAGGGCGCGGCCGGGATCTTCGAGCGGGTGTGAGCGGTAGTCTTCAAAGAAAAAAGGGCTGTAGCCGGCTCTGTACGCCGGCTAATAGCTATTAATTCGATAGCAATGTGCGCACGGAGCAGGCACGACGCCGCAGCCCGCGTCGCCGATACGACTGCCGCCGCACCGCCACCCTTCCACACTCGCAGGCCATGACGCACCACCCCTTCGACGCCGCGCTGCAACTCGAACCCGCCGGCGAGCACCGCTGGCGCGGCGTGCCCAGCGCCGGCTACTGGAACATGGTCGGCCCGTTCGGCGGCACCACGGCCGCCGTCGTGCTGCGGGCGATCCAGTCGCATCCGCAGTGCCTGGGCACGCCTCTGTCGCTGACCGTCAACTTCGCCGGCCCGCTGGGCGCCGCGCCGTTCGAGATCGAGGCGGTGCCGGTGCGCACCAACCGCTCCACCCAGCACTGGAGCGTCACCCTCACCCAGCCGGGCGAGGACGGCGCGCCGGCGGTCGCGACCACCGCCACCGCCGTCACCGCGGTGCGGCGCGACACCTGGGGCGCCTGCGACATGCCGATGCCGCGCGGCGTGCCCGCACCCGACGCGGTGGCGCCGATCACCGCCTTCTCGGGCGTCGAATGGGTGCGCCGCTACGACATGCGGCCGCTGGTGGGCGCGGTGCCGCAGGCCTGGGACGGACAGGGCGACGACAGCCTGTCGCGCCTCTGGGTGCGCGACGCCGAGCCGCGGCCGCTGGATTTCTGCTCGCTCGCCGCGATCGCCGACGTGTTCTATCCGCGGGTGTGGCTGCGCCGCGCGACCCGGGTGCCGGCCGGCACCGTGTCGATCACCGTCTACTTCCACGCGGGCGAGGCCGAACTGGCCGCCATCGGCACCGGCCACCTGCTGGCCCAGGCGCGCGCCCAGGCCTTCAGCCGCGGCTTCTTCGACCAGACGGCCCAGCTGTGGAACCAGGTGGGCCAGTTGCTGGCCACCACCCACCAGATCGTCTATTTCAAGCAGTAGGGCGCGGTGCGCGCTACCCTTTCGCACTGCCCGACCCCCAAGGAGACCCCATGAGCGACATCCTGATCCACACCGAAGCGGGCGTCACCACGCTCACCCTCAACCGGCCCGACAAGAAGAACTCGATCACCGGCGCGATGTACACCACGCTGGCCGAGGCGCTGCAGGCCGCCGATGCCGACACCGCCGTGCGGGTCGTGGTGCTGCAGGGCGACACCGCCGTCTTCAGCGCGGGCAACGACGTCGGCGACTTCTTGGCCGCGGCCTCGGGCGGCGCGGCGGCGCAGGGCGAAGGCTCGTCGCCCGCCTTCGCCTTCCTGCACGCGATCGCCGGTTTTTCCAAGCCGCTGATCGCCGCCGTCTGCGGCCCGGCCGTCGGCATCGGCACCACGATGCTGCTGCACTGCGACCTGGTCTACGCCGGCGACAACGCCGCCTTTTCGCTGCCCTTCGTCAACCTGGGCGTCTGCGCCGAGGGCGGCTCCAGCCTGCTGCTGCCGCAGATGTTCGGCTACCACCGCGCGGCCGAGGCGCTGCTGCTGGGCGAGCCCTTCATGGCCGAGGCCGCGCTCGAAGTGGGCCTGGTCAACCGCGTGGTCCCGCCCACCGAGGCCAACGGCATCGCCCAGGCCCAGGCCAGAAAGCTCGCCGCCAAGCCGCTCAGCGCCCTGGTCGCCACCAAGCGCCTGATGAAGCAGGGCCAGGCCGCCCTCGTCGCCCAGCAGATCCGCGACGAAGGCGCGGTGTTCGGACGCATGCTGCAGGAGCCGGCCGCCAAGGAAGCGTTCGGTGCGTTCATGGCGAAGCGCAAGCCGGATTTCAGCAACTGCTGATCGCGCGGTCAGCCCGCGATGAACAGCGCCGGGTCCACCATCGCCCGGTTGAGCATCACCGACCAGTGCAGGTGCGGCCCGGTCACCCGCCCGGTGGCGCCGACCGCGCCCAGCCGGTCGCCCGCCTGTACCCGGTCGCCGGGCCGCACGTCGATCGCGCTCAGGTGGCAGCCCATCGTCAGCAGGCCGCCGCCGTGGTCGAGCCATACCGTGTTGCCGTTGAAGAAGTAGTCGCCGGTGTCGAGCACCGTGCCCGCCAGCGGCGCCAGCATGGGCGTGCCGGTGGGCGCGGCGATGTCCATCCCGCTGTGCGGATTGCGGGCCTGCCCGTTGAATACCCGGCGCAGGCCGAACGAGCTGGAGCGGCGGCCGGGCACCGGCACCCGCATCTGCAACTCGCGCGGCAGCGGCTCGGTGAAGCTGGCCATCACCGTCGCGAGGTGGGCACGCTCCCGCTCGTAACGGGCCTGGTTCTGGGGCGAGAGGTCGACGGTGCCGGGTGCGACTGTCAGCCGCTGCTCCACGTAGCGCTTCGGCGCGATGCGGTAGGCGATACGCCGCGCCGCCGTGCCGGGCGCGTCGGCCACCGCGATCTCGGCCGCACCGGGCGTTGCCGCCAGCGGAATGCCGACGAGCGCGGTCCACTCGATCGGATCGCCCACCACCAGCAGCGGAACATCGCCGCTGTGGGCCACCGGCCTTGCGGCCGCGGGGCCGAGCGAGAGGCGGGCGACACCGCCGGGCACCGCGGAATCGCGGGGCCAGACGCTAGGGTCTGCCGCGGCGAGCGCGGCGGTGCGGGCGAAGAGGGCGGTCGGCACCAGCAGGCCCGCGGCGGCAAGGCGCAGCGCGGCACGGCGGTGGAGGGGCAGGGCAGGCGAATCGGTCATGCCCGCAACATACAGGCAAATGCCGCCCGCGCCAGCCGCTACACCCCGGCCTGCTGGTGCCGCCACTCCTGCGTGCGGCCGCCGTAGCCATAGGCCGCGGCACGGGCATCGACCAGGTGGATGTACGAGGTCTCGTGCAGGCCGGGCAGCAGCCGCGCCATGGCGGCATGCACCTCGCGCAGGTAGCGCGCCTTCTCGGCCTTGGTGTTGGTCTCGTCGGTGATGCTGATCGCGAGGTCGAAGGCGCTGCCGCCGATCTCCGACAGCGGCCGTCCGGCGATGAACCAGTCTTCGTCGGCCACCGTCTGCACGGTGGTGGACATCACGGCGGGCTGCTTGCCCAGGATGCTTTCGGTGAGCGCGTTCACCGCGTGCACCACGCCGCGGACGACGTCGGGGTTGCGGATGCCGGAGAGCTGCATGGCGATGTGGGGCATGGCGGGGTCCTGGAACGTGGTGGAGAGAGCGCAATTCTGGGTCACCGGATCGCATCGGAAAAGCCGGAAGATATGATGCGATCCATCGTTTAATCGAATGGATGGGCCGACCGATGCAGGGATTCGATATCGAGCAGCTGCGCACCTTCGTCGCCGCGGTGGATGCCGGCAGCCTCACCGCCGCGGTGCCGCTGCGCTTCCTGTCCCAGTCCTCCCTCAGCGAGCAGCTGCGCAAGCTGGAGGAGCGCGCCGGGCAGCGATTGCTGCTGCGCGCCCGGTCGGGCGTGCAGCCCACGACAGCCGGCACGCGGCTGCTGGTGCATGCGCGGCAGATCCTGGCGCTGTCGGACACCGCCTGGCGCGACATGCACGGCGCGCCGGTGGCGGGCGAGCTGCGCCTGGCCATCACCGACTACTTCCGTCCCTCGGAGCTGACCCGGCTGCTCGCACGCCTGGCCGCGCGGCATCCGCAGGTGCGGCTGCATGTGCGCATCGACAAGAGCGACGCGATCGAGGCGGCCCATGCGCGGGGCGAGGCCGACATCGCGGTCACGATGCGCATCGCCGATGCGTCCAACCGCCGCGGCGGTGGCGCAACGCTGCTGCGCCGCGAACCGCTCGCCTGGGTGGGCGCGCCGGCGCTGCGCCGCGGCAAGGGCGAGGTGCTGCGCCTGGTGGCGCTGGAAGAGGCCTGCGCGCTGCGGCGCTTCGCGGTGGCCCTGCTGGCGCGGCGCAGGATCCCGTACGTCGTGGCCCACGTGGCCTCGGGCGTGGCCGGCGTGCAGTCGGCCGTCGCGGCCGGCCTGGGCGTGGCCTGCCTCAACGCGTCGGCCTGGGCCGAAGGCGGCGCGCAGCTCGCACCGGTGCGGGGCCTGCCGGCGCTACCGCAGGTCGTGTTCCGCATGCTGCCGGCGCACAAGGAAGAGGGCGCGGTGGTGGTCGCGATGCGGCAGCTGGTTGCCGAGGTGCTGGCCTGACGTCGGACGCGGACGGGGCCGCGCCGGGCGGTCGGCGTACGTGTCGGCGGTGTTCGCGCTTGTAGGATCGGTTTCCCGCCAACCCCTCCCTTTCGCTCGCCCATGGTCTCTGCAACCCGTGTCGACAATTACCGTTGCACCATGCCGCACAGCATCCGCTGCACGCCTGCGGTCCGCGACGTGCCAGCCGCCCGCGGGCCCGGGCTCCCATGAGTCGCCTCGCTTCTACCCTGGCCCGCCTGCGTGACGGTGCCTTCGCCACGCCGGTCCTCGGCGTCATCCTGCTCGCCATCCGCAACTACGTGCTGCACCAGAGCGCCAACCAGGCGGGCAGCATGGCGTTCTCGTCGGTGCTGGCGATGTTCCCGTTGCTGCTGCTGGTGTCGGCCGCGGCCGGCTACATCGGGCAGCCGGGCGACGCGGCGGCGATGGCGGGGCGGGTGATGGGCTATGCGCCGCAGGTGGTGCGCGAGGCCTTGCAGCCGGTGATCGACCAGGTGCTGGCGCAGCGCAACCAGGCGCTGCTCACCATCGGCCTGCTGGTCACGCTGTGGACGGCGTCGTCGGGCATGCAGGCGGTGCGCACCGCGCTCAACCGCTCCTACGGCATCGAGCGCGGCCTGCCGTTCTGGAAGGCGCGGATCAAGGTCACGCTGTTCACCGTGGTGGTGGGCGGCGGCGTGGTGGCGGCGTTCAGCTCGGTGATCGTGATGCCGTATCTCTGGCGGCTGGTCGATGCCAACGCCACCGGGGAGGAGGCGCTCTGGCTGCGCAACAGCGTGCGCTACGGCGTCGCCTTCCTGGCGCTGACGGTGCTGTACGCGCTGCTCTACGGCTGGCTGCCCGACGTGCGCCAGCGGCTGCGCACGGTGATTCCCGGTGCCATCGTCGGCGCGGCCCTGTGGGTGGGCGCGGCGGCGACGCTCTCGACCACGCTGCGCTCGGCCGGCAAGCTGGCGCTGGTGTACGGCAGCTTCGCCGGCGTGGTGGCGACGCTGGTGTTCCTCTACATCAGCGCGACCACGCTGATCTTCGGCGCCGAGATCGGCGCGGTGCTGCGCGAAAGGGCCGATCCGTCCGAGCCCGCACCGGAAACCGCATCGCCAACCGACCGGACGGCCGGCGCTTCTTAACTTATGCCGCCGCCGGTATAACCGCGGCTCTACAGTCCGTTTCTTTTTCTTCGGCACGGGAGCGATGCACATGGGTTGGACACGACGACAGGCGGTGGCGGGCATGGCCGCATGGGCGGCGGCAGCGGCGGGCCATGCCCAGGGGCCGGCCGACATCGAAGGCGGCACGCTGCGCATCGTGGTGCCGTACCCGCCCGGTGGCGGCACCGACCGCGCCGCGCGCCTGCTGGCCGATGCGCTGCAGCCGCTGCTGGGCGCCACGGTGATCGTCGAGAACCGAGTCGGCGCCGGTGGCCGCCTAGCGGTGCAGCAGGTGCACAAGGAGCCGGCCGCGCGCAACGTGCTGCTGCTGGCCAACCCGGCGCCGATGCTGGTCGCGCCGCTGCTGGTCAAGGAAGACGGCTACGACGTGGCGCGCGACTACCGTGCGCTGTCGGAGGTCACCCGCTATGCCTTCGGCGTGGCGGTGGGCCCTGCGGTGCCGGTGAAGGAGTTCGGCCCGCTGCGCGGCTGGATGCAGGCCAACCGCGACAAGATCACCGTCGGCGTGCCGGCCACCGGCAGCCTGCCGCACTTCTTCGCGCTGATGCTGGCGCAGCAACTGGGCATCGAGATGCCGGTGGCCGGCTACCGCGGCTCGGCCCCGCTGGCCAACGACCTGATGGGCGGCCACGTGCCGCTGGCGGTCGACACCATCGACGCGCTGGAGCCGCTGCACAAGGCCGGCAAGCTGCGCATCCTGGCCAACTCGGCCGAGCGCCGCAGCACCACCCTGGCCGACGTGCCCACCTTCAAGGAGGTCGGCCTGAAGCTCTCGGCCGTCGGCTGGAACGTGCTCTACGCCCCGTCGGCCATGCCGCCCGAGCGCGCCGCCCGCATCGGCGACGCGGTGCACCGCGCGCTGTCGGACCCGGCGGTGCGCAGCCGCTTCGCGACGGCCGAACTGGAGGTGATCGGCAGCACCCCCGCCGACACCCAGAAGATGCTGGCCGGCTACGCCGCGCAGTGGACGCCGGTGATCCAGGCATCGGGCATCAAGATGTGAGGAGTTCGAGCTAGGTCATTTGCTACGAAAACGATAGCTGGTGGCCGGCGTGGTTCGCCGGCTGCAGGCCTTTTCTTTCCGAAGGTCCGATGCTGTTGATCGGTCGCCCGTGGAGCGCTGCAGCGAGGCGCCCGGCGCGGTCCGGCTTTAGCTCTGGACCCAGGGGCCCGGGTTTGGCAGACTGCGTCCGGCCCGAGCCCTCCCCACCACGCACCCACCACCTGGAGCACCGCCATGTCCCGCCTGATCTTCGTCAACCTGCCGATCCGCGATATGGCGCGCAGCCGCGCCTTCTTCGAGAGCCTCGGCTTCGCCTTCAACCCGCAGTTCACCAACGACCAGGGCGCCTGCATGGTGGTGAGCGAGAACCACAACTACGTGATGCTGCTGGTCGAGCCGTTCTTCCAGACGTTCACGCCGGGCAAGAAGATCGCCGACGCCACGGCCACCACCGAGGTGCTGGTCTGCCTGTCGTGCGAGAGCCGGGCCGAGGTCGATGCCCTGGTCGCCAAGGCGCTGGCGGCGGGCGCCACCGCGCACAAGCCGCCGCAGGACATGGGGTTCATGTACGGGCACGGCTTCACCGACCTCGACGGCCACATCTGGGAGCTGATGTACATGGACATGTCGGCGGTGCCGCCGCAGCCCTGACGGGGTAGGCCGCCGCGCGGCAGGCCGCCGGCGGCCGCCCTGCGCGGCGCCCGGGCCGCACCGGCATGGCTGCTAGCCCTGCGGCTGCGCCGCGGCAGGCTCTGCGATCCGCGCGGCCAGGTGGGCCAGCGCTTCCTCCACCTGGTCCACCAGCACCAGGCACAGGTCGCCGGGCACCAGGCGGGCCAGGGCGGTGTCGATCGCGACGAACTCGCCGCGGATCTCGTCCACATGCCGGGTGCGCGCGGCGCCCTGCAAACCTTCGCGCAGCAGGGCCATCACCTCGCCGTCGGCCCGGCCGCGCTGGGCGGCGTCCTGGTAGAGCAGCACGTCGTCGAAGGCCGCGCCCAGGATCGCGGTCTGCTCGCGGATGTCCTCGTCGCGGCGGTCGCCGGCGCCGCTGATCACCACCGAGCGGCGGTTCGCCGGCATCGCCTCGACGGCGGCCACCAGGGCCCGCATCGCGTCGGGGTTGTGGCCGTAGTCGGCGATTACCGTGGCGCCGCGGTAGTCCATCACGTTGAAGCGACCCGGCGCGTTGCTGCTGTCGTTGACGAAGCTCGCCAGGCCGCTGCGGATCACGTCCCAGCCCAGGCCCAGGGCCCAGCAGGCGGCCACCGCGGCCATCGCGTTCTCGACCTGGAAGCCGATCGCGCCGTTGCGGGTGAGCGGAATGTCGCGCAGCGGCACCGTCTCGCGCCACATGCCTTCGGCGGCGACCAGCGTGTCGGCATCGACGTACACGGTGCGCTTGCCCTGGGCCCGGTGGGTGGCCATGGTCGGCTTGTGGCGGTCGGCGCCGAAGAAAATCACCTCGCCGGGGCAGGTGGGCGCCATCGCCACCACGATCGGGTCGGCGGCGTTCAGCACTGCATAGCCGCCGGGCGCCACGTTCTGCACCACCACCCGCTTGATGACCGCCAGGTCCTCCACCGTGGTGATGTAGTTCAGGCCCAGGTGGTCGCCGGCGCCCACGTTGGTCACCACCGCCACCTGGCAGCGGTCGAAGCCCAGGCCCTCGCGCAGCACGCCGCCGCGGGCCACCTCGAACACCGCCGCGTCGGCATGGGGGTGCAGCAGCACGTTGCGGGCGCTCTTCGGTCCGCTGCAGTCGCCGCTGTCGGTCTGGCGGCCGTCGACGTAGACGCCGTCGGTGTTGGTCATGCCCACCCGCAGTCCGCTGGCGGCCACGATATGGGCGATGAGGCGGGTGGCGGTGGTCTTGCCGTTGGTACCGGTGACGGCCACCACCGGGATGCGCCCGTCGTCGCCAGGCGCGAACAGCTCGCCGATCATCGCGTCGCCGATCGCCCGCGGCTTGCCGTAGGAGGGCGATGTGTGCATTCGCAGGCCGGGCGCGGCGTTGACCTCGACGATGCCGCCGCTCTGCTCCTCGAGCGGCTTCAGCACCGTCTCGCAGACCACGTCGACGCCGCAGATGTGCAGGCCCACCATCTGCGCCGCGGCCACGGCGCGGGCCGCGACCTCGGGGTGCACGTCGTCGGTCACGTCGGTGGCGGTTCCGCCGGTCGAGAGGTTGGCGTTGTTGCGCAGCACCACCCGCTGGCCGCGGGCCGGCACCGATTCGGGCAGCAGGCCCTGGGTGGAGAGGCGCAGCACCGCGATGTCGTCGAAGCGGATCTTGGTGAGCGAGGTGGCATGGCCGTCGCCGCGGCGCGGGTCGCGGTTGACCTCTTCGACCAGCTCGCGCACCGTGTGGGTGCCGTCGCCGATCACCTGCGGCGGGTCGCGGCGCGAGGCGGCGACCATCTTGTCGCCCACCACCAGCAGCCGGAAGTCGTAGCCGGGCAGGAAGCGCTCGACGATCACGTCGCCGTATTCGGCCGCGGCCTTGAAGGCGATGTCCATGTGGTCGCGGTCGACCAGGTTGACGGTGACGCCCTTGCCCTGGTTGCCGTCCTGTGGCTTGACCACCACCGGCAGGCCGATCTCCAGCGCCGCGGCCCAGCCGTCCTCGGCCGAGGTGGCGGGCCGGCCCCGGGGCACCGGCACGCCGGCCGCGTGCAGCAGGGTCTTGGTCAGGTCCTTGTCCTGCGCGATCGATTCCGACACGGCGCTGGTGGTGTCCAGTTCGGCCGCCTGGATGCGGCGCTGCTTGGAGCCCCAGCCGAACTGCACCAGGCTGCCCTGGGTGAGGCGCCGGTACGGAATGCCGCGGGCCACGCCCGCCTCGACGATGCAGCCGGTGCTCGGGCCCAGACGCTCGGATTCGTCCAGCTCGCGCAGTTCGGCGATGGCGGCCTTCACGTCGAAGGCGGTGTCGGCGATGGCGGCCTGTACCAGGGCATGGGCCAGCGCGAAGGCGCGGCGGCCGACGGCCTCTTCGCTGTACTGCACCACCACCTGGTGCACGCCGGCGTCGGTCGTGTCGGCGGTGCGGCAGAAGGTCACCGGGCAGCCGGCCTCGGCCTGCAGGGCGAGCGCCGCGGCGCCCATCACCGAGGCGAGCGACACCGGCCCGCCGTGGCCCGCGTGGCGCAGCGCGCCGATGGCCGGGAACAGCGCCCGGGCCCGGGCCTCGAAGCCCGGCACGTGGGCGATGGTGCTGCGGTCGGGCGGACAGGTGACGATCGCTTCGATCGAGATGTGGCGGCTCCAGAGGTTCGGGCCGCGCAGCGCGCGAATGCGGGAGATTTCCATCGTGAATTGCTTTCGGGGCGGTCGGTGCGGGGAGCGCGCGGGGTCGGCAGCGGCGGCGGGGTCAGGCAGGTACGGCGTCGGCGGCCATGGCGGCCATGGCGGCCACCAGCGGCACGCCCGGCTCCTGCTCGAATGCCTCGATGCCGGCGCCGATCAGGCCGGGCGCGATGCCCAGCGCCCAGGCGGTGGCCACCGCGGCCAGGATCGCCTCGTCGGGCAGGGCGCCGAAGCGGGCGCGCCAGGCGTCGAGCGGGCCCAGGCCCGACAGCGGCACGTCCTGGCTGTCCGACACCAGCGCCACCCGGCCCTGGCGCAGCACCACCGCACGGCCGCCGGCGGCGCAGTGCGCTGCCAGCGCCGGGGTGGCCGGGTCGCAGGCGTACAGGATCACCTCGCCGTCGCAGAGCGGCGCCAGGTCGGCCACCTGCGGCACCGCGGCGTTGAGCACGCCCACGCCGTCGGCCAGCACCACGTCGATCTGGGTGCGCAGGGCCTTGCGCATGTGGTCCTCGGTGTGCACGTCGTAGAAGGCGAGGGCCTCCATGCCGTCGAAATCGGTCACCACGCCCACCTGGCAGCGGTCGTAGGCCAGGCCGTCGCGCAGGATGCTCTCGGCCGGGTTCTCGATCACCGCGACCTGCACCGTGCGGTTCATCAGCAGCTGCTCGCCGGCGCGCCAGTGGCGGCTGTCGGCCGCGAGGAAGCGGCGGCGGTCCAGGAACAGGCCGTCGCGGCAGGCCAGGCCGGTCGCCCGGCCGTCCAGGTGCGCCAGCCAGGCGACCAGCCGGCCGATGGCCGCGGTGTGCCGGGTGCCGGCGATGCCGACCAGCGGGATGCGGCCGGTCTCGCTCTCGGAGAACAGGTGGTCGCAGATCGCGCGGCCCACCGGGCGCGGCTGGCCCTGGGTGGGTTTCAGGTGCATCAGCAGGCCGGGGCCGGCGTTCACCTCGACGATGGCGCCCGCCTGGGCCTGCAGCGGCTGGCGGATGTCGCGTGCCACCAGATCGATGCCGGCGATGTCCAGGCCCACGATGCGGGCAGCCAGCGCCACCGCGTGCGCCACCTCGGGGTGGACCTCGTCGGTGCAGTCGATCGCCATGTTGCCGGTGCGCTGCACCGTCACCCGGCGGCCCGCCTCGGGGATGCTGTCGGGGGCGAGGCCCTGGCGGTGCAGCTCCAGCTGCACGCCGCCGTCCTGCACGTCGATGGTGGTCAGGGGGAACTGGTGCTCCCAGCCGCGCCGCGGGTCGGTGTTCATCTGCACGTCGATCAACCGCGCCACGGTCGAGACGCCGTCGCCGGTGACGGCCACCGGCTCGCCGCGGGTGGCGGCCACCACCTTGCCGCCGACCACCAGCAGCCGGTGCTCGTAGCCCTCGATGAAGCGCTCGACGATCACGCCGCTGCCCTCGGCCTCGGCCAGGGTGAAGGCGGCCTCGATGTCGGCCTGCTGCCGCAGGTCGAGCGTCACGCCGCGGGCGTGGTTGCCGTCCGAGGGCTTCACCACCACCGGCAGGCCGATCTCCTGCGCCGCCTCCCAGGCGGCGGCGGGCGTCTCGACCAGGGCGCCCTCGGGCACCGGCACGCCGCAGGAGGCGAGCAGCGACTTGGTCAGGTCCTTGTCGGCGGCGATGCTCTCGCCGATGGCGCTGGTGCGGTCGCTCTCGGCGGTCCAGATGCGGCGCTGGCGGTTGCCGTAGCCCAGCTGCACCAGGTTGCCCGGGTTCAGGCGGATGTGCGGGATCTTGCGCTCGTTGGCCGCGGTGACGATGCAGTCGGTGCTGGGGCCGAGGAAGGAGCGGTCGATCTGCTTGCGCAACCGGCCGACGGCGGCCTGCACGTCGAACGGCAGGTCGTTGATCGCGGCCATCAGCAGCGCCATGCCTTCTTCCAGCGCCACCCGGGCGCTGGCCTCGTCCTGGGCGCGGAACACCATGCGGTAGACGCCGCTGGTGGTGGTCTCGCGCGTCTGGCCGAAGGTGGTGGGCATGCCCGAGAGGTTGAGCAGCTCGATGATCACGTGCTCCAGCACGTGGCCCATCCAGGTGCCGCCCTCGAGCCGCTGCAGGAAGCCGCCGCGCTCGCCGACGCCGCAGGTGTGCTCCACCATCCCCGGCAGCCAGCCGGTGATGCGGGTGTTGAAGCCCGGCAGGGTGTGCGAGGGAAACTGCTCCAGCTCGCCCAGGTCCAGCCAGACCTCCAGCACCTCGCGGTAGGTCCAGATGTTGGAGCCGTGCAGGTAGTTGACGCGGAGGATGCGGATGTCGTTCTTCGGTTGCATAGGCCTATGGTCGGCAGCGGAGGCCGTGATTGTCAACGACGCCATTCTGCGTGCCCTGCGGCGGCAGGGTCGTCGGATGGTGGGAAAACCGGTCGATGCCCTGCTGCGACAGGGGGAGATTGGGTCAGAATCGTACGGTGCAAAAACCAGACCCTGTCGATGCCCTTGCGGTAAACCCCGATCCGCCCCTGCCGCCCGGCCCCGGTGGCAACGTGCTCGCGACCGTGCCGGTTGACCTGGACCCGGCGATGCGCTTCGCCGCGGGCCGGCTGCAGCTCACCGCGCGGGAGCTGCGCGCCGCCGGCATCCCCGGAGTGCCCGACCAGGCCTGGCCGCTGCGCCCCGGCCTGTCGCTGCGCCTCGCCGACCACGGCGGCGTCGCGGCCCTGGAGCTGTGCGGCGAGGATTCGCGGCTGGCGGTCTGGCGCTTCACCATGGCGGCGCATCCGCAGGCGCTGCGGCTGGTCGAGCGCTTCGACGCGCTGCAGACCGGCAACGCCGAAGAGGCCGAGGCCCTGGGCGTCGCCGACGACGCCGCGCCCGCGCCGCCGCCCTCCACCTGGGTGCTGCTGCGGCTCTGGCGCTTCGCCCACCCCTACCGGTACCGGCTGCTGGCGGGCTTCCTCCTGACGCTGGCCTCCACCGCGGCCACGCTGGTGCCGCCCTACCTGACGATCCCGCTGATGGACGAGGTGCTGATCCCGTTCCAGAACGGCCAGCAGATCGAGACCGCCAAGGTCCTGCTGTACCTCTCGGCCCTGTTCGCCGCGGCGCTGGTCGGCTGGGGCCTGAGCTGGGCGCGCACCTTCATGCTGGCCCGGGTGTCGGAGCGGATCGGCGCCGACCTGCGCACCGCCACCTTCGAGCACCTGCTGGACCTGTCGCTCGACTACTTCGGCAGCCGCCGCACCGGCGACCTGATGGCCCGGATCGGCGCCGAGACCGACCGGATCAACGTCTTCCTGTCGCTGCACGCGCTCGACTTCGCGACCGACGTGCTGATGATGCTGATGACGGCGGTCATCCTGTTCTCGATCAACCCCTGGCTGGCCCTGGTGACGCTGGTGCCGCTGCCGCTGATCGCCTGGATGATCCACTTCGTGCGCGACCGGCTGCGCACCGGCTTCGAGAAGGTCGACCGAGCGTTCTCCGAGGTGACCAACGTGCTGGCCGACACCATCCCGGGCATCCGCGTGGTGAAGGCCTTCGCCCAGGAGCGCCGCGAGGCCCAGCGCTTCCGCGCCGCCAACCAGCGCAACCTGGAGGTCAACGACCGCATCAACCGCACCTGGTCGCTGTTCACCCCCACCGTCACCCTGCTCACCGAGATGGGCCTGCTGGTGGTCTGGGGCTTCGGCATCTGGCTGGTGGCGCACCACAGCATCACGGTCGGCGTACTGACCGCCTTCCTGGCCTACATCGGCCGCTTCTACACCCGGCTCGACTCGATGAGCCGCATCGTCTCGGTGACGCAGAAGGCGGCGGCCGGCGCCAAACGCATCTTCGACATCCTCGACCACCGCTCCGACGTGCCCGAGCCGGCCCGGCCGGTGCCCTACACCGCGCCCCGCGGCGCGATCGCGATGCGCGGCGTGGGCTTTCGCTACGGCAGCCGCTCGGTGATCCGCGGCATGGACCTCGACATCCGCCCCGGCGAGATGATCGGCCTGGTGGGCCACAGCGGCTCGGGCAAGAGCACCCTGGTCAACCTGATCAGCCGCTTCTACGACGTGACCGACGGCAGCATCGCGGTCGACGGCCACGACATCCGCCAGTACCGGGTGGCCGACTACCGCCAGCACATCGGCCTGGTGCTGCAGGAGCCGTTCCTGTTCTTCGGCACCATCGCCGAGAACATCGCCTACGGCCGGCCCGACGCGGGCCGCGACGAGATCGTCGCCGCCGCCCGCGCCGCCCATGCGCACGATTTCATCCTGCGGTTGCCGCACGGCTACGACTCGCAGGTCGGCGAGCGCGGGCAGGGCCTGTCGGGCGGCGAGCGCCAGCGCATCAGCATCGCCCGCGCCTTGCTGATCGACCCGCGCATCCTGATCCTGGACGAGGCCACCTCGGCGGTCGATACCGAGACCGAGAAGGAGATCCAGAAGGCGCTCGACAACCTGGTGCAGGGCCGCACCACCATCGCCATCGCCCACCGGCTCTCCACCCTGCGCAAGGCCGACCGGCTGGTGGTGATGGACCGCGGCGCGGTGGTGGAAGTGGGCCCGCACGACGAGCTGATGGCCCGGCAGGGCGCCTACTGGCGGCTCTACCAGGCGCAGGTGCGCCGGGTGGACGACGAAGACCTGGAAGACCGCACGAGCGTGGTGCAGGCCGCCGCCGCGGCGCTGGCCACGCACTCGGCCCACCCGTCGGGGGAATCGTGATGCGGTGCCCGGCGACCACCCTGCCGCGCGGCCCGTGCGGCGCCCACGACATGCTCCTCGCCGGCCGTGCCGGTCACCCGCGCGGCGGCGGTCGTCCCGCGCGGACCTGCCGCTTTTCTCGGTCCTCCCGCTTCCACCGCGCAACCCCGCAGCATTCCCATGGCGACTGATCCCTCCCCATCCGCCCGGCCCCTCGCCCCGCCCTTGCCCGATGCCCAGCCCTCGGCCGTGTTCGGCCTCGCGCAGGACGCCTTCGGCCGGCTGGTGCTGACCGACGCCGCCGGCAGCGTGCCGGTGCATCCGGTGCGCGCCTTTCCGCTGGCGGCGCCGGGCGAGGGCGTCTCCCTGGTCGGCCCCGACGGCCGCGAGCGCGGCTGGATCGCGCTGCTGAGCGCGCTGCCCGCCGCCGAGCGCGCGCTGGTCGAGGCGGCGCTCGCCGCCCGCGAGTTCATGCCCGAGGTGCGGCGGCTGGTGTCGGTCTCGACCTTCTCCACGCCCAGCACCTGGGAGGTGGAGACCGACCGCGGCCCGGTGCATTTCGTGCTGCGCTCCGAGGACGACCTGCGCCGCCTGCCCGACAACGGCCTGCTGATCGCCGACAAGCACGGCGTGCACTACCGGGTGCGCGACCGCTTCGCGCTCGACCGCGGGTCGCGCAAGCTGCTCGACCGGTTCCTGTAAGCCGGTTCCACTAGCCAAAAGGGGCTGTGGCCGGCGTGCAGCGCCGGCCAGTAGCTATCGTTTCAATAGCGCCCCGGCGCTGATCCTCTGCAGGCCCGCCATGCAACGCTCCGCCCTCGTCCTGTTCTCCGGTGGCCAGGATTCCGCCACCTGCCTCGCCTGGGCGCTGCAGCGCTACGAGCGGGTCGAGACCGTCGGTTTCGACTACGGCCAGCGCCACCGGGTGGAGCTCGATGCCCGGCTGGAGGTGCTGCACGCGCTGCGCCACCAGTTCCCGCAGTGGGCCGCGCGGCTCGACGACGACCATCTGCTCGACGTCGGCGTGCTCGGCCAGGTCAGCGAAACCTCGCTGACGCGGGATACCGCCTTCCGGATGGAGGCCAGCGGCCTGCCCAACACCTTCGTGCCCGGCCGCAACCTGCTGTTCCTGACGCTGGCCGCCGCGCTGGCCTACCGGCGCGGCCACGATGTGCTGGTCACCGGCGTCTGCGAGACCGACTACTCCGGCTACCCCGATTGCCGCGACGACACGATGAAGGCGATGCAGGTGGCCCTGTCGCTCGGCATGGACCGGCGCCTGGTCGTCGAGACGCCGCTGATGTGGATCGACAAGGCCGCCACCTGGGCGATGGCCGAGCAACTCGGCGGCCTGCCGTTCGTCGACCTGGTCGTCGAGCACAGCCATACCTGCTACCTGGGCGACCGCAGCCACCGCCATGCCTGGGGCTACGGCTGCGGCACCTGCGCCGCGTGCGAGCTGCGGGCCAACGGCTGGAACCGCTACCGCGAGGCGGCCGACCACCAACAAACACCCGGCCAAAAATAATTCAAAAAATCCTCAAGGTTTGTACAAACCTGCCGAAGACACTGATACGGCCGGTCCAACCCTGGCCACCCGTCCTTCGCCGGAGCACGCCATGATGCAGATCCCACCCGTTGACCTGACCCTCTACCGCCCACCGGCCGCGGCCACCGCCGCGGGTGGCGGCGCCGCTGCGAGCAGCGGTGCGTCGTCGTCCGCCCAGGTCGCCGGCGAGGGCTCGGTGCGGGCGGGCGTCACCCAGGCCACGGCGGCGGCCAAGGCGCAGGATTTCGTCGGCGCGCCCCAGGGGGCCCGCAGCCCCGACAACACGCCCTCGTCGGCCGCCGAAACGCCCAACCGCGACTGGACCACCGTCCGCCAGAAGGAAACCGTCAAGGAGCCCGAGGAGCCGCCGAAGGAGCCGATCAGCAAGCTGCTGATGGACAACCTGCAGTCCCTCTGGCGCGCCAGCTCGTCGATGGTCGACCTGGCCGAAGAGCAGCAGCGCCTGGCGCAGAAGGCCCTGGCGTCCGGCCAGGCAAACGACCCGAACGCGCCGGTCGTCTACTCCGACCCGAGCAAGGTCAAGCGGCCGCCGCCGTCGGCCGCGGCTTGAATCGTCCGCGCAGGGCGCTGCGCGGCAGTAGCGGCAGGCGCCCGTCTGAAGCGGCCTCCGCCGCTCCAGCGGCCGCCACGGCCGTGCTACTCCGTTACCAGGAAGGCTTGCTGCCGGCTGCGGGCGCCGGCGCGGCCGGTGCCGGCGCTGCCATGGGCGCCGGCGCGGCGGCAGGCTCGTTGCGCGGTGCCGGCGCTGTCGCCGCTGCCGGGGCCATCGGTGCGGCGTCTCCCACCGCGGCAGGTGCCTGCCGTGCGCGGTCCCGCTCGGCGCGGTGCTTCTGGGCGAACACCCGGATCTCCTCGAAGCTCACCTTGCCGTCGCGGTTGGTATCGGCCGCCTCGAAGTTGTCGCGCAGCCGCGGGAACAGCGCCACCTCGGACTTGGTGAGGAAGCCGTCGCCGTCGGTATCGAGCCACTTGAACTGCTTGGCGGCCAGCACTTCGCCCTTGGTGCCTTCGGTGGCCGCCTTCTCGGGCGTGGTGGCGGTCAGCGGCGCGGCCTGCTGGGGCTGGGCGCCGCCACTCTGCGCGGCCGCGGTGCCGGCCAGGGCCAGGGTGGTCAGGAGGGCGGCCAGGGCGCGGGTGGCGTGGACGAGGCGGGCGATGGCGGTGAAAGGCATGGACATGGAAGGCTGTGGAGTCGAAGGCGGCCACGGCGGGGGGCCGGGCCGGTGTGCCCCGATGGTGGCACGGATGGCGGGCGCGCCGGGTAACGCGGCTGCAAAGCTCGTCGTCTTTGGCAAGCGGCCCAGGATGACGGTTCTGCTGAATGCTACCGAATCGATAGCTGAAGGCCGGCGTCCTGCGCGGGCTGCAGCATGTTTTCCTTCGAAAAACTGCAGGCCGGATGCGGATCGGCGTCGGATCAGCTGCCGGCCGGCGGCAGCGGCGGCGTGGCGGCGGTTTCCACCGGCAGGGCGGGCGGCGCGGCCGGCAGCCGGTTGGAGACGCCGAAGCTCACATGCCCCGCCGGCACATGCAGCGCGGCCGAGTTGACGTGGCCGGTCTGGTCGTCGAAGAAGAAATCGGGCTCGAACTCGCGCAGGAACGCGCCTTTCTCCAGGCCGCCGAGGAACATCGCCTCGTCGACCGCGATGTTCCAGCTCATCAGGGTGCGGATCGCCCGCTCGTGCGCCGGGGCGCTGCGGGCGGTGACCAGGGCGGTGCGCAGCCGCATGCCGCCGGCGACCGCCGAATCGCTGGCCTGCTGCAGCCGGTGCAGGGCGCTCAGCAGCGGCTTGAAGGGGCCGTCGGGCAGGGGCTGGGCGGCCTTGCTGGTCTCGTGGCGCTGGAAGGCGGCCAGGCCCTTCTTCTGGAAGACCCGCTCGGCCTCGTCCGAGAACAGCACCGCGTCGCCGTCGAAGGCGATCCGCACCTCGTCCGGGTAGGTGGCGCCGGCCTGCACCGATTCGGTCAGCACCCGCGCGGCCGGAAAGCCCAGGTTCAGCGCGGCGCGCACGTCCTCCTCGTTGGCCGAAAGGAACAGGTGCGCGCCCAGCGGCCGCAGGTAGCGGAACGGGTCGCGCCCCTGGGTGAACACCCCGCGCTCCAGCGGCACCTTGGCCGCCTCGCCCGAGCGGAAGATGCGCATGCCGCTCACCGGGTCGTTGCGCGAGAGCATCACCACCTCGACCCGCTGCACCCCCGGCGTGTTGAACGCCATCAGCTTCTTGACGAGCGAGAACGCCACGCCCGGCTTGGCCGGCACGTCGAGCCGGTCCAGCTGCAGCTGCATGTAGGGCCCGGGATCGCGCGGATCGAACTGGCGGTTCTCTTCCTCGAAATCGAACAGCGCCCGCGACGAGATCGCGACCACCAGCTTATCTTCCAGCGTCACCGGCATAAGAACCCCGTTGTGGCCGGACCTCGGTCCGGCGCTATAAGTTTCATAGCTGCAGGCCGGCGCGCGGAGCCGGCCCCAACCACTTTCGATCCAGAACCGACCACCCCACACCCACCGCCCCCCGCACCCCCTGCATTCCCAGGGACACCCTGGATCCGGCTCCGCCGGTCCAGCGGTGTCGCCCCCTCGCAGGGGGGGGCGTAGCGAAGCGCAGCCTGGGGGTTTCGTGCGCGCTAGCGCACGAATTGGTTCAACTGAATGATCGGCATCAGCACCGCCAGCACGATCAGCATCACCACCAGGCCCATCGCCACGATCAGCAGCGGCTCCAGCAGGGTGGCGAGCGACACGGCGCGGCGCTGCACCTCGGTCGAGAGCTGTACCGCGGCGCGCTGCAGCATCAGCGGCAGCTGGCCGGTCTGCTCGCCCAGCCGGGCGAACATCGCGACCAGCCCGGGAAAACGCTTCTTCTGCGCCATGGCCGAGGCCAGCGGCGCGCCTTCGCGCACCAGCACCAGGGCGTCGAGCGCGTCGGCGCGCATGGCGGTGTTGTGCAGCGTCTCGGCCGCGGCCTGCAGGGCGCGCAGGATCGGCACGCCGGCGGCGGCCAGCATCGCCAGGGTGCTGGCGAAGCGGGCGGCGTTGTAGCCGCGGGCCAGCCGGCCCACCAGCGGCAGGGTGAGCCAGGCCGCATCGAGCCGGCGGCGCAGCGCCGGGTTGGCGTACGCGGCGCGGCCGGCGAAAGCCAGCACCACCACCGCGAGCAGCATCGCCCAGCCGTAGCTGCGCACGACATCGCTCACCGCCAGCATCGCGACGGTCAGAAACGGCAGGGCACGCTTGGTGCCGGCGAACACGCTGGCCACCTGCGGCACCACGTAGCCCACCAGGAACAGCACGATGACGATCGCCACCACCGTCACGATCGCCGGGTACAGCGCCGCGCCGAGCAGCTTGGCCTTGAGCGCCTGGCGCTCTTCCAGGTCGTCGGCCAGCCGGTCGAGCACCAGGCCCAGGTTGCCGGACTGCTCGCCGGCGCCGATCACCGCGACGAAGATCGGCGAGAACTCCCGGCCGTGCTGGCCGAGCGCCTGGGCGAAGCTGGCACCGGCGTTGACCTCGGCCCGCAGCGCGGCGACCAGGTGGCGCTGGCGGTCGTCCTCGGCTTCGTCCGACAGCGCGGTGAGCGCGCGCTCCAGCGGCAGGCCGGAGCTGACCAGGCCGGCCAGCTGGCGCGTCCAGATCGACAGGCCGGTGGAGTTGAAGACCCGGCGCACGAAGAAGCCGCCGGTATCGCGGCTGCCGCCGCTGCCGGTCGCCACCGGCTCCACCAGCAGGGGCACCAGCGCCTGGGCCCGCAGCAGGCTGCGGGCCGCGCGGGCGGTGTCGGCCTCCATCACGCCCTTGCGCGACTGGCCTTGGGCATCGAGGGCTTCAAACGAATAGGCTGGCATGGCGGCGATGGTAGCGCCGAAGCTGGGCGCGTCCGCCTTGGCGGCGCCCGCCCCGCGCCCCGGGTCGGCCCGTCTGCGAATGTCCCGCCCGCGCCGGGCGGGGCCGCGTCACTCCGAGTGGATGTTGTTGGCCTTCACCACGTCGCCCCAGAGCTTGTACTGCGAACGGGTCAGGGTATCGAGCTGCTCGGGCGTGCCGCCGCCGGGCTCGTCGGCACGGTCCTTGATGCCCTTGACCACCGCCGGGTCCTTCATCGCGACGTTGATCGCGGCGTTGGCCTTCTTCACCACGTCGGCCGGAAGGCCGGGCGGGCCGTACAGGCCGATGAAGGAGATGATCTCGAAATCCTTCACGCCGGCTTCGGCGCTGGTGGGCACGTCGGGCAGAGTCTCGACCCGCTTGGCGCTGGTCACGAGGATCGGGCGCACCTGGCCCGACTTGATGTAGGGCGCGAAGACCGAGGTGGCGTCGAACATCGCGTCGATGCGGCCGGCCATCACGTCGACCACGGCCGGGGCGCTGCCCTTGTAGGGCACATGGTTCATCACCGGGCCGCCCAGGCGGTCGCGCAGCAGCTCGGTGGCCACGTGCACCAGCGAGCCGGCACCGGGCGTGGCGTAGTCGATGCCCTTGCCGTCCTTGGCCTTGCTCTTGACCAGTTCGACGAACTGGGCGAAGGTCTTCACCGGCGACGAGGCCGGCACCACCAGCACCAGCGGCGACTGCAGCAGCACGCCGATGGGGGTGAACTTCTGCGGATCGGCGATGCCCAGCTTGGGGAACACGTGGGGCGTCACGGTCATCGAGCCGTTGCCCACCAGCAGGCGGTAGCCGTCGGGCGCGGCGCGCATGATCTCGACCGAGGCGATGTTGCCGTTCACGCCGCCCTTGTTCTCGATGACGATGCCCTGGCCCAGGGTGGTGCCGAGGCTGTTGGCGACCACGCGGGCGGCGAAGTCGGTCTGGCCGCCGGGCGGGAAGCCGACCATCAGCGAGACCGGCTTGTTCGGCCAGGCCGCGCCTTGCGCGAAGGCTGTCGCGGCCAGTCCCTGCAGGCCGAGCGCCAGGGCGCCGAAGAGCGCCATGCGGCGGACCGCGCTGGCGCGGGAGTTGAGAGTGAATGCCACGGTGGTGTCTCCTGTTGAAGTTGTGTGTCGGGGGGGCCGAGATTAGGCGAACTTCTTCACCGCTTCCAGCAGGCCGTTGAGATAGACCGCGCCCAGCGCCCGGTCGTAGAGCCCGTAGCCGGGTTTGCCGGTCTCGCCCCAGATCATGCGGCCGTGGTCGGGACGGAAATGGCCGGTGAAGCCCACGTCGTGGTAGGCCTTGACGATGGCCGCCATGTCCAGCGAGCCGCAGCCCGACAGGTGCGCCGATTCCTCGAAGTCGCCGGCCGGAGAGACCTTGACGTTGCGCAGGTGGGCGAAGTGGATGCGGCCCTGCGCGCCGAACTCGCGCACCATCGCCTCGACATCGTTCTCGGGCCCCGCGCCCAGGGAGCCGGAGCACAGCGTCAACCCGTTGGCCGGCGAATCGACAACAGCCAGGATGCGGGCCAGGTCGTCGCGGTTCTTGACGATGCGCGGCAGGCCGAAGATGGGGCGCGGCGGGTCGTCGGGATGAATGGCCATCTTCACGCCGGCTTCTTCCGCGACCGGGATGATCGCCTTCAGGAAATACGCGAGGTTCTGCCAGAGCCGGTCGGCATCGACCTCGCGGTATTCGGCCAGCAGCGCCAGCAGCTCGTCCTGGCGGTAGCTGGCGTCCCAGCCCGGCAGCGAGATGCCCTGGGTGACGTCGATGCTGTCGACCGTTTGGGTGTCGAAGGCCAGGCAGGTGGAGCCGTCGTCGAGCCGCTTGGAGAGGTCGGTGCGGGTCCAGTCGAAGACCGGCATGAAGTTGTAGCAGATGACCTTGATGCCGGCGGCGCCCAGGTTGCGGATCGTCTGCTGGTAATGGGCGATCAGGGTGTCGCGGCCGGGCTTGCCCAGCTTGATGTCCTCGTGCACCGGCACCGACTCGACCACCTCGAAGCGCAGGCCGGCGGACTCGATCTCCGACTTCAGCGCCGCGATCCGTTCGGGGGGCCAGACGGCGCCCACCGGCTCGTCGTAGACGGCGGACACGATGTCGGTCATGCCGGGAATCTGCCGGATGTACTGCAGGCTGACCGGGTCGGACGCACCGAACCAACGAAACGACATCTTCATCTGACCAACACCTCGCAAAAACTGGTTGGACCAATCTTAGTTTTGGTATGCCAAAAGGTGCTTGTGGTTTACCACTAGGCGCAGACCCGCGGAAGATGCGGCGAGAATCGGCGCACCGATCCCACCGCGCACCTCCCGCGCCGAAAAGAAAGCACATGGCAGACAAGGCGACCGCCTCTCCGTCCGAGGCCTGGAAGGGCGAGCGCTCGTACCGCGAGCTCGCCGAGAAGGTCGTCGAGCTGGTGCGCGAAGGCGAGTTTCCGCCCGGCACCCGGCTGCCGTCGGAGCGGGCCCTGGCCGAGCGTTTCGCGGTCAGCCGCACGGCGGTGCGCGAAGCGATCATCGCGCTGGAGGTGCAGGGTCTGGTCGAGGTGCGGATGGGCTCGGGCATCTACATCGCGGCCGGCGCGAACGACGGGCGGCCGGGTGTCGGCCTGCCGAACGGCCCCGGCCCGATTGAGGCCCTGCGGGCCCGCTGCCTGATCGAGTCGGAAATCGCGGCGCAGGCGGCCCGGGAAGGGCGCGATGCCGACCTCGACCGCATCCTGGACGAATTGAACCGCATGCGCGACCGGATGGACGACAAGGCCGCCTACGACCAGGCCGACCGCATGTTCCACCTGCGCATCGCCGAGGCGACCGGCAACAATATGCTGGTGCACATCGTGCAATCGATGTGGGACAGCGCCCGCAGCGATCCGCGCTGGGACAAGATCGAACTGCATTTCCACACCCCCGCGCTGCGGGCGGCCAGCCTGGACGACCACCACCGCATCTTCGCCGCCCTGCTGGCGCGCGACCCGGAGCAGGCCCGCCAGGCGATGCGCCGGCACCTGGAGCGGGTGGTCTCGCAGTTCTCGCAGACCTGGCGCTGAAGCCCGGGCCCTCCGAGCCTCAGTCGACCAGCGCGGGCTCTTCTGCCTTGACCGCCGCGGCGATGTCGAGCGAGCGCAGCCGCAGCGCCGGGTCGAAGATGTCGCAGACGAACATCATCTCGTCGGCGCCAGTGCGCTCGGCCAGCGTCTCCAGCCCGCGGCGCACCGTCTCCGGCCCGCCGATCACGCCGGCGGCCAGGAAGTCCTCGATCGCCGAACGTTCGCGCGGCTGCAGCTGGTCGACGAAGTTCGCGACCGGGGGCGGCAGCTTGCCGCGGGCGCCGGTGAGGATGCCCAGCACCCGCTGGTAGGTGCTGCTGGCCAGGTACTGCGCTTCCTCGTCGGTGGGCGCCGCGATCAGCGGCACGCCGATGGTCACATAGGGCTTGTCCAGCGTCGCCGACGGCCGGAAGCGCTCGCGGTACAGGTCCACCGCCTGCAGCAGCAGCCGCGGCGCGAAGTGCGAGGCGAAGGCGTAGGGCAGGCCGCGCTCGGCCGCCAGCTGGGCGCTGAACAGGCTCGAGCCCAGCAGCCAGATCGGCACCTGGGTGCCGGCGCCGGGCGTGGCGACCAGCTTCTGGCCGGGCTGGGCGGGCGCCAGCAGGCGCTGCAGCTCCAGCACGTCGGCCGGGAAGTCGTCGACCGTCTCGGTGCGGTCGCGGCGCAGGGCACGCATCGTGGACGGATCGGTGCCGGGCGCGCGGCCCAGGCCCAGGTCGATCCGGTTCGGGTACAGCTCGGCGAGGGTGCCAAAGGCCTCGGCCACCACCAGCGGGGCGTGGTTGGGCAGCATGATGCCGCCCGAACCCACCCGGATGCGCTGGGTGCCGCCGGCCACGTGGCCCACCATCACCGCAGTGGAAGAGCTGGCAATGCCCTCCATGTTGTGGTGCTCGGCCATCCAGTAGCGGGTGAAGCCGAGCGTCTCGGCATGCTGCGCCGTCCGCAGCGCCAGAGCCAGTGCCTGCGCCACCGTGCCGCCTTCGCGGACGGCGACCAGGTCGAGCATGGAGAAAGCGGTGCGATTCAAGGTGTTCATGGCAAAGCAGGTGGTGACAGCCGGCCATGATGCAAGGGAGCGCGCAGGATTGCTGGCGGTAGCTGCAGCAACCGTGCGAAGGCTACGGTTTCGATCCGGGTGATACCTCCACGGCCCGTAGTAGGGCGTAGGAGGATTGCGGCCTGCGAACGGGCCTCGACCCAAGATGTCGCGGAAATCTCGGCATCGCCGGCACGTATCAATGGCCTGGTGCTATCGACTTTGTAGCGTTGGCGACAAGAAGGGCATGCGGCTCGAATCGTCGGATGCGCTTGCGTCGTCTCGGGCGAGCCGGGCCTGTTTCAATCCCGCGTGACCCGCAGCACTTCCTCGGGGCTGGTGATGCCTTCGCGCACCAGCCGTTCGCCGTCTTCCCGCATCAGCTTCATGCCGCCGGCCAGCGCGGTGTCGCGGATCTTCGCTTCCGATTCCTGGTTGTGGATCTGGGCGCGGATCGCCTCGTCGACCACCAGCAGCTCGAACACGCCGGTGCGGCCGCGGTAGCCGCTGGTCTCGGTCGGGTCGAGCTTGCGGACCAGGCGCTGGGCCAGCACGCCCAGCAGCGAACTGCTCAGCAGGAAGGGCTCGACGCCCATGTCGGTCAGGCGGGTGATCGCGCTGGCGGCGTCGTTGGTGTGCAGCGTGGCCAGCACCAGGTGGCCGGTGAGCGAGGCCTGGATGGCGATCTGCGCGGTCTCGAAGTCGCGGATCTCGCCGATCATGACGATGTCCGGGTCCTGCCGCAGGATGGCCCGCAGCGCCCGGGCGAAGGTCAGGTCGATCTTGCCGTTGACCTGGGTCTGGCCCACGCCCGGCAGCTCGTACTCGATCGGGTCCTCGACCGTCATGATGTTGTTGGCGGTGGCGTCGAGCCGGGCCAGCGAGGCGTAGAGCGTGGTGGTCTTGCCCGAGCCGGTGGGCCCGGTCACCAGGATGATGCCGTGCGGCTGCCGGATCAGCCGCTCGAAGCGGTGCAGCACGTCGCCCAGCATGCCGACCGATTCCAGGCTGATCTTGCTCTCGCTCTTGTCGAGCAGCCGCAGCACCGCCCGTTCGCCGTGGGCCGACGGGATGGTCGAGACGCGCACGTCCACCGCCCGGGTGCCGATGCGCAGGGAGATGCGCCCGTCCTGCGGCAGGCGCTTCTCGGAGATGTCCAGGTCGGCCATGATCTTCAGGCGCGAGATCAGGGCCGCATGCAGCGCGCGGTTGGGCTGCACCACCTCGCGCAGCGCGCCGTCGACCCGGAAGCGCACGCTGCTGTGGCGCTCGTAGGGCTCGATGTGGATGTCGCTGGCGCCGTCGCGCGCGGCCTGGGTCAGCAGGGCGTTCAGCATCCGGATGATCGGCGCGTCGTCGGCCGTCTCCAGCAGGTCCTCGATGGCCGGCAGGTCCTGCATCATCCGCGAGAGGTCGGCGTCGCTCTCGACCTCGCTCACCACCGTGGCGGCGCTCGATTCGCCCTGGGCGTAGGCGGCGCTGATGCGCTGCACCAGCACCGGCACCTCGGCCCGCTGCAGGGCGGCCACCGGGTACTTGCGCAGCACTTCGCTGCAGGCGGCGCTGTCGGGCGCGGGGCCGTGCCACAGGGTGAGCTGGCCGGCGTCGTCCTCCAGCAGCAGCTGGTGGGTGCGGGCGAAGGCGTAGGGCAGCGGGTGGCGCATCAGGCGGTGGCTCCGGGCCGGTCGGGAAGGGGGCGGATCACGGGCTTTCCTGGCGGGTGGCCGGGTCGGCGGTGGCGGGCAGGGCGCCGCGCAGCGGCGGGCCCGAGGGCCGGGTGACGGTGGGCGGCAGCGGCGGCGGGACCAGGGCGGTGCCCTGGATGCCGCCGCCCGCATCCTTGCGGGGCGCGGGCACCGGCATCGGCGGCAGCACCGGCGCGCCGCTGACGCCGTTCATCACGGTGCTCGGCGCGGGCTGGATGTTCTGCTGCAGCGCGCGGATCGCCTCGTAGCGGTCCTGGGTCAGCGAATCGCTCTCGGCCGCGTCGCGCACCACCACCGGCCGCAGGAACACCATCAGGTTGGTCTTGCGGCGGCTGCGGTTCTCGTTGCGGAACAGGCCGCCTACCAGCGGGACGTCGCCCAGCACCGGGATCTTGTCCTGGCTGAGCGAATAGTCGTCCTGCAGCAGGCCGCCCAGCACCACGATGCTGCCGTCGTCGACCAGCACGTTGGATTCGATCGAGCGCTTGTTGGTGGTCGGGCCGTTCTGGTTGGCGATGGTGCTGGTGTCGACGCTCGAGACCTCCTGGTAGATCGCCATCTTCACCGTGCCGTTCTCGTTGATCTGCGGCTTGACCCGCAGCGTCAGGCCCACGTCCTTGCGCTCGACGGTGGTGAACGGGTTGACGGTGCTGCTGCCGGTGCTGTTGGCGTAGGAGCCGGTCGGGAACGGCACGTTCTGGCCGATGATGATCCGCGCCTCTTCGTTGTCGAGCGTCAGCAGGTTGGGGGTCGAGAGGATGTTGGCGTCGCCCGAGCTCTGCAGGAAGTTGGCCAGCGCCCCCAGGTAGTACCTGCCGTTGATCCGCGGCGCCAGCGCCAGGTTGAAGCCGGTGGACGGCCGGATCGTCGAATTGGCGAGTGCGGCGGCGCCGCCGGTGCTGCCCAGGCCGGCTGCGGCCAGCGCCAGGCTGATGATGTTGGTGCCGGCGACGTTGGAGTTGTTGCCGATCACGCCCACCACGCTGTCGCCGCTGTTGCCCAGCGCCGTCTGCCACTGGATGCCGAAATCGGCCACCTTGCTGGCGTTCACTTCGACGATCAGGCTCTCGACCAGCACCTGGGCGCGCCGGCCGTCGAGCTTGTCGATCACCGCGCGCAGCTGGCGGTAGAGCGGCTCGCTCGCGGTGATGATCAGCGAGTTGGTGGCCGGGTCGGCCTGGATGCTGCCGCCGGTAGACGGCATCGCGCTGTTGGCGAAGTTGGACGACGCGCTGCTGCCGAGGGCCGCGTTGCTGCCGCCGGCGCCGCCGAAGCCGCCCCCGAAGCCGCTGCCTCCGCCGAAGCCCGACGGGCTCGACGTGGTGCCGCCCTGCTGCGGCACGCCGGTGGTGCCGCCGCCGGGCAGGGCGCCCGCCACGCCGCTGTTGCCGCTGTTGGCGGCGAGCGACGCCATCGCGGCGCGCAGCGTCACCGCCAGCCGGGTGGCCTCGGCGTTCTTCAGGTACACGACGCGGATGTTGCCGGCGTCGCCGTTGGCGCCGTCCTGCGCGGGCTGGTCGAGCCGCGCCACAAGGGAGCGCACCAGCGACACCCGGGCCGGGTTGGCCGCCCGCAGGATCAGCGAGTTGCTGCGCGGCTCGGCGATCAGGGTGGTGCGGAAGGCGTTGTCGGTCTGGCCCTGGCCGCCGGGCACGCCGGTGGGCTGGGCGCCCGGCAGGCCGCCGGCGGCCGACGCGGAACCCGAGCCGTCGATCAGCCGCGAGACCAGCGGCGCCAGGTCGGTCGCGACCGCGTGGCGCAGCGGGATCACCTCGACGTCGCTCGCGTTCGAGACGTCCATCGTCGCGATGATCTTGCCCATCCGCTGCAGGTTCTCGGCGTAGTCGGTGATGACCAGCGAGTTGTTGCCCGGGTTCACGTTGATCGTGTTGTTGGGGCTGATCAGCGGCCGCAGCACCGGCACTAGGTTGTTGGCGTTCTCGAAATTGAGCTTGAAGATCTGGGTGATGATCTGGTTGCCGGCCGCGCCGCCGGTGGCGGGCGCGACGGTGACCGCGCCGCCCTGCAGCTTGCCGTCGGCCTCGGGCACCACCTTGTAGAGCCCGGCCGATTCGACGACGGTGAAGCTCTGCAGCCGCAGCGCCGCCAGGAACTGGTTGAACGCGACGGCCGGCGGCACCGGACGCTCGGTCACCAGCGTCATCGTGCCCTTGACCCTAGGGTCGACCACCACGTTGCGGCCGGTGATGGTCGACATGGTGCGGGCCACCGCCTCGATGTCGGCATTGGCGAAGTTGAGCGTCACCGGCTCCCGCGCGCCGACCGAGGGCGGCGCGGCGCCGCGGGCGGCCCGGTTGTTCTGCGCATTCGCACTATGGAAGCCGAAAGGACCTGTAGCCGGCGTCCCGCCCAGGCTTGCTGCTACGGAAATAGTAGCAATGCGCAGAACGGATCGCTGGAAGAAGCGCGGGGCGCGCGGCGTTCGGTGGGTCATGCGTCAACCTACGGTGATGAGAGAACGGGCGCCGCTGCGGCGGCCGATGATGTTCAGGAGGTTCGAGAGCGCCGCTTCGCGGTCGGGCGCGGCCGAGGCCTCGCCGTCGAAACGCAGGCGCGAGCCGACCCAGCGGCCCTGGCCGGTGAGCTGCAGCGCGCCTTCGAGGGTCTGCAGGCCCAGCGTCGGCAGCTCGCCGCCGGCCAGCACCAGCCGGTAGCTGCCCATCGGGCGCAGCGGCGAGAGCTGCGACGACATGCCGAGCGCGTCCAGCTGCGCGCTGCCGGCCAGCACCAGCCGGCCCTGGGCGATCTCCACCGCCAGGCCCTGGGTGGCCAGCGCCAGGTCGCCCTGGGGCTTGAGCGTGTTCCACGGCGTGCCCAGGCCCGCCAGCAGGGCCGCCGGCCAGCGCGAGCCGCTGTCGGCCACCACGATGCGGGCGCCGCCGCGCTTCAGGTGCACCCGCAGCGCGACAGGCTCGGGCGTGCAGCAGGGCGCCTGCAGTTGCAAGGTCAGGCCATCCCAGGTGGGGCGGAGCCGCCAGCGCAGCCGGTCGGGCAGGGCGGCGGCGTCGGAGCTGCCGGCACCACCGGTCAGCACCAGCTGGGCGGTGCCGTTCCAGACGGTGCCGGCCGGAGCTGCCAGCAGCAGGTGCCCATCGGTGGCATCGGCCAGCGCGCCGCTCAGCCAGCGCGCCGGCGCGAACAGCACCAGCGTGGCCAGCAGGCCCAGCACCGCGCCGACGGTGGCCCAGCGCCAGCCGGCCGAAGGCTCGCGGCCGGGGCGGGAAACAGAAGAAGAGCGGCGGGCCATGGGGGAGCGAAAAGCGGAAAGGGCGATCAGGACGTGGAAGGCGGTGGAGGGCGGATTCGGTGCCGGCTCAGCGCGCAGGCAGCGCCAGCACGACCGTACCGTCCCAGCGCGGCTCCAGGTCGGGCGGCGCGGTGACGACCGGGGCGGGCACGTTCTGCGAGAAGTCGGGCACCAGCGGCCGGGCTGCGGCGGCACTGCCGGCGATGGCTGCGGGCGCGGCCGGCGGCGCGCTGCGTACCAGCTTGCTCTCGATCGGCAGCGCATGCGCATTGGCGCGGGCCCGGGCCAGCCAGGCGGCCAGCACCTCGGGCGGCGTGCCGCGCAGGGTGACGGTGGCCCGCTCGCCGACGACGCTCAGCCGGCCGGTGCCGGCCAGGCCGTCGCGCACCGAGGATTCCAGGGCGCGCAGCGATTCGTCGTAGCCGGCCTTGGGCTGGGCCTTCAGGCGCTGGGCCTCGGCCTGCAGGGCCAGCAGCCGCTGCTGCTGCGCGTCGAGCGTGTTGCGGCGGGTCTCGGCGACCTGCAGGGTGCGCAGGGCGGGGGCCAGCGCCACCCACCAGACCAGCGCGATGCCGACGGCGGCCGCCGCCAGCCGCACCATCGAGCGCTCGCGGGCGGCCAGGGCGTTCCAGCGGGCACGCAGGGTGAGCAGCGCCGCCGGGGTGCTGCGAGGCGAGGCGTTCATCGGGTCGGGTCCAGTCGGCAGGTGCGGTCGGAGGCATCGGCGAGGGCGGCGCACGCACGGTGCGGGCGGCACGGGCGGAGCAGCGCGGTCATGGCGCGCCCTCCTGGCGCAGCACCAGCACCTCGCCCTCGGTGCGGGCGGCGATGCCCTGGCCGCGCAGCTTCTCGGCGAGGGGCGCGGCCTGCGCCGGGTCGAAGCCGCGCAGCCGCAGTTCGTTGTTCAGGAAATCGACCGACTGGGCCGATGCCCCGGGCGGCAAGGCCGTGCCCACGGCCGACAGCAGGCCTTCCAGCCCGGCGCCCGCGCCGACGCCGGTGGCCTGGCGCAGCAGCGCCAGCTCGCGCTCCATCTGCACCGGCGCATCGACCACCACCCGCACCGACGGGAAGGTCTGGGTTAGCACCGCGTGCAGGGCCGACTGGCGGGCGTCGAGCGCGCTGCGCTCCTTCCAGGCCCAGGCGTTCAGGCCGACCAGCTGGGCCACCAGCAGCACGCCCAGGCCCCAGCGGGCCGCGCGCCACTGCGGCGACCGCAGCAGGCCGGCCATCAGCGATCCGGCGCGCTTGACGGCGCGGCGGCGGCCCGAGCTGGCCAGGTCGAACTGGGCCAGGTCCCAGCGGCCACGGGCGGCGACCAGCCAGCGCTCGGCCGGCGTCTGCAGCGGCAGCGGCCGGCCGGCCAGCTGCTCGGCCAGGGCGGCGACGGCGGGTTCGGCCCAGAAGAGGGGCGGTGGCGCATCGGCATCGGCCGGCCGGCCCGACAGGGCCAGGCCCAGCGCGCCGGCCGACAGCGGCAGCACCGACACGGCGGTGCCGGGCCGCTCGCCGACGACGACCAGCTGCGCATCCTCGGGCGTGCCGACGGCGTGGAGCTGGGGCTGCGGCAGCGCGGCGTCGTCGGGCGCGAATTCGGGCACGATCCGCGTCACCCGGCGGCCGGCGGCCTCCAGGCGCTGCAGGGCATTGCGCAGCCAGGCCCGGTCGCAGACGGCGACCCAGGCGGGGGCGCCGGAGGCGGCGTCGGGCGCCAGGGCGAAATGCAGGTGTGCGGGGTCGTCGAGCAGGCGGTCTTCCAGCAGGCCGTCGAGCACCGCGCGCACCCGCTGCGGCGGGCTGCTGGCGCGGATGCCGCGCGGCAGCTCCACCCGCTGCCACGACAGGGCGCGGGCCGGCACCACCGCCACCACCTCGCCACCGGGGCGTCCCGGCTGGGGCAACAGGGCGGGCGGCGCGCTGGCGTGGCGCACGGCGGCGTGGCCGTCGGCGGTCAGCACGTAGGGCAGGTCCACGGCGCCGGCGTCGGGAGGGAGGTAGACGATCAGGGTGCTCATGGACGGTAGTCGGCGGTGTGCGCGCGATTGTAGAGAGACCCGGTGTCTGCCGGACGGCGGCGGGTCGGTGTGTCGGGCGCCGCCGACAGATACGTTGCGGCCTTCAACGCGCGGCCGCTTCCTGGGCCGCCTGCAGCGCCTGCGCCACGCCGATCGCACCGCGCTCCCGCCAGACGGTGGTGACCGCATTGCCGTTGCGCAGCACCAGCGAGCGCTCCTCGACCACCGCGTTGTCGAGCCTCAGCCGGCCGCGCACCTCGAAATAGCGGCTGGAGACCCCGACGACGGCCGGATCGGGCACCGTCTCCATCTGCAGGAGTTTTCGGATGTCTTCCGCGTTGCGCAGGTAGTTGCCGGCGCGCGACGCCACCAGCCGCTGGGCGGCCGAGGCGTCGATGTCGGGCAGGGCCGCGGCGATGACCAGGGCGTCGGCGGTGTTGACGTTGACCGGGGTCAGCTCGGGCAGCATCGTGGCGAAGGGCGCCAGGGCCTGCAACGTCCGGGGCGACACGCCGAACCAGGCGAACTGCTCCAGGCGTTGCGGCAGCAGCGGCGCGTTGGGGTCGACCGTGGCGGCGGCCGTGGTGCCGGTGTTGCCGGTGGTGCCCGGCGTGGTGCCGCTATTCGTGCCGGCGGTATTGCCTGCGGCCGCCACCGCGGAGCTGGCCAGCGCCTGCCGCATGCCTTCGGCGATGCGGTCCAGCTCCTGCGCCGGCAGGCCCAGCTGGGCGAACAGCTTCTGGAACGCGGCGCGCCAGGTGGTGGAGACGTGGCCGTTGTTGTCGACCAGGTTGCGCAGGTTCAGCCGGCCCTGCATGTCGAGGATCTGGCCCGAGAGGAAGGCGTCGCGCACGTCGTCGCTGACATCGGCCCCCGCGCCGGAGCGGTCGGCGGCGGCCAGGAAGCTGGAGAGCCGGGCCTCCTGCAGCGGCAGCGCCCACGGTTCGCCGAGGTGGTCGGCGCCGTTGCCGGCGGCGCGGATGTTGGCGTTGCCGTCCTCGCGCAGGATCAGCCGCGACCAGTCGAGCGCGCCGACGAGGATCCAGGCGGCCTGCATCCGGGCGCGCTCGGCGGTCTCGATCTCGGTGCTGCGCCATTGCTGCCACATGGCGGCGGCGGCGAAGGTGGCGACCAGCGTCACCGTAAGCATCGCGGCGAGCAGGGCGGCACCGCGCTGCGCGGCGGCGTGGCGCGGACTCACGACTTGCCTCCGCCCACGGTGGGGCCGACCCAGTCGCGCACCAGCGGCCCGCTGATCGCCTGGCCGGGCGCAAGTACCAGGACCAGCCGCACGCCCTCGGGCACGGTGGGGATGCCGTTGGCGCTGGCGATGGTGGCGGCGGTGCCTTCGCTGGAGAGCGGGTTGCTCCAGGCGTTGTTGCGGTAGTAGTAGATCTGCCACTCGGACAGCGCGGCGATGGCCACCTGCCGCGCGCGCTGGGCCTCGCCCGGGTTCTGGGCCCAGAGCGCGGCCTGCTGCCAGGCCTCGTCCCACTCGCCGCGGGTGGTGAGCGGCGGCGATTCCCAGCGCAGCCAGGACAGGCCGGCGGGCGTGGCGCCGCGCGCCCAGGCCACCACCCGCAGGCCGTCGGCATCGCCGCCGCTGCCGCGCCGGGTGATGCGCAGCGCGCGGCCGTCCCAGTCGAGCGCCTGCAGCCGCTGCACCGCCGTCACCGCGTCCAGGTCGGCCGTCCACTGGGCCAGGCCGGCCTGCAGCGCCAGCACCTCGTCGGAGCGGGCCTTGGTCTGCTCCTGCGCCCGGGCCATGCCGTCGAGGCCGCGCCAGCTCATGATGGCCAGCAGCGCCATCACGACCAGCGCGACCAGCAGCTCCACCAGGGTGAAGCCGCCGATGCGGGCCGGGCGCCTGCGCCGCGGGGCCCCCATCAGTACTGCCCCACGATGGTGGAAAGCGTCAGGACCGGGCTGCCGCCATCGCGCACTTGGGCGTCGACCCGGCGAAAGCTCGGGTTGGGCGTGGGCCGCACCGCGACCGAGACCGCGAACTCGCGCCCGCCCTGGGCGCAGGGTACGGTGCTGTCGCCGATGCCGGGCATCTGCCGCGACAGGCGCACCCGCACCAGCTCGTTCTCGGCGCAGAGCTGGGCCAGCACCAGGTCGGACTGGCGCAGCGCGTTGCGGGTCAGGGCGCTGGTCGCCTGGCTGCCGGCCAGCAGCGCGATGGCGACGATGCCCAGCGCCACCAGCACCTCGATCAGGGTGAAGCCGCGGGCGAGGCCCCGCGCGGCGGCCGGGCGGCGGCTCACGGCGCGGCCACCGAGAAGGGCCGCAGGCCGTCGGTCGCCACCCGCAGCGCGCGGTCGGGCCGGGCGGCGCTGTAGAGCAGCACCTGCTGCGCCCCGATCAGCGGCTCGGGGCCCAGGCGCAGCACCGCGTCGCCCGCCACCAGCACGCCGGGCGCCAGCCAGCCGGTGGGCAACGCGCCGGGCGGCAGGCCGTCGAAGACGAAGCCCTGCGCCGTCGGCCGCCAGCGCACCGGCACGCCGCTGGCGCGCGACTGGGCACGGGCGCCGTCGAGCAGCGCGGCCAGCCGCTCGGCCTCGCGCTCCAGCTGGGTCTGGCTGCCGTCGCGCAGGGCGAAGGCGACGCCGGCGGTCGAGAGGGCGATGATCGCGATCACCACCATCAGCTCCAGCAGGGTGAAGCCGCCGGCCCTGCGGCGGCGGCGCCGAGCCGGGAAACCGGGTTTCGGGAAGAAAAAGGGCTGTGGCCGGCATCCTGCGCCGGCCTCCAGCTCTCTTTTCGATAGCAGATGCGCCGGGGCGGCTTCGCCATGCTGCGCTGGCAGGGAAGCGGCCTGGTGGGCGGGCGTGCCGGCCGGGGACGGGTGCATCGGGGAAGGAGAGAGAAAGACGGGGATCGTCGGGCGGCGACCGCAGCGGGCACCGCACGGGCGTCTACTGCCAACTGCCCACGTCCGCGTTCTTGCCTTCGCCGCCGGGCTGGCCGTCGGCACCGAAGGACATCACGTCGATCTCGGCCTTCACGCCCGGGTTGAGGTACTGGTACGGCCGGCCCCACGGGTCGTTGGGCAGCTTCTCCAGGTAGGGCTTCCAGTTGCCGGGCACGGGCGGGTTCGTCGGCCGGGCGATCAGCGCCTGCAGGCCCTGCTCGGCGGTGGGGTAGCGCTGGTTGTCGAGGCGGTAGAGCTTCAGCGCCTGGACCAGGTTGTTGACGTCGGTGCGGGCGGCGGTGCTGCGGGCGTCGTCGGCGCGGTCGAGCACGTTGGGCACGATCAGCGCGGCCAGCACGCCGATGATGACCAGCACCACCATCAATTCGATCAGGGTGAAGCCAGCCTGGAGGCGGCGCAGCGGTCGGCGAAGGAGTGTCGTGGGGTGCATGGCGGAAAAAGGGGTCTGCGGACGGTCGGAGACAGGGCGGCGGGCGCCGCCGGACGTTCCATGATAATCCGCGCATGCAACAGCCCGATGTAGCCCGCTGGACCCGCCGCACCGCCACCACCGCCCTCTGGGCGCTGGCCGTCGGGAGCATCGCCTTCTGGGGGCTGCGCCTGGCGGCCCCGCCCGCCGCGGCGGCCTACGCGCCGCTGGCGGCCGCCCCCGGGCCGCAGGCCGATCCGATGGCCGTGGGCCGGGCGCTGGGCGCCGTCACCGACGCGCCGGTCGCAGTCGTCGCGGCGCCCACCCGCTTCACCCTGCTGGGCGTGGTGGCCGGGCGCAGTTCCGGAGGCACCGCGCTGATCGCCGTCGACGGCCAGCCGGCGCGGCCGTTCCGGGTGGGCAGCGCGGTGGCGCCGGGGGTGGTGCTGCAGTCGGTCGGGCCGCGCAGGGCCTACCTGGGCGGCGACGGCGTGGCGGCGGTGACGCTGGACATGCCGGTCCTGAAGTAGCCGGCGCTGCAGCGCGGCGGCGCGGTTCGGCCGCCACGGGCTGCCGTCGGCCCAGACAGAAAACTCAATCGGGCGTGGCGAAGGCCCCGGGCGGGCGCCATTCCACCACCGCCCAGCGGCCGAAATCCAGGCCCTCTCGCGGCCAGTCGCTCGCCCGGGCCACCTGCCGGGTGCCGGCGGCCAGCAGTTGCGCCGCCCGGGCCACGCCGGCATGGGCGATCCAGACCACATCCGCTTCGCCCGCGTGCGGTAACTCGTCGAACGCCCGGGCCACCCGCGCCATGAAACCGGCAACGCTCTCGCCGCCGCCGGGCGCGTGGTGGGCGAAATCGGCGGTCCAGGCGTCGAGCCGTTCGGCGCCGAGGGCGTCCCAGGCGTGTCCCTCCCAGTCTCCGAAATCCATCTCGGCCAGGCGCGGGTCGGGGGTGGAGGGCAGGTCGGGCCGCAGCCGGTGCAGGGCCTCGGCCAGCGCGGCGCAGCGCTGCAGCGGGGACCGGGCGACGCGGCTGCCCGCGGGCAGCACGGCGGCCAGGGCCTCGGCTGCGCGGTCCGTCGCGACCGGGTCGGCCGGCACGTCGGTGCGGCCGTAGCAGATGCCCGGCGCCAGTAGCGGCACCGCGTGGCGCACCAGCCAGAGCCGGGTCATCGCAGCGCCACGGCCGCGGCCAGGTAGAAGGCGATCTCGCAGACCTGCTGCGTGGCGCCCAGGCAGTCGCCGGTGAAGCCGCCCAGCCGGCGCCTGAACAGGCGGTAGGCGGCGCAGCACGCCAGCGCCGTCGCCACTGCGCATGCTACTAAATAGATAGCGCCATGCCGGTATGCAGCGCCGGCCAGCGGCACGAAACACCATAGAAACCCGACGGCCACCGCACCCCGCCCGATCCGGTCGGCCAGCGGCTTGCTCTTGGAGCGGGCGGTGTCGCCCACGTGCGGCAGCGCCCGGATGAGCAGCAGCGGCGCGAAGCGCGACAGCACATGGGCGCCCGCCAGCGCCGCCACGGCGGTGGCGGTGCCGCGTGCGCCCAGTCCTGCCAGCAAAGCGACCTTGCAGAGCAGGCCCAGCACCAGCGCCAGCGTGCCGTAGGCGCCGATCCGCGAGTCCTTCATGATGTCGAGCGCCCGCTCGCGGTCGGCGCTGCCGCCCAGGCCGTCGGCCACGTCGGCCAGGCCGTCCTCGTGGAAGCCGCCGGTCATCCAGACGGTGGCCACGGTGCAGAACGCGGCGGCGGCCAGCGGGGTGAACGGCCCCGGGCCCAGGGCCCAGGCGGCCAGCGCATAGACCGCGCAGGCGAAGCCGCCCACGATCCAGCCGATGCCCGGCAGGTGCGCCGCGCTGGCGCGGAGCATCGCGGGGCTGAAGCCCACCCAGTCGGCGAGACGGCCGGTGACGGGGATGCGGGTGAAGAACTGCAGCGCCAGCAGGAAGCGGCGCACCGGGTCGAGGCTCATCGCGGCGGTACCCGGCCGCCCGCTAGCGCAGGAACAGGCGGTAGGCCGGGTTGGCGGTTTCCTCGATCCACGGGTAGCCCAGGTCGGCCAGGAAGGCGGCGAAGGCGGCGTCGTCCTCGGCCGGCACCTGCAGGCCGACGAGGATGCGGCCGTAGTCGGCGCCCTGGTGGCGGTAGTGGAACAGGCTGATGTTCCAGTTGGGCCGCATCAGGTGCAGGAACTTCAGCAGTGCGCCCGGCCGCTCGGGGAAGACGAAGCGCAGCAGCCGCTCGGACGCGCCCGCGCCGGACGCGTCGACCGGCACCCGGCCGCCGACCAGGTGGCGCAGGTGCTCCTTGGCCATCTCGTCGTGGGTCAGGTCGAGCGTCGGAAAGCCCAGCGCGCCGAAGTGCTCGGCGATGCGCACCGATTCGCCGCGGGCCACGGTGGTGAGGCCGACGAAGACATGCGCCTCCGACGGGCCGGCCATCCGGTAGTTGAACTCGGTCACGTTGCGCGGGCCGCCCTGCAGGGTGCCGATGCTTTCGCAGAACCGGCGGAAGCTGCCGCGCTCCTCGGGCACGGTGACGGCGAACAGCGCCTCGCGCTCCTCGCCCACCTCGGCCCGCTCGGCCACGAAGCGCAGCCGGTCGAAGTTCATGTTGGCGCCGCAGAGCACCGCCGCGTAGGTCTCGCCGGTGGTGCCGTGGGTGGCGACGTACTGCTTGATCGCGGCCACCGCCAGGGCGCCGGCCGGCTCGACGATGCTGCGGGTGTCGACGAACACGTCCTTGATCGCGGCGCAGACCGCATCGGTATCGACGGTGACGAAGCCGTCGACCAGGCCGCTGGCGGCGATGCGGAAGGTCTCGGCGCCGACCAGCTTGACGGCGGTGCCGTCCGAGAACAGCCCCACGTCGGGCAGCGTGACCCGGTGGCCGGCGGCGACCGACTGCATCATCGCGTCGGAGTCGTTCATCTGCACCCCGATCACCTTGACGCCCGGGCGCACCGCCTTGATGTAGTTGGCGACGCCCGAGATCAGCCCGCCGCCGCCGATGGCGACGAAGACCGCGTCCAGCCGGTCCGAGCCCGGGCCCTGGCCGATGCCCTGCACCTGGCGCAGGATCTCCATCGCGATGGTGCCCTGGCCGGCGATCACGTCGGGGTCGTCGAAGGGGTGCACGAAGGTCAGGCCGCGCGCCTGCTCCAGCAGGGCGGCGTGCTGGTAGGCGTCGGAATAGCTCTCGCCGTGCAGCACCACGTCGCCGCCGAAGCCGCGCACCGCGTCGATCTTGAGCTGCGGCGTGGTGGTCGGCATCACCACCACGGCGGTGGTGCCCAGCTTGCGGGCGCTCATCGCCACGCCCTGGGCATGGTTGCCGGCCGAGGCGCAGATCACGCCGCGGGCCAGTTGCTCGGCCGAGAGGTGCGCCATCTTGTTGTAGGCGCCGCGCAGCTTGAAGCTGAAGACCGGCTGCTGGTCCTCGCGCTTCAGCAGCACCGTGTTGCCGAGCCGCTCGCTCAGGTTGCGCGCCCGCTCCAGGGGCGACTCGATCGCCACGTCGTAGACCCGCGCATTCAGGATGCGGGTCAGGTAGTCGGCCGGGGTGAGGGAATGGGGGGAGAGCGGGGAGGGCGTAGGAACAGCGGTCATGGAGGAGGCCGGCAGCGGCATGACAGGCGGTTGAGCGGGCCGGGCGCCCGCGCCGTGCGCAGCGGGGCGATCATACGGCGCCAAGAAAAAAGCCCCGAGCCTTGCGGCTAGGGGCTAAATCCACCAAAGGAGGAGGTGGAGGAGACAACTGGTGCAAGCGGAGCCGGGTAATTCCTGATGGAGTTCCCGATTCGTTATGCTTGTGTGCAGTATAGCGGGAGCCTTTGTTGCGATGCAACAGACCGCCCGCGATTTCCGTCAATGGTTGGCAAATCGCCACAGTCACCGCGCAGAAAGAAGAAAACGATATGGAATGCACCGTCAGCTGGACCGGCGCGGCCGGAACCCGCTCCCAGATGGGCTTCGTGGCAGAAACCGGCAGCGGCCACGTCGTGGCGATGGACGGCGCGCCCGACGAGGCCCGCCCCGAGAACGGCGGCCGCAACCTGGCCCCCCGCCCGATGGAAATGCTGCTGGCCGGCACCGGCGGCTGCACCGCCTACGACGTGGTGCTGATCCTGCGCCGCGGCCGGCACGACGTGAAGGCTTGCTCGGTGCACCTGAGCAGCGAACGGGCGCCGGCCGATCCGAAGGTGTTCACCAAGATCCACATGCAGTTCACCGTGACCGGCAAAGGTATCCCGGCCGCGGCGGTGGAGCGCGCGATCGCCATGAGCCACGACAAGTACTGCTCGGCCAGCATCATGCTGGGCGCGACTGCCACGATCACGACCGGCTTCGACCTGATCGAGGGCTGACGGCAGCCCGCCCGCCGCTGTCGCTCAGACGTAGTGGGCGGTGGTGGTCATCACCCGGGCGGCACCGCGCATCAGCAGCCGCACCGGCGCGGGCAGGTCGACCCCGCCGGCGGCGCGGGCCTCGGCGGCGTGCGCTTCTTCGTCGGCTTTCATCTGCGCCACGATAGCGCGGGATGCGCCGTCGGCCTCCGGCAGCCGCTGCAGGTGGCTGCCCAGGTGTTCGCCCACCTGCTGCTCGGTCTCGGCCACGAAACCCAGGCTGACGCGGTCGCCCGCGGCGCCGGCCAGCAGGCCCAGCGCGAAGGCGCCGCCGTACCAGAGCGGATTGAGCAGGCTGGGGCGGTCGCCCAGGTCGTCGAGCCGCTGGCGGGTCCAGGCCAGGTGGTCGGTCTCCTCGCGGGAGGCTTCCTCGAAGTGCGCCCGCAGGGCCGGATCCCGGGTGACCGCGGCCTGCGCGGTGTAGAGGGCCTGGGCGCAGACCTCGCCGACGTGGTTGACCCGCATCAAGGCACCGGCCAGCCGCTTCTGCGCCGGATCGAGTTCGGCGGTGTCGCCTTCGGGCGCCGGGCGCCCTCCGTGCGGAACGGCGAAGAGGGTGCGCAGTGCGGCGTCGGCGGCGATCAGGAAACGGTCCATGCGAAAGAGGCTCCAGGGCTTGGCAGGCGACCAACATAGCACGGCCGACCGGTGCGCCGGAAACAGGCGGTCGATGGCCCCGGCGTTGTATTCGCGCGAAAAATAGGGGTTTTCATACGGGTGTAGTCGGGGTTTTCTCCAATGGCGACAGCTTCCACCGCGGAGGCCGGCCGCCCGGCGCAGCGCTTCTTGCCGCCGGGGCGGTGTCTGTCCAACCTTTCCGGAGAAATCCTCGTGATGCAAAAGAACATGTTCGCCCTGGCCCTGCTGTGCGCAGCCGGCGGCGCCTTCGCCCAATCCAACGTGACCCTGTTCGGCGTGGTCGACGCCTCGGTGGCGCGCATCTCGGGCAACGGCGGCCATACCCAGGGCCTGGCCAACGGCAGCAACACCAGCAGCCGCCTGGGCTTCCGGGGAACCGAAGACCTGGGTGGCGGCCTTTCGGCCGGCTTCTGGCTCGAAGGTTCGCTCGGCCTCGACACCGGCACCAGCAACGGCTACCAGTTCGACCGCCGCTCCACCGTCAGCCTGAACAGCGGCTTCGGCGAAATCCGCCTCGGCCGCGACAAGGTGCCGGCATACCTGACGATCGAGACCTTCGATCCGTTCGCCGACATCGGCGTGGGCGGCGTGGGCGCCTCCAACATGCTGGCCAACGCCGCGACGGCGGCCGGCGGCGGCACGACCGGTGCCACCGGCACCACGATCGAAGGCAGCGCCCCCAAGCGCCTGAGCAACACGGTCGGCTACATCCTGCCCGCCACGCTCGGCGGCTTCTACGGCCAGCTGCAGTACGGCTTCGGCGAGACCGTATCGACCGCGGTCAACGACAAGCGCGGCAACTCGATGGGCTTCCGTGCGGGCTACATGGCCGGCCCGATCAACGTGTCGGGCGGCTACAGCCAGGTGCAGGGCGGCCCGGCCGCGACCGAGATCAAGTACAAGTCGTCGAGCCTCGGCGGTTCCTACAACTTCGGCATCGTCAAGCCGATGGTGCTGTTCGCGACCGAGCGCGGCAACGGCCGCCGCATCGACCTGCTCGAGATCGGTGCCACCGCTCCGCTGGGTGCCGGCGAGCTGCGCGCCGCGGTCAGCCGCTTCGACCTGAAGGACAGCGCGAACGACTCGCGCAAGTTCGCGCTCGGGTATGGTTACAACCTCTCGAAGCGCACCCAGCTGTACGCGACCGTCGCCCGCGTCAGCAACGACGGCGCCGCCACCCGCGGCATCTCGATCAACGGCCTGGCTTCCCCGGGCGTGGCCGCCGGTGGAAAATCGACGGGCTACGAAGTGGGCGTTCGCCACAGCTTCTGACCCGGGCTCAAGTCGGCGGGTTTTCGGTCGAAAGAAGGGTATGAGGCCCTGAGACGAGAACCCTTCTCGACCACGGAGGCCGTTTCGTTGCATCGTCGCAACGAAACGGCTTTTCTTCTCCGTTTGCGGCCTAAATCCTTTGCGCAACCTCCGAGCGTCTGTTGCAATAACACCAACTTCCATCAAGGAGGTTGGCCCGGGGAACCGGCGGGATCAGGCTACGGTGCGAGCCGGCCTTGCCCCTCGTACCGGAGCCCTATGTTTAACCTTGGAGAAACTCGCAATGAAAAAATCCCTGATTGCCCTGGCTGTGCTGGCTGCTTCCGGCGCCGCGATGGCACAGTCCTCCGTCACCCTGTTCGGCGTGGTCGACGCTGCTGTGACCCGTTCTTCCGCTTCGGGTGGTGCAGGTAACCGTGTTGGTCTGTCGCAAGGCGGCAACAGCGCTAGCCGTCTGGGCTTCCGCGGTACCGAAGACCTCGGCGGCGGCCTGGCTGCCAGCTTCTGGCTCGAAGGCACCGTGGGTGTGGACGACGGCCAAGCTGCTGGTTACTCCTTCGATCGCCGCTCTACCGTGAGCCTGGCAGGTCCTTTCGGTGAAGTCCGCCTCGGCCGTGACTACTCGCCATCGTTCTGGAACGTGACCACGTTCGATCCGTTCGGCACGCGTGGCGTCGGCCAAGCACTGGACGTCTACCGTCCAGGTCTGTCGAACCCAGTTCGCAACAACAACACCGTTGGCTACTTCCTGCCAGCCACCCTGGGCGGCTTCTACGGCCAACTGCAGTACGGCTTCGGCTCGGAGCCAGTCTCCACCGCCGTCAACGACAAGGCTGGCCGCTACATCGGTGGTCGCGTTGGCTTCGCCAACGGCCCTCTGAACGTTGCAGCTTCGCTCGGCGAAACCAAGCAAGCCTTCCTGCCTGCCAACGGCGCAGTCGGTGGCGACCTGAAGCAAGCCAACATCGGCGCTTCGTACGACTTCGGTATCGTCAAGCCATCGATCTACTACGGTCAGTCGAAGGTTGACAACGGTACCGTTGCAAACGGCATCGCCAACACCAAGCTGAACACCCTGCTGATCGGTGCTACCGCTCCTCTGGGCGCTGGCGAACTGCGCGCTTCCGTGGCCCGCTACGACCTGAAGAACAGCAACGCCGACGCGAACAAGTTCGCCATCGGTTACGGCTACAACCTGTCGAAGCGCACCCAGGTCTACACGACCGTGGCACGCATCAGCAACAAGGGCGGCGCAGCTTACGCTGTCGGCGGCGCTGGCCTGACCGGCGTGACGCCTGGTGCTGGTCGCAACTCGACCGGTTTCGACATCGGCGTTCGCCACTCCTTCTGATTTCCCGCCGGCGTGAGCCGGTTGGATTTCGAAGCAAAAGCCGCTGGCCTTCGGGTCGGCGGCTTTTTTCATGGGCGGTTGGGAGGGCTCGTGTGCAGAAGCCCTAATTGCCCCGGGAAATGATGGCAAATCCCTAGCTTGCGTGCGAGGCGCTGTCGTAAGCTGCATGCCATGCAGAAAATCTTTGCGTGGATCATGGTGCTGCCTGTCGTGGCATTGCTGGCGGGCTGTGCCGCGCCGGCGCGGCCATCGGCGACGGTGGGCGACGCGGCCTTGGGCTGGGGCGGCGTCGATACCCGCGGGGTGGCCCGCCAGTGGGTCCACAAGGAATTTCCGGGCAAGCAGTCCACCGAATACGAATACGCCTTCGACGGCAAGACGCCGAGCGTCCGCGCCCGGTCCGACGGCTCGGCCAGCATGCTGAAGACGCCGCTGCAGGTGCCGCCCGAGGCGATCGGCCACCTGCAGTTTTCCTGGAAGGTGCCGGCCCTGATCACCGACGCCGACATGATGCGGCGCGATGCCGACGATGCGCCCTCCCGCGTGGTGCTGGCGTTCGAAGGCGACCGCAGCCGCTTCTCGACCAAGGACGCGATCCTGTCGGAGCTGGCCCGCACGCTGACCGGCGAAGAAATGCCCTATGCCACGCTGATGTACGTCTGGTGCAACAAGCGCCCGGTCGGCAGCGTGATCCCCCATCCGCGCAGCGACCGCATCAAGTCGATCGTGGTCGAATCCGGCCCGGCGCGGCTGGGCCAGTGGCTGGCCTACGACCGGGACGTGCGGGCCGACTTCGAGAAAGCCTTCGGCGAGGCGCCGGGCATGCTGGCCGGCATCGGCGTCATGACCGACAGCGACAACACGGCTTCGCGTGCGCTGGCCTGGTACGGCCCGGTGCGGCTGGCGCCGGTCGGTGGCCCGTCGCAGGCGGTGGCCTCGCACCCCTAGAGCGGGGAAGGCACCGCGGTGCCTGCAAGCCAGGCCCCGTGCGGCGCGGGGCAACCCTCTGGGCCTCGATGCGGTGCCCGCACTCCCACACGACGGTCCCGAAGCGCCTCAGGCGTAGCGTTTGCTGCGCAGGTTGTTCTTCATCTGCTGCAGCACCGGCTGCAGGGCGCTGCCGATCCGCAAGGCCACGCAGGTCGCCAGGATGTCGACGATGGTCAGGTGCAGCAGGCGCGAGACCATCGGGCTGTAGCGGTCGTAGCCCTCGGGATGGTCGGCCGCCAGGTGGATATGCCCGGCCGAGGCCAGCGGCGAGCCGCTGGCGGTGATCACGATGGTGGTGGCGCCGTTGCGGCGCGCGATGTCGGCGGCGTCCATCAAATCGCGGGTGCGGCCCGAGTTGGAGATGATCACCACGCAGTCGCCCGGCCCGAGCATGGTGGCGCTCATCACCTGCATGTGGCCGTCGCTGTAGGCGATGGCGGTCACGCCCAGGCGGAAGAACTTGTGCTGTGCGTCGAGCGCGACGATGCCCGAGTTGCCCACGCCGAAGAACTCGATCCGCCGCCCGGTCTGGTAGGTGGCGGCCAGGGCGGAGGCCGCCCGCTCGATCGCCACCGGGCTCGCCTCGTTGCGGTACTTCTGCAGCGCGGCGGTGGTGTTGTCGATCATCTTGACCAGCACGTCGGCCGTCTTGTCGTCCGCATCCACGCTGCGGTGGATGAAGGGAACGCCCTCGACCACGGTGCCGGCCAGCTTGCGCTTGAAGTCCGACAGCCCGTCGTAGCCCACGCTCCGGCAGAACCGCACCACCGTCGGCTTGCTCACATGCGCCCTGTCGGCCAACTCGACCACCGGCAACAGCGAAAACGCCCGCGGATCCGCCAGCACCAGCCGCCCCACCCGCTGCTCCGCCGGCGCCAGCGACGGCAACGACGCCCGCACCCGATCCAGCATTCCCCCCGCCTCAACCACGGACGCCCCCCGCAAACAAAGCGCTTACGCCGCGCCCCGCCCAAAACAGCGCACCGCGCCCCGTGCGCCCCTCACACCCCCAGAACCACCGCGGATCCGGCTCCGCCGGTCCGCCGGTGGTGCCCCCGGCGAGGGGGAAGGCGCAGCACACGCAGTGAGCGGAGCCTGGGGGAGCGCTCAAGTCTCTTCGCTCCAGCAATGCCCGTCCCGCGCGATCATCGCGCTCGACGCGCTCGGCCCCCAGGTGCCGGCCGCATACGGTCGCGGCTCCTGGTGGCCGCTCTGCCAGTGGTCGAGGATCGGCTCCACCCAGCGCCAGGCGGCCTCCTGCTCGTCGCTGCGCACGAACAGGTTGAGCCGGCCGTCGATCACGTCGAGCAGCAGGCGCTCGTAAGCACCCACCCGCTCGGAGCCGAAGCGCTTGTCGAAATCCAGGTCCAGCTGCACCGGCGAGAGCGTCTGCGTGCCCGACCGGGTGCCGGCCTTGGCGCCCTTGCGCTCCACCTGGCCCTCGGCCAGCAGGTGCAGCTCCAGCCCGTCCTTGGGCTGCAGGTTGATCACCAGCTGGTTGAAGGCGCCACCCACCGGGGTGCGGTAGATCGGGTGCGGCGCGGGCCGGAAATTGATCTCGATGCGCGAATCGCGCGAGGCCAGCCGCTTGCCGGTGCGGATGTAGAAGGGCACGCCCGCCCAGCGCCAGCTGTCGATCTCGGTGCGCAGGGCCACGAAGGTCTCGGTGGTGCTGGAAGGGTCCACGCCCGGTTCCTCGCGGTAGCCCTGCACCCGCTCGCCGTACGCAGTGCCGGCGGTGTACTGGCCGCGCACCACGTGCAGGCCCAGCGTCTCGGGCGTCCAGGGGCGCAGCGAGCGCAGGACCTTCAGTTTCTCGTCGCGGATCGCGTCGGCGTCGGCGCTGATCGGCGGCTCCATCGCGATCGCGCAGAGCAGCTGCAGCGCATGGTTCTGCACCATGTCGCGCAGCGCGCCGGTGGTCTCGTAGAAGGCGCCGCGCTTCTCCACGCCCAGGTCTTCGGCGATGGTGATCTGGATGTTGGCGATCAGCTCGCGCCGCCACAACGGCTCGAACAGCGCGTTGCCGAAGCGCAGCGCGAACAGGTTCTGAACCGAGGGCTTGCCCAGGTAGTGGTCGATCCGGAAGATCTGCTGCTCGCTGAAGACCTGCCGCACCGCGGCGTTGATCTCGCGGTTGGACGCCAGGTCGTGGCCCAGCGGCTTTTCCAGCACGATGCGGGTGCGCGGCGTGGCCAGGCCCGCGGCGCCCAGTTGCTCGCAGGCGGTGGTGAAGAGCGTCGGCGCGGTGGCGATGTACATCACCACCGTCTCGGCGTTGCGCTCGTCGAGCCGGGCCTTCAGCCGGGCGTAGTCGCCGGGCTTGGACACGTCGAGCTGCACGTAGTGCAGCATCTCGGCGAACTTGGCGAACTCCTTGGCGTTGGGCCGCTTGGCGCCTTCCACCTCCTCGAAGCGCGACTGGATCAGCGTGCGGTACTGGTCGTCGCTCAGGTCGTCGCGGGCCACGCCGATGATGCGGCCCTGCGCCGGCAGGGTGCCGTGGCGGAATGCCTGGAACAGGGCCGGCATGAGCTTGCGCCAGGCCAGGTCGCCGGTGCCGCCAAACAGTACGAGTTCGAAGGACATGGGGGGTGCAGGTGCTGTGGGGCTTCGACTTTAACGGGGTTTGCCACGGCCGATCGATACCGGCCGGGCGCCGCGGCCATGCCTGCGTGCGGCTGCGTACAGGCCTGCGCCGGGAGGGCCACTACACTTTTACCGCTCCGGACTCCGTCTCCGGCCCGCTTTCTCCCGCAGCAGCAGAACCTCAGGATGCGCATGAACCAACTCGACGCCCTCAAGCAGTTCACCACCGTCGTGGCCGACACCGGCGATTTCCGCCAGCTGGCGCAGTTCCAGCCGCAGGACGCCACCACCAATCCTTCGCTGATCCTCAAGGCGGTGCAGAAGCCCGACTACCGGCCCCTGCTCGACCAGACCGTCGCCCGCTTCAAGGACCGCCCGCTCGACGAGCTGACCGACCGCCTGCTGGTGCGTTTCGGCGCCGAGATCCTGTCGATCATCCCCGGCCGCGTCTCCACCGAAGTCGATGCGCGCCTGTCGTTCGACACCGAGGCCACCTACAGCCGCGCCGAGCGCATCGTGGAGCTCTACGAGGCCGAGGGCGTGCACATCGACCGGGTGCTGATCAAGGTCGCCGCCACCTGGGAAGGCATCCAGGCCGCGGCCCGGCTCGAGCGGCGCGGCGTCCACACCAACCTGACGCTGCTCTTCTCCTTCGCCCAGGCGGTGGCCTGCGGCCAGGCCCAGGTGCAGCTGATCTCGCCCTTCGTCGGCCGGATCTACGACTGGTACAAGAAATCGGCCGGCAGCGCCTGGGACGAGTCGGCCAACGCCGGTGCCAACGACCCGGGCGTGCGCTCGGTGCGGCAGATCTTCGAGCACTACAAGCGCTTCGGCATCGCCACCGAAGTGATGGGCGCGAGCTTCCGCAACACCGGGCAGATCGCGGCGCTGGCAGGCTGCGATCTGCTGACGATCAGCCCCGAGCTGCTGGCCGAACTGGCCGCCACCGTTGCGCCGCTGCAGCCGGCACTCGACCCTGCCGCCGCCCGCCACAAGGAACTGGAGCCGGTGAACTACGACGAGGCCGGGTTCCGCTTCGCCCTGAACGAAGACGCGATGGCCACCGAGAAGCTGGCCGAAGGCATCCGCGGCTTCACCGCCGATGCGCGCAAGCTCGACCAGCTGTTGCAGCAGCAGGCCGCCTGAGCCGCGAGGAGCCCCGATGATCCGACCACAAGACCCGCTCGCCCGCTTCCCCCGCTGCGACGCCACGCCCGCCTGGGCCGCGCTGCAGGCCCACTACCAGGCGACGGGCCGCGCGTTCGATGCGCGCCATGCCTTCGTCGCCGACCCGGCACGCTTCGACACCCTGAGCCAGGAAGCGCCGCACCTCTTCGCCGACCTCTCGAAGAACCGCACCGACGCCGCCACCGAGGCCCTGTTGATGCAGCTGGCCCGCGAATGCGGCGTCGAGGCGCAGCGCGACGCGATGCTGGCCGGCGCCGCCACCAACGCCACAGAGGGCCGGGCAGTGCTGCACACGCTGCTCCGCGCACCGAAATCCGAAGAAAAAGAGGCGGTAGCCGGCGCTGCCAGCCGGCCATCAGCTATCGAAAACATAGCATCGGCCGCGCAGGAGGTCCACGCCACTCGCGACGCGATGCTGGCCTATGCCGAGCAGGTGCGGGGCGACGTGGCGATCACCGACATCGTCAACATCGGCATCGGCGGCTCCGACCTGGGGCCGCAGATGGCGGTGCTGGCGCTCGACGGCTACCGGGCGGCGGGCAAGCGCTTCCACTTCGTCTCCAACGTCGACGGCCACGAGCTGGCGGCCGTGCTGCGCGGGCTGCGGCCGGAGAGCACGCTGTTCCTGGTCGCATCCAAGACCTTCACCACCGCCGAGACGATGGCCAACGCCGAAAGCGCCCGGTCGTGGTTCGCGGCGGCCGGCGGCCAGGACGTGGCCCGGCACTTCGCGGCGCTCACCACCAACGTGGCGGCGGCGCATGCCTTCGGCATCACGACCACCTTCGGTTTCTGGGACTGGGTGGGCGGGCGCTATTCGCTGTGGTCGGCGATCGGGCTGCCGATCGCGATCGCCATCGGCGCCCGGGCCTTCGACGCGTTCCTGGCCGGCGCGCATGCGATGGACACGCATTTCCGCACCGCTCCGCTGGAGCGTAATTTGCCGGTGCGCCTCGGCCTGCTCGACGTCTGGTACCGCAACTTCCACGGCTTCACCAGCCGCTGCGTCGCGCCCTACCACCAGGCGCTCAAACGTCTGCCGGCCTTCCTGCAGCAACTGGAGATGGAGAGCAACGGCAAGCGGGTCGACCAGGGCGGTCGGCCGCTGGACTACGGCACTTCGCCGGTCGTCTGGGGCGAGCCCGGCACCAACGGCCAGCATGCGTTCTTCCAGATGCTGCACCAGGGAACCGACGTGGTGCCGCTCGAATTCATCGCGGTGCGCGACGCGGCGCACGACCTGCCCGGCCACCACCCCAAGCTGCTGGCCAACGCGCTCGCCCAGGCCCAGGCGCTGCTGCAGGGGCAGGCGGACGCGGGAGGACACAAGGATTTCCCAGGCAACCGGCCGAGCACCTTCTTCGTCCTGGAAAAGCTCGACCCGGCCACCCTGGGGGCGCTGCTGGCGCTCTACGAGCACCGGGTGTTCGTCAGCGGCGCGGTCTGGGGCATCAACAGCTTCGACCAGTGGGGCGTGGAGCTGGGCAAGGTGCTGGCGAAGGACATCGAGCCGCGGCTGGCTTCGGGCGACACCACCGGGCTGGACCCGTCCACCGCCGGCTTGCTGGCCCGCCTGCGTCCGCTGGGTTGACGCCGGCGCGGCGCGACCCGGTGCGCGTGAGAATCGCCTGCGGCAAACGGTGCTGCAGGCGCCGGTAGCGCGGAAGCATCCCGGGCCGACGGGCGCTTCGCGTCCCGTTTCTGGACTTTTTGCCGGACTCGACGCTTGGCTTCGACGAATCGACCGCAGCCCTTCGACGCCGGTCCTAGCCGTTACCATCTGCTGGGGAGAGTTGCAAAAACATGTGTCCGCTGAATGGACCGCCCGTCAGCGGAAATCTGGCCGGCCGGGTAAGGAAAGAATCTTGCAGATGCTGGTGACGAAAGACACGGCGGCTTCACCGCGCCAGAAGCTGGAGTGGTTGCAGGCGCTGCGGGGCGTTGCGGCCCTCATGGTGCTGTTCTTCCACATGACACCGTACTGGAAGGATCTTCCGGTACTCGGCACTTTCTCCAGTGCGATGCATTTCGGCTTCGCGGGCGTCGACGTGTTCTTCGTCCTGAGCGGGTTCGTGGTCTATGCGTCGGCCCGCCAGTGCGTCGGCCTCCGCGAGGTCTCGGACTTCGTGAAGCGCCGGATGCTGCGCATCTACATGGGCTACTGGCCCGTGCTGCTGGTCTTCGCCGCCGTTCCGTGGATCGTCAAGGGCGCAGAGGGGCTCTCCTGGGAGCGGGTACTGCGCAGCGTCTTCCTGCTGTATCCCAACATCTCGGACAACTGGGTGCCGACGGCTTGGTCGCTGACCTACGAGCTCTTCTTCTACGCATGGCTGGCGCTGGTGAGCCTTTGCGCCGGGCCTGCCGTCCGGTTGCGCGTGGTCGCGGCGCTGCTGGCCGTCGTCGTCGCCTGGAATACGGTGTGGTTGATGGCGGCTTCCGGCACGATGCTCATGGGCCAACAACCCCTGCGCTTCGGACTGACCGGTTACGCGGCCGAGTTTCTGGCGGGCGCGCTCGTGTTCGAGTGGTATGCGCGCTATTCCTCGGCGCGGGTGGATCCGTGGGTCGTGCTGCCGGCCTGCGGTGCGGTGGTCCTGCTGGGCTTCGCCGTGGGGTCGACGTCGCCGTATTTCGACCGCGTGGAAATCATGCGGGCCGGCAGCTACGGCGTGGCAGCCATCGGTTTCCTGGGCACTGCCCTGGCGCTGCAGCGCCAAGCCGTGCGTGCGCCGCTGTGGCTGGTGCGGATCGGCGACGCTTCGTTCAGCGTGTACCTGATCCACATTTTTCTGTTGAGCGGCCTCGGCTACGTGCGCTACACGTACCTGGGCGGCGGCACGACGCTCGGTTCCACGCTTTTCGCGGCCAGCTATCCGGTCCTGATCGTGCTGATCGGGTGGCTGTGGTACCGGGGCGTGGAGTTGCCCCTGATGCGTTGGACCACGCCGCCGCGGGCTGGTGCCGCCGCGTCTGCCGGCCAGTGGCGTACGCGCTGGGTCGGCGCTGTCGCGCGCTTCGGCAAAGCCGGCGGATCCCCGTGACTTGTTGGCAGCACCGGTGCGCCACGGACTGTCCTTATGATCCGGGCGGGGCGGAGGGCCTCGCAACAGGAGAAGACGGATGACGTTCGGACAAGCGGTTTCGGTGTGCCTGCAGAAGAAATATGTCGATTTTTCGGGGCGGGCCAGCCGTTCCGAGCTGTGGTGGTTCTTCCTTTTCCAGATACTGGCCTATCTGGTCTCGGGCCTGATCCACAACGTGGTGTACATGGTCGTGGTGCTGGCGCTGCTCCTGCCGTCGCTCGGCGTGGGCGTTCGGCGCCTGCACGACGTGGGCCGCAGCGGCTGGTGGCTCCTGATCAGCGTGATCCCGCTGGTGGGCGGACTGGTGCTGCTGTACTGGATGGTGCAGCCGGGCGATGCGGGCAGCAACGAGTACGGCGCGCCGGTGACGGCACCGACCGAGTTCCTCGGCGGCCCGCCGGGCAGCGTCTGATCGGCGGCGCCGGCGGCGGCCGGCGGCGTTTGTACGCTGCGCTTTACCGTCCTGTGGCAGGGCGTACATGCGGCGTGTCTAGAGTCGGTGGCTTCCAGCAGCACCGTACCGAGGACATCCGCATGACCATCTTCCACCGCACCGCCGCAGCCGCATTGCTGGCATGGGCCGTTGCCACCGGCACCGCATGGGCCCAGGACGGCAACCGGCCGCCGCCGCCCGGCGAGGGCCACCGCGAGCCGCCGGCCGAGGCCTTCACCGCCTGCGCCGGCAAGGCCGAGGGCGACACCGTCACCCTGACCATGCCCGACGGCCGCACCATGACCGGCACCTGCGCCAAGCTGCCCGACGGCCGCCTGGCCGCCCGGCCGCCGCGGATGGGCCCGCCCCCCACCCGCTGAGCGGGCCACCGCCCGACCCGAGCCCGCAGCCGTTCGCGCCTGCGGGCTTTTTTGCGCCCGGGCGATACGTCGGTCGATGCGGGCGACTAGGGATACTCCCGAGGGGGTGGTGCAACAAAGTATCGGAGGTGGCGGCACGCGTACCAAAGCTGCAACCGAGGATCGCCAGAATCCGCTCCACGGGGGCCGGTCGCAGCCTCCGCAAGGAGACACAACCATGAAAACCTTCACCCGCATCGCACTGGCGCTGGCCGCCGTGCACGCCTGCGCCGCTGCCACCGCAGCGACCGAACTGGTCATCGCCACCGTCAACAACGGCCACATGATCGAGATGCAGAAGCTCTCGCCGGTGTTCGAGAAGGCGCATCCCGACATCAAGCTGAAGTGGGTCACGCTGGAGGAGGGCACGCTGCGCCAGCGGGTGACCACCGACATCGCCACCAAGGGGGGCCAGTTCGACGTGATGACCATCGGCCTGTACGAAGCGCCGATCTGGTCCAAGAAGGGCTGGCTCACCCCCATCGCCACCGATGCCGCCTACGACGTGGACGACCTGCTGCCCGCGATCCGCGCCGGCCTGTCGACCGACGGCAAGCTCTACGCCGCGCCCTTCTACGGCGAAAGCTCGATGCTGATGTACCGCAAGGACCTGGCCGACAAGGCCGGCTTCCAGATGCCGCCGCAGCCCACCTGGGCCCAGGTCAAGGAGCTGGCCGGCAAGATCCACGACCCGAAGGCCGGCGTCTACGGCATGTGCCTGCGGGGCAAGCCCGGCTGGGGCGACAACATGGCCTTCCTGACGACGCTGGTCAACACCTACGGCGGCCAGTGGTTCGACATGCAGTGGAAGCCGCAGATCGACTCCAAGCCCTGGAAGGACGCCATCGGCTTCTACGTGGACCTGATGAAGAACTACGGCCCGCCCGGCGCCTCGGCCAACAGCTTCAACGAGAACCTGGCGCTGTTCAACGAGGGCAAGTGCGGCATGTGGGTGGACGCGACCATCGCCGCCTCGTTCATCAGCGATCCGAAGCAGTCGAAGGTGGCCGACAAGGTGGCCTTCGCCCAGGCCCCGACCGCCGTCACGCCGAAAGGCGCCAACTGGCTCTGGACCTGGAATCTGGCGATTCCCGCCAGCTCGACCAAGGCCGCCGCCGCGCAGACCTTCGTGCGGTGGGCGACGTCGAAGGAGTACGTGCAACTGGTGGCCAAGGAGCACGGCTGGAACACGGTGCCCACCGGCACCCGCAAGTCGACCTACGCCAACCCCGAATTCCAGAAGGTGGCGAAATTCGCGGCCGAGGAGAAGAAGGCGATCGACAGCGCCAACCTGACTGACAGCACCCTGCCCAAGTCGCCCTACGTCGGCGTGCAGTACGCGGCGATCCCCGAGTTCCAGGCGATCGGCGTGGCGGTGGGCCAGCAGATGAGCGCGGCGCTGTCGGGCAAGGTGACGGTGGAGCAGGCGCTGAAGACGTCGCAGAGCGCCGCCGAGCGCGAGATGAAAAAGGGCGGGTACTACAAGTAACCCGCAGCTTCCTCCCCCGCTGGGGGAGGGCCGGGGTGGGGGCCCACGTCCGATAGAACGTTCGGCACCGTCACTGGCGGCAGCCCTCATCCCCACCTTCCCCCAGCGGGGGAAGGAGCCGCACCCGAAAACCCCTCGAGGCCGTTCCCATGAAACGCTTGCTGCCCCGGATGCTCATGGCGCCTGCCGTGGCCACGCTCGTCCTCTGGATGGTCGTGCCGCTGGCGATGACGCTGTACTTCTCGTTCGTCAACTACAACCTGATGCAGCCGGGCGAGCACGCTTTCGCGGGCCTGGGCAACTTCCAGTATTTCGTCACCGATCCGGACTTCTGGCCCGCCGTCTCCAACACGCTGCTGCTGATCGGCAGCGTGATCGGCATCACCGTGGTGCTGGGCGTGCTGCTGGCGCTGCTGGTCAACGAGCCGTTCCCGGGCCGGGGCATCGTGCGGGTGCTGCTGGTCTCGCCGTTCTTCGTCATGCCGGCGGTCAACGCGCTGCTGTGGAAGCACATGATGATGAACCCGATCTACGGCATCCTGGCCGACGTGTGGCGCGCCTTCGGCGCCGCGCCGGTCGACTGGCTGACCGATGCGCCGCTGCTGTCGGTGATCGTGATGGTGGCCTGGCAGTGGCTGCCCTTCGCCTGCCTGATCTTCATCACCTCGCTGCAGTCGCTCGACCGCGAGCAGATGGAGGCCGCCCGCATGGACGGCGCCACCGCGCCGCAGCGCTTCTTCTACCTGACGCTGCCGCACCTGGGCCGGCCGATGGCGGTGGTGATCATGATCGAGATGATCTTCCTTCTGGGCGTCTTCGCCGAGATCGCCATCACCACCAACGGCGGCCCGGGCAACGAGAGCACCAACCTCACCTACCTGATCTTCAAGCAGTCGCTGATGAATTTCGACGTGGGCGTGGCCTCGGCCGGCGCGCTGTTCGCGGTGGTGCTGGCCAACATCGTCGCGGTCTTCCTGATCCGCATCGTCGGCAAGAACCTCGACTGAACCATGGCACACCCCCAGTCTTCGCGCACTGCGTGTCTCTGCGCCAACCCCCTTGCAGGGGGCAACACCAGCGGCCCGGCCAAGCCGGTTCCGCGGTGTTTCCAAGAAAGATGACCATGCACGACAAGCTCGTTCTCACCGGCATCCGCACCGTGGGCGCCTGGGCCGCGGCGCTGCTGCTGTTCTTCCCGCTGGGATGGCTGTTCCTGACGGCCTTCAAGACCGAGCTGCAGGCGATCCACGTGCCACCGCTCTTCGTCTTCACGCCCACGCTCGACAACTTCGCCGAGGTGCAGCGCCGCAGCGACTACCTGCTGTACGCCCGCAATTCGCTGGTCACCGCGCTGGGCTCCACCGTCCTCGGGCTGCTGATCGCGGCGCCGGCGGCGTACTCGATGGCCTTCTTCCGCACCCGCCGCACCCGGGACATCCTGATGTGGATGCTCTCCACCAAGATGATGCCGGCGGTCGGCGCGCTGATGCCGGTCTACGTGCTGGCGCAGAGCACCGGCCTGCTCGATTCGCTGACCGCGCTGACGGTGGTGTTCACCCTGTCCAACCTGCCGATCATGGTCTGGATGCTGTACGCCAGCTACAAGGACATACCGCAGGACATCCTGGAGGCCGCCCGCATGGACGGCGCGAGCCTGTGGACCGAGTTCCGCCACGTGGTGCTGCCGCTGTCGGTCGGCGGGCTGGGCTCCTGCGGGCTGCTGTGCCTGGTGCTCAGCTGGAACGAATCGTTCTGGGCGCTCAACCTCAGCTCGGCCAAGGCTGGCACCCTGGCGACGCTGATCGCCTCCTACTCCAGCCCCGAAGGCCTGTTCTGGGCCAAGCTCTCGGCCGCCTCGCTGATGGCGATCGCGCCGATCGTGGTGTTCGGCTGGTTCAGCCAGAAGCAACTCGTCCAGGGCCTGACCTTCGGCGCCGTCAAGTGAAACGGGAGACATCCATGGCCTACCTGCAACTGCAGCACATCACCAAGAGCTTCGGCGACGCGCAGATCATCCGCGGCGTCGACCTGGAGATCCAGAAGGGCGAGTTCATCGTTTTTGTCGGGCCGTCGGGCTGCGGCAAGTCGACGCTGCTGCGGCTGATCGCCGGGCTGGAGCCGGCCACCGGCGGCAGCCTGCACCTGGACGGCCGCGACATCACCCACATGCCTTCGGGCAAGCGCGACCTGGCGATGGTGTTCCAGAGCTATGCGCTCTATCCGCACATGAGCGTCTACGACAACATGTCCTTCGCGCTCAAGCTGGCCGGCGTGGCCAAGGACGAGATCCGCCGCAAGGTGCTGCACGCGGCCGAGACGCTCAACCTGGCGCAGTACCTCGACCGCACGCCCAAGGACCTGTCGGGCGGGCAGCGCCAGCGGGTGGCGATCGGCCGGGCCATCGTCCGCGCGCCCAAGGTGTTCCTGTTCGACGAGCCGCTCTCCAACCTCGACGCGGCGCTGCGCGGCAACACGCGGGTGGAAATCCACAAGCTGCACCGCGCGCTCGGCGCCACCACCATCTACGTCACCCACGACCAGGTCGAGGCGATGACGCTGGCCGACCGGGTGGTGGTGTTCCGCGACGGCCGGATCGAGCAGGTGGGCACGCCGCTGGAGCTCTACGACCGGCCGGCCAACCGCTTCGTCGCGCAGTTCATCGGCATGCCGTCGATGAACCTGGTGCCGGCCGCGGCCATCCCGCACTTCTCGGCCCAGACCCGCGGCCGTCTGCCGCAGGACGGCTTCCTGGGCGTGCGGCCCGAGGGCCTGCGGGTGCACCCCGGCCACGGCGCCGGCGTGCCGGGCCGGGTCGAGCTGGTCGAGGCCCTGGGGGCCGACACTCTGATCCATGTCGACGTGGAAGGCGTGCCGCTGGTCGCACGCCAGAACGACCGCACCCGGCTGCAGGCCGGCGACGACGTGGGCGTCGAACTCGATCCGTCGGTGCTGCACCTCTTCGACCGCGACGGCCGCACCGCCGACGCCACCGCCTGAATCCTCTTCGGAACCGCGACATGTCCAACTCCACCCCGCCCGACGGCACCGGCACCGGCACCATCCTGCACCTGGGCCTGGGCTCCTTCCACCGCGCGCACCAGGCGGTGTACCTGCAGCAACTGCACGACGCGGGCGACACCCGCTGGTCGCTAGTCGGCGCCAACATCCGGCCCGACATGGCCGAGACGCTGGACGCGCTGCGCGCCCAGGGCGGCCACTACACGCTGGAGACGATCTCGCCCGCCGGCGCGGTGCGCTACCAGCGCATCGCCGCGATCCGCGCGGTGCTGCCCTACGAGGCGTCGCTGGCCGCGGTGGTCGCCTGCGGCGCGGCGCCCGCCACCCGCATCGTGTCCTTCACCGTGACCGAGGCCGGCTACTATCTCGACGCACAGCACCGGCTGGATCTGTCGTTCACCGACCTGCAGGCCGACATCGACCGCGCCCGCCGCGGCGAGGCCGGCCAGACGGTCTACGGCGCGGTCTGCGCGATCCTGCGGGCGCGCCGTGCGGCGGGCGCCGGCCCGCTCACCCTGCTCAACTGCGACAACCTGCGCCACAACGGCGAACGCTTCCGCGGCGGCCTGCTGGAGTTCATCGACCATGCGGGCGACCCGGCGCTGCGCGCATGGGCCGAGGCGAACACCGCCTGTCCCGACGCGATGGTCGACCGCATCACGCCGCGCCCTCCACCGGAGTTGCGCGCGCGCGTGCTGCAGGCCACCGGCTGGGACGACGCCGTGCCGGTCACCGGCGAGAGCTTCATCCAGTGGGTGATCGAGGACGACTTCGTCGCCGGCCGGCCCGACTGGGCGCGCGTGGGCGTGCAGCTGGTCGCATCGGTGCAGCCGTACGAGGAAGCCAAGATCCGGCTGCTCAACGCCACCCACAGCTGCATCGCCTGGGCCGGCACCCTGGTCGGCCTGCAGTTCATCCACGAGGGCACGCACACCGCGGCGATCCGCCGGATGGCCTACGACTACGTCACCGACGACGTGATCCCCTGCCTGCAGGTGCCGGGCGCGGCCAGCCCGGTCGACCTGCCCGCCTACCGCGACGTGGTGCTGGAGCGTTTCGGCAACCCGGCGATCCGCGACACCAACCAGCGGGTGGCAGCCGACGGCTTCTCCAAGATTCCCGGCTTCGTCGCACCGACGATCCGGGAGCGGCTGGCGCGCGGCGAGGGCATCGACAGCGTGGCGATGCTGCCCGCGCTGTTCCTGGCCTTCCTGCAGCGCTGGCACCGGGGCACGCTGCCCTATGCGTACCAGGACCAGGGCATGGACCCGACGGCAGCGCATGCGATCTGCGACGCCGCCGACCCGGTCGCGGCCTTCTGCGCCGATGGGTCGCTGTGGGGGCCTACCGCGAACGATCCGCGCCTGGTCGACGCGGTGCGCCGGGTCGGCCAGCGGGTCGACGCATTCGTGGCGTCCGCCGCCTGAAGGAGCCTCCATGCGCATCGCGTTCGTGGGCGAGGCCCTGATCGATTTCACCGGCACCGGCGGCCTGGGCTTCGTGGGCCACGAAGGTGGCGCATTGGCCAACAGCGCCATCGCCGCCGCACGGCTCGGCCAGCCTGCCGGCCTGGTCACCCAGCTCTCCACCGACCTGTTCGGCGAGCGGCTGCTGGCGAACCTGCAGGCCAACGGGGTCGACACCCGCTTGGTGCTGCGCAGCGATGCGCCGAGCACGCTGGCCTTCGTCGAGCGCACGCCGCAGACCAACCGCTACGCCTTCTACACCCAGGCCACCGCCGACACGCTGTGGTCGCCCGACCCGCTGCCGGAACTGCCGCAGAGCTGCCGCTACCTGCACTTCGGCTCCATCGCGCTGCTGCAGGAACCGGCGGCCGGTTGCATCACCGCGCTGGTGCAGGCTCAGCGCGGCGCACGCATCGTCGTCTTCGATCCCAACGTGCGGCCCAGCCTGGTGCGCGACATGGCCGGCTACCGCGAGCGGATGCGCGCCTGGGCCGCGCTGAGCGACATCGTCAAGCTGAGCGACGAAGACGCCACCGCGCTCGCGCCGCACCAGGACGCGGCCGACACCGCCCTGTGCTTTTTGCGCATGGGGCCGCGCGCCGTGGTGCTGACCCGCGGCGCGGCCGGGGCCACGCTCTACCGGACCGGGCATGCGCCGCTGGAGGTGCGGCCGCCGTCGGTGGCGGTGGTCGACACCATCGGCGCCGGCGACACCTTCGGCGCGGCATTGTCGGTGGGCCTGCTGGAGCAGGGCGTGGAGCAGCCGGCGCAGCTGGCCGCCCTGGCCGACGCGACCTGGCGCACGGTGCTGCAGTTCGCGGCCGCCGCCGCGGCGCTCAACTGCACGCGAGAGGGTGCGAATCCCCCGCGGCGCGACGAGGTGCGCGGTACGTGGGCCGGCCCGCAAGACCCCGCATCGATCCCGCGGTGAACCGCCGCCACGCAGAACCGACCGACGCATTCACCGCGATCCACCGCACGACCCCATGACGCGCTTCCACCTCTACATCGACAGTGCCGACATCGACGCGCTGCAGGCCTGCCTGCCGCACCCGGTGGTCTACGGCGTCACCACCAACCCCACGCTGCTGCTGCGCGCCGGCGTCTCGCGGGCGGCGCTGCCCGCGCTGCTGCACCGCGCGCTGCGGCTCGGCGCGCGGCAGGTCCAGGCGCAGGTGCAGTCGGCCGATGCCGACGGCATGCGGGCCGACGCGCTGGCGCTGCTGGCGGCGTTCGAGCCGGGCCAGCTGGTGGTGAAAATCCCGGCCACCCGCGAGGGCCTGCGGGCCGGCGCAGAACTGAGCGCCGAGGGTGTCCCGGTCACCTACACCGCGGTGTACGCGGAAGAGCAGGCGCACTTCGCGGCCCAGCTCGGTGCGGCCTATGCGGCGCCCTACCTGGGCAGGCTGGAAGACGCCGGCATCGACGGACTGGCGCTGGTCGCGCGGATGCAGGCGCTGGTGGCGCAGAGCGGCAGCGGCACCCGGCTGCTGGTGGCCAGCGTGCGCTCCCGCGCCGCCTACCAGGCGCTGCTGGCGCTCGGCGTGGGCGCGATCACCGTGCCGCCCGCGCTGTTCGCCGAGATCCTCGACCACCCGGCCACGTCGGCGGCCCAGCGTGGCTTCCTGGCGGATGCCGACCGCCTTCCCCTGTCTTCCTGAGGACCTTTTCGATGAGCGACGCACCTGTATCCCCCACCACATCCACCGGCTGCCTCGCCGGCCGGCACGTGCTGCTGACCGGCGCCGGCGGCGGCATCGGCCTGGCGATCGCCGAGGCCTGCATCGCCGAGGGCGCGCGCTGCACCGTGGTCGATCGCGCCGACGGTGCCCCGGACGCGGTGCGCGCGGTGGCCGCGCGCCATCCCGACGCGATCGCCTACCAGGGCGCCGACGTGACCGACAGCGCCGCCATCGCCCGCTGCATCGCCGCGGCGCAGGCCCGCTTCGGTGCCATCCACACGCTGGTCAACAACGCGGCGGTGTTCGACATGGCGCCGCTGCTGGACGCCGACGAGGCCTCGTTCGACCGGCTGTTCGCGGTCAACGTGAAGGGCATGTTCTTCGTGATGCAGGCGGTGCTGCGCGAGATGGTGCGGGCCGGCACGCGAGGCGCGTCGGTGGTCAACCTGGCCTCGCAGGCCGGCCGGCGCGGCGAGGCGCTGGTCGCCCACTACTGCGCCACCAAGGCCGCGGTCATCAGCTACACCCAGAGCGCGGCGCTGGCGATGGCGCCGCACGGCATCCGGGTCAACGGCATCGCGCCGGGCGTGGTCGATACGCCGATGTGGGCCGGGGTCGATGCGCTCTTCGCCCGCTACGAGAACCTGCCGATCGGCGAGAAGAAGCGCCAGGTGGGCCTGGCGGTGCCGCTGGGCCGCATGGGCACGCCGGCCGACATGGCGGGTGCGGTGGTGTTCCTGGCGAGCGACGCCGCGCGCTACATCACCGCCCAGACGCTGAACGTGGACGGTGGTAGCGTCATGGGCTGAGCACACCCCCAGGCTGCGCACTTCGTGTCTTCGCCCACCCCCTTGCAGGGGGCCATCCTGGCGGCCCGGCGAAGCCGGTTCCGCGAGATGTCTGGGAGTTGCCGGTGTGTCTTTTGGGGCCGATGTTTATGAACAAGACCTACGCCACTCCCCGCCAGCGCCAGCCGGAGCTGGAGCACGACCTGGCGCGCTCGCCGGCGCTGGGCTACGAGCCGCCGGAAGAGGCCGGGTGGGTGCGCTGCCTGGCGCACGGGTACCCGAGTTCGCTGGCGCGCTGGCATTGTCACGACGAGTACGAGCTGCACCTGATCACGCACACCTCGGGCAAGGCCTTCGTGGGCGACTGGATCGGGCCGTTCGGACCGGGGCACCTGGTGCTGTGCGGGCCGCGGCTGCCGCACAACTGGATCTCGCTCGACACGCCGGCCGGCGGGGTGGAGGCGCGGGACCTGGTCATCCAGTTCCGCCACGATCCGGTGGAGCAGGCGGCGCAGGGCATTCCCGAGCTGGCCGAGGTGCGGCCGTTGCTGGAGCGGGCCCGCCGGGGCGTCGAGTTCTTCGGCCTGTCGGAGCGGGCCGAGGCGCACTGGGCGCGGGTCAAGTCCACCCACGGCCTGCGCCGGCTGGCGGCGTTCTGCGACTTCCTGGCCGACCTGGCCGATTGCACCGACTACCGGCTGCTCTCCAGCGTGCAGATGCAGGGCGCCGAGGGCGATGCCGAGGTCGACAGCATCAACGCCATCGTCAACCGGATCACCGACAACGTCGCCGAGCCGATCCACATGGCCGACGTGGCCGCCGGCCTGGGCATGAGCGAGAGCCGGTTCAGCCGCTTCTTCCGCAAGGCGACCGGCAACAGCTTCACCGATTTCGTGAACCGGGTGCGGATCAACAACGCCTGCCACCTGCTGATGCAGACCGACCACTACGTGACCGACATCTGCTACCAGGTGGGCTTCAACAACGTCGCCAATTTCAACCGGCGCTTTTTGGAGATCAAGGGCATGACGCCGACGGAATTCCGGCGGCAGTCGGAGCGGCGATTTGGCGGCCAGGCTTAGCTGGCCCCCAGGCTACGCACTGCGTGTCTTCGCCCACCCCCTACCGGGGGCGACACCCCTGGCCCGGCAGAGCCGGTTCCACGGTGTCCCTTGAGGGTGGCGGTGCGCGGAGTATGGGGAATTCTCCGTGGCAAGGTCGTGAAGGCCGATGCTACGTTTTTTATAGCTTATGGTCGGCGCCGTTCGCCGGCTGGAGGCACTTTTCGTTCATGACCATGTACCTCGGGCTCGATCTCGGCACTTCGGAACTCAAGGCGCTGCTGCTGGACGGCGGCGGGCGCATCGTGGGGGTGGCGCGGGCGCCGCTGGTGGCGAGCCGGCCGCGGCCGCTGTGGTCGGAGCAGGACCCGGCGGCGTGGTGGGTGGCGGTGGAGGACGCGATGGCGCAGCTGCGGGCAGCGCATCCGGCGGCGCTGGCGGCGGTGCGGGCGATCGGGTTGTCGGGGCAGATGCACGGTGCGGTGCTGCTGGACGCGGCCGGCGCGGTGCTGCGGCCGGCGATCCTGTGGAATGACGGACGCAGCGCGGCGGAGTGCGATGCGCTGGCGCAGGCGGTGCCGCGGCTGGCGGAGATCGCCGGCAACCTGGCGATGCCGGGATTCACCGCGCCCAAGCTGCTGTGGGTGCGCCGGCACGAGCCCGACGCGTTCGCCCGCACGGCGCGCGTGCTTCTGCCGAAGGACTGGCTGCGGCTGATGCTCTGCGGCGAGGCGGTCGCCGAGATGTCGGACGCGGCGGGCACGCTGTGGCTGGACGTAGGGCGGCGCGACTGGTCGGACGAACTGCTGGCGGCCACCGGGCTCACCCGCGGCCACATGCCGCGGCTGGTCGAGGGCAGTGCGGTGTCGGGCATGCTGTCGCCCGCGTTGGCTGCGCGGTGGGGCTTGCCGGCCAGCGTGAAGATCGCGGGCGGGGCGGGCGACAACGCGGCCAGTGCGGTGGGCATGGGCGTCGTGGCGCCGGGGCAGGGCTTCGTGTCGCTCGGCACCTCGGGCGTGATCTTCATCGCCACCGACCGGTTCCTGCCCCATCCTGCCCGGGCCGTGCACGCCTTCTGCCATGCGCTGCCGGGCCGCTGGCACCAGATGTCGGTAATGCTCTCGGCCGCCAGTGCGGTCACGTGGGCGGCGCGGGCCTTCGGCTTCGGCGGCAGCGAGGCGGCCCTGCTGGAGGCCGCGGCACGGCCCGATGCGCCGGCCCGCAGCCGGGCGCCGCTGTTCCTTCCCTACCTGTCGGGCGAACGCTCGCCGCACAACCACGCCGGTGCGCAGGGCGTGCTGTTCGGGCTGACGCAGGCGCACGGGCCCGACGACATCGCCTATGCGGTGGCCGAAGGCGTCTGCCTGGGCCTGCGCGACGGGCTCGACACGCTGGTGGCGCCTTCGGGTGCATTGGCGCTGGTGGGCGGCGGTGCGCGCAGCGTCTGGTGGGCGCAACTGCTGGCCGACATCCTGGAGGTGCCGCTGACGCTCGCGGAGGGGGGCGAGGCCGGCGCCGCGCTGGGGGCCGCGCGGCTGGCCTGGCTGGCCGATGGCGGCGACGAAGCGGCGGTGTGCACCGCGCCCGCCGTGCGCCAGCACTTCGAGCCGGACCTGGCAGCGGCCGAGGCACACCGGGCGCGACACCGGCGCTTTCGTCAGCTATACCCGGCGGTAAAGGCGCAGTTCGACGACATCTGAACCAAAAGTGGCTGTAGCCGGCGTCCTGCGCCGGCTGCCAGCTATAAAACTAGTAGCAAAATAAAGGAAAAAGCCCCGCGGACTTCGCAGTCCGCGGGGCTTTCGCTTGGGGCATCACCCGCCGGCACGGGCCGGCAGGTGGTGCGACCGGGCGCTTACATGCCCATGTCGCCCATGCCACCCATGCCACCCATGCCGCCGCCAGGCATGCCGCCGGCACCGGCTTCGTCCTTCGGTGCTTCGGCGACCATGGCTTCGGTCGTCAGCAGCAGCGACGCGACGGAAGCGGCGTTCTGCAGGGCAGTGCGCGTCACCTTGGTCGGGTCCAGGATGCCCATTTCGATCATGTCGCCGTAGGTGTCGTTGGCGGCGTTGAAGCCGTAGTTGCCCTGGCCGTTCAGCACCGCGTTGACCACCACGCTCGGCTCGCCGCCGGCGTTGTAGACGATCTCGCGCAGAGGCGCTTCGATGGCCTTCAGGATCAGCTTGATGCCGGCGTCCTGGTCGGCGTTGTCGCCCTTGATCTCGCCAGCGGCCTGCTTGGCGCGCAGCAGCGCGACGCCACCACCGGCCACGATGCCTTCTTCCACTGCAGCGCGGGTGGCGTGCAGGGCGTCTTCGACGCGGGCCTTCTTTTCCTTCATCTCGACTTCGGTGGCCGCGCCGACCTTGATCACCGCAACGCCGCCGGCCAGCTTGGCCACGCGCTCCTGCAGCTTTTCACGGTCGTAGTCGCTGGTGGCTTCCTCGATCTGGATGCGGACCTGCTTGACGCGGGCTTCGATGTCGTCGGCAGCGCCAGCGCCGTCGATGATCGTCGTGTTTTCCTTGCCCACTTCGATGCGCTGGGCGGAGCCCAGGTCGGCCAGGGTGACCTTCTCGAGCGTCAGGCCCACTTCTTCGGCGATGACCTTGCCGCCCGTCAGGATGGCGATGTCTTCCAGCATGGCCTTGCGGCGGTCGCCGAAGCCAGGTGCCTTGACGGCCACGACCTTCAGGATGCCGCGGATCGTGTTGACCACCAGCGTCGCCAGGGCTTCGCCCTCGACTTCTTCGGCGATGATCAGCAGCGGACGGCCGGCCTTGGCGACCTGCTCCAGCACGGGCAGCAGGTCACGGATGTTGCTGATCTTCTTGTCGAACAGCAGCACGAAGGGGTTTTCCAGCAACGCGGCCTGCTTCTCAGGGTTGTTGATGAAGTAGGGCGACAGGTAGCCGCGGTCGAACTGCATGCCTTCGACGACGTCGAGTTCGTTGTCGAGCGACTTGCCGTCTTCGACGGTGATCACGCCTTCCTTGCCGACCTTGTCCATCGCGTCCGCGATGATCTTGCCGATGGATTCGTCGCTGTTGGCCGAGATGGAGCCGACCTGCGCGATTTCCTTCGAGGTGGTGGTGGCCTTCGAGGCGTTCTTCAGCTGGGCGACCAGGGCGGTGACCGCCTTGTCGATGCCGCGCTTCAGGTCCATCGGGTTCAGGCCGGCGGCGACGTACTTGGAGCCTTCGCGCACGATGGCCTGGGCCAGCACGGTCGCGGTGGTGGTGCCGTCACCGGCGTTGTCGGAAGTCTTGGAGGCCACTTCCTTCACGAGCTGGGCGCCCATGTTCTGCAGCTTGTCCTTGAGTTCGATTTCCTTGGCGACGGACACGCCGTCCTTGGTCACCGTAGGAGCGCCGAACGAGCGCTCGAGCACCACGTTGCGACCCTTGGGGCCGAGGGTGACCTTCACTGCGTTGGCGAGGATGTTCACGCCTTCGACCATGCGGGCGCGGGCTTCACCGCCGAAGACTACGTCTTTTGCTGCCATGTTGATTTCTCCAGAATTCAGTTAAAGAGGGAAACGGTTGTCTGCAAAGGCCGCGCTGCACCGGGGCAGCGCAGGCGCCTTACTTCTCGACAACTGCGAAGAGGTCTTCTTCCTTCATGACCAGCAGCTCGTCGCCGTTGACCTTGACGGTCTGGCCCGAGTACTTGCCGAACAGGACGCGGTCGCCGACCTTCACGCCGACAGCGGAGATCTCGCCCTTGTCGTTCTTCTTGCCCGGGCCGACGGCCAGGATCTCGCCCTGGTCCGGCTTTTCTGCGGCGGCGTCGGGGATCACGATGCCCGATGCGGTCTTGGTTTCGCTGTCGATGCGCTTGACGATCACGCGGTCGTGCAGAGGACGAAGGTTCATAGCAACTCCTGAAATGGAAGCGGTTGGGGCCGGAACGACACCGCGCAGAGGCGGCTGTCGCGAAACTGAGGGGAGGGCGCCGGGCCGGCCTGTACGGGCTGCTAGCACTCGTCCCCTTCGAGTGCTAATGATATAGCCATCGGGCGCAGTTTCAAGAGGGGCTGTAGGTGAGCAGGCGAAATGGATGTAAGGAAGGTGCGGCGGATCGAGGCGCGGCCTGGCAATGCACTCCGCTCGGAGACCCGGTTTTCTTCTTGCGTTCCGGGGATCGGCGGTCCCCGCGGCATGGCGCCCGTCCGCAAGCCCGCTCAGGCGCCGCCCTGCGCCTTCGGCAGTACCACGGTGAAGCGGCTGCCCTGCCCGGGCCCTGCGCTGTCGGCCGTCACCTCGCCGCCGTGGGCGGTCACGATCTTGCGCACGATCGCCAGGCCCAGCCCCAGGCCGCCTTCCGCATTGGAGGCGGCACCGGGCGCCTGCACGAAGGGCTCGAACAGGTCGGCGACCAGCCCGGGCGGCAGGCCTACGCCGTTGTCCTCGATCGCCACCGCGACCTCGCGGGCCCCCTTCGGCTGCAGGGTAAGGGCGATCTCGCCGCCCGGATCGGTGTATTTGGCGGCATTGGTCAGCAGGTTGGCGAAGACCTGCACCAGGCGCTGCGCGTCTCCGGTCACGACCACCGGCGCATCGCCGATCCGGGTGTGGAGCCGGTGGCCCTTCTTGGCGTAGAGCGGGGCGCTCTGCTCCAGCGCCTGCAGCAGCACCTGGCGCAGATCGACCTCCAGCCTCGCCGGCGGCGCGCCCCGCATCACGCCCGAGAGATCGAGCAGATCGTCGGCCATGCGGGTCATCTGCGCCACCTGCCGGCCGATGACCTCGGTGGCCCAGGCGATCCGCTTCTCGTCGCCCGGCGCGCGCTGCAGCACGGTCTGCGCCAAGTGGATCGCCGAGAGCGGGTTGCGGATCTCGTGGCCCAGCACGGCCATCGCGTTGTCCTTGGCGCGGTTGCTGGATTTCAATTGGCGCACCTTGTCGGCCAGCGCCGCGCGGGAGCGGTGCAGCCATCCGCCCATCAGCGCGACGGCCAGGCCGATCACCACGAAGAGCAGGGTACGGGTTAGGTTTTCGGGCTGCAGCACATCGTGCAGGCCGGCGCCCCGGTCGATGAAGAGGTAGGTGCCGGCCGAGGTGCCCAGTGCGGTCGCGAACAAGGCCGGCCCGAAGCCGCCGTAGACCGCCGCCGCCACGATCGGCAGCGTCAGGATCAGGTAGGGCCCCTGCTGCCCCAGCACCGGGTTGAGCAGGTAGCGCAGCAGCAGCGCCGCGGCCACGGCAGCGATGGCCACCAGGTATTGACGTTTCATACGGGTAGATGATGCCTGGACCGTGCCGGGCACATCTTCGGGGATCGCCGTGCTCCCCATGTTCGTCGTGTACGGAAGCGCGTGGAATTCGCATACCGGCCGCCGGTCGGGCGGCACGGTGGTTCGCACCGCAGCCGGCGATGCGGCCTCACGCCCCGTCGCCATCGGCTGACATGCGGCGGTAACCGGCGCCCACGCCACCGGCCGTGCCGCCCGACCAGCATCTCCCGATCGGTGCTTCGGTACCTCTTCGGATCACGCTGCCATGACCGCTTCTGCCTCCGCCTCGGCTTCCGTTGCCGCCACGCATCCCGGCGCGTCCATTTCCACCGCGACAGCGGACGACGCGATGCTCGAAAGCCGCCTAAGGGAGGTGTTCGGACTGGAAACCCTGCGGCCGGGCCAGCGCGACGTGATCGACCGCGTACTGCGCGGTGACAACACCTTGGCGGTGATGCCGACCGGCGCCGGCAAGTCGCTGTGCTACCAACTGCCGGCCACGCTGTTGCCGGGCCGCACCGTGGTGGTTTCCCCGTTGCTGGCTCTGATGCAGGACCAGTCCGAATCCCTGTGCGAGCATGGAATCGCGACGGTGCAAGTCCATGCGTCCCTGGATGCGGCGTCGCTCCACGCGGCGGAGGCGGCCATCGCGGACGGCTCGGCGAAGGTGGTGCTCTGCACGCCCGAGCGGCTGGCCAACGCCGACTTCCTGGCGCTGTTGCTGCGCCATCCGACCAGCCTGCTGGTGGTGGACGAAGCCCATTGCGTTTCGCAGTGGGGCCACGATTTCAGGCCCGCGTTCCTGGAGATCGGCCCGGCCTGCAAGCGCCTGGGGCGGCCGACGGTGCTGGCGCTGACCGCCACGGCCGCTGGCCCGGTCGCGCGCGACATCTGCCGGCAACTGGGGATCGCCCCGGGTGGCGTCGTCGATACCGGCACCTACCGTCCCAATTTGGCCTACAGCGTGGAGGCGCTTGCGAACGAGAAGGACAATATGGCCCGGGTGGTGGCGCTGGTGCGGGCGTCGGGCGGGGCCGGATTGGTCTATGCCGCCACGATCCGCGCCGCCGAGGCGGTGCGCGACGCGTTGGCCGCGGCGGACGAATCGGTCGCGCTGTACCACGGCCGCCTGCCTGCGGCGCAGCGCCAGGCGGTGCAGGACGGATTCATGCGCGGCGACACCCGGGTGGTGGTGGCCACGAACGCGTTCGGACTGGGCATCGACAAGCAGGACATTCGATTCGTCGTCCATTACCAGATGCCCGCGAGCCTCGATGCGTACTACCAGGAGTCGGGTCGCGCCGGCCGCGACGGCGAGCCTGCGGACTGCACGCTGATGTTCCTGCGCAAGGATCGCGCGGTGCAGCAGTTCTTCCTGGCGGGGCGGTATCCGTCGCTGCAGGACCTGCAGGCGGTGCACGATGCCTTGCTGGCCGCACCGCCGGCACCCGGACCGGACGACGCTGCCGCTGCCGGATGGTCGCTCGCGACCCTGCAGTCGCACTTGGCGGATCGCTGCTCGCGCAGCAAGGTCCAGGTCGCGCTGGGCCTGTTGCGCAGCCGTCGCCTGGTGGTGCAGAAGGCGAAGGCCGGCTTGGTACTGCAGCGCAAGGCACTGGATGCGGTGGCGCTGGACGACCTGGTGTCGACCTACTGTGCCAAGCGCGAGCAGGACAACGAGGCGCTGGAGCAGATGGTGTTCTATGCCCAGACCGGGCGCTGTCGCTGGCAGGTGCTGCTCGACTATTTCGGCCATGCCGAGGAGGGTGGCCCGCGCGGCCAATGCGGGCACTGCGACAACTGCCGACGCATGGCCGCCCTGGCGGCCGTGCACGACCAGGCCAGCACCGCGGCGGCGCCTGCCGTGCTGCCGCCTTCCGGAACGTGGACGGTCGAGGACGATGCCGCTCCGATGCGCGCGGCCGAACCGGACAAGCAAGCGTCGGTCATGGCGCCGGTATCGACTGGGCCGAAGCAGGCGTTCGAGGCCGGTGCAGCGGTCATGGTCCGGCGCTACGGGGCCGGCGTGGTGACGGCAACCGACGCGCTTTCGGTCACGGTCGCGTTCGCGGACGGAAGCAGCCGATGCTTCCGGCCGGATTTCGTGAAGGCGCAGAAGCGCCGGCGGCAGGCGGCGGCCGAGAATCGTGTCGCCGCATGATCCTGCGTCGCCCGGCGCAGGCTGCCGGGGCAGTCGACACGACGTAGGACATGTCTGATTGTTGGTACGCAACACGCGGGCTAGATTGGATTTCATGACCCGCCCCGACCCTCTTGAAGCCTACCGGCGAAAACGAGATTTCAGCATCACGTCGGAGCCTGAGGAGGGCGGAGAGACAAGCGTCGATGCGCTGCGTTTCGTCGTCCAGAAGCACTGGGCCAGCCGGCTGCATTACGACCTGCGGCTGGAGATCGACGGCACCATGAAGAGTTGGGCGGTGCCGAAAGGCCCCAGCCTAGACCCGCACGACAAGCGGATGGCCGTGCAGGTGGAAGACCATCCGATCGCCTACAACACTTTCGAAGGGCAGATTCCGCCCAAGCAGTATGGCGCCGGCAAGGTGATCGTCTGGGACAAGGGCACCTGGGCGCCGCAGGACGATCCTGCACGCGGCTGGAAAGCGGGCAAGCTGAAGTTCGCGCTGCACGGCCACAAGCTGCAGGGCCATTGGACGCTGGTCCGGATGCACGGCAAGCGTGCCTCGGAGGAGAAGCAGCCGCCCTGGCTGCTGATCAAGGAAGACGACGACCATGCGCGGCCGTCTGCCGATTTCGATGTGGTCGAGGCGCTACCCGACAGCGTCGGCAGCCTGCCCGATCCGGACGCGCCGAAGCGCCCGCCGGCGGCGAAGACGCCCGCTGCCGAGCCTGCGCAACCCGTCCGCGGCAAGTCCGCGGCACTGCCCGAGAAACTCTCGCCGCAACTCGCCACGCTGGTGGACGCGCCGCCCGCAGACGCCGATGCATGGTTGTACGAACTGAAATTCGACGGCTACCGCTTGCTGGCCCGCAAGCAGCGCGGCAAGGCCAGGCTTTTCACCCGCAACGGGCTCGACTGGACGGAGCGCATGCCGGCGTTGGCCGCGGCGGTCGAGGCGTTGCCTTTCACCTCGGGCTGGCTCGACGGCGAGGTGGTGGTGCTGGGGCGCGACGGCGCGCCGGATTTCCAGGCCCTGCAAAACGCCTTCGAGCAGCCGACCCGGCCGGGCACGGGTACGGCCGCCCTGGTCTACTACCTGTTCGACCTGCCGTTTCACGACGGCCATGACTTGCGCGCGCTGCCGCTCGACGACCGCCGGGCACGGCTGCAGGCCATGCTCGGGGAGCACGCCGGGGGCGCTACACGCGTGCGGTTCAGCGAAGCCTTCGACGCGCCGCCGCACGACCTTGCCGCATCGGCCTGCAAGCTCGGCTTCGAGGGCATCATCGGCAAGCGGCGCGACGCGCCCTACACAGGTCGCCGCTCGGCCGCCTGGATCAAGATCAAGTGCGGCCAGCGCCAGGAGTTCGTGATCGGCGGCTACACAGATCCGAAGGGATCGCGCCAGGGCCTCGGCTCCCTGCTGCTGGGCGTGCACGACGATGACGGCACACTGCGCTACGCGGGCAATGTCGGCACCGGCTTCAGCGACCGCACGCTGCGGACGCTGCACGAAGCCCTGGCGACGCATGGCGCAGACAAAAGCCCGTTCACGGACACGACGGGCATCGCCCGCGGCGCGCACTGGGTGCGGCCGGTTCTTCTGGCCGAAGTGTCCTTCGCACAATGGACGCGCACCCACCGCATCCGGCATGCGGTGTTCCACGGACTGCGCAGCGACAAGCCGGCGCGCGCCATCGTGCAGGAGCGCCCCGTGGCCCTCGATCCCCCGACGAATAAGAGCCGTGCCGCCCGCAAGACTGCGCCCGACGCCTTGCCGGCCGGCCTGAAGGTGACCCACGGCGACCGCGTCATCGATCCGGAAAGCGGGTTGCGCAAGATCGATCTGGTCCGCTACTACGCCACCGTGGCGCCGCTGATGCTGGAGCACCTGCAGGGGCGGCCCGCGTCGCTCGTCCGTGCGCCGTCGGGCGTGGGCGGCGAGCTGTTCTTCCAGAAGCATGCGGAAAGCGAGGGCATGCCGGCTGTGCGGCGGCTCGACCCTGCGTTGGACCCCGACCATGCGCCGCTGCTGGAGGTGGCCTCGGCCGAGGCCCTGCTGCAGGCCGCCCAGATGAACGTGCTGGAGTTCCACACCTGGAACGCCCGCCACGACCGAATCGAGCGGCCCGACCGCATGACTTTCGACATCGACCCCGGCGAGGGCGTGCCCTGGGAGCAGGTGCAGCAGGCGGCGGTGCTGGTGCGGGTGGCGCTGGAAGAGCTCGGCCTGCCCGCGTTCCTGAAGACCAGCGGCGGCAAGGGCCTGCACGTGGTGGTGCCGATCAAGCGACTCCACGGCTGGGAAGCGGTCAAGGGGTTCTCGGAAGCAGTGGCGCAGCACCTGGCGCACACCATTCCCTCGCGCTTCGTCGCCAAGAGCGGGCCCCGCAACCGGGTGGGCAAGATCTACGTGGATTTTTTGCGCAACGGACGCGGCGCCACGACCGTGGCGGCCTGGTCGGCACGGTCGCGTCCGGGAATGGGAATTTCGGTTCCGCTGGAATGGGATGAGCTGGAGACGCTCACCAGCGGTGCGCATTGGACGGTGCAGACCGTCGATGCGCGGCTTCGGGTGGGCAATGCACCCTGGGCCGGCTATGCCGCCGCGGCCGTGTCGTTGTCGTCTGCGCTCAAGGCGCTGGCCCGCAACGGCGGCAGGGCGTAGCGAAGCGGCGGGTCAGCGCTTGCGGTCGCGCTCGTCGTAGGGCCAGCAGGCGGCGGGGCGGGGACCGGTGACGGGGAGGGTTGCAGGTGTGGGCATGGCGAACTCCTTAGGTCGCACTACAACGGGCGGGCGCTACGGCAGGTTGACGCGCCGGGTGTGTCAGACCGTAAATTTCGATGTTGCGCTGCACCATGAACACGGTCCGCAGGCCCGCCGCAGCGCACGGCGGTGCAGCCTCGTGGCGCAAGGCGGCGTCCCCGCTGCGCGGCCGGCCTGGCTTACAGGCCTGCAGCTGCACGCAGCTGCGCAGCCTTGTCCGTCTTCTCCCAGGTGAACTCGGGTTCTTCGCGGCCGAAGTGGCCGTAGGCGGCGGTCTTCTGGTAGATCGGGCGGAGCAGGTCGAGCATCTGGATGATGCCCTTCGGGCGCAGGTCGAAGTGGTCGGTGACCAGCTTGGCGATCTGGTCGTCGGGGATCACACCGGTGCCTTCGGTGTAGACGGTGACGTTCATCGGCCGGGCCACGCCGATCGCGTAGGCCACCTGGATCTGGCACTGGCGCGCCAGGCCCGCGGCGACGATGTTCTTGGCCACGTAGCGGGCGGCGTAGGCGGCCGAGCGGTCGACCTTCGTCGGGTCCTTGCCGCTGAAGGCGCCGCCGCCGTGCGGGCAGGCACCGCCGTAGGTGTCGACGATGATCTTGCGGCCGGTCAGGCCGCAGTCGCCCTGCGGGCCGCCGACGACGAAGCGGCCGGTGGGGTTGATCAGGTACTTGGTGTCCTGCAGCCACTCCTGGGGCAGCACCGGCTTGATGATCTCCTCGATTACCGCCTCGATGAAGCTGGCCTTCATCGTCTTGGGCGTCTCGCTCTGGTCGGGGTGGTGCTGGGTGGAGAGCACCACCGTGTCGATGCTGTGCGGCTTGCCGTCGACGTAGCGCATCGTCACCTGGCTCTTGGCGTCGGGCCGCAGGAAGGGCAGGCGGCCGTCCTTGCGCAGCTGGGCCTGGCGCTCGACAAGGCGGTGGGCGTAGTAGATCGGCGCGGGCATCAGCTCGGGCGTCTCGTCGCAGGCGTAGCCGAACATCAGGCCCTGGTCGCCGGCGCCGGTGTTCAGGTGGTCGTCGGACGCCTGGTCGACGCCCTGGGCGATGTCGTTGCTCTGCTTGTCGTACGCGACCAGCACTGCGCAGCCCTTGTAGTCGATGCCGTAGTCGGTGTTGTCGTAGCCGATGCGCTTGATCGTGTCGCGGGCGACCTGGATGTAGTCGACGTGCGCGTTGGTGGTGATCTCGCCGGCGAGGACCACCAGGCCGGTGTTGGTCAGCGTCTCGGCGGCGACGCGGCTGCGCGGGTCCTGCTCGAAGATCGCGTCGAGGATGGCGTCGGAGATCTGGTCGGCCACCTTGTCGGGATGGCCTTCGGAGACGGATTCGGAAGTGAAGAGAAAGTCGTTCGCCATTTGCATAAACTCCAGTGTTGCGGCTTGGGGCGCTGCCCGGGCCTGGAGCCTTGGCGAACGCTTTAGCAGTAGTTTTTAACGTCGCCCTGCAAGTTGCTCATTTAACTCGGCGACCGGGGCATTCTAGCCCGCGCCGTCCGCTCTTTTGCCGATGCTCCGTCTCCTCTCCCGGCTTCCGCTGCCCCTGCTGCACCTGCTCGGTGCCGTGCTGGGGTGGGTGGCGTTCCTGTCGTCGGCTCCGTACCGTCGGCGCTTCCTGGCCAACGCACGGCAGGCGGGCCTGCCGTTCGGCGCGGTGCGCGGCGCGGTGGCCCATGCCGGGCGGATGGTGGCCGAGGTGCCGCGCCTGTGGTTCGGCACGCCGCCGGCCTGGCGGTGGGACGACGGCGGCTCCATCGCCCGGGCCTACGCGGCCGGCCGCGGCATCCTGTTCCTGACGCCGCACCTGGGCGGCTTCGAGGCCTCGCCCCAGGCGCTGGCCGCCGACTACGGCCCGCGCCACGGCCCGATGACGATCCTCTACCGCCCCGCCCGCCAGCCCTGGCTGGCCCGCACCATGGCCGCGGCGCGCGACCGGCCCCACCTGGCCGCAGTGCCCACCACCCTGGCCGGCGTGCGGCAGATGCTGCGGGCCCTGAAGCGCGGCGAGGCCGTCGGACTTCTGCCCGACCAGGTACCGCCCGACGGCATGGGCCGCTGGTCGCCCTTCTTCGGCCGCGAGGCCTACACGATGACGCTGGCGGCGCGCCTGGCCCAGCAGTCGGGCGCGACGGTGCTGCTGGCCTGGAGCGAGCGCCTGCCGCGCGGCCGCGGCTTCCGGGTGCATGTCGAGGCGCGCAGCGCGCCGCTGCCCGCCGCGCTCGACGATGCGGTCGATGCGCTCAACGCCGACATGGAGCGGCTGATCCGCCAGTGCCCGCAGCAGTACCTGTGGGGCTACGCCCGCTACAAGGCGCCGCGCGCCGAGGCGCCGGCTGCATCCGCGGCGACTACCGAAACGACGACGGCGACGACCGGGGAGGGCGCCGCATGATCGGCCGGATGTGGGTGATGTTCATGCGCGTGATGGCGGTGCTGCCGCTGTCGTGGGTGCGCGCGCTGGGCTGGCTGCTCGGCCAGGCGCTGTTCCTGCTGCTGGGCGGCCGGCGCCGCATCGCCGAGACCAACCTGCGCCTGTGCTTTCCCGACCGGTCGCCCGCCGCGCGCCGGGCGCTGGCGCGGCAGACCTTCGTCGTCTTTGCCCAGACCTGGCTCGACCGCGGCTGGCTCTGGCATGCGCCGCGCCGGGTGCTGGAACGCCGGCTGGTGCTGCAGGGCGCGGTGCACGAGCTGCAGCCGGGCCCGCAGGGCGAGGAGACGCCGACGATCCTGTTTTGCCCGCACTTCTACGGGCTGGACGCGGCGGCCACCACGATCTCGATGCAGGTGGTGCGGCGCTGGTTCTCGATCTACTCGTCGCAGTCCGATCCGGCGCTCGACCGGTGGGTGCGCGAAGGCCGGCTGCGCTTCGGCGATTCGAAGGTCTTCACCCGCACCACCGGCATGAAGACCATCCTGAGCGCGGTGCGCGACGGCGGCGTGCTCTACCTGCTGCCCGACATGGATTTCGGCCCGCAGGATTCGGTCTTCGTGCCCTTCTACGGCGTGACCGCGGCCACGCTGCCGTCGGTGCCGCGCTTCGCCCGGCTGGGCCGCGCCAAGGTGGTGCCGGTGCTGCCCCGGCTCACGCCCACCGGCTACACGGTCGACATCCTGCCGTCGTGGCAGGACTTCCCGTCCGACGACGTGCTGGCCGACACCGCGCTGGTGAACCGCCGGCTGGAAGGCTACATCGACACGATGCCCGCGCAGTACTACTGGGTGCACAAGCGGTTCAAGACGCGGCCGGAGGGCGAGCCCGGCGTGTATTGACTCGCCCCCAGGCTCCGCGCTTCGCGTCTTCGCCAACCCCCTTCCTGGGGCGGCACTGGCGGACCGGCGGAGCCGGACCCGCCGTGCCCTGGGAACCGCCGGGCGGTGGTTGCGCGGAGAGGGTGCCCGAGGGATATGGCGGAAATCCGGCGTAGCCGCTCGGAACACCGAGGCCGTTGTCCCGTGCGCCCGGCACACGCATTCCATCGTTTTTTTGAACGGAAAGTGCCTGTAGCCGGCGTCCTGCGCCGGCCGCCAGCTATCTATTTCGTAGCATCGGCCGTGTGGAGGAAGTCCGCGATCAGGCCGATCACCCGCTGGGGCTGCTCGTGCACCACCCAGTGCGTCGCCCGCGGAATGCGGTGCACCGTGAGGCGGGGTACCCATTGATCCAGGCCCTCGGCCAGGGCGGGCGGCAGGGCGGTGTCGTCCTCGGCCCAGACGAGCAGGGTGGGCACGGCGATCTGCAGCATCGCGTCGGGCAGGGTGATCGCGGCGGCGGCCGGGTCGCCTGCGCGCGGCGGGCGCAGCGGCGAGGCGCGGTAGTAGTTGCAGCCGCCTGTGAAGCCGGCGCGCCAGGTGGCGCGGTACTGCTCCTTCACCGCGGGCGTGAGCCAGCCGGCGCCGTCGGGCGCACCGGGTGAGCCGGGGGCGGCCTCGGCGCCCATGGCGGTGAAGAACTCCCAGAGGCGGCGGAAGTCGTCCTCGGCCAGCAGCGCTTCGGCATCGGGGCGGATCAGGAAGTTCATGTACGCGCTGGCCGCCTGCTGGTCAGGGTTGCCGTTCAGCTCGCGCAGGAAGGCACCGGGATGCGGCGCGTTGACGATGGCCAGCTGCCGCAGCCGCGCCGGGTGCTGGTTGGCGAAGCTCCAGGCGACCGCGCCGCCCCAGTCGTGGGCCACCAGCGCGGCGAGCGCACCGCCGGGGCCGGCCTCGGCATTGACCAGCGCGGCGATGTCCTGCACCAGGTGCTTGGCGCGGTAGGCGGCCACCTCGGCAGGCGCGCTGGAGGGTCCGAAGCCGCGCATCCACGGCGCCACGCAGCGGTAGCCGCCGTTCGCCGGATCGGCGAAATGCTCCAGCAGCGCGTCCCAGACGAAGGCGCCCTCGGGAAAGCCGTGCAGGAACAGCAGCACCGGCCGGCCCGGCGCGCCGGCGGTGCGGCAGGCCAGGGTGATGCCGTGGGGCAGGGCGTGGGAGCAGGTGTCGATCATGGGCATCTCCGTTGTTGCTATGGAAAGCGTAGCGGGATGCCGGCGCAGCGCAACGGCTGCAGCCCTGAAAGAGGCCCGAAACTGTCGCGCAGGGCTCAGCACGTGGGCGGCGCTGCGCCCGCCGCCGCGGCGTGGGCCGCGGGGTAGGGCCCGAGGTTCCTCAGTCGGCGTCGGGCAGTTCTTCCGGAATGTCGCCTTCTGCCTGTGGGTGGTCTTCCACGTTCGAGACGAAGCCGCCGACCGGATGGGCCCAGTGCCAGAGGCGCAATGCCGCCTCGTCCACGCCCTGCTTCTTGAGCGCCGAGAACAGCTGCACCTCACCGCCGCCGGCGTTGAGCTTGGCGATCTGCAGCGCCTTGGTGCCTTCCACCCGGGTGAGCTTGTCGGCCTTGGTGAGCAGCACCAGGAACTTCAGGCCTTCGGCCACGCGGGGGCGGATCACGTCGAGCAGGATCTCGTCGAGCTCGGTCAGGCCGTGGCGCGGGTCGCAGAGCAGCACCACGCCGGTGAGGTTCTCGCGGGTGACCAGGTAGTTGGCCATCACCCGCTGCCAGCGCACCTTGTCGGCCTTGGGCACGGCGGCGTAGCCGTAGCCGGGCAGGTCGGCCAGCACCGCGTCGTGCACGCCCTGCTTGCCCAGGCTGAACAGGTTGATGTGCTGGGTGCGGCCCGGCTTCTTGGAGGCGAAGGCCAGCTGCTTCTGCTGGGTCAGGGTGTTGATGCAGGTCGACTTGCCGGCGTTGGAGCGGCCGACGAAGGCGATCTCCGGCAGGTGCAGCGGCGGCAGGTGGTGGAGCTGGGCGGCGGTGGTCAGGAAGCGCGCGGTGTGCATCCAGCCCATGGCGGTCTTGCCGTCGGCCGCGGGTGCCGCTGCCACGGTGTCGGCGGTGCCGTTGCTAGGGGAAACGAGGGGGGTATCGGTCATGGCGCGGGGTACAGAGCAGGGATTACCCCGGGAGGCACCATTGTAGAATCATGAGGTTTTGCGCCCATAACACAGACCCTCGATATGAAGCTGCTTGCCTCCTTGCTGACCGCCGCTGCGCTGGCGGTGCCTGCTTTTCCGGTCGTGGCCGCAGACGCGGCGCCCACCAGCGCGGGTGCACCCGCAGGGGCGGCGGCCAAGGGCGACGCGCCCTCGGCGGGCGCACCGGTCGGCACCGCCTCGGCGGCCGCGCCGGCACCGGCGCCCGCCGCCGGCGCGGCACGTGCCAAGCCCGACCTGGCGCAGGGCGAGGCCAAGTACACCGCGGTCTGCGCCGCCTGCCACGGGGCCGACGGCAATTCGTCGGTGCCGGCCCAGCCCAAGCTGGCCGCGCAGCACCCCGAGTACCTGGTCAAGCAGCTCCAGGAGTTCAAGGAAGGCAAGCGCAAGAACCCGATCATGCAGGGCTTCGCCGCGCAGCTGAGCGATGCCGACATGCGCAACATCTCCTACTGGCTGACGGCCAAAGCCGGCAAGCCCGGCTTCGCCAAGGACAAGGCGCTGGTCGCCGTCGGCGAGAAGATCTACCGCGGCGGCATCGCCGACCGTGCGGTGCCGGCCTGCGCCAGCTGCCACAGCCCCAACGGCGCCGGCATCCCGTCGCAGTACCCGCGCCTGTCGGGCCAGCATGCCGACTACACCGCCGCCCAGCTGGTCGCCTTCCGCGACGGCGTGCGCAACAACAACGCGGTGATGCACGGCGTCGCCGCCAAGCTCAACGACCGCGAAATCAAGGCCCTGGGCGACTACATCGCCGGCCTTCGCTGAGCGCGGCTTGAACTAACGACCCCACAGCACTCCAAGAAGGGCGGGCCGATCCTCCACAGGATGGCCCGCCCTTTTTGCTGGGACGGCCTCGGCGGTCTTCGTCCATTCCACTTTCCCGAACCGGCCCCCCGCTCCACCGCCCATGTCTGTCTCGACCCACGGTATCCGCGTCCATTCCGGCTCGCATGCGCTGCGTGCGGGGCTGGAGCTGCTGTCGTCGATGCGCTTCGCGATCTCTCTGCTGACGGTGATCTGCATCGCCTCGGTGATCGGCACGGTGCTGCAGCAGCAGCAGCCCTACGGCAACTACGTCAACCAGTTCGGGCCTTTCTGGGCGCAGGTGTTCGATGCGGCCGGGCTCTACCGGGTCTACAGCGCCTGGTGGTTTCTGCTGATCCTGGCGTTCCTGGTGGTGAGCACCTCGCTGTGCATCGGCCGCAGCACGCCGCGCATCCTGGCCGACCTGAAGGTCTACAAGGAGAACATCCGCGAGCAGAGCCTGCGCGCCTTCGCCCAGCGGGCCGAGGCCGACCTGCCCGAGGCGCCCGAGGCCGCCGCCCGCCGCATCGGCGGCCTGCTGGCCGGCGGCGGCTGGCGGGTGCGGCTGCAGGAGCGCAGCACCGCGGCCGGCACCGGCTGGATGGTGGCGGCCAAGGCCGGCGCGGCCAACAAGATCGGCTACATCGCGGCGCACAGCGCGATCGTGCTGGTCTGCATCGGCGGGCTGCTCGACGGCGACCTGGTGGTGCGCGCCCAGATGCTGCTGCACGGCAAGACGCCCTATGCCGGCGGCGGCATGATCGCCGACGTCGCGCCCCGGCACCGGTTGGCCGACACCAACCCCACCTTCCGCGGCAACATCCTGGTGGCCGAAGGCACGCAGTCGAGCAACGCGATCCTGAACCAGTCCGACGGCATCCTGGTGCAGGAGCTGCCCTTCTCGATCGAGCTGAAGAAGTTCATCGTCGACTACTACTCCACCGGCATGCCCAAGCTCTTCGCGAGCGAGGTGGTGATCCACGACAAGGCCACCGGCGCGGCGCATCCGGCGCGCATCGAGGTGAACCACCCGGCGAGCTTCAAGGGCGTCGAGATCTACCAGTCGAGCTTCGACGACGGCGGCTCGCGGGTGGTGCTGCAGGCGGTGCCGATGCATCCGGGCCGCGCCGCGGTCAAGCCCTTCGAGATCGAGGGCACGGTGGGCGGCTCGTCGGAACTGGCCGACGGCAGCGGCGGCGCGGCCGGCAAGATGACGCTGGAGTACACCGCGCTGCGCACCATCAACGTCGAGAACTTCGCCGGCGGCAAGGTCGGCGCGGGCAGCGTCGACGTGCGCAAGGTCGACCTGCGCTCGGCCATCGACGCGCGCCTGGGCGCGGCCAACAAGACGGTCACGCAGAAGGAGCTGCGCAACGTCGGGCCGAGCATCACCTACCGGCTGCGCGACGCGGCGGGCCAGGCGCGGGAGTTCCACAACTACATGCTGCCGGTCGATACCGGCGACGGCGTGCCGGTGTTCCTGCTGGGCATGCGCGCCACGCCGGCCGAGGAGTTCCGCTACCTGCGCATTCCCGCCGACGAGAACGGCGCGATGGACGGCTTCCTGCGGCTGCACGCAGCGCTGGCCGACCCGGCGCGCCGCGCGGCGGCGGTGCAGCGCTACGCGACGCAGGCGGTCGATCCGGCGCGGCCGGAGCTGGGCGCGCAGCTGGCGCTGTCGGCCGGCCGCGCGCTGGCGCTGTTCGCCGGCGACCCGGAGGCGGCCGAGGGCTCCGCCGCGCGCCAGGGCGGGCTGCAGGCGATTTCGGACTTCATGGAGGCCAACGTGCCCGAGGCCGAGCGCGCGCGTGCCGGCGAGGTGCTGGTGCGCATCCTGAACGGCGCGCTGTTCGAGCTGGCCCAGGACACGCGCCGCGCCGCCGGACAGGCGCCGCTGCCGGCCGACGAGGCGACCCGCGGCTTCATGACCCAGGCGGTGCTCTCGCTCTCCGACATGGCGCTGTACCCGGCGCCGATGGCCTTCCGGCTGCAGGACTTCACCCAGGTGCAGGCCAGCGTGTTCCAGGTGGCACGGGCGCCGGGCAAGACGGTCGTCTACCTGGGCTGCGCCTTGCTGATCGTGGGCATCTTTGCGATGCTCTACGTGCGCGAGCGCCGGCTCTGGGTCTGGGTCGCGCCGCGGGCCGAGGCCGCGCACGCCATGATGGCGATGTCGTCCAACCGCAAGACGATGGACGGCGACCGCGAATTCGCCCACCTGCAGCAGAAGCTGCTCGGCTCCGCAGGGCCGCCGGAGCCAGATACTTTGCCGCGCACCTAGCGAACGACAAGAGACACGAAAAGGCCTCCCGATGAACACCGCCACCACCGTCACCGCGCCTGCAGGCACCGCATCTGCACACCGCACGGAAACCCTGCACGAAGGCTTCTGGAGCCGGCGCAGCGCGCTCGACTGGGTCTTCGCCGCGCTGGTCGCCGCGGGCGGCGCCTTCGCCTTCCTGCGCTACGGCGGCTTCATGGACGTCTACGAGAAGGCGATCCTGGTCGGCTGCGTGCCGGCCGCCGTCTGGCTCGGCTGGTTCTGGCGGCCGCTGCGGCTGCTGATGGTGGGCGCGGCGGCGCTGGCGCTGCTGGGCATCGTGTCCTACCAGGTCGACGGCCAGGGCAGCCTGGCGCGGGCCGACAGCGTGTTCTGGCTCAAGTACTTCCTCTCCAGCCAGTCGGCGATCCTGTGGATGAGCATGCTGTTCTTCATGAGCACCGTCTTCTACTGGATCGGCATGTTCTCGCGCGGCGAGGGCAGGGCGCTCTCGCTGCTGGGGTCGCGCATCGCCTGGGCCGGCGTGACGATGGCACTGGTCGGCACCCTGGTGCGCTGGTACGAGAGCTACCTGATCGGCGCCGACGTGGGCCACATCCCGGTCAGCAACCTCTACGAAGTCTTCGTGCTGTTCTGCTGGCTCACCACCACCTTCTACCTGTACTACGAGGACCAGTACCAGACCCGGGCGCTCGGCGCCTTCGTGATGCTGGTGGTGAGCGCGGCGGTCGGCTTCCTGCTCTGGTACACGGTGGTGCGCGAGGCCCACGAGATCCAGCCGCTGGTACCGGCGCTCAAGAGCTGGTGGATGAAGCTGCACGTGCCCGCCAACTTCATCGGCTACGGCACCTTCGCGATGGCGGCGATGGTCGCCTTCGCCTACCTGATCAAGCAGCAGGCGGGCGAGACCCGCTGGTACAGGCTGGCGCCGCTGTGGGCGCTGGGCGTGGTGCTCTGCTTCGAGCCGATCGTGTTCCGCAAGACGGTGTCGGAGCCGGGCGGCAGCTACTGGGCGGTGTACTTCGGCGTCTCGGCGCTGATCGTGGCCGGCATTTTGCTGGGCCGAAAGCGCATCGCCTCCAAGCTGCCGGCCCTGCCGGTGCTGGAAGACGTGATGTACAAGTCGATCGCGGTCGGCTTCGCGTTCTTCACCATCGCGACCGTGCTGGGTGCCCTGTGGGCGGCCGAGGCCTGGGGCGGCTACTGGAGCTGGGACCCGAAGGAGACCTGGGCACTGATCGTCTGGCTCAACTACGCCGCCTGGCTGCACATGCGGCTGATGAAGGGCATGCGCGGCGCGATCTCGGCCTGGTGGGCGCTGGTCGGTTTGGCGGTGACCACCTTCGCCTTCCTGGGCGTGAACATGTTCCTGAGCGGACTGCACAGCTACGGAACGCTTTAGCTCCGGGCCGCTCGAACGCTTGGAAACACGCTGAAACCGCCAGGGCGGCCGGCGCGTAGAACCTTCCGTCAGCAGCCCCGCTTGCACCTCCCCCTCGACCACAAGGCCTCCCATGCCCATCCGATCCTCTTCCTCCGGCTTCGACCATCCCCGCGCCAGCGAGATCACGCCCCGCGCCGTCTACGAAGACCGCCGCAGGATGATGAAGCTGCTGGCCGGCGGCGCTGCGGGCGGCGCGCTGGCCGCCTGGGCCGGCCGCGAGGCACTGGCCCAGACGGCCGCGCCAGGCAAGCTGGCGCCGCTGCCCGGTGCCAAGTCGTCGGTGGCCGGCGCGATGGCGTTAGAGAAGGTGACCGACTACAAGGACGCCTCCACCTACAACAACTTCTACGAGTTCGGCACCGATAAGGCCGACCCGGCCAAGAACGCCCACACCCTGCAGACGAAACCCTGGACGGTCGAGATCGAGGGCCTGGTCAAGAAGCCGGGCAAGTACGGCATCGAGGACCTGATCAAGCTCAGCGCCCAGGAAGAGCGCATCTACCGGCTGCGCTGCGTAGAGGGCTGGTCGATGGTGATCCCGTGGGTCGGCTACTCGCTGGCCGAGCTGATCAAGAAGGTCGAGCCGCAGCCCGGCGCCAAGTTCGTCGAGTTCGTCACCCTGGCCGACAAGAAGACCATGCCCTACGTCGGCTCGGCGGTGCTCGACTGGCCCTACACCGAAGGCCTGCGGATGGACGAGGCGATGCACCCGCTGACCCTGCTGTCCTTCGGCATGTACGGCGAGGTGCTGCCCAACCAGAACGGCGCGCCGGTGCGGCTGGTGGTGCCGTGGAAGTACGGCTTCAAGTCGGCCAAGTCGATCGTCAAGATCCGCTTCACCGACAAGGAGCCGTCCACCGCCTGGAACAAGGCCGCGGCCAACGAGTACGGCTTCTATTCCAACGTGAACCCGAACGTCGACCATCCGCGCTGGAGCCAGGCGTCGGAGCGGCGCATCGGCGACGGCGGCGGCCTCTTCGCCAAGCGCCGCAAGACCGAGATGTTCAACGGCTACGAGGCGCAGGTCGGCCAACTCTATGCCGGCATGGACCTGAAGAAGAACTTCTAGACGCCGGACCCGCGTTCGGCGCGACGCGTCGCAGGTTTCGGCATCCCTTTCGGAAAAGGCGACACCGCCATCTGAAGGTGCTTTCGGAAAAACCACGGCGACCGCTCCATGCGGCGCTGCAATAACAAACATCCGATGAACAAGCTGCTTTTGCACCCTGCGGCCAAGCCGGTCGTGTTCCTGCTGTGCCTGCTGCCCTTCGCCTGGCTGGCCTACGGAGCGTTCGCCGACACGCTGGGCGCCAACCCGGCCGAGGCGCTGATCCGCGCCACCGGCGACTGGACGCTGCGCTTCATCTGCATCGTGCTGGCCGTCACGCCGCTGCGGGTGATCAGCAAGTGGAACGGCCTGGCGCGCTACCGGCGGATGCTGGGGCTCTTCGCGTACTTCTACGTGGTGGTGCACCTGCTGTGCTACAGCTGGTTCGACATGGGCTTCGACGTGCCCGAGATCGCCAAGGACATCGCCAAGCGGCCGTTCATCCTGGTCGGCTTCGCCGCCTTCCTGCTGCTGACGCCGCTGGCCGCCACCTCGTTCAACCGGGCGATCAAGGCGCTGGGCAGCAAGCGCTGGCAGGCGCTGCACAAGCTGATCTATCTGATCGCAGGGCTGGGGCTGCTGCACTTCTTCTGGATGCGGGCCGGCAAGAACAACTTCAACGAGGTGTTCGTGTATGCGGCGATCATCGCGGTGCTGCTGGGATTCCGGGTGGTGCAGGCGCTGCGCAAGCGGGCGGCACGGCAGTCGGTTGCCACGCCTGCGCCTGCTGCCGCCATTCGAAAACGATAGCAGCGGGCCGGCGTGCAGCGCGGCTTTGCGCTAGATCAGTGCCCGAAGTCCGCGCTGGACGCCGGCATCATGCTATCTAATCCATAGCGATCCCGGGCGGCAAGCGCCTGGGATCGGCTCCCGGCTAAACCAGCCGCTCCTTGTGGAACGTGTCTTCCGCCGACTCCCGCTCGCGGATCAGATGCACCTGGTCGCCGTCGACCAGCACCTCGGCGGCCCGGCCGCGGGTGTTGTAGTTGCTCGACATGCTCATGCAGTACGCGCCGGCCGACAGCACCGCCAGCCGGTCGCCGGCCTGCACCGGGCCCAGGTGGCGGTCGCGGCCGATCCAGTCGCCGCTTTCGCAGATCGGGCCGACCACGTCGTAGGCCGGGCGCTCTGCCGCATCGGGCGTGCGCTCCAACGGCACGATCGCCTGCCAGGCCTGGTACATCGCCGGGCGGGGGAGGTCGTTCATCGCGGCATCGACGATGCAGAAGTTCTTCTGCTCGCCGGGCTTCAGGTAGAGCACCTCTGTCAGGCAGACGCCGGCGTTGCCGACCAGGGAGCGGCCCGGCTCGATCATCAGCTTGCGGTCGCCGTAGCCGCGGGCATCGATCTTGGCGAGCAGCTGGGCCCACAGGGCGTCGGCCGCGGGCGGCGTGTCGCCCTGGTAGTCGATGCCTAGGCCGCCGCCGAAATCGATGTGCTGCAGCCGCGGCACGCCGGCCGCCTCGATGGCGGCCACCAGGTCGAGGATGCGGTCCATCGCATCGAGGTAAGGGCTCTCCTGCGTGATCTGGGAGCCGATGTGGCAGTCGATGCCCACTACGCGCAGTCCGCTCAGCGACGCGGCGCGCTGGTAGGTGGCGACGGTCTCCTCGTGCGCCACGCCGAACTTGTTGCCCTTCAGGCCGGTGGAGATGTAGGGGTGCGTCTGCGGGTCGACGTTCGGGTTGACGCGGATGCTCACCGGCGCCTGCGTGCCCAGCTCCGTCGCCACCTCGTGCAGCACCTCGAGCTCGGCGGTGCTCTCGACGTTGAAGCAGCCGATGCCGGCCTCGAGCGCGGTGCGCATCTCGGCGCGGGTCTTGCCGACGCCCGAGAAGATCACCTTGCGCGGATCGCCGCCGGCGGCGATCACCCGCTTCAATTCGCCGGCCGAGACGATGTCGAAACCGCAGCCCGCGCGGGCGAAGACCTGCAGCACGCCGAGCGAGGAGTTGGCCTTCATCGCATAGCAGATCTGCGCATCGCGGCCGGCGAAGCCGCGCTGGTAGGCGGCCAGCGCGGACAGCATCGACGCCTTGGAATAGGCGAAGAGCGGCGTGCCGTAGCGGGCGGCCAGGTCGGACAGGCGCACCTCTTCCAGGAAGAGCGTGTCGCCGCGGTACGCCAGCTGGGGCTGGCCGGGCAGGGCGGTGAGGGTCATGGGGTGTTGTTGGGTGCCGTGACCGGCGGCATGGTGCTCTCGGGCACCATCATCAGGTCGTACGACTGCTCGGTCATGGGCGGGGTGGCGGGTGCCGCGTTGGTGGCGGCGGCGGATGCGGCCGGTGCGGCGGCCGCCGCGGGCGCGGTGCCCGGCGCGGCCTTCTTCTGCTGCGGATCGCCGGTCACGCGAAACTTCAGCGTCTCGACGAGGGTGGCGCGGTTGGCGGCCGCCGGTCCTTGCGGAAACGCGAGCGGCCCCTTCTGGCCGCAGCCGGCGAGCGCCGCCGCACTGCCGGCAAGGACAAGCGCTCTCACTAGAATTCCGTGGACTTTCAACATCCGCAAATTGTATGACCGACCTCGAATTCCTCGACCGCGCCGAGCACCTCCTCCAGACCGTGGAGGAAAGCTGCGACCGGGTGAACGAGGAGACCGATGCCGACATCGACAGCCAGCGCTCCGGCGGCATGGTCACGCTCACCTTCCGCAACCGCAGCCAGCTGGTGCTGAACATGCAGCGGCCGCTGCACGAGCTGTGGCTGGCGGCGCGCTCCGGCGGCTACCACTTCAAGTGGGACGGCGCCGCCTGGCAAGACACCAAGGGCCAGGGCGAACTCCTCGCCATCCTGCAACGCGAGACCGCCGCCCAGGCCGGCGTGACGATCGGTTTTAACAACACTCCCGGCAACTAGCGAGTCTCCCAAACCAGGTATACCGTGGAACCGGCTCTGCCGGGCCACCGGTATCGCCTCCGGCAGGGGGTAGGCGAAGACACGCAGTGCGCAGCCTGGGGGCGAGCCTAGTTCTTGAAGAGATCCAGAATGCGGTTGCGCTCCTCGGGCGCGGGTGGCGCCTGCTGTGCACCCGGATCGGTCGCGCCGGCGGCGGCCTCGGTGCCCAGGCTCGGGATGCCGCCGTTGCGGGCGTACTCGTCGTAGAACCATTCGCCGCCCACGTTCACCACGCCGGCGGGCGGCTGCATCTCGGCCACCGGCACGCCCTTCAGGGCGTACTCCATGAAGCTGATCCACACCGGCATGCTCAGGCCGCCGCCGGTCTCGCGGTCGCCCAGGTTGCGCGGGGTGTCGTAGCCGATCCAGGAGATGGCGGCCAGCGTCGGCTGGAAGCCGGCGAACCAGGCATCCATCGAATCGTTGGTGGTGCCGGTCTTTCCGTAGATATCGGGCCGCTTCAGGGCCGCCTGGGCGCGGGCGGCGGTGCCGTAGCGCGCGACCGACTGCAGCAGGCTGTCCATCACGAAGGCGTTGCGCGGGTCGATCGTCTGGTTGCTCTGGTCGAGCGGCGGGGGCGTGGTCTCGAGCAGTACGCGGCCCTTCTGGTCGGTCACTTTCGCGATCAGCCACGGATTGACCCGGTGGCCGCCGTTGGCGAAGACCGAGTAGCCCGCGGCCAGCTGCATCGGCGTGACCGCGCCGGCGCCGAGGGCCATCGGCAGGTAGGCCGGGTGCTTGTCGGCATCGAAACCGAAGCGGGTGATCCAGTCCTGGCCGTACTTGGTGCCGATCGACTGCAGGATACGGATCGACACCATGTTCTTTGATTTCTCCAGCGCCTTGCGCATCGACATCGGGCCGTCGAAGGTGCCGCCGTAGTTCTTCGGCTCCCACGGCTGGCCGCCGGTGGTGCCGGCGTCGAAGAACAGCGGGCCGTCGTTGATCACGGTGGCGGGGGTGAATCCCTTCTCGAGCGCGGCCGAATAGATGAAGGGCTTGAAGCTCGATCCCGGCTGGCGCCAGGCCTGCGTCACGTGGTTGAACTTGTTCTTGCCGAAGTCGAAGCCGCCGACCAGGGCCTTGATCGCGCCGGTGCGCGGGTCGAGCGCGACGAAGGCGCCCTCGACCTCGGGAATCTGGGTGATCTCCCAGGTGTCCTTCGGCGTCTTGACGACGCGGACCACCGCGCCGCGCCGCAGCCGGATGTTCGGCGCCGCCTTGTCGCTGAGGCCGGATTGGGCGGGGCGCAGGCCTTCGCCGGTGATCTCGATCCGGTCGCCGCCGGGTCGCATCGCCACGATCTTCTTCGGGCCGGCCTCCAGCACCACCGCGGCCAGCACGTCGCCGTTGTCGGGACGGTCGGCCAGGGCATCGTCGACCGCCTCGTCGAGTTCGCTGCCGCTGGCGGGCAGGGTGACGAACTCCTCGGGGCCGCGGTAGATCTGGCGGCGCTCGTAGTCCATCAGGCCCTTGCGCAGGGCGCGGTAGGCGGCGTCCTGGTCGCCGGCGTTCACCGTCGTGTAGACGTTGAGGCCGCGGGTGTAGGCCTCGTTGCCGTACTGCGAGAAGATCAGCTGTCGCACCATCTCGGCGATGTACTCGGCATGGACCCGGGTGGTGTCGGGGCCGGTGCGGATCTTCAGTTCCTCGGTGCGGGCCTGCTTCGCTTCGTCGCGGGTGATGAAGCCGGCGTCTTCCATCCGGTCGACGATGTAGAGCTGGCGGCCGCGGGCGCGGCGCGGGTTGTTGATCGGGTTGTTGGCGGTGGGGGCCTTGGGCAGGCCGGCCAGCATCGCCGCCTCGGCCACGGTGATCTTCTGCAGCGGCTTGCCGAAGTAGGCCTCGGAGGCCGCGGCGAAGCCGTAGGCCCGGTTGCCCAGGTAGATCTGGTTCATGTAGATCTCGAGGATGCGGTCCTTCGAGAGCATGTGCTCCAGCTTGAAGGTCAGCAGGATTTCGTAGATCTTGCGGGTGAAGGTCTTCTCGGACGACAGGTACACGTTGCGCGCCACCTGCATCGTGATCGTGGAGGCGCCCTGGCTCTTGGCCCGGTTCAGGTTGGCCAGGCCCGCCCGCAGGACGCCCTTGTAGTCGACGCCGCCGTGGCTGTAGAAGCTGGTGTCCTCGGCGGCCAGCACCGCGTCGATCATCACCTTGGGGATGTCGGCGATCGGGGTGAGGTTGCGCCGCTCCTCGCCGAACTCGCCCAGCAGGGCGCCCTCGGTCGAGTACACCCGCAGCGGCAGCTTGGGCCGGTAGTCGGCCAGATCGGAGATGTCGGGCAGGTTGGGGTAGGCCACGGCCAGCGCCACCGCGATGACCAGCACCAGCGATACCGCCCCGGCCACGACCAGCCCCACCATCGCCAGCAGGGCGCGCAACAGCCAGGTGAGCCAGCCCGCCTTGCCGAGCGAGACCAGCTTGTCCTTCTGTGGGCGGCGCGGAGAGCCCTGTGGCGCGTCCGGAGATTTCGGGGAGGAGGGCATGGCGTCTCGCTTGGGGGTAACCGCGCATTATAAAAATTGCGGCAGGGCACGGGCGGCCCTGCCTGCAACCATCGGCCGCCCGAGGGTCGTCGCCCGGGCATATTGCAGAGAACGTATTGTTTTGGCAACGAGCGGCGACAGGCCGGGCACCCGCGCTTGGAGATTCCGAAAAGTTACTGATAGCATCAGTGTGAAGTGTTAGCTTTTGTTGCACTGTCTTTTCCAATTCACTTCAGGGGGCCGACTTGATCTCTTCGGGGTCGCTGTTCAAGCGCCAAGCCGCGCCGCTGCTGGGTATAGACATCAGTTCCTCCAGTGCCAAGCTGGTGGAGCTCGGGCGCAACAAGGGCGGCCAGTGGGTCCTCGAGCGCTGCGCGATCGAACCGCTGGAGCGCGGCTGGATCGTCGACGGCAACGTCGAGAAATTCGACGAGGTCGCCGAGGCGGTGCGCCGCCTGGTCAAGAAGAGCGGCGCCCGCGCCAAGCATGTCGCCCTGGCGCTGCCCTCGTCGGCGGTGATCACCAAGAAGATCGTCCTGCCCGAAGGCCTGAGCGAGCTGGAGCTCGAAGTCCAGGTCGAATCCGAAGCCAGCCAGTACATCCCGTTCTCGCTCGACGAGGTGAGCCTCGATTTCTGCGTGATCGGCCCCAGCGCCGGCTCGCCGGGCGATGTCGAGGTGCTGATCGCCGCCTCCCGCCGCGAGAAGGTCCAGGACCGCCAGGGCCTGGCCGAAGCCGCCGGCCTGAAGCCGGTGGTGCTCGACATCGAATCCTATGCCGCCCGCCTGGCCGCCGGCCGACTGCTGGAGACCCTGCCCGCGCAGGGCGTCGGCGCGGTGGTGGCCCTGTTCAAGATCGGCGGCGCCGCCAGCGGCCTGCAGGTCATCCGCAACGACGAAGTGCTCTACGAGCGCGAGCAGGCGTTCGGCGGCGGCCAGCTCACCCAGCTGATCGTGCGCCAGTACGGCTTCTCGCCGGAAGAGGCCGAATCGAAGAAGCGCAACGCCGAACTGCCCGACGACTACGACACCGCCGTGCTGCGCCCGTTCGTCGACAACATGGCCGCCGAAGTCGTGCGCGCGCTGCAGTTCTTCTTCACCAGCACGCCCTACAACCGGGTCGACCACGTGATGCTGGCCGGTGGCTCCGCGTCGCTCCCCGGCCTGGCCGAGGCGGTCGCCCGCCAGTCGGGCTTCGCCTGCAGCCTCGCCAATCCGTTCGAAGGCATGGAGGTCGGCTCCTCGGTGCGCGCCAAGAAGGCCGTCCAGCAATCCGCCTCCTATCTCACCGCCTGCGGCCTGGCCATGCGGAGGTTCCTGCAGTGATTCTGATCAACCTGCTGCCGCACCGCGAAGCGGCCCGCAAGCGCCGACGCGATGCGTTCAATGCGTCGCTGGTCGCGGCGGCCCTCTTCGGCGTGCTCATCGCCGGCGGCATCTACCTGTGGTACCAGGCCCAGATCGACGACCAGCAGGGCCGCAACCAATTCCTGCAGACCGAGATATCCCGGCTGGAATCGCAGATCAAGGAAATCGCGAATCTCGAATCCGAGATCGCCGCGCTGCGCGCCCGCCAGAAGGCGGTCGAGGACCTGCAGTCCGACCGCAACCTGCAGGTGCACCTGCTCAACGAGCTGGTCAAGCAGCTGCCCGACGGCGTCTACCTCACCGACTTGAAGCAGGTCGAGCAGAACGTCACGATCAAGGGTTCTGCCCAGTCGAACGAGCGGGTGTCCGAACTGCTGCGCAACCTGGGCAGCGGCACGCCGTGGTTCGCCCAGCCGCAGCTGGTGGAAATCGTCACCGGCACGGTCGCGTTGTCGGCGCGGGACCAACGCCGCGTCGCCAACTTCACCATTTCGCTGCGGCTTTTGCGCTCCAGCGAAGTGCAGGCCGCCGCCGCCGCGGCGGAGGCCGCTGCCAAGCGTGCGGCGCCGGCGGCTGCGCCCGCCACCACTCCCGCGGCTGTCCGCCCCTGAGGTTCGCCATGGCCACCCGCAAGTCCCCCAAAGCACCGTCGATCAGGCTCGACCAGCTGTCGCGGCAGTTCCGCAACCTCGACCGCAAGGATCCCTCGCTCTGGCCAGTCGTGCCGCGCGGGCTGCTGTGCCTGTTGCTGGCCGCGGCGGTGGTCGGTGCGCTGTGGTACCTCTGGCTCTCGGATTACCAGACCCAGCTGGAGTCCGAGGTCGCCAAGGAGGAGACCCTGCGCAAGGACTACCAGGTCAAGCTCGCCAAGGCGGTCAACCTCGAAGCCTTGAAGCAGCAGCGCGAGCAGGTCCAGCAGTACGTGCTCCAGCTCGAGAAGCAGTTGCCCAGCAAGTCCGAGATGTCGGCGCTGCTGTCGGACATCAACCAGGCCGGCCTGGGCCGCAGCCTGCAGTTCGAACTGTTCCGCCCCGGCGAGATCCGGGTGCGCGAGTACTACGCCGAGCTGCCGATCGCGGTGCGGGTCACTGGCCGCTACCACGACATGGGCGCCTTCGCTTCCGACATCGCCCATCTTTCCCGGATCGTGACGCTCAACAATCTCTCGATTTCGCCTGCCAAGGAAAAAGACAAGGAAGGTCTCGTGATGGACGTGACCGCGCGCACTTTCCGCTATCTCGACGCGGACGAGATCGCCGCCCAGCGCAAGGCGACGGCTGCACCGGGGGCCGCCAAATGATGCGTCGCGTCGGTTTCTTCGCCGTGTGCGCGGCGCTCCTCGGTGGCTGCGCCGGATCGGGCCAGGAGGAAATCCAGGCCTGGATGAACGAGCAGAAGGCGCAGACGCGGCCCCGCATCACGCCGCTGACCGAACCCAAGCAGTTCACGCCGCAGGACTACACCCAGCAGAACACGGTCGATCCGTTCAATGCGGAGAAGCTCACGCAGGCCCTGCGCCGCGATTCCTCCCGCTCTTCGGCCAACGAGGCGCTGATCACGCCCGAGATGCAGCGCCGCAAGGAGCCGCTCGAAGCATTCCCGCTCGATGCGATGGCCATGGTCGGCAGCATGGTCAAGGCCGGCAAGCCGGTCGGGCTGGTCCGGGCGAACAACCTGCTCTACCAGGTGCGCGTAGGCGAGTACCTCGGCCAGAACTTCGGCCGGGTGTTGAAGATTACGGAAACCGAAATTACGTTGCGCGAGATCGTGCCCGACGCCACCGGCGACTGGGTGGAACGCGTCACGAGCTTGCAGCTGCAGGAAAGGTCGAAATGAAAAACTGGTCCCGGCGGATGCAGAGCACCATGCTCTGCGGCGCATTGTTCGCTGCAACCCTGCTTCACGGCATCGCGGCGCACGCGCAAGGCGCGATCCAATCCATCTCCGGCTCGGTGCAGGGCGGGTCGGAAATCCTGCGGGTCGATTTCTCGGAGCCGCTCGCGGCCGTGCCGACCGGCTTCGCGATCCAGTCGCCCGCGCGTATCGCGCTCGACTTTCCGGGCACCACCAACGGCCTGGGCCGCAACGCGGTCGAGCTCAACCAGGGCAATCTGCGGTCGGCCATGGTGGTGGAGGCGGGCGACCGCACCCGCGTCGTGCTCAACCTGAAAGTGGCGACGACCTACACCGCGCAGATCCAGGGGCGCTCGCTGCTGGTATCGCTGGCGCCTGCGGCGCCCGCTGCCGTTGCGTCCCAAACCCGTGCCACCTTTGCCGAACCGTCGACTTCTGACGTGGCGGCCCTGCGCGACATCGATTTCCGCCGGGCCGACGACGCCACCGGCCGTATCGTCGTGACCTTGCCGAGCAACCAGGTCGGTGTCGACCTGCGCCAGCAGGGCCCCGCGCTGGTGGTCGATTTCCTGCAGACCTCGATGCCCGAAGGCCTGCGCCGCAAGCTGGACGTGTCCGACTTCGGCACGCCGGTCCAGACCATCTCGACGACGCAGGTCGGCGAGCGGGTGCGCATGACGATCCAGCCGCGCGGCGACTGGGAGCACAGCGCCTACCAGAGCGACAACCAGTTCGTGATCGAAGTGCGTCCGAAGAAGACCGACTTCAACAAGCTGTCCCAGGGCCCCGGTTTCTCGGGCGAGAAGCTGTCGCTGAACTTTCAGAGCATCGAGGTGCGCTCGCTGCTGCAGGTGATCGCCGATTTCACCAACTTCAACATCGTCACCTCGGACACCGTCGTCGGCACGCTCACGCTGCGCCTGAAGGACGTTCCGTGGGACCAGGCGCTCCAGATCATCATGGACGCCAAGGGCCTCGGCATGCGCAAGAACGGCACCGTGCTGTGGATCGCGCCGAAGGACGAAATCGATGCACGGACCAAGAAGGATCTGGAAGCCGAATTGGCGATCCAGAAGCTGGAGCCGCTGCGTACGCAGGCATTCCAGCTGAACTACGCCAAGGCGATCGAGATGGTGCCGCAGCTGCTGGGCGTCGGAATTCCCGGTTCGGGCATCCCCACCGGCGGTACCAACAACGCGCGGTTCCTGACCGAGCGTGGGAGTGCCATCGCCGAGCCGCGTACCAACCAGCTGTTCGTGACCGACACCGGCGCCAAGCTGGTCCAGGTACAGGAGCTGATTTCTCGTCTGGACCGTGCCGTGCGGCAGGTGCTGATCGAAGCGCGCATCGTCGAAGCCTCGGACACCTTCAGCCGGCAGTTGGGCGTCCGCCTGGGCGGCGGCGACCTGCGCGCCCAGAACGGCGGCAACGGCGGCTACCAGCTCAGCGGCGACAACCGGGTCGCGATCGGCACCGGCTATGCCAACGCAGTGGCTTCGGCCGGTGCGGGCGGCACGGTCAACACGAGCGGCAACTTCGTCAACCTGCCGGTGGTCTCCAGCACCAACGGCTCCGCCGCCACCTTCGGCCTGTCGATCTTCAACTCGGCAGCAAACCGGTTCCTGGCGCTGGAACTGTCGGCCCTGGAAGCGGACGGCAAGGGCAAAGTGGTGTCGAGCCCCCGCGTGGTGACGGCCGACCAGGTCAAGGCGCTGATCGAGCAAGGTACCGAGTATCCCTACCAGCAGAACGCCGGTGGCCTGACCGGCGGCACCTCCATCGCGTTCCGCAAGGCCGTGCTCAAGCTGGAAGTGATCCCGCAAATCACCCCGGAAGGAAATATCATTCTCGACCTCGACCTCGACATCACCCGCGACTCGCGTGGCGAGACGACGTCGAGCGGTATCGCCATCAACACCAAGCACGTCAAGACGCAAGTGGTGGTCGAGAACGGCGGCACGGTGGTAATCGGTGGAATTTTCGAACTGAACGAGACGGTGGACGAGACCAAGGTCCCCTTGCTGGGCGATATCCCGATCGCCGGCAACCTGTTCAAGAACCGCTCGCGGATTTCGAACAAGACGGAAATGCTGGTGTTCATCACGCCGAAAATGATCGCGGACCGCACGGCTGCGCGCTGAGACTGACATCGACCGAAGGGGAAGGGACCTACCTATGAAACAAATCAAGAACATAGCTGCTTTGGCTATCACAACGGCTCTCATCGCGGGTTGTGGCGGCGGCGGGGGCAGTTCCGGAACGCCGGGCCTGGGGGGTGGTACGGGCACCGGTGGTACTACGACGCCTGTTGCAACTGCAACTTTGGTTGTCACGGGCGCTGATGCCAACGGGGTTGAATCGACCAGCCGGGTGCTCTCTCTAACGCAGCCATTTTTCATCAAGGCTACTGTCAAAAACGCCGCTGGTGTTCCGGTCAAATCTCAGCGGGTTGTTGTTGCGCTCGATAGTACGCAGGCTGTACTGCCGGTGGCATCCAGTCAGCTAACCGACGACAACGGAGTCGCACTGATACGCGTCGCACCTGCTTCTGTCAGTTCGGTAGGCGTGGTGCGCGCCACGGTGACGGCGGATGTGGCGGGAGCAACGCTCACGCAAACTTATGATCTGACCATCACCGCAGGTACCGTGGCGCTGCAAGGATTGACCGTGTCGCCAACATCAGTGCAAAGCGGTCAGTCGGTGAGCGTAAGTGTCAATGTATTGGTCAATGGCCAAGCTGCCACATCCAATTCGGCGTCGGTTGTTTTCAGCAGTTCCTGCGGAACTGTTTCCCCGGCAAGTTCTGCCGTCGATAACAACGGGAAGGCCAGCGCGGTCATTCAAACGACTAACGTTGGCAGTTGCACTGTCAATGCCCAAGCGGGCACCGTCAATGCATCTGCTGGCTATACCGTGACTGCGCCACCCACGACCGGTGTTCAGTTCGTGAGTGCGGCCCCCACGCTCATTTACCAGACCGGCTCTCCAGGCGTAAGCCGTTCGATCGTGAGTTTCCGGGTCGTAAACGCTGTCGGTAGTGCAGTTGCAGGGCAGGATGTCAGTGCCGTGCTAACCAATACCGACGGCGGTATCAATTTCTGCGGTGCTCCATCGGTGGCGACGTCGGGCGCTGACGGCGTGGTGTCTTATTCGGTGTGCGCCGGTACGCTGCCCGCAACTGTTCAGGTTCGGGCCTCGCTGGTAAGCGCGCCAGCCTTGTTTGCGGCCTCCAACCTGTTGACCATCCAGACCGGTCTGCCGACTCAGCGGTTTTTCGACATATCTACTACTCAGTTCAACTTCTATGCTGGGGGACAGTTCACTGATCAGTTCAACGGGAACAGCGTAGGCATCTCCGTTTTTGCAGCAGACCGTCAGGGTAACCCTGTTCCGGATGGGACGCCGGTAGTGCTCGTTGCGGAAGGTGGTCAACTCAACACCGCCGGCGCAAGCAGCTGTGTGATATCTGGCGGCCGTTGCACGGTGACGCTGATTGGCCAGAATTACCGTCCATTGGGATCTTCTGCTCCGAATGGGGATCCTCGCCCAGGCCGCGTAACCATCCTGGCATATGCTGACGGCGAAGAAGACTTTATCGACGCCAATAACAACAACCGGTACGACAGTGGCGAAAAGTTTGAGGACATGGGCATCCCGTTCCTCGACAAGGACGAAAACAAGACGTTCACGCCGGCTTACAAGAATCTGGTTACCGGTACGGATGAAGGTGAAGTGACCTATCCGATTCAGGCGTCGGCGGTTGGAACCCAGGCTTGCTCATCCAACACCAATGTTGGTCTTTCCCAAGCCAATACATGTAATGGCAAGTGGGACGGATACGGAAAGGTTCGTCGATCGATCACTGTCGTATTTTCGGGTGGCGAGATTGGTTCCCCTAACAGTTACGACGCGACCATTCCGGCTAACAAGCGAACTGCACTGCTGAGTCTTTCGAGCAGCGGCTTCGACATTCGTTTGGCTGACCTCGACGGCAATCCACTGCCTGCAGATGCCGGCCTTTCAGTGTCTGTTGTGGGAACGGCCGGAACCTGTGTCCCGACGATTGGCGGCACCGCCATCGGTAGCAGTATTGAGCCTACCGAGCACCGTGTAACGTTGGCAGGCTGTGCTTCGGGTCAAACTATTGCAGTGAAGGTGGCGGTGACGTCGGGCTCGATCAACAAGACATCGCAAATCAACGTTACGGTGCCTTGACCTGAGCAACGCGAGCGCCATCGCCTTGGTGGGTCTTCCCGGATCCGGGAAATCCACCATCGGCCGCCAGTTGGCCCACCACCTCGGCCTGCAGTTCCTCGACACTGACCATGTGATCGAGCAGCGGCTGGGCTGCAGTGTGCTCTCGTATTTCGAACAGGAGGGTGAAGCCGCCTTTCGCCTGCTCGAAAGCGAAGTGCTGCGGGAACTGTGTGGCCGGACGGCCGTGGTTTTGGCGACAGGCGGCGGCGCGGTCCTCAGGGCCGAGAATCGGCAATCGTTGCGGCGGGCGGGTCGGGTTATCTACCTGCACTCCGCACCGGAAAATCTGTTTCGGCGGCTGCGCCATGACCGCACCCGGCCACTGCTGCAGGTCGATGATCCGATGCAGCGGCTGAAGTCTCTGTACCACGACCGCGATCCGTTGTACCGCGAAATCGCGCATGAAATCATCGAGACGGGCAGGTTGCCGGCCAGCGTGCTGGTGCAATCGCTCGTCGGCCCCGGCCGTCCGCACGCTTGACTTCAGAGATGGTGCGCTTCCTGGGTCCGTAGCATCTGCAACTACGGCCTGCCGTGCCCTGGCGCATTCGAGCTGCTTTCCGGTCGCAGGTCGAAGGAATGGCGGGTATACGCTGACCTCTTACACTGGCTCCCGGCCCGATCTCACGGCCATACCTTTGCTGCTGTCTGAAACCAGCTGTCGCCGGTTTCCTGCCGGATTCGCCCCCTCCTTTCGTCGCCTATCAGGCTTAGTGTTCGATGCCCGCAAATGCTTCCGTCTTTTCATATCCGGCAGTACCGCTGTCTTCCGTGACTGCAAAGCCAGTAGAAGAGGTGCGGATCGACTTCGGTCCGCGCAGCTACGGCATCGCAATCGGCCCGGGCCTGCTCGGGGCCCCGCAGACGTATGGCGATCTTCCACGTGCCGGTACTGCGCTGATCGTCACCAACCCCACCGTCGCGCCGCTGTATGAAGCGCGCCTGCGTGCCGCGCTCGCGCCGCAGTACGCTCAGCTGCACACGGTCTCGCTGCCCGACGGCGAAAGCCACAAGACCTGGGAATCGCTGAACCTCGTCTTCGACACGCTGCTCGCCAACGCCTGCGATCGCAAGACCGTCCTTTTCGCCCTCGGCGGCGGGGTCGTGGGCGATATGACCGGCTTCGCGGCCGCCTGCTATATGCGCGGCGTGCCCTTCGTACAGGTGCCGACCACGCTGCTGGCCCAGGTGGATTCGTCGGTGGGCGGGAAGACGGCGATCAACCATCCGCTGGGCAAGAACATGATCGGCGCGTTCTACCAGCCGCAACTGGTGGTGTGCGATCTCGACACATTGCGCACCCTGCCGCCGCGCGAGATCAGCGCGGGCCTGGCCGAGGTCATCAAGTACGGCCCGATCTACGACATGGACTTCTTCGACTGGATCGAGTCGAACGTCGATGCGCTGCGGGCCTGCGAGGTCGACGCACTGGCCTATGCGGTGCGCCGCAGCTGCGAGATCAAGGCGACCGTGGTGGCGGCCGACGAGCGCGAGACCGGGCTGCGGGCGATCCTGAACTTCGGCCACACCTTCGGCCACGCGATCGAGGCGGGCATGGGCTACGGCAACTGGCTGCACGGCGAAGGCGTCGGCTGCGGCATGGTGATGGCCGCCCACCTGTCGCAGCGGCTGGGGCTGGTCGATGCCGCCTTCGTCGAGCGGCTGACGGCGCTGGTGGTGCGTGCCGGCCTGCCGGTCGTCGGACCGGTGCTGAATGCGGCCGACAACGCGGGCCGCTACCTCGACCTGATGCAGGTCGACAAGAAAGCCGAAGGCGGCGAAATCCGTTTCGTGCTGATCGACGGCCCCGGTCGCGCGGTGGTGCGGTCGGCGCCGGACGCGCTGGTGCGCCAGGTGATCGACGCGTGCTGCGTGCCGGCGTGATGCTGGCACCGTACGCCAGCGACCCCTACCGGAGCCGCGGCCGGCGTTTTGCCGAGATACCCGCGCCCACCCGTACCGATTTCCAGCGCGACCGCGACCGGATCGTGCATTCCACCGCATTCCGGCGGCTGGTCTACAAGACGCAGGTATTCCTGAACCACGAGGGCGATTTATTTCGCACGCGGCTGACCCATTCGCTGGAGGTGGCGCAGCTCGGCCGGTCGATCGCACGGTCGTTGCGGCTCAACGAGGACCTGGTCGAAGGCATCGCGCTGGCGCACGACCTGGGCCACACGCCGTTCGGGCATGCCGGCCAGGACGAGCTGGATGCCTGCATGGCCGGCCACGGCGGCTTCGAGCACAACCTGCAGAGCCTGCGGGTGGTCGACCTGCTGGAAGAGCGCTACCCCGACTATGACGGGCTGAACCTCTGCTTCGAGATGCGCGAAGGCATCCTCAAGCACTGTTCGCGCGCGAATGCCGAGCGGATCGACGCGCAGGAGCCTGGCGGTGTCGCGCGTCGGTTCCTCGACCGCACCCAGCCGAGCCTGGAGGCGCAGCTCTGCAACCTGGCCGACGAGATCGCCTACAACGCGCACGACATCGACGACGGCGTGCGCTCGGGCCTGATCACGCTGGAGCAACTCGATGCGGTGCCGCTCTTCGCCCGCTACCGCGACGAGGCGCTGGCTGCCCATCCGTCGCTGGCGGCAGATGGCGCCAGGCGGCGCCTGCTGCACGAGACGATCCGCCGGATGCTCAGCGCGCAGGTCTACGACGTGATCGATGCCACCGGCGTCGCGGTAGGCCATGCGGCGCCGCCGACGGCCGATGCCGCGCGCCAGGGTTCGCCGCTGGTGCGTTTCGGCGACGCGATGCGCCGCGAATCGACCGCGCTCAAGCGTTTCCTGTTCCAGGACCTCTACCGGCATCCTCAGGTGATGGCCACCACCGGCCATGCACGGCGGGTGGTGCGGGAGTTGTTCGATGCCTACCGCTCGGCACCGGGCGAGATGCGGGCCAGCCCGAACGCTCGTGCGCATGCGAGCGACGGCGAAGGGCCGATGTCGCCCGAGCGCGTGGTGGCCGACTACGTGGCCGGCATGACCGACCGCTTCGCCACCCGCGAGCACGAGCGGCTCACCGGCATCCGCCTCTTCCCCTAGCGCGGGCAGGGCTCCGGCCGCGGCGGGACCGCGAAAGTGCGGCGCACCGTAAAATTCGCGCCCCTGCGAGCGGTGCATCTGCCGTCCGCCGAATCCTTCCTGGTGACCGCCGTGCCCCTTCCTGTTTCCGATTCCGCGCCGGTCGCCTGCGACGAGGCCGCCATCGCCGATACCCGGCGCTGGCTGGAGCGCGCCGTGATCGGGCTCAACCTGTGTCCTTTCGCCAAGGCGGTCCATGCCAAGGCGCAGGTGCGGTACGCCGCCTGCGCCACGGCGTCGGAAGGCGATCTGCTGGACGCATTGGAATCCGAAGCGAAAAGCCTCGTAGCCGAAGACCCGCGCCGGCTGGACACTACACTTTTGATAGCGACAGGCTGTCTGAGAGATTTTCTGGATTTCAACGATTTTCTCGGCCGCGCCGAGCGCCGTCTGCGGCGCGCCGGGTTCGACGGCGTGCTGCAGCTGGCCAGCTTCCATCCCGATTACTGCTTCGCCGGCACCGAGCCCGACGATGTGACCAACTGCACCAACCGCGCACCCTGGCCGACCCTGCACCTGTTGCGGGAGACCAGCCTCGACCGGGCGGTGGAAGCGTTTCCGGAGGCCGAAGCGATCTACGAGCGCAACATGGAGACGCTGGAGCGGATCGGATCCGCCGGCTGGTCGGCGCTCGACGTATCGGCCGGCGCCGCGCACCGTGCCGCAGGGGAGGGTGTATGAACAAGACCGCACGCCCTCTGCACAAGGCGCCCGCACGCGGCGCACCGCCGGCACCGTCGGTGGCCGACGAACTGCGTCCCGGGCAGTCGATCGAGCTGCTGCAGGAACTGCACATCCTCACCCGCGACGGCCGGCTGAACCAGGATTCGCGCCGCAAGCTGAAGCAGGTCTACCACCTCTTCCAGTTCATCGAGACGCTGCTGAAGGAACTGCCCGAGGGCGGCGCCGGCGCCACGCTGGCCGACCATGGGGCGGGCAAGTCCTACCTCGGCTTCATCGTCTACGACCTGTTCTTCAAGGCCCTCGGGTCGGGCCATATCTACGGCATCGAGACCCGTGCCGAACTGGTGCAGAAGTCGCAGGCCCTCGCGGCGCGACTGGGGTTCGATCGCATGTCCTTCCTTCCGCTGAGCGTGGCCGAATCGACCACCTCCGACGCCTTGCCGGCGCGGATCGACATGGTCACCGCCCTGCATGCCTGCGATACCGCCACCGACGACGCGATCGACTTCGGCCTGGCCAAGAACGCGCGTTGCATGGTGCTGGTGCCCTGCTGCCAGGCGGAAGCCGCCGCGTGCCTACGCCAGAACAAGGCCCTGGCGCTGGCCCGCACGCCGCTGGCAGAGCTGTGGCGCCATCCGCTGCACACCCGCGAACTCGGCAGCCAGATCACCAACGTGCTGCGCTGCCTGTACCTGGAGGCCAGCGGCTACCAGGTCACCGTGACCGAACTGGTCGGCTGGGAGCACAGCATGAAGAACGAGCTGATCGTGGCCCGCTGGACCGGTCAGAAGAAGCGCAGCGCTGCCAAACGGCTCCATGCGATCCTGGAGCAGTTCGGGTTGCAGGCGCTGGCGGAAACCCGTTTTGCGCGGGTGCCGATGCCCGTCTGAGCGCCGGGACCTCCCGCATATCCGGCTGGTGCCCGCGGTTGTTGGTCGGCGGTTCCGAGGTCGCGTGGTCCCACATCCGAATAGGTAAGCAAAGCGGTTCCCGGCCGGCTATCCATAAGGACCTTGCGCTACTAAAAATGTAGCATTTGCGTTCCAGCAGGTGCTGGATCCGTGACTGCCTGGCAACTGCTCGGTTGCGCAGGCCGGCCCCGGCGGCGAGTCACTCCCTATCATCGCGCCATGGCCCGTCTCGCCCGTCTGACCGTTGCCGGTCTTCCCCACCATGTGATGCTGCGCGGCAACGACGGCGTGCCGATCGTCCGCGACGATGCGGACCGGGCGTTCATGGTGCACCTGCTGGCCGACCATGCGGCGGCGTTCGGCATCGCAGTGCATGCGTACACGCTGCTCGACAACCGGCTGCAGCTCCTGGTGACGCCCGAGGGGTCCGAGAGCGGGTTGCCGGGCTGGATGCAGGCCGTCGGCCGGCGGTACGTGCGGTATTTCAACGACCGGCACGGCCGCACCGGCACGTTGTGGGAGGGCCGCTACCGGTCGACGGTGGTGGAGGCCGGCCGCTACCTGCTGCCCTGCATGGTGGCGATCGACCTGGCTGCCGTGCATGCGCAGCTGACCCTCCGGCCGGCCGACCACGGCTGGTCGAGCCACCGGCACTGGATCGGGCAGGTGCAGGAACGCTGGCTCAAGCCGCATCCGGTGGTGTGGGACCTCGGCAACACGCCGTTCGCGCGCGAGGCGGCCTATGCGGCACTGGTCGAAGCAGGACTCTCTGCCGCCGACCGGGAGCGGATCGAGAGCGACACGCAGCGTGGATGGGCGATGGGGTCGCCGGAATTCGCTGCGGCCTTGCAGGCGCAAACGGCGCGCCGGGTGACGCGTGCACGCGCCGGGCGCCCGCCGGGCCGGCCGAACGCCTCCATCTGATTCGATGGCAAAAGCTCTCTTCTCTACCTCGCGAATTTGATGTGTCCCCTATTATTTTCCGATGAAAATATTCAACTATTATTTGGAATCTGACCCCATTTAAATAGTTTGGCTTCTTTGTTGCATCGCACTATGCTTCGCATCCCACGCGAAAAATCCCGCGCCCTCAGCGATTCAAGACAGGAGCACGCCATGACGACGGCTGTAGAGATCAAGCATCTCCAAGACAACGGTCTGTACTCTTCCAGCAACGAGCACGATGCCTGCGGCCTCGGCTTCGTGGCGCACATCAAGGGCGAGAAGCGGCACGACATCGTGACGCAGGCGCTCAAGATCCTGGAGAACATCGACCACCGTGGCGCCGTCGGTGCCGACAAGCTGATGGGCGACGGTGCGGGCATCCTGATCCAGATTCCCGATGCGCTGTACCGCGAGGAAATGGCGGCCCAGGGCGTAACGCTGCCGCCGGCCGGCGAGTACGGTGTCGGCATGATCTTCCTGCCGAAGGAGCACGCCTCGCGCCTGGCCTGCGAGCAGGAGATGGAGCGCGCGATCAAGGCAGAGGGCCAGGTGCTGCTTGGCTGGCGCGACGTGCCGGTCAACCGCGAGATGCCGATGTCGCCCCAGGTCAAGAAGACCGAGCCGATTCTGCGGCAGATCTTCATCGGCCGCGGCGCAGACGTGATCGTGCAGGACGCGCTGGAGCGCAAGCTCTACGTCATCCGCAAGACGGCCAGCGCCAACATTCAGAACCTGAAGTTGAAGCACAGCAAGGAATACTACGTTCCGAGCATGTCGAGCCGCACCGTGGTCTACAAGGGCCTGCTGCTGGCCGACCAGGTGGGCACCTACTACTTCGACCTGCAGGACGCCCGCTGCGTCTCGGCCATCGGCCTGGTGCACCAGCGCTTCTCCACCAACACCTTCCCCGAGTGGCCGCTGGCCCACCCGTACCGCTACGTCGCCCACAACGGCGAGATCAACACGGTCAAGGGCAACTACAACTGGATGAAGGCGCGCGAAGGCGTGATGTCGTCGCCGGTGCTGGGCGCCGACCTGCAGAAGCTCTACCCGATCAGCTTCGCCGGCCAGTCCGACACCGCCACCTTCGACAACTGCCTTGAGCTGCTGACGATGGCCGGCTACCCGATCAGCCAGGCCGTCATGATGATGGTGCCCGAGCCGTGGGAGCAGAACGCCGGCATGGACTCGCGCCGCCGCGCCTTCTACGAATACCACGCCGCGATGATGGAGCCGTGGGACGGCCCGGCCTCCCTGGTCTTCACCGACGGCCGCCAGATCGGCGCCACCCTCGACCGCAACGGCCTGCGCCCGTCGCGCTACTGCGTCACCGACGACGATCTGGTCATCCTGGGCTCCGAGTCGGGCGTGCTGCCGATCCCCGAGAACAAGATCGTTCGCAAGTGGCGCCTGCAGCCCGGCAAGATGCTGCTGATCGACCTGGAACAGGGCCGCATGATCGACGACGACGAGCTGAAGGCGACCCTCGCCAACAGCAAGCCGTACAAGCAGTGGATCGAGAACCTGCGGATCAAGCTCGACAACGTTGCCGCGCCCGCCGCCGACACGGTGGCGCAGGCCGCGACCGCCCCGGATGCCACGCTGCTCGACCGGCAGCAGGCCTTCGGCTACACCCAGGAAGACGTCAAGTTCCTGCTGTCGCCGATGGCGCGCAACGGCGAAGAGGGCATCGGCTCGATGGGCAACGACAGCCCGCTGGCCGTGCTGTCGTCGAAGGACAAGCCGCTCTACAACTACTTCAAGCAGATGTTCGCCCAGGTGACGAACCCGCCGATCGACCCGATCCGCGAGGCGATCGTCATGTCGCTGGTGAGCTTCATCGGCCCCAAGCCCAACCTGCTCGACATCAACCAGGTCAACCCGCCGCTGCGGCTGGAAGTGGCGCAGCCGATCCTCGACTTCGAGGACATGGCCAAGCTCAACAACATCGAGGCGGCGACCCAGGGCAAGTTCAAGAGCCACCGGCTCGACATCACCTATCCGCTGGCCTGGGGCCACGAGGGCGTCGAGGCCAAGCTGGCATCGCTCTGCGCCGAAGCGGTCGATGCGATCAAGAGCGGTCACAACATCCTGATCATCACCGACCGGGCGGTCAGCCCGACCCAGGTGGCGATCCCTGCGCTGCTGGCGCTCTCGACGATCCACCAGCACCTGATCCGCGAAGGCCTGCGCACCAGCGCCGGCCTGGTGGTGGCGACCGGTTCGGCCCGCGAGGTGCACCACTTCGGCGTGCTGGCCGGCTACGGCGCCGAGGCAGTGCACCCGTACCTGGCGATGGAAACCCTGGCCGACCTGCACAAGGACCTGCCCGGCGACCTGTCGGCCGACAAGGCGATCTACAACTACGTCAAGGCGATCGGCAAGGGCCTGTCGAAGATCATGTCCAAGATGGGCGTGAGCACCTACATGAGCTACTGCGGTGCGCAGCTGTTCGAGGCGATCGGCATCAACACCGAGACGGTCCAGCAGTACTTCACCGGCACCTCGACCCGCGTCGAAGGCATCGGCATCTTCGAGATCGCGGAAGAGGCGATCCGCCAGCACAAGGCTGCGTTCAGCGACGACCCGGTGCTGGAGACGATGCTCGACGCCGGCGGCGAATACGCCTGGCGCGCCCGCGGCGAAGAGCACATGTGGACGCCCGACGCGATCGCCAAGCTGCAGCATTCGACCCGTGCCAACAACTGGAACACGTACAAGGAGTACGCCCAGATCATCAACGACCAGAGCCGCCGCCACATGACGCTGCGCGGCCTGTTCGAGTTCAAGATCGATCCGGCCAAGGCCATTCCGGTGGAAGAGGTGGAGCCCGCGGCCGACATCGTCAAGCGCTTCGCCACCGGCGCGATGTCGCTCGGCTCGATCTCGACCGAGGCGCACGCCACGCTGGCGGTGGCGATGAACCGCATCGGCGGCAAGAGCAACACCGGCGAGGGCGGCGAGGACGAGAACCGCTACCGCAATGAGCTCAAGGGCATCCCGATCAAGGTCGGCGATACCCTCAAGAGCGTGATCGGCGCCGCCAACGTCGAGGTCGACCTGCCGCTGCAGGCGGGCGACTCGCTACGCTCCAGGATCAAGCAGGTGGCCTCGGGCCGGTTCGGCGTCACCGCCGAATACCTGAGCAGCGCCGACCAGATCCAGATCAAGATGGCCCAGGGCGCCAAGCCTGGCGAGGGCGGCCAGTTGCCCGGCGGCAAGGTGTCCGAGTACATCGGCAAGCTGCGCCACTCGGTGCCGGGCGTCGGCCTCATCAGCCCGCCACCGCACCACGACATCTATTCGATCGAGGACTTGGCCCAGCTGATCCACGACCTGAAGAACGTGGCGCCGCATGCCGACATCAGCGTCAAGCTGGTGTCCGAGGTGGGCGTGGGCACCATCGCCGCAGGCGTGGCCAAGTGCAAGAGCGACCATGTGGTGATCGCCGGCCACGACGGCGGCACCGGTGCATCGCCCTGGTCGTCGATCAAGCATGCCGGCGGTCCGTGGGAGATCGGCCTGGCCGAGACCCAGCAGACCCTGGTGCTGAACCGCCTGCGCAGCCGCATCCGGGTGCAGGCCGACGGCCAGATGAAGACCGGCCGCGACGTCGCCATCGGCGCGCTGCTGGGTGCCGACGAGTTCGGCTTCGCCACCGCGCCGCTGGTGGTCGAAGGCTGCATCATGATGCGCAAGTGCCACCTCAACACCTGCCCGGTGGGCGTGGCCACGCAGGATCCGGTGCTGCGCGCCAAGTTCTCCGGCAAGCCCGAGCACGTGGTCAACTACTTCTTCTTCATCGCCGAAGAAGTGCGCCTGATCATGGCCCAACTGGGCATCCGCAAGTTCGACGACATGATCGGCCGGGTGGACCTGCTCGACACCAAGAAGGGTATCTCGCACTGGAAGGCCCGCGGCCTCGATTTCGGCCGGCTGTTCGCTCAGTCGACCGCACCGGCCGATGTCCCGCGCTTCCACACCGAGACGCAGGACCACAACATCTCGGCGACGCTAGACCGCCGGCTGATCGAGAAGTCGCGTCCGGCAATCGAGCGCGGCGAGCGGGTGCGTTTCATGGAAGTGGCGAAGAACGTCAACCGCACCGTCGGCGCCATGCTCTCCGGCGCGGTGACACGGGTGCATCCCGAAGGCCTGCCCGACGACACGATCCACATCCAGCTCGAAGGCACCGGCGGCCAATCGTTCGGCGCCTTCCTTACCCGCGGCATCACGCTCTACCTGATCGGCGACGCCAACGACTACACCGGCAAGGGCCTGTCGGGCGGCCGGATTGTGGTGCGGCCGAGCCTCGACTTCCGGGGCGAGGCGGCCCGCAACACCATCGTCGGCAACACGGTGATGTACGGTGCGACCGAAGGCGAATCGTATTTCGCGGGCGTGGCCGGCGAACGCTTCGCGGTGCGGCTGTCGGGTGCCACCGCGGTGGTCGAGGGCACCGGCGACCACGGCTGCGAATACATGACCGGCGGGACGGTGGCGGTGCTGGGCAAGACCGGCCGCAACTTCGCGGCCGGCATGAGCGGCGGCGTGGCCTATGTCTACGACGAGGACGGCGAGTTCGCCAGCCGCTGCAACATGGCGATGGTCACCCTGGAGAAGGTCACCACCGTCGCCGAGCAGACCGCCAACGTGCACCGCAACATCTGGCACCGCGACCAGACCGACGAGGCGACGCTGCGCAAGCTTCTGGAGGACCACAACCGCTGGACCGGCAGCAAGCGCGCCCGCGAACTGCTCGACGACTGGAAGGTCGCGCGGACGAAGTTCGTGAAGGTGTTCCCGACCGAATACAAGCGCGCGCTGGCCGAGATCTACGCCCGCCGCGTCGTCGCCGAATCGCCCACGCCGCCCGTGGTCGATTCCAAGAAGAGCAAGGAAGCGGCGCCCGCCAAGTAGTGCGCCGTACCACCACGATTAGAAGGACACCACGGTCATGGGAAAAACCACCGGCTTCATGGAATTCGAACGTCTCGAAGAGGGCTACCGGCCCGCTTCTGAGCGGCTGAAGCACTACAAGGAATTCGTCGTAGGCCTCGACGACGCGCAGGCCAAGATCCAGGGCGCGCGCTGCATGGACTGCGGCACGCCGTTCTGCAACAGCGGCTGCCCGGTCAACAACATCATTCCGGATTTCAACGATCTGGTGTACCAGCAGGACTGGAAGAGCGCCTGGGCGGTGCTGGACTCGACCAACAACTTCCCCGAGTTCACCGGCCGCATCTGCCCCGCGCCGTGCGAAGCCGCCTGCGTGCTCAACGTGAACGACGACGCGGTCGGCATCAAGTCGATCGAGCACGCGATCATCGACCGCGCCTGGAACGAGGGCTGGGTCAAGCCGCGCCTTGCCAAGCACAAGACGGGCAAGAAGGTGGCGGTGGTCGGCTCCGGCCCTGCCGGCATGGCTGCGGCCCAGCAGCTGGCGCGCGCCGGCCACGACGTGACGCTCTTCGAGAAGAACGACCGTATCGGCGGCCTGCTGCGCTACGGCATTCCCGACTTCAAGATGGAGAAGACGCACATCGACCGCCGTGCCGAGCAGATGCGGGCCGAGGGCGTGACCATCCGCACCGGCGTCGTCGTCGGTGCGCAGGCCGATCCCCTGGGCAAGGGCTCCAAGGTCACCAACTGGGCCAAGGAATCGATTTCGCCCGCGCAACTGCAGAAGGATTTCGACGCGGTGGTCGTCACGGCCGGCGCGGAGCAATCCCGCGACCTGCCGGCACCGGGCCGGGAGCTCGACGGCATCCACTTCGCGATGGAGTTCCTGCCGCAGCAGAACAAGGTCAACGCCGGCGACAAGGTGAAGAACCAGCTGCGCGCCGAGGGCAAGCACGTCATCGTGATCGGCGGTGGCGACACCGGCAGCGACTGCGTCGGTACGAGCAACCGCCACGGTGCGGCCAGCGTCACCCAGTTCGAGCTGATGCCCCAGCCGCCCGAGGAAGAAAACCGGCCGATGACCTGGCCCTACTGGCCCTACAAGCTGCGCACCAGTTCCAGCCACGAGGAAGGCTGCGAACGCGAATTCGCCATCTCCACCAAGGAATTCATCGGCGAAGGCGGCAAGATCACCGGCCTGAAGACGGTGCGGGTGGAGTGGAAGGACGGCAAGATGGTCGAGGTCGCCGGTTCCGAGCAAATCCTGAAGGCCGACCTGGTGCTGCTGGCGATGGGCTTCGTCAGCCCGTTGTCGCCGGTGCTGGAGGCCTTCGGCGTCGAGAAGGATGCCCGCGGCAACGCCAAGGCGACCACCGAGTTCACCGGTGGCTACGCGACCAACGTGCCCAAGGTCTTCGCCGCCGGCGACGTGCGCCGCGGCCAGTCGCTGGTGGTCTGGGCCATCCGCGAGGGGCGCCAGGCGGCCCGCGCGGTGGACGAGTTCCTGATGGGCTTCAGCGACCTTCCGCGCTGAGCGGCCGGACCGGCCCTCGCTTCGGCAGGGCCCGGCCGGAACCAGCATCCGCTGCCGTCGCGTGGAGAGGAGCGGCGTGATGCGGAAGCGGTGAAGAGATGTGGCGTCGAACGGACGCCTTTCTCATTTGTGCGGTGGGCGTGCGTTATGCTCCGCGCGCCGGCCCGTTTTGTAACAGGCATCGGCGATGTCGGCGATCGTGGCTGACATCGGGTGGCACCGCCACCGGTTATATTGCGGCCTATACATTCACGGATGAACGTTTAGTTGCAGCGTTCCTTTCAGGCACCGGCCGCCACTCTCCCTTCTTCCTTTCGGATCGCCTTCTTGTCTTCTTCGCCTGCCCCGTTGGTCGAGCTTCGCGATGTCGTTTTCGGCTACGGCGGGCGCAGCGTGCTCGAGCGGGTGTCGCTGGCGGTGCCGCGCGGCAAGGTCACGGCCCTGATGGGCGCTTCCGGCGGTGGCAAGACCACGGTGCTGCGCCTGATCGGCGGACAGGTCAAGGCCCAGTCGGGCCAGGTGGTGTTCGACGGCAAGGACATCGGTGGGCTGGATGCGCAAAGCCTGTATGCCGCCCGCCGCCGGATGGGCATGCTGTTCCAGTTCGGCGCACTGTTCACCGACCTCGATGTCTTCGGCAACGTGGCTTTCCCCTTGCGCGAACACACCGACCTGAGCGAAGAGCTGATCCGCGACATCGTGCTGATGAAGCTCGACGCGGTGGGCCTGCGCGGTGCCCGCGACCTGCGGCCGAGCGAAATCTCGGGCGGCATGGCCCGGCGCGTGGCCTTGGCCCGTGCGATCGCACTCGACCCCGAGCTGGTGCTGTACGACGAGCCTTTCGCGGGCCTGGACCCGATTTCGCTCGGCATCGCCGCGCGGCTGATCCGCCAGCTCAACGATGCGATGGCGCTCACCAGCATCGTGGTGTCGCACGACGTGGACGAGACGCTGGGCATCGCCGACCACGTCATCGTGCTGGCCAACGGCCGCATCGCGGTCGAGGGGCCGCCCGAGGTGATCCGCGCCAGCACCGATCCGCTGGTGCACCAGTTCATCCATGCCGAGGCCGACGGCCCGGTGCGGTTCCACTACCCGGCGCCGACAGTCGACGACGATTTCGGCGGCGTGCCGTACGGGGGCAAGCGATGAGGTGGTGGCATCCGGCCGATCTGGGCTTCGCCGTGCGCGGCAAGCTGGCCGACCTGGGCGCCGGCGCGCGCCTGTTCCTGCGGCTGCTGGCCCTGACCGGGCCCGCGTTGCGGCGCTTCCGTTTGGTGGCCGAGCAGATCCATTTCCTCGGCAACTATTCGCTGGCCATCATCACCGTGTCGGGCCTCTTCGTCGGCTTCGTGCTGGGCCTGCAGGGCTACTACACGCTGCAGCGCTACGGCGCGTCCGACGCGCTCGGCCTGCTGGTGGCGCTCAGCCTTGTGCGCGAGCTGGGCCCGGTGGTGAGCGCCCTGCTCTTCGCCGGCCGGGCCGGCACCTCGCTCACCGCCGAGATCGGCCTGATGCGCGCCGGCGAGCAGCTGAGCGCGATGGAGATGATGGCGATCGATCCGGTCAAGCGCATCCTGGCGCCCCGCTTCTGGGGCGGGGTCATCGCCCTGCCGCTGCTGTCGGCGGTGTTCAGCGCGGTCGGCATCATCGGTGGATGGTTGGTGGGCGTGGTCATGATCGGCATCGACGGCGGCGCCTTCTGGAGCCAGATGCAGGGCGGCGTCGATGTGCTGCGCGACGTCGGCAACGGCGTGGTCAAGAGCCTGGTCTTCGGCGTGACGGTGACGTTCGTCGCGTTGCTCCAGGGCTACGTGGCCAAGCCGACGCCCGAAGGCGTTTCGCGCGCCACCACCCGCACGGTGGTGGTGGCTTCGCTGGCGGTACTCGGTCTGGATTTCATCCTGACCGCGCTGATGTTCAGCATTTGACGAGATAGGAAAGACGATGGAACGCTCCAAAAGCGACGTGTGGGTCGGGCTGTTCGTGCTGGTGGGGCTGGCCGCGGTGCTGTTCCTGGCCCTGCAGTCGGCCAACCTGTTGCGCCTCAACTTCCAGTCCACCTACAAGGTGGTGGGCCGCTTCGACAACATCGGCGGCCTGAAGCCGCAGTCGGCGGTCAAGAGCGCCGGGGTGGTGGTCGGCCGGGTCGACGGCATCACCTTCGACACCAAGACCTTCCAGGCCTCGGTCGCCATCTCCCTGCAGGACCGCTATGCGTTCCCCAAGGACAGTTCGCTCAAGATACTCACCAGCGGCCTGCTGGGCGAGCAGTACATCGGCATCGAGGCCGGCGTCGACGACAAGACCCTCGCCGCCGGCGACACGATCACCTCGACCCAGTCCGCCGTGGTCCTGGAAAACCTCATCGGCCAGTTCCTCTACAACAAGGCCGAAGAAGGCAACAAGCCGGCGGCCACGACGCCCGGTGCGACGAGCAAGAAATGAAAACGACATCCCACTCCCTCGGCCACCGTGCCATGCTGGTCCTGGCGCTGGCAGGCAGCCTGCTGGTCGCCGGCTGCGCCTCCAGCGGCGCCACCACCGGATCCCGCAATCCGCGCGATCCTTTCGAGCCCTTCAACCGCGGAGTGTCCGAGTTCAACGAACGCATCGACGACGCGGTGGTACGCCCGGTCGCGACCGTGTACCGCGACGTCACGCCGCCGCTGGTGCGCACCGGCGTGGGCAACTTCTTCCGCAACCTGACCGAGCCGTGGTCGCTGGTCAACAACGTGCTGCAGCTGAAGATCCGCGACGCGGGCGAGACCTGGATCCGGTTCGCGGTGAACACGGTGTTCGGCCTGGGCGGCGTGCTCGACATCGCCGGCGCGGCCGACATCGACCAGCACCGCCAGGACTTCGGCCAGACGCTGGCCTTCTACGGCGTGCCGACCGGTCCGTACCTGGTGCTGCCGCTGCTCGGCCCTTCGACGGTGCGCGACACCGCGACCTTCACCGTCGATACGCGCGCCAACCTGCTGTCGGGCATCGACGAGATCCCGGTGCGCAATTCGCTCTACGTGCTGCGCGCGGTGGATGTGCGGGCCAACCTGCTGCGCGCCAGCTCGGTGCTGGACGCCGCCGCGCTCGACAAGTACACCTTCACCCGCGATGCCTACCTGCAGTTGCGCCGCAACCAGCCGCGCAACAAGGACACGACCGATTCCGACGGCGACGGCTACGAGGCCGACTACAGCCGGACCAGCAGCGGCGCGGCCCCTGCGGCCGATCTGGCGCCGCCGACGCCGACACGCTGACCGACCGCCACGGCGGGCTGGGGTTGCCGGCTGTTGCATCTCGTGGTGCGGCCGCCGGAACCGTATGCCAGCATCGTGGTTCCAACATCCCGACGCGCGCGTGGCGCAGGGGCAGGCCGGCGGTTCTCGACGGCATCCCGGACCACGCCGCTATTCATCGAAAGAGGTTCCCCATGGATCGACGCTCCCTTGGCCGCTTGGCCGCCGGCTTCCTGACCATCGCTTCCCTGGCACTGCCGCTGGCCGTGCGTGCTGCCGACGAAGCCCCCGACGCGCTGATCAAGCGCCTGTCCGCCGAAACGCTCGAAACGATCAAGGCCGATCCGGCTCTCAAGGGCGGCGACCTGACCAAGGTGATGGCACTGGTCGACAGCAAGATCATGCCGAACGTCAATTTCCAGCGCATGACCGCGTCGGCCGTCGGACCGCAGTGGCGCCAGGCGACGCCCGAGCAGCGCACCAAGCTGGCCGACGAGTTCAAGACGCTGCTGGTCCGCACCTATTCGGGCGCGCTCTCGCAGGTGAGCGACCAGTCGATCAACGTCAAGCCGCTGCGTGCGGCCGACGACGACAAGGAAGTCGTCGTGCGCACCGAGGTCACCGGCCGCGGCGACCCGATCCAGCTCGACTACCGCATGGAGAAGACGCCTGGCCAGGGCGCCGGCTGGAAGATCTATAACCTGAACGTGCTGGGCGTGTGGCTGGTCGAGACCTACCGCAGCCAGTTCGCGCAGGAACTGAACAACGGCAAGGGCATTGACGGCCTGATCGCCACGCTCGAAGCGCGCAACCGCAGCAATGTCCAGAAGGGCAACAAGGGCTGACATGGCGACGGCACGCAAGCAGACGGTGAAGGCGTCCCGCGCCGAGAAGCCGGCGGTGGCGGCCACGGTTCCTGCGCCGGTGGCGGAAGCCCCTGCACAGGCCCAGATGCTGGTGCTGCCGACCCGGCTGGTGCATGAGGATGCCCAGGCCTGCCTGCGCATGCTGACCCAGGGCCTCCAGCACGGGGCCCAGCCCAAGGACGTGCCGGTGGTCGCCGATGCCTCGGCGTTGTCGAGCTTCGATTCCTCCGCGCTGGCGGTGCTGCTGGCCTGCCGGCGGGAGGCGCTGGCCATCGGCCGCAGTTTCGTCGTGCGGGGGCTGCATCCTCGTCTGGCCGGACTGGCGGGCCTTTACGGCGTGTCGGCGCTTCTGCCCGCCGGCTGACTTTCTCCTCGCCTTGCGCCCTGGCGGCGCGGGCAAGGTCTTCTTTGGCAGCGTCGGTCCCGCACGACGCCAGGCCGTAAAATGCCGGGCTCCCATGCCCGCCATCTCCTTCCAGTCCGTTTCCAAGCAGTACGACACGCCCCGCGGCTCGCTCAAGGCGCTCGACGAGGTCAGTTTCGACATCGCGCCGGGCGAGTTCTTCGGCCTGCTCGGCCCCAATGGCGCCGGCAAGACCACCCTGATCAGCATCCTCGCCGGCCTGGCCCGGGCCTCCGGCGGCCGGGTGCTGGTCGACGGCAGCGACGTGCAGGGCGACTTCGCCTCCGCCCGCCGCAAGCTCGGCGTCGTGCCGCAGGAGTTGGTGTTCGACCCGTTCTTCAACGTGCGCGAAACGCTGCGCATCCAGTCGGGCTACTTCGGCGTCAAGAACAACGACGCCTGGATCGACGAGCTGCTGGAAGCCCTCGGCCTTGCCGACAAGGCCAACGCCGGCATGCGCCAGCTCTCCGGCGGCATGAAGCGCCGGGTGCTGGTGGCCCAGGCGCTGGTGCACAAGCCGCCGATCATCGTGCTCGACGAGCCGACGGCCGGCGTCGACGTCGAACTCCGGCAGACCCTGTGGCAGTTCGTGGCGCGCCTGAACCGCGAAGGCCACACCGTCCTGCTCACCACCCATTACCTGGAAGAGGCCGAGGCGCTCTGCAGCCGCCTGGCGATGCTCAAGAAAGGCAAGCTGGTGGCGCTCAACCGCACCAGCGACCTGCTGCGCATGGCCTCGGGCAACGTGCTGCGCTTCAAGACCGACGGCGCGCTGCCGCCAGCCCTGGCCGCCCAGGCGCGCGTCACCGGCCGGATCGTGCAGTTGCCGGCGCCCGACGCGCATGCGATCGAGCAGTACCTGGCCGCGGTGCGCCAGGCCGGCCTGGCGGTCGACGACGTGGAAATCCGCAAGGCTGACCTGGAGGACGTGTTCCTCGAGGTGATGGCCTCCGACCAGAACGCCGGCGGCAAGCGCTGGCAGGCCCCGGTATGAAGGACGCGACATGACCGGCTGGCAAACGCTTTTCTACAAAGAGGTGCTCCGTTTCTGGAAGGTGGGCTTCCAGACGGTCGGCGCGCCGATCCTCACCGCGGTGCTGTACCTGCTGGTCTTCGGCCACACGCTCGAAGACCATGTGAAGGTCTACGGCACGGTGAGCTACACCGCCTTTCTTGTGCCGGGTCTGGTGATGATGAGCGTGCTGCAGAACGCCTTCGCCAACAGCTCGTCCTCGCTGATCCAGAGCAAGATCATGGGCAGCCTGGTGTTCGTGCTGCTCACCCCGCTGTCGCACTGGGACCTGTTCCTGGCCTACGTGGGCTCGTCCATCGTGCGCGGCCTGGCGGTGGGCCTGGGCGTCTTCGCGGTCACCGCGCTGTTCTTCGCCAAGCTGACCTACGTGGCGCCGCTGTGGATCTTCGCGTTCGCCTTCCTGGGCGCCGCGCTGTTGGGAACGCTGGGGCTGATCGCCGGGCTGTGGGCCGAGAAGTTCGACCAGATGGCCCTGTTCCAGAACTTCCTGATCATGCCGATGACCTTCCTCTCGGGCGTGTTCTATTCGATCGGATCGCTGCCGCCGGTGTGGCAGACGGTGAGCCACCTGAACCCGTTCTTCTACATGATCGACGGCTTCCGCTACGGCTTCTTCGGGGTGAGCGACGCCTCGCCCTGGCTCAGCCTGGCGATGGTGGGCGGTGCCTGCGTGGCCACCGGGGCGCTCGCGCTGCACCTGCTCAAGACCGGCTACAAGATCCGCCATTGACCTGCCGCGTTTGCGTGCCGTGGACGGCGCGGACCGTGGTGCCCGGCATTCCCCTTTTCTTTTCTCCCGCCCTGCGATGACCGCCGAAGAACTCCAAACCATCATCCGTGCAGGCCTCGCCTGCGAGCACCTGGCGCTCGAGGGCGACGGCCGCCACTGGTTCGCGACCATCGTCTCGGCGGCGTTCGAAGGCAAGCGGCCGATCCAGCGCCACCAGCAGGTCTACGCCACGCTGGGCGGGCGCATGCAGACCGACGAGGTGCACGCGCTCTCGATGAAGACCTACACGCCGGCCGAATGGGCCGCACTGCCGAAGGACTGAGCGATGGACAAGCTGTTGATCCGCGGCGGAAACCGCCTGCAGGGCGAGGTGCTGGTGTCGGGCGCGAAGAACGCCGCGCTGCCCGAGATCTTCGCGTCGCTCCTGACCGCCGAGCCGGTCGTGCTGCGCAACGTGCCGGGCCTGCAGGACGTGATCACCGCGTCGAAGCTGCTGCGCCACATGGGCGCGCAGGCCGCGCGCAATCCCGAGCGCCACGACGAGCTGCTGCTGGATGCCGGCACGCTGCAGACGCGCGAGGCGCCCTACGAGTTCATGAAGCTGATGCGCGCCTCGATCCTGGTGCTGGGGCCGATGGTCGCCCGCTTCGGCGAGGCCAAGGTGTCCCTGCCCGGCGGCTGCAGCATCGGCTCGCGCCCGGTGGACCAGCACCTGAAGGGCCTGCAGGCGATGGGCGCCGACATCCAGTTCGAGCACGGCGACATCGTGGCCCGCGCCACGCGGCTCAAGGGCGCCCGCATCACCACCGACATGGTCACCGTCACCGGCACCGAGAACCTGATGATGGCCGCGGCTCTCGCCCAGGGCGAAACGGTGCTCGAGAACGCGGCGCAGGAGCCCGAGATCTCCGACCTTGCCGAGATGCTGATCGCCATGGGCGCGAAGATCGAGGGCCACGGCACCAGCCGCATCCACATCCAGGGTGTCGACACGCTGCACGGCTGCACCCACGCGGTGGTGGCCGACCGGATCGAGGCCGGCACCTTCCTCGTGACCGTGGCCGCCGTGGGCGGCGACGTGCTGCTGCGCCACGCGCGGATCGAGCACCTGGATGCGGTGCTCGACAAGCTGGCGCAGGCCGGCGTCACCGTCACCGCTGAAGCCGGCGGCGTGCGGGTGCAGTCACCGGGCGTGCAGGGCGGCGGCCTGCGGGCGCAGAGTTTCCGCACCACCGAATACCCGGGCTTTCCGACCGACATGCAGGCCCAGTTCATGGCCTTCAACTGCGTGGCGCAAGGCGCGAGCAAGGTGACCGAGACGATCTTCGAGAACCGCTTCATGCATGTGCAGGAACTGGCCCGCCTGGGTGCCCGCATCCAGGCCGACGGCAAGGTGGCGCTGGTCGAAGGCGGCCAGCGGCTCTCGGGCGCCACCGTGATGGCGACCGACCTGCGCGCCTCGGCCAGTCTGGTGATCGCCGGCCTGGTCGCCGAGGGCGAGACGGTGGTCGACCGGATCTACCACCTCGACCGCGGCTACGACCGGATGGAAGCCAAGCTGCGCGGCATCGGCGCGGACATTCAGAGGATTTCGACGTGATCACGCTGGCGCTGTCCAAGGGACGCATCTTCGACGAGACGCTGCCGCTGCTGGCGGCCGCCGGCATCCGGGTGCTGGAAGACCCCGACAAATCCCGCAAGCTGATCCTGCCGACCAACCAGCCCGACGTGCAGGTGGTGCTGGTGCGCGCCAGCGACGTGCCCACCTACGTCGAGTACGGCGGCGCCGACCTGGGCGTGACCGGGCTCGACACGCTGCTGGAGCACAACATGGAGCAGGCGGCCGGCGCCCGGCTGTACCAGCCGCTCGACCTGAAGATCGCCCGCTGCCGCGTCAGCGTCGCGGTGCGGGCCGATTTCGACTACGCCAGCGCGGTCAAGCAGGGCTCGCGGCTGCGGGTGGCCACCAAGTACCTCGGCATCGCCCGCGAGTTCTTCGCGGCCAAGGGCGTGCACGTCGACCTGATCAAGCTCTACGGCAGCATGGAACTGGCGCCGCTCACCGGCCTGGCCGATGCGATCGTCGACCTGGTCTCGACCGGCAACACGCTGCGGGCCAACCACCTGGTCGAGGTGGAGCGGATCATGGACATCAGCTCCCGCCTGGTCGTCAACCCGGCGGCGCTCAAGCTCAAGCGCGAGCCGATCCGCCGCATCGTGGACGCCTTCGCATCCGCCGTCTCCCCCGACTCTCCCGACTGAAGTTTTCCGGAATGCTATGGAATTTGTAGCTAAACCCCAGCGTCTTTCCACGGCCTCGGCCACTTTCGACACGGATTTCAAGGCCCGGCTGCACTGGTCGGCCGATACCGACGCCGCGATCGAGCAGCGCGTCGCCGACATCCTGGCCGACGTGCAGAAGCGGGGCGACGCCGCGGTACTGGAGTACACCGCGCGCTTCGACGGCCTGTCGGCCCCCGACATGGCGGCACTCGAACTGACCCAGGCCGACTTCAAGGCCGCGTTCGACGCCATTCCGCAGGCCCAGCGCGACGCCCTGCAGGCGGCCGCCCAGCGCGTGCGCAGCTACCACGAGGCGCAGAAGAAGGCCTCGGGCGAGAGCTGGAGCTACCGCGACGTCGACGGCACCCTGCTCGGCCAGAAGGTCACCCCGCTCGACCGGGTGGGCATCTACGTGCCGGGCGGCAAGGCGGCCTACCCCTCCAGCCTGCTGATGAACGCCATCCCGGCCCACGTGGCCGGCGTGCAGGAGATCGTCATGGTCGTGCCTACGCCGGTGCGGGGCAGCGTGGCCACCGGGGGATCGGGCGAGCAGGCGGCATCGAGCCGCGGCGAGCGCAACGAGCTGGTGCTGGCGGCCGCCTACGTGGCCGGCGTGACCCGCGCGTTCACCATCGGCGGCGCGCAGGCGGTGGCGGCGCTCGCCTACGGCACCGCCACCGTGCCCCAGGTCGACAAGATCACCGGCCCGGGCAACGCCTACGTGGCCAGCGCCAAGAAGCGGGTCTTCGGCACCGTCGGCATCGACATGATCGCCGGCCCCAGCGAGATCCTGGTGCTGGCCGACGGCAGCACGCCGCCCGACTGGGTGGCGATGGACCTGTTCAGCCAGGCCGAGCACGACGAGCTGGCCCAGAGCATCCTGCTCTGCCCGGACGCCGCGTATATCGACGCGGTGCAGGAGGCGATCGACCGGCTGCTGCCGACGCTGCCGCGTGCCGAGATCATCGCCAAGAGCCTCAACGGCCGCGGCGCGCTGATCCTGACGCGCGACATGGAAGAGGCCTGCGCCATCAGCAACCGCATCGCGCCGGAACACCTGGAGGTCTCCAGCCGCGACCCGCACCGCTGGGAGCCGCTGTTGCGCCACGCCGGCGCGATCTTCCTCGGTGCCTACACCAGCGAGAGCCTGGGCGACTACTGCGCCGGCCCCAACCACGTGCTGCCCACCAGCGGCACCGCGCGTTTTTCCAGCCCGCTCGGCGTCTACGACTTCCAGAAGCGCAGCAGCCTGATCGAGGTGAGCGAGCAGGGCGCCCAGGTGCTGGGCACCATCGCCGCCGAGCTGGCCTACGGCGAGGGCCTGCAGGCCCACGCCCGCGCCGCCGAACTGCGGCTGAAGGACGTGCCGCCGCAGAGGGCGCAAGCGTGAGCGCCGACGCCTCGGCCATCCCGGCGCTGCGGCGCATCCGCGCCGACGTGCAGTCGATGCACGCCTATGCGGTGCAGGACGCGGCCGGCATGGTCAAGCTCGATGCGATGGAGAACCCGCACACGCTGTCGGCCGACCTGCAGGCGGCCCTCGGCGCCCGGCTGGGCGCGCTGGCGATCAACCGCTATCCCGGCCCGCGGATCGACGACCTGAAGCGCGCCCTGGCCGCGCACGTCGACCTGCCCGAGGGCCATGCGCTGGTGCTCGGCAACGGCTCGGACGAGATCATCTCGCTGCTGGCGATGGCCTGCGACGTACCCGCCGCCGACACGCCCGACGGCCTGCCGCCGGCGATCCTGGCGCCGCTGCCCGGCTTCGTGATGTATGCGATCAGCGCGCAACTGCAGGGCCTGCGCTTCGTCGGCGTGCCGCTCTCGGCCGACTTCCAGCTCGATACGGATGCGATGTGCGCGGCGATCGCCGCGTACCGCCCCGCTATCACCTACCTGGCCTATCCCAACAACCCGACCGCCAACCTGTGGGACGCCGACGCGATGGCCCGCGTCATCGCCGCGGCTGCGGCCGTGGACGGCCTGGTGGTGGTCGACGAGGCCTACCAGCCCTTCGCCAGCCGCAGCTGGCAGGATGCGATCCGGCGCGACCCGGCGGGCCACGCCCATGTGCTGCTGATGCGCACCCTGAGCAAGTTCGGCCTGGCGGGCGTGCGCCTCGGCTACCTGATGGGGCCCGCCGCGCTGGTCGCGGAGATCGACAAGGTGCGCCCGCCCTACAACATCAGCGTGCTGAACGCCGAATGCGCGCTGTTCGCGCTGGAGCATGCCGCGGTGTTCGAGGCGCAGGCTGCCGACATCCGCGCCCAGCGCCAACGCCTGGCCGACGCCGTGGCCGCGCTGCCCGGCGTGCAGGCGTGGCCCAGCGACGCCAACATGCTGCTGGTGCGCATGCCCGGCGGCGAGGCCGGCGCCCAGCGGGTGTTCGACGCGCTGCGGCGCTCGGGCATCCTGGTCAAGAACGTTTCTAGAATGCATGCCTTGCTGGCCGGCTGCCTGCGCCTGACCGTGGGCACCGAAGACGAGAACACCCGCATGCTGGCGGCGCTGCAGCAGGCGCTGGCCCCATCCCCGACGCTGTCCCTGCCCACCGACGCCCCCACCCGATGACCACTCCCGACCCGACCGGCCCCGCCCTCGACCCGTCACTCGAACGCGTCGCCGAGGTCTCGCGCGACACCGCAGAGACCAAGATCACCGTGCGCGTCAACCTCGACGGCACCGGCCGCGCGACGCTCGCCACCGGCATCGGCTTCTTCGACCACATGCTCGACCAGATCGCCCGGCACGGGCTGATCGACCTCGACGTGCGGGCCGATGGCGACCTCTACATCGACGGCCACCACACGGTCGAAGACGTGGGCATCACGCTCGGCCAGGCCTTCGCCAAGGCGGTCGGCGACAAGAAGGGCATCCGCCGCTACGGCCATGCCTACGTGCCGCTGGACGAGGCGCTGTCGCGGGTGGTGATCGACTTCTCGGGCCGGCCGGGGCTGCACCTGCATATCCCGTTCACCAGCGGCATGGTCGGCACGCTGGATACGCAGCTGGTCTACGAGTTCTTCCAGGGCTTCGCCAACCATGCGGGCGTGACGCTGCACATCGACAACCTCAAGGGCATCAACGCCCACCACCAGTGCGAGACGGTGTTCAAGGCCTTCGCCCGGGCGCTGCGTGCCGCGCTGGAGCGCGATCCGCGGATGGCCGGCGTCATTCCGTCGACCAAGGGGTCGCTGTGACGGTTTCGAGCATCAAAAGTGCCTCTGGCCGGCGCCCGAAGCCGGCTTCTAGCTATGAATAATGTAGCAAAGACCGTGGCCGTGGTCGACTACGGCATGGGCAACCTCTGGTCGGTGTCGCAGGCGGTGCGGGCCGCCGCCGCCGGCACCGGCTGGAACGTGGTAGTGACCGCCGAGCCCGAGACGGTGCGCGCCGCCGACCGCATCGTGCTGCCCGGCCAGGGCGCCATGCCCGACTGCATGCGCGAGCTGGCCGATTCGGGCCTGCGCGCCTCGGTGCTGGAGGCGGCGGCGCAGAAACCGCTCTTCGGCGTCTGCGTCGGCATGCAGATGCTGCTCGACGCCAGCGACGAGGGCCCGACCGACGGCCTGGCGCTGTTCCCCGGCCGCGTCGTCAAGTTCGACCTGGCCGGCAGGATGCAGCCCGACGGCAGCCGCTTCAAAGTACCGCAGATGGGCTGGAACCAGGTGTTCCAGTCGTCGCACGGCGGCGCGGTGCATCCGCTGTGGCAGGGCATTCCCGACGGCACGCACTTCTATTTCGTGCACAGCTTCTACGCCCGTCCGTCGGATGCCCGCCACACTGCGGGCGAGGCCGACTACGGCGGACGCTTTACCGCCGCCGTGGCACGCGATAACATTTTTGCCGCCCAGTTCCATCCCGAGAAGAGCGCCGACCACGGGCTGGCGCTCTACCGCAACTTCCTGCACTGGGCACCCTGAACGCTTGCCGCGAGGGCCACTGCGTCCGCACTCGGATTGCGCACGAGAATCCGGCCGCGGCGGCGGCTTCGCACATCGACCTGCATTTCCATCCCTTCGAGTCTTCCAGCTGACCACGGCACCATGATCCTCATTCCTGCGATCGACCTGAAAGACGGTCACTGCGTCCGCCTGAAACAGGGCGACATGGACCAATCGACCACCTTCGGGGAAGACCCGGCCGCGATGGCGCTGAAGTGGGTGGAGCAGGGCGCACGGCGCCTGCACCTGGTGGACCTGAACGGCGCCTTCGCCGGCAAGCCGCAGAACTACGCGGCGATCAAGTCGATCCTGAAGGCCGTGGGCGATGACATCCCGGTGCAGCTGGGCGGCGGCATCCGCGACCTGGACACGATCGAGAAGTACATCGACGGCGGCCTGCGCTACGTGATCATCGGCACCGCGGCGGTCAAGAACCCGGGCTTCCTGAAGGACGCCTGCAGCGCTTTCGGCGGCCACATCATCGTGGGACTGGACGCGAAGGACGGCAAGGTCGCCACCGACGGCTGGAGCAAGCTCACCGGCCACGAGGTCGTCGACCTGGCCAAGAAGTTCGAGGACTGGGGCGTCGAGTCGATCATCTACACCGACATCGGCCGCGACGGCATGCTCTCGGGCATCAACATCGACGCGACGGTCAAGCTGGCCCAGGCGCTGACGATCCCGGTGATCGCGTCGGGCGGCCTGTCGAACATGGCGGACATCGAGGGCCTCTGCGCGGTGGAGGCCGAAGGCGTCGAAGGCGTCATCTGCGGCCGCGCCATCTACTCGGGCGACCTCGACTTCGCTGCGGCGCAGGCCCGCGCCGACGAACTGGCCTGACCCTGCGCGATCGGCCGGCGCAGGACATGCGCCGCCGGCCACCGGACGCGCGGCGGCCTCAGCAGGCCGTCGGTGGCACGCCCCGGTTGACGGCCGAGACGGTGTCCAGCATCTGCATCCAGTAGCCGGGCAGGGCCTTCCAGGGATCGCCCACGCCGGTCTCGGGGTTGAACTTGAGGTTGGTCATGTACACCGGCCCGGCGTTGAACCGTGCCGTGGCGGCCGCGGCGACGGCGCGCTGCATCGCCGCGCAGCTCGCGTTGTGGACCAGCGCCGCCTGGTGGCTGTTGGCCTGCAGGTACAGCCAGGCATTGCCCTGGCGCGGGTCGTAGCGGGTGTAGGCCGTACCGCGGTCTTCGAAGGTGACCAGGGTGTCGGCCACGCCCGCATACACCGCATCCGGCACGGTGCCGGGGTTGCCGATCACCCGCAGGCCCGGGTCGCGGGCCTTGATGTGGCGGTAGATCTCCTGGTAGAAGGCCAGCCTCTTCGGATCGGAGGCCATCTCGTCGAGAAAGAAGCCGCCGATCAAGGGGCGGCCGTAGACCGCCAGGTACCGGTCGATGTTGGCCTTGATCGAGGCCAGCGAGCGCGATCCGGTGCCGTAGCCGGTGTAGACATAGCCCACCGTGCGGCCGCCCACCGCGGCGAACTGCGCCAGCGCCCGCAGGTAGTCCGGATCGGCCGCGGTGAAGATGCCATTGTTCGGATTCATGATCGCGGTGACGGCCAGCGTCGGATGGGCGGCGGCGCCGGCGGTCATCTTCGCCCAGTCGGTCGAGTCGGCGGGCGAGAAGTAGGCGGGAACCAGGATCTCGAGCGGTGCGGGGGCCGGCCGGGCATACACAGCCCGCACCGCACTGGCTGTCTGGCCGCCGGCCTGCACGGTGGCGGTGATCTCCTGGCGGCCGGGTGCGGTGGCGGTGAAGGCGGTGGTGGTCAAGCCGGCCACGGTCGTGGGAAGGACCGGCAGCCAGTGGGCCGACGGCGCGCCCAAGCGCACCGCGGTGCCGTCTACCGCTGCCACGCCGTCGATCTTCAGCCGTGCCGCGACGGTGGCCGCGGTACCGACGGTCAGCACCTCCTGATCGTCCGGGGTGGTGAAAGCCAGCGACAGCACCGGGAGCTTGGCCTTGGCCGCCTGGGTGCCGACGATGATGTCGGCTTCCCCCGCGGCGGTAACGCTGGAGGTCGCCGCGGTGGTGGTGCTGTCTCCGCCTCCGCCGCAGCCCGCCACGAGCGCCGCCGCCGCGGCCAGAAGACTGAAACGGGAGAGCGGTCCGAAAAGCTGCATGGTGGGCGATCCGCAAAAAATCGGATGATAGTCACCTGGGCGACAGTTGCTAACCGCAGCGATGGCCGTCGGTCGGGCCTGTCCGACGGTTGGTTTTACCCGTGCTTTAAATATACCGCAGTGTCTTGCGGACATCCGGGCAACAGCGCATCGGCGGTGCCGTGCCGCCGCTGGGCGGCCGAACAGCCCAGATCAGCAGGCAGGCAGCGTGCTGCCGCGGTTGACCGCTGCGACCGTGTCGAGCATCTGCAACCAATAGCTTGGCAAGGCAGCCCAGGGGTTGCCGGCTCCGGTCACCGGGTTGTACGGCAAGTCGGTGATGTAGAGCGGCCCGGCGTTGAAGCGCGCGGTGGCGGCGGCCCGTACGGCGGTCTGCATCGCTGCGCAGGTAGGCGTGCCGTAGACCAGAGCGCCCGCACGGCTGTTGGGGTACTGGTAGAGCCAGGCCTGCCCGTTGCGCGGGTCGTAGTCGGCGAAGGCGGCGGCGCTGTTTTCGAAATTCACCAGGATGTCGGCGACCGCCGCGTAGCCCGGGTCGGGAAAGGTGCCGGGGTTGCCGATCACCCGCAGGCCTGCGTCCCTGGCCTTGATGTAGCCGTAGATCTCGCGGTAGAAATCCAGCCGGTTGGCGGCGGACGCCATCTCGTCGAGGAAGAAGCCGCCGATCAGCGCGCGGCCGTACAGCGCCAGGTAGCTGTCGATGTTGGCCTTGATCGACGCCATCGACCGGGACCCGGTGCCGTAGCCGGTGTAGACGTAGCCGACCGTCCGGCCGCCGGCCGCGGACAGCTGCGTCAGCACGCGCAGGTAGTCGGCGCTGGCGTTGGTGAAGATGCCGTTGTCGGGGTTCATGATGGCGGTGACCGCAACGCCTGGATGGGACGCGGCGCCGGCGACCAGCGTGTTCCAGTGGCTGGTAGTGGTCGGCGAGAAGTAGGCCGGCACCAGCAGCTCCAGCGGCGCCGGCGCGGGCCGCAGGTACACCACCCGCACCGCGTTGGCCGTCTGGCCGCCGATCTGGACCGACGCGGTGATCTCCTGGCGCCCCGGCGCCGTGGCGCTGAACGACGCGGTCGCCACGCCTGCCTGGGTGGTGGGGCTGGCCGGCGCGAAGGTGCCGGACGACGCCGCGAAACGCACCGCGGTGCCGTCGGCCGGCACCGCGCCGTCGACCGTCACCCGGGCGTTCACGCTGACCGGGCCGCCCATCTCGAAGATCGCCTGGTCGCCCGGCGCGCCGATGGTGACGGTGACGACCGGCACGGCGACGGGCGCGCCGCCGCTGCCGCCACCACCTCCACCGCCGCACGCCGCCACCAGCGCGGCCAGGGCCAGGTTCAGCCACCGGGGAAGTGCACGCAGGGAAGGTGGTTTCATGAAGCGGCCGATCGACGGTGGGTGGGAACCGATGGTAGCGGGGCGGCCCTTGCGGGGCCTACTGGAGCATGAAGGTCTCGTACTCCAGCCGGTTGAGCTGGCGCGACAGCAGGTACATGCCAGTGCACAGGGTGAGCAGGGTCGACAGCGCGAATCCGTAGCCGTAGAGCGCAGCGCCGGCATGCAGCGTGAAGCCGGTGAAGACGATGTTGAGCAGCACGAACTGAAGGCACAGGAAAAGCACGATGCGCCGCTGGTCGAGGTAGAAGAACACGTTCAGGATCGCCATCAGCCCCACCTGCAGGCCGGCGCCGATCACCTGCACATGCAGCAGCGGCAGGTAGAGCCGCGAGATGCCCAGCACGTCGAGCAGGGCCGGTCCGGCGACGAAGGTGACCAGCACCGCCAGCGTCTGGATCTTGCCGATCTCGCCCAGGCCCTGCTGGATCGAATAGACCATCTCGTCGCGCATCGCCTCGATGTATTCCAGCGAGCCGCCGCTGCGCACCGCGTCGTAGAACTTGTCGTAGAACTCGACGAAGTCGGTCTCGATCCGGACCAGGAATACCGCCATGCCCGGGATGATCGACAGGTAGGCCAGGAACACCGGCAGGTCGTAGATGATCGAGGCGCGCAGCCCGCCGATGATGCTCTGGGACGTGGGGGTGAAGTACCAGAACATGAACTTGTCGGCCCAGATGCCGAAGTTGTAGAGGAACCCCACCGCCACCAGCGACGGATAGAGCATCCTGCGCCGCGCGAAGTCGAACGCGATCAGCTTGCCCTTGGGGTTGAACTCCTGCACCACCAGCACCCACATGCCCGCCAGCAGCAGGTAGTTGCCCAGCACGAAACCCGCCAGTAGTCCCTCCAGCCCCCAGGGCCGCAGCAGCAGCGAGGCGACGACGATGACCGCGTAAGCCAGGCCGAACAGCGCCACGATGACCTTGTAGCGTTTCATGCCGGACAGCAGCACCGTCAGCACCCAGACGTTGCACATGAGCGCGAAGCCGGCCAGCATCAGCATCCGGTAGACCAGGCCCAGGTTGGGCAGCACCACGAAGAGGGCCAGGGTGCCCAGCACGCCCGAGGCGACGGTCACCACCAGCAGCAGGCCGTGCAGGTTCGGAAGGATCAGGTCGCGGCGTTTCTCGAATAGCCGGTCCGACACGAACCGGGTGAAGGCCAGCTGCACCAGCCCGGTGAGGATCAGGCTGCCCGCCACCAGGTAGGTGACCGACGTCTGGAACTGGGTGACCAGTGAGGCCGGCACCACCACGCTGGCGCTGAAGATACCGATCAGCAGGATGCCGACGATCGAGAACACCCACGGCCCCGAGCCGATCACGCCGGCATAGGCATAGGCCTGCACCAGGCTGGTCAGCGTGTCCTTGCGCAGCATGCGCCGCAGCTCGAATCCAATGCCGGCCATCAGCGCGCTCCCTCTGTTTTCTGGAACGCCGTCTCGTAGACCCGGCGGTAGCGGTCGAACATCATCGTGTCGGTGTAGTAGCGCTCCACCCGCGCGATCGCCGCGCGGCTGGCGGCGTGCCAGGCATCCGAATCCTTGAGCAGCGCGATCGACGCGTCGGCGAGCCGCTGCGGATCGGCGATAGGCACCACCTTGCCGGAGGCGCCCAGCGCGCGGTCTTCCTCGTCCAGTCCTTCGATCAGCTGGCGGCACGACCCGACGTCGGTCGACACGGTGGGCACGCCGGCGGCGTAGCCCTCCAGGATCACCAGCGGCAACGCCTCGCTGATCGACGAGAGGATCACCAGGCCGATCCGCGGCATCAGGTCCTCCACCCGCTGGAAGCCCAGGAAGCGGATGTTGTTCTCCAGTCCCAGGCTGCGCACGAGGTTCGTGCACTCCTGCGCATAGGCGGGGTCTTCCTCGGTAGGCCCTGCGATCCAGCCTTCGGCCAGCGGCAGCTGGTTGACCACCCGGCGCATCGCGCGGATGAAGGTCTTGATGTCCTTGATCGGCACCACGCGGCCGATCAGGCAGAGCACCTGCGGCACCTCGACCGGCCGCTGGTCGCGCAGCCGTGCGAAGCGCGCCAGGTTGATGCCGTTGGGAATGTTGAAGGTGCGGGCCGCTTCGGCGCCGTCGGTGACCTGGCGCAGGCGGTTGGTCTCGTAGAGCGCGATGATCGGATCGGCCGCGGCGTAGCAGTAGTAGCCGAGCCATTCGAAGAAGCGGATCCACATCTGGCGGAAGTACGACAGCTCGGTCGGGTCGCGCTGGAAGATGTTGCGGTTGTCGCGGATCCACTCGCTCTTGAACAGGTCGATCTTGCGTTCCTTGGTGTAGATGCCGTGCTCCGACAGGATCAGCGGCACGCCCCGCATGTGCTGCACCAGGCCGCCCAGGTAGCCGGCGTAGCCGGTCGAGGCGCAGTGCACCATCCGCACCGGCAGCATCTGCTGCGCCACCCGGGCCAGCGTCCAGAGCGGCTGGTACATGATCCGCACCGTCCAGAAATAGTCGACGAAGGACGGGTCGGTGCAGTGGTCGCGGTAGCCCTGGCAGATGATCTCCCAGGCCCGCTCGCTGTAGAGGAAATCCTCCAGCGGCAGCGTGCCGCCCGGCTGCATCTGCAGCGTCAGCTCGCGGAAGGCGGCCATCGTCTCGGCGCTGCGGTCGCCGGTGCGAAAAGACTCGACCAGGGTGCGCACCATGTCGAGCGCGGCCCGGTTGCCCGTGCGCCGGGCCGGCATGCCGCGGGCGCCCAGATGGTCGTAGAGATAGTGCTCCTCGAAATGCACCACGTTCGCGGGCAGTTCGTATTTGAAGTTCGAATAGTCCTCCTGGCGGCTGCCGAGGAAGATGATCGCGAAGGTGTATTCGGGATAGGCCCGGATGATCTGGTTGATCCAGCTCGAGACGCCGCCGCTCACGTACGGGAAGGTGCCTTCCAGCAGCAGCGCGATGTCGGCCTGGCCGGCCTTGGGATGGCTCATCGCGGCGGCTCCCAGTAGTCGAGGATCGGCCGCAGACGGGGCAGGGCGCGCCACTGGGCCAGCTCGTGCACCAGCTGCCGCGTCTGCTCGAAGTCGCGCCGCTGGAAGCACAGCTCGGCCTGGTACGGCAGCACCCGCGTGGCCGGCAGGCCCAGAGCCCGCGCCAGCCCGTAGGCGGCCTCGGCGGCCTGGGTCTGTCCCAGCAGATGCAGAAGCCGGCCGCGGCGCAGGTTGAGATGCGGATGCTCGGGCCGGTGCTCCAGCACCTGTTCGCAGTAGCGCAGCGATTCCTTGATCGCGTGGTCGCGCAGGTCGCCCTGCACCAGTTCCTGGTAGACCAGCTCCCAGTACAGGTCCGAGAGCCGGTAGTTGGATTCGGTGGTGAGCGGCCCGGGCGTGTCGCCTTCGGCTTCCCGGGCCTGGCGCAGCGCGTCGAGTTCGCTGTCGATCGTGCGGTTGATGCGCTTTTCCAGCGTGTCGAGCATGCCGTAGGCCAGCAGCCGCAGGTCTTCGCTCGGGTCGCTCAGCACGGTGCGCAGCAGCGGCGACGCGATGCGGCCGGAGACACGCTGCAGTGCCACCATCGCCCGCATGCGGGTCTGCATCGGCGCCTGGCTGTTGCCCAGGAACGAGCGCAGACCGGATTGCCGGAAACTGCCCTGGAGGCGCTGGTGGCGGTCGAACTCGGGCAGGCGCAGGGATTCGAAGGCGTCCTGCGCGGCCGGGCTGCGGTAGACCCGCAGCACGATAACGGCCAGCGCCACCCCGACGAAGCCGGCGACCGGCACGGTGTAGCTGAAGGCCGCCATCAGCGCCAGTACCGGCGTGCGCGGCTTGGCCTGGGCACCCGAGAGCAGGGGCAGCAGGAACAGCGACAGCATGACGCAGGCCAATCCGTGCACCGTCAGGTAGCTGAGCAGGGCGGCGTCGGAGCGGCCCTGCAGCAGGGCCGGCCCGCTCCAGGCACCGATCTCCAGCAGCAGCGCCGAGATGCCGAACTTGAGGTTAAGCATGGGCCATTCCGTGGATCCGCTGCAGCACCGACAGCGGCTCGCCGTCGAGCGGCACGATGTGCGGGAACACGCCCGATTCGGCCAGCGGCTGGCCGGTCTTCTGGTCCGACCACAACTCCAGCCGGTTGATGTAGCCCTCGGCGGTGGCGCTGTCGCCGAGCGGCATCAGCATGGCCAGCACGTGCCGGTGCTCGCCCTGGATCAGCCAGCCCTCGTCCAGTTCGCGCTTCAGGCGCTGGATCTGGCCGGGCAGGCCGGCGTCGATCGCCCGCGGCAGGAATTCGAGCGCCACGATCACGCTCGGCACCTGCGCGGTATCGCGGATGTGCGCCAGCCGCTGCGATTCGAAGGCGAAGGTCGCCGGGCACTCGGGCAGCCGTGCCTGGATCGGCTCGGCCAGCGCCTTCATCGCCAGGCCGTCGGTGTAGTAGCCCAGCAGCAGGTTGATCGTCTGCAGGTTCTCGTCCTGCAGCGAGAAGAAGGGCATGTCGTCGATCACCAGCAGGCCGTAGATCTCGCCGCCCAGGTCGAGCAGCGGCGCCGCCGCCAGGTACTGGGTCTGCTGCTGTCCGGCCAGCACCTGGCTGACGTGGCAGAGCTTGCGCGTCTCGATGGCCTGCTGCACCAGGGGATCGTACGGGTCGATCGCCGCGCCGTTGCCCAGACGCGCGATCGGCTCCGCGTCGATGTGCTCGTCGTCGGCCGCGTAGAGCGTGGCCGACTCGAGCTGGCAGTACTGGGCCAGCAGCCGCAGCAGCGTCTCGGCGCCCTGTGCCACGTTCTGGTCGGGACTGCCCACGCTTTGCAGGGTGGAGAGCGCGTCGCGCATCGACATCGGCCGGCCGATCAGCTCCTGCTCCAGACGGTCGTGCGACAGCCGCAGCAGGTAGTACTGCCGCACCAGATGCTCCAGCCGCTGGTCGAGATAGACCTGGACGTTCTCCGCCCGCCGGGTGCGCGCCTGCCACAGGCTCGAGAACTCGCCGACCAGCATCACCAGAATCAGGCCTCCGAGAAAGTAGACCTGCGGAAATCCGTCGTAGCGCCCCGGGTTCAGCCCCAGCCATCCGATCGCCAGCACGCAGGCGGCGCCCAGCCCCGCCAGCGGCCCGTAGCGCAGCGCGACGATGACCGGCGCCAGCCACGACCACGGGAAGGGCGCCTGCACCCACATCGGGTCCTGCGGCTCCAGCCACAGGCCGAGCGCCAGCGCGACCAGCGGCAGCAGCAGGGTCTCGACCAGCATGACCGGCGCGCGGGCGTCGGGATCGGCCAGCTTGCCCAGCAGGTTGGACGGCAGGTGGGTGACTTTCTTCGACTTGGCCGCGATCGGCGTCGGCTTGACCGTGCGGCGGCGCGCGGCGGGCGTGGTCGTCTCGGAGGCCATGGCGGGATCAGCGCGCCCGCGCCAGGCCGGCGTCGAGCAGATCGCGGATCAGCTTCTGCGCCACGCCCGAGAGCGATTCGCGGCTCCAGCCGCTCTTGCCGCCGGTGCCGCTCCAGAGCGTGTCGCCCGAGGCCACGTCGAGGATCTGCAGCGTCACGCCGGCAGCGGGTTCGCCGTCGACGCCGACCTTGTAGCGCCATTCGTCCACCGCGCCCGTCAGGGCGTACCTGGCCTTCTGCTCGCGGGCCCAGGCCAGCACTTCCTGCTGGCGCCTGGCGTCGCCCGCGTCGAACAGCGCTTCCTGCTGGGTGCTGGTCGGATAGCGCTGGATGCGGCCGACGCCGCGGGTCTGCAGCAGGGCCTGCGCGATCGCCTCGGCCCGGTTGCCGGCGAGCGGCGTCTCGGTGTGGTTGGCGAAGGGCAGCACCACCCAGGTGGCGTTGCGCTCCAGCTCGGGCGGCTGGCCGCGGTCGATGGTGGAGCAGGCGCCGAGCAGCAGGGCGAGGCTGCCGGCGACGAGGGCGTGCCGGCGCTGCAGCAGAAAGCGGTGGTGGGGCATGGTGGATTCCTCTCGGGACGACATCAGAAATGGAGACGGTAGGTGAGCAGCATGCTGCGGGTCAGGCCCCGGACCTGCAGGCCCGACTTGCCGACGCCCCAGCTCAGGCCCAGGTGGTCGGCGCCCAGCACGCTGCCGGCCACGCCCATGCGCAGCTCGTAGCCGGGGCCGAGGACGCTGTGCCAGGTGCGGCTCAGGGTGGCGAAGGGCAGGGCGGCACGGGTGTACTCCTGCTCGTAGCGCATGTTGGTGGAGACCTGCAGCCCGTAGAAGCTGAAGCTGTCGGGCAGGAAATAGTCCTGGCCCACGGTGCCCGCGCTCGGCGGCACGATGCGGGTGAAGGCCAGGTCGTTCGGGCCCAGGCCCGCCAGGTCGCGGCGCGAGAAATTGTGGCGCGACCAGAATGCGCCGAACTCGACCACCGGCGCCTCCTGCCGGTAGGTGTGGCTGTAGTTGAGCCGGGTGTGCTGGCCGTTGCCTAGCGCCGCGCCGGTCTGCAGGCTGTAGGCCTCGTCCGAATAGCCCAGGGTGAACTGGTCCTGGCGGGTGGCCTGGTAGCGCAGGGCGGCGCCGGCCCGGCGCTTCTTGCCGGCGATGCGCAGGGCCAGGCTTTCCTGGCTGGGCAGATCGGTGCCCAGGTCCAGCGTCAGCATCAGGCGGTTGTCGATCCGCTGCTGGTGCTCGATCTGCAGCGGGTTGTAGGAACCCAGGCTTTCGCGGCGGCCGGCGCGCAGCATCGTCGTGCCGTCGTTGTGGCGCCAGTTGAGCTTCATGTCGAAGGCCCGCTCGTCGGGCGGGTTGACGATCACCAGCGCATCGGTGGCCCTGCGGCGGATGCTCGCGAACTCCAGGTCCAGCGACAGCCGCGGGTCGATCGCGATGTGCAGCACCGTGTCGACCTCGTCCTCGTCCATACCGCCCAGGCGCTGCAGCTTCAGGCCGCCGCCCACCGTATCGCTGAAGGCCAGCAGGTTCTCGGTGAGTTGCAGGTGCAGCGGCTGGTCGTCGTGCTGGTCCTGCTGCGCCTCGAAGGCGGCAGTCTGCGCCAGCCGGATGTCGTCCACCGCGCGGGCGGCGTTGACCCGGTCGTAGCGGGGCAGGCGCTCGTCGAACGCCTGCAGCAGCTGGCCGGTGGCGGACTTGTCGTCCTCGGCTAGCGCGACGGTGATCTCCGCCCACAGCGGCCGGTTGCTCCGCTGGCCCTGGCTGCGCGCGTACTGGTGGCGCAGGAAGCCGCGCTCGGCGGTGTATTCGCCCGCGTCCTGCAGCCAGCCGATGGCGGTCTCGGCCGCGGCGTTGGAGTAGCCGCCGCGCCCGTCGCGGTCGACCCGCAGCAGTTCGCGCAGCACTTCCTGCGCCGGGTCGCCCGGCCGCTGGGTGATGAACAGACGGGTGCGGGCGATCCGCCGCGTCTGGTCCAGGCCCTCGTCGGTCAGCCAGCGGGCGCGTGCCTCTTCGGCCGAAAGCCGCTGGCCGCCGTCGCCCTTGCGCGCCGTCTGCCATTCGCGCGACAGCAGCTCGCGACGCAGCCGCCAGGCACGGTCGGTCTGCTGGTTCTGGTCGAGCGCGTCGGCGTAGTTCATCAGCCAGAGGAAGTCGCCCTGGTGCGCCTTCAGGTGCGGCGTGAGGTAGCGGTCGAGCGAGACCTGTGGCAGCGACAGCGCCTGGTAGGCGGCCGCCAGCGCGTCGTGCACATCCTCGTCGCGGGCCCAGACGCGTTCCTGCGTGGCCAGCAGGGTGCGCAGCGACACCGCGTCGTTGCTGTCGATGAACAGCCACAGCAGCGCCTGGCGCATCTCCGACGAATCGGGGCTCTGCTGCAGGCCGGCCTCGAAGTAGCGGCGGGCCTCGGGCAGGTTGCCGGTGTTCTGGTAGTAGCTCCCAGCCAGCCGGAGGAACTCGGGCATCTGCCGGAAGCGGGACGCGGCGCGGCGGGTGGCCTGCGGGGTCGCATCCAGGCGCTTGAGCAGCAGCCCGACGTCGTCCCAGCGGTTGCGGCTGGAGTAGATGGAGAGTGCATCGACCAGGTAGCGCGGCTCGTCGAAGCGTTCCCAGGCCAGCACCGACACCCGCGCCGCTTCGAGCGGCTGGTCGTTGTTGAGCAGGCGCACCAGCGCGTCGTAGTCGGAGCTGTCGGTGTCCTTGCCTTCCACCAGCCGGCGGTAGGCCTGCACCGCCAGATCGTTGCGCTGGCGGCTTTCGGCCAGCTGGGCGGTCAGGCGCCAGTAGTCGTTCTGGTCGGTGCCCGCGCTCGGCTGCTGCTGGGCGGTCTCGAGCCAGCGCAGGCCTTCGTCGGGCCGGCCGTGCGTCAGGGCCAGGACGGCGGCGCGCATGGCGCGGGCCTGGGTCACCTGGGCCTTGTCGGACAGCAGGCGGCGCCAGCTGTCGAGCGCCAGGGTCGGCTGTCCGGCACGTTCGGCCAGGTTGGCGAGCAGTTCCACCGCCGGCGCCGTCCGGGCGTGGACCTTCAGGTAGTCGAGTGCGGGCTGCGGCTCGCCGATGCGTTCGTAGGCGTCGACCAGGGCGCGCATCAGCGCGAAATCCTCGGGGCGGCCGCGCAGCTGGTGGCGCAGGCCCTCGACCAGGGCACGGTCGTCGAACTGGCCGGGCGCCAGCCGCAGCACCGACTGCCAGGCCTCGTCGCGGTCGGTCTTGCGGGCGATGTAGAGCCAGTTTTCCAGCGCCGACGAGGATCGCAGCGTCCAGTCGGACACCCGGGCCAGGCGCTCGCGCCACACCAGGTCCTGCGGCAGGTTCTGCACCGCGACGTTCGCCAGCGACCAGGCGTCGTCGAGCTTGCGGTTCTCGACGAAGACCTCGTAGCCGAGCGTGTAGATCTTGTCGTCGAACGGCAGGTTGGGCACCGCACCGGGGCGCGGCGCGGGCAGCGGTGCCGCCGCCGCGGGTGCGGGGGCAGCCGCAGGGCGGGGCGCTTCCTGCGCCATGCGGCGCTGCTGCCACGTGCCGGCGTCGGCCACCGCCATCGCGGGCGGCAGCATCAGGTGGGCGCCGTCGTCGTAGCCGTACTGCGCGGGCGGCGCATCCAACGCGGCACCATGCAGCGGGCGCAGGAGCGCGCCGACCGGTGCCATGCTGCCGACCAGGATCGCCGCCGTATCGGGCATCTGCTGCAGCACGGAGATGCGCAGCAGGCGGCGCACGTAGCGGTCGGCCACGGCCGGCTTGCCCGCAGCACGCGCCAGGTTGGTGATCATCAGCAGGGTCTGCACATCGTCCGACAGCGGGCCCAGCTCGCGCTCTGCCAGTGCCAGGGCGGCGACCGGCTGGTTGCCCGATTGCAGGGCCTTCACCGCGGCGGTGTAGTAGACCTTGGCCTGCTGCGGGTCGGGCGTGGCCTGGCGCGCCAGCAGGTACAGCTCGGCGCAGGCGGCGTAGTCGGAGGTACCGAGCGCCTCCTTGGCGGCCCGCTCGTAGAGGCGCGCGGCTTCGCGCGGGTCGGTCGCTTCCGCGGCCAGCTGCCGGGTCAGCACGACGCCGACTACACGGTCTTCGAGGTCGGCCGCACGGCGCGCCAGCAGTATCTGGCGTTCGATCGGCCAGCGCTCCTGCGTCAGCGCCTTCAACTGGCGCCTGAGGTCTTCGCGCAGGCCCTTGCGGCGCTCGGCTTCTTTTTCGGGCGTGCGCTGGTAGTCGGCATAGGTCAGGTCCCAGAGGCTCCAGAGCGCGTCGCGGTGCAGTTCGGGATCGGGCGAATCGAGCGCCGGCTGCAGCGTCGCGCGCGCGTTGGCCATGTCGCCCATCGTGATCTGCCGCTGGGCCAGGAGCAGGCGCAGGCGGGGATTGTCCGGGTCGCTGCGCAGCAGGTTGTTGAGGTAGGCGACCGACAGGGCCACGTCGGGCGTATCGGAGAGCCGCCGCTCCAGGTCCTGCTTCGGGTAGAGCAGCCACAGGCCTCCCCCCACCATGCTGGCCAGCAGGGCGATGAGCCACGGGGGCGCCAGGACCGGCCGCTCAGCGGGCTGGGCACTGGAGCTGGATTTGCGCTGCAGCATCGGAGAGTCGGAATTGTTGGACGGCCGGGGTGGCCGGGGAAGCCGCGCGGGTGGGGGTCAGCAGGCGCTGGTTGGCGCGCACCTGGCAATTGCCGGCATTGGCCAGGCCGAAAGCCAGCGGTGCGTAGCCCTTCAGGGCGAAATCGGTACGGCCCTGGTCGCGCACCGTCCATTCGGCCAATCGGGCGTTGGCGTCGGACAGGTACGGGCCCTGCGGTGCGGCCGGCGCGGCGGCGTCGCCGGCGCGCATCTGCAGCCATGCGGCACCGCCGGTCAGGTGCACATAGGTGCCGCCCTCGGCCGCGGCGGTGTAGCCGGCCACGCCCTGGCTGGCCTGGGGCAGGGGCGTGCCGAGCGCGGCCGGCATGCGCAGGGTGCGCAGTTCCCCGTCGCCGCGCACCCGCCAGCCGTCGCCGTCGCGGGCCACGGCGTAGGTGTGGAAGTCCTGCACCTTGCGGATGAATTCCGATGCGAACACCGGATGCAGCGGCTGCGCCTGGGCCCAGTCGTACACCTTGCGCAGCGCGTTCAGGCCGGCCCGCTTGCTGGCGGAGTACACGTGGTAGTAGATGTCGACCGGCTTGATGCGGCGGGGCGTGCCGGTCATCTCGAAGCTCTGCAGCACCTGCTCGTAGCCGTAGTACGGCCCCTTCCACAGGTTGGTGTAGATGTTCTCGTTGGTGATCGGGGCGTAGACCTGCAGAAGGCCGCCCTTCTGGATGCCGTGCGGACCGATGGCGGTGAGCGAAGGGTTGGTGCGGGTGATCGAGGTGTCGCCGCCGTTCATGTTGAGCAGACCGGCCTTGGCGGTGATCGCCAGCGCCTCGGCGTTGGGCGCGGTGTCGCCCGACCACAGCAGGATCCGGACCTTCTTGCCCGGCGGCGCCAGGCGGCTGTTGATGTAGTCGGTAGAGCCCACGATCTCGCGTGTCAGGTCCATCGTGTAGCCCGGCACCTCCAGGCTCATCGCCGCCTCGGAGTTGTCGCTGAAGGTGCCGTGGCGGACGTTGCGGTCCCACAGGAACGGATGCGAATAGGTGTGGCTGGCGATCTCGACGTGCGGCAGCGCGAACATGCGGCGCGCCACGCCTTCCAGCTCCTGGCTCATCTCGGGGTGCAGTCCGTGCGGCGCGATCTCGGCTTCGATCACCGACATGGTCTGCGGCACGGTGCGGTACTTCTCGAAGATCTCCTTGAGCAGCACCTGCCCCGCGTCGGGGCTGCCGGGCAGTTCGGCGCGCGACGGAAATCCGTCGCCGTCGACATGCGAGAACAGCAGCCGGCGGCCGTTCTCTGTGGTGACGTCGGGCACCGGCACCGCCGGCAGGCGCAGCGTCTGCGCCAGGAAGGCGAACGGGTCGACCACCCAGCGGGCGTAGTCGGTGCCCGGCACCTCGACCACCACGAAAGGATCCAGCAGGAAGCCGCCCCAGGGCATCACCGCGCCGCCCAGCACCGACTGGTTGCGCTGGTCCTTGAATTCGACCAGCGGGCGCGCCGCCTGCACCGGCGCGCCGTTGCGCAGCACCAGTTCGAACTGCGCGCGGGTGGCGGGCTCCAGCGCCGTCTCGAAGCCCATCATCGGGTCGCGGGCGACCGGCTGCTGGCTACCGCGGGGCGCGGCGCTGTTGGGCTGGATGCCCAGCGCCTCGACCAGCGGCCGGTCGAGTGCCGAGCCGAAATTGCCCAGCACCGCCACCGGCATCTGCTCGGCCAGGCGCGCCTGCAGCCACTGCTGCACCGGCTTGATGCGGTTCTCCGGCAGGAAGCCCGAGAACCAGGTCACGACGCCGGCATAGCGGTCCTGGTACACCTCGGCGGGCAGCGCCTCGCGCACGTCCACGTAGTCGACCACGTAGCCCAGGTGGTTCAGCGGCATCTGCAGGAAGCGGTGGGCCGGCGTGTAGTTGAGCGCCGGCGTCTCGCCGCCGTTGTAGAGCACCAGCACCCGCCGCGGTACCGGCTCGACGGCGCCGATGCCGACCGTCTTCACATGGCCGTCTGTCACCCAGGGGATGAAGCCCAGCGCCTTGATCTGCTCGGCGGTCGAGCGGGTCAGTGCCCTGTCTTGCGGCGCCACGTAGTCGATCGCGAGGATCGGCAGGCCGTCGCGCTCGCGGATGGTGCGCAATTGGCCCAGAAGCCACTCGCGGTCTTCGGGCTTCACCGGCTCGTAGCGCTGGGTGCCGGCGTTCCAGCCGCGGAAGAGCGATTCGACCGCCACCATCTTCACCTTGTCCTTGACCCGCGGCACGATCTCGAAGCCCCGGTTGAGGATCAGCTGGATACCGGGGTAGCGCTGGTGCAGCAGTTCGATCACCCGGACGATGCCGGCCTGCTGCGCCGCCTCGTCGAACTGCTTGGCCAGCCGGTAGGAGTCGAGAGTATCGAGGAAGAAGCCGCGGTAGCCCTTCTGCCAGAGCGGTCCCACCACCTTGTTGGCGAAGAACTCGGGCCATTCGGCCGGCGTCTGGTCGACCACGTCGGAGTTCCAGTCGCCGTTGCGCGCCATCTTCCAGGCTACGGGAATCTCGGGGTAGTAGGGCCGCGACGCCTGCACCTCGGCCACCGACACGTAGGCGTAGAGCTCGCTGCCGGTCTTGCGGTAGGCGACCGGGTCCTGGCCGTGGTCGGGCTCGACCACCACGATGTCGAAGAGCTTCAGTTCCGGCAGGCCGGCGATCGGCCCGTAGTGCAGGGCCACCGCCGGCGCTGCGGTCGTCCACAGCGGGAAAGCGCAGCACAGGCAGAGGAATAGGGAGAGGAGTTTGTGCAACACGACGAAAGGAAATGAGCGGATAGAAATAAGGCGGCAGACTTCGATACGCTACGCCATTTGTGCATGCCTGCACCACCTCCGGAGCGATGCATGTGGATACTCGGCTTACCGTTTTCTTACGGCGCGAGCATATGCGACTTTGTAAGCCCCTCCGTTCGGTAGACCTGGCATTCGGCTAATTTAACCCGTATAAATATCTCACGATGGCACTATAGAGGCGATTCGCGAATGTGCAAACCGGGGTATCGCAGCGGCTTGCCGCGTACCGTCGGCAGTACGCACGCGGCGGCCGTCCGGATTCGTCAACAAGGAAAAACATGATTCTCGTCACCGGCGGCGCCGGCTTCATCGGCTCACACACCTGCGTGGCCCTGGCGGCCGCGAACATCCCCTTCCTGATCCTCGACAACTTCTGCAACAGCCGTGCGTCGGTGCTGGAGCGGGTGGAGAAGATCACCGGCGCGGTGCCGCAGCATGTGGAGGGCGACGTGCGCGACGAGGCCCTGCTGGCCCGCCTGTTCGCCGAGCATCCTATCGAGGCGGTGGTGCATTTCGCCGCGCTCAAGTCGGTCGGTGAATCGGTGCGCGAGCCGTTGCGCTATTACGACAACAACGTGGCCGGCACGGTGACGCTGCTGCGCGCGATGCAGAAGGCCGGTGTGCGCACCCTGGTGTTCTCGTCGTCGGCCACGGTGTACGGCGACCCGGCCTCGCTGCCGATCCGGGAAGACTTCCCGCTCTCGGCCACCAACCCCTACGGCTGGAGCAAGCTGATGATGGAGCAGGTGCTGGCCGACGTCGACGCGGCCGAGCCCGGTCAGTGGCGGATCGCGCGGCTGCGCTACTTCAACCCGGTCGGCGCGCACGAGAGCGGCCTGATCGGCGAAGACCCGCAGGACATTCCCAACAACCTGATGCCCTACGTGGCGCAGGTGGCCGTCGGCATGCGGGAAAGCCTGAGCGTCTACGGCGACGACTACCCGACGCCCGACGGCACCGGCGTGCGCGACTACCTCCATGTCTGCGACCTGGCCGACGGCCACGTGGCCGCGCTGCGCTACCTGCGCGAGCACCCCGGCCTGCTGACGGTGAACCTGGGCACCGGCCGCGCGGTGTCGGTGCTGGAGATGGTGCGCGGTTTCGAGCAGGCCAGCGGCCGGCCGGTGCCCTACCGCATCGTCGCCCGCCGGCCGGGCGACGTCGCCGCCTGCTGGGCGGATCCGGCGCGGGCGGAGCAACTGCTGGGCTGGAAGGCGCAGCACGGCCTGGAGCGGATGTGCGCCGATGCCTGGCGCTGGCAGGACGGCGTCGGCCGGTCGCTGTAGCTTCCTGTAGCCGCCCCGCGGCCGGTCCCGCAGCCGGGGAGACGGCCGCAGGCGGCGCAAAGTGCGGCTCCTACAATCGCCGCATGCCTGCCATTTTTCCCGCATTCCAGGCCGTGCGCCACGCGCCTTTCCATGGACTTCCCGCGCTGCACCTGGCCCTGCCCGGCGGCGCATCCGCCGTCGTCGCCCTGCAGGGCGCGCAGGTGCTGTCCTGGAGGCCGGCCGGCGGGGCGGAACGCCTCTATCTCAGCCCCCGGGCCCGGCTCGACGGCCACGGTGCGATCCGCGGCGGCGTGCCGGTCTGCTTCCCGCAGTTCAACCAGCGCGGACCGCTCGCCAAGCATGGTTTCGCCCGCAACCTGCCCTGGCGGGTCGAACACAGCGGTGCCGACGACCATGGCGTGCGCGCCGTCCTGGCCCTGGACGACACGCCGCAGACCCGCGCCTGGTGGCCGCACGGCTTCGCCGCCCGCCTGGCGGTGGAACTGGCCGACGCCCACCTGCAGGTCGAACTGACCGCCCGCAACACCGGCGACACCGCCTGGGACTTCACCGCCGCGCTGCACACCTACCTGCAGGTGGACGACGTGGCGCAGGCCCGGCTCGACGGCCTGGACGGCTGCGCCCGCTGGGATTCGGTGGCCGACGTGCATGCGGTGCAGCAGGGTCCGGTCGGCTTCGGCGGCGAGTACGACTGCGTGTTCTCGGCGCCGCCCGGCCCGCTGCGGCTGCAGGCCGGCGACGCCACCATCCAGATCGCCAACAGCCCGTCGTGGACCAACACCGTCGTCTGGAATCCCGGCGAAGCGCTCTGCGCCACGCTGCCCGACATGCCGGCCGACGGCTGGCGCCGGATGCTCTGCGTCGAGGCCGCCTGCGTCGACACGCCGGTGCCGCTCGCGCCCGGAGCGCACTGGTCGGGATTCCAGCGGCTGCAACTGGCCTAGCCCGCAGGCGCCCGGCGCTCCGTACACCCACCTTCTTCTTCTTCTCTTTCCGCGGATCTCCCATGCTGGCCAAACGCATCATTCCCTGCCTCGACGTGACCGGCGGCCGTGTCGTCAAGGGCGTCAATTTCCTGGAACTGCGCGACGCCGGCGATCCGGTGGAGATCGCCGCGCGCTACAACCTGCAGGGCGCCGACGAGCTCACCTTCCTCGACATCACCGCCACCAGCGACGAACGCGACCTGATCCTGCCGATCATCGAAGCCGTCGCGTCGCAGGTCTTCATTCCGCTGACCGTCGGCGGCGGCGTGCGGACGGTCGAGGACGTGCGCCGCCTGCTCAACGCCGGGGCCGACAAGACCAGCTTCAACTCGGCCGCCATCGCCAACCCGCAGGTGATCGCCGACGCATCGGCCCGCTACGGCGCGCAGTGCATCGTGGTGGCGATCGACGCCAAGCGCCGCAGCGCCGAGGACGAGCGGCGCCTGGACGGCGACGGCCGCGCCGCCGGCCCGGGCTGGGACGTCTACAGCCACGGCGGCCGCAAGAACACCGGCCTGGACGCGGTCGCCTGGGCCACCCGGATGGCCCGCATGGGCGCCGGCGAGATCCTGCTGACCAGCATGGACCGCGACGGCACCAAGAGCGGTTTCGACCTGGCGCTGACCCGCGCGGTGAGCGACGCCGTCTCGGTGCCGGTGATCGCCTCGGGCGGCGTCGGCAACCTCGACCACCTGGCCGACGGCGTGCAGCAGGGCGGCGCCGACGCGGTGCTGGCCGCCAGCATCTTCCACTACGGCGAACACACGGTGGGCGAAGCCAAGGCGCGGATGGCGGAGCGTGGGATTCCGGTGCGGCTTTGAAATGCCCGTGCTATAAAAAGAATAGCTAGGAGCCGGCGAACAGCGCCGGCTGTGGCGACGAAACGCTTGAAAACCCCGTTCGGCCCGCCTGCAGCCCGCCTACCGCAGCATGCTCGACATCGCCGACAGGCAGTTGAGCATCCGCACCGCGGCCTCGATGGTCGGCGCGCCGAACGTCAACTCCACGCCGCCGGTGCGCGCCAGCGTCGGCCACTGGCAGAACAGGTCGGCCAGCGCCGGCGTCTGGGTGCGCAGACGCACCGCAACCGGCTGGGCAGGGGCGGGCCGGTCCGGCGCCACCCGTTGCGCCAGTCCGGCCACCACGCCGGCGCGGATCGCCGAGCAGGCGGCGGCGGGCGAGAGCGAGATGCCGCTGTTCTGCCCGGTCGCGCGCTTGGTCTGCACGAAATGCGCCTGCGGGAACTGCGGCTGCGTCTCCGCGATGAAAGCGTCGTCTCCGCTGGCCATGGCCACCGGCACGCCGTAGCTCGCGGCCAGCGCGCCGTAGAGGCCGGCCTCGCCCACTTCCTGCCCGTCGAGCCAGATGCCGGCGAAGGCGAAGCTGTTGATCGTGTGCGCGAGGATGCCGGGCGCCTGGGCCTTGGCGTGGTAGCCGACCATGCAGACCGCGTCCATGCCGTGCTCCACGCCCGACACCATGCTGAGGTAGCGCGGCTTGCCCTGCACCGCCTGCGCCCGCGGATCGAGCAGGTCGGGCAGCAGGTTGCGGAAGCCGCCGTGCGAGTCGTTGACCCACACCTCGGCGGCACCCGCGTCGAACGCACCCGCGATCGCCGCGTTGGCCTCGTCGGTCATCAGCCGGCGGGCGCGTTCGTACTCCGGGTTGCCGGGGCGCACCTGCTCGGGATGGTAGACGCCTGCGACGCCTTCGATGTCGGTGGAGATCAGGACTTTCATGCTGCGTGCGCGCCGCCGTGCGGCGGGTTGGGTGTCGGAGGAAGAAGCGGCGCGCCCTGCGCCAGCAGGTCGGCCAGCGCGGGGCGGTGGTGGCCGTCACGGCCGGTCACCGCGCGGGCGTGCCACAGGGCGTGCACGATCGCCTGCTCGGTGCCGTCGGCCACCGCCTGGAACAGCGGGTCGAGCAGCGCGTCGTGCAGCATCGCCACGGCCGGCATCGGCCGGGCTGGATCGGCCGGCACGGTATAGGCGGTGGAAAAGGCCAGCGCGATGTCGCCGCTGCCGTGGCCGAAGACCGAGCCGGTGCGCGCCAGGCCGGCACCAGCGCGCAGCGCCAGGCGCCGCAGCTGGCGGGCGTCGAGCGGCGCGTCGGTGGCGACCAGCAGGATGATCGACCCGCGCTCGGGGGCATCGGTGTCGGCAGGTGGGGCAGCGATCCGCGCCGCCAGTGCGGCGCCGATGGCATGCCCCGACAGCACCAGCTGCGGCAGGCGCCCGTAGTTCGCCAGCACCAGCGCGCCGACGGTATGGTGGGTGCCGTCGCGCAGGCAGACGACGCGCGATGCGGTGCCGATGCCGCCCTTCAGGTCGAAGCTCGACATGCCCCGGCCCGCACCCACCGCGCCCTGTTCGACCTGTGCGCCGCAGGCATCCAGCGCCTGCCGGTAGTGCGCCTCGGCCACCGCCATCCGCTGGATGTCGTTCAGGTAGCCGTCGTTGCATTCGAAGACCAGCGGGTTCACCGTCGGCAGCGAGCGGCCGGTCTCGGGGTTGTCGGCGATGCAGGCACGGATCTGCGTCGCAGCCACGCTGCCGACCGAGAAGGTGTTGGTCAGCGCGATCGGCGTCTCCAGCGTGCCTAGTTCCTCCACCTGCACCAGGCCCACGCTCTTGCCGAAGCCGTTGAGCACCACGGCCGCGGCCGGCACCTTGTCGCGGAACGCGTCGCCGGCGTGCGGCCGCACCACGGTCACGCCGGTCTGCACCTCGCCGTCGGCCAGCGTGCAATGGCCGACGGTGACGCCCGCCACGTCGGTGATCGCGTCGCGCGGGCCGGCGGGCAGGGTGCCGACGCGGGGCGGTACCGGTGTCACGTGCGGTCGATCTTGGGGTCGAGCGCGTCGCGCAGGCCGTCGCCCAGCAGGTTGAAGGCCAGTACGGTGAAGAAGATCGCCAGGCTGGGGAACAGCGCCACGTGCGGCGCGTTGACCATGTCGGCCCGCGCCTCGTTGAGCATCGCGCCCCATTCGGGCGTCGGCGGCTGGGCGCCCATGCCCAGGAAGGACAGGCTGGCCGCGGTGATGATCGAGGTGCCGACGCGCATCGTGAAATACACCACGATCGACGAGATGGTGCCCGGCAGGATGTGGCGGACGATGATGGTCCAGTCCGATGCGCCGATGCTCCGCGCCGATTCGATGTAGGTCATCTGCTTCAAGACCAGCGTGTTGCCGCGCACCAGCCGCGCGAAGGCCGGCACGCTGAACACCGCCACCGCGACGACCACGTTGGTCATGCTGCTGCCCAGGATCGCCACCACGCCGAGCGCCAGCAGGATGCCGGGGAAGGCGAAGAGCACGTCCGAGATGCGCATCACGATCCGGTCCCACCAGCCTTCGTAGTAGCCGGCCAGCAGGCCGAGCACGGTGCCGATCGCGCCGCCCGCCAGCACCGACAGGAAGCCCGCGGCCAGCGAGATGCGTGCGCCCATCAGGATGCGGCTGAAGATGTCGCGGCCGAGCGGATCGACGCCGAACCAGTGCATCGCCGACGGGCCGTCGTTGAGGCGGTCGTAGTCGAAGTAGTTCTCGGCGTCGAAGGGCACCAGCCAGGGCGCCAGCGCCGCGACGGCCACCAGCAGCAGCACGAAGGCCAGCGCGGCGACGGCCACGTGCTGCTTCCTGAACTTGCGCCAGAACTCGCGCCAGGGCGTGCGGACCGCGCCGGCCGAGGCCGATTGCGCGGTGGCGGCGACGGAGGCCGCCGCGATCTGCGCCGCGTCGGGCGGGGTGGGGATGGAGGGCGTGGTCATGCCGGGTACCTCGGAACGGGCGGCGTTCACTTGTAGCGAATCGTGGGGTTGATGAAGCCGTACAGCACGTCCACCACCAGGTTGATAAGGATGAATTCCAGCGAGAACAGAAGCACCAGCGTCTGGATCACCGGGTAGTCGCGCATGGTCACCGCATCGACCAGCAGGCGGCCCAGGCCGGGCCAGTTGAAGACCATCTCGACCACGATCGAGCCGCCCAGCAGGAAGCCGAACTGCAGGCCCATCATGGTCACCACCGGGATCAGCGCATTGCGCAGGCAGTGCTTGAGGACCACCACCCGCTCGTTCAGGCCCTTGGCGCGCGCGGTGCGCACGAAGTCCTCCTGCACCACCTCGACGAAGGAGGCGCGGGTGAAGCGCGCCATCACCGCCGCCACCGCCGCGCCCAGGGTGAGCGAGGGCAGGATGTAGTGCTGCCAGGTCGCGGCGCCCACGGTGGGCAGCCAGCCCAGCTGCACCGAGAACAGCTGCATCAGCGTCATGCCCAGCGCGAAGGCCGGAAACGAGATGCCCGAGACCGCCAGCGTCATGCCGAGCCGGTCGGGCCAGCGGTTGCGGTAGACCGCCGAGACGATGCCGATCCCCATGCCGAAGACCACCGACCACGCCATGCTGCTGATGGTCAGCAGCAGCGTGGGCATGAAGCGTTCGCCGATCTCGGCGGCCACCGGCCGTCGGGTCCGGATCGAGGTGCCGAAGTCCCCCTGCACCATGCGCGAGAAGAAGTGCACGAACTGCTCGGGCAGCGGCCGGTCGAGGCCCAGCTCCTGGCGCACGAGCTGCACCGTGGCTTCGTCGGCGTCTTGTCCGGCTGCTAGGCGCGCGGGGTCGCCGGGCAGCATGTGGACGAACAGGAACACCAGCACCGCCACGATCAGCAAGGTGGGCAGCAGCCCCAGCAGTCGTTTGAGGGAGTAGTTCAGCATGGATGCGGCGCTGCGGTGCGCAGCGTTGTAGGGAAACGGAGAGCGGCCCCGCCTGCGCGGGGCCAGGGGCTTACTTCAGCGCGATCTCGTCGCTGTTGATGTTGCCGTCGGGCATGACGAAGACACCCGACAGGCGCTTGGCGTGGGCGTAGAGGACTTCCTCGGTCACCAGCGGGATGCGCGGCAGGTCCTTGGCGAGCTGCTCCTGCGCGGTCTTGTAGAGGGCGGCGCGCTCGGCGCTGTCCGCGGTGAGCAGGGCCTTGGCGATGGACTCGTCGACCACCGGGTTGCTGTAGAACGCGTAGTTCGCCAGCTTGGGTGCCCAGGATTCGGTCGAGAACAGCGGACGCAGCGCCCAGTCGGCCTCGCCGGTGGAAGAAGACCAACCGATGTAGTAGAGGCGCGCCTTGGCGGTCTTGGGGTCGGCCCAGGAATCGACCAGTTCCGCGCGCTTGCCGGGCTCCAGCGCTTCCACCGACACCTTGATGCCGACCTGCTGCAACTGCTGTTGCAGGAACTGGATCACCTTCTGGCTGGTCGTGTTGTTGTAGCCGCTCCACAGGACCGATTCGAAGCCGTTCGGGAAGCCGGCCTCCTTCAGCAGGTCCTTGGCTTTCTGCACGTTGTAGGGGATCGGCTGCATCTTCACCGCGTATTCCACGCCCTGCGGCACGAAGCCCTGGGCGGGGAACGCATAGCCGTTGAAGGCCACCTTGGCCAACGCGTCCTTGTTGATCGCGTAGCCGATGGCTTCGCGCACCTTCGGGTTGTCGAAGGGCTTCTGCAGCAGGTTGAACGTGAGGAAGCGCTGGATGATGGACGGCGAGGAAATGACCTCCACCTTGTCGCTCTTCTTGAGCGTGGCGATCTGCTCGTAGGGCAGGGTGAAGGCGAAATCGGCCTCGCCGGTCTGCAGCATGGCGGCGCGGGTGTTGTTCTCGATCACCGGCTTCCAGGTGACCTGGTCGACCTTGGGGTAGCCCTGTTTCCAGTAGCCGGCGTACTTCTTGCCCACGATGGCCTCGGTCTGCTTCCATTCGACGAACTCGAACGGGCCGGTGCCGACCGGGTGGAACGCGATGTCCTTGCTGCCCCACTTGGCCAGGGCGGCGGGCGAGATCATCGCGGCCGAGGCGTGCGCCAGCGTGTTGATGAACGGGCCGAAGGGCTCCTTCAGCGTGATGCGCAGGGTCTGCGGATTGACCGCCTCGACCTTGGCCACCCGGTTGAACTGGTTGGCGCGCAGCAGCCGGTTGGCGGGGTCCATCACCCGGTCGAGGGTGGCCTTGGCGGCGGCGGCGTTGAAGTCGGTGCCGTCGTGGAACTTCACGCCCTGGCGCAGCTTGAAGGTGTAGACCACGCCGTCCTTCGACATCTCGTAGCTCTCGGCCAGCACGTTCTTGATCTTCAGGTCCTTGTCGAACTGGAACAGGCCTTCGTAGAAGCTCTTGGTGACGGCCGTGGTGATGGTCGTGTTGGTGTTGTAGGGGTCGAGCGTCTCGGGCTGCTGGTAGATGGCCAGCACCGCGTTGCCGGCGGCCAGCACGGAGCCGGACGCGGCCAGGGCCGCGAGGGCCATCAGGCCCTGGGCGATGCGGCGGGAGGAGAGGGTCTTTTGCATGGTGGAACTCCGGTGGTCAGGAAACGAAGGCGGAAACAACGAGAGAGAAACGAGGGGAAGACGGACAGGCAGGCGCGGTGCGGGCCTGCCGCTCAATACAGGTTGGCGATCGCATGGCGCGCCACGAAGTGGCCCGGCGACACCTGCACCAGCGGCCGGACGTCCGGCTCGTCGCCGAGCGCGCGGATCGGGCTGGGGATGTCGCCTTCGAGCAGCGAGCGCTTCAGGTGGCGGCGCGCCGGGTCGGCGATCGGCACCGCGTCCATCAGCTTCCGGGTGTAGGGGTGCTGCGGGTTCTCGAAGATCGCGCGGCGCGGGCCGATCTCGACGATCTGGCCGAGGAACATCACCGCCACGCGGTGGCTGATCCGCTCCACCACCGCCATGTCGTGCGAGATGAAGAGAAAGGCCACGCCCAGCTCGCGTTGCAGGTCGAGCATCAGGTTGATGATCTGCGCCTGGATCGACACGTCGAGCGCCGAGACCGACTCGTCGGCCACCACCACCTTGGGGTTGAGCGCCAGCGCGCGGGCGATGGCGATGCGCTGGCGCTGGCCGCCGGAGAACTCGTGCGGATAGCGCTGCGCATGCTCGCGCGGCAGGCCGACCTTCTCCAGCAGCCAGTCGACCCGCTCCTGCGCCGCCGCGCCGCTGGCCACCTTGTGCACCAGCAGAGGCTCCATGATCGAGAAGCCCACCGTCAGCCGCGGGTCGAGCGAGGCGAACGGGTCCTGGAAGATGAACTGGATGTCGCGGCGCAGCGCCTGCACCTCGGAGGTCGGCAGGTCCAGGATGTTGCGGCCGCCGAACGTGATGGCGCCGCCCTGGCTCTCGACCAGCCGCAGCAGCGAGCGGCCGGTGGTCGACTTGCCGCAGCCCGATTCGCCCACCAGGCCCAGCGTCTCGCCGGGGTGCAGGTCGAAGCTCACCTTCTCCACCGCATGCACCCGGCGGGTTATGCGGTTGAACAGTCCCGAGCGCAGGTCGAAGCGGGTGACCAGGTCCTGCACCCGCAGGATCGGAGGCTGGCCCGCGGTGCGGGTGTCCACCGGCGCGGCCGGGTCGGAACCCGCGGCACCGTCCACCGCGACCCCGCCGCCCTGCAGCAGCGCGAACGGGCGCGGCAGGTCGGTGCCCCGCATCGCGCCCAGCTTGGGCACGGCCGAGAGCAGTGCCTGCGTGTAGGGATGCTGCGGCGCGCCGAAGATCTGCACCGACGGGCCCTGCTCGACCTGGTCGCCGCGGTGCATCACCAGCACCCGGTCGGCCACTTCGGCCACCACGCCCATGTCGTGGGTGATGAAGAGCACGCCCATCTGCATCTCGGCCTGCAGTTCGCGGACCAGTTGCAGGATCTGCGCCTGGATCGTCACGTCGAGCGCGGTGGTGGGCTCGTCGGCGATCAGCAGTTGCGGCTTGCAGGAGAGCGCCATCGCGATCATCACCCGTTGCCGCATGCCGCCCGAGAGCTGGTGCGGATAGCGGCCCAGCACGTTGCGCGCCTCGGGGATGCGCACCAGCTCCAGCATGCGCAGCGCCTCGGCCATGGCCGCGCTGGCCGACTTGCCCTGGTGCGCCCGGATCGCCTCGGCGATCTGGTCGCCGGCGGTGAAGACCGGGTTGAGCGAGGTCATCGGCTCCTGGAAGATCATCGCGATGTCGGCGCCGCGGATGCCGCGCATCGTTCGGCCGCCGGCCTGCGCCAGGTCGAGCACCTCGCCGTTGCGGCGGCGGAAGTCCATCCGGCCGCCCACGATGCGGCCGCCGCCGTGCTCCACCAGCCGCATCAGCGCGAGCGAGGTCACCGACTTGCCCGAGCCCGATTCGCCCACCACCGCCAGCGTCTCGCCGCGGTCGACGTGGAAGGACAGGTTGCGCACCGCGTCCACCGTGCGCTCGGAGGTGGAAAAGCGCACCGTCAGGCCGTCCACGGCCAGGACGCGGCCGTCCTGCAGGGCGGGCGAAGGAGAAGAAGGGGATGCGGGCATGGCGGTGCGGTAGGAGCGAAAGGCGTGCGGAAAAAGGGCTCAGCCGAAGATGGCGGTCTGCGGCTCGGCGCCCACGGCGGCATGGCCGCGGTACATGCCTTCGGTGTTGAAGGGCAGGGCGACGTTGCCGTGGCGGTCGACCGCGATCAGACCGCCCCGGCCGCCGAGCGGCGGCAGGGCGCGGTGCACCACCGCGTCGGCGGCGTCGGCCAGCGAGGCGCCGCCGTAGGCCATGCGGGCGCAGACGTCGTAGGCGGCGGCCACGCGGATGAACATCTCGCCGCTGCCGGTGCAGGACACGGCGGCGCTGCGGTCGTCGGCATAGGTGCCGGCGCCGATCAGGGGCGAATCGCCGATGCGGCCGACGCGCTTGGCGGTCATGCCGCCGGTGGAGGTGGCGGCGGCCAGGTGGCCGTGCAGGTCGAGCGCCACCGCGCCGACGGTGCCGAACTTGCGGTCCTCGTCGAGTGGCGCCACAGGGGCTTCCGGCGCAGCGGCAGCCAGCGCTGCGGCGCCGTCGTGGTCGAGCACCGCGCCGGTGTCGGAGGCGAGCGCACGGTGCAGCTGGGCGCGGCGGGCGTCGGTCGAGAAATACGAAGGATCGACCATCTCCAGCCCCGCACCGGCCGCGAAGGCCTCGGCACCGGCGCCGGCCAGCAGCACATGCTCGCCGTGCTGCAGCACCGCGCGGGCGGCGCGCACCGGGCGGCGCACCCGGGTTACGCCGGCGACGGCACCGGCCGCGAGGGTGGCGCCGTCCATCACCGCGGCATCGAGCTCGTGCGTCTCGGCGCGGGTGAACACGGCGCCGTGGCCGGCGTTGAAGTAGGGGCAGTCCTCCAGCAGCTCGACCGCGTGCGTCACCGCGTCGAGCGCGCTAGCGCCACCAGCCAGCAGCGATTGGGCCGAGACGAGGATGCGGCGCAGCGCGGCGTGGTAGTCGGCCTGCTGCGCGTCGTCCATCGCGGCGCGGGTGAGGGTGCCGGCTCCGCCGTGGATCGCGATCACGGCGCGGAAAGGGGAGGCTGCGGTCATCGGGTCTTGCGGGAGGTCGAGGGGGCCGCGGCCGGGGGGCGCGGGCGGTCGGATGCGGCGTCGCCGCCGCGCAGGGCTTCGGCGCCGGCCACGTGGAGCCAGGGCAGCACCGCCTCGGTCATCTCGGCGGCGGATTGCAGGGGATGCGGCGCGCTGTGCGCCACCGCGCTCGACAGCGCTTCGATCAGCGCCAGCACGCTCGAATCCGAATTGGCGGCGTACTGGTTCTCGGTGCAGGCGAACAGGCAGACCTGCGCGAGCGGCGCGAGCGGCGAGCGGGCGTCGTCGGTCAGGGCCAGCACCGGCACGCCGCGGCGGCCGGCCTCGCGGGCCAGCAGCACCGTGTCGGTGCTGTAGCGCGGGTAGGCGATCGCCACCATCAGGTCGTCGGCGGCCATGCGCGGCAGCAGCCGGCCGCCGTAGGAGGCGCCGCCCACGCCGGCGAGCAGCTGCACGTTGTCGCAGTACGGATCGATGCCGCGCTGCAGCAGGCCGCCCAGCCAGCCGCTGGCGCCGAAGCCGGCGATGTAGATGCGCCGCGCGCCCAGCAGGGCCTGCACGGCCTTCTCGCACGCGGCGGCGTCGATCGCGTCGCGGGTCTTCGCGATGTTGCGGTGCGATTCGTCGAGCGCGGCGGCGAAGACCTCGGCCACGGAAGAGGGCTGGGCCAGGCGGGTCCGCAGCTTCTCCACCGGCGCCAGCGTGGCCTCGAAACTGCGAACCAGCTCGGCCCGCAGCTGCGCATAGCCCTCCAGCCCGATCGCGCGGGCGAAGCGGTTGGCGGTGGCGACCGACACGTCGACCTGGGCCGCCAGCGCGTCCACCGGCACGGTCGCGACCTGCAGCGGATGGGCCAGCACATGGTCGGCGATCTTCTGGTGCGACCGGGTCAGCGCCGGCCGGGCGCGGGCGATGCGCTGGGCGATGGTGGGCGAAAGATCCGGCGGGGTGGGCGGCTGCACGGCGATGGGAAATGAAAGATGACGCGGTCGTGAAAAGCGGATTGAGAAAATTCTCTCACGGCTTTTGAAAAATAGATATTTTTATATCATTTGGTGCGCACGGCACCGAAGAGGTGCGCAGCCAAATCGCCGACAATCGCCCGATGAACTGGCTCGACGACGTGAAATGGGATGCGCAGGGCCTGGTGCCCGTGATCGCGCAGGAGCAGGGCAGCAACGATGTCCTGATGTTCGCCTGGATGAACCGCGAGGCGCTGCAGAAGACGGCCGAACTCGGCCGCGGCGTCTACTGGAGCCGGTCGCGCAACCGCCTCTGGTTCAAGGGCGAGGAATCGGGCCATGTGCAGACGGTCCACGAGATCCGGATCGACTGCGACAACGACGTGGTGCTGCTGAAAATCACCCAGGAAGGCCACGCGCCCGGCATCGCCTGCCACACCGGCCGCCACAGCTGCTTCTTCAGCGTGCTCAAGGATGGTGCGTGGACGCCGGTCGATCCGGTCTTGAAAGACCCCGAATCCATCTACAAGTGAGCGCCATGGCCGCACCCACCCCTTCCGCCGTTTCCCAGGACGCGCTGGCGCGCCTGGCCGCCGTGATCGAAAGCCGCAAGACGGCCAACGGCGGCGACCCCGACAAGAGCTATGTCGCCCGGCTGCTGCACAAGGGCCCCGACGCCTTCCTGAAGAAGATCGGCGAGGAAGCCACCGAGGTGGTCATGGCCGCCAAGGACGCCGACCACGGCGGCGATGCGACGAAGATCGTCTACGAGGTGGCCGACCTGTGGTTCCACTCGATGATCGCGCTGTCGCACTACGGCCTCTCGCCGGCCCAGGTGATCGCCGAGCTGGAGCGCCGCGAAGGCACCAGCGGCATCGAGGAAAAGGCCCTGCGCAAGGCGCAGGACCGCGACGCGTCGGAGTCGGCGCCCCGCTGATCCGGACCACCGCACAAAAAACACAGGAGCGCACCCATGGAACCCGACCGCTATTCCGCCGAATCCCTGCCGGCCCGCCAGGCCGCCGCCGACGGCTCGCTCGTCACCGTCGGCTGGATCAGCTACCTGCTGCATTTGGTGGTGGCGGTGGCCGCCGTCTTGCCCGGTGCCCAGGTGTCGATCGCGATCCTGGTCGTGGCGCTGCTGATCGACCTGGTGAAGCGCGGCGATGCCGAAGGCACCTGGCAGGCCTCGCATTTCCGCTGGCGCATCCGCTCGGTCATCTGGGCGGCGGTGCTGTACCTGGTGACCTCGCCCCTCTGGCTGTTCTTCCTGATCCCCGGCTGGATCGCCTGGATCATCATCTCGATCTGGTTCCTCTACCGCATCGTGCTGGGCATGGTGCGGATGAATCGCCACCAAGCCATGGAGACTTCCAGTGTCGTCTGATCCCGATTGCATCTTCTGCAAGCTCATCGCCGGCCAGATCCCGTCGCGCAAGGTCTACGAGGACGAGGACGTCTACGCCTTCCACGACATCCATCCGCACGCGCCGGTGCATTTCATGATCGTGCCGCGCAAGCACATCCCGTCGCTGGCGCAGGCGACGCCGGATGACCAGGCGCTGCTCGGCAAGATCCTGCTGCTGGCGCCGAAGCTGGCGCTGGAGCAGGGCTGCAAGCCCTATCCCGAGGGCGGCTTCCGGGTGGTGGTCAACACCGGCGACGAGGGCGGGCAGGAAGTGCACCACCTGCACGTGCATGTCCTGGGCGGGCCGCGCCCCTGGGCCAAGGGGTAGCATGGGCCCACCCCCAGGCTTCGCGCACTGCGTGTCGATGCGCCAACCCCCTTCGGGGGGGGGGCGACACCAGCGGTCCGGCGAAGCCGGTCCCGCGGTGTTTCCGGTCGTGTCGTCGCCTGTTCCGTCCGTGGGGCCTTCGGCGCCCGCCTAGAATCAGCTTCCCTACGTTAGGAGTCATCCATGGGTTCGTTTTCCATCTGGCACTGGTTGATCGTGCTGCTCATCGTCGTCATGGTGTTCGGCACCAAGAAGCTCAAGAACATGGGCTCCGACCTGGGCGGCGCCGTGAAGGGCTTCAAGGACGGCGTGAAGGACGGCACCGCATCGGCCGACGCCCCGGCACCCGGCACCCCGGTGCCACCGGCCTCGTCGCACGTCGCGCACAGCACCGCGCCCGACAAGGCGCCGATCGACGTCGAGTCGAAGACCCGGTCCTGAGCGCCCTGACGGCGCCGTGATTCCGTGATCGACATCGGTCTTTCCAAGATGGCGCTGATCGGCGCCGTCGCGCTGATTGTCATCGGCCCCGAGAAGCTGCCCCGCGTGGCCCGCACCGTGGGCATGCTGCTCGGCAAGGCGCAGCGCTACGTGTCCGACGTCAAGGCCGAGGTCAATCGGTCGATGGAGCTCGACGAGCTTCGCAAGATGAAGGACACGGTCGAGAGCGCCGCACGCGACGTGCACGACTCGGCCCGCACCCACGCCAGCGACTTCGAGAAGAGCTGGTCGGACACGCCCGCGGCCACCGACGACTACGGCAGCGGCAACAGCATCGCCCAGTCCGACGTGACGCCGGTCTATCCGCAGTACCGGCATCCGAAGAAGAACTGGCGCCTGAAGCAGGGCGCCACCCCGCAGTGGTACAAGGCCCGCAACGGCGTCCGCAGCAAAGCCTTGTCGGGAGCCGCCCGGGTGGCGCGCTACCGGCCCAAAGTCCACTGACCTTTTCCTTCCTCGCGGCGCGGGCCCGGTGCCCGACGCCGCACGACTGCCCCATGTCCGATTCATCACGCGACGACGAACTCGCCGGCACCGAACAGCCTTTCGTGGCGCATCTCATGGAGTTGCGCGACCGGCTGGTCAAGGCGCTGATCGCGGTCGGCATCGCCGCGGCGGTGCTGTTCTTCTATCCCGGCCCGGGCCCGCTCTACGACCTGCTGGCCGCGCCGCTGGTGCAGCACCTGCCCAAGGGCGCGACGCTGATCGCCACCTCGGTGATCTCGCCGTTCATGGTGCCGATCAAGATCCTGTTCATGGCGGCGTTCCTGGCGGCGCTGCCGGTGGTGCTCTACCAGGTGTGGGCGTTCGTGGCGCCGGGCCTGTACTCGCACGAGAAGAAACTGGTGCTGCCGCTGGTGATGTCGTCGACCTTCCTGTTCTTCGTGGGCGTGGCGTTCTGCTACTTCTTCGTCTTCGGACAGGTGTTCGCCTTCATCCAGAGTTTTGCACCCAAGAGCATCACGCCGGCGCCCGACATCGAGGAATACCTCAGCTTCGTGCTGACCATGTTCCTGGCCTTCGGCATCGCGTTCGAGGTGCCGATCGTGGTGGTGGTGCTGGCGCGGCTCGGCATCGTCAGCGTCGAGAAGCTGAAGTCCTTCCGCGGTTATTTCGTGGTCGGTGCGTTCATCGTCGCCGCGGTGGTGACGCCGCCCGACGTGGTATCGCAGCTGTCGCTGGCGATCCCGATGTGCATCCTGTACGAGGCCGGCATCTGGGCCGCGCACGTCTTCATCAAGCACACCAAGGCGCCGGAAGACGAGGCCGAGACGACCGCCAGTTCCTGAGCCGAGGTTTTCGGATGCTCCGGAGCATTTCGGGCATCGAAAAGGCCTGAAGCCGGCGCGGGAAGACGGCTTCTAGCTATAGAAAGTATAGCGTTCCTGCGTGGGGACGCCTGTCGTGCCCCGAGGCGCCTGGCCGGGTCGATCTGGCGGTGGATGGAGCGGGGGGTAGACAGGCCTCTGACTGCCCACCCCAGTCCGCGCACCCACCCATCGGGTCAACTGCCCAGGTACGCTTCCTGCACCTTCGGATTGCCGAGCAGCGCCGCGCCGGTGTCGGCCAGCACGATCTTGCCGGTCTCGATCACGTAGCCCCGGTCGGCGATCTTCAGCGCCTGGCGCACGTTCTGCTCGACCAGGAAGATGGTCAGGCCGGCCTGGTTGATGGTGCGCAGGGTGCGGAAGATGTCCTGCACGATGATCGGCGCCAGGCCCATCGAGGGCTCGTCCAGCAGCAGCACCCGGGGCCGGGCCATCAGTGCGCGGCCGATCGCCAGCATCTGCTGCTCGCCGCCCGACAAATTGCCGGCCAGGCCGCCTTCGCGCTCGGCCAGCCGCGGGAACAGGCCGTAGACGTAGTCGAGGTCCTGCGCGCGCTGGGCGCGGTCGCGCCGGGTGTAGGCGCCCAGCTCCAGGTTTTCGCGCACCGTCAGCGTGGTCAGCGTGGCGCGGCCTTCGGCCACCTGCACCACGCCGCCCTGCACGATGCGGTGCGGTGCCAGCGATGTCAGGTCGCGGCCGTCGAAGCTGACCCGGCCCGCGGCCTTTTTTACCAGCCCCGACAGCGCCAGCAGCGTGGTCGACTTGCCCGCGCCGTTGGCGCCGACCAAGGTGGTGATCTGGCCCTCGTGCAGCTCGAAGTCGATGCCCTTGACCGCCTCGATGTGGCCGAAGTTGACCTTCAGGCCTTCGACCGTCAGCAATGGAGAACCGCTCATGCCGGCGCTCCCGGTTGCGGCACCGAGGTGGGCGCCGTGCCGGCCGCCACCGCCGACGGCATGCCGTCGGTGACGATGCCGTGCGGGCCGCCGCCGGCCTCGGGCTCGTCGTCCTCGCGGCCCAGGTAGGCCTCGATCACCTGCGGGTCGTTGCGGATCGCGTCGGGTCCGCCCTGGGCGATGATGCGGCCGAAGTTCAGCACGGCGATCTCCTGGCACAGGCCCATGACGAATCGCATGTCGTGCTCGATCATGAAAATGGTGTAGCCGCGGGCGCTGATGTTCTCGATCTCGCGCATCAGCTCGGTCTTCTCGCTGCTGTTCATGCCGGCGACCGGCTCGTCGAGCAGCAGCAGCTTCGGCTCGGTGGCCAGCGCGCGGGCCAGCTCCAGCTTGCGCTGTTCGCCGTAGGAGAGGTTGTCGGCGGTGTCCTCGGCCTTGTGGTCGAGCTTCATCCACGACAGCAGTTCGCGGGCCCGCTCCCGGGCGCGCTTTTCCTCGGCACGGAACAGGCCCGAGCTGGCGAGCAGCCCGCCCGCGCCGTAGCGCAGGTGGGCGTGCATGCCCACCATCACGTTCTGCAGCAGGCTCATTTCTTTGAACAGCCGGATGTTCTGGAAGGTGCGGCCCAGGCCCAGGCGGGTGATCTGGTGCGGCTTGCGGCCGACCAGGTCCTCGCCGTCGAAGCGGATGCTGCCGCTGGTGGGCGGCAGCAGGCCGGTGATCAGGTTGAAGACGGTGGTCTTGCCGGCGCCGTTGGGGCCGATCAGGCCGAAGATGCCGCCCTGCGGGATCGTGAGGTTCAAGTCCTGCAACACCTTCAGGCCGCCGAAGTGGCGGGAGACCGCGTCGAGTTGCAGTACGGCGCTCATTGAAAAACCTCCATGCTGCGCATTGCGGTGCGAGCTTGCTCGGGGCGGCCCATCGCGGCGCTCATACGGCGGCCCCTCCCTTGCGTCCGAACCAGCCGCGGAAACGTGCCGGGTCCCAGATGCCCTTCGGCAGGAACAGCACGATCAGCACCAGGATCACGCCGTTGACCACGAGCCGGAAGTCCTTGAAACCGCGCAGCATCTCCGGCAGCACCGCCAGGATCACGCCGCCCAGCACCGGGCCGAACAGGCTGTTGATGCCGCCCAGCACCGCCATCGTCAGGATGTCGACGCCGCGGTCGAAGCCGTACTCGTTGGGTCCGATGAAGAAGGTCAGGTGCGCGTTGAGCGTGCCCGCCAGGCCGGCGATGGCCGCGCCCAGCACGAAGGCCAGCATCTTGTGGGCGCCCACGTCGATGCCCATCAGGCCGGCAGCCGTCTCGTCTTCCTTGATCGCCTCGAATGCGCGGCCGACGCGCGAATGCCGCAGGCGCCAGAGCAGCGCCACCACCGCCAGCAGCGCCACCGCCACATGCCACCACTGGGTCGACTGCGGAATGCCGTTCAAGCCCAGCGCGCCGCCGGTATAACCCTCGGCGTTCAGGATCACGATGCGCACCACTTCGCCGAAGGCGAGCGTGGCCATCGCCAGGTACACGCCCGACAGCCGCAGGGTGGGCTTGCCCATGACGAAGGCCATCAGCGCGGGCGCGGCCATGCCGGCCGCCAGCGCTGCCGGGTAGGGCAGGCCCAGGTTCATCGTGACCAGCGCCGACACGTAGGCGCCGATGCCCATGAAGGCGGCGTTGGCCATCGTCAGCATGCCGCACGACAGGGTGAGGTAGATCGACAGGGCCAGCAGCGAGTTGGTGCCCAGCGTGAGCACCAGGTTGCTGTAGACCGACCAGAAGTTCTCGAACCAGTCCATGGCTAGACCTTCCGCTCTTGCAGGGTGCCGAAAAGGCCCTTGGGCCGCACCAGCAGCACCAGGAACAGCAGGCCGAAGGCCACCGCGTCGCGCATGTTGGAGCCGATGTAGGCCACCGACAGCACCTCGGCGAAGCCCAGGAACAGGCCGCCCAGCATCGCGCCGCGGATGTCGCCCATGCCGCCCAGGATGATCACCGCGATGCCCTTGTGCAGGATCGGCTGGCCCATCAGCGGGAACACCGCGTTGGAGTACAGGCCGATCAGCACGCCGGCCACGCCGCCCAGGCCGGCGGCCGCGAACGAGGTCATGAAGAACAGGCCTTCGACGTTGATGCCCAGCAGGTAGGCCGCCTTGGGCGATTCGGCGATCGCGCGCAGGGCCCGGCCGAGCTGCGTCTTCTTCAGCGCCACCAGCAGCACCGCCATCAGCGCGAACGACAGCAGGATGATGCCCAGCTCGACCGAGGTGAGGTGCAGGCCGGCGAAGTTGATCGCGTCGTCGGATACGGCGCCTGGCGGGAAGCGCAGGTTCTGCGCGCCGAAGATGCCCTGGATGCCGTTGTTGAGGATGATGGCCACGCCGATGGTCGCGATCATCGGGATCAGGTGGGGCGCGTTGCGGGCGCGCAGCGGCCGCAGCACCAGCAGGTCGATCAGCAGCCCCAGCACGCCGCAGAACAGGAATGCGAAGAGCAGCCCCGCCCACAGCGGCAGACTGAGCCGCGCCATGACCTCGACCGCCGCATAGGCGCCGACCATGAAGACGGCGCCGTGCGAGAGGTTGATGACGCCGAGCACGCCGAAGATGAGGGTGAAGCCGAGCGCGAAGAGTGCGTAGACGCACCCGAGCGACAGGGCATTGAAGAGTTGCTGTTCCAGCACGGTCGTGTCCAGACAGTGCGCATGTCGCGCGTTGCAAAAAACAAAAAGACGGCGCGGGGTGCCGCGCCGTCCGAGAGGAGGGCCCGCAGGCCCGGCCTGCTTACTTCTCGATCACGAACTGGTTGCCCTTCGTCACGCTGACGATCGGGGTCTGTTGCGCGTCGTAGCCGGCGGGCTTGCCGGCCTTGTCGCTGGCGCGGCGGAACTCGAACGCGCCGGTGGCACCGGTCCACTTGACCTTGGGCAGCGCGTCGCGCACCGCGGTGCGGTCGGCCGGAAGCTGGCCGGTGATCTTGACCGACTTGATCGCCTGCGCGGCGATGTAGAGCGCGTCGTAGGCTTGGGCTGCGAACTGGTCGGGCGCGGCGCTGTACTTGGCGGTGTAGGCCTTGATGAACTTGGCGTTCTCCGGCGTGTCGTTGCTGGCCGACCACGGGCTGCCGACGTACAGGCCGTCGGACTTGTCCTTGGCCAGTTCGAAGATCTTGGTCGAGTTCATGCCGTTGCCGCCGATGACCGGCACGTTCAGGCCGATCTGGCGGGCCTGCACCATGATCGGCGCGCCTTCGGCGAGCAGGGCCGACAGCACGATCGCATCCGGGTTGCTGGCCTTGATCTTGGTCAGCTGGGCCTTGAAGTCGACGTCGCCCTTGGCGAAGGTCTCGGTGGTGGTCACCGGGATCTTCAGGTCGTCGAGCGCCTTCTTGAAGTTGTCGTAGCCGCTCTTGGTGAACACGTCGTCGTTGCCGTAGAACACCGCGACCTTCTTCACGCCGGCCTTGGCGACCGCGGTCTTGATGGTGGCGGGCAGCACGTCGGCCTCGGTCACCGAGTTGCGGAACACGTAGTCGCCGATCGAGGTGATGCCGTCGGCGGTGTTCGAGGTGCCGAAGGCCACCGTCTTGGCGGCCTGGGCCACCGGGTCGGCCGCCTGGGCCGAGTTGGACAGCGTCGGGCCGAAGACCATCAGCACCTTGTCCTGGAAGATCAGCTTCTTGAAGACGTTGATCGCTTCTTCCTTCTTGCCCTGCTCGTCCTCCACCACCAGCACGATCTTGTCGCCGTTGATGCCGCCGGCGGCGTTGAGCTCGTCGGCCGCCAGCTGGAAGCCGTTGCGGATCGCCGAGCCGTACTGGGCGGCACCGCCCGACAGGGCTTCCGCGACGCCGATCTTAAGGTCGGCCGCCTGGGCGGCGGTGGCAAGGCCCGCCACTGCCAGCAGGGCGATCAGCGGACGCTTGGATGGAACGTAGCGCATGGGAAATCCTTGGGAAATCGTTATGTAATGGCGGCGGATTCTACCCGGCGCTCCCGGGGCTTATCAGAGGGAAAGCCCCTGCTGCGCAGGGTCTGCCGGGCCGCCGGCGAACGCTCGGCGGCACGCCTCGCAGACGCCGCCCGGCGCGCCGCTCAGTTGCGGGCCGAGGCGCGGGGCCGGGTGCCGGTCGCCACGTCCAGCGTCAGCCGGCCGTCGCCGCGCAGCAACGTGAACGGCGCGGTGGTGCCGGGCTTGATCGACGCGACGGCGGTCATCAGCTCCGACACGTTGCCGACGGCCTTCGGGCCCACCTGCACGATCACGTCGCCGGGCCGGATGCCCGCCTGCGCGGCCGGGCCGGCCTGCAGCACGCCGGTGATGATCACGCCCTGCGACGCCTTCACCCCGAAGGTCTCGGCCAGTTCGGGCGAGAGCTCGTTGGGCTCCACGCCGATCCAGCCGCGCTGCACCTGCCCGTCGGTCACGATGCCTTCGAGCACCTGCTTGGCGGTGGAGACGGGGATCGCGAAGCCGATGCCCATGCTGCCGCCCGAACGGGAATAGATGGCGGTGTTGATCCCCATCAGGTTGCCGTTGACGTCGGTCAGCGCGCCGCCCGAATTGCCGGGGTTGATCGCCGCGTCGGTCTGGATGAAGTTCTCGAAGGTGTTGATGCCCAGCTGGTTGCGGCCGAGCGCGCTGACGATGCCGCTGGTGACCGTCTGGCCCACCCCGAACGGGTTGCCGATCGCCAGCACCTTGTCGCCCACCAGAAGCTGGTCGGAATTGCCCAGCACGATGACCGGCAGCTTGTCGAGCGTGATCTTCAGCACCGCCAGGTCGGTTTCGGGGTCGGTGCCGATCACCTTGGCCTGGGTGCGGCGGCTGTCGTTGAGCATCACCTCGATCTCGTCGGCGCCTTCGACCACGTGGTTGTTGGTGAGGATGTAGCCATCGGGGCTCACGATCACGCCGCTGCCCAGGCCCGCCTGCGGCTGGCTGTTGCCCTGGTCGCCGAAGAAGAACTGGAACCACGGATCGTTGCTGCGCGGATGGCGCGGCGCGGCCTTGCTGGTGCTGATGCTGACCACCGCCGGCGACGCCTTCTTGGCCGCCGCGGCCAGGCTGCCGGGCTCGGGCGGCGCGGCCACGGTGGCGGGCGCCTCCAGCAGCGACACCATGCCGCCGCGGAAGCTCGGCCGGCCCAGCCAGTCGGGCTTCAGCACCGCGACAACGAAATAGGCCGCCAGCAGGACGGTGACGGTTTGCGAGAACAGCAGCCAGATGCGCTTCATGGAGAACCAAACGGGAATCGAGGGGCGCCAGTCGCGCGGTGCCCGATTCTCGCCGAAGCCGCCCGCAGAGCGCCGGCCCGGCATGAAACAGAATAGGCGCCATGTCTCAGCCATCTCCCGAACCCATCACCGTCGAGCGCGGCCTGCTGCTGCGCCGTTTCGACGAACTGCTGTCGCCCGAGCGCTTCAAGGACTACGGCCCCAACGGCCTGCAGGTGGAGGGCCGTGCGCAGGTCGGCCACGTCGTATCGGGCGTCACCGCCAGCCGCGCGCTGATCGAGGCGGCGATCGACCTGCGGGCCGATGCGCTTTTCGTGCACCACGGCCTGTTCTGGCGCGGCCACGACGGCCGGGTCACCGGCTGGCTGCGGCAGCGGCTGGGCCTGCTGCTGGCGCACGACATCAGCCTGTTCGCCTACCACCTGCCGCTGGACGCGCACCCGGTCTTCGGCAACAACGCGCAGCTGGGCGCGCGGCTGGGCTGGGCGGCCGACGCCTGGTTCGGCGAGCAGTCGCTGGGCTGCCTGGCGCCCGCGGCGTTCGAGGATGCCGAGGCGCTGGCCCGGCATGTGGAGCGCACGGTGGCGCGGCCGGTCACCCTGGTCGACCCGGGCCGCGGCGCCATCCGGCGGGTGGCCTGGTGCACCGGCGGCGCGCAGGGGTACTTCGAGGCGGCCATCGCCGCCGGGGCCGACGCGTTCGTCACCGGCGAGATCTCGGAGCCGCAGGCCCACTATGCGCGGGAGCTGGGCGTGGCCTACATCGCCTGCGGCCACCATGCCAGCGAGCGCTACGGCGCGCCTGCGGCGGCCGGCCACGTGGCCGAAGCCCTGGGCCTGCGGCACACCTTTGTCGATATCCCCAACCCCGGTTGAAAATGTGAGAGAACCTGCTGCGCAGCCCGATTGCGCGTCTGCGGTCCTCACCGTACCGAAGTACGGCTCCGGTCCTCCACGCACACTTGGGCTTGCTCGCTGCGGTTCTTTCACATTTTTCGGTGGCCCGTGCTCAGGGCCTCTTGTTCTCAATATTTCTACCCGATGAGTTCTGCACCGACATCGCTTCGCCCGCTGGCGATCACCGCGGGTGATCCGGCCGGCATCGGCCCCGAGACGATCGCCATGCTGTTCCGCGATGCGCCGGACGCGCTGCGCGGCTGCTTCGTGGTCGCCGACCGCGCGGTGCTGCGCCGGGCGGCGGCGGTGGTGGCGGGGGCCGGGCCGTCGATCCCGGTGGCCGAGATCGCGTCGCCGGCCGAGGCACCCGGCCTGCCGTCGCGCTGCATTCCGGTGCTGCCGGTGGTGGTGGCGCGGGCGGTGGTGCCGTTCGGCACGGTGTCGGCCGAGGCCGGCCGGCAGGCGGCCGAGAGCGTGCGCTGGGCGGCCCGTGCGGCCCTGCGCGGCGAGATCGCGGGGCTGGTCACCGCGCCGTTGCACAAGGAGGCGCTGCACGCCGCCGGCGAATCCTTTCCCGGCCACACCGAACTGCTGCAGGCCGAAGCCGCCGCTTTCCAGGCGCTGCCGGTGGCCCAGGTGCCGGTGCGGATGATGCTGGCCAACGACGAGCTGCGCACCGTGCTGGTCAGCATCCATATGTCCCTGCGCGACGCGCTCGACGCGGTGAACGCAGACAGCGTTTTGCAGACGCTGCGCATCGCCCACCGGTCGCTCGCGCGGATGCTGGGCCGCCCGCCGCGGCTGGGCGTGGCGGGGCTCAATCCGCACGCCGGGGAGGGCGGGCTGTTCGGGCAGGAAGAAATCCTGCACATCGCCCCGGCGATCGCCGCGGCACGGGCCGAGGGCATCGACGCTGCAGGTCCGTTCGCGCCCGACACGATCTTCATGCGAGCCCGCGACACGGCCACCAGGCCGGGCGAGTTCGACGCGGTGGTCGCGATGTACCACGACCAGGGGCTGATCCCGGTCAAGTACCTGGGCGTGGAGCAGGGCGTGAACGTGACGCTGGGCCTGCCGCTGGTGCGCACCAGCCCCGACCACGGCACCGCCTTCGACATCGCCGGCACCGGCCGTGCCGATCCGTCGAGCCTGCTGGCGGCGGTGCGGATGGCCCGGGTACTGGCGGGCTAGCTTTTCAAGCGAAAAGTGGCCGTGGCCGGCGCGGAATGCCGGCCTGTAGCTATCGATTCAATAGCAGGGCGCGGTCAAGGCCGAGCGCGCAGGCTGTCGCGGATCTCGCGCAGCAGCACGATGTCCTCGGCCGGCGCGGCCGGTGCCGCCGGGGCCGCGGCCTCCTTGCGGCGCAGGCGGTTGATCTGCTTGACCATCACGAAGATCACCAGCGCCAGGATCAGGAAGTTGACCGCCACCGTGATGAAGTTGCCGTAGGCGAAGACGGGAACGCCCGCCTTCTTCAAATCGACCAGTGTGCGCGGCACCCCCGCCGGAATCGTGCCCAGCACCGCGAACATGCTGGAGAAGTCGAGCTTGCCGAACACCAGGCCCACCACCGGCATGATGATGTCGCTCACCAGCGAATCGACGATCTTGCCGAAGGCCCCGCCGATGATCACGCCCACCGCGAGATCGACCACGTTGCCCTTGAGGGAGAAATCCTTGAATTCCTGAACGATGCCCATGGCGTGCGCCTCCGCTGGTTTTTACGGGTTGAAAGCGCGCCAGTATCGCTGCACCGTGGGGGCTTCCGGAGGTGCGGAGATGGGAAAAACCCTTGGAAACGCTCCGCTACAATCTTCGGTTGACCCCAAACAAGCGATGATCATCGAGGATTTCCATGAGTGAATCTTTAGTCGAGCGCCCGAGGATCGACCGCAGCAAGCGCACCTGGCTCATCGCCTCGAGCTGCGCCGGTGCGGTCGGGGGCGTGGCTACCGCCATTCCCTTCGTGAGCACCTTCCAGCCGTCCGAGAAGGCCAAGGCCGCGGGTGCCGCGGTGGAAGTCGACATCTCCGGCCTGAAGGAAGGCGAGAAGATGACCGTCGAGTGGCGGGGCAAGCCGGTCTGGATCCTGAAGCGCAGCAAGGCGCAGGTCGATGAGCTGCCGAAGATCGACAGCCAGCTGGCCGATCCGAAATCGCTGCGCAACCCGGACGAATTCACCCCCGCATACGCCCGCAACGAAGGCCGCTCGATCAAGCCCGAAGTGCTGGTGGTGGTCGGCATCTGCACCCACCTCGGCTGTTCGCCGGTGGATCGCCTGCAGGCGGGCCCCCAGCCGTCGCTGCCGGACAACTGGGAAGGCGGCTTCCTCTGCCCCTGCCACGGATCGACCTTCGACCTGGCGGGCCGCGTCTTCAAGAACAAGCCTGCACCGGACAATCTGCCGGTGCCGCCCCACATGTACCTGACCGATACGCGCCTGCTGATCGGCGAAGACAACAAGAAGGCTTGACGGAGACACGGCCATGGCTGAATTCAAACCCATTTCCCCCAATGCACCGGTCGGTGCCAAGCTGATGAACTGGGTGGACAACCGGTTCCCGGCGTCCAAGCTCTACAAAGAGCACATGAGCGAGTACTACGCTCCGAAGAACTTCAACTTCTGGTACATCTTCGGATCGCTGGCGCTGCTGGTGCTGGTGATCCAAATCGTCACCGGCATCTTCCTGGTGATGCACTACAAGCCCGATGCGACGCTGGCGTTCGCTTCGGTCGAGTACATCATGCGCGACGTGCCGTGGGGCTGGCTGATCCGCTACATGCACTCCACCGGCGCCTCGGCGTTCTTCGTGGTGGTGTACCTGCACATGTTCCGCGGGCTGATGTACGGCAGCTACCGCAAGCCGCGCGAGCTGGTCTGGCTCTTCGGCTGCGGCATCTTCCTGTGCCTGATGGCCGAGGCGTTCATGGGCTATCTGCTGCCCTGGGGCCAGATGTCGTACTGGGGCGCGCAGGTGATCGTCAACCTGTTCGCCGCGATCCCCTTCGTCGGTCCCGACCTGGCCCTGCTGATCCGCGGCGACTACGTGGTGTCCGACGCCACGCTCAACCGCTTCTTCAGCTTCCACGTCATCGCCGTGCCGCTGGTGCTGCTCGGCCTGGTGGTGGCGCACATCATCGCGCTGCATGAAGTGGGCTCCAACAACCCCGACGGCGTCGAGATCAAGAAGTACAAGGACGCGAAGGGCATTCCGCTCGACGGCATTCCGTTCCATCCGTACTACACGGTGCACGACATCTTCGGCGTCTGCGTGTTCCTGATGGCCTTCACCGCCATCATCTTCTTCGCACCCGAGGCCGGCGGCTACTTCCTGGAATACAACAACTTCATTCCGGCCGATCCGCTGAAGACGCCGAACCACATCGCGCCGGTCTGGTACTTCACCCCGTTCTATTCGATGCTGCGCGCCATCACCAGCGAGATGATGTACGCGCTGATCGCATGCGTGCTGGGCGCCGCCATCCTGTGTGCCGTGAAGAGTAAGCTGGCCGGTTTCCTGAAGGGCCTGATCGTGCTGGTGGCCCTCGGCGCGATCGCCGCGATGCTGTCGATCGACGCCAAGTTCTGGGGCGTGGTGGTGATGGGCGGCGCGGTCGTCATCCTGTTCTTCCTGCCGTGGCTCGACCACAGCCCGGTCAAGTCGATCCGCTACCGTCCGGGCTGGCACAAGTACCTCTACGGCATCTTCGTCGTCAACTTCGTGGTGCTGGGCTACTTGGGCGTGCAGCCGCCGTCGCCGCTCGGCGAGCGCGTGTCGCAAGTCGGCACCCTGTTCTATTTCGGCTTCTTCCTGCTGATGCCGTGGTGGAGCCGCCTGGGCGAACCCAAGCCGGTGCCCGACCGCGTCACCTTCGCCGCGCACTGAGCCCGAGCCTCGAGAGAACCACGATGAACACCACGGGTTACGCAAAGAAGATCCTGCTGGCGCTGGTGGCGGCCGCAGGCCTGGCCACCGGCGCGCACGCTGCCGAGGGCGGCATCGCCTGGGACAAGGCGCCCAACAAGACCAACGATCTGCAGTCGCTGCAGAACGGCGCCAAGATCTTCGTCAACTACTGCCTGGGCTGCCACTCGGCGGCCTTCATGCGCTACAACCGGCTGCAGGACATCGGCCTGTCGGAGCAGCAGGTCAAGGACAATCTGCTGTTCACCACCGAGAAGGTGGGCGACACGATGAAGGCCGCGATCGATCCGAAGCAGGCCAAGGAATGGTTCGGCGGCAACCCGCCCGACCTGACCCTGGTGGCCCGGTCGCGCGCCGGCCACGGCGGATCGGGTGCGGATTACCTCTACACCTTCCTGCGTACCTTCTACCGCGACGAGACCAAGCCGACCGGCTGGAACAACCTGGCCTATCCCAACGTCGGCATGCCGAACGTGCTGTGGGAGCTGCAGGGCGAGCGCCGCCCGGTGTACGAAGAACGCATGGAGCACGGCCACGCCACCCACGTCTTCACCGGCTGGGAGCAGACCAAGCCCGGTACCCTGACGCCGCTGCAGTACGAGCAGTCGATCGGCGATCTGGTCAACTACCTGCAGTGGATGGCCGAGCCGGCACAGAACACGCGGGTGCGGCTGGGCGTCGCCGTATTGCTGTTCCTGCTGGTGCTGACGGTCTTCACCTGGCGCCTCAACGCGGCGTTCTGGAAGGACGTGAAGTAGTCTTCGCGTCCGCCCTCACATCGCCACGCGCGGGCCCGTCCCGCGCGTTGGCATTTTCTGGAGTGGGAGTGCATCGCACCCCCGCTCCTTCGATTTTTAGGAGCCTTCCACCATGATGGTGCTTTACTCGGGTACGACCTGCCCCTTCTCCCACCGTTGCCGCTTCGTTCTGTTCGAGAAGGGCATGGACTTCGAGATCCGGGACGTCGATCTCTACAACAAGCCCGAAGACATCAACGTGATGAATCCGTACGGCCAGGTGCCGATCCTGGTCGAGCGCGACCTGATCCTGTACGAGTCGAACATCATCAACGAGTACATCGACGAGCGCTTCCCGCATCCGCAGCTGATGCCCGGCGACCCGGTCGACCGCGCCCGCGTGCGGCTGTTCCTGCTCAACTTCGAGAAGGAACTCTTCGTGCACGTCAACGTCCTCGAGTCGCGCGCTGTCAAGGGCAACGAGAAGGCGCTGGAGAAGGCCCGTGCCCACATCCGCGACCGCCTGACGCAGCTGGCCCCGGTGTTCCTGAAGAACAAGTTCATGCTGGGCGACAACTTCTCGATGCTCGACGTGGCCATCGCACCGCTGCTCTGGCGCCTGGACTACTACGGCATCGACCTGAGCAAGAACGCCGCGCCGCTGCTGAAGTACGCCGAGCGCATCTTCTCGCGCCCCGCCTACATCGAAGCGCTGACGCCGTCCGAAAAGGTCATGCGCAAGTAAGTAAGATCGGCCCCATGAACGCGCTGGAATCCACCTCGACACGGCCCTACCTGATCCGTGCCCTCTACGAATGGTGCACCGACAACGGCTTCACGCCCTATGTCGCGGTGCGCGTCGACGAGGCGGTGCAGGTGCCGCGCGAATACGTGAAGAACGGCGAGATCGTGCTGAACATCAGCTACGACGCGACCAGCTCGCTGCAGCTCGGCAACGACTTCATCGAGTTCAAGGCGCGTTTCGCCGGCACCTCGCGCGACATCATGGTGCCGATCAGCCGGGTGATGGCCATCTACGCCCGCGAGAACGGGCAGGGCATGGCCTTCCCGATGGGCGTGCCCGAGGCAGGCGGCCTGGCGCAGGCCGGGCCCGAGGCGATGGACACCGGCAGCCCGCAGCCGGCGGCACCCGGCGGCGAGCCGCGGGTCATGCAACTGGTGGCGGTCGACGACACCGACGCACCCGCGCCGTCGGGTTCCGACGACGAGCCGCCACGCCCGCCCGCAGGCGACGCCCCCCGACCTTCGCTGAAGCGCGTCAAGTGAGTTCCGGCCGCGGCGCATGCGCGTGCGTCGCCGGCCGCACTAGAATCCCGAGTTCGCCGCTTTAGCTCAGTTGGTAGAGCACCCGCCTTGTAAGCGGAAGGTCGTCAGTTCGATTCCGACAAGCGGCACCATCCTTCTTCGCCTCGCCCGTTTCCCCCAGGAAAGCCCGGCGAGCGCCCGGGCCTCAGCGCCCCCGCGTCAGCACCTTGAGGCGGATCGCCTCCACCGCCCATCCCTTGGTCCGCAGATGCGCCAGCAGCGCCGGCACCAGCTGCCGCAGCTTGGCGGCCGCGGCGTTGCTGTCCACCAGCAGGCACCAGGTCGCGCCCTCGATCGGGCCGGCCCGCACCGTGCCGCGCAGGCCCGGCGGGATCAGTTCCTGGACCTGCCGCAGGCGCTCGCCCGAGTCGCGGGCCAGCCCGGTCAGGCGGGCCAGGGTGGGCGACTGCTCGGCCGCCTGCATCAGGGGAACGGCGTGGTGGCGGCGGTGCATCAAGTTCCAGACGTGGGGTGCGGGCGCCGGTGGCAGGCGCCTTGGCGATGGGCCGATTATCCCCGTCGCGCCGGCCGCGCATCGCGACGCTAAAATCCGGGGTTTGGCCTGCCACGGCAGCGTCAGGATTCATTTCACATACCCTTCGAGGATGGGTCGCCCCGCGCGTGCAGACGGGCAGGCGGCACCCGCATGCATGGCCACCAACTTTCTGACCAAACTCTTCGGCAGCCGTAACGACCGCCTGCTCAAGCAGTACCGCGGCGCGGTCTCGCGCATCAATGCGATGGAGCCCGAGTTCGAGAAGCTCGACGACGCCCAGCTGCGCGCCAAGACCGACGAGTTCAAGCAACGGGTGGCGGCGGGCGAATCGCTCGACAAGCTGCTGCCCGAAGCCTTCGCCGTGGTGCGCGAGGGCTCCAAGCGGGTCATGAAGATGCGGCACTTCGACGTGCAGCTGCTCGGCGGCATGTCGCTGCACTACGGCAAGATCGCCGAGATGCGCACCGGCGAGGGCAAGACCCTCACCGCCACCCTGCCGGTCTATCTGAACGCGCTTACCGGCAAGGGCGTGCACGTCGTGACGGTCAACGACTACCTCGCGCAGCGCGACGCCGAATGGATGGCGCGGCTCTACAACTTCCTCGGCCTGTCGGTGGGCATCAACCTACCCAACCTGCCGCGCGAGGAGAAGCAGGCCGCCTACAACGCCGACATCACCTACGGCACCAACAACGAGTACGGCTTCGACTACCTGCGCGACAACATGGTGTACGAGAGCGGCGACCGCGTGCAGCGCGCCCTCAACTACGCGATCGTCGACGAGGTCGATTCGATCCTGATCGACGAGGCCCGCACCCCGCTGATCATCAGCGGCCAGGCCGAGGACCATACCGCCACCTACATCGCGATCAACCGCGTGGTGCCGCTGCTGGTCCGACAAGAGGGCGAGGCCGATCCGCGCACCGGCGAGGGCGTGACCAAGCCGGGCGACTTCACCATCGACGAGAAGAGCCGCCAGGTCTTCCTGACCGAGCAGGGCCACGAGAGCGCCGAGCGCATCCTGGCCAGCGAAGGCCTGCTGCCCGAGGGCGCGTCGCTCTACGACCCGTCCAACATCTCGCTGATGCACCACCTGTACGCGGCGCTGCGGGCCAACCACCTCTACCACCGCGACCAGCACTACGTGGTGCAAAACGGCGAGATCGTCATCGTCGACGAGTTCACCGGCCGCCTGATGTCCGGCCGCCGCTGGAGCGAAGGCCTGCACCAGGCCGTCGAATCGAAGGAAGGCGTGGACATCCAGGCCGAGAACCAGACGCTGGCTTCGATCACCTTCCAGAACTACTTCCGCCTGTACGGCAAGCTCTCGGGCATGACCGGCACCGCCGATACCGAGGCCTACGAGTTCCAGGAAATCTACGGCCTGGAGACCATCGTCATTCCGCCGAACCGGGTCAGCAAGCGCACCGACCAGCTCGACCGCGTCTACAAGACCACCCAGGAAAAGTACGAGGCGGCGATCCAGGACATCCGCGAGTGCTACGAGCGCGGCCAGCCGGTGCTGGTGGGCACCACCTCGATCGAGAACTCGGAAATCATCGACGCGCTGCTGATCCGCGAGAACCTGCCGCACCAGGTGCTCAACGCCAAGCAGCATGCCCGCGAGGCCGACATCGTCGCCCAGGCCGGCAAGCCGAAGATGATCACCATCGCCACCAACATGGCCGGCCGCGGTACCGACATCGTGCTGGGCGGCAGCCTGGAGAAGATGCTGAAGGAAGTCGAGGCCGACGAGACGCTCGACGAGGCCGCCAAGGCCGCCCGCGCCGCCGAGCTGCGTGCGCAGTGGGAAAAGGACCACGCCTTCGTCACCGAACAGGGCGGCCTGCGGATCATCGCCACCGAGCGCCACGAATCGCGCCGCATCGACAACCAGCTGCGCGGTCGCTCGGGCCGCCAGGGCGATCCGGGCTCGTCGCGCTTCTACCTGAGCCTGGACGACACGCTGATGCGCATCTTCGCGGGCGACCGGGTCAAGTCGATCATGGAACGCCTGAAGATGCCCGAGGGCGAGGCGATCGAGGCCGGCATCGTCACCCGCAGCATCGAGAGCGCGCAGCGCAAGGTCGAGGCCCGCAACTTCGACGTGCGCAAGCAGTTGCTGGAGTACGACGACGTCTCCAACGACCAGCGCAAGGTCATCTACCAGCAGCGCAACGAGATCCTGGACGCGAGCGACCTCTCGCCGCAGATCAACGGCCTGCGCCAGAGCACCTTCACCGATCTGGTGCGCCAGTACGTGCCCGCCGAATCGGTCGAGGAGCAGTGGGACCTGCCCGCGCTCGAAGGCACGCTGACCCAGGAGTGGCAGCTCGACCTTCCGCTGCGTTCGGAAGTCGAAGCCTCCAGCGCGATCACCGACGACGACATCCTCGAGAAGGTGCTGGCCGCGGCCGATGCCGCCTTCGAAGCCAAGGTCGCCCAGGTGGGCGGCGAGCAGTTCACCCAGTTCGAACGGGTGGTGCTGCTGCAGAGCATCGACTCGCACTGGCGCGAGCACCTGGCCGCGCTCGACTACCTGCGCCAGGGCATCCACCTGCGCGGCTACGCGCAGAAGCAGCCGAAGCAGGAATACAAGCGCGAGGCCTTCGAGCTGTTCAGCCAGCTGCTCGACGCGGTCAAGGCCGAGGTCACCCGCGTGCTGATGACGGTGCAGGTGCAGTCGCGCGACGAGCTGGGCGAAGCCGCCGAGGCGATGGAGAGCCGTGCCGAGTCGATCGCCAACGTGACCTACCAGGCCCCGACCGAGACCGGCGAGGTGGAGACCACCGCCGGCAACCAGGCCCGCGCCGAGCAGACGCTGTCGTCGTCCGACGTGCCCCGCGTGGGCCGCAACGATCCGTGCCCGTGCGGCAGCGGCAAGAAGTACAAGAACTGCCACGGCCAGCTGGTCTAGCACACCCCCAGGCTGCGCGCACTGCGTGTCGCTGCGCCTACCTCCTTGCAGGGGGCGACACCGGCGGCCCAGCGGAGCCGGTTCCGCGGTGTCCCTGGAAGGGGCAGGCGCCGCCTTTTCCCCCGCGACCCTCTTCTGGAGAACCCCATGCCCGTGAATCTTTCCGCGCCCGACGCGTCCGCCCTGCTCGCCATCGACGGCGTGCGCATCGGCGTGGCCGAAGCCGGCATCCGCAAGGCCCACCGCAAGGACCTGACGGTGTTCCTGCTCGACGAGGGGGCCAGCGTCGCCGGCGTCTTCACCCAGAACCGTTTCTGCGCCGCGCCGGTGCAGGTGGCACGCGAGCACCTGCAGGGCAGCAACGGCGTGCGCGCGATGGTGATCAACACCGGCAATGCCAATGCCGGCACCGGCGAAGACGGCCTGGCCCGGGCGCGGGCCACCTGCGCCGCGGCGGCGCAACTGCTCGGCCTGGTGCCGGCGCAGGTGCTGCCGTTCTCCACCGGCGTGATCATGGAGCCTCTGCCGGTCGACCGGATCGAGGCCGGCCTGCCCGCGGCGATCGCCGATGCGCAGCCCGGCCACTGGGGCCGCGCCGCCGAAGGCATCATGACCACCGACACCCTGCCCAAGGCCTTCAGCGCCCAGGCGCAGGTGGGCGGCGCCACGGTCCGCATCACCGGCATCAGCAAGGGCGCGGGCATGATCCGGCCCAACATGGCGACGATGCTGGGCTTCCTGGCGACCGACGCCTGCGTGGCGCCCGAGGTGCTGCAGCAGCTGGCGGGCCGGCTGGCCGAAGGGTCCTTCAACCGGGTGACGATCGACGGCGACACCTCCACCAACGACTCCTTCGTCGTCGTCGCGACGAACAAGGCCGCCCATGCGCCGGTGACATCGCTCGACTGCCCCGAGGGCCGGGCGCTGGAAGCGGCGCTGCTGGGCGTCGCCCGGCTGCTGGCCCAGGCCATCGTGCGCGACGGCGAAGGTGCCACCAAGTTCATCACGGTGCAGGTCGAAGGCGGCCGCACCGCGGAGGAATGCCGGCTGGTGGCCTACGCCATCGCCCATTCGCCGCTCGTCAAGACCGCGTTCTTCGCCAGCGACCCCAACCTGGGCCGCATCCTGGCCGCGGTGGGCTACGCCGGCATCGCCGACCTGGAGCAGGGCGGCATCGAACTGCACCTGGACGACGTGCTGGTCGCGACGAAGGGTGGCCGCAACCCCGCCTACCGCGAGGAAGACGGCCAGCGGGTGATGCGCCAGAGCGAGATCACGGTACGCGTCGGCCTGGGCCGCGGCACCGCCACCGACACCGTCTGGACCTGCGACCTGAGTCACGACTACGTGAGCATCAACGCCGACTACCGCTCCTGACCCGCCGTCCCGTGCCATGAACGAGAAATTCGAACAGCTGATGGCGCATGCCGAGCGCCTGCTCACCCGGATCGAGGCGGTGCTTCCGCAGCCCCTGGCCGCGCCCGACTGGTCCGAGGCGATCGCCTGGCGCTACCGCAAGCGCGGCAACGGCGCCGGCAGGCTGGAGCCGGTGCGCCACCTGGGCGCGATGCAGCTCGCCGACCTGCGCGAGATCGAGCCGCAGAAGGAGCGGATCGAGCGCAACACCCGCCAATTCGTCGAAGGCCGCTCGGCCAACAACGTGCTGCTGACCGGCGCGCGGGGCACCGGCAAGTCGTCGCTGATCCGGGCCTGCCTGCACACCTTCGCGCCGCAGGGCCTGCGGTTGATCGAGGTCGACAAGGCCGACCTAGTCGACCTGCCCGACATCGTCGAGACCGTGTCGGCCCGGCCCGAGAAATTCATCGTCTTCTGCGACGACCTGAGCTTCGAGGACGGCGAGCCTGGCTACAAGGCGATGAAATCGATCCTCGACGGCTCGGTGGCCGCGGCCACGCCCAACGTGCTGGTCTACGCCACCAGCAACCGGCGCCACCTGCTGCCCGAGCACATGAAGGACAACCTGACGTACACCACGTCCGACGACGGAGAGATCCATCCGGGCGAGGTGATCGAGGAGAAGATTTCTTTGTCGGAGCGCTTCGGCCTGTGGGTGAGCTTCTACCCGTTCACCCAGGACGAATACCTGACCATCGTCGGCCAGTGGCTGTCGTCGTTCGGGCTGTCGGCCGAGGCGATCGCGGCCAGCCGGGCCGAGGCGCTGGTCTGGGCGCTGGAGCGCGGCTCGCGCAGCGGCCGGGTGGCCTACCAGTTCGCGCGCGACAAGGCGGGGCGTGCCGATGGCTGATCCGGCCGTCGCCACCACCGCCCGCAAGCACACCGAGGTGGCCGTCGGCATCCTGGTACGCGCCGACGACGCGCTGCTGCTCACCAGCCGCCCTGCCGGCAAGCCTTATGCAGGCTACTGGGAGTTCCCCGGCGGAAAGCTGGAGGCGGGCGAGACGGTCGAGCAGGCGCTGCGTCGCGAGCTGGTCGAAGAACTGGGCATCGCAATAGGCCCCGCGACCGTCTGGAAGGTGACCGAGCACGACTATCCCCATGCGCTGGTGCGGCTGCATTGGTGCATCGTGCGCGAATGGACCGGCGACTTCGAGATGCGCGAAGGCCAGTCCATGTCGTGGGAGCAACTGCCGCTGCAGGTAGAGCCGGTGCTGCCGGGTGCGTTCCCGGTGCTGGCGTGGCTGGCAGCAGAGCGGGGCTTCAGCGGCCCTACGCATCGCACGCTACAAAATCCATAGCTAGAGGCCGGCGTTCTGCGCCGGCTGTGGCTATTATTTGTTAGAAGCTCCCCCGCCGGCGCGCTATTGCAGCCGTGGATCGCCGTGCGGAGCGTCGTCCGGCGGAGCCTCGGTCGGCATCCGGAACTCCTCGCTTGCCCAGGCACCCAGGTCGACGCCCTTGCAGCGCGCGCTGCAGAACGGCCGGTAGCGGTTGCGGGGCGCGTACACGCTGTCACGGCGGCATTGCGGACAGGCGACGATGCGCTCGCCCGGCAGGGCGTGGTCGTACACGGTGGCGTCTTCGTCTTGCATCGCGGGCGAGCGCTCAGGCGCAGAGGGTGAGTTCGAAGCCCGCGTCGGTATCGGCCGCATGCAGCCGGCCGTCGGCGGCGTGGCGCATCAGCCGCACCGACACCATCAGCCGGTTGCCGCTGATCTCGGGCACCAGGCCCAGGGCCGGGTCGATCCGCAGGCGCAGCAACTGGAAGCTGCGGCCCTGCGGGAGCGTCTGCTGGAACTGGCTGTGCTGGCTCATCACCTTCTGCGGAAGGCCGGAGTCGCGCAGCAGCTTCAATAACAGGTAGACCGATTCGGCCAGCGGTGCCAGGGTGGAGGCCCACTGGCCGACTTCGGCGCGTCGCTCGGCGGCGCTGCGGTGCTGCCAGGCGTAGTAGGCCGGCAGGTCGAAGCCGCAGGTGCCGCCCGGAATCCCGATACGGCTTCGGATGCTCATCAGGAAATCGTTTTCGGTCAGCGCCATGCCGGCCTTGCCGGTCCGCTGGTTGAGCGCTTCGAAGCAACGGTCGATCTGCGCGATCACGCCATCGAGCACGCCCTCGGCGATCGACGGATTGCCGCGGTAGGCATCGAGCTGGTGCTTCTGCTTCTCCAGGTCCTTGAGAACGTCGGACTTGAGGTCTGCGCGCGCCGACACGTCCATGATCTCGAAGATCGAGGCCAGCGCGAAATGGTGGTCGAGGGGATGTTCGCGGGGTACCAGCTCGCCCAACCGGCGGAACAGTTGTTCGAGCCGCAGGTAGGTCCGGATGCGTTCGTTGAAAGGATATTCGTAGAGAATCACGGCGGCCATCATAGCCCGATGTGCGGTGCGGCCCGGGCCACCTCCCGGGCCAGGTCCGCCAGGCCCAAACCCTCGTTGAACAGCACCGTATCGGCCGCCGCACGCCGTGCCTCGCGGCTGGCCTGCGCGGCGATGATGCGGCGCAGCGTGGCCTCGTCCAGACCGCTGCGCGCGGTCGTACGCGCGATCTGGGTGGGAATGCTGCAATCCACCACCAGGATCCGGTCCAGCCGCGCTGCCCACTGCCCGGACTCCACCAGCAGCGGCACATCGAATACCGCGACCCGCACGCCGCTCTCCAGCGCGTCGCGGGCTGCCGAATCGGTTGCCTGTCTTACCAGCGGATGCACGATCGCCTCCAGCCGGCGCCGCGCATCGGGCTCGGCGAAGGCGAGGGCGCGCATCCGGCTGCGGTCCAGGGCGCCGTCGGGTTGCACGAAGTCGGGGCCGAAGACGGCGGCGATCTGCGGCATCGCCGTGCCGCCCGCGGCAGTCGTGGCGCGGGATAGTGCGTCGGTGTCGATGATCCGCGCCCCGTGCGTGGCCAGCAGGCTGGCGACCGTGCTCTTGCCGCTGCCGATCCCGCCGGTGAGGCCGAGCCTCAGCATGCCAGCGGCCCTGTGGCGGCCGCCGGCCCGCGTGGGTGTCGGCGCGTCAGAAGCCCAGCAGCCGCAATGCCCATTCGGGTCCGAACGCCATGCCCGACAGGCCCGCCGCAGCCAGGAACGGGCCGAAGGGCACGTAGCCGCCTTCGCGCAAGCGGCTGTTGAGCTTCATCGCGATGCCCACGACGGCGCCGACGATCGACGACACGAGGATCAGCGGTACCAGCGCCTGCCAGCCGAACCAGGCACCGAGCGCGGCGAAGAGCTTGAAGTCGCCGTAGCCCATGCCCTCCTTGCCGGTCGCGAGCTTGAACGCCCAGTACACGCCCCACAGCGACAGGTAGCCGCCGACAGCGCCCCAGATCGCATCGCCGAGCGGCACGCTGGTCCATTGCATCAGCGCTGCGACCAGGCCGATCCAGAGCAGCGGATAGGTGATGTCGTCGGGCAGCAGCGTGGTGTCCCAGTCGATCATCGCAAGCGTCACCAGCGCGGCCGAGAAGACGCACCAGGCGCTGGCCGAGGGCGTCATGCCCCAGCGCCAGACGCAATAGGCGAAGAGGGCGCCGGTGGCCAACTCGACCAGCGGGTAGCGGGCGCTGATCCGGGCCTTGCAGGCCGAGCATCGGCCGCGCAGGACCAGCCAACTCACGACCGGCAGGTTCTCGTACCAATGGATCCCGTGGCCGCAGTGCGGGCAGCGCGAGCGCGGCACCAACAGGTTGAACGCCTCGGCAGGCGCGGGCTCGACCGGCGGGCTGCCGGCCGGCGCGGCCTTCTCGGCCGCCATGGCGGCGAACTCGGCTTCCCACTGGCGCTCCATCATCTTGGGCAAGCGGTGGATCACCACGTTGAGGAAGCTGCCGATCAGCAGCCCGACGACGCCGGCCAGGGCGATGTCGATCTCCGGCGACACCCCCATCAGACGACCTGTCCGAGCTTGAAGATCGGCAGGTACATCGAGACCACGATGCCGCCGATCAGCGTGCCCAGGAACACGATGATGATCGGCTCCATCAGGCTCGACAGGCCGGCCACCATCTCGTCGACCTCGCCTTCGTAGAAGTCGGCGGCCTTGCCCAGCATGTGGTCGATCGAGCCGGATTCCTCGCCGATCGCGGTCATCTGCAGCACCATCGACGGGAAGATGTTGGCATTGCTCATCGCGGCGGTCAGGCTGGTGCCGGTGGAGACCTCCTGCTGGATCTTGTTGGTCGCCATTTCGTAGACCGAGTTGCCCGATGCACCGCCGACCGAGTCGAGCGCCTCGACCAGCGGCACGCCGGCCGCGAACATGGTGGAGAGCGTGCGGGTCCAGCGCGCGATGCAGGATTTCTCGATCAGCGGGCCGAAGACCGGTATGCGCAGCAGCAGCCGGTCCATGAACATCTGCATCTTCTCGTTGCGTCTCCACGCCTGGAAGAAGAAGTAGAAGCCGCCGAACAGGCCGCCGAAGATCAGCCACCAGTAGCTGACGAAAAACTCGCTGAGGGCGATCACGAAGAGCGTCGGGGCCGGCAGGTCGGCACCGAAGGAGCTGAACACCTCCTTGAAGGCCGGGATCACGAAGATCATGATCACCGCCACCACGACGAAGGCCACGATCATCACCGAGGTGGGGTACATCAGCGCCGAGCGGATCTTCGACTTGATCGCCTCGGTCTTCTCCATGTAGACCGCCAGCCGGTCGAGCAGCGATTCCAGGATACCGGCCGCCTCGCCCGCTTCCACCAGGTTGCAGTAGAGGCTGTCGAAGTACATCGGATGCTTGCGGAACGCGGCCGAGAGCGAGGTGCCGGTCTCCACGTCGGAGCGAATCTCGTTCAATAGCTTGGTGACGCTTGCGTTCGGGTTGCCGCGGCCCACGATGTCGAAGGACTGCAGCAACGGAACGCCGGCCTTCATCATCGTGGCCAGCTGGCGGGTGAAGATGGCGATGTCGCGCGGCTTGATCTTCTTGCCCGAGCGGGTGCGCCGCTTCTTGATCTTGAGCGGGAACACGCCCTGGCGGCGCAGGGTGGCCTGCACCTGGTTCTCGCCGCTGGCACGCAACTCGCCACGCACGGGCTTGCCCTGGCGGTCCTTGCCCTCCCACTCGTAGACGAATTCCTTGATGTCTCTGGACGCAGCAGTCGCCATAGGGCCTTCTCCGGTGACGCGGATCGTGTGTTGTCGTACGTTATTCGTTGGTGACCGCGAGCACTTCCTCGAGCGAGGTCTGGCCCAGCCGCACCTTGAGCAGGCCCGACTCGCGCAGCGAGCGCACCCCTTCGAGCCGCGCCTGGGCGGCGATCTCGGGAGCACTGCCGTCGCGCAGGATGATGGTTTGCTGCGCGTCCGAGATGGGCATCACCTGGTAGATACCGACCCGGCCCTTGTAGCCGTTGTTGCAGGCGGAGCATCCCACCGCGCGGTAGGGCACCCAGCTGCCGTCGACCTGGTCTTCCTTGAAGCCGGCGTCGAGCAGGGCCGACTTCGGAATCTCGGCCGGCTGCTTGCACACCGGGCAGAGCTTGCGGGCGAGCCGCTGCGCGGTGATCAGGATCACGCTGGAGGCGATGTTGAAGGGCGCGATGCCCATGTTGCGCATCCGCGTCAGCGTGGTGGGCGCGTCGTTGGTGTGCAGCGTGGACAGCACCAGGTGACCGGTCTGCGCGGCCTTGATCGAGATGTCGGCGGTTTCCAGGTCGCGGATTTCGCCGACCATGATGATGTCGGGATCCTGCCGCAGGAAGGACTTGAGTGCCGCGGCGAAGGTCAGGCCCGCCTTCTCGTTGACGTTGACCTGGTTGACGCCCGGCAGGTTGATTTCTGACGGATCTTCGGCCGTGGCGATGTTGACGCCCGGCTGGTTGAGCAGGTTCAGGCAGGTGTAGAGCGACACCGTCTTGCCCGAACCGGTGGGCCCGGTGACCAGGATCATCCCGTAGGGCCGGCCGATGGCGTGCATCAGCCGCGCCTTCTCTTCGGGTTCGTAGCCGAGCGCGTCGATTCCCAGCTTGGCGCTGCTCGGGTCCAGGATCCGGATCACGATCTTCTCGCCGAAGAGCGTCGGCAGCGTGCTCACCCGGAAATCGATCACCCGGTCGGCCGAGATCTTGAGCTTCATCCGCCCGTCCTGGGGAATGCGCTTTTCCGAAATGTCGAGCCGCGAGATGACCTTGATCCGGGAGGCGAGCTTGTCCTTGATCGCGGTGGGCGGCGAGGCGAACTCGCGCAGTTCGCCGTCGATCCGGAAGCGGACCCGGTAGTTGTGCTCGTAGGGCTCGAAATGCAGGTCGGACGCGCGCATGTTGAACGCATCGAGCAGCATCTTCTGGAGGAACTTGACGATCGGCGCGTCTTCCACCTCGGTGGCGAGCGAGTCCACCGCCTCCTGCGGTGCCGCTTCCTCGTCGAACTGGAATTCCGACCCCAGCATCGTGTCGAGCTTTTCGGCTTCGCTGGGCGCGAGCGACTGGAGCAGCTTCGCCAGCTTGTCGTACTCGGCGATCACCCAGTCCACGCCGAGCTGGGTCGAGAACTTGATCTTCTCGGCCGCTTCCTGGTCGGTCGGGTCGGCGGTGGCGACGATCAGCCGGTTGCTGCGCTTGCTCAGCACCACCACCCGGTAGGCCTGGCAGATCTTCTCGTCGAGCAGTTCGCGGGGCAGCCGCAGCGGATCGATCGCCGTCAGGTCCAGCAGGGGAGCGCCGAACGCGGCGGACACCGCGTGCGCCATGTCGGCCGGTACCACCGTTCCCGAATGGGTCAATTCGGCGAGGAAGCTGGTGCGGTTGGCCAGCGCCTTGCGGTAGATGGCCTCGGCCGCGTGCTGGTCCAGTACCCCGGCTGCGATCAGCGTCCGGCCCAATCCGGGCAGGGCGACAGGCGCAACGTCTTTGGACGGGGTATCTACAACAGCCATGCCGTGGGGAATGCAGGAGTAAAAAAGTGCATCCTACCATCGCCCTTTTTCAACCGCGCCCCCGACCTGCTGGCGGCGGCGCCGGGACCGCCGGTGTGTTGTTTTGGAGCCAGACGGGCCGGCTGCGCCGGTGCGCCGTCGGCTGCCGGACGGCGACGCTAGGCGCGTCGCGTGAGCAGTTGCGCTGCCAGTTGCACCAGGCCCGCCGTGCAGGCGTTGGCCGGCAACTCGGCGATCGCATCGATCGCGCGCTGCGCCTCGGCGGCCGCGGCGTCGCGGGTCGCGTCGAGTGCGCCGGTTTCGCGGACGATGTCCACGATCCGGCCCATGTCGGCCAGGTTGCCGGTCTCGATCGCCTCGCGGATCACCCGGGTCTGCGCGTCCGAGGCCCGCTGCATCGCGACGATCAGCGGCAGGGTGACCTTGCCCTCGCGCAGGTCGTCGCCCAGGTTCTTGCCCATTTCCTGGGTGTCGCCGTCGTAGTCGAGGACGTCGTCGATCACCTGGAAGGCGGTGCCGAGCGCCTGGCCATAAGTGGCGCAGGCGGCCTCGATCCCGGGGGGTGCGCCGGCCAGCAGCGCGCCGATGCGGGCGCTGGCCTCGAACAGCTTGGCGGTCTTGGAGCGGATCACGCGCAGGTAGCCGGCCTGGTCGAGACCCGCGTCGTGCATGTTCATCAGCTGCAGCACCTCGCCCTCGGCGATGACGTTGGTGGCCTCGGCCAGCGTTTCCATGATCCGCATGTCCCCCGCCTCGACCATCATCTGGAAGGCGCGGGAATAGAGGAAATCGCCGACCAGCACGCTCGCCGGGTTGCCGAAGATCTCGTTGGCGGTGGCGCGTCCGCGGCGCAGGGTCGAGTCGTCCACCACGTCGTCGTGCAGCAGGGTAGCGGTGTGGATGAACTCGACCACCGCCGCCAGGTCGAACCGCCGCGGGTCGTCGCATTCGAGGGCGCCGCAGGCCAGCAGCAGCAGGGCGGGCCGCAGGCGCTTGCCGCCGCCGGCGATGATGTAGCGGGCCACCTCGCCGACCAGCGGCACGCCGGAATCGAGCCGGGTGTTGATGGCGACGTCCACGGCACGCATGTCGTCTGCGACGAGGGCGATCGTGTCGGCCGTCGTGGCGGCGGGGGCGGAGAGAGCGGCGGTGGGTGTCAAGGGAGGCGGGTCTGGGCGCTGGCGGAAGGGCTGGCGGATTATAGGAATGGCGCCGGTCGGCGCCGGCGGCGCACGGCCGCTGCGCGAAAAATAGGCAAGTCGGATCCCAACTGCTATAATCATGGGCTCTGCAGAAATCCGTCTGCGGAACTCAGCTCTTCGAGAGTACCAAGAGGTTTACATGTACGCGGTCATAAAAACCGGCGGCAAGCAGTATCGCGTTGCTTCCGGCGAAAAAATTAAAGTAGAACAGATTGCTGCGGACGTAGGCCAGGAAATCGTGATCGACCAGGTTCTGGCCGTCGGAAACGGCGCTGAACTCAAGGTCGGAACGCCCCTGGTGTCCGGCGCAACCGTGACAGTCACCGTACTGTCCCACGGCAAGCACGACAAGGTTCGCATCTTCAAGATGCGCCGTCGCAAGCACTATCAGAAACGTCAAGGCCATCGCCAGCAGTTCACCGAACTGCAAATCGGCGCGATCGCCGGTTAAGGAGCACAGGTCATGGCACAGAAAAAAGGCGGCGGCTCTACGCGAAACGGGCGCGATTCCAAGCCCAAGATGCTCGGCGTGAAGGCTTTCGGTGGTGAGCTCATCACCGCCGGCTCGATCATCGTGCGCCAGCGCGGTACGCGCTTCCATGCCGGCGCCAATGCCGGCGTGGGCAAGGACCACACCATCTTCGCACTCGTCGACGGCCACGTGTCGTTCGGTGTGAAGGGCCCGCTGAACAAGCAGGTGATCAACGTCACGCCAGCGTAAGCTTCGTTTCGACGTCCTCAGAAGCCCCGCTCGACGGGGCTTCTTGTTTTCCGGACCCGTGGCCCGCCCCGAGGCGCCCGCCGGCTCCGCTCCTTTGTAGACTGCAGCACCATGAAATTCGTTGACGAAGCCTTTATCGACGTGGCCGCCGGCGACGGAGGCAACGGTTGCGTGTCGTTCCGGCACGAGAAGTACAAGGAGTTCGGCGGCCCCAACGGTGGCGACGGCGGGCGGGGCGGGCACGTGTTCGCGGTGGCCGATCCCAACCTCAACACGCTGGTCGACTTCCGCTATTCGCGCCGGCACGACGCCAAGCGCGGCCAGCACGGCATGGGCTCCGACATGTTCGGCGCCGCGGGCGACGACGTCACCCTGAAGATGCCGGTCGGCACCATCATCACCGACGCCGAAACCGGCGACGTGCTCTACGAACTGCTGGTGCCCGGCGAGACAATCACCATCGCCAAGGGCGGCGACGGCGGCTTCGGCAACATGCGCTTCAAGAGCGCGATCAACCGTGCGCCGCGGCAGAAGACGCCGGGCTGGCCCGGCGACAAGAAGAGCCTGAAGCTCGAACTCAAGGTGCTGGCCGACGTCGGCCTGCTCGGCATGCCCAACGCCGGCAAGTCGACCCTGATCGCCGCCATCTCCAACGCCCGGCCGAAGATCGCCGACTATCCCTTCACCACCCTGCACCCCAACCTGGGCGTGGTGCGGGTCGCGCCCGAGCAGAGTTTCGTCGTGGCCGACATTCCGGGCCTGATCGAAGGCGCGTCCGAAGGCGCCGGGCTGGGCCACCTGTTCCTGCGCCACCTGCAGCGCACCCGGCTGCTGCTTCACGTGGTCGATTTCGCGCCGTTCGACGACACGGTGGACCCGGTCGCCCAGGCCAAGGCCATCGTCGGCGAACTGAAGAAGTATGACACCGCCCTGTACGAGAAGCCGCGCTGGCTGGTGCTCAACAAGCTCGACATGGTGCAGGACGATGCGCGGGCGGCGCTGGTGAAGGATTTCGTCAAGCGCTACAAGTGGAAGGGACCGGTCTTCGAGATATCGGCCCTGACCCGCGAAGGCTGCGAGCCGCTGATCAAGGCGATCTACCGCCACGTGAAGGCCGAGCAGATCGCCAGCCAGCCGCCGGCCGAGGTCGATCCGCGCTTCGCCGATGCGCCGGCCGCTGCAGCGCCCGGCACCGACAGCGCCGACTGATATCCATCTGCTACAAAAATAATAGCTAAGAGCCGGCGAACGGCAAGGGCTGCAGGCATACATGACGAACGAAAGTGCATCGAACCCGCTGCGCACCGCCCGGCGCATCGTGGTCAAGGTCGGCTCCAGCCTGGTGACCAACGAAGGCCGCGGGCTCGACGAGGCGGCCATCGGCGAGTGGTGCCGGCAACTGGCGGCGCTGGTCCGCGGCGGCGATGGCGTGCCGAAGCGCGAGGTCATCATGGTCTCGAGCGGCGCGATCGCCGAGGGCATGAAGCGGCTCGGCTGGGCGACCCGGCCGCACGCGGTGCACCAGTTGCAGGCCGCCGCCGCCGTGGGCCAGATGGGCCTGGCCCAGATGTACGAAACCAAGCTGCGCGAGAACGGCGTGGGCAGCGCCCAGGTGCTGCTGACCCACGGCGACCTGGCCGACCGCGAGCGCTACCTCAACGCCCGCTCGACGCTGCTGACCCTGCTGCAGCTGGGCGTGGTGCCGGTGATCAACGAGAACGACACCGTCGTCAACGACGAGATCAAGTTCGGCGACAACGACACGCTCGGCGCGCTGGTGGCCAACCTGGTCGAGGCCGACGTGCTGGTGATCCTCACCGACCAGAAGGGCCTGTTCACCGCCGATCCGCGCAAGGACCCGGCGGCGACCTTCGTGCACGAGGCCCGCGCCGGCGACCCGGCGCTCGAGGCGATGGCCGGCGGTGCCGGCAGCGCGCTCGGCCGCGGCGGAATGCTGACCAAAATCTTGGCCGCCAAGCGGGCTGCCGGTTCGGGCGCCTCGACCGTCATCGCCTGGGGCCGCGAGCCCGATGCGCTGCTGCGGCTGGTGGCCGGCGAATCGATCGGCACCCGGCTGGTGGCGCAGACGCAGAAGCAGCAGGCGCGCAAGCAGTGGATCGCCGACCACCTGCAACTGCGCGGCGCGGTCACGGTCGATACCGGCGCCGTCGCCAAGCTGCGCGACGAAGGCAAGAGCCTGCTGCCGATCGGCATGGTGGCGGTGGAGGGCGATTTCTCGCGGGGCGACGTGATCGCGGTGCGCGACGCGGCCGGCTCCGAGGTCGCGCGCGGCCTGGCCAACTACGCGAGCGCCGAGGCGCGGCTGCTGTGCCGCAAGGCGTCGTCCGAGATCGAGAAGCTGCTGGGTTATGCGGCCGAGCCCGAGATGCTGCACCGGGACAACCTGATCCTCACCCGTTGATCCCGGCTGCGGCCGCCTCTGCGCGACGGGCCGGTATCAGGCGCAGTTCAGGGCGTGCCGCGGTTCGGGTCGCCGCGCATGTCGAGCAGGATCTGCTGCGGGCTGAGGTTGGCCGACGCGTCCTTGCAGACGCCCGCCTTGGCGATCGCCAGCGAGGTGCGGGCACGCGGCTCGTACAGGGACACCCAGGTCGGCGTTTCCTGCAATTGCCATTCGCCCTCGGCATAGTGCCGGGCGTAGAGCTTGACCTCGGCGGTGCTGCAGCGGATGCCTTCGTAGGTCGCGTTCACCGCGTTGCCGGCCAGGCTGCGGGCCACCGAGACGTAGCGGACGATGCCGTCGCTCATGATGCTGATCGACGCCGGGTCCACCCCGATCGCCACGGCCGACTGGGCGGGCGACACGACCGGCACGAGCTTGTCGGTCCGCAACGGCGGAGGCGCGGGCGGCGGCAGCTCGACCCGGCCGCCTTCCGGCTCGCCGATGCCCAGCAGGCCGGCCGACGCGGGTGCGGCCACGGCCAGGGCGAGCAGCGCCACGGCGGCGGCTGCGCGGGCACGACGCCCGAAACTACGATCCGGCATGCGGACCCTCCTTGTCTGCCACTGCCGAGGCCGTGGCCATCGAGGGATCGGGTTCGAAAGTGGCGCCGGGCGGCAGCTCGAAAGGCGCCGCGCCGGTGAAGCCGGTGTGCATGCCGCCGTCCTGCTCGCGCATCGGCCGCATGCTGCTGCGCAGGAAGCGGTTGCGCTGTTCGTAGCGGGGCAGGAAGCGGGAGAGCTCGGTCAGCGCCATCTCGTAGACGCCGCGCTTGAACTCCACGACCACGTCGAGCGGCACCCAGTAGTCGTTCCAGCGCCAGGCGTCGAACTCCGGGTGGTTGGTGGCGCGCAGGTTCAGGTCCCAGTCGTGGCCCGTGAGCTGCAACAGGAACCAGATCTGTTTCTGGCCTTTGTAGTGACCGCGCGCGTCGCGGCGTATGTACCGGTCCGGCACCTCGTAGCGCAACCAGTCGCGGGTTCGGGCCATGATGCGCACGTGCTCCGGATGCAGACCTACCTCTTCGTGTAGTTCCCGGAACATCGCCTGCTCGGGCGTCTCGCCCCGGTCGATGCCCCCTTGCGGGAATTGCCAGCTGTGGGTCCGGATGCGCTTGCCCCAGAAAACCTGGTTCTTCTGGTTGAGCAGGATGATGCCGACGTTGGGTCTGAACCCGTCCCTGTCGAGCATAATCAAACCCCAATTTTTTAAACTGAGTCCATTATGCACGCCGCTCCCGGCGCGACAAGGACCCGGCCCCCGGCACCCGCGGATTCGCTCCGTTCGGGCCGCCCAGACAGACCTTCCCACCCCGTGTTCCGAGTGCGCCGCCCATGAAAGCTTCCCAGTTCTTCGTCTCCACCCAGAAGGAGGCCCCCGCCGATGCCGAGGTCGCGAGCCACCGGCTGATGATGCGTGCCGGCCTGATCAAGAAGCTGGGCGCCGGCATCTACAGCTACATGCCGATGGGCCTGCGGGTGATCCGCAAGGTCGAGGCGATCGTGCGCGAGGAGATGAACCGCGCCGGCGCGGTCGAGGTCACCATGCCGGTGGTCCAGCCCGCCGAGCTCTGGCAGGAAACCGGCCGCTTCGACAAGATGGGCCCCGAGCTGCTGCGCATCCGCGACCGCCACGGCCGCGACTTCGTGGTGCAGCCGACCAGCGAGGAGGTGGTGACCGACATCGCCCGCCAGGAGCTGCGCAGCTACAAGCAGCTGCCGAAGAATTTCTACCAGATCCAGACCAAGTTCCGCGACGAGCGCCGCCCGCGCTTCGGCCTGATGCGCGGCCGCGAGTTCACGATGAAGGACGCCTACAGCTTCGACCGCAGCCCCGAGGCGGCCCAGGCGAGCTACGAGGTGATGAAGGATGCCTACCGCCGCATCTTCGACCGTTTCGGCCTGCGCTACCGTGCCGTGGCCGCCGACAGCGGCGCCATCGGCGGCGACCTGAGCCAGGAATTCCAGGTGATCGCCGCCACGGGCGAGGACGCGATCGTCTACTGCCCCGACAGCGACTACGCCGCCAACATGGAAAAGGCCGAGGCCCTGGCGCCGGCCGGTGCGCGGGGCGCCGCCACCCAGGCCCTGGCCCACACCCCCACCCCGGGCAAGAGCACCTGCGCCGACGTGGCCGCGCTGCTGGGCGTGCCGCTCGCGACCACCGTCAAGTCGCTGGTCCTGGCCACCGACACCACCGACGAGCAGGGCGAGATCGTCGGGAGCCAGGTCTGGCTGCTGCTGCTGCGCGGCGACCACGACATGAACGAAGTCAAGGTCGGCAAGGTGCCGGGCCTGGACGCGGGCTTCCGCTTCGCCACGGTGCCGGAGATCGAGGCGCACTTCGGCTGCAAGCCCGGCTACCTGGGCCCGCTGAACCTGCTGCTGCCGGTCCGCCTGGTCGCCGACCGCGAGGTGGCCGCGATGGCCGACTGGATCTGCGGCGCCAACCAACCCGACGTGCACCTGACCGGCGTCAACTGGGGCCGCGACCTGCCCGAGCCCGATCTGGTCGCCGACATCCGCAACGTGGTGGCGGGCGATCCCTCGCCCGACGGCCGCGGCGTGCTGGCGATCGAGCGCGGCATCGAGGTGGGCCATGTCTTCTTCCTGGGCACCAAGTACAGCGCCGCGATGAACGCCACCTTCCTCGACGAGACCGGCAAGCCCCGGCACTTCGAGATGGGCTGCTACGGCATCGGCATCACCCGGCTGCCGGCCGCGGCGATCGAGCAGAACCACGACGAGCGCGGCATCCTGTGGCCCGACGCGATCGCCCCCTTCACCGCGGTGGTCTGCCCGATCGGCATGGACCGCAGCGAGGCGGTGAAGACGGCCGCGCTGCAGCTCTACGCCGACCTGCAGGCCGCCGGCGTCGACGTGCTGCTGGACGACCGCGGCGAGCGCCCCGGCGCGATGTTCGCCGACTGGGAACTGATCGGCGTGCCGCACCGGGTGGTGCTCTCTGACCGGGGCCTCAAGGAAGGCCAGGTCGAGTACCAGCACCGCCGCGACACTGCCGCGACCACCGTCGCCCTGTCGGACATCCTGGCCCACGTGAAGGGCCGCCTGTCGGCATGAGCGGCACGGTGCGTCCGCCACCCGCGCTGGACGATCTTTCACGCCGAAAGTGGCTGATGTCGGCGCCCGCCGCCGGCCTTATGCTATCTTTTTCGAAGCAGGCTGCGGCCGGCTCGCAGCTGGAGGAACCGCTGGCCGACGCGGTGCGTACCGCGCTCAGCTCGGCCATCGCCCAGCAGGCGCCGCCGGTGCCGGAATTTCCCACCACCGTCGCCCGCATGGCCTACCTGCGCTGGCTGGCGGCGATGGCCGAGCGGCTGCAGAAGCGGGTGCCCGACCGCGACACCCGGGTCGAGTTCTTGCGCACCGTCTGGTACGAGGCGGGGCGCGCGGGCCTCGACGTGTCGCTGGTCCTGGGCCTGGTGCAGGTGGAGAGCGCGTTCCGCAAGTACGCCGTTTCCAGCGTCGGCGCACGGGGCTACATGCAGGTGATGCCCTTCTGGACCCGCACCATCGGCGACGGCGACGCCGGCCGGCTGTTCCACATGCAGACCAACCTGCGCTTCGGCTGCGTGATCCTGCGCCACTACCTGGAGCGGGAGCGGGGCGATGCCTTCATGGCGCTCGGCCGCTACAACGGCAGCCGCGGGCGGGCGCCGTACCCGGATGCGGTATTCGGGGCGCAGCGCATCTGGAAGTTCTCGGACACCGCAGCGGGCTGACCGCGACCGTTCGCACACGGTCCGCACCGCCGTTCGGCCGATGCTGCAGGATATATACCCCTGCAAAAGCAGGCTTGCTTTACAGTGGCGCTCGAAGCGCATCACAATGTAACGGGACTGCACGCCGCAGTCCGTCAAGGACGCGGCATGGCCCAGGTAGACGACGACGACTTCGTGTTTGCACCGGAATCCGACGGGCCTTCGCCGGCCGACGCCGCACCCGCCGGCACCGGCCTCACGGTGCTCACCGTCGACGACGACCGGCAGTTCCAGCAGGCCCTGCACCAGGCCCTGACCGGCTTCCGCTACCAGGATGCGCCGGTCCAGCTCAAGAGCGCCCACTCCGCCGCCGAGGCCGCCCGCTACCTCACCGCCCATCCGGAGGTGGCGGTCGTGTTCCTCGACGTGGTGATGGAGACCGACGACGCCGGCCTGCGGCTGGTGCGCAGCGTGCGCGAGCTGCTCGGCAACGCCGAGGTGCGGATCGTGCTGCTCACCGGCCAGCCGGGCATGAGCGACTTCAAGGAGTCGATCGACCGGCTCGACATCAACGACTACTGGCTCAAGACCGAGCTGACGCAGGAGCGGCTGCACGGCATCCTGGCCGGCAACCTGCGGGCCTGGGAGCAGATCCATGCGCTCAACCGGGCGCGGCAGGGGCTGCAGACCATCGTCGAGGCCAGCAACTCGCTCAACCGCGCCCGCAACCTGCAGGAGTTCTCGGCCCATGTGATCCGGGAGCTGTCGCGGCTGCTGGGCCTGGCGCCCGAGAGCGTGGTCTGCGTGCAGGAGGCCGGCCGCGGCGGCGACGGCGATCCCGGCCGCGCGGTGGTGGTGGGCGCGGCCGGCCGCTTCGCGCCCGAGGTGTCGCGCCACCTGCACAGCTTCGCCGACGAAGGCATCCGCGACCTGCTGGTGCAGAGCCTCACGCGCCAGCAGCCGGTCGAGACCGACACCAGCCAGGTGCTCTTCTTCCCCGGCACCGGCAAGAGCCCGCGCGCCGCGGTCTACCTGGCCACCCGCCGCCCGCTCGACGAGACCGAGCGCGAACTGCTCGGCGTGTTCTGCACCAACATCCAGTCGGGGCTGATCAACGTGTCGCTCACCAGCCGGCTCAACCGGATGGCATTGGAGGACAGCCTGCTGTCGCTGCCCAACGGCAATGCGCTGATGCGCTGCATAGACACCATCCTCGACATGCACGCGCCGCGCGACCGGGCGCTGCTGCTGATCGACCTGAACCAGTATTCGCAGGGGTGCCTGGCGCTGGGCATCGACCAGGGCGACCTGATGCTCAAGCGCATGGCGGCCCGGCTCGCCAACGTGTTCCCGCCGCCCTGCATGGTGGCGCGGCTGCACGACGACACCTTCGGCATCGTCGGCCCCGGCGCGATGGTGGACGAGGCCCACATCGACGCGCTGGAGACGGCCGACCCGGGCGACGAACAGCTGCCGCCCTTCATCGGCGTGTGCGCCGCGCGGATGGACCTCGACAGCTTCCGCGGCAGCGGCCGCGGCGCGATGGCCGCGGCCATGCTGCTGCTGCGCCGCGCCCGCGCGCAGGGTCTGCGGCGGCTGGTGGAGTACGCGCCCGGCATGGAGCGCGAGAACGACCAGCACTTCACCCTGTCGCGTCAGCTCTACCACGGCCTGCGCGAGCACCAGCTGCGCATCGAGCTGCAGCCGCAGATCGCGCTGGCGACCGGCGCCATCGTCGGCGCCGAGGCGCTGGCCCGCTGGACCCTGCCCGACGGCACGGCGATCGCGCCCAACGACTTCGTGCCGGTGGCCGAGGCCAGCGGACTGGTGGTGCACCTGGGCCAGCAGGTGATCGAGCTGGCCTGCCGCGCGCTGGTGCGCCTGGCCGAAGCGGGTTTCCAGCACATCTCGGTGGCGGTGAACGTGTCGCCCCACCAGCTGGCGCGCCGCACCTTCGTGGCCGAGCTGATGGCGGTGCTGGAGCTCCACGGCATCGCGCCCTCGCGGCTCGACCTGGAGATCACCGAGTCGGCCATGATGGGCGATCACCAGGCCAACATCGCGGTGCTGCACGCGTTGCGCGACCGGGGCTTCATGGTGGCGGTGGACGACTTCGGCACCGGCCATTCGTCGCTCGCCTACCTGCAGGACCTGCCGCTCGGCATGCTGAAGGTCGATCGCAGCTTCATCCAGGACATCGGCGTGCCCGGTGCCTCGGCCCGCCGCGCGCCGATCGCCGGGCTCGTGGTCGACCTGGGCGCCCACCTGGGCCTGAAGGTGCTGGCCGAAGGCGTCGAGAACGCCGCGCAGGCCGAGTGGCTGCGGGACCGCGGGTGTCCGCTGGCCCAGGGCTATTTCTTCGCACGGCCCGAGCCGCTCGAGGCGTTCATCGCGCGGCTCCAGTCCCAGTAGACGCCGCCATGCCCGCGCCCGCACCGCCCACCCTGGAGCACGGTCCGGCGGGCGATGGCGCGCGGCCGCCGGCGTCGCCCGCCGGCGCCGCCGCAGCACCCGCGCGCCATCCGCTGCGGCGCCACCTGCGGCTGGCGCTGCTGCTGCTGCCCTGGCTGCTGGCGATGGGGCTGGGCTTTCCGCTGCTGTGGCAGCAGATGCGCCAGACCTTCGACAGCCCGGTGCAGCGGGCGCGCGAGCTGGCGCTGTTCCAGGCCGCCAGCGTGGCCGGACGGGTGATCGACAGCGTGCGCAACGACGTGCGATTCCTGGAAGCCGTCTCCACCCTCGACGACGACGGTGCCGCGCTCGCGTCCGATTCCGACACCGCGCGGCTGATGCTGGCCTTCGCCCGCGGCGCACCCTCGTACGACCACCTGCGGCTGGTCGATGCCGACGGCCGGGAGCGGCTGCGGGTCGACTACACCGCCGGCCCGTCGCCCGGCCTCTATGCCGCGCCGGGCGTGGCCGTCGCGCGCAACCGGGCGCTCGCGCCGCCCGACCGGCTGCAGAACGCCCGCAACCATATCGACTTCGACCGGGTGTCGCACCTGCCGCAGGGCGAGGTGTACCTGTCGGGCTTCGAGTTGCGGCCCGCGGTCGACGGCCGTCCGCCGCAGCCGGTGCTGCGCGCCACGGCCGCCCGGTTCGACGGCGAGACCCTGCGCGGCGCGGTATCGCTCGAACTGCTGGCCAACGACCTGCTGGAGCGGATCGTGGCCCTGGGCCGGTCGCACCATGTCGAGCTGTTCGTGGCGCATCCGGACGGCCGGTGGATCCGCGGGCCGGAGCCCGGGCGCGACTGGTCGGCCACCGTGGCCGAGACCGACCCCGGCCTGTGGGCGGCGATGCAGGCGCAGGGCGACGGCCTCTACCGCGGCGCCGAGGGCCGCGGCAGCGGCGGCGAATGGACCTTCCGCCATTTCGGCCTGGCGCGCGAGCTGGGCGCCGCGGCGCCGCCGCCGCCGCCCGCATCGCCCGAGCCGCGCCTGCTGCTGGTGGCGCGGGCCGACCGGCTCTCGACCGCCTGGGAGGGCTGGCGCTGGCAGCTGCCGCTGGCGGCCTGCATGGCGGCCGCGCTGCTCGCGGCGGTGGTGCTCAGCTCCCAGCTGCTGCGCAGCCTGCGGGCCGACGCCCGCCACACCCGCGCCCTGCACCAGGCCAACCGCGCGCTCACCATCGCCAACGACAACCTGCGCAGCGTGCAGGACGACTTGGCCCGCGCCGCCCGGCTGTCCTCCCTCGGGCTGATGGTGGCCGGCGTGGCGCACGAGCTGAACACCCCGCTCGGCAGCGCCACCCTGGCGCTCAGCACCGCGCGGCAGGAGCTGGACATGCTCGCCGCGCGGCTGCAGCAGGGCTTGCGCCGCTCCGACCTGGACCGCTACGTGGCGATGAGCGACGGCGCGATGCAGACGGTGGCCGACGCGGTGCGCCGCGCCGCCGGCCTGGTGCAGCGCTTCAAGCAGGTGGCGGTCGACCGGACCAGCATGCAGCGCCGGGTGTTCGACCTGGGGCAGATCGTGCTCGATGCCGACCCCCGGCTGCGCCACTGGCCGGCCGGCGGCACCGTCGACCTGCAACTGCTGCTGCCTCCCGGCCTGGAGATGGACAGCTACCCCGGCCCGCTGGAGCAGGCGGTGTCGAACCTGCTCGACAACGCGGTGCTGCACGCCTTCGGCGCCCAGGGCACCGGCACCATCGTGGTCGAGGTGGCGGCGGACGGCCCCGACCACGTGCGGATCCGGGTCGCCGACGACGGCGCCGGCATTCCGGCCGCCGACCTGCCGCAGATATTCGACCCGTTCTTCACCACCCGGCGCCATGCCGGAGGCACCGGCCTGGGTCTGCACATCGTCCACCAGATCGTGGCCGACGTGCTGGGCGGCACGCTGCGGGCCGACAGCCCGGTGCCGGACGGGCTGCCGGCGCCGGGCCGCGGCACCGTCTTCACCGTGCGGCTGCCGCGCCGGGCGCCCGAACGCCCCGGAGCCGCGGCACCCGCTGCGCACAGCTGAGGAAGCAGGCCGACCCGGTGCATCGGCCCCGGCTTTCACCGCGGCAGCGTTCGCCGCCGCAACCTGACGGTCCTAACAGCCACTGCCCCAGCCACCGCCATGACCAGCACCTCGACCTCCGCATCGTCCAAATCGTCCTCTTCCCGGAAATCCGGCGGCAAGCCGAAGAAGGGTCTCTACGCCAACATCCAGGCCAAGCGCCGCCGCATCGCCGCCGGCAGCGGCGAGACGATGCGCAAGCCCAATTCCAAGGGCGCGCCGACCGACGAATCGTTCCGCAAATCGGCCAAGACCGCCAAGAAGCCCAAAACCACCCGCCACCACCGCAGCCGCCGGGCCAAGGCCCGCACCGGCCGCAGCCGCAGCCGTGCGCGATGAAAAAGGGCTGCGGCCGGCGTCCCGCGCCGGCCTTCAGCTATTAATATAGTAGCAATGCGTCCGGCACAATAGCGGCCCGATGACGCAGCCGACGCCGACACCCGCCCCGATACTGCTGGCCCCGATGGAGGGGCTGCTCGATTTCCTGCTGCGCGACATGCTGACCCGGGTGGGCGGCATCGACCGCTGCGTGTCGGAGTTCATCCGCGTCTCCGACACGGTGCTGCCCGACCGCGTCTTCCACCGCTACGTGCCCGAACTGCGCAACGGCAGCCGTACCCCCGCCGGCGTGCCGGTGCGGCCGCAGCTGCTCGGCTCCGACCCGGCCTGCATGGCCGCCAACGCGGCCGCCCTTGCGCGGCTGGCGCCGGCGGGCATCGATCTCAACTTCGGCTGCCCGGCGGCGATCGTCAACCGCCACGGCGGCGGCGCCGCGCTGCTCGATACCCCGGAGTTGCTGCACGCCATCGTCGCGGCGGTGCGTATGGCGGTGCCGGCCCACATCCCCGTCTCGGCCAAGATGCGGCTGGGCGTGCGCGACGGCAACGGCGCGGTGGAATGCGCCGTGGCGCTGGCCGAGGCGGGCGCCTGCGAACTGGTGGTGCATGCCCGCACCAAGACCGACGGCTACCGGCCGCCCGCCTACTGGGAGCGCATCCCGGCGATCCGCGCGGCGGTGGCGATCCCGGTGGTCGCCAACGGCGAGATCTGGACGGTGGAGGACGCGCTGCGCTGCCGCGAACGCTCGGGCGGTACCGCGCTGATGCTGGGCCGCGGCATCGTGGCCGACCCGGGCCTGGCCTGGGCGATCCGCGCGGCCGACGGCGAGCCCGGCACGCCGCCGCCGGTCGGCTGGCCCCGGGTGCGGCTGCAGGTCGCCGCCTTCTGGATCCGGATCAGCACCTGCTTTCCCGGCCGGCAGCGGGTCGGCCGGCTCAAGCAGTGGCTCAACCTGCTGCGCCGCCGCTTTCCCGAGGCCGAGACGGCCTTCCAGACGGTGCGCACGATGACCGAGCCCGAACAGGTCGATGCGTGGATGGCGGGGCTTCAGGCCGGCGATGCGGTCGCCGCGCCCGCACCGGTGCCGGTGCCGGTGCCGGTGCGCGACACCAGCACCTGGTCGATCCGGTAGCTGTCGACGTCCATCACCTCGAACTTGTAGCCGCCCCAGCTGACGCTGTCGGTGCGGCGCGGGACCCGGCGCAGCATCACCATCAGGAAGCCGGCCAGCGTCTCGTAGTCGTCGGGGTGGGGCAGGTCGTCCACCAGGCCGAGCGCGTGGCGCACGTCCTGGATCGGGGTGACGCCGTCGATCAGCCACGAGTCGGCGTCGCGCCGCACGATCTGCTCTTCGTCGAGCGGCGAGATCAGGTCGCCCATCACCGTGCTCATCACGTCGTTGAGCGTCACCACGCCCACCACCAGGCTGTACTCGTTGACGATGACCGCGAAATCCTCGCCCACCAGCCGGAACTGGTCGAGCACCTCGGCGAGCGACAGCCGGTCGGGCACGATCAGCGCCTTGTGCACCAGGCCCGCGTCGGCGAAGTTGATCGGCAGGTTGTTGAGCGCCCGCTGGAACAGGTCCTTGGCATCGACGTAGCCCAGCACATGGTCGATGTCGCCGTCGCAGACCGGGTAGGTCGAGAACGGCTCGGCGGCGATCCGGGCGCGGATCACCGTGTCGGGGTCGTCGCGCAAAAAGTAGGCGATGCGGTCGCGCTGGGTCATGGCGCTGGCGACGGTGCGGGTGTCGAGCGAGAAGACGTTGGCGATCACCTGCTGCTCGCTGGCCAGCAATACGCCGGCCAGGGCGCCGGCCTCGGTCATCGCCAGGATGTCCTGCGAGGTGATCCGGTCGTCGCGTTGCGCCGGCAGGCCGAACAGGCGGAACAGCCCGTCGGCCAGTTGGCTGTAGACCCAGACCACCGGGCGGAAGATGCGCATCAGCAGCAGCATCGGCTTGACCACCCGCACCGCGATCCGCTCGGGGTCGCCCATGCCCATGCGCTTGGGCACCAGGTCGGCGAAGAGGATGAAGAGCGAGGTCACCAGCACGAAGGAGGCCAGGAAACCCCAGGTGGCCGCCCGCGGCGCGGCGAAGGGCGAGAGCGCGAAGGCTGATTCGAAGAACGGGCTGAGCGCGCCTTCGCCCACGATGCCGCCCAGGATCGCGATCGCGTTCTGCCCGACCTGCACCACGGTGAAGTAGGGGCCGGGTAGCTCCTGCAGCCGCATCACCCGCTCGGCCCGCGCCTCGCCCTCGTCGGCCAGTTGGCGCAGCCGCAGCCGGCGCGAGGCGGCCAGCGAGATCTCGGCGACCGAGAAGAATGCGCTGGCGGCGATCAGGCAGACGATGAGGAGCAGGCTGGTGGACAGGGACATGGGAGAGTGCGGGCGCCGCGCGGCAGGGCCGACAGTTTAGGGGTGCCCGCCCTGTCGCACCGTAACCGCCGATCGTCCGCACCGCGACGGCGAGCCGACGTGGAGGGCCGGTGCCACGGCACCCCGCGTCATCGCCTCGCCGCCTCACCGGCGGTGCGTGCACCCTGGTCGCGGCGCAGGCGCCGCGCCCATGCCTATTGCATGAACCCGATGCGGCTGCGGCCGTTGCCGGCGCGCGGCAGGTCGTCGGCCCGCAACTCGGCCCGCGCATCGAGCCGGGCGTTGCCGAAGGCCACCATCAGCGCCCGGCGCATCTCGCGTGGGGCCAGCGGCGCCAGCCGGTCGAGCACGTCGTCGTGCGGCGTCTCGCCGAAGCGGCTGCCCCAGTCGTGCTCGGCGCGGATCGACTGGTAGAGCCGCAGCGCGATGTGGCGCGCCTGGGCGGGCGAGGGCGGCTGCACCTCGAACACGTTCATCCGGTTGAGGATCGGGTCGGGGATGCCGCGCGGGTCGTTGGCGGTGGTGATCCAGACCACCTGGCTGGCGTCGATCGGCACTTCGGCGAACTCGTCGACGAAGGCGCCGGCCGTGTCGTGCTCCAGCAGGCCGTAGAGGGCGCCCAGCGGGTCGTACTGGGCGTCGCAGTTGGCCTTGTCGATCTCGTCGACGACGATCACCGGATTGGCGTAGGCGCCCTCGACCAGCGCCTCGAACACCTTGCCGGGCCGCGCGCCCTTCCACTGCGAGGCCGAGCCCGACAGCAGCCATCCGGCGGTCATCGAGCCCATCGGCACTAAGTTCATGCCGGTGCCGATCAGGTCGGCCAGGTGCCTGGCGAAATGGGTCTTGCCGATGCCGGGCGGGCCGAGCAGCAGCATCGGGGTGACTTCCAGCCCGTCGCGGCTGTCCTGGCTGAGGGCGACGTGGCGGCGCACGTCGTCGAGCACTTCGGTGAAGTTGGGCAGCGCGTCGTAGAGGGATGCCATCTCGGGCACGCCGGCGGGCTTGACCTGGAAGCGCTCTGGGCCGCGCGCGAGCATGCGCTCGTAGGTGCCGCGCAGGCTCTCGTGCTCCCGGCCGTCGCCGGCGGCCGCCTGCAGCTTGCCCAGCCGGCGCTCCACGTCGGAGGGGTCGAACACGCTGCGGACCTGGGCGATCGGCAGCTGGAAGGGTGGCGGGCACTCGGAAGAACGGGAGGTCTGCGCGACGACGAGACTGCGGGATTCCATAGGGCCACTCCTTGGGGTAGGTGTCGGTGACGGATTCATTGCAGCACACACCGTGCCAGCCGTCCATGTGCGCACACCTGTCGGAACGCCCGAAAAGCAACGGCGCGGTCGCCCTGATCGGGGGACCGCGCCGGAGAGGAGCGTGGGTACCGGCCGCTACGGCCGGCAGGGCATCAGGCGGCCGGGCCGGAGATGACCTTCTGCAGCTCGCCCGACTCGTACATCTCCATCATGATGTCCGAGCCGCCGATGAACTCGCCCTTGACGTAGAGCTGCGGGATCGTCGGCCACTGGCTGTATTCCTTGATGCCCTGGCGGATGCCGTCGTCCTCCAGCACGTTGACCGTCTTGAGCGCCTTGGTGTCGACGCCGCAGGCCTTCAACACCTGGATCGCGCGGCCGGAAAAGCCGCACATCGGAAAGCTGGCGTTGCCCTTCATGAAGAGCAGCACTTCGTTGGATTTGACGAGGTCGTCGATGCGTTTCTGGGCGTCACTCATGGGGTTTCTCCGGATGGATGCGCCAACGGGCGCGGCAGGTCGTGCAAAAAGGGATGCGCGATTATCCGTGCGATGGCCAAAGCCCGCCGGTGCACCGGGCGATGCCGGCCAGATCGCTGCGGCTTTGCACCTGGGCGAAGCCGGCCGCGCGCAGCAGGGCCTGCACCGCGTCGGCCTGGTCCCAGCCGTGCTCCAGCAGCAGCCAGCCGCCCGGCCGCAGGTGGGCCGGGGCGCCCGCGACCAGGGTGCGCAGATCCGACAGCCCGTCGGCCCCGGCCACCAGCGCTGCGGTGGGTTCGTGGCGCAGTGCCGCCAGGTGCGGATCGCCGGCCGCGATGTAGGGCGGATTGGAGACGAGCAGGTCGAAGCGGCGGCCGGCCACGGCGGAGAACCAGTCGCTGTGCAGGAATTCGACCGCCAGGCCCAGCCGCCGGGCATTGCCGCCGGCGACGGCCAGCGCATCGGGGCTGGCGTCGAGCGCGGTCACCCGGGCAGCCGGCCCGGCGCCGGGCCGGGCGGTCGCATGCGCCAGGGCCAGCGCGATGGCGCCGCTGCCGGTGCCCAGGTCCAGCACTTCGGCGGCGTCGGTGCGGGCCGCATCCGCCAGCACTTCGAGCGCCCAGACGACCAGCGTCTCGGTATCCGGCCGGGGCACCAGCACCCGGGCATCGACGGCCAGCGGCAGGCCGAAGAACTCCTTCTCGCCGACCAGGTAGGCGACCGGCAGGCCCGCCCGGCGGCCGGCGCAGAACGCGTCGAACGCGCCTTGCGCCGCGGGCGGCAGCGGATCGGTGTCGTGCGCCAACAGCCAGGCCCGGTCGTGCGCCGGGCGGGCCAGGGCGTGCAGCAACAGCAACTGGGCGTCGAGCCGGTCCAGGCCCGCGGTGGCCGCGGCATGCAGTGCCTGGGCGATGTCGTAGGGTTTGCTATGCATTTGGTAGCTAGATGTCGGCGTGGAGAGCCGGCTACAGGCCTGTTCGACTATCGAAAGCGCGTTGAGGCTCACCGGGGGCGCACGGGCCTCAGCCCTTCTGGCCTTCCAGCTCCTCCAACTGCTCGGCCTCGCGCGCCTGCTGCAGGCCGTCGAGCACCTCGCCCAGGTCGCCTTCCATCACCATCAGCAGCTTGTAGAGCGTCAGGTTGATGCGGTGGTCGGTGAGCCGGCCCTGGGGGAAGTTGTAGGTGCGGATCCGGTCGCTGCGGTCGCCGCTGCCGATCAGACCCTTGCGCATTGCGGCCTCCTTGGCGGCGCGCTCGCTGCGGTCCTTTTCCTGCAGCCGGGCCTGCAGCACCTGCAGCGCTTTGGCCTTGTTGCTGTGCTGGCTGCGGCCGTCCTGGCACTCGGCGACGATGCCGGTAGGGATGTGGACCACCCGCACCGCCGAATCGGTCTTGTTGATGTGCTGGCCGCCGGCGCCGCTGGCGCGGAAGGTGTCGATCCGCAGGTCGGCCGGGTTCAGGGTGATCGCCTGGTGCTCGTCGGGCTCGGGCATCACGGCGACGGTGCAGGCGCTGGTGTGGATCCGGCCCTGGGTTTCGGTGGCCGGAACCCGCTGCACCCGGTGGCCGCCCGATTCGAAGCGCAGCCGGCCAAAGGCGCCGTCGCCGACGATGCGGAATACGATTTCCTTGTAGCCGCCCAGCTCGCTCTCGTTGGCGCTCACCACCTCGCAGCGCCAGCCGGCGCGCTCGCAGTAGCGGGTGTACATCCGCGCCAGGTCGCCGGCGAAGAGGGCCGACTCGTCGCCGCCCGCGCCGGCACGGATTTCGACGAAGGCGTTGCGCACGTCGTCCGGGTCCTTGGGCAGCAGCAGGCGCTGCAGCTCTTCCTCCAGCCGGGGCAGCTCGGCCTCGGTGGCGGCGATCTCCTCCTGCGCCATCTCGGCCATGTCGGGGTCGGCCAGCATCTCGCGGGCGCCCTGCAGGTCGGCCTCGCACTGGCGGTAGCGGGCGTAGCGGCCGGCCACCTGGGTCACCTCGGCATGCTCGCGGGAGAGGCCGCGGTACTGCTCCATGTCGGCCATGATGTCCTCGCGCGAGAGCAGGAAGTCGAGTTCCTCGAGGCGGACGGCGTAGCGGTCGAGCTGGTGGCGAAGGAATGTTTTCACGGGCGAGAGAAGGGGTGCGGGGAACGGGAATCGGGGGAGGACGCCGGCCCCGGGGAGCCGGCGGCGCGGCAAAGGCCGCGCGGGGCGGCGTGGCGACGCGGCGCCACGGCAGCGGCGAGCGCCGCTAACGTTCCTTGCGGCCGTCGCCGCGCAGGAAGAGGCGCGAGACGGTCTGGGCGGTCTGCTCGCGCTGGGCCGCATCGCCGGCATGCAGTTCGGCCATCGCGCCGTGCAGCATCTTCTGGGTGAGGCCGCGGGAGAGGGCTTCCAGCACCGTGTCGACATCGTCGCCGCGGGCCAGCAGCTTGCGCGCCCGGGCGATCTCGGCGCTGCGCCATGCGTCGGCCTGGGCGTGCAGCTGGCGGATCAGCGGCACCGCGCCGTGCACCGGGTCGCGCTGGTCCATCCAGTGCATGAAGCTGAGCACGCCGGCGTCGATGATCGTCTCGGCCTGGGCCACCGCGGCCTGGCGGCTGGCCTGGGCGGTCTGCACCACGCTGGCCAGGTCGTCGACCGTGTAGAGGTACACGTCCTCGAGCGCCTTGACCTCGGGCTCGATGTCGCGCGGCACGGCCAGGTCGACCATGAACATCGGCCGGTGCTTGCGGCGCTTCAGCGCCCGCTCCACCGCGCCCAGGCCGATGATCGGCAGGGTGCTGGCGGTGCAGCTCACCACCGCGTCGAATTCGTGCATCCGGTCGGGCAGGTCGGCCAGGCGCATCACCTCGCCGCCGAAGCGGCCGGCCAGGGCCTGGCCACGCTCCAGCGTGCGGTTGGCGATGGCGATGCCCCTGGGGTTGCGAGCCGCGAAGTGCGTCGCGGCCAGCTCGATCATCTCGCCGGCGCCGACGAACAGCACCTTGATCTCCGACAGGTCCTCGAAGAGCTGGCCGGCCAGGCGCACCGCCGCGGCCGCCATGCTGATCGACTGGGTGCCGATCTCGGTGGAGCTGCGCACTTCCTTAGCGACCGAGAAGGAGCGCTGGAACAGCTGGTTGAGCGTGCTGCCCAGCGCGCCGGCGTCTTCCGCGGCGCGCACCGCGTCCTTCATCTGGCCGAGGATCTGCGCCTCGCCCAGCACCATCGAATCCAGGCCGCTGGCGACCCGGAACGCGTGCCGGGCCACGGTGTCGCCCTGCAGGGTGTAGGAGTGGGACTGGAGCAGCGCGTCCGGCACGCCGCCGGTCCGGGCCAGCCAGCCGAGGGTGTGGTCGAGCGCGGGGCGCTCGCCGGCGCAGTAGATCTCGGTGCGGTTACAGGTGGAGATGATGGCCGCTTCCACCTCGGGATGCCGGCCGCCGCCGGTAGTGAACGAGCCGCGCAAGCCCTGCAGCGTCGGGGCGATCTGGTCGAGCGCGAACGCGAACCTGCCGCGCAGATCCAGGGGCGCGGTGGTGTGGTTGATGCCTAAAGCCCAGACTGCCATCCCCGGATTATAAAATTCATGGCTGTCCGCGGCGCATAGCCCCTTTCTATCGGTATGAATGCGAACGGTTATGCCTTCGCCGTCCCTCCCGCGCCCCGCACCGGCGCCTGCCCCATGTCCGCCGCCGACCTGCTGAACCACCTGCTGAACTTCGTCGCGCCCGCGTTCTGGACCGCCGCGCTGCTGGCCCTGTCCGCCCGCCTGGTGGTGCCCGGACCGCCCCGGGTGGCCTGGCCGTGGCGGCTGGCGCTGGACGCGGGCGTGGGGGTGCTGGTACTGGTGCTGGGCCTGGTGCTCACCGGGCACGACGGCGCGATGGCGACATGGATCGCCCTGGTGCTGGCGATGGCCACCACCGAGTGGTGCCTGCGCCGCGCCTGGCGCTGAGAAGGTGTGAGAGAACCTACTGCGCAGCCCGATTGCGCAATTCCGGTCCTCACCGTACAGGAGTACGGCTCCGGTCCTCACTGCACACTCGGGCTTGCTCGCTACGGTTCTTTCACACCTTCTGGCGGTGGCCCGAAGCGTTGACGGAGTCAGGCCGGCGAGAAGAAATCGACCCGGTCGGTGATGATGCCGTCGGTGCCCAGGGCCAGCAGCCGCTGGGCCGCCCAGTCGTCGTTGACGGTGTAGGAGAGCGCACGCAGGCCGGCCGCGTACACCGCCTCGACGTTGCCGGCGTCCCACAGCGCGTGGTTGCAGACGATGGCCACGCATTCCAGCGCGAGCGCTTCTTCCAGCCAGCCGTCGCGCAGGCTGTCGAGCAGCAGCCCGCGGGGCAGGGCCGGTGCCGCTGCCCGCGCCCCTTCGAGCGATTCGGGCTTGAACGAGGTCAGCAGCGGCGGCACGGCCGCCTGCTGCCAGAGCCGCGCGGCGTGGGCGGCCACCACCTCGCCGGTGTGGCGCTCGGTGCCGGGGGTGGGCTTGATCTCGATGTTGAGCAGCCAGCCGTTCTGCAGGCAGTAGCGGGCGATGTTCTCGAAGCTGGGCAGCGGCTCGCCGGCATGGCCGCGCGAATGCCAGCCGCCCGCATCCAGTTGGGCAAGCGACGCCCACGGCTGGTGGCCGGCGGTGCCGTGGCCGCTGGTGGTGCGCTCCAGCGTGGCGTCGTGCAGCAGGAAAGGCACGCCGTCGGCGCTCAGCTTCACGTCGCATTCGAACATGCGGTAGCCGTGCCGGGCGCCGAGGCGGAAGGCGGCCAGCGTGTTCTCGGGCGCAAGCCTGCCGGCACCGCGGTGGGCGATCCAGCGGGGGTAGGGCCAGGCATCCGCGATGCCGAACGGGAGCGCGGCGTCTGCCATGGCGGTCAGATCCGCTTGCCGGAGGTGGCGTCGAACCAGTGCAGCCGCTCGGGCCGGGCCAGCACGTGCAGGGTGCTGCCGGGCGCGGGGGCGTGCTTGCCTTCCTCGGCCCGCACGATCAGCGCGTCCTCGCCCAGGTGGCAGTACACCAGCCGCTCGGCGCCGAGCAGCTCGACGTTGTCGACCTGCAGCGCCCAGGTGCTGGGCGTGCCGGCCGGGACGATGTCCAGGTGCTCGGGCCGTACGCCCAGCACGGTGCCGGGCCGGGCCTCGGCCGCGTGCTTGAGCAGGTTCATCGGCGGCGATCCGATGAAGCTGGCGACGAAGGTGGAGGCGGGCCGGTGGTAGACCTCTTCGGGCGTGCCGAACTGCTCCATGACGCCGCCGTTCATCACGATCATCCGCTGCGCCAGCGTCATCGCCTCGACCTGGTCGTGTGTGACGAACAGGCTGGTGATGCCCAGCTCGCGGTGCAGCTTCTGGATCTCCAGCCGGGTCTGGGCGCGCAGCTTGGCGTCGAGGTTGGAGAGCGGCTCGTCGAACAGGAACACCTGCGGCTGGCGCACGATGGCACGGCCCATGGCCACGCGCTGGCGCTGGCCGCCGGAGAGCTCGCGGGGCTTGCGCTCCAGCAGGTGGCCCAGCTCCAGGATCTTGGCGGCCTTGTCGACCCGGGTCTTGATCTCTTCAAGCGGTACCTTGGCGATCTTCAGGCCGTAGGCCATGTTCTGGAACACGCTCATGTGCGGGTAGAGCGCGTAGTTCTGGAACACCATCGCGATGTCGCGCTCGGCCGGCTCCAGGTCGTTGACAACCCGGCCACCGATCGAGATGGTGCCGCCGCTGATCTCTTCCAGGCCCGCCACCATGCGCAGCAGGGTCGACTTGCCGCAGCCCGAAGGGCCCACGATCACGATGAACTCGCCGTCGGCCACTTCGGCGTTCACGCCGTGGATGACCTGGTTGGCCTTGGGACCGATGCCGTAGCGCTTGACGACGTCTTTCAGGGAAATGGCTGCCATATCGTTCTCAGTTGTACTTTGCAATCGCGACGGTTCCCGTCCAGGAACACCGCGGATCTGGCTTTGCCAGGCCGCCGGTGTTGCCCCCCGAAGAGGGGGTTGGCGGCCACACGCAGTGGGCAAGCCTGGGGGTCATTTTTCGGTGTCTACCAGGCCCTTGACGAACCATTTCTGCATGAGGATCACCACCAGCGCGGGCGGAAGCATCGCGAGCAACGCGGTCGCCATCACGATGTTCCATTCGTTCTGGCCGTCGCCGCCGGCGATCATCCGCTTGATGCCGATCACCACCGGGTACATGTCCTCGGTGGTGGTGGCCAGCAGCGGCCAGAGGTACTGGTTCCAGCCGTAGATGAACTGGATCACGAACAGCGCCGCGATCGAGGTCTTCGACAGCGGCACCAGCACGTCCTTGAAGAAGCGCATCGGCCCGGCGCCGTCCATGCGGGCGGCCTCCACCAGCTCGTCGGGCACCGTCAGGAAGAACTGCCGGAACAGGAAGGTGGCGGTGGCCGAGGCGATCAGCGGCACGGTGAGGCCGGCATAGGTGTTGAGCATGCCCAGGTCCGACACCACCTGGTAGGTGGGCCCGATCCGCACCTCGACCGGCAGCATCAGGGTGACGAAGATCATCCAGAAGCACAGCTGCTTGAACGGGAACCGGAAGTACACCACCGCGAAGGCGGAGAGCAGCGAGATCGCGATCTTGCCGAAGGTGATGACCAGGGCCGACACCAGGCTGACCCACATCATGCGGGCTACCGGCGCGGTGGAGCCGGCGCCGCTGCCGCCGCCGAAGAGCGCCGACTTGTAGGTCTCCCAGAAGTGGGTGCCGGGCAGCAGTGGCATCGGCGCCTGCACGATCTCCTGCGCCGAATGCGTGGAGGCGACGAAGGCCAGGTAGAGCGGGAAGGCGACGATGAGGACGCCCAGGACCATCACCACGTGGGCGAGGATGCCGAGAGTGGGGCTGCGTTCGACCATCAGTAGTTCACCTTCTTCTCGACATAACGGAACTGCACCACCGTCAGCACGACGACGATCAGCATCAGCACCACCGACTGCGCGGCCGAGCCGCCCAGGTCCATCGCCTTGAAGCCGTCGTAGTAGACCTTGTAGACCAGGATGGCGGTGTCCTTGCCCGGGCCGCCCTGGGTGGCGGCGTCGACGATCGCGAAGGTGTCGAAGAAGGCGTAGACCACGTTGATCACCAGCAGGAAGAAGGTAGTGGGCGAGAGCAGCGGGAACTGGATCGTCCAGAACCGGCGCCACGGGCCGGCCCCGTCGATCGCGGCGGCCTCGATCAGCGACTTCGGAATCGACTGCAGGCCCGCCAGGAAGAACAGGAAGTTGTAGGAGATCTGTTTCCACACCGCGGCCATGACGATCAGCGTCATCGCATGCGTGCCGTTGAGCAGGTGGTTCCAGTCGATCCCGATGTGGCCCAGCGCGTACGCCACCACCCCCAGCGAGGGCGAGAACATGAAGACCCACAGCACCGCGGCCACGGCCGGCGCGACCGCGTACGGCAGGATCAGGAGGGTGCGGTAGAACATCGCGCCGCGGATGATGCGGTCGGCGAAGATCGCCAGCATCAACGACAGCGCCAGGCCGATGCCGGCCACCAGCACCGAGAAGAGCGCGGTGGTCTTGAACGACTCGACATAGGTCGAATCGGCGAACAGCTGGCGGAAGTTGTCGAGGCCCACCCATTCGGTGGACATGCCGAACGCGTCCTGCGACTGCAGCGACTGCAGCAGCGCCTTGCCCGCCGGCCAGAAGAAGAAGACGCAGATGATCGCCATCTGCGGCGCCAGCAGCGCCCATGGCAACCACGGCGATCGGAACAGAACACGTTTTTCCATACAAACCTGAAAACGAAAACCGCCGGCCCTATGCAGGCACGGCGGTGGGTCTAGCGCGGGGTGCGGTCAGCTCTTGTTTGCTTTCTGGAAGCGTTCGAGTTGTTCATTGCCGCGCTTGACGATCGCGTCCAGCGCTTCCTTGGCGGTCTTCTTGCCGTTCCAGACCTGCTCGAGTTCCTCGTCCTCGATCGCACGGATCTGGACGTAGTTGCCCAGGCGGATGCCGCGGCTCTTGTCGGTCACCTTGCGGATCATCTGGGTCACCGCGACGTCGGTGCCCGGGTTCTGCTTGTAGAAGCCCGATTCCTCGGTCAGCTTGTAGGCCGCGGTGGTGATCGGCAGGTAGCCGGTGCGCTTGTGGCTGGCCGACTGCACTTCGGGCGTCGAGATGAACGAGAAGAACTCGGCGATGCCCTTGTACTCTTCCGCCTTCTTGCCCGACATGACCCAGAGGCTCGCGCCGCCGATCACGGTGTTCTGCGGCGCGCCTTCGACGTCGGGGTAGTAGGGCAGCGGCGCCAGGCCGTAGGCGAACTTGGCGTTCTTGGCCACGTTGCCGTAGAAGCCCGACGAGGTGGCGATCATGGCGCACTCGCCCGAGACGAAGCTGGCCTCCGGCACGTTGCTGCGGCCCTTGTAGATGAACAGGCCCTGCTTGACCATGTTGGCCAGGTTCTCGATATGGCGCAGGTGCAGCGGCGAGTCGACCTTCAGGCGGGTGTCGAGCCCCTGCAGGCCGTTCGACTTGCTGGAGAACTCGACGTTGTGCCAGGCGGAGAAGCTCTCCAGCTGGGTCCAGTTCTGCCAGGCGGTGGTGAACGGGCACTTGTTGCCCGACGCCTTCAGCTTGGCGGCCGCGGCGACCACCTCGGGCCAGGTGGCGGGCGCCTTGTCGGTCGGCAGGCCGGCCGCCTTGAAGGCGTCCTTGTTGAAGTAGAAGATGGTGGTGGAGCTGTTGAACGGGAAGCTCAGCATCTGGCCGTTGGGCGCGGTGTAGTAGCCCGAGACCGCAGGCACGTACGCCGACGGGTCGAACTTCTTGCCCGCGTCCTGCATCACCTTGGTGATCGGCACCGCGACGCCCTTGCTGGCCATCATCGTGGCGGTGCCCACCTCGAACACCTGCAGGATGTGCGGCGCGTTGCCGGCACGGAAGGCGGCCACCGCGGCGGTCATCGACTCGTCGTAGGTGCCCTTGTACGTCGGCAGGATCTTGTAGTCCTTCTGGCTTTCATTGAACTGGCGTGCCAGGTCGTTGACCCATTCGCCGTTGACCGCCGTCATCGAGTGCCACCACTGGATCTCGGTCTGCGCGACGGCCGGGACGGCCGCGATCGCGCCGAATGCAGCCGCCAAGGCGAGGCGTGCAAATTTCATGAATAACTCCTGGAAGAAAATAGGGACGAGCAGGGCGGCATGCTCGTCGCCGCATGTGACATCTGTGTGTCATTTTCATGACAAATATAACCGGGCCGAAAGCGGGGAAACCCTCTCGGGCCGATGCGGCGGGTGGCGATCCAGGCGGGCGCGTCGTCCGGCCCTGCCGTTGCCGAGGGCAAGGGGCCGGTGCAGGCTTGCTGCAACGCACCATGCTAGCATTTGAATTCCGCCTTCAGACCGAACCGGGACCCGCTCCCGCGCGCCATGACCAAGACCTCCCTGGACAAAAGCAAGATCAAATTCCTGTTGCTCGAGGGCATCCACCCGTCCGCGGTCGAGGTGCTGCAGCAGGCGGGCTACACCAACATCGAATCGCTGCCCGGCGCCCTGAGCGACGCGGAGCTGAAGGCCAAGATCGCCGACGTGCACTTCCTGGGCATCCGCTCGCGCACCCAGCTGACGGCCGAGGTCTTCGCCGAGGCGCACAAGCTCAACGCGGTGGGGTGCTTCTGCATCGGGACCAACCAGGTCGACCTGGACGCGGCGCTGGAGCGCGGCATCACCGTCTTCAACGCGCCGTACTCCAATACCCGCTCGGTAGCCGAACTGGTGCTGGCCGAGGCGATCCTGCTGCTGCGCGGCGTGCCCGAGAAGAGCGCGGTGGCCCACCGGGGCGGCTGGCTCAAGTCGGCCGACAACTCCTACGAGATCCGCGGCAAGACGCTGGGCATCGTCGGCTACGGCTCGATCGGCACCCAGCTGTCGGTGCTGGCCGAGGGCCTGGGCATGCAGGTCGCGTTCTACGACACGGTGACCAAGCTGCCGCTGGGCAACGCCCGCCAGGTGCCGACGCTGCACGGCCTGCTGGGCCAGGCCGACATCGTCAGCCTGCACGTGCCCGAGACACCCGAGACGCAGTGGATGATCGGCGCCGCCGAGATCGCCGCGATGAAGCCCGGCGCGATCCTGATCAACGCCGCCCGCGGCACGGTCGTCGAGATCGAGCCGCTGGCAGAGGCGCTCAAGGCGCGCAAGCTGCTGGGTGCCGCGATCGACGTGTTCCCGGTCGAGCCGCGCAGCAACAAGGACGAGTTCCAGTCGCCCCTGCGCGGGCTCGACAACGTGATCCTCACGCCCCACGTCGGCGGCTCCACCATGGAGGCGCAGGCCAACATCGGCCTGGAAGTGGCGGAGAAGCTGGTGCGCTACAGCGACACCGGCGCCACCACCTCGTCTGTCAACTTCCCTGCGGTGGCCCTGCCCACCCACGCCGGCAAGCACCGGCTGCTGCACATCCACCGCAACGTGCCGGGCGTGCTGTCGCAGATCAACACCATCTTCTCGGACAACCAGATCAACATCGCCGCGCAGTTCCTGCAGACCAACGCCAAGATCGGCTACGTGGTGATCGACGTCGACGCCGCCTCGTCCGACCTGGCGCAGCGCAAGCTCGGCGAGGTGCCGGGCACGCTGCGCAGCCGCGTGCTGTTCTGATAGCCTGCGCGGCTTGCGAACCCCGGCGGGCGCTTCGGCGCCCGCTTCCCTTTCAGGCGGTCCTCCGCGCCCCACCATGCACACGTCCAGCATCCAGAAAAGAATCCTCCTGATCGTGCTGCTCGGCATGCTGGTGGCCACCGCGGCGTTGGCCTTCCTGACCGGCCAGGTGCTGTGGAGCGGCACACGCGACATGCTGCTGCGCGAGCAGCAGGGCTCGGTGCAGGCGATCGTGCGGCGGCTGCACAACGAGTTCGGTGCGCGCCGCACCGCATTGGAAGGGCTAGCGCCGCAGTTGCAGGAAGACGGCGCGCTGCTGCCGAACGACCGGCTCCAGGCCCTGCTGCGCAACCGCAACACGCTCAACCAGCTCTTCCGGGGCGGCGTGCTGGTGCTCGACGGGCAAGGCGTCGGCGTGGCGGAAACCTTGGCGGTGCCCGGCCGGCTCGGGCGGTCGTACATCGACTTTCCGGTCGTCGCCGAGGCCCTGGCCAGCGGAAAGCCGGTGCTCGGGCAGCCGATGCTGGGCAAGGCCTTGAAGGTGCCGCAGATCGCGATGGTGCAGCCTTTGCGGGTGGCGGGCGGGCAGACCATCGCCCTTGTGGTCGGCATCCTGGAGCTGTCGGAAGGCAGCCTGTTCGACCGGGTCGAGAGCGAGATGATCAACGGCACCGGCGCGCTGGCCATCATCGACCCTGCGGCGCGGATCTACGTCACCGCCACCGGCCGCGCCGAGGCGCTGCAGCCGCTGCCCGCCGCCGGCGCCAGCCCGCTGCTCGACGCGGTCCGTGGCGGCAGCACCGTCGGCAGCGCCGCCGATGCGCAGGGCCAGCGCCTGCTGTATGCGGCCGACACGCTGCCCGAGACCGGCTGGCTGCTGGTGCAGACCCAGTCGCAGGACGAGGCGTTCGCGCCGATCCGCCGGCTGATGGCGCAGTGCCTGGCCATGATCGTGCTGCTGATGGCGGCCGTGGCGGCCGCGGTCTGGTGGCTGCTGCGGCGCACCCTGGCGCCGCTGGGCATCGCGGCGACGACGATCAACGACATGGCCGAGGGCCGCACCGCCGGCCGCACCCTGAAAGTGTGGCGCAACGACGAGGTCGGCCAGCTCTCCGCCGCGTTCAACCGCCTGCTGGCCCTGCGCGACGAGCAGGACCGCCAGCTGCAGCGCGAGCGCGATTTCCTGCAGCGCCAGTTCCAGCAGTCGTCCGACGGCATCGTGCTGATGGAGCCGGCGACCTGGCGCATCACCGACGCCAACGCCCGGGTCGCCGCCATCACCGGCCACGCGCTGGCCGACGCGATCGGCCGGAGCCTGCCCGAGCTGCTGGGTGACCCCGACGGCGGCCTGGCACGGCAGCTGGCCGATGCCACCGACAGCGCCGCCGACAGCGCCCACGAGCGCGGTGCCGAGCACCGCGACGGCCACGCGCTGGAGCTGGAGGTGACGGCCACCCGGGTCACGGTGGGCGACGCACAGAAGATCATGGTGAACCTGCGCGACATCACCGAGCGCAAGCGCAGCGAGCGGATGAAGAGCGAGTTCGTCTCCACCGTGAGCCACGAGCTGCGCACGCCGCTCACCTCGATCGCCGGATCGCTCGGCCTGGTCAACGGCGGCGCGCTCGGCGAGGTGCCGCCGATGATGCGGCAGATGCTGTCGATCGCCCACCAGAACAGCAACCGGCTGAGCCTGCTGATCAACGACCTGCTCGACATGGACAAGCTGGTGGCCGGCCAGATGACGCTCGACCTGCGCGAGCAGCCGCTGCGGCCGGTGCTGGAGGAGGCGGTGGCCGCCAACCAGTCCTATGCCCAGCAGCACGGCGTGCGGTTCGAGCTGGCGTGCGAGACCGACGTGCAGGTGCGGATCGACGCGATGCGGCTGCAGCAGGTGCTGGCCAACTTCATCTCCAACGCCGCCAAGTTCTCGCCGGCGGGCGCCGTCGTCGACGTGGTCGCGCAGCGCCGCGGCCCGGTGGTGCGGGTCAGCGTGCACGACCGGGGTCCGGGCATCCCGGCGGCGTTCCGCTCGCGCATCTTCCAGAAGTTCGCGCAGGCCGATGCGTCCGACACCCGGCAGAAGGGCGGCACCGGCCTGGGCCTGGCGATCACCAAGGAGCTGGTCGAGCGCATGGCGGGCCAGGTGGGCTTCGAATCGGCCGAAGGACAGGGCTCGGTGTTCTGGTTCGAGCTTCCGGTGGTCGATGCGGCCGCCGAGGCGCGGGTGGCCGCCGACGCGGTGCCCGGCAACGGCCTGAAGCTGCTGGTGGTGGAGGACGAGCCCGACATCGCCCACCTGCTCAAGGTCATGCTCGGACGCGCCGGCTACCAGGTGGAACTGGCCCACACCGCCCAGCAGGCGCGCGAGAAGGCGCTGGCCGGCGGCTTCGCTGCCATGACGCTCGACCTGCGCCTGCCCGACGGCAACGGCGCCGAGCTGGTGCGCGAGCTGCGGGCCGATCCGCGCACCGCCGGCCTGCCGGTGGTGGTGATCTCGGCCGCGAGCGATGCGGGCCGGCTGGCGCTCAGCGGCAGCTTCAGCGCGATCGACTGGCTCGACAAGCCGATCGACGAGCGCCACCTGCTCTCCGCCCTGCGCCATGTGATGCGCCCCGGTGCCGAAGGCAAGCCGCGGGTGCTGCACATCGAGGACGACGCCGACCTGCGCCAGGTGATCGCCGGCCAGGGCGCGGCCATCGCCGACTTCGACGGAGCCAACACGCTGGCCGAGGCCCGCGGCCTGCTGGCGCAGGGCAGCTACGATCTGGTGCTGCTCGACCTGGGCCTGCCGGACGGCAACGGCTGGGACCTGCTCGACGAGCTGCACCGGCAGCATCCCGGCCTGCCGGTGGTGGTCATGTCGGCCAACGAACTCTCGGGCGGCCAGCTGGAACAGGTGCAGGCGGCGCTGGCCAAGTCGCGCACCAGCGAGCAGCGCTTCCTGTCGGTGCTGCAGGGGCTGCTGCCCCGTAACCCCCACAACCCAGGAGATTCCCGGTGAGCCCATTGCAACGCGTACTGCATGTCGAGGACGACGCTTCCATCCAGGCGGTCGCCAAGGTGGCGCTGGAGATCGTGGGCGGGCTGCAGGTCCTGAGCTGTTCGTCGGGCCAGGAGGCGCTCGACCAGGTCGTCGCCTTCGCGCCCGACTTCATCCTGCTCGACGTGATGATGCCCGGCATGGACGGGCCCGAGACCCTGGCGCGGCTCGGCACCGTGGTGGACCTGGGCCGCATCCCGGTGGCGTTCATGACCGCCAAGGTGCAGCCGGCCGAGATCGAGCACTACCGCAGCCTGGGTGCCCGCGACGTGATCGTGAAGCCCTTCGACCCGATGCAGCTGGCCGCGCAGGTCAAGGCGATCTGGGCCGCGGCGCATGGCTGACGAGCGGGCGCTGCAGGAAGCGCTGCAGCGCCAGCTGGCCCTGCTGTCGGAACAGTTCGCCCAGCGGCTCGAGGGCGAGTTCCAGGCGCTGGGCGTACTGGCCGACTCGCTGCTGGAAGGGACTGGCGACGCGTCGGCGCATCCGCAGCTGCAGCCCTTGCGCGACCGGCTGCACAAGATCGCAGGCTCGGCCGGCACGTTCGGATTCCCGCGCCTGGGCGAGGCCGCGCGGCGGCTCGAACGCCAGGCGGCGCAGTGGCTGGAGCATTTCGATGCCGATCCCGCGGCACTGCAGGCCTTCGCCGACGAGGTGCGCGGCCTGCACACCGAGCGCCTGCCGGCGCGGGCCACGCCGCCCGAGGGCCCGCTGGTGGCGCGCCGCCTGGCGCAGGGCCAGAGCTACCGCATCTTCATCCTGGAAGACGACCGGGTGGTCGGCCGCAACATGGAGCTGACGCTGCGCAACTTCGGCTACGACGCGCGCCACTACGACCGGGCCGAGACCTTCCGCGAAGCCTGCCTGGGCGAAGACCCCGACGCGCTGATAGTGGACGTGCACCTGGGCGACGATGCCGAGGACGGACTGGCTTTGACAGCCGACATTCAGGCGCACATGCACCAGCCGGTGCCGCTGCTGGTCATCACGTCGGACAACCGGTTCGACACCTGGCTGCGCGCGGTGCGGGCCGGCGCCACCGGCTTCTTCGGCAAGCCGGTGAACCTGACCGATCTGGAGAACCGGCTGGAGCGCACCTTCGTGCAGCAGAACGGCGACCCCTACCGGGTCATGATCGTCGACGACGACCTGGCGCTGGCAGAGCGCTATGCCCTGGTGCTGCGCAGCAGCGGCATGCGGGTGGAGGTGCAGGCCCGGCCGGCCCAGGTGCTGGAGGCGATGCGCGCTTTCCTGCCCGAGGTGCTGCTGCTCGACGTGATGATGCCCGGCTGCTCCGGCCCCGAGCTGGCGCAGATCATCCGCTTCCACGACGACCTGCTGCGGATCCCGATCATCTACCTCTCGGCCGAGACCGACATCGCGCGGCAGATGGACGCCCTGCTCAAGGCCGGCGACGACTTCGTCACCAAGCCGATCTCCGACAACGCCCTGGTCGCCACCGTGTTCGCCCGGGCCCAGCGCGCGCGGCTGCTCAGCGCGGCCCTGTCGCGCGACGGGCTCACCGGGCTGCTGCGGCATGCGGACATCAAGGAACAGGTGACGCAGGAGGTGCTGCGCAGCGCCCGCGGCAGCAAGCCGGCCAGCGTGGTGATGATCGACATCGACCATTTCAAGCGGGTCAACGACACCTACGGCCATGGCGTGGGCGACAACGTGATCCGCAGCCTGGCCAACCTGCTGCGGCAGCGGCTGCGCCGGGCCGACCAGCTCGGCCGCTACGGCGGCGAGGAATTCGTGGCGGTGCTGCCCGATTGCGCGCCGGCGCAGGCCCGCAAGGTGCTCGACGAGATCCGGCTGCATTTCTCGCAGCTCGAGTTCATCGACCAGGGGCGGCACTTCCACGTGACCCTCAGCGCCGGCGTCGCGGCGGTGCGCGCCACCGACCAGCCCGGCGAGACGCTGGAGCGGGCCGACCGGGCGCTCTACGCCGCCAAGCGCGCCGGGCGCGACCGCATCCACATCGCCCCGGACGAAGACACCGACCCGCCCGCGGTCTAGGGCGGCGGCCCGCGCCCGCGGGGTGCCGGCGGGGCGGCCGGCGCGAACCGACCCGCGCGGCTAAAATCGCCCTCCCAAGGCCCATGGGCGACCCCGCCCGACCCAGGTATCCCCGATGAATGCTCCCACCGCCCTGGCGGCCCTCCTCGCACAGGCCGAAGGGCCTGCGCGGCTGCGCGAGATCCCGTACAACTACACCTCGTTCTCCGACCGCGAGATCGTCATACGCCTGCTGGGCGCGCGGGCGTGGAACATGCTGGAGCAGCTGCGCGGCGAGCGCGGCACCGGCCGCTCGGCCCGCATGCTCTACGAAGTGCTCGGCGACATCTGGGTGGTGCAGCGCAACCCCTACCTGCAGGACGACCTGCAGGGCAACCCGAAGCGCCGCCGCCTGCTGGTCGAGGCCCTGCGGCACCGCCTCTCGGAAGTCCAGAAACGCCGCACCCCGCAGGCCGATCCGAAGCGCGACGCGGTGGTGGTCGAGTTGCTGGGGCTGGTGGACGGTGCGATCCGCGCCTTCGGCGCCGACTTCGACACCGTCGCCGCCCTGCGCCGCGAGGCCCAGCGCAGCCTGGGCCGGCTGACCGCCAAGGACAACATCAAGTTCGACGGCCTGTCGCGCGTGTCGCACGTGACCGACGCCACCGACTGGCGGGTCGAATACCCGTTCGTGGTGCTGACGCCCGACACCGAGGAGGAGATGGCCGGCCTGGTCAAGGGCTGCATCGACCTGGGCCTGACCATCATCCCGCGCGGCGGCGGCACCGGCTACACCGGCGGCGCGATCCCGCTGACCTGGAAGAGCGCGGTGATCAACACCGAGAAGCTCGAGCAGATGACCGAGGTCGAACTGCGGCAGCTGCCCGGCGTGGACCACCCGGTGCCCACCATCTGGACGGGCGCCGGCGTGGTGACGCAGCGGGTGTCGGATGCGGCCGAGCGCGGCGGCTACGTCTTCGCGGTCGATCCCACCTCGGCCGAGGCGTCCTGCGTCGGCGGCAACATCGCGATGAACGCCGGCGGCAAGAAGGCGGTGCTGTGGGGCACCGCGCTCGACAACCTGGCCTCGTGGCGCATGGTGACGCCCGACGCGCAGTGGCTGGAGGTGACCCGCATCGGCCACAACCTGGGCAAGATCCACGACGCCGAGATGGCCAGCTTCGAGCTGCAGTACTTCGAGGCCGACGGCAGGACGCCGATCCGCACCGAGCGGCTCGACATTCCCGGCAAGACCTTCCGCAAGGAAGGCCTCGGCAAGGACGTGACCGACAAGTTCCTGTCGGGCCTGCCGGGCATCCAGAAGGAAGGCTGCGACGGCCTGATCACCAGCGGCCGCTGGATCGTGCACCGCATGCCGCCGCACACCCGCACCGTCTGCCTGGAGTTCTTCGGCAACGCCAAGGACGCGGTGCCCAGCATCGTCGAGATCAAGGACTTCATGTTCGCAGAGCAGAAGCGCTCGGGCGTGCTGCTGGCCGGCCTGGAGCACCTGGACGACCGCTACCTGAAGGCGGTCGGCTACGCCACCAAGTCGAAGAAGCACGGCGCGAGCGGATCGTCGGTGCCGAAGATGGTGCTGTTCGGCGACATCAGCGGCGACGATGCCGACGCGGTGGCCCGCGTCACCAGCGAAGTGGTGCGCATCGCCAACTCGCGCAGCGGCGAAGGCTTCGTGGCGATCAGCCCCGAGGCGCGCAAGAAGTTCTGGCTGGACAGGAAGCGCACCGCCGCCATCAGCAAGCACACCAACGCCTTCAAGATCAACGAGGACGTGGTGATCCCGCTGCCGCGGATGGCCGAGTACACCGACGGCATCGAGCGGATCAACATCGAGCTGAGCCTGCGCAACAAGCTGAAGCTCTGCGACGCGCTGGATGATTTCTTCGCGCGTGGCAACCTGCCGCTCGGCAAGAGCGACGACGCCAACGACATCCCGTCGGCCGACCTGCTGGAAGACCGGGTGGCCCAGGCCCTGGCGCTGGTCGCCGGGGTACGCGCCCAGTGGCAGGGCTGGCTGCAGGACGTGGCCACCCTGTTCCCGCAGCTGCAGGATCACACGCTGCGCGCCAGCTGGAAGACGCAGATCCGCCAGCCGCTGCAGACGATCTTCGGCGGTGCCGAGTTCCAGCCGCTGATCGATGAGGTGAACGCGATCCACAAGCGGGTGCTGAAGGGCCGGGTCTGGGTGGCTCTGCACATGCATGCCGGCGACGGCAACGTGCACACCAACCTGCCGGTCAACAGCGACGACTACGACATGCTGCAGACCGCGCACGAGGCGGTTGCCCGCATCATGGTGCTGGCCCGCAGCCTTGACGGGGTGATCTCGGGCGAGCACGGCATCGGCATCACCAAGCTCGAGTTCCTGAACGACGAGGAGCTGCAGCCGTTCACCGACTACAAGCGTCGCGTCGACCCGGAAGGCCGCTTCAACAAGGGCAAGCTGCTACGAAATAAGGAGCAGGAGGTCGGCGCGGATCGCCGGCTGCAGCCCGATTCGGCTCCCAATTTCGGCCTGCATGCCGACCTGACCAACGCCTACACGCCGAGCTTCGGGCTGATGGGCCACGAGTCGCTGATCATGCAGCAGAGCGACATCGGCGCCATCGCCGATTCGGTCAAGGACTGCCTGCGCTGCGGCAAGTGCAAGCCGGTCTGCGCCACCCACGTGCCGCGTGCCAACCTGCTCTACAGCCCGCGCAACAAGATCCTGGCCACCTCGCTGCTGGTCGAGGCCTTCCTGTACGAAGAGCAGACCCGCCGCGGCGTCAGTATCAAGCACTGGCAGGAGTTCGAGGACGTGGCCGACCACTGCACCGTCTGCCACAAGTGCCTCACGCCGTGCCCGGTGAACATCGACTTCGGCGAGGTGTCGATGAACATGCGCAACCTGCTGCGCAAGATGGGCCAGAAATCGTTCCGGCCCGGCAATGCGGCGGCGATGTTCTTCCTGAACGCCACCAACCCGCAGACCATCAAGCTGATGCGCGGCGCGATGGTCGACGTCGGCTTCAAGGCGCAGCGCGCGGCGAACAAGCTGCTGGGCGGCCTGGCGCGCAAGCAGACCGCGCACCCGCCGGCGACCGTCGGCCGGGCACCGCTCAAGGAGCAGGTGATCCACTTCGTCAACAAGAAGATGCCGGGCGGCCTGCCGAAGAAGACGGCTCGCGCATTGCTCGACATCGAGGACCGCGACTACGTCCCGATCATCCGCGACCCGAAGGCGACGACGACCGAGAGCGAGGCCGTCTTCTACTTCCCCGGCTGCGGCTCCGAGCGGCTGTTCAGCCAGGTGGGCCTGGCCACGCAGGCGATGCTCTGGCATGCCGGCGTGCAGACGGTGCTGCCGCCCGGCTACCTCTGCTGCGGCTATCCGCAGAAGGGCAGCGGCCAGTTCGACGCGGCCGACAAGATCATCACCGACAACCGGGTGCTGTTCCACCGGGTGGCCAACACCCTCAACTACCTCGACATCAAGACGGTGGTGGTGAGCTGCGGCACCTGCTACGACCAGCTGCAGGGCTACCAGTTCGACAAGATCTTCCCCGGCTGCCGGATCATCGACATCCACGAGTTCCTGCTCGAGAAGGGCCTGAAGCTCGACGCCGGTGGCGCCTACCTCTACCACGACCCCTGCCACACGCCGATGAAGCTGCAGGAGCCGATGAAGACGGTCAAGGCGCTGCTGGGCGACAACGTGCTGAAGAGCGAGCGCTGCTGCGGCGAATCGGGCACGCTGGGCGTGACCCGGCCCGACATCTCCACCCAGGTCCGCTTCCGCAAGGAAGAGGAACTGAAGAAGGGCGAGGCCGCACTGCGCATCAAGGCCGACCTGCCGGCCACCTCCGACGTCAAGATCCTCACCAGCTGCCCGAGCTGCCTGCAGGGCCTGAAGCGCTACGGCGACGACCTGAACAACGGCCTGCTCGAGGCCGACTACATCGTGGTCGAGATGGCCCGCCACATCCTCGGCGAGGAGTGGATGCCCGCGTACGTGGCGGCCGCCAACAACGGCGGCATCGAGCGGGTGCTGGTGTAGCGGTTTGGCACGCGGCCCCTGCGCCGCGCGCCAATAATCTCGGCATGTCCTTGCAATCGATTCCCCGCGTCGCCGGCTGCGTGCTGTGCGACGGCGACGGCGGCGCGCTCGTCTGGCGCGGCCCGCATTTCCGCGTGGTCCGCGCCGACGAGGCGGGCTTTCCCGCCTTCTACCGGCTGGTCTGGACGCAGCACGTGGCCGAGTTCTCCGACCTGTCGGTGGAAGACCGTTTCCTGTGCATGGAGGCGGTGGCCGCGATCGAGCAGGTGCTGCGCCGAGAGTTGCGGCCCGAGAAGATCAACCTGGCCGCGTTCGGCAACCTGGTGCCGCACCTGCACTGGCACATCGTCGCCCGCTTCGAGGACGACAGCCATTTCCCCGCGCCGGTCTGGGCCGCCGCCGTGCGGCCGCGCGACACGGCCCACGAGAATGCGCTGTCGCGGCGCATGCCGGCGATCGACGCGGCCATCGCCGCGCGGCTCGACGCGGGTCCGGCGGCGGCATGACCTGCCGCCCCTTTTTCTAGAACAGGAGCCACCCCATGGCTGGATTGACACCGGGCACCGCGACGCCCGAAGCCCTCACGCTGCACGGCGCCTCGCGGGTGCTGGAAGTCGCGTTCTCCGACGGCGCCCGGTTCCGGCTGCCATTCGAGCTGCTGCGCATCCTCTCGCCTTCGGCCGAGGTGCAGGGGCACGGGCCCGGACAGGAGACGCTGCAGACCGGCAAGCGCGACGTCGGCATCGTGGCGCTGGAGCCGATCGGCAACTACGCGGTCAAGCCCGTCTTCAGCGACGGCCACGACACCGGCATCTACACCTGGGCCTACCTCTACGAACTGGGCGCCGGGCAGGCCGAGCACTGGTCGCGCTACGAAAAGCGCCTGGCCGAAGCGGGCCGCGGGCGCGACGACCCGATGCCGTCGCGCGGCGGCGCAGGCTGCTCCAGCCACGGCTAGCCGGCACCCGGCGGCGTGCGACGCCGTCCGCGCCGCGATGGCGCCTGCAGATAGTTTGCTATCGTTTTGGTAGCTATAGGCCGGCGATCCGCGCCGGCTGCAACCCGGTTTGGTTTTGATTTCTCCGCGCCGAAGCCCCGCCACGGACGCGGGGCTCTGCAAGGCGCGGGCCCTTTTCACCACTAGCATCTACGCAACATGAGCACCACCCATTTCGGATACCAGTCGGTCGAAGAGAAAGACAAGGCGCGCGAAGTGCGCAAGGTCTTCGATTCCGTCGCGCCCAAGTACGACGTGATGAACGACCTGATGTCCGCCGGGCTGCACCGCGCCTGGAAGGCCTACACCGTCATGGTGGCCAACGTGCAGGAAGGCCAGCAGGTGCTCGACATCGCCGGCGGCACCGGCGACCTGGCATTGGCCTTCGCCAGGAAGGCCGGGCCGCGCGGCTGCGTGGTGCACACCGACATCAACGCCGCCATGCTCTCCACCGGGCGCGACCGCCTGCTGGACCTGGGCGTGGTGCTGCCCACCACCGTCTGCGACGCCGAGCAGCTGCCGTTCGCCGACAACCGTTTCGACCTGGTGAGCGTGGCCTTCGGCCTGCGCAACATGACCCACAAGGACGTGGCGCTGGCCGAGATGTGCCGCGTGCTGCGGCCCGGCGGCAAGCTGCTGGTGCTGGAGTTCTCGCAGGTCGCCCGGCCGCTGGCGAAGGCCTACGACTGGTATTCGTTCAAGGTGCTGCCGCGCATCGGCCAGCTGGTGGCGGGCGATGCGTCCAGCTACCGCTACCTGGCCGAGTCGATCCGCATGCATCCGGGCCAGCAGGAGCTGAAGACCCTGATGCAGAAAAGCGGATTCGGCCATGTGGACTACCACAACATGACCGGCGGCATCGCGGCCCTGCATGTTGGAATCAAGTGCTGAGGATGCGGCACCGGTCCCTGTCAATTTCGAGCGATGCCCCCAAGTACGGCATCGGGTTTTGGTCTACAAGAAGGAGCGCGACATGATGAAGGTCTGGTCTGCAGTGCTGGTGGCAGTGCTGATGGTGGGAAGTTTCGATGCCGAGGCACGCCGCATGGGTGGCGGTGGCTCGGTCGGCCGCCAGTCGAACAGCGTGACCCAGCGCGAGGCCGCACCGCGCCAGGCGCCGGCCAATCCGCAGAACGGCAGCAACGCCGCCGCGCCGGCCGCCGCCGGTGCCGCCGCCGCACCTGCCGCCGCCGCGGCACGCAAGCCGTGGGCCGGCATGCTGGGCGGCCTGGCCGCCGGCCTGGGCCTCGCGTGGCTGGCCAACTCGCTCGGCCTGGGCGGTGCGTTCGGCAACATCCTGATGTTCGCACTGCTGGCCTTCGCGGTTATCGCCGTCGTCGGTTTCATCATGCGCCGCCGCAACGGTGGCAACGCCGGCCCGTCGGCTTCGCCATTCGCCTTCCAGGGCGCCGGCAACGGCAACGGTCCCAAGCCCGAGACGCCTGCGCAGTACAACCCGGCCAAGGTGGGCAACGACGCCTCCGCACGTCCGTGGGAAAACCAGGCGACCGCATTCGACGCACGCCCTGCGGCCGAATCCGGCTCGATGATCGGCTCGGCCCTGGGTGGCGCTGCCGCCGCCAGCGGCACCTCGGCCCTCGCCGGTTCGCAGACCTGGGGCGTTCCCGCAGGTTTCGACACGCCCGGCTTCCTGGCCGCCGCCAAGCGCAACTTCGTGACGCTGCAGGACGCCTGGGACCGTGCCGACATCGAAGCCCTGCGCTCGATGATGACCAACAACATGGTCAACGAGATCCGCACCCAATTGTCGGAGCGCGAGAGCCACCTGGGCGGCCGTGCCAACAAGACCGAGGTCGTGGTGCTCGAGGCGCAACTGCTGGGCATCGAGGAAGAGGCCGACGGCTACCTCGCCAGCGTCGAGTTCTCCGGCATGATTCGCGAAGAGCCGTCGTCCGGCCCGAGCCCCTTCCGCGAAGTGTGGAACATGGCCAAGCCGAAGGACGGCAGCGCCGGCTGGCTGGTGGCGGGCGTGCAGGCGCTGCAGTAAGGCGCAGCCGACGCGGCCGCCGCATGCGGCATGCCCCCTGGAATGAAGGGCATGCCGGGTCGGGCGGCCCGATCAGGGAATAATGGGGACTATGGCAACACCACAGTCCCCATTTCCTTTTCTGGACGGTCTCCTGGCGCGGGTCGGAGGCCGTCTGCAGCCGCCGCACTGGCTGGTGGACGAGCTGCAGCACCGCGCGGTCCTGTTCGTGAACCACGTGCTCCAGCAGGAGCCCGAAGCCACCGCCCGCCTGGCCCGCCAGAAGGGCCGCGTGGCCCTGGTGCAGTGGCGCGGCTTCAACCTGCGGCTCCTGATCACCCCGGCCGGCCTGCTCGACCGGGCCGACCCGGTGGCGCCGCCCGACCTGACGCTGACCGTCACTGAGGAGTCGCCCTTCGACCTGGTGCAGGCGGTGGTCAAGGGCCAGAAGCCCGGCGTGCGGATCGAGGGCGACGTGCAACTGGCCGCCGACATCAACTGGGTGGTCGACAACGTGCGCTGGGACGTCGAGGACGACCTGGCCCGCTTCGTGGGCGACGTGCCGGCCCACAACCTGGTGCGCGGCGCCTCGCGGGTGGCGCAGGCCCTGCGCCAGTTCGTCGCCGGCCGCGGGCCGGCCGCATCCTCGCCGGCCGGCGGCACGCCCGGTTCTTCCGCTTCTTCCTGACCTGGCACCGCTTCTCCCATGACCCGTTTTTACCGGGGTGCCTACATCCTGTGGATCGCCCTGCGTTACGGCCTGGACGAACTGGTACTCACCAACTTCCGGCAGCCCTGGCTGCAGCGGCTGACCCGCATCATCACCATCGGCCGCAAGCTCGACGCACCGCGCGGCCAGCGGCTGCGCGAGGCGCTGGAGCACCTGGGGCCGATCTTCGTGAAGTTCGGCCAGGTGCTCTCCACCCGGCGCGACCTGATGCCGCCCGACATCGCCGACGAACTGGCCCGGCTGCAGGACCGGGTGCCGCCGTTCGATCTCGACGTAGCGATCGGCACGATCGAGCGGGCGTTCCGCAAGCCGGTCGGCACCGTCTTCACCTCCTTCGACCGCATCCCGGTCGCCAGCGCCTCGATCGCGCAGGTGCACTTCGCGGTGCTGCGCGACCGCAACGGGCAGGAGCGCGAGGTGGCCGTCAAGGTGCGCCGCCCGGGCATGCTGGCGGTCATCGAGAAGGACCTGGCGCTGATGGCGATGATGGCGCGCTGGGTCGAGAAGCTCTCGGCCGACGGCAAGCGGCTGAAGCCGCGCGAGGTGGTGGGCGAGTTCAGCAAGTACCTGCACGACGAGCTGGATTTCGTGCGCGAGGCCTCCAACGCCGCCCAGCTGCGGCGCAACATGGCCGGCGTGGAGCTGGTGCTGATCCCCGAGATCTTCTGGGATTTCTGCCACCCCGACGTGATGGTGATGGAGCGGATGAAGGGCGTGCCGATCAACCAGATCGAGCGGCTGCGCGCCGCGGGCGTCGACATACCGAAGCTCGCGCGCGACGGCGTCACCATCTTCTTCACCCAGGTGTTCCGCGACGGCTTCTTCCATGCCGACATGCACCCCGGCAACATCCAGGTGAGCCTGGAGCCCAAATCCTTCGGCAGCTACGTGCTGCTGGATTTCGGCATCGTCGGCACGCTGACCGAATTCGACAAGGAATACCTGGCGCAGAACTTCACCGCGTTCTTCCGGCGCGACTACAAGCGGGTGGCCGAGCTGCATGTGGAGTCGGGCTGGGTGCCGGCCGACACCCGGATCGACGAGCTCGAGTCCTCGATCCGCGCGGTCTGCGAGCCGTACTTCGACCGGCCGCTGCGCGAGATCTCGCTCGGCATGGTGCTGATGCGGCTGTTCCAGACCTCGCGCCGCTTCCAGGTCGAGATCCAGCCCCAGCTGGTGCTGCTGCAGAAGACCCTGCTCAACATCGAAGGCCTGGGCCGCCAACTCGATCCCGAACTGGACCTCTGGAGCACCGCGCGGCCCTTCCTCGAGAAGTGGATGATCGACCAGATCGGCCCGAAGAAGCTCTTCAAGCAGCTGCGCGACCAGGCGCCGCGCTACGCCAAGCTGCTGCCCGAGCTGCCGCGGCTGGTCTACGAATACCTGCAGCACCGGCCGTCCGACTACCGGCGCGACATGGAGGAGCTGGTGCGCGAGCAGAAGCGCACCAACCGCCTGCTGCAGAGCCTGCTCTACGGCGGCCTGGGCTTCGTGCTGGGGCTGATCGTGATGCAGGTGCTGGTGCGGGTCCGGATGCTCTGATCCGGGCCGTCCCGCGGGGCATGCGCGGGCATGGCGCGTGCTTGTAGATAATCCCGTTCTTTTTTCCGAGGTCGCGCCGTGCTGCTGACGCTTGTGTTTGCCTACCTGGTCGTCACGATCGGCATCGGCCTTCTGGCCGCCCGGCGCGTCAAGAACACCGCCGACTTCGCGATCGCCGGCCGCAACCTGCCGCTGGTGATGATCGTCACCACCACCTTCGCCACCTGGTTCGGGTCGGAGACGGTGCTGGGCATCCCGGCCAAGTTCATCGAGGGCGGCCTGGGCAACGTGGTGGAAGACCCTTTCGGCGCGGGCACCTGCCTGATCCTGGTGGGGCTCTTCTTCGCGGCGCGGCTCTACCGGATGACGCTGCTGACCATCAGCGACTACTACCGCGAGCGCTACGGCCGCGCGGTGGAGGTGGTGTGCTCCCTCATCATCATGCTGAGCTATCTGGGCTGGGTGTCGGCGCAGGTGACCGCGCTGGGGCTGGTGTTCAACGTGCTCTCGGCCGGCGCCATTCCGGTCCCGGCAGGCATGGTGATAGGCGTGGTGTCGATCCTGGCCTATACGCTCTTCGGCGGCATGTGGTCGGTGGCGGTGACCGACTTCATCCAGATGATCATCCTGGTCGGCGGGCTGGCGATCCTGGCGGTCTTCGCAGGCCGCATGGCCGGCGGTGCCGACAAGGTGGTGCAGTTCGCGCTGAGCCGCGAGCTGTTCAACTTCTGGCCCGAGCCCAAGTTCCACGACATCGTGTTCTTCATCGCCGCGGCGATCACGATGATGCTCGGCTCGATCCCGCAGCAGGACGTGTTCCAGCGTGTCATGTCGGCCAACAGCCTGCACGCGGCGACGCGCGGCCCGGTGATCGGCGGCATCTGCTACATCCTGTTCGCCTTCGTGCCGATGTTCCTCGTCGCCAGTGCGCTGCTGATCATGCCGGAGCAGGCCCAGGCGCTGCTGAAGGAGGATCCACAGAAGGTGCTGCCCACCCTGGTGCTGGAGCGCATGCCCTTCGTGATGCAGGTGCTGTTCTTCGGCGCGCTGCTGTCGGCCATCAAGTCGACCGCGTCGGCCACCCTGCTGGCGCCGAGCGTCACCTTCACCGAGAACATCTGGCGCCAATTCCGGCCCGGCCGCTCGGACAAGGACAACCTGCGCACGATGCGGATCACCGTGCTGGTCTTCAGCGCCTGCGTGCTGGCCTATGCCATCGCCATGCAGGGCACCTCGATCTACGAGATGGTGTCGGGCGCCTACCAGGTCACGCTGGTCGGCGCCTTCGTGCCGCTGGCCTGCGGCCTCTACTGGAAGCGCGCCACGACGCAGGGCGCGCTGCTGTCGATTGGTTGCGGCATCGTGACCTGGCTGGTGCTGATGGCCACGCCCTGGGGCCAGGTGTTCCCCGCGCAGCTGGGCGGCGTGCTGGCGGCGTTCGCCGGCATGCTGCTCGGCTCGCTGGCCCCGCAGGCGGTGCGCAACGCGCACGGCAGCCACCAGGCGGTGGCGGGGCTGGACTAGCGGCACTGCCTGCGGGGGTGCGGGCGCCGGCCGGAGGCACAGGGGCGGCGGCCTATAATCGAAAGTTTTTTCGGGCTCCACCGGCCCCGCCTTTGTCGGTCTTTTTCCGCTATCCAACGCCATGCCTTTCTACGCCTACAAATGCGAGTCCTGCGGTTTCGCCAAGGACGTCCTGCAGAAGATGTCGGATGCCCAGCTCACGGTGTGCCCGTCCTGCGGCGCCGACGCGTTCCGCAAGCAGGTGACGGCCGCGGGCTTCCAGCTGAAGGGCTCCGGCTGGTATGTGACCGATTTCCGCAGCGGCGGCGGCAAGGAGGCGGCGAAGGAGGGCGGCGGCAAGGAGTCGGGCGATACGGCCGCAGCGCCCGCCGCGCCTGCGGCAGCGGGCAAGTCCGACGCGTCTTCCTCCCCCAGCCCGGCTCCCGCACCCGCGCCGTCGCCCGCGCCGAGCGGTGGCGGCAGCAGCAGCGGCGGTGGTGGTAGTGGCGACTGAGGGCACGCCCGTGACGGCACTGCGCCGCTGGCTCTTCGCCGGACTGCTCGTCATCGTTCCGCTGGCGATCACCGTCTGGGTGCTCGACTGGATCGTGGGCACGCTCGACCAGACCCTGCTGATCCTGCCGGCCGCCTGGCATCCCGACCGGCTGCTGGGCGTCCACATTCCCGGCTTCGGCGTGGTGCTGACGCTGGTCATCCTGCTGGTGGTCGGGGCCGTCACCAGCAACTTCGTCGGCAAGAAGCTGGTGCAGTGGGGCGATGCGGTGCTGGTGAGGATCCCGGTGGTGCGCTCTATCTATTCCAGCGTCAAGCAGGTGTCGGACACGCTGTTCTCGGAAGGCGGCAACGCGTTCCGCACGGCGGTGCTGCTGCAGTGGCCGCGCGACGGCGTGTGGACGGTCGGCTTCGTCACCGGCTCGCCCGGCGGCGACGTGGCCACCTACCTGCGCGAGGACTACCTGAGTGTCTACGTGCCGACCACGCCCAACCCCACCGGCGGCTATTTCGTGATGCTGCGCCGCGGCGACTGCATCGAACTCGACATGAGCGTCGACGAGGCGCTCAAGTACATCGTCTCCATGGGCGTGGTCGTGCCCGTCGGACCATCGCAACCCCAACAGGGCGCCCACGCGGCGCCCCCCAGCTTACGGAATCACTGACATGGCTATGCGTTCCCATTACTGCGGTCTCGTGACCGAAGCCCTGATGGGCGAAACCGTCACCCTGTGCGGGTGGGTCAACCGCCGCCGCGACCATGGCGGCGTGATCTTCGTCGACCTGCGCGACCGTGAAGGCTACGTGCAGGTGGTCTGCGACCCCGACCGCGCCGACATGTTCAAGGTGGCCGAAGACGTGCGCAACGAATTCTGCGTGCAGATCAAGGGCCTGGTGCGCGCGCGCCCCGAAGGCACCGTCAACGACAACCTGAAGAGCGGCAAGATCGAGGTGCTGTGCCACGAGCTGAACGTGCTCAACCCCTCGGTCACCCCGCCGTTCCAGATCGACGACGACAACCTGTCGGAGACCACCCGCCTCACCCACCGGGTGCTGGACCTGCGCCGCCCGTACATGCAGAACAACCTGATGCTGCGCTACAAGGTGGCGATGGAGGTGCGCAAGTTCCTCGACGCCAACGGCTTCATCGACATCGAGACGCCGATGCTCACCAAGTCGACGCCCGAAGGCGCGCGCGACTACCTGGTGCCGAGCCGGGTGCACGACGGCCAGTTCTTCGCGCTGCCGCAGTCGCCGCAGCTCTTCAAGCAGCTGCTGATGGTCTCGGGCTTCGACCGCTACTACCAGATCACCAAGTGCTTCCGCGACGAGGACCTGCGCGCCGACCGCCAGCCCGAGTTCACCCAGATCGATATCGAGACCTCGTTCCTGACCGAGGAGGACATCCGCGAGATGTTCCAGGGCATGATCAAGACGGTGTTCCAGAACACGCTGGGCGTGGACCTGGGCGAGTTCCCGGTCATGACCTACCAGGACGCCGCCTACCGCTACGGCTCCGACAAGCCCGACCTGCGGGTGAGCCTCGAGTTCACCGAGCTGACCGAGGTGGTGAAGGACGTCGACTTCAAGGTGTTCTCGGGTGCCGCCAACATGAAGGGCGGCCGCGTGGTGGCCCTGCGCGTGCCCGGCGGCGCGCGCGAGACCGGCGGCCTCTCGCGCGGCGAGATCGACGGCTACACCGAGTTCGTGAAGATCTACGGCGCCAAGGGCCTGGCCTACATCAAGGTCAACGAGCTCGCCAAGGGACGCGACGGCCTGCAGTCGCCGATCGTCAAGAACATCCACGACGTGGCCATCGCCGAGATCCTGAAGCGCACCGGCGCGCAGGACGGGGACCTGCTGTTCTTCGGCGCCGACAAGGAAAAGATTGTCAACGACGCGATCGGCGCCCTGCGCATCAAGATCGGCCACAGCGAGTTCGGCAAGAAGTCCGGCCTGTTCGAGAACAAGTGGGCGCCGCTGTGGGTGGTCGACTTCCCGATGTTCGAATACGACGAGGAGTCGCAGCGCTACACCGCGGTGCACCACCCCTTCACCGCACCCAAGGACGGCCACGAGGACTGGATGGTCACCGCGCCCGAGAAGTGCATCTCGAAGGGTTACGACATGGTGCTCAACGGCTGGGAGATGGGCGGCGGATCGGTCCGTATCCACCGTGCCGACGTGCAGCAGAAGGTGTTCGACGCGCTGAAGATCTCGCCCGAGGAAGCGCAGCAGAAGTTCGGTTTCCTGCTGGACGCGCTGCAGTACGGCGCGCCCCCGCACGGCGGCCTGGCCTTCGGCCTCGACCGCATCGTCACGCTGATGACCGGCGCCGAATCGATCCGCGACGTGATCGCCTTCCCGAAGACCCAGCGCGCCCAGTGCCTGCTGACCCAGGCGCCGAGCCCGGTCGACGAGAAGCAGCTGCGCGAACTGCACATCCGCCTGCGCAATCCGGACGCGGTCAAGGCCGGCTGAGGCCTGCGTTCGCCGCGGTGGCCGTCATTACGCCGGGGACCTTGCAGCCGATGCCCCCGGCGTTCAAGCTGCCGCAGTCGGTGCTGGTCGTGATCCACACGCCGGCCCTGGACGTGCTGCTGCTGCGGCGCACCGGCGAAGACGACCACTGGCAGTCGGTCACCGGCAGTAAGGACTTCGACACGGAGTCCTTCTACGCCACCGCCGTCCGCGAAGTGAACGAGGAAACCGGCATCGAAGCACTGGCACCCGGTTGCCGGCTGACCGACTGGGCGCTGGAGAACGTCTACGACATCTGGCCGCAATGGCGCCACCGCTATGCGCCCGGCGTGACCCGCAACACCGAGCACCTCTTCAGCCTGCAGGTGCCGGCCGGCACGGCGGTGCGGCTGTCGCCGCGCGAGCACACCGACCATGTCTGGCTGCCCTGGCACGCAGCGGCCGACCGGTGTTTCTCGCCCTCGAACGCCGAGGCGATCACGATGCTTCCGCGCTTCGCCGCGGCGTGAAAGACGCGCGGCCCGACCGGCGCGTCAGCCGACAGTGGCCAGCGCTTCGGCGGGCGGCGCCACCCGCAGGTTGAGCCCGCCCGGCTGGCGGTGCTTGTCCTGGGTGAGGGCCGCGCGGCGCGGCTGCGAGCCGCAGGCGTCGCGCAGCTGGGCGATGCGGACATGCAGGCCCGCGGCGCCGTCGATGCGGGCGCCGTGGCGGGTCAGCACCTGCTGCGCCACGTCGACCAGCTTGGCGTTGAGCGTGGCCTCGCTGTCGGCCAGCAGGCCCAGCACCGCGCCGCCCGGGTCGCCGGCCAGGCTCAGGGCCATCGAGGTCTCGGCCATCTTGTTGATCCGCGCGTGGCTGGTCCGCAGCATCTCCACATGCGGTTCGTACGCCACGCAGGCCCGGGCCAGCAGTTCGCCCAGGCCGCGGGAGCTGGCGTAGCGCAGTCCCAGCGTCTGGATCCAGGTCTCGCTGTCGCCGAGCTCGATGGACGTGGCGGCCAGCACCGACAGCAGGCCGCCCAGGTTGCAGGCGGCCTCGAAGTCGAAGGAGGCGTCGCGGATCGTGCCGGCGAAGGCGCGCACCGAGGCCACCGCGGTCGCGAACTGCCGCAACTGGATCATGCGCAGCGTGGCGACCACGTCGGAGAAGCGCACCAGCCGCGCGTCGTCGGGTGCCTTCTCCATCAGGCGCTGGAAGTCGGCGGCGCAGCGGTCGAGCGTCTTGCGGTCGCCGTCCTGGAACGAGGCGAAGGCGAGCAGCACCAGGGACTGCGCGTCGAACATCTTCGAATCGGCGCCCAGCATCGCGGCGCGGGCCAGGACGCGGGCCGCGGTGGCCCGGTCGCCCATGTAGTACGCCATCATCCCGTGCTTCTGCAGGCGCACCACCGAGCCCGGGGTGAGCTCGGCGGCCATGCGGTAGGTTTCCAGCGCCTCGTCGAACTTGCCCAGTTCGACCTGGGCGCTGCCCATCACGTCGTAGGCGTCGGCGAAGCCGCTGTCCTCGCCGACCAGCCGCTCCAGCGTGCTCATCGCCTTGGCGGTGTGGCCGGCCTCGATGTGCACCCGTGCCACGCCCAGCTTGGCCCACGGCAGCGCCTTGGCGGCGATGACCGCCTCGCACAGGATGCGGGCTTCCTCGTGGCGGTTCAGGCGCAGCAGCAGTTCGGTGCCGATGCGCGCGGCATAGAGCCAGTAGGGCGCCCGCTTCTCGAAACGCTCCAGGCAGAGCTGGGCTGCGTCGTCGAAGCGCTGCGCCTCGATGGCCGAGAAGATCGGCTTCAGGTGGGCCTTGCGCAGGCGCGCGACCTGCAGCCGGTCGAAGAGGGCCGATGCGGTGAAGGGCTTGAGCAGGTAGCCGTCGAGCGCCGATTCGGCGGCTTCGGCCACGATGGCGTAGGAGGCCTCGCCGGTCACCATGAAGAACACGGTGGAGAAGGGCAGCAGCTGGGCGCGGCGCAGGTCGTCGAGCAGGTCCTGGCCGGAATACGAGGCGTCGGCGAAATTCTGCTCGCAGAGCACGAAATCGAACTGCGCATGCTCCAGCCTCGATCGGGCCTCTAATACCCGGGTACATTGCATCACCTTGCCCACGCCGTACTCGCGCAGCTGCGACACCAGGATGCTGCGGGAGGTGGGATTGCCGTCGACGACCAGTGCCCGGCACTCGGAGATCTTCTGCAGTACGGGAGCGGTCATCTGGAAATGCCTTGTGGTTGGGCAGCCGGGGACGGAGTGCAATTTCAATGCCCGCGCGGAGTGTAGGCGGCATTCGGTCGGCGCTGCTACTATCTTCGGATGTTGAAGAAGGCCGCTGAACCCATGAATTCCCTTGTTCCGCCCCCCGGCGATTCCGACGAAGGCACGCCGGTGTCGGTCAAGATCCGCGAGCGGCTCGCCGCGGCCAAGCAGCGGTTCAACGCCAACGACAACATCGCCGCCTTCATCGAACCCGGCGAGCTGGAGAAGCTGCTCGACGAGGTGGAAGAGAAGATGCACGGCGTGCTCGACAGCATGGTGATCGACACCAAGACCGACCACAACACCCGCAACACCGCGCGTCGCGTGGCCAAGATGTACCTCAACGAGGTGTTCCGCGGCCGCTACGTCGAGGCGCCTCCGATCACCGAATTCCCCAACGCCGAGCGGCTCAACGAGCTGATGATCGTCGGCCCGATCACGGTGCGCAGCGCCTGCAGCCACCACTTCTGCCCGGTGATCGGCAAGATCTGGATCGGCGTGCTGCCCAACGAGCACACCAACGTCATCGGCCTGTCGAAGTACGCCCGGCTGGTGGATTGGGTGATGGGCCGTCCGCAGATCCAGGAAGAGGCGGTGGTGCAGTTGGCCGACCTGATCATGGACAAGACCCAGCCCGACGGCCTTGCCATCGTGATGGAGGCCAGCCATTTCTGCATGTCGTGGCGCGGCGTCAAGGAGATGGACAGCAAGATGATCAACTCGGTCATGCGCGGCGCCTTCCTGAAGGACGCCACCCTGCGTCGCGAATTCCTCTCGCTCATTCCCCGGCAGAACTGACATGGCCGCCGCCCTTCGTCCGCACCGTCCGATGACCGCCGCCGCCGGCAAGGAGGACCGACCATGCTGGTACGCCTGATCTACGCCAGCCGCGCGGTCGACAACTCGCCCGCGGCGATCGAGGCGATCCTCGCCAAGTCGCGCGCGCACAACCCGGCCTCGGGCATCACCGGCATCCTCTGCTACGGCCGCGGCATCTTCCTGCAGGCGATCGAGGGGGGGCGCGCCGCGGTCAACGAGCTCTACGGCACCCTGCTGCGCGACCCGCGCCACGAGGATGTGCAACTGCTGCTGTTCGAGGAAATCGCCGAGCGCCGCTTCGGCGGCTGGACGATGGGCCAGGTCAACCTGTCGCGGCTCAACGCCTCGCTCGTGCTGAAGTACTCCGAGCGGCCCGAGCTGGATCCGTACGCCGTGCCCGGCCGCGCGTCCCTGGCGCTGCTCGAAGAGCTGACGGTGACCGCCTCGATCGTCGGCCGCCCCTGCTGATCCCGCCCTTGCCCGCAGCCGGCCGCCCGATGCGGACGGCCCCGCGGGCTTCGTTCTTTCTCCATGTCGCCTTCCGCCTTCGCGCTCGTCATCCTGGCGGGCCTGATCCACGCCTGCTGGAACATCGCCGCCAAGAAGGCGAAGGGCGATGCGCGCTTCGCCTTCTTCACCAGCGTCTGCATGATGGTCGTCTGGGCGCCGGTGGGCTGGTGGGCCGGGAGGGATGTGGTGCCGGGCTGGGGCGTGGCCGCGTGGGCCGTCGTGGCGGCCAGCGGCCTGCTGCACGTGCTGTACTTCGTGGTGCTGCTGCGCGGCTACCGGCGTGCGGACCTGACGGTGGTGTACCCGGTGGCCCGCGGTTCGGGCCCGCTGATCTCGTCGGCGGTGGCGATCGTGCTGCTGGGCGAGCACCTGTCGGCGCTGGGGGCGGCCGGCATCCTGGGTGTGGCGGTGGGCGTATTCCTGATCGCCGGCGGCGTGGGCATGCTGCGGCTGGCGCACGATCCGCAGCGCCGCGCGCGGCTGCACACCGGCCTGCGCTACGGCCTGGCGACCGGCGCCTTCATCGCGGCCTATACCGTGCTCGACGGGTATGCGGTCAAGGTGATGCTGCTCTCGCCGATCCTGGTCGACTACATGGGCAACTTCGTGCGGGTGGTGCTGCTGGCGCCGGTGGCGCTGCACGACCGGCCGGCCACCGCAGCGCTGTGGCGCAGCCAGTGGAAGTACGCGCTGCTGGTCGGCACGATCAGCCCCGTCTCCTACGTGCTGGTGCTCTATGCGATGCAGACCGCGCCGCTCTCCCACGTGGCGCCGGCCCGCGAGGTGTCGATGCTGTTCGCCGCCCTCATCGGCGGCCGGCTGCTGGGCGAGGGCGACCGGGTGCAGCGGCTGCTGGGCGCGCTCTGCATCGCGGCCGGCGTCACCGCGCTCGGATGGGGCTGACCCGATGACCACCGCGCACAAGACACCGACCCTGCCGACCGTGCCTGCCGCCCCCGCCCCCTGGCTCTTCGGCTGCGATTTCTCGAGCAGCCCCAGCCGCCGCAAGCCAATCGTGGTGGCCCTCGGCCGGCTGGCGGGGCCGCGGGTGCAGCTGCTGGAGCTGCGCCGCTTCGACACCCTGGCCGACTGGGCGGCCTGGCTGGCCACGCCGGGCGCCGCCTGGGTCGGCGGGTTCGACCTGCCCTTCGGCCTGCCGCGCGAACTGGTCGAGACGCTCGGCTGGCCGACCGAATGGGGCGCCTGCATCGACCACTACGCGGACCTGACCCGCGACGAGATCCGCACCCGCTTCGCCGCCTTCTGCGACGCGCGGCCGGTCGGCGGCAAGTTCGCCCACCGCGCGACCGACGGGCCGGCCGTCTCCAGTCCGTCGATGAAATGGGTGAACCCGCCGGTCGCCTTCATGCTGCATGCCGGCGTGCCGCTGCTGCGCGCGTCCGGCGCCTGGCTGGCCGGCGTCGGCGCCGAGCCGTGCGGTGCCGAAGGACGCGTCGCGCTGGAGGCCTACCCCGGCCTGCTGGCCCGCGAGGTGCTGGGCCGGCGCAGCTACAAGAGCGACGACCGCGCCAAGCAGACGCCCGACCGGCTGATCGCCCGCAAGGACCTGCTGGCGGCGCTGGAGCAGGGCCGCGCGCCTGCGGCGCCGCTGCGCATCGGCCTGCGCCTGAAGCTCAGCCCGCTGCAGCACGACCTGCTGGTGGCCGACGCCAGCGGCGATGCGCTGGACGCGGTGCTGTGCCTGCTGCAGGCGGGGTGGGCGCTGCAGCAGCACCAGGCGGGCGTGCCGCGCTACGGGCTGCCGGAGGGCGTCGACCCGCTCGAAGGCTGGATCGTCACCGCCTGAGCCCGGAATCCGAATGAAAAGTGGCTGCAGCCGGCGAACGGCGCCGACCACCAGCTATTGATTTCGTAGCGTCAGGCAGGGCTGCCGAGCGCGCCGGCCCAGTCCACCGCCGGCAGCGCGGCCAGGCCCGGCCGGGCGAACACGTAGCCCTGGAACAGCGTCACGCCCATGTCGCGCAGCACCTGTACTTCTTCCGGATGCTCCACCCCTTCGGCGATCACCCGGCTGCCCAGGCCGTGGCAGATGGTCAGCAGGCCCTGGACGATGGTGCGGCGCCGGGCGTCCAGATGGATGTCGCGCACCAGGTGCATGTCGATCTTGATGATGTCGGGCGCGAAGTCGGCCAGCAGGCCGAAGTTGGAGAACCCGGCGCCGAAGTCGTCGATCGCGGTGGTGAAGCCGCGCTGGCGGTACTCGCTGAAGATCGAGACCAGGTGCGGCACGTCGCTCGCCCGCTCGTCCTCGGTCAGCTCGAACATGATCCGCTCCAGCGGAAAGCGGCACTTCTCGGCGGTGGCCAGCGTCAGGCGGATGCAGGCCTCGGCCCGGTAGACCGCGTTGGGCAGGAAGTTGATGCTCAGCATCGACTGCATGCCGAGCGTGCTGGCCAGCTCGATCGCCTTGACCCGGCAGGCCTGGTCGAACGCGTAGCGGTTGTGCGGCCCCACCTGGGCCAGGATGCTGCCGGCGCCTTCGCCCTGCAGGCCGCGCACCAGCGCCTCGTGGCCGAAGACGGTGCGGTGTTCCACGTCGACGATCGGCTGGAACGCCATCGTGAAGTCGAAACCCGGGCTCTCGCCGTTGCGGCAGCCTTCGCAGCCGGTGGCGACGGCGGGGGGCAGAGGGGCTGAAGACGTCATGGCAGAGGCCGCAATGGGAAGTTTCGGAGGGAAGGGACCGGAAAGGACAGCAGTGCGCGATGGGCGCCGGGCCTCGTCGAGGCGTCGTTGCGGCTGCGCAAGCTGCGGGACGCTAGCATGCTCCCTCGATCCACCTTTCTTTATATCCTGATGCTTATATCCTTGCCATCGGCTGCCATCGCCTTCGCGACGGGGAGGCGGCACGCGGTGGCGGGCCTGCTCGCACTGGCATGCGCCGCCGGTGCGGCCGGCGCGCCGGCCCCCTGGTACCAGTGGCGCAGCCTGCAGAACGGCAGCCAGGTCTGCGCGCAGACCTCGCCCGGCAGCGGGTGGGGCCAGGCCGGAGGGCCGTTCCGCGATGCGGACTGCCGCCGCCCGCTGCGGGTGATCGGGCTCTGATCTACGACGGACGCGGCCCGGCGCGCGTTGTCACCGAAACGCTACCCTGCTCGCATAGACTGCGGGCCGGCGCGGCGGGAGGCGTCCGCCACCATCGACCCAAGACGGAGAACAACACATGAACATCGTGCAACGCGTGCAGGACATCCTGCTCAAGCCCAAACAGACCTGGCCGGTCATCGACGCCGAGCCGGCCACGCCCAACGGCCTCTACACCCAGTACCTGATGCTGCTGGCGCTGGTGCCGGCGGTGGCGGGCTTTGTCGGCACCTCGCTGATCGGCTTCGGGATGCTGGGCGTATCGGTGCGGGTGCCGCTGCTGGCCGGCATCGTCGGGATGGTCGTCGGCTACCTGCTGACGCTGGTGATGGTGTTCGTGGTGGCGCTGGTGGTCGACGCGCTGGCGCCCGGCTTCGGCGGCACCAAGAGCCGCATCGGCTCGCTCAAGCTGGTGGTCTACGCCAGCACGGCGGCATTGCTGGGCGGCATCTTCAGCCTGCTGCCCGCGCTGTCGGTGCTGGGCATCGTGGCGGCGCTCTATTCGATCTACCTGCTCTACACCGGCCTGCCGGTGCTGATGAAGTGCCCGCCCGAGAAGGCCGTCGGCTACACCGCCGTCGTCGCGATCTGCAGCATCGTGGCCGCGGTGCTCGTGTCGTGGATCGCCGGCATGGTGATGCCCGTCGGGCTGATGGCCGCGGGCACGGCCGGCCAGCAGGTCACGCTGCGCGGCTCGGAAGGCGCGGTCACGATCGACACCGCCAAGATGGAAGAAGCCGCCCGCCGCATGGAAGAGGCCGGCAAGCGGATGGAAGCCGCGCAGGCATCGGGTGACAGCGCCGCGGCCGGCAAGGCCGCCAGCGAGATGATGGGCGCGCTGGCCGGCGGCTCCGGCACGGTGGTCCCGGCCGACCAGCTGCGCGCCGTGCTGCCCGAGACCGCCGACGGCCTGCCGCGCGAGTCGATCGAAGCGCAGAGCGGCGCCGCGATGGGCCTGGGCGGCAGCACCGCCCGCGCGGTCTACCGCAAGGACGACCGCAACATCGAGCTCTCGATCACCGATGCCGGCGCCGCCGCCATCATCGGCATGGCCTGGTCGCAGATGACGCTTGACCGCGAGACGGCCGACAGCGTCGAGAAGGTCTACCGCGACGGCAAGCGCACCGTGCGCGAGGAATACCGCAAGGACAAGTCCCACGGCGAGTACACGGTGATGCTCGAGAACGGCATCGTGGTGCAGGGCGACGGCGACAACGTCGCGATCGACGACCTGCGCAAGGCGGTCAAGGCGATCGACATGGGCCGCCTGGAGTCGATGCAGCGCCCGCCCAAGTCCTGACACGTCCCGGATACGCCGACACCTTGCCCACCGACCTGATCCTGATCCGCCACGGCGAGACCGACTGGAACCGCGCGATGCGGTTCCAGGGCCATTCCGACGTGCCGCTGAACGCCGTCGGCCTGGCCCAGGCAGAGCGCCTGGCCGACCGCCTGGCGCACGAGGCGATCGACCATGCGGTGGCGAGCGACCTGCTGCGCACCCGCCAGACGGCGGCGCCCGCGGTGGCGCGGCTGGGCCTGTCGCTGCAGACCGATGCCGGCCTGCGCGAGCAGTTCTTCGGCGAGGCCGAAGGCCTGACCGCCGCCGAACTGCGCGGGACGATGCCCGCTTCGTGGCTGCGCTGGCTCGATTTCCGGGCCGACCGCAGCCTGCCGGGTGGCGAAAGCACGCGGCAGTTCCATGCCCGCAGCATCGCTGCGCTGCGCGACGTGGCCGCGGCGCATGCCGGCAAGACGGTGCTGGTGGTGAGCCACGGGGGCGTGCTCGACATGGTGTTCCGCACCGCGCAGGCGCTGAGCCTGGACGGCCCGCGGATGGCCGAGATTCCGAATGCCGGCTTCAACCGGGTGCGCGTCGACGAACGGGGTGCGATCGAGATCCGGGCCTGGGCCGAGGTCGGCCACCTGGAAGGCCTGCCGGCCCAGCCTGTCTACGACCAGACGCGGCTGGCCCGCGAGCGCGAGGCCGCCGCGGCCGCGGCCGCCCGCGCCGACAGCCTGTCGGCCGGCAATCCCAGCACCGAGTAGAGGCCCTGCGCCTGCCGCGCCAGCCGGCGCGATTCCGGCTGCGCATTGCACTGCGGCTGCAGCAGGTGCAGGGCCTCGGCCGCCTGGCCGCTGCGCTGCAGCGCATCCAGGTGCAGCTGCGCGAACAGATCGCGCTGGGCATGGCTGCCGCCGATCTCCACCAGCACCGGCAGCGCGGCGCCCAGGGCCGCCGCCGCGTCGGCGAAGCGGCCCTGCGCATGGGCCACGCAGCCCCGGGCCGCCGGGACCGCCGCACGCCGCCAGGCCGCACGGTCGGCCGCCGGGCCGTGGTCCGCCTGCTGGGCGATGCGGTCGAGCAGCAGGACGGCCTCGGGCCGGCCGGCACGCGCCAGGCCGTAGAGGTACTGCAGGTCCAGGAAGGGCAGCACCTGGTCGTGGGTGCGCGCCGCCAGCCGGTCGGCCACGTCCTGCCAGCGCGGGCCCACCTCCGCCCCGGCCATCTCCAGCCGCGCCAGCAGCGACACCGCGCCCACCTGGTCCTGCGAATAGTCGGGCGCCACGCCCCAGACCTGCGTGTCGTAGACGTCCAGCGCTTCGTCCAGCCGGTCGAGCTCGACCAGGAACAGCGCCAGGTGCCACCAGTTGTGGGTCACCATGAAGGAGTTGAGGCCGGTCCAGGTGGCGCTGGCCGTCCGCATGAAGTCCAGTCCTTCGGCGATCCGGCCCTCGGTCAGCATCACGTGGCCGAGCGCATGGTGGGCCCAGGGCTCCTTCCAGCGCAGGGCGATCGCCCGGCGGGCGGCGGCCTCGGCTTCGGGCATGAAGTGGCATTGCTCCCAGCCGAAGGCGGCCATGCCGTGGGCGTGGGGCACGTCCTCCGATGCCGGCAGCGCGGCCAGGGCCAGCCGCAGCATCGCCGGCGCATCGCCGCGGTTGAAGGCGTGGTACTGGCCCAGCTTGACCGATACCAGGTCGCGCGGATGCTCGGCCGCCTGCTCCTGGTGCAGCGCGATCGCCCGCGGCACGTCGCCGCCGACCCAGGCGGCGACGGCCGCGACGAATCGGCGCTCCCGCGCCGTGGCGCCGGCGCAACCCGCCTGCGCCCGCTCGACGAAAGGCTGCGCCGCTGCGGCACCGCCGCGCGATTCGGAGAACATGTGCAGCGCGGCGCAGTAGGCCTGCACCAGCGGGCTGGTGTCGTCGGCTGCGGACAGCGTCTCGGCCGCGCGGGATTCGCAGGCGACGAAGCCTTCCACGAAGGCATCGACGGCGGCCCGCGAGGACGGGTCGTGCAGCGTGAGCGGATTGCCCAGGGGATCGGTCGGCAGGTGGGAGGACGGCACCGGACGATTGTGCGATGCGGCGCGACGGGCCGGATATGCGGGGTTTTCGGGCGCGATCCGCAGCGTGGATGAATGTAACGATTTAGCTGGCGCTCAAAAACGAAACCGGTCCATAATCGCGTGGAGCCTGCGCAGTTTTGCTGTACAGGCGTCCTTCGGTGATTGGTCAGTTTCGCGCTTCAGCTTCATTTGTTTGTCGTGATTTGGGACTCCATCGCTTTTTTTGGTTCTTTTTGGAGTCCTCATGGGCAAAAAACTCTACGTAGGCAACCTGTCCTACAGCATCCGCGACAACGATCTGCAACAAGCCTTCGGCGAATACGGCACCGTTGCCAGCGCCAAGGTCATGATGGAACGTGACACCGACCGTTCGAAGGGCTTCGGCTTCGTCGAAATGGGCACCGAGGCAGAAGCCCTGGCCGCCATCGAAGGCATGAACGGCCAGGCACTCGACGGCCGCGCACTCACGGTCAACGAAGCCCGCCCGATGGAGCCACGTGCTCCTGGCGGTGGCGGCGGTCGTGGCGGCTACGGTGGTGGCGGCGGCGGCGGTGGTTACGGCGGCGGTGGTGGTGGCGGCGGTTACGGCGGTGGCGGTGGCCGCGGCGGTTACTAAGCTGCTTCTGCAGAATGAAAAAGGCTCTTTCGGGAGCCTTTTTTGTTGGCGAAAATCAGAGGGCGGCGATTCGAAAATGGCCACGATTCAGGCCTCGGCGCCTGGATTCCCATTTTCCATAAATCGATAGGCGGCATTTTCCGGTTCGGTTTCGTCCTATTGCATTGCACACGATGCAGTGCGATTCGCCGTTTTCCGACGATTTTCGCGGGCCGTGCCGCTATAGGGCGAGGGCAGGTGCCGCCAGAGGCGCGGAGGATCCGCCGCGCCCGCGGGTCGGTATCAGGCCCAGGCCATCGCGCCCAGGTCGTTCACGAAGATGGGCATGTCCTTCCAGAAGCCCTTGAGGTTCTTGTGCGCCACCGTGACCCACTGCGGCTGGTACAGGAAGACGTTGGCCGCGTCCTGTGCCAGCAGCCGCTGGGCGTCGCCGAGCAGGCGTGCCCGTTCGGCGCCGTCGCCGGTGCTGCGGATCTTGTCGTAGAGCGCGTCGAACGCGGGCGACCGGTAGCCCCAGTAGTAGTCGGCCTTGGCGTAGTTGCCCAGGTCGAACGGCTCCACGTGCGAAATGATCGACAGGTCGTAGTTCTTGTTGCCGTAGGTGCCGCTGAGCCACTGGGCCCACTCGACGTTCTGCAGCTTGGCGACGATGCCGATCCTGGCCAGCTGCGCCACCAGCACCTCGCCGCCCTGGCGGGCATAGGGCGTGGGCGGCAGCGTCACCGTCAGCTCCAGCGGGGTCTTCACCCCGGCCTCGGCCAGCAGCGCCTTGGCCTTGTTCACGTCGAACGGGTTGATGCCGGTGGTGTCCACGTACCCCAGCGCGCCGGGCACGTAGTGGCTGCCGATCGGCACGCCGTAGCCGTCGGCCGCGCCTTCGATCATCGCCTTGCGGTCGATGGCGGCGGAGATGGCGCGCCGCACCCGCACGTCGTCGAGCGGTTTGCGGCGGTGGTTGATCGCCACGATGGTCTTGGCGCGCGAGCCGCCCACCACCACCTGGAAGCGCGGGTTGCCCTTGAACTGCGGCACGCTGCGCGGTGCGAAGCGCGCGAAGATGTCCACGTCGCCCGCCTGCAGCGCCGCGCCCTGGGCCGCCGGGTCGCCGATGAAGCGGAAGGTGGCCTTCTTCAGCGGGATCGCCGCCGCGTTGCGGTAGCCGTCCCAGGCCTCCAGCACCAGCGACGCGCCGCGGTTGTAGCTGGTGAGGCGGTACGGCCCGGTGCCCACCGGCTGGGTCGCGTTGCCGTCGGCGCTCTTGGGCTCGACGATGACTGCGGTGGCCTGGCCCAGCAGGAAGGGCAGGTCGGGGTCTATCTCGGCGCTCACCAGCACCACCGTGTGGGTGTCGGCCACCTGCACCTGCAGGTTGGCGAACAGGCGCTTGTCCTTGTTGGTGCTTTTTTCGCCGGCGGCCCGCTCGAAGCTGAACTTGACCGCCTGCGCGTCGAACGGCTCGCCGTTGTGGAACTTCACCCCGCGGCGCAGCTGGAAGGTCAGGGTCTTGAGGTCGGGCGACACCACCCAGCGCTCGGCCAGCAGCGGCGTCACGCTGCCGTCGGCGTTGATCTTGGTCAGCGTCTCGTAGAGGTTGTAGAGCGTGACCTCGGCGATGGACGACGCTGCGGCCGCGGTCGGGTCCAGGCCCGCCGGCTCCAGGGTCATGCCGAGCACGATCGCGTTCTTGCGGGTCTGGGCGAAGACGGCGGCGGGCAGCACCAGCGGTGCGGCGGCGAGGGCGCTGGAGGCGAGGACGGTACGGCGATTCGGCATGGCAGGCTCCGGACAGTGGCGGGGTAAAAAACGGGGCGTGGCGGCGAGCGCGGCGGCGGGCGACAGGATGTGCCGATCGTCAGCGCGGCGGGGCGGCGGCCGGCGGCTCGGCCCGTGGCACCGCGGCGAGCAGCGCCTGGGTGTAGGGATGGGCCGGCGCGGTGAACAGCTGCCGCGGCGTGCCGCGCTCGACCACCTGGCCCTTGAGCAGCACTACGACCTCGTCGCACAGGTGGTTGACCACCGCCAGGTCGTGGCTGATCAGCAGGTACGCGATGCCGAACTGCTGCTGCAGGTCCTGCATCAGGTTGAGCACCTGGGCCTGCACCGACACATCGAGCGCGCTGACCGGCTCGTCGGCCACGATCAGCTTCGGCCGGGTGATGAGGGCCCGGGCGATCGCGATCCGCTGGCGCTGGCCGCCCGAGAACTCGTGCGGGTATTTGTCCAGATCGCTGCCGCGCAGGCCGACGGCGACCAGCGCCTCGGCCGCCCGCGCCCGCCGGTCGGCACGGCTGCCGGCGGCGGCGCCGTCCAGTGCGGCCAGCGGTTCGGCGACGATGCGCGCCACCGTCTGGCGCGGGTCGAGCGAGCCGTACGGGTCCTGGAACACCATCTGGATGTCACGCCGGGCGGCGCGCAACGCTTCGCGCGGCAGCCGGTGCAGATCCTGTCCCAGCAGCCGCACGCTGCCGGCGGTGGGCGCATCCAGCGCCATCACGATGCGGGCCAGGGTCGACTTGCCCGAGCCCGATTCGCCGACGATGCCCAGGCTCTGCCCGGCCTCGATCCGCAGGCTAACGCCGTCGAGCGCCCGCACCTTCGCCGCAGGCTTGAACAGCGAGGTGCGCGGCAGTGCGTAGTCGCGGACGATGTCGCTCACCTCCAGCAAGGGGACCTCCACCGCAGAATGCGAAGGAAAAGCGGCCGTGGCCGGCTCTGCAGGCCGGCTACCAGCTATGGTTTCTGTAGCATCGTCCATCATGACCTTCAGACGCCGCCGGCCGAGGCGGCGATCTCGCGCAGCCGGATGCAGCGGACCGCATGGGTGCGCGAGAGCCAGACCGGCGGCGGCCGCACCGTGTGGCAATCGGCCACCGTGTGCGCGCAGCGGCCGGCGAACGGGCAGCCGGCGGGCAGGTCGACCAGTTCGGGCACGCTGCCGGCGATGGTGGGCAGCCGGGTGCCGAGCGGCGCGCCGGTCAGCGGCCGGGCCGCGAACAGGCCGCGGGTGTAGGGGTGCGCCCGGCGGGCGAAGACTTCGGCGGTGCTGCCGCTCTCGACCACGCTGCCGCCGTACATCACCAGCACCCGCTGCACGCTCTGGGCGATCACGCCCAGGTCGTGCGAGATCAGGATCAGCCCCATGCCGCGCTCTGCGACCACGGAGCGAATCAGGTCGAGGATCTGCCGCTGCACCGTCACGTCGAGCGCGGTGGTCGGCTCGTCGGCGATCAGCAGGTCGGGGCCGCAGGCCAGGGCCATCGCGATGCCGATCCGCTGGCGCTGCCCGCCCGAGAACTGGTGCGGGTAGGCGCCCAGCTTCGCCGCCGCGTCGGGGATGCCGACGCGCTCCAGCAGCGCCAGCGCCTCGCGGCGGGCGTCGGCTTTCGACAGGCCGCGGTGCAGCCGCAGCGGCTCGGCCACCTGCCGGCCGATCGGGTGCAGCGGGTTGAGCGCGGTCATCGGCTCCTGGAACACCATGCCGATGCGGTTGCCGCGGATCGAGCACATCGAGCGGTCGCTGCGGCCGACCAGTTCGCGCTCGTCGAAATGGATGCTGCCGGAGACCTCCGCGCTGGCGGGCAGCAGGCCCATCAGCGCCTGCACCGTCAGCGACTTGCCGCAGCCCGATTCGCCGACGATGCCCAGCGTCTCGCCGCGCGCCAGGGTGAAGCCGATGCCGCGCACCGCATCGGCCGGGCCGCGCGGCGTCTGCAGGCGGATGCGCAAATCTTCGACGTGGAGCAAATTCGTCATGCGGATACCGTGTCGTTCCCAAACGGACACCGCCGAACCGGCTTGCCGGGCCGCTGGTGTCGCCCCCTGGAAGGGGGTCGGCGGACCGCGCAGCGGGGAGCCTGGTGGTGTTTCATCGTGCTCGGGCCAGGCGCGGGTCGAGCAGGTCGCGCAGGCCGTCGCCCAGCAGGTTCAGGCCCAGCACGGCAAAAGCGATGGCCGCGCCCGGCCACACGGCCAGCAGCGGCGCCTGGAACATCAGCGTCTGCGCTTCGCTGAGCATGCGGCCCCACGACGGCTGCGGCGGCTGGGTGCCCAGGCCCAGGTAGGAGAGGGCGGCCTCGGCCAGGATCGCGATCGCGAAGCGGATCGTCACCTGCACGATCAGCGCCGCCGAGATGTTGGGAAGCACATGCTCCCAGGTGATCGCCCACGGCCCCTTGCCGCAGGCCCGCGCCGCCGCCACGTAGTCGCGCGACCAGACGGCCGCCGCCGAGGCGCGGGTGATGCGGGCGAAGGTGGGAATGTTGTAGATGCCGATCGCCACGATGGCGTTGACCATGCCGGGCCCGAAGACGGCGGTCATCATGATCGCCGACAGGATGGCCGGAAAGGCCAGCGAGAAATCGGCGAGCCGCATGATGGCCTCTTCCACCCAGCCGCGCCGGGCCGCGGCGAGCAGCCCCAGCGCGGTGCCGACCGCCAGGCCGATGCCCACCGCCACCACGCCCACCAGGATCGACGCCCGCGCGCCCACCAGCAGGAGAGACGCGACGTCGCGGCCGAAGGCGTCGGTGCCCAGCCAGTGCGAGAGTGACGGTGGCTGCAGCTTGGCGGCCAGGTCCATCTCGTAGACCGGCCACGGTGTCCAGGCGTACGACACGGCGGCGGCCAGCACCAGCAGCAGCGTCAGCACCGCGCCGATCGCGAAACTGGGGTGGCGCAGCGCGCGCGGCCAGAAGCCCGGCGGCCGCGTCTGCACGAGGGGCGGGGCGGCGCTAGACATCGTTCGGCTTCAGGCGCGGGTCGATCACCGCGTACAGCACGTCGACCACGAAGTTGACGACCACCACCATCGCGGCCAGCAGCATCACGCAGTTGCGCACCACCACCAGGTCGCGGTTGCTGATCGCCTGGAAGATGAGGCGCCCCAGGCCGGGCAGGAAGAAGACGTTCTCGACCACGATGGTGCCGGCCAGCAACTCGGTGAACTGCATGCCCATCACGGTGACGACCGGCACCATCGCGTTGCGCAGCACGTGGCGCCACAGCACCGCCCGCTGCGACACGCCCTTGGCCCGGGCGGTGCGCGCGAAGTCCTCGCGCATCACCTCCAGCACGGCCGAGCGGGTGATGCGCGCCAGGATCGCGGCCTGCACCACCGCCAGCGAGAGCGCCGGCAGCAGCAGGGCCTTCAGGCCGGGCAGCACGCCTTCGCCCCAGCCGTCGAAGCCGCCGGCCGAGAACCACTGCAGCTTCACCGAGAACAGCAGGATGAGCAGGATCGCGAACCAGAAGTTGGGGATGGCGATGCCGACCTGCGCGATGCCCATCAGGCCCACGTCGCCCAGCCGGTTGTGGCGGGCCGCGGCGGTGACGCCGACCAGCAGTGCGAGCACGGTGGTGAGCGCCATCGCCAGCAGGGCCAGCGGCACGGTGAGCGCCAGGCGCTCCAGGATCAGCTCCCACACCGGCGAGCCGTAGCTGGCGCTGTCGCCCAGTTGACCGGTGGCCAGGCCGCCGATCCAGTGCCAGTAGCGGGTCCAGGCGGGCTGGTCCAGGCCCAGCTTGGCGGAGAGGGCGGCCACCGCCTCGGGTGCTGCATCGGGGCCCATCAGCACCTGCGCCGCGTTGCCCGGCAGGATGTCCAGCACGAGGAACACCACGAGCGATGCCGCTGCCAGCGTCAGCAGCAGGGTCAGGAAGCGTTTGGCGAGAAACACACTCATCGTGGGCGGGGAGCAGGTTCGGCAGCACGGGGCTGCGGCCGTGGTTTGGTGCAGTGCATTATGGGGGCGAGCTTCGGGGTGCCGCCGCCGCCGGGCAGTGCAGAGGCCCGGTAGGGCCAGGGTTAACCGTCGGCGCGGATAATCGCCCGGATGCGCTGCTGCCACGTCCCTCGCTCTTGCTCTGTCGGAGGTCCCGCATGGCGCTGATGATCACCGACGAGTGCATCAATTGCGACGTGTGCGAGCCCGAGTGCCCGAACGACGCGATCTACCCCGGCGAGCTGATCTACGAGATCGACCCGAACCGCTGCACCGAATGCGTCGGCCACTTCGACGAGCCGCAGTGCGTGCAGATCTGCCCGGTGGCCTGCATCCCGAAGGATCCGGCGCACGAAGAAGGCCACGAAACCCTGTACCAAAAGTACATCCGTCTGCAGGTGGTGCCGGCCGCCTGACGCCACGGCGGTCTCTCCCATGCCAGCGGTTGGCGTAGGCATCTTGCGCAAGGCGCTGATCGCGGTCGTGCCTTGGGTACCGGCACGGCGTGCTACCGACACCTTGGAACGCATGACCAGTTGTCGCACAACTGCGGTTGTTGGTCCGGCTTGTGTGGCGGCACACACCGACGCGGCCGCTTGAGTTGTCAGACGACAGCTATGATGCACCTTTTTGGGGCAATTCGAATCCCAGAAGTACCGCTCTGGAGTTGCTGTGTCATCCGCCCCCCATCCCGTTCTGACCCGCCGCAAGGTCGTGTTTCTGCTGGCTTTGCTGTGCTGCATGCTGTGGGGCAGTTCGTTTCCGGCGATCAAGAGCGGCTATCTCCTGTTCGGCATCGCACCGGATGACATCGCCTCCAAACTGGTCTTCGCCGGCTGGCGCTTTTTGATCGCGGGCATGCTGCTGGTGGCCTACGCCGCCTGCACCGGCAAGGCCGTGCGCGGGCTGACCCGCAAGGCGTGGGGGCAGATCGCGGTGCTGGGGCTCGCGCAGACGACCATCCAGTACGTGTTCTTCTACATCGGCCTGGCCCACACCACCGGCGTGAAGAGCTCGATCATGAACGCCACCGGCACCTTCTTCAGCGTGCTGATGGCGCACTTTCTCTACCGCAACGACCGGCTCAGCTTGGGCAAGGCGCTGGGGTGCAGCGTCGGCTTTGCGGGTGTCATGATCGTCAACCTGGGAAACGGGCTGGGCGGGTTGTTCGACTTCGATTTCTCGCTGCTGGGCGAAGGCTTCGTCATCATCGCGGCGTTCGTGCTGGCCGCAGGCAGCATCTACGGCAAGCGCATTTCACAGGGCCTCGACCCCATCGTCATGACCGCGTGGCAACTGGTGATCGGTGGCGCGGCACTGCTGGTGGCCGGCTATGCATCGGGCGGAACGCTGGGCGGGTTCACCATGGCATCGTCTGCCTTGCTGGCCTATCTGGCGGTGCTCTCGGCGCTGGCGATCTCCATATGGAGTTTGCTGCTCAAGTACAACCGGGTCAGCCTGATCACCGCCTTCAACTTCATGGTTCCGGTGTTCGGCACGATGCTGTCCGCCGTCTTCCTGGGCGAGAGCATTCTGGAGTGGCGCAATGGCCTGGCGTTGGTGCTGGTCTGCTACGGCATCTGGCGCGTCACGCAGGCGCCGGTGAGCGCGGTCGTGCCCGCCGGTGCCGCGGGGCCTGTGCAGTCCGGAAGCCGGTAGTGCAGAGTGAAGCGGCGGCCAGTGCCGACACGCCGCCGGGGCATGCCCTCGCCGCGTGCGATTGCAGCGTCTAGACCAACGCAGGCTGCGTCGGCACCACCGGTTCGTGCAGGTGTACGAAGTGCGATCCCACCGCCGCGGCGATGTCCGGGTCGTGCGTCACCAGCACCAGCGCCGCGCCCGTCTCCTCGGCTGCGCCCAGCAGCGTGGCCATCGCATCCTGCTGGGTGATCGGGTCGAGCCGCGAGGTGGGCTCGTCGGCGAACAGCAGCGCCGGCTCCACTGCCAGCGCGCGGGCCAGCGCGATCCTCTGCAGCTCGCCGCCCGATACCTCGAACGGCCGGCGGGCCAGCACGCCATCGGGCAGGCGCAGGCGCTGCAGGCGGGCCTCTATGCTGGCCCAGCTGCACCCGTGCAGCCGCGCCACATCGCGCAGCGAACGTTCCAGGCTGGCCTTCGGCGCAAAGGATGCGACCGGGTCCTGGTAGAGCTTTTGCAGCGCATGGCGCCGCAGCGCCGGCGCGCGGCGCACCTGCCCGGCGTCGGGCGCCAGCAGGCCCAGCAGCACGTTGCCCAGCGTGCTCTTGCCGGTGCCGCTGGGGCCTTGCACCGCCCAGCGCTGGCCGGCGTGGATCGGCATGTCGATGCCTTCGAACAGCGTGCGGCCGCCCAGCCGCTTGGCGATGTCATCGGCATGCAAGACCGGGGCGCCGGAGGTGGCCGTGCCGTGGCGCGGCCAGTGCGCCGGCTGTGCGGCCAGCAAAGCGCGGGTGAACGGGTGGCGGGGCGCTGCCAACACCGCGGCGGCATCGCCTTGTTCGACCACCTCGCCGTGCCGCAGCACGATCACCTGGCCGCCGAGCGCCCGGGCGACCTGGATGTCGTGCGTGATGGTGACGACGCAACCGCCGGCCTTCTGCACAGACTGCAGCAGCGCGACGGTGTGGGCGCGCCAGTGTGCATCGAGGCCCTTGGTGGGTTCGTCGGCCAGCAGTGCCCGGGCGCCGCCGGCCAAGGCGATGGTGGCGGCGGCGCGCTGGGCCATGCCGCCGGAGATCTGCCAGGGGTAGCGCTGCGCGGCGGCGGCCAGACCGGCATCGGCAAGGCCCTGGGCAGCGGCGGCATCGGCCGCGGCGGCACTGGCACCGCGGACCAGCGCGTGCACCTCGGCCAGCTGCGGCGCTATGCGGCCCAGCGGGTCGAGCGCCAGCGCCGGCTCCTGCGGCAGCACGGCCAGGGTGCGGCCCCAGGCGGGGCGGCGGGCGGCGGCGTCGGCCGCGCGGGTGGTGGTGCCGTCCAGCGTGACGCTGCCTGCAGCGCGCAGGGCGGTCGGCAGGTTGCCGACGACGGCCTGCGCCAGCAGCGATTTGCCGGCGCCGCTTTCGCCCAGCAGCGTGAGCGATTCGCCCGCGCGTAGCGTGAACGACACGCCCCGCAGAAGGGTGTGGGTGCCGACGTGGACCGAAAGATCGTCGGCCGCGAGAAGTACGGTGCCGGTCATGCGGTGCTCCTGCCGTGGCGCGGGGAGCGGTGGAGAGCTGCGACGCCCGTCATGCCGATGCCTCCCGGTCGCCCGCCAGCAGCATCATCCCGAGCACCAGCAGCGTCAGCAGCGCGACCGGTGCGGCGATGAGCCAGGGTGCCTCCTCGTAGTGGGGCAGGGCTTCGGTCATCATCAGGCCCAGCTCGGCCGTCGGCGGTTGCAGGCCCACGCCGATGAAGCCGAGCGCGGCCAGCGCCAGAACCGCCTGCGCCGCGCTGAATGCCAGCAGGGTGCCCAGCACCGGGGCCAGCGCCGGCAGCAGGTGGCTCCGCACCAGGTACACCGGTCCGAAGCCCAGCAGGCGCGAGGCCTGCACCGCATCGCCCGCCATCACCGGCCGGGCCACCGCCCGGCTCACCCGGAAGTACTCCACCCAGAGCGACAGCGACAGGCCCAGGTACAGCGCCCAGTGCCGGCCCGGCGCCAGCCCCGCGAAGAGCAGCACCAGCAGCAGGCCGGGCACCGACAGGGCGGCATCCGACAGCATCACCAGCGCCCGCTCCACCGCGCCGCCGCGCCAGGCGGCCAGCAGTCCCAGCAGCACGCCGGGCACGGCCGCGGTGACGGCGGCGAGCAGTGCCAGGCCGAGCGAGAGCCGGGCGGCATGGGCCAGCCGTGCGAGCACGCTGCGGCCGAAGACGTCGGTGCCCAGCCATTCGGCCGCGCCGGGCGGTGCCAGGCTGTTGTTCAAGTCCTGCGCTGCCGGGTCGGGGCCGACCACCGCCGGGCCCAAGGCGGCGAACAAGGCCAGCGCCAGCATCACCGCCAGGCCGGCGCGCGCGCGGCCTCGGCGGCGGGCGGGGGGCATGGTCGACTGCGCGGCGGGGGTGTCGAGCACGGCGCTCATGGCAATACCTTCGTGCTGCGCACTGCGGTGCGAGCTTGTTGGGGGCGGCCCGGCACGGCGCTCATCGCGCATCCTCCAGCCGGCGGCGCGGGTCGAGCGCCAGGCAGGCGGCATCGACCAGCAGGTTGAAGACGACGAAGAGCAGGCCCATGCAGAGGGCGGTGCCCTGGATCATCGGCACGTCGCGGCCGAAGATCGCGTGCACCAGGGCATGGCCGATGCCGGGCCAGGCGAAGAGGCTCTCGACCACCACCGCGCCTTCGACCAGGAACACCGCATGCACGCCCAGGTAGGCGACGACCGGCACCGCGGCGCTGCGCAGGGCGCGCCGCAGGAGGGCCTGGGTGTCGTCCAGGCCCTTGGTGCGGGCGAACTCGTAGGCGGGCGACTGCACCGCGTCGCGCAGGGCCTGCCGGAAGACGCGGGCCAGACCGGCGGCCAGGCCCAGCGCCAGGGTGAGCGCGGGCAGCAGCAGGCTGCCGGCATGGTCGTCGCCGGCGACCGGCAGGGCGCCGATCCGCACCGCCACCAGCAGCATCAGCAGCACCGCCAGCAGGAAGGGCGGCATCGCCCGCAGCAGCACCGCCAGCGCCAGCGTGGCGCGGTCGATGCGGCCGCCGGCGTGCAGGCCGGCCCAGGCGCCCAGCGGCAGGCCGATGGCCATCGCCAGCAGCAGCGCGGCCACGGCCAGGTCGAGGGTGGCGCCCAGCTGCGCCCGCACCTCGTGCCAGACCGGATCGCCGCTGACCAGCGAGCGGCCCAGGTCCAGGCGGGCCAGCGTGGCCCACCAGTCGGCCAGGGCCTGCCACAGCGGCCGGTCGAGGCCCAGTTCGGCGCGCACCGCGGCCGCGGCGGCGTTGCCGACCAGGTCGTAGCCGTAGCGGCTGGCGGCGATGCGCATCGCCACGTCGCCGGGCAGGGCGCGGGCCATGAAGAAACACAGGGTGCCGATCAGCAGCGCCAGCGCCACCACCTGCACCGAGCGGCGGGCCAGCAGCGCCGCCCAGGGGGACCGTAGCGGGGTCATCGTTTCACCTCTCGGAGACACAGGCGCCCGTGGCACCCGTCGTGGAAAACCGGCTGTTTGCTATGGTTTCCATAGCTGGTGGTCGGCGTCCGGTGCCGGCTACAGGAACTTTTCTTGTAGATTTCGGCACCGGCGGCCGTGCCGGGGCGCCGCGGGGCGGCCTGCGGGCTCATCCGCGCCATGCCATCTCGGTCAGGCGGTAGGAGCGCTCCAGCGGGTCCAGGCGCACGCCGGCCACCCGGGGGCTGACGGCCACCTGCTGCCGGTACCAAACGACCGGGATCACCGGCAGTTCGTCCTGCAGCACCTGGGCGATCCGGCCGCGCAGGGCGGTGGCACGGGCCGCGGTGGGCGTGCCGCGGGTCAACTCGTCGAGCGCGCCGACCACCGCATCGCTCTTCCAGCCCATCGCGCCCCAGTCGCCGCCGCGCGGGCCGAAGTCCTGCGCCAGCGTGCCGCTGGGGTCGGGCACGGTGGCGTAGTTGCGGGCGCCCAGGCCCAGCTGCAGGCTGCCGTCGCGGTGGCCCAGCGGGATGTCGCCCGAATTGCCGATGGCGATCTGCACCGCGATGCCGGCCTGCCGCCACTGCTCCTGCAGCGCGGTGGCGAAGAGCGGCAGTTCGGGCCGGTCGACGAAGGTGCGCAGCACCAGCCGCAGCGGCTGGCCCGCCGCGTTGCGCAGGCCGTCGGGCGAGGGGCGCCAGCCGGCCTGCTGCAGCAGCTGCGCGGCCGCCTGCGGATCGTGGCGCAGCGGCGCCAGCGCGGGGTTGTGCCAGTCGCCCAGGGTCGGCGGAAAGAGCTGGGTGGCGGCCAGTTCGGTATCGCGCAGCAGGGCGCGGGCGATGCCGGCGCGGTCGATCGACAGGCTCAGCGCCTGCCGCACCCGAAGGTCCTGCAGCGCCGGATCGGCGGCGTTGAGCTTGAGCACCGCGGTGCGCGGCAGCGTGACCGCGGCGATCGGCACCTGCCCGCGTTTTTTCAGCCGCTGCAGGCTCACCGGGTCCAGCCCGTAGGCCAGGTCGGCCTGGCCGGCCTCGGCCATCAGCGCACGGGTTTCGGCACGGCCGGCGGCCAGGTAGCGCACCCGGGCGATGGCCGGGCGCGGTCCGTCGTAGCCCTCGAACACCGTGGTCTCGATGCGCTGCGGCGCCGAGAGCACCGCGATGCGGTAGGGCCCGCTGCCGACGATCCGCAGGACGCGTCCTTGCGCGTCGAACGCGGACGGCGCCAGCACCACCGTGCTGCTGTGCGCCAGCAACGCCGGCAGCCGGCCGTGCGGCTCGGCGAGGGCGATCGCCACCGTGCCCGGGCCGTCGGCCTCGATCGACCGGATCGGCGCGCCGCTTAGCAGCGACGGCGCCACCTGCGCCGCCCGCAGGCAGCGCACCACCGCGTCGGCGGTGACCGGAGTGTTGTCGTGGAAGCGCGCCGCGGGCCGCAGCACGAAGCGCCACACCAGGCCGTCGGCCGAGGTGCTCCAGCGCTCGGCCAGGGCCGGCGCCGGCGCGCCGTCGTCCGCCGCGCCCATCAGCGTCTCGGCCACCTGCAGCCGGGCGAACATATAGCCGCTGGCCGCCGGCGCCAGCCCGCTCACCTCCCACGGCCCGACCAGCTGCAGCGGCGCAGGCTCGGCCGCCCGGGCGAACGCCGGAAGCGCACCGATCACCGCGCCGCACTGCAGCAGGCGGCGCCGCTCGACGGCGAAAGAAGAAGCATCGGTCATAGAAGCGAAAGATGGTTGACTACCAGGGCCCCCGTGGAGCCGGCTCCGCCGGTCCACCGGGCGCGCCCCCCTTCCCGCGCAGCGAGAGAAGGGGGGGAGCGGCGCAGCCGCTCCGGGGGGATGTACTCAAAATTTGGCTTGCAGGCCCAGCGTCACCGCCCGGCCCATGCCGGGGGTCACCCAGACCCCGCTGTAGGAGTTGGGGTAGTAGCTGCGGTCGAAGAGATTGTCCACATCCAGCGTGAGCCGCACGGCGGGCGTCAGGCGCCAGTAGGCGACGATCTTGGCGGTGGTGTAGGCGGGCAGGTCGAAGGCGGCGGTGCCGGCATTGGCCTGGGCCTTGGTACGGGCCTCGCCCAGCCGCTTGCCGGTGTGGGTGACGCCGCCGCCGATGCCGTAGCGCTGGCCGTTGGCGAAGGCGTTCTCGTACACCGCCAGCACGCTGCCATTGACCTTGGGCACGTTGAGCAGGCGGCCGCCCACCTCCAGCGTGTTGTCGCGGGTCACCTCCACGTCGTTGACCACCAGGCTGGCGTTGATCCGCCACTGCCGGGTGACCTGGCCGGCGAAGTCGAACTCGGCGCCGCGGCTGCGCACCTCGCCCGCCGCGACGGAGAAGCCGCCGTTGAACGGATCGCTGGTGAGCACGTTGCGCTTGCGGATGTCGAACAGCGCGGCGGTGGCGCCGATGCTGTGATCGGCGCTCTCCCACTTGGTGCCCAGCTCCAGCGCGCGGCCCTTCTCGGGGCCGAAGGCGGTGTTGGCGGCGCTGCTGCCGGTGTTGGGGCGGAAGGACTGGCCGGCGTTGCCGTACACCGTCCACTGCGCGGTGGGCAGCCACGAGACGCCGACGCGCGGCGTGGTGGCCGACGGATCCTGCGACGCGGTGCTGCCGGTGCGGCGGTTCTCCAGGCTCTGGCGGTAGTTGTCGGCCCTCAGGCCGGCGACGACGCGCCAGGCGGGCGAGAGCTTGATCGCGTCCTGAGCATAGAACGCGGTGTTGCGCTGGCGCTCGTAGGTGCTCGTGTTGGGCAGCGGCGTGGGCTGCGCCTGGCCGTAGACCGGGTTGTTGATGTTGATGCCGTAGGGCGCCGCGGCGGTCGGGTTAGCCCGCAGCATCAGCGTGTCCATGTCGAAGCGGTAGGTCTCGACGCCGAAGAGCAGCTCGTGCTCCAGCGTGCCGGTGCTGACGTTGCCGATCAGTTCGGCTTGCACCGCGGTGTCGTCGGAGCCGTAGTCGCGGTAGCGGCGCTGGCGGGTCAGGACGCCGTCGTTGCGCAGCGCGGTGGCCTCGGTGGAGAAGCCCTTGATCTGCGTCTCGCGGTAGGAGAGACCCAGGCGGCTGCGCCATCGGGTGTTCCAGTCGTGCGACAGGATGAACTGGTGGGTCTGGTTGTCGACCGTCACGTCGCCGTCGGCGGGCTCGCCCAGGAAGCGCTCGCGCGGCACCGCGCCCAGGCGGTTGTCGACCGCCACCACGCCGCGGTCGAGCGGGGTACTGTGGCGCAGGATCTCGCCGCTGTATTCCAGCACCGTGGCGTTGGTCAGCTTCCAGGTGAAGGCGGGCGCCACCACCCGGCGTTGGGAGCCGACGAAATCGCGGAAGCCGTCGCGGTCTTCCGCCGCCACGTTGAGCCGGTAGGCGAAGCGCTCGCCGATCGGGCCGGTGCTGTCGAAGGTGGCGCGCTTCAGCCCGAAGCTGCCGGCGTACGCCTCGACCGCGTTCGCGGCCTTCCACAGCGGCTTCTTGGTCACGATGTTGAGGGTGCCGCCGGGCTCCGCGCTGCCGTAGAGGGCCGAGGCGGTGCCTTTCAGGAACTCGATCCGCTCCACGCCGGCCAGGTCGCGCGGGGCGTTGAAGCCGCGGTTGGAGGAAAACCCGTTCTGCAGCGTCGCCATGCCGGTGTTCTCGTTGCCCGGCAGGCCGCGGATCGCGATGTTGTCCCAGAGCCCTCCGAAGTTGTTCTGCCGCGAGACGCCGCCGACGTAGTCGAGCACGTCGTCGAGCCGGGTGGCGCCCAGGTCGTCGATCACCTGCCGGGTGATGATGCGGACCGATTGGGGCAGCTCGCGCAGCGGCAGGTCGGTCTTGGCGCCGGCGGCTTCGTCTGCGTGGTAGGTGCCCGATTCGGTGCGGCCGACCACATCCGTCGTGGCGAGCGCGGGCGCTTCGGCGCTGCGGGAAGGCGCGTCCTGGGCGAAGGCCCCGGAGGCCCACAGGGCGGACGCGGCGAGGGCCACGGGCAGGCGGCCGGTGGCGGGAAAAGAGCGAGAGGGCATGGGATCGGCGGCAGGAAGACAGGCATTGCACGCGCAGGGCCGCGCGGTGCAAGGGAGGGCCGTAGCAGGGCGCCACGACCGGGAGAGGGCGGCACCGGGCGTGCCGCGGCCTATCCCGCCACCGGTGGGTCTCGCGCTGCGAACCGGTTGCGCCAGGGGGCGTAGTGGAGCCTGTCCTCGCGGGTGGCCCAGGGCAGCGGCGCGGCCGACAGAGCCATCGGTTGCCAAGACGTCGGCACCGAAACCGCGGGCAGGGCGCCGTGTGCCTGCAGCATGCAGGCGGTACACGCTGCATGTGCAGCGCCGGGTGCCGAGTCGCCCGGGGCCTCGTCGGATGCGGCAGACGCTGCCGGCACGGCACGGTCCGGCCCGCAGTCGTGCACATGGTGACCCACGCCGGCGGCGGCGTGGAAACACGCCAGGAGCAGCAATAGCCAGAGACAGAGGGAGGAACGTATGCGCATGGAGAAACCGAGGCTGCGGATCATACAGTTGATACGCGGCTCTCAATTAAGGCGGGGCAGCTTCCCGAATGGCCAGTGCGTTGCGCTCAGACACCTTCCGGCCGTGGCGGCTTGGCGCGTGGCGGAAGCGCCGTGTGGACCAGCATCGTCGCCTTGTCCATCTCGCCCGCCAGCAGGGCCGGTACCGCCTTGAGCGACCGGTCGATGCACTGGTCGATGGCGATGCGGTGGTCGAGCGAGGGTTTTTTCAGCACCCAGTGGATCACTTCGGCGCGGTCGCCGGGGTGCCCGATGCCCAGGCGCAGCCGCCAGTAGTCGGGGCTGCCCAGCTGGGCGTGGATGTCGCGCAGGCCGTTGTGGCCGGCGTGGCTGCCGCCGAACTTGAGCTTGACCTGGCCCGGCACGATGTCGAGTTCGTCGTGCACCACCAGGATCTCGGCGGGCGCGATCTTGAAGAAGCGGGCCAGCGCCGCGACCGACTTGCCCGATGCGTTCATGAAGGTCAGCGGCTCCAGCAGCCAGACCGTCTGGCCGGCGATGGTGGTGCGCGCCATCAGGCCCCAGTAGCCCTTCTCGACGTTGAGCTGCAGCTTCCACTCGCGTGCGAGCGCGTCGATCCACCAGAACCCGGCGTTGTGGCGGGTCGCCTCGTAGTCCGGACCCGGGTTGCCCAGGCCCACGAACAGTTTGATCATGGAGGTGAATTATCCGGAGTGCGGGTGAGGCCCCATGCGGAGCGGTGGCAGGCGCCGAGCGGTACCCCCCAAAGAAAAGGCCCGCCGAGGCGGGCCTTGGTGCGGCCTGGAGCCGCGCCTTGCCGACAAAAGGGCGAAGGCTTACTTCTTCTTGCCCTTGCCCTTTTCAGCAGGCGCGGCCGCGGCGGCGGCAGCCGCTGCAGCAGCGGCTTCTTCCGGCGTCGGCTCTTCTTCGGCGGCCGGCGGCACGGCAGACGCCAGCACCGGGTTGACCTTGCCGTGGCTCACGAACTTCACGCCCTTCGGCAGCTTGATGTCGTTGATGTGCAGCGTGCCCATCTTGGTCATGCCCGACAGGTCGACTTCGATGAATTCCGGCAGGTCGGCCGGCAGGCAGGTGACTTCCAGTTCGGTCATCACGTGGGTGATCAGGTTCTGGTCGACCTTGACGGCAGGGGAGTCTTCCTCGCCCTTGTAGTGCACCGGCACCTTCATCGTCAGGCGGGTCTTGGCATCGACGCGCTGGAAGTCGACGTGCTGGACGAGCTGCTTGAACGGGTGGTACTGCACGTTGCGCAGCAGGACCTTGCTGGTGACGCCGGCGAACTCCATCTCGAGGACGGACGCGTGGAAGGCTTCCTTCTTCAGGGCGTGCCACAGTGCGTTGTGGTCGAGTTCGACCAGCTGCGGCTGGCTGTCGCCACCGTAGACGATGCCCGGCGTCTTGCCGGAATTGCGGAGACGGCGGCTCGCACCCGTGCCCTGCTTGGCGCGCTCAAAAGCGACGAATTTCATAACTGACTCCTGTGGAAGCCGACCGCGACCAGTGCGGCTCCGATTGCAAAAAAGGGCCCCGGTAGAAGGGCCCTGCGGCGTTCGCGGACGGTCAGAACAGGTTGTCCTGGTCCGAGAACAGACTCATCACCGACTCGCCCTTGGCGATGCGCTGGATCGTCTCGGCGATCAGCGGGGCCACGGACAGTTGGCGGATCTTGGTGCAGCCGCGCGCGTTGTCGGCGAGCGGGATGGTGTTGGTGACGACCACTTCGTCGAGGGCGGTGCCGCTGGCGATGCGCTCGAGCGCCGGGCCCGAGAAGACCGGGTGGGTGCAGTAGGCGTAGACCTTCTTGGCGCCGCGTTCCTTCAGGACCTCGGCCGCCTTCACCAGCGTGCCGGCGGTGTCGATCATGTCGTCCATGATCACGCAGTTGCGGCCGTCGATCTCGCCGATGACGTGCATCACTTCGCTCACGTTGGCCTTCGGCCGACGCTTGTCGATGATGGCGAGGTCGCAGTTGAGCTGCTTGGCGAGCGCCCGGGCGCGGACCACGCCGCCGACGTCCGGGGAGACGACGATCAGGTCTTCGTAGTTCTGCTGGCGCAGGTCGCCCAGCAGCACCGGCGACGCGTAGATGTTGTCGACCGGGATGTCGAAGAAGCCCTGGATCTGGTCGGCGTGCAGGTCCATCGTGAGGACGCGCGACACGCCCACGGTCTGCAGCAGGTTGGCCACCACCTTGGCCGAGATCGGCACCCGCGACGAGCGCGGACGGCGGTCCTGGCGGGCGTAGCCGAAGTAGGGGATCACCGCGCTGATGCGCTCGGCCGACGAGCGCTTGAGCGCATCGACCATCACCAGCAGTTCCATCAGGTTGTCGTTGGTGGGCGCGCAGGTGGACTGCACCACGAAGACGTCCCGGGCCCGCACGTTCTGGTTGATCTCGACGGTGATCTCGCCGTCGGAGAAGCGGCCGACCTGGGCGCTGCCGAGCGTGATGCCGAGGTGGGAGGCGATCTCGGAGGCCATGCCAGGATTGGCATTGCCGGTGAACACGAGGAAATCGGGGTGTTGGTTTTGAACCTGCATGGGCGATCCCGGCGACCTTGGAAAACTGCGGTGTGCGCCGGCGGCGTCACGAAGACATTGGCAGGGGAAGAAGGATTCGAACCTTCGCATGCTGGAATCAAAATCCAGTGCCTTAACCAGCTTGGCGATTCCCCTACACAGGTCTGCAGCGCATCGCTGCCTACCCTTTATTCTGGTTGGATGCCCACCCCGCCAAAGGATGGATACCCAGATTATTGCACTGCCGAATCTGCCAGCCGCTGGGTGCGCCGGTCAAATCCGCTTCGTGCGGCATCGGTGCGAACACGGCACTTCCGGAGCCGGTCATCCGGGCGCTGAGTCCGCGTGTGGCAAGCCAGTCGATGGCTTGCCGGACGTCGGAGCATTGCGTCTCGGCAACTGGCTGGAGGTCGTTTCGGCCGAAACCGAAGTGCTCTGCAGCGAAGCCTGCGATTCTAGCACTAGGAGAATCGCGTTTGAGCCGGTCCGACAAAAAAATCGATTTCGTGTCGAGTCCCGCAGACGGTTTGACCACGGCGAACCGCGCGGCGGGCAGCACCGCGTCGCCCTCCAGCGGCAGGATGCGCTCGCCGACGCCCTCGACCCAGGCGTTGTGCCCGCGCAGGAAGAAAGGCACGTCCGCGCCGAGCCGCAGGCCCAGCGCCTCCAGCCGTTCCAGCGGCAGGTCGAGCCCCCACAGCCGGTTGAGGGCGAGCAGGCAACTGGCCGCGTCGGACGATCCACCGCCCATGCCGGCCTGGGCGGGCACCTGCTTGGCGATGCCGATGTGGGCGCCGGCGGCGACTCCGCCTTCCTGTTGCAGGAGCCGCGCGGCGCGCAGCACCAGGTCGTCGGGTGGCAGCGGCGTGGTGAGGTCCTCGCGGCTCAATCGCCCGTCGGTGCGCAGTTCGAAATGCAGCACGTCGCACCAGTCGATCAGCATGAAGACCGACTGCAGCAGGTGGTACCCGTCGACGCGCTGTCCGAGGATATGCAGGAACAGGTTGAGCTTGGCCGGAGCCGGCACGTCGTAGAGGGCGCGCATGCGTCGGCTGGCTCAGCGCTCGAAGACGATGCGCAGCGTGGCGGCCGGCAGCGGGGTGTCGCGCCGCGCGGTGATCCGGCCATCTTCCCGCTGGCGCAGGTCGGGCGTCCAGCCGGGCACCGGGCTCGGCGTGCCGGCCAGCCAGTCGAACAGCGCCGCCACTGGGATCGGCGTGCCGGTGACGTGCGCCACCAGCGTGTCGAACGAGCCGAAATTGCGCACGTCCTGGCCGGAGCGCAGCGTGGCGCGCCCGGGCGCCCATTCCAGCACCGCGACCGTTCCGCCCAGCGGCGTGAAGAGCGAGAGCTGGCCCGCGTCGGCATTGCCCTGCAGCTCGAACGAGGCGGCGAACGACTGCGTGTCCTGCCCGTCGACCTGCAGCGCCATCCGGCCGCTCCACAGACGATCTTCGGGCACTTTCGATGCCCGGGCCGGCGCCAATCCCTGGCATCCTGCTATCGAAAATATAGCAAATGCAGCGGTGGCGCCCAGGCAGAGGCGTCTGCCGATCCGCTGCGTCACGGCTTGGCGCGCAGGCGCTTGAGCGTCTGCGTCAGCGTGGGGTTGTCGGCGTTGATCAGCAGGCCTTCGTTCCAGATCGCGTTGGCCTGCTCGCGCTGGCCCATGCTCCACAGCACCTCGCCCAGGTGGGCGGCGATCTCGGCGTCGGGCTTGGTCTTGTAGGCGCCCTGCAGCAGCCGTGCGGCTTCTTCCTTGTTGCCCATCCGGAACTCGACCCAGCCGAGGCTGTCGGTGATGAACGGGTCGTTAGGCACGAATTCCAGCGCCTTCTTGATCAGGTCGCGGGCTTCGGGCAGGCGCACGTTGCGTTCGGCGAACGAGTAGCCGAGGGCGTTGTAGGCGTGGTGGTAGTCCGGCTGCTGCTTGATCAACTGGCGCAGCATCCGCTCCATGTCGTCGAGTCGGCCGAGCTTCTCGGCGGTCATGGCCAGGTCGTAGAGCAGGTCGGCATCGTCGGGTGCCGCGGCGCTGGCTTCCTGCAGCAGCTTGTAGGCCTCGTCCTCGCGCTTGAAGTCGCGCAGCAACTGCACCTCGGCCATGAGCTTGCCGCGCTTGTCGGCCACCGAGCGTTCGGGCACCCCGCGGATCAGGGCGCGGCCTTCCTCGAAGCGGCCCTGCCGCGCCAGCAGCGAAGCCTTGCGCGACTGCACGCCCAGCAGGGCCTGCGGGCTGTCGATCTTGTCGAGCCAGGCAGCCGCGGCTTTCAGGTCGCCCCGCTTCTCGGCAATCTGGGCCATCACCAGGTAGGCCTGGGCCAGCGAGCGGGCCTGGCCCTCGTCCGGCCGGGCGGGGGCGGTGCGGGCGGCGACCAGGTCGAGGAAGGTCTTGATCGACTGCTCCGCAGGGCCGTACTGGCCGTCCTGGGCTTCCTGCGCGCCGCGCAGCAGCCAGCCTTCGGGGAAGTCGGCGTTCTCGACGGTGAGGGTCTGCAGTTCGCGGGTGGCTTCGGCGTTGCGCTGCGCATCGGCCAGCGCGCGGGCGTAGCCCAGCCGGATCTCGGGCTGCACCTTGCCGCTGGCGAGGTAGCGCTTGACGATAGGTTCGGCCAGCGGCTGCTTCGGGTCCATCAGCTCCAGCGCCAGGATTGCCGGGCCTTCGCCGGCCGGGTCGAGCGCCTGGGCGCGGCTGGCGGCGTCCAGCGTGCCGGCGGTGTCGCCGATCGCCAGCCGCATGCGGCCGACGGTGATCCAGGCGGAGGCACCGTCTTCCGGCCGCGCCGGTTTTTCCAGGTCGTCGGCCAGCACGCGTTCGACGACCGTCAACGCTGCGCGCTTGTCGCCGACGCGGGCGTAGAGCGGCGGAATGGCGGTGTAGGCCAGGGCGCGGGTGCGGGGCTCGGTCAGGGCCAGTTCACGGGCCAGAGGAACAGCGGTTTCCCCGACGCGGTTGAGCGCCACCAGGATCTGCAGCACGTAGCGGTTGGCCTCGCGCGAGGTGGGAAACGCCTCCTGCCAGGCGCGGGTGGCGAGCAGCGCAGCGTCGCCCGAGCGGGCACGCAGGGCCACGTCGGCCGCGCGGCGGTACAAATCGGGGTCGTTGGCCTTGCGGGCGGCATCCAGCAGCAGCGCGAAGCCGGCGCTGCGGTCGCCGTCGGCCGAGTTGATCTCGCCCAGCAGCACCTCGTAGAACAGCTCTGCATTGAGCATCGAGACATCCGCCGCATCGCTGTCGGGCGAGGGCTCCACCTTTTCCGCCTGGGTGGGCGGGACGATGGGCTGCGGTTGTGCATGCAGGACCGGGGCTGCGGCGAAGGCCGCTAGCGCAGCGGCCAAGGCCGTTACGAGGCTTAGGGGATTCATCGACCCATAATAATTCAAGCCTTTCCGCCCGCGCTGCGCCTCTGCCCGGCGGTTTACCAGTCTTTACCGCCGAGCGGCATTTCCCGGCGAACGCCTGCACCCGGCCGCTGCGCTGTCTTACGCCTTCCCCCCGATTTCCAAGAATTTCCATGCCCGAGTTGCCCGAAGTCGAAGTCACGCGCCTGAGTTTTGCCGACCGTATCGCGGGCGGCCGGATCGTGGAGGCGCGGATCGGCAAGCCGCTGCGCTGGGCGCTGGGGCTGGACCCGGCGGCACTGCAGGGCCGCGAGGTGGTGCGGGTGCGCCGCCGCGGCAAGTATTTGCTGATCGAGCTTGATGCGGGCCTGCTGCTGCTGCACCTGGGCATGTCGGGCAGCCTGTCCTTCGCGGACACGCTGCCGCCGCGCGGAGTGCACGACCATTTCGAGTTGGAAACCACCCGCGGCACGCTGCGGCTGCACGATCCGCGGCGCTTCGGCGCGGTGGTGTTCGCGCAGGGCGAGGGCGATCCGGTGGCGCACAAGCTGCTCGGGCGCCTGGGCATGGAGCCGCTGGGCGAGGGGTTCGATCCCGCGCACTTCTACCTCGGGCTCAAGCGCCGGCAATCTCCGATCAAGCAGGTGCTGCTGGCGGGCGAGTTGGTGGTGGGGGTGGGCAACATCTACGCGTCCGAGGTGCTGTTCCAGGCGGGCATCCGGCCGACGATGCCCGCTGCGCGCATCACCCGGCCCCGGTCCCTGCGGCTGTGGACGGCGGTCCGGCAGGTGCTGGCCCGGGCGGTGGAGACGGGCGGCAGCACGCTGCGCGATTTCTCGAACGCCGACGGCCAGGCGGGGCATTTCCAGGTGGAGGCGATGGTGTACGCCCGCGAAGGCCTGCCGTGCCGCGTATGCGGCACCCCGATCCGCAGCATCCGCCAGGGGCAGCGCTCGACGTTTTTCTGCCCGGTCTGCCAAAAGCCCTGAGGCGGGCGGCGATGCTATATTGACCCGAAGAACCCCCCACGACGTGCCTTGAACCCCTCCTCTTCAGAACAGTTCGACCGGCACGGCGCGTGGCGGTCGGAAACGGCCCGCAAGCTGCGCGAGATGTCGACCTGGCTCGTCGCGCACGAACTGGCCGACAGCGCCTTGTCGGGGCGGCTGGAGCACATCGCCGACGGGCTGGGCAGCGACCGGGTGGTGGTCGCCTTCGTCGCCGAATTCTCCCGCGGCAAGTCGGAGCTGATCAACGCGATCTTCTTCGCGCAGCACGGCCGCCGCATCGTGCCGGCCAGCGCGGGCCGCACCACCATGTGCCCCACCGAGCTGGCCTACGACGCGGGCGAGCCCTGCTCGGTGCGGCTGCTGCCGATCGAGACGCGGCTCGATTCGCGGGCACTGGCCGACTGGCGCGCGACGCCCGACGCCTGGAGACGGTTCCCGCTCGACCTGGCCGATCCGGCCCAGATGGCGCAGACGCTGGAGACGGTGTCGCAGGTGCGGCGGGTATCGCCCGGCATGGCGCGGGACCTCGGCTTCTGGAACGACGACACGCCCGACGACAACCCGATGACCGGCAGCGACGGCATGGTCGAGGTGCCGATGTGGCGCCATGCGCTGGTCAACATCGACCATCCGCTGCTGCGCCAGGGGCTGGTGGTGCTCGATACCCCGGGCCTGAACGCGGTCGGGGCCGAGCCGGAACTCACCGTCAACCTGCTGTCGGAGGCGCACGCCACCGTGTTCCTGCTGGCCGCCGACGCGGGCGTGACCCGCTCCGACCTGGGCCTGTGGCGCGAGCACCTGGCGCCGGCGGCCGGGCAGTCCGAGGTGCGCTCGCGGGTCGTGGTGCTCAACAAGATCGACGTGCTGTGGGACGGCATGCTGACGCCGCAGCAGATACAGGCGCAGACCGACCGGCAGCGCACCACCTCGGCCGCGCTGCTGGGCGTGCCGGTGGGCCGGGTGATACCGGTATCGGCGCAGAAGGGGCTGCTGGCGCGGATCAACAACGACGCCGCGATGCTGCAGGCCAGCGGACTGCCGATCCTGGAGGACGTGCTGATCCACGGCATCGTCGATCGCCGCCACGCCATCCTGCGCGGCGCGGTGGCGGCAGCGGTGGTCCGCATGCGCTCGGACGCGGCCCGGACGCTGACCATGCGCCGCCGCGAGATCGACGACCAGATGCTGGAGCTGCGCAGCCTGCGCGGCAAGAACGCCAACGTGATCGCCGGCATGCGCACCCGGGTGGAGCAGGAGCAGCAGGAGTTCGACGCCAGCGACAAGCGGGTGCAGGCCCTGCGCATGGTGCACCGCCGGATGCGGCAGGAGGCGGTCGCGCTGCTGCGCGGCAAGACGCCGGCGCCCGAATTCGTCGCGCTGCTGGCGGGCCTCGGGTCGGGGGTGATGAAGCTCAATGCCCGGCGCGGCTACCAGCAGGCGTTCGCGCAGGTCGCGGAGCGGGTGTCGCAGGCCCAGCGCATGGCGTTGGAGATGCATGCGATGCTGGAGGCGAGCTTTCGCCAGCTCAATGCGGAGCACGGCTTCTCGTTGCAGGTGCCGCCGCCGCCGGCGCTCGGCCCGCACGAGCGCGAACTGGCGGCGATCGGCGAGACGCATCTGCACTATGTCGGCGTCGGCAACGCGTTGCGCCTCGCGCAGCCGGACTTCGCCGGCCGTCTGGTGCGGGCCCTGGCCAGCCGTGTGCAGGTGGTGCTGGACGACGCCGCGACCGAGCTAGAAGGCTGGAGCCGCGCCGCCGCCGCGCCGGTCGATTCGCAGCTCAAGGAGCGCCGGCAGGGCTTCGTCCGGCGCATCGAGGCGATCGACCGTATCCAGCAGGCCGCGTCGGGCCTGGGCGAGCGCATGGCCGAGCTGGAGCAGCAGGTGGAAGACCTGGCCACGCTCGAAGCATCGGTCGCGGCCTGGGCGCAGCATTTCGAGACGCCCGCGGCCCGCAACGCACCTGCGACTTCGGCGGCATGAGCGCCGCGGCGTCGAGCATCGCCGTCCGGGTGACGGAGTGGCAGGCCACGCACGGCCGCCACGCCCTGCCCTGGCAGAACACCCGCGATCCCTACCTGGTATGGCTGTCGGAGATCATGCTGCAGCAGACCCAGGTCGCGACGGTGATGGATTACTTTCCCCGCTTCCTGGCGCACCTGCCGGACGTACAGGCCCTGGCGGCGGCGCCGGCCGACGAGGTGCTGGGCCTGTGGAGCGGCCTGGGCTACTACAGCCGCGCCCGCAACCTGCACAAGTGCGCGCAGCAGGTGGTCGAGCGCTTCGGCGGCGAATTCCCGCGCAGTGCTGCGCTGCTGGAAACCCTGCCGGGCATCGGCCGCTCCACCGCGGCGGCGATCGCGTCGTTCTGCTTCGGCGAGCGGGTGGCGATCCTGGATGCGAACGTCAAGCGGGTACTGACCCGGGTGCTGGGCTTCGCGGCCGATCTGGCGCGCCCGGCCAACGAGCGGCTGTTGTGGGACCGGGTGACCGAACTGCTTCCGCACGGGTCGCAGGCCACGCTCGACATCGAGATGCCCCGCTACACCCAGGGCCTGATGGACCTGGGCGCCACGCTCTGCATGCCGCGCAAGCCCCTGTGCCTGCTGTGCCCGCTGCAGGAGGATTGCGTGGCGCATGTTGAGGGGCGCGAAGAGGCCTACCCGGTGCGCACCCGTACCTTGAAGCGCAGCAGCGAATCCTGGTGGCTGCTCCTGGCGCGCGACGGCGCCGGCCGGGTGTGGCTGGAGCGCCGGCCCGACATCGGCATCTGGGCCGGCCTGCATTGCCTGCCGGTGTTCCCGCATCGGGAAGGCGCGGACACGGCGCTGCGAGAGGCGGGCGTCGTCGGGGAGCCCCACGAGCTGCCGGTGTTCCTGCACGTTCTGACGCACAAGGACCTGCACCTCCATCCGGTGGAAGCATTGTTGCCCCCAGGCTGCGAACCGCAGTCCGCAGGCCGCTGGGCCACGCGGGAAGAGTGGACCGCGCTCGGCCTTCCGGCACCGGTGCGCAAGCTGCTCGACGGCATCGGCTGAACCGCGCGCCATGACCGCTGCTGCGGGCGGCGCCGCCGGTCAGTTCTGCGCGTCCAATTCCCGGTGCCGCTTGAGCGTCACCCAGCGGCCGGCGAAGGATGCGGCCAGGCGTTCCACCAGATAGACGGACCGGTGCTGCCCGCCGGTGCAGCCGATGCCCACCGTGACATAGCTGCGGTGGTCCTGGGCCAGCGTGTCGAGCCAGCGGGCCAGGAACTGGCCGATGTCGTCGAACATGCGCTCGACCGCCGGCTCCTTCTGCAGGAAATCGGCGACCGGCGCGTCCCGGCCGGTGAGCGGCCGCAGGGCCGGCTCGTAGTGCGGGTTGGGCAGCATCCGCACGTCGAAGACGAAGTCGGCATCGACCGGGATGCCGCGCTTGAACGCGAACGACTGGAACACCAGCAGCAGCGGGGTGGCCGCCGCCGCGACCAGCGATTTCACATAGCCCTGCAGCTGCGAGGCCCGCATCAGGCTCGAATCGAGCACGTGGGCTTCCTCGCGCAGATCGGCCAGCAGCTCGCGCTCGAGTTCGATCGCCTGGGTGAGGGCGCGTTGCCGGTCGGGCATGTTGTCGCTCGACAGCGGATGGCGCCGGCGGGTCTCAGAATAGCGGCGCACCAGCGTGTCGGTCTGCGCATCGAGGAACAGCATCTGCAGCCGGATGCCCTGGGCCCGCAGCACCGCCAACTGCTGCGGCACCAGCGGCAGCGAGGCGGCGCTGCGCACGTCCATCGCGATGCCGACGCGGGTCGCGCCGTGCCGCTGCTCGAGCGCGACGAAGGACAGCAGCAGGTCGGGCGGCAGGTTGTCGACGCAGTAGTAGCCCGCATCCTCCAGCGCGTGCAGCGCTACCGATTTGCCCGAGCCCGACATGCCGGTGATCAGCACGATGTCCATCGCTGCCGGAGCGCCGGCGCCCGGCGCGCCTGCGGAACCGCCGGGTGCGTCCGGCCGGTCGGTCGGCGCCTGCTCGCTCACGCGGGCTCCCGCGCCTGCACGGTCGGCGTGGCGGGCGGCATGTTGCGGCGTTCGAGCATCTCGCGCGCATGGGCCATGCTGGTGGCCGACTGGCGCTCCCCGCCCAGCATGCGCGACACCTCGGCCACCCGGGCCTCGCCTTCGACCGCGGCGACCGAGCTGCTGGTGATGCCGTCGGCGTCGCGCTGCTTGGCGACCACCAGGTGATGGTCGGCGCAGGACGCGACCTGCGGCAGGTGGGTGACGGCCAGCACCTGGCGGTCGCGGCCCAGTTGCTGCATCAGCCGGCCGACCGTCTCGGCGACGGTGCCGCCGACGCCGGCATCCACCTCGTCGAAGATCAGGGTGTCGGCACTGCCCAGCGCGCTGGTGGTCACGGCGATGGCCAGCGCCAGCCGCGACAGCTCGCCGCCCGACGCCACCTTGGCGACCGGCCGCGGCGTGCTGCCGGCATGGCCCGCCACCATGAAATGGACGTCCTCCATGCCGTGGGCCGAGGCCTGTGCCGATTTCTGCAGCGCCACCTCGAAGCGGCCGCCGTTCATGCCCAGGCCCTGCATCGCCTGCGTGATCTCGCGGGACAGCCGGGGTGCGGCGCGGGCCCGAGCCTTCGAGAGCGTGGCCGCCTCGGCCTGGAAGGCGGCCGCGGCGGTGCGCTCGGCCTTCTCCAGCGCGGCAAGATCCGCGGCAGCGTCGAGGCGGGCCAGCTCTTCGCGCCATCCGGCCAGCAGTGCCGGCAGTTCCTCCGGCGGGCGGCGATAGCGGCGCGCCAGCGACATCCAGAGACCCATGCGCTCGTCGAGCGAGGCCAGCTGCTGCGGATCGGGATCGGTCTTGCGCAGGTAGGCGTGCAGCGAATGGGCGGCGTCTTCGGCTTGCGCCAGGGCGGACGACAGCACGCCGCACAGCTCCGCGAACTCGGGCTCCAGGTGCTGCTGGTCCTGCAGCAGCGCAAGCGAGCGGGAGAGCGATTCTGTGGCGCCGTGCTCGTCCTCTTCCAATGCGGTCAGCGCGCCCTGCGCGCCGTCGATCAGGGCCTGGGCATGCGACAGGCGGGTGTGCTGCCCGTTGAGTTCGTCCCATTCGTCGGCCGCGGGCGCGAGTTTCTGCACCTCGCCGATCTGCCACGACAGGCGCTCGCGTTCGCGGTGCAGCGACTCCTGCGCGGTCCGGGCGTTTTCCAGTGCCTGGACCGCGCTGCGCCAGGTCTGCCAGAGGCCGGCGAGCGGCCGGGTGTCGGCGCCGGCGTAGGCGTCGAGCAGGCCGCGCACCGCATCGGGCCGGGTCAGGCTCTGCCAGGCGTGCTGGCCGTGGATGTCGAGCAGCTGTTCGCCCACCTCGCGCAGCTGGCCGGCGGTGGCCGGGCTGCCGTTGATCCAGGCGCGGCTCTTGCCCTGCGCGTCGATCGTACGGCGCAGCAGCAGCGGGTCGTGCGGCTCGAAGCCGGCGGCGTCCAGCCAGGCCCCGAGCGCGGCGGGCGTGTCGAACTCGGTGCTGATCTCGGCCCGCGCGGCGCCTTCGCGCACCACCGACGCGTCGGCCCGGCTGCCGAGGGCCAGCTGCAGCGCATCGACCAGGATCGATTTGCCGGCGCCGGTTTCACCGGTGAGGGCGCTGAAGCCGCCCGACAGGTCCAGCTCCAGTGCCCGCACGATCACGAAATCGCGCAGCGAAATCCGTTTCAGGGCCATGCCTAACCGTTCCCCTCGTTCCAGTGCAGCTTGTTTCGCAGGGTGTCGAAGTAGTTCCAACCGACTGGGTGCAGGAAGCGCACCTGGTCCTCCGAGCGGCGCACCACCACACGGTCGCCGTGCAGCAGCGAGGCGAGCGACTGCATGTCGAAGTTGGCGCTGGCGTCGCGGCCGGCCACCAGTTCGATCACGATCTCGGCGCTGTCGGCCAGCACCAGCGGCCGGTTCGACAGCGTGTGCGGCGCGATCGGCACCAGCACCCAGCCGGCGATCGACGGGTGCAGCACCGGGCCGCCCGCCGAGAGCGCGTAGGCGGTCGAGCCGGTGGGCGAGGCGATGATCAGGCCGTCGGCCCGGTGGCTGGCGACGAAATGCCCGTCGATCTCTACCCGCAGCTCTACCATGCCGGAGGTGGCGCCCCGGTTGACGACCACGTCGTTCATCGCCAGCGCATCGAAGACGCAGTGGCCGTCGCGCATCACCTGGGCATGGATCAGGCCGCGGCAGTCTTCCTCGAAATCCCCGGCGAGCATCGCAGGCAGGGACGCGGCGTAGTCGTCGAGGCGGATGTCGGTGATGAAGCCCAGGCGGCCCTGGTTGATGCCGATCACCGGGATGCCGTAGCGGGCGAGCTGCCGGGCGATGCCCAGCATGGTGCCGTCGCCGCCCACCACCAGGCCCAGGTCGCAGTGCGCGCCGATGCAGTCTGCCGGGTAGGCGGGGTAGGGCAGGCCGGTGCCGGTGGCGGTGTCCTGCTCCAGCACGATCTCGCAGCCCTGCCGGTCGAGGAAGGCGGCCACGCCGGCCATCGCCTCGCGCGCGGTGTCGACCGCGGCGCCGGTCAGGGGCACATGGTATTTGCCGATCAAGGCCACACGGCGGAAGCGCGAATTCATTCGCAAATTACATCACAGGAACCTCGCGCGGCCTGTATGTTTCTCCAGCGTCGGGCACAGGGTCGCGGGGCCTTTCCGGTGCGACGCGGGCCCTTAGAATGCGCCGATGCTCGATGACCGCGCCAAGTTGTTGCTCCGAGCGCTGGTAGAGCGCTACATCGCAGACGGCCTGCCGGTGGGTTCCCGCACCCTGTCGCGGGCCACCGGCATCGAACTCTCGCCCGCCACGGTGCGCAACGTGATGTCCGACCTGGAAGCGCTGGGCCTGATAGTCAGCCCCCACACCTCGGCCGGGCGCATCCCAACCGCACGCGGCTACCGCCTCTTCGTCGACACGATGCTCACCGCCGAGCGCAGCCCGCTCGACACCCCCGCGCTGATGCCCGACCAGCCGCAGAAGGTGATCGCCAACGCGGCGCACATCCTGTCGAACCTGTCGCAGTTCGTGGGCGTGGTGATGGCGCCGCGCCGCACCTCGGTGTTCCGGCACATCGAATTCCTGCGCCTCTCGGAGCGGCGCATCCTGGTCATCATCGTCTCGCCCGACGGCGATGTGCAGAACCGGGTGATCTTCACCGAGACCGACGTCACCCAGACCCAGCTGGTCGAGGCCTCCAACTTCCTCAATGCCAACTACGCCGGCCTGGCGATCGAGCAGGTGCGCGAGCGCCTGAAGACCGAGGTGCAGCAGTTGCAGGGCGAGATCGCCTCGCTGATGCAGGCGGCGGTCAGCGCCAGCTCCGACGCGCTGGCGCAGTCGCAGGACGAGGTGGTGATCGCCGGCGAGCGCAACCTGCTGGCGGTCACCGATTTTTCCAGCGACATGGGCCAGCTGCGCCGGGCCTTCGAGCTGTTCGAGCAGAAGACGCAACTCATGCGCCTGCTGGAAGTGTCCAGCCAGGCGGCGGGCGTGCGGATCTACATCGGCGGCGAAAGCCAGGTGGTGCCGATCGAGGAACTGTCGGTGGTCAGCGCGCCCTACGAGGTCGACGGCCAGGTCGTCGGCACGCTGGGCGTGATCGGACCGACGCGCATGCCGTACGACCGGATGATCCAGATCGTGGACATCACCTCGCGCCTGGTCAGCAACGCCCTCAGCCACCAGAAATAGCGGCGGGCGCCGTCGCTCCGTGCGGCGGGCCGTCGCCGTCCTTGCCTTTCTTCCTTTCCATGCAGCTCCAAGACATTCTTTTCAGCCAGGGCTTCGGCACCCGCCGCGTCTGCGCGGGCCTGGTCCAGCAGGGCCTGGTACAGGTCGCGCCCGCGGGCACCGCAGACTTCGCGCCATGCACCGACTCGACCGCGCACTTCGAGATGCAGGGCCTGCGGCTGCGGGTGCAGGGCACCGAGTGGCAGGTGCACGAGAAGGCTTATGTGATGCTGCACAAGCCCGCCGGCACCGAGTGCTCGCAGAAGCCCTCGACCTACCCGAGCATCTACACCCTGCTGCCGTCGCCGCTGCGGCTGCGCCCCACCAAGAGCGCGGTGCAGGGGTTGCAGGCGGTCGGCCGGCTCGACCAGGACACGACCGGCCTGCTGCTGCTGTCGGACGACGGGCAGTTCATCCACCGCATGAGCTCGCCGAAGAAGCACCTGCCGAAGGTCTACGAAGTGACGGCCTGCCACCCCCTGCACCAGAGCCAGGTCGACCGGCTGCTCGCCGGCGTGGTGCTGGACGACGACCCCAAGCCGGTCAAGGCCGCGGCCTGCGAGATCGTGGGCGAGCCGGGCGTCTCCCGCCACCTGCGCCTGACCCTGACCGAGGGCAAGTACCACCAGGTCAAGCGGATGGTGGCCGCGGTGAGCAACCGGGTCGAAAGCCTGCACCGCTCCCGCATCGGCGGGCTGGCGCTGCCGGCCGACCTGGCGCCGGGCGCCTGGCGCTGGCTGGGGCCCGACGAGATGGCGCTGCTGGTCCCGCGCTGAGACGTTCCGGGCCGGGCAGGAGACCCCGCACCGGTCGGCCCGCAGGTTGCGAGTCCGTTACCTTTTCAGGGGCATTCGCCGAATGCCGCCCCGCTACACTTGCCGGTTAAGCGGAAGGTGGTTGGACTGATGTTTTGTGTTCGTATTCTGGCGCGCGCAGCGGTTGCGGCGGCGCTTTCTGCAGGTCTCCTGCCTTCCCTCGTGCAGGCCCAGCAGCCCCGGCCCGCCCCGGCCGCCGCCAACCGTGCACCGGCGCCCGCCGCTGCACCGGGCTCGGCCGCCCCTGGCGACGTGGTGCTTCGGCATCCGGTCTTCGTGCTGAATTCGCTCGATGCCAATGTCAGTGTGATCGACCCGGTCACCTGGACCGAGACGCAGCGCATTCCCACCGGCAAGGAACCGCACCACCTCTACCTGACGCCCGACGAGAAGTCGTTGATCGTCGCCAACGCGCTGAGCGATTCGCTGACCTTCCTCGATCCGCGCACGGCCGAGGTCCAGCGCACGGTCCGCGGCATCGTCGACCCGTACCAGCTGCAGTTCTCGCCCGACATGAAGTGGTTCGTGACCGCCGCCAACCGGCTGAACCATGTCGACATCTACCGCTGGGACGGCCGCGAGCCGGTGCTGGCCAAGCGCGTCTCCACCGCCAAGACGCCGAGCCACCTGTGGATCGACAGCAAGAGCACCACCGTCTACTCGTCGATGCAGGACAGCGACGAACTGGTGGCGATCGACATGGCGACGCAGGCGATCAAGTGGCGGACCCGCACCGGCCCGATGCCAGCCGACGTCTTCGTCACGCCCGACGACCGCACCCTGCTGCTGGGCCTGACCGGCAGCGACGGCGTCGAGATCTTCGACGTGAGCGGGCCGGAGCCGCGCCGCACCGGCCGCATCGATACCGGCAAGGGCGCCCACGCGTTCCGCTCCGCCGGCGACGGCCGCCATGTGTTCGTCAGCAACCGGGTGGCCAACACGATCAGCAAGATCGACTACCTCACGCTCAAGACGGTGGCGAGCTATCCGGCACCGGGCGGCCCCGACTGCATGGACGTCTCGGCCGACGGCCGCTACCTGCTGGTTACCTCGCGCTGGGCCAAGAAGCTCACCATCATCGACACCCAGTCGCGCCAGGTGGTCAAGCAGGTGGCGGTAGGCCGCTCGCCGCACGGCGTGTGGACGCTGGACCATGCACGCCGCTGAGCTTGTCCGTCGTCACGCTATCAAATTGGTAGCTATAGGCCTGTGCGCCGCGCCGGCCAGCGCCACTTTCGGTGCGCAGAGCGCTGCGGCGGCAGCCTCCTGCGAAAAGCCGGTCTACCTGACCTTCGACACCGGCCACATGGCGGTGGCCCCCCTCATCGCCGACGTGCTGCGGCGCCACCAGGTGAAGGTGACCTTCTTCGCCGCCAACGAGCGCACCCAGGAAGGCGACGGCAGCCTGGGCGACCACTGGGCGCCCTGGTGGAAGGCGCGTGCTGCCGAAGGCCACGCCTTCGCCTCCCACACCTACGACCATGCCTACTGGCGGGCCGACCTGCCGCCCGCGGCGGGCGCATCCGGCACCCGCTTCCGCATCCGGCCCTCGGCCGGCCCGCAGGAAGGCCGCGACCTGACGATGGACGCCGCGGCGTACTGCGCCGAGATCAAGCGCTCCGAGACCCGTCTGCAGCAGATCACCGGCCAGGCGCCGCTGCCGCTGTTCCGCGCTCCGGGCGGCAAGACCTCGCCTGCCCTGCTGGCAGCGGCGCGCGCCTGCGGCTACGCCCACGTGGGCTGGGCGCCGGCCGGTTTCCTGGGCGACGAGCTGCCGAGCGACCGCTACCCCAACCAGGCACTGCTGGCCAAGGCGCTGCGGGACATCCGGCCCGGCGACATTCTGCTGGCCCACCTGGGCATCTGGTCGCGCAAGGATGCCTGGGCGCCGGGCGTGCTCGAGCCGCTGATCGCCGGGCTGCAGCAGAAGGGCCACTGCTTCGCCACCCTGCGCGACCATCCCGACTACCGCCAGTGGATCGCCCAGCACCGCTGAGCGGCCGCAGCCTGTACCCGGCGCCGCGCGCCACCGCGTAGAACCACCGAACCATGGACGCGATCACCGATCTTTTCTCCCTGGCCCAGCAATGGCTCTTCGAAGCCGTGGTGCAGCCGCTGCTCTTCTCCCTGCACATGGGCAACCTGCTGGAGGACGCCTACGACGCCACCGGCTGGCTGCTGGTCGGCCTGCTGCAGCTGCTGGTGATGGTGGCGGTGATCGGCCCGCTGCAGCGCTGGCGGCCGGCCGAGCCGGTACGCGACCGGGCGGCGATCCGGGTCGACATCTTCTACACCCTGATCCACCGGCTGGGGGTGTTCCGGGTGGCCCTGTTCTTCATGGCCGATCCGCTGTTCGACGAGTTGTTCGGACTGCTGCGGGTGCAGGGCTGGAGCACCTTCCACGTCGACGAGGTCTGGCCGGGCGTCACCGACCTGCCCCTGGTCAGCCTCGTGATCTACCTGGTGGTCTTCGACTTCCTGGAGTACTGGATCCACCGCGGCCAGCACCAGCTGGGCTGGTGGTGGAACCTGCACGCACTGCACCATTCGCAGCGCCAGATGACGATGTGGAGCGACAACCGCAACCACCTGCTCGATTCGCTGCTGCACGACTGCATCGTGGTGGTGGTGGCCCAGCTGATCGGCATCGCGCCGGGCCAGTTCATCGCGGTGGTGGCGATCATGCAACTGAGCGAGAACCTGCAGCACGCCAACCTGCGCGTCTGGTTCGGCCGCCTGGGCGAGCGGCTGTGGGTCAGCCCGCGCTTCCACCGGCGGCACCACAGCATCGGCATCGGCCACGAATGGCCGACCGGCGCGGAGCGCGCCGCCGGGGAGGGCGGCCATGCCGGAGAGACCGTGCCCAGCGTCGGCCCGCGCCTGGGCGGCTGCAACTTCGGCGTGCTGCTGCCGTGGTGGGACATGCTGTTCCGCACCTCGGACTTCGTGGTGCGCTACGACCCCACCGGCATCCGGGACCAGGTCGAGCCCGATGCCGAGGGCAGGGTGCGCGACTACGGCCACGGGTTCTGGTCGCAGCAGTGGCAGGGGCTGAAGCGGCTGGTGGGCCGCGCCTGACAGGTCCCCCCGCGGGGCACTGAACGGGGGGTGCAGGTAGTCGCGCCACACGCCGACACAGCCCCGCAGGCCTGCTTCGCTATGCTGGCGCGATGGCCCTGATCTTCGATTCCTTCTGGCGCGCCCTGGCGTACTGCTTCTACCCGCGGGTGATCGCCATGTCCCTTCTGCCGCTGGCGCTGATCGTCGCGGCCGCCGGCGGCCTGGGCTACCTGTACTGGTCCCCGGCCGTGGCCTGGACCCTCGACTGGCTGGGCGGTGCCGGCTGGCTGCAGGGTTTCTGGACCTGGCTGGAGGGCCTGCAGATGGGCGGCATGCAATCGGCGCTGGCACCGGTGCTGGTCGTGCTGGTGGCGGTGCCGGTCATCGTGGTCGTCTCGATGCTGGTCGTCGCGCTGGTGATGACGCCGGCGCTGACCGGGCTGGTCGCGCAGCGGCGCTTCCCGGCACTGGAGCGGCGACACGGTGCGTCGCTGGCGCAGAGCGTTCTGTGGTCGGTGGGCGCCACCGCCGTCGCGCTGGTGGCGCTGGTGCTGTCGGTGCCGCTGTGGCTGGTGCCGCCCCTGGTGCTGCTGATCCCGCCGCTGATCTGGGGCTGGCTCACCTACCGGGTGATGGCCTTCGACGCCCTCGCCACCCACGCCAGCACGGCAGAGCGCAAGACCCTGTTCCGGCGCCACGGCGGCCGCATGCTGGCCATGGGCATCGTCTGCGGCTACCTGGGGGCGGCGCCGGGCCTGGTATGGGCCGCCGGCGCGCTGTTCTTCGCGGCCTTCTTCCCGGTGCTGCTGCTCGTCGCGGTGTGGATCTACACGCTGGTCTTCGCCTTCTCGTCGCTCTGGTTCCTGCATTTCGGACTGTCGGCGCTGGAGGCGCTGCGGGCCGGGGCGGAGCCTGCGCCGGGCGCCGGCACGGACGGCCGCCAGCCGCTAGCATTGCCGGATGAGCCAGCCGACCACTCCCCACCTCACCGCCCCCTCTCCTGACGCGTCGGCCCTGCCGGCGCTGGAGGGGGCCCCGTCCTTCGGCCTGATCATCGTCGGCGACGAGATCCTCTCGGGCAAGCGTGCCGACAAGCACATGCCCAAGACGATCGAGCTGCTGGCCGCCCGGGGCCTGCACCTGGCCTGGGCCGACTACGTGGGCGACGTTCCCGACCGGCTGACCGCGACCCTCGAGCGGGCGTTCGCGAGCCGCGACGTGGTCTTCAGCTGCGGCGGCATCGGCGCCACCCCCGACGACCACACCCGCCAGTGCGCCGCGCGCGCCCTGGGCGAGCCGCTGCAGCTGCACCCCGAGGCCGAGGCCCTCATCCGCGAGCGGATGCAGGACACCGCCCGCGAGCAGGGCGTGCCCTACGAGCCCGACCGTGCCGACAACGTGCACCGGCTCAACATGGGCGTGTTTCCGCAGCGCGCCCGGATCATCCCCAACCCGTACAACAAGATTCCCGGCTTCAGCTGCCACGGCCCGGCCGGCGGCACGGTGCACTTCGTGCCGGGTTTCCCGGTGATGGCCTGGCCGATGATCGAGTGGGTGCTAGACCACCACTACGCCCACCTCGCGCACCAGAACCTGCAGCGGGAGCACTCGGTGGTCGTCTACGGCTCGATCGAGGCGACGCTCACCCCGCTGATGGAGCGCCTGGAGCACGACCATGCCGGCATCCGCATCTTCAGCCTGCCGAGCGTTGACCACCCCGAGCACGGGCGGCACATCGAGCTGGGCGTGAAGGGGCAGGTGGCTCTGGTCGACAAGGTGTTTCCGCTGCTGTTGGCGGAGCTGCGGTCGATGGATCTGCCGCTCGGCCCCGAGTTGGTGCGCTGATGGTTCTAAAGTGGTGCGCTCGATGATGTGCGCCAAGTTGGTGCAGTGCGGACGCCGTTAGGCAGTTGCCAGACAAAACTACGCCCCAGACGCGGGAACCGGGCCGGCGCGAAGGCAGAATAGCCGGCGATGCAGCGGGCGCCGATGCACCACGTTTGGCACAGAAACTGCATTCCCCCCACCTGTCGCACTTATTTCTCAACGCGCAAATAACTGGAGAGCCCTGATGGCAAAGACCGTCGCAGACGTGATGAAGCTGGTGAAAGAAAACGAAGTCAAGTTTGTCGACTTCCGCTTCACCGACACCCGTGGCAAGGAACAGCACGTGACCGTGCCCGTTTCCCACTTCGACGAAGACAAGTTCACCTCGGGCCACGCATTCGACGGCTCCTCGATCGCCGGCTGGAAGGGCATCGAAGCCTCCGACATGCTGCTGATGCCGGATCCGGCAACCGCCAACATCGATCCGTTCTTCGAAGAACCCACCCTGTTCATCTCCTGCGACGTGCTGGAGCCGGGCGACGGCAAGGCCTACGACCGCGACCCGCGCTCGATCGCCAAGCGCGCAGAGGCGTACCTCAAGGCTTCCGGCCTGGGCGACACCGCCTTCTTCGGACCCGAGCCCGAATTCTTCATCTTCGACGGCATCCGCTGGAACACCGACGCATCGGGCACGTTCTTCAAGATCGACGAATACGAAGCCCCGTGGAACAGCGGCGCCAAGATCGAAGGCGGCAACAAGGGCCACCGTCCGACCACCAAGGGCGGCTACTTCCCGGTGCCTCCGGTCGACAGCACGCAGGACATGCGCGCCGAGATGTCCCTGATCCTCGAATCGCTGGGCATCCCGGTAGAAGTGTTCCACCACGAAGTGGCGGGCGCCGGCCAGAACGAGATCGGCACCAAGTTCAGCACGCTGGTGCAGCGCGCCGACTGGACCCAGCTGCTGAAGTACGTGGTCTGGAACGTGTCGCACGCCTACGGAAAGACGGCCACCTTCATGCCCAAGCCGATCGTCGGCGACAACGGCTCCGGCATGCACGTGCACCAGTCGATCTGGAAGGACGGCAAGAACCTGTTCGCCGGCGACGGCTATGCGGGCCTGTCGGAATTCGCGCTGCACTACATCGGCGGCATCATCAAGCACGCCCGTGCCCTGAACGCGATCACCAACCCCGGCACCAACAGCTACAAGCGCCTGGTGCCCGGCTTCGAAGCCCCGGTGAAACTGGCCTACTCGGCCAAGAACCGCTCGGCCTCGATCCGCATCCCGTACGTCGCCAACCCGAAGGGCCGCCGCATCGAAGCGCGCTTCCCCGATCCGCTGGCCAACCCGTACCTGTGCTTCTCGGCCCTAATGATGGCCGGCCTCGACGGCGTCGAGAACAAGATCGATCCGGGCGAAGCCGCCACCAAGGACCTCTACCATCTGCCGCCGGAAGAAGACGCGCTGGTGCCGACCGTCTGCCACAGCCTCGACCAGGCGCTGGAGTACCTCGACAAGGACCGCGCGTTCCTGACCAAGGGCGGCGTGTTCACCGACTCGATGCTCGACGCCTACATCGAGCTGAAGATGGGCGAAGTCACGCGTCTGCGCATGGCCACCCACCCGATCGAGTTCGACATGTACTACTCGCTGTAATCCTGCGCACCGCAGGGTTCCCAGGGGCGGCTTCGGCCGCCCTTTTTCCTGGGCGCCCGCATATCGGCTCTGCCCGCCGAATCCACGGGTTTTGGTGGCCCGGCGAGGGATTTGCAGGATACTGAGGCCCTTCCCGGCCGGCTCCGTGCCCCTCACCCGACACCGCATGACAACCGCATTCATTCTTTCCGTGGCTGCCGCGGCCACGTTGCTGGCGGCCGCGACGCCCGCCATGGCCCAGGACCGCATCTACCGCTGCGGCAACGAATACACCAACAGCTCCGCGAGCGCCAAGCAGCGCGACTGCAAGCTGGTCGAGGGCGGCAACGTGACGGTGATCCAGGGCACCCGGCCGTCCACCGCGCCGCAGGCCGGCAGCGGCGGTGGTGGCGGTGGCAACGTCGTCACCGCCCCGCCGTCGGCGCCCCGCATCGACACCGGCGAGCAGCGCGCCCGCGACTCCGACGCCCGCGCCATCCTCGAGGGCGAACTGCGCCGCGCCGAGGCCCGCCAGGCCGACCTGCTGCGCGAGTACGCCAACGGAACGCCGGAACGCCTGCCCAACGAGACGCCCGACAGCCAGAAGTACCGCGACCGCGTGGCCGAGTTGAAGGCCAGCATCGCCCGCAACGACGGCGACATCGCCGGCATCAAGCGCGAGATCGCCCGCCTGCCGGCTTCCCGATGAGCCTGCGCATACCCGGCGTTCCCAAGCTGACCTCGCGCGCCGCACGCTACCGCGCCTTCGACCTGCTGGCCACGCTGGTGGCGGTGGTGCGGCCCGACGGCGCGGTGCTGTTCGCCAACTCGGCGCTCGAGGATGCGATCGGCACCTCGCGCCGGACGATCGAGGGCACCTCCTTCATCGATTTCTTCACCGAGCCCGACGTGCTGCGCAACGCGCTCGACGGCGCGCACGGCAACGTCTTCGCGGCGCTGCGCTACGAGGCATGGGTCAAGCGCGCCAACCAGGATTCCTTCCCGGTCCATGTGATCGTGGCGCAGACCGACCGGCGCAGCGAGATCGTGGTCGAACTGCTGCCGCTGGAGCAGCAGGTCAAGCAGGACCGGGAAGAGCGGCTGATCGACCAGGCCCAGGCCAACAAGGAGCTGATCCGCAACCTGGCCCACGAGATCAAGAACCCGCTGGGCGGCATCCGCGGCGCGGCACAGCTGCTGCAGATGGAGGTCGAATCGCGCGACCTGATCGAGTACACCCAGGTCATCATCCACGAGGCCGACCGGCTGCAGACGCTGGTCGACCGGCTGCTGGCGCCGCACCGCCGGCCGCACGTGGTGGGCGACGTCAACATCCACGAGGTCTGCGAGCGGGTGCGCTCGCTGATCGTGGCCGAGTTCCCGCGCGGCCTGCGGGTGGTGCGCGACTACGACACCTCGATCCCCGAGTTCCGCGGCGACCGCGAGCAGCTGATCCAGGCGGTGCTCAACATCACCCACAACGCGGCGCAGGCCCTGTCCGAACGCATCGCCGAGGGCGACGGCCAGATCGTGCTGCGCACCCGGATCGCGCGGCAGATCACCTTCGGCAAACAGCGCTACCGACTGGCACTGGAATTGCATGTCATCGACAACGGGCCCGGCGTGCCGGACTCGATCAAGGACCGCATCTTCTACCCGCTCGTATCGGGGCGGGAGGGCGGTTCGGGGCTGGGGCTGACGTTGGCGCAAACCTTCGTTCAGCAGCACCACGGCCTGATCGAGTGCGACAGCGTTCCCGGCCGGACGGATTTCAAACTGCTGATTCCGTTGCCATGACATTCACCCCAAGCTGACTCTGAGGCAAGCGCAATTCATGAAGCCGATCTGGATAGTAGACGACGACCAATCCATCCGCTTCGTGCTGGAAAAGGCGCTTTTGCGCGAGGACCTGCCCACCCGCAGCTTCACCAATCCGCGCGAGGTGCTGGCCGCGCTGGAGGAGATCGGCGACGACGACACCGACAACCAGGGGCCGCAGATACTGGTGAGCGACATCCGCATGCCGGGCGGCTCGGGCCTCGATCTGCTTGAGAAGGTCAAGGTACGCCATCCCGGCCTGCCGGTCATCATCATGACCGCGTTCTCCGACCTCGACAGCGCGGTATCGGCATTCCAGGGCGGCGCCTTCGAGTACCTGCCCAAGCCCTTCGACCTGCCCAAGGCGGTGGAGCTGATCCGCCGCGCGGTCGAGGAGAGCCAGCGCGAGGAAGTGGCCGAGGAGCGCATGGCCGCGGCGCCCGAGATGCTGGGCCAGGCACCCGCGATGCAGGACGTGTTTCGCGCGATCGGCCGCCTGAGCCAGAGCAACGTCACGGTGATGATCACCGGCGAATCGGGCTCGGGCAAGGAACTGGTGGCGCGTGCGCTGCACAAGCATTCGCCGCGCGCCAACGGTCCCTTCGTCGCGATCAACACCGCGGCCATCCCGAAGGACCTGCTCGAATCCGAACTCTTCGGCCACGAGCGCGGCGCCTTTACCGGCGCGCAGACGATGCGCCGCGGCCGCTTCGAGCAGGCCGACGGCGGCACGCTGTTCCTCGACGAGATCGGCGACATGCCCTTCGACCTGCAGACCCGCCTGCTGCGGGTGCTGTCGGACGGCCACTTCTACCGCGTCGGCGGCCACAGCGCGGTGAAGACCAACGTGCGGGTCATCGCCGCCACCCACCAGGACCTGGAGCAGCGCGTCAAGGACGGCGGGTTTCGCGAGGACCTGTTCCACCGCCTGAACGTGATCCGTCTGCGGCTGCCGGCCCTGCGCGAGCGCCGCGAGGACGTGTTCGCGCTCACCCGGCATTTCCTGCAGCAAAGCGCCAAGCAACTGGGAGTGGAGCCCAAGCGCATCGCCGATGCGGCGCTGGCCCAGCTCAGCAACTTCAACTTTCCCGGCAACGTGCGCCAGCTGGAGAACATCTGCCACTGGCTGACGGTGATGGCGCCGTCCCAGGTCATCGAGCCGAAGGACCTGCCGCCCGAGGTGGCATTGGCCGAAGGCGCTGCGGTCTATGTGCCGGCCCCCGCCATCGCAGCACCCGCACCGGTGGCGCCGCCGGTGGCCAGCCCGGCGCCGTCGCACATCCCGGTGTGGCCGCCGATCTCGGAATCGGTCTTCGGCGGCGCCGCCGTTGCCGCGCCGGCCGTGGCAGCGTTGCCCGCCACCGGCGACGCGCCCTCGGCCTCCGGCTGGGAGCAGGGACTGGAGACCGAAGCGCTGGCCCTGCTGGGCGAAGGCCGCCACGACGTGTGGGACGCGCTCACCCGGCGCTTCGAATCGCGCCTGATCCTGTCGGCGCTGGCCAGCACCCGCGGCCGCCGCATCGAGGCCGCGCAGAAGCTGGGCATCGGCCGCAACACCATCACCCGCAAGATCCAGGAGCTGGGACTGGAGTAGGGCAGGCCGGCCGTCCGGTCGGTGCTGGTTGCAGGGGGCGTTGCGGCTCGTCCATGCCGGGCCGCGTCACCCCGATTTCGAAAAAATAGTGGCTGCAGCCGGCGTCCGAAGCCGGCTTCTAGCTATGAAAAATATAGCAATTAGATTTCCAGCATCACCGGCGTGTGGTCGCTGGGCTGCTTGTTCTTGCGCGGCGCCCGGTCAATGGTGCAGGCCTTCACCAGCGGCTTGAGCGCATCGCTCACCAGGATGTGGTCGATCCGCAGGCCACGGTTCTTCTGGAAGCCGAGCATCCGGTAGTCCCACCACGAGAAGCTCTTCTCGGGCTGCTCGAACATGCGGAACGCGTCGGTCAGGCCCAGGTCGAGCAGCGCGCGGAAGTGGGCGCGCTCCTCCACCGTGTGGTGGATGGTGTCGCGCAGGCCGTCGGGGTCGAAGGAATCGCGGTCTTCGGGCGCCACGTTGAAGTCGCCCAGCACCACCAGCCGCGGGTAGGCCGCCAGCTGCGCCTTGATCTGCGCGTTGAGCGCATCGAGCCACTGCATCTTGTAGGCGAACTTGTCGGAGCCCGGCTCCTGGCCGTTGACGAAGTAGCCGTTGACCACGCGCAGCGGGCCATCGGCCGTCTCCACCGTGGCCGCGATCACCCGCGACTGCGGATCGTCGAAGCCGGTGATGTTGCGCTCCACCTCGGTCATCGGCGCGCGGCTCAGGATCGCCACGCCGTTGTAGGTCTTCTGTCCGAAAACCGCGCTGTGGTAGCCCACCGCCTGCAACGCATCCAGGGGGAACTTGTCGTCGGTGAGCTTCAACTCCTGCAGGCACAGCACGTCGACCGGATTGGCGGCCAGCCAGTCGAGCACCTGCGGCAGGCGGACGGTGAGGGAGTTGATGTTCCAGGTGGCGAGTTTCATGGGTATCCGGACGGGTGTAGGCCCCGGTACCGCGGCATGGGGCATATGGGTGTTGCGGCGGCGGGGACGGGCAAGGCGGCTGTCGCCCATTTTGCCGGTTGCCATGAATCACGAGCCGCGCCCTGCCCGGTGGGCGCATCCTGGTCGCCCGCCGTCAAGCACAGGGATTCAGGCTTTCGACAGCGCAGGCCGGGTCGGCAGGCCTGCGATCGCCAGCACGCCGCCGGTCCACGCCAGCGCCAGCACCACCGACGCTGCCACATCGCTCGGAAAATGGAAGCCCAGGTACACCCGGCTGAACGCCACCAGGGCGGTCATGGCACAGGCGGCCAACACTAAGAGCCACCGCCGCGGGGCTTGCGCCGTTCGACCCAGCCCGTACAGCACCAGGAACCCGTAGAACAGCGCCGCACCGGTGGTGTGCCCGCTGGGAAAGCTGAAGTTCGACAGGTGCGGCAGGGCACCGTCGAACGACGGGCGGGGCCGGCGGACCAGGTGCTTCAGCGCCAGGTTGGCCAGCATGCCGGCGGGGACCACCATGCACCACAGCGCCAGCCACGCCTTTTCTCCGCGGCGCAGCAGGCAGGCGGCCAGGAGAGCGCCCATGCCCAGGATGCCGAGCGTGCTGTGCAGGGCGGTCACCCCGCCGAGCAGCTGGGCGTGGAGCGGCGTGCCGGCGTTGTGCAGCAGCAGCGACACCGCCCGGTCGTAGCGGGCCAGGCCCTGGTGGGTGGCCGCATCGCGGGCCAGCACCAGCAGCGCCAGGACCGACAGCAGGCACAGCATGGCACCCCGGGTGCGCAGAGACGATGCGGAGGAGGCGGCGGGCATGGGCCGTGCCGGATCGGGGAACTGGCCCATCGTCATCGCCCGTCCGCCGGGACGCGGTGGACGGCGTTGGCGGCCACCGCCGCACGGCCCGTCGCGACAGGGTCGCGGCCCCGGAGACGTTGCGCCACCGCCTCGACACCCCAGGCCACGCACCAGCAGACCCAGCCGCTCCACAGCGTATGGCTCATGAAATGGGCGCCGCGCATCTGCTGCGCGACCCCCAGCACCAGGCCGGCGACCAGCGCGCCGACCAGCCACGCCCGCGCCCGCCGGGCATCCGTATGCCGGTAGGCGAAGTAGCCGCCCAGGAAAGCGAAGCCGGTCGAGGCATGCCCGGCCGGAAAGCAGCCGCCGCTGCCCCCGTCGGAGCCGAACAGATTCGCCCAGTGCGACCGGTAATGCGCCACGCCGCCGAAGTCGCTCAGACTCCAGGGGCAGCTGGTGGTGCTGGCCGCCTTGAGCAGGCTGATCGCGGTCACCGCGGCCAGGGTGGTGATCGCCCACTGCAGCCGGCGGCCGAAGGCGATGCGCCGCAGGCTGCCCACCGGATGCCACACGCCCACCCACAGCAGCGCGACCACGATCCACGCCAGGTTGCGGGCGCCGCTGTGCAGCACCCGGGTCAGCAGCCAGTGGTCCTGCAGCGGAAAACCGGCAGGGCCGCCGAAGAGGTGGGCCAGCGGCATGTCGAGCCCGGTGGCGTCCCAAGCCAGCAGGGCCAGCGCGCATGCAGCCGTGGCCAGGCCCAGGCCCCTGTTCGAAAAACGTTCCATGCCGCGGAGGGTCGCGGTTTCGACTGAACCCTGCCTTAACGGTGGGCCGGCGGGCCGTCCCCGACCGCGTGCGCGCCCCTACGGTTCCGGCGCAGCCTGCGGCACGGCGGCCGGCGGCAACTGCACCTTCCCGATGCCGCCCAGGAACAGGTCGGCCACGATCGGGCCCATGGCCGCATGGCTGAGTGCGCCGTCGGGCTTCATCCAGGTGAACATCCAGTTGACCATGCCGAACAGCAGCATGGTGAGCGGCTTGGCGAGCGGTGCGCCGGGCGCGCCGGGCCGCACCTGGGCCACGGCGTCTGCGAAACCCGCCACCACGCGGCGCTCCTTGCCCAGCACCCGTTCGCGGTCTTGCGGCTCCAGGAAGCGCACGTCCTCGGTCAGCACCCGGTGCGCGTCCTGGGCGCCGGCGTATTCCTCAACGATGCGGTGGATCAGGTGGCGCAGGCGCGCCTCGCTGTCCAGGGCCAGCGTGGCCTCGTCGTCCACCAGCGCGGCCAGCCGCGACACATGGCCGTCGGCGATGCTGACAAGCAGGCTGTATTTGTCGCGGTAGTAGTGGTAGAGCGTGGCCTTCGACAGCTCGCAGGCCTGCGCCACCTGGTTCATCGAGGTGGACGGGTAGCCGTGCTTCGCGAAGAGGGCCGCGGCCCGCTCCAGGATCAGGGTGCGTTGGTCGTCGTAGCTGGCTGATCGTCCGCGCGGCATGTCAGGGGTTCTCGGGGCAGGGGAGTAAGGGTGCGATGGTGCACCAGCGCGCGATGATTCAGCCGCGCCTGGTGGCGATGAGCGACTTCACCGCCGCCGGCTGCACCCGGGGGCGCCCGGCTTCGGGCGCGGGCAGGGGGGCCACTTCGGCCATCGTCGCCAGGCAGCGGCGGGTGAGGTCCTGGTAGGTCAGGGTGCCTTCGTGCTTCCAGGCGATCTCGTCGTCGCTCAGTTCGCGCCGCAGCTTGGCCGGCAGGCCGGCGACCAGGCTGCGCGGCGGAACCCGCATGCCGGCCGGCACGAAGGCGCAGGCCGCCACGATCGCCTGCGCGCCGACCTCGGCCTCGTCCATCACCACCGCGTTCATGCCGACCAGTGCGCCACGCCGCACCACGCAGCCGTGCAGCACCGTGCCGTGGCCGACATGGCCGTCTTCCTCGACCACCGTGTCCTGCTCGGGGAAGCCGTGCACCGTGCAGTTGTCCTGGATGTTGGAGCCGCGCTGCAGCACGATGCGGCCGAAATCGCCGCGCAGGCTGGCGCCGGGGCCCACGTAGCAGTGCGGCCCGACGACCACGTCGCCGATCAGGACCGCCATGGGATGGACGTAGGCGGTCGGGTCGACGACCGGGACCACGCCGTCGATGGAATAGCAGGGCATGTCGGAAGCTCCTTGGGGTGGCTAGGGTTTTCGCTAGGCCGAAATCCGGCCGGTGTACTTGCATCGGTTCCAGCGTCGATCCTAAAATCTACCGTCCGGTCGGTCAATAGTGTTTGACCTCGTTGTAGCACCCCGCCGGCCCTCGCATTCGCAGCAGGAACCCCATGTCCGAATCCCTCGTCCTGGTCAGCCGTACCGCCTCGGTCGCCACGTTGACGCTGAACCGCCCCACGGCGATGAACAGCTTCAATGCGGCCCTGCATGCCGAACTGCGCGCGGCACTGGACGCGGCGGCCGACGACGGCACGGTGCGCTGCGTGGTCCTCACCGGCGCCGGCCGCGGCTTCTGTGCCGGGCAGGACCTGGGCGACGCGGCCGCCGCCCCGGGCAGCGACCTGGGCCGGCTGATCGCCGACCACTACACGCCGCTGGTGGAACGCATCCGCGCGATGCCGGTGCCGGTAGTGGCCGCGGTGAACGGCGTCGCCGCCGGTGCCGGCGCCAACCTGGCGCTGTGCTGCGACATGGTGCTGGCGGCGCGCTCGGCCAGCTTCATCCAGGCCTTCTCCAAGATCGGCCTGGTGCCAGACACCGGCGGCACCTGGCTGCTGCCGCGGCTGGTCGGCCATGCGCGGGCGATGGGCCTGGCGCTGCTGGGCGACAAGCTGCCGGCGGAAGAGGCGGCCCGCATCGGGTTGATCTGGCAGTGCGTGGACGACGCGGCGCTGCCCGACGCCGCTGCGGCGCTGGCCGAGCGTCTGGCCGGCATGCCGTTGCGGGCGCTGGTCGCCACCCGGCACGCCCTGGCGGCCGCGCACGGCATGGACCTGGCCACCGCCTTGGCGAACGAGGCCGCGCTGCAGAGCGCGCTGGGTACCGCGCCCGATTACCTGGAGGGCGTCGATGCCTTCCGCCAGAAGCGCGCGCCGCGCTTCACCGAACGCTGAGCGCACGACCGCCATGCCCGACACCACCCCCCAGCGGACGGCCGAGCGCGTGCGCGACAGCATGCTGCGCACCGACCACGCCACCCGGGCTCTGGGCATGGAGGTGCTGCAGATCGCGCCCGGCACCGCGACGCTCGCGATGCGGGTGCGCCAGGACATGCTCAACGGGCACGGCACCTGCCACGGCGGCCTGATCGCCACGCTGGCCGATTCGGCCTTCGCCTTCGCCTGCAATTCGTACGACGAGCTCACCGTCGCATCCGGATTCGGCATCGACTTCCTGGCGCCTGCGCGCCTGGACGACCTGCTGACGGCCCGCTGCGACGAGGTGTCGAAAGCCGGCCGCACCGGCGTCTACGACACCGTGGTCACCAACGAGCGCGGCGAGCGTATCGCCATCTTCCGCGGCCGCTCCTACACCGCCAAGGGCCGGCCGGCGGTGCCCGCCGCCTGACGCCGCCCCCTCCGCCGCCTCAGCCAACCGAGCCACCACCATGCCCGTGCAGCAACCCCGCCCCGGCGACCTGTCGCCCATCGAAACCGCCAGCCGCGACGAGATCGCCGCGCTGCAACTGCAGCGGATGCAGGCCACGCTGCAGCGGGCGTATGCCCACGTGCCGCACTACCGCCAGGCCTTCGACGCGCACGGCGTGCACCCGGACGACCTGCAGCAGCTCTCCGACCTGGCGAAGTTCCCGTTCACCGTGAAGAAGGACCTGCGGGAGAACTACCCCTTCGGCATGTTCGCGGTGCCGCGCGAGCAGGTGGCACGCATCCATGCATCGTCGGGCACCACCGGCAAGCCGACGGTGGTGGGCTACACCAGGAACGACATCGACACCTGGGCCGAGCTGGTCGCGCGCTCGATCCGCGCCGCGGGCGGCAGGCCGGGCGACCTGATCCACATCGCCTACGGCTACGGCCTGTTCACCGGCGGCCTGGGCGCGCACTACGGCGCAGAGCGTGCAGGCTGCACCGTGATCCCGGTGTCGGGCGGGCAGACCGAGAAGCAGGTGCAGCTGATCCGCGACTTCCAGCCGTCGATCATCATGGTCACGCCCAGCTACATGCAGGTGATCATCGAAGAGTTCGCGCGCCAGGGGCTGGATGCGCGCGACAGTTCGCTGCAGCTGGGCATATTCGGCGCCGAGCCCTGGACCGAGGCGATGCGCCACGACATCGAAACCAAGGCCGGCATCGACGCGGTCGACATCTACGGCTTGTCGGAGGTCATGGGCCCGGGCGTGGCCAGCGAATGCATCGAGAGCAAGGACGGCCCGGTGGTGTGGGAAGACCATTTCTATCCCGAGATCATCGACCCCGATACCGGCGCGCTGGTGGCCGACGGGGAAGAGGGTGAGCTGGTGTTCACCTCGCTCACCAAGGAGGCGATGCCGATCGTCCGCTACCGCACCCGTGACCTCACCCGGCTGCTGCCGCCCACCTCGCGCTCGTTCCGCCGCATGGGCAAGATCGTCGGCCGCAGCGACGACATGATGATCATCCGCGGCGTCAACGTGTTTCCCACGCAGGTCGAGGAGATCGTGCTGGCGCACCGGCAGCTCTCGGGCCTCTACCAGGTGCATGTGAGCCGCACCGGCCTGATGGACGAGGTGGAGGTGCACTGCGAGCTGCAGCCCGGCGCCTGCCCGATGCCCGACGCCGACCGCAGCGCGATCGCGCAGTGGGTGCAGCACCGGGTCAAGACGCTGGTCGGCATCTCGACCCGGGTGCGGGTGTTCGACCCCCATTCGATCGAGCGCACCCAGACCGGCAAGGCCCGGCGCGTGGTCGACACCCGCGCCCGCTGAGCCGCACCCGTCAACCGAATACCCCCGAAGGAGAAACGCATGTACACCCAGGCGATGGACACGATGGGCCAGGACGGCCAGAACGCGGACAGTGCCGATGCCCGCCAGAAGCCGGTGCGCTCCACCGAGGAGCTGCGGCTGCAGGAGCGCTTCGACGCGCATATCGACGCGGGCGACTTCATCGAGGCCAAGGACTGGATGCCCGACCACTACCGCAAGACGCTGGTGCGGCAGATCAGCCAGCATGCCCACTCGGAGATCGTCGGCATGCTGCCGGAGGGCAACTGGATCAGCCGCGCGCCGACGCTCAAGCGCAAGGCCATCCTGCTGGCCAAGGTGCAGGACGAGGGCGGCCACGGCCTGTACCTGTACGCCGCGGCCGAGACGCTGGGAACCTCGCGCGACCAGATGTTCGAGGCGCTGCACTCCGGCAAGGCCAAGTACAGCTCGATCTTCAACTACCCCACGCTGACCTGGGCCGACATGGGCACCATCGGCTGGCTGGTCGACGGCGCGGCGATCATGAACCAGGTGCCGATCTGCCGCTGCTCCTATGCGCCGTATGCCCGGGCCATGGTCCGGATCTGCCGCGAAGAAAGCTTCCACCAGCGCCAGGGCTACGAGGCGCTGCTGACGATGATGACCCAGGGCACCGACGCGCAGAAGGCGATGGTGCAGGACGCGGTGAACCGCTGGTGGTGGCCGTCGATCATGATGTTCGGCCCGCCCGACGACCAGTCGCCCAACAGTGCCCAGTCGATGCGCTGGGGCATCAAGCGGGTGAGCAACGACGAACTGCGCCAGAAGTTCATCGACAGCGCGGTGGAGCAGGCCCGCATCCTGGGCGTGACGCTGCCGGACCCCGACCTGAAGTGGAACGAGGAGCGCCAGTCGCACGACTTCGGCGCCATCGACTGGAGCGAGTTCTGGCGGGTGATCGGCGGCGACGGCCCCTGCAACCGTGAGCGGCTGGCCACCCGGGTCAAGGCCTGGGACGACGGTGCCTGGGTCCGCGACGCCGCCCTGGCCCATGCCGCGAAGCAGGAGCGCACGGCCCTGGCGGCCTGAGCGACCGACACCCCGAAAAAACAAGGATCCCGATGACCGACTCCCCTTCTCCTGCCCCCGGCACCGAATGGCCCCTGTGGGAAGTGTTCGTCCGCAGCAAGGCAGGCCTGGACCACAAGCACTGCGGCAGCCTGCATGCGGCCGACCCGAAGATGGCCATCCAGATGGCGCGTGACGTCTACACCCGCCGCCAGGAGGGCAGCAGCATCTGGGTGGTGCGCTCCGACCAGATCGTGGCGAGCGACCCGGGCGACAAGCAGATGTACTTCGATCCGTCGGAGGACAAGGTGTACCGGCATCCGACGTTCTACGCGTTGCCGCAGTCCGTGGACCACATGTAGCCGGAGATCGCCATGCAAGCCTCGATCGATCTCCGCCTCACCCCCGAGACCCAGTACCTGCTGCGCGTCGGCGACACCTGCCTGATCCTGGCGCAGCGGCTCGGCGAGTGGTGCGGCCACGCGCCGGTGCTGGAGGAAGACATCGCCATGGCCAACATCGCGCTCGACCTGGTCGGCCAGGCCCGGGCGCTGCTGACCCGTGCAGGCGAGGTGGAAGGGAGCGGACACGACGAGGACCGGCTGGCCTTCCTGCGCAACGAGCGCGACTATTTCAACCTCACCATCGCCGAGTTGCCGCGCGGCGACTTCGCCTTCGGCGTGCTGCGCAACGCCATGGTTGCGACCTGGCTCAAGCTGCTCTGGGAGCGGCTGGCGCATTCGAGCGATGCCGAGCTGTCGGCCATCGCCGCCAAGGCGGTGAAGGAAGCGCGCTACCACCAGCAGCATTCGGGCGACTGGGTGGTGCGCCTGGGCGACGGCACGGCCGAATCCCGCCGGCGGATGGAGACGGCGCTGCACGACCTGTGGCGCTATGCGGCCGAGATGTTCGACGTGGATGCGGCCGACCGGGCCGCAGCCGAGGCCGGGCTGGGGCCGCTCTGGTCCGACCTGGAGGCCGGCTGGCGCTCGGAAATGGCGCAAATCGTGGGCGAAGCCGGCCTGGCCGTGCCGGCCGATTCGGCTTTCCGCAGCCACGGCAAGCGCGGGCAGCACAGCGAGCACATGGGCTTCGTCCTGACCGACATGCAGTACCTGCAGCGGGCCTATCCCGGAGGCGTCTGGTGAGCGCTGCCGAAGCCGTGTCTAAGCCGACGGTCCACGGCCCGCGGGTGCAGGCCGCCTGGGACGTGCTGGCCACGGTGCTCGACCCGGAGGTGCCGGCCGTCTCGGTCTGCGACCTGGGCATCGTGCGCGAGGTGGTCGACGCGGGGGAGGGCGCGGGGCTGGAGATCGTGCTGACGCCGACCTATTCCGGCTGCCCCGCCACCGAGGCGATCGAGGCCGACGTGCTGGCCGCCCTGGCCGCCGCCGGCCTGGGGCCGGCCCGCGTCACGCTGCGGCGCGCGCCGGCCTGGACCACCGACTGGATCAGTGCCGAGGGCCGCCGCAAGCTCGCCGCCTACGGCATCGCGCCGCCCGCCCACCTGGAGCCGGGCGCGGCGGTGCCGATCCGCTTCTTCGGCGGGCGCTCGGGGGCCGAGCGCCTGGCCTGCCCGCGCTGCGGCAGCCTGCAGACCGAGCGGCTGTCGGCCTTCGGCTCCACCGCCTGCAAGGCCCTGTACCGCTGCATGGCGTGCCGGGAGCCGTTCGAACATTTCAAACCCATCTGAACCGCGACAGGTCCATGAGCGTCATCTTCCATCCCCTGCGCGTGCGTTCGGTCCAGCCGGATACGGCCGAGGCTGTCGTCGTGTCCTTCGACGTGCCGCCCGACCTGCGCGATGCCTTCGCCTTCACCCAGGGCCAGTACCTCACGCTGCGCTCCGAGATCGACGGGCAGGACCTGCGCCGCTCCTATTCGATCTGCGCGGGCGTGGACGACGGCGAGCTGCGGGTCGGCGTGCGCAAGGTCCGCGGCGGCGTGTTCTCGCAGTGGATCAACACGCACCTGAAGCCGGGCGACACGGTCAGCGTGATGGCGCCGCAGGGCCGCTTCTTCGTGCCGCTCGATCCGGCGGCGCGGCGCCACCACGTGGGCATCGCCGGCGGCAGCGGCATCACGCCCATCCTGTCGATCATGAAGACGGTGCTGGCGCGGGAGCTGCTGAGTCGCTTCACCCTGGTCTACGGCAACCGGCAGCTGCAGTCCACGATGTTCAAGGAAGAGATCGAGGACCTGAAGAACCGCTACATGCAGCGGCTGGTGCTGCAGCACGTCTTCTCCGACGAGCACACCGACGCGCCGCTCAACCACGGCGTGATGAACCGCGAGAAGATCGGCGAGTTCCTGGCGAGCGTGGTGCCGGCGGCGCAGATCGACCACGTCTTCGTCTGCGGTCCGTTCCAGATGAACGACGAGGCCGAGGCGGCATTGCTCGCCGCCGGCGTGCCCGAGGAGCGCATCCACATCGAGCGCTTCGGCGTCGCACTGCCGGCGGGCACGCCGGCCGGCACCGCACCGGGCGGCGCGGTGCTGCACGCGCCGCAGGCAGGCGATGCCGAGCAGGCGCGCATCGTCATCGTGCGCGACGGCCTGCAGCGCGAGATTCCATTCAAGAAGGGCCAGCCCAGCATCCTCGACGCCGCCTCGGCCGCGGGGTTGGAGGTGCCGTACTCCTGCACCTCGGGCGTCTGCGGTACCTGCCGTGCCAAGGTGGTCGAAGGCGAGGTACGCATGGAGCGCAATTTCGCCCTCGACAAGAAGGAGGTCGCCGCCGGTTTCGTGCTGGCCTGCCAGGCCCATCCGCTGACCGACCGGGTGGTGCTGTCCTTCGATGAACGTTGACCGACGATCCATGCTGCACGCGGGTCGATCCCGATGCAGGAATCCCGCGCTTCCCGTCCACTAGGCCCCTATCGTTTTTCTCACAACACCGGAGACACCGAATGAAATTTGCGAAGCCCCTTCTTCTGGCCAGCCTGATCGCCGCCGCCCTGTCCGCCCATGCCGACGTGACCGTGGGCGTGTCGCTCTCGGCCACCGGCCCAGCCGCCTCGCTCGGCATCCCCGAGAAGAACACCATCGCCCTGATGCCCAAGACCATCGGCGGCCAAAAGATCAACTACATCGTGCTCGACGACGCGTCGGACACCACCGCCGCCGTCGCCAACGCGCGCAAGCTGATCACCGAGAGCAAGGTCGACATCATCATCGGCTCGACCGTCACGCCCGCATCGCTGGCGATGATCGACGTGGCCGCCGAGGCCAATACGCCGATGATCTCGATGGCCGCCTCGGCCCGTATCGTCGAGCCGATGGACGCCAAGCGCAAGTGGGTCTTCAAGACGCCGCAGAACGACATCATGATGTCGCTGGCGATCGCCGAGCACATGCAGAAGTCGGGCGTAAAGACCGTCGGCTTCATCGGCTTCGCCGATGCGTACGGCGAAGGCTGGTCGCAGGAGTTCGCCAAGGCCGCGGGCCTGAAGGGCCTGACGGTGGTGACCAACGAGCGCTTCAACCGCACCGACACCTCGGTCACCGGCCAGACGCTGAAGCTGATCGCCGCCAAGCCCGACGCGGTGCTGGTCGCCGGCTCGGGCACCCCGGCCGCGCTGCCGCAGAAGGCGCTGAAGGAGCGCGGCTACGCCGGCAAGATCTACCAGACCCACGGCGTGGCCAACGCGGATTTCCTGCGCGTGGGCGGCAAGGACGTGGAAGGCACCTTCCTGCCCGCCGGTCCGGTGCTGGTGGCCGACCAGCTGCCCGCCTCCGACCCGGTGCGCAAGAGCGCGCAGGCCTACGTCACCGCCTACGAGGCCGCCAACGGCAAGGGCAGCGTCTCCACCTTCGGCGCCCATGCGTGGGACGCCGGCCTGCTGATGACCGCCGCGGTACCGGTCGCGCTGAAGAAGGCGCAGCCGGGCACGGCCGAGTTCCGTGCCGCCTTGCGCGATGCGCTGGAGCAGACCAAGGAGCTGCCGGGCGCCCACGGCATCTTCACCATGTCGCCGACCGACCACCTGGGCCTGGACCAGCGGGCGCGGGTGATGGTGAAGATCGAGAACGGCACCTGGAAATATGTTCCTTAAGCTCGCCCCCAGGCTGCGCACTTCGTGTCTTCGCCAACCCCCTACCGGGGGCAACACCGGCAGACCGGCGAAGCCGGATCTGCGGTGTTCCTGATGGGGTGGCGCGGACATCGCAGGGCGTGCCTTCGCAACCCCTTGTGGGCATAACACCTGCGGTCCGGCCAAGCCGGTTCCGCGGCGTTCCCGGGGACAGCGGAGTTGCTGTTCAGCGTTTTCGGCCCGCAGGGCCTTCTTGAAAGTCAATCCATGGATGCGCAGATCGCCCTGCTCCTGGCGCAGGACGGCCTCATCAACGGTGCGGTGTACGGGCTGATGGCCCTGGCGCTGGTGTTGGTGTTTTCGGTGACGCGGGTCATCTTCATTCCGCAGGGCGAGTTCGTCGCCTTCGGGGCGCTGTCGATGGCGATGCTGCAGGCGGGCAAGGTGCCGGCGACGCTGTGGCTGTTGCTGGCGCTGGCGGCCGTGGTGCTGGTGGTCGAGGCCTGGCGCTGGAAGCGCGGGGCGGCGGTGGACTGGACGTCTGCGCTGGTCTGGTGCGTGGCCCTGCCCGCGCTGGCCTGCGTGCTGCTCCTGGTCTGGAAGCCGTCGGGGCTGGCCGCGCAAGCGTTCGCCACGGTGGTGCTGATCGTGCCGCTGGGCCCGCTGCTGTACCGCCTGGCCTTCCGGCCGCTGGCCCATGCGACGGTGCTCACGCTCCTGATCGTGTCGGTGGCGCTGCACGGGGTGCTGATCGGGCTGGGGCTGCTGTTCTTCGGCGCCGAGGGTTCGCGCACGCCGGCGTTCTCGGATGCCCGCTTCGAGCTGGGCGGCATGCAGGTGTCGGGGCAGTCGCTGGTGGTGGTGGGGACCACGCTGGCGCTGGTGCTGCTGCTGTTCGTGTTCTTCGGCCGCTCGATGATCGGCAAGGCGCTGCGGGCCACCGCGATCAACCGGGTTGGCGCACGGCTGATGGGCATCCCGACGGAGCTGTCGGGCGACATCAGCTTCGCCCTGGCCGCGCTGATCGGCGTCGTGTCGGGGCTGCTGATCGCGCCGCTCACCACCGTCTACTACGACACCGGCTTCCTGATCGGCCTGAAGGGCTTCGTCGCCGCCATCGTGGGCGGGCTGGCGAGCTATCCGCTGGCGCTGGCCGGCGCGCTGCTGGTGGGGCAGCTGGAGTCGTTCTCGTCGTTCTGGGCCAGCGCGTTCAAGGAGGTGCTGGTGTTCACCCTGATCATTCCGGTGCTGTGGTGGCGGTCGCTGCACAGCGTGCATGTGGAGGACGAGGAATGAGCGCGCCCGTGTCGCACACCGAGGCGCCCGCAGGCGCCTCCTCGCAGTCTTCGCAAGCCTCGCGCGGCCTCGTCACCCGCCGGCAGCTCACGCTGCTGGGCGTGGCGGTGCTCGCCGTGGCGTGGGGCTTCCTGCCCGAGTTCACCATGGTGGTGATGAGCTACATCGGCCTGTACTCGATCGTCGCCGCGGGCCTGGTGATGCTCACCGGCGTGGGCGGCATGACCTCCTTCGGCCAGGCCGCGTTCGTCGGCGTGGGGGCCTACGCGACGGCCTGGGTCTGCACCGCGCCGGCCTCGGTCGCGTTCCTGGGCGGGCTGGTCGGCATGGCGGGCCTGCCCTGGGTCGGGCTGCTGCTGGGGCTGGCGATCACCTTCGCGGTGGCGTGGACGCTGGGCGCGGTCACGGTCAAGCTCTCGGGCCACTACCTGCCGCTCTGCACCATCGCCTGGGGCCTGAGCCTGTACTACCTGTTCGGCAACATGCAGTTCCTGGGCGGGCAGACCGGCATCACCGGCGTGCCGGCGCTGGTGGTGGCCGGCTGGTCGCTGGCCTCGCCGCGGGCGCTGGGCATCGTCATCTGGGCGGTGCTGCTGGTGGCGCTGTGGCTGCTGCACAACCTGTTGGATTCGCGCGAAGGCCGGGCCATTCGCGCGCTGAAAGGCGGCCGGGTGATGGCCGAATCGATGGGCGTCGACACCGCCCGCTACCGGATCAAGCTCTTCGTGCTGGCCGCGCTGATGGCCGCCATCTCGGGCTGGCTCTATGCCCACATGCAGCGCTTCGTGAACCCGACGCCGTTCAACCTCAACATCGGCATCGAGTACCTTTTCATGGCGGTGGTCGGCGGAGCCGGCCACCTCTGGGGCGCGGTGCTGGGCGCCACCGTCATCACGCTGTTGAAGGAGAAGCTGCAGGACGTGCTGCCCAGCCTGCTCGGCACCAGCGGCAACTTCGAGGTGATCGTCTTCGGCCTGCTGATGCTCTTCGTGCTGCAGCGCTTCGCCGACGGGCTGTGGCCCACCTTCGCGCGCCTCGGCGGCCGCTGGCTGAAGCCCGACGCGCCACGCGTCGCCCACCAGGGCGCCGCGCTGGCGCGGCGGCCCACGCCGGCCGCGGGGCAGGTGCTGCTGCAGGCCACCGGCGTCACCAAGCGCTTCGGCGGGCTGGTCGCCAACAACGCGGTGACGATGAACGTCAGGGCCGGCGAAATCCATGCGCTGATCGGCCCCAACGGCGCAGGCAAGAGCACCTTCTTCAACATGGTCTCGGGCGTGGCCGACCCTACCGAGGGCGAGGTGCGGGTGCTGGAGCAGCCGATGGCCGGCCGGCCGTCGCGTGCCTTCGCCGCGCTGGGCCTGGGCCGCACGTTCCAGCATGTGCGGCTGCTGGGCCAGCGCAGCGTGGTCGAGAACGTGGCGCTCGGCGCCCACGGCCGGGCGCGGCGCGGCTGGGTCGCCTCGATGCTGCGGCTCGACCGCGCGGAAGAGTCCGCGGTGCTGGCCGAGGCCCGTGCCCAGATCGTGCGCTGCGGCCTGGGGGCGCACGCCGACACGCCGGCCGCATCGCTGGCGCTGGGCCAGCAGCGGGTGGTGGAGATCGCCCGCGCCCTGGCCGGCCAGCCGGTGCTGCTGCTGCTCGACGAACCCGCCGCCGGCCTGCGCCACCTGGAAAAACGCGCGCTGGCCGACCTGCTGTCGCAGCTGCGGGCAGAAGGCCTGGGCATCCTGGTGGTGGAACACGACATGGAGTTCGTGATGAACCTGGCCGACCGGATCACCGTCTTCGAGTTCGGCACCGTGATCGCCGAAGGCACGCCGAGCGACATCCAAAGCAACCAGCGGGTACTGGATGCCTACTTAGGTGGCGCGGTATGAGCTCTCCCCCAGGCTGCGCGCACTGCGTGTCGCTGCGCCAACCCCCTTCCGGGGGCAGGCCGGCCGCTTCGGGCGGCCGTGCGCAGCGGCCTCCCTACGAAGCAACGGCATGCAGGACACATCGCCCATGAACACGGTATTGCGACTTGAGGATTTCTGCGTCTCCTACCGGACGGTGGAGGCGGTGCACAACATCGCCCTGCAGGTGGACGAGGGCGAGATCGTCACCGTGATCGGCCCCAACGGGGCCGGCAAGACGACGCTGCTCTGCGCGGCGATGGGCCTGCTCCCCTCCACCGGCAGCCTGACGCTGGCGGGCGAGCGGATCGCCCGGCCGAGCGTCGAGGCGCTGGTGGCGCGCGGCGTGGCGCTGGTGCCCGAGCGGCGCGAGCTGTTCGGCGAGATGTCGGTCGAGGACAACCTGCTGCTCGGCGGCTTCTACCGCTGGCGCAAGGGCCAGCGGGACCAGAAGGCGCGGATGCAGGAGGTCTTCGAGATCTTCCCGCGGTTGCGCGAACGGCGGCCGCAGATGGCCTCGACCCTGTCGGGCGGCGAGCGCCAGATGCTGGCGATCGGCCGCGCGCTGATGGCCCGGCCGCGGCTCCTGATGCTGGACGAGCCCTCCCTCGGCCTGGCCCCGCTGATCGTGCGCGAGGTGCTGCAGGTGGTGTCGTCGCTGCGGCAGCACGGCGTGTCGGTGCTGTTGGTGGAGCAGAACGCCCGGGCCGCGCTGCAGGTGGCCGACCGCGGCTATGTGCTGGAGACCGGCGCCGTCGCGCTCGAAGGCCCGGCGCGCGAGCTGCTGCACGACCAACGGATCATCGACACCTACCTCGGCATCGGCACCAAGCACTGAGCATCTCCATGACACGTACCCTCCAAAGCTACATCGGCGGCCGCTGGGTCGGCCAACAGGCCGCCCAGGCGCTGCGCAGCGCCATCGACGGCACCACCGTGGCCCATACCCACGCAGAGACGCCCGACTTCGCCGAGGCGCTGCACCACGCGCGCACTGTCGGCCTGCCCGGGTTGCTGGCGCTGGATTTCCAGCAGCGCGCCGAACGGCTCAAGGCCCTGGCCAAGTACCTGACAGAGCGCAAGGAGACGCTGTATGCGCTCTCCACCGCCACCGGCGCCACCCGGGCCGATGGCTGGATCGACATCGAAGGCGGTGCCGGCACGCTCTTCGCCTATGCAAGCATGGGCAGCGCCGAGCTGCCCTCGGGCGACCTGGTGCACGAAGGCCCGGCGATGCCGCTGGGCAAGAAGGGCGGCTTCGCCGGCACCCACATCCTGGTGCCGCGGCGCGGGGTGGCGGTGCACATCAATGCGTTCAACTTTCCGGTGTGGGGCCTGCTGGAGAAGTTCGCGCCCAGCTTCCTGGCCGGCATGCCCTGCATCGGCAAGCCCGCCACCGCCACCAGTTACCTGACCGAGGCCGCGGTGCGGCTGATCGTCGAATCGGGCCTGCTGCCCGAGGGGAGTTTGCAGCTGGTGGTGGGCGGCACCGGCGATCTGCTCGACCGGCTGGTCGGCTCCGACGTCGTCACCTTCACCGGCTCGGCCGACACCGCGGCGAAGCTGCGGGTGCATCCGAACCTGGTGCGCCAGTCGGTCCCGTTCAACGCCGAGGCCGACTCGCTCAACTGCGCGATCCTGGCGCCCGACGTGACGCCCGACGACGAGGAGTTCGACCTCTTCGTGAAGGAAGTGGCCCGCGAGATGACCACCAAGGCCGGCCAGAAATGCACCGCGATCCGCCGCGCCATCGTGCCCCGCCGGCACCTCGATGCGGTGGTCGAGCGGCTGCGCGCCCGTCTGGCGAAGGTGGTGGTCGGCGACCCGGCACGCGACGACGTGCGCATGGGCGCGCTCGCCTCCCACGCCCAGCAGGCCGACGTGGCCGAGCGGGTGGCCGCGTTGCTGCAGGGCGCCGAGCAGGTCTTCGGCGCGCAGGACGGTTTCGCGCCGGTGGGCGAGGGCGTGGCCGAAGGCGCGTTCTTCGCGCCCACGCTGCTGCTGAGCCGCAGGCCGCTGGAGCACGACGCGGCGCACGACATCGAGGCCTTCGGCCCGGTCAGCACCCTGATGCCCTACGACGGCATCGACGAGGCGATGGCCCTGGCCGCGCGCGGCCGCGGCAGCCTGGTCGGCACGCTGGTGACGCGCGATCCGCGCATCGCCGCGGCGGTGGTGCCCCAGGTGGCGGCGCTGCACGGCCGGCTGCTGGTGCTCGACCACGAAGCGGCGGCCGAATCCACCGGCCACGGCTCGCCGCTGCCGCAGTTGAAGCACGGCGGCCCCGGCCGCGCCGGCGGCGGCGAGGAGCTGGGCGGCATCCGCGCGGTGAAGCACTACCTGCAGCGCACCGCGGTGCAGGGTTCGCCCAACATGATCGCGGCGATCACCGGCGAATACCTGCGGGGCGCCGCGGTGCAGGAGAGCGCGCTGCACCCGTTCCGCAAGCACTTCGAGGAGCTGCAGATCGGCGACTCGCTGCTGACCCACCGCCGCACCGTGGGCGAGGCCGACATCGTCGCCTTCGGCGGCATCTCGGGCGACTATTTCTACATGCACTTCGACGAGATCGCGGCGCGCGCATCGCCCTTCGGCCAGCGCATCGCGCACGGGTACTTCGTGCTGTCGGCCGCGGCGGGGCTCTTCGTCTCGCCCGCGCCGGGGCCGGTGCTGGCCAACTACGGGCTCGATACGCTGCGCTTCGTGAAACCGGTCGCCATCGGCGACACCATCCGCGCCCGGCTCACCTGCAAGCGCAAGACCGACCGGCAGAAGAAGGACGCCAACGGCCAGGGCCAGGGCGTCGTGGCCTGGGACGTGGCCGTCACCAACCAGCACGACGAGATCGTCGCCAGCTACGACATCCTGACGCTCGTAGCCAAGCAGACGTGAGAGAGCCTGCTGCGCAACCCGATGGCGCGGATCCGGTCCTCACCGTACCCAAGGTCGGTTCCGGTCCTCACTGCACACCCGGGCCGCTCGCGACGGTTCTTCCACATCTTCAAACTACATCCTAGGACACCCCCATGATCAAGGTCAGCGTGCTCTACCCCGCCGCCGAAGGCGCCCGCTTCGACATGGACTACTACGTCGACCGCCACGTGGCGATGATCGCCGAGCTTCTCGGCGCAGCGCTGCTGGATGTGGAGATCGACCAGGGCCTGGCCGGCGCCGCACCCGGCAGCCAACCGCCCTTCGTGGCGGCGGTGCACATGTACTTCGAATCGATGGCGTCGTTCCAGACCGCCTTCGCGCCGCATGCCAAAGCGATCCGGAAGGACGTTTCGGCGTACACCGACATCCAGCCGCAGACGCAGATCGCGACGGTGGTGCGGGCGCGGAAGCAGGGTTGATCGGCGTGCCGGAGCCGGCGGTCGGTTCGGCACTGCAACGGCGTTAGCTACCAAATTGATAGCTAAAGGCCGGCGTAGGACGCCGGCCCCGGGCACTTTCCCTATGAATTTTGCGGAGGCCGGTCGATCCCGGGCGCCTCACGGCACCTTCTGGAACACCGCCGCACCGTTGATGATGCCGGTGGTGGCCGGCGTGCCGGTGACGCTGTAGGTGATGCCGGCGCGGTAGGCGTTGGGACCGCTGAACACGCCGTTGATCACCGCCGCGATCGGCGCACCGTTGCTGCCGGAGCCCGGCACGATGATCGCCGCGTCGCTTCCGGGCTGGCGGAACTGGCCGGTGCCGCCCACGGTGTAGCTGTTGCCGCCGAAGCCCAGGTTCAGCACCGTGCCCACCGTGCCGGCGGTGAAGTCGGCCGTCAGCGAGCCGCTGTTGAGTGTGCCGGTTCCTTGGGTGGTCGAGACCGGCGCGCTGCCGCCGACCAGGTTGTAGCTGGCGGTGCCGGCGATGGGCATCGAGGCGTCGGTGGTCGGCGTGGCGACGATGTAGTGGACGTTGCTGATGACCGGCAGGCCCGCCGTGCCGTTGATGTTGCCCGACTCCCAGCTGCCCCAGCCGATGAAGTCGAGGCTGCCCGGCACCCCGATGCCGCCGGCGCCGGCGCTGGCGGCGGTGACGGTGCCGCCCTTGACGATGTCGGGCTGGCTGCCGCGCGGCCGCGACTCGATCAGCTCCGCACCCTGGAAGAAGACGCGGTCGCCGTCCGGGACGGTGGTGCGCTGGGCCGCCGCGCCGACGGAGGTCAGGTAGGCGAAGCTGGTGACATAGGAAGCCGCGGGTGAGCCGACCGTGGCGGCGGGAATGCTGCCGCGCGGGCCGGTCTCGGTGAACGCCAGGGCGCCGCCGAAGCTGCCGGTCGTGGTGCTGTTGCCGGTGAAGGTCAGGCCGACCTTGCTGCCGGCGGCATTGGCGAAGAAGCCTTCGGCCGAGCCGCCCAGGCAGGGGTTGGACGGGCCGGAGCAGCCCGCGCCGGTGATCCCCAGCGCGCCCGACAGCGAGGCTCCGTTGCCGGAGAGGGTGCCGGCCAGGTTGTAGCGGTTGGTCGCCGCACCTGCGCCGCTCGGCAGGTCGACGGCCACCGCGAGGGTACCCAGGGAATTGGTGTTGCGAATGTAGAAGTCGACCGACAGCGTGGCCGAGGCGACCGAGCCGACGCGGTTCTGGCTGGTGTAGACCGGGGTGGACGCAGCCAGACTGTAGGTGGCCCGCTGGTTGGTCAGGACGAACTGCGGCGCGGTGGGCACGCCCGTGACATACACGAACCGGGTATCCGCGCTGTTGGCGCCCCCCGCGCTCCAGGTGGATGCGCCCCACTCGCCGAGTTGCAGCAGGTCGCCTGTCGCGGTGCTGCCGCTGCTGTAGAAGGTCGCGCCGGGTACGGCCGCGCCGTCGCGGCTGACCGATGTGGTGCCCGCTGCGAAGCGCTGGGGCTGGCCGTTGGTGTCGTAGGTCGCGGTGGCAGCGGTCAGGGCGCGGCCTTGCAGGCCGGTCGCCGATGTGGAGAAGCCGCGGACGGTGAGGCCGGAGGCCGTGGGCGCCGGAGCAGGTGTCGGAGCCGGTGCTGGTGTCGGCGCTGGAGCAGGTGTTGGAGACGGTGCGGGTGTCGGGGACGGTGCAGGTGTTGGCGCTGGAGCAGGTGCGGGCGTCGGAGACGGTGCAGGTGCAGGTGCAGGCGACGGAGCAGGTGTCGGCACCGGGGGCGGTGCAGGCGTTGGCGAAGGTGCGGGCGTTGGCGCTGGAGCAGGTGCCGGCGTTGGGCTTGGGCTTGGCGTTGGGCTTGGAGTTGGAGTTGGAGCTGGAGCTGGAGCTGGAGCTGGAGCTGGAGCTGGAGCTGGAGCTGGAGCGGGCCCCGGCACCGGTGATGGTGCTGGAGCGGGCGCAGGCGGAGCCGGAGGAATGGGTGTCGGCGCGGGCGTCGGGGCGGGTGCCGTGATGGGCGCCGGGGCTGGCACAGGTGCGGGCGTCGGTGTGGGGGCGGGGCTGGGGGCAGGGCTGGGAGCGGGCCGGGGGGCAGGAGGGGGCGTCGCCGGCCGTTGCGCATCCACCGCCTGCGCCACCACCACGGGGCGGCCGGCATCGTCGCTCTGGTTGGCCACGGTCTGCGGCGCCTGGGTGGGCGCCGATACCGGCAGGCTGGCGCGGTCGCTGGTACGGCTCGGCAGCGCGCCGGCGGCGCTGGCCCGCACCAGGGCGGTCTCGCCGACCGTCAGGCCGATGCAGCCGCTGTCGGTGCAGACCTCGATCGCGTCCTGCTCGCCCGCCACCTTGAGGCTGCGGTCAGCCGGATCGACGAAGGCGGTGAAGGCCGAGCCGCGGATACCGACCGTGGCGGTGGGCGTTTGCACCTTGTAGTTGTCGTGGTTGCGCTTGCCGATCAGGCCGGTGATGGAACGCAGGCCGCCCTTGAGCAGGCTGACCATGTAGCGGTCTCGTTTCGGATCCTGCCGGTCGGCGTATTCGGTGATGGCGAACTGCGTGTTGGGCTGCAGTGCGACCAGGCCGCCGTCGCTGAACCGGATCTGCACCTGGCTGTCGGCGCCGGTGGTCAGCAGGTCGCCGCTTTCCACCGTCGAGCCCTTCTGCAGCGGCACCGAGGCGTTCTGCCGGCGGGCGCTGACCTCGCCGATGGCGAACTGGACCGTGCCGGCCACGGGCGCGACGGCGGGCTCGGCGGCCTGGACGGCCAGCGGAAAGCAGCCGGCCACGGCGATGGCCAGGGTGGCCTTGCGAAAGCGGATGGCGGTGGTCATGGTGTGTGGCAGCGGTGCGGTGTGCATCAGAAATCCCTGCGCGCGGTGACCGACAGGACGGTCTTGCGGAAATCGGCGATCGGCGAGTCGGAGGCGACGCGTGTCAGCGACAGCTGCGGCGTCACCCGCCAGCGGGGCGCCGGGTCCCAGGTCGTGCCGAGGTTGAGCGTGGTCTGCCGGTCGGTGCGGCGGATCAGGAAGAACGGGTCGTCACCGCCGAAGCGCCGGTACTCGAAGCCGAAGGTGGCGAAGGCGGCCCATTGCTCGGTCAGGGGTGCCTGCACACCGGCCCGCAGGCCGACCAGCCGGTGGCCCAACTGGTCGACGCCGTCGGCGCGGGTGCCTTCCCGGCCCAGGTAGCCACCGCCGTAGGCCAGCGGCCCGCTGCGGAAACGGTGGGCGTACGAGGTGCCCAGCACCACCCGGTCGGCGTCGCGTACCGACTGCTGCGGGTAGTGCAGCCGCGCGTACTGCAGGTAGCTGTCCCACTGGCGGAAACCGTCGATGCGGTAGACCCACTCGGCGGTGCCGCCGGCGGTCTGGCGCAGCTGCCGGCCGCCGTATTCGAAGCTGCTCAGCTGCGTCGCCAGGATCAGCTCGTGGCGCTGGTGCCGGTAGGACACGCCGGCGTTGGCGTCGGCCTGCGCGGTGTCCATGCCGCTGACCGACGAGGTGTTCGGGCGGGCCGACAGATTGGCGCCGGCGATCACCGACCAGCGCGGATCGACCACGATGCGGGCCGACAGGCCGCTGACGACGCTGGCGAAGCGCGACGCGCGCTCCACCCCCGCGGGGTTCAGCGTCAGCACCAGCCCGCCGAGCGCCGGCACCGCGACGTTGGCGCCGGCCGGGCCGCTGTTGACGTTGCTGTCGTACCCGACGCCCCCCTCGACATAGCCGCGCACCGACGAGCGGCTGGCATCCTCGACCCGGCCGATGGCGTTCAGGAACTGGTCGATGCTGCGGGCGGCGCCCTCGGGTACCTGCCGGTCGGCGCGGGCCGCGCGCAGCAGGGTAGCCGCGGCCTGGTTGTCGCCGACCGCGAACAGCGCCCGGCCGAGTTCGGCCTGGATGCGGGCCTGGCCCGGCTGCATCGCCAGCGCACGTTCCAGCGCCAGCACCGCACGCGGATAGTTGCCGATGTCGTTGGCGGCGATGCCGAACACGGTGTCGAAATCGGGATCGCCTGCGCGTGCGGCTTCGTGGCTTTCCAGCAGGTCGTACGCAACTTGCGCCTTGCCGGCCTGCCGCAGGGCGGCAGCATCGCGCACGAGGCTGTCGACTTCGGCGTGGGTGCTGGCCCAGCAGCAGGCCAGCGCGCACAGGGTCAGGAATCGGGCGGGGAAGGCGGCAGGTCGCATGGGGCGGGCGTGAAACGGGTGGACCGCTCGCAAGGGCAATGCGACGGGATGGTCGAGCCCGAATTTAACTTGTTTGTCTTTGTAAGCGTGGCCTTGGCCGAAAGCACACACTCATTGATCGACGGTGCCACCCGGGCATCCGCCCCCGACTCCGGTCCGCAAGCGCCGGAACAGGTCGGGGTAGTCGAGCACCAGCCCGTCCGAATCGACGGCGATGTCGGCTGTGAAACCGCTTCCATCCAGACTCTCGAACCGGTACAGGCCATGCTCCAGCCGGGTATAGGCCTGCGCCTGCTTCCGGATGCCCAACGTGGGCCCGAACACCCACGCCACCTGGATGCACCGCCGCTCGCCGATGGCCAGCGGTTCCCGCCGGATCGGGAGCGTGTTGGTGAAGGGCGTGGGCCAGATGTCGATGTCGAGGCAGCCCTCCAGCTCGGACATGGGGCGGCCGGCGCCATCGCGCCAGCGGCCCTGGCCGTCGGTTTCCATCCGCAATGTGCGGGTCGACCCGGAGGTGGCGAGCGTCAGCGCGGCGCTGCGCAACTGCCACCGCGGTGTCCACCGGAGCTGGTAGTGCAGGCGGAACGGACCCTGGTCTTCGTCCACGCCCAGCACCATGCCGTCGGCGGATGTGGCGCAAAGCCTCAGGTGTTCCATGCCGGGCCCCGGCCTTCCTTCGTCCGTCAGGGGGGTCCAGCAGAGGGTGCGTTCGGCTGCGGGCATGCGGGGTCTCCTGGGAGGGCGGCGGGTCGATCCGGTGCGTTGCCGCCGTGGTCGTCGGCTTTGCACAGCGTCCCGGATGGTCCGTCGAAAACCGGCTGCAGACGGTTGCTTGCCGTACATCCGCGATTCCATGCGCGACAGCCAGCTATTATTTTCATAGCTGACTGTCGGCGATCGGCGCCGGCTGGAGGTTGATCCGGCTCGCGAAATGCGTCATGGGGCAGTCCGGATCGCTAATGCGCTTCCGCCGTCGCTCCACAATTCCCCATGCCCGCCGTGCCCCCCGCAGCCTCCCTCGCCCCCGCACCCCCCGCTGCCGCCTTCCGCCCCCGCCTGACCCTGCGCACCCTCGGCCGCGGCGACGGCCTGCTGGGCATGGCGCCGTCCGAATCGCTGGCGCCGCGCGGCGACCAGGTCACGGTGGCGCAGGTGGAATGGACCTACGCGGCCCCGGGCGGGCTGCGGTGGCAGGTGCCGGCGCCCACCTCGGTCCTGGCGCCGCGTGCCGATGCGGCCCAGGACGCCGCCCCCGTCACCCGCGACCGCGCCGCCGAGGCCGATGCCCGCGACCTGCTCGCCACGCTGGACCTGCGGCCGGTTCCGGCCGATGCGCTGCAGTGGCGCGCGCCCGAGGCCGCCACGGCCGCGCTCGGCGATGCGCCGCCGGTGCTGTGGACGCTGCCGCAGGAAGAGCAGTTCGGTGATTTCTGGGCCGACCGGGTGCCGGTGCTGCAGGCGGCGGGATGGTCGGTGGTGGTGGTGCCGGGCTTCGCGCACCAGAGCGTGCCGGTCGATGCCTGGCGCTTGCTGCTCGATCCGGCGACGGGCGAAGCGCAGGGCCGCGAGCTTGCGGCGCCGCTCGGCACCCGGCCGGCCCCGGTGGTGCCGGCGGGCGGGCTGGCCCTGCCGCGGCGCGAGGGCTCTTGGCTGCTGACGCTGGGCATCGAGGTGCAGGGCGAGATGCTCGACCTCGCGCCGCTGCTGGCCGAGTTGTTGAAGCGCGATGCCCGCTGGCGCGATGCCGCGGCGCTGGCGGCGATCGACGATGCGGCGCAGGTGCGGCTGCGGGCGCCGGGCGGCCGGCGCATCGACATGGAGGCGGCGCCGCTCAAGGCGATCGTCGGCGCGATGCTCGACCTGCTGACCGATCCGCACCGCGCGGCCGGTCCGCTGAAGCTGTCGCAGTGGGATGCCGAACGGCTCGAATCGCTGCGCCACCACCTGGCCGCCAGCCAGGCGCAGCGCGCTGGCGCGCAAGGCGCGTGGGCCTTGCAGGGCGCCGAGGGGCTGGAGGCACTGGCCGCCCGCCTGGCCCGCAGCGGGCCGCCGGCACCGGTCGACGTGCCCGCCGGCCTGGGCGTGACATTGCGGCCCTACCAGCGCGAGGGCCTGGCCTGGCTGCAGTACCTGCGTGCCGAGGGCCTGGGCGGCATCCTGGCCGACGACATGGGCCTGGGCAAGACGGCGCAGGCCCTGGCCCACCTGCTGGTGGAAAAGCAGCAGGGCCGGGCTGACCGGCCCTCGCTGGTGGTGGTGCCCACCTCGCTGGTCTTCAACTGGCAGGCCGAGGCGGCCCGCGTGGCACCGCAGTTGAAGGTGCTGGCGCTGCAGGGGGCCGACCGGCACGCGGGCTTCGCGCAGATGGCGGCGCACGACCTGGTCGTCACCACCTACCCGCTGGCCTGGCGCGACCTCGACCGGCTGCGGCCCCAGCCCTGGCACCTGCTGGTGCTGGACGAGGCCCAGGTCGCGAAGAACGCCGCCAGCCGCGCGGCCCACGCCCTGCGCCGGCTGCAGGCCCGCCACCGGCTGTGCCTCACCGGCACGCCGCTGGAGAACCACCTGGGCGAGCTGTGGGCGCAGTTCGATTTCCTGATGCCGGGCTTCCTGGGCGATGCGCGCAGTTTCCAGCGCGTCTGGCGCAAGCCGATCGAGGTGGGCGGCGAGACCGCGCGGGCCGCGCTACTGGCGCGCCGGGTGCGGCCCTTCGTCCTGCGCCGCCGCAAGGACACGGTCGCGACCGAGCTTCCGCCGGTGACCGAGGTGGTCGAGCGGGTGCCGCTGCTGGGCCAGCAGCGCGATTTGTACGAAAGCGTGCGCGTCGCGGCCGACAAGCAGGTGCGCCGGGTGCTGCAGCGCACCGGCTTCCAGGGCGCGCAGATCGCGGTGCTGGACGCGCTGCTCAAGCTGCGGCAGGTCTGCTGCGATCCGCACCTGCTGAAAGGTACCGCCACGCCGCCCGGCATCGAGCGGGCCAAGATGGAGCGGCTGTGCGAGATGCTGCCGGCGATGGTGGAAGCCGGCCGCACGGTGCTGGTCTTCTCGCAGTTCGCGACCATGCTGCGGCTGGTGGATGCGGCGCTGGAGCCCCTGGGCCTGCCGCGCCTGCTGCTCACAGGCAGCACGCCGCCGGCCGAGCGCGGCGCGCTGGTGCAGCGCTTCCAGGCCGGCGATGCGCCGATCCTGCTTGCCAGCCTGAAGGCCGGCGGCACCGGCCTGAACCTGACCGCGGCCGACACCGTGATCCACCTCGACCCGTGGTGGAACCCGGCCGTCGAGGCCCAGGCCACCGCCCGCGCCCACCGCATCGGACAGACCCGGCCGGTCTTCGTCTACCGCATGGTGGCCGAGGGCAGCATCGAAGAGCGGATGCTGGAGCTGCAGGCGCGCAAGGCGGTGCTTGCCGACGGGGTGCTGGGCCAGGACGCGGAAGCGGCGGTGAAGTTCGGGGTGGGGGATCTGGACGGGCTGCTGGCGCCGCTGGCCTGAAGAGATCCTCGATCCTCCGGCCCCGTTGCTCCTGATTCGATAGCTGCCGGTCGGCGCCTCTCGCCGGCTCGAACCACTTTTTGCTCGATTTTCAGCTCCCGAGCGCAGTTGTTCCTGCAGCACGCAGATAGGACTGGGCCGCCGGTACACCAGGATGTAAATAGATTTACCCGAGTGCAAATGCATTCATCGGACCCGCATCGTGTCGCTTTCTCGGCTTTTGCGCTGGTTCTTCGCTTTGTCATGGCGGCGTCAATCTTCTGTCACGGCGGTTCCCTAACGTCGCGGGCTTTCCAACCCTGACTGTCCTTCCATGGCCTCGACTCCCTCCCGCCCCGACTGCGTGCCTGCCCCCGATCCAGCCGCCGATGCACGCATCCCGGCGGCACCGCTCGCCCCGCGCCGCAGCATGCTCAAACTGGGCGCCTCCACCTTGCTGGGGCTAGGCGGCGGAGCGGCCCTGACGGCCTGCGGTGGTGGTGGCGACGATCCATCGGCCAATGCCGCGCCGGCACCGAGCCCCGCCCCTGCGCCCGCGGCCAGCACCGCCATCTCCAGCTTCGCGGTCGCGGTGCTGCCCGACACCCAGTTCTACTCGCGCTACGCCACCTCGGCCGAGAGCAGCCAGTACGGCCGCCGCTTCGGCAGCGAGCCGTTCGCGGCGCAGACGCAGTGGATCGCCGCCAACGCCCGTGCGCTCAACATCCCGTTCACCATCCACCTGGGCGACGTGGTCGACCAGGTGGGCAAGCCGGAGCAGTGGAAGGTGGCCGACGGCGCGATGCAGGTGCTGGAAGTGGCCAAGCGCCCCTACAGCGTGCTGGCCGGCAACCACGACGTGCTGAACGACGTCGACTACAGCATCGACCCGGTCAACGGCACCGACGCTGCGCGCACCCTGGCCAACGAGCCCTACCTGCAGTGGTTCGGCACCGCCCGCGCGCAGCGCCAGTCGACCTTCGGCGGCCGCGACCCGAGCGGCTTTCACGAATACCACGTGTTCGAGGCGCAGGGCCAGAAGTTCATGGTGCTGTCGCTGTCGTGGCGCATCTCGCCGGCGGCGATCGCCTGGGCGCGGCAGGCCATCGCACGCAACCCGACGCTGCCGGTGATCCTGGTGAACCACCAGCTGCTCAACATCGCCCCCGACGGCAGCAGCCCGCTGGAGACCGATTACGGCAAGATGCTGTGGGAGAAGCTGATCCGCGACAACGACCAGATCTTCATGACCCTCAACGGCCACCACCACGGCGCCGCGCGGCTCACCAGGACCAACGACTTCGGCCACGCGGTCGAGGAAATGGTGGTGGACTACCAGATGGCCTACCAGGGCGGCAACGGCCTGATGCGGCTCTACGAATTCGACCTGACCAACAAGCTGGTGAAGGTGCTGTCGTTCTCGCCCTGGGTGATCCAGAAGCCGGCCGACACGCTGACCGAGTTCGACCAGGCGGTGCTGAGCGCGCCCAACGAGAGCTTCTCCTTCGCGATGGATTTCGCGGCGCGGTTCGCGGGCTTCAACAAAACCTTCGCGGCCGGGCAGGCGACGGTCGCCTCGTCGCTGGTCGCCCAGGCCCGCGCGCTGGTGCTGGCCAACTACAAGGAGCCGACGGTGGTCACACCGCGCGCCGCCGCCGACAGCGACGACTACCCGAAAGTCGCCAACACGCTGGCGCACTGGCGCTTCTTCGGCGGCACCGCCGGGCAGGCGGTCGCCACCGGCACGGTGATCGCCGACGTGACCGGCGCCAACCCGCTGCGGCGCGACGCGCTCAACCAGGGCGGCATCGTCGGCGCGGCGCAGGGCGACATCGTCTGGAGCGCCGACCGCCACCGGCTTTCGGCCGCGCCCGGCTCGGTGCGCTTCCTGAACACCGACAAGAACGTGCCGCGCCTGAGCTACTTCATGACCGACGCGGCCGCGCCGATCAACGCGCAGAAGCTCGAGGGCGGCTACACCGTCGAGGCCTTCGTCAAGATCGATGCCGCCTGGATGCGCTCCACCCACGCCTGGATGAACATCATGACCCGCGACGGCCGGCGCGGAAACCTGGCCGGCTTCACCGGCGAGGACCCGGAATCGCCGCCGATGCTGTTCGCCATCTCGTCGCTGCGCGAGGTGCAGTGGGAGGTCGTGCCGACGCAGGACACCATCGCGCCGCGCGCCAACTGGTCGGGCGAGATCATCGCCAACACCTGGGTGCACATCGCGGTGGTCAACGACCCGGCATCGCACGACACCACGATGTACGTCGAAGGCGCGCCGGTGCTGCGCAACGCGAGCAAGGTGACCGGCCTAGCCACCACCTCGGCCAGCGCGCCCTGGGTGGTGGGCGGCGGATCGTGGGACAACGGCCGGGCCGACGGCTTCTTCGGCCAGATCGGCGAAGTGCGGGTGGTGGCCGCGGCGCTCAAGCCGCAGCAGTGGCTGACGGCGCGGCGCTGAGGTGAGCCGCGGCGCGCCGCGCTGGCGCGCCGTGACGGTGCCCACGTTTTCCCCATTGGCGGCAGGGCGGCGCGCGGGCATGCTGCCGCGTTGCGCTTTTGCGCACTAACCGCCGCCCGCCATGAACCTCCGCGCCATCGACCTGAACCTGCTCGTGGTGCTGGAGGCCCTGATCGAGGAGCGCGGCGTGCGCCGTGCGGGCGAGCGCATCGGCCTGAGCCAGTCGGCCACCAGCCATGCGCTCGACCGCCTGCGCAAGCTGCTGGGCGACGAGATCCTGGTGCGCACCGCGACCGGCATGGAGCCGACGCCCCGGGCGCTCGGGCTGGCGGGGCCGCTGCGGATGGCGCTGCAGGGCGTGCAGACGGTACTGACGCCCGAGCACTTCGAGCCGGCGCAGGCCCATGGCACCTTCCAGATCGCGGTGGAGACGCACGAGACGATCATCATCCTGCCGCAGATGGTCGACCAGATCCGGACCGAGGCGCCGCTGCTCTCGCTCACCGTGCGGCCCGGCGCGGTCGGAGACATCCTGGCGGGCATCGACCAGGGGCGCACCGACATCGGCATCGGCTTCTTCCAGCACCTGCCCGACCGGTTCATGACCTGCCGGCTGCTCGCCGACAGCCACGTCTGCGTGATGCGGGCCGACCATCCGCTGGCGGCAGAGCCGCTGACCCTGGAACGCTACCTGCAGGCACCCCACCTGCAGGTCAGCATGAGCGGCGCGCCGGACGACCTGGTGGACCAGGCCCTGGCGGCCGCGCAGCAGCACCGCCGCATCGTGATGGGTCTGCCGCACGGCCTGGCCGCGGTGATCGCGCTGGTGCGGTCGGACATGGTGACCACCGTCACGCGGGGGGCTGCTCAGGTCTTCGCCGGCGCGGCGCCGCTGGTGCTGCGCGCGTTGCCGTTCGCCGTGCCGCGGGTCGAGTTCCGGCTGGTGTGGAACCGGCGGCTGCAGCAAAGCCCGGCGCACCGCTGGCTGCGCCAGAAACTGGTGACGATCGGCGCCGACGCCGAGCAGGCGCTGCGAAACGACTGACGCCCGGCGGGCCGTGCCGCCGCCGCAGGAGGGGTGCGGGGGTATCGACGGCGTGCACTTCCCTCTTGCAATCTTTGCACTGGCCTGCATCGGCAGCGCCGCCTACAGTCTCTTCGAGGCCTGCGCACCGCACCGATGCAGCCGGCCCGAGGAGACAAAAGACATGAACACCGTCACGGTAGAACCCCACCAGGTCGATGCTGCGTTCCGGGCTGCGATGCGGCGCTTCGCATCGACCGTCACCATCATCACCACGGCCGACCACGAGCGCTGCCACGGCATGACGGCCACCGCCGTCACCTCGCTGTCGATGGACCCGCCGTCCCTGCTGATCTGCCTGAACCAGAAGACGCTGCTGCACGACATCATGTTCCGGGCCCGCCGCTTCTGCGTGAACGTGCTGCACCGCGAGCAGGTGGGCCTGTCGGCGGCCTTCAGCGGCGCGGTGCCGCCGGCCGAGCGCTTCGCCCTCGGCGACTGGTCGCGCACCGAGGACGGCATCCCCTACCTGGCCGACGCGCAAGCCAACCTGTTCTGCCGCAAGGCCGCAGCGGTCCCCTACGGCACCCACACCATCGTCGTAGGGCAGGTCGAGCACGTCGGCCTGCGCGACGCGATCGCGCCCCTGGTCTACCAGGACGCCGGCTACTGCGTGACCAGCCCGGCGGGCTGAGCTCTCGCGCCCGGCGCGCCGGACCACCCGTTTTTTCCACCGAAGTCCATTCCACAAGGGGTTTCCCATGTCCTGTGTCCTGTCGAGCGATCCCGTCCATACCCTGTCGCCGGCGCCGCAGCGGCCCTCGGCCGGCGAACTGCAGGCCCGCATGCACGCCTTGCTGCCGGCCATCAAGGCACGCGCCGCGGCCACCGAGCGCATGGGCCGCATCCCGGCCGAGAGCCTGGCCGAGCTGCACGATGCCGGGCTGTTCCGGGTGGTGCAGCCCCGCATGTTCGGCGGCCACGAGCACGACTTCGACGTGCTCGTGGACCTGGTGATGACGCTGGGCCGCGCCTGCGCCTCCACCGCCTGGGTGTACGGCCTGTACGCGGCCCACCAGTGGCTGGTGGCGAGCTTCGACGCGGCGGCCCAGCACGACGTCTGGAGCGACGATGCCGACGCGGTGGTCTGCGGCTCCTACGCACCCGCCGGCCAGGCGGTGGCCGAGCAGGGCGGCTACCGGCTCACCGGGCGATGGGCCTTCGCCAGCGGATGCGACGGCGCCCAGTGGGCGGTCTGCGCCTCGGTGCTGCCCGCCGCCGACGGCGCGCCCCCGCCCGGCCCCGCCTTCTTCCTGGTGCCCGCCATCGACTACCGGATCGACGGCGACTGGGAGGTGGTGGGCCTGGCCGGCACCGGCAGCAGGACGCTGGTGCTCGACGGCGCCTTCGTGCCGCAGCACCGCATCCTCACCTTCAAGGAAACCACCAGCGGCTGCACGCCCGGCCGGCGGCTGCACGACAACCCCGGCTTCGGCATCCCGATGCTGTCGAACATACCGTCCTGCCTGGCCGCTACGGCGGTCGGCGCGGCGGCGGGCGCGCTGGAGGACTACCTCGCCATGACCGGCCAGCGCGTCACCCGCGGCGCGGTGGCCGGCGGCAACAACCGTATGGCCGAGTTCCCGACGATCCAGCTGCGCGTGGCCGAGGCCGCCGCCAGCGTCGACGCGGCGCGCGAGGTGCTGCTGCGCGATCTGCGCGCCCGGGCCGCAACGGTTCGCACCGGCGGCACGGTCGACGTGGACGAGCGCATCGCCAGCCGCCGCGGACAGGCGTTCGCGGTGTCGCTGGCGATCCGCGGTGCCGAGGCGCTCAACGCCTCCACCGGCGGCCAGGGGCTGGTGCTGTCGAACCCGGTGCAGCGGGCCTGGCGCGACGCCAATGCGGTGGGCCGCCACATCAGCCTCAACTGGGACGCGGTCGGGACCATGGCCGGGCAGAACGCGCTGGGCCTGGCGCCCAAGGGCCAGTACTGAATTGCCTACTTCGCCGGCCCTGCCCGGCGCCTCCGGAAACCAACCCCAAGGACTCACCATGCAAGGAAAGATCGGACTCGAGGAGCATTTCGCGCTCGAGGAAACCGTCATGGACTCGGCCGGCTTCGCGCCCGAGACGCACTGGCCGGAGCTGCGCGCGCGGCTGCTCGACATCCACGAGCGCCGGCTGCGCGAGATGGACGCCAACGGCATGGCGATGATGCTGCTGTCGCTCAACGCCCCGGCGGTGCAGGCGATCCCCGATACCGACCGGGCCTGCGAGGTGGCGCGGCGCGCCAACGACTTCCTGGCCGAGCAGGTCGCTCGGCGGCCCGACCGTTTCCAGGGCCTGGCCGCCTTGCCGATGCAGGACCCGGAGCGTGCCGCGCGCGAACTGGAGCGCTGCGTGCAGGATCTGGGCTTCAAGGGCGCGCTGGTCAACGGCTTCAGCCAGGTGGGCGACCCGCACACCGCCGTCTACTACGACCTGCCGCGGTACCGCCCGTTCTGGGCGACGGTCGAGGCGCTCGGCGCGCCCTTCTACCTGCACCCCCGCAACCCGCTGCCGGCGGATGCGCGCATCTACGACGGCCATCCGTGGCTGCTCGGCCCGACCTGGGGCTTCGGCCAGGAGACGGCGGTGCATGCGCTGCGGCTGATGTGCAGCGGCCTGTTCGACGCATACCCCGGACTCGCCATCATCCTCGGCCACATGGGCGAGGGGCTGCCCTACAGCATGTGGCGCATCGACAACCGCAACGCCTGGATCGAGACGCCGCCGCGCTACCCGGCGCGCCGCCGCATCGCCGAATACTTCCGCGAGAACTTCTACCTCACCACCTCCGGCAACTTCCGCACCCAGACCCTGATCGACGCGATCCTGGAAGTCGGCGCCGACCGCATCCTGTTCTCGACCGACTGGCCGTTCGAGAACGTGGACCACGCGGCGCGCTGGTTCGACAGCGCCAGCATCAGCGAGCGCGACCGCGAGAAGATCGGCCGCACAAACGCGGTCGAGCTGTTCGGCCTGGCGCCGCTGCTCGGCGGCTGACGGGCTACCCCGCCGCCGCCGGTTCACGATAAAAAAGACAGGAGACACGACATGACGACACCTCTTTCGATCGACGTGCACGAGGAACTGGCCGAGGCGCGCGTCGGCCGGCTGCACATCTGGCTCGGCGTGATGATGGCCGCGCTGACCCTCTTCGACGGCTACGACACCTTCAACCCGGCCTACGTGATCCACTACGTGACCGGACCGTGGGGCCTGGCGCCCGGGCAGGCGGGCCTGCTGGTCTCCAGCGGACTGGTGGGTTTCCTGGTCGGGGCCGGTGCGCACGGCATGGTGGCCGACCGCATCGGGCGGCGCGCCACGCTGCTGGGCGGGCTGTGGATCACCAGCCTGTTCACCCTCGCCACGCCGCTGCTGGCCGACTCGTTCGCATCGTTCTGCGGGCTGCGGGTGCTGACCGGCATCGGCCTGGGCGTGCTGCTGCCGCTGGCCACCACCTACATCAACGAGCTCGCGCCCCGGCGGGTGGCCAACACCTTCTCGCTCTGGGGCGTGGCCTTCGGCTGGGCCCTGGGCGGCACGCTCGCGGGGCTGGTGGGCGTCTACCTCACGCCGGTCTTCGGCTGGAAGGTGCTCTACTGGATCGGCTCGCTCTCGATCCCGCTGACCGTCGCGCTGCATTTCTGCCTGCCCGAGTCGGTCAAGTTCCTGGCGCTCAAGGGCCGCACCGAGGACATCCGGGCGCTGCTGATCCGCCTGCGTCCGGAGCGCGCCGCGGTGTACCGGCAGGCCCGACTGGTGCTGCCGGCCGTGGCGCAGGGACAGGCCAACCCGGTCGCCGCGCTGCTCGCGCCCGGGCTGCGCCGCACCACGCTCACGATCTGGGCCGCGGCCTTCCTCAGCCTCTTCTGCATCTTCGGCCTGACCGGCTGGATCCCGACGGTGATGATGAAGCGCGGCGAAACCTTCGCGGCCAGCTTCGGCTTCGGCGCGCTGATGCAGATCATGTCCTTCGTCGGCGGCCTGGCCTGCGGCCATCTGGCCGACCGGCGCGGTGCCAGCCGCAGCGTGCTGGCCACCTGGTGGACGCTGGGCGGCGTGGCGGTGCTGGCGATGGTGTTCCTCGACGGCCACTGGGTGAACCTGGTGTGCACCGCGGCAGCGGGCTTCTTCGTGATCGGCGCGCAGTACGTGCTCAACAACTTCACCGCCGGCGCGTTCCAGACCGAGATGCGCGCCACCGCGGTCGGCATGATGCTGAGCGTGGGCCGGCTCGGCGCCATCCTGGGGCCGTTCGTGATCGGCAGCCTGCAGGGTGCGACCACCGGGCCGATGCCGATGTTCGTGCTGATCGGCTGCGCCTCGATCGTGGCGGCGATCGCCATCGCATCGCTCGGCCGGCAGGCCTCGCATGCCCAGGCGGCGGCCGCCGGCCTGCATGCACACGGATAGCCGCCGATGCGCAACCTGAACCAGCACACCATCACCGACGCGGTCGTCGCCCGCTTCGCCGGGACGCCCGACCCGCGGCTGCGCACCCTGGTCACGGCCCTGGTGCGGCACCTGCACGATTTCGCCCGCGAGGTGCGGCTGACCGAGGGCGAGTGGGCGCAGGGCATCGACTTCCTGACCCGTGTTGGCCACATCACCGACGACAAGCGGCAGGAGTTCATCCTGCTGTCGGACACCCTGGGCCTTTCGATGCTCACCGTCGCGATGAACCAGGACAAGCCCCCGGGCTGCACCGAGTCGACCGTCTTCGGGCCGTTTCACGTGGAAGACGCGCCCCGCTACAGCCAGGGCGACGACATCGCCAACGGCGCGGCCGGCACGCCGTGCACCGTGCGCGGCCGGATACGCGGACTCGACGGCACGCCAGTGGCCGGTGCCACGATCGAGGTCTGGCAGTCGGACGACGAAGGGCTCTACGACGTGCAGCGGCCCGGGCTGCAGCAGGCCCAGGCGCGGGGCATCCTGGAATCCGACGCGCAGGGCGGCTACCACTTCCGCTCGGTCCTGGCGGTGGCCTATCCGATCCCCGACGACGGCCCGGTCGGCGACATGCTCCGGCGGACCGGCAACCATCCCTGGCGGCCCGCGCACCTGCATTTCCGCATCGCGGCGCCGGGCTACCGCACGCTGGTGACCCACGTCTTTCGCGCAGGCGACCGCTACCTCGACTCGGACGTCGTCTTCGGCGTGCGCGAGTCGCTGGTGGCCGACTGGGTCGCGCAGTCCGACGGCAGCTACCTGCTCGAATTCGACTTCGTGCTCGACCGGGAAGGGTCCTGAGATGGAGGCCTTCCACCACGAGGCGCCGGCCACCCGGACCGTGTTCGGCGCCGGTTCGATCGTCCACCTGGCGCGCGAGATCGAGCGCCTGGGCGCCCGCCGTGCGCTGGTGCTCTCCACCCCCGGCCAGGCCGCCGCCGCCCACGACGTGGCCGACCGGCTGGGCCCGCGGGCGGCCGGGGTCTTCGCCCGGGCCGCGATGCACGTGCCGATCGAAACGGTGCGCGACGCCCGCGACGCCGCACGGCAGGCGGGTGCCGACTGCGCGGTCGCCTTCGGCGGTGGCTCGACCATCGGGCTCGGCAAGGCGATCGCCCTGGAGTCGTCGCTGCCGATCCTGGCGATCCCCACCACCTACGCCGGCAGCGAGATGACCGCGATCTACGGCATCACCGACGCCGGCCACAAGCGCACCGGTCGCGACGAACGGGTGCGGCCCCGCACCGTGCTCTACGACCCCGAGCTGACCTATGCGCTGCCGACGGCGGTCAGCGTGGCCAGCGCCCTGAACGCCGTCGCCCATGCGGCCGAAGGGCTGTACGCGCAGGACGGCCATCCGATGTCGGCCCTGATGGCGCAGGAGGGTATCCGCGCGATCGCCGGGGCCCTGCCGGCGATCCGGCTGCGCGGCGACGACCGGGCGGGGCGGGCCGGCGCCCTCTACGGTGCATGGCTCTGCGGCGCGGTGCTGGGCGGCGTCGGCATGGCGCTGCACCACAAGCTGTGCCATGTGCTGGGCGGCAGCTTCGGCCTGCCGCATGCCGAGGTGCATGCGGTGGTGCTGCCGCATGCGGTCGATTACAACGCCGTGGCGGCGCCGGAGGCGATGCAGCGCATCCGCACCGCCCTGGACGCGCCCGACGGCACCGGCGCGGGCGGGGCCCTGTACGACCTGGCGCGGGACAACGGCGCGCCGCTGTCGCTGCAGGCCCTGGGCCTGCCGGCCGGCGCGCTGGACCGGGCGGCCGACATCGTCGTGGCAGAGCCCTACTGGAACCCGAGGCCCGTCGGTCCGGCGCAGCGCCAGGAGGTACGGGACATGCTGCAGCGCGCGTTCGAAGGGTGCAGGCCGGGTTGACGGTGCCGGCCCGGTGCCGGCGCGCCGTTGCCGCGCAAAGGGGGGTGTCCGTCAGCGCTCGTAGCGCACGAAGTCGAAGCGCATGCCGTCGGCCGCCGCATGCGGCTCGCGCGACACCTCGCGCCATTCGGCGCCCAGCACCGGCGCCAGCGCGTCGCCCTCGAAATCCTGGGCGATCTCGGTCACTTCCACCCGGTCGGCGCGGGGCAGGGCCAGGGCGTAGAGCTGGGCGCCGCCAATGACCCAGGCCTCCGGCAGATGCTCGCAAAACGATAGCGCCTGGTCGAGGCTGCTGGCCGGCTGGGCGCCTGTTTCGCTCCAATCTTCCTGCCGGGTGACCACGATGTTGGTGCGGCCCGGCAGCGGCCGGAAGCGCGGCGGCAAGGAGTCCCAGGTACGGCGCCCCATGACCACCGGGTGGCCGCGGGTCAATGTGCGGAAATGCGCCAGGTCTTCCGGCAGGTGCCAGGGCAGGGCGCCGTCCTTGCCGATCACGCCGTTGGCGGCGCGGGCGTAGACCAGGTTGAGCTTCATACCGCCACCGGCGCCTTGATGGCGGGGTGGCACCGGTAGTCCTGCACCGCGAAGTCCTCGAACCGGTAGTCGAAGATCGAATTGGGCCGGCGCTGGATCTCCAGCACCGGGTACGGGTACGGCTCGCGCGAAAGCTGCAGGGCCACCTGCTCCTGGTGGTTGCTGTAGATGTGTTTACGGAACCAAAGACAAAGTATCAAAAGCATCTTCGTTCCTTGGGAAGATAGTGACTGGTTTTCGTTTTTCGCATGTTTTTTTAAGAACCAAAGGTGCATGCAAACGTGCAGAATGGACGAACTGTGGCAACCAAACACAACCTATCAGAGATGCCCAAGAAGTCCGACGTGCGGAAGCTTGCCTTGTGCCTGGAAACGAGCCTTACGACGGTGGCTGTTACCCCTGAAAGTCATAAGTTCGCTTTGCAGTCTTCAGGAGAAGAGGTTGAGCTTTCCTTTCCGAAATCTCGGACAACCGTCTTCACGGTCACGGACCGCCACGGGGTCATTGTAAGAACGGCTTCGAACTGGCTCCGAAAGCTTTGGGCTGAAGTCGGACACTCGTACGCTGCCGACACCGTCCACCAGTACGGCAAGACCCTTAAATACCTTTGCCACTGGATCGATACGGATCCACCGCTCCCGGGTGTAAACGTCGACGAGAACATCTGCCAACTCAACAGAGACGACCTGGTGCATTGGTTGACTTTCATGCGCGATCGAGGCGTGACAGGCAGGACGCGTCACAGCAGGGAATCTTGTGTACGCGAGTTTCTGACGTGGTTGTGCACGGAGGAAGGTGGAAGGCGGAGGGACGTCGAGTATCTACCTTGGGGGCGCGATGGCGCTGCAGGCTACGTTACTAAAAAGTCAAATGCGAAGAGTCCAAAGTTCATTACAACTTCGCATGTCATCGATGTTCTAAGCGGTTTGTACAGCGAATGCGAGAGGACGGCTTTTCACGCTCAATACGACATGGGCTTACGAATTTCAGAATTAATCAATTTAAAACGAGGGGATTTGCCCGACGACAGCACCTATGATTCTGGTCATGAATGCATTCCAATTTGCATCAACGGCGTCAAAGGGCGCGCAGACCAAGGCAAGGAAAGAATCACATTAATTTCCAGAGCGGTTCTTCGCCGAATCAAGGCATACCACAATACTCGAGATTATAGGCTTGCGCCCGATTGGGACATCACAGATGCGAATAAGCCTGCTTTCCTTACGACCAATCAACTTCGTTGGAGCCTGAGAAATGCCACTAAACAGTTCAAATCGGCCGTAACGAGAGCAGGTTTGCCCCCGGAATTTCGATCTCATTGGCTACGACATGGGATGGCCTTTTCGGTCCTCCGTTCTGACGCGGGAAAAGATTTCGTCGACAGGATGCTCATCGTCCAAAAAATGCTTGGTCATAATAATTTGAGTACTACAGAGATTTATACTCAAGTGCCGCCTCAAATTCTGGACAAGTTGACAAAAGCCGGAAAACTGATCAATCGCCTTGAAGAGGCTGAGGAGATACGAGCCAAGACCTATTTGGGGCCAATTCAGCACAAAGAAAGACGCGGGCATCATGTCATCAACGCCGTATAAGATTAGCCGTCCGCCCGAGCCTACGCTTCGTAATCCATACGCCCAAGTGATTTGGATTTTCTACCAGGTTGAGCGAGAGTATGACGAGCCAACGGCGGCCAATTACAGATGGGCCAAGAATTCGTTCCTAAAATACCTTGAGGAAACTTACGCGAATAGCAAATCGTCGGAAGATCGTGTTCGATTCTATTTGCATGAGCAATGGGGAGCCGATGCGCTTGTTCGATTTTGCGACTGGCTCGGCATGAGGTTGACAAGTAAAACTCGGTATAGCCTTTACAAATGTGTGCGCAGGGTCATGGATTTCGCTTATGCGCTTCGTGTGATAGATACGGCGATCTACTCACCCGGAGTGTTTAAAGGTACTCGTGAAACGAACAGTCGTTCGGCCTATAGCGAAGACGAACAGGAGGTTATAAACGCGGCTTTGGCGAAGTGGCTTGGCCTTGCTGCGAGCGTTGTAGTGGGTTATACGCGGAGTGGCAAAGGTGTGCCCTATAAAAAAAGAAACTTTGGCTCAATTGAAATAGATGGAGCAGTTGTAGAAATCTCGGATGCTGCGAGCCTTTACAACCTCTCTCATCAAAAGCTCACCACGCGGCTGCAACAGGGTTGGACTGTCCGAGAGACACTTGGTCTGGACGAGCGTGGCAATTGTGATGCGGGCATCGCGCAACCCATTGAGGTCGAGGGGCAGACCTACCAATCCATCGCTGAGGCAGCGAAAGCCTACGGTGTTCCTGCCGGAACCGTCGCCTTACGCCTCCGCGTGGGCGGCACCCCTGAGCAAGCGCTGGGCGTCGTGCCGACCAGAGTGCTTCAATCCGACGAGCGTGCGCTCCTTTGGGCTTTTGAGAACGAGTATGAATGCGACGCGGAAGCCATGCTGACCCATTTCAATCGACGAAAACTGGGTGTTGTTTGTTCCCAGGAACGTTTGCGTGCGCTCTTTAGTCGTTGGGGTGTGTGGGCTCATGTTGATGACCGATTGGTGATGCCGCTCGCCACCGAACTCTGCGTACTTACTGGGTTGAACGTTGAGGCACTCAAGCAGCTTGAGGTTGATTCGTATCAAGATGAGCACGGTCTCACCGGCGAGCCTGTGATTGCATACCGGAAGCCGCGCTCTGGAAGTGCAACTCGGTCAGAAGATCAGAGTTTACACATAGGCTTGCTTGAAGTGGAAGAGGTTTTCGTCCCTGGGGAAATCGCAAAGCGGGTTAAGACATTAATCAACATTATCCTTGCAATTACGCTGAGGATTCGACATCACGCACCTCCAGAGCTTTCGCGGCGACTGTTCATTTTTGAAGACGTGGAGCAGTCGCGCCGAGCGGGACGAAAGGTTATTCTTGCAATCGACCCGAAAGGCAAGGTAAAAATTTGGGGTCGCAGGTTCAAGCAAGAGGAAGGTTTGCTGACTCAATTTGGAAAAGAATTCAGTTTTAACATTTCCAGGTGCCGACCGACGCTTGCAACCAACATGGTCTTGGCGGGAGCAAGCTTGCTACAAGTTCAAGCAACTCTTGGCCACCGATCAATCCTTACCAGCGCGAGTTATTTAGACGAACATCAACTGCAACCAGCCTTCAATCGAGAGGTTACAGGCGCGATGGAGCGGATCGTCCGCCGTTCTAATGAACACCGCAATGGCACTGCCCAAGAAAAGCAGGTAAAGATAGAGTCAAACAGTTCTCAATCGGGCTTTAGCGAAACCCTGTCCGGATGCGGATGCTCGGACCCTTATGCACCAAGTGAACGGGTCCAAGCTCTTACGAAGTACAAAAAAGGTTCGGTCTGCAAATTCTGGAACATGTGCCTTTTTTGCGATCAGGCTATCGTGACGGAGTCAAGTCTCCCAAAGATTATTGTGTACAGAAAACGGTTGAGCGAGGCTGTGGCTGGTGATTCACCCGCTATTCGTCCGAGAATCGGTCTCTTCAAAGATGTGATCACGCTCATTGACGGGATCCTGAAAGAAGACGTGATCTTCCCAAAACCCGTCATTGAGGAAGCGCGCGACAAGGCGGTCGCACTTGATGATGTGCTTGTGGATCAACTGATTTATCAAGGAATTTGAATGCTAGCCGTATCAAGCTTGCCCTCGTTAGACGCGCTCGTTGGCGGGCAAGCCTTATTTGCTCCCGACCTACCTGTTTGGTGTGGCAGATTCGGTGATGACGTATGGCCACTGTTGCCGTTAAGCGATCCACTTCACATGGGCAAGACGGGAAGCGCCATCATGTGGAGCGATTTCATCCACGGGCATGGATCAACTCATGGTCACCACAACTCTGCCAAAAAAGCCCGTTATGTAAACTGCCTTACACGGCAAATGGTTGATGACTTAAAAGTTGCGGCTGTTATTCATGGCTATTTTCCCGCATTGATAAAAACCTCTCGTCGCACAAAAAAGCAACTGGATCCGAAAACGGTTAAAGGCCGCATTGAAGAGCTGGTGCACATTTTCTCTGCTGCGATAATTGCAGCTAAAACAAAATACGGAAGAGTTGTGACGCGGCTGCAGGATGTTGATTTCGCCCTGTTGAAAGAATGCATCAAGGATCACCCAGGCCGTGGGGCTCATTTAAAGAGGGCACTTAAACTTGTATCTTCTCCGATGGTGCAAAGAAACTTGTCGGGTCCTTTGCAGTGGCAATTGGTGGACATCGAGAAGTCGTCCATTGCGTGGCCAGAGACTACCAACGGCGAAGGTATTCAACCATTGCCCGATCTGTACTTTTTGCGCATTCAAGATTATGCCCTCAATGCGATCGGGCGGTTCAAGTCTGCACTGGGGTTGCCAGTACATTGTTCCGAGTACGTCGCTTTGACAGATGATGTATTGGATAGTGAAAGTGGTAGCGCAATTCACGCATTCTTGACAGAGCACCCGCAAGGACCCGTCGACCGCGCAAAGTTTGATCTGCGGTTCAAGGTGCGTGCCTATCAGGTCGAGGAAATTATTGCCGACGTGCAATGCGCATCGATCATGATGCTGCTGTTGTTCACTGGAATGCGGCAAAGTGAAATTGTGCACGTGCGCAATGAGGCATTGAGTTTTGAACGCGGCTATTGGTTCATCAAATCAAAGGTCGTGAAACATCGGAAAAAAGATACTCCGACAACCGAAGGCTGGCTTGCAATCGACATCGTTAGAGATGCGTTCGAGGTTCTCGCGTTTTTCTGTCGGTTCACAGGAAGTGAATTTCTTATCTCGAGCCCCTTCGCTCGTTTTACTAGGGCATCAAGAGGTTATAGCCTCCATACCATAAGTCAAAAGCTTTCGCGTTGGCTGAGTAAGATACATGTCGATGAGAAATTCAAAGAATGGACTTTCTCCATTCATCAGTGCAGAGAAACATTGGTTTTTCAGCTTGCAAGCCAGCAGGTGAAGCTGCCATTCGTCAGTATGCAGTTAAAACATTTCCATAGTAGGTTTCACGGGATGCCCAACGAGGTGACTGCTGGCTACGGAAATTACCGCTCGCAGCTCATGACGAGCGTGTCGACCCGACTGGCACAGGCCAGCGAGTCGGCGCTGAACGACCTTTATGACGAGAACGCCAAGTTCGCAGGGGGTGGAGGGGCTGCTCACAAAATGCGGGTAGACGCCTTCTTTGCGGGGATGGCCCTATTTGGTGCGGACCGTGTCAAGTACATCAAAGCGATGGCAAGTCGCGGTGTAAAACTACAGCCTACTAGCATTGGCAACTGCACGAAGAACTTTGAATTGCCGATCGAAGACAAGCGCCCGCCGTGCTATGGCGATTACGAGTGCGATCCAGACTGCGGAAGTCATGTCATCACAGAGCGGGGTGGGATGGCTTTGAACGCGAGGCGAACGCATGCGCTGGCACAAGCGCAAGCTGAGGGCAATGCTGAGTTCAAGGTGGTCTGGCTTGGTCTTGCAGACAAGCTCGGCCGACATGCCGGAAAGTTAGTGGAGAAGGATGCATGACCTCGTCTCGCAACGCTCCGGGGCCTGATGTCAACCGTACTGCCGCCAAGAACGACGAGGCGATTCTCAAAGCACTTGCCACTTTGGCAAACCCGGCTGAGCGAAAGAAGTTAAAATTGACGGTGGGCTCGATTTGCGTGCTCACTGGATTGACGACGAACACTGTACGGTCGCGAAGTTGGGCGCTAATCAAACTCAAAAACATGAAGCGGGAGGCCAAGAATGAGTCCAATGCACTCAGTTCTGTGGATTCTCATGATGATGTTTTGCAGGTTCCGACTTTAGATGCTCTGCGTGATCGATTGCGCACTCTCTTAAACCAGAATGCGCTACTTTTTGAGGAAATCATGTGGCTTAGAAGTCAGGTCAAGAAGCGGGACGATGCGCTTTTGGCTTTGCAGGGTAAACGCCTGACTTTACTTTGAACTAGACGTCAAATTTATGAAGCAATACCTGGATCTTTTGAATGACATCTTAGACAATGGGGTGGCAAAAGGTGACCGGACTGGCACGGGAACCACATCGGTCTTTGGTCGGCAAATCAGACATAATTTGTCCGGTGGCTTTCCTTTGCTCACCACCAAGAAACTCCACTTCAAAAGCATTGCCAATGAATTGATTTGGTTTCTAAGGGGGGATACAAACGTCGGGTGGCTCAAGGAGCATGGCGTTAGCATCTGGAATGAGTGGGCAACGGAAACTGGTGACCTGGGCCCTGTGTATGGCAGTCAATGGACGGCTTGGCCAACCAAGGATGGAGGCACGATCAATCAAATTGATTACGTCGTGGACGCACTCAAGAACAATCCGAACAGCCGCCGCATTCTTTTTCACGGTTGGAATCCTGAATACCTTCCAGATGAAAATTTGAGTCCTCAGGACAATGCGAGACTGGGGAAGATGGCTCTTCCTCCCTGCCATCTGCTTTACCAGTTTTATGTGGCGAACGGGAGGCTTTCTGCACAGTTGTACATCAGAAGTTCAGACAGCTTCTTGGGGCTTCCTTACAACATCGCATCTCTCGCACTACTCACGCACATGCTGGCTCAGCAGTGCGATCTGATTGCCCACGAAATCATCGTAAGCATCGGCGACTTGCATGCTTACTCAAACCACATGGACCAAATTCACACGCAGTTGAAGAGGGATGTGCGAGAGTTACCGAAGCTCACCATTGCGCGTAAGCCTGATTCGATTTACGACTATCGTTTTGAGGATTTTGTGATCGAAGGATACGACCCCCATCCACCCATTTCTGCTCCGATTGCGGTCTGAGACGGCACCCGCCATGACTCGCTTCTTCGGAGCGAAAGTGAATAAGCGACGGCTCTTATGGCGTCTTGAACCGATTCGACTCAAGGCGAGACAGCCGAGGCCGGGGCTCATCGCCTTTCTTGCGCTCATGTCGGTGCGTTTGGGCGAGCGATCAGTCCAGGTTAGTTCGGCAAAAATCCGTTTTTAAACGTGCTGTTTGCACGACTGGACTTCCGCCTTGGGCTCCGAGCAGCGGCTGTGAGGGGTCCGATGACGGCTAAGCAGCGATTGCTGCCGGCGACCGTCGGCCGATCAGTGTCTGCTCTAGGCGGGGTAGCTGCCGTTTGCTGACGGCTGACGGCTTATTTCGGATGAACACCCCTACTGTGCGGCGTCGCCCACATCAACGTTCCTGACGTCGCCATTGCTGCCGGCGAGTGCGATGCTCCCTGCACCAGCTGCCCCAGGTGATGTAAATGTCGGGCAGGGTATGTTGCAAGTACGACCTCTTCATGACTTGCCGAGTTGATGTTTGCCTTGTGATCTGAAAGCAGCCTCAACCGCATGCCGCGCCGTTTTACTTTTTCCAGTCCATTTCGCTATAATTTTTCGACGGAGATGGCATTCCTTCCGTGAACCGCCCTGGCATCGCCCGGGGCTAATGATGCCTACAGACACCTGATCACATTACAGGGCTGTAGGCGTTCGCGCTCAGATTCTTTGCTTGGTCAGGCCGATTGATTCGTTTCCTTGACCCGCATGAGCCGATTTAGACGACCTGAACAATTCGACCTGCTGCCGTACATCGGCAAGTGGCTCGTGATTGCCTCCGTTGTGGCCTTCCTGGCCGGCAGCGCTTCCGCACTTTTCCTCTTCGCCCTCGACCGCGCCACGGCTTGGCGCGAAGCGCATCGTTGGATCATCTGGCTGTTGCCCCTCGCCGGTGGCGCCGTCGGCTGGGTGTACTTCAAGCTCGGCAAGCAGGTCGAGGCCGGCAACAACCTGCTGATCGACGAGATCCACGACCCGAAGAAGGTCGTGCCGCTGCGCATGGTCCCGCTCGTCCTGGGCGGCACCGTCATGTCACATCTCTTCGGCGCGTCCGTGGGTCGCGAGGGGACGGCGGTGCAGATGGGCGGCGCACTGGCGGACCAGCTCACGCACGTCTTTCGAATGCAGCCTGCCGATCGCCGCATCCTGCTGATGGCGGGCATCAGCGCTGGCTTCGCCTCCGTGTTCGGGACCCCGCTGGCGGGGGCACTCTTCGGCCTCGAGGTGCTGGCCATAGGCCGGATGCGCTACGACGCCCTATTTCCCTGCATGGTCGCTGGCATCGTGGCCGATCAGGTCGGCATGGCCTGGGGCGTGCACCACATGCACTACGCGATCGGAGAGGTGGTCGCGGTTACGCCTTGGAGCGTCGGAGCCGTCGTGATCGCTGGTGTGATTTTCGGTCTCGTCGGCCTCGTGTTTGCGACCGCGACGCACCAGCTCGGAGGGCTTGTCAAGCGATGGATCTTTTATCCGCCGCTGCGCCCGATGTTGGGCGGCATCGTGATCGCGCTCGCCCTCTGGGCTCTCGGCAGAGCGGGCTTCGATGCGCATCGCTACATCGGGCTGGGCATTCCTAGCATCGTCAACGCCTTCCAGGAACCTTCGGCGCCGTGGGATTTTTTTGGCAAGCTGGCCTTCACCGTCACCTCGCTCGGCACAGGCTTCAAGGGCGGCGAGGTCACGCCGCTGTTCTACATCGGCGCGACCTTGGGCAACGTCCTGGCGCCCATGCTGCAGCTGCCCTTCGCCATGCTCGCCGGCATCGGCTTTGTGGCCGTGTTCGCGGGCGCGGCCAACACGCCACTGGCCACCATCGTCATGGCAATCGAACTGTTTGGGCCGCAGATCGGACCGCTCGCAGCCATCGGCTGCATCACCAGCTACCTCTGCTCCGGCCACACCGGCATCTACCACTCGCAGCGCGTCGGCCACATCAAACACCATGGCGGTCCCCCAGAGGAACTGCGTATCGCCGATGTCCCGCAATTCCGTAAAAAGCAGCAGACCCAGCACGTCTCCGCAACCAGAGATGACCGCTCATGAGTCGCGCTGAAAACTATCCGTCGACGGTGATGGCACTGCAGCTGTATTTCCCAGCCGGCAGCCATGCGAACCCAACCCGTATCTGGTATCACCTGAGCGTTCCAGGGTTTGCGCAGCAACTGTTGGTCTCGGCAAAGCGCGCGCACCTGCAGTCGGCGCTGCTCTACCACGTCACATCGGACCACCTCAAACGAGAGCGCGTGACACATCACCAGATCGACGGCTCCCACATGCTGCATCCGCAGTGCCTGGAGCTGATCGACACCGAAATGCAGCTACGGGCGTTCATCTGCCACGCGCAGCGCGTCCGCCCCGGCAAGCATCGCCAATCCTTGCCCAAAAACCCTCGGCAGGCGGACATCGCTCAGTTCCGGCGCAAGCAGAAGCAGGAGAAGCAGGACGTCGTTTTGCAGGAGACGAAGTAATGACGACTCAGGCCTCCACTCCTACGTACGACCTGACCGTTTTGCGTCTGTACTTTCCCGCCAACAGCCGCGCCAAGGCCACGCGTTTCTGGCACCGATTGGGCGCGCCCGCGCTGGCGCAGCATCTGTTGGAGGTTGCTCGTCGCTCGGGCATTCAGCAAGCCTTGCTGTACCCCATCGGATCGGGCTACCTGCCAGGGGAGCGGCTCACGCACCACCACCTTGAAGGCCATGCTTTGCGACATCCGCAATGTCTGGAGTTGCTTGACTCTGAAACTCGGCTTCGGACCTTCATGCAGGAGCACGCGGAGGAGTTGGGCAAGGTGCGGGCCGTTCTTTTCGCTTGCGAGCTTCCAATGACCGACGGCGAGTCGGAGTCGCCAACCAACGCCCAATCGTGCCGACCGCCAGTGCCGCCATCAACGGCACGTGGCTCATGAGAGTGCCAGTCACGGCATCGGTTTCTCTTTTTCGTTCACGCTCACCAGGAGTTCATCATGAAGGGTTTCCAGATCACGTTCTTTGCCGAGCAGGAACATCGACACGACCACACCCCCATGGGAGACTGGCTTTTGCAATTTGCCAAAGACAACGGTGCGTTGGGCGGAAGCTTGATGGGCGCGGCTACGGGTTTCGGATCCGCCGGAAAAATGCATTCCACTCACTTTTTCGAACTGGCCCAGCAGCCTGTGGCGGTGACCGTATCGGCCACGGAAGAGGTCGCCGAACGACTGCTTGCAGCGATTGCGCTTGAGCCGGTCACGGTGTTCTACATCCAGGTGCCAATGGTCTACGGGCGGATCGGCAAAGCAACGCCGCCCGCGTTGGCCGGTGATGCCACTGATGCCGGCGATTGACCGCAGCGTTGACCTTCGCCGAGGACCGTTTACGAATGACTGTCGACAACTGCTTGCTGGCGATCTCCGGTCTTGCGTCGCCGTTCGGCGGTCCGTTCGATCTGGCCTTGAACGCCGGCGAATGTGTCTGCGTGCTCGGCAGATCAGGATCGGGCAAGAGCGTCCTGCTGCGCCTGATCGCCGACATGGACCCCGGCACCGGCGGCGTGAACCTGGCCGGGAAACGCCGGGAGACGTTTGCAGCGCCGGCGTGGCGAGGTCGTGTGATCTACCAGTCAGCCGAACCCGCTTGGTGGGCGTCAACGCCGGCAGCCCACTTTCCGTCTGCCGCGTCGAGCCGGGTCGCCGAACTGATGGCGGCGCTCGGGCTGAGCCCGGACCTGCTGGACGCCGACATCGCACGCCTTTCGACCGGCGAGCGTCAACGCCTGGCGCTCGTCCGCTCGATGGTGCGGGAGCCCGACGTGCTGCTGCTCGACGAGCCTTCGGCCTCGCTCGACGGCGCCTCCACGCTGGCGATGGAATCCCTGCTTCTGCAACAGCTCCGCTCCGGCCTCGGCATCGTGATGGTGACGCACTCGCGTGAGCAGGCTGTGCGGATGAGCCATCGCCACTTCGAGATGCGCGACGGCAAGCTGCACGCGCCATGAGCACCATCCATCTTCACGCCACGGACGTGGCGCTCGCCACGTTGCTGGTGCTGATCAACGCCCTGGCGTCCGTGCTCCTGCACCTGCAGTTGCATCGGCAGGTGCTCTGGGCCGCTACCCGCATGGTCGTCCAGCTCCTGCTGGTCGGCCTGGTGCTGCGCTTCGTGTTCCAGGCGGCGTCGCCGGCGGCCACTCTCGGGATCGTCGCGCTCATGCTGCTGGCGGCCGCGCGCGAAGTCGCAGTGCGTCCAACTCGGCGTCTCAAGGGTGCCGGGAGTCACCGCATCGCGGCGGTGGTCGTCGGCTTCTCGAGCATCGCCACCGTGTTGCTCGCATTGATGACGGCGATCCGCCCGCAGCCCTGGTACGACCCGCGCTACGCCATCCCGCTGATGGGCATCGTGCTCGGCAGTGTGCTCAATTCGGCCAGCCTGGGTCTCGACAGCTTCTTCGAAGGCATCAGCACCGGGCGCCCGGCGATCGAGGCGCAGCTGGCGCTCGGCGCCAGCATCCACCAAGCGCTGGCCGCACCGATCCGCCATGCGATCCGCCGCGGGATGATTCCGATCATCAACCAGATGTCGGCCGCGGGTGTCATCACGCTGCCCGGCATCATGACGGGGCAGTTGCTGGCCGGCATGGATCCACTCGAGGCCGTGAAATACCAGATCCTGCTGCTTTTCCTGCTCACAGGCGCCGGCGGTCTCGCGTCGGCGGGCGCGGTCTATCTGGCGGCGAGGGCCGTCACCGACGACCGACAGCGCCTGCGCGCAGATCGACTGAAGTAACACTCAGATCATGTTTCAAAAATCCCGAATCTAAAGAAGATCATGAACAGGCACCTTGCTTGCGCGCTCGTTTGGGCATCGACGCTGCATCTGCGACGTTCGATGGCCCGGCTGAGAACACCCACGCCACTGGATCCGCATGCCGACAGGCAGGGCAATTGAACGTGTCGGCGCCACGATCGCAGGTGCAACTGCTGCTCATCCGACACGGTGAGTCCGAATGGAACCTGGCACAGCGTTTCACCGGCTGGGCCGACGTGGGCCTCACGCCGCGGGGTGTGCGTCAGATGCAGGAGGCCGGCCGTGCGATTCGGCGGTCAGGTCTGGTCGTCGACCGCGTCTTCTCCTCGATGCTGGTCCGTTGCGTACGGTCTGTCGACTGCTTGCTGCTCGCAGCGGGAAGTCCATCGGCGCCACGCACAGCCGACTGGCGGTTGAACGAGCGGCACTATGGTGCATTGACGGGGTCATCCAAGGCCGAAGCCATCGCGCGGTACGGTGCCGATCAGGTGCAAGCTTGGCGCAGGTCGTACCGCGCGGTACCGCCGCCGTGGACTCAGGACGATGTCGGTCGGGTGGCGACGGATCCATCGATGGAACCACCCTGCGCAGGGCTGGAACCCCTGCCCTTGGCGGAATCACTCGCGCAAACCGTTCTGCGGGTGACCGCGCTCTGGCAGGAACTGATCGAACCATCATTGGCGTTGGCCCAAACGGTAGCTGTCGTCGGTCATGGCAACAGCCTGCGGGCGCTGGTGATGCAGCTTGAAGAACTCAGTGAACAAGCGGTCTCGTGCCTGGAGATCGCCAACGGCGAAATGCGTGCCTATGAGTCAGGCGCTGGTCGCACACTGCATCTGCAATGCATCTGGCAGCCATCTGCGCTGGCGCCCATCTCAAAAATTCTTTGAGACAGCGGAATAAACGCAGGCGGCCAAGCGTCTGTCTGGATGTCAACTCTGACCAATTCCATCTTCCACAGGACTTCCCATGAAATCTTCCCTTCTGCCCACCCTGATTCTTGCGCTCGCCGCGCTCGCCTCTGGCGCCGCTATGGCCGCCGCTCCTGTCAAGACAGCCGGCGGCATGCTGGTCAACACCAGCGGCATGACGCTCTACACCTTCGACAACGACACGGCGGGCAGCGGCAAGAGTGCCTGCAACGGCCCGTGCGCCGGACTGTGGCCACCGGTGATGGCAGAAGCGGACGCGAAGCCCGAAGGCGACATGACCATCGTTGTGCGCGACGACGGCACCAAGCAGTGGGCCTACAAGGGCAAGCCGGTGTACCTGTACAAGTCCGACATGAAGGTCGGCGACATGACTGGCGACAACTTCAAGAACGTCTGGCACGTCATCAAGCCCTGACCGACCAGAACGGAAGAGAGCACGACGCTTCATCCCATGCGCGCACAGGACGAAGCCTCGATCGTCGCCTGCATTCCCAGCCTGCGCCGTTACGCGCGCGGGCTGGTGGCAGACACCGAGCGAGCTGACGACCTGGTGCAGGACACGCTGGAACGGGCTTGGAGTCGGTTCTCGCTTTGGCAGAAACGCGGCGACATCCGCGCCTGGATGTTCGGCATCATGCACAACCACTTCATCGACGGTGTACGCGCCAAGGGCAGGCGACCCGAGGACAGCGCGGGCGACGACCTGCCCGAAATCCCACAACGAGCCAGCCAGTCCGACGGCATCGAGGTCCGCGACCTGGACCGCGTCCTGCAGCGGCTGCCCGTGGAGCAACGCGAGGTGCTGCTGCTCATCGCAGTCGAAGAAATGAGCTATGCAGAAGCCGCCACCGCGCTCGGCGTGCCCATCGGCACGGTGATGTCCCGCCTGGCGCGCGGCCGTGACAAGCTGCGACAGGAACTGCAAGGCCGCGCGCCATCAGCCCAAGTTGCCGCGCCCCTGCGCAGGATCAAGTGACATGGACTCTCCCCCACTCAAACCCATTTCCACCGACGGCATCAAGCCGGTGACCGAAGCCGATCTGCATGCTTACGCGGACCAGCTTCTGGACTCTTCGCGGCATGTCGAAATCGATAAATTCCTGGATGCCCACCCGGCCGAACGCCAGCGCGTGGACGATTGGCGTGCCCAGAATCTGGCGCTCAAGCAGTTGCTCGACCCGGTCCTGTCCGAGCCCTTGCCGTTGCGCCTGCCGCTGAAGCCGGCGCCGGGGGCGGGCTGGCAGGAATGGCCGTGGCGCTCCCTGGCAGCCGGCGTGGCGATCGCGGTCGTCAGCACCGGGTCGGCTTGGTGGGGCCGTGGCGCCTACGATGGGCAACTGCAGCGCAGTGCCACGCTGGCGGCGGCGCGAGTGGGCACGCTCAATGGTTTCGCTCACCGTGCAGCCGTGGCCCACGTGGTCTACAGCCCGGACGTGCGTCGTCCGGTGGAGGTCGGCGCCGACCAGGAGCAGGCACTCGTCACCTGGCTGACCAAGCGCATGGGCACCGAAGTGAAGCCGCCCGACCTGCGCGCCCTGGGCTACGAGCTCATCGGCGGGCGGCTGCTGCCGGGCGACAAGGGGCCGGTGGCGCAGTTCATGTTCGGCGGCGCAAAGGGCGAGCGTCTGACGCTGTACGTCACCCGCGAGGACGCCGGACGCGAGACGGCCTTCAAGTTCGGCCAGGATGGCCCGGTGAATGTCTTCTACTGGGTCGACAAGGAATTCGGCTACGCCATCTCTTCAGGCGACAGCAAGTCCGAAATGCTGCGGGTCGCGGAGGCGGTCTACAGCCAGCTCGAAGTGCACAAGTAGTCTTGGCGCCCGATGGGCCAGGCATCGACGGGATTTCCGTTGCGGCCCATCGGCCAGTGGTCCAGCCAGTGCTGCAGCACGGCGACGTCATCCGCTCGACGCCGCCGGTGCAGCGAGTGTCCCTGGCCCGAATGCGTCAGGTGCACCAGATCGGTCGACAGCGGTGGGCTCTGGTCGCCGAAGTACCAGAAATGCCACGACACCAGGGCGTTGAGGCCCGCAATGTCTCGCGCGGCCTCGCTGTCGTCGTGCAACGTGTTGGCCACCTGCTTTATCGAGCCGTTCGCCATCGCCCGATAGAAGTTGTCCGGGGGGCCATCGCCGCCAGGTCGCTTGGCGACAAAGCGCGGGTCCGCCCAGTAGTCGCCCAGCGCCATGACCTCATCGACGCGCATCGCGTAGACGAGCTGGTCGTTGTGGCGGCTGCGCAGGCCGACGATCCAGTCGCCGACACGTGCCGAGCGACGAATCTGCGGCTTGCACACAGCGAGCGAGCACCAGCCGTGAAAAGGATTCGGCGACCCGCCGCGGTCTTGCCGCACGACGTAACGAAAGATGCGCGGGCCTTGGATCACATCGGGCTGCGCAGAACCACCTTGGCTGCATCCATCGGCCCATCGCCTTCGATGACCACGATCGATGCGGTCTTCGGATTGGCTTCCGACTGCAGACGAGTGACCTCGCGGATTTCGCCGATCGCCGTGCCGTCGGCCATTCCCATCGGATTGGTCTTGAAGCTGGCGACGGGCACTTTCTGATCGCCCACGTAGATGCTGTAGACCGTTTCCGGCTTGAGTTTGTAGAGGAACAGTTCCAGCGCATCGACCACGCCGAAATTGCGTGCCACCACGAAGCCCTTGGCGTCGCCGGAATCGGGCATGAGCGGAATGTTGACCGGCGCCGCGTTCGCCAGCGGCTTCAGGTTGTCCGTGCCGGCACCCGACGGCACGGCGTTCGAAACGTAGACCAGCGCCTGCGGAGCCTGTCCAATCGGCACTGCCGCGATGACTTTGTCGCTGGCGGTATCGATCACCTGGACCGCATCGCCGTTCTCCAGTCCGACGTACATGCGCGTGCCGTCGTCCGATGGCCAGACGCCATGCGGCAGCGCGCCAGTCGCGATGGTGTTGAGCAGCTTCGCCTCGCCATCGGTCGAGTAGACCTTCACGACGTTCTCGCCACCCACGGCGACGTAAGCCAGCGTGCCGCGCGCGGTTTTGGCGAAGCCGAGATGGTTGGTGATGAAGCCGGTGTCGATCACGCTCGTCACCGCCATCGACTTCACGTCGATGCGAGTGACCTTGCCGACGTCCTTGTGGCCCATCCAGACTTCCTTGCCGTCCGGCGTGAACTGCAGGAACGGCGAGAACGGACTCACGACCGGAATGCGCTTCACGATCTTGTACGAGCGCGTGTCGACCACGGCCACTTCGGGCGTGAAGCTCGACACCACGAAGGCGCGCCCACCGTCCGGCGTGAACAGCACCATGCCGGGACCCGGCGCGGTCTCGATCCGGCGTTTCTCCTTGAAGGTCTTCGCGTCGATCACCGAGACGTAGTTTTCTCCGCGCACCACGGCCCAGACCTCCTTGCCGTCGCGCGTGAAGAAGGCCTCGTGCGGCGAGCGGCCGACGTAAGTCACGCCCTTGACCTTGTTGGTCGCCGTGTCGATGAAGGTCACCGAGTTCGAGCCGTTGGCAATGGCGACCAGCGCGCGGTGGTCGGGCGAGAAACCGAGGCCGTGAACGTTGATCTCGCCCTTGTAGATCGGCGACAGCACGTCGGGGCGCTGGTTCCCCAGCTTGATCTGGCCGAGCAATGTGTTGGTGTTCGGGTCGATCACCGACACCGTGTTGGTGTTCTGGTCTGCGGTGTAGACGCGGTCGCCGGGATTGGAAGCGGCCGATGCACCGAAAGATGCAACGGCCAGCGCCGTGGCAAGGACAAGGGGTTTGAGTGAATTCATGAAAGGTCCTTCTTCGACGTGTCTGGAGCGACTACTTGGCGGGTGATGCGTGGCGTGCGAGCCAGGCCTGCATCAGCCGGATCTCGTTGGACTGCTCGGTGATGATTCCCTGCGCGAGGTTGCGCACTTCCGGGTCTTGCGTGTTGAGCAGGATCGACTTGGCCATGTCGATGGCGCCCTGGTGATGGGGAATCATCATGGTCATGAAGTCGTGCGCGGGCTGGCCGTTCATGGGTGCGGTGCGCATGTCGTGGTCCATTACGGCCATGGCATCGCCCATCAGCGCATCGAAGGGCTTGGCCGTGCTGGCCATGAAGCTGGGAGGCACGACGCCCTCGGCTTTCATACTGTGCGCGTGCATGTCGGCCGCCTGCGTCAACGTGCTCCCTGCGACCAGCAACCCGAGGAACCCCGCACGAACGAAGCCGCTGCTCATGCCGCTTTCTTGTTCCATGCGCTGCACCAGCCCGCAGCAGCGACCTGCTTGCCGGCGAACAGCGGGCAGCCGCCCGTCGCTTCCTTGGGCTTGCCTTGAAACAGCTGACAGTTCGCGCAGTTCTGGCTGGCCGCGTGATTGGGGAATTTCTTGGCGTCGACCTTGGTGGTGTCTTCCTTGTAGCCGAGCGCCACGGCCTGAGGATCGGTCTCGGCCAGCTTCGGGCCACCGGACTGTGCGTGGGCGGCGGAGACGGACAGCGCAGTTGCCGCGCCGGCAACTTGCAAGATGAAAAAGCGGCGATTCGTGGGGGTCATTTTTTTAATCTCGTGGGGGGTTTTTAGTCGTTGCCGGAGTCATCGCTCCGGCGATCGGGGGCGTGCTTACTGCTTCAAGACGAACGCAGCCAGCGCTTTCACCTCTTCGGGTTTCAGTGCGGCGAAAGGCGGCATCGGCACGCTGCCCCACTTGCCGACGCTGCCGCCACGGATGCTGGCCTCCAGCTTCGACTGCGCCTGCTGATCGGCCTTGTACTTTTCGGCGATGTCGTGATAGCCCGGACCGACGATCTTCTGGGTCAGGCCATGGCAACTCAGACACGCGTTGCTCGCAAGAAGCGCTTGGACGTTGACACTCCCGCCACCAGCTGGTGGCGCGGCCGCAGCACCCGGTGACGTTGGCGGAGCGGGCGGCGCAGACGCTGGTGTGGATGCGGCGATCACACTGGCGTCTGTGGCCTTCGCAGACCCGTAGGCGACCGCCAAATAGGCACCCAACTGCTTGACTTCGTCATCACTGATCGGCGCACCGTAGGTGTGCTGCATCTTGGCCATCTCGGCGGTCCACTGCGTCTGCGTCATGCCGGGTGGCTGGTAGTTGACGTAGTCCGCCGAATGGCAGATCGCGCATTTCTGCATCGCGATGGCGTAGCCCGGCAGCTTCGACGGGCGCAGCTTCGACGTGTCGGGCTGCAGCTTGATGTCGGGCGGCGCGGCCAACGCGTTGAACGCGATCAACACGCAGCAGCCAAGAACGGCGCGGGCCAAAAAAGTGGTGGTTTTCATGGCGTGTCCTCAGGCGATGGTGACCGGCGTGGACTCGACCACATGGCGGCGGTAACCTGCCGGATTCCAGTCCACCGTGGCAGGCTGGCCTTCGCCCTTCTGATTGGTCGCGCGGACCATGAGCACGGCTCGGCCCTTCTTCGCGAAGCTCACCGGTGCCCGCCATTCCCGAAACGAGAAGCGCCCCAGATCCTTGCCGAGCGTCGCCGCCTTCCAGCTCTGGCCGCCGTCGATGGAGACTTCCACCGTCTTGATGCCGGCACCGCCATCGAAGGCGATGCCCTTGAGTTCGATCGAGCGAGCGGAAGGCAGGATGCCACCGGCCTGGACGCTGGTGATGAAGCTGCGCACGGGCAGCGTCGAGATCGGCCGCGTCTTCGCCGCTGCGGAACCCGGTGCCACGCACTGGCAGTCGTTGTCGGGCACGCGGTAGGCGGTCGTCATGAACAGCGCGTCATGGCCGTCGAACACATGGTCGATGACCTCGATTTCCGAGAGGTGCTTGACCCAGTAGGTGCCGAAGTAGCCCGGTACGATGAGCTTGACCGGGTAGCCGTTGAGGAACGGAAGGTCCTTGCCGTTCATGCCCCAAGCGAGCATCGGTTCGTCCTGCAGCGCGTGTTCGATGTCCAGCGCCTTGCGAAAGTCCGAGGTCGCGGGCAGCACCGGCGTGTCGAGGCCGTTGAAGGTCACCTGCCGGGCACCCGCAGCCACACCCGCCTTCTCGAGAACCTTGCGCAGCGGCACGCCGACCCAGCGGGCATTGCCCATCGCGCCATTGGCGAGCTGGGCGCCGAAGACGCGCGGCGACGAGTACCCGCGGCTGTTGCCGGAACACTGATTGACCGCCACCACTTCCACAGGCTCTGCCAATGCCTTCAGATCGGCCAGCGACAGGTTCAGCGGCGTGTTGACCTTTCCCTTGACGGTGAGCCGGTAGGTAGCAGGGTCGACCGCCAGCGGGATGTTGGCCAGGTGGTAACGCACGAAGAAAGCGTCGTTGGCGGTGATCGGCCCTTCGTTGAAGACTGAGAACGGCGTTTCCAGATGCGGCGGCCGGGTGTGAACGCGAATCAGCGGCCGTTTTTGCGGGTACGTCACCATGGGGCGCGGTCCGTCGGCAAAGGTCACGCCTTCGCCAGTATCGCGACCAGCCGCCAGCGCGGCGAGCGGCGACGCACCCAGCGCGAGAAGACCGGCGCCCTGGACGAAGCGCCGACGGGATGGAGGGCGCTTGGCGTCGTGCTGCGCGGTGGGTGTGGCTTCGCGACCTGATCTCATGGTTTGTCTCGTTTGTTAGATAAATACAGTGGCTATTCAGGGTGTCTTCCAACACCACTTCTCGAAGATTGCTTGTGCTGCAGGCGATCTCAGGTAGTCCACGAGCGCTTCTTCACGGCGCGGCCTTCTGCATCTTTGCCGCAGGCGCAGCCAGCGTCGCCTCCACACGGTTGCTCGCCAAGTCCACTTTGGCGATTCCCAAGTCTTCGTTCAGAACATAGGCCGTCTTGCCGTCGCGCGTGAAGACGATGGCTTGCCGCGGCTCCTTGAATCCGGTGATGGTGGCGACCACGCTCTTGCTCGCTACATCGATGACGGACAGGGAGTTGTCGCCCAGGTTGCCGGCGTAGACGCGCCTGCCGTCGGGCGACAGCGCCGCACCATACGGGTCCTTTCCGACGGGAATCGTCGACTCGATGGCGCGCTTGTCCAGATCGACGACCGCGATGGTGTTGCTGCCGCTGTTTGCAGCGAAGAGCGTCTTGCCGTCGGCGGTGACTGAGATCGCGCGCAGCTTGTTGAACCCGGTGATCTCGCCGTCGATCCTGTTGGTCGCCGTGTTCACGATGGTGATCTTGTCGCCCATGAAGTTGGTGACGTACAGCGCCGATCCGTCGGGACTCAGGCGCACGCCCTGGCGCGGCTGCGCGAAGCCGGTGATGACGGCGCGCGGTTCGCCGCTTGCGAGATCGAAACGCGTGACGGTGCTGGCGGCCTGGTTGTTCACGTACATCGTGGCGCCGTCCTTGCTCAGCACGGTGCCGAAGGCACCGGGGCCTGCCGGCAGGCTGCTGACCGTCTTCAGGCTGGACGTGGCGATCTTCGCCACGGTGCCCAGGCTGCTGTCCGAAACATAGAAGAACTCGCCAGACGGCGCGAACACGATGTTGCGTGGCGTCACGAAGCCATCCAGCACCTTGCGCACCTTGCCGGTCTTCAGGTCGTAGACGACGACGTCCGGGCGTTCGCTGTACGACACCACGGCCGTGCCCTCGTCCGGGCTGAGCGCCAGCGAATTGTTGTGGATGGCACCGTCGAAGGTCCAGCGCTGCGTCGCACTTGCGGACGCTGCGACAGGCGCCGGCTGTGCCGTGACCGTCGAAGGGATCGAGGCGAGTGTCGAGAGGGCGAGGCACAGCGAGAGTGCAAGAGGACGGAGTTTCATGAGATTCTTTCGGTTGTCTGGATGGATGGACGAATGGCGGGGGCGATTTATTCCAGGTCCGCCCTGTCATTTGAGGAGTGCAGTGATTCCCGCGTTGATGGCGAAGCCGCCGCACACCAGCCAGACGAAGAGCACGGCCGCCAGCGCCAGCGGCTTGATGCCGGCCTTGCGGATGGCCGAGACGTGCGTCGTCAGCCCGAGGCCGGCCATGGCCATCGCCAGCAGCACGGTGTCGATGTCGATCACCTGCGTCACCACCGCATGGGGCAGCAACGCGAGCGAGTTGAGCCCGGCGACCGCCACGAAACCGAGGGCGAACCAGGGAATCACGATGCCGCCGCGTGGCGAGGCTTTGCTTTCGTCGCCGCCGTCGACAGCATCGGCATCCTTGGCGCTGGAGCGGGAGAGGTAAGCCGACAGGATGATGAGGAACGGCGCCAGCATCATCACGCGGACCATCTTGGCGATGACGGCGGTGTTCGCAGCCTGCTCGCTGACGGCACGACCGGCAGCGACCACCTGTGCCACTTCGTGGATGGTCGAGCCGGCGAACACGCCGTAAGCGGTCGGCGACAGGTCGAACAGCCGGTATTGAGCGACCAGGTGATACAGCACCGGATACAGGAAGATCGCCAGCGTGCCGAACACCACCACCGTGGCCACCGCGACCATCACCTGCTCGGCGCGACCGCGCACGACGGGTTCGGCCGCCATCACAGCTGCCGCGCCGCAGATCGAACTGCCGGCGCCGATCAGCATGGCCGTCTTGCGGTCGAGCCCGAAGACTCGGGTGCCGAGGAAGCAGGCGAGCCCGAAGGTGCTGCACAGCACCGTGGCGTCGATCGCGACGCCGGTCCAGCCCACGTTACCGATGTCCTGGAAGGTCAGGCGCAGGCCGTACAGGATGATGCCCAGGCGCAGCAGGTTGGCCTTGGAAAAGGTCACGCCGCCGCCGGCCGCGGCGCCTATGCGGGGGTAGACGGTATTGCCGACCACCATGCCCAGCACGATGGCCAGGGTCAGCGCGCTGATGCCGTTGGACTGCAGCCAGCCGATCTTGCCCAGTTGGATCGACACGAAAGCCAGAGCGCCCGTGAGTGCGAGACCAGGAACCAACAGGCGTACACGGTGCATCGCTGCGGGGGTGTGCGTCAGGTGGGCTGCGGAAGTGGCGGTGTGCATCGTTTTCTCCATCACGTCGTTTTCGGAAGGCATGAACGAACTTTGAACCGGCACGATCTATCCGACAAACGGATACTTCCGCTATAACCTAGCCATCGAACAGGTAACGAAAGCGTTTGGATGCGCCTGACATTGCGTCAACTCCTGATCTTCACGGCCGTGGCGGACACCGGCAGCACCACGGCCGCCGGTGAGCGCGTCGCACTGTCCCAGTCGGCAACCAGTGGCGCACTGAACGAACTGGAGAGCCTGCTCGGCGCCCAACTGTTCGACCGCATCGGCAAGCGCTTGCTGCTGAACGACAACGGCCGTGCGCTGCTGCCGCAAGCCAGGTCATTGCTCGACGGCGCACAGGAGATCGAAAGCCGGTTCGGTCTCGGAAGCGCGGGCGCTGACACCGCGCCGCTGGTCACGCGACTTCGCGTCGGTGCCAGCACGACGATCGGCAATTACGTGCTGCCGGCGCTGATCGCCGGCTACAGCAGGACGTGGCCCGGTGCCGCAGTGGATGTCGTCATCGGCAACACGCGCGACATCGCTGCGGCCGTGACCCGCCTGGAGGTCGACATTGGTCTGATCGAAGGGCCCTGCCACGAGGCCGAGCTTCGAGTGACGCCATGGCTTCAGGACGAGTTGGTCATCGTGGCTGCACCGACGCATGCGCTGGTGCAGGAGGGCGTGCAGGCACGCGTTCCGTTGAAGGCCTTGCGGCAGGCACGCTGGTTGCTCCGTGAGCCGGGTTCCGGCACGCGCGAGGCCGTGGAGCACGTGTTGCTGCCGCACCTCCACCACCTGGACGGCGACATGCAGCCGGGCAGCACCGAGGCGATCAAGCAGGCGACGGCCGAAGGCCTCGGGCTGGCTTGCCTGTCGCTGTGCGCGGTGCAGGACCTGGTGACACTCGGCAGACTGGTCGTTCTGCGAACCACGTTGCCTCGTCTGACTCGCCGCTTCTATCTGGTGCACCATCAGAAAAAGCGCCTTTCGGGCAACCTGCAACGCTTCGTGGCGCACTGCGAGCGTCTTGAAATGGAATCCCCGTGGCTGCCAACGAATTTCCCGAAGAAGTAGCGTCTCCCAGACGCGGTCGTGCGCGCCTGTGGGCCATGGGACCGGCTGCCGAAACGTTGCGCGTCTGGTGGTGGGCGGCCGTGACGGGCGCGCTCGCTGCGGCTGCCGTCTTGGGCTTCCGGTGGTTGACGCAATGGGTCGAGGAACTCGCGACCGGTCAGCGCGGCGGACTGGTCGAAGCCGCGTTGTCGTTGTCGCCCTGGCACCGCGCGCTGGTCTGCACCTTGGGCGGCTTGCTCGCAGGGCTGGTCCTGCAAGGCGGAACGGCCTGGGCCAGGCGGGGCCCGGGCGGCGCGGCGAACCTCGACTACATCGATGCCGCGCGCGCAGGAAGAGTCGACCTGAACGATCGAACGACGTTGACACGCACCGTGTCCGCGCTCTTATCCGTCGGCACGGGCGCTTCCATCGGACGCGAAGGGCCGATGGTCCAACTGGCTGCCTGGGTCAGTGCGCGGCTGGCACGACTCGTCGCGACGGCGCCGGAACAACGCAACACGCTGCTGGTGTGCGGCATCGCCGCAGGCATCGGCTCGGCCTATCACGCACCCATTGCGGGCGTCGTCTTCGTTCTGGAACTGGCGCTCGGTTTCCTCGCGCGCCACACGGTCGCTCCGGTGCTGATCGCGTCGGCCACGGCCAGTTCACTGATCTACTGGCTGGTCGAACCCAAACCGCTCTACGACGTTCCGCCTGTCGTCATGGCACCGACGAGCCTCGGTATCGCCTTACTCGCCGGCGTGCTGTTCGGGGGGTTGGGCTGGGGGTTGCTGGCGCTGCTGGAATCAGGGCGAAGCTGGTTCGCGCGCATCCGTACGCCAGTCCTGCGCCTGGGACTCGGGGGCTTGCTCGTGGGCCTGTTGTCGGCCTGGGTGCCGCAGGTCTGGGGCAATGGCTACAGCGTGGTGTCGCAGGTGCTTCACGGTGACCACGCCTGGCAATGGCTCGCGTGGGTGCTGCTCGCAAAAGTGGTGGCGACGACGCTGAGTTCGGGCAGCGGCGCGATCGGCGGTGTGTTCACGCCATCGCTCTTCGTCGGGGCGACCGCTGGAAGTGTCTTGGCCCAAGTGGCGGCGCTCTGGTTGCCGGCGGTGTGGGTGGGCGATCCGCGTCTGCTCGCGGTGGTCGGCATGGCGGCGGTGCTGGCCGCAGTCACCCATGCACCGCTGATGGCGATCGTGATGGTGCTGGAGATGACAAATCAATTCCAGCTCACCGTTCCCGTGATGCTAGCCTGCGGCGTGGCCTACGCCATCAGCACACAATTCGGCGCGCGACCGCTCTATGGCAATCCGATCGAATCGCCGATGGCGCAGAAGCCGAATCCCTGAGCCTGTGTTAGATCGCGGGTTCTGCACGCAGCGACTTGCGACGCTCAATGCCTTCGAAGACGATCATTCCGGTGAGCATCGCGGCGGTGAAGACAAGCGCCTCGCTTTCCCCCATTCCGAGCGCCACCAGACCCGGTCCAGGACAGAAGCCCGCAAGGCCCCAACTGACACCGAACAGCAGGCTGCCGAACGCCAGGCGGTCGATCGCTCGCGCGTTTGGCCATCTCACTGGTTCGCCCAGAAGGGATCGCGAGCTGAAGTTGGACAAGGCCGAGCAATTTGACTCCGCGTCGGGAATCGGAATCAAGGGCGTCGTGAGCGTCAAGACCCTTGCCATCGGCAATGCGACGTTGATGGAGCAACTGGGCATCGATGTAGTGCCGCTGGCGAACCAGGCCGAAGTTTTGCGCGCGCGAGGGGCCAGCGTGATGCTGCTTTGTGCAAGCGCCGACATTGATCGGGCCAGGTCGACCGACTGCAGTCAGTCTGAGGCTGCCGACCGCCGCCCGGTGTAGAACGACCGCTTCGGCGAATCTCGGTCGTCTGACGCGCGCCCCGATCCAAGCGTGGGTTTGTCGTATGGACTACAACTTAGCGTGGGGGACCTAGCAGATGTCAGCATCACTTCCAAACGCGCCGGCTACTTGGCTTGCTTCAAGCGGGTAAGGCATTTGGACACGTCCGTTGGGAAACGAGGCGCCGATGGTAATCATTGTCGGTCGTCCGTTCATGCTTCGCGAAGCTGGGCAGCTCCCCATACCGACGCAGCCTCGTTTTCCAAGCTTTTCACGAATGTCCACTTCCGATGAGCGACGCAAAGTGATACCCATGGCCCGACATCATTGGTGATGGTTGAACTCGTCCCACAGACGATGCATGTCTCTCGCAACCTCACCTCAGCTTCCAGCACAGCTTCTTGGATCGCAACTGCTGTAGGGTCAAATGATTCGCTTGGCTCACAAATGATTCGCCTGACGTCAGTTGGGCGATGCGCGTGAATCACGTGCCGTGCCCGTCCTTGCATTTCGTATGCGAAGGTCGGTGCACCGAACTTTTCTCGAACGCGCGTCCACCGGAAAGTGCGTTTTTCGCTCCCGAGGGCCTCATCGATGTGTTGGCACAGCAGCGCGAATGTTGGCATCCATCCGCGAAAGAAAATGTACGCCCGCTTCCGTTCCACACCCGTCAATGGAAACATGTACTGAAACCTTGCAAGCAGGGCGCGAAGTTGAGAGGAGTCGCTCCACGCTGTCGAGGTCGGTTGGTTCATGGATCGGGCGTTCTTCGTTTCGAGCCATGCAATTTTGAGCGGCTGTCGTCACGGCAGCAAGTTCTCAAAAAGGGGCCTATTCGCGCATGGGCGAGTCGCCACGGTGGTGCCTCGCCGGCGCTGGGCGAAGCGTCCCCCCCGATGGCAACGGCGCCTGCACCGCCCTGGCTGATGCATTGCAGCCTGGAGGGCGCGCTGTCGAATCGGTAAACTGCCGCGGCTGTCTCCCCGCATGCGCGAGAGCGCGCAGGCCACCGAGACCTACGATCACGCCGAAGAGGACGACCTCGAATAAGGGCATGCATTGAAACAGCTCGACGCCGCCCTCCAGCCCGAAGTCGCAGGCTCCGGCCAGCCTGCGCCAACTTCAGCCGGCGCCATCGTCCGCCATGCCAGGGTAGTGCCGAGTTTCATGAGGCCCTTCGTCAAGAGCGCCTTGCCTTCGGTGCACGGCGACGTCGAGGCGCACGAGCTTTTTAACTGGCAGCGCCAGGGCCTTCCTAGTGCGCGGTTTGCCGCCGAGATGCGCGAGATGATCGTTGCACGCCGGCGCGCCAGCTTCGATGTGATCTGGAATTCGCCCATCGGTGTGCGCCTGACCGATGAATGGCACTTGGCAACCAGCGGCACGGAGCGGGCCAGGTTGCTGGCGCTCACGCGAAGCGCGGGGTTCACGCAGGCATTCCCCTCGATGACGCTTCGCCAGGTGAAGGACGCCCTCAAAATGCCGGTGGCCGAGCTGCTCGGCCTCCTCGCACGCATCGAGGCGACCTACTGGGTTGGCCAGCCTGTAGGCGCCAGGATGGTGGCGCTGGCGCCCCAGGTCTCGCCGAATGTCTGCGTGGACGACACCTTCCGCGCCGCCGTCGAAGATTGCCTCAACGCAGCCTGGGTCAAAGGCCTGGACATCGACGACCTGAGGTTTCCGGGCGTCGCGGGTTCCGCGCTCGCGCCGTGGCTCACGCAGCAGATCGCAAAGCCGTCCCTTTCAGGATTCGCCCACGAACTCTGCGTGCGCCTGATCGCTGCCCACAAGGCGACTTGGGCCGAGGAACTCGAAGACCTTCTGCGCCACGCGCTGGTCGACGCCGGCCTGCGCCCAGATCACGCAGGCCTGCAGCGCCGCCGAGAACTCTTTCTCGGCCGCTTTGCTGGCTTGGAGGGAGCGACTTTGCAGGCGGTGGCCGACGTGCATGACCTCACCCGTGAGCGCGTGCGGCAGATCTGTGAAGGCCTCTTGGCCTCGCTGCGTGCGCGGCCGCTCGCGCTGCCGGCGCTGGACCGCCTCTTCGCGTCGGCCTCGCGCGTCATGCCCCTGTCCGCCACAGCGGCCAACGAGCAGCTGCAGCGCTTCCTCGGGGAGGGCGCCGGGATCATTGCAGCGATCGACTTCGCCAAGGAGCTTGGCGTCGCACCGCCGATCCAGGTTGTCGCCACGCGCACGAGCACGAGTGATGGCATCAGAAGCATCGCGATGCTGGACCTCGCTGTCGAGCCGTCGACCTGGATGAGAGTGGCCCTGTCGGAAGCGCGCCGGGATTGCACGTTCGTGGGTTGCACCAATTTCATCCGCATTGCGGGGATTCTGGCGATCAAAGAGGGCGTGGCGCAGAACGAGGACACGCTGCGCTCGCTGTTCGAGCGCGCACCTGGGTTTCGCATCCTGGACGCCGAGTCTGGATGGTTCACCCTCATCGACAGCGACATCAGTGCCGCCGCGGCGCGCATGCGCAAGCTCATGAGCGTCGCCGTGGGTAGCGTCGAGATCGACGCCGTGATCTCGGCACTGGTCACCGACGATGCCTGGTTCTATCGTGACGGCGCCGGACGTGGGCTGGCCATGCCGCCGCTGCACGTGATGACTGCCCTCATCGGAGGCTGGAATTGGCTCACGGCCAACGCGCACAACAAGTACACACCGAAAGCCACCGTCGCGCGCGACGCTCTTTCGCCGACAGAGGCCACGATCGTCAGCATCATCGAGGAACACGGCGGCGCGGCCACGCGCAATGAAATTGCAGCCCGCTTGGTGGTACTAGGTGGCGTCTCGAACATGGCGGTTTCGGTGGCGCTCAGCAGTTCACCTGCGATTCAGAAGCTCGAGCACTCGATCTATGCGATCCGTGGTCGGCCGATCCCTGCACAAGGCCTGATCGATGCCCGCCGGCGAAGGGAAGTCGAGGTCGGCCGCAATGCTCCCTTGGAAGGGGCCGTCGACCTGACTTGTCCCTACCGCTTCAGCGTCACGCAATCGGCGTCGATGGAACCGCTACGGCGTCAGGTCGTCTACCTGCCGAAATTCCTTCTCGGGAAGATCTATGGCACCTTCGCGCACAAAGGCGAAAGCCTCCCTCCGATCAACATCAAGGCGAACAGCCAGCAATTCTTCAGCTTGGCACTATCCGCGAACAAGGCCGGGGTCGCTCCCGGCGATCGGTTCGACCTGGTGATCGACATGCCGAACCAGAACTACGAGATCATCCCGGCGAAAGCAACCCCGCCGCCGCTCTAATGAGCCTTGCTCGAGCAGCGCCTGGTAGCTGATGGTCGAGACCACCTCGTTCGCGCGATCGGGGTCCATTTCTGGTCCTTGACCGATCGTCGTTCGCAGCAGCTGCCGTTCGTGTCCCGAAAACGCGCCCGTGCCGGAAATCGTCAGTCCTGACCAGCATCAAAGTGCACGAATCTTGGCACGCAGCGGAAGCGAAGATCTCGGCGCAAAACAGTCCGTTGACCGGAGTGCCCGTAGGCCGGCTTTGGAAGACTCGGGCCCCAAGGCCAAGGCGCATCACGCTACCCGGCACCCAAGAACACGTTCAGCGTCACTCTGGAGGAATCCTCTCAAACTCCAGGAGCAGGGCCTCCAAAATTTCGCGCTGGGGTTCTGACAGCGCTTGCAGCCGACGAGCGAGGTCCTTGGCGTTAAGAGGCCGATCCGAACCGCCGGTCTGCCGGTTCGAGGCCTTCGGGTCGGGCCCAAAACGCAACCAATGCTCGGACACGTCTAGCCAACGCGCCAAAATCGCCAATCGATCCGGGCGGGGCACTGCTGTGCCGTTGACCCACTTGTGCACGCTCTGGACGGACAGCCCTTCAGGGAACTCCGACACCAGAGCCTCTGCCAACTGGGTCGCACCGAGACCGCCGTGCCCCTTGCGTTGCATCGCTTGACGAAAGCGCGTGCCAAAGGCTTTCGGGTCAACGGCGGAGGGCATCCGCAAATTGTCGCGACCGATTGATTTTTATCATTCCCTAGCATGAGATAATTTTATCGTGTACGCGATACTCAACATCCTTCGTTGGTGTCGATCCGCATCCTTCGCCCTCGCGGGCGGGCAACCAATGGAACCTGTGAAATACCCATCGCTCTCACTTTGCGCGCTCGCGCTCGCCTGCATGCACGGTGCGCAGGCTCAGGATCGCGGCCCCGTACCCGCTGCGGTTTCAGCCTTCTTGGCCAATCCAACGCACTGTGCTGTTCTGATCGGCGGCGCCGACTATGCGGTTGATGGCGCGGGCCGGGTTTATGGCGAGATGTTGGCCGCAGCATTGACGGGCCTGGGCACGCCCCTGCCTTCTGCGGTCGAATGGATGCGCAATGCATGCGCAAGCAAATTGGCGCAATCCGATCGCCTGTCCAGGGAGGTGCTGTGAACCTCCGCTCTCGTGCCCAACTCTTGAGATGCCTCGCAACTTTGCTCGCGTTCGCGTGCTGGCTACCCGCCCACGGGGCTATACGTCCACTGACGTTCGAACACGCTGCCGACAAAGCCACGATCCTGAAAGGCTGCCCGAAACGAGCTCGGGGTTCGATCGAGAGCGTGTACCTGAGCGACGCCGAGGGCAACCGCTGGAGTGTGAGTTCGGGCAAGCCACCCTTCCTCGTTGTTCAAGCCGCGGAGGCGACTGACTTCCTGGTGATTGGCCCGCTTCTTTCGCCGCCGACTTCCGGCCAACTTCAGTCGCTCCGGGGTCGGCCGACGTGCGTCATCTCAGGTTAGCTGAGCAAATCCATAGACGCTTGAGGCCGGCTCGCCTTCTCTGGCTTTGTGATCCCAATCAACTTCAGCCAGCCAGTCGGGAGCCGAAGCAACGGATGAGTTTCGCTGCGACTTGCCAAAGGCTCCGAAGCTAGCACCTCGGCCCTTTAACTCCACCCAACACCCGCTCATGCCCACCACGATCACATTACCCGGCAAGCGACGCATCTGGCTTGATGTTGCTCGCGGTGTCGTCATCGATGCTTCCGAAACTTCAGTCGCCGTCGTCCACCAAGATCGCGACCAACGGCAGTACATTGGAGGTACGGCGATTGTTCGTCCTGGACGTCTGCACTCCGAGATCGTGTCAATCAACAAGGTTTGGCTGCGCTCGCCCGACGGGAAGGAGTCCGCCCATGACCTGAGCGAATTTCCCGTCGACTCGAGAGTTGGCCACGACATGTCGCTGGTGTACGGTGCCGCCGAAGGCATCGAAGAAGGTTCCGTGTTCGGCGCCCTGAACAACACCACCGGAAAATTCAACTTCGACAAGTCGATTCACTGCGACCGCCTGCGGCCGCTCGGACTCTACCTTCCGCCGGGCTTTTATAAAAAGCGCATCAAATGGGGGCTGATCATTGGCACCGGCATTGGGGTGCTGTGTGCCATCTCCGCCGGCACGGATGTTTCTTTCATCGTCGCAGGCGTGATCTTCGGATTTCTATTCTCTTTGCCGGTGGCCCTGGTGCAAGCCGTTATCAGGCAGGTACAAGGGCAGCGGCTCGTGCCAAGGCTCAATCACCTCGCACTGGCCGTGCTTGTCGGAACGGATTAGCCGTCCCACACACGCACCGCGACGGGGCCGAGGCGTTTCTTCTGCGAAGGTTCACGCTGCACCCGATTCGATTCTGCGCACCGACACCTCATGACCCGCAATCCGGCATCGCCCGCTTGAAAGAAAAGACGGCTTCCGAGTCCAATCCCAGGCCGAAAAACGCATCGGCGGACCGACTAAAAATCGTTTCTTTGGGGATCCGCACGGCGACTTCGATCCCGTGCGTGATGCCGTAGGCCTGCGGCCTATCGAATCGCGGGCTGAGACATTGGACGTTGGTCATCACTGGCGCACACGAATGAGCCTGCGGTCCGAAGGCCAGATTGTTTGCGGCCGCATTAGGGGTTCGTGACAGGCGCACCGAGACGGAGAGCGGACGCGCGGACGAACCATCTTGGTGAAGTATGGAAAGTATGGCGTGTATGAAAATTATGGCCGGGGCCGCCTCCGGCGAAAAACGATGCAACCTGATCAACCATCACCTGTTGTCCAGCGGCAGGCTCGATTCTGTGGCCCGCGAATGACTTACGCACCGCCCTGCAGGTGGGCCGACGGAGCCCAAGACGGGGCGGCTGGGCCGGCCATCGCGCTGCAGCGCACAGTCTCACTAGCTGTAGCTGCTCAATCTAGTCCGGCAACGATGCACGAAGCGCTTGAAGCGTCCGCTCTTCTGGATCATCGACCCCAATTGATGCTGATGCGGAGCTTCCAAGAATGATTGTTCCGGAGCTGGGAGCCGCAAGTCGAAGTTGGATCTTCTCGACCTCGAATTTCCGTGCCCCGGTCAGGGAGTTGCAAGCCGAACGGACGTCTCGATCTCCTTTAACCACTATCTTCGCCTTGATGCCGGGCTCGAGCTCTAAAGCGCTGATCTGAAGAGAATCAACAATGGGGCTCAGATTAGCCATCTCCTGGAACTTCGCACTCCATCGGAGCACATCCACCGTCTGCGCGATGATTGCTACCTCAAAGTCAGAGGCCTCCGAAAGACGATTCAAAAGCGCCTGAACGCTACGTGGAGGATCTCGCAACTCTAATCCAGCGCCTGAGGGACTAGCCCGGAATGAACTTTGCCGAAATTCAACGCGGTCAAACGACAGTTCGAGGCCAAAAGGATCGGTCACGGTCTCTGTAAATTCGATGCGTTCTACGTATCGTCCTTCCAGAAAGTCGTCGCGCACTCGATCAATCACGAATCCGTGAGATACCTCAGGGCCAAACGGTCGTGCCTTCAAGCGCCTGCCCAGAGCACGCATCGAGATAGGCCAGTCGGCCTGCAGCCATCGGTATCGCTTCAAGGCTGCTCTCCCAGTTCAGTAATGTCGTCAGGAGAAAGCGCATCTGTCTCCGCGACCAATGCGGCCAAAACCTCGCGAGCTGTTGTTTCGAGCAACCCAAGCAGTTGTGCTTTTTCCGAGGGTCCTACCGGAACGATGGTTTTGCGGTGGCTCCCTTTATAAGCGCGGAAGGCACCCTGAACGTTGTACTTGAACCCGGTACCAAGTTTTCGGTCTTGGAAGCCGGCTTCAAACTGAAGAATGTCAGGGGGATTGGCGTCTTGTTCCGATCGCCACGAGATGGAGGTAATGTAAAAGCCGCGCGCGGTTAGATCCTTGTACTCTTGCGACTGGACAAGATTCTGGCCCGATAGCGCCATGCTGTGGACCACCGCAAACATCTCAGCACGGGCCTCGCTTTCATCCACATCGTCTAGGTCAAGTGACTCGTCATCCTCGCCGTCTTCGGATAGGTGAGAGGAAACGCGCAAACTCATCACGTTTCTCAGCTTGAATCCCTGCAACGTCGAGATAAGCCGCGTGAAGAACTTTGACCGGAGGCCTACCGACGTAAGGCCACGGAGTTCAATCACTTCTTCCTCAATCACTTCCCTGCGGCGGCGTTCGACGTTGTCTTTCAGCGCTTGAACGATCCGTTTGGCCTTTTCCGTCGCGGGCATGCGGACGACCGTTTGTCCGTCCACAATAAAAAACTCGATCTCGGCCTCCTGCCGTTCGCGCTGCAGTAGTCGGGCACGCGAATGGTTGAACTCCTCGTACTTCACATTGACGATGAGCCCATCCGCGGTTGTTGGACGGTGAACTACGCGCTCTGCCTTTCCCGTCGCGCTAATGTATTCTTCGACAGCGGCTTTGAGGTCCTCCTGGGAGATCACAGCGTTCAACCGTACTGAAGTCGTCTTCTCCTTGCGACCGCCTGGTTCGCGCTTGTGCACGATGGTCGCCACATCCTGGAAGGCATGCGGCAGGATTGACAGGTAGTCCGCCAGTTCTTCGCGGGAGTCCTGTGAAGAGCAAAAAATGCCTCGATCTCGGGCGAGCTCCCTGAGCACATTCTCAGTAATCTTCTGCTTTCCTGAGAGCAGCAGATCGTAGATGTCGTTGTCGTTCGCGCTCAAATGATCGAGAAATTCGCTCATCCCCACGTCCCCAGGTCAATGTTCGAGTACACAGTGCGTGTCTCCCTCATGGGTTCATAACGGATTGCTTTTACGTACTCGCCAAGATCCGTATATACGCCGCTGCCGGTGAGTCCTTCGATGTACTGGAGTTGCGCTTTCTGAAACGTAGGCGACGAAATCGGCGATGCTCCAAGCGTCTTGACCGTCACAGTAGTGTTCTCATCAAGTAAGTCATACTTGCGCATTGTGTCGATGAGGTACATGAATTCGTCGACCGTGTCGCCCGGCCTTGAATAGAAAATCAGCACCCCTCGGCTGACTGGCCGACGAGGGTCGCGGTGCTCAAGGATGATGATCGGGGACGTTAGCGTCTCAAGCGTCGCAGCCTTCGCCTTCTTTACTTGCAAGTTTGCACGCCGCATCAATTGGGGGTGAAAGAAGAAGCAGTGTTCGGGCGCAGGGACCTCGGGGGTCGCCTTGCCCCGCATTCGCTGGATGTCAGCGCGTATGTTATCGAGCCAAAAGATCTCTCTCGGACCTAGTACGAAGAGCTTGCTGCCACGTGGTAGTTGAAGACTCTCGGGGGCGATGTGCACCAAATTCTTCTGAAAGTCCGCCTCGTACTCCCCATCGTGGTTGTAGACGAATAACAGACCACTGACCGAAAACGTGACGTTGTCGTGGGTGTGCAATTTGCGCCACTCGTCGCTTCGCTCCGCACAAGCCACCTGCTTCCCGAGACTTTCAACGGCAGCTTTCACAGCTGCGGCTGTAATCGTGCCTTTCGCGTAGCTTTTGAGATCACAGTGCACGTACGTCTGACGCGCGGCATACGGCTCATCGTAGTAGTACACGACGTCGCACGGGTGCGTTGCGGCCCCGTGTCGCTCCGTGTCCTCGCACGGCCAATCGTGATTGGTTGGCCCGAGCCGCGACCAGAAAAACTCTGAAAAAAGTTCACTCGCCAGGATTTCGGCCTGATGGGCCGTATGTTCGTTTTCTGCCAAGATGCGACCCCATGTTTGGTACGCATGCTACATGCTGGCGGAGCATTCGTAACTCTTTGCGACAGTCGGGGCAAAATTGACCCCATTTGGTGCTGCCACGTGAGGACACCTTGCGGGCTTTGGCGAACCTAAAGCGACCGTGCGGGCTGGTGTTTTTTGGAAAAGTGTCAACGGAATGAGACGCTAACCCGTTGATTTTCAATGAATTGATACTTTTTTAGGTTCCGAAAACAGGTGGCAATCGCCGCCGGTCCAGACGAAGTCGCCCACGTCCAGGTCGCACTGCTGCGCCACCATGTGGGTCAGCAGCGCGTAGCTGGCGATGTTGAAGGGCACGCCCAGGAAAATGTCGGCGCTGCGCTGGTAGAGCTGGCAGCTGAGCCTGCCGCGCGCGCCGGGCGCCTGCGGCGGCGCCACGTAGAACTGGAAGAACGCATGGCAGGGCATCAGCGCCATCTTGTCCAGGTCGGCCACGTTCCAGGCGCTGACGATGATGCGGCGCGAGTCGGGGTTCTGCTTCAGCGTCTCGATCACCTGCGCGATCTGGTCGATGTGCCCGCCGTCGGGCGTCGGCCAGCTGCGCCACTGCACGCCGTAGACCGGGCCCAGGTCGCCGTCCTCGCGCGCCCACTCGTCCCAGATCGTCACGCCGCGCTCCTGCAGCCAGGTGTTGCTGCTGCTGCCGGTCAGGAACCAGAGCAGTTCCTGGATGATGGAGCGCAAGTGCACCTTCTTGGTGGTCACCAGCGGAAAGCCTTCGGACAGGTCGAAGCGCATCTGGTAGCCGAAGACGCTGGTGGTGCCGGTGCCGGTGCGGTCGCCCTTCTGCACGCCGTGAGCCAGCACGTGGCGCACGAAATCCTCGTACTGGGTGCGCACCGGGCGCGGGGCGGGGGAGGGGGTTGCGGGCGAGGACATGGTCGGCGGGCCGGTGACAGGACAGCCGGCGATTTTAGGCGGGCCGCCCCCGCGCGGCCCCGCCTGCAGGAGGAAGCCTTTCGCGCCTCAGGGTGCCGGGATCGGCTCGAGCCCCGTCTTGCGGATCGTGGGCGCCGCGGCCGGCGACTGCAGGTAGCGGATCAGGTCGCGTGCCGCTTCAGGCTGCGTCGATGCGGTGGCGATGCCGGCCGAGAACACGGTCACCCGTTGCACCTCGGGCGGCAGCGGGCCCAGGTAGTCGATGCCCTCGATCGGCAGCAGTTCGCTGACCTGCTGCAGGCCGAGTGCCGCATCGCCGCGGGCCACCACGGTGCCGACCCGCTCGCTCAGGATGCGGCGGCTCTTGGGCATCACCTGCGATTCGATGCCCAGCGTCTTGAGCATCTCGGTCTCGTAGTAGGTGCCGCTGGCGCTGGCCGAATAGGCGATCGACGGGGCCGCGAGCAGCGTGCGCTTGAGCGCCTCGACCGTGGCGATGTCGGGCCGCGGCGCGCCCTTCTTCACCGCCATGCCGATGGAGGAGCGCACCAGGTCGACCTGGCTGCCGGGCACGACCTTGCCGGCCTTCACCAGCGCATCGAGCGCGTCGCGCGCCAGGATCACCACGTCGGCCGGCTCGCCCCGGCCGAGGCGGGTGGGGATCGCGTCGGTGGCATTGCCCATCGAGGCGCCGTAGGCGGTCTGCACCGTGCGGCCGGATTGCTTCTCGTAGGCCGGGCGCAGGTCGTTGTAGGCTGCGGTGAAGCCGCCGGAGGTCATGACGTGGACCGGCGCCGATGCCGCGGCCGGCGCAGCCGCGTGCGTGGTGCCGCCCGGCAGGCTGCCGCAGCCGGCCAGCACGAGGGCCGACGCCAGCAGCGCGGCGCGGCGGGAGATGCCCGACAGGGCGGTACGGGAGGTGGGACGGAGGGTGGGAGCCATGCTGTCTCTCTTTCTTTCTGGCTTGCTTGCTGGGAAATGGATGGTCGTGGGATCAGTACACCAGCCGCTCGGGCCGCAGCTCCTGCAGGATGGTGGTGGCGATCTCCTCGATCGACTTGGTGGTGGTGCTGAGCCAGCGGATGCCGCTGCGCCGCATCATTGCCTCGGCCTCGGCGATCTCGTGGCGGCAGTTGGCGAGCGCGGCGTACCTGGAGTCGGGCCGGCGCTCGTTGCGGATCTCCGACAGCCGCTCGGGCGAGATCGACAGGCCGAAGATCTTCTTCCTGTGCGGCACCAGGGCCGGCGGCAGCTGCTGGCGCTCGAAGTCCTCGGGGATCAGCGGGTAGTTGGCGGCCTTCAGGCCGTACTGCATCGCCAGGTAGAGCGAGGTGGGCGTCTTGCCGCTGCGGCTCACCCCGACCAGGATCACGTCGGCGCCCTGCAGGTCGCGGTTGCTCTGGCCGTCGTCGTGCGCCAGGCTGAAGTTGATCGCCTCTATCCGGTCGTTGTATTCCTTGCTCTTGCTGACGTCGCTGAACCGGCCCACCCGGTGCAGCGACTTGATGCCCAGTTCCTTCTCCAGCGGCTGCACGAAGGTGCCGAACATGTCGAGCAGCATGCCCTTGCAGCCTTCCTGCACCACCCGCAGGACCTCCATGTTGACCAGGGTGGTGAAGACGATCGGCTTGCGCCCCTCCACCTCGGCCACATGGTTGACCTGCCGCACCGCCTGGAAGGCCTTGTCGACCGTGTCGATGAAGGGCAGCCGCACGTGCCGCGGCTTGAACTCGAATTGCGACAGGATGGCGATGCCGAAGGCCTCGGCGGTGATGCCGGTGCCGTCGGAGATGAAGAAAACGGTGCGGGTGTGCATGGCGGGCGGTGGTGGTGGGGCTGCGGTGGTGCACAGGGTCGGGCGGCGCCTGGCGCAGCCGCAAGAATAAGCGCTGGCCGCCCGTCGGGCATGCCCGGCGATCCGAACGGCGGGCCCGGCCGGGTTTGCCCGGGGGGGCTTGCAACAAAGCATGACCGGGGCCCCGCGGCCTAGAATGCCCGGCTTGGCTGCCCATTTTTCACGCATGTTCTCCGACCCACCAGAACAAGACCAAAGTCCGCGCCCGGACATGCGTGCACGCCCGCCCACCTGCGGCGGCGACCCGGTTTCAACTTCTGGAGCTTTCCCATGTCTGCACGCTTTGAGGCGACCGCCCTGGTCGTACCGTTCGAGAACCTGAGGATGACCGACGTCGAGTCGGTCGGCGGCAAGAACGCCTCCCTCGGCGAGATGATCTCCCAGCTGCCCGAGGGCGTGCGGGTGCCCACCGGCTTCGCCACCACGGCCCATGCCTTCCGCCAGTTCCTGGCCCACGAGGGCCTGGCCGACCGGATCAGCGCCAAGCTGGCCGCGCTCGATACCGAAGACGTGCGCGCGTTGGCCGCCGCCGGCGCCGAAATCCGCGGCTGGGTCGAGGCCCAGCCCTTTCCGGCCGACCTGCAGGCGGCCATCGGCGAGTCCTTCGCCGCGCTGTCGGCGGGCAACCCGGCCGCATCGTTCGCGGTGCGCTCGTCTGCCACCGCCGAGGATCTGCCCGACGCGTCCTTCGCCGGCCAGCAGGAGACCTTCCTCAATGTGGTCGGCATCGACGACGTGCTGCACAAGATGAAGGAAGTCTTCGCCTCGCTCTACAACGACCGCGCGATCAGCTACCGGGTGCACAAGGGCTTCGCCCACGACGTGGTGGCGCTGTCGGCCGGCGTGCAGCGCATGGTGCGCTCCGACCTGGGCGCGGCGGGCGTGATGTTCACCATCGACACCGAGTCGGGCTTCGACCAGGTCGTCTTCATCACCAGCAGCTACGGCCTGGGCGAGACGGTGGTGCAGGGCGCGGTGAACCCCGACGAGTTCTACGTGCACAAGCCGATGCTCAAGGCCGGCAAGCGCGCGGTGATCCGCCGCAACCTGGGCAGCAAGCTGATCCAGATGACCTTCGCCACTACAGAAGAAAAGGCCGCCAGCGGCAAGCTGGTCAAGACCGTCGACGTGCCGACCGAGCAGCGCAACCGCTACTCGCTCACCGACGCCGACGTCGAGCAGCTGGCGAAGTACGCGCTGGTGATCGAGGAGCACTACGGACGCCCGATGGACATCGAATGGGGCAAGGACGGCACCGACGGCCTGCTCTACATCCTGCAGGCCCGCCCCGAGACGGTGAAGAGCCAGCAGCAGGGCAAGGCCGAGCAGCGCTACAAGTTGAAGGGCACCGGCACCGTGCTGGCCGAAGGCCGCGCCATCGGCCAGAAGATCGGCACCGGCCCGGTCCGGCTGGTCTACAACATCAGCGAGATGGACAAGGTCCAGGCCGGCGACGTGCTGGTCACCGACATGACCGACCCGAACTGGGAGCCGGTGATGAAGCGCGCCAGCGCCATCGTGACCAACCGCGGCGGCCGCACCTGCCACGCGGCGATCATCGCCCGCGAGCTGGGCATCCCGGCGGTGGTCGGCTGCGGCGACGCGACCGAACTGCTCAAGGACGGCACGCTGGTGACCGTGAGCTGCGCCGAAGGCGATACCGGCCTGATCTACGACGGCCTGATCGAGACCGAGGTGACCGAGGTCGAGCGCGGCGAGATGCCCGCGATCAAGACCAAGATCATGATGAACGTGGGCAACCCGCAGCTGGCCTTCGACTTCTGCCAGCTGCCGAACGACGGCGTGGGCCTGGCCCGGCTGGAATTCATCATCAACAACAACATCGGCGTGCACCCGAAGGCGATCCTCGACTACCCGAACGTCGATGCCGACCTGAAGAAGGCGGTCGAGTCGGTGGCCCGCGGCCATGCGAGCCCGAAGGCGTTCTACGTCGACAAGGTGGCCGAGGGCGTGGCGACCATCGCCGCGGCCTTCTGGCCCAAGCCGGTGATCGTGCGCCTGTCGGACTTCAAGTCCAACGAATACCGCAAGCTGATCGGCGGCAGCCGCTACGAGCCGGAAGAAGAGAACCCGATGCTGGGCTTCCGCGGCGCGGCGCGCTACGTGAGCACCGAGTTCCGCGAGGCCTTCGCCATGGAATGCGAGGCGATGCGCCGGGTGCGCAACGACATGGGCCTGACCAACGTGCAGGTGATGGTGCCCTTCGTCCGCACGCTGGGCCAGGCCGACAAGGTGACGCAACTGCTGGCCGAGCACGGCCTGCAGCGCGGCGAGGGCGGCGACGGCACGGCCGGCTCCGCGCTCAAGGTCATCATGATGTGCGAGGTGCCGAGCAACGCGATCCTGGCCGAGCGCTTCCTCGAATACTTCGACGGTTTCTCGATCGGCTCCAACGACCTGACCCAGCTCACCCTGGGCCTGGACCGCGACTCGGGCCTGGAACTGCTGGCCGCCGACTTCGACGAGCGCGACCCGGCGGTGCAGGCGATGCTGTCGAAGGCGATCGACGCCTGCAAGGCCGCCGGCAAGTACGTCGGCATCTGCGGCCAGGGCCCGAGCGACCATCCGGACTTCGCCCAGTGGCTGGCCGACGAGGGCATCGCCTCGATCTCTCTGAACCCCGACAGCGTGATCGAGACCTGGAAGCGCCTGGCGGCGGGCTGAGCACGCCCCCAGGCTTGCCCACTGCGTGTGGCCGCCTACCCCCTCGCCGGGGAGGATCAAGCACTCCCCCAGGCTTGCCCACTTCGTGTGGCCGCCACCCCCTCGCCGGGGGCGATACCCACGGCCCGGCAGAGCCGGTTCCGCGGTATCCCCGATGAGAACGCATGGCCTGCGACGGGCTGCGGTATTGCTCCCTCTCCCTCTGGGAGAGGGTTGGGGTGAGGGCCTCCCGGCCGAGACATGCACTGCACGTTCCGCGCGCTGCCTGTGGTCCTCCTTGCTGGCAAACACCGAGGCGCCGACATCCGCCTGCTGCGATGATCGCGGCATGGCTTTTCCTGGTTTTCCCGCCCTGCCGCCATCCTTGCCGCACGCAGGGCACGAAGCCGCACCGGTCGCGTTCGCGGTACCCGTGCCGCGGGACTGGCCGCTGCGGGCGGCCTTGCTGCTGGTGTGGGCCGTGGCATCGTTCGGGGTGTGCTACTTCGCGCGGTCGCTGGAATTCATGGTGCAGGGCTGGCCGCTGAACGTCTGGATGGCCGGGCAGGGCGCCTTGGGCGTGTTCCTGCTGGTGGTGGTGGCCTATGCGGTGGGCACCGGGCGCAGCGACCGGCGCGAGGCGGCGCGTGCCGCACTGGCCTCCGCCGCGGGCGACCCGGCGGATGGTGGACCCGCTTCGGCTGCCGCGTCCTCCGTGCCGCACGGCTGACGCGGTCGCGCCGTGGCCCTCCCACCCGACGACAGCCGGGCCTACGCCCGGCGGCTGCACCTGGTCTTCGGCGCCTATGCGGTCGGCGTCGTCGTGTTCCTGCTGGCGCTGGGCTGGGCCGAGCAGAGCGGCCTGTCGCGCCACTGGATCGGGCCGATCTTCCTGTTCGGCACGGTGATGGTCTACGCCGCGATCGGCGTCTGGGGCCGCACCACCGATGCCGACGAGTACTACGTCGCCGGCCGGCGCATTCCGCCGATCTACAACGGCATGGCGACGGCGGCCGACTGGATGAGCGCCGCATCGTTCCTCAGCCTGGCGGGCGCGCTGTACCTGCAGGGTTTCTCCGGCAGCGAAGGACAGGCCGGCGGGCTGGCCTACCTGCTGGGCTGGACCGGCGGCTTCTGCCTGGTGGCGATGCTGATCGCGCCGACGCTGCGGGCGATGAACCTCTACACCGTGCCCGACTTCTTCCAGGTGCGCTACGGCGGCCGGTGGCCGCGGCGCATCGCGGCGGTGTCGGCGGTGCTGTGCTCCTTCACCTACCTGGTGGCGCAGATCTACGGCGTGGGGCTGATCGCCTCGCGGCTCACCGGCGTGCAGTTCGAGATCGGCATCATGCTGGGCCTGGGCGGCGTGCTGCTCTGCTCCTTCCTGGGCGGCATGCGGGCCATCACCTGGACGCAGGTGGCGCAGTACCTGGTGCTGCTGCTGGCCTTCCTGATCCCGGTGTCGTGGCTCGCGTACAAGCAGCTCGGCAACCCGCTGGCGCCGCTGGTCTACGGCACCCAGATCGCGAAGATCGGCCAGATGGAGGATGCGCTGCGCGCATCGCCCGCCGAGCGGCAGGTGGCCGACATCTACCGGCAGCGGGCGCAACTGCATGCCGAGCGGTTGCGCGACGTAGAGGGCGCGCTGGCGGCCGAGCGGGCGCGCCTGCAGCGGCAGCTGGAAGAGCTGCGCAGCCGCAACGCCGAGGTGGCCGAGGTGATGGCCGCCAGCCGCGCACTGGCCGCCCTGCCGCGCGACGTGGCCACCGCCCGCGAGCGCTGGAGCCGGGCGCTGCGCGAGGACACCGAGCGCGCCCGCCCGCTCGGCGGCCTGCCGCCCCATGCGCGGGCCTTCGCCGGCGACCCCGAAGGCTCGCCGGCCGAGCGGGCCGCGTTCGACGACGCGCGCCGCAACTTCCTCGCGCTGATGTTCTGCCTGATGGTCGGCACCGCCGGCCTGCCGCACCTGCTGACCCGCTTCTACACAACGCCCAGCGTGGGTGCGGCCCGGCGCTCGGTGGCGTGGTCGCTGTTCTTCATCGTGCTGCTGTACGTGAGCGCGCCGGCCCTGGCGGTGATGGTGAAGTTCGAGGTGATGCAGAACCTGGTCGGCACGCGGTTCGATGCGCTGCCGGGCTGGGTGGCGCAGTGGACCCGGCTCGACGCGTCGCTGCTGGCGATCGAGGACGTCAACGGCGACGGCCGGGTGCAGTTCGCCGAGATCCGGATGGGGGCCGACATGATCATGCTGGCGACGCCCGAGCTGGGCGGGCTGCCCTACGTGGTGTCGGGCCTGGTCGCGGCCGGCGGGCTGGCCGCGGCGCTCTCCACCGCCGACGGCCTGCTGCTGACGATCAGCAACGCGCTGGTGCGCGACATGGTGTCGCAGGAACGGCCCTCGCGCCGCACGCCCGAGCAGCGGGTGATCCTGACCAAGTTCGCGCTGCTGGGCGTGGCGCTGATCGCCGCGGCGGTGGCGGCGGCGCGGCCCGCCGAGATCCTGACGCTGGTCACCGCGTCGTTCTCGCTGGCGGCGTCGGCCTTCGTGCCGGCGATGGTGCTGGGCATCTTCTGGCGCGGTGCCACCCGGCACGGCGCGGTGGCGGGCATGCTGGCCGGGCTGGGCGTGGCGCTGTACTACCAGCTCGCGCATGTGGCGCCGTTGCGCGGCCTGCTGGGCCTGGCCGCCGCGGCGCCGTCGTGGTGGGGCATCCAGCCGATCTCGGCAGGCGTGTTCGGCGTGCCCGCGGGCGTGGCGGTGGTGTGGCTGGCCAGCCTGGCGAGCCGAAAACCGCAGCGCGGATGAGGTTTTTCCCTGTGGGTAAATACCGTTTATCGGTGCACCCCTGCATGGCAAGCTGCGCCCATGATTCTTGCCAAGACGGCCCTGGGCCACCAGGCGATGAAAGACCGGTCGGTGCCGCTGACGCCGCGGCAGCGGTCGGCCTTCATCCTGTTCGACGGCCGGCGCAGCCGGGACGAGGTGCTGGCCGCCACCGCCGGCATGGGCGTGGCGGCGGCCGACATCGACGCGATGGTGGCCGCCGGCCTGCTGGTCGAATCCGCAGCCCCGGCGGGTGCGGTCACCCCTGTCCCACCGGCCGCGGCCGATGCGGCCAGCGCGGCCAGCGCACGCACGCCGCAGCAGCGCTACAGCGAGGCCTACCCGATCGCGACGCAGCTCACCTCCGGACTCGGGCTGCGCGGATTCCGCCTCAACCTATCGCTGGAAGCCGCCTCGGGCTACGAGGACCTGGTGCAGCTGGCGCCCAAGATACGCGAGGCGGTCGGCCCCGAGAAGTACGCGTCGCTGGACCGCGCGCTGAACGGGTAGGACTGCGCGGCGGGCGGCCGGGCCGGCCGCCATGCAACAGCGCGCCCCGGGTCGGAAGACTCTCCCGGATCCTCAGGCGAAGAACTCGACCTCGCCGGTGTCAAGGTCGTAGCGGGCGCCCACGATCTTGAGCTTGCCGCTCTTCTGCGGCTCCTGGAACATCGTCTCGGTGGTGCGCAGCCGCTCCACCGTGCGCTTGACGTTCTCGCGCACCGCGGCGTCCAGCAGCGCGTCGCCGTTGAGGTTGCCGGTGCTGCGGGCGATCAGGGCCGCGGGGATGATGCCTTCGATCATCTTGCCGATGGAGCCGGGGTAGACCGCGTTCTTCTCGACCACCGACACCGCCGCCTCGACCGCGCCGCAGCGCTCGTGGCCCAGCACCACGACCAGCGGGGCGCCGAGCACCATCGCGCCGTATTCGACGCTGCCGAGGGCGGTGGTGTCGACCGTGTTGCCGGCGTTGCGCACGATGAACAGCTCGCCCAGGCCGACGCCGAACAGCAGCTCGGGCGGCACCCGGCTGTCGGAGCAGCCGACCAGCACCGCGAACGGCGCCTGCGAGCGGGCGATCTCCAGCCGGCGGTCGTTGTCGAGCTGCGAGGGCTTGCGCTTGCCGGCCAGGAAGTCGGCGTTGCCGGCCTTCAGCCGCGCCAGGGCCTGGTCGGGCGTCATGCTGCTCTTGGGCACCGCGTCGGCTCCGAAAGCGGGCAGGGCGACCGCGCTGGCGGCCGCGAGGGTGCCGCAGCAGGCGCTGCGAAAGAAGCCGCGGCGCGCGTTGGAGGAAGTGGCGGGGGTCGTCGCAGTGGTCATCGTCGGTTCCTGTAGTTGCGGGGTCCGCGGTGCCCGGGAGTCGGTGCGGAACAGGGCCTGCACGGACGCCCGAACCCACGGGACGAGGCCAGTGTGCGGCGCGTTTTGCCGCATACCGCGGGCTTCATGGCGGGTTCATTCGGGGTTCATCCGAAGTTCATCTGCTGCACGAATCGACGCGGGCCCCCAAACGACGACGCCCGCCGGGACCCGGCCCGAAGGCCCGGTCCGCGGCGGGCGCGGAGTACGAGAGACAAGGGTGGGCGGGTGATGCCTGCAGCAGCCCCGCACTACCGGCTCAGCGGCCGATCTTGATCAGCTCGACGTCGAACTTCAGGGTGGCGTTGGGCGGGATCACGCCGCCGGCGCCGCGGGCGCCGTAGCCCAGGTTGGCCGGGATCACCAGGGTGCGGTGGCCGCCGATCTTCATGCCCTGCACGCCTTCGTCCCAGCCCTTGATGACCATGCCGGCGCCGAGCGAGAAATCGAACGGGCTGTTGCGGTCGCGGCTGGAGTCGAACTTGGCGCCCTGCACGCCGTCGTTGTAGAGCCAGCCGGTGTAGTGCACGCTGACGTTCTGGCCGGCCTTGGCTTCTTCGCCGTTGCCGGGGGTGGTGTCTTCGTATTGCAGTCCGGATGCGGTGGTCGTCATAGCCATGGTGATCTCCTTGGATGGTGCTATGGGGGGAAACGGCGCAGGCCCGCGAGGGGCCTGCCACGAGCACGAGAGGGTGAAGTGTCTGCGGCGGCCGTGCGGTCGGCAGGCGCCGCGGGGCCGGGTAGGCGCAGCGGCTCAGCCGGCCTTCGGCGGCAGCGTCTGCACCCAGCGGCCGGCGAAGGCGTGCAGGTCGCTCAGGCGCTTGAGCAGGTCCTTGCCCGCATCGGTGGTGCCGTAGCCGTCGCCGCCGTGGTCGACCAGTCCGGCCTGGCGCAGCTCTTTCAGGCGGGTGTTGAGCGTGTTCGGCGTGATGCCGCCGACGCTGTCCTGCAGCAGCCGGAAGGTCTGGTGGTGGCCGTCGCGCAGCGCCCAGAGCACGCGCATCGCGTAGCGCGATTCGAGCAGGTCGAACAACTGGTGAACGGCGGCGTTTTCCTTGGGACTCATGCGCGAAAGCTCCTGTGGCGAAAGGCGGGTGTCGGGTGCGTGGGCAATATAGCCGACATTGGCGAATGCTACAAGTTTAATAGCTGGTGGCCGGCGTGGAGGGCCGGCTGCAGCCTCTTTTCACGCAGAAACACCGCCCGGCGGGCGGTGCCTGCATCCGTCATTCGAGCTTGATGCCGGCAGCCTTGACCACCTGCGCCCACTTGTCGACTTCCTTCTTCTGGAACTCGCCGAACTGGGCCGGCGTCATCGGGTTGGGCTGCATGCCCAGGCTCTTCAGGCGGTCCTGCATTTCCCCGGTGGCGAGGATCTTCAGGATCTCGGCGTTGAGCTTGTCGACGATCGGCTTGGGCGTGTTGGCCGGCGCGAAGATGCCCTGCCACGACAGCACCTCGAAGCCCGGCACCGTCTCGGCGACGGTCGGCACATCGGGCATCGACTCGAGCCGCTTGGCCGAGCTGACCGCCAGCGCGCGCAGCTTGCCGCTCTGGATGTGCGGGCCGGCCACCACGGTGGTGTCGAACATCATGTCGACCTGGCCGGCGATCACGTCCTGGATCGCGGGGCCGCTGCCTTTGTAGGGCACGTGCACGAACTTCGTTCCCGACTGGAAGCCCAGCAGCTCCAGCGACATGTGCTGCGAGGTGCCGTTGCCGGCCGAGGCCGAGGTCACCGTGCCGGGCTTGGCCTTGGCGGCGGCGATCACGTCCTTCAAGGTCTTGAACGGGCTCTTCTCGCCCACCACCAGCACCACCGGGTTGGCGCCGATCAGCACGATCGGGGTGAAGGACTTGACCGGGTCGTAGCCCAGCTTGGGGTAGATGCTGACGTTGATCGCATGCGAGCTGACGGTGCCGCCCACGATGGTGTAGCCGTCGGCCGGCGCGCGCGCGCCCAGCTCCGAGCCGATGCTGCCGCCGGCGCCCGCGCGGTTGTCGACCACGAAGGTGGTGTTGAGCGCCGCGCCCAGCTTCTGGCCGATCAGCCGTGCCAGGATGTCGGTGGTGCCGCCGGTGGGGAAGGGCACCAGGTAGGTGACCGGCTTGGTCGGCCAGTTGTCCTGCGCGAACGCCGGGTTGAAGGCCGCCGGGAAGGCGGCGACGAGCGCGGCGGCCGTGGCCGAATGGACGAAGGTTCTGCGTTGCATCTGAAAGGTCTCCTGGGTGTTGACGGTGAAGGACAGGCCAGCGGACGCTTCTCGTCTCGGGGATACCGTGGATCCGGCTCTGCCGGTCCACCGGTATCGCCCCCTGAGGGGGAAGCGCCGAAGGCGCATTGGGGGAATCAGATACCGCGTGTTTCCACGTAGAGGCTGTAGACCGAATGGCTGCTGGCCATGAACAGGCGGTTGCGCTTCGGGCCGCCGAAGACCAGGTTGGGGCAGCGCTCGGGCAGGCGGATGTGCGCGATCGGCTTGCCGGAGGGGTTGAACACCATCACGCCGTCGAGGTCGGCGGCGATCGAGTCCGCGGCCCCGGTGCTGCCCCAGCCGCACCAGAGGTTGCCGTCCTCGTCGACCTTGAAGCCGTCGAGCGCGCCGGTGCCGCCCTCGACCACGACGGTCGGATTGGCCAGGCCCTGGCGGGCGGTGACGTCGTAGCGCACGATCTGGCGGCGGCCCTCGGCGGTACGCTCGACCAGGTAGAGCTGCTTCTCGTCGGGAGTGAACGCCAGTCCGTTGGGAAAGCGCGATTCCAGCACCCGATCGAGCCGGCCGCTCGGATCGATCCGGTAGACCGCCTGCGGCAGTTCCGACGCCTGCTTCTCGCCCTCCCAGTGGCCGCCGATGCCGAAGGGCGGGTCGGTGAACCACACCGAGCCGTCGCTGCGCGCCACGATGTCGTTGGGGGAATTGAGGCGCTTGCCCTCGAACCGGTCGGCCAGCACGGTGATGCTGCCGTCGTACTCGGTGCGGGTCACCCGCCGCGTCAGGTGCTCGCAGGCCAGCAGCCGACCCTGCCGGTCGCGGCCCAGGCCGTTGGAGAAGTTCGACGGATTGCGGAACACGCCGGTCTGCCCGGTCGCCTCGTCCCAGCGCATGATCCGGTTGTTGGGAATGTCCGAGAACAGCAGGTAGCGCCCGTCCCCGAACCACACCGGCCCCTCCACCCAGCGGAAGCCGGTGGCGATCTGCTCCACGCTGCTGCTGAACAGCCGGTACTTTGCGAACGACGGGTCCAGCACCTGCACCGCAGGGTCCGGATACCGCTGGTTCGGCTTGAAGTCGAACGCCTGCGCGTTCGCCAGCCCCGCAGCGCCCGCCGCCAGCGCACCGGTGATGACGCTGCGGCGGGAAAGATCGACGTTGATTCGGTTCATGTCTCTGTCTCCTGATTTTTCTTTGGATTTCCTGAACAAGCACGACGCGAGAAGGGGTCAGGAACCGTAGCGAGCGGGCCTAGCTTGCGCCGCGGACCGGAGCCGTACTTCTGTACGGTGAGGACCACAGGCGCGAGATCGGCCCGCGCAGTAGGTTCATGCCCCCTTTCTCAGGTCACGGGGGCGGGATTGAAGAGGACCAGCGCGTTGTGGAGCTTCCAGTGCTCGGCCCAGGTCTTCTTGCGCCCGCTGGCCACGTCCAGCATCAGCCGGAACATCTCCCAGCCCACGTCCTCGATCGTCTTGGCGCCGGTGGCGATGGTGCCGGCGTCGATGTCCATCAGGTCGTGCCAGCGCCGCGCCAGGTCGCTGCGCGTCGCCACCTTGATGACCGGCACCTGCGCCAGTCCGTACGGCGTGCCGCGGCCGGTGGTGAACACGTGCAGGTTCATGCCGGCGGCCAGCTGCAGGGTGCCGCAGATGAAATCGCTCGCAGGCGTGGCGGTGTAGAGCAGGCCCTTCTGCCGGGCCTTCTCACCGGGCGAGACCACGCCGGTGATCGGCGACGAGCCCGACTTCACGATCGAGCCCATCGCCTTCTCGACGATGTTCGAAAGCCCGCCCTTCTTGTTGCCGGGCGTGGTGTTGGCGCTGCGGTCGACCCGGCCCTTGTCGAGGTAGGCGTCGTACCAGGCCATCTCGCGGATCATGGCCGCGGCCACCTCGGGGGTGCTTGCGCGCGAGGTGAGCTGGTCGATGCCGTCGCGCACCTCGGTCACCTCGGAGAACATCACCGTGGCGCCGGCGCGCACCAGCAGGTCGGTGCAGAAGCCGACGGCCGGGTTGGCGGTCACGCCGCTGAACGCATCGCTGCCGCCGCACTGCACGCCGACGACCAGCTCGCTGGCCGGCACCGTCTCGCGGGTGCGGGCGTTGAGCCGCTCCAGGTGCTCCTCGGCCTGCCGCATGACCGCGTCGATCATCGACATGAAGCCGACGTGCGCATCGTCCTGCAGGCAGACCACGTCGAGCTTGGTCTCGGCACTGGCGCCCACGTCGGCGACGTTGCGCTCGTCGACGATGGCGAAGCTGCCGGGCGGCAGCAGCCGCTCGGGCTGCAGCTTCTCGCAGCCCAGGCTCACCACCATCACCTCGCCGCCGAAGTTGGGGTTGAGGCTGATGTTGCGCAGCGTCCGGATCGGGATGATCGCGTCGGGCGCGTCGATCGCCACGCCGCAGCCGTAGGTGTGCTCCAGGGCCACTACGTCGTCGACGTTCGGGAAGCGCGGCAGCAACTCGGCCTTGATCCGCTGCACCGCGAAGTCGGTCACGCCGGCCACGCATTGCACCGTCTGGGTGATCGCCAGGATGTTGCGGGTGCCGACCGAGCCGTCGGCATTGCGGAAGCCTTCGAAGGTGAAGCCTTCGAGCGGCGGCTGAGGCTCGGGCTTGACGGTCGCGATCGGCAGGCCTTCGAGCGAGAGCGCGTCGGGCATCTGCAGCAGCCGCTCGTGCACCCAGGTGCCGGCCGGCAGCGGCTGGATCGCGCGGCCGATGACCACGCCGTAGCGCACCACCGGGCCGCCTTCGGCGATATCGACCAGCGACACCTTGTGGGCCTGGGGCACGCGGTCGCGCAGCACCAGGCCGTCGGCCAGCACGGTGCCGGCGGGCAGGCCGCCGTCGTTGGCGACGATGGCCACATTGTCGGCCGCGTGCATGCGGATGGTGAGAGGAGCGGACGTGGGAAGCGCAGTCATTTTGGGGGGAGCCAGGAACGCGTGGGGCCGGAGGGATGTCAGTGCAGGTCGACGATCTCGACCCAGTTGGGATTCTTGCCCGCCGCCACCCGCGTGGGGGTGCCGGGCACACCGGTGGAAGGGTCTATCGGGTGCAGCGACACGCTGTGCGAATCCTGCCCCGCGGCCACCAGGAAGCGGCCCGAGGAATCGACCGCGAAGCCGCGCGGGGTCTTCTCGGTCGGCACCTGGCCGAGGGGCGTCAGCTGGCCGTTGTCGGCATTCACCCTGAACGTGGACAGCGTGCTGGAGGTGCGCTCCGACGCGTACAGCGTGCGGCCGTCGGGCGACAGGTGCAGGTCGGCCGCCCAGGGCTTGCCGGTGAAGCCGGCCGGCAGGGTGGTGCTGCGCTGCACCGCACGCAGCGTGCCGCGGGTGGCGTCGTACTCCATCGTGTGCAGGGCCGCGTCGAGCTCGTCGAGCAGGTACAGGTAGCGCTGCGACTTGTCCCAGACGAAGTGGCGCGGGCCGGATTTCTCGGGCGCGACGGTGGTCAGCGCCGGGTCGTTGGCGGTGAGGCGGCCGGTGGTGGCGTCGAACTTCCAGCTGGAGAGGTTGTCGCCGCCCAGGCTGGTGGCGAAGACATAGCGGTTGGCCGCGTCCGCATGGATCGCATGGGCGTTGGGCGCGGTGGCGAGGGTCTGCACCACTGGGCCGGGCAGGCCGTCGGCGCCGATGCTGTTGACGGTGATCTTGTGGCCGCCGTAGGAGGCGGCGAAGAGCCAGCGGCCGGTGGCGTCGGTGTCGATGTTGGCCATGCTGTCGGCCAGCGGAGCCTCGCCGCGCTTGGTCAGCGTGCCGTTGGCCGGGTCGATCGCCAGGCTCACCACCCGGTAGGGCTGCGAGCGCAGGGCGACGTACAGGGTGCGCTTGTCGGGCGACAGCGCCATCGGCATCGCCTGGCCGCCGAGCGGCACCGTCTGCAGCGGGCGCAGCACGCCGGCGGCCCGGTCGAGCGTGTAGACCGACAGGTCCTGGCTGTCGGCGTTCGAGACGTAGACCCGGGTGCCGGTCACCGGCGGCGCCAGCGGGCCGGAGCCGCCGCAGGAGGCGAGCAGGGCGGCGCCGGCGATGGGCGCGAGGCACCAGGCGGCACGCCGGCGGGCGGTGGTGCAAGCAGAACGAAGGGGCATGGGATATCTCCTGTCGGTAACGGTCGCTTTACTTGACCGCCATGAACATGCCGGGCAGCCACATCGAGAACGCCGGCACGAAGGTGACCAGCAGCAGCGCGAAGACCAGCGCGCCGTAGAACGGCCAGATGGTGCGCATCACCTCGCCCACCGACACGCCGCCGATGGCGCAGCCGACGAACTGGGTGGTGCCGACCGGCGGCGTGTTCAGGCCGAGCGCGCAGTTGATCAGCAGCACGATGCCGAACTGCACCGAGCTCATGCCGTACTGCTGCGCGATCGGCAGGAAGATGGGCGTGCAGAGCAGGATGGTCGCGGCCATGTCGAGGAACGTGCCCAGCAGGAACAGGATCACGTTGATCATCAGGAAGATCATCCACGGCGTGGTGGTGATCTCGGACAGCATCCGCCCGGTCAGCTCGGCCACGCCGTAGAGGCTGATCAGGTAGCCGAAGGTGCTGGAAATGCCGATCAGCAGCAGCACCACCCCGGTCGTCTTGACCGCCTTGGCCGCGGCCTTGATGAAGTGCTCCCACTTGAGCGTGCGGTAGAGCAGCACGGTGAGCGCCAGCGCATACAGCACCGCCACCGCGGCCGACTCGGTCGCGGTGAAGATGCCCGACAGGATGCCGCCCAGGATCAGCACCACCACGAACAGGCCGGGCAGGGCCGCGGCCAGCGAGCGGGCCACGATGTGCCAGCCCGGGAAGGTGCCCGCCGGGTAGCCGCGCTTGACGGCCACGAAGTAGGCCGCGGCCAGGTTGCTGATCGTGAGGATCGCCGCCGGCACCAGCGCCGCCAGGATCAGCGCCGCGATCGACACCTTGCCGCCGGCGGCCAGCGAATAGATGATCAGGTTGTGGCTGGTCGGCATCAGCGCGCCGACCAGGGCCGCGTGGGTCGTCACGTTGACCGCGTAGTCGGCGTGGTAGCCCTCCTTCTTCATCATCGGGATCATCACCGCGCCCATGGCCGAGACGTCGGCCACCGGCGAGCCGGACACGCCGCCGAACAGGGTGCAGGCCACCACGTTCGACATGCCCAGGCCGCCGCGCACATGGCCGACCAGGTTCTTGGCCAGGGCGACGATCCGGTCGGCGATGCCGCCGTAGAGCATCAGCTCCCCGGCGAAGATGAAGAACGGGATCGCCAGGAACGAGAAGATGCCCATGCCCGAGGTCATCTGCTGGAAGCCGACCTCCAGCGGAAGGCCTTCGTAGGCGAGCGTCGCGAGGGCCGACAGGCCGATCGAGAACGCGACGGGCACGCCGAGCAGCAGCAGCAGCGTGAAGGTGACGCAGAGGATCAGAAGAGGAATGGTCACGGCAGTACGAGGCCTATGAATTTTTCAGAAGTACCGCGGAGCCGGCTGTGCCGGGCCGCTGGTGCTGCCCCCTGCAAGGGGGTTGGCGGCCACACGGAGTGGGCAAGCCTGGGGGTGTGCTTCATGACCAGGAAGCTTCGACTTCGCGGCCTTGCGCGAGAGCGATGATGTGCTCGACCGAGAACATCACGATGAGGACGCCGGCGATCGTCGCGGGCACGTATTTCCAGCCCTCCGACAGCGGCAGCGTGGGCAGGCGGTAGTCCCAGACCGACTGGGCGAGCGAGGCGCAGTTCCAGGCCATCGCCGCGCCGAAGACCAGCACCAGCGCGTGGATCAGGAATTCCATCTTGATGCGCACGCCCTCGGGCGCCAGCACCAGGAAGGATTCGAGACCGATGTGGCCGGCGTCGCGCACGCCGACGGCCACGCCGAACATCGTCACGTAGAGCACCAGCAGCAGGGCCAGGCTCTCGGCCCAGGTGGGCGTGTTGTTGAGCACGTAGCGGCCGAACACCTGCCAGCTGACCGCGCAGATGAGCGCGACCAGTCCGGCGATGCCCAGCCACATGCAGGCGCGGGCGAGCGCGCGGCAGAGTCGGGTGTACATGTTTTTGGAAGAAAAAAGGGCTGGAGCCGGCGCAGGTTGCCGGCTACCAGCTATCGAAATGAGAGCGGACTTTAGGGCAGGCACGGCGCGCGGTGGGGTCGCAAGACGGTCGCGCGCCGGGCGGCCTATTGCGTTTCCTGAGCCCGCTTGACCAGGTCTTTCAATTTCGCGTCGGTGATGAACTTGTCGTAGACCGGCTTCATCGCGGCCTGGAACGGGGCCTTGTCGATCTCGAAGAACTCTGCGCCGCCGGCCTTGGCGGTGTCGAACGACTTGATCTCGCGCTCGGCCCAGAGCTTGCGCATGTGCGGCACCGATTCCTTGGCGGCCTGGCGCACCTGCGCCTGCTCCTCGGCCGAGAGGCGGTCCCAGGCGCGCTTGGAGAACAGCAGGATCTCGGGCGCCATCGAGTGCTCGGTCTTGGTGTAGTACTTGGCCACCTCGAAGGCGCGCGAGCTTTCGTAGGTGGGGTAGTTGTTCTCGGCGGCGTCGATCAGGCCGGTCTTCAGGCCGGTGTAGACCTCGCCCTGCGGCATCGGGGTGGCGTTGGCGCCCATGGCTTCCATGGTGGCGACCCACAGGTCCGACTGCTGCACCCGGACCTTCAGGCCCTTCATGTCGGCGATGCTCCTGACCGGCTTCTTGGCGGTGAACACCGAGCGCGAACCGCTGTCGTAGAAGGCCAGGCCGACGAAGCCCTGCTTCTCGCAGGCCTTCAGGATCTCTTCGCCCACCGGGCCGTCGAGCACCTTGTGCATGTGGTCGACCGACTTGAAGAGGAAGGGCATGGTCGGCACCAGCGTCTCGGGGCAGATGTTGTTCATCGCGCCGACGTTGATCCGCACCATCTGGAGCGCGCCGATCTTGGCCTGCTCGATCGTGTCCTTCTCGCCGCCGAGGGCGCCGTTGTTGTAGACGCGGACCGTGTTCCTGCCGCCGGAGAGCGCCTTCAACCGCTCGCCCATGAACTTGACGGCTTCGACGGTGGGGTAGCCGTCGGGGTGGATGTCGGCCGAGCGGAACTCGGTCGCCTGGGAGGTCAGCGGCGCCAGGACCGCGATGGAAAGTGCGAGGAGGGTGCGGTGGAATTTCATGCTTGTCTCTGTTTTTGCGTAGTGATGAAACGGTGGAAGGAAAGAGGGGTAACGGACGGTCTATCCGCGGCAGGCAGGCTCCGCAAGGCCCTGCACGCCGGGGCGCAGCGCGAAGACACCGCCGGCCAGCGGCTGGTCGGACAGGTCGCCTGCAGGGCGGATCGAGGTGACGAAGAGCGTGTCGAGCCCCGCGCCGCCGAAGGCGCACATCGCGGGCTTCTTGACCGGCACCGCCAGGGAGCGGTCGAGCCGGCCTTCGGGCGTGAAGCGGTGCACCAGGCCGGCGTCGTTTCCGCAGATCCAGTAGCAGCCGTCGGCATCGACCGCGGCGCCGTCGGGCCGGCCGGGCAGGGCGGTCATGTCGACGAAAACCCGCCGGTTCGACGGGGTGCCGGTGTCGGTGTCGTAGTCGAAGGCCCAGACGGTCTGCACGTTCGGATGCGAATCCGACAGGTACATGGTCCGGCCGTCGGGGCTGAAAGCCAGGCCGTTGGGCACGATCAGGGGCGAAATCGGCCGGTAGCCGGCGATCTGCGCCGACTCCTTGCTATCGAAATCGTAGCGATACAGCGCGCCGACCGGTGCGGCGGCCGCCATGTCGAGCAGCATGGTGCCGGCCCAGAGGCGGCCCTGGCGGTCGCAGCGGCCGTCGTTGAAGCGCATGCCGGGGCGGGCGTGCTCCACCGTCGCCAGCGGGTCGAAACCCAGGGTGCCGTCGTCGTGCGGCTGCAGGTGGAACAGGCCCGTCTCGGTGCCGGCCACCCAGCCGCCGCCGTGGGCGTCTTCCCGGCGGGCGATGCAGGCCAGCATCTCGGGCGCGGTCCAGTGGCGGGTGCTACCGTCTGCGGCATTCCAGCGGTGCAGCCGGCGGGCCGGAATGTCGACCCACCAGAGCGCCTGGCTGCGCACGTCCCAGACCGGGCTTTCGCCGGTGGCGCAGCGCGCGTCGAGCACGAGTTCGGCGGTCATCGGTCGTTTCCTGGCAGGCGGGCGAGGGCGGGATGCGGCAGGGGCCGGATCACGATTCGAACGGGCCGGCCTGGGTGAAGGCGCCGCCCTGGTAGACGGCCACCGCGTCGGTCGGCGCCGGCGCGGGTTGCTGCTCGACCTTGGCGCGGAAGACTTCCGACGTGTCCTGCGGCGTCCAGCCCAGGTGGGCGGCGGCATGGTTGTCCCACCAGACGTCGCGGTTGGCCGATGCGCCGTAGACCACGGTATGGCCGACGTCGGCCGCGAACAGGCAGCAGCGCACCAGCTCGGTCAGGTCGCGGTAGCTGAGCCAGGTGCTCATCATCCGGCGGTCGCGCGGCTCGGGGAAGGAGGAGCCGATGCGGATGCTGACCGTCTCGATGCCGTAGCGGTCGAAGTAGAACTGCGCCAGGTCCTCGCCGTAGGACTTCGACAGGCCGTAGTAGCCGTCGGGCCGGCGCGGGCAGTGCGCATCGAGCTTTTCGGTCTGGCGGTGGAAGCCGACCACGTGGTTGGAGCTGGCGAACACCACCCGCTTGACGCCGTGGCGGCGCGCGGCCTCGTACAGGTTGAAGGTGCCGCGGATGTTGGCCTCGAGGATTTCCTCGAACGGTCGCTCGACCGACACGCCGCCCAGGTGCACGATGGCGTCGCAGCCCTCGACCAGCGCATCGACCGCCTGCTTGTCCGCCAGGTTGCAGGGCACCACCTCTTCCTGCGGGCCGGCGGCCGCTTCCAGGGCGGCGATGTCCGACAGGCGGATCACCTCGGCGAAGGGCCGGAGCCGTGCGCGCAGTTCCTTGCCGAGGCCGCCCGCGGCGCCGGTGAGCAGCAGGCGCTGCAGGGTGCGGGTGGCGGGCGCCGGGGCGGCGACGGCCTTCGGATATGTCTCTTCTGTCATTGTGTGGTGCGAGGCTTTGGGGGATGATCCGGGTATGTCATCGGTTGTCGTACAACGCTCGGACCATTATCATCAGGCAATGTCGAACATGTCAACGGTGGTTTCGACGGGGTCCACCACCCCGGCAGACGCAGTGCCATCCCCCATGGCGGGCGGGGCCGTGCGGCAGCGCAAACGCTCCCGCGGCCTGGCGCACGACCTGGTCGAAGACATCAGCGGCCGCATCCATGCCAAGGTGCTGGCGCCGGGCGACAAGCTGCCGACCGAGTCGGCCATCGTGCAGGCCTACGGGGTGAGCCGCACCGTGGTGCGCGAGGCGATCTCGCGGCTGCAGGCGGCGGGCCTGGTGGAGACGCACCACGGCATCGGCACCTTCGTGCTGGAGTCCCGGCCGGGCGGCATCTTCCGGCTCGACCCGGCCGACATCCCCACCTCGATCGACGCGATCGCGGTGCTGGAGCTGCGGGTGAGCCTGGAGACCGAATCCGCCGGCCTGGCCGCTGCGCGCCGCACCGACGAGCAGTTGCTGGCGATGCGCGACGCCCTCGACGAGTTCGAGCGCAACGTGGTGATGGCCAAGGGCGACACGGTATCGCCCGACTTCCGGTTCCACCTGGAGATCGCCAAGGCCACCGGCAACCGCTATTTCTCGGACATCCTGGGCCACCTGGGGTCGGCCCTGATCCCGCGCACCCGCATCACCGCCACCCGGGTGCCGCAGGAGGACCAGTCGCACTACCTGCACCGGGTCAACCGCGAGCACGAGGAGATCTTCAACGCGATCGCCCGGCGCGACGCCGAGGCCGCCCGCGCGGCGATGCGGATCCACCTGACCAACAGCCGCGAACGGCTGCGCCGCGCCCGCGAGGCCGCGCAGTCGGTCCCCGGCAAGCCCGCCACCGACTAGCCGCAAGCCCCTGCGGACCCTACGGGGTTTGCACGGGCTGTACTTTTTCCTGGATAGTTGTACGATGACTGATGACGCGTGGTGCGACAAGCGCCGCATTCCATCCGGGCCCCAGAGCCCGTGCATCGTTCCAAGGAGACACGACATGACCATTTCCCGCCGCGCCCTGCTGGGCTCTTCCGCGCTGGCCGCCCTCGGCGCCGGCACCGCCGCCCAGGCCGCCGACGCCTGGCCCGCCCGCCCGATCAAGCTCATCGTGCCGTACCCGCCGGGCGGCTCCTCGGACATCATCGCCCGCTCGATCAGCCAGTCGCTGTCGGAAGCGCTGAAGCAGTCGGTCATCGTCGAGAACAAGGCCGGCGCCAACGGCAACCTGGGCGCCGACTTCGTCTCCAAATCGCAGCCCGACGGCTACACCCTGCTGCTGTGCGACGTGGGCGCTCTGGCAATCAGCCCCTCGGTCTACACCAAGCTGCCGTTCGATCCGTCGAAGGACCTGCGCAGCGTGACGATGCTGGCGTACTCGCCGCACCTGCTGGTGGTGCATCCGTCGGTCAAGGCCTCCAACCTGCAGGAGCTGGTGGCGCTGTCGAAGACGTCCGACCTGAACTTCGCGGTGACCGCCTCCGGCAGCGCGCCGCACCTGGCCGGCGTGGCGCTGCAGCGCGCCACCGGTGCCAAGTGGGAGTACGTGCCCTACAAGGGCGGCGTGCAGTCGATCCAGGACACGGTCGCCGGCCAGACGCAGGTGCTGATGAACGGCATGCTGGCCACGCTGCCGCACGTGCAGAGCGGCAAGCTCAAGCTGCTGGCCGTCTCCAAGGGCACCCGCATGCCGCTGGTGGGCGACGTGCCGACCATCGCCGAGCAGGGCGTGCCGGGATTCGAATCGGGCACCTGGCAGGGCGTGATGGTCGCCAAGGGCACGCCCGACGCGCTGGTCAACCGCCTGAACCAGGAACTGATCAAGGTCATCCGCACCCCCGAGATCCGCTCGCGCCTGGCAGGGCAGGGCGCCGAGGTGGTGACGATGGCACCGGCCGAGCAGGAAGCGTTCTTCAACAAGGAGCGCGCCCGCTGGTCCAAGGTCGTGACTGACGCCCAGATCAAGCTGGACTGATTTTTCCTTTCTCCCAAAACCTTCAACACTACTCACACACCATGAGCTTCACCCCGCAAGAACTCAAGTCGATCATGGGCTCCGGCCTGCTGTCGTTCCCGGTCACCGATTTCGACGCCAACGGCGACTTCGATGCCAAGGGCTACACCAAGCGTCTCGAATGGCTGGCCCCGTACGGCGCCACCGCCCTGTTCGCCGCCGGCGGCACCGGCGAGTTCTTCTCGCTGACGCAGGAGGAGTACCCGACGATCATCCAGACCGCGGTCGACGCCTGCCGCGGCACGGTACCGATCATCGCGGGCGCCGGCGGCCCGACCCGCCAGACGATCCAGTACGCACAGGCCGCCGAGAAGGCCGGCGCCCACGGCATCCTGCTGATGCCGCACTACCTGACCGAAGCCGGCCAGGAAGGCCTCTACGCCCATGTGAAGGCGGTCTGCGACAGCGTCGATTTCGGCGTGATCATCTACAACCGCGCCCAGGCCCGCTACAGCCCCGACACGCTGGCCCGCCTGGCCGACGCCTGCCCGAACCTGGTCGGCTTCAAGGACGGCGTGGGCGACATCGAGGCGATGGTCTCGGTCTACCAGAAGATGGGCGACCGCTTCAGCTACCTGGGCGGCCTGCCCACGGCCGAGGTGTATGCCGCGGCGTACAAGGCCCTCGGCACGCCGGTGTACTCGTCTGCAGTCTTCAACTTCATCCCCAAGACGGCGATGGAGTTCTACGAAGCGGTGCGCACCGACGACCTGGCCACGCAGCACCGCCTGCTGAAGGACTTCTTCATGCCGTACCTGGACATCCGCAACAAGGTGGCCGGCTACTCGGTGAGCATCGTCAAGGCCGGCGCCACCATCGTCGGCCACGGTGCCGGTCCGGTGCGCCCACCGCTGAGCGACCTGAAGCCGGCGGAAGTGGAAGAACTGAAGGCGCTGATCGACAAGCTCGGCCCGCAGTAAACGCTGCACCTTCGCAGCCCGCGTCATAAAAACCAACAGGAGACAAACATGTTCCACAAGACAGCGATCGCCCTCGTATTCACCGCCGCGCTGGCGGCCTGCTCGGCGATGCCGCAGGGCGGCGGCAGCGCGGCGGCCGACGGCGGTGCCGGCGCAGCGGCCGCGGCCGAGAAGCTGCGCGTCGCGATGGTCGACCCGACCCGGCCGGCGCTCGACGCGCTGGTGGCCGACGACCTGAGCTACGGCCACTCCGGCGGCAAGGTCGATACCAAGGCCAGCTTCATCTCCGACCTGCTCGACGGCAAGTCGGACTTCGTCACCATCGCCATCACCGACCAGACGGTGAAGGTGGTGAAGGACGTGGCCCTGGTCCGCCACACCCTGTCGGCGCAGACCAACGATAGCGGCAAGCCCGGCAACGTGACGATCAAGATCCTGCAGGTCTGGCAGCAGCAGGGCGGCCAGTGGAAGCTGCTGGCCCGCCAGGCGGTCCGGCCACCCGTCTGAACGTCTTTTATTACGTCTTTGCGTAGAAAGAAGCAAGCATGAAAAACATCAAGCATCTGCTTGGCCTGGTGGCGTTCGCACTGGCGCTGCACGGTGCGGCATCGGCCCAGACGCCGGCGTGGCCCGAGCGTCCGGTCACGATCGTGGTGCCGTTCCCGGCGGGCGGGTCGACTGACATGGTGGCGCGGGCGCTCGCGCAGAAGCTGCAGGACCAACTCGGCCAAAGCTTCATCGTCGACAACAAGCCGGGTGCCACGGGCACCATCGGGGCCGGCCAGGTCAAGCGCGCGACGCCGGACGGGTACACGCTGATGGTGTCGTCGCTCGGTACCTACGTCATCGCGCCGCACCTCCAGAAGACCGTGCCGTACGACGCGTTGAAGGATTTCGACTACCTGAGCGTGCTGGTGCAGGCCCCCAACGTGCTGGTCGCGAGCCCGGCGCAGAAGGCCACCACGGTCGCCGAAGTGATCGCACAGTTGAAGGCGGCGCCGGGCAAGGTCAGCTTCGCCAGCTCCGGCAACGGCTCTTCCGACCATCTTGCGGCCGAGGTGTTCTGGCAGCAGAGCGGAACGGACGGATTGCACATTCCCTACAAGGGCGGATCGCCTGCGATCAACGACCTGCTGGGTGGCCAGGTCGATTTTTCCTTTCCCAACGTCAACGCCGTGCTGTCCCATATCAAGGCCGGCAAGTTGCGTGCGATCGCGGTCACCGGCGACAAGCGCTCGCCCGTGCTGCCCGACGTGCCCACGTTGGCCGAGGCCGGCGTCAAGGGTGCCGAGGTGTATTCGTGGCAAGGGTTCGCCGCGCCGCACGGCCTGCCTCCGGCGGTCAAGGCCAAGCTGGGCACCGCTGCCGCGGCGGCCATGAAGGATCCGGCGGTGAAAAAGCGCATGGAAGAGCAGGGCCTGGAGATCGTGGCGAATACGCCCGAGCAGTTCGCAGCCTTCCAGGCCCGCGAGTTCGCCCGGTGGAAGACCCTGATCGACACCCGCAAGATCACCGCAGACTAGTAGCGATCAGCCCCGCGGAGCCGCTTTGCGGCTGCCCCCCTTCTGCTGCGCGAAGGGGGGCGCACCCTGCGGCCTAGCAAAGCCAGTTCCGCGGGCGTCCGCGAAAGGGCTTCGCCGTGCTCGCCCTTGCCAAGCCATCCCGTTTCTTCACAAGCCGTCGACCATGACCAGCTCCTCCCCCACCATCACCGACCTGCGCGTCGTGCCCGTCGCGGGCCACGACGGCATGCTGCTCAACCTGAGCGGTGCGCACGCACCGTTCTTCACCCGCAACCTGCTGATCCTGACCGACAGCAGCGGCGCGACCGGCGTCGGCGAGGTGCCCGGCGGCGAGAAGATCCGCCAGACGCTGGAAGACGCGCGCGGGCTGTTGGTTGGCCAGCCGATCGGCGACCACAACGCCATCCTGAACCGCATGCGCGCCCGCTTCGCCGACCGCGACAGCGCCGGCCGCGGCCAGCAGACCTTCGACCTGCGCATCGCGATCCATGCGGTGACGGCGGCCGAATCGGCGCTGCTCGACCTGCTGGGCCAGCACCTGGGCGTGCCGGTGGCGGCCCTGCTCGGCGAAGGCCAGCAGCGCGACAAGGTGCAGATGCTCGGCTACCTGTTCTACGTGGGCGACCGCAAGAAGACCGACCTGCCCTATGCGAGCGAGCCCGACCAGGCCGACGACTGGCTGCGCCTGCGCCACGAAGAAGCCATGACGCCCGAGGCGATCGTGCGGCTGGCCGAAGCCACCCACGCCCGCTACGGCTTCCAGGATTTCAAGCTCAAGGGCGGCGTGCTGCGCGGCGAGGAGGAGGTCGAGGCGATCCGCGCGATCCACGAACGCTTTCCCGAAGCGCGCGTCACCCTCGACCCCAACGGCGGCTGGCTGCTGAAGGACGCGGTCCGCCTGGCCCGCGGCATGCAGGGCGTGGTGGCGTATGCCGAGGACCCGTGCGGCGCCGAAGGCGTGTTCAGCGGCCGCGAGGTGATGGCCGAGTTCCGCCGCGCCACCGGCCTGCCGACCGCCACCAACATGATCGCGACCGACTGGCGCGAGATGGCCCACGCGCTGTCGCTGCAGTCGGTCGACATACCGCTCGCCGATCCGCACTTCTGGACGATGGCCGGTTCGGTGCGGGTGGCCCAGCTATGTCAAGCTTTCGGGCTGACATGGGGCTCGCATTCCAACAACCATTTCGACGTGTCGCTGGCGATGTTCACCCATGTCGGTGCCGCCGCGCCGGGCCGCGTCACCGCGATCGACACCCACTGGATCTGGCAGGACGGCCAACGCCTCACCAAGGCGCCGCTGCAGATCGAGGGCGGCTACATCGAGGTGCCGAAGAAGCCCGGCCTGGGCATCGAACTCGACATGGCCGAGGTCGAGAAGGCGCACCAGCTGTACCTGCAGCACGGCCTGGGCGCCCGCAACGACGCGCAGGCGATGCAGTTCCTGGTGCCCGGCTGGACCTTCGATCCCAAGCGGCCCTGCCTGGTGCGCTGACCGCCGGTCGCGTGCCGCATCCGTCAAAAATCAACCAACAGGAAACTTCATGAGCGAATTCAACAACCTGGTCAACGGCGAATGGACGGCCGGCGCGTCGCTGAGCGACAACCGCAATCCGTCCAACCTGGCCGACGTGGTGGGCCGCTACGCCCAGGGCGACGCGGCGCAGGTCGATGCGGCGGTGCAGGCCGCGCTGGCCGCCTTCCCGGCCTGGTCCACCAGCGGGATCCAGGCCCGCAGCGACGCGCTCGACAAGATCGGCACCGAGATCCTGGCGCGCCGCGAGGAACTGGGCACGCTGCTCTCCCGCGAAGAAGGCAAGACCAAGCCCGAAGGCATCGGCGAGGCCACCCGCGCCGGCCAGATCTTCAAGTTCTTCGCCGGCGAATGCCTGCGCCTCGCTGGCGAGACGATCCCGTCGGTGCGGCCCAACATCGGCGTGGAGATCACCCGCGAGCCGATCGGCGTGGTCGGTCTCATCACGCCGTGGAACTTCCCCATCGCCATCCCGGCCTGGAAGATCGCACCGGCGCTCGCCTTCGGCAACTGCGTGGTGTTGAAGCCCGCCGACCTCGTCCCCGGCAGCGCCTGGGCGCTGGCCGACATCATCCACCGCAGCGGCATCCCGGCCGGCGTCTTCAACCTGGTGATGGGCCCGGGCCGCGTCATCGGCGACGCGCTGGTCAACCACGACGGCATCGCCGCGATCAGCTTCACCGGCTCCACCGGCGTCGGCAAGCGCATCGCCGAGCGCTGCGTGCAGACCCACAAGAAGGTGCAGCTGGAGATGGGCGGCAAGAACCCGCAGATCGTGCTGGACGACGCCGACCTGGCCCAGGCCGTCGAGCTGAGCGCCCAGAGCGCCTTCTACTCCACCGGCCAGCGCTGCACCGCATCCAGCCGCCTGATCGTCACCCAGGGCATCTACCCGAAGTTCATCGAGGCGCTGAAGGCGCGGATGGACAAAATCAAGGTCGGCGATGCCCTGACGGCCGGCACCGACATCGGCCCCGTCGTCAGCCAGTCGCAACTGGAGCAGGACCTGAGCTACGTCGAGATCGGCAAGGCCGAGGGCGCCACCGTCTACTCGGGCGGCGGCCGGGTGGCGTGCCACACCGGCAGCGGCCACGACGGCTACTTCATGGCCCCGACGCTGCTCACCGACACCACGCAGTCTATGCGCGTCAACCGCGAGGAGATCTTCGGCCCGGTCGCCAGCGTCATCCAGGTCAAGGACTACGAGGAAGCGCTGGCCACCGCCAACGCGACCGAGTTCGGCCTGTCGGCCGGCATCGCCACCACCAGCCTGAAGCACGCGACCCACTTCAAGCGCCACAGCCAGGCCGGCATGGTGATGGTCAACCTGCCGACGGCGGGCGTCGACTACCACGTGCCGTTCGGCGGCCGCAAGGCCAGCAGCTACGGCCCGCGGGAGCAGGGCAAGTACGCGCAGGAGTTCTTCACCGTGGTGAAGACGGCCTATACGCTGGCCTGATACCGGGCGCTATCGAAAAGATAGCTACCGGTCGGCGAAGGGCTTGCGCTGCAAGCCCTTTTTCTTTGGAACTGCCGCGGCAAGGGCATCGTGCGCATCGACCGGCGCGGCCGGTGCGTGCAGCAGTTCCACGAAGTGCTGCAGCGCCGCCGAGGCCGGCCGGTCGCTGCGCACGATGCTGCCGTAGGCGGTCAGCCGGTTGCGGATCGTGTAGGGCAGCACCCGCAGCAGGCCGTGCTCCGCATAGCGTCCGGCGATCGACCACGGGATCACCGCCACCATGTCGGTCCGGGCGATCAGGTTGGTGGTGGTGAGGATCGACGCGGTCTCGACCAGGCCCGGCGGCAGCGGCAGGTGGTGGGCGGCGAACTCCTGCTCCATCACCTCGCGCATCGGACTGCCGGCGGGCTGCAGGATCCAGGGGTAGGCCTGCAGCGCGGCGAACGCCAACGTGCGCGCCCGCGCCAGCGGATGGTCCACCGCGACGACCACCGACAGCCGCTCGTCCGACAGCGGCTTGAACACGCAGTCGCCGCCGGTGCGCGCGGGCATGCGGCCGATCACGACGTCGAGCTGGCCCTCGCGCAACTGCTCCATCAGCCGGTCGCTGGTGCCCACCGAGATCTCCACCGACAGCAGCGGGTACAGCGCCTTCAGCCGCACCAGCGCCAGCGTCAGGTCGGCCGGGGAGGCGGCCATGATGCTGCCGATGAACAGCTTGCCGGCGCTTCCCAGCCGCAGGCCCTGCAGTTCGCGCCGCAGCGCCTCCAGCCCGCCGCGCATGCCGCGGAAGTATTCGGTCACGCAGGCGCCGGCCGCATTGACCCGCAGCCCTCGGCCCACCCGGTCGAACAGGCGGTAGCCCAGCGTGTCCTCCAGCTCGTGCAGCATCTTGGTGGCGGCCGGCTGTGTCATGCCCAGCTCGGCCGCGGCGGCGCGCAGAGTGTTGCGATCCTCTATGGCCAGCAGCAGCGCCACCTGGCGCATGCGCAGTCGGTTGAGCAGCTGGGGAACGGCGTCGGTACTGGACATTTTTCGATAGCCTGGGGTGATCGATCCATCATCAATTTTCATTTTACGGAATGCTTTCGGCTTCCTACGATGGCCCTCCACACCGTGCACACCGAGAAGCACGCAGGAGACAAAGATGATCCGCCCCCTTGCCATTTCTACCCTGGCGATCGCGCTGGCCGCACCCTTCGGCGCCTTCGCCCAGGCCGCGTCGCCGGATTGGCCGACGCGCCCGCTGCGGATGCTGGTCGGCTCCGCCCCCGGCGGCGGCACCGACGCGATGGCGCGTGCGGTGGCCGACCGCCTCGGGCCGCTGCTCAAGCAGCCGGTCGTGGTCGAGAACCGCCCCGGCGTCTCCAACACCCTGGCCGCCGACGTGGCCGCCAAGTCGACCGACGGCCACACGATGGTGATGGGTGTGGTCACCGCCCATGCCATCGCGCCGCACCTGTTGAAGCTCGGCTACGACGGCGACAAGGACCTGGTGCCGGTGGCCTTCGTCGGGTCGGTGCCCAACGTGCTGGTGGTCACCAACGAGCTGCCTGCCACATCGGTGGCCGAGCTGGTCGCGCTGGCGAAGAAGGAGCCGGGCAAGATCAACTACGCCAGCAGCGGTGCCGGCAGCACCCAGCACATCGCGGCCGTCGTCTTCAAGGAAGCGGCCGGCATCGACATCGTGCACGTCCCCTACAAGGGCAGTGCGCCCGCGATCATCGACCTGATCGGCGGCCAGGTGCAGATGAGCTTCGACACCATGCCCTCGGTGATCGGCCAGATCCGCAACGGCAAGATGCGTCCGCTGGCGGTGACCTCGGCCCGGCGCAGCCCGCAACTGCCCGGCGTGCCCACTACCGCCGAGGCCGGCCTGCCCGCGGTGGCGGTGACCGCCTGGTACGGCGTCTACATGCCCGCCGCCACGCCCAAGGCGGTGCAGCAGAAAGTGCACGACGCGGTCAACGAGGTGATCGCGCTGCCCGAGACCAAGACCCGCCTGGAAGCGGTCGGCGCGGAGCTGCAGCCGATGACGCAGGCGCAGTTCATCGCTTTCCACGACGCCGAATCCAAGCGCTACGGCGACGTCATCCGCAAGAACAACATCAAGCTCGACTGAGCCCGGAGCCCTTCCCATGACCACCACCGCAGAACGTCCCGTCGTCGCGCTCACGCTCGGCGATCCCGCCGGCATCGGCGCCGAACTCATCGCCCGGCTGCTCGCCGGGCCCGAGGCCGCGCAGCGCGCCAACATCGTCCTGGTCGGCGACCCGTGGCTGTGGGAAGAGGGCCAGCGCATCGCCGGCGTGCGGGTGGCGACCGATGCCGTCGACTCGCTCGACGCGGTGCGCGACCGGGCCGACACCGCCCGCCCGGCCTTCCTGGCGATGGACACGGTGGCGCAGGCCGAGGTGGTGCGCAGCCGCGCACAGGCCATCGGCGGCCGCTCGGTCCTGCGGGTGCTCGACCTGTGCATGGACGCCGCCCTGGCCGGCACCATCGACGCGATCTGCTTCGCCCCGCTCAACAAGCAGGCGATGAAGATCGGCGGCATGCAGCACGAGGACGAGCTGCACCACTTCGCCGAGCACCTGGGCGTGACCGGCTATTTCTGCGAGTTCAACACGCTGGGCGAGCTCTGGACCTCCCGCATTTCGTCCCACGTGCCGCTGAAGGACGTCGCGGGCTACCTGAGCGTGGAGCGCATCCAGCAGGCGGCCGAGCTGATCTACCGCTCGCTGCTCGCCAGCGGCGTGGCGCAGCCGAAGGTGGCGATCGCGGCCTTCAATCCGCACGGCGGCGACGGCGGCCTGTGCGGGCGGGAGGAGGTCGACACCATCGTGCCCGCGGTGCAGGCCCTGCAGGCCCGCAGCTGGCCCACCGACAGCCCGTTCCACGGCCCCTTTCCGGCCGACACCATCTTCCTGAAGGCGCAGGCGGGCGAGTACCAGGCCGTCGTCACCATGTACCACGACCAGGGCCAGATCGCGATCAAGCTGCTGGGCTTCTCGCGCGGCGTCACGGTGCAGGGCGGCCTGCCGATCCCGATCACCACACCGGCGCACGGCACCGCCTACGACATCGCGGGCCAGGGCAAGGCCAGCGTCGAGGCCATGTCGCACGCCTTCCAGATCGCCTGCCGCATGGGCGCCGCCCAGCGCGAGAAGTCGCTGGCCGCCGCCTGACCTGAAGGCCCGAATTCGTTTCAACCTCCACAGCCCCACCTCTGTCATGAAAATCAAATCCGTCCGTGCCCGCGTATTCCAGTGGAAGGGCAAGACCGTGCCGCCGCAGGGCAACTTCTGCTCCAACGCGATGGACCTGCTGTACTCGCCCGCCGAAAGCATGAGCACCTTCCGCTTCCACTCGTGGACGGTGGTCGAGATCGAGACCGACGACGGCATCGTGGGCATCGGCAACGTGGCGCTGGCGCCGAAGATCGCCAAGGCCATCATCGACGAATACCTCACGCCGCTGGTGCTGGGCCAGGACCCCTGGGACTACGAATACCTGTGGCAGCGCATGTACCGCGCCACCCACGCCTGGGGTCGCAAGGGCGTGACGATGGCGGCCATTTCCGCGGTCGACCTGGCGATCTGGGACATCCTGGGCAAGAGCGTGAACAAGCCGGTGTTCAAGCTGCTGGGCGGCCGCACCAAGGAAAAGATCCCCTGCTACTACTCGAAGCTCTACCGCACCGACCTCAAGGAGATGCAGGACGAGGCACAGAAATTCCTGGACCAGGGCTTCAAGGCCTTCAAGATGCGCTTCGGCTACGGCCCGGCGCACCTGCAGCACGGCGTGCAGGAGAACCTGAAATCGGTCGAGGCGGTGCGCGAGGTGATCGGCTACGACACCGACCTGATGCTCGAGTGCTACATGGGCTGGAACCTGGAGTATGCCAAGCGCATGCTGCCGAAGCTGGCCAAGTTCGAGCCGCGCTGGCTGGAGGAGCCGGTGATCGCCGACGACATCGACGGCTATGCCGAGCTCAACGCGATGAACATCATCCCGATCTCCGGCGGCGAGCACGAGTTCAGCCCCTACGGCTTCAAGCAGCTGCTCGACAGGAAGGCGGTCAGCGTCGTGCAGTACGACACCAACCGGGTCGGCGGCATCACCGCCGCGCACAAGATCAACGCGCTGTGCGAGGCGTTCAGCGTGCCGGTGATCCCGCACGCCGGCCAGATGCACAACTACCACCTGACGATGAGCACCCTGGCCTCGCCGATGGCCGAGTACTTCCCGATCTTCGACGTGGAAGTGGGCAACGAGCTGTTCTGGTACATCTTCGACGGCGAGCCGATCGCCGAGAACGGCTTCCTGCAACTGCAGGACGACGTGCCGGGCCTAGGCCTCTCGCTCAAGACCGAGTACCTCGACCAGTTCGACATCCTGGAGTGAGCCGCGCCATGCCCGGACTCTCCCACCCGCGCTACCGCGGCATCTTCCCGGTGGCGCCGACCACCTTCACCGAGGACGGTGCGCTCGACCTGGCCAGCCAGCGGCGCTGCCTCGACTTCATGGTCGACTCGGGCGTCGACGGCATCTGCATCCTGGCCAACTTCTCCGAGCAGTTCCTGCTGTCCGACGAGGAGCGCGAGGTGCTGACCCGCACCGCGCTGGAACACGTCGCCGGCCGGGTGCCGGTGATCGTCACCACCACCCACACCAGCACCGCCGTCTGTGCCGCGCGCAGCCGCCGCGCGCAGGAGATGGGCGCCGCGATGCTGATGGTGATGCCGCCCTACCACGGCGCCACCTTCCGCTTTCCCGAGCCGCAGGTCTTCGACTTCTACGCGCGGCTGTCGGATGCGGTCGGCATCCCGATCATGGTGCAGGACGCACCCGCCAGCGGTACGCCGCTGTTGGCGGCCTTCCTGGCCCGCATGGCGCAGGAGATCGAGCATGTCGCGTACTTCAAGATCGAGACCGCCGGTGCGGCGAGCAAGCTGCGCGAGCTGATCCGCTTGGGCGGCGAGGCGATCGAAGGCCCGTGGGACGGCGAGGAGGCGATCACGCTGCTGGCCGACCTCGACGCCGGCGCCACCGGCGCGATGACCGGCGGGGCCTTCGCCGACGGCATCCGGCCGATCATCGAGGCGCACCGGGAGGGCGACGCCGACACCGCCTTCGCGCTGTACCAGCGCTGGCTGCCGCTGATCAACCTGGAGAACCGGCAGGCGGGCTTCCTGGCGGCCAAGGCGCTGATGAAGGAGGGCGGGGTGATCGACTGCGAGGCACCGCGCCACCCGTGGCCCGCGATGCACCCCGCGGTGCGCCAGGGCCTTATCGCCACGGCGCGGCGGCTCGACCCGCTCGTGCTGCGCTGGGGCCGGTAGCCGCCATGGACCTCGCCGCCTGCCTGCACTGGCTGCTGGCACCCGCCAGCGGTGCCGCCGAGCATCACATCGCCGCCTGGGCCTCCTGGCACGGCCGGCTGATGGTGCTGGCCTGGGCGGTGCTGCTGCCGGTGGGGGTGCTGGTCGCCCGCTACTGCAAGGTGACGCCGCGCCAGGACTGGCCCCGGGAGCTCGACAACAAGGCCTGGTGGCACGCCCACCGCACGCTCCAGTACGCAGGGCTGGCGGCGATGGGCGCGGGCCTCTGGCTGGCCTGGGGCCGCGGTGGCGGCGCCACGGCGGTCGCGCGGTGGCATGCGGGCCTGGGCCTGGCGGTGGTGGCGCTGGGGGCGTTGCAGGCGCTGGGCGGCTGGCTGCGGGGCAGCAAGGGCGGCCCCACCGATGCGCAGGGCCTTCGGGGCGACCACTACGACATGACGCGCCGCCGCATCGCCTTCGAGGTGCTGCACAAGGGCCTCGGCTATTTGGCGCTGCTGCTGGCGGCCGCCACCGTGGTGCTCGGCCTAAAGGTGGCCGACGCCCCTCGGTGGATGTGGGCAGGCGTGGTCCTGTGGTGGGCGGTGTGGATCGCGGCGTTCTGCCTGCTCCAGCGGCAAGGGCGCTGCATCGACACCTACCAGGCCATCTGGGGCCCCGACGATCGGCACCCCGGCAACCGGATGGCACCCGTCGGATGGGGTGTCCGCCGCTACGACGCCGCCGCATTTCGCGCGCTGCTTTACAAAGCGCGGCGTTGAAACCGGCTAACGTTGAATCACAATACTTACAATAAAAGACAAAATGACACACGATTCGATGAGTACCAATGCCGGTGTCGCCGGCCTCGAACTGCAGGGCGTCATCAAGCGCTTCGGCGAGGTGACGGTGGTGCAAGAGATGAACCTGCGTGTCCGCCAGGGCGAGTTCGTGGTCCTGCTGGGCGAGTCGGGCTGCGGCAAGTCGACCACCCTGCGGATGGTCGCCGGCCTGGAGACGGTCACGCAGGGGCGCATCTTCATCGCCGGCCGCGACGTGACCGACGTGCCGCCCAAGCAGCGCAACATCGCGATGGTCTTCCAGAACTACGCCCTGTACCCGCACATGGACGTGGCAGAGAACATGAGCTTCGCGCTGCGCCTGGCCGGCACGCCGAAGGCGGAGATCGAGCGCCGGGTGCAGGAAGCGGCCCGCATCCTCAACATGGGCCATTTGCTGCAGCGCAAGCCCAAGGAACTCTCGGGCGGCCAGCGCCAGCGGGTGGCGATCGGCCGCTCGATCGTGCGGGAGCCGGAGGTGTTCCTGTTCGACGAGCCGCTGTCCAACCTCGACGCCAAGCTGCGCGGCCACATGCGGGCCGAGCTGGCGGTGCTGCACCAGCGGCTCGGCAAGACCACCGTCTACGTCACCCACGACCAGGTCGAGGCGATGACGCTGGCCTCGCGCATCGTGATCTTCGACAAGGGCCTGATCCAGCAGGTCGGCACGCCGCAGGAGGTGTTCAACCGCCCGGCCAACCTCTTCGTCGCCGGCTTCATCGGCACGCCCACCATGAACCTGTTGCCGGCCACGGTGCGCGCCGACGGCGGGCTGGAGGGCGAGGGCTTCGTGCTGCCCGCGCCGTCCACCGCCGGCCTGGTGGCGGGAACCGCGGTGGTCGCCGGCGTGCGCCCGCAGGCCCTGCGCATCGCCGACGGCGCGGCCGCCGCGCTGCGCATCCGGGTCGCGATGGTCGAGTACCTGGGCACCGAGAGCGTGCTGGTCGGCCACCTCGACCAGTTCCCCGCCACCCGGCTGACGGCCGTGGTGCCGGGCCACCGCACCGACCTGGTCGGCAGCACCGTGCCGCTCACGGCCGATCCGGCGGACCTGCACGTCTTCGAACGATCCACCGGCCACAACTACGCCGCCTGACCCCACCGGACAACGCCCCAGGAGACCCACCATGCAACGTCGCGACATCGTCAAGGCCACCGGCCTTTCCCTCTTCGGCGCCGCGCTGCCTTTCGGCAGCGCGCATGCGCAGGACCGCTATGCCAAGTACCGCGGCCAGTCGGTCGTCATCAGCATCCCGGCGCATCCGCACTACGAGGCGATGCTCAAGCTGCTGCCGGCCTTCACCAAGGAAACCGGCATCAAGGTCGAGGTGGACAAGCTGCAGATCCTGCGGATGAAGGACAAGCAGCTGCTCGAGATGGCCAAGCCCCAGGGCGACTACGATCTGGTGAGCTACGTCGTGATGTGGAAGGGCGAGTACGTCAAGAAGAACCTGATCCGCGAGCTCGATCCTTTCCTGAAGAACCCGGCGCTGGCCGACCCGGCCTTCGACCTGCAGGACATCGTGCCGGCCTACCGCGAGAACATCGGCTTGGTCGGCGGCCCGCGCGGCTACCTGGCCGGCCCGGGTGCCAAGCTCTACGGCCTGCCCTACGGTGCCGAGACCTCGATCCTCGCCTACCGCCGCGACATCTTCGCCAAGCACGACCTCAAGCCGCCGGAAAACTATGCGGAACTGCAGGCCCTGCTGCCCATGATCGAGAAGAAGCAGGCGATCGGGGCGCTCACCTCGCGCGGCCAGGCCGGCCACCAGTGCGTGCACGCCTGGCTGCTGCACCTGAACCCGCTGGGCGGCAAGGTGTTCGATGCGGCCTGGAAGCCGCGTTTCAACGACGAGGTGGGCGTCAAGGCCCTGGCCCTGCTGAAGGAAATCTCGGAGACCGGGCCCGCCGGCATCCCGAGCTACGGCCAGGGCGAGATGATGACCGCCTTCCTGCAGGGCCAGTCTGCGATGTACCTCGATTCGACCGTCATCTTCGGCCAGGTCAACGACCCGGCCCGCTCGAAGATCGCGGGCAAGGTGAGCTACGCGCTGCATCCGAAGGGGGTGAAGTACGCGTCGCAGTCCGGCGGCCTGGGCCTGGCGATTCCGCACAACGCCAAGAACGCGGACGCGGCCTTCCTGCTGATGCAGTGGCTGACCTCCAAGCAGCAGGACGTCGCGGTGGCGAAGGCCGGTGGCGTGCCGATCCGCAACAGCACCCTGGCCGATGCCGACCTGGTGCGCCAGTACCCCGAGTACATCACCCTGCGCGAGCAGCTCAAGTACTCCGACCCCGACTGGCGTCCGATCATCCCCGAGTGGGACGAGATCAACATCCAGGCGCTGGGCGTGGCGATCTCCGAGGCGCTCACCGGCAAGAAGACACCGAAGGACGCGCTCGACGGCGTGGTGCCGAAGGTGACCGAGATCATGCGGCGCGGCGGATACCTCAAGGCCTGACCCGGCTGCAGGTCGATTGCTATGGTTTCTGTAGCTGCAGGCCGGCGCGCGGCGCCGGCTGCAGGCCTCCTTCTTGCGAAAGTCCCACGATGAAAACACCCGCCTGGGTGCCGCTCGTCTACGTCGGCCCCGCGGCCGTCGTGATGGCGGTGGCCTGCCTCTATCCGGTGCTGTCGGCGCTGCAGCTGGGCTTCTACGACTGGAGCATCGGCACGCCGTGGTCCGACGCCCGCTGGGTCGGCCTGGAGACGTTCCTGCGCACCCTGCAGGACCCGGCGGTCTGGCGCTCCCTGCGCATCACGCTGCTGTTCGCCTTCGTCTGCGTCGCCGCCGAGATGGTGCTGGGCATCGCGCTGGCCCTGGCGCTGGAGGACCGGCCGGGCCGTCCGCTGCGCGGCGTCGCGTTCTTCCGCACGCTGTTCATCCTGCCGATGATGATCGCGCCGATCGCGGTGGGCCTCACCTGGCGCTACCTGTTCGATGCGCAGTTCGGGCTGGTCAACGCGCTGCTCGGCGTGTTCGGGGCGCAGCCGGTGGCCTGGCTGGCCAACGAGCACATGGCCTTCGCGGCCATCGTGATCGCCGACATCTGGCAGTGGACGCCCTTCGTCTTCATCATGATGGTCGCCGCGCTCGCCAACGTCGACACCGCGGTGCTGGAGGCCGCCCGCATGGACGGCGCCAACTGGTGGCAGACCACCTTCCGGGTCAAGCTGCCGATGGTGATGAACGTCATCGTGGTCACCTTGCTGATGCGGCTGATCGACGCGTTCCGGGTGCTGGAGGTGGTCTACATCCTCACCTTCGGCGGGCCGGGCGACTCCACCGAAATCCTGTCGCTGCACATCTACAAGACGGCCTTCGTCGGCCAGCAGCTCGGTGCCGCCGCGGCCATCTCGGTGCTGCTGCTGGCGGTGGTGGCGGGCCTCTCGTGGTTCGCGCTGCGCCTGTCCAACCCCTTGAAGGAGGAGCGGTCATGAGCACCCTCGGCCACCCGATCGCCACGCCGCGGCGTCCCCGCTTCCTGCTGGCACGCCTAGGCGACCTGCTGCACTACGTCGCGCTGCTGGCGCTGGGCCTCTTCTGCGTGACGCCGATCGTGGTGATGTTCGCCACCTCGTTCAAGCTGCAGAGCGACCTGTTCACCCAGGGGCTGAATTTCGTCTTCATGCCGACGCTGCAGAACTACCGCGACGTGCTGTTCGACGACCACTTCGACCGCTACCTGGTCAACAGCCTGCTGGTGGGCGTGGCCTCGACCGCGATCACGCTGCTGCTGGGCTGCATGGCCGCCTACGGACTGGTGCGGCTGCGGTTCCGGGGGCGCAGGGTGCTGGGCTACACCACGCTGCTGCTGCGCACCGTGCCGCTGGCGGTGTTGGCCGTGCCGGTCTTCATGATCTGGAGCCAGGCCGGCATCGCCAATTCGCTCGGCGGGCTGGTGCTGCTCTACGTGGCGGTCAACCTGCCGTTCACCATCTGGCTGCTCTACGGCTTCATCCAGCAGGTGCCGATCGAGCTGGAGGAAGCGGCGGCGATCGACGGCTGCGGGCCGGTCGCGGTGTTCTGGCGCGTCGTCCTGCCGCTGATCCGGCCGGGCCTGGCTGCGGCGGCGATCTTCACCTTCCGCATCGCTTGGAACGAGTTCATCCTGGCCCTGGTGCTGACCGACCGCGCGACCCGCACCCTGCCGGTCGCCGCCTCGCTCTACATCACGGACATCGGGGTGGACTGGGGCAAGGTCATGGCGCTCGGCAGCCTGATCGCGATCCCGCCGCTGGTCTTCACCTTCCTGGCCGCGCGCCAGATCATCACCGGCCTGACGGCCGGCGCGGTGAAGGGCTGAGTATGGGCGTGCGCGAGGGGCGGCTCAGCATCCGGCAACGCCTGTGGGCCCTGGCGCTGGTCACGGTGCTGGCGGTGTGCGCGGTGGCGGCGGTGGGCGTGGCCGCGGTGCTGCAGGGCCGCACGGTGGCGACCGCGTTCGCCGAGCGCGACCTGGTCGCCCTGACGCAGGCGGGCGCGCTGCGCGATGCGCTCAGCCGCATGGGCCGCCACGAGATGGAGCTGATCGTCAACTTCGAGAGCGCGCCGCTGGCCGACGCGGCGCAGGCCGCCTGGGAGTCCGCGTACGCCACCGGCACCGCCGGGGCGAGGGCCCTCTCGGCCGACGCCGACCCGGTCGTCGCGGCCAGCGCCGCCCGCATCGGCAAGGGCCTGGCCTCGTACCAGGCCGGCATGCAGTTCTTCCTGAAGAAGATGCAGTCGGGCGCGGTGCTGTCGGCCGGCGTCGGCAACGAACTGATGGCGCCCGGCCGTGCCGGACTGCGCGATGCCGAGGCCGCCTTGCCCGAGCTGGTGCAGCGGGTGTCGGAGCGGGTCGACCAGAGCCGGCAGGACCAGGACCGGCGCGGTCGGCTGGAGATCGCCGCCCTGGCCCTGGTGGCGCTGGTGGGCGCGGTGGCCGTCGCCGGCCTGGCGGTGCTGACCTTGCGCGCGGTGACCGGCCCCCTGGCCGACGCGATGGCGGCAGCCGACCGGGTGGCGCGCGGCAACCTTGCCGCCACCGCGTCCGGCTCCGGTGCGCCGCGCGAGATGGCGGTGCTGCTGGAGGCCCTGGGCCGGATGCAGCAGGGGCTGGCCACGCTCGTGGTCGGCGTGCGCGACAGTGCCGGGGCGATCGACCTCTCGACCAACGAACTGGCGGCCGGCAACTTCGACCTGAGCCAGCGGACCGAGCAGGAGGTGATCGAGCTCGACCGCTCGGCCGCCACGGTCGAACAGCTGCGGCAGGCGTCGGAGCAGGGCGCCCGCGCAGCTGAAGACGCGCAGGGCCTGGCCCGCGCCGCCGCCGGTGCCGCGGCCACGGCCGCCGGCACCACCACCGAACTGGGGGCCGGCATGCGGGTGATCCAGGAGAGCGCTGCGCACATCGCCGACATCGTCGGGGTGATCGACGCGATCGCGTTCCAGACCAACCTGCTGGCGCTGAATGCGGCAGTGGAGGCGGCCCGTGCCGGCCCGCAGGGACGCGGCTTCGCGGTGGTGGCGCAAGAGGTGCGGGCGCTGGCGCAGCGCTGCTCCGACTCGGCGCGTGAAATCCGCAAGGTGGTGTCGTCCACCCGCGAGCGGGTGCAGAACGGCACCCGTATGGCGGACGCGGTCGGTGCTTCGATGGCACAACTGCAGACCGCGGTGACCGCGGTGGCCCATGCCATGGGAGAGGTGTCCGACACCGCGGTGCACCAACGGGCCCATGTGCAGGAACTGTTGATCACCGTCAACAACCTGCATATGACCACCCAGCAGAACGCTGCGCTGGTGGAAGAGTCTGCCGCCGCCGCCGATGCGCTGCGCCGTCAGACCGGCGCACTGCAGGGCATGGTCGGCGCTTTCGTGGTGCCGGCCGGGCATGCCTTGGCCGTGGTCTGAACGAACCAACAACAGGACTCTCGATGGATCGACGCCATTTCCTCGCGGCCGGCATCGCCACCGCAACCGCCGCGCCTGCTCTGCACGCGCAGGACCTCTACCGCCCGTACCGCGGGCAGAAGATCACGATCAGCTACCCCGGCCCGCATCCGCACTACGATGCGGCGCAGGCCCTGTTCGACCGCTTCACCGCCGAGACCGGCATCCTGGTCGAGCGCGACCGCACGCCCTACCTGGACATGCACGACAGGCAGGTCAAGGAAATGCGACGGCAGCAGGGCGACTACGACGTCGTCACCTACCTGCTCACCTGGAAGAGCGAGTACGCGGGCCACCAGCTGCTGCGCCCGCTCGACGACCTGCTGGCCGGCCCGCTGGCGCAGCCGGGCTATGCGCTGCAGGACATCATCCCCGGCTACCTCGAGTCGATCGGCCGCGTCGGCGGGCCGGGCAGCTACCTGCCGCGCTCGCCCGCGCGGCTCTACGGCCTGCCCTACGGGGCCGAGACCAGCGTGCTCGGCTACCGGCGCGACGTGCTGGAGCGGCTCAAGCTGCCGATCCCCACCAACTACACCGAGCTGCTGGCCGCCTGCGAAATGGTGCACGACAAGGAGAAGATCGGCGGCCTGGCCTCGCGCACCCAGGCCGGCCACCAGATCGTGCATGCCTGGCTGCTGCACCTGACGCCGCACGGCGGCCAGGTGTTCGACGGCAACTACCGCGCCGCGCTGCAGAACGAGGGCGGCGTGCGCGCCGCCGAAACCCTGGCGCGCATCGTGCAGACCGGGCCGGACAACCATGCCAATGCCGGCTTCGGCGAGATGCAGGAAGCGTTCCTGTCGGGGCGGAGCGCCTTCTACCTGGACAGCCTGACGGTGATGAACCTGGCGGACGATCCGAAACGCTCCAAGGTCGCGGGCAAGGTGGCCTATGCCATGCATCCCACCGCGCGCACCTGGTCCGGGTTGACCGGCGGCTTCGGGCTGGGCATTCCGGCCAACGCGCGCCATCCGGAGGCGGCCTTCCTCTTCATCCAGTGGCTGACGAACAAGGAAAACGACCTGCGTGTCGCGATCTCCGGTGGCAACGCGGGCCGGTGGTCCACGCTGTCGGATGTGGAGTTCAGGTCGCGCCGTCCGGAGCAGAGCATCCTGCCGTACGCGATGAAGATCGCGAATCCGGCCTGGCGCCCGTTGATCCCCGAATGGGACACGATGGCGCGCGACGTGATCGGACAGGCGCTGCCCGACGTGCTGAGCGGCAAGCGCACCGCGGCGGCGGCGCTGGCGGGCTGCGTCGCGCCGCTCGACGCCATGATCGCCGCGGCCGACTGGCGCAAGACCCGCACCGGCAGCGCAGCCGGCAACGACCTCTTCACCGCATCGCGGCGCGTCGGTCCCGGGTCGGCGGACCCGAGCGTCGCCTGAGCGCAGTACCCATGAACCGCATGACGACGACCCCACCCGAGATATTCGATCCCCGATTCGCCACCGTGGCCGAGGGCGCCGTGCTGCAGCGGCTGTGCACCGGCGCCACCTGGAGCGAAGGCCCCGTCTGGATGCACGAGGACGGCGCGGTGCTCTGGAGCGACATCCCCGCCAACCGCATGCTGCGCTGGTCGGCGGCCGAGGGCATGACCGTCTGGCGCGACGGCGTCGATTTCACCAACGGCCATACCCGCGACCGCAACGGCGACCTGCTGCACTGCTCCCACGGCCGCCGCGCCATCCTGCGCACGCGGGTCGGCCCCGACGGCGTGCGGGCCCACGTGCCCGACGAGGTGGTGGTCGACCGGTTCGAGGGCCGGCGCCTCAATTCGCCCAACGACGTGGTGGTTCGCAGCGACGGCACCATCTGGTTCACAGATCCGCCCTACGGCATCCTGAGCAACCGCGAGGGTTACAAGGCGGCGCCCGAGCAGGCGGCCAACCACGTCTTCTGCTACGAGCCCGCCACCGGCCGCCTGCATGCGGTGACCGACCAGGTGCAGGAGCCGAACGGCCTGGCCTTCTCGCCCGACGAATCGGTGCTCTACGTCAGCGACACCTCGGCCGCGCTGCAGCGCCTGGGCCGGGGCAACCACCACATCGTGGCCTTCGACGTCGAGGGCCTGCAGCTGAGCGGCATGCGGGTGGTGGCGGCCGTATCCCCGGGACTGCCCGACGGTTTCCGCATCGACCGCCACGGCTGGATCTACACCAGCAGCCTGGATGCGGTGCAGGTGCTGCACCCCGACGGCACGCTGCTCGGCCGCATCCCGGTGCTGGAGAAGGTGGGCAACCTCACCTTCGGCGGCCCGCGGCGCGACGAACTCTTCATCGCGGCATCGACCTCGCTCTACCGCATCCGACTCAACACCCAGGGAATACAACAGCCATGACCCGCGACATCCTGCTGCTGGTGGAGAAATGCAGCCACTGCTTCAGTTACTACGACGCCGACACCGGCGAACGGCTGGCCAGCATCCCGCTGCCGGATTTCCCGCACGAGTTCGTCGTCGACCGGGAGCGGCGCTTCGCCTACGTCGGCCACTACGGCGTGGAGACGTCCGGCCACCTGGGCGAAGGCGGCACCTGCATCCTGCAGATCGACATCGCCGCCCGCACCCTGGCCCGCATCATCGACATCGCGCCGTTCAACCGCCTGCACGGCATCCAGATGGACGACCAGGGCCGGCTGTACGCGCTCAGCGAAGACCGGGCGCAGCTGGTGGTGATCGACCGGCCAGCGACCGATACCGCACCCCGGCGCGCGGTGCCGGTGGGCGGCATCAAGAGCCACCTGTTCGCCCTGGCCCGCGACGGCAGGACCGCCTATGCGATGAACCTGCTGTCGCACACCGTGACCAGGGTGCGCCCCCACGACGCGACGGTGGCGCCGGTTGCCTGCGCACCCGGCGAGAAGCCCGAGGGCTATGCGCTCAGCCCCGACGAGAAGACGCTCTACGTCACCTGCCGCTGGAGCAACACCCTCTGCGCGATCGACACCGAGACGATGCAGGTGACCCGCCGGGCGCCGTCGCGCGACGACGCGACGCGGCTCTACCTCTACCGCGACGGCCGTCTGGTGGTGAGCAACTACGGCGAACGCAGCCTGTCGGTGGTCGACCCCGCCACCCTGCAGGAGCTGCACCACATCCCGATGGAGGCCCGCGCCATCGCGCTGAGCTACCACCCGACCAAGCCGATCGCCTACGTGAGCCAGGACAACGACAAGGTCGGCGTCTTCGACATGGAGGCGCTGCGCTTCGTGCGCTTCATCGCCACCCAGCGCGAACCGGACGTGTCGTTCCTGCTGCCGATGGAATTGCCAGCGGGCTGATGCCCGGCTGCAGGCGGGCCGGACGACACCGCCTGGCTGTCTCGACCACGTGATGCTATAAAAATAATAGCTAGATGCCGGCGTCCACCGACGGCCCCGGCCACTTTTCGTTCGAAAACGCGCTGCGCATCAGCCCTCTTGCGCTGCCGCGCCCTGCCGGCGGCGCAGGACCCGCTCCAGGCATTCGAACACCGCTTCGCTGGCCAGCGCCAGGGCCGCCGCCGGCAGCGCGCCGGCCAGCAGCAGGCCGCGGTCGTTGAGCGCCAGGCCGGTGACGATCCGCTCGCCGTAGCCGCCCGCCCCGATGAAGGCGGCGATGGTCGCGGTGCCGATGGCGATCGCGGTGGCGGTGCGCACGCCGGCCATCAGGGTCGGCAGGGCCAGCGGCAATTCGACCGCCAGCATCCGCTGCCCGGGCGTCATGCCCAGCGCCAGCGCCGCCTGCCGCAGCCCGGGCGGCACGGCGGCCAGGCCGGTGGCGGTGTTGCGCATGATCGGCAGCAGCGCGTAGAGCATCAGCGCGGCCAGCGCCGGCACGCTGCCGATGCTGCCGGTGAGCGAGATCAGCATCGCCAGCAGCGCGAGCGACGGTACTGTCTGCAGCAGCCCCGCGGCGCCCAGCATCAGCGCGCGCAGGCGCGGCCGGTAGGCCACCGCCATCGCCAGCGGAACGCCGACCATCAGTGCCAGGCCGACCGATGCGGCCACCAGCAGCAGGTGCTGGCGCGTCAGCCGCCCGAGGTCGGGGCCCCAGAGCTTGGCGCCGAACCCGCGGATCGCCGCGGGCGGCGCCGCGGCAGCGGGGGTGGCCCCGGCCCGTGGCGCGCTGGCGTTCGCGTCGGCGGCGAGCGCGGCGCCCGCCGCCGTCGCCCCCGCCTGCCGGTGCCATGCCTGGGCGATCGCCTCGAACGGCTGGCCGTCCACCTCGGCCTGCGCGTTCATCCGCACCATCTGCGCCTCGTCGATCCGGCCCTCCAGCCGCTGCAGGGCCGCCCACGCGGCCGGGAAGCGCTGCGGCACGTCGAGCCGGTAGAGCAGCACCGCGTCGTAGCGCGGGAAGTAGCCGTCGGCGTCCTGCAGCACCCGCAGGCCGCGGCGTTCGATCTGCGCGTCGGTGGTGTAGATGTCGACGATGTCCACCTGGCCGCGGGCCAGGGCGTCGTAGGCCAGCCCGTGGTCGAGCGCCTGCGGCGTCTGCGGCAGGGCGTGGTGCCGTGCCAGGCCCGGCCAGCCGTCGGCCCGGCCCAGGAACTCGTTCGACAGGCCCAGCCGCAGGTCGGGGTGCCGCGCCAGGTCGGCCAGGGTGCGGATGCCGCGCCGTTCGGCCACGTCGGCGCGCATCGCCAGCCCGTAGCCGTCGTTGAAGCCCAACGGCACCGCGACGCCCAGCCCCAGCGGCGCGAGCGCGCTGCGCAGCGCCTCCAGGCCGGTGGCGCCGGGCTGCCGCAGGATCTCCTGCGCGATGGTGCCGGTGTACTCCGGGTACACGTCGATGCTGCCGCCGCGCAGCGCCGCGTACACGATCGCGGTATTGCCCAGCCCCTGCGATACCCGCGTCGCCGCACCCGCGTCCGCCGCCTGCTGCGCCACGATCTCGGCCAGGATGTAGCTCTCGGTGAACCGCTTGGAGCCGATGCGCAGCGTGTCGGCCGCCTGCGCGCACATGGTTGCGAGCAGCCACGCTGCCAGAACCAGCCACCGCACTGGGTACGCCATGGCCTAGTCCATTCGGATGTGCCGGATCGCGACGATCAGGCCCACCACCGCCGCGATGCCGATCAGCACGTACTCGTACGGCCGCAGGCTGCCGATCAGCGACTTGATCATCTCGCTGGCCCAGATGCCGAAGAACGAGACGATCATCGCCCATGCGACCGAGGCGAAGGCGCTCAGCGGCACGAAGAGCGCGGCGCGCATCTTGGTCATGCCGAGGGCGACCGGGAACACGATGCGCAGGCCCCAGGCGAAGCGCATCAGCATCACCGTCCAGATCGGATGCCGGTGGACGAAGCCGAAGGCGCGGGTGAAGCGCTTCTGCATCTTCGGGTGGCGCGCCAGCACCTGCTGGCCCTTGCGCCGGCCCAGGAAGAAATAGAACTGGTCGCTCAGGAAGGCCGCCGCCGCGCCGCAGGCGATCAGCGGCCAGATCTTCAGATAACCCTCGTGCACCGCGTAGGCGCCCAGCAGGAGGATGGTTTCGCCTTCGAGCAGGCCGGCGAAGAAGACGGCGTAGTAGCCGTAGTCCTGCAAAAGTTCGGAGGGGTGGAACATGGGTCGGGGTGCTCGCGGAGAACGAAAAGATGAAGGGGAAGGTCAGAGCTGGAAGGCGACGGTCAGCAGCAGGCCCTCGCTGATGTCGCGCAGCAGCGAGGGCGGCCGCGGGTCGAAGTCGTGCCCGGTGGCGGCCAGCGCGGCGATCCAGCCGGCCAGCCATTCGATCTCGGCCAGGCTGTAGAAGACGACCGCCGCCTCGTGGTTCAGCAGCAGGCTGCGCAGGTCCAGGTTGATCGATCCGCACATCGCCAGGCTGTCGTCGACCACCACCGCCTTGGCATGCGCCATCGCCGGCAGCATCCGGAACCGCACTCCGACGCGCGACAGCTCGCGCATCGCCCGCATGCGGACGAAGTCGGCCAGCCGGTGGTTGGATCGGGTGGGCAGCGCCACCGTGATCTCGACGCCGCGCCGCGCCGCCAGCCGCATCGCGTCGCGCAGGAAGTTGTCGGGCACGAAGTAGGGGGTGACCACCAGGATGCGGTTCTGCGCGCGGAAGCAGGCGTCGATCAGCAGCGCCTGGGCGGTGTCCTCGGTCTGGTCGGGGCCGCTGGGCAGGAACTGCGCGAGCGCGCCGTGCGGCACCTCCGCCGGGCTCGCCACCGGCCGCGGCGCGTGGCCGCAGGCCGAGGCCCAGTCCTGCTCGAACTGGTGGGCCGCCGCCGCCGCCACGCCGCCGTGCAGGTCGAACGACAGGTCGGCCCACGGCGCCTCGCCCGCACGCCCGTTGAAGTATTCGGCCGCCAGGTTGCGCCCGCCGCACCAGAGCCAGGCGTGGTCGGCGATCAGCAGCTTGCGGTGGTTGCGCAGGTTGCGCGGGCCGCTGCGGCGCAGGCTCAGGAACGGGCGGAACACGGCGACCTCGGCACCCGCCTCGCGCAACGCATCGAAGGCGTTGCGCGGCGCCAGCAGGGCGCCGTAGCCGTCGAGCAGCAAGCGCACCCGCACGCCCTCCCGGGCCCGCGCCGCAAGCCGCGCGACGGTCTCGCGGCCGACGTCGTCGTTGCCGATCAGGAAGGTGCAGACGTCGATCCGGGAGCGCGCCTGCGCGATGGTGTCCCAGAGCGCGGCCAGCGCCTCGTGTCCGTCGTGGTGCATCCGCACGCTGCAGGCCGACGGCGGCGCCAGGCCGAAGCTCTCGATCAGCTCGGCCGCCCAGTGCCCGAGCGGGACGGCCGGCCGCGCGCGCGGCAGGCGGGCCGGGCGCAGCTTGCGGCTGCCGAAGACCAGGTACATCGGCAGCACCAGGTACGGCAGCAGCGCCAGCCCCATGACCCAGGCGATCGCGCTGGACGGCGCCCGCTGCTCGCCGCGCGCACGGGTCGTGATGACATAGGCCAGGACCGCCAGGGTGCCGAACAGGAGGTGTTCGGGGATGGTGGGCAGCCTGTCGAGGAGGGAGCGCAGCATGGGGGAGAAGTATGGGCGAGGGGGAGGGGGTGGGGTGGTAGGACTTGGGCGCTTGATGTTGCGCTTGCTTACGGTGCGCAGGTTTGGCCGTTATTGCTCCGCTGCTTCCGGGAGAGTGCGGGGGTGAGGGCCGTGCCCGGCTGGCCATCCACTGACGGCTGTCGGGTCCGTGCCCGGCTGTCCTGCATGGCTCCCTCTCCCCCTGGGAGAGGGCGGGGGTGAGGGCCGCGCCCGACTCATATGTGCTGCTGCTGTGCCGCCGCTGATCGGAGGCGGGGATTTCGCCCCCGCGGGCGAGTCACTTCTTTTGCTTCGCCAAAAGAAGTAACCAAGAAAAGGCGACCCCACGTGCTGCGTCCCTCCGCTGCGCTGCGGGCAACCTGCGGTGCTCGCGGCAGGCGGGGTCCCTCGGCTGCTGCCGGCTTCGCGGCAGTTACGCCTGGGGGCGGAAGCGGCAAAGGCAAAGGCACCCGCACCTGTACTGGCACTGGCACTGGCACTGGCACTGGTACTGGTACTGGTACTGGTACTGGCACTGGCACCGGCACCGGCACCGGCACCAACGCCCGCATCGGCACAAGCACCAGCACCAAGGCAGAATTTGAACGAAAAGTGGCTGTAGCCGGCGTATAGCGCCGGCTGTCAGCTATCGATTTAGTAGCGTCTGTGCAAAAGGTTGCTGCGACGATGGCCCGGGNATTTGAACGAAAAGTGGCTGTAGCCGGCGTATAGCGCCGGCTGTCAGCTATCGATTTAGTAGCGTCTGTGCAAAAGGTTGCTGCGACGATGGCCCGGGCCACTCTTACCCCCGCCCTCTCCCCACACGCGAAAGGCAGTAAGACCGAAACGTCAGAAAGTCGAGCAAAGCAACGACCCACCCCTCGTGCCGAGCGAAGCAAAGGCACCCCCAGGCCGAGCGCAGCGATGGCCCGTGTGGACCCCGCTCCCGCTCCCCCGCCCCTCTGCGGCGTCGAGGAGCGCAGCGGGCGGCGGATCAGGGCCCGCGACTGTTTGAGCGGAGCGCAGCGCAGCGAG
>NZ_LMKO01000021.1 GCF_001421705.1 Xylophilus sp. Leaf220 | reverse complement strand
CCTCGCCCGCGCACGCATCACGGCACTGACGCCGGCGGCGCTCGAGGAGTGGGACGAGCAGTACGGCCTGCCGGTGCTGCGCGGCGACATCCTCACCGGCCGCCTGGTCTACCTTGCGGTACTGCGGCACTACCAGGACATGCGGGACGGCGGCAAGCGCGGTCTGGTCTTCATGCCCGCCCACGGCTGGCATGTCATCTCGTTCATCGAGAAGTTCTTCGTGCACATCAAGGGCCCGCTGGCTGGCAAGCCGATCCTGCTGGACCCGTGGCAGAAGTTCTGGACCGCCGTGCTGTACGGCTGGCGGCGGATCGACACCGGGCACCGCCGCTTCACCCGCGGCTACGAAGAGGTTGCGCGCAAGAACGGCAAGAGCACATGGAAGGGGCCACAGGGAGGCTACCTGCTGGCGATGGACGGCGAAGTCGGCGCCGAGGTCTACGCGGTGGCCACCACCCGCGCCCAGGCGATGACGGTATTTAAGCCCTGCTTCGACAACGTGCGCCGCTGGGTGCGCCGGTCGCCCGGCGTAGCGCGGTCGTTCAAGGTCTTCTCCGGTCTGAACCAGGAGAAGATCGAGATGGACACCAGCGTCTTCGCGCCGCTGCCGGCCATGGCCGAGAACCTCGACGGCCTGAACCCCAGCGCCATCCTGTTCGATGAGCTGCACGCGCAGAAGTCGCGCGACGTGTGGGACGTGATGGAGTCGGCGCTCGGCGCCCGGGCGCACCCGCTGCTGTCGGCCATCACCACCGCCGGCTTCATCCTCGACGGCATCTGCACCGAGGTGCGGGGCTACCTGATCTCGGTGCTGGAGGGAAAGCGCGAGGACGACGCCTTCTTCGGTTACGTCTACACCCTGGATGCGCACGACGACCCGTTCGATGAACGCAATTGGCCGAAGGCCAACCCGGGGCTCGGCAAGTCGAAGACGATCGAATACATGCGCGGCATGGCCCGCAAGGCGGCTGCGCTGCCGGGTGCCAAGGTCAACTTTCTCACGAAGGACCTGAACATCTGGTGCAACAGCGCCGACGGCTGGTTCGCCGCAGACACCTGGGACCTGGGAGGGAAGAAGTTCGACCCCGGGATGCTGAAGGGCCGGCGCTGCTTCGGTGGCCTGGACCTGGCCAGCACCCGCGACCTGACCGCCTTCGCGCTGGTGTTCCCGCCCGAGGGCGACGATCCCGAATGGCATGTGCTGGTTTGGTTCTGGTGTCCGCAGGCAAAGGTCGACGCGCAGGAGCATGACGACGTGGCGCCCTACAAGCGCTGGGCGGCCGAGGGCTGGCTGACCGCCACCCCGGGCGATGTGACGGACTACGGGCCGGTGCGGCGCCAGGTGCAGCAGGCGATGCAGGACTACGACCTGGTCGACATCGGCTTCGACCGGTGGAACGCCCAGCAGCTCTGCAACGAGATGCTG
>NZ_LMKO01000020.1 GCF_001421705.1 Xylophilus sp. Leaf220 | reverse complement strand
GGGCTGTCGATGCAGGCGGTTATTGCAGCGCTGCTCGCCGCTCCGGTCGAGAACCGATCGGCCTGCGGCTGAGAACGGAATTGTTCAGGGCGGACTCAATAGCTACAAACCAACAAACAACAACAGCTACAGGCATTTTTCATTCGAATCTCCCCGCCAACACCGGCGGAATCTCCTGCGCCAGGAAGTCGTACACCTTACGCACCCGTGGATTCGCCCGAATCTCGCGGTGACCGCCAGCCAGCAGGGCAGCGCCCCGGGCCTGAACCCCGGCAGCACCGCGAAAACGCCCGGCCAGTGACCGCTCGCGTAGCTCTGTAGATATCGGTTCGTGCAGAGTGTCCCTAAGTATATTTATGTAAATTCACATGCTTTTTTCGAGTAGTTCCACGAGCCGCCTCCATCCAGACACTTATCGATATAAATTTCTCCTTCGAAGAAAAACTTAAAGGCCAGAAATGCAACCGTCATTAAAAATGTTATAATCAATAATCTATTCATAATGTGAATTAATAAACTGAGGAAAGTCCACTGGGTCGAAACGGTCCACAGACAATATTGCATGGCTGACTTGAGCTCAACGCACCATTACGACCTATTGCATTAGCAGCTTGGTCGGCCAAAGAAGCCGATGATGGATCGCCTTTTATATTTTGATCCGTCCATTCTCGGGCGTTTGAAATCAAACATGCAGCATACTCACCCGAAACTCCTTGCCTAGTAGCTTCGCAGTTTGCCTTACAGTGAAAATATTTATCAGCATTAATGGTATTTGCCGCACGCATATCCTTATAGTTTTTCCAAAAATCACCACCTGCTCTGATACTTTGAGTCACGGCGTCAACACCCTGTCCGTAATTATTTGATCCCGGACCATAGGGACCCATTCCTGGATTATCCAAGCCCATGGGATCAATTCTTAAAATTGAGTTTGCGCCCGCGTAAGAGTAAACATTTGTACCTCCAAGAAGACCGATGGGGTCCTCCTGCACATACCGCCCGGTCCCCGGCGCATAGTCCCTGAACCGGTTGTAGTGCGTCCCGCTCTCCCCGTCGAAGTACTGCCCCGGCAGCCGCAGGTTCATCTCCAGCCGGCTGCTCGCGGTCGGGGTGGTCTTGCCGAAGGCTTCCGACTGCGCGGACCACGACGACCGGCCCTGCGCGTCGGTCGCCGCCTGCGGCGTGCCCAGGTGGTCGGTGTGCAGGTAGTGGTAGTCGGCTGTCGCCAGGGTCGCGCTTTGGTTTCCTGCTCTTGCTCCCGTCGATGCCTCGGCCTGCCACAGGGGCGCCGTGCCCCACATCGCATCCGGCATGGCAGGCCGCACTCGTC
>NZ_LMKO01000019.1 GCF_001421705.1 Xylophilus sp. Leaf220 | reverse complement strand
AGAACGCGGCGCTGGTGGAGGAGAGTGCGGCGGCCGCATCCTCGCTGCGCGACCAGGCCCAGCGGCTCACCGATGCCATATCGGTGTTCAAGCTGGGCAGCTACGCGCCGGTGGTGCAGGCGGTGGCGACGGCTCCGAGGATGGTGGCGCCTGCGGCCGTCCGCGCGGCAAGGCCGGTCGCCGTCGCGGCTCCGGCAAAGACGGCGGCCGGGGCCAAGCCGGGCGCGGCACCCCGGATCGCCGCCAGCAAGCCTGTGGCCAAGGCAGCGCCCGCGCCCGCGCCGGCGGCGACGCCGGCGCCAGCCCGTGAGAAGGTCGCGGCCGGGAACAACGACGACTGGGAAAGTTTCTGAAGCCCGCCGGGCGCTGACCGAGCGTCCGGCGGACGGGACCCGCCCGGCCCGCGCTGGCCGGGCGCTCTCGCAGAAATGCCAGGAATATATTAGGAAACGCGCATCCCTGTATATTGGAGAGCACCTCCACTCTCCTCCTCAGAGCCATGCCTTCCAGCGTTTCGCCGCGCCGCGCCAAGGTGCCCGACAAACGCCGGGCCGCCGATATCGCCTACGACCGGATCGAGTCGCTCATCTCCCGCCTCGAGATCGCACCGGGTACGCCGGTGGTCGAGGCCGATCTGGCCGACATGACCGGCCTGGGCCGCACGCCGGTGCGCGAGGCGCTGATGCGCATGGTGGCGATCGGCCTGGTGGTGCAGCAGCCGCGGCGCGGGATCGTGGTGTCGAACGTCGACGTGGTGGACCACCTGGACGTGATCGAGACGCGGCGCGTGCTCGAACGCCTGATCGCGGCCGGCTCGGCCCGGCGGGCGACGCCCGACCAGCGCAAGGCCCTGGTCGCGGCCGCGCAGAAGATGCTGAAGGCGGCCGACCGAGGCAACCTCGACGGCTACATGCTGGCCGACCAGGAGCTCGACCATGTCAACCACGCCGCCTGCTGCAACCGCTCTGCGGTGGGTGCGGTGCTGCCGCTGGTGGTGCAGTGCCGCAGGTTCTGGTACGCCTACCAGCACGAGGGCGACATCGCCGAAGGGGCCCGGGCGCATCTGGCGATGGCAGAGGCGATCGCGTCGAGCGACACGGCCGCGGCCGGCGCGGGTGCCGACCAGTTGATGGACTACCTGGAGCGGTTCGCGCGGCGGGTCATCGATTCTTAGAAGGCACCGGCCGCGCAACGGCGTCACGCCGTGGACAAGCAAGAACGCCGACGCTGTCGGCGTTTTTGCCGTGTGCGGATTACAGCGTCGCGCCCACCGCGCGCAACTCGGCGATCTGCGGCGCCTTGGGCAGCCAGACCTTGTCGAAGGCCTCGATGGCGGGCTTCGGATCGAAGCCCGCGGTGTCGCGGAACACGATAGGCGTCTGCTTGAACTTCTCGATCAGGCCGGCCTCGGTGGTCACGATTTCGGCGATCTGCAGGTCGAGTGCCTGGGTGGTCAGCTGGCGGATCAGGTCGCGGTCGGCGGTGTCGAGGGTCTGCCAGACGCGGCCCGAGAACAGCGGCGCGAAGGGCATGAACAGCGCGTTCATCGGCATCAGGACCTTGGCCACCTTGTCGAAGCGCTGATTCCACGAGAACTCGACATCGGCCTCCAGCCCGTCGACCTGGCCGTTGGTCATCGCGTCGAAGACGGCGGGCGTCGGGATCGGCGTGGGCGCGGCGCCGAAGTACTGGTAGAAGTCGCGGTAGACCGGGGTGGGGTTGATCCGCAGCTTCAGGCCCTTCAGGTCGTTCGGCGTCTTGATGTCCTTGGCCGAGAACACCACCCGCATGCCGGTGATGCCCCAGCCGAGGCCGACGGTGCCGGTCTCGCGCGGCAGCACGTCGAGCAGCTTCAGGGCCGCGGGCGTGCGCACCAGCTTGGCGACGGCGGGCGTCGAGCGGACCAGGTAGGGCGCGTTGATCGACGCGACGCTGGCGACGCGGGTGCCGAGCTCGGCCGCCTGGATCCAGCCCATGTCGAGCGCGCCCGACTGCAGCTGCTGCATCATCACCGACTCGTTGCCCAGCTGGCCCGAGTGGAAGACGGTGACGGTCAGGCGGCCGTTGGTGGCCTTGTTCAGCGCCTCGCCGAACTGCAGCGCCGCACGGTTCCAGGAGTGGCCGGCGGGCGTGATGATGCCCAGCCGCAGCTCCTTGGCCGCGGCGGCGCGCGACGGCGTCACGAAGGCCAGCGGCGCGGCGGCGGCGGCGGCGGTCTGGAGGAAATGGCGGCGGTTGAAGGTCATGGCAGGCTCCGGTGACGATGGTGGAACGGTGGAAGAGTGGATGCGGGGCGGGTGCGGGAAACCGGCGGGGCGGTCACTTCAGCAGGCCCAGCGACAGGCTGGGGAACAGCGACAGCATCACCAGCGCCACGCAGCTGATGACGAAGAAGGGCAGGGTGACGATGAACATCTTTCCGGGCTTGGCCCCGGTCACCGCGGCGGCGACGAAGAAGCTCAGCCCCACCGGTGGCGTCATCAGGCCCAGCACCAGGTTGATCACGATCACCACCCCGAAGTGGCGCGGGTCGATGTGGTAGACCTCGGTCGCGATCGGCAGCAGGATCGGCGCGGTCATGATCAGGCCCGGGATGCCGTCGATCACCGTGCCGATCACCAGCAGGATCAGGTTCACCAGCAGCAGGAAGGTGACCGGGTCGTGGGCCACCGTCTGGATCCAGGCGGCCACCATCTGCGGCACCTTGCCGTAGATGAGCAGCCACGAGAACACCGAGGCGGCCGCCACCAGGAACAGCACGATGGCCGAATAGATGGCCGAGCGCAGCATGATCCCGGAGAGGTCCGCGTACTTGAACTCGCGGGTGACGTAGCGGCCCACCAGCACCGCGCACACCGCGCCCACCGCCGCGGCCTCGGTCGGGTTGGCCAGGCCGGTGAGGATCGAGCCGACGATGACCAGCGGAATCAGCAGCGTGGGACTGGAGGTGAGCACCGTCGTCGCCCGCTGGCGCAGGGTGCGCCTGGCGCTGCGCGGGTAGTTGTAGACCAGTCCCATGCAGGCGATCACCACGAAGAACAGCAGCGTCAGCAGCACCCCGGGCAGGATGCCGGCGATCAGCATGTCGCCCACCGCCACCTGCGCCAGCACGCTGTAGACCACGAACATCACCGAGGGCGGGATGATCGGCCCCAGCATGCCGCCGTAGACGGTGAGGCCCGCGGCGAAGGTCTTGTCGTAGCCCTGCTTCTCCATCTCGGGCACCATCACCTGCGACATGATCGCCACCTGCGCGGTGGCCGATCCGATGATCGACGACACCAGCATGTTGGCCAGGATGTTCACGTAGGCCAGGCCGCCCTTGACCGAGCCGACGAAGGCCATCGACAGATCGACCAGCCGCCGGGTGATGCCGCCGCTGTTCATCACCTCGCCGATCAGGATGAAGAGCGGGATCGCGATCAGGCCGTAGCTGTCGACGCCGGCGAACATCTGCGTGGCGTAGGACTGCAGCAGCACCGGGTTGCCGGTGCTGTAGATGTAGAAGATGCCCGAGAGGCACAGGCACAGGCCGATGGGCACGCCGACCAGCATGATCGCCACGAAGAAGAGGGAGGTCAGCATCTCAGTTCACCGCGTCGGGGTTGGCCGCCTGGAAGGCGGGGTGCAGGCGGCGCGGCGCCAGGCGCAGGTCCTCCAGCAGGTTGGCCAGCGCATGCAGGCTCATGCAGACCGCGAAGATCGGCATGATCAGCTGCAGCACCCACACCGGCCATTCCAGGGTCTGGGTGCGCTCGGTGTAGAGGAAGTTGAAGGATTCGCCCGCGAACGCCTTGGCGTCGAAGCCGGCGCGGGCGATGCCCACCGGGTCCATCCACAGCCAGCACATCGCGAACAGCGCCAACGCGAAGAACAGCACGCCGCCGCTGGCGATCAGCTTGGCGACCTGCACGGCGCGCGCGCCGAGCTTGTCGGTCAGCATCGTCACCGCGAAATCGAGCCGCAGGCGCGTCATCGCCGACGCGCCGACGAAGGTCAGCCACACCACCGCGTAGACCGAGGCCTCGTCCACCCAGTACAGCGGCACGCCGGCGTAGCGGGTGACCACGTTGAGCAGGATCAGCACGACCAGCAGCGTCATCAGGAACGTCAGCAGCCAGCGTTCGAGCCGCAGCAGGGCGTCCGATGCGTCGAGCACCCGGCGCACGACGGGCTCGGGGGGGCGGGCGGCAGCGGGGAGGCGGGCGGAATCTTCCATGGAGGGTGGTCTCGGCGTGGTGTCGTGTGGTGGAAGAACCGGTGGCTGCGGCCGGGCCCGGCCGCGCAGCGTTTCAAGCAAAGGCGATGCCCGTCGCGGCTGCGCTGCGGGGGCGTCTGTCAGGCGACGGACCGGTACTTCTCCGGCCGGTTCGCCAGGGCCTTGGCCACCACGGCTTCGACGAAGGCGCGCTCTTCGCCCACCAGCGGCAACCGGGGCTTGCGCACATGCTCGGTGCCGACGCCGACCAGCGCGTCGATCAGCTTCAGGTTCTGGACCAGCTTGGTGGAGACGTCGAGGTGCAGCATCGGCGTCATCCACTGGTAGATCGCAAGCGCCTCGGCGAAGTCGCCTGCCTTCATCAAGTCGTACAGCGCCACCGTCTCCCGCGGGAAGGCGCAGCCGACGCCGGCCAGCAGGCCGTCGCAGCCCAGCGCCAGGCCCTCGTAGGCCAGGTCGTCCACGCCCAGGAACAGCTGGTAGCGGGTGCCCACCGTGTTGCGCAGGTCGGTGATGCGGCGGATGTTGTCGGTGCTTTCCTTGATGGCGGTGATCCACTTGCAATCGGCCAGTTCCACCATGTGCTCGGGCTTCAGGTCGACCCGGTAGGCCACCGGGTTGTTGTAGACCATGATCGGCTGCTGCGCAGCCTCGGCCATGGTGCGCACATTGAGCATCGCTTCCCGCGCATCTGCCACGTAGATCACCGAAGGCATGACCATGAAGCCGTTCACGCCGCGCTGGTTGGCGCCGTCGATGTAGCGCAACGCCTCGGTGGTGCGGGTTTCCGACACGTTGGCCAGCACCGGCACGCGGCCGCCGGCGGCCTCGATCGCGATCTCGGCCACGGTGAGCTTCTCCTCCAGCGACAGGGTGCTCGCCTCGCCGAGCGAGCCGCAGGTCACCAGGCCGTGGATGCCGTTGCGGATCTGGAAGTCGATATGGCGGGCGGTGCCCTCCGCATCGATCGATTCGTCGGCATGGAACTTGGTCGTGATGGCCGGGAAGATGCCGGTCCAGGGCTTGGTGGTCATAGAAGTCCGTTGGTGATGGTCTGGAAAATACCGAAAATATATTTACCGTATCTTCCAGCCACATCAGCACAAACCATGCCTGCGGATCGACCCGCCGTCTGCTAGCGAAAGCGGCATCCGCGCACTGCCGCAGGGCACGGGAAGCCGATCGCGGTGCGCGATTCCCCGGCGCGCGCTCCTGGAGACGTGGCAGTCGGTGGTGCACTTTGCCTTGCGTGACCCTAACGCTATGCCAGGCACATGAGGACTGGATGGTCCGACCATCGGGTTAACCCCGGCCCAAAATCAGCCCGCTGCTTTATGTAACCTTCAAGTCAAAGCGTAAACTGGATTTTTTGGTGTTGGCCGCAGGGAGTGACGATGAATTTGGTGAACATGAGCGTGTCGCGCAAGCTCTGGATGGGCATCACCGGCTTGATGCTCGCGATGCTGGTGCTGGCGATCGGAGCGCAGTGGCAGTCCCAGCGCAGCCTCGACCGGGCGTTGGTCGAGATGTCGCGGCTGGAGAAGAGCGTCACCAACGCCACCCGGTGGCGGGCCCTCACCGAGTACGCGGTGTCGATGATCGTGGCCGGGGCCTTGAGCAACGAGCCGGAGCTGTCGGCCAACCTCGACCAGCGGGTCAAGGAAGTGATCGGGCGCATCGCCGACCTGCAAAAGGACATCCAGGCGCTGGTCGCGTCGCCCGAGGAGAAGCAGGCCTTCGAGAAAGTCGGTGCCGAGCGGGCCAAGGTGCTCGCACTGCTGGCGAAGGTGCGCGAACTCAAGGCGAGCGACGCGGCCGCGGCCAAGACCTTCATCAATGCCGAGTTCACGCCGGCCATCACCAGCTACCTCGCGACCCAGGACGCCTTCGTGCGCACCGAGGAGCAGGAGCGGCAACGGGCCTATGCCGAACTCGCCGCAGGGCGGCAGACGGTGCTGGCCGCCACCGTCGGCGTCGCGTTGCTGCTTTTCGCCATCGGCATGCTGGTGACGGTGACGCTGGTGCGTTCCATCGTGCAGCCGCTGCGCCGTGCGGTGGGTTTCGCCGACGGCATCGCCGCCGGCGACCTGACCCAGGAGATCCACGACCCCCGCCGGGACGAGTTCGGGCAATTGCTGCAGGCGCTGGACACGATGGTGCAGCGGCTGCGCGGGGTGGTGGGCGAGGTGCGCGCGGGCGTCGAGTCGGTCTCCACCGCATCGTCGGAGATCGCCCACGGCAACCAG
>NZ_LMKO01000018.1 GCF_001421705.1 Xylophilus sp. Leaf220 | reverse complement strand
AGCGCAGCGGAGGGACGCAGCACGCGGGGTCGCCTTTCTTTGGTTCCTTTCTTTGGCGAAGCAAAGAAAGGGACTCGCCCGCGGGGGCGAAATCCCCGCCTCCGAATTCAACACGTGCAGTGTTTCCACGGACAGCAGCTGAGGCTGTCAGCCGGGCGCGGCCCTCACCCCCGCCCTCTCCCAGGGGGAGAGGGAGCAAATCCGGAAAGAAGCCCGACGCCCCATCATGAGCCCTCACCCCCACCCTCTCACATACCGAGAGGGCGCAAACCTCAATACCCCCTCCCCCGATCCACCACCCCCACCATCCCCTCCCCCCTCTCCCACCGCCCCAGGTTCGCAATGACCGCCTCCGCCGCGCTCCGCGGCTGCGTCATGCTCGCGATATGCGGCGTCAGCCGGATCCGCGGATGCCGCCAGAATGGATGCCCCGCCGGCAACGGCTCCGGATCGCTCACGTCCAGCACCGCCTCCGCCAGCCGCCCGGAGGCCAGCGCCGCCAGCAGATCGGCCTCGACCAGCTGCGGCCCCCGCCCCACCTGCACCAGGCATGCGCCCTCGGGCAATCGCGCGAACAGCGAAGCACACAGGAACCCCCGCGTCTGCTCCGTCAACGGCAGCAGGCACACCAGGATGTCGGACCGCCCCAGGAAGCCCGCCAGCTCGTCGGCACCGGCGAAACACGCCACGCCGTCGACCGTGTGCCGCGACCGGCTCCACCCCGCGCAGTGGAAGCCGAAACCGGCCAGCTGTGCCAGCACCGCCTGGCCCAGCGAGCCGAGCCCCAGCACGCCCACCCGCCGCTCGCCGGCCATCCGTACCGGCAGGGGCTTCCATACGCCCGACTGCTGCTGCCGCCGGTAGGCCGGCATGTCCCGGTGCAGGTCCAGCACCGCATGCACCACGTACTCCACCATGCCGCGCACGATGCCCGGCTCGACCATGCGCACCACCGGCAGGCCGGGCGGCAGCGCGGCCATGTCGAACTGGTCCACGCCGGCGCCGGAGGAGAACAGGACCTCCAGATGCGGGAACCGGGCGGCGATGTCCGCCGGCGGCTCCCATGCGGCCAGGAAGCGGACCCGTTCCGGCTCGCCGATGTCCGGCCAGACGCGGAAGTCGATGTCCGGCGCCTGGGCGGCGAACACCTCGGCCCAGACGCGTCCGCGCACCGGGTCGGATTTGTAAAGGAAGGTGGTCGTCATAGGCGTTGGCGCAGTCGAGGCCAGGGCATCAGCCCACCGCCTGCGTCGCCAGCGCGAACAGCAGCGGCCCGCCCGGCGCCACCGGCAGCGGCGTGCCGCGCACCATCACCGTCGGCGCATCCACGCGCTGCAGGCCGATGCTCTCCAGCCACTCGCCCAGTCCGCTCGCGAAATCGATGTCGATCCGGGTGAACTGGCCGGCGTTGACGCTGGCCAGGTGCGCGATCAGCGCCCGGGCGCCCTCGACGTCGGGCGCGACGACCGGGCCGATCGCATGGCCGCGGCCGAAGCGGCGCAGCATCGCGAAGCCGCGGGCCTCGTTCTCGTGGGCCAGCACCACGCAGGCCTCGGCGCTGGCCAGCAGGTCGGCGATCAGGCCGTCGCGCGGCATGCCGCGGGCTGCGGCATCCAGCGCCTGCAGCGTCGCGGCCTCGTGCTGGCCGGCCGGCCGCAGCCGCCAGCCGGGTGGCAGCGCCACCAGCGGCGCGGTCTGCGCCAGGCCCTGGTGCTGGCGCACCTCGCCGGTCCGCACGAAACCCAGGCGCTCGTACAGGCCGCGGCCTTCGGCGGTGGCGTGCAGCAGCACGGTGTGGTCGTCCAGGCCGTGCAGCAGGGTGCTCATCAGCCGGTGGCCGATGCGCCGGCCCTGGCTCGCGGGCGTGACGATCACCAGGCCGATCGTGGCGTGCCGCGGCCCCCAGTGCCAGCGCTGGGCGGTGGCGACGGGTTTGCCGTCGATCTCGGCCATCACCCCCTCCGCATGGGCGAAGGTCTGCGCCCAGTCGGTCGGCCGGTGCGGCCAGCGCAGCTCGTCCGACAGGGCGTGGGCCTGCGGCAGGTCGGCGGCGGTCATGGGGCGGAGGACCACGCCGTCGGCGGCGGGGGCATGCGGAATGGAGACGGGCATCGGGGGGGCTCTGGTTGCGGTGCGAATGCGCGCCCATCTTCGGCGACATCCGGCGCCCGCGCCACCGCGGTTACGACCCGCGGCGCAACTCGCAAGCATCGGTTGCGGGCCGGCGGGTTCTCGCAATTCGCTGCCGCCCAGCGCCCGCCTACGCAACCAAATGCCGTCCGATCTGCCTAGCATCGAACCGACCTTCCTCCAGCCTTCCTGCGGCCCCGCGCCGCCCACGCCATGTACGCCTTCGACCCGCGCCAGATTCCCACGCCTTCGGGCCATTTCATCGGAGGCCGGTTCGTGCCGGGCAGCGGCCGCATCGCGGTGCGGCGGCCGTCCGACGGCCAGCACCACGCCGATCTTCCGCTGGCCGATGCCGACATGGTCGATGCCGCGGTGCAGAACGCATGGCAGGCCTGGCGCGACGGCGACTGGGCCCGGCGCCCGCCACGGGAGCGCGCGCGGGTGCTGCGCCGATGGGCCGACCTGGTCGCGGCCGACGTCGCCACCCTGGCACCGCTGGAAGCCGTCTGCTCCACCCGTCCGGTGCGGGACGCCGTGGCCTGGGACATTCCCTTCACCGCCGAGGGCCTGCGCTTCTTCGCCGAATACGCCGACAAGCTGGGAGGCGAGGTGGCCGCCACCCGGCACGACCATCTGGGCATGGTGGTGGCCGAGCCGTACGGCGTGGTGGGCGCGATCACGCCGTGGAACTTCCCGCTGGTGATGGTCTCGTGGAAGGTGGGCGCGGCGCTGGCCGCCGGCAACGCGGTGGTGCTGAAGCCGTCCGAGCTGACGCCCTTCTCGGCCCTGCGCCTGGCCGAACTGGCGGTGCAGGCCGGCGTGCCGGCCGGGCTCTTCAACGTCGTGCAGGGCGACGGCCGCACCACCGGCGAGGCGCTGACCCGGCATCCGCGCATCGCCAAGATGACCTTCACCGGATCGACCCATACCGGCGCCGCGATCATGTCGAGCTGTGCGCTGCACGGCCCGAAGCCCGTGACGCTGGAGCTGGGGGGCAAGAGCCCGCAGCTGGTGTTCGACGACGCGCCCGACATCGACCGCGTGGCCGCGCTGGTGGCCGGCGCGATCACCGGCAACGCGGGGCAGGTCTGCGTGGCCGGCTCGCGGCTGGTGGTGCAACGCGGGGTAGCCGACGCGCTGGTCGAGCGCATCGCGGCGCGCTTCGCGGCCTTGCGCCCCGGCGCCACCTGGGACGACGCCGCCACCCTGCCGCCGGTCATCTCGGCACCGCAGGCCGGCCGCATGCTCGACATCGTGGAGCGGGCGCGCGACGCCGGGGGCCGGGTCCGCTGCGGCGGCGGCCTGTTCGACGGCGGGCCGGGCGGTGCGTACTTCCAGCCCACCCTGCTCGAAGGCGTCTCGGCCGGCAACCCGGCGGTGGAGGAAGAGATCTTCGGCCCGGTGCTCACCGTGCAGATTTTCGGCGACGAGGACGAGGGCCTGGCCCTGGCCGGCCATGCGCACTACGGCCTAGCCGCCGGGGTGCACACCGCCGACATCGGCCGGGCGTTGCGGGCGGTGCGCGCCATCCCGGCCGGCACGGTCTGGATCAACCGCTACGGCCGCAGCGACGACTTCGTCATTCCGACCGGCGGCTTCCACCAATCGGGCATCGGCAAGGATCTGGGGCGCCAGGCGGTCGAGGCCAACCTGCGATTCAAAAGCGTGCTGATCGACTTTGCTGCAGTGCACTAACGGTGCGCCCCGCACGCTTGGGGGGCATACCGCATCCCATGCCGCGGCCGGCACCGCAAACCGCAGCTTCGGTGCGGGCACCCCCGCTTTTCCCTATCGCAGCCGCGTGGCCGCATGCTGCAATCGCCTCGTAATGAAACTGTCGCACACGCCGGCTAAGGCATGCGACCCGCCAACGCCGGATGCCGGCATGACACAGGACCCGAGACCATGACATTCCGTCCCAAGTACGTGACCTTCGACTGCTACGGCACGCTCACCCGCTTCCGCATGGGCGAGATGACCCGCGAGATGTTCGCCGACCGCGTGCCGGCCGACCGGATGGAGCAGTTCGTCGCCGACTTCACCGCCTACCGCTTCGACGAGGTGCTGGGCGACTGGCAGCCCTACGAGGTGGTGCTGAAGAACGCGGTCCGCCGCCTGTGCAAGAAATGGAAGCTGCAGTACCTCGACGCCGATGCGCAGAAGTACTACGACGCGGTGCCCACCTGGGACCCGCACGCCGACGTGCCCGCGGGCCTGGCCAAGGTGGCCCAGGAGATTCCGCTGGTGATCCTGTCGAATGCGGCCGATGCGCAGATCCAGCGCAACGTGGCGATGCTGGGCGCGCCCTTCCACCGCGTCTACACCGCGCAGCAGGCCCAGGCCTACAAGCCGCGGCTCAAGGCCTTCGAGTACATGATCGACTCGCTCGGCTGCAACCCCGAGGACCTGCTGCACGTGTCGTCCAGCCTGCGCTATGACCTGATGTCGGCCGACGACATCGGCATCAAGAACAAGGTGTTCGTCAACCGCGGCCACGGTCCGGGCAACCCGGCCTACGGCTACACCGAGATCGCCGACATCGGCGGCCTGCCGGGCGTGGTCGGTCTCTGATCCCGCTTGCCCGCCGCCCGCATACCGACGCGCCCGCCATGAAGCTCGATTCCTACTGGACCGATTCCGCCACGCCGTTCGTCCCGGCCCCCCACGCCCTGCCCGCGCAGGTGGACGTGGCGGTGGTGGGCGGCGGCTTCACCGGCCTGTCGGCGGCACGCGCCCTGGCGCTGCGCGGCGCCCGGGTGGCGGTGCTGGAGGCGGGCGACCGGGTGGCGGCCGAAGCGTCGGGCCGCAACGGCGGCCATGTGAACAACGGCCTGGCGGTCGACTATGCGGCGGTGGCCGCCCGCGTCGGGCAGGAGCAGGCACGCGCCTGGTACCACGCCTTCGACGACGCGGTCGATTCGGTGGCCCGCATCGTCCGCGACGAGGCGATCGACTGCGATTTCCTGCGCCACGGCAAGCTCAAGCTCGCCACCCGCGGCCACCACCTGGAGGCCCTGCGCCGCAGCGCCGAGCGGCTGGTGGCCGACGGCGTCGACACCGACGTCGATATCCTCGAAGCGGCGCAGGTGCGGGCCGAGGTGCAGAGCGACCGCTTCCAGGGCGGCCTGCTCTACAAGCGCAGCGCCCAGATGCACATGGGCCGCTTCGCCCAGGGCCTGGCCGCCGCCGCCGAGCGCCGCGGTGCCCAGATCCATACCGGCACCGCGGTGCAGCGCATCGAGCGGGTGCGGGGCCCGGTGCACCGGCTGCACACCGCGCGCGGCACGGTGCAGGCCGACCAGGTGCTGCTCGCGACCGGCGCCAGCCGGCACGGCGGCTATGGCAGCTTCGGCTGGCTGCGCCGGCGCATCGTGCCGATCGGCAGCTTCATCGTGGTCACCGAGCCGCTGGGTGCCGAACGCGCGCAGGCGCTGCTGGCCGCACGGCGCACCTACGTCACGGTAGCCAACATCCACCACTATTTCCGGCTGACGGCCGACCACCGGCTGGTCTTCGGCGGGCGGGCGCGCTTCGCCGTCTCCAGCCCGCAGCAGGACGCCGCCAGCGGCGAGGTGCTGCGCGCGGGCCTCGCCGAGACATTTCCGCAGCTCGGCCCGGTCCGGCTCGACTATTGCTGGGGCGGCCTGGTCGACATGACGCAGGACCGCCTGCCGCATGCCGGCGAGCGCGACGGCCTCTTCTATTCCACCGGCTACAGCGGCCACGGCACCCAGATGTCGGTCCACATGGGCGAGCGCATGGCCGCGGCGATGGCGGGCGATCCTGCCGCCAACCCGTGGCACGGCCGCGACTGGCCGGCGATCCCCGGACACGTCGGCCCGCCCTGGTTCCTTCCGGCCATCGGCCTCTACTACCGGCTCAAAGACCGCCTGGCCTGAGCCCCGCGTCTCGTGCAGCAGATTCCGTCCCCGCGTTTTCACACCCCCACAGGTTCACCAGGAGTACAAGAAGCATGAGCAAGCGCCCTCTCTCTTTCGAGAACGTCGTCGGTCCGCAGGAGAGCCTGCGGATGATGGACTCCCTGCGCCGCGGCGCGAGCCGGCGCGACGTGCTGGCGATGCTGGTGGCCGGCGGCATGCAGGCCACCCTGGCCGGCAGCCTGGCGGGCTTGGCCGCCACCGCCCATGCGCAGACCCCGCGGCGCGGCGGCAAGATCCGGGTGGCCGCCGCCACCGCGGCCGTCACCGACACGCTGGACCCGGCCAAGCAGTCCAACCAGAGCGACTACGTGCGCTGCAGCATGGTCTACAACGGCCTGACCTCCCTCGACGGCAGCCTGTCGCCGCAGCCGGCGCTGGCCGAGTCCTTCGCCACCACCGATGCCAGGACCTGGGTCTTCGCCCTGCGCAAGGGCGTCACGTTCCACGACGGCAAGGCTCTGTCGCCCGCCGACGTGGTGTTCTCGCTGATGCGCCACAAGGACCCGGCCACCGCCTCCAAGGCCAAGGTGCTGGCCGACCAGATCGAGAGCGTCCGGGCCAGCGGCCCCAACGAGGTGACGGTGGTGCTCACCGCCCCCAATGCCGACCTGCCGGTGATCCTGGGCACCTTCCACTTCCAGATCGCCAAGGAAGGCACCACCGACTTCAGCGGCGGCGTCGGCACCGGCCCCTACAAGCTCAAGGAATTCAAGCCGGGCGTGCGCACCGTGGTCGTGCGCAACGACGCCTACTGGAAGCCCGGCAAGCCCTACCTCGACGAGATCGAGTTCGTCGGCATCGGCGACGAGAGCGCCCGGGTCAACGCCCTGCTGTCGGGCGGCATGGACCTGGTCGCCTCGGTCAACCCGCGCGCGGTGGCCCGGGTCAGCGGCACGCCCGGCTACGCGATCTTCACCACCCAGTCGGGCCAGTATTCGGACCTGATCATGCGCAAGGACATGGGCCCCGGCGCCAGCCCCGACTTCGTGCTGGCGATGAAGCACCTCTTCGACCGCGAGAAGATGAAGAAGACGATCGCGCTCGACTACGCGGTGCTCGGCAACGACCAGCCGGTCGACCCGACCAACCGGTTCTACTTCAAGGACCTCCCGCAGCGCACGTTCGACCTCGACAAGGCCAAGTTCCACCTGCAGAAGTCGGGCGTCACCGGCAAGGTTCCGGTCGTGACCTCGCCCGCGGCGATGTACTCGGTCGAGATGGCGCTGGTGATGCAGCAGACCGCCCAGGAGATCGGCCTCGATCTCGACATCAAGCGGATGCCGGCCGACGGCTACTGGTCGAACCACTGGCTCAACAGCCCGGTCGGCTTCGGCAACGTCAACCCCCGCCCGAGCGCCGACACGATCCTCACCCAGTTCTTCAAGTCCGACGCCGCCTGGAACGAGTCGCGCTGGAAGAGCGCCCAGTTCGACCAGCTCCTGCTGGCGTCCCGCGCCGAGACCGACCTGGCCAAGCGCAAGCAGATGTACGCCGACCTGCAGACGATGGTGAACCAGGAGGCCGGCATCGGCATCCCGCTGTTCCTGGCCAGCATCGACGGGCACTCCACCAAGCTGAAGGGCCTGGCACCGATCCCGCTGGGCGGCCTGATGGGCTACTCCTTCGCCGAGCACGTATGGCTGGAGGGATGAGTTCTCCCCCAGGCTTGCGCACTGCGTGTCGCCGCCTCCCCCCTCTCCGGGGGCGGCCCGCGGCTCGGCGGTGCCTCGCCGCCTCGCCCCTGAGGCACGGCCTGCGCTGCGCGCGGCCGGCCGGGGGACCAGGGTACTGCCTGAGGCGCGGCGGCACGGGCTCCGCGGCGGTGCGGGCGCAGGCCCGGCCGAGCCGGCAATCGACGGAAACCGAGGTCGCGGGATGAATGCCTTGATCTTCAAACTGCTGGGCCAGCGGGTCCTGATGGCTCTGCTGTCGCTGCTCGCGGTATCGGCGATCGTGTTCGCGATCACCGCGGTGCTGCCGGGCGACGCCGCGCAGGAGCAGCTGGGGCAGGACGCGACGCCCGAGGCACTGGCCGCGCTGCGCACCCAGATGGGCCTGGACGTGCCGGCACCGGTGCGCTACCTGCACTGGCTGGGGGGCATCGCCCGGGGCGACCTGGGCACCTCGACCACCACCCAGCTGCCGGTGGGAGAGCTGGTCGCCAGCCGGCTGCCCAATTCGCTGCTGCTGGCGGCCGTCACCGCGCTGTTCTCGGTGCCGATCGCGCTCGGGCTGGGCATCGCCTCGGCCGTGTGGCGCGGCTCGTGGTTCGACCGGATCGCCTCGACCGCCGCGGTGGCGGTGGTGTCGGTGCCCGAATTCCTGGTGGCGACGCTGGCGGTGCTGGTGTTCGCGGTCAAGCTGCAGTGGCTGCCGGCGCTCTCGTACGCGGGCGACATCGAATCGGTTGGTCAGATGCTGCGCGCCTTCGCGATGCCGGTGCTGAGCCTGTGCTGCGTGATCGTGGCGCAGATGATGCGCATGACCCGCGCCGCGGTGATCGACCAGCTGGAGGCGCCCTACATCGAGATGGTGCGCCTGAAGGGTGCGTCGCCGCTGCGGATGGTGATGGCGCATGCGCTGCCCAACGCCGTCGGGCCGATCGCCAACGCGGTGGCCCTCAGCCTGTCCTACCTGCTCGGCGGCGTGATCATCATCGAGACCATCTTCAACTACCCCGGCATCGCCAAGCTGATGGTCGACGGCGTGAGCCAGCGCGACATGCCGCTGGTGCAGACCTGCGCGATGGTGTTCTGCGCCGGCTACCTGATCCTGGTGACGGCGGCGGACGTGTGCGGCATCGTCGCCAATCCGCGGCTTCGCCACCGCTGAAACCCGAAGGCCCGCACGATGGATTCCCTGTCTCCTGTCCCCGGCGCCCCGGCTGCGTCCTGCCCGCCCCGGCGCGGCCTGCTGCGCAGGCTGGGCCGCTTCGGCTTCTCCGGCTGGCTCGGCCTGGCGCTGCTGGCCTTCTGGGTGCTGGCGGCGGTCGTCGGGCCCGGCCTCCTGCCCCGGGCGCTGGCCGGTGCCGGCAGCGGCACGGTGTTCGGCCCGATCGGCGCGACGCACTGGCTGGGCACCGACTACCTGGGCCGCGACATGCTGGCCCGGGTGGTGGACGGGGCGCGCTACACCGTCGGCGTGGCCCTGGTGGCCACGCTGCTCGCCAGCGGCATCGGCATCGCGCTGGCCCTGCTGGCCGCCGCCGGCACCGCGCGGCTGGACGCGGTGCTGAGCCGGCTGCTCGACACGCTCACCGCCATCCCCAGCAAGATGTTCGCGCTGATCATGGTGGCCGGGTTCGGCTCCTCGGTGCAGATGCTGGTCTTCACCGCCGCGCTGATCTACGTGCCGGGGGCCTTCCGCATCGCGCGGGCCCTGGCGGTCAACATCGCCGCGCTCGACTACGTGACGGTCGCGCGCACCCGCGGCGAGGGCACCCTCTACATCATGCGGCGCGAGATCCTGCCCAACATCCTGGCGCCGATGCTGGCCGACTTCGGCCTGCGCTTCGTCTACGTCGTGCTGCTGCTGGCCGGCCTGAGCTTCCTGGGACTGGGCATCCAGCCGCCGGCGGCCGACTGGGGTTCGCTGGTGCGCGAGAACATCGGTGCGCTGCCCGACGCGGGCGCCTCGGTCATCGCGCCGGCCCTGGCGATCGCCAGCCTGACCATCGCGGTCAACCTGGTCATCGACAGCCTGCCCGGGCGTGCCGAACGTGCCCGGCTCGAACGATGAACGCCCGCCGCTCCGAAACCTTTCGCAGGAACCACTGACATGGGCGCATCCGTCGTCGTAGACAAGCTGCAGATCACCGCCGGCGGCCAGACGCTGGTCGACGGCCTGAGCTTCTCGATCGCACCCGGCGAGGTGCTGGCGCTGATCGGCGAGTCGGGCTCCGGCAAGACCACCACCGCGCTGGCGCTGATGGGCTATGCGCGCCAGGGCTGCGCCATCTCCGGCGGCAGCGTACGCATCGGCGATGTCGACGTGCTGCACCTGGCGCCGGCCGCGCAGCGCGCGCTGCGGGGCCGCACCGTCGCCTACATCGCGCAGAGCGCGGCGGCCTCCTTCAACCCGTCGCGCTGCATCATGGACCAGGTGGTCGAGCCCGCCCGCATCCACGGCACCCTGCCGCGCGCGGAGGCCGAGGCCAAGGCGGTGCAACTGTTCCGCGAGCTGGCGCTGCCCAGCCCCGAGACCATCGGCGACCGCTATCCGCACCAGGTGTCGGGCGGCCAGCTGCAGCGGCTGATGGCGGCGATGGCGCTGATCACCGATCCCGACCTGGTAATCCTCGACGAGCCGACCACCGCGCTCGACGTGACCACCCAGATCGAGGTGCTGCGCGCCTTCCGCCGGGTGGTGCGCGAGCGCCGGGCGACCGCCGTCTACGTGAGCCATGACCTGGCGGTGGTGGCGCAGATGGCAGACCACATCCTGGTGCTGCGCGGCGGCCGCATGCAGGAAATAGCGCCGACCGCCCGCATCCTGGCCCAACCCGGCCACGACTACACCCGCAGCCTGCTGGCCGCCGCCCGGCCGGCGGCGCGCCCCGCCGAACACTGCCTGGGCGAAGGCGAGCTGCTGCTCGACGTGCAGGAGCTGTCGGCCGGCTACGGCCCGGTCGACACCCGCGGGCAGCCGGCCACCCTGATTCTGCAGGACATCGACTTCAAGCTCTACCGCGGCCAGGCGATCGGGGTGATCGGCGAATCGGGCTCGGGCAAGACCACGCTGGCCCGCGCCATCGCCGGGCTGATCGCGCCCTGCCACGGCGCGATGCTGTTCCGCGACCGCGAGCTGAAGCCCGACCTGGCACACCGCAGCAAGGAAGAGCTGCGGCGCATCCAGATCGTGTTCCAGATGGCCGACACCGCGCTGAACCCGTCGCACACCGTCGAGAGCATCCTGGCCCGGCCCCTGCAGTTCTACAAGGGCCTGAAGGGCGAGCCGCTGCGCCACCGCATCCGCGAACTGCTCGACCTGGTGCGGCTGCCCCAGGGGGTGGCCGCACGGCTGCCCGGCGGCCTCTCGGGCGGGCAGAAGCAGCGGGTCAACCTGGCTCGCGCCCTGGCCGCCGACCCCGACCTGATCCTGTGCGACGAGGTCACCTCCGCGCTCGACACCGTCGTGGGCGCCGCGGTGCTGGAGCTGATGGCCGACCTGCGGCGCGACCTGGGCGTGTCGTACCTGTTCATCAGCCACGACCTGCACACGGTGCGGGCCGTCTGCGACGAGATCATCGTGATGCAGTACGGCCGCAAGCTGGCCCAGGTGGCCCGGGCCGACTTCGACCGCGGCCCGCACCATCCGTACTACGAACTGCTGGCCCGCTCGGTGCCGGAGTTGCGGCAGGGCTGGCTGGAGGAAGCGCATTGAGCGTGCCGACCTGCAGGCGCAGGTCCGCCAGAAGCAGGCGGTTGCATGGCAGGCATTCGCTATCAAATCCATAGCTAACAGCCGGCTCCGTTCGTCGGCTGGAGCCTTTTTTCATTCAAATTCCATGCCCTCCACCGACATACTCGCCGTTCCAGCCATCTCCACGGACCGCACTGCAGCGACTGCTGCCTCCAAAGCCCATGCTGCTACCGCTGCTCACGACCCGGTGTCCGCCGCCGCGCCTGTCACCACCGCTCCCGCCGCCCTGGCCCTCACCCGCACCACCCTGCTGCCCAACGCCAACTTCGTCGCCGGCCACTGGCAGCCTGCGGCCAGCGGCGACCTGCTTCCGGTCACCGACCCCGCCACCGGCGACCTGATCGCCCAGGTACCCGACTCCGGTCCCGCCGATGCGGTCGCTGCGGTCGATGCCGCCCACGCGGCCTTTCCCGCCTGGCGCAAGGTGCCGGCCAAGCAGCGCGCGGCCATCGTGCGCCGCTGGAACGACCTGGTCCTGGCCCACCAGGAGGACCTGGGCCGGCTG
>NZ_LMKO01000017.1 GCF_001421705.1 Xylophilus sp. Leaf220 | reverse complement strand
CAGCCGGCCCAGGTCCTCCTGGTGGGCCAGGACCAGGTCGTTCCAGCGGCGCACGATGGCCGCGCGCTGCTTGGCCGGCACCTTGCGCCAGGCGGGAAACGCCGCGTGGGCGGCATCGACTGCAGCCATCGCATCGGCGGGACCGGAGTCGGGCACCTGGGCGATCAGGTCGCCGGTGGCGGGGTCGGTCACGGCGAGCAGGTCGCCGCTGGCAGCGGGCTGCCAGTGGCCGGCGACGAAGTTGGCGTTGGGCAGCAGGTCGGTGCGGGTGAGGACCAGGGCGGCGGGGGCGGGAGCCGGCGCGGCCAGGGCGGTGGAGGAGGCTGGGGCGGTGGAAGGCATGGATCTGAATGAAAGAGGGCCATAGCCGGCGAATGGCGCCGACCGGTAGCTATGAAATTAATAGCAAGTGCCTTGCCGGGTCAAGAGGTGATACCCAGCTGCCACGGCACGAACTCGTGGTCGCCCAGGCCCAGCGCCTCGCTCTTGGTCGGCTCGCCCGAGGCATGACGCAGGATCTGCTCGAAGATCTGCCGGCCCAGCTCCGGCACCGACAGCGTGCCGTCGATCACCACGCCGCAGTTGATGTCCATGTCCTCTTCCAGCCGGGTGTACATCGGGGTGTTGCTCGCCAGCTTGATCGTCGGGGCCGGCTTGCTGCCGAACATCGAGCCGCGGCCGGTGGTGAAGCAGATCAGCTGCGCGCCGCTGGCGATCTGGCCGGTGCAGGCCACCGGGTCGTAGCCCGGCGAGTCCATGAAGACGAAGCCGGAGCGGTCGATCCGCTCGGCGTATTCGTAGACCGCCTGCAGCGGCGTGGTGCCGCCCTTCATGGCCGAGCCGAGCGATTTCTCGAAGATGTTGGCCAGGCCGCCGGCCTGGTTGCCGTGGCCCACCACGCCGTTGAACTGCGCGTTCTGGCCGGCGGCGTAGCGCTCCCACCAGGCCAGCCGGTCGAGTAGTTTCTGGCCGACGGCGGGCGTCACCGCGCGGCGGGTCAGCATGAACTCGACGCCGTGGATCTCGGGCGTCTCCGACAGGATCGCGGTGCCGCCGTGGCGCACCAGGATGTCCATCGCCGCACCGAGCGCCGGGTTGGCGCTGATGGCCGAGAAGCCGTCTGAGCCGCCGCATTCCAGCCCGATCTTGAGGTGGCGCGCGCTGACCGGCTGGCGCCGCGCGGCGTCGGCCTCGGGCAGCATCGATTCGATGGCCGCGATGCCCGCCTCGATCGTCGCGCGGGTGCCGCCCACCTCCTGCATCACCAGGGTGCGCATCAGCCGGCCCTGCTGCAGGCCCTGCGAATCGACCAGCGCATCGACCTGGTTGCGCTCGCAGCCCAGGCCCACGATCAGCACGCCGGCCAGGTTGGGATGGCGCGCATAACCGGCCAGGGTGCGGCGCAGCAGGTCGAAATGCTCGCTGGGCGAGGACATGCCGCAGCCGCTGGTCTGCGCGAAAGCGGCCACGCCGTCGATGTGCGGAAACGCCGCCAGACGCTCGGCGGTGAAGTGCGCCGCGATCCGCTTGATGACGGTGGCCGAGCAGTTCACCGACGACAGGATGCCGATGAAGTTGCGGGTGCCCACCTGCCCGTCGGCCCGCAGGTAGCCCATGAAGCGCGCCTGCTGCGCCTCGGGCAGGTAGTCCACCGGCCGCACGTCCTGGCAGAAGGCCGGGTCGCGGTAGGAATCGACCAGCGTCAGGTTGTGGCTGTGCACGTAGTCGCCCGGCTCCAGGTCGCGCGAGGCCACGCCGATCACCGTGTCGTACTTGCGCACCTCCTCGCCGGCCGCGATGGCCCGCGCCGCGATCTTGTGGCCCGCCGGCACCTGCGCCCGGGCCCGCACGCCGAAGCCGGCGATCGTCTCGCCCAGGGCGATGGGTGTGCGCGCCACCAGCACGTTGTCGTGCGGATGCAGGCGGAGCAGGGGGCTATCGGTCATGGGAGGAGGGTGTTTTTCGTGGGGCGGCGGGGCGTGGCGGGGCGGTGGCGAAACAAGGGGTGGGTTCAACCCTTCTGCATGAGCTCCTTCAAGTTCAGCGTCTGGATCAGCTCGGTCTCCTGCCGGTAGACCGACTGCACGTACTTCAGGTAGTCGGGGCCGTCCTGGTACATCACCGGCGCGTCGATGCTGTCGGCCACCTCCTTGAACTCCCTGCTGTTGACGGCGATGCGGAATGCGTCGCGCAGCCGCTTCTCCACCGCGGGCGGCAGGCCCTTGGGCGCGCCGATGCCGTTGGGGGCTTCCACCACCACGTCGTAGCCCAGCTCTTTGAGCGTGGGCGTGTCCTTGAAGCGTGGCGTGCGCTGCTCGCCCCAGGTGGCCAGCAGCCGCAGCTTGCCGGCCTCGACATGCGGCGCCCACGAGCTGCTGTCGGCCAGCATGTCGACCTGGTCGCCCAGCACGTCCTGCAGCGCGGCCGATCCGCCCTTGTAGGCGATGGGATTGAGCTTGATGCCGGCGGCCCGGGCGAACTGCTCCATGCCCACGTGCGTCGCGCCGCCGATGCCGGCATGCGCATAGGTCAGCATGCCGGGCTTGGCCTTGGCCGCGGCCACCATGTCGGCCAGCGACTTGTACGGCGAGCCGGCCGGCACCGCGATGCCGAAGGTCTGCCCCGAGGTGCGGGCCAGGTAGGTGATGTCCTTAAGCGGATCGATCTGCACCGTGCCCAGTTGCGCGAAGCGGGTCACCGAGATCGGGATCTGCCCGATGGTATAGCCGTCGGGCCGCGCCGCGGCCAGCGCCTTGGTGCCGATCATCCCGGAGGCACCGGCCCGGTTGTCCAGCGCGATCGGCTGGCCCAGCTCGCGCGCCGCGATCTGGCAGATGGCCCGCATCGACCGGTCGGCCGTTCCGCCGGCGGGCCAGGGGCAGATGAAGGTGATCGGCCGCTCGGGGTAGTCGGCGGCGAAGGCGGCGGTGGTGTGGGTGGCGGCCAGCGCGGCGGCACCGGCGGCGCCCAGCACGAACTGGCGCCGCTGCAGGGTGCGGCCAGGGCGGAATTCGGTCATCGGATGTCTCCTGTCTGTTTTATCGGGATGGCACAGGTCGCATTCTTGGGCAGACAATCATCGCTTTCCAATGAAATAGCGGACTCGCTTCATAGCCTGAAAGTTATGGATAAGCAAAAACCCGCAGCCCCGCCATGAGCCAGATCGACCGCGTATTGCGCTCCAACCTCAAGCTGCGCCACCTGCAGATGCTGGTGGCGCTGGACCAGTTCCGCCACCTGGGCCGGGCGGCCGAGTTCCTGTCGGTCACGCAGCCGGCTGTCTCCAAGACCCTGGCCGAGATCGAGCGGATGTTCGGCATGCCGCTGTTCGAGCGTTCCACCCGCGGCACCACGCCCACGCCCGCCGGGGCCAGCGTGGTGCGCTTCGCCCGCTCGGTGCTGGCCGGCTACGACCGGACCCGCGACGAGATCGCCGCCGAGGCCAGCGGCGCCAGCGGCCGCACCAGCGTCGGCGCGATGGTGGTCGCCACCCCGGTGCTGCTGGCCCGCGCGGTGGAGCGGCTCAAGGAACGCTCCAGCCGCACCACGGTGCTGATCGACGAGGGCGACCTGACCCGCCTGCTGCCCAAGCTGCGCCTGGGCGAGCTCGACCTCTTCGTCGGCCGCCTGGAGCCCGGCTATGCCGCGCCCGACCTGGAAACCGAGGTGCTGTACCAGGAGCCGATGGCCGTGGTGGTGCGCCCCGGCCATCCGCTGGCGGCCAAGCGCAGACCGAGGTGGGCCGACATCGCCGCGCTGCCCTGCGTGATGCCGCCGCCCTGGGCGTCGCTGCGGGTCAAGCTGGACCAGATGTTCTACGCCGAGGGCCTGCACCCGCCGGCCGACATCGTCGAGTCGGCCTCGTTCCTGTCGCAGATCACGTTTTTGCACCAGCGCGGCGCGGTGGCCTTCATGGCGCGCAGCGTGGCGCGGCATTTCGCGGGACAGGGGATGGTCGCGTTACTGAAGCTGGAGGTGCCGATCGAGCTGCCGCCGGTGGGGTGGATGACGCTGCGGGGGAGCCAGGCGACGCCGGTGACGGGGGAATTGATGGAGTGCCTTCGGGAGGCGGCCGCGCGCCGCGTGCGGCCGGGTTGACCGGATGCCGGGCAGGTTCAATGGAATTGCGGCATAAACGCCACTCCCGGACGTGCCGCTCCCGACGGCTGCGCGCATCGTGCCGATTTCGTTTTTTTCTTTTGCCTCCACGGCCTGCCCATGTCTTCTTCCGACGTCCTCTTTCGCCCCTTCTCCATCGGCTCGCTCGATCTCGCCAACCGCATCGTCATGGCCCCCATGACTCGCGTCTTCGCCCCCCATGGCATCCCCGGCGAATCCAATGCCACTTACTACAAAAAGCGGGCCGAAGGCGGCGTGGGCCTGATCCTGTCCGAAGGCACGGTGGTCGACCGGCCGGCCGCGCGCAACGAGGCGGGCATTCCGTTCTTCCACGGCGAGCAGGCGCTGGCGGGCTGGAAAGGCGTGATCTCGGCGGTGCATGCCGCGGGCGGCAAGATGGGGCCGCAGCTGTGGCATACCGGCTCCACCCGCGGCACGCAGGGCTGGGAGCCCGAGGCGCCGGTGGAGAGCCCGTCGGGTCTGGTGAGCCCGAACGACCCGCGCGGCGAGGCGATGGGCGACGAAGCGATCGCCGACACCATCGCCGCGTTCGCACGCGCCGCGGCCGATGCGCAGCGGCTGGGCTTCGACACCCTCGAGATCCACGGCGCGCACGGCTACCTGATCGACCAGTTCTTCTGGCAGGGCACCAACCTGCGCACCGACCGCTACAACGGCGCCACCATCCAGGAGCGCTCGCGCATGGCGGCCGAGGTGGTCAAGGCGACCCGCGCGGCGGTGGGCCCCGACTTCCCGGTGATCCTGCGGGTCAGCCAGTGGAAGCAGCAGGACTACAAGGCGCGCCTGGCCGCCACGCCGGCCGAGATGACCGACTGGCTGGCGCCGCTGGTGGAGGCGGGCGCGAACGTGCTGCACTGCTCGCAGCGCCGCTTCTGGGAGCCGGAGTTTCCAGAGATCGACGGCGAGGACGGCCTCAACTTCGCCGGCTGGGCCAAGAAGCTCACCGGCGCGGCGACGATCAGCGTCGGCTCGGTCGGGCTGGCGGGTGATTTCTTCGGTGCCTTCGGCGGCAAGGGCTCGGAAACCCAGGGCCTGGACAAGCTGGTAGCCCGGATGGAGCGCGACGAATTCGATTTGATCGCGGTCGGCCGCGCGTTGATCAGCGATGCCGACTGGGCGCGCAAGATCCAGTCGGGAGAAGCGGCCGCGCTGAAAGGCTTCGACGCAGCCCACCTGGCCCAGCTGGTCTGAGAAGGTGTGAGAGAACCTACTGCGCGACCCGATTGAGCGGCTGTGGTCCTCACCGTACGAATGTACGGCTCCGGTCCGCGCCGCCCACTCGGGCCGCTCGCTACGGTTCCTTCACACCTTCTGATGCGCAGGGCCGGCCCCGCAGCCCCGGGCGGCTCAGCCCGCGGCGATCAGGTCGGCGATGGCCTGGCCCAGCTCGGTGGTGTTGGCCTTGCCGCCCAGGTCCGGGGTCAGCGGGCCGGTCTTCAGGGTCTGCTCGATGGCGGCCATGATCGCGTCGTGGGCCTGGCGGCCGGCGCCCTGGCCCTCGGTCAAAAAGTCCAGCAGCAGCGCGCCCGACCAGACCATCGCGATCGGGTTGGCGATGTTCTGGCCGTAGATGTCGGGCGCCGATCCGTGCACCGGCTCGAACAGGCTGGGGAAGCTGCGCTCCGGGTTCAGGTTGGCCGACGGCGCCAGGCCGATGGTGCCGGTGGTCGCGGGGCCCAGGTCGCTCAGGATGTCGCCGAACAGGTTGGTGGCGGCCACCACGTCGAAGCGGCCGGGCTGCAGCACGAAGCGGGCGGTGAGGATGTCGATGTGCTGCTTGTCGAGCTTGACGTCGGGATAGTCGGCCGCGACCGCGTCAGCGCACTTGTCCCACCAGGGCATGCTGATGGCGATGCCGTTGCTCTTGGTCGCCAGAGTCACGTGTTTCCTGGGGCGGCTCTGCGCCAGGTCGAAGGCGAACTTCAGCAGACGGTCGGTGCCCTTGCGGGAGTAGACCGATTCCTGGATCACGATTTCGCGGTCGGTGCCCTCGTACATGATGCCGCCGAGCGAGGTGTACTCGCCCTCGGTGTTCTCGCGCACCACGTAGTAGTCGATGTCGCCGGGCTTGCGGCCGGCCAGCGGGCAGGGCACGCCTTCGAACAGGCGCACCGGGCGCAGGTTGATGTACTGGTCGAACTCGCGGCGGAATTTCAGCAGCGATCCCCACAGCGAGACGTGGTCGGGCACGGTGGCGGGCCAGCCGACCGCGCCGAAGAAGATGGCGTCGAAGCCCTGCAGCTGGGCCTTCCAGTCGTCCGGCATCATCTGTCCGTGGGCCGCGTAGTAGTCGCAGCTGGCCCATTCGAATTCGGTGAAGGCGATGTCGATACTGAAACGCGCGGCGGCGGCCTTCAGGGCGCGCAGGCCCTCGGGCATGACTTCCTTGCCGATGCCGTCTCCGGCGAGGACGGCGACGGTGTACTGCTGGGACATTGGAGGTTCCTTTGGATGATGCGGTGGACGAGCAGCGCGCAGGCCGGGGCCTCGCATGGCCTGCATTCTCGACTGAACATGAAATCCATACAATCGGGCGCAGCGTGAATGCTTTGACTCCATACCGTGCATAAACAACCCGCCAACGAAGACCTGCGCGTCTTCACCGTGGTGGCGCGCAAGTCCAGCTTCGCCGCCGCGGCCGAGGCCCTGGGCGCATCGCCTGCGTACGTGAGCAAGCGCATCCGCCTGCTGGAGGCCGATCTGGGCGTGAAGCTGCTGCACCGCACCACCCGCCGGGTGACGGTGTCGGAAGAAGGCGAGCGCGTCTTCCACTGGGCGCAGCGCATCCTCGACGACGTGGACCAGCTGATGCAGGAGGTGGCGCTCACCCGCCGCACGCCGCGCGGGTCGTTGCGCATCTGCAGCAGCTTCGGCTTCGGCCGCCGGGTGCTGGCGCCGATGATCTCGGAACTGGTGGGGGCGTATCCCGAGCTGCAGGTGCGCTTCGAGGTGTTCGACCGTCTGCTCGACGTGGCGGCCGAGGGCTTCGACCTCGACGTGCGGGTGGGCGACGAGGTGGCGCCCCACCTGATCGCACGCAAGCTCGCAGACAACCACCGGGTGCTGTGCGCATCGCCCGGCTACCTGGCCCGCCGCGGCACGCCGCGCACCCTGGCCGACCTGGCGCAGCACGACTGCCTGGCGATCAAGGAGCGCGACCACCCGTTCGGCGTCTGGAAGCTGCAGTCGGGCATCCGCAGCGAGACGGTGAAGGTCACCGGCCCGCTCTCGTCCAACAACGGCGATATCGTGGTGCCCTGGGCGGTCGACGGCCACGGCATCGTGCTGCGTTCGCTCTGGGACATCGGCCCGCTGCTGGCCGACGGCCGCCTGGTGCAGGTGCTGCCCGACGTCCGGCAGGCGGCCGACATCTGGGCGGTGTACCCCTCGCGGCTGGGCGGGTCGGCCAAGCTGCGGGTCTGCGTCGAATTTCTGCAGCAGCGCTTCGGGCAGATGTCGCCCGTCTCGGCGCCGATGTAGCAGCCAACCCTTTCGCAAGACCCGACCGGAACTCAAGGTAAACAAAAAGGACACCCGATGGACCTGCAAGGCAGCCACCCGATCGACGCCACCCCGCAGCAGGTGTGGGAGGCGATGAACGACCCCGCCGTGCTGATGGCCTGCATCCCCGGCTGCGACACCTGCGAGGCGACGGCCCCGGGCGTGTTCGAGGTGAGCGCGGCCTTCAAGATCGGGCTGCTCTCGGCCCGCTTCGGCGGCGCCATCGCGCTCACCGACGTGGAGCCGCCGCACCGCTACACCATCAACGTCGAGGGCCGGGGCGCCGCCGGCTTCGGCCGCGGCCGGGCCCGGGTGGTGCTGGCCGAGGCGGTGGCGCCGGGCACCGGCTGCACCCTGCAGTACACCCTGCAGGTGGATGTGGGCGGCAAGGTGGCGCAGGTGGCCGGCCGTTGGCTGGGCAGCACCGCCGAGGCGCTGGTCGGCAAGTTCTTCCTGCGATTCGACAAGGCTTTGCAACAAAGGCTCCGCAACCGGGCCTAGCCGACCACAATCGTGGGAAATACAGCGCATCACCGGCTCCCCACGACATGGAAAACATCGATCTCACCGTATTGCGCACCCTGCGCGACTGGCGCCAGGACGGCCGCCGCGCATTGCTGGCCACCGTGGTCCGCACCTGGGGATCGTCGCCCCGCCCGGTGGGCTCCACCCTGGCGCTGCGGGACGACGGCGCGGTGGTCGGATCGGTCTCGGGCGGCTGCATCGAGGACGACCTGATCGACCGCCATGCCCGCCGCGACGGCATGCCCAGCGGCGCGCCCACCCTGGTGCGCTACGGCGTCAGCGCCGACGAGGCCCACCGCTTCGGCCTGCCCTGCGGCGGCACGCTGGAACTGCTGCTGGAGTACGACCCCGACGCCGCGGCGCTCGCGGAGCTGGTGCGGGGCCTGGAGGCCGGCCGCATGGTGCGCCGCGAAGTGGCCCTGGCCGACGGCACGGTGCGGCAGACCGACGCCGACGCGCCTGCCGCGCTCTCCCTGGACGCGGCGCGCTTGGCCAACACCTTCGGCCCCGAGTACCGCATGCTGATCATCGGCGCCGGCCAGATGGCCGAGTACCTGGCGACGATGGCGCGCTTCAGCGGCTTCGCCGTCACCGTCTGCGATCCGCGGGAGGAGTACCGCGGCAGCTGGTCGGTGCCCGGCGTGGCGCTGACGGCCGAGATGCCCGACGACACGGTGCGCGCCTTCAAGCCCGACCGGCGCAGCTGCATCGTGGCCCTGACGCACGACCCGAAGCTCGACGACCTGGCCCTGCTGGAAGCCCTGCACACCGAGGCCTTCTACGTCGGCGGCATCGGATCGCGGCGCAACAACGCGGCGCGGCGCCAGCGGATGGTCGAGCACTTCGACGAGACCGAGGCATCGCTCGCCTCCCTGCGCGGGCCCATCGGCATCTACATCGGCAGCAAGACCCCGCCCGAGATCGCGGTGAGCGTGATGGCCGAGATCCTGGCGGTGAAGAACGGCGTGCCGCTGCCGCGCGACATGGACGTGGGCACCGCCAAGGACGTGCGCGAGGCGGAACCCGAGGCCTGGCTGCGCGCCGCCTGAACGCCAGCTTGTAAGGCAGGCGAGGGGCCGCCGGGGCTACAGTAGGGCAAACCGCTACGACGCCACCGCGCGACCGCCATGCCCAACACCTCCTTCGACGCGCTGGAATACCTTTTCTCCTACGGCACGCTGCGCATGCCCGCGGTGCAGCTGGCCACCTTCGGCCGGCTGCTGCAGGGCCACGCCGACACGCTGCCCGGCTACCGGCTCGACCAGCTGGAGATCCGCGACGCCACCGTCATCGGCATCAGCGGCATGACCCACCACCCGACGGTGGTGGCCACCGGCAACCCGGCCGATGTGGTGCACGGCAACGTCTTCGCGATCACCGCCGACGAGCTGGCCCAGGCCGACGACTACGAGGTGGACGACTACCGCCGCGACCGGGTACGGCTCGCCTCGGGAGAGCTGGCCTGGGTGTATGCGGATGCCCGGATTCCGCCGCCGCCGCCGATCGGGTGAGGCGGCCCCGCGGGCGACACCCGGCATAGGGCGGTGTGCGCTGTGGCCGATGCCGCTACACCGCGCTGCGATGCGCCGCAATGCAGGCGGCCAGGGTCTCCTCGCCGCTGCGCTGCCACCAGTCGGCGGTCGAGAAGATCTCCACCTCGCTGAAGCCGTCGAATCCGGCGGCCTCCACCCAGCCGCGGATCTTCGGGATCTCGATCACGCCGTCGCCCATCATTCCGCGGTCGTTGAGCAGGTCGCGGGTGGGGGTGAGCCAGTCGCAGACATGGAACGCCAGCAGCCGCGCGCGGCCGGCGCGGGCGATCTGCTGCTGCAGCTTCGGATCCCACCACACGTGGTAGACGTCGAGCGCCACGCCCAGCAGGCCGGAGTGGCCGGGGTCGAGCGCGTCGCAGACGTCCAGCGCCTGCTCCAGCGTGTTGATGCAGGCCCGGTCGGCCGCCTGCATCGGGTGCAGCGGCTCTATCGCCAGCGGCATGTCCACCTGCCGAGCGTATTCCAGGGTGGCGGCGATGCCGTCGTGCACCTCGCCGCGGGCGCGGCCGATGTCCTTGTAGGCCGGCGTGCCCACCAGCGCGCCGGGCAGGGCGCCCACCACCAGCACCACGCAGGGCGCGCCGAGGGTCTTGGCTTCGTCGATCGCGCGGCGGTTGTCGTCGAGCGCGGCGCGCAGGCCGGCCGCGTCCGCCGCCGGAAAGAAGCCGCCGCGGCAGTAGCCCGACAGGCCGATGCCGTGCGCCTTCAGCTGCGCCGCCAGCCGGTCGAGGCCGACGGCGGCCACCTGGTCGCGCCAGGGGCTGATCGCGCGGATGCCGTGGGCCGCGCACTGGTCGACGATGCGGTCGAGCGGCACCTCGGTGCCCAGCTGGCGGCGCAGCGTGGCGGTGTTGATCGACAGGTGCCGGTGGTCGTGGGAGAAGTCGCGCATGGGATCGGCCTTGGTCACTCGACGCCGTGCACCGCCAGCAGCGACCGCATGCGGCGCGCGGCCAGCTCGGGCTGTTGCAGCAGGTCGGCCGCGTCGGCCAGGCGGAACAGCTCGGCCAGGTGCGGCAAGGAGCGGGTGCTCTGCTGGCCGCCGACCATGGTGAAGTGGCTCTGGTGGCCGTTGAGCCAGGCCATGAACACCACGCCGGTCTTGTAGAAGCGGGTGGGCGCCCGGAAGATGTGGCGCGAGAGCGGCACCGTCGGGCCCAGGATCGCGTGGAAGCGCGCCGTGTCGCCAGCGGCCAGGGCGGCCAGCGCGGCGCTGGCCGCCGGCGCGATCGCGTCGAAGATGCCCAGCAGCGCGTCGCTCTTGCCGTGCGTCGGCACGCTGCCGGCGCCGTCGCCCGCGATCAGTTCGGCGTAGTTGAAGTCGTCGCCGGTGTACATGCGCACGCCCTGGCCGTCGGGGCCGCCGGTGGTGGGCAGGCGGCGGCGCATCGCGATCTCGTGGTCCTTGTCGAGCAGCGAGATCTTGATGCCGTCGACCTTGTCGGCATGCGCCGCGATGATGCCGACCGTCGTGTCCATGGCGCGGGCCACGTCGTAGAGGGCGCCGGCGACCAGGCCCACGCCGCCGGGTCCGGTGGCGTTCACGTCCTTGCCGTTCCAGTAGCCGGCCAGGGCCGGGTCGAACATGTCGCCGAGCCAGTGCAGCACCACCGGCTGCTTCGCCTGCGACAGTATGCGGTCGTAGACGCGTTCGTAGTCGGCCGGGCTCTTCGCGACGCGGGCCAGCGCGCGGCTGGCCATGACGATCAGCTTGCCGCCGAGCTTCTCGATCGCCTCCATCTGCTCCTCGTAGCCGCGGATCACGTCGTCGACCGTCCTCACCTCGTCAAGCACCAGGTGGTCGGTGCCGCAGCCGCTGGCGACCAACGCACCCGGCACGTCCTGCGACGCGTCCACGCTGCGGCGGATCAGCTCCAGCGAGGTGGGCCAGTCGAGCCCCATGCCGCGCTGCGCGGTGTCCATCGCCTCGGCCACGCCCAGGCCGAGCGACCAGAGGTAGCGGCGGTAGGCGATGGTCGCGTCCCAGTCCACCGCGCACTGCAGCCAGGGGTCGATGGCGGCGCGCGGGTCGGCCACCACGTGCGCGGCCGAGTAGGCGATGCGGTCGAAGGCGGCGCCCGGCGCCGGCGCGGCCGGCGGCGTGCCGCGCAGGGTGTAGGGCGCCAGGCCGCCGTCGGCGGTGGGCAGGGTGAGGGTGGTGGTCATGGAGCGGATTTGTGATGAAAAGAGGGCTGTGGCCGGCGGATGGCGCCGGCCTCTAGCTATCAAATCGATAGCGTCGGCACGTCCACCCAGCGGCGCTCCTTCCACGACGCCAGCGCCGCCTCGACCAGCTGCACGCCCTTGGCGCCCTCGGGCAGGGTCCACTTGTAGGGTGCGTCTTCCACCACGTGGCGGATGAAGTGCTCCCACTGGATTTTGAAGCCGTTGTCGTAGACCTGCGAGTCCGGGATCTCCTGCCACTGGTCGAAGAAGTTCATCGTCTGCTTCTGGTCGGGGTTCCACACCGGGCGCGGCGTGGCGACGCGGCTCTGCGCGCGGCAGCTGGAGAGCCCCGCGACGGCCGAGCCGTCGGTGCCGTCGACGTGGAAGGTGACCAGGTCGTCGCGGCGCACCCGGGTGGCCCAGCTCATGTTGAGCTGCGCGATCACGTCCTCGCCGCCGTGGCCCTTCAACTGGCAGGTGGCGTAGGCGGCGTCGTCGGCAGTCGCCTTGTAGGGCTGGCCGGTCTCGTCCCAGCGCTGCGGTATGTGGGTGGCGCCGATGCACGAGACCGACTGCACCTCGCCGAACAGGTTGTCCAGCACGTAGCGCCAGTGGCACATCATGTCGAGGATCATGCCGCCGCCGTCTTCCGCGCGGTAGTTCCAGCTGGGGCGCTGGATCGGCTGCAGGTCGCCCTCGAACACCCAGTAGCCGAATTCGAGCCGCACGCTGAGCATTCGGCCGAAGAAGCCGGCGCGGCGCAGCATGTCGAGCTTGCGCAGGCCGGGCAGGAAGAGCTTGTCCTGCACCGCGCCGTGCTTGATGCCGTGGGCCGCGCCGGCCTGTTCGGCGAGCCGCGCGATCTCGACCGCCTCGTTGAGGTTGGTGGCGATCGGCTTCTCGCAGTAGACGTGCTTACCGGCGCGGATCGCCTGGGCCAGCAGCGTGGGCCGCATCTGGGTGGTGCCGGCGTCGAAGAAGACGGTGTCGTCGGGGTTGGCCAGCGCGGCGGTCAGGTCGGTGCCCCAGCGGGCGATTCCGTGCTCCCGGGCCAGCGCCTCGATCTTCTCGGCGTTGCGGCCGATCAGGATCGGGTCGGGCATCACCCGGTCGCCGTTGGCGAGCGACACGCCGCCCTGGGCGCGAATCGCGCAGATGGAGCGGATCAGGTGCTGGTTCATGCCCATGCGGCCGGTGACGCCGTGCATGATGATTCCGAGTCGTTGGGTGGCCATGTGTCGTGTCCTCGTCAGGTGGATGCGAAAGGTTGCGGGGCGTGCGGTGCCGACGCCTGCGCGCGGGCAGGCGGTCGGCAGGGTTTCGGAAGAGCGATGCGGCGGTGCGCGCAATGCGCCCGCCGGTGTCGGGCGGCCGGCGTCGCGGTTGCGGCGGCGGTGGCGGCTACTGTTGCTGGGCGATGCCCGCGGCCTTCACCAGCTGTGCATTGCTTGCGATCTCGTCCTTGATGTAGGCGTCGAAGGCTTCGGGCTTCAGCGTCCAGGCGTCGGCGCCCAGGTTGGCGAAGCGCTGCTTCACCTCGGGTGTCGCCAGCGCCTTGACCACCTCGTCGTGCAGCCGGTTGACGATGTCGCGCGGTGTCTTGGCCGGCACCATCATCCCGATCCAGAAGTTGAACTCGGAGCCCGGCACGCCGGCCTCGGTGGTGGTGGGCACGTCGGGCAGCGCGGCCGAGCGTTTCGGCGAACCGACCGCCAGCGCCAGCAGCTGGCCTTCCTTGATCTGGCCGATGACGGGCGCGACGGGCGAGAAGTAGTAGTCCACCCGGCCCGACAGCACCTCGTTGACCGCCTCGGCCGAACCCTTGAACGGGATGTTGGTCGCGTCGATCCTGGCGGCCATCTTGAATTTCTCGGCGTTCAGGTGGGTCGCGCTGCCCTGGCCGGCCGAGGCGAAGTTGAGGCTGCCCGGCTTGGCCCGCGCCGCGGCCAGCAGCTCCTGCAGCGTCCTGATGTTCTTGCCGGGCGAGATCACCAGCGCGTTGGGCAGCGACGAGATCGGCGTCACCCCGGCGAAGTCGCGCAGCGTGTCGTAGGGCAGCTTGGCGAAGGTGGAGGGGTTCACCGTGTGCGACGACGACTGGATCATGACCGTGTAGCCGTCGGCCGCCGCGGTGGCGACCGCCGCCGCGCCGATGGTGCCGCTGGCGCCGCCGCGGTTGTCGATCACCAGCGTCTGCCCCAGGCTCTGGCCCATCTTGTCGGCGATGGCGCGGGCGATGATGTCGGTGGTGCTGCCGGCGCTGAAGGGGACGATGACGCGGATCGGCTTGGTGGGGTAGGCGGCGTCGGCCTGCGCGTGGGGCGCGGCGGCCATGGCCAGCAGGGGGAGGGTGAGGGCGGCGGTTCGGCGCAGGCGCTTGGCGAGGATGGTGGCGATGGGCATGGTTGTGTCTCCTGTTGGTGGGCGTGCGGGCGGCACGCTGGCAGGCCTTCGGTGTCTTGGGCTGCTTAATTAACTCTTTGGTTAATTGAGCGGATTCTAGGAAGTGGGCGGGGTGGCGTCAACGGGGGCTTGCCCTGTTTTGTCGGGCCGGTCTTGCTCCCTCTCCCTCTGGGAGAGGGCGGGGGTGAGGGCTGCGCCCGGCTTTTCTGTGCGATTGCTGTTTTTCGCTGTGCTGCGGCTTTTGGGTCCGGAGGCGGGGATTTCGCCCCCGCGGGCGAGTCCCTTTCTTTGCTTCGCCAAAGAAAGGAACCAAAGAAAGGCGACCCCGCGCTCAGACATGCGCGGCCCTTTTTCCGCCTGCCGCTGCGCTCCTCGGCGCATCCCGAGGGGCTTGGGAGCGGGGTCCCTCGGCTGCTGCCGGCTTCGCGGCAGTGACGCCTTGGGGCGGAAGCGGCAAAGGCAAAGGCACCTGCACCTGCACCCGCACTGGCACTGGCACTGGCACTGGCACTGGCGCCGGCACCGGCACCAGTGCCGGCATCAGCACAAGCACCAGCACCAAGGCAGATATTTGAACGAAAAGTGGCTGTAGCCGGCGTATAGCGCCGGCTGTCAGCTATCGATTTAGTAGCGTCTGTGCAAAAGGTTGCTGCGACGATGGCCCGGGCCACTCTTACCCC
>NZ_LMKO01000016.1 GCF_001421705.1 Xylophilus sp. Leaf220 | reverse complement strand
AGCTGCGCAAGAAAGGGCTGCGCGACATGGGCGCCTCGCTCTCGTCGCGCTCTGACCACGGCACCACGCGTTCCATCTCTGCCAGGAACTCGCGCTTGCGCGTGCGCTTGGTCGTCAGGTTCAGGCCCAGGTCGGCTTGCTTCATGGCTTGGATTCTCTGCGCGGACTCACCTCTGATCAGCACATCACGGCTCGATTTACGCAGACCTTCCCTAGCCGACCATAGGGCCTGTTGAATGGGCCTCGACTACAATGTTAGTAATTCTCATTCACTTTGCCGCGCGTCGTTTGTTCATGCCGCCTCTTTCCTCCGCCGACCGCCTGTGTGCGCAGGCCCTCTTCGTCGACCATCAGCCCTGGCTGCTGGGTCGGCTGTACGCTCGCGTGCGCAACCGAGCGCAGGCAGAAGATGTAGTGTCTGAGACCTTCGTCACAGTGATCGGACAGGTCGAGCTGCCGGCCATTCGAGAGCCGCGGGCATTCCTCACCACTGTTGCCAAGCGGGTGCTGTACGAGGTCTGGCGGCGCAGGGATCTGGAGCAGGCCTACCTCAATGCGCTGGCGCAGCTGCCCGAGCACCATGCGCCATCAGCAGAAGACCGCGCACTGCTACTGGAAGCACTCGACGGCATCTCGCGCGCGCTCGATGGATTGAGCGACAAAGCACGGCGTGCTTTCTTGATGAGCCAGCTCGAAGGGCTGACCTACTTAGAGATAGCCGCGCAGTTAAACGTTTCGCACGGAATGGTGCGCAAGTACATGGCCCAGGGCTGGCGTGCCTGCGCCCTGGCCGGTCAGGCGTGATACGGATGGCACGCGCAAAGATAGATACGGCGACAGAGGCGGCAATCGACTGGATGGTGGTGATGCGGTCGGGCGAGGCAACGCCAGACGATGCACTGGCGTTTGACCGCTGGTTGCAGGGCAACGCCCGGCACCGCCAAGCATGGCAGCAACTGGCCGGCCCGGTGGACCGCCTGCTCGGCAGCGCCCGCAGCGCGAGCCAGTGCAACCCGAGCCAGGCGGCTGCGATCGGCACCGCCCTACACGACAGCGCCCGCAAAAGCGTCCAACGCCGCCAAATACTGCGCGGCGCGCTGGCGTTCGGCGGCGTGGCCGCCGTTGCGGCCGTGCTCGCCGACCGCAGATGGCCTATGCGAGACCTGGTGGCCGACATGCGCACCGGCACAGGCGAACGCCGAGATTTTGCGCTGGCCGATGGCAGCAGGCTGCTGCTCAACGCCCGCTCGGCCTGCGATGTACAAGACATTCCAAAGCAGCGCGGCTTGCGGCTGCGCAGCGGGGAGGCGATCGCCCAGGTGCTGCCGGATGCGCGGCCTTTCATGCTGTACGGCTCACACGGCCATGCCCGTACGACCGCTGGTACCGCAACGCGTATGCTGATGCGCCATGGCGTGCAACGCAGCTTGGCGGCGGCTGTTGAAGGACCACTTCAACTTACCGCCGTCAACGGCTTGCAGCGGCTGCTGGAGCCGGGCAAGGCGGCCTGGTTCGGGCCCGAGGGGATCGAGCCCATCGCGGCACCGGCCGCCAGCGTTGCAAGCTGGCAGGGGGGCCGGCTGGAGGTGCATGACCGGCCGCTGGGTGAGGTTATCGCCGCGCTGCAGGCTTACCGGCGTGGGTTGGTCCGCATATCGCCCGCCGCGGCGGCGCTGCGGGTCTACGGTAGTTATCCGCTCGACGATACCGACAGGGCACTGGCCGCGATCGGGCAGACGCTGCCGGTGGCTGTGCATTTGCATTCGGGCGGCTGGCTGGTGCGAATCGATCTGGCCTAGACACGGCGGCCTGCGCGGCCACCCCCGCAATAAAAAATCGACCGACGCGGTAGCACTTTCGGCGGCGAGTTGCACAACCGGTTTGAAGCCCTGTGTCTTTTCCAACCGGATCCTGCTCCATGCTACGCGCCTATTCCCTCGACCCTGCCGCCCTGCCCCGCCCCCTGCGTCACCCGGTGCAGGCCGCCGTCCTGGCCCTGCTCTGCACAGCGCCCACAGCCTGGGCACAGGGGGCCGTGGTAGAGGCCGCTGCCTTACAGCGCTACGACATCCCCGCCCAGCCTCTGGGCGCAACGCTGGCGCGCATCGCAACAGAAGGTGGCCAGACGATCTCGATCGATGCGGCGCGGGTGCAGGGCCTGACGGCACCCGCGGTGCAGGGGCAGTACACCGCGCAGCAGGCGGCGCAAGCGGCCCTGGCCGGCAGCGGCCTGCAACTGGTGCGGGCGGGCAACACCTGGGCGCTGCGCAGCGGCGCCGCCGTGCCGGCCGTGCCCGGCGCTGCGCGGGCCGCGGAGGGCCGCGTACAGACGCTGGACGAGGTGCAGGTCACCGCCCGGGCCGACCGCACGGCCGCCACCGAACACACCGGCGCCTACACCTCGCCGCTCGTCACGGTGGGCAAGGGCGCGCAATTGCTGAAGGACATTCCGCAGTCGATCAGCATCGTCACCCGGCAGCTGATGGACGAGCAGGGCATCACCTCGGTCTACGACGCGCTGGCCAGCACCACCGGCATCACGCTGGCGCAGAGCCCACAGGGCGGCAAGTACATCTACTCGCGCGGCTTCGACCTGACCACGGTGCAGTACGACGGGGTGCCGCTCAACCGCGGCATGTACGGCCGGGCCAGCAACTACGCCTCCAGCATGGCCTACATCGACCGGGTCGAGGTGCTGCGCGGCGCGGCCGGCCTGCTGCAGGGCGAAGGCAGCCCCGGCGGCGCGGTGAACCTGGTACGTAAACGTCCGCTTGCCACCGACGCCACCGTCGCCGAGCTGCGAGCCGGCTCGTGGGACCGCTACGGCGCACTGATCGACGCCAGCCGGGTGCTGAACACCGAGGGCACGCTGCGCGGCAGGGCGCTGATCGACTACGAAGACCAGCACTCGTTCGTCGATTACGTTAACCGCCGCAACGCCACGGTGTATGGCACGCTGGAGTACGACCTCTCGGCCGCCACCCGCTTCAACCTGGGTGCGGTATCCGAGGACGTGAAGGGCCGCCCGTTCATGAACGGACTACCGCGCGCCAGCACCGGCGCCGACCTGTTCCTGCCGCGCTCGACCTACTACGGCGCCACCTGGAACCGGCAGGAGTCGACCAATCGCGGCCTGTACTTCGACGCGTCGCACCAGTTCGACGACGACTGGAAGCTGCAGCTTTCGGCGATGCATCTGAAGGAAGCGCACGACATGAAGTACGCCGGGGTCAACCGCGCGGTGGTACCGGCGCTGATGCAGAGCGCCAACATCGTGGCGCGCTCCATCGCCGACATCGAGACCTCGGGCATCGATCTGAACCTTACCGGCAAGTTCGATGTGTTCGGTCGGCGGCACGACCTGGTGAGCGGCATGAACGCGACGCGCACCACCAACGACACCACCTACGGTTTCAGGACCAACTTCAACATCTTTCGCATCGGCGCCTACGACCCGGCGATCCGCGAGCCGCAGGATGTGGAAATCTACAGCGCCACCCGCGAGGACCGGCGCGGGAACGCTCGGCAGTTCGGCATCTACAACGCAGTGCGGTTGCAGCTGACCGACCCTATGAAGCTGGTACTGGGCGCCCGCGTGAGCTGGTTCCGCACCGATTGGGACACGGTCACCACCGGTGCGGCGCCCTCCACCTCGTCCACCAACAGCCGAGAGAACGCGAAGGTCAACCCGTATGCCGGGCTGATCTATGCATTGAACCCACAGTGGTCGGCCTACGCCAGCTATGCCGACATCTTCAAGCCGCAGACCGAGCTGAACCAGGCCGGCGCCCTGCTGCGGCCGATGACCGGCGCCAACTACGAGGCGGGCCTGAAGGGCACCTTGGCCGACGGCCGGGTCAACACCACCCTGGCGCTGTTTCGGGCCGAGCAGAAACACCGCGCACAGGAAGACTTCAGCAGCAGCCCCACCTGCCGCAGCGATTACTACTGCTACACCGACACCGGCCAAGTGCGCAGCCAGGGGCTGGATGCCGAGCTTAGCGGCGAGGTACTGCCGCGCTGGAACCTGTTCTCCGGCTACACCTTCAACCAGACCAAATACCTGAAGGACGTGACCAGCCAGGGCCAGTCGTTCAACAGCTACACGCCGCGCCACCTGCTGCGGCTCTGGACCACCTACCAGCTACCGGGCGAGCTGAGCGCCTTCACCGTGGGCGGCGGCGTGAATGCGCAGAGCGGCAGCTTCCGCCAGATCGGCGCGCTGCGGGCCGACAACGCCGGCCGCGCGGTGTGGAGCACGCTGCTACGCTACCGCATCGACCGCCACTGGACGGCCGCGCTCAACATCAACAACGTTTTCGACAAGCGCTACTACGGCTCCGTCACCGCGCTGGTCAACGGCAGCTACTACGGCGATCCGCGCAACGTGATGCTGACGCTGCGCGGCACGTTCTGAGCCCGCGCACCCTGCTGCCGCAGCCATGAAAGGCGGCTTCCGCCAAGCCATGTCGGGGTTGCACACCTGGTGCGGCCTGACCTGCGGCTGGCTGCTGTGCGCGATCTTCTTCACCGGCACGCTGAGCGTCTTCCGCGAGCCGATCACCCGGTGGATGGAGGCCCGCCCTGCCCTCCCCACCACCGTGAACGGGGCTGCCGCGCCCGCGCTGGTCGCCGCCGCCAGCCACCTCGCGCAGCACGCATCCGGCGCGCGCTTCTGGCGCATGGAGCTGCCGCAGCGGACCAGAGATGCGCTGCTGCTGGCGTGGCAACCGGCGGGTGCGCCGCGCGGCAGCCTGCAGACCGCCGCGCTGGATCCGGCCACAGGTGCGCTGCTGCCCGCGCCCTGGGGCCGCCGCACAGAGGGCGGCCGCCACTTCATGTCGTTCCACTACATGCTGCAGGCGGGCACGCCGGGCTTCTGGCTGGTGGGCTGGATCTCGATGTGCATGCTGGTGGCGCTGGTCTCGGGCGTGTTGGTGCACCGGCGCATCTTCGCGGACTTCTTCACCCTGCGGCTCGGCAAGGGACCGCGCTCGTGGCTCGATGCGCACAACGCCAGCGCGGTGCTGGCGCTGCCCTTCCTGTTCATGATCGTCTACAGCGGGCTGGCGATCTTCTACACAAGCTACCTGCCTGCGCCGCTGCGGGCCGCCTATGGCCCCGGCGAAGACGCCTACGGCCGCTTCCAGGCAGAACTTGCCGATCAGGCCCCGCCCCCACGCCGCAAGCGCTCCGGCCAAGTGGCCGTGCTGCATCCGCTGGCGCCGCTGCTGCAGCAGGCCGAAATGACCACCGGGCGGCCGGCGCAGATGCTGCTGGTGGAGCAGCCGGGCGACGCCGCGATGGCGGTGCGGGTCATCGGCCGGGCCGACGAGGGCACCCGGGGCCTGAACGACCCGAAACGCATCGTCGGCTTCGACGGCGTCACAGGCGCCGTATTGCAGGTACAGATGCCGGCACCCGGTGCCGCCTTCGCCGCAGAGGACATCCACGCCACGCTGGAGGCACTGCACTTCGCCCGCTTCGGCGGCTGGACGGTCAAGTGGCTCTACTTCTTCAGCGGCCTGCTCGGCACCGCGATGGTGGCGACCGGCACCCTGCTCTTCTCCGCCAAGCGGCGACAGAAAAGCCTCGGCGAGTTTGGCGTGGTGACTGGACAGGTTTACCGCGCGGTTGAAGTGCTGAATGTGGCAGCGGTGGTGGGAATCGTGGTGGCGTCCGCCGCGTACTTCTACGGCAACCGACTGCTGCCGGCCGACATGCCGGGCCGGGCAGGGGCGGAGATCCAGGTGTTCTTCGGCGCCTGGGTGTTCAGCTTGGTGCATGCCGCACTGCGCCCCGGTCGGCGGGCCTGGGTGGAGCAATCGGCCGCTGCGGCACTGCTTTGCCTGGGGCTGCCGCTGCTGAACCATCTGACGGCGGGACAGTACCTGATCGACTACTGGCTGGCAGGCGACGGCGTGCGCGGGGCGGTCGAATGCACCGCGCTGGGCTTCGGCGTGGGGCTGGCCTGCATCGCGTGGCGGGTGCAACGCAGCGGGCGGAAGGCCGTGCCAGCGCAGCGCACAGCGGCAAGTGCCGTCGCAACGCGCGGTCCCACGGCACGCCAAAGGTGGAGCGTAGTGAGCCGGGTGGCGGCGGCAGCCGTGGGGGGATATGCACTGGTATCGGCGTCGACCGCCGCGCTGGCGGTGGCTCTGCCACGGTTGACGGCCGTCTCGCCGGCCGACGGCGTGCTTATTGCCAGCCTGCTGGGCTTCGCGCTTTACACCGGAGCCGCCGTGTGGACCTTCGGCGCGCGTAGTCCTGGGCGGGCTTGGACAGGGCTAACGCTGATCAGCTCAGTTGCCCTCTTGATAACTCTATTGCTCAAAACTGGCTGATGAAGGCCTGTAAAGCGCCATTCGCGAGCAATACTAATGGCAACCAGACCATGGAAAGCCATGTTGGTGCTTCTCAAGCAGGGGGGGGAAAACGCAAGTGCCGTTCGGTCTTATCGGGCATGCGTGCATGCGCTAATGAGGCCGGCATAGCGGCGTTATGGCGGCCGCTTATGCAGTTGTTCTTCCTTCACTGGATTGCTCAGATCCCCAAAAGTTGGATGCACTGGATACGAGCATCATCTCGATGGAAGACGGCGTGCGGCCAATTAAAGCCGCTCTGAACGTATCGGTCCTTACGTACGATTTTTAGGTTCACACGTAAGCGATCAGGCGCCCCGCCGCGATGATTGACAGCCAGAGCGTCAGCGAGATCCAAGCGGCGTATCGGCCACGCATAATCGACTTCGCATCATCCTCGACTCTGATCGACCGATGGAAAAAAATGGCGTTCAGTGCCGCCAGCAGCAGCAGCGCAAGCTTGATCCTGAACGCCGGATTGGGGAAGAGATCCGGTGCATGCGCAAGAAACAACAGCATGCCCGATGGCACGATCAGCAGCAGGCTGGCTAGCGACCACAGCAATATGAACCTCGTCAAGGTGTTCAAGGGCAAAGCCCGCCCAGCACCTATCAGTCGAAGATCGACAACAAATACCGAGCCCACCAGAACGGCCAAACCGACTAAGTGGACGATCTCAGCGAATGGGTAAGCCCAGGCGCTGCTGCGCAGGAATTCGGCTGGTGGCAAGGCAGCCAGCCAGGCCAGCGTTTGGTCCAACGCCCGACTCAGCGCAGCTCGACCGTCTTGTCACCCAGGATGACACGTTCGACCCGCATCTCCGCCGAGTTTGTTCGACTGGGGTAGCCCACCACCGTGATCTCCTGGTTGACTTCCAGCGCCTGTCGGTTGGCACCGCGAGACTCCATGCGCGAAATTGGCGCAAGGATGGCGTTCCAACGTTTTCCGCCGGCGTCGATCACCACAGACGCATGCGGATTGGCGTAGGTCAATTCGACCACCTTGGCTTTCAAGGTCAGAAGCTTTTTGTCGTCGTAATCGCCCCATCCGTGATGTGCATGGCTTGTCTGAGAGCCGAGCGCGGAAACCACAGCGAACGTTGTCGAGATGACTGTGCGAACGACTCTTGCATTCATAAGAACTCCTTTACGTCGACGTTGAATTTCGTTTTCAACGGGTACGAGCCACGTCAAATGTCTTCCGCTGCGATGTCCAAAGTGTCGCCGACCGCAGGCATCAGGGTGTCACGCGTCCAATCACCTCGATGCCGTCTGCCTTCGACCTCACCACCACGCCTTCGCCCGAAGCTGGCACGACGCCGGTAAGCGCGGTGATGTTGACTTGATGGGTCACGACCACGAGCGCGCCGGGGCCTTTCCACTCGTTTAGGGTTTTAAGCGCAGCAGCTGTTTGCGCAGGCTGACTGGAGCTATCGCCAAAGAAGGAATTGAAGCTGGCGTGTTCGCGGGCGCGGTTCGGGAATGCGAGTTCGGCCGTCTCTTTTGTACGGCACCACTGGGACTCCAGCACGGCGCCCACCACGATCTGTCGGCTCAAGAATTGTTCGCCGAGTCGTTTGGCCTGCTCGCGGCCGGTTTGATCAAGATTGCGTTGGGTACGGCAGTCACCTAGCTTGAAGTTGGCGGGATCACCCACGCCTGGCGCATTGGCATGGCGCACCAGCAGCACGGCGCCCTGTCGCAGCGCGTCCCAGGCTCGCGCGCCATCAGACTGCGCACTTGCTCGGACCGTCGTGGCGTACAACGCCGTGGCGATGGCTGCGAATCCCACATGGCGGGCCCATCTTCGACGTGCGAAATACATAAGTTGCTCCTGCGGTGCAAATCTCCAAGCCGACCCTTGCGCAGTGCCACTTTTGCAAGAAAGCGGAGCGGCTCTCGCAAACACGGCTCCGCCGACCTGAATCGGGCCGTGGCGTTAGTGCGGCTCAACGGCTTTCGCTTTTCCAGCCCCATCGCGATGAGCTACACCAGGCCAGCTTGTCGCCAGCACATTGTTAGCCATGATCACCGAACACAACACGCTCAAGTACATACAAGCCCATTTGCTTGGGTAGAACATTGGTCACTCCGAGCATTTGCACGGCCGCCCAAACTGCAGGCATCTCTGGGTACCAGTAGTCGAGCCTGCTAGCAGACAAACTGGCCGCAGCGCGGTCCAGATCTTTGAGGAATCGCCGGCTGGCGACCTAGTTCAAATGCGAGATTCCTGCTGGTTTTCTCGTCTGCAGCCCGACGCGAGCGCGCTCAGGCGACCGGTTTGGAGTCGCGAGGCTTCTCCGATGCTGGTGCTGCGGCGACCGTTTTACGAAAAGGCATTCTTCATTTGGGCCGCCCCAAAGTTTGGCAGACCCTTGCGCAACTAGCATTAAGCCAAAGTCGTTGATGAGTTTCCGCAACTGACCCGACTATGGAAACTACCGGCGCGTCGCCGGCGCTGTACAAATGCAGCAGCATTCCATCAAGGGCATAGCTGACTGAGAGAGCAGAGTGCGCCTGCGGTCAGCAGCACGTTCGCCACTGCGATCTGAGCTCAGCGCTTCCATTCTCATTGCAGGCCGGCACGGATTTCCAGTCAGCGAGTTGCGCAACTGAAGGAAAAACGTGATCGGTTGATGTAGAAGCTGCCTCACGCGCTCGCTTATCCACAATGCATCAGTGCTGAATTCAGCTGCGACAACAAAGTGATCTGTGTCGCACAGTTGGTCACCTGCGCTGACGACGCCGAGCCTTTACCCTCATCCTTTTCGCTCAAACTGGACACATAAATGATCAGCCGGAATTTCGTCAGAACGGTATGCATGGCCACAGCGCTCATTGTTGTGAGCACGACCTCGGAGCTGGTCCGGGCCGCGGAGCAGGACGATGCGAAGGGGGGTCGTGATCACCCGTTGATTCAGCGGTTCGATGGTTCATGGATGGTGGGCTACAAGTTCAACGAGTGGGAACAGGCCATGTTTCCCACCAGCATGGCTGTCAAAGACGGCCGATGGGCCGATCCGGTCATGGTGGAGGGCCGCGTCACCAAGGCCGTCTATACCGCGCCCGGTGGCAAGTCGTCGCTCGAGGTCTTCCGCAACTACGAGCAAGCATTGGTTAGTGCGGGCTTCCAACGGCGCTTCTCCTGCGAAAGCCAATGCTCTACGCTTTATTACGCAATGCGCAAAGATGATGCGTACGTAAGTGGGATGACTTGGGCAAAAGGCTATCTAGTGACTCCGAGCGGAAGCCGATACAGCATTGATGCCGGTACAGCTACAGCCGAGCAGGGCCGGCTTTGGTACGGCACCCTTCCTCGGGGTGGCCAGCAGGTTCACGTGCTTGTCTACACCTCGGTGGCCAACAACGAGACCACCAACATGGCAGCAACATACATTCAGATAGTCGAACCCAAGGCGATGCCTACGGGGCAGGTCAAGGTGGATGCGCAGGCCATGGATAAAGGATTGAAGGCCGAAGGCAAGATCGCCCTCTATGGAGTGTTCTTCGACACCGGCAAGGCTGACCTCAAGCCAGAGTCGAAGGACCAACTCGGCGAGATGGCAAAGTTGCTGCTATCTCAGCCTTCGATGAAGGTGTACATCGTTGGACATACCGACAACCAAGGTGCGCTTGAAGCTAACTTGGCACTGTCGCAACAACGGGCGCAAGCGGTAGTCAATGCCCTGGTCACCACCTACAAAATCGACATCAAAAGGATCGTGGGCCGCGGAGTCGCAAGCTTGGTTCCCGTCGCCAGCAACGTGGCAGAAGAAGGGCGAGCTAAAAATCGCAGGGTCGAACTGGTTCTCCAGTGACGCCTAATCGCGTCGAGGCACGCCCGCCCTCAACGCTGCCGCAAAATGCATTCAGCGATAGTGGAATTTCTACTGCGAATTGAGATGGCGAGCCGTAGTCGAGATGACGCCACGATCATCTAGGACAAATGGCTGCTTTGCGCATGAATTTGTGGTCGTCAGCATCGTCATGCTGTGCAGATCCCCCTGCCTGGCACTACTCGCACAGTCCTGCGATACCCAAGTCATCTCCATCGGCTCGCTGGATCTGCGTCAGCGCGGCCTTGCCTGCGCGCCAGTCCGGCTTGTAGATTGCGGCGCCCGAGATGATGCAGTGCTTACCTATCGACCATTCATCGCATAAGGAGGGCTTTCCTGGTGCGCTCTTGCTGCGCGCGTTGTAAGTGCGGTTGGCCAGGCTCTCAGCTTTCGTAGAGTGCGAACGCAAGTTGGATGCCCCCGAAACTTCCAGCATCGGCAGCCTGCAGCCGACGTATGAACGGACCGGCACAGCTATGCCTAGGCCAGCCTTTGTCCATTCGGCCGGAGGCTCGACTGCCCAGCGCTCAAAGAACAGGGCTTCTAGGGGGGTTTTGTAATGTGCGCACATCGGATCGTTCTCGAAACGCTTCTTTTGCAAGGTGAAAAGGAGTTCATTTGCGCGCCTGAGCAACACGCTGAATTTGTTCCGGAGTCAAAGTCCTGTAAAAACGGCCGATCGCTGGGATGCTCTCAGGGACTCACATTGGATAGGCTCCCCATGTTCAAAGGTATTTACAAGGCCGCAGCCGCCACTCTTCTTGTTTTTTCAGTCTGCGCCGGCCACGCAGTCCCGCTGCCCGACAGCGGTCTATGGGGCTTCGACGCCGAGGCCAACGGCCAGCCCGGTCGGGGCTTCCAGATCGACCAGCAGCAGGGCAGCTTGCTGCTGTTTACGTACATGGGCTACCGCGCCGATGGATCGCCCCTCTTCCTGCAGGCGGGGGGCGAGCAAGCTAACGGCACATTCGAAGGCGATCTGGTCGAGTTCCGTGGTGGCACCGTGCTGGGAGGCGCATACCGCAGCGCGCAGGCGGCCGGCTCGGTCGGCCGCATGAAGATCGTCTTCGACTCCCCAACCTCGGGCACGCTCACCCTTCCAGGCGAAGCGCCCCAGCGCGTTTCGCGGGTGGTCTACGAGAACAATGTGTCTCGTTTCAACCGCGAGTTCTTGACGAACATGAACTATCCAGGCAACGCAGGCGGCGAATTTCAGAGTCTGAGAATGACAGCCCGAGACGGCGTGCTTACGATGGAAGTCCGCGAAACTAGGGGTGCTTATGGAGGTTGCAAGTTCACTGGCCCTTACTCCATCGCTGGCAGCGGCATCGTCTCCACCGGTAGCTTCAATTGCGCCTCGAGTGCGGGCACGTATCGCACCGAAGATTTGGTAGTCGATGCACAGGGGCTACTGCGGGGTCGAATTTTCCGAACCCTGCCCGGGTACTCGAGCGAAGAATTTCCGATACATCTCCAGGGTACCTGCATCGGCGACGGCGCGACCATCACGGGCTTCATACCAAGGTGCAACTTCCCGAGCGGCCGCTAGAACCCTACACCTGGCGGTGTCGCTCGGCACCGAGCTGGATCACCTATTCGAGACGACCGTGACTGCCGCTCGTCGGTTCCGAGCGGTGGCTAAAGACGGCAACGCGTATGCGGCAGCCTCGGCGCGTAAAGCCGATTTGATCCGGGGGACATTGTGCATCGAGAACTGTATGCTTAACCAGTAGTTCAACCCGCCCGCAGCCTCCTGCGGCCATTTACTGGAGCAGCCATGCACGCCACCATCGACGCACCTACAGCCTTCTCGGTCAACCTTTGCGACTTCCCGGAGCTCCCGGCCAACATCCGCCTGGACGCGGAATCCCGCTACGCAAAAGCGCTGGAGCGCGCATTTGGCGGATCTGAGGCGGTGGAGCAGGCCTATGGCGTGTACTGCTACGCCGCAGACGGCGACGAGAGCGATGCGAGTCCCGAGGACAAGGCCCAGGCCCTGCGCTGGGTCAAGGCGGTGGAGCTGGCCCGGCAGGCAGGCTTCCGGGACCTGAGCGAAGGCGAAGGCGCTTACTTCGAAGTGCGGCTCGGTTAGCAGCTGTTCTCCCTGTCCGACCACGCTGCGCCTTGCTTGCCATGACCCCGATTCCCTACACCCCCGGCTGCATCACCGCCTTCTACGTCCTGCACACCGTGCAGGCCGGCTTCGCCGCCCCGGCCGAAGATCGCGCCACCAAGCGCATCTACCTGCTCGAGCACATGGTGCGGCACCCTCAGGCGACGTTCCAGTTCAAGGTGCGAGGGGAATCAATGCGCACCGCCGGCATCTTGGACGGCGATATGGACTTCAAGATTTCCCGAAGTAATACGTGGTGGCGCGCCCTTCCCGCAGTTGGCGCCGGTCGATGGCGATAACTTCTACGTCAGCTGCAAGCACATGTTTCGCCCCGACCTGCGACTAAAGCACTAGCTGGCTGCGATGTTCATCGACATAAGACGGCTCGACCTTCAAGGCCTAGCAGCAGTCGTACATCAAGTTAACACCAGCCCTGACGAAATACTCCTGCCCCCCAGAACGGGCGCGCGCTCACCAAGATTGAACGCTCTCACGACATCCACCAAGTCATCGGCCTGACGTTTCAGGCTTCCAGCCGCTGCAGCCATCTCTTCCACCAGCGCGGCGTTCTGCTGCGTGGCCTGGTCCATCTGGGTCACCGCCTCCCCCACCTGCGACACGCCGGAAGCCTGCTCGCTGCTCGCTGCAGCGATCTCTCCCATGATGTCCGTCACCCTGCGGATCGAGGTGACGATCTCGGTCATGGTGGTGCCGGCCTGGTCAACCAGCACAGTGCCCTCGGTTACCCGCTCCACGCTGGCATTGATCAGATCCTTTATCTCCTTGGCCGCCTGCGCCGAACGACCCGCCAAGCTGCGCACCTCGCTCGCCACCACTGCGAAGCCTCTGCCCTGCTCGCCGGCACGCGCAGCTTCCACCGCAGCGTTCAACGCCAAGATGTTGGTCTGAAAGGCGATGCCGTCGATGACGCTGATGATGTCGGAGATCTTGCGCGACGACGTATTGATGCCCTTCATGGTCTCAACCACCTGGCTTACCACCGCACCACCTTGCACCGCGACGGTAGAGGCGTTGAGCGCAAGCTGGTTAGCCTGACGGGCACTGTCCGCGTTCTGGCGCACGGTCGATCCCAACTGCTCCATTGATGCAGCGGTTTCTTCCAGCGAACTGGCTTGGCTCTCCGTGCGGCTGCTCAGGTCCATGTTGCCCTGAGAAATTTCGGCGCTGGCGGTGGCCACTGCCTCTGCGTTTTGGCGCACGTTGCCGACTGTGCCGTGAAGCTGGATGCGGGTGGTTTCCAATGCCTGCGAGAGCTGGGAGAGTTCGTCGCGGCCCTCCATGTGATCAGCCTGACTCAGGTCGCCGCGCGCCATGCGCTGGGCTGCCAGTACGGATACGCCGGCGCGGCGGGCCAGGCTTGCCGAAAGGCGCCATGCGACCAGCAATCCCAGCAAAACCATCAGAACCAAACCGACGATCAGCTGCAAGCGTCCCTGCTGGTAGACCGCGTTCGAGCTTTCGGTGGAAGTCTGGCTGACCCGGTCGTTGAATACGATGAGCTCATCGAGCGAGCGATTGGCTGCCTGGTATGCAACGGCGGCCGGCCCCACAAAGATGGCCTTGACATCGTCGATGCGGTTTTCGCTGGCAAAGCGCAGTTGCTCTGGCACGGACGACCCATAGTCCGCAACCTGCTTCTCCATGGCTTGATAGATCTGTCGCTCGGCATCGTCTGCGACGAATTCTCTATAACTCTTGACCAAAGTGTCGAGGTTGCGCACGGCTTCCTCCACACGGCCGATGGCGACCGGCATCGGCGTTTGCGTCTGCGGGCCGGCCAGCGTCAGGCCAATTCGAGCGATGCGCAGGTTGGCAAGGCTGCGAGCGATGGCACCGGATATGCGCACGCTGGGCAGGGCGTTACCCGAGACTCTGGTTGCCTGATTGTTAAGGCTGGAAAGGTTCGAGATGGCCAGCAGGGTGACCACGCAGGCAATGGCTAGCACCATAGCAAATCCGGCCAATAGCTTGGTGCGGATCATCCAATTGTCGAGATTCATGTACTACGGCGAAATAAACAGGTAAACCGGCTGGCGGCGTTGGGGGAAGCGGTCGTTCGGCTCGTAGGACGCGCTGCACTGAGACACTACGTGTTTATCGGCTGCCACCGATAAATCTTGAGCACGTTCAGCAATCCGAAGAGACAAATTGCGAGTTCAGAGCAACACGCGACGTGAGCTGCCATGACCCGAAAGATGCGGTAACGAATTTTTCCAGTACGCAGCTGTTCAAGAAATGGATTTGCAAATCATCACCGCTTTTTCTATTCGCGCGGTAGGCAGCGCCAATTGGATATTCGGCGGCACGAAGACGATCATCGAGCCCCGGTCATCTTTCAACGGATGTACTTGCCACTGAAGCCCACAAAAAAGCCATGTCCTTCCATGTCCCGGCGATCGCGCCCATGATCTCGTTAGGCGCCAGCGCCGACCACCACCACAACAACACTGCGTCGGCGCTGGATCGGAGCGCCATGCGCCAGGGCGACCGCGTGATGCTTTTCGCCGTGCTGGTCGGCTTCGTCGGCGCCCTCGTCTTGGCGAGCCAGCAGCCGGCCACGGCTGCGGCAGTCGTTGGCGCAGCCGTTCTGGCAGGCACTGCCAGCCTGGCGTTCTTCCTGTTCGGCGGGACGCTGGCGTCACGCCTTGCCATCACCGCCGTGCAGGTGGCGTTGGTCGCCCTGCACATCCAGCTGGCAGCAGGCGCGATAGAGCTGCATTTCGGTGTGTTCGTTACCCTCGCACTGCTGCTGGTCTATCAGGACTGGCGGGTGGTCGTCTTTGCTGCCGCCCTCTTCGCCGTTCACCATGTCCTATTCGACCGCTTGCAGGCGGCGGGCCTCCCCATCTACTGCACGCCGGAACCCGACTTCGCCAAGGTGATGCTGCACGCCTTCTACGTGGTAATGCAGACGGGTGTCGAAGTGCTGCTGTGCATCCGGATGAAGCGGCTGTCCAGCGAAGGGCGCGAGCTGTCGGCGCTGGTGGCGGCCATGGACAAGCCCGAAGGTGTCGACCTCGACATCGGATGGGTACCGGTTCGCATGCCCCAGGCTCGCAAGCTGGCCGTGGCGATCGGCCGTGTGAACGATGCGGTCGTCGAGGTCCGCGACGCGACTGCGGCGATGGAGTCGGCCACTTCCGAGCTTGCGGGCGACAGCGAGCGCCTGAGGGACCGCACCGCACGGGTGACGGACAACTTGGAGAAGACGGCATCAAGCATCGACGAGATCGCTGCGACCGTGACCCGGTCCCGCGACGCAGCACGCGATGGACGTGCCGCTGCGCTTCGCGCGGCGGATGCGACGGCCACCGGCAGCACCCTGATGCGCGACATGGCGGACCGCATGAGCGGCATCGCGCAGAGCTCGCAAAGCATCGGCAACATCGTGGCGCTGATCGACGGCATCGCGTTCCAGACCAACATCCTGGCGCTGAATGCGGCGGTGGAGGCCGCCCGTGCCGGCGACCACGGGCGGGGCTTTGCCGTGGTGGCGGCGGAAGTGCGCAGCCTGTCGCAGCGCAGCGCACTGGCCGCCCGCGAGATCAAGACCTTGATAGACACATCGAGCATCCAGGTGAGCCAGGGCGGCGCCATCGTGGGTGACGTCGACCAGGCCATGACGGGCATCGGCAACACGGTGGAACAGACGACGGCCTTGATGAAGGCCATCAACCTGGCGGCCGCCGAGCAGCAGGCCGGCATTGACCATGTGAACGAGTCGGTGGGGCAGATCGAAGCGATGACCCAGCAGAACGCACAGCTCGCGACGGCGTCGGCCGCCTCGGCGCTTCGGATGCGGGACCAGATTGCCCGACTGTCCCGAGCTGTCCAAGCGTTCCATTCGACCGGAATAGCTACGGTCGAATCACGGCTGCATTCCTCTGTGAAAACATTGCCCGCATAGGCCTCACAAGCCAAGAAAGCAGCGCGACAAGGGGCTTTTACTTTTCATCGTGCCGGCTCCTAGCCGGCGGCAGTCGCCAGCTCTACGTGGACTGCTCCACCTTAAATGTATCTGCCGACGAGCGTTCTCCACCGACAGTTCGCTTGGGCGCAGGATCTCGAAGTTGGAGCTAAGCCAGCAGTTCAAAGGCTTGGAAGCAACGCTCCCGGATTGAGAGACCGGTGGAAGGCTTGACCGCTGCAATACGGGCTACTCGGCACGAGCCCATTTTTTGAGCACTGGCCTTGGAGCCCCTGTTTACGCCAGTCTCGGGCGTTGTGCCATGGTCAATCAACAGAGTTGTGCACAGAAGAGAGGAACAACTTTCTATTGTTGAGACAGGGACGGCTTCCGTTCGGATGCTCAGGCTACGCATTCCATCCAGAACGGTTTCAGGTTTAGCTGGCCGACGACCTAAGGAGGGTCTGCGTAAATCGAGCCGCGATGTGCTGGTCAGGGGTGAGTCCGCGCAGAGAATCCAAGCCATGAAGCAAGCCGACCTGGGCCTGAACCTGACGACCAAGCGCACGCGCAAGCGCGAGTTCCTGGCAGAGATG
>NZ_LMKO01000015.1 GCF_001421705.1 Xylophilus sp. Leaf220 | reverse complement strand
GCAGATATGGTCGTAGAGCTGCTGCTCTTCGTCCGATAGGCCCAGCATGCTGGGCGGTTTGGGCGAGACGATCTCGCCCGGACCCGACAGCACCCGGGATCCGCCGACGGCGGGGAGCGCTGCGGCGAAGTTGGTTTTGTCAGTCATCAGGACTCATCCTCAAACCCCCGGGGGGTAGTTCTCACTCCCCATAAATTTCCAGCTAGGCGTACGGTTTCCAGCGGGGAGTGCTGGACTTTGGACCCACCCTCCCCTGTCGAAACCGCCCAGTCACGCCGACCGGCGGCGCCCCCGGATCGCCTCGGACAGGCTCTTGGCCTCGTGGCAGGCATCGCAGAGCCCCTGCTCGTTCGTCTCGTCGTCCTTGCCGCCTTCGGCCAGCGGGATGACGTGATCGCGCTGCGTCGCCAGGGCCACCAGGCCGAGGGCGTCGCAGTGCACACAGAGGGGGGAGCGAGAGAAGAGCGATGCGCGCATCGCCTGCAGACGGCGGCCGGTGATGCGCTTCGTGGCCTTGGGCTTCTTTGTCCAGGCTTCGCGCTGGTGCTGGTAGCACCGGCCGGCCTGCGTGGCGAGCCGCCGGCATCCCGGGCTTGAACAGGGACGCGGTGCAGCGACGGGCATGGATCACACAAACGAAAAACCCGCCGGGCATCGCTGCGGGCGGGGTAAGGGAAGGGCCGGTGAGTGACCAGCCTAGCGGCGGCGCTACATCACCGGCGGCGACGGAGCTTCATAAATGCCATGGCGAGGATGGCAGCGCCCAAGAGCAGCGATGCGCTTCCCTCTACACCCGGAACGCTGTGCACTACCGGTGCGGCCGGTGCTACTGCAAAAGCGTGGTTGACGCCGAAAACCACTGGCACGGTAGTGTCGCCGTTCGAGTCGGTCACGGTCACCGAAAAGGTGCGGTCTGGAGTGCCCGGCGCGGTCGTGCGGAAGGTCAAGCTGCGCAGAATGATCTGTGTTGCAGCCACCGGATCAAGCTGACCTGGAAACGAACTCCAGTAGGTTACGACCAAATCAGATCCAGCACCTCCGCCAGCCACGGTGCCGAAGCGGTAGCCGCCGACACCCGTGTTGACATAGATCAAGCCAGGGGAATACAGGTTAGCTGTGCCAACGGCGTAGCTCGGATCGTAAGCAATCCCCAGAGTGTCGGAAGCAGAGGCTCCAGTCGCGATACGCACGCGAATCTCACCATTTACGAGCTGCGATCCTGGGATGCCCGAGAACAGAGCATCCGATCCGACATCCAACCGTGCTGTCGTACCAGGAGTGGGGTAAACGAGGCTGTCATTGGCCAAGTTGGAGATCACACCGGTATTAGCCACAGCGAACAGTCTTGTCGGGGCGTTGCGTATGCGCGCTGCACAACTCACGCCGGGGGAATGGGGCACTTGTATTCTGCAGTCAGCCCCGCGGCCACATGGCTAGAGCTTCGAGAATCCGAGGCGAGCTTCTCTATCGAGGACTACCGCAATCGCTACTGGCTCTAGGCCAGGCTGTTGTTGCGGACGTTCGACAGAAAGTTGCCGTGCGAGAAGGTAAGCACCCTCTGCCGTCGGCGGATGCGAGTCTAAGCGCGAGGTCGCATCGTCCGCAAGCGATTTCTGATGCTGTGCTGCGCGTACTTCGTGCACTCGTCCATCCAGTTCGCCAGCCGCCGCCCCTCCTCGCCGTGCGGCACCTTCGCCAGTCCGGACCCACCGCAGCTGCGGCACGGCTTGCCAGTTTGGATGGTGGTGCCCGCCAGCACCTGGAACTTCGTACCGTGGCATGCAGGGCATACCGGCGACAGCCACCACTGAATCATCGCCCCGGCCTTGTCTTCTGCCTGCTCGACCCGGGCCTGCCGCATGCGGGCCAACAGCATCTCCTGCACGGCCGGCAGCGACTTCAAGCGGCCGAGCATCAGCACCATCTCGCGCATGTTGTGTTCATGTGCCGCGGCAGTCGCTGCTGCCTGCCGGTCGCGCGGGCGCTTCACCTGGGCAGGCACGCCCGCCACGAAGTCGGCAGCCGTCGTCACCCGCCGACGCCCCACCGCATCGAACTCCGAATGCAGGCGCAGCAGCGCATTGCCCAGCTGCACCATCGACCAGCCGGCCGCGATCAGCACATCGGCATCGCCGCGTCGGTCGGCCTCCACGCGCAGGTTGGTCGCCGAAGTGGCGGAGATGTAGGCCTCATCGGTCCCACGGCGTTCATCGTGCAGCATGCTGTTCTTCCTTCAAATTCTTGCGTTCCAAACGCGCAGGGCCAGTGGCTCCTGGAAGCCCTCTCGCTGGGGCTTGTGCCGATGCCAACGTGGCGAGCGCCTTGAACGAGATAGGGGTCTTACCCTCTTTGCAGCCCCCAGCCGCCACCCGCTCACAGGCATCCGGATCACCCACAAGCGCAGGCAGCGGAGGAGGAAGGCCACGGCGCTTGAACTGGTCATCGGGCGAGCGGTCACCGCCCAACCGACGCGGATAGTCGAACGCCCCTCGCCCGACGTACGCCTTGTGGCTTTCGCAGAACCGGTGCTGCACATAGCCCAGCTCGGCCGTCTCGGTGCGGCACAGCTTCGGCCAGCCGCCCAGGTCCTCGACCACAGCGTGAATCGCCGCGTCATCGAAGACCACATCGGTGTAGGCGCCCACGGCGCCCATCGCTTCCAGCACCTTCCCCCAGGCCAGAGCCGCACGCTCGGTGCGCGTGCCCTCCAGCACCCGGGTCAGGTCACCGATCTTTGGCGGGTACTTCCCGGCTTCGGGGTCCGTGGTCACCTCATCGATCGCATGGCGGACCTGCTCCAAGGTCCACCGCTGGCAAGCACGCCACCATACGCCGATGATCATGGCGCTCACCGCCTGGCGGTGGTAGGCCATCACACCGGAGATCAATGCCGAGAACTCGGGCAGGTCTTGCTCACGCATGGCTCATCTCCGCGACAAAGGCACGCGCTGCGGCCATGTTAGATTCCTCAAGACTCTCCTGGCGGTTCAACCGGAAGGCACTACCGCTGGCAATGGGCACCACGCGGCTGGCGTCCCGGCGCCTGCCCACGGCGGCAGCAATAGCCCATCCGAACGGCTTGCCGTCCTGCACCGCGTCCGCAGCGCATGCGGACAACTCCGCCACCGTGATGCCCGACGCTAGCGCTTGCAGCAGCCGCGGGTCCGAAGGGTTGACGCTGGCCATGCCTGCCTGTCGCATGGCCTTGCATGCCTCCCCGGCCTGGGTCGTCGCGCTCGCCTGCCCATCCGCCGGCGCGCCTGCGGCACTCTCGGGAGAGAGTGCATCTTCTCTTCTCTTCTCTTCTCTGGTCCGCACAGTGTCCGCATCGGATGCGGACAAGGGCGGGACGGTTCGCGGAGTCGGTGCGCCCTTGCGCGAGCCTTGCTTGCGCTTCGTCTCCTGCCCGCGCCGTTTCGCAGACGCACCGTTGTGCTCCGCGAAGTCTGGCGCCAGAAGGCCATCGTCCGTGCATACCAGCCAGCCCACCGCCTCCATCTCGGCGGCAAACCCGGGCCAGCCGACCATCGCGTCGAGCGCTTCCAGCGTGTAGCCGTGCAACATGCCGTCCGCAGTGTGTGCGTCGAAGATCGACCAGACCGCATGCAATGCGCCCACAACCCGCAACCTGTCGCACTGCATTGCGGACAAGATGCGGACAACTTTCGGATGCGTCTGCAGGTCGGACCGCATCTTGATCCAGTCGCCGGCCATGTTCAGCGCCTCCGCGCGGCCGCTGCCGCCACGCCGTCAACGTGCGCCACCAGCTGCTGGATCGCTAGTGGTCGTCCTGGCCGGCCTCGGTCACCTTGCCCACCACGTCGGCCACCTCGCGCATCACGTTGGTGGCGCCGTGCATCACGTCCATCGGCGAGGCGCCTTCAACCGGCGCCAGGGTGATGTGCACCCCGCAGTGGCTGGCCACGCTCGTGGCGTAGGCCGCAGCGGATGGGGTGCCCGCTTCGGCGCACAGCTGGCCGATCGCGCACGCCTCGCGGATGCCCAGCTTGTAGCCGGGCGCCGCGCGCAGTTCCTTGTCGAGCGTCTGCCACGGCTTGCCCAGCCGAAGCGCCACCGCCTCCACCCCGCCTGGGTAGTCCCGCACCATGAGGCGCAGCGCGTCATGTCCATCCATATCCGTGTCTTCCCGAAAAACGCTATTGAATTAAGAGCACACCGCGCAGAAACTGCGGGCATGAGAACGAGGGAGCCGAAAAGAAAAACCGTCTGCCGCCCCGGCATGCCCAACACTGCGCACCTGCCCGCGCGCAGCGACAGAGAAGCCATGGAGAAACAACCGAATGGCGTGCCGGCTTGTGTGGCGGCAGGCGGGAAAAAAGAGTCTGGCCGGCCTCGGCGCACAGATCAGCCATGGGCCCCAACCCGCGGGGCAGCGCTCTGCAGCACCTGCAGGAATGCGCCTTCGTCGGCCGCCGCAACGTCGACGCCTTGGCGGGCAAGCGCCTCGGCCAGCACGCCCAGCCATGCCGCAGCACGCGCCCGGGCCAGCTGCTCGGCCGCGTGCCATCCCGAGTCCCACGGATCGGCCTCGAAAGCCTGCAGGGAGGCGACCGAGGCAGGCACATCGGCGAGCAGTTCGGCAGCCGCACTAAAGCGGTCGGGTGCATGCTCCACCAGCCCCTGCAAACCCACCCCCGACGGCATAGACGTAAAGCGCGGCATGGCTGGCTCCGAGCGCGAGAAGGGCCAGGGCGCGCGAGCGGTTGTCGTGTCACGCATGAACGACCTCCTCGGGCCGCTTACTTCGAGAGCCCCGATAGGTCACCAAACTCTCAAGGGTTACTTGACCGTCGGTGAAATCCCTCACGGCAAGCATGAACTTGGGTGGTACACCGCCGTCGGCCATCTGGCTGACCCTACCCAAAGACACGCCCAAACAGCGCGCAAGCGCTGTTGAGCGACCCCTTTCTTCCCCAAGCCAAGCTGTGAGCGTCTTCATAGGACGCTGAGTTTAGAACTAGCTAAATGTCAGGTCAAGTTTTATCTATACCTTAATGTTTATGCTTTCCTCAACATGGAACCAATGACCGCTCACCGTAAGCAGCGCCTCGCAGCCTTGGTTGCCTCACCGAAGTACGCCGGCAATCAGGCGGAGTTCGCACGAGCTCTAGGCTTATCGAAAGGGCGCGTCAGCCAGATGCTGGATCCTGACGAAGCCTTCGGCGAACGTGCTGCCCGATCCGTCGCAGAGAAGTTGGAACTTCCGGACCAGTATTTCGAGCAGGGCTTCATCAGCGACGAGGTTTTGAAGAGTTGGGGCGCACGTCCGATCATCGCTTTGGACGCAGACGACGCAATCCCTGATGGGATAGTGCTCATCAAGGAATCGCGAGTGCGCTTCAGTGCGGGCGATGGGTGCGTGACTCCTCACTACGAGGAGATAGAGGAAAGCCTACCCGCGACCTACCGCCGATCCTGGTTCAGGCAAATGGGGCTGAATCCCGCACAAGTTCGCCGGTTCCAAGTGCGTGGGAGAAGCATGGAGCCCCTCCTGTTTGACGATGACACCGTGCTAGTGAACATGGCCGAGACCGAGGTGAAGGACCGACAGGTTTTTGCTCTGAGGTACGGGGATGAGCTACGCATCAAGCGGCTCTTCCGCAAACTAGACGGCGGGCTGGTGCTGCACTCAGACAACCCGGAATACCAACCGGAAATTGTCGGTCCCGACTTGGTAGATGAACACATCACGATCATCGGTCGCGTGCGCGAAAAAGCCGGGCGCGGTGGGTTAGATTAGAAATATCTCGACCAAAGTTTAGTTTTTCGTTGACACATCAGTTTAGTCTTATCTAAACTTCGTTCCTCGCCGTTTTCGGCGTTTGGAGCGAACGATGCATGTCACCCCCCTGCGCAGCTACCGCGCAAACCTGATTCAACCCGGGATCCAGGCTGAAGACGTAGAAGCCCACGCCGCTGCCGGCACCCTGCGCACGATCCGCCTGCGCGCGCCCAGCTGCACCCACGCCCAGATCGCCGCGCACCAGGTCACCGGCCTGCCGGTGCACTCGGTCGAGCGGGTCGAGGTGGCAGCAGCATGAGCGCCGGTGTCGCCACCATCCGCGTCGCCGATCTGTCGCTGGCGTTGATGGCCTGCAAGATGCGGCGGGCCAACCGCGGCCGCACCGCTCAGTTCTGCGCGCTCAGTGCTTATCCCGGCATCGATGTGGACTGCCGGCACGGCGTAGACGAGCGTGGCCGCCGCACAGCAGCAGCTCTGGCTTTGGGGGAAAGCCGGGCGCGCTTCATGCCCTTGGCGCGTGGGCACATTGCCACCCTGATTGAGCGCACCCACCTTCACCACGGGCGCAAGGAGATGCTGCGCACGTGGGGCGTCGGTGTTCGTGCCCTGTTGGCCGAGCCACAGCACATCCTGAACGGCGGTACCCGATGAGCCGCCGCCTCGACAATCCCGCGCTGGACTTTTCGCTGATCGCCATCGTGCTGGTGCTGGCTGTACTGCTGGGCTGCGGCGGTCTCTACCTCGACGGCGGCCCGGACGAGCTGGCCGGCATGCAGGCCCAGGCGGACGAAGCCGCTGCCCTGCAGTCGCAGTACGCGGCCGACAACGCCCAGGCCGCCAGCGCCCGGGCCCGGCACCCATCCGCCGTGCAGCCGCCGCGCCGCATCCACGAATCGGTGCTGATCGCCGCCGGGGGCCGTCCATGATGCCCCGCGAGATCCTCGGCAGCTTCTGCGAGCCCGTCACCGTCCAGGGTTCGGTGCTGGAAGGCCCGTGGCGCGACGGTGCTTACGCCTATGCCACCAACCGCTGCTGGATGGTGCGCATGCCCGCGTTCGGCATGGGCAGCCTTATCGGCCGCACGCCGGAGCATCCCACCACCGCGTCCGTCGCCGCCCTGTACAACAAAGCACCCCAGGCCGGCTTCGCGCCGATGGAGGCGCTGCCGACAGTCAACCCCTGCCCGCGCTGCTGGGGCACGCTGACCGTGCAGACGCACGCCTGCCTCAGCTGCGCAGGCAAGGGCAAGTTCGAGCACTACCGCCATGAGTACGACTGCGCCCCGTGCGAGGGCAGCGGCCGCGCGTGGTCCGGCGACAGCCCCTCGCCACAAGTTCGAGCACTACCGCCATGAGTACGACTGCGCCCCGTGCGAGGGCAGCGGCCGCGCGTGGTCCGGCGACAGCCCCTCGCCACCCGAACTGAAAGAGCCATGCATTGACTGCTCGGGCACCGGCTTCGACCTGGCGCACTACCAGATCGCCCTGTACGGCACCCAGTGGTTCCAGCCCGGCTACCTGCACGCCATCGCGCGCCTGCCGGGCGTGCTGTTCGCACCCGGCCTCGACAAAGGGCCTGCCGGCTTTCGCTTCGACGGCGGTAGAGAGGGACTGCTGATGCCCTGCCACCCGCCGCGTTTTCACGCCAGCGCCTGACCGTGCCGACGACCGCCATGAACGCCACCAGCCTGCAGCTGCACCTGCGCCGCCCCGTCTACCAGGTGCGGCACAAGAACCAGATCGCCTACATGGCGGCGCTGGTGGAGCGCACCGGAGAGCTTTCGTACGGCGCGCACATCGAAGCGCTGTTCGTGAGCGAAGACGCCGTCGCCTTCATCGAAGCCCACCGCGCCGAGCTGAAGAGCGGCACCACGCTGCAAGACCTCGACCTGGTCGACATCCACGCCCACAACGACGTGCTGCGCGGCTATGTCGCCGGCACGCCCCGCATCGCCCCACCGCGGCACGCCGCCGCACCCGCCAACCCCACGCAGGCCGCGCCTGCACAACCAGCGACGACAGCATGACCACCGTCCGCCTCACCATCCAGGACACGCCCTCGGGGCTGGTCCGCATAAGCACCGACGCGGCCCGCACGCCCGCCGGCACCACCCCACCGCCGGCCCAGCGCCTGGCCGTGGAGCTGCTCAGCCTGGCCGCGCATACCGGCTTCGCGATCGAGCTGCACGACACGCCGATCGCGGCCAATCTGGAGGGCCTGGCGGCGGCGCTGCTGGGTCCGCATCCGGCCCAACGCGATGCCGAGGGCTACCTGACCCACCCGGCCATGCCGATCCTCGACGAAGGAATCAACGTTCGATCGCTGCTGATGGTGTTCGGGCTGGAGACGCGCTTCGTTTGCATGGAGAACGACTGCGACCTGGACCACCCGGCCGTGGTCAGCCACGAGAAGGGCGAGGGCTGCGCCGCGTGGACGCCCACGCCGCCGACAGGTGATCGCTGGGTGCTGGTCGAGATCTACGACACCGAGGATGGTGTCTACGCCCTGTTCTGCCGAGGTGCGGCATGAGCACCTGGATCCAAACCGCCACCGGCCAGCAGCACCACCTGGGCGGCATCGGCCGCACGGTCAACCGCATCGACCTGCACGACATCGCCCACGCGCTGGCGCAGATCAACCGCTTCACTGGCCACGCCACCCGCCCCTACAGCGTGGCCGAGCACAGCCTGCTGTGCGCCGACATCGCCGAGCGCATGCAGTGCACCCCGGCCGTCCAGCGCGCAGCGCTGCTGCACGACGCCCACGAGGCCTACACCGGCGACTGCAGCAGCCCGGCCAAGCAGGTGCTGGGCGCGGCCTGGGCCGACTACGAGGGCGCCCATGCCCTGGCGGTGCGCAAGCACTTCCGCGTGCACCACGTCTTCGTTGGCTGCCGGCCGGTGCTGCACCAGATCGACCTGGTGGCGCTGGCCACCGAGCGCCGCGACCTGATGGCCTGGAGCGCCGACAAGCACCCCGCCTGGGACGTACTGGACACGCCCGGCCGCGTGGTGCCGCCGGCCGACTGGATCAACCTGCAGAGCCTGAAGCGCGAGCACAAGGACTGGACCGAGTGGCGCGATGAGTTCCTGGAGCGGTACCACGCGCTGGGCGTGGCGGTCGAGCAGTGGTCGAAGGGGAACCTGCTGTGACGATGCTATTTTCCGAGCATGAGCTTCAGGACAGCCCAGCGCGGTCCAGTCGCGTCGACGTTCGCAACCCGCTGACCGCACTCCCCGCCTTTGCCAAGCTGCAAGGCCTATCGCCAGATGTAAGGGGTGTGCTGCGCGAGCTGCTGCAGGAGCTGCGCGCCGATGCAACACAACGTTCTATGAAGGCATGGCGGACTCACAAAGCGCCGATGGCCTGCTATTGGAAAGTCGTCTCAGTCATCGCCGGACACACGGCGCGAGGTCTGCGATGAATCGCACCCAACGCCGGGGCGCCAGCTACCACCATGCGACCAACCGCCTTAATGGGCGATGGGAGCGGGGCGGACGGTGCGGTCAGGCGCGGCGGGCTCTGATGAGGACCGCGGCGCAGGCTGCAGCTGCAACGAGGATTGATGAGGGTTTAGCGCCGGTGCTATCTCTAAGTGGGTCGGGGGCAGCGCAACCGTTGGTGCAGCCGAATTCAGGTTGGCCGGAAGCAGCAGCACTTGCGGTACAGGGGGTGGTGTGATGGCGTTCCAAAGCGCAGCAGCGGCGGTGATCACCGCACCTGCTCCAGCAGCAATGGCAGCCCACTTGGACCAGTTCGCAGCCCTTGCCGCCGCGTCGGCAGCTCGAGTCGCCTGCTTGATCTCGGCCTCTTTACGCAATTCGTCTAATCGACGGTCTTCGACTTCGAGCCAAAGCTGCGCCATGCCGCGGCTCTTTTCGTCTTTAACGGCGTCAAACTTCAACGCTGCGCGGAGCGTTACGGGACCATCATCTCCGTACGCCTCCATCCAGTTGTCAACGTCCAGCAGCGAATCGAAGGCCAAGATCAGGCCACCACGCGCGTGGGCGTCCACAGGATCAGGAAAGAAGTACTCGAAGAAGTCCGCCGGTTGGTCGATCGCATCCTTGGTCTTTTGGGAAGTTACGGCCATTTTTTGTCCTGTAAGGCAACCAGTATGACCGGCTTACCAATCTGCGGGAATCTCAGTTGCCTCGGCGTCCAACTCATATTTCGCCTGAGCTTCCCGAATGATCCTCGCGACGTCGGCGCGGTAAGTGTCGAGCGGCCGCACGCGGCGCACCGTCCAGTTCGCTCCACCTCTTTCGGAGGAGTCGACCCAGGCAATGCCACCATCTTCCACGTCGGTGCGGACGCCGCGCAGCTCGGGTATAGCTTCGAATCGTTCGCGCAGCAGCGCCTGCAGTTCCTTGAGCGTTCGGGTCGGTTTTTTCATATCCAGCATATGGCGGCGCAAGAGCTCCGGATCAAGGCTCTTCCTGCTCCTGAGGGTCCTGGATGAGCACATTTCCATTCCTCACAGAAATCGAAATCGACGCGCTTTGCGCGCCGGTCACCCAGCGCGCAGCGCAGACACGTCGGATTTGCAAGATTCTCGGAATCAACGACCCGAGCACCGTCCCGAGACGTCCCGATGGACTACCGATCGTGGGAAGAAAGCTTTTGGAAGAACGCCTTAATTCCAAAGACAACACAACAGCATCAAATGGCTTTAACTGGAGCAGGTAAATGGGGCGAACACGCGATAGAGCATCAGGATTTGGCCTGCTACCACGAATGGAAGCACGCCCTCACAAGGGCAGCGACAAGGTCACCTACCGATATCACCCCCTGGGCGGGAAGCCGATTAATCTTGGCCAAGACAAGCGCGCAGCGATTCAGGCAGTGCTGGATCTGAATGGCGCCAGCAGCGATGCCGGAACGTTAACCGAGCTTTGGCGCACCTACCTGACCATGCCTCAATGGCACCGGCTCAGCGAGCGAACAAAGCTTGACTACGCTGCGTACAGCGTCAAATTGTTGGAGGTTATGGGCCAGGTGTCGGCCCGCATGATCCGGCCAGCCGACATCGCACGCTATCTGCGTGTCGAGCGCGTCGATGCCCCCATCCGGGGCAACCGAGAGATAGCTCTACTCTCTAACTTGATGACCGTGGCCGTTGAGCGCGGCGACATCGACGTCAATCCGTGCAAGCAAGTGAAGCGCAACCTCGAGCGGCCACGCACAGAAGCACCAGAACCGGCCGAGCTGTCATGCTTCATCACCTGGCTAGCCAAGCAGGGCGCGCAGCGCGAAGTGGTAGCAATGATGGCGGAATTTGCTGCTGCAGCAGGCTCACGCCGAACGGAGTTCCTGCATTTAACCCTACCGCAGATTGATAGCACTGCTGGAGTGATTCGGCTCATGCGAGCAAAACAACACGGCGGATCGAAGCGGGCTGAAAACGTGGTGATTACGCCTGCGATGGAGAATCTGGTGCGGCGTCTCCGCGCATTGCATAGGCCGGATGGGTGCGTACATGTTTTCACGACACGGGACGGCAATCCATACACTGACAGCGGTTTCGCATCAACCTGGCAACGTGCCATGGCCTCGGCGGTGAAGGACAAGGTAGTCGCGCGACGCTTTACCTTCCACGACTTAAGGGCTTACTACACGACGCAGCATAAAGCGCTGTATGGGGCGCTGCCGGAGTTGCATGCAGACGCGAAAACAACGGCGAGGGTTTACGACCGGTCGCGAACGTCCGTTCGAAAAGGTATCTGAGTGAAAAATTGCTCAGCTTGCTGCACAATCTCTCGATGCAAAAACTAAGATCGCAAGAATACCTTTTAAGCCTCGTTAATGAGCTGCGAGGCTTTCCAGAAGAACTTGAATGGCTTGAGTTCAAACATAATAATGAAGATCCATCAGAAATTGGCGAGTATATTTCGGCCCTCTCAAACTCGGCAGCTTATTGCGGCAAAGCTTTTGCTTATCTGATCTGGGGAATTTCCAATGCGGATCATTCGATTGTCGGCACAACCTTTAGGCCAGCCAGTTCTAAAAAAGGGGCAGAGGAACTAGAGAGTTGGCTCCTCCGCATGACCTCACCAAAAATAAACTTTAGTTTTTCTACCGTAGAAATTTTAGGAAGAACAGTCGTTGTTTTAACAATCGAACGCGCTCAGAATACCCCCGTCTCTTTCAGCGGATCTGAATTTATTAGAATAGGATCAAATAAAAAGAAACTAAAAGATTTTTCGGAAAGGGAACGCACATTGTGGAGGATTTTTGACACTACCCCTTTCGAAGTTGGCATTGCTTCAGAACGACAAACTACGGCTCAGGTTCTTTCATCACTTGACTACAAAAGCTATTTTGACCTTAGCGGGCTTGTTGTACCTGAACAAAACGAAGGAATTGCCAAAGCATTAGAAGGAGACAATTTAATTGTCCCGTGTGATGCTGGCGGATGGAACATCACAAATCTAGGTGCAATTCTTTTTGCCACGCGTTTGGAAGATTATCCAAGCCTCGCCCGCAAAGCTATGCGCGTCATTTCATACGCAGGAAATGACCGAGTCGAAACAACCCGAGAACAGATTGGTCTTCGTGGGTATGCGTCAGGCTTTAAAGGTCTGATTTCTTACGTCAACTCACTGATTCCCTCCAATGAAATTATTGGACAGGCGCTGCGTAGAAAAGTCCCAATGTTTCCGGAACTAGCAGTAAGAGAACTTATTGCCAATGCTTTGATACACCAAGATTTTTCACTGCACGGCACAGGCCCAATGGTGGAGATCTTTAGCAAGCGGATTGAGATTACGAATCCAGGATCGCCGCTTATAGATACAAACCGCTTTGTCGATACGCCTCCACGTTCTCGAAACGAAACTCTTGCCTCTTTACTGAGACGTCTTGGCGTATGCGAAGAGCGAGGTTCAGGGTGGGACAAAGTAGTCTGGGAGACCGAAAACTACCAACTTCCTGCCCCAACGGCAGAGAGTACGGACCACCATACGCGTGTCGTCCTCTATGCACACAAAGCCTTGTCAGAGATGGACAAGGGTGATCGCATCCATGCCTGCTACCTTCATGCGTGCCTCAAACATGTATCTAGAGATCAACTTACCAATAGTTCCCTGCGAGCTCGTTTCGGCGTAGAGGAGCGCAACAAAGCTGCAGTCTCGCGGTACATCAAAGAAGCCGTTGATGCCGACTTGATCAAGCCGTATGAGGTGGGCGCAGCTCGCAACCAGATGCGCTACGTTCCCTTCTGGGCGTAGTCATTGATGACAATGACAAACGTTGGCGCTTAGGGCTAAGGTTTCTCTCGTAAGTTGTTGATCTACTTGGCATTTTCGAAACCAAAACTCATTGATGGGCAATTGACAACGGAAGCAACAAGCCAAAATTGCTTGTCTGGTCCATCAATTCCCACCGCGGGAACAAAACGCAAAAGCCGCTACAGCTTTGATAGCTGTAGCGGCTTGCTATGTATGGTGGCCTGGGACGGAATCGAACCATCGACACGCGGATTTTCAATCCGCTGCTCTACCAACTGAGCTACCGGGCCGGAGCCTTAGATCATAGCACAGGATCTGAGGCGAACAAAAAACGATATCAGAAAGTCGCGCGGCGGCCACGGGTCAGGTCTACGCCCAGCTGGCGCAGCTTGCGGTAGAGGTGGGTGCGCTCCAGGCCGGTCTTCTCGGCCACGCGGGTCATCGAGCCGGCTTCCTGCTTCAGGTGGAACTCGAAGTACGCCTTCTCGAAGCCGTCGCGCGCTTCCCGCAGCGGGCGGTCGAGGTCGAAGGATTGGACACTGCGCGGTGCGCCGTGGTCGGCCTGGGCGATGGCCGACATGTCTGCCGCAGCCGGTGCGACGAGCGTGTCGGCGGGTCCTCCGAGGTTGTCTGCCGCATGGGCTGCATCCACCGCGGGTGCCAGCGCCGCAGCGGGCAAGATTGCGGTCTTCGGCGCCGCACCACCGCCGCTGGCGACGGTGGCCGCCTTGCGGGCCGCGTCGCCGCTGCGCTGCAGGCCTTGTTCGACCGCTTTCAGCAGCTTCTGCAGGGTGATCGGTTTTTCGAGGAAGGCGTGGGCGCCGATGCGGGTGGCTTCTACCGCGGTGTCGATCGTGGCGTGGCCGCTCATCATGATGACCGGCATGGTCAGCAGGCCGGTGGCGGCCCACTCCTTGAGCAGCGAGACGCCGTCGGTGTCGGGCATCCAGATGTCGAGCAGCACAAGATCGAAAGTGCCCTGGGCGCGCGCGGCGCGCGCCTGCGCGGCGTTCTCTGCGAGTTCGACGGCATGGCCCTCGTCGTTGAGTATTTCGGAGAGCAGGTCCCGAATACCCAGTTCGTCGTCAACCACCAAGATATTTGCCATAGCGGAGATGCACGTTGACCGAGCCACGGCCACGGGGGTGAACAGAACCCTCGGCTCGGATCAGACAGCCACGGGTGCGAGGGGCAATGATAACGATACTTGTGCACCGACCGTTTCGCCCTCTTCCACCCGGTTGGCGATGTCGACGCGGGCACCGTGCTCGTCGGCGATCTTGCGCACGACGGCCAGGCCTAGGCCCGTGCCCTTGGACTTGGTGGTGACGTACGGCTCGAACGCGCGCTTGAGCAAACTCTCGCTGAAACCGGTGCCGCCGTCGATCACCGTCAGCCGCACCCGCCCGGTGGTGTCGCTCTGCCGGGTGCGTATCACGACGGCGGGCGCCGGGCTGCGCTGCGCCGCCTCGGTGGCGTCCTGGGCGTTCTGCACCAGGTTGTGGACCACCTGGCGGAGCTGCTGCGCATCGCCCAGCACCAGCGGGCATTGCGCGTCCAGCTCGGCCCGCACCCGCACGCCGCTGCCGCCGTCGTTCTCGTACAGGTGCAGGATGTCGGCGACCAGGGCGTTGAGGTCGACCGGCGCGAGCTCGGCGGCGGGCAGGCGGGCATAGTCGCGGAACTCGTTGACCAGCCGCTTCATCGCATCGACCTGCTCGACGATGGTGCGGACCGACTTGGTCAGCACCGCCTGGCCGGCCGCGTCGACCTTGCCGTCGAGCTTCATCGCCAGCCGCTCGGCCGAGAGCTGGATCGGGGTGAGCGGGTTCTTGATCTCGTGCGCCAGGCGGCGGGCCACCTCGCCCCAGGCCTGCGCGCGCTGGGCCGAGACGATCTCGGAGATGTCGTCGAACACCAGCAGCCGCGCGGCGCCGGGCAGCTCGGCGCCGCGGGCGATGACGGTGGTGGCGTCCTGCTGCGGGCCGGTGGCGCCGGCATGCAGCTCGAACGATTGCTGCCAATGGTCGATGCCGTGCTGCTCCCGGTCGCCCAGGAAGCTGTGGAACTGGGCCTGCACGCCCTTGCCGAAATCGGCCAGGTTGGCCACCTCGGCCAGCAGCTGGCCCTCGGACGCGGCCAGCGGCGCCCGCAGGATCCGGGTGGCGCCGCGGTTGGAGGAAAGGATGCGCCCGTCCGCATCCAGCACGATCACGCCGGCGGTGAGGTTGTCCAGGATGGTCTGCAGGTTGGCGCGGGCGGTGTCGACCTGCAGCATGCTCTTGTCGACCGCGCTGCGGGCTTCCGACAGCTGCTGCGTCATGTCGGCGAAGGCGCGGGTCAGGCCGCCCAGCTCGTCCTTGCCCTGCAGCGCCGCCTTGGGGCTCAGGTCGCCGGCGGCGACCTCGCGCACGCCCTCGGCCAGCACCAGCAGCGGCCGCGCCAGCTGGTTGCCCAGCAGCACCGCCAGCAGCACCGCGCCGAAGACGGCCAGGAACAGGCTCAGCGTCAAGGTGCCGATGTACATACGCCGCAGGCCTTCGCGGGCCAGGGCCCGCTCCTGGTACTCGCGGTAGGCCTCCTGCACCGCCACCGCGTTGGCGACCACGCTGGGCGGCAGCGGCTGGGTGGCCTGCAGGAAGCGGGTTTCGGGCGACAGTTCCACGCCGGTACCACTGACCAGCACGATGGCCTTGACCCGGGCGCCGGAGATGTCGGCGTTGGGGCTGAGATCGTCCAGTCCCTCGATCTGCGACGCGGTGCGCTGGCTGCGCACGTTGCGCAGCAGCTGCGGCGCGGGCCGGTCCGGGTTGAGCTGGAAGCGCGACTGGCCGGCGCTGGCGATCAGGTGGCCCTGCGAGTTCCACAGCACCACGTCGCTCGCGCCGATCTGGTCGCGGATCCGCTCCAGTGCCAGGCCGGCGGCGGCATCCGGCAGGTTGGCGATCTGGGCGCTGGCGGTGCGGGTCTTGGCGACGAGGTCGTTCGACAGCGCGTCGAGCGTGGCGCGGCCCAGGCTCAGGCCGGCATCGAGCGCGCCTTCGACCTTCACGTCGAACCAGCTCTCGATCGACCGCGAGACGAACTGGTAGGAGACGGTGTAGATCAGCATGCCCGGCAGGAAGCCCAGCACCGCGAAGATGATCGCCAGCTTCATCAGCAGCCGGCTACCGAAGCGGCCGCGCCGCAGCCGCCCGTACAGCCGCATGCCGATCCAGGCGATCACCGCCAGCAGCAGGCCGGCGACGACCACGTTCACCGTGAACAGGCGGCCGTAGTTGCGCTCGTACAGCGCCCGGTTGTTGGTGGCCTGGGTCAGCAGGAAGAGCAGCACCAGCCCGATCGACACCATCGTGGCGACGCCGATGCCGACGCCCCAGCGGGCGGCGCGCGAGTGCAGCAGCGAATAGCGCGGATCGTCGTGGTGGGCGGTGCGGCGGGTGCTGGGCATCACTCGCCGTCCGGCAGCAGGCGCAGGCTGCGTTCGGTGGACAGGCTCCAGTCGGAGCGGCCGATGACGCCCATCTGCAGCGGCCGGGGCAGCTGCGAGGTGTCGAGCCGGAACCGGAACTCGACGCTGTAGCGGCCGTCGGCCTCCACGTCGTGCAGGTCGGCGATGCGCCAGCGCGCCAGCCGCTGGATCGAGGCGAGCGCCTCGGGCAGCTCCTCGAAGTTCTGGCTCAGCGCCACGCCCAGCCCGGCATTGCCGATCGGCGTGGGCGACACGTTCAGCCGCCAGCGCCGGGTCAGCGGCTGGAACGCCAGGCGGATGTAGCGCACGGCATTGGCGACGCGTCGGTCGCTCCAGTACCAGCGGTCGCGCAGCACCTCGGCTTCGGCCACGAAGAACACCGGGATGCCCTTGTACAGCGCGTCTTCCACCAGCGGCGGCAGCTCGAAGCCCAGGGTGGCCGAGAGGTAGAGGCCGTCGTCGGCCCGCTCCAGTCGCAGCTGCGGCACCTCGACGCTGTGGGCCTGGGCGAAGGCGGGGGCCTGCCCTGCCAGCAGCAGGCAGCAGGCGAGCATGCAGGAGACCGCCAGGCCGCGCGCCGCGGCCCCCAGGGCGCCCAGGGCACCGGAGAAAGCCCGCAGGCGGCGCTCAAGGCGCATGCTTTTGCAGGAGGGCGTAGAAGAATCCGTCATGGTCACCGGGAAGATTGTCCGGGACCCAGCGCTGGCCCGCGCCATTGCGCGGAATCAAATGCCCGGGCGAGGGGCACAAAGCCGCATCGATGTTGTGCGCAAGGAACGCTTCGATCTGGTGCTCGCCCTCTTCCCGGAACACCGAGCAGGTGCAGTACAGCAGCCGGCCGCCCGGCGCGAGCAGCGGCCAGAGCTTGGCGAGCAGGCCGGCCTGCACGATGGCCAGCTGGGCGATGTCGCTCTCGCGCCGCAGCCAGCGCACGTCGGGGTGGCGGCGCACGATGCCCGATGCGGTGCAGGGCGCGTCGAGCAGGATGGCGTCGAACGGCTGGCCGCCGTGCGGGGGCCACCAGCGCGCCGGCTCCTGCGCGTCGGCCGCCACCACCGTCGCCTGCAGGCCGAGCCGCTCCAGGTTCTCGTGGATCCGCTCGCAGCGCTGCGGGTCGATGTCGAGCGCCAGCACCGACAGCGGCGCGCACTCCGGCGCCATCTCCAGCAGGTGCGCCGTCTTGCCGCCCGGCGCGGCGCAGGCGTCGAGCACCCGCAGCGGCTTCGACAGGTCGAGCCCGCCGAGCAATAGCTGCGCCGCCAGCTGGGCGCCGGCGTCCTGCACCGACACGTGGCCCTCCGGGAAGCCGGGGATCTGGTCGACCGGCAGCGCATGCGCCAGCAGCACGCCCTGGGCGCCGACGCGCTCTGCTCCTATATTCATAGCATGAAGCCGGCTCAGGACGCCGGCTACCGTCGCTTTTCGTGCATTGACCCGCAACACCATCGGCGCCTGGGTGTTGTTGGTCCGCAGGATGTCCTGCCACTGCCGGGGATGGTCGTGCTTCAGGTGGTCGATCCACCAGCGCGGGTGGTTCCACAGCGCCAGCGGCTCCTGGGCAGTGGCGGCGACCAGCGCTTCCTGCTCGCGCAGGAAGCGGCGCAGGCAGGCGTTGATGAAGCTCGACTGGGCCCGCATCGCCGGGCTGCGCTTGGCAGCCTCGACCGCCTGGTCGACCAGGGTGAAGGCGTCGTAGGGCGCATCCTCGGCCCGCCAGACCAGCGCCAGGGCGGTACACAGCAGCGCGTCGGGCAGCGGCGGCGGGGTCCGGCTGGCCAGCTTGCGGCGCAGCGCCTCGGCCTGGCCCAGCCAGCGCAGCACGTGGGAGACCAGCGCACGGGTGCCGGGGCGCAGAGTTGACGGCACCGCCTGCAGCGCGACCGGTGCCGACTGGCCGCCGCGCACCGCCGCCAGCGTCTGAGCGGCCGCCTGCAACTGCTGCCACAGGGCGATGCTCTCGCGCGGGCCGGCATCCCCGGCAGCGCCGCCGGGCGGAATCTGCCGCGCCGGGCGGGGAGCGGGTGCGGAAGAAGGAAGCGAAGGGCGTGTCGTCATATCGGTCGCGCGGGCTGGAATCGAAAAAGCCATGCCAGAAGCGCAGCCGGGAACTGGCCCAGCGCAGCGTTGTAGCGCTGCACGGCCAGGTTGAACTCGTCGCAGGCCAGCTGGACCTGCGTCTCCTGCTGGTCCCACAGGACGTGGATGCCGCCGGCCTGCAAGGTGGCGGAAAAATCGGGCGCCTCGCGCAGCAGCCGCCGCCAGGCCGACAGCAGCACCTCGCGCGCGGCGGTCAGGGCCGCCATCGCCTCGCGATCGAGCGGCTTGGCGCGCGAGGCGGCCAGCGAATTGCCGAGCTGCAGGGCCGCGGCATGGGTCCCCATCCAGAGTGTCTGGGTGGCGAGGCTCGGCGCCGGAGCCGCGTCGGCGGGCGGGGCGTCGGCGGCCTCCGCCGGCCCGTCGGAGGCGCGTTCCGCCGCGTCGACCGACATTGGTACCGGCAGCGGTGCCGGCACCGTGGGCGTCTGGGCCATCGCGACCCAGGCCTGCATCCGCGCATCGAGCAGGCCGAAGGCCTGCAGCACGGCGCCGCGCAAGCGGACCAGCCGGTTGTGCGCACCGACCGACCAGAAGAGGCCGACCGCCAGGACCGACCACCACCACAGACTTTGGAACATCGCCGAAGTATCTCCAAAAACGACCGCAGGAAAAAAGCCCCCGCCCGCCGAGGCGGCGGACGGGGGCTTTCAGCCGGAAGCGGCAGCAGTGCTTACTCTGCCGCGGCACCTTCGCTGGTGTCGGCCGTGTCGGCGACCGAGCTGTCGCCCAGGCCGGCCAGTTCGGCGTCTTCGGCTTCGGTGATGGCACGGCGCTCGGCCTCGTCCATCTGGTCCTTCACCTTGCGCGCATCGTGGTACGCCATGCCGGTACCTGCGGGGATCAGGCGGCCGACGATGACGTTCTCCTTCAGGCCGCGCAGCTCGTCGCGCTTGCCCATGATGGCCGCCTCGGTCAGCACGCGGGTCGTTTCCTGGAACGACGCCGCCGAGATGAACGAATCGGTCGACAGAGACGCCTTGGTGATGCCCAGCAACAGGTTGTTGTAGGTCACCGGCACCTTGTCTTCGCCACGCAGGCGGTCGTTGGTGTTGAGCATTTCCGAACGCTCGACCTGCTCGCCGTTGATGTAGCCCGAATCGCCCGCGTTCTCGACCACGACGCGGCGCAGCATCTGGCGCACGATCACTTCGATGTGCTTGTCGTTGATCTTCACGCCCTGGAGGCGGTAGACGTCCTGCACTTCGTCGACGATGTAGCGCGACAGCTCTTCGATGCCCAGCAGGCGCAGGATGTCCTGCGGATCGGCCGGGCCGTCCACCACGGACTCGCCCTTGTTGACCACCTGGCCTTCGTGCACCAGGATGTTCTTCTCCTTGGGGATCAGCTCGTCCCAGACCTTGCCGTCCGGATCGGTGATCTGCAGGCGGACCTTGCCCTTGGTCTCCTTGCCGAACGAGACCGTGCCGGTGATTTCCGCCAGCATGCCCTTGTCCTTCGGCGAACGGGCTTCGAACAGCTCGGCCACGCGGGGCAGACCGCCGGTGATGTCGCGGGTCTTCTGGCCTTCGACCGGAATACGCGCCAGCACTTCGCCCGGACCCACGTCCTGGCCGTCGCGCACCTGGATCAGCGAGCCGATCTGGAAGCCGATGGTCACCGAGTGGTCGGTGCCCGGGATCTTCACTTCGGCGCCGTTAGCGTCGATGAGCTTGACCTGCGGGCGCACCACCTTGGCGGAGCCGCGGCGCTTCGGATCGATCACGACCAGGGTCGACAGGCCGGTCACTTCGTCCACCTGCTTGGCGACCGTCAGGCCTTCCTCGACGTTCTCGAACTTCACCTGGCCGGCGAACTCGGTGATCACCGGACGGGTCAGCGGGTCCCAGTTGGCCAGGATGTGGCCGGCCTTGATCGTCTGGTCGGCCTTGACCGCCAGGATGGCACCGTACGGCACCTTGTGGCGCTCGCGCTCGCGGCCGTGCTCGTCCTGGATGACGATCTCGCCCGAACGCGCGATCACCACCAGGTCGCCCTTGGTGTTGCTCACGTAGCGCATCGTGGCGTTGAAGCCGATCACGCCGTTCGACTTGGCTTCCACGCTGGAAGCGACGGCCGCACGGGATGCGGCGCCACCGATGTGGAAGGTCCGCATCGTCAGCTGGGTGCCAGGCTCGCCGATCGACTGGGCGGCGATCACACCGACCGCCTCGCCCAGGTTGATCTGGCCGCCACGGCCCAGGTCGCGGCCGTAGCACTTGGCGCAGATGCCGAAGCGGGTCTCGCAGGTCAGCGCGGTGCGGACCTTGACTTCGTCGACGCCGGCGGCCTCGAGTTCGTCGATCAGGTCTTCTTCCAGCAGCGTGCCGGCCGGTGCCAGCACCGAGCGGTTCTCGGGGTGCAGCACCTCGTCGGCCGCGGTACGGCCCAGGATACGGTCGCGCAGCGACTCGATCACTTCGCCGCCTTCGACGATGGCGCGCATGACCGAGCCCTGGTGCGTGCCGCAGTCTTCCTCGGTCACGACCAGATCCTGGGTCACGTCCACCAGACGGCGGGTAAGGTAGCCCGAGTTCGCCGTCTTCAGCGCCGTGTCGGCCAGACCCTTACGGGCGCCGTGGGTGGAGATGAAGTACTCCAGCACGTTCAGGCCTTCGCGGAAGTTCGCGGTGATCGGCGTCTCGATGATCGAGCCGTCGGGCTTGGCCATCAGGCCCCGCATGCCGGCCACCTGGCGGATCTGCGCGGCGGAACCGCGCGCACCCGAGTCGGCCATCATGTAGATGGAGTTGAAGGACTCCTGGTCCACTTCCTTGCCGTGGCGGTCGATGACCTTCTGCTTCGAGAGCTGGGCCATCATCACCTTCGACACTTCGTCGCCGGCCTTGCCCCAGATGTCCACCACCTTGTTGTAGCGCTCACCGGAGGTCACCAGACCCGACGAGTACTGCTGGGCGATTTCCTTCACTTCCTTCTCGGCGCGCTCGATGATGCTGGCCTTCTCGGGCGGCACCAGCATGTCGTCGATCGCGATCGAGATACCGGCCTTGGTGGCCAGGCGGAAACCGTTCTGCAGCAGCTTGTCGGCGAAGACGACCGTCTCCTTCAGGCCGCACTTGCGGAAGCTCACGTTGATGAGCTTGGAGATTTCCTTCTTCTTCAGCGCCTTGTTGATGTTGGCGAACGGAAGGCCCTTCGGCAGGATCTCGGAGAGCAGCGCACGGCCGGCGGTCGTGTCCACCAGCGAGGTGGAAGGCACGAATTCACCGGTGGCCTTGTCCTTGGTCCATTCGGTCAGGCGCACGCTGATCTTGGCGGTGAGTTCGACCTCGCCCGCGTCGAATGCGCGCTGCACTTCGCCGGTATCCGAGAACACCAGGCCTTCGCCCTTGCCGTTGATGCGGTCGCGGGTCGTGTAGTACAGACCCAGCACCACGTCCTGCGACGGCACGATCGACGGTTCGCCCGATGCCGGGAACAGCACGTTGTTGGAGGCGAGCATCAGCGTGCGGGCTTCCATCTGCGCTTCCACCGACAGCGGCACGTGGACGGCCATCTGGTCGCCGTCGAAGTCGGCGTTGAAGGCCGCGCAGACCAGCGGATGCAGCTGGATCGCCTTGCCTTCGATCAGGATCGGCTCGAACGCCTGGATGCCCAGGCGGTGCAGCGTAGGCGCACGGTTGAGCATGATCGGGTGCTCTTTGATCACCTCTTCCAGGATGTCCCAGACCACCGGCGTGCCGGATTCGACTTCCTTCTTGGCGGCCTTGATCGTCGTCGCGATGCCCATGGCTTCGAGGCGCGAGAAGATGAAGGGCTTGAAGAGCTCGAGCGCCATCAGCTTCGGCAGGCCGCACTGGTGCAGCTTGAGCGTCGGGCCCACAGTGATCACGGAACGGCCGGAGTAGTCCACCCGCTTGCCCAGCAAGTTCTGGCGGAAACGACCCGACTTGCCCTTGATCATGTCGGCCAGCGACTTGAGGGCGCGCTTGTTGGCGCCGGTCATCGCCTTGCCGCGACGGCCGTTGTCGAGCAGGGAGTCGACGGCTTCCTGCAGCATCCGCTTCTCGTTGCGCGCGATGATTTCCGGAGCCTTCAGCTCCAGCAGGCGGCGCAGGCGCGAGTTGCGGTTGATGACGCGGCGGTAGAGGTCGTTCAGGTCGGAGGTCGCGAAGCGGCCGCCGTCCAGGGGAACGAGCGGACGCAGGTCCGGCGGCAGCACCGGCAGCACCTCGAGCACCATCCACTCGGGCTTGATGCCCGACTTCTTGAACGCTTCCAGCACCTTCAGGCGCTTGGCGTTCTTCTTCACCTTGACTTCGGAGCCGGTCAGGTCGCCGCGCAGGCGCTCGATCGACAGGTCGATGTCGATGGCTTCCAGCAGGTCCTTGATGCCCTCGGCGCCCATCTTGGCGATGAACTCGTCGCCGTACTCCTTGCGCTTCGCGTCGTAGTCGTCCTCGGACATGATCCCGAACTTCTTGAGCGGGGTCATGCCGGGGTCGGTGACGACGTAGGCTTCGAAATACAGCACGCGTTCGATGTCGCGCAGCGTCATGTCGAGCACCAGGCCCAGACGCGACGGCAACGACTTCAGGAACCAGATGTGCGCGCAGGGTGCGGCCAGGTCGATGTGGCCCATGCGCTCACGGCGCACCTTGGTCTGCGTGACTTCCACGCCGCACTTCTCGCAGATCACGCCGCGGTGCTTCAGGCGCTTGTACTTGCCGCACAGGCACTCGTAGTCCTTGATGGGGCCGAAGATCTTGGCGCAGAACAGGCCGTCGCGCTCGGGCTTGAACGTGCGGTAGTTGATGGTCTCCGGCTTCTTGACTTCGCCGAAAGACCACGAGCGGATCTTCTCTGGCGATGCCATGCCGATGCGGATGGCATCGAAATGCTCGTCCGGCGTGAATTGCTTGAACAGGTCGAGTAGTGACTTCATAAACCTAGTCCCTTCGATTAAGAACGTTCGAGTTCGATGTCCAGGCCCAGGGAACGGATTTCCTTGACCAGCACATTGAACGATTCCGGCATGCCGGCCTCGATGGCGTGTTCGCCCTTGACGATGCTCTCGTACACCTTGGTACGGCCCTGCACGTCGTCGGACTTCACCGTCAGCATTTCCTGCAGCACGTAGGACGCGCCATAGGCTTCCAGCGCCCACACTTCCATTTCACCGAAACGCTGGCCGCCGAACTGGGCCTTGCCGCCCAGCGGTTGCTGCGTGACCAGCGAGTACGGTCCAGTCGAGCGGGCGTGCATCTTGTCGTCCACCAGGTGATGCAGCTTCAGGAAGTGCATGTAGCCGATGGTCGTCGGACGCTCGAACTGCTCGCCGGTGCGCCCGTCGATCAGGTGGGCCTGGGTACGGGTAACCGTCAGGCCCTTGGCCTTGGCGATGTCTTCCGGATAGGCCAGCTTCAGCATCCCGCGGATGTCTTCCTCGCTCGCACCGTCGAACACCGGGGTGGCGAAGGTGGCGCCGTTCGTCAGGTTGCCCGCCATCGCCAGCACGTCTTCGTCGCTGAGCTTGGAGAGGTCTTCGGAGCGGCCCGAGCTGTTGTAGAGCTCCTCGAGGAACTTGCGCAGCTCGGCCGCCTTGGCCTCGGCCTGCAGCATGTCGCCGATGCGCTGGCCGATGCCCTTGCCGGCCCAGCCCAGGTGCACTTCCAGCACCTGGCCGACGTTCATCCGCGAAGGCACGCCCAGCGGGTTCAGGCAGATGTCGCACGGCGTGCCGTCGGCCATGTAGGGCATGTCCTCGACCGGAACGATCTTGGACACGACACCCTTGTTGCCGTGGCGGCCGGCCATCTTGTCGCCGGGCTGCAGGCGGCGCTTGACGGCCAGGTAGACCTTGACCATCTTCAGCACGCCGGCCGGCAGTTCGTCGCCCTGGGTGAGCTTCTTGCGCTTCTCTTCGAACATCAGGTCGAAGCTGTGGCGGGTCTGCTCGAGCGAGTTCTTGATCGACTCGAGCTGGGTCGCCACTTCGTCTTCCGCCGGACGGATGTCGAACCAGTGGAACTTCTCGACCGAGGTCAGGTAGGCCTTGTCGAGCTTGCTGCCCTTGGCCAGCTTGTTCGGGCCGCCGTTGGCCGTCTTGCCGGTCAGGAGCTTCTCGATCCGGTCGAACGCGTCGGCTTCGACGATGCGCAGCTGGTCGTTCAGGTCGAGGCGGAAGCGCTTGAGCTCATCGTCGATGATCTGCTGGGCGCGCTTGTCGCGCTGGATGCCTTCGCGGGTGAACACCTGCACGTCGATCACGGTGCCCTGCGAGCCCTGGTCCACGCGCAGCGAGGTGTCCTTCACGTCGGACGCCTTCTCGCCGAAGATCGCGCGCAGCAGCTTCTCTTCCGGCGTCAGCGTGGTCTCGCCCTTCGGCGTGACCTTGCCCACCAGCGTGTCGCCGGGCATGACTTCGGCACCCACGTAGATGATGCCGGACTCGTCCAGGCGGTTGAGCTGCTGCTCGGCCAGGTTCGGGATGTCGCGGGTGATTTCCTCGGCGCCCAGCTTGGTGTCGCGCGCCATGACCACCAGCTCCTCGATGTGGATCGAGGTGTAGCGGTCTTCGGAGACGACACGTTCGCTGATCAGGATCGAGTCCTCGAAGTTGTAGCCGTTCCACGGCATGAACGCGATCAGCATGTTCTGGCCGATGGCGATCTCGCCCAGGTCGGTCGACGCGCCGTCGGCGATCACGTCGCCCTTCTCCAGCTTGTCGCCCTTCTTGACGATAGGACGCTGGTGGATGTTGGTGTTCTGGTTGGAACGCTGGTACTTGATCAAGTTGTAGATGTCCACGCCGACCTCGCCCGCCGTGGCTTCCGCGTCGTTGACGCGGATCACGATGCGGGTGGCATCGACATAGTCCACCACGCCGCCGCGGTTGGCCGTGACCACCGTGCCGGAATCCACCGCCGCGACGCGCTCGATGCCGGTGCCGACCATCGGCTTTTCCGGACGCAGCACGGGCACGGCCTGGCGCGACATGTTGGCGCCCATCAGTGCGCGGTTGGCATCGTCGTGCTCGAGGAACGGCACCAGCGAGGCGGCCACCGACACGATCTGCGCCGGCGACACGTCCATGTACTGGATGCGGTCGGCGGCGACCAGGATCGACTCGCCGGCTTCCCGTGCGGACACGAGTTCGCCGGTGAGCGTGCCGTCCTTGTCCAGCGCGGCGTTCGCCTGGGCGATGACGTACTTGCCTTCCTCAATGGCCGACAGATAGTCGATCTGCATCGTCACCTTGCTGTCGACCACGCGGCGGTACGGCGTCTCGATGAAGCCGTATTCGTTCAGGCGGGCGTACAGGGCCAGCGAGTTGATCAGGCCGATGTTCGGGCCTTCGGGCGTTTCGATCGGGCAGACGCGGCCGTAATGGGTCACGTGCACGTCGCGCACTTCGAAGCCGGCACGCTCGCGAGTCAGACCGCCCGGGCCAAGCGCCGACACGCGGCGCTTGTGGGTGATCTCGGCCAGCGGGTTGGTCTGGTCCATGAACTGCGACAGCTGCGACGCACCGAAGAACTCCTTCAGCGCCGCGGAAATCGGCTTGGAGTTGATCAGGTCGTGCGGCATCAGCGGCTCCTGCTCGGCCTGGCCCAGACGCTCCTTCACGGCCTTTTCGATACGGGCGAGGCCGGTGCGGTACTGGTTCTCGGCCAGTTCGCCCACGCAGCGCACTCGGCGGTTGCCCAGGTGGTCGATGTCGTCGACTTCGCCGTTGCCGTTGCGCAGGTCCACCAGGATCTTCACGACAGCGAGGATGTCCTCGTTGGTCAGGACCATCGGTCCGGTGGATTCGTTGCGGCCGATCTTGGCGTTGAACTTCATCCGGCCGACGCGCGACAAGTCGTACGTGTCCGGGTTGTAGAACAGGCGCTGGAACAGGGCCTGCACCGCGTCCTCGGTCGGCGGCTCGCCGGGCCGCATCATGCGGTAGATGGCCACGCGGGCGGCGAACTCGTCGACCGTCTCGTCGGTGCGCAGGGTCTGCGAGATGTAGGCGCCCTGGTCGAGTTCGTTGGTGTAGATGACCTGCAGGTCCTTCACGCCCGAGGAGCGCAGCTTCTTCAGCAGCACTTCGGTCAGCTCGTCGTTGGCCTTGGCGATGATCTCGCCGGTGTCGCCGTCGACGATGTCGCGGGCGACCACGCGGCCGATCAGGAAGTCTTCCGGCACGCTGATGTGCGTCGTACCCGACGTTTCCAGCTCGCGGGTGTGGCGGGCGGTGACGCGCTTGTCCTTGGCGACCACGACCTTGCCGGCCTTGTCGGTCAGGTCGAAACGGGCGACTTCGCCGCGCAGGCGTTCGGCGACGAACTCCATCTGCGCGCCGCTGTCCATCAGGCGGAAATTGTCGTTGACGAAGAAGTTCGCCAGGATCGATTCAGGGTTCAGGCCGATGGCCTTCAGCAGGATCGTGACCGGCATCTTGCGGCGACGATCCACCCGGAAGTACAGGATGTCCTTCGGATCGAACTCGAAGTCGAGCCACGAACCGCGGTAGGGGATCACGCGGGCCGAGAACAGCAGCTTGCCCGACGAGTGGGTCTTGCCCTTGTCGTGCTCGAAGAACACGCCGGGCGAACGGTGCAGCTGCGAGACGATGACGCGCTCGGTGCCGTTGATGATGAACGAGCCCTTGTCGGTCATGAGCGGCACTTCGCCCATGTAGACCTCCTGCTCCTTCACTTCCTTGACGACCTTCGATTGGCTGGTCGAGGACTCGCGGTCGTAGATGATCAGCTGCACCTTGGCCCGCACGGCCGAGGCGAAGGTCAGGCCGCGGGTCTGGCATTCGCGCACGTCGAACGCCGGCTTGGCCAGGTTGTACTCGACGAACTTCATTTCCACGAAACCGTTGTGGGAAACGATCGGGAAAGCCGCGTCGAAAGCGGCCTGCAGGCCTTCGACGGTGCGTTTCTTGGGGCCTACGTCGGCTTGCAGGAACGCCGTATAGGCGTCTTTTTGCATCTGCAGCAGGTAGGGGACTTCCAGCACGCTGTCGCGGCTGCCGAAGCTTTTGCGAATGCGCTTGCGTTCGGTATAGGTATAGGCCATGAGATCTCCGGGCAAAGACATGAGTCCTTCGACGACTGAACCCCTAGCGCGGCACGGCACGCGCGAGGGGCTTGGTGGTTGGCCACTACCAACCATGGCGGACGGCGATGCGTTGCACATCGCCCGAACCAAGGCATCTTCTGCTGTCGGGGGCTCAGAAGACACTAGGGAGCCGCAGACGTTGCGGCTCTCTGGTGTGCTCTACAGCGCGCTTGCATAAGCGGCAAAAGGCTGGGGGCCTTTCGGACACCCCAGCCTCGGCACAAATGTCGAATTACTTGAGTTCGACCTTGGCGCCAGCGTCTTCCAGCTTCTTCTTGGCTGCGTCGGCGTCTGCCTTGGCGATGCCTTCCTTGACGTTCTTCGGAGCGCCGTCGACCAGGTCCTTGGCTTCCTTGAGGCCCAGGCCGGTGATTTCGCGCACGGCCTTGATGACCGACACCTTGTTCGCGCCGGCTTCGAGCAGCACGACGTTGAATTCGGTCTTTTCTTCGGCTGCAGGCGCAGCGGCGCCGCCGCCGGCGGCCGGTGCCGACATTGCTGCGGCGGACACGCCGAACTTCTCTTCGATGGCCTTGACCAGTTCGTTGAGCTCGAGGACCGTCATGCTGTCGAGCGCGGTCAGGAATGCGTCTTTATCGAATGCCATTGTGATTTCCTAAAACTAGTTTGGTTCAAGCCGCGGCTGCTTCGGGCTCGGCTGCCGGTGCAGCCTGGCCTTCGCCACGTTTTTCCGCCAGCGCGCCCAGCACACGGGCCGTACGCGAGATCGGGGATTGCATCAAGCCCAGCAGCTGGGCCAGCAGCACTTCCTTGGAAGGGATGTTGGCCAGTTGCTTCACGCCGTTGACGTCCAGGGTCTTGCCACCGAAAGCGCCGCCGCGGATCACCAACTTGTCGTTGGTCTTCGCGAAATCGGCCACCACCTTCGCGGCGGCCACGGCATCTTCGGAGAAGCCATAGATCAGCGGGCCGGTCATCTGGTCGATGAGCACGTCGAAGCTGCTACCGGCGACAGCACGGCGGGCCAGCGTGTTCTTCAGAACACTCAAGCTCACACCCTTGCTGCGCGCGTCGTTGCGCAGTTTCGTCATGTCGGCGACCGTGATGCCACGGTATTCCGCAATCACGAGCGTTTGAGCTTTAGCGGCGAGGCTGGTAACGTCGGTGACGACCGCTTCTTTCTCACTGCGATTAAGACTCAAGGTCTACTCCTTAAAAAGTGGGATCGGGCACTGGGCCCTCGCCCACATTCTTCTTTCAGCGACCAACTGTTTCGGGAAAAAATCCATCTGCAGCGGGATCGCCATCTGCGCTGGCCGACGAGGCGATTAAGTGCAGCCATCTGCACACCAGCGGTCTTGGATGGCCCGGCGCCTCCGTCTCGCGACGTCTGCGCCGGCCCACCACCGGGCGGCCCGCGGAGGCCACCCGAATTCCGTCTTTACGCGGCCGCGATCGTCTGGGTGTCGACGCGAACGCCGAGGCCCATGGTCGAGGACACGGCCACCTTGCGCAGGTAGACACCCTTGCTGGTGGCGGGCTTGGCCTTGGTCAGCGCGTCGATCAGCGCGGCCAGGTTGCCCTGCAGCTTGTCGGAGTCGAACGAGCGACGGCCGATGGTGCTGTGGACGATGCCGGCCTTGTCGACGCGGAACTGCACCTGACCGGCCTTGGCGTTCTTCACTGCCGTGGCGACGTCGGGGGTGACCGTGCCGACCTTCGGGTTGGGCATCAGGCCGCGTGGACCGAGGATCTGGCCCAGCGTACCGACGACGCGCATCGCGTCGGGTGCGGCGATGACGATGTCGAAGGGCATGTCGCCCGCCTTCACCATCGCAGCCAGATCGTCCATGCCGACGATGTCGGCGCCGGCGGCCTTGGCTTCTTCAGCCTTGGCGCCCTGGGCGAACACGGCGACGCGCTTGGTCTTGCCGGTGCCGTTCGGCAGCACGACGGCGCCACGCACGACCTGGTCGGACTTCTTCGCATCGATGCCGAGCTGCACGGCCACGTCGATCGATTCGTCGAACTTGGCGGTCGCCGCGTCCTTGACGATGGTCAGTGCATCGCTCAGGGCGTACAGCTTGGTCGACTCGACCTTGCCTTGCAGGGACTTTTGCTTCTTGGTCAACTTAGCCATCTCAGAGGCCCTCCACGGTCACGCCCATCGAGCGGGCGGAGCCGGCCAGCGTGCGCACTGCGGCGTCGATGCTGGCGGCGTTCATGTCCTTGAGCTTGGTCTTGGCGATCTCTTCGAGCTGGGCGCGCGTGATCTTGCCGACCTTCTGCTTGTTCGCCACGGGCGAACCCTTGTCGAGCTTGATGGCCTTCTTGATCAAGGTCGTCGCAGGCGGCGTCTTGATGATGAAGGTGAAGCTCTTGTCCGCGAAGGCGGTGATCACCACCGGCAGTGGCAGGCCGGGCTCGACACCTTGGGTCTGGGCGTTGAACGCCTTGCAGAACTCCATGATGTTGAGGCCGCGCTGACCCAGGGCCGGGCCGATGGGGGGCGATGGATTGGCCTTGCCCGCTGGCACTTGCAGCTTGACAAAACCGACGATTTTTTTCGCCATGGCTTTTTACTCCTTGCGGGTGATAGCGCGGCCGCCGTGTGGCAGACCGCTCCCCGGGGTTTGCGGACCCTTTCGAGAGAACACCCGCGCCGGGTCCAACGAAGCGCGGGATACGAATGACGGCAGCAGGCCAAGGCCTGCTTCGGGGGTCAGGTCTTCTCGACCTGGCCGAATTCCAGCTCGACAGGCGTCGCGCGGCCGAAGATGGTGACGGACACCCGCACCCGGCTCTTCTCGTAGTTGACCTCTTCGACCGAACCGTTGAAGTCGGTGAAGGGACCTTCCTTGACGCGCACGAACTCGCCGACGATGAACTCCACCTTGTGGCGGGGCTTGTCGGTGCCTTCCTGCATCTGGCTGACGATCTTCTGGACTTCTTCTTCCGAGATCGGGGCCGGACGGTTCTTGGCGCCCCCGACGAAGCCGGTCACCTTGTTGGTGTGCTTCACCAGGTGCCAGGACTCGTCGTCCATCACCATCTCGACGAAGACGTAGCCAGGGAACAGACGGCGCTCGGTCGTCTTGCGCTGGCCGTTCTTGACTTCGACGACTTCTTCGGTAGGTACCAGGATGCGGCCGAACTTGGCTTCCATGCCGCCGCGGTTGATCCGCTCGACGATGTTGCGCTCGACCGCCTTCTCCATGCCCGAATAAGCATGGACGATGTACCAACGCATGTCCGGGTTGGCCGGCGTGGCAGCGGCGACCGCTTCGCCGTCACCGGGAATGTTCTCAACGGCGTCGGTCATTTATTTTCTCCAACCCAGGATCAGGTCGTAGAAGACCCACTCCAGCGTCTTGTCAGTCAGCCAAAGGAACAGCGCCATCACCACGACGAAAGCGAAGACGTAGGCGGTGATCTGGATCGCTTCCTTGCGGGTCGGCCAGACGACCTTCTTCACTTCGCGCCATGCGTCGCGACCGAAGGCGATCAGCTGGCGGCCATGTTCCGACACGAAGAACACCGCGGCGGCGGCGGCCAGCCCCACGAGCAGCACGGCCCACTGCGCAAGTGCGCCCTGGCGGCTCAGCAGGTAGAAGCCCGCCAGCGCAGCAAGCACCAGCGCAACGGACAGGCCCAACTTGGCCTTGTCGGCTCCGGTGCTTACGGTTTCAACTTGCGACGTCGCCATGGCGGCTTGCATTCCTCGTATATGAAACGTGTCCCTGAAGACACGGAAGCCCGTCAGATCATGACGGGCTTGGTGTGGGCCACCTCAGGTGGCAGGGGCAGTAGGAATCGAACCTACAACCTTCGGTTTTGGAGACCGACGCTCTGCCAATTGAGCTATACCCCTCTAACTCTTCAATCAGGCGATGATCTTCGCGACCACGCCGGAGCCGACGGTCCGGCCACCTTCGCGGATGGCGAAGCGCAGGCCTTCTTCCATGGCGATGGGGTTGATCAGCTTGACGGTGATCGACACGTTGTCGC
>NZ_LMKO01000014.1 GCF_001421705.1 Xylophilus sp. Leaf220 | reverse complement strand
GGCGTATTTCTACAGCACCGACGTGCGGCGCATCTGGCGATTGGCCGAGGCGCTGGAGTCGGGGATCGTGGGGATCAACGAGGGGGCGATCGCGGCCGAGGCGGCGCCCTTCGGCGGGGTCAAGGAGTCGGGCTACGGGCGGGAAGGCTCGACCCACGGGCTCGACGATTACCTGCACACCAAGTACGTGTGCCAGGGTGGGCTGGACTGAGACAACCCACGAGACCGCTGCTGCTGCCGCACCCCCCACCATCGACCAAGGAAACCACATGCCCGCACACAACCCCTTCAAGACCGCCCTCGCCGCCGGCCAGCCCCAGGTCGGCCTCTGGCTGTCGATGGCCGATCCGTATTTGGCCGAGGTCAGCGCCACCGCCGGCTTCGACTGGCTGCTGATCGACGGCGAGCACGCGCCCAACGACATCCGCAGCACGCTGGCCGCGCTGCAGGCCGTCGCGCCCTACCCCGGCCAGCCGGTGGTGCGGGCGGTGCACGGCGATACCGCGCTGATCAAGCAGTTGCTCGACATCGGCGCCCGCAACCTGCTGGTGCCGATGGTGGACACGGCCGAGCAGGCACACGCCCTGGTCGCGGCCACCCGCTACCCGCCCCAGGGCATCCGCGGCGTGGGCAGTGCGGTGGGCCGCGTGTCGCTCTGGAGCGGCCGTGCCGACTACCTGGACGTGGCCGACGACGAGGTCTGCCTGCTGGTGCAGGCCGAGACGGTGACGGCGCTGCGGAACCTGGAGGCGATCTGCGCGGTCGACGGGGTGTACGGCGTCTTCATCGGACCGGCCGACCTGGCCGCGTCGATGGGCCACCGCGGCAAGCCCGGCCACCCGGAGGTGCAGGCCGCGATCGAGGCGGCGATGCGAACCATCGTCGCCTCGGGCAAGGCCGCCGGCACGTTGACGTCGGATGCGACGCTGGCCCGGCGCTACCTGGATCTCGGCTGCACCTTCGTCGCGGTGGGGGTGGACGTGGTCCTGTACGCGCAGGCCGCCCGGCGTCTGCGGGGCCAGTTCGCCGGCGACACGGCCGCATCCGCAGTGGCACCGCCGAGCGCCGCGTATTGACCGGCGTTCACGGTCCGGAATGACGGAAGCGTCGGATGCCCGGCAAAGCCATGCCCGCAGCGTGGCCTTGGCGCAACTATCCGCTTTCGACGTAAGCGCAGGTAACCGAATTACGCTGTAATCGCTTTCATTTTCGGTGCCGACATGATCCAGTCCCTGCGCTCCAGAATCCTCCTCATCAGCACCGCCACCGTCGTGGGTTCGCTGTTCGTCACCGGCGCCGCGACCTACGCGATCACCCGGGCCAGCACCTTCCAGACGATCGCGCAGGACCTGGATGCGATCGCGGCCGGCAACACGATGGCGATCGACCAGTGGGTCGCCGCCAAGGCCGCCGCGGTCAACGCCACCACCGCGGTGGTGGAACAGGGCGATCCGCAGAACTACGTGGCGCTGATGGGCAAGGCCAACGGCTTTCCCATCACCACGGTCGGCTGGTCCGACAAGACCTTCAAGTCGACCACCAAGACGGCACCCGACTACGACCCGACGGCGCGCCCCTGGTACAAGGCCGGCGTCCAGGCCGGCAAGTTGACCGTCACCAAGCCCTATGGCGACGCGACGACCGGCGTACCCTACGTCGCCTTCGTCGCACCGGTGATTCGCGATGGCAGCCTGCAGGGCGTGGTCAACGGCGCCGTTCCGCTGGACGGCGTGCGGGAGGTCGTCTCCGCGATCCACCCGACACCGGGCAGCCTGGGCTTCGTGGTCAACGGCGACGGCCAGGTGCTGGCGCATCCCGATGCCAAGCTCAGCCTGAAGCCGGTGACCGAGCTTTCCCCGCTGCTCACCCCCGCCGCCATGGCGTCGCTGGCCGGCGCCGCCCAGCCGATGGAAGTCGACCTGGGCGGCAGCACCAAGCTGCTCAAGTCGCGCCCGGTGCAGGGCACCGACTGGTCGCTGGTGGTGGCGCTCGACAAGGCCGAGGCCACCGCGGGCCTGCGCAGCGTGGTGCAGACGCTGGCGATCGCCATCGTGCTGCTGGCCGCCGCGGCGGCCGCCGTGGGCGCGCTGCTCACCGCCAAATCCTTCCGGCGCCTGTCGGAAGTGCGCGACGCGATGGACGAGATCGGCTCGGGCGGCGGCGACCTGACCCGGCGCCTGCCGGTCACCGGCCGGGACGAGGTGGCGCAGATCGCCGTGTCGTTCAACGCCTTCGTCGAGCAGATCGGCACCGTGCTGCAGGACGTGCGCAACGGCGTCGAATCGATGAAGACCGCCACCGACGAGATCCGGGCCGGCAACCAGGACCTGTCGACCCGCACCGAGACATCGGCCAGCAACCTGCAGGAGACCTCGGCCTCGCTCTCGCAGCTGACCGGCACGGTGCAGCAGTCGGCCGATTCCGCCGCGCAGGCCCAGCGCCTGGCCGCCTCGGCCAGCAGCGCCGCCACGCGCGGCGGCGAGGTGGTGGCCAGCGCGGTCAGCACGATGGACGACATCTCGAAGGCCTCGGCCAAGATCGGCGAGATCATCGGCGTGATCGACTCGATCGCCTTCCAGACCAACATCCTGGCGCTGAACGCGGCGGTCGAGGCGGCGCGGGCCGGCGAAAACGGCCGCGGCTTCGCGGTCGTCGCCAGCGAGGTGCGCAGCCTGGCGCACCGCAGCGCCACCGCCGCCAAGGAGATCAAGGCGCTGATCGACGCCTCGGGCGTCAGCGTCACCACCGGAACCCAGCGGGTGCGCGCCGCGGGCGAGACGATGGGCGAGATCGTCGAGAGCATCCAGCGGGTGGCGCAGATCATCGGCGAGATCAACGGATCGATGACCGAGCAGAGCGCCGGCATCGGCCAGATCAACCAGGCGGTGGCCGACATGGACCGCGCCACCCAGCAGAACGCCGCGCTGGTGGAGGAATCGACTGCCGCATCGGGCGTGCTGAACGACCAGGCCCACCACCTGTCGCGCACCGTGGCGGGCTTCACCCTCGACCGGCATGCGGCCGGCGGTGCCGAGCCTGTGCGGATGGCGCTGCCGCGCTAGGCCACGCCGACCGCCGGCCCCGCACGCGGGCCGCCGCGTAGCGTCAGGCCGGCACCAGCGACGCGGTGCGCCGCGCCTTGCGCACGTTGAACGCGCTGACGATCAGCACGCCCTGCACCACCGCCAGGCCCACCAGCACGCCGCGGAAGCGGCCGTGGTCCATCAGCGCGCCGAAGAGCAGCGGCGCGGTCGCCTGGCCGATGTCGAGGCCGGCGTAGACCACGCCGTAGACGCGGCCGGTCGCGTTCGGCGGCGTGGAGCGCTTGACGATCAGGTCGCGCGACGGGCCCGAGATGCCGGCCGAGAACCCCATCGCGCCGAACAGCACCGGCACCGCCAGCGGCGGCATGTCGAGCAGGCCCAGCGCCAGCGCGATCAGGGCCGCGATGCCGAAGCCGATGCCCACGATGCGCTCGCAGCGCGTGGGGTCCGAGGCCAGGAAGCCCCCCAGCACCATACCGCCGGCGCTCGCCACCATGTAGATCGTCAGGCACATCGCCACCAGCGCGACCGGCACCGCGTGCAGCTGACGCGCCGCCTCGGGCGCGAAGGCCTGCACCACGCTGAGCGATGCGGCATAGAAGAAGAAGAAACCGAAGCACATCCACACCGCCGGGATGCGCAGGAAATCGAACTTGCCTTCGACCAGATCGTCGTGGCCGGTGGCCTGCAGCACCGCCTTCTTGTCGAGCGCCAGGTGGCGGCGGTAGACCCACAGCACCGCCAGCACCGCCAGCGCCAGCACCCCGGCCGAGGCCAGCGCGACGCGCCACGAGAACGCCACCGCCAGCGGCACCACGAAGGCCGGCGCCAGCGCCCAGCCCAGGCTGCCGGTGATGCCGTGCACGCTGTAGGCATGGCCCAGCCGGGTGGGCGCCACCTTGCGGTTGAAGAGGGTGTAGTCGACCGGGTGGAACACGCCGTTGCCGATGCCGCCGATCACCGCGCTGCCCAGCAGCATCCAGTAGTTCTGCGCCATCGCATAGCCGAAGCCCGCCAGCGCCAGCATGCCCAGGCCCGCGAACAGCACCGGCCGCGGGCTGTAGCGGTCGACCACGAAGCCCGACAGCGCCTGCACGATGCACGACACCACGAAGAACACCGTCAGCACGAAGCCCAGCTCGGCATAGCCCACGCCGAACTCGGTCTTGAGCCACGGAAACAGCGGCGCCAGCAGCAGCTGGCTGAAGTGGCTGATGCCGTGGGCCACGCCCACCAGGCCGATCAGGGTGGCGTCGTTGCGGAAGGCCGCGCGCTCGGCCGGATCGCGGGCGGCGGTGGGTGCGGAATGGGTAGCTGAGGCCATGGCGGAAAAGCGCGGCGCACGCGAAAGATGAGGAGGAGCGGCGATCGTAGGCGCCGATCGCGCGGCAGAATTGCGACGAAGGGCCAACTTCCATCGAGAACATGCCAAAAACATCCAGCACCCCAGCCCGCCCGCCGCTTCGCGCCCGAGCCCGTGCCCGCGCGCCGGCCACCGGCACCGGCGCCCAGGTCGGCTCCCTCACGCCGCACCTGTTCGTGCCCACGCCCGACCGGCCGGTGCGCGCCAAGCAGCGGCCGCTGGCGGCCGACACCGTCGTGGTGCCGCACCGCCACGACTGGCCGCAGCTCACTTTCTCGGCCACCGGCGTGATCCGGGTCAGCACCGAGGGCGGCACCATCATCGTGCCGCCCTCCCGCGCCGCCTGGGTGCCCGCCGGCATGGAGCATTCGATCACCGTGGTGGAGGATGCCGAGCTGCGCACCGTGTACCTGCTGCCCCAGCCCGCGCCCTCGGCCGACCCGGCCTGGCAGCGCTGCGTGGTGCTGGAGATGGGCCCGCTGCTGCACGCCCTGGCCTTCGCCCTCGACAGCACGCCCGACGGCACGGCGGGCCCGGCCGGCGGCGCCGCCCACCTGGCGGAATGCCGCCGCCGCGAACGGATGATCGCCCCGCTGTTGCGCGACGAACTGGCCCGCGCGCCGCGACTGCGCATGGGCGTGCCGATGCCGCATGCCGAGCACGGCGACAAGCGCCTGCGCGCGCTGTGCGAGGCGGTGCTGCGCGCCCCCGCCCGTCCCGCCACCCTGGCGGAATGGGCCGCCAGCGCGGGCGCCAGCGAGCGCACCGCCGCACGCCTGTTCCGCAGCGAGCTGGGCATCAGCTGGCAGCAGTGGCGCCAGCAGGCCCTGCTCGCCCACGCCCTGCCGCTGCTGGCACGCGGCATGCCGGTCGCCCATGTGGCCGCCGCCAGCGGCTACGCCAGCGACAGCGCCTTCACCGCGATGTTCCGCGCGGCCATGGGGCGGTCCCCGCGGCACTTTCAGAACAGGAATGGGCTGTAGCCGACGTGCAGAGCGGGCGTACAGCTATCAAATCAGTAGCATGTGCAGAAAGACGTTGACGATGCAGGTCGAGCGATACTAAAGTGATATCACTTTTAGGAGATGCCATGCAACCGCCTGCCGCCACCGCCCCCTTCGTCCACCCTGCACCGCGCGTGATTCGCAGCGAGCGCCCCTACCGCTCGATGGGCGGCTACCTGGCGGCGTTGGCCGCGGCGTTGCTGTTCGGTGCCGGTCTGGCGGTGCTTCTGCAGCGCGGGCTGGCGCCGACGGGCGTGGGCGTCGCCTTGATCCTGGCCGGCGCCGCGCTCGCGCCGGGCTTCTACATGCTCAAGCCCAACGAGGGCATCATCTTCACCCTCTTCGGAGAGTACAAGGGCACCGACCGGTCGGAAGGCCTGCGCTGGACGAATCCCCTGCTCAGCGGGCAGAAGATATCGCTGCGGGCCCGCAACCTCAACACCGCGCCGCTCAAGGTCAACGACAAGCGCGGCAATCCGGTGGAGATCGGTGCGGCGGTGGTGTGGCGGGTGCGCGATACCGCGCAGGCGGTGTTCGAGATCGACGACTACACCCGGTTCGTCGGCATCCAGGCAGAGGCCGCGATCCGCCACCTGGCCACCCTCTACGCCTACGACAGCGGCGAGGACCTGGACGCCGAAGAAACGACGCTGCGCGCCGGCCTGGACGTGGTGGCCGATGCGCTGAAGGCCGAACTGAACCAGCGCTTCGAGAGCGCCGGCGTGGAGGTACTCGACGCCAAGCTGACCCACCTGGCCTACGCCGCCGAGATCGCCCAGGTGATGTTGCGCCGCCAGCAGGCGACCGCCATCGTCAGCGCGCGGCACCAGATCGTGGCCGGCGCGGTGGGCATGGTCGAAGCGGCCCTGAAGGGACTGTCAGACCGCAACCTGGTGGTGCTGGACGACGAGCGCAAGGCGGCGATGGTGTCGAACCTGCTGGTGGTGCTGTGCTCCGACAACGACGCGCAGCCGGTGATCAACACCGGCACGCTCTACACCTAGCGCGCGCCGATGGCGAGCCCCGGCAAGAAGTCGTTTCCGCTGCGCATCGATCCGGTCCTGTGGACCGAGATCGAACGGCTGGCCGCGCAGGAATTGCGCAGCGCCAATGCGCAGGTGGAGTTTCTGCTGCGCGAGGCGCTGGAGCGGCGTGGCCGGCTGCCACCGCGTGGCGGCGCCGCCGAGCCGCCCACCGCCGAATCGGTCGACGGCTAGAAGAAAGTTTGCTCAATGACGAGAAACCGCGACTCGGCGATCAGGCGGATTTCGCGATCAGCCGTCGGATCTTCGGCCGCTTGGCCTTGGCCGCCTGCCATAGATCGTGCTGCATCTGCATGCCGGCCCACAGTTCTGCGCTGGTACCGAAAGCGTCCCCCAGCCGAAAAGCCATGTCCGGCGACACACCGGCCGCCCCGGTCAGCACCCGCGAGAGCGTGACCCGGTTCACCCCCAACTGCGCAGCCGCCTCGGTCACGGTGATGTCGCCCAGATACTCCCGCAGTACCTCGCCCGGGTGCGGGGGGTTGTGCATACGTGTCATATCGATACCTCGCATTCAGTGGTAGTCACGGTAGTCCACCAGCACCGCGTCCGTCCCATCGAACGCAAAAACCATGCGCCAGTTTCCGTTGACGGTGATGGCCCAATGACCTTTCAAATCGCCCTTGAGCGGGTGCAATGCCCAGGCCGGCGCAGAAAGATCCTCCGGCCTTACGGCTTGGTCGAGAGCCGCCAGCTGAAGGCGCAGCTTCGTTGCATGCGCCGCCTGGACACCGGACTTGCTGCCGGTTTCGAAAAAGCGTTGCAGCCCCTTATGGCGAAAGCTCTTGATCATTTACGCAGATTGTAGCGTGTAGCGCATCGAGCTACACCCATTCGATTGATCAGCAGCAGGTCATCCAACCCGTACAGGCGATGGGTCCCGAACAGCCCCACTGCGACTCTCCGCGACTACGCCGCCAACGCATCATCCACCGCCAGCGCCACCGCCGCCAGCCGCGCATCGTCTCCCCGCACGGCCGAGAGCATCAGGCCGACCGGCAGTTCGCCGGCCGCATGGCACGGCAGGCTGAAGGCGCAGCCGTCGAGGTAGTTGATCGCGAAGGTGTTGCGCAGCAGCAGGCCGTTGGCCTTGAAAAAGGCCTCGTCGGTGGCGAGCAGGTCGGCGATCGGTGGAGCGACCAGGGGCACGGTGGGGCAGATCAGCGCGTCGAAGGACTGCAGCCGCGCCTCGGCCCGGGCGATCCAGTCGCGGCGGGCGTCCTGCATCGCGATGTAGTCGGCGGCGCTGGCCTGCGCGCCGAGGGCGATGCGCTGGGCCACGCGGCCGTCGAAGCCGTCGCGCCGCGCGTCCAGGCGGTGGCGGTGCACCGCGAAGGCCTCGACCGCCGAGAAGCCGCCGGGCGCGTTGAGCTTCGAGATTTCGGCCAGCTCGGCAAAGGGGATCTCGACGATCAGCGCACCGGCGTTCGACAGCGTATCCAGCGCGCGGTCGAAGGCCCGGGCCACGGCGGGCTCGATGCCGTCGAACATCAGCGTCTGCGGCACCGCCAGGCGCAGGCCGACCAGCGGGCGGCGACGCACCGCCAGCGGCGCATCGGCGATGGCGGCGTCGGCCAGCAGGCAGTCTTGCACCGACCGGGCCATGGCGCACACGGTGTCGAGCGAGCGGGAGAGTTCGAAGGCGCCGGTGCGCGGCACCCGCGACTGGGTGCTCTTGAAGCCGACGATGCCGCAGAGCGCGGCCGGGATACGGATCGAGCCGCCGGTGTCGGAGCCGAGCGTGGCCACGGCCAGGCCGAGCGCGACCGACACCGCACCGCCCGCCGACGAGCCGCCGGGGATGCGCGCCACCGCGGCATCGGCCGGGTTGCGCGGCGTGCCGTAGTGGGGGTTGATGCCCACGCCGGAAAACGCGAACTCGGTCATGTTGGTCTTGCCGACCAGCGCCGCGCCCTGCCGGCGCAGCCGCGCGACGGCCACCGCGTCGGCCGTGGCCGGCGCCGCGTCGCGGCAGACGACCGAGCCGGCTTGGGTGGCCTCGCCGGCCACGTCGTACAGGTCCTTGATGCTGACCGGCAGGCCGGCCAGCGGCGGCAGCGCCACGCCGGCCCGCTGCGCCGCATCGGCATGGCGGGCGGCGGCGAGGGCCGCCTCGGCGTACAGCGCGGTGAACACATGCTGCGCGGCGGGCGCCGCGGCGCCTTCCAGCGCCTGGGCGACGCAGGCTTCGTGGGTGGTGTCGCCGCGGGCGATGCGGCCGCGGAGCGTGGCGATGGTGTCGGTCATGGCAGGCAGGAATGGAAGCGCGCGTGGCCCGGCCGAGACCGGCAGACGCGCGAAGACGATGTGGAAGAACCGTGGCGAACAGCCCGAGTGTGCAGCGAAGACCGCCGCTGCATGCCCGAACCGTGCGGGCCGGCGCTGCGCGATCGGGTTCTGCCGCGCTTCTCTCGCATCGTCAGGCGACGACGGGGAGCGGCTCCACCGTGTAGCGGTGCACGATGGCCCGCTGGTGCACCGGGTCGCGCAGCGCGATCTCCATCTGCGCGGCCGGGCGGATGCCGCGGCCCTGCGGATCGGGCAAGGCGCCCAGCGTACCGCAGCAGAGAAAGCTGCCCTCGGCCGCATCGGTACCGCCGGGTCCGAAGAAGCCGTCGCGCAGGCCGGCCAGCGGCCGGATGGAGGCCAGCGTGCCGCGCTGGTAATCGACCCAGGCGCCGTTCTCGAAGATGCGCGACTGCAGCACGACGCCGTCCTGCGCACCCGCCACGTCGCGCCAGCGCCAGGCGGCGGTGGCCACCGGCTTGGGGCACATCTGCTTGGAGACCGCGACCGAATAGCTCTCCACCTTGCGGTCGGTGTGGTCGGAGCCGACGCTCAGCCACCATTCGCCCTCGGCGAAGAAGAGCAGCGGCTCGGCCTCGCCCGAACTGTCGTCGCCCAGGGTTTCGAGCAGCGGCGACTGGCTCAGCAGCGCGGTGCCGGCGCGGTAGTACAGCGGCACGGCCGAGGGCCGCGGCACGCCGAGGGCGGCCAGCTCCTCGATGTGGTGGTCGATGGCGGCGGCGTCGCGGCCGGTCCAGCCGGCGATGACGAATCGGCTGGGCACCACCGACAGGGTACGGCTGCGGCGGCTGCCGTCGGCCTCGACGGATTCGCAGGCGAAATGCAGGACGTGGGACATGGAGGGGCTCGGGTAAGGGACGGGGGCTACATCAGCATGCCGGGCAGCCACAGCGCGATCGCCGGGAACACCATGAGCACGACGATGGCGAACATGTAGACGCCCATGAAGGGCAGCACGCCGGAGAACACGTCGGTGATCGGCCCGGGCTGTCTTCGCATGCCCTGCAGCACGTAGAGCACCGTGCCGTCGGGCGGGCTGATCATCGCGATCTCGACCAGCATGGTGATGACCACGCCGAACCAGACCGGGTCGTAGCCCAGCGCGGTGACGACCGGGAACAGCAGCGGGATGGTGGTGATCACCATCGACATGCCTTCCATGAAGGTGCCCAGCGCCAGGTAGAAGCCGATGATCACCAGCATGATCGCCCAGCCCGGCAGCGGCAGCCCGGTGAGGAACTTGGCCAGCATCTGCGGAATGCCGAGCGACGACAGGATGTAGTTGAGGAAGTACGCCCCGAAAAGGATCAGCGCGATCATCGAGGTGGTGCGGGCGGTGGCGCGCATCGACTCGCTCAACATCTTCCAGCTCAGCTTGCGGTCTGCCACCGCCAGCACCAGGCTGCCGGCCACGCCGAGCGCGGCCGACTCGGTGGGCGTGGCCCAGCCGGCGTAGATGGTGCCCAGCACCAGGCCGATCAGCAGCGCGGTGGGCACCAGGTCCGACAGGCTGGCGATCCGGTGCTTCCAGGTGATGCCCGCGCCGCCGGCATCGCCGTGCAGCTTGAGCTTGAAGCTGTAGTACAGGATCACCGCGGTGAACAGCGCCACCACCAGGATGCTCGGGCCGATGGCCGCCAGGTACAGCGCGCCCACCGAAGTCTCGGTGATCAGGCCGTAGATGATGAAGGTGATGCCCGGCGGGATCAGGTTGCCCAGTGCGCCGCCTGCGGCCAACGATCCCAGCACCAGCTTCGGCGGGTAGTGGCTCTTCTCGAAGTACGGCAGCGCGACCGAGCCCATAGTCGCCGCGGTGGCCACGCTGGAGCCGGCCACGGCCGAGAACACGCCGCAGGCCACGATGTTGGTGTGCAGCAGGCCGCCCGGCAGCCGGCCCATCCAGATGTTGAGCGCCCGGTAGAGACGCTCGGACAAACCCGCGCGCAGCATGATCTCGCCCATCAGCAGGAAGAGCGGCACCGACACCAGCACGAAGTTGGTCGACGGCCCCCAGATCATCTCGCCGATGAAGTTCCAGAACGGCCGGTCCGACAGGCCGAAGCCCGCCAGCAGCGACAGCACGGCCAGCGCCGCACCCACGTAGATGCCGCCGGCGAAGAAGCCAACGAAGGCGAGCAGCACCGCCGCCAGCGCCCACCAGGGCACCTGCGCCGAGGCGGCCGCGGCGGCGCCGCCGGGCGCGCCGAGAAGGGTCGCGACGCCGACGACGGCGCCCATGACCAGGATGAAGATGATGGCGATCACGGAGTGCCCTTGTCGGCTTGTGCGATCGTGGTGGTCGCAGGGGTTGTGGCTTTTGTGGTGGCGGTGGAAGGGGCGCCGGTGTTGGGCGGCAGCTGCATGCCCTGCTGCGCCTCGGCCACCGCCTCCAGCGTCTCGGCGGCCTCGTCGATGTAGGTGCGGGCCATCAGCATCCGATCCATGCCGTCGGCGTCACCGGCCACCAGTTGGCGCAGCGCGCGGGCGCCGAGGGCGACGACCGCCAGCAGCATCAGCGCCAGGCCGGCCGCCCACAGGCCCTGCGGCACGGCCATCGGCATGCGCAGGGTCGAGAGATCGGTCGCGCCCATGTCGTGCGAGTCGAGCGCCAGCGCCACCGCACCCCATGCGAAGAAGCCGCTGGCCACCAGCAGCGCCAGAAGCGACGCCAGGTGCAGCCAGACCCGCACCTTCAGCGGCATCTTCTGCACCAGCACGTCGATCCGCACATGGCCGCGCTCGAACAGCGTGCCGGCCAGGCCCCAGCTCATGCCGATCGCCATCAGGTAGCCCGACAGCTCGATGGTGGCCTCGGTCGAGAAGCCCCAGAGCCGCCGCGCCGCGATGTCGAAGCAGATCAGCAGGGTGATCGCCAGGTAGCACCAGCCGGCGATGGTCATCGCCTTGGCGCTCACCCATTCGAGTGCGCGGAACATCACTTGGCCGCGGCCACGTACTTGATGCCGGTGATCGGCGCGACCACGTCGTTGTAGATGGTGCCGCAGCGGTCGCCGCAGCGCTTGACCCAGCCGGGCAGCACGTCCTCGGCCAGCTCGGTGCGGATCTGCGCGGCGACGTTGCCGGCGGGCTTGCCCTCGACCATCGGCTTCTTCACCAGGGTGTGCAGCTTGCAATCGGCGGCGCGGCCGACGTTGCAGGCCACGCCGTCGTCGGTCGCTTCCTGGCCCAGGGTCCACTGGGCTTCCTGCACTTCGGCGAACGTCTTCTCGAACTGGGCGCGCACCGTGGGGTCGAGCTTGTTCCACCAGGCCACGTTGACGAAGTAGCCGGCGGTCGACCACGAGAGCGGCAGCGTGTAGAGGTGCGTCGTCACCTCCGGCCACTTCACGCCGTTGCCGGAGCCGGCGCCGGTGATGCCGCAGTCGACCGTGCCGCGCTCCAGCGCGGTGTAGACCTCGCCGAAGGCGAGCGACACCGGCTGCGCGCCGATGGCCTTCATCAGGTCGGCCGACGACGGGCCGTTGGTGCGGACCTTCAGGCCCTTCAGGTCTGCCAGGCTCGCCACCGGCTTGCGGCAGAACAGCATCTGGCCCGAGAACGGATAGGTGGCGACCAGCCGGATGCCCAGGCGGAACAGCTCGCGGTTGACCACCGGCACCATCGCATCGGCCACCTTGCGGGCCTGGCGGATGTCGGGGTTCATGCCGGCCAGGTCGAAGGCGTCCAGCAAGGGCACGTCGCCCGAGACGGTGGTGAGCGGCGCCGCGGCGATGTCGACCTGGCCGGAGCGCACCAGGCGCAGTACCTCGGGTCCGTTCACGTTGCGCTCGGGCCAGGAGGACAGCACCACCTCGACCTTGCCGTCGGTGGCCTTGGCCATGCCGTCGCGCAGCAGCGGCTGGTCGACCTTGGTGTACTGCGGCAGGTTGGGCGCGACCTGGGTGATCGCCTGGACTTTCTGCGCGGCGGCGGGGCCGGCCAGTACGAGGCCGGCGGCGAGGGCCAGCAGGCAGCGGCGTGCGAGGGGCATGGATGGTGTCAAGGTCTTCTCCAGAAAGGCTTGGGGGGCGGAAAGTGAAAAGGCGGGTCGGGCGCGGCGCGGCTCAGAAGCTCGCCACGTCCCGGTCGAGCAAGTCCGTGACCAGCATGCAGCCGGGCGCATGGGTGATGCAGAGCGGCGGCCGCGCGGCCATCGCGACGGCCTGGGGGGTGACGCCGCAGGCCCAGAACACCGGCAGCTCGTCGTCGCGGATCTCCACCGCGTCGCCAAAGTCGGGCCGGGCCAGGTCGGCGATGCCGATCTGCGCCGGCAGGCCGATGTGCACCGGCGCGCCGTGGGCCGCCGGATAGCGCGAGGTGACCTGCACCGCGCGGATCGCATGGGCCGGCGACATCGGCCGCATCGACACCACCATCGGGCCGTGGAAAGGGCCGGCCGGCACCGTCGGCACGCTGGTGCGGTACATCGCCACGTTGCGCTGCTCGGCCACGTGGCGCAGCGGCACGCCGGCCTCCAGCAGCGCATGCTCGAAAGAGAACGAGCAGCCGATCACGAAGCTGACCATGTCGTCCCGCCACACCGCCGCGATGTCGGTCGGCTCGTCGACCAGCACCCCGTCGCGCCAGACGCGGTAGCGCGGCACGTCGTGCCGGATGTCGATGCCCGCACCCAGCAGCGGCAGCGCCGGATCGCCCGGCTCCGACACCGCCAGCAGCGGACAGGAGCGTGGGTTGCGTTGGCAGAAACGCAGAAAGTCCTCGGCCAGCGCCTGCGGCAGGACCATCAGGTTGCCCTGCACGTGGCCGGGGGCCATGCCGGCGGTGTGGCCGGTGTGGCGGCCGCTGCGGATCGCGGCGCGGGCCGCGGCCGCGCGGTTGTCAACGGTGGCGGGCAGCGCTTGCGGTGTCGGACAGGCGTTCATGCGAAGTACTGGAATTCGAGCAGCACGCAGCCCTGCGGCGATGCGAACGGGCCATGCACCGCGCCCGGCGGCCGGCAGGCGAAGGTGGGCGCGGCGAAGGCCTCGCCGCCGTGGCCTTCGGCGTCGCAGCCGACCACCAAAGCGCCCTGCAGCACCAGCACCTCTTCATGAAAGTCGTGCACCACTGGCCGGTCGATCACCGTGCCGGGCTGCCAGCGGGCGAGCCGGGTGCGGCTGCCGCTGCGGCGCTGCACATCGAGGTCGTCGTTCAGCAGTTGCTCTTCGATGAGGCCGGTGGCGCTGGGCACGGGCGACCAGTCGGCGCCCGCGGCGTCGAGCTGCAGGCGGAAGAATTCGCGGTGGCGTTTGCCAGTGTGGGGGATCGACATAGGCCGCAGTGTTGATGCGGACCGTCGTGGGGTCAAACGGGAAATTTCTACCTGCTTCGATCACTTTTCGTGATGCACCGCCTCCGCATTCCCTGCGCGCCAAAGGAGGGCGCAACGCCCTGTCGGGGGGCACGCTGGTCGCCGCGATGAACCGGCGCTACCCGGATGCGTCGATGGGCGTGGCGCTACAGATCGGCGCCAAGGTCGCCAAGGCGAAATGAACAGGGGCTGATGCCGGCTACGGCACGAACGCGTCGGCGCGGCTGCGCTGCATGAAGGCCTGGCAGATGTCGCGCGACATCGCCACCAGCGCCTCGGCCAGCGGCGAGGCCGGCTCCATCCGCACGCTGGCGACCAGGGGCAGCACGGCGGGCAGCGGCGACACCGGCAGCAGCACCAGCAGGCCCTGCGCCAGCTCTTGCTGGATCACCGCGGCCGGCAGCAGCGCGATGCCGAAACCGGTGCGCACCAGGCCCACCATCGCACCCAAGGACGAGAAGTAGTTCACCCGCAGGTCGGGGCTGTCGGCGGTGTGCTGCGCGATGTTGCGGTAGACGCTCGACTCGCGGTGGAACGAGATGATCGGATGCTTGGCGATGTCGGCGAAGCCCAGCGGCCCGGGCGGCAGGCAGTGCGCCATCGCGGGGCTGGCCGTCCAGCGCATCGCGCACTGGGCCAGCCGGTGGTTGTCGACGAAGCCCGGCGTGATTTCCTCGGAGGTCATCGCGCAGTCGAGCGTGCCGCGCAGCAACTCGTCGCGCAGCCGCGGCGTGATGTCGGAGACCAGCTCCAGCGTGACGTTGGGGTAGCGCTCGGCGAACCGCGTCAGCAGGTCGGGCAGCCAGGTGTGCACCACCGTCTCGATCACGCCGATGCGCAGCACGCCCGAGAGGTTGCCAGTCTGCCCCACCGCGCCCAGCATGCGGCCCTGCAGCTCGACCATGCGCTCGGCATAGGGCAGCAGTTGCGAGCCCTGGTAGGTGAGCGTGACGACCCGGTGCTCGCGCTCGAAGAGCCGCACGCCGAACTGCTCTTCCAGCGTGGAGATGCGGCTGGAGATGCCGGCCTGCGTGGTGTGCAGCTTCTCGGCCGCACCCTTGAAGCTGCCCAGCCGGGCGACCCACACGAAAGCCTCGAGAAAACGCACGTTCATGGGCCGAGTCTATGCGGCGGCCCGCCGGCCGCGCTACATGCCGAGCGACTTGAGCAGGTCGTCGGTATCGGAATCGCCCGAGGGCGACGGTGCCGGCGCGGGGGCCGGGGCCGCGGTGGATTGCGGGCCGTTGGCCTGTGCGATCAGTGCGTCCGGGTCGGGCGTTTCCTGCGGCTCGAAGTCGTAGAGCTTGATGAACTCGGTGTGGTCGATCGCCAGCTCCAGGTAGAAGATGTGGTTGCTGGCGGTGTAGAACGTCACGCGCCGCGCCTCGGGCTTGTCGAGGTTGGCGTCCACGCTCAGCATCACCTGCTTGCTGAGCGCCAGCATCTTGGGCTGGTTCTGGGTGATGTGGGTCTGCAGCTCGCGCCGCACCTTGCCGGTGAAGTCGCCCACCACCTGGTTCATCAGCTCGCCCATCACGTTGCTCACCTCGTCCGAGGTGTAGGAGCTGGCCAGGTCCTCCTGCCCCATGCCCATGCTGAGCAGGTAGCTCTGGTAGATCTCCATCGCCGCCTCTTTCGAGAAGTTGATGATCACCAGCCCCGAGAAACCGCCGTCGAACAGCACGAAGCAGCCGATGTCGGGCCGCAGGCAGGTCTTGCTGATGCGCTGCACCATGCCCGAATAGTGGATCGGCTTGCCGGTGGCCACGCTGAGCACCCGCGTCACCGAGTTGCAGAGGCTGATCAGCAGGTCTTCGGTGCCGTAGACGATGGAGGGTTCTTGTGCGCTCATGGTGTGCGGTGGGATGGGATCGGAGATGGAGGAAAGCGGATCAGGCCGCGGCGGCGCAGCCCTGCGGCTGGAAGACGCGGGTGGTCGAGGCCGGGTTGCGGGCCAGCTTGGCCGTGGGCCGCGGCGGGCGGGCGACCAGCACGCCGCCGCAGTTGGGGCAGGTGCCCGCCAGGCGCTGCTCGGCGCAGTCGTCGCAGAAGGTGCATTCGAACGAGCAGATGCGCGCACCGGGCGCATCGGGCGGCAGGTCGCGGTCGCAGCATTCGCATCCGGGGCGCATTTCGAGCATGGCGGTCACCTTCTCCAGGGCGAGGGGAAAAGGCGCAGTGTAGGGCCGCGCGGGGCCGCGCCGCTACTTGTCGAAGCCGCCGGTATCCGAGATGCGACGGGCGTACACCGCCAGCACGATGCGCTCGGAATTCACCAGGTAGTCGGCCAGCATCGCCGCGCTCTCCTGCAGCTTGCCGGCCTCGAACAGTTCGACGATCTTCACGTTCATGTCGACGTAGGGCGCATGCAGGAACTCCGGGTCGTTCAGCATGCCGAAGGCCAGCCGCAGCTCGGCCAGCACGTGGGAGAACATGGTGTCGAGCCGCTCGCTGTCGGCCAGCTCCACGATCGCCATGTGGAACTCCATGTTGGCGGTGCCCACGCCCTGCCAGTCGCCCGCGGCGCGGCACTGCAGCGCGGTATCGACCGCCTGGCGCATGTGCTTGCGGGCCGGGTGCCGCGGGTAGGCCTGGGCCAGGGCCTGGCACTCGATCAGCCGGCGCACCCGGTAGATGTCGATGATGGTCGCGATGCTGGGGATCGCCACCGACACGCCGCGGTTGGGCGCATGCCGCACCAGCCCCTCCTTGGTGAGGATGCGGAACACCTCGCGCAAGGTGTTGCGCGAGATGTCCAGGCTTTCGCTCAATGCCGCTTCCGACAACCGCTGGCCGGGCGAGAACTCCCCCTTGACGATCTTCTGGCGGATCAGCTCGGCCGTGCGGTCGTTGAGGGTCTGCGCGCTGGAAGGGGTTTCGGTCGACATGCTGGCCTGGTGGGAGTGCGCCGCCTCGGCGCCGGTGCGGACCCGGGACGGATGCCGCAACGATGCGGGGTTTGTAGCAGATCGGCCCCGCAGCGGCGCCGGGTACCGCGGGTTTGTACCGGGACAGGGAACGCCCCAATGCTGGGCAAAATCCCGACCCTGCCGCACAAACAGGCGCATTTCGCCCCATCAAGCATTTTTTATTGTTCAACAATTCTGAAATCTTTGTAGAACCACATGGCATGCAATTTGCGTACTGCACGGCACCGGCAGCGCCGCAGCCAGGGCACCGTCACCGCGTCTCAAACCAAGGATCATCATGGTCAGTGAAGTCAATCTGTGGCCCCTCGTCGGGGTGGCCGTCATCGTCGCGGGGTTCGTCCTGCGCTTCAACCCGATGCTTGTGGTGATCGTCACCGCGATCGCCACCGCCTTCGCCGCCGGGTTCCCGCTCGACCGGATCCTGGCCGCCATCGGCACCGGGTTCATCAAGACCCGCAACCTGCCGCTGATCATCCTGCTGCCGCTGGCGGTGATCGGCCTGCTGGAGCGGCACGGGCTGCGCCAGCACGCGCAGAACTGGATCGGCAGCATCCGCTCGGCCACCGCCGGCCGCCTGCTGATCGTCTACCTGGCGGCGCGCCAGCTGACCGCCGCCATCGGCCTGACCAGCCTGGGCGGCCATCCGCAGATGGTGCGGCCGCTGCTGGCGCCGATGGCCGAGGGCGCGGCCGAGGCGCGCCACGGCACGCTGTCGGACAAGGTGCGCCACAAGCTGCGCGCCTTCTCGGCCGCGACCGACAACGTGGGCCTCTTCTTCGGCCAGGACATCTTCGTGGCGTTCGGCGCGATCGTGCTGATGACCACTTTCCTGCGCGAGGCGGGCATCGAGGTGGAGCCGATCCACGTCGCGCTGTGGGGCATTCCGACGGCCGTCTGCGCCTTCCTGATCCACGGCTGGCGCCTCTACCGCCTCGACGCCGCGCTGGAGCGCGACATCGCCCGCGAGAAGGCCGCCGATGCGGCCGCCATCCTGCCGCGCACCGGAGCCTGACACCATGACGCTCACCATCCAGCACCTGTACTACCTGGTCGGCTTCGTGCTCGCGGTCACCGCCGCGATGACCCTGGCCGACAAGACCAACCCGCGCCGCTTCTCCAGCGGCCTCTTCTGGGGCCTATACGCCCTGGTGTTCCTCGTCGGCGACCGGGTGCCGCCCCTGTGGGTGGGCGTGGGCGCCGTGGTGATGGCGCTGATCGCCGGCTTTGGCGGCGTCGGCTCCGGCCGGCACACGCCGCGCACCGACCAGGAGTACCTGGCCAGCGCACGCCGGCTGGGCAACAGGCTCTTCATCCCCGCCCTGGCGATTCCGCTGATCACCATGGTCGGCACGCTGTCGGCCAAGCACCTGGTGGTCGGCGGCACGCCGCTGCTCGACCCGAAGAACACCACGCTGGTGAGCCTGGGCGTGGGCTGCGTGCTGTCATTGGCGCTGGCCTGCTGGCTGACGCGGGAGACGCCGGTGCAGGGCCTGCGCGAATCGCGCCGCCTGACCGACGCGCTGGGCTGGGCCCTGGTGCTGCCGCAGATGCTGGGCATGCTGGGCCTGGTGTTCTCCGATGCCGGCGTGGGCAAGGCGGTGGCGCACGTCACCACCACCTACATCAACATGGACCTGCGCTTCGTCGCGGTGGTGGTGTATGTGATCGGCATGGCGCTCTTCACCGTCATCATGGGCAACGGCTTCGCCGCGTTCCCGGTGATGACCGGCGGCGTGGGCGTGCCGATCCTGGTGGGCGTGTACCACGGCGATCCGGCGGTGATGGCGGCGGTCGGGATGCTCTCGGGCTACTGCGGCACGCTGCTGACGCCGATGGCGGCCAACTTCAACATCGTGCCGGCGGCGCTGCTGGAACTGCCCGACAAGAATGCGGTGATCCGCGCGCAGATCCCGACCGCGCTCACGCTGCTCGTCGTCAACGTGTTCCTGCTCAACTTCCTGATGTTCCGCTGAGCAAGGCAGAAAGAAAGGTTCGCCCGTGACCGATTCGTCCGATTCCCCCAACGTGCTGCTCGCCGGCTTCGAGCCCTTCGACACCGACCCGGTCAATCCCTCGTGGGAGGTGGCCCGCATGCTCGACGGCTGGCAGCACGGCGGCGCCACGGTGCGCGGCGTGCAGTTGCCCTGCGTCTTCGGCGATGCGCTGGAAGCGCTGGACGCGGCCATCGCCCGCTGGCGGCCGGTGCTGGTCGTCTGCATCGGCCTGGCCGGCGGCCGTACCGAGATCTCGCCCGAGCGGGTGGCGATCAACATCGACGACGCCCGCATCCCCGACAACGCCGGCCGCCAGCCGGTCGACGCGCCGGTGGTCGCGGGCGCGCCGGCGGCGTATTTCTCGACCCTGCCGATCAAGGCCATCGTGCGCGACCTGCGCGCCGCCGGCCTGCCGGCCAGCGTGTCGAACACCGCCGGCACCTTCGTCTGCAACCACGTCTTCTACGGGCTGATGCACCGGCTGGCGCAGCGGCCCGCGGGCGGCACGCCGGTGCGCGGCGGCTTCGTGCACCTTCCCTGGCTGCCGGAGCAGGCGGCGCGCCATCCCGGCGCGCCCAGCATGGCGCTCGCGTCGCAGGCCCAGGGCTTGCAATGCGTGATCGCGACCGCGCTCACGGTGCAGCACGACGTGCGCGTAACCGGCGGCGCCCTGCATTGACCGCACCCCTTCCCCACACCTCAGGAGAACACAGATGCAAATGGACCTGAACAGCGACCTGGGCGAGAGCTTCGGCGCATGGCGCATGGGCGACGACGCCGCCATGCTCGGCATCGTCAGCAGCGCCAACGTGGCCTGCGGCTTCCATGCAGGCGACCCGGCCGGCGTGCTGCGCACCGTGCGCCAGGCCGCGGCCAACCAGGTCGCGGTGGGCGCCCATGTTTCGTATCCCGACCTGGCCGGCTTCGGCCGCCGCAACATGGACATCGAAAGCGCCGACCTGGTCGCGGGCGTCATCTACCAGATCGGCGCGCTGCAGGGCCTGGCCGCCGCGGCCGGCACCACGGTGCGCTACGTCAAGCCGCACGGCGCGCTCTACAACACCATCGCCCACGACGCCCGCCAGGCGCAGGACGTGATCGCCGCGATCCGCGCGATCGATCCAGGCCTGGTGCTGGTCGCCCTCGCCGGCTCGCCGCTGATCGGCTGGGCGCGGGACGCCGGCCTGGCGGTGGTGGCCGAGGCCTTCGCCGACCGGGCCTACACGCCCGCCGGCGCCCTCGTCTCCCGGCGCGAAACGGGGGCGGTGCTGCACGACACCGCCCTGATCGCCGACCGCATGCTGCGCCTGGTGCAGGACGGCACGGTCGAGGCCATCGACGGAAGCACCGTGCGGCTGCAGGCCGATTCGATCTGCGTGCACGGCGACAGCCCCGGCGCGGTCGAGATCGCCCGCCAGGTGCGCGCGCGACTGACGCAGGCCGGCGTCACCATCGCGCCCTTCGCCGGGTCCGCAGGTGCCGCGGCCTCTGCCGCCGCCACGCCATGATGCGGTTCCTGCCGGTCAACCACGGCGCGCTGATGGTCGAGCTCGACGACCTGGCGCAGACGCTGGCGCTGCTCGATTCGCTGAAGGCCGACCCGATCGCCGGCATCGAGGAGCTGGTGCCCGCGGCCCGTACCCTGCTCGTCTCGTTCCGGCCCGCCGCCTGCACGATGGAATCGCTGGTGCAGGCGATCGGCCGCCGCGACGTGAGCGCCCGCGCGGTCCGCGACGGCACCCTGGTGCGGATCCCGGTGCACTACGACGGCGAGGACATCGCCGAGGTCGCCACGCTGATGGGCATCGCGCCCGAGGAGCTGGTGCGCCGCCACACCGCCAGCGTCTACTCTGTCGCCTTCACCGGCTTCGCGCCCGGCTTCGCCTACCTCACCGGCGGCGACCCGAGCTTCGACGACACGCCGCGCCGCAAGACGCCGCGCACCCGCATCCCCGCCGGCGCGGTGGGCCTGGCCGGCAGCTTCAGCGGCGTGTACCCGCAGGCCAGCCCCGGCGGCTGGCAGATCATCGGCACCACCCCGGTGGCGATGTGGGATATCGCCCGCGCGGTGCCGGCCCTGCTGCAGCCGGGCTTCAGGGTGCAGTTCGTGGACATCGCCACGCTGCCCGCGGCCGAGCGCGCGCAGTGGGCAGCACCCGCCGCCGCGCAGGCGGCCCCGACGCCGGCCAGGATTTCGGCAGACACCGACACGCCCGCGCTCGAAGTGGTCGCCCCCGGCCTGCAGACCCTGTTCCAGGACCGGGGCCGCCACGGCCAGGCCGGCCAGGGCGTCTCGGCCTCGGGCGCGATGGACCAGGCCGCGCTCAAGTCGGCCAACCGGCTGGTGGGCAACCCGTCGGACAGCGCCTGCCTGGAGACGGTCAACGGCGGTTTGCAATTGCGCAGCCGCGGCGAGACCGTCGTGGCCGTCACCGGTGCCGACGCACCGCTGGCGGTGGTCGATGCCGCCGGCCGCCGCTGGCCGGCCGCCCGCTACCGCCCGGTCGCGCTGGCCGATGGCGACACGCTCACAGTGGGCGAGCCACAGGCCGGCATGCGCTGCTATGTGGCGGCGCGCGGCGGCTTCGCCGTCGCACCGGTGCTCGGCAGTCGCTCCACCGACACCCTGGCCCGCGTCGGCCCGCCGGCGCTGGCCGCCGGCGACCTGCTGCCGCTGCACCCGGTCGCGCGCGGCGCGGTCGTCGGCGTGGAAGAGGTGCCGCCCGCCGACCTGCCGCGGCCGGGTGCGGTGGTCGAGCTCGACATCGTGCTGGGCCCGCGCACCGACTGGTTCACGCCCGCCGCGGTCGACCTGCTCTGCCGCCAGGAGTGGACGGTGACGCCCCAGTCCAACCGCGTCGGCATCCGCCTGGCGGGCGACACGCCGCTGGAGCGCGCCGTCACCCGCGAGCTGCCGAGCGAGGGCACCGCCCTCGGCGCGATCCAGGTCCCCGCCAGCGGCCAGCCGGTGCTGTTCCTGGCCGACCACCCGCTGACCGGCGGCTACCCGGTGATCGGCGCGGTGGCCCCCCACCACCTGGACCGCGCGGGGCAGATCCCGGTGAACGCGCGGGTGCGGTTCCGGGCAGTGGGCCCGTTCGCACCCACGACCGTTCCTACCACCTGATGGCACGACCTCTTTCCTCGACCAAGATGACCATGAAAAAAGTCCTGATCGCCAACCGCGGCGAAAACGGCTGCGCAGCAGACGTTTCACCACAACGCCGTGCCTGCGCAGCAGGCCGCGGCGATCTCGCCGCACGACGCCCGCACGCATCACCGGAGGCCGCACCATGAAGAAAGTCCTGATCGCCAACCGCGGCGAGATCGCCGTGCGCATCGCGCGCGCCTGTGCCGACTACGGCGTGCAGTCGGTCGCCGTCTATGCCGACGCCGACCTGGGTGCGCTGCACACCCGCATGGCCGACGAGGCCTACGGGCTCGACGGCGACCGGCCGGCCGACACCTACCTGCACGTCGAGAAGCTGCTGGCCGTCGCCCGCCGCAGCGGCGCCGATGCGGTGCACCCGGGCTACGGCTTCCTGTCGGAGAGCGCGGCCTTCGCGCAGGCGGTGGTCGATGCGGGCCTGGCCTGGATCGGCCCGTCGCCCGCGGCCATCGCCCGGCTGGGCGACAAGGTCGAGGCGCGCAAGATCGCGCTGCAGGTGGGCGCGCCGCTGGTGGCCGGCATGTCGGAGCCGGCACAGGACGCGGGCGAGGTGCTGGCCTTCGCCGAGCGGCACGGCCTGCCGATCATCATCAAGGCGGCCTTCGGCGGCGGCGGCCGCGGCATGAAGGTGGCCTGGCGGATGGACGAGGTGGCCGAGCTGTACGCCTCGGCCGTGCGCGAGGCGGTCACCGCCTTCGGCCGCGGCGAATGCTTCGTCGAGCAGTTCCTCGACAAGCCCCGCCACATCGAGGCGCAGGTGCTGGCCGACACCCACGGCACGGTGCGCGTATTGGGCACCCGCGACTGCTCCCTGCAGCGGCGCAACCAGAAGCTGGTGGAGGAAGCCCCAGCCCCCTTCCTCAGCGACGACCAGCGCGCCCGCATCCACCAGGCCGCGCACGACATCTGCGCAGAGGCCGGCTACACCAGTGCCGGCACGGTCGAGTTCCTGCTGAGCGGCACCGGCGCCATCTCGTTCCTGGAGGTCAACACCCGCCTGCAGGTGGAGCACACGGTGACCGAGCAGACCACCGGCATCGACCTGGTGGTGGAGCAGCTGCGCATCGCCGACGGCCACGCGCTGCCCGCGGAAGACGGCAGCGCGCCGCGCGGCCACAGCATCGAGTTCCGGATCAACGCCGAGGACGTGGGCCGCGGCTTCCTGCCCACGCCCGGGCCGGTCGTCGCCTTCTCGCCGCCCTCGGGCCCGGGCGTGCGGCTCGACAGCGGCGTGGCATCGGGCTCGACCGTGCCGGGCAACTTCGACTCGCTGATGGCCAAGCTGATCGTCACCGGCGCCACCCGCACGCAGGCGCTGGCCCGCGCGCGCCGGGCGCTCAAGGAGTTCACCATCGAAGGCGTGGCCTCGGTACTGCCCTTCCACCGCGCGGTGCTGGACCACCCCGACTTCATCGGCGACGACGGCTTCAAGGTCCACACCCGCTGGATCGAGACCGACTTCGCCGCCACCCTGGCCGCCGCCGCCCGCGCCGAGCCCGAGGCCGACACCGCCCTGCACCGCGTGCCGATGGAGATCGACGGCCGCCGCGTGATGGTCGGTCTGCCGGTGGCGCTGCTGCGCGGCCTGCAGGGCGCAGCCGGCGGCAGCGCAGCCGCGGCCCCCATCGACGCCGCCCCCGAGAAGGACCCGCGCACCGTGTACGCCCCCGCCGCCGGCAACCTGCACGCCTGGAAGGTGGCCGACGGCGACACCGTGGCCGAGGGCGACCTGGTCGCGGTGATGGAGGCGATGAAGATGGAGATGCAGGTGCTGGCCCACCGCAGCGGGCGCATCGCCCTGACGGCCGCCACCGGCAGCTACCAGGCGGCAGGGGCGGCGCTGGCGACCATCGGCTGAGGTCGCCAGCCTGAATTTGAAGCAAAAGTGGCGGTGGCCGGCGTGTGGCGCCGGCTACCAGCTACTATTTTCATAGCATCTGGCGCCGGGATTTGGCGGGCACCTGCTCAGCGGTGCAGGCAGGCGTTGCGGGAGATCGCGCCGACGGCGTACTCTGCTCCGCGACTGTCCCCCGGCCTGCGGCCTCCTCCTTCATGTCGCTGCGCAGAGCACGCCGTCGGCGCGATCCGTTGAGGCGTGCCGGATCAGAGCAGGCCCAGCCACCGGCCCCAGATGAGTCCGCCCAGGTAACGCTGGGGCAGCAGGGTGAAGAGTCCGGCGACGATGCAGGCAGCGATGTACAGCCGCTGCATGTACCGCCGGTGCTTGCCGATATCGCCCTGCGCCAGGGCCCGGAACGCACCGAACAGCGAGAGCGCGGTGAGCCCGACCAGCAGGTGGATGGGCGTGAAGCCCGCGATGTTGGGCAAATCGAAATCGCGGATGAACATCGCCGTGCCGGCCGTGACGACCATCAGCGTAACCCAGGCGTACCCGAAGGCCCGGTGCAGCCGCGGACGCTGGATGCGCCCCTTGCGCGCCCACAGAGCGACGGGCCCGGTCACGACGACGAGCAGGGCGGCCGTCATGTGGACGGCGATCAGCGGTGTGAGCTGCATGGAAGAGGCCCGAAGAGGTTTCGACCCCTTTACTGTGCCGCCGCCCGCCTTCCCCAGCCACCCGATTGCGACGCATCGCCGATCCAGCGGCGCCACCTGCCGCTGCAAGGCGCAAAACGCATCCGTCCCGCAAAGTCAAGATCGGACGCCCCCCCGATCTCGACAGCAGCCTCCAAGGTCACGCCACACAGATACGACCCGCCCAATACACGTTGCCCAGGGCCGGGAGCGTCGGGTGGTCCCCGCAGCGAAATAAAGGAGGAGCCGAAGGCGGGGGACATTCGCGGAGGGGACCACCCGGCGCTCCCGGCCCCCGCACGACCCCAATGCGCCCGACCGAAGCGCAACAATGCAACGCAACGCAAAAACCTACCGCCGCCCCGGCAACTCCCGCGCCTCCACATCGGTCACCTCCGCGTCCACCACGTCCTTGCGCGCAGCCGCCCCACGAGGCGACCACTGCCCCGCCGTGCTGTAGGCCTGCCTGAACCGCGCCCCGGGATCGAACCCCATGTGCCACGCCGGCACCGGCTTGCCGGTGATGCGCGCCCAGACCCGGCGCACGCCCCAGACCGACAGCAGCACCGCCACCATGAACAGCAGGCACACGGCCAGCACGGCGGCCATGGCGACCAGCGCCAGCCGCAGCAGAAAACGGACGACGCCCGCGATGAAGTTTTCCAAACCTGTCGTTCCCTTGCAAAGAGGAGGAGCGTGGCCTACGCCCCGTAAGCCACCTGGTGCGCGGCCGGAACCTGCCCGAAGGAAGCAGGCCCGGCGCAGACACAGGTGCACGCCGGGCGGGCGTCAACCGAAGACGAAGACCCCGGGGTTCAACACCGGATCCACATCGACCGGGATCGTGTCCTTCGGAGCGAACCGGCCTTCCAGCAGCAGCTTCGACAAAGGATTTTCGATCCTTTGCTGGATCGCGCGCTTCAATGGCCGTGCGCCGAATACGGGATCGAAGCCCACCTTCGCGATCTCGGCCAGCGCCGCGGGCGACACCTGCAGCACCAGGTCGAGCTTGGCCAGCCGCTGCTCCAGCGTCTTCAGCTGGATCGCCGCGATCGATTCGATGTTCTTCGCATCGAGTGCGTGGAACACCACCGTCTCGTCGATCCGGTTCAGGAACTCGGGCCGGAAGTGGTTCTTCAGCTCGTCCCACACGGCTTCCTTGATGTCCTCGCTCGGCTGGCCCACCATCGCCTGGATGATCGGCGAGCCGATGTTGCTGGTCATTACAATCACCGTGTTCTTGAAGTTGACCGTGCGTCCTTGGCCGTCGGTCAGCCGCCCGTCGTCGAGCACCTGCAGCAGGATGTTGAAGACGTCCGGATGCGCCTTCTCCACCTCGTCGAGCAGCAGCACGCTGTAGGGCTTGCGCCGCACCGCCTCGGTCAGGTAGCCGCCCTCTTCGTAGCCCACGTACCCGGGCGGCGCGCCGATCAGCCGGGCGACCGAATGCTTCTCCATGAACTCGCTCATGTCGATGCGGATCAGGTGGTCTTCGCTGTCGAACAGGAAGCCTGCCAGCGCCTTGCACAGCTCGGTTTTGCCGACGCCGGTGGGGCCCAGGAACAGGAAGCTGCCGGTCGGCCGGTTCGGGTCCGACAGGCCCGAGCGCGAGCGGCGGATCGCGTTGGCCACCGCGCCGATCGCCTCGTCCTGGCCCACCACCCGCTCGTGCAGCTTGTCCTCCATCTGCAGCAGCTTCTCGCGCTCGCCCTGCAGCATCTTGCTGACCGGAATGCCGGTGGCCCGCGACACCACCTCGGCGATTTCCTCGGCGCCGACCTGGGTGCGCAGCAGCCTGTGCGGCTGGGGCGCGCCGCCGCTCGCCGGCTCGCCGCCCTCTTCCGCCGCCTTCAGGCGCTTTTCCAGCTCGGGCAGCTTGCCGTACTGCAGCTCGGCCGCCTTGTCGAAATTGCCCTCGCGGGTGTACTCGGCGATCTGGAAGCGGGTGCGGTCGATCTCCTCCATCACGTCCTTGGAGCCCAGCGCCTCGGCCTTCTCGGCCTGCCAGATCTCGTCGAAATCGGCGATCTCCTTCTGCAGCTTGCCGATCTCTTCCTCGATCAGGCCGAAGCGCTTCTGCGACGACTCGTCCTTCTCGCGGCGCACCGCCTCGCGCTCGATCTGCAGCTGGATCAGCCGGCGGTCGAGGCGGTCCATCACCTCGGGCTTCGAGTCCATCTCGATCTTGATCTTGGCCGCGGCCTCGTCGATCAGATCGATCGCCTTGTCCGGCAGGAAGCGGTCGGTGATGTAGCGGTCCGAGAGTTCCGCCGCGGCGACGATCGCCGGGTCGGTGATCTGCACGCCGTGGTGGGCCTCGTACTTCTCCTGCAGGCCGCGCAGGATGGCGATGGTCGCCTCGACGCTCGGCTCGCCCACCAGGATCTTCTGGAAGCGGCGCTCCAGCGCGGCGTCCTTCTCGATGAACTTGCGGTACTCGTCGAGCGTGGTGGCGCCCACGCAGTGCAGCTCGCCGCGGGCGAGCGCGGGCTTGAGCATATTGCCCGCGTCCATCGCGCCCTCGCCCTTGCCGGCACCGACCATGGTGTGCAGCTCGTCGATGAAGACGATGGTCTGGCCCTCGTCCTTGGCCAGTTCCTTCAGCACGCCCTTCAGCCGCTCCTCGAATTCGCCGCGGTACTTGGCGCCGGCCAGCAGCGCTGCCATGTCGAGCGACAGCACCCGCTTGCCCTTCAGCGAATCGGGCACCTCGCCGGCGACGATGCGCTGGGCCAGGCCTTCGACGATCGCGGTCTTGCCGACGCCCGGCTCGCCGATCAGGACGGGGTTGTTCTTGCTGCGCCGCTGCAGCACCTGGATGGCGCGGCGGATCTCGTCGTCGCGGCCGATCACCGGGTCGAGCTTGCCGATGCGGGCGCGCTCGGTCAGGTCGAGGGTGTACTTCTTCAGAGCCTCGCGCTGGCCCTCGGCATCGGCGTTGTCGACGCTCTGGCCACCGCGCACCGCGTCGATCGCAGATTCGAGGCTCTTGCGCGTCAGGCCGTTGGCGCGCGCCAGGTCGCCGATGTCGCCCTTGGCATCGGCCAGCGCCAGCAGGAACAGCTCGCCGGCGATGAACTGGTCGCCGCGCTTCAAGGCTTCCCGCTCGGTCGCCTGCATCAGGCTGCCCAGGTCGCGGCCCAGGCTCACGTCCTGGCCCTGGACCTGCGGCAGCTTCTTGATCGCCGTGTCGGACCCGGCGGCGAGCCCGGCCAGGTTGACGCCCGCGCGCTGCAGCAGCGCGCGCGGGCCGTCGTCCTGCCGCAGCATCGCGGCCAGCAGGTGCACCGGCTCGATGTAGGCGTTGTCGTGGGCCAGGGCCAGGCTTTGGGCGTCGGCCAGGGCTTCCTGGAACTTGGTGGTGAGCTTGTCTTGTCGCATGAAAGTAAAAACCTCCGGTTACCGCGGCAGATGGGGCTGGGCGCAGGCGATTCAAGCGCCTGCACCGGCCGGTGCAGGCCGCGGCGGTACCGGCCGGCCGCGGCCACGGCGCAAGACAGTGTTTTCCACCTGCCGCGCCGCACGGCCGCGGCATCAAAATTGCACGCCTGGGCCACCCTGCCCCTTTCCACCTTCTGGAGCTCCCGCATGTTCTCTCCGCAACGACGCGCCCTGGTGCGCCCCCTGCTCGGCGCACTCGCGCTGGCCGCCTGCTGCCTGACGGGCGGCCTGGCGCAGGCCCAGACCCCTGTCCGCCTGCTGGTGGGATTCCCGCCCGGCGGCGGCACCGACGCCATCGCCCGCACCCTGGCCGAGAAGATGGGCCCGCTGCTCGGCAGCCCGGTGATCGTCGAGAACCGCGCCGGCGCCGGCGGCCAGATCGCCGCGCAGGCCCTGAAGGCCGCCCCGGCCGACGGCCACGTGTTCTTCGTGACGCACGACCACACCATCTCGGTGCTGCCCCAGGTGGTGAAGAGCCCGGGCTTCGACCCGGCGAAGGACTTCGTGCCGGTGGCGGGCTTCGCCACCTTCGCCAACGCACTGGCCGTATCGGGCAACACGCCCGCCAAGACCTTCACCGAATACGTCGCGTGGGTGAAGGCCCAGGGCGGCAAGAGCAGCGTCGGCATCCCGGCGCCGGCCAGCACGCCCGAGTTCATGGTGAAGCTGGCGGCCGACACCTACAAGCTGGACCTGCAGTCGGTGCCCTACCGCGGCAGCGCCCCGATGCTGGCCGACATGCTGGGCGGCCAGATCGCGGCCGGCATCGGCTCGGTGCCCGATTTCATCGAGAACCAGAAGGCCGGCAAGCTGCGCATCGTCGCGGTGGTGGGCGACAAGCGCCAGGCCTTGCTGCCCGACGTGCCCACCTTCGCCGAACTGGGTCTGCCGGGCCTCGAGGACATGCCGTACTACGGCGTGTTCGCACCGGCCGGAACGCCGCAGGCGGTGATCGACAAGTTCTCGGCCTCGCTGGCACAGGTGCTGGCGCAGCCGGAGGTGCGGGACCGTTTCACCGGGCTGGGGTTGGCGGTGCAGTACATGCCGCAGGCGGCGTTCGCTGCGCGGGAGAAAGCCTATACGCAGGCCTGGGGACGGATCATCAAGTCTTCGGGATTCCAGCCGCAGTAGGAGCTGTCGGCCGGCAGTCGCGCAGCCGACCTGCGCGGACGCTACAAAAATAGTAGCTAGAAGCCGGCACCCCGAGCCGGCTACCGGCACATTCCATTCAAGAATCCGCCCAACCGGGACCAAGACACCGCCCTGCCTTGCGCCCCCGGCGTAACTGCCGCGAAGCCGGCAGCAGCCGACGGACCCCGCTCCCGTGCCCCTCGGGATGCGCCGAGGAGCGCAGCGGCAGGCGGAAAAAGGGCCGCGCATGTCTGAGGTTCTATGGTTCGCGTCAAGCCGAATCAAGCACCAGC
>NZ_LMKO01000013.1 GCF_001421705.1 Xylophilus sp. Leaf220 | reverse complement strand
TCGGGCTGTCGATGCAGGCGGTTATTGCAGCGCTGCTCGCCGCTCCGGTCGAGAACCGATCGGCCTGCGGCTGAGAACGGAATTGTTCAGGGCGGACTAACAACTTCCCTCTGATAACCAGCGTGTTTCCGCTTCAGGTACTTCAGGCTTTGCCGCTGTCTTAGTTCCGCCGTCGGAGCAGGCTCAGCCCATAGCCCCGTTGCGGTTCATCCCAAATCGACGGCTACCAAGCGCAATCTTCCAATAGTTTTCTCGTGCTTCGGCCTCCGTCTTCGCGATGCCGAGAGGCAACATCTCGAGTAATGTGAATCTGAACTCGCTGTCACAACCTGGTGTTTCATGCAGTCGCGCAATCAGACCCAAATTGTCGCCATGGCCAGTGCGGGAATAGTCGCTCCAACGCTGCCAAATGCCACAAGCACCGCTGGCCGAACCCACATATTGATATCCCGTTTTTTCGTCAGTGATCAGGTAAATGCCGCAAACATTTTTAAGCTCTTGCTGCCAAACGAAATCCTGCAATGCCAACCGCAGTTCCGCCATGATGAGGCTGACGTTTTGCAAGGTCTTGAACGGCACCGGAGGCGCAGTGGAAAGCGCGACAGGGTAGCTTTGCGCCCTACGCAAAACCCTACGCCAGCTGACGGCTGGAGCGCTCCACTGGATCTCCAGTTTCAGCCGCAAATCTTCAAGATCAGGAAGCTCTTCTAGTTCGTGGTACCAGTCGCCCGCATGGCTCTCGCGCTGATCGAAACTGTCTTGTAATCGTCCCTCTCGAATAGCCTGTGCGGCGGGCAATATCTGAAGTACGCGCCAAATGCCAAGCAGCAATGCATGGCCCGGTCGATGACCGAAGAAACCGACGACTAACGATCCCACCGGGTGCTGGTGATCCTGCCGCGCTTGATAGAGCGTTAGTGCACGAGTTCCGACATAGCGGTGTACCGGAAAGTCACCTGCCGTATGGCGCATGAGCGTGACCTGCTGCAAGGCGGGATCAAGCGAGTGCGAGACAAGCAAGTCATAAAGCTGAGTGGCGGCGAGATGCATGGGCGATGAGCTTACCCACACCTCCGCAACACTCCCACATCCGGCACAGCCGCCATCAACGCCTGCGTATAAGCATGCTGTGGCGCCGCGAAAATCCCCTCCGCCAGCCCGTGCTCCACCAGCCTTCCGCGCTGCATCACCCCCACCGTGTCGCACATGTGCCGGATCACCGCCAGGTTGTGGCTGATCAGCAAATACGTCAGGCCGAACTCGTCCTGCAGGTCGCGCATCAGGTTCAGCACCTGGGCCTGCACCGAAACGTCGAGGGACGAGGTCGGCTCGTCGCAGACGATGAACTCGGGCTTGCTGGCCAGGGCGCGGGCGATGGCGATGCGCTGGCGCTGGCCGCCCGAGAACTGGTGCGGGTAGCGGCGGCCGTCGTCGGGCGACATGCGCACGCGGCGCAGGGCGTCGGCCACGCGCTCTTCGGTTTCGGCGCGGCCGCTGGTCAGGCCCAGCACCTCCAGCGGCTCGGCGATCAGCTTGTCGACCCGCCAGCGTGGGTTCAGGCTGGCGTACGGGTCCTGAAAAATCATCTGGAACCGGCGGCGCAGCGCGGTGGCGCCTTCGGCATCGGCCCAGCGGTCCATGCCGTCGAACAGGATGCGGCCGGCCGTCGGCTTCGTCAGGCCGGCGATCATGCGGGCCACCGTGGATTTGCCCGAGCCCGATTCGCCCACCAGGCCGAAGGTGCTGCCGCGCGGGATCTCGAAGCCCACGTCCTGCACCGCGTGCAGCACCTTCTTCGGCTGGCGCGTCAGGGTGCGCACCCACCAGCCGGCCGACAGGTCGAAGTCGCGCGACAGGCCCTCCACCTTCAGGAGCGGCGGGGCCTGCGGCGCATCGGCGCCGGCGCTGCCATCGGCGATGGTGGTGGTTTCGATCTTCGCGGGCGGCAGCTCGACCGGCGCGGCGATGTCGGCGCCGATCTCGGGCACCGGCAGCCGGTGCAGCCGTTGGTGCACCGACGGGATCGCGGCCATCAGGGCGCGGGTGTAGGGCTCCTTCGGATGGTCGAGCACCTCGCGCACCGGGCCGGTCTCCAGCACGCGGCCGCGGTACATCACCATCACCCGGTCGGCCGCCTCGGCAATGACGCCCATGTCGTGGGTGACCAGCATGGCGGCAGTGCCGCGCTCGCGGCAGACGCGGCGGAACACGCGGATCACCTGGGCCTGCACCGACACGTCGAGCGCGGTGGTGGGTTCGTCGGCGATCAGCAGCTCGGGCTCGGCGCACAGCGCCAGGGCGATGGCCACCCGCTGGCGCATGCCGCCCGAGAACTGGTGCGGGTACTGGCCCAGCCGCGCGGCCGGGTCGGGGATCTCGACATCGGCCAGCAGCTCCAGCGCGCGGGTGCGGGCCTGCGATTCGGTCATCGGCAGATGGAACCGGATCGTCTCGACCAGGTGCCGGCCGATGGTGTAGACCGGGTTCAGGCTGGTCAGCGGGTCCTGGAACACCATGCCGATGTGTCGGCCGCGGATGCGGCGCATGTCCTCGCCGCGCAGGGTGTCGATGCGCTCGCCGCGCAGCTCCACCGTGCCGGCGCTGATGCGCCCGGGCGGGTCCATCAGGCCCATCACCGCGTTGCCGGTCATCGACTTGCCCGCGCCCGATTCGCCCACCACGCCCAGGATCTCGCCCGGCGCGATGTCGAAGGACACGCCGCTCAGCACCTGCACCGTGCCGCGGTAAGTGTCGAAGGCCACGCCCAGGTCGCGGACGCGCAGGGTCGGAATGGAATCGTGCACCGTCATGCGGAGGGGCTTTCTTTCTCAGGAACACCGCGGAGCCGGCTTTGCCGGGCCGCTGGTGTTGCCCCCTGCAAGGGGGGTGGCGAAGACACGCAGTGCGAAGCCTGGGGGTTCATTGCAATTTCGGATTGAGAGCGTCGCGCAGCCAGTCGCCGACCAGGTTCACGGACAAGGCCAGCGCCAGCAGCACCAGCGCGGGGAACAGCAAAATCCACCACTCGCCCGAGAACAGGAAGCCCTGGCCGATGCGGATCAGCGTGCCCAAGGAGGGCTGGGTGGGCGGCAGGCCCACGCCCAGGTACGACAGGGTCGATTCCGCGACGATGGCCAGCGCGAAGCTGATGGTGGCGATCACCATCACCGGCGCCAGCAGGTTGGGCAGGATGTGCCGCACCAGGATGCCGGTGCGCGAGCGGCCGATCACCTGCGCGGCCAGCACGTAGTCCTTGTGCTTCTCGACCAGCACCGCGCCGCGCACCGTGCGCGCGTACTGCACCCAGTCCGAGAGGCCGATGGCGCCGACGATCACGTACAGCGCCATGTCGTCGCGGTAGCCGGCCGGCAGCACGCCGCGCGCGATGCCGAAGATCAGCAGCGCCACCAGCAGCACCGGGAAGGTCAGCTGCACGTCGGCGATGCGCATCACCAGCGTGTCGAACCAGCCGCCGACATAGCCGGCCAGCAGCCCCAGCGGCACGCCGATGGCCAGCGACAGCGCGACCGAGGCCACGCCCACCAGCAGCGACACCCGCAGCCCGTAGAGGATGGCCGAGAACAGGTCGCGGCCCTGGTCGTCGGTGCCCAGCGGGTAGAACACGCCGGAGCCGGCAGCCTCCCACGGCCGGGTGAAGGCATCGAGCAGGTCCAGCTGCGACGGATCGAACGGGTTCTGCCGTGCCAGCCAGGGCGACAGCACGGCCGCCAGCAGCAGCAGCACCACGACCGTGGTGGCGAACTGCACCGTGCGCGAGCGGGCGAAGGCGCGCAGCACCGGCGAATCGGCACTGCGCCAGCGGCGGCGGCCGGCGGGCGCGGCATCGGCGGTGGCGGGGGAAGAGGGTGGCGTCATGGGAACCGCTTTGCTATCGAATCAATAGCTGGTGGCCGGCGTGCGGCGCCGGCTACCGGCATATTCGGCTTGAAGAACGAGAAAAGGCGCTGCCGGCTCATGCCCGCTTGCGCAGCCGCGGATCGACCAGCAGGTAGACCACGTCGACCAGCAGATTGATGCAGACGTACAGCACCGCGATCATCAGCAGGTAGGCGGCGATCACCGGCACGTCCACGCCCTGGATCGAGGTGATGAACAGCAGGCCGACGCCCGGCCACTGGAACACCGTCTCGGTCACGATGGCGAAGGCGATCAGCGAGCCGATCTGCAGCCCGGTGATGGTGACCACGGGGATAAGCGTGTTGCGCAGCGCGTGGCCGTAGTGGATGCGCCGCTCGGGCAGTCCGCGGGCACGGGCGAAGCGGATGTAGTCGGCGCGCAGCACCTCCAGCATCTCGGCGCGCACCAGCCGCATGATCAGCGTCAGCTTGTAGAAACCCAGGGTGAAGGCCGGCAGCAGCAGCGATGCCCAGCCCGAGGCGGTGAGGAAGCCGGTGTTCCAGGCGCCGAGGGCCACCGTCTCGCCGCGCCCGAAGGAGGGCAGCCAGCGCAACTCGACCGCGAAGAGGTAGATCAGCCCGATGCCGACCAGGAAGGTGGGCAGCGACACGCCCACCAGCGAGACCGCCATCACCGCGCGGCTGACGAGCCCCTCGCGCCGGATCGCGGTGTAGACGCCCAGCGCCACGCCGCCCACCACCGCCAGCACCGCGGCCACCAGGGCCAGCTCCAGCGTGGCGGGCAGGCGCTCGGCGATCACCTCGAGCACCGGGCGCTTCAGCCGGTAGCTGATGCCCAGGTCGCCCTGCAGCGCATGGCCCAGGTAGCGCAGGTACTGCACCGGCACCGGCTGGTCGAAGCCGAGCGAGCGGGTGAGCGCCTGGCGCTCCTCCAGGCTCGCGTCGTCGCCCAGCAGGCTGACGGTGGGGTCGCCGATGTGGCGAAACACCATGAAGGACACCAGCGACACGGCCAGCAGCACGAGTGCCGACTGGCCGAGGCGGCGCAGCAGATGGGCCAGCATGCGGCGCCTTTCCTGAGAGCGGGGATGCCGCGTTTACTTGGCCGCGACCTTGGCGTTCTTGAAGAAGATGTAGTTCATCGGATCGACCGGGATGTCGAGCTTGCGGACCATCGCGTAGTCGAGCACCTGGTGGTGCAGCGGGATGTAGATCCGCTCCTTCTGCACCGTGGTCCAGATGTCGTGGATGTTGGCGTCGCGCTTGGCCTTGTCGCTCTCCGACGAGAGCGAGACGATCTTCGCGTCGAGCGCCGGGTTGCTGTAGCGGGTGGCGTTGGTCGGGCCCCGGCCGTCCTTGCCGCGGGTGTGCACCAGGTAGTCGAAGACGTAGGCCGAATCGAAGGTGGGCACGCCCCAGCCGAACAGGTAGAAGTCGGAGTCGGCGGCGTTGATGGCCGCGCTGTGGATCGCGATCGGCCGGGCGTTGACGGTGGCCTTCACGCCGGCGCGGGCGAAGAAGCCTGAGAGCGCGGTGCAGATCGCCTCGTCGTTCACGTAGCGGTCGTTCGGGCAGTGCAGCGTGATGCCGAAGCCGTTGGGGTAGCCGGCCTCGGCCAGCAGCTTCTTGGCCTGCGCCGCATTGGCCTTGGGGTAGGTGTCGAACGCCTTCTCGTAGCCGTGCACGAAGGGCGGCGCGATGATGCCGGTGGGGATCGAGAGGCCGCGCATCACCGTCTTCTGGATCGCGTCGCGGTCGATCGCCAGGCTGAGCGCCTCGCGCACCTTGGGGTCGGAGAGCGGGTTCTTGTCCTTCACGTCCGAGTACTTCAGCGGATCGGCGCCGACGTTCAGGCCCAGGAAGATGGTGCGGTTCTCGGGGCCTTCGTTGACCCGCAGCTTGCCGTCGGCCTTCAGGCGGGCGATGTCCTGCACCGGCACGTCCTGCAGCAGGTCGATCTCGCCCGAGAGCAGCGCGGCCACGCGGGTGGCGGGCGACTTGATCGGCACCAGCACCAGCTCGGTGATCTGCATGGCCGCCTCGCCCTTGCCCCAGTACTGCGGGAACTGCTTGAAGACGGTGCGGCTGTCCTGCTCGCGCGAGGCCAGGGTGAAGGGGCCGGTGCCGTTCTCGTTGCGGCTGAAGTAGTTCTCTTCCTTGCTCTTCTCGTCCTGCGGCACCTCGGACTTGTTGGCCTTGGCCCAGGCGGCGTTGACGATGAAGATGTTGACCAGGTTGTCCGGGAAGATCAGGTTGGGGCCCTTGGTCTTGACCTGCACCGTCAGCGCATCGACCTTCTTGACTTCGGCGACCGAGGCCAGCAGCGCCTTCATGCCCGACGACGGCGCGCGGGCCCGGTCCAGCGAGAACACCACGTCGTCGGCCAGCAACGTGCTGCCGTCGTGGAACTTGACGCCGGGGCGGATCTTGAACTCCCACACCGTCGGATCGGAGGTGAGCTTCCAGCTGGTGGCCAGCGCCGGGATCAGCTTGCCCTTGATGTCGCGCAGCACCAGCGGCTCGTAGATCTGGTGCGAGATGTTGATGTTGGTGCCGGTGTTGACCGAATGCGGGTCGAGCGTGGCCGCATCGCTGGAGCGCGACCAGCGCACCGTCTCGGCATGGGCCAGCGGCAGGGTCAGGAGGGATGCGGCGACGAGTGCGGCGGCCAACAACTTGCGGTTCATGGAAGTCCTTGCGATGAGGGGATGGCGCCAGGGCGCCGAGCGCCTGGCCGTGCACGAAGCGTGCCGGGAGGCCCAATGGTGCCGCATGCCCGGAACGGCAGGCCGCGACCATCGCATAAGTTCATGCGGTTTGCGCAGAAGACCTGTGGCGGCAGTGGACCATTTCCGCAATGGCACATTCGCAGGCGGGCCTGCGCAGGAAGTTTTCTTTGTCGTGTCCTTGGGCCAACCGCTTCATTCCTACCGATGCAGCTTTTCCCACGTCAGTCCGAACTTGGACAGGTACTTGCGCAACCTGTCCGCGTCGTTGACGACGGTGCGCTGAGTTCGCGATCGATCGAACAGCCTGCGTCCACCGTCGGACAAGGAGTGCGCTTGCCGGCACACACGCACGACGGCTTCGAGCTGGAGGCGATCAAAAAGATCCAGTTCGCCTTCCGCCCCGTCAGGCAGCAGATCATCGAGCCGAACGTCAGACTGCGCAGACTCGCCCGCAGGCTGCCATAGCCATCGCAGTCGCTGGATCTCGGCGTCCACCAGGCTGGTCGATATGCGTCCGCCATCGGCAAGCGTGGCCATTCGCGTCACGCTGGCCATCAGGTCACGAAAGTTTCCGCTCCAGAGCGCGTCGCTGGACTTGGCGAACTGCAGGTATTTGGCACTGGCCTCCGCGTTGAACCGCACCGCCCGGCCCGACTCTGCCCCGTAGCGGGCCAGCAGGTGGTCGACGTTGGGCTCGATGTCCTCGGGCCGCTGCGCGAGGCCGGGCAAGGTGTAGGACCAGAGGTTGATACGCGCGAAAAGGTCTTCCCGGAACCGCCCCTGCGCGACGTCGATGCGCAGGTCGCGGTTGGTCCCCGCGACGAGTTGAAAGTCGCTGCTGACCTCCCGATCGCTCCCCATGGGAAAGAAGCGTTTTTCTTCGACCGCCTTCAATAGCATGGCTTGCTCGTCGACGCCCAGTTCGCCGATCTCGTCGAGAAAGAGAACACCCTTGTGCGCCATCCGCAGCAACCCTGCCCGGTCTGCCGCCGCGCCGGTGAACGCGCCTTTCTTGTGGCCGAACAGCGTGGAAGCGGCACCGTCACCGCGCAGCGTTGCGCAATTCACTTCGACGAAGTCGCCTTGGACCTGGTGGCGCGATTTCTTGAGCTCGAACATACGCCGCGCCAGATGCGACTTGCCCGCGCCCGTGGGGCCGGTTAGCAGGATGGGCGCCTGCGAGCGCACCGCGACCCGCTCGATCTCTTCGATCAGGGCGTTGAAGCGCGCGTTGCGGGTCGGGATGCCGCTCTTCAGGAACTCCAGCGCTTCGGTGTGGGCTTGGCCGAAGCGCTGGGCCAGTACGTCGTAGCGCGAGAGGTCCAGGTCGATCAGCAAGTAGCTCCCCGGGTTGTCCCGCTGCTGTTTCCAGGGCGGTGCTGTCTGCAGTAACACGCCGGGGATGAAGCGCGACTCGACCATCAGAAACATGCAGATCTGGGCGACGTGCGTGCCGGTGGTGATATGGGCCCGGTACTGCTCGTGGGCCGGATCGAAGCGGTAGCTGCGCGCCCAGTCGTAGAGGGCCGCATACATGTCGCCGAAGTCCCAAGGGTCCGCCACGTCCATGCGCACCAGGTTCACGACGGTGTCTGGCGACACGGTAGCGATATCGCGTGCCAGGAACCGCGCCAGCGCCTCGTGCTTGGTGGCGTAGAAAAGCTCGAGCCGGTCGATGATCGTGTCTTCCTGCTGCACGAGCGAAATCGTCGGCCGCCACTTCTCCCAGCGGCCCGCACCTTGTCCCGCGTCCAACTGGGTCCCCATGAATCCAATGACGACGTTCTTTTTAGGCATATCAAAAGCGCTAATAAACTAGCGAATATTCTAGTTTTAACCGAAATATACGGGCTGTTAACGGCCGCAAAAAATTCTATACGAAGATGTTTGATATATAGATCAAATGGTTACGAGGGAAGGGGATGCGATAGATCAAGCCTGGCACATACGTTGCGATGAAAGGAGTCACTACCCAATATTACGGAAGCAAGCAGGAGAGTCTCATGGTCAATACGCATCTATTCCAGACGGTCAAAGGCGCCTTTCTGCCCGCCGCCACGGCGCGCAATGCCCAGCATGCTCCGGCCTACGCTTTCAGCGCCAGGCACCAGCTGGCGCAACTTGCGGCAACCGGCTGCTTGAGCCATACCTTCTATGCCAGCGCCGATGATCAGCTCGACCTGGTGATAGCCCTGACCCAGCAGCTCGACCCGGCATTCGTTGCCAAGGCCGCGATCTACGGTCGCCAGCACGGCTACATGAAAGACATGCCCGCTCTGCTGGCAGCCAGTCTTGCCGTGCGCGACGTAGCCCTGCTGAGCCAGGTGTTCTCTCGCGTGGTCGACAGCGGCAAGATGCTGCGCAACTTCGTGCAGATCCTGCGCAGCGGCTCCACGGGGCGCAAATCGCTCGGATCTCGTCCCAAGAAGCTGGTGCAGCACTGGCTGCTGACGGCCACCGAGAAGCAACTGCTGAACGCAGCCGTGGGCAATACGCCTTCGCTGGCCGACGTGGTCAAGATGGTCCACCCCAAGCCGGCGGAAGCCTGGCGTGCGGCATGGTTCGCATGGTTGATCGGCAAGCCGGTCGACGAGGCGGCCTTGCCGCCCATCACTCAGGCATTCGAGCGGTTCAAACGCGAATGCGCCGAGGGTGTGGCCACCGACCTGCCCGATGTTCCGTTCCAAATGCTGACCGCGCTGGCGCTGAACGCCAGCCAGTGGGCCCAGATCGCCCGTGCCGGGTCGTGGCAGATGGTGCGCCAGAACCTGAACACTTTTGCTCGGCATGGCGTTTTCGATCTGCCCGGCATGGCCGATGCGGTCGCCGCCAAGCTGAGCGACGAGCAGGCCGTGGCCCGGGCCCGGGTGCTGCCGTACCAACTGCTGTCTGCCTACGTCGCGGCCGGAGAGGCGGTGCCCTTTCAGGTTCGGGACGCACTGCAGTCGGCGATGGAGCTGTCGCTGGCCAACGTGCCCGCCCTGGCCGGTCGTGTCGTGGTGTGCCCCGACGTATCGGGCTCGATGGGCTCGTCGGTGACCGGCTATCGCGGTTCGGCAACGTCCAGCGTGCGCTGCATCGACGTGGCTGCCCTGGTGGCCGCCGCGGTGCTGCGCAAGAACCCGCAGGCCTCTGTGCTGCCGTTCGAGCAGGAGGTGGTGAAGCTGTCGTTGAACGCCCGCGACTCGGTGATGACCAATGCGCAGGCGTTGGCGAAGATCGGTGGCGGCGGTACCAACTGCAGCGCGCCGCTGGCTCTGCTGAATCGGCAGCGTGCTGAGGTGGACCTGGTGATCCTGGTCTCGGACAACGAGTCCTGGCTCGACGCTAATCGGCGCGGCGCGACGCAGACCCTGCGTGAGTGGGAGGCGCTGAAGCAGCGCAACCCGAATGCGCGGCTGGTTTGCATCGACATCCAACCGACGGCGACCACGCAGGCGGCAGAGCGGCACGACATCATGAATGTCGGCGGCTTCTCGGATGCGGTGTTCACCATGTTGGCGAACTTCGCCTCCGGAAAGATGGACGCCGATCACTGGGTCGGGGAGATAGAGAAGGTTTCGCTGGCGGTTCAGTAAGCCTGCGATACCTCGAATTGGACGGTGTGCCAGGCGAATGCCTGCAGGAGTACAGCACCTTTGGCCGCGCGGGCCTGCAAGCCCGCAACGGTAAACCCGTAGGCCGCTCTTGCAACTTTTGTCGCCTGGGACACCAACCTCACGACGCAACGTCTGACGTCGCGTGGCGAATGCCGGTGGGACTCCATAGAAACATGTCTCGTCGCCTGTTCGTCGCCACGCGGGGAAATCGGTTTTGCGCGAATGCTGGCAGGACTACATCTGGAACGCCGGGGGTTCGAATCCCCAACCGGGAAACCGGCATGGCAGTGTCTTGCCGTCCCTTGTCGCGTTTTTTTGAGATGCCTTGCTGTGAATGCAGGTGGAACTACAGACTTTTAATCTCGTGGTCGCGGGTTCGATTCCCGCCAGTCCTGCGCGAGCGGGACCGTAGCTCAGCGGTAGAGCACGATGTTTCGCCGATCCTCGTCGCAGCAGGGCATCACTTTTTTGGCGGTGAATGCCGATGGAATTACAGGTAGACGCACGCGGCAGAGGCTGCGTGCCTCGGGGGCGACCCCGAGGTGCCCGGGTTCAAGTCCCGGTCCAGCAATGGATGGCGGAGTGAAGATTCCATCGCTCCTTGTCACCGCACTCTTTTTTGTGGAGAGAAAAACATGAACGAGCATAACTACAACCTCGAAGAAGTCGCCGGCGGCGTGCCGGTGAAGATGTGGACCAGGGGCGTCCCTGTCGAGGCAGAAGCACGTCAGCAGTTCGCCAACGCGGCGCGCCTGCCCATCGTCTTCAAGCACATCGCGGCCATGCCCGACGTGCACCTGGGAATCGGTGCGACGGTCGGCTCGGTGATCCCTACGCTGAAGGCGATCATCCCGGCGGCCGTGGGCGTGGATATCGGCTGCGGCATGATGGCCGCGAGGACGACGCTGCGCGCCGAGGACTTGCCCGACAGCCTGGGCCCGCTGCGCTCTGCCATCGAGAAGGCCGTCCCGCATGGCTCGGCACCCAAGCACCGTGGCCGCGACCCGGGCAGCTGGGAAAACCCGCCGGAGACGGTTGACCAGGTGTGGGCCACGTTGGCCGACGAGTTCGACGCGCTGTGCGCACGGCATCCGCGCCTGAAGAACACCAACAACCGCAAACACCTGGGAACGCTGGGCACGGGCAACCACTTCATCGAGGTGTGCCTCGACGAGGCCGGATTCGTGTGGCTCATGCTGCACTCGGGCTCCCGCGGCGTGGGCAACGCCATCGGCACGCACTTCATCGAACTGGCCAAGAAGGATGCCGAGCGCAACATGCGCAACCTGCCGGACAAGGACCTCGCCTACTTCGAGGAGGGCGCCCAGTACTTCGGTGATTACGTACGTAGCGTGGCCTGGGCGCAGAAGTTTGCGATGAAAAACCGGGAAGTGTTGATGGCCAACCTGATCGCCACCGTGCGCTCGGTCATCGCCAAGCCCTTCGATGCCCATGTCGAGGCGGTGAACTGCCATCACAACTATGTGCAGCAGGAGCGCCATTTCGGTGAGGATGTGTTCGTCACCCGCAAGGGCGCTGTGAGCGCCAGGCGCGGCGAGATGGGCATCATCCCGGGCAGCATGGGGGCGCGCAGCTACATCGTCCGGGGACTAGGCAACCCGGAGAGTTTCGAGAGCTGCAGCCATGGCGCGGGTCGCGTGATGAGCCGTACCAAAGCCAAGAAGATGTTCACGGTCGAGGATCACGCCAAGGCGACCGAAGGCGTCGAGTGCCGCAAGGATGCGGATGTCGTCGACGAAATTCCGATGGCCTACAAGGACATCGATGCGGTGATGGCTGCGCAGAAAGACCTCGTGGAAGTGGTCCACACCTTGAAACAGGTGGTGTGCGTGAAGGGATGAGCGGGTGGGCCCTTAGGCCCTCGGCGCCTGCGTAGGAAAGAGGGAAAAAGCTGATGAAAGAAGAAACCGTGTTGAGTGCGCATCCTGTGTCCGACGCGATGCGGGCGACCGTCATGGAGAACCTGGCCGTGCTGGAGCGCAGATACGAGGTGAAGGTATTGTTCGCCTGCGAGTCGGGCAGCCGTGGCTGGGGATTCGCATCGCCGGACAGCGACTACGACGTCCGTTTCGTCTACGTCAACCGGCTGCCCTGGTACCTGACCGTGGAGGCTGGCCGCGATGTCATCGAACAGCCCATCAGCGGGGAACTCGACATCAGCGGCTGGGACCTGCGCAAGACGCTCCAGTTGCTGCGGGAATCCAATCCGACGCTGCTGGAGTGGCTGCGCTCGCCCATCGTCTACCAGCAGGAAGCAGACTGGACCTCGCGTCTTCGCGCGTTGGCCCAAGACGGTTTCTCGCCGGTGCGGTGCTACCACCACTACGTGTCGATGGCCAGGAAGAACCTGCGGGAGCATCTCTATGGCGACGTGGTCCGGTTCAAGAAATATCTCTACGTGTTGCGGCCCTTGCTGGCAGCCCGCTGGATTCGCGAGGGGTGGGGCATGCCTCCGATGCGGTTCGCCGAGCTTGCAGGCCGCATATTGAGGGATGGCACGGTGTTGGCGGAAGTCAACGCGTTGCTGGAGGTCAAGATGCGGGCCGGCGAGTCTGCGACCAGCCCTCGATGGGTTGGCATACACGACTTCATCGAAGCGGAACTGGCAGATGCCTCGGGCCATATGCCCGACCAAGAGCCGAAGGCGCAACGGCAGCCGCTCGACCGGTACCTGCACGATGCGGTGTTGCACTTCGACTCCCGCGCCCCACACAGCAGAGAAGAACATGATTGAAATCGATGGCTCCGTCGGCGAGGGCGGAGGACAAATCCTGCGCACCTCGCTGGCCCTGTCCATGTGCACGGGCCAGCCTTTCGCGCTGCGCAGGATTCGCGCGGGCCGCGCCAAGCCGGGCCTGATGCGCCAGCACCTGACCTGCGTCAACGCTGCGACCGAGGTTTCCGGCGCCGAAGTACACGGCGCCGCCTTGAACTCGCAGTCGCTGCACTTCACGCCGGGCGCGGTGCGCGCGGGTGACTACGCCTTCAACGTCGGCACGGCGGGAAGCTGCACGCTCGTCCTGCAGACCTTGTGGCCCGCTTTGCTGATGGCAGACGGGCCGAGCCGGCTGAAGCTCGGGGGTGGAACGCACAACCCCATGGCGCCGCCGTTTCATTTCTTGGAGCGTAGCTATGCGCCGCTGCTGCGCAAGCTCGGCGCGGAGGTGGAGCTTCGGCTTCGTCGTCTGGGGTTCTACCCGGCCGGCGGCGGCGAGATCGAAGCCACGATCCTGCCGGCGCAGGATCGGCTCGAGCCATTCGATCTGACCGATCGGGGTGCCGATGGGGAGGGCTATGCCGAATGCTTCGCGCCGGCACTTGCGCGCTCTATCGCGCGTCGCGAACTGCAGCAGGTGGGTGCCAGCCTGGGCTGGAACGCCGACCAGTTGCGCCAGACGCCGGCCCGACAGAACGAAGGCCCCGGCAACGCGATGTTGGTCACGCTGCCCTACGAGCACCTCACCGAGGTCTTTACCGCCTTCGGCGAAAAGGGTGTCAGTGCCGAGCAAGTGGCGCAAGAAGTCGTGCGTCAGGTGCGAGAGCACCGGGCGAGCGCCGCCGCGCTGGGCCCTCACCTGGCCGACCAGTGGGCACTGCCCTTGGCTTTGGCAGTGCATCAGCGCGGGGGAGCGGCGACCTTCACCTGCACCGCGCTGACGCCGCATGCGACTACGAACTTCGATGTGATCGAGCGGTTCCTGCCGGTGCGGTTCACGAAGACATCGCGGGCAGACGGCTTTACGGTAATGGTTTCCGCGCGCTAGCCACCGCCCTGATACGGTCATTCAGACACTTTGCCTATAAAGAAACAGCAATTTATTTGTTGGAAGAATAAGTGCGGGCTTGAATAATCGTTTTCCGCATATTTGTCGCCGGACGATCCCCGCTTCCCCTTCCATGAATTTCCAGCAACTGCGCTCCGTGCGCGAGACCGTGCGATGCGGCTTCAACCTCACCGAGGTGGCGCAGGCGCTGCACACCTCGCAGCCCGGCGTGAGCCGGCAGATCCGCGAGCTGGAGGACGAGCTCGGCATCGTGCTGTTCGTGCGGGCCGGCAAGCGCCTGACCGGCCTGACCGAGCCCGGCGCGCATGTGCTGCCGATCATCGAGCGCATCCTGCAGGACAGCCGCAACCTGCGCACCGCCAGCCAGGAGTTCGTCGCGCAGCAGCAGGGCCAGCTCTCGATCGCCGCCACCCATTCGCAGGCCCGCTACGCGCTGCCGACGGCGGTGCACGAGTTCCGCACCCGGTTTCCCGACGTGCGGCTCAACCTGCACCAGGGATCGCCGCGCCAGGTGGCCGAGATGCTGCTCTCGGGCGAGGCCGACGTCGGCATCGCCACCGAGGCGCTCGACAGTTACGACCTGCTGCTGGCGTTGCCCTGCTACCGCTGGACCCATTCGGTGGTCGTGCCGCGCGGCCATCCGCTGGAAGCGGGCCCGCTCACCCTGGCCCGTCTGGCCGAGTTTCCGCTGATCACCTACGACAACGGCTTCACCGGCCGCACCCACATCGACGGCGCCTTCGCGCAGCAGGGCCTGGTGCCCGACATCGTGCTGTCGGCGATGGACGCCGACGTGATCAAGACCTACGTGGCCCTCGGCATGGGCGTGGGCATCGTCGCCTCGATCGCCTACGAGGACGAGCGCGACACCGGCCTCTCTGCCCGCGACGCCGGCCTGCTGTTCGGCATCAACCTCACCAAGCTGGCGGTGCGGCGCGGGGCGTACCTGCGCGGGTACGTCTACTCGTTCATCGAATCCTTCGCGCCGACGCTGGCGCGCAGCGTGGTGGAGCGGGCGCTGCAGGACGACACGCCGGGGGCGCAGTACGAAATCTAGAGGTGCGAGCAGGTCGGTCGGGTGCGGGCGTGGCCGACCGACCTGCTGGATGATCGAGTCACGACCGCCGCTGCCCGGTCTTGTCCCCTCTCCCTCTGGGAAAGGGCTAGGGTGAGGGCCTCGCGTCGATCAGGCACCACGCCTCGAACCTACCGGGCGCGGCCCTCACCCCCGCCCTCTCCCAGGGGGAGAGGGAGCAAGACCGAAGAGGCGCCGCGCGGCCCGCATCCGCACTCGAACACCCGCATATTTCCCTCTCCCCACCGGGGGAGAGGGCTAGGGTGAGGGCGTGCGCACCCCAGCGACCCTCACCCCAAGCCCCGTAAGCTCTCCTCATGGGATTCGCGCTTCTCTTCTCCGGCCAGGGCCTGCAGTCGCCCGCCATGCTTCCGTGGCTCGACGACGATGCCCCCGCCGTCCAGTCACTGGCCGCCCATCCCGGCACCGCCCCCGCCTTCGCCATGCCCGGCGGCTGGCGCGCGTCGCTGGCCGATGCCGACTTCGCCGGCCGCAACGCCTTCGCCCAGCCGCTGCTGACCGGCCTGGCGCTCGCCGCCTGGGCGCAGCTGGCGCCGCACCTGCCGGCACCGGCCGCCATCGCCGGCTACAGCGTCGGCGAGCTGCCGGCCTTCGCCGCGGCGGGCGTGTTCGATGCGGGCACCGCCCTCGCACTGGCCGCGCAGCGTGCCGAGGCGATGGACCGTTGTGCCGCGGCCCAGCCGCCGACCGGGCTGCTGGGCGTTTCGGGCTTGACGGCCGTGGCGCTGGACGCGCTGTGCGCCCGCTTCGGCCTGGCGGTGGCGATCCGCAGCGGTGCCGCGACCGCGGTGCTGGGCGGGCCGCGGCCGGCGCTGGCCGATGCGGCCGATGCCGCCCGGGCCGCGGGCGCGCACGCCACGCCGCTCAACGTGGCGCTGGCCTCGCACACCCGGTGGATGCAACCGGCGGCGGCCGGTTTCGCGCAGCGGCTGGCCGATGTGCCGATGCTGCCGCCGCGCGGCGCCTTGTTCTGCGGCTTCGCCGGTGCGCGGCGGGTGGCCGTGGCCGACCTGCGCCACGCCCTGGCCGCCCAGATCGACCACACCGTGCGCTGGTCCGACTGCATGGACGGCATCGCCGAGCGCGGCGTGCAGCGCGTGCTGGAGATCGGCGCGGGCAGTGCGCTGGCACGGCTGTGGAACGAGCGGCATCCGTCGATCCCGGCGCGGGCCGCGGACGAATTCCGCAGCGCGGCGGCGGTGCAGGCCTGGCTGGCGCGGGCCGATGCCTAGCGCCCGGATTTCGAAAGAAAGAGGGCTGTGGCCGGCGTGTGGAGCCGGCTTCCAGCTATCTAATTAATAGCAAAAGGATGAAGAACGGACGGCTGTGCGGCTGGAACGGTGGCGGGTTGTGCGGCGCACCGCGGTGGGCGCCATCCGACTCCGATCCCGGAACGAGGCCGGTCCCGCGGCCGGCCTGTCGCACCGCGAGGGCCGGCCGTGCCGCCTCACGCGCCGCGCGGTCCGCTGCGCCCCAGCAGCGCCCACAACAGCAGCGCGCCGAAGGTCGCCGTCCCGATGCCGCCGAGGGCGAAGTCGCCGAAGCGCAGGGTGAAGTCGCCGGTGCCCAGCACCAGGGTGATCGCGGCCACGATCAGGTTGCGGTTCTGCGAGAAGTCGACCCGGTTGTCGACCCAGATCTTGGCGCCCGCCACCGCGATCAGGCCGAACACCACGATGCTCACCCCGCCCATCACCGCCAGCGGGATCGCCTGGATCACCGCGCCGAACTTGGGGCTGAAGCCCAGCACGACGGCGATGGCAGCGGCCACCACGAACACCGCGGTGCTGTAGATGCGGGTGGCGGCCATCACGCCGATGTTCTCGGCATAGGTGGTGACGCCGGTGCCGCCCACGCCGCCCGAGAGCATCGTGGCCACGCCGTCGCCGATGAAGGCGCGGCCGATGTACGGGTCCAGGTTGCGGCCGGTCATCGCATTGACCGCCTTCAGGTGGCCCAGGTTCTCGGCCACCAGGATCACCGCCACCGGGGCGATCAGCAGCATCGCGTGGCCGCTGAACACCGGCGCGGTGAACGACGGAATGCCGAACCACGGCGCGGCGGCCACGCCCGCCAGGTTCACCGGCGTGCCCAGGCCCAGGCCGTTGGTCAGCACCGCGTACAGCAGGCTGGCGACGACCAGGCCCACCAGGATCAGGAGCCGCTGCACCATGCCGCGGGTCAGCACCGCGACCAGGCCGACGCAGAGAAAAGTGAGCGCCTGCATCCAGCTGTCGAAGTTGGTCGGCGCCATGTTCTTCACCGGGATCGAGGCCAGGTTGAGGCCGATCACCGCCACCACCGCGCCGGTCACGACCGGCGGCATGCAGCGCTCGATCCAGCCGGTGCCCACCACCTGCACCAGCAGGCCGATCAGCACGTATACCGCGCCGCAGGCCACGATGCCGCCGAGCGCCACCGCCAGGTTGGCGTTGGGGCCCTTGCCCGCATAGGCGGTGGCGGCGATCACCACGCCGATGAAGGCGAAGCTCGAGCCGAGGTAGCTGGGCACCCGGCCGCGGGTCAGCACGAAGAAGATCAGCGTGCCGATGCCGCTCATCAGGATGGCGATGTTGGGGTCGAAGCCCATCAGGATCGGCGCCAGAACGGTCGAGCCGAACATGGCCACCACGTGCTGCAGGCCCATCGCGCCGGTCTGGGGCCAGGGCAGGCGCTCGTCGGGCGCCACCACGGCGCCTTCGGCGGGCGTCGTCTCGCGCCAGCGGGGGAAATACGGTTCGGCCACGGGGGTCTCCTCGGTCGGTGTTGTGAGCGGTTGTGAATTGCCGGCAGTGTAGAGACAAGCGGGGGTAAGGTCGCCTGCCGCAACAGACTCGAATGGACACCCACGTGCAGCGCAGGAACAAAGGCTGGATCGCCCTCGGCGTCGGGGTGGGCGTGCTGGGCGCGGTCGCCCTCGGCATCGCGGCCTGGATACCGTCCGAGGCCGAGCTCGCCCGCATGGCCGAGGCCAAGGTCGGCGCCGCGGTGGGCGTGCCGGTCACCATCGGCAGGCTGCACTGGCAACTGCTGCCGACCGCCCAGGTGGTGGTGGAGGACGTGCGCGCCGCACCGGACGCGGCCGACGTGCCGCCGCTCACCATCGGCCGCATCGTGGCCGAACCCAAAATCGGCCGGCTGCTGCGCGGCAGGATCGCCTTCGGCCGGCTGGTGGTGGAAGACGCCTCGCTGCCGCAGCCGGCGATGTCGGGCTTCAAGGTGCAGCAGGACATGGCCCAGGCCGGCGGCGGCCGGCTGCAGCCCGATGCCATCCCGCTGGAGCATGCCGAATTCCGCAACGTGCGCTGGGTGTCGCGCCAGGGCAAGGCGCTCGCGTACGAGGGCGATGTCGATTTCGACCCCGGCTGGCGGCCGCGCCGCGGCACCCTGGTGCGCAGCGGCGCGCCCACCGACACCCGGCTGCTGCTGACCCGCCAGGGCCGGGAAGACCGCTGGGTCGCCGAGATCCATGCCGGCGGCCGCACCGAGCAGGCCACGCTCGACCTGCAGGAAAAGGACGGCGGCTACCAGGTGCGCGGCACGCTGGACTTCCGGCAGGTCGACCTGGTGCCCCTGATGGCCGCCTTCGAGCGCAAGTCGCCCATCGCCGGCAAGGCCACCGGCCACACCGACCTGCGCGCCCAGGGCGCCGACCCGGGTGCGCTGCTGCGCTCGGCCCACACCACCACCCGTTTCTCGTTACAGCCTGCCACGCTGCTCACCTTCGACCTGGAGGCGGCGGTGAAGAGCGCCGGCACCCACCGCGGCGGCACCACCAAACTGGACCAGCTCACCGGCACTGTGGAGACGCAGAGCGACCCCGGCGGCATCATCGTCCGCTACACCGACCTGAAGGCGAAATCGGGCGTGCTGACCGCCACCGGCGAGGCGACGCTGCAGAACCGGCGCATCAAGGGTGACGTGGCGATCGACATCGTCGACGGCGTGGTGGGCCTGCCGCTGCAGTTCGGCGGCACGATGGACGACCCGACGCTGTCGCTCTCGGCCGCCGCGCTGGCCGGCGCGGCCGTCGGCACCGCGGTGGCGCCGGGCCTGGGCACCGCGATCGGCGCGCGGGTCGGCGAGACGATCCGCAAGATCTTCGGGGCCGACGAGCCCGAGAAGCCGCAGCCGGTGCGGTGAGAAGCTGGCGCCGCTCGCGGCTCGGAAAGTGCGAAGGAACGGTAGCGGGCAAGCCTGCGTGTGCAGCGAGGACCGGAGCCGTACTTCGGTGCGGTGAGGACCGCAGCTGCGCAATCGGGATGCGCAGCAGGTTCTCGCGTACTTTCTAGTTCGTTTCCTGCAGGGCGTCGCCCAGCGCGCTCACCAGCCGGTCGATCTCGGCCTTCTCGGAGATGAAGGGCGGCGCCAGCTGAATCGTGTCGCCGCCGTAGCGCACGTAGAAGCCCTTCTTCCAGCACGCCATCGCCACCTCGTAGGGCCGGCGGGCCGGCTCGCCGGGAAGGGCGGCGATGGTGAAGCCGGCGGCCAGGCCGTAGTTGCGGATGTCGACGACGTGTTTCGCGCCCTTCAGGCCGTGCACCGCGTTCTCGAAGTACGGCGCCAGGGTGCGCACCCGGCCGATCATGTCTTCCTTCTCCAGCACGTCGAGCGCGGCCAGGCCGGCGGCGCAGGCCACCGGGTGGGCCGAGTAGGTGTAGCCGTGCGGGAACTCCAGCATGTACTCCGGCCCGCCCGCGGCCATGAAGGTGTCGTAGATCTCCTTGCTGGCGATCACCGCGCCCAGCGGCTGGGTGCCGTTGGTGATCTGCTTGGCGCAGTTGAGGATGTCGGGCACCACGCCGAAGGCGTCGGCGCCGGTCATCGCGCCGGAGCGCCCGAAGCCGCTGATCACTTCGTCGAAGATCAGCAGGATGTTGTGCGCGGTGCAGATCTCGCGCAGCCGCTGCAGGTAGCCCACCGGCGGGATCACCACGCCGGCCGAGCCCGAGAAGGGCTCGACGATCACCGCCGCGATGTTGCTGGCGTCGTGCAGCGCGACCATGTCGAGCAGCCGGTCGGCCAGCTCCGCGCCGGTGGCGGGCTGGCCGCGGCTGAAGGCGTTGCCGGGCAGCTGGGTGTGGGGCAGGTGGTCGGCCTCGATGCCCTGGCCGAAATGCTTGCGGTTGCCCACCATGCCGCCGACCGAGATGCCGCCGAAGTTGACACCGTGGTAGCCCTTCTCGCGGCCGATCAGCCGGGTCTTGCCGGCCTGGCCCTTGGCGCGCCAGTAGGCGCGTGCCATCTTCAGCGAGGTGTCGGCGGCTTCCGAGCCCGAGCCGGTGAAGAACACGTAGTCCAGGCCCGCGGGCGTCAGTTCCTTGAGCCTGTTGGCCAGCGCGAAGGAGCCGGGGTGGCCGTGCTGGAAGGCGGGCGCGTAGTCCAGCGTGTGGATCTGGCGGCTGACCGCCTCGGTGATCTCGGGCCGGCCGTGGCCCAGGCCGGTGCACCAGAGGCCCGACAGGCCGTCGAAGATCTTGCGGCCTTCGTGGTCGGTGAAGTAGGCGCCCTGCGCCGCCACGACCATCCGCGGATCGGCCTTGAAGTTGCGGTTGCCGGTGAACGGCATCCAGTGGGCGTCGAGCCAGGCGGCGTCGGTGCGCACCGGCGCGGTCTGCGGTTCGTGGGCGGGCGGGGCGATGGCGGTCATGGCGGGTCCTGCGGGTGGAGGAGGGAAAAGGCAGCGCTATTGTTCGCCGCCTGCTTGCTTGTGAAAATGGCGCAATATCAATGTTCACTTGACGTTCCATGCAAGCAAACACACCGACCAAGGCGCGCGCCGTGCTGGGCCAGCTCAGCGACATGGACCTGCGCCTGCTGCGGGTCTTCAAGGCGGTGGCCGACTGCGGCGGCATGGCCGCGGCCGAACTGGAGCTGAACATCGGCACCTCCACCGTCAGCCGGCACGTCAAGGACCTGGAGACGCGGCTGGGCCTGCTGCTCTGCCGCCGCGGCCGGGCGGGCTTCGCGCTGACGGCCGAGGGCCAGCGGGTGTACGAGGAGACCGAGCGGCTGCTGTCGGCGGTCGATGCGTTCCGCGGCGGCATCGACGACATCCACCGGCGCATGGGCGGCCAGCTGGCGGTGGCGGTGTTCGACAAGACCGCCAGCAACCCGCAGGCCCGCATCGGCGAGGCGATAGCGCGCTTCGCCGACCGGGCGCCCGGGGTGGCGCTGCAGATGCACGTGGCCTCGATCAACGCGATCGAGCGCGGACTGATCGACGGCAGCTTCCAGGTCGGCATCATCCCGGCGCACCGGCCCTCGCAAAGCCTGGTCTACGACGACCTGTTCACCGAATCGATGCTGCTTTACTGCGGCGCGGGCCATCCGCTGTTCGGCGCCCACCATGCCGGGCTGGACTGGGACGGCCTGCGCGCCTGGGGCTTCGCCGGGCTGGGCTACCACTCGCCCAACATGGAGCTGAGCCACGGCGCCCGGCTGCCGCGTAAGGCCACCGGCTTCGACCAGGAATCGATCGCCACGCTGATCCTGTCGGGCCGCTACCTGGGTTTTTTGCCCGACCACTATGCCGAGGCCTTCGAGCGCTCCGGCCGGATGCAGGCGGTGGCGCCCGCCCGGCTGCACTACCAGTGCCGCTTCGTCGGCATGCTGCGCCGCTCGCCGCAGCCGCCGCGGGCGGCGCAGGCGTTCCGGGAGTGCCTGCTGGAGGCGCATACGGCGGGCGCCACCGCCGCCGCTGCCTCGGCACCGTCCGTCAGTCGGGCTTGATGCCGGCGCGGGCGGCCACGGCGCGCATCTGCGGCAGTTCCTTCTCGATCCGGGCGGTCAGGGCGGCGCCGTCGCCGGGCGTGGGCACCAGGCCCAGGTCCTTCATCTTTTGCTGGATCGCGGGCTGGGCCGACACGTCGGCGAGCGCCTTCTCCAGCGTCTTGCGGGTCTGCGGCGGCAGGCCGGCGGGCGCCAGGAGGGCGAACCAGGTGCCCATGTCGAAGCCGGGGTAGCCGCTCTCGGCCACGGTGGGCACCTGCGGCAGCAGCGGCAGGCGCTGGGCCGACAGCACCGCCAGCGGCTTGATCCGGCCGGCCTTGATCAGCGGGGTGGAGGCGACCACCGTATCCACCGCCACCTGCACCTGCGCGCCCATCAGCGCATTGAGGCTGGGCGCGCTGCCGTTGAACGGGATGTGGACCATCTTCGCGCCGGTGGCGGTCTTGAGCATCTCGGCACCGAAATGCACCGACGAGCCGGTGCCGAACGAGCCGTAGGAGAAGCGGTCGGGCTCGGCCTTCGACTGCGCGACCAGCTCCTGCAGCGTGCCGGGCCCGGTGGGCGTGGCGACCAGCAGCAGCGGCATGTCGGCCACCAGGCCCAGCGGCGTGAAGCTGCGGACCGGGTCGTAGCTGATCTGCTCGCGGATCGCCGGGTTCAGCGTGAGCGTGGTGCTGGCGCCCAGCAGCAGGGTGTAGCCGTCGGGCGGCGCCTTGGCGACCAGGCCCGCGGCCAGCATGGTGCTGGCGCCGGGCTTGTTCTCGACCACCACCGGCTGGCCCAGCTTCTCGCCCAGGGCGACCGCCAGCACCCGGCCCAGCACGTCGGTCGCGCCGCCGGCCGCGAACGGGATCAGCAGCTTGACCGGCCGCTCGGGAAACGCGGCCGTCTGGGCCGCCGCCGGGAGGGCGGACGCGGCCAGCGCGCAGCCGGCCAGCAGGCAGGAGAGGAAGCGGGAACGGCGCAGGGGGGTCATGGGAACTCCTGGAAGGGGATGCGGGGCGAGGGCGAGACGGAAAGCGGTTCTCTCAGCCGAGCAGCGGGCTGCGCACGCGCGCATGGCCGGCGGCCTGGTCGTAGGCATGGCCGATCTGCAGCAGCGCGAAGTCCGACTGCGCGGGCCCCAGGATCTGCAGGCCCATCGGCTGGCCGGCGGGGCCGAAGCCGGCCGGCGCGCACAGGGCGGGCAGCCCGGCCAGGGTGGCCGGCACCACCACCTCCATCCAGCGGTGGTAGGTGTCCATCGCCTGGCCGCCGACGGCGTGCGGCCAGTCGAGCGCGGCGTCGAACGGGAACACCTGCGCGCCGGGCAGCACCAGGTAGTCGTAGGTCTCGAACAGTTGCCGCAGCACCTGGTACCAAGCCGAGCGGTCCGCCGCGGCGCGGTAGACGTCGGGACCGGAAAGGGCCAGGCCGCGCGCGATCTCCCAGACCGCCTCGGGCTTGAGCAGCGCGCGCCGGGCCGGGTCCTGGTAGAGCGCCGCGTTGGCGCCCGCCACGTTGAAGCTGCGCAGGTCGATCCAGGCGCGCCACATGCGCTCGAAGTCGAATGCGGGCGTCACCGCCTCCACCCGGCAGCCGAGGGTCTCGAAGTGCGCCAGCGCGCGGGTGCAGACCTCCAGCACGCCGGGCTCTGTCGCCAGGTGGCCGCCCAGGTCGCCCAGCCAGCCGATGCGGCTGCCGCCGAAATCGCGCGCCAGCGGTGCGGTGAAGCGGGCGGGGTCGTCCTGCCGGCGGGTGAGCGGCAGCCGGGCGTCGAAACCCGCCTGCACCGACAGCAGCAGCGCCAGGTCGGGGATGTTGCGGGCCATCGGCCCAGCCACGCTGAACTGCTGGAAGAAGGCCTCTTCGGTCGGCCCGTGCGGCACGCAGCCGAACGAGGTGCGCAGGCCGTAGACGTTGTTGAAGGCGGCGGGCGTGCGCAGCGATCCCATCATGTCGGAGCCGTCGGCCACCGGCAGCATGTGCAGCGCCACCGCGCAGCCGGCGCCGCCGCTGCTGCCGCCGGCCGTCAGGGCCGGATCGAACGCGTTGCCGGTGGCGCCGTACACCGTGTTGTAGGTGTGGCCGCCCAGCCCGAACTCCGGCGTGTTGGTGCGGCCGACGAAGACCGCGCCGCCCGCGCGCATCCGCTCGAACACCACCGCGTCGGTGGTCGAGACCTGGCCCGCGAAGAGCGGCGATCCCTTGGTGGTGACCATGCCGGCCGCCGGCATGATGTCCTTCGGCGCTTGCGGAAAGCCGTGCAGCGGGCCCAGCCATCGGCCGGCATCGAGCTGCGCGTCGCGCTCGGCCGCCAGCGCCTGCAGGGCCTCCCGCGGCTGCTGCGCCACGAGGGCGTTGACCTGCGGGTTGAGCCGGTCGATCTGCGCGAGGTAGGCGTCGAGCACCTCGGTGCAGCGCAGTTCGCGCTGTCGGATCGCCTGCGAAAGCGCGACCGCGTCGAGGCCGACGATGCCGCCGGGCGGACTGTCGGGGGCAGGTGTGGCGATCGGGGGCGTGGTGGGCTGCATGGCTTTTTTTATCGGGGTGTCCGCGGCCATCCTATGAACCCGCGGGCCTTGCGACAATCACTATTTCCGCACGGCTGCCTTGCGTTAAAGGCACACCGCTCCATCGGCCCGCCCTTCCAGGAATCCGTCCAGACCATGCAAGCCGCCCAGCTCCAAGACACCGCCCTGCGGTATTTCCTCGAGGTGGTGCGCTGCGGCTCGGTCGCCGAGGCCGCCAAGCGGCTCTGCGTGTCGGGCTCGGCCGTCAGCCGCCAGATCGCGGGGCTGGAGGCGCTGCTCGACGTGGTGCTGTTCGACCGCCGGCCGCGCGGCATGGTGCCGAGCGCCGCAGGCGAGCTGCTGGCGGTGCATGCCCGCCGCAGCGCGCTGGAGGCCGAGCGGGTGGTGGCCGACATGCAGGGCCTGAAGGGCCTGCGCCGCGGCCGGGTGCGGCTGGCCAGCTCGCCCGGATTCGCCATCGAGTTCCTGCCGCACGCGATCGGCGACTTCCGCCAGCGCTTTCCCGGCATCCAGTTCCAGCTGCAGGTGGCCAGCCCGGCGGAGGTGACCGTCGCCGTGCTGCACGGCGACGCCGACATCGGCCTGACCTACAGCCGCGCGGCCGAGCAGGGCATCGCCGTCGCGCACCGCCAGACCGCGCCGGTGCTGGCCGTCATGCGGCCCGACCATCCGCTGGCCCCGCTGCGCAGCGTGACGCTGGCGCAGATGCATCCGCACCCGATAGCGCTGCCCGACCGGGCCAACACGGTGCGCCAGCTGTTCGACATCGGCTGCAGCCACCGCGGCCTGGTGTTCGAGCCGGTGCTCACCAGCAGCAGCTTCGAGGCGCTGACCCACTACGTGCTGCATACCGGCTGCCTGTCGATCTCCGGCGAGATCACCGTGCGCCACCGCATCGCCCGGGGCGAGCTGCACGGCGTCGCGATCCGCGAGCGCGGCATGGACGGCCGGGTGATCGAGCTGCAGACCCTGGCCGGCCGCACCCTGCCCGAGGGTGTGCGGAGCTTCCTGCAGTTCCTGAAGCAGCAGCTGCCGGTGCCGCCAGCGACGGGCGAATGACCGTAGATCCAGTTCTTGCTATTGATTAAATAGCATGCTGTCGGCGACTGGCGCCGGCTGCAGCCCTGAAGGGCGTAGAAACCGGACCTGCGGTCAGAAATGGTGCCGCAGCGACACCAGCACCGTGCGCGGCGTGCCCGGCACGATCTGCGCCGCGCTGGTGGCGGTCGCCCAGTAGCGGCGGTCGGTCAGGTTGCTGATCGCCATCTGCAACTCGGTCGGGCCGAAGCGGTAGCCCACCAGCGCGTCCACCCGGGCATAGCCGGGCAGGCGCACCAAGTTGTCGCGGTCGGCGTAGCGCTCGCCGACGTAGACCACGCCGCCGTCGGCGTAGAGGCCCTGGCGCGGCGCGTAGCTCAGGAACACGCTGCCGTTGCGCGGCGAGGTGTTGGTCGGCCGCTTGCCGGTGTAGCGCGGCTCGGCGCGCACCACCTCGGCGTCCTGGAAGGCCATGCCGCCACGCACGAACCACTGCGGCGCCAGCCGTCCCGACAGGCCCGCCTCCAGCCCGCGCGAGCGCTGCAGGCCGGTCAGGATCACCTTGCCCGGGTCAACGGGGTCGGTGGTGCGGCGGTTGTAGAGCTCCAGCTGGTAGAGCGCCACGGTGCTCGACAGCGCGCCGTCCAGCCAGTCGCTCTTCACGCCGGTCTCCACCTGGCGGGTGAATTCGGGATCGAGGTCGTTGCCCGACGCGCCCGGCGTGATGCCGATCAGCCCGCCGCCCACCGGCGCGAAATTCTTGGTCCAGGAGGCGTACACGCTGTGCGCGGGCACCGGCGTCCAGACCACGCCGATGCGCGGGCTGACCGAGCTGCTGCTGCGCGCCTCCTGCCGCCCGGTGAGGCGGGAGGACGAATCGATCTCGAAATGGTCGTAGCGCGCGCCGACCAGCAGCTTCCACTGCGCGGCGAGGTCGATCTGGTCCTGGATGTAGGCAGCGCGGGTGTTGACCCGGTGGCGGTTGTCGGCATTGTTGGCCAGCGCGGCGACCGAGCGGCCGGCGACCAGATCGGGCGCCGCCAGGTCCACCGACGGCGCGGCGGCGTTGCGCAGCAGCGAGTCGCGCGCCTGGGCGCCGGCCTCCACCCCGACCAGCAGCTGGTGGCGCATGCCGGCGAGGGTGCGGCGGCCGGTGAGCTCCACTGTGTTGAGCAGGTTGCGCTGGTGCAGGTCCTGCGTCCAGCGCTGGCGCGAGACGGCCACCGCGCGGGTGCGGGCGTTGCGCAGGCTGTCGGTCGGGTAGGTGTTGTCGAAGGTGCTGTGCAGCGCGATGTAGCCGAGCGTGTAGCGCAGCGACCAGTCGCCGTCGAAGGCATGCGTCCAGGTCGAGCGCACCGACTGCACCTCGTCGCGGATGAAGTCGCGCGCCGGGTCGCCGTAGGTGTTGGCGATGTTCACGCCGGTGGGCAGCGCGTAGCCCGACAACGTGCCGGCCGGGCTGCCGGCGGCGGGCGCGGTGCGCACCGACGGGATGCCGCGGTCGGGCGTGCGGTCGTAGAGCGAATAGTTGTACTGAAGCAGCCAGCTGCTGCCCTGGCCGTCGTCCCAGCGCAGCGAAGGCGCCAGCGCACGGCGCTGGCCCGAGACGCCGTTGCGGAAGCTGTCGGCGTCCTCCGCACTGGCGCTGATGCGGGCCGACCAGCGCTCCGACACCGGCCGGTTGATGTCCACCGTCCCGCCCCGCAGGCCGTAGGAGCCGGCGCGCAGGTCCACCCGGCCGAAGGCATCGGCCCGCGGCTGCTTGCTGATGCGGTTGACCACGCCGCCGCCGCTGCCGCGGCCGTAGAGCACCGCGGCCGGTCCCTTGAGCACCTCGATGCGGTCGATCGTCGTCAGGTCGCGCACGTACTGCGCGTCGTCGCGAATGCCATCCAGGAACAGGTCGCCGCTGCCCGAGAAGCCGCGCACCACCAGGCCGTCGAAGCGGGTGTCGGCCGCGTTGTCGATGCCCGGCACCCCGGTCAGCGCCGCGCCCAGCGTGGTCTGGCCGTAGTCGAGCGCCTTGTCGACCGAGACCGATTCGATGCTCTGCGGAATCTCCTTGGCCGGCGTGTCGGTGCGGGTGGCGGTGGAGACGCTGCGCGGCCGCACGTCGGCGCCGGGCGCATCGGCGCTGCCGGAGACCCGCACTTCGGGAAGGGACGACTGCGCGCGGGCGGCCAGGGAAAGGGAGAGAAAGGGCGCGCCCAGCAGCGCACCCGCTGCCAGCAGGGGCAGGGAGGTTTTCATGGAAGAGCAGGGGGAGAAGCAAGAGCCGCACGGGCCCGGGTCAGCACGCAAACACCGCGGTGGCTGGTCCGGGCGGATGGCGAATGGCAAGGGTGCGGCTGTTACAGACTGTCGATTGTAGTTACTTAAAAAGAACTATTCGCATTCTCCCCGTGCGCTACGAGGGCGGCTAGGAGGCTTGCGGCAGATAGACCGGCCGTGCCGCGGTCAGGCCCTGCTTCACCTGCAGCGTCAGTTCGTCGGCCAGCACCTCGTCGGCACCCGCCTCCAGGCCGTCGAGGGCGCGCGCCACGATCGCCTCGGGGCTGGACTTGGGCACGTCGAAGCCGCGGGTCAGGTCGGTGTCGACGTAGGCCATGTGCAGGCCCAGAACCTGCGTCTTCTGCGCGGCCAGCTCGTGCCGCAGCGCGTTGGTCATCGACCAGGCGGCCGACTTGCTGGCCGAGTAGGCGGCCAGCTCGCCGCCGTTGATCCACGCCACCACCGACAGCACGTTGAGCAGCCCGCCGCCGCCGTGGGCCGCCAGGATCGGCGCGAAGGCCCGGGTGACGCGCAGCAGGCCGAAGACGTTGGTCTCGAACATGCGGCGCGTCACCTCCTCGCTGTCGGCCGCCAGGAAGCCGCCCGGCTGGGCGATGCCGGCGTTGTTGACGACCAGCGTCACGTCGGACGCCTGCGCCGCCGCGGCGGCCACGTCGGCTGCGGAGTTCACGTCCAGCCGCAGCGCCTGGACGCCCGGAAGGGTGACGCTGGCCGGGTCGCGCGCGCCGGCGTAGACCTTGCGGGCGCCGCGGGCCAGCAGTTCGCGGGCGAAGGCCTGGCCGATGCCGCGGTTGGCACCGGTGACGAGGACGACGGCGTTTTCGATCTTCATGGAACACTCCAGGGTTGGGAACAAGAACAGGGAGGGAAAAAGGGGGGGAGGGCGGTCACACGACCTTGACGACGACCTTGCCCTTGGCGCGGCCGGCCTCGACATAGGCCAGCGCCTCGTTGGTCGCGGCGAACGGGTAGACCCGGTCGACCACCGGCCGGATCGCGCCCGCCTCGACCAGCCGGGCGATCTGCCGCAGCTGGGCACCGTCGGCCCGCATGAACAGGAAGGCGTAGGCCACCCCCCGGCGGCGCGCCCGGCGGCGGATGCCGCTGCTCAGCGCCCGCATGGCCAGCCGAACGACGGCCGGCGCCTGGATCGATGCACCGAAGGCCGGGTCCGGCGGGCCGGAGATCGAGACCAGCGTGCCGCCCGGCTTCAGGATGCGCAGCGATTTCTCCAGCGTGGCGGCGTCCTGGCTGTTCAGCACAACGTCGTAGCCGTGCAGCAGGGTCTCGAAATCCTGTGTCTTGTAGTCGATGACCAGGTCGGCGCCCAGGTCCTTCACGAAGGCGGCGTTGGCGGCGCTCGCCGTCGTGGCCACGTAGGCGCCCAGATGCTTGGCCAGCTGGATCGCGAAACTGCCCACGCCGCCCGAGCCCGCCTGGATGAAGACCTTCTGCCCCTTCTGCACCCGGGCCGTCTCCACCAGCGCCTGCCAGGCGGTCAGGCCCACCAGCGGCAGCCCGGCGGCCTCCTCCATCGTCAGGCCGGCGGGCTGGGCGGCCAGCGACGCTTCCTTCACGGCGATGCGCTCGGCGAACCCGCCGATGCGGAAGTCGTCCGGCCGGGCGTAGACCGCGTCGCCCGGTTTGAAGCGCTGCACCGCCCGCCCCACGCGCAGCACGGTCCCGGCCACGTCGTGGCCCAGCACCAGCGGCGGCCGGTAGGGCAGGATCTGCTTGAACTCGCCGTTGCGGATCTTGGCGTCGAGCAGGTTCACGCCGGCCGCATGGACCTGCACCAGCACCTCGTCGTCGCGGAACTCCGGCTCGGGAATGTCCGACAGTTGCAGCGCGCGCCGCTTGCCGTAGCGTTCGAGGACGAATGCCTTCATGGTGCTTCTCCGAAGTGGGATGGGGGCCTGCCGTCAGGCGCGTGCGCACCATGGCATTGCAGCGTCGGCGTGCTCGTCCGACGGCAGCGAATTGAAATGATGATCGTCATATGAAAAGACAAAGAAATAGGACGCGAGGCGGTGGGCGACAGCCGTTCAACCGGCGTTGGCGATCAGGTGCGCCAGCGCCGCATCGCGCAGGCCGTCCGACAGCGCAGGCTCGTCCACCGCCCGGGCCAGCAGCAGGGCGCCGACCATGGTGGCCATCGTCACCATCGCACGCTCGTGGGCGGCGGGCCGGCCCCAGTCGGGCGACTGGCGGGCGATCTGGTCGATCGTTTCCTTGATGTGCCGGGTGGCGATCCGGCGCACCTCCGGTGCCTGCCGGGCCGTCTCGGCGCCCAGGGCGGCCAGCGGGCAGCCGTTCTCGACCTGCGCGAGGTGTTCCTTCGACAGGTACGCCGCGAGGAACGACGCCAGCGCCTGGCCGGGCGCCGCATCCGCGGTCATGCGGGCTGCCGCGGCGGCCGATTCGGCACAGGCCCGGCCCGCGGCCTCGGCCAGCATCGCCTCGCGCGAATCGAAGTGGGCGTAGAACGCGCCGTGGGTCAGGCCCGCCTCCTTCATGATGTCGGCCACACCGGTCCCGTCGTACCCGCTGCGCCGGATCGCCCGCGAAGCCACGGACACGATGCGGTCGTGCGTTTCTTCCTTGGCGAGCGCGCGGGCGGTGGACTTGCTGTTTCGCATGATGTGCATCATACAGAAATCAGGAGGTATCTCAAATCGCGTTTCGTACGGCATCTCCACTTGGCAACGCCCGTGCAGGCCGACCGTCGGAGGTAGATGCCTGCGCTGCTCACCACAGCCGCATCAGTCGTCCGGTCTTTACTTCGCGCTGTTCACCGCATCCAGGATCACCGCCGCCACCTGGGCCGGCTGCGACTGCTGGGGCACGTGGCTGGCGTTCAGCGTCGTGACCTTGGCGCCGATGGTGGCGGCCATCGCGGTCTGCTGGGCGGGCTGGATCATGTGGTCCCGGCTGCTGACGATGAACCACGACGGCTTGGTCTTCCAGGCGGCGACGGTCACCTTCTGCTCGAACGCCTTGCCGTTGATCGGGCCCTGCGTGGCGGTCATGACGGCGGTGGTCTTGGCGGGCAGGTCCTGCGCGAAGTGTTTGGCGATGCCTTCCTGCGTCATCTTGAGGTAACCGGCGGCGTCGGCCGTGATGTGGGCGAAGCCGGGTGCGGGCGGATAGGCCTTGCCCAACTCGCCCCCGGCCTGGCCCGCGTCGGGTGCCAGCGCGGCCACGTACACCAGGCCCGAGACCTTCGGGTCGTCGCCGGCCTGGGTGATCACCACGCCGCCCCACGAGTGGCCGACCAGTACCACCTTGCCGGGCTGCGCGGCCAGCGCGCGCTGGGTGGCGGCCAAGTCGTCCTCGAGCGAGGTCAGCGGGTTCTGAACCGCGACGACGTTCACGCCCTTGGCCTGCAGCAGCGGAATGAACTTGGCCCAGTCGGAGCCGTCCGCGAAGGCGCCGTGCACGATGACGACCGACGGCTTGGCGGGAGCCTGCGCGAAGGCGGGCGCGGCAGCTGCGACCAAAGCGATGGAGGCAAGAACGGCGGTGGATTGAAACTTCATGGCGAGACTCCGGTGGAGGAATGAAAGTGAGAGAGAGGGGGCGATCCGGTGCGCCGCCGCTGCCAGGAGCCGGTCAGGCCGGTGGCACTGGCCGCTTCCATCCCGATTGCAGGCGACGGGCCGCGACTATAACATTGCGAACAATTAAGTTGCACGCAATATAGTTTATCGGGTCGTTTCTGTATCTGCATGCACAGCCATTCACCACACAAACCTACGGGCTGCCAACTAGGGGCAATGCGCATGGCGCGGCGCCGGGGTTGCGGCAGGATGCGGCGGCCTCCGTCGTCGTGCGTGCCATGTCGGCTGCGGTGCGCCCCCTCGTCCGATCCCGCCCTTCTCCAGGAGCCCTCTATGTCCCGTAACCTCGACCGCCGCCGCGCGCTGCTCACCGCCTCGGCCTTCTGGGGTGCGGGGCTGCTGCCGGCGATGGCCCAGGCGCCGGCCTGGCCGGCCAAGCCGCTGCGGCTGGTGGTGCCGTTCCCGGCGGGCGGCACCAGCGACATGCTGGGCCGCACGATGGCCGCCGAACTGTCGAGCGCGCTGGGCCAGCCGGTCGCGGTGGAGAACATCGCCGGCGCGGGCGGTGCCACCGGCAGCGCGCTGGTGGCCAAGGCACCGGCGGACGGCTACACGCTGCTGCTGTCGGGCATCGGCCACAACGCGATCGCGCATGCGCTGGACCCGGCCCCGCCGTACAAGGAAGAGACCGATTTCATCCACATCTCGCAGCTCAATGCCGGGCCCAACGTGCTGGTGGTGCCGGTCGGCTCGCCGCTCAGGACGCTGGCCGAGCTGATCGACTTCGCCAAGAAGAACCCCGGCAAGCTGACCTATGCGCAGGTCAATGCGTCCTCGGGCCACCTGGCGATGGAGCTGCTGCGCCAGACGCTGACCACCTGCGTGGGCGCGGCCGCCGCCAACAACTGCAGCAGCCCGTCGTTCACCGGCGTGCAGTTCGCGGGCGGCGGGCCGGCGTTGGCGGGCCTGCTCGACAACCAGGTGTCGATGATGTTCACCAACCAGGACGCCGCCGCGCCGCATGTGCGCAGCGGCAAGCTGCGCGCGCTGGCGGTGACCAGCCTGTTCCGCAACCCGCTGCTGCCCGACGTGCCCAGCGTGTCGGAGTCCGGCTATCCCGGCTTCTCGGCGGTATCGTGGGCCGGGCTCTCGGTGCCGGCGGGCACGCCCGCGCCGATCGTGGCGCGGCTGGAGGACGAGATGACCCGGCGCTTCAAGGGCACGCCCGCGGGCCGCAAGCTGGAGGAGGCGGGCTTCGTGGTGGTGGCCTCCCGCTCGGCCGACTACACCGCCTTCGTGCGCGCCGAATCGAGCCGCTGGGGGCGGGTGGTGCGGGCGGCGGGCATCAAGGCGGGCTGATCCCGGCCCCGCCGGGGCCTACGGCGCGATGTAGCGCCCGGGCCGGTGGTTGATCGCGATGATCAGGTTGAGCACCACCGCGCCCGCCACCGAGTACAGCACCTGCCGCGCATCGGCCACCGCGAAGGCCGCGCCGAAGATGCAGGCATCGACCGCCATCTGGAACCGGCCGGCGCGCCAGCCCCAGCGCTCCTGCAGCCACAGCGCCAGCACGCCCAGGCCGCCCAGGCTGGCGCGGTGGCGGAACAGCACCAGGAAGCCCGCGCCCAGCACCACGCCGCCGGCCAGCGCCGCATAGGCCGGCTCCAGCAGGGCGAAGCGCAGCACCCGCGGCTGCAGTTCGCTGGCCGCCGAGAGCAGCGCCACCGCGGCGAAGGTCTTGAGGGTGAAGGCCGCGCCCATGCGCCGCGCGGCCAGCCAGTAGAAGGGCAGGTTGAGCAGGAAGAAGCCGGTGCCGAAGGCCAGGCCGGTGGTGCGCTCCAGCAGCAGCGCGATGCCGGCGGCGCCGCCCGCCAGCAGGCCCGCGTCGCGGAACATCGCCAGCCCGAGCGAGACCAGGCACACGCCCACCAGCAGCGCCAGCGCGTCCTCCAGCCGGCTGTGGCGGCCCGAGGGCAGGGGGCGGTGCGCGGAAGGGTCTGCGGGCATGGCGGCGCGGAATGGTGGCGGGGGGTGGTCAGTCGACCACGATCTTCGCGCGTTGCGCCAGGGCGCGGTAGCGGGCGATCTCGGTGTCCATCTGGCGGCGCAGCGCCGCGGGGCCGACCAGAACCGGCTCCAGGCCCTGCGCCTCGAACTGGGTCTTGAGGTCGGGGTCGGCCATCGCGGCGGTCACCTCGCGCAGCAGCCGCTCCTGGACCGGGGCCGGCGTGGCCGCGGGCGCGGCGATCGCGTACCAGCCGTCGAAGCTGGCATCGGGCAGGTTCTGCTCGGCCATGGTGGGCACGCCGGGCAGGGCGGCGGCGCGGGTGGGGCCGAAGATCGCCAGCGGCCGGATCTTGCCGGCCTTGATCTGCGGCCCTGCGCTGGTGGCGGTGTCGATGCTCAGCTGCAGCTCGCCGCCGATCAGCGCCATCATGGCCGGCGCGCTCCCGCGGTAGGCCACGTCCTGCAGCTTGATGCCGGCGCTGATGGCGAACAGCTCGCCGGCCAGGTGCGGTGCCGAGCCGGTGCCGAAGGTGGCGTAGTTGAAGGTGCCCGGCGCGGCCTTGGCGGCGGCGACCAGCGCGGCCAGGGTGCGGTAGGGCGACTCGGCGTTCACGCTCAGCACCAGCGGCGCGCGGGCCACCATCGCGATCGGGGCGATGTCCTTCTCGGGGTTGTAGGGCAGCCGGGGCCGCAGCGCCGCGTTGACGGTGTAGCTGGACGAGCCCGACACCAGCAGCGTGTAGCCGTCTGACGGCGCCTTGGCGACCGCGTCGGTGCCGATCACCGAGGCCGCGCCCGGCCTGTTGTCGATCACCACCGGCTGGCCGAGGCGCGCCGAGAGCTTCTGCCCCAGCACCCGGGCCACCACGTCGGTGCCGCCGCCGGGTGGGAACGGCACCACCAGCCGGATCGGCTTGGCGGGCCAGGCGTCTGCCGCATGCACCGGCACGGCCGGGGCCAGGGCGCAGAGCGCGGCGGCGGCGGCGCAGGCCAGGGCCGCGCGGCGGCGGGAGAGGGCGGTGGGCGTGGAAACAGGCATGGCGGTGCTCCGGTGGCGAAGAGGGGTTGGACGATCAGGAAAGCGAAGGCGCCGCGTCGGCGCGCGATGGCGCATCGGCGGACGGGGCGGGTGCGGCCGGTGCGGATATCGATGCGGATGCGGATGCGGATGCGGATGCCGATGCCGATGCCGATGCCGATGCCGCATCGGCATGCCACGGCAGGCCCTGCGCATCGCCCAGGTCCCAGTACAGGCCGGCCATGATCTGCAGGCCCTCGCGCACCACCGGCACCAGCAGGTGCTCGTGCGGCGCATGCTGGGCGCAGCCGGGGTAGGAGTGCGGCACCCACAGGGTGGGCAGGCCCAGCACGTCGGCGAAGAGTTCGTTGGGCAGCGAGCCGGCCAGGTTGGGCAGGATGGCCGGCGGCCGGCCGCAGGTGGCTTCGATCGACCGCGCGGCCCAGCCCACCCAGGGGTGGTCGACGTCGAGCCGGGTGGCGCCGCCGGCCAGGGTGATGGCCACCTCCATCTCGGGGAAGCCGTGCACGTCGAGGTGCTCGCGCACGATGGCGGCCAGGTCCTGCCACGGCGTGCCGACGACGAAGCGCAGCTGGCAGTGGGCCACCGCCTCGGGCGGTATCGCGTTGACCGGCCGCTGCGGGTTGCCGGCGCCCAGCGACAGCACCTCCAGCGTGTTCCAGGCCATCAGCCGCTCGGCCGGCGTTAGGCCGGGCTCGCCCCATTGCGCGGCGATCTCCGGGTCGCCCGCGTCCTGGCCGACCGGCACGTCGGCCAGGACGCGGCGCACCGCGGCCGACACCGGCGGCGGGCGCAGGCCCGCGACTGTCAGGCGGCCGTGCCGGTCGGCCAGCGTGGCCACCGCGTGCGCCATCACCGTCGCCGGGTTGGTCAGCACGCCGCCCCAGTTGCCCGAGTGGTAGCCGCGCTCGCGGCTCTTCAGCCGCAGGGTGAAGTTGACCGCGCCGCGCGAGCCCAAGAACAGCGTGGGCCGCGTGGCGCCCACGCGGGGGCCGTCGCTGGCCAGGAACAGGTCGGCCCGCAGCAGCGTGTCGCGGTACTGCTCGCACACGGTGCGCAGGCCGGGCGACGCGGCCTCCTCGCCCATCTCCAGCAGCAGCGTCGCGTTGTAGCCCAGGCGGCCGCCGCGCGCGCCGATCACCGCCGCCAGCGCGGCGATGTTGATGCTGTGCTGGCCCTTGTTGTCTGCGGTGCCGCGGCCGTACCAGCGGTCGCCCACGGCGGCCAGCGCGAAGGGCGCCAGGCCGTCGCGCCACTGCGCGGTCTGGCCGCTCACCACGTCGCCATGGCCGTAGCCGAGCACCGTGGGCAGCGCCGCGTCCTCGATGCGCCGCGCGACCAGGAACGGCCCGCCGGCGGGTTCGGGGTTGGGCAGCACGGTGCAGTCGAAGCCCAGCGCCCGCAGCGCCGGCACCATCTCGTCGTGCAGGTAGGGTGCGAGCGTTTCGGGCGCGGCGCCGGCGTCGCTCTCGGTGCGCATCGCCACGCGGCGCTGCAGGTCGCGAAACAGGTGGCCGTCGTCCAGGGCGGCGGTGGCGGAGGCGATGCAGGCGGTGCGGGTCATGGTGTGCGGGGTCGAGGTGGCCGTGGTGCAAGCAAGTTTGGCGCCGCGCGGGGCCTGCCACAATGAGAGATTAGGCAACGGGGTGTTGCCGAAAAGAGAGAACCAGCCGAGGCCCGCCATGCAGCCGCATCTGTTCAGCATCCCGGTGCGCTACTTCCTGGAAGTGGCCGAGGCCGGCTCGGTCAACCAGGCGTCGAAGCGCCTGTACGTGGCCGCCTCGGCCGTCAGCCGGCAGATCGGCAAGCTGGAGGAATCGCTCGGCCTGGCGCTGTTCGAGCGCGCCGCCTCGGGCATGGTGCTGACCGCCGCCGGCCACGGCCTGCTGGCCCATGTGCGGGCCGGCCACGACGAGGCGGGCCGGGTGGTGCAGCAGCTGCAGGGCCTGGCCGCGCAGGCGCGGCGGCAGTTGCGGCTGGCATGCACCGAGGGCTTCTCGTCGGGCCTGATGCCGGGCGTGGTGGCGGATTTCCGGGCGCTGCATCCGCAGGCCGAGATCGAGTGGTGGGTGCTGTCGCCTGCCGAGGTGGTGCGCCACCTGCAGCAGGGCGAGGCCGACATCGGCCTGCAGTACAGCCTGGCCCCCGAGCCCGGCCTGGAGGTGCTGCATGCCGCCCGCGCCCCGGTGGTCGCCCTGATGCGGCCGGACCATCCGCTGGCCGCGCAGGTGCGGGTGGCGGTGGCCGACGTGGTGCGCTACCCGCTCGCGCTGGGCCCGCCGGGCATGACGGCGCGGCGTCTGTTCGACCTGCGCTGCAACGTGCTGGGCCTGCGCTACCGCACGGCGATGGTGAGCAACGTATCGGCCGCGCTGATGGCCGACGTGCGCGGCGAGGACATCGTGCTGGCCGGCACGCTGACCGCCGCGCCGCTGCTACGGGCCGGGGTGCTGGTGGCGCGGCCGTTCAGCGATGTGCAGATGCGGCAGCGGATGCTGCAGGTGGTGGGGGCGGTGGGGCGCAGGGGGAGCGGGTTGGAGGGGGTGTTCGTGGCGCATGTGGTGGGGGCGTTGCGGGGGGTGGTGGGGGGTGGGGGTGTTGCTCCGGCTGCACTTGCGCGTAAGCGGGGGTGAGGGCCGAGCCCGGGCTGCGATCCACTGACGGCGGTTTGGCCCGCGCCCGGCTGCCCGGACTTGCTCCCTCTCCCTCTGGGAGAGGGTGGGGGTGAGGGCCGCGCCCGGCTGACAGCCTCAGCTGCTGTTCGTGGAAACACTGCACGTGTTGAATTCGGAGGCGGGGATTTCGCCCCCGCGGGCGAGTCACTTCTTTTGCTTCGCCAAAAGAAGTAACCAAGAAAAGGCGACCCCACGTGCTGCGTCCCTCCGC
>NZ_LMKO01000012.1 GCF_001421705.1 Xylophilus sp. Leaf220 | reverse complement strand
TGCAGGAAACGGGCGCGGTTGGTGGCCTCCTTCCGCTCTCGGGCGGCGCAGGCCGCGGCCATGTCCAACCTGTGGATGGCGCGGGGGCGTTTGATGGGAACGCGGGCATGAGTGCGCCTGCAGGCGGCCAGCGGGCCGAAAAATTAACCTTAGACAGTGCTGCGATGGCCTGCGGACGAGATGTCGCGGCGAATTCATTCGACCACCCTGCTTCAGCACATCTCAAAGTGAATTACGCAGACCTTCCCTAGCTTGCACTGGTGCGCAGCGCGGGGAAGCAGAAGAGGGTAAATGGCTGCTGCGGAGCGCGGAAATCGCAAAGCAGCCGCGTCTGCGGGGGACATGTTCCGAAAATGGAAAAAGCCTTCTTAGTCACCGATGTGAAAAGCTTTTAGATGCTGGACTTGGAAGACAGCCTCTCGACCGGTGAGCTTCTGGAGGCCGCCGTCGCTGAAATGCCGAAGGACAAGGGTAAGAAGGATCGCCATCGCGAACGCCTTCAGTCAGCCCTTAAATCGCTGGTGGCGGGCGGCAGCTGTCTACCGCAAACGGTCTGGTGGTTCTATCGTGAGCTGCCTCAAGGTGCTGTCATCTGTGAAATTGAGAGTACCCAATCTCTCGGACGACAACGCGGGCGCTCCTCAAGCACTGCCCGAACGCTCAAAAAATTGCGAACGCGCAAAAAAACGCGCATTTTCCTGCGTCTCGTTTCCCGTTTAGTTCCCGATTGGTCTTGGATGGGATGGGTCCCAATCCCGGATTCCCACTCCTCCGTTAGGGGGAGGGGAAAAGGGACAGCAAACGGGAGAGACGCCGGGCCGGTGCCAAACGAGCAAGCAAAAACTTGCGCGCAATCTTTTGCGCGTTCACAAGGCCGGGTGCGGAATCGCCGTAGCCCGATAGGAACGGAGGCGTGATGGGCTAGCGAATACCCGACGAGGTGCATCAGGAGCTGGTGAGCTGGTCCGGGTGGTGCTAGCTGGGCGAATGGCCGTGGGAGGCCGCGAGCGAACCTGGGGGGATTGGCGGCAGGCCCGAGTCGGAAGACGACGACCAAGTGCGCGCGGCCCCGCCGAACGAACGACGGGCCCGGGTGGTGCAGGCGGTCTGGGAACGGATGGACCTGCAGTGCCGGCTGGTGCTGCGGGCCGAATACCCGGCACGCGATGGTGCAGCGCGGCCGGCTGCGGCCGCGCGGCTCGGCCTCACCCTCGACCGCTACGAACTGGTGCTGGCGGCAGGGGTGGGCAACGTGAAGGATGCTATCGATGCAGTAGGCGCGTGAGGTGATCGCGTTGCTGGATGCGTTTCCGGGCCGCGATTTCCGGCTGCGGCAGATCCTGGCCGAGATGTCACTTGGAAAGCCCCGAGTTCGACGACGCCAGAGGCAAGGCTGCAGTGCGCAAGGCCGTCAGCCGAGTGCTGGACCAGTTGCGCAGCAATGGGCATGTGGGCGTCACCCCAGCTATCGGGCGAGGTGGGTACGCGCGGTGAGCTTGGCGAACCAAAAGTGAGACACGGACTTCTTGAAAAGTGAGAAGCGCTCGGCGACGCTATGTGCGGACCATTACGTCCGCAACCAACCCGCCCAGCAGCAGTGCTCGGCGGGTTTTTCGTACTGCCACCAGCCGGGTCCCGCTCCGCACAGTCTTCACAGCCGGGAGATCGTCTCGCGCTGGTGGCGCCAATCACCCCAAAGCACCTCACGCGCTACAGTGAGGAATGGTCAACGTCATCCAGTTCCCCGGCCGCCCTGGCACCAGCTCCCCGGAGGAAGCCGCAGCCCTGGTGCTGCAGCCCTTCAACCAGGTACGGCACACCCTGCAGCGCTCCCTCGGATGGGATGACCTCACGCTGTTCATCCGCATCTGCTGCACCAGCGCCGCGACGCTGCTGGCTCCTGAGTACACCGCGCAGCATGCAATCGAGAGCGGCTGGTCCGGGTTGGACGAGGCCCGAGCCCGCGGCCATACGCTGTTGAGGTTGATCGTGGAGATGGGGGAATAGACATTTTGCTGAAAGGATGGTGGACAATAATTCTGCTGTGTCCATAACTGTATTCACTGTCGAAGTTCATCCCTCTATTGCTGTGTGGGACGCACACGGTGAGCTTCACTCTGTGCAGATGCAGGTTTATGTCCGCAAGTTGTACCGGAGCTGGCCAGACCCATTTCCGTCTATTACCCGTACTGCTCACTACTGGATAGGCTTGGACTCAGTCGAGCTGAATGGTGACGGTACGTTCACGCGTGCTCGAGATGGTCAGCGGCTATGGCAGGCCGGCCCAAGAGTTCTGACGGGCTTCAGCGATGCATACGCCCACGGTGTGTGGCCCGCACCCGTGACTCCAGCCCGATACAAGCAGTAGATTACTTGCTTCGCGTTTCGGTAGTTAACAGGCGCCGCCCTCCCGCACAGAGTGGTTTCGCGCGTTGTAGCAGCGTGATCTACCTGCCCCCGAAGATCCCCGGAACGTGAATAGGCCCGCCCCGGGTGAATGGCGGGATCTCTCCGCGACTGCGCCACCGCTGTCACGGGAACGCGGAGGGCAGTATCCAGCGGAGCCAGACCAAGCCCGTGGGTCCCATGGGTGCAAACGCGGTTAGCTCTTGCTGCGCAGACTGGAAGCGTTGATTGTTCGCAGGATCTTCGACTGCATCTCGTGTAGCTCGTCTCGGAGCTGAGAGTTGTTAACGGTAGTGTTGAGTCCCGCGATTGAGTCCATACAGGAAGCAAACGAATCGAACAAGGTCCTTGGGCTTGGATGGCTTTCGATAAGAGCATGCAGGGTTGCCTGATGCGAGATCGATCTCGTTGCTATGAGATCAAGAGCGCTCTGCATCGCCTCTAAGTGGTTGGTCAGCTTTCGCAGTACTTCGAACGTCTTTGCAATCGTGGGTACGGGGACTATCTGCTCAGACATGGAAATGATATGTGTACGGATAGAAAGTGCATCATCTTCCCGCAAATATGGAGCTGCGTGCAGCGGTGCGCTTGGTCGGCATGAAGCATGGCCTGAAGCAGTGATAGCCGACAGGCCCGCGGCTACGGCGCCAAGTGGGACCGGCTCTGCCTGCTGGTACTGAAGTGCGGCGGCCAGCTCTGCCACTACCCTGACTGCCGGGGAGGCAAGCGCAGGTATCGGGAGGCCACCGAGGTGGACCACATAAAGCCGATAGCCTGGTTCAAGTCCGGCCCCGCAACAGCGGATCCGGACTTCCCGGACAGCCTCCGCGCCGTGCAAACGGAGTTCCACGAGCAGATGACCGCCATTCATAAAGGGTACAAGCCCGCGATTCGCATAGGGCTGGACGGCTTCCCGGTCGAGGAATTGCGGATCTAGGACAGGGCGACTGTTAAAACCGCTCCAACAACGAGTGCCGCAGCGAACGAGAGCACGTCTAGGCGCCAGACCATCTCCCACCCCGACGCCGCTACCCGGGCCGAGAAGTTTCGAAGCCAGTCCGCAGCCGGATGACCATGCGGCAGTGCACATGCTGCCGTAAGGGAGCCTGTGATCAGAAGCGCAGCGGTGCCGAAGACGAGGACGACGATCGCTGCGAGGACGCTCACGGAGATGAGTAGACCAGTCATGCAGACATTCTGAGCCCGGCCTCACTGCTTCGCAACTTGCCTGCGCAGGTAGGGGATGGTGAAGCAAAAGTCCAGAGTCAAATCGCCCAGGACCCTCCGTCCAGCCTTTTTTCGCACGGGCAGGTTATGAAAACCGTGACGCGCCGGATCAATGGCGTACTGAATGGGATCGGAGACCGCCGCGCGCGGTATTTGCGGGCCCTGGAGGTGCTGGCGTGAACGCACTCGCCTACCTACTGGGCGCCAGCATCGCCGCCAACGCCCTGCTGGGCTGGGCTTGGATCGACGCTCGAGATGCCCGCACCGTGGCCGAGCAGCAGCGGGACCAGACGCGCGCCGATGCCACGGCCGTCAGCGATGCAGTCGAGGCGCTCGATAACCTGGCCAAGAAACGCGCGGCAGCGACCAAGCCAGTGCAGGCCGCCGCCCGGGCCGCGGCAGTGGCGGTCCAGCAGCGCGCCACTCAAAGATTGTTACCCCGGCGGCCGTCGCCGACGACGACTGCGCCAGCGCTGCAGGCCTGTGTGCAGCGCTGGGAAGGGGAGGGTGAAGCCATGAAGACAGTGATTGCGATCGCCGCAGCGGCCGCGCTGGCCGGCTGCGGCACGGTCCGAACGGTGCAGGTCAAGGTGCCGGTGCAGGTCGAGTGCCGTGTGCAGACGCCTGCAAGGCCGGCAATGCCGCTCGAGGCCCTGGGGCTGGCCTATGACGTCGACACCTGGGTTGCGCAAGTGATCGCCAAGGTCGCTTTGCGAGAAGCCTAAAAAGGAACTGGATATAGCAATTGGAGAGTACACCGCCAACCTGTGACAAGCCAGCGTTTGGCAGCCTATCAGCGACCCTTGCGCATGCGTAGCATTGCGACCATGCCGACCATGCCGACCAGCGAGGCCATGAGGATCAGGCCCCATTCAGACAAGGTTGGGATACTTGTTGACGCCACGACCGGCGGCGGTGGCGTTGCGCCGATGCTAAGAGTCAAGCTGTCGGCGTTGGCACCCGTGCCCACGTGTAGGTATAGGTCCCCACTGTCAGACCAAGGGACGCCAAAGTTCTATTTGTCCATATTCCAGTGCCTTGCATTGCCGTTTCAGAGACATAGCCAGGTTGAAGTCGGATCGAACTATTGATGCCCACGATGCCGATAACAGTACCCGTTACTGAAGATGCAAAAGTTGTACCACCTGTGCCGAACGACGTTGGACCAGTGATTCCCTGCCATTGAGTAGAGGGCCCTTGCCCCACCAAACTTCGGGCGACGTTCGGCGATGTGTCAGGAATGAAATTGCCGGTATTGCCAAACAAAGTTATGCCCGCTGTGTTAATGGCCCCGCTGCCCGATGCCGCCACATCGGCGCCCGACTGGTAGATGTATATGGTGTATGCAGCATGCGCGCTAGCTGCCGATGCGAGCAGACCTACCATGGCCACAATGCGGGTGGCTGCGAAAAGTTTGTTGGACATGCGAAATAGGTCGGTGCCGCAGTCCAAGGACCTACATTCAGCATGCAGGCGCCAGCCGACAAAAGGTCATGGCGACTTTTTATGGCTGCAACTTCAACTTCGGGAAAGGCTTACCAGCCGGAAAAGAATTCGTTGATTTTTGCCCCAGCGTATTTGACGCCCGTGTCAACAGGCCCGTTATGACCCATGCCGATTTCATTCGCTCCGGAACGGATGGCCTGTCGTGCTGTTTTCCCGCCTGACACTGCCTCAAGCTGCATGTCTGAGAGTTCGCCGCTGTCGTCGACATTACGCTGTTGTTCGATCCACGCTTCGGCTTCTGCGTACGTGAAGTCGTAGCCCATGTCCTTGCCCTTGGCAACCACGCGGGCCGTGAACTCTTCTGGCGTCGTGAAGTTGGACATGAGCTCCTGCATCAGCGCTGGTTCGCTTTGGACCCGGGTGTAAAAATGTTCGATCTGAGCTTGGGACACGGAAGACTCCTGAGGTTGGCGCCACTATGGCTAGAGGGGTGAAATCTATCCCAGTGGCGGTGGACGGACTTGGCTCAGCGTCCCAACTGCCAGCCTCGCAATTTCAGATTCGCGCCCACGCGGAGCGAGCCGTCGTCGAACATCATGCCGCTGGGACCACGGCGCTGCTGGATGATCAGCCGAAAATTTTCTTTTGATGCTCGGCCGGGTCGCCAAGGAGGATGGCTGCCATGTTCTTGTGGCGCTTGCCGCCCGCCACTGCCTCCAGTTGCGTATCGGAAAGCTCCCCCGATTCTGCGAGATGCTTTTGCTCCTTCAGCCACTTGTGGGCATCGTCGCTGGTAATTTCGTACCCAAGTGCTTCCGCTTTGGCGATAGCATGCTCCGCGAATTCCTGCGCGGTGGTTACGTTGGAGGTGAGCTCTTCCGTCAGCGCCGGGTCTTGGGCAACGCGCGCTTGAAATTTGTTCAGCTGGTCTTGGGACATACTGCATTCCTTATATGCCGCTTGCCGGATTGGCGCGACGGGACGAATCTATCCCAAGGAGTGGTCGCTGACTTTGCATTCCGTCCCCAACTGAGCCGGCATCGTCCAAGTTTCCGCGCCAGCCGGCTATGCCCTCGATCTGCTCCCAGACCTGTTCATTCTGGCTGAAGGCCAAACCGGAGAGCTGGCGGAAGCGCTTGACCTAAGCCATCATCGCCGCACTGCGTAGGCTACTGCGCAGTGAAGGCTGGCTGCTGCTCAGCGCCACCTTTGCCGAACAGGCGCTGCAACTGCTGGCTCGGCACAAGGTCGACGTAATCCTGTCCGACCAACGCCTGCCGGGCATGACCGGCGTCGAACTGCTGCGGCGGGCAAAGCGGCTGTACCCGGACACGCTGCGGCTGGTGCTGTCGGGCGACAGCGAACTGCAGTCGATCACCGACGCGATCAACGAGGGGGCGATCTACAAGTTCCTTGCCAAGCCCTGGGACAACGTGCAGTTGCGTGCCCAACTGCGGGAGGCCTTAGCGCTGACGGAGATCGCCGACCAGAACCGCCGACTACATCAGGAACTGCAGAACGCGAACAGGGACCTGGTCACACTGACCTAGTTGGAGAGACGCAGTCGTGGGCGAATATCAATCCGCTGCCTCCAAATGGTCAAAGCACAAGCCGGGCAGTGCGGTTATGGCGTGACCATCCCGCCGTTTACATTCAGAGTCTCGCCTGATACGTAACTCGACTCCGCGGATGCTAGAAAAACATAGGCAGGGGCAAGTTCGGCAGGCTGACCAGAACGTCTGTAGATGTTTTCGTTGTCGAAGTTCTTCATCTGCTCGTCGGACACACCGCCCGAAACTTGCAACGCAGTCCACACCGGTCCCGGCGCGACCACATTTACTCGAATGCCACGCGATGCGAGCTGCTGCGCGAGACCCTTCGAGAAATTGTTGATCGCCGCTTTGGTAGCCGCGTAATCCAGGCGTTCCGGCGACGGCTTGTAGGCCTCCAGCGACGCGGTGTTGATGATGCTGGCACCCGCCGACATATGGGCCAGGGCTGCTTTGGTGATCCAGAAATTCGCGAACACGTTTGTGCGGAACGTCAACTCGAACTGTTTGTCAGTCAGGTCTGCGATTTGCGCGACAGCCACCTGTTTGCCGGCGTTGTTGACGAGAATGTCTAGCCCGCCTAGTACCCCCACGGCTTCCTCGACGAGCGCTCGGCAGCGGTCTGCATCCGTGATGTCGGCGGCTATCGCATGCCCCTTCCTGCCAGCCTTTTCTATGTGACTGAGGATATGACCGGCATCCTCTCGTTCTGAGGGCAGATGCACGATCACGACGTCGGCGCCCTCGCGCGCAAATGCGATGGCGACCGCGCCGCCAATGCCGGAGTCGCCACCGGTTATCAAGGCCTTGCGTCCGGCAAGGCGTCCGCTGCCGCGATATGTCTTCTCGCCCAGGTCAGGCACTGGCGTCATGCGCGCCTGTATGCCGGGCACCGGCTGATGTTGCACAGGCGGTTCCACGCGAGCGTACTGCTCGACTGGATTCGTAAAACTGTATTGATCACGAGCCATGGTTTTCCTTGTCAATGCTTGAATTCAACAGGGCTTCTGCGATGTCATGACGTCTAGGGCCATCACGTGCGCCAGGTGCGAAAGACCTTGGGGCAGGTTGCCCAGGAACGTGCCCGAATTGCCGTCGACCATCTCCGAGAAAACACCCACACCACGCTGCGCCAGGGCGGCTTGTGCACGCAGAAGAGTTTCCGCCCCGTGCTTATGCTGACCCAGCAACATGCGCGCCTCGGCCATCCAGAAGGTGCAGGCCACGAAACATCCCTCTTCCTGATCGGCCTCGCTGTAGCGGTAGTGGAAATCGCCACATCCGAGTTCGCGGTCTATCGCATCCAGTGTTGCCGCCAGGCGATCGTGTCCGTCGAAACGGAATCGCACCGCAAGCGCCAGGGACGCATCCAGTCTTCCGGAGCCCGGGTAGAACTCGTAGGCCTGCATTTCTTCCGACCAGCAATGGGTGCCGATCCACTCCGCTATCCGGTCGCGTTCCCGCAGCCAGCGGTCACGGCAGGTGGTGGGCAGTTGCCCGCCGTCGGCGAGTTCCACCGCACGGGCCAACGCCTGCCAGCAACTGATTTTGGAGTTGGTGTAGTGCTCCGGCGTCGGAAGCTCCCATATGCCGGAGTCTTTCTGCCGCCAGCCGTCGGCGCACTGGTCCGCCAGTTTCGCCAGCACTAGGGCACTGGAAGAATCGAGGATGTTGCCGCAGTCCACAAAACGGTGAGCAGTCTCGAAAATGTCGCCGTACACACCTTGCTGCCGTTGGTTGGTTGCCGCGTTGCCCACCAGCACCGGCTGGCTGTGCCGGTATCCAGGAATGTCGATACGACGAGGCTCCGGCACCGGTTCTCCCTGCAGCGTGAAACACACACGCGGACCGAATTCGCAGAGCCGCTTGAGCAGCCAGCTGAAGGCTGCTTTTGCCTCTGCATGCGCACCCGCGGCCAGGAAGGCCTTGACCGTATAGCCTGCGTCCCGCACCCAGGCGTAACGGTAATCGTAGTTCTTGTCGCCGCCTGAGCGTTCGGGCAGTCCTGCGGTGGCAGCGGCCGCGATCGCGCCGGTCGGCGAATACAACAGCAGCTTCAGGGCCAGGGCACTGCGTACGAACTCGTCGCGATGGGGGCCGTCGTATTTCACGCCCTTCGCCCAGCGCTGCCACTCGTCGTGGGAAGTCTCGATCCGGCCATCGATTTCCTCGATGCCGGGAACCACCAAGGGTTCGTCCTGTCCCGCCACGATGGCCGCCAGTTCACGCCGGCCGGCACAGACCTTGACTTTGCCGCGCACGCCTTCGTCGCTGCGATCGACGACGAACCCTGTTGAGTGCAGGAACACCCCGAGCACGCGTTCGACATGGAACACCGCGTGCCCGCCGATATGCGACTGGTATGGACTCACGGCGTCCGCGCGGCGGCTGAAGAGCAATTCCAGTGAAAAGGTGACCTCTCCGGAGAGGCCCTCGATGCGACGCGCCAATTCGGCCCAAGGCAGGCGGCCCGCAGTACTGCTGTTGAGGGACTCCACCATCCGCGCAGTGCCGTTGGGCGTGACAAAAATGGTCTCGCAGACGTTGCTATCGGCACGATAACGTTGGTATGACTCGAACGGTCCTTCCGGCGTCAACGCAAAGCGTCCACCCTCCGGTGGGTCGAGCAGCCGGTTGAACAACGGGGGCGAGTCCAGGTTCGGCACACACCACCAGTCGATGGATCCGTCGGCGCCTGAAAGCGCCACGGCGCGGCCGTCACCCAACGCGGAGTAACTTTCGAGCGGAAGTTCTCCGTCATAACGTTCAGAGGGTGAGGCGGCGGCAGTCGTGCACCATTCGGTGCCTGCCACCGGGTTTTGCGCGATAGCGGCGCTCAAGCAACGCCTGCCCCGCCGGTAACACCGAACACTTCGCCCGTGATATAGCTGGCTTCCTGGCTGGCCAGCAGCACATACACCGGAGCTATTTCCACCGGTTGACCAGGTCGGCCGTATACACTTCCCTCGCCGAATTTCATAACCTTTTCCGGGGGCTGGCCACCAGCAGACTGGAGCGGTGTCCAGAACGGCCCCGGCGCTACGACGTTGGCCCGGATTCCTTTCTCGATGAGCTGTTTCGACAGCGCCTTCGTATAGGCCACGATGCCAGCCTTGGTCGTGGCGTAGTCCAGCAGGATCGCCGAAGGGTCGTATGCCTGGATGGACGCGGTGGTGATCACCGAGGCACCGGCAGGCAGGTGCGGCACGGCTGCCTGCGCGATCCAGTGCATCGCATACAGGTTCGTTTTCAAGGTCTTGTCGAAGTCTTCCGACGTCACTTTCGAGATGTCCGGGCGGTGCTGTTGCCTGCCCGCATTGATCACGAGGATGTCCAGCCCTCCCAGCGTACTCACCGTTTGCGCGACGAGTTCCCGGCACCACTGCTCATCCATCACGTCGCCGGGCAGTGCCAGTGCAGTGCGGCCTTCCGCCTGGATGAGTTCGATCACCTCGTCCGCGTCCGCCTGCTCGCTGGGCAGGAAGGAGATGGCGACATCGGCGCCCTCGCGGGCATAAGCGATGGCAGCGGCGCGGCCGATTCCGCTGTCTCCTCCGGTGATTAGGGCCTTCCTGCCCTCAAGGCGGCCGTTGCCCTTGTAGCTGGTCTCCCCGTGGTCGGGCTGGGGCTCCATACGCGACGCCCGGCCCGGAGCGGACTGAGGTTGCCTGGGAAACGGGGGCTGGGGATATTGCGTCCGCGGATCCTGCATGACGAGTCGGTCGGCCAAGATGACACTCCAATAGTTGGTTCAGGCATGATTCTTGGTTGTCACGTGTCGCCGCTAAGGCAGAAAACGCCACGGTGTGGCGTAGGCATACGGCGACTTCGCGGGGCGCGCCTTGCAGGGTGCTCCGCGGCGGCTCAGCCCTTCAGGAAGCGGTCTGCGGTTCTCAGCGAAAGCGCCATGATGGTCAGGGCCGGGTTGGCGATCAGTGCGCTGGCGAAAACCGAGTTGTCGCAAATCCAGAGATTTTCGATGTCGAAACTCCGCCCTTCGGCATCGACCACGGCCGTTTCACGGTCAGTCCCCATGCGGCATGTACCGATGGTGTGCGCCGTGCGGGAGACCACGACGGTCTCGCTTGCGCCAGCGGCCTGCAGAATTTGCTGCATGAGTCCGATGGCGTGGCGGTCGATGGCTTTTTCATTCTCGCCCGCGGTGAAACGCACCACGGCTTTCGGAACGCCGAAGTCGTCCACCTCGGCCGATAGCTCCAGGTGGTTGCCTGCAGCGGGCAGGCATTCGGCATTGATGCCGACACCGGCCATGAAGCGATAGCCGTCCAGGGCATCGACCAGTGGCTGCCCCCAGAGCCCTGCGCCTCGAACCAGCGACGTGGCCAGCGTGGCGGGCATGGCTCCCAGGCTTTGGATGAGGTAGCCCCCTGCGAAGTCGACCCCGGGCAGCCGCACGGTATCTTCGGTGAGCAGGGAGGACGGGTAACCGCGATAACTGCGCATCTCTTCGCCGAACCTGCCCCACACCTGTGCGGCACCATGCGCCATGAAATTTTTGCCGACCTGACCGCTGCTGTTGGCGAGCCCGGCATGAAGCAGAAGCCGAGGCGTTTCCACACCACCGCCGCAAAGAAACACCGCACCGCAGCGCTGGCGACTCTCCACGCCGTTGCGGCGGTAGATCACGGCGGAAATTCTTCCCTGGCCATCACGCTCGAAACCGGTGACCCGGCATTCCGGTCGGATCTCCGCACCCCTGGCTACCGCCAATGGAAGATAGGTGGTGTCCATGCTGGCCTTGGACGCGTTGCGGCATCCCTGATGGCACGAGCCGCAGTTCACACAGGCCTGGCGCAGCCCGCCGCCCTCCTGTTGCCAATCGCGCGAAACGAGTGCGGCTGGGGCATCGGCCGTGCGTATACCCAGCGATGCACAACCCCGCGCCATCACATCGGCGGACGCATTGCGCCTAGCGGCCGGCAAGGGATAGGTTCGTTCGGGGTCCCAGGGATACGCGGCGGGTCCGGAAACGCCGATGAATCGTTCGACGCGCTGGATGTACGAGACCAGTTCGGCATGTTCCACCGGCCAGTCCTCGCCCACGCCCTGCAATGTTCGAAGCTGCAAGTCGCGCGGATCCGGGCGAGGCGTGAAGGCACCCCAGTGCAAGGTGGAGCCCCCCACGCCGATCCCGCTGTTGTTCGGCCCGAACGCGGTCGGTGTGCCGCCACCGCTAAGCCGCTCTTCCATCCAGTTGATGTCGCAACCCTCGGCCTCGTCGACCACATGTTCGCCCGGCTCCCAGTTTTGTCCTGCCTCCAGGGCAAGTACACGCAGGCCACGTGCCGCCAGTGCTGCAAGCAGCGGCGCACCACCCGCGCCGGTGCCGACGACGACGGCATCGACACGCTCGCCATCGTCAAAGTGCTTCATGGCGTCGAATTTCATGACAGCACCTCGATCAATGGTTCCCACGACTCACGTTCACCAGCCGCCAGGCGCTCGAACCCCTGTTTCCGCAACCCGTCGCCTCCGTTGGCGAAACCATCGAATCCAATCCGGGCCATGGTTGCCGGATGTGCGACCCAGAGCCGCACCAGGTCCGCGCATGCGTCCTGGAACCAAAGCCGCATCTTGTCGGGAGACCATACGGCGGCGCCGTCGCCGCCCTGGGCGACGAGTCGCAGGCGCTCCACCTGGGCCTGGTGCGAAAGGTTTTCGAAACCGGCGAGCGCATCGAGGGCACGCCTGTATGCATCGAGGTCGGAAGGCATTTCGGCATGCCGCCAGCCGTCACTCTTGCCCGCGAACAGTTGTGCATCGAGCCTGTTGGCCAGGTCGATTTCGGGTCCGGTCTGCGGTATGACGCAGCGTGCGATGGCTCGTAATGTTTGCAACTGGCTGGGGCTCAATGCCTTCGGGGTAGCGGCGACAGGGTCTGCAATGGCACGGTTGGCGAGGATGGCGCGCATCCTGCGGCTGACTCGTGCAGACGCCACCACACGTGCGAAAGCTGCCGGAACGTGGGGTGCCTTGGTGGAGACGATGCTCCACAAGTCGCGGATGCCTTCTGCGACCGCTTCGGGGCGCTCCAGCGGCAGCAGGTGGCCGGCGCCTTCAAGCACACGTAGCTCGGCGCGCGGATAGGTCCGGGCATTGGTTTGCAGCTGGCCCTGTTCTCCAAGATCGCCGTCCTGCTTACCCACGATGATGAGAGCCGGCACATCCAGGCACGGCACTTTGCGGGACCAGTCTTCCCGGCTTCCACGCTCCAACCAGGCCACCCAGGCGTGTGGAGAGCTGCGAAGCAGGTCCTGCACGGCGCGCTGGTCGTGGTGGTCCGGCAGGGGAGCACCGATGTTTTCATCCACGAACTCGCGCGCGGACGCAGGCGTCAACGGGCCTTGGCTGGCCCAGCCGATCATTTTCTGGCGCCGGTCTTCATCCATTGGTTCGGGCGACAACGGTGACCCCGCCAGGAGCACGACACCTGACAGCCCGAACAAGCCGGTTTCGCCCGCCAGCGCACGGGCGGCCACGATGGATGCGATCTTGCCGCCCATGCTGTGGCCGACGATCAGCCACCGCGTGGCACCGCTCGTCCTGATCGCCTGGACCACTGCCTCGACCATGCCTTCGACCGTTGAATCAGGAGCGTCGACCGCATCACCGAAGCCTGGCAGATCCAGCGTGACGATCTGGAAGTCGGCCGCGAGGTGTCGAGCCAGCTCGTCCCATGCCTTTCGGCTGCTGCCGAGCGCATGAAGAAAAAAAAGATTGGGGCAGTCTTTCATCGATTTCGTGTTGTTTTGGTTGAAGTTCGCCAGACGAATGCGAGAACCCGTGGGGCCTCGACTTCGGGTGATTGCTTCTGATGATGAGTCAGCCGCCAAAGTCGAAAGCAACCAACTGCATATTTGGGCCACCAGCAGTCGTGAAGCAGCACCGGGTTCGTGAAAGCCACCCGCGTTGGGCGTCGGCGACCATGTTTGCCAGCCGGTTTAGAGGACTAGCCCCTCGTTTCGCCCGACACTGCCCAAACGCTAGATGGTTGTTGGAGCATCATGCTGGGTGCACTGCACAAACGCTTCTTCCATGGAAATTCATTCAGTTTTTGTCGCAGTGTCGTTCTTGGCGCCGGCCAGCCTCATGGCGGCGATCGCTCTTGCCATACATCGGGCAGGCGATCGACACCCTGCCGAACGCGACGCAGGATGCCGAGCGGCAGATGCTGCAGCGCCTTGGCCTGCCAACGGCGGTGTGGCCGACTATTTAAAACCGGTGCTTGTCACCATCAATGGCTGAGCTTTGTGGTGCGCTTACCTGGGCTGGGAATCCGGATTGCGAGGGCGAACCGATTCAAACTTGCGCGAGTTTCTCGCAATCCGGATTTCTGGGGAACCGTGCTGCTGGAATGTCAGGACGACGGTCGTCGAGGTCACCGTCGACGAATTCGAGGCGGTCCGCCGGAGACGAAGGTGCTCGAGTCATGTCACTCACCAGGGCCCGGACAGCCACCCCGCGCGCCAGGGCGGCGCGCACTACGGCGCTGCCTTGCACGTCGGCGGCGAGATAGACGAGTACGATGGATCTGGAAGAAACGATGGTATTCATGATGTGCTCCAGTCAATAGACTCGATAGCGCAGCATCGCCGTCGATGGCACCGATCAGGCCCGCAAAGCGCACGGCGGCGCGGGACCGTCGGGGGCCGCACCCGCATGGCGCGACAAGAGCTTTCTCCTGATGGAAAGGGCTTGGGGCTACTCAGACCAAGCCTGCCGTTCCGACTGGCGTACTGTGTCTGGATCGGGGCAGTGATCCGGAAACTGTTGAAGTGCCTTACTGACCTGAAAGCCGGTGGAGGACGGCTGACTTGTCCTGCTGATAGCAGCGTAGAGGATCTACGGTCGGACGAAATTCGGGCCGGTAGGAGATGGGGTCCGCATCGCAAGATTGAAGTGATCAGAACGCTTCTTGGTCGAGGGTGTTCTGTCGGCTGCTGTTGTTCAGGAGCCAATCAAGTGAGCACACTTCTACGCAGCTGACCTCACCAACCACATCGCCCCCGTCGAGACTAGATGCATTTGCCGCGCACCCAACCCTGATTAGATCGTGACATAGATCGTGACAAGATCTTCCCAGGCCGCAATAAAAGAAAAAGCCCGCTATGTAAAACATAGCGGGCTTTCCAGAGGCCTTGCGGCTTGTGAGTGGCTCCTCGACCTGGGCTCGAACCAGGGACCTACGGATTAACAGTCCGGCGCTCTACCAACTGAGCTATCGAGGAACAAGCCTCAGATTATATACAGAAAATTCCGGCTTTCAAAAACTGGCGCGCATCGCGACGCGAAAAGTTCGCACAGCGCCCGGATAGAGGTACACGTGACCGAACTGATAGGGCGATTCCTTCCAGTAGCGGCGGTCGAACACGTTGTCGACCGACAGCGTCCACTGCGTCATCGTGTTGCCGATGCGCTGGTCGTAGCGCAGGCCGGCATCGGTGCGGGTCCAGCTCGGCAGATCGATCGACCCGTCGGGCAATACCGAGCGCCGGCCTTCGTGCGACAGGCCCGCCTGCAATTCCAGGCCCTCGATGCCGGGCACACGCCATCCGGCTTGCGCGCGTAGCGTGCGATCGGGCACGTTGGTCGGACGCTGGCCGTTGGTCGCCGGCTCTAGCGTACCGCCCTGGCGCTTCGCGTCGAGCAGCATCACGCCGCCCGCCAGGCGCCACGGGCCGCCGGTCCATTGCACGCTGGCGTCCAGTCCCTGGTGGCGTGCTTCGCCGTCGTAGCCGCCGGTGCAGGGCGTGATGCCCAAGCGGTTGCAAGCGTCCAGGTTCGTGACCGGGCGCACGATGTGGAACCACGCCGCCTGCCAGCGCAGCTTCTCGTCGCCGCCCTTGAAGCCCAGCTCCCACTGCCTGGACTTGAGCGAAGGCAACGCCACGCCGGCATTGGCGTACTGCGAGGTCTTGTTGGGCACGATCTGCGATTCGACGCCTTCGCCGTAGCTCGCATAGGCGATCTGGCCCGGTGCCAGCGCGAAGCTGGCGGCCAGCCACGGCGTGGTCAGGCCGTCGTCGTAGGCGGTCGGGCGGGAGCCGTCGGTGCGGACGCTGTCGCGCGACAGCCGGGTGTGGCGCAGCCCCGCCCATGTAGTGAAGCGGTCGTTCCAGCGGACCGCGTCCTGCACCGACAGCTCCACGCTGCGCTCGTCGCGGTTGGTGTTGACGTCGGTCAGCGCCGGATCGGGCGGCGTCACCAGCGTGCCCGCCACGTTGCCGGTACCGACGTAGTTGTAGGCCTGGTCCTGGAAGCGGTTGCGCACCCGGCTCGTCAGGATGCCGAACGACAGGTCGTGGGTCACGCCGCCCGTCTGCGCCCGGCCCTGCAGGCCCAGCCTGGCCGACTGCTGCAGCCGCCGCTCGTTCTCGCTGCGGAAGTCGTAGACGTCGTAGGTGCCATCGGAGCAGAAGCGGTCGAAGTTGCCCTCGGCGCCGCAGCCGAAGGCATAGGCGAGCCGGTCGTCGCTCTTCAGTCGTTGCTGGCCGAGCTGCGCCGTCCAGTGCCAACTGCCGGCCAAGGCCTGCTGGAACCGGAGCGTACCGGTCAGCGCCCCGAACACCGAAGGTTGCGACCACGGCTGGTTGTTGAGGTTGAGGCGCGGATCGACCGGCGCCGGCAGCCGATTACCCAGCAGGCTGTAGCCGCCCTGGCTGGGCTGCGACTTGCGGCTCCATTCGACTTCGGCCTCCAGCACCGAATCGCGGCTGATGCGCCAGTCGCCGGCGAAGGCGAGCAGGCTGCGTTCGCCGTCGAGGTTGCGGGTCAGCGGACGCAGCCGCTCCTGTGCGACGTTGAGCCGGTAACCGAAGACCCGGTCGGTGCCGAAACGCCCACCCAGGTCCACCGCGCCCAGCAGGCTGGCCCGCGAAGTGGCCTCGACCCGCACTTCGCGCAGGTCCTGCTCGGTCGGGCGCTTCACCACGTAGTTGACCAGGCCGCCGGGCGCGCTGGTGCCGGCCTGGATCCCGCTGGTGCCCTTCAGGATCTCGATGCGCTCCTTGTTGTCGAGCGGGATCGTGGTTTCCGCGCTGATCGGAAGACCTTCGCGACGGTAGTTGAAGCGGTTGTCGAGCGCGAAGCCACGCACCGTCAGGTAGTCCCAGTAGCCCGGCGCGTTGTACGCGTCGGTCACCGACGGGTCGAAGCGCGTCAGGTCGGCCAGCCGCCGCGCGCCGCTGGCCTGCAACTGCTCGCGGCCGATCACCGTGGCCGTCACCGGCACTTCCTCCAGCGGCAGGTCGCCGAAGCCGGCGATATCGGCCTGCGGCGCGGCGCGGCGCTCGTCGACCGTGACCGGGCGCAAGCTCGCTGCGGCAGGCGCTGCGGCGGTCTGCGCCCAGGCGCTGCCGCCGATCAGCAGCAGGACCGCTGCGGTCGTGGGACGCACGGCAGCGCGCAGGCTGCCTTGCGGTTCGAAATCTATACGGGGCACGGGCGCCGTCCTTGGATGCGGAGCAGGGGCGGCGTGCGTGTGACCATGGGGGTCGTCTGAGAGGCCTGCTCGACAGGCAGGCGCGACCCGGTCCGAACGTGCTTTCCCTGCGCGAGGATTACCTCAATCAGGTTCGAAGGGACTCTCTCAGTCGCGGCGCATGCACCGCAACACCCCCAGCGGCCCCGCAGGCCATGCCGCGCGGGGTAGCGCAATTTTACCGGGCGCGATCGCCAGCGGGCAGCTTGGTTTTAATGCTGTGCGACAACACAACACAACATCGACAGCAAAGGACATGCCGTCAATCGGAGGGCGTTGCAGCCACCCCCAACAACTGGTGCAGCCGTGTGCTGGTCGTCGTGTACTGCAGCGGGATCGCCTGGCCCGGAAACACGCGGGCCGCAGCGCCGAACGCCGCCAAGGTGCATTCGTGGAACGCGGAGAGGATCAGCTTCTTCTTGCCGGGATAGGTGTTGATGTCGCCGACCGCGTAGATGCCCGGCACCGCCGTCGCGAAGCTCTCGGTATCGACCGGCACCTGCTTGCGGGCCAGCGCCAGGCCCCAGTCGGCGATCGGGCCGAGGCGGGGGCTCAGGCCCTGCAGCACATACATCGCGTCGAGCGGGATCGTCTGCGTTTCGCCTTGGCTGTCCAGCAGTACGGCCGCGGTCAGTCGACCCTCCCGGGCTTCAATGCCGGTGACCTGGCCGGCCTGGAAGTGCAGGGCGCCTGCGTCGCGGGCGGCCTGGAACGCGGCGATCGCGGCGTCGCCCGCCGGCAGCGGCTCGCGCCGGTAGGCCAGCGTGACGCGGGCACCAGCGTCGGCCAGCGCCACGGCGGCCTCCAGCGCCGCGTCGTCGCCCCCGACCACCAGCACCGCATGTTCCGCGTGGGCCATCGGTGTCTGCAGACGGTGGAAGACCTGCGTACCTTCGAAGGCTTCCAGCCCGTCGATCTTCAGCCGACGCGGGGTGAAGGCGCCGACGCCGGCCGCCAGCAGGATCGTCCTGGCGTCGAAACGGGTGCCGGCCGAAGTCCCTACGGCGAAGCCGCTGCCGTCGGCCGCAGGCACCACGGTCGATACCTCCTGGCCCAGATGGAACACCGGCTCGAACGGCGCCGCCTGTTGCTCCAGCCGGGTGACCAGCTCCCGGCCGGTGCACACGGCCAGCGCCGGAATGTCGTAAATCGGCTTGTCGGGATATAGCTCGATGCACTGGCCGCCCACGTGGGGGAGCGCATCCACGATGTGAGAGCGGATGCCCAGCAAACCCAGCTCGAACGCCTGGAACAGGCCGGCAGGGCCGGCGCCGACGATCAGCGCGTCGGTCGCGATGGGCGTGTCGGAAACGGGCGTGGTGATCATCGGCTGCTCCATGAGAAACGGGAGGCGCGCGGCCTCCCGTTGCGGGGTGGGATACGGCAGCGGGCTGCCGCCAGTGCGCTCAGCGGATCAGCTCGGCCAGCTTGCCCGGCTTGTCGCGCCATTCGTCTGCGTCGGGCATCGAAGGCTTGCGCTTGGTGATGCTCTTCCAGCCGGCGGCCAGCGCCAGCTCGGCGTTCAGCTTGATGAAAGCCAGCTGGTCGGCCGGCACGTCTTCCTCGGCGTAGATCGCGTTGGCGGGACATTCGGGGATGCAGACGGCGCAGTCGATGCACTCGTCCGGATCGATCACCAGGAAGTTGGGGCCTTCCCGGAAACAGTCGACCGGGCACACGTCCACGCAATCGGTGTATTTGCACTTGATGCAGTTTTCGGTGACGACGTGGGTCATGGGCGTGTGGTGGTAAGACGGTAGAAACCCTGCATTTTAACCGTGTCGGGAAATGTAGTGTTCACTGAATCAACACCGCTGCCGATGTTTTGTGGCTCGCGGTGTCCACCAGGATCATCGCGCCCAGCATCCGTGCCTGTGCGAAAGGGCGCACCGCGACCGGTTCCTGCAGGGCCAGCTCGACATGGCCGAGGGCGTTGGCCGGCAGTTCTGTGGCGGCTTCGCGGGCCAGCGTCTGGATGTCGAGCCGGTCGACGATGCGTTTGACCTTGGCCTTGACCCAGCGGTGGCCGTGCAGCGCCCAATAGACGCGGCCCGGTACCAGAGGCTCGTCGTCGAGCCAGGCGACGGTGGCGGCGATCTCGCGGGTGGGCGCGAACGCGCCCGGCGCCAGCAGCCAGTCGCCGCGGGAGACGTCCACCTCGCGGTCGAGCACGATGCCGGCGCTGTGGCCCGCGGCCACGTCGCCCGGCCGGCGGGCGTGGTCGAGCACCTGGGCGACGGTGGCCGTCTGGCCGCTCGGCATGACGGTGATCTCCTGTCCGGGCGCGACGCTGCCGGCGGCCACGCGGCCCCAGAACGTGCGGCGGCCCTGGGAGGTATCCGAGGACGACGAGAACTTCTCGACCCACTGGACCGGGGAGGCGAAGGGCTCGGCGGTATCGGCCGACATGTTGGGCAGGTCTTCGAGCAGCGCCAGCAGGGAAGGGCCGTCGTAGCCGGCCCAGCCGTCGCTCTTGGCATCGACCACGTTCCAGCCCTTGAGCGCCGACACCGGCACCGTGGCCACCGACGCGATGCCCGCCGCCCGTGTGAAGGTCTCCAGCGCGGTTCGGATGCGGCGCAGCACCACGGCCGGGTCGTCGACCGCGTCGAGCTTGTTGACCGCGAACACGATCGACGGCACCCGCAGCAGGTGCGCCAGCAGCGTGTGGCGGCGCGTCTGCGGCAGCAGTTCGCCCGTCTCCTCGGAAGCGGCCCAGCGCAGCTTGGTCGCATCGACCAGCACGACGGCCGCATCGGCGCTCGACGCCGCGGTGACCATGTTGCGGGTGTACTGCTCGTGCCCCGGCGCGTCGCCGATGATGAACTTGCGCCGCGCCGTGGCGAAGTAGCGATAGGCCACGTCGATCGTGATCCCCTGCTCGCGCTCGGCCGACAGCCCGTCGGTCAGCAGCGCCAGATCCGTCTCGCCGCCACGCTGCACGCCGGCCAGCTGGTCCTGCAACACCGTCTTGCTGTCGACCAGCAGCCGCCCTATCAAAGTGCTCTTGCCGTCGTCGACACTGCCGCAGGTAATGAAGCGCAGCGCAGCCGCGTGTTCAGCGTCATTTTGGCCTGTAGCCGGCGCCCCGTGCGGACGAGCAGCTATGGTATTAGTAGCGTTGTTCATAAAAAATCACCTATTCAATTGCAAGCACCACCTCAAAGACGCCGTGGATCCGGCTCCGCCGGTCCACCAGCGTCGCCCCCGGCAGGGGGTAGGCGGCCACTGCCCGCGGCAGCGGGCTGGGCAAGCTTGGGGGAGAACTAAAAGTACCCATCCTTCTTGCGCTTCTCCATCGAAGCCTCGGAGGTCTTGTCGTCCATTCGCGTCGCGCCGCGTTCGCTCACGTCGGCCGCCAGCGTCTCGACCACGATGTCCGCCGCGCTCGCCGCGTCGCTCTCCACCGGGCAGGTGCAGGTGATGTCGCCGACGGTGCGGAAGCGCACGTCGCGCACCTCGGCCACCTCGCCGTCGCGCAGCGGCGTCAGCGGCGTGACCGGCACCAGCAGGCCCTTGCGCTCCACCACTTCGCGGCGGTGGGTGTAGTAGAGCGAGGGCAGGGCGATCCGCTCGCGGTCGATGTACTGCCACACGTCGAGCTCGGTCCAGTTGCTGATCGGGAACACGCGGAAGTGCTCGCCCGGCGCAAGGCGGGTGTTGAACAGCGTCCACAGCTCGGGCCGCTGGGCCTTGGGCTGCCACTGGCCGAAGCTGTCGCGGTGCGAAAAGATGCGCTCCTTGGCACGGGCCTTTTCCTCGTCGCGGCGGGCGCCGCCGATGAGTGCGTCGAACCGGAACTCCTCGATCGCCTCCAGCAGCGTGACCGACTGGTGCACGTTGCGGCTCTCGCCCGGGTGGGCCAGCCGCACCGTGCCGCGGGCCATCGAATCCTCGACGCTGCGCACGATCAGCTCGGCGCCCAGCTCTTTCGCGCGGAAGTCGCGGAAGTCGGTCACTTCGTGAAAATTGTGGCCGGTGTCGATCATCAGCAGCGGGTAGGGGATGCGGCCGGCGCCGAAAGCCTTCTCGGCGCATTTCAGCAGCACCAGCGAATCCTTGCCGCCCGAGAAGAGCAGCGTCGGGCGCTCGAAGGTGGCGGCGACTTCGCGCAGGATGAAGATGGTCTCTTCTTCGAGCGCGTCGAGGTGGGTATTGGACAGGCGGGCCGGCGCGGGTGTCGCGGTGGCCGCGTGCAGCAGGTCGGTGTCGTTGCGGGCGTTCATCGTGAGGTGGGCGTGATGGGGAGAGGAGGGGCGGTCAGTGTGCGAGGTGAAGGCCGCATTCGCGGTTGTCCTCGCCCTTGGTCGGGTCCACGTAGTCGAAGTTGTTGGGCAGGCCGTGCTTCTCGCAATACTCGTAGAGGTCTTTCGACGACCAGTGCAGCAGCGGTGCCACCTTGAGAAGGCCGTCGGGATTGACGCTGACCGGGTCCATCGTGGCGCGCACCGCGGTGTCGGTGGCGCGCAGCGCGGTGAACCAGACCTTCGGCGCGGTCTCGCGCAGGGCACGGGCGAAGGGCTCGAGCTTCACCTCTTCGGTAAAGGCGGCGTGGCGCGGGTCGTCGAGTGCCGGCGTGGCCCCCTCGACCGCTTCCCGGTGCGCGCGGGAGCGCTTCGGCAGATAGATGTGGAGGTCGAGTTGCAGCAGCTTCGTCACCTCGTCGGCGAACCGATAGGTGGCCTCGGTGTTGTAGCCGTTGTCCATCCAAACCACCGGCACCGCGGGGTTCGCACGCGCGACCATGTGCAGGATGACCGCTTCGAAGGGGCGGAAGTTGGTGGTGACGATGGCAGGCTGGTCCAGGCCGATGGCCCAGTCCACCAGCCCCTGCGCGTCGTGGCCGAGGTGTGCGTTTATGGAAGCGAGGTCGATGCTCATGAGTCAAAACGTGGGGGGTGCTGAACCGTCCCGTTACTGTAGGGACGGTCCTTATGAAACCAAACTATCTTTTAATCCGCGCGTTATGCGGATAAGCAAATGCGCCAGCATCTATGCGGGCTCCGGCGGTTTTCGCGGCTGTGCTGGATAAGGGCCGCGGCCTCTGCCCCACCCGCTGTGCCGCCGCCATCGCCGGATGCGGATTGGATTGCGCGGGCTGGGTGCAGGCGCACCGCCCGGGCCGCGGCTCTCGCCAGCATGGCCGAGGTCGCCGTACCGGTCGACCAAGAAGCCTGGTTGCGCGGTCAGGGGCGAAGTCGCCCGAGCCGCACGCAGGATCAGGCGGCTGCGGCTTCCTTGAAATGCGGCTGCACATGCACCGCGTCGCCCTGGTAGAAGCCGCCGAAGCGGTCGAACTGGCGCTGCGCATCGGCCGCATCGACGCCGTCCTTCAGCACCGCGACGCTGAAGCCGGTGCGCGACATCTGCACCAGCTGGTCGATCAGCACATCGCCGGTGGCGCGGATCTCGCCGGCGAAGCCGCGGCGGCGGCGCAGCAGGAAGGCCTGGCTGTAGGCGCGGCCGTCGGTGAACTTGGGAAACACCAGGTCGATGCGGCTGACGCCGTCGAGCACCGCCTCCAGCGGATCGGCGTCGTTGGGCAGTTGCAGCAGGGTCGCGTCGTTTTCGGGGACGGAATGGGCGCGGGAATCGATGATCTTCATGTCGTGCTTTCCAGGCCGCCTCAGGCGGCTTCCTCCACCTTGAAGCGGGCGCCGTTGGCCGCGGCCTTGAAGGGCTCGGCACCGACGCGGCGCAGCGTGTCGATGAAGGTCTCGTGGCGGCCGTCGACCGACTGGCGGTGGTCGCGGTAGGTGGTCAGCACCGCTTCGATCACCTCCGGCACTTCGGCCGCGGTGAACGACGGGCCCACGGCCTTGCCGGCCTGGGACGTGCCCGAGAGGGCCGATCCGTCGGAGCCGCCGAGGGTGACCTGGTACCACTCCTTGCCGTCCTTGTCGACGCCCAGGATGCCGATGTGGCCGCTGTGGTGGTGGCCGCAGCTGTTGATGCAGCCGCTGATGTGCAAGTCGATCTCGCCCAGGTCGTCGAGCTCGTCCAGGTCCTGGTAGCGCTCGGTGATCGCCTCGGCGATCGGGATCGAGCGGGCGTTGGCCAGCGCGCAGAAGTCGCCGCCGGGGCAGGCGATCATGTCGGTCAGCAGGTGCACGTTGGCGCTGGCGAAGCCGGCGGCGGTGGCCTCCTTCCAGAGCGCATGCAGGTCCTCGGCGCGCACCCAGGGCAGCAGCAGGTTCTGGTCGTGGGTGACGCGGGTCTCGCCGGCGCTGAAGCGGTCGGCCAGGCCGGCCGCGATGTCGAGCTGGTCGGCCGAGGCGTCGCCCGGCGCCTGCAGGCGGCGCTTGAACGACAGGGTCACCGCGCGCAGGGCCGGGTTCTGGTGGGGCGCCACGTTGCGCTGAAGCCAGCGGGCGAACATCGGCTCGGCCGCCGCGGCGGTGCGCAGGGCAGTGTCGACATCCTCGGCGTTGGCGCCGGTGCCGGCGGCCAGGGCGGGCGGCACGAAGGAGGCGGCCACCCGGTCGTACTCGGCCTGGGTGATGGTGTGCGGCGCGCCGTCGTGCTCCAGGATCTGGGTGTACTCGGCTTCCACGTCGTCGATGTAGGCCTGGCCTTCGGCCTTCACCAGTATCTTGATCCGGGCCTTGTAGATGTTGTCGCGGCGGCCGTAGCGGTTGTAGACCCGCACCACCGCTTCCAGGTAGTTCATGATCTGGTTCCAGGGCAGGAACTCGCGCAGCACGGTGCCGACGATCGGGGTGCGGCCCATGCCGCCGCCCACCTGCACCCGGAAGCCCAGTTCGCCGGCCTCGTTCTTGAGGAGGTGCAGGCCGACGTCGTGCCAGCCGGTGGCGGCACGGTCCTCGGTTGCGCCGGTGATCGCGATCTTGAACTTGCGCGGCAAAAAGGCGAACTCGGGGTGCAGCGTGCTCCACTGCCGCATGATCTCTGCGAAGGGCCGCGGATCGGCGATCTCGTCGGCGGCCACGCCGGCCCGCTCGTCGCTGGTGATGTTGCGGATGCAGTTGCCGCTGGTCTGGATGCCGTGCATGTCGACCGAGGCCAGCAGGTCCATCACGTCGGCGCTCCTGGCCAGCGGGATCCAGTTGTACTGCACGTTCTGGCGGGTGGTGAAGTGCGCGTAGTGCGTCGGCAGGTGCTGGGTGCCGAGGGCGCCCTGGGTGTCCATCGCCGTCTTGTAGACGGCCGCCTCGGGCTCGTCGTACTCGCGGGCGATCTTCGCCAGCACCCGCAGCTGGCGGCTGGAGAGCTCGCCATAGGGCACCGCCACCCGCAGCATCGGCGCATAGCGCTGCACGTACCAGCCGTTCTGCAGGCGCAGCGGCTTGAATTCGTCCTCGCTCAGCTTGCCGGCCTGCCAGCGCTCGAGCTGGTCGCGGAACTGGGCGGCGCGCTGGTGCACGAACTGGCGGTCGAATTCTGTGTACTGGTACATCGTGGAAATCTCGGGGATATTTATAGGGTGATCAACTTGGCTCCGGCATAGGCCAGCAGCACCGACAGCAGCGAGCGGATCAGCCGCTCGGGCGCCCGGCGCACCAGGAGCGTGCCCAGCCAGATGCCGGGCAGCGAGCCGGCGAGCAGCTTGAGCAGAAGGGCCCAGTCTACCGACCCGATGGAGGCATGTCCCAGGCCGGCCACCAAGGTCAGGGGTACGGCATGGGCAATGTCGGCCGCGACGATCCGGCGCAGCGGCAGCATCGGGTACAGCAGCATCAGCACCAGCACGCCGATGGCCCCGGCGCCCACCGAGCTGAGGGTGACCAGCGTGCCGATGGCGGCGCCGAACAGCACGGTGAGCACCGGATGCCGGCTGCGCGCGGCCTCTGCCACGTCGCCCGGGGCAGGCTGCGGCGTTTTTCCCCCGCGCACCGCCTTGTAGAACGTGGCGGCAGCGGTCAGCAGCAGGGCTGCGCCCAGCGTGAGCGTCATGACGTGCTGCACCGCCGGCTGCGCCGGCCCCACCCGGCCCAGCACGTACAGCGTGGCGAGCGCCGCCGGCACGCTGCCGGCCGCCATCCGCAGCACCACCGGCCAGTCGATCTGGCGCGCCCGGGCCAGCGCGACCGAGCCGCCCATCTTGGTGAAGGCCGCGAAGAGCAGGTCGGTGCCGATCGCCAGGTGCGGCTTCACGCCGAAGAAGAAGATCAGCAGCGGCGTCATCAGCGAGCCGCCGCCCACGCCGGTGAGGCCGACGATGAGGCCCACGGCGAAGCCGGCGAAAACGAACGCGAGATCGTGCATAGGGGCGAAACTGTAGAAGCGGCGCTTATGAATTCAAACGATTTTCTGGTGACCGCTTTATGCGGATTAGCTTATTCCGCAGGCTGGGGGCGGCTCGGCGGCGATTTCGGGGCGGTTTCCGGATAAGGCGCCGCCGGGTTCTGCCGCGTGGTGCGGGCCGTGTCCAGCGCCCGCGCTTCCTGCGCCGACAGCGGCAGGGGCTCGCCGTGCCATCGCGCGGCCAGCAGTTCGGCGCACAGGGCGGCGAATGTCAGCCCCCGGGAGCCCAGTGCGGTGCTGACCCATACGCCCGGCAGATGCAACGCATCCAGCGGACCGACCAGGGGCCGGCGGTCGGCCGAGGCGCAGCGGATGCCGACCCAGTCCTGCACCGCACCTTCGGTGTGGGCCGGCGCCACTGCGGCCGCGGCGGCAGGATGCAGCGCCTGCAGCCGCAGCCGGTTGGCTTCGCGGTCTTCTGCGCGTGTCTCGGCCGCATCGGTCCGCTCGAAGGTGGCGCCGTTGACCCACAGCGTGCCGCCGGCGCCATCGGGCACGCCCGCGATCAGATGGCCGTCGCCGTTGATCGCCTGGCGCGGAAGGCCCTGGGCGCCAGCGGGTAGACGTCCCCAGGCCAGCTGGCCGCGGACCGGCTGCAGGGGCAGGCCGGTCGCCAGGGGCGCGCAGCCAGCACCGCCGGCCAGCACCACCCGGTCGGCGGTCGCCAGCCGGGAGCCGTCGGCCGCCAGCAAGTGCCAGGCGTCGCCTTCTGCGACCAATCGGGCCACGCGGCTGCGGCCCACGAAGCGCACGCCCGGCGTCTGCAGCCACGCGGCGATCAACCGCGCCGGCCGCACCCAGCCGGCGCGGCGGTGCAGCAGGGCCGGGGTGCCGGGCGGCAGGCCGGCGGCGGTGCCATCGGCCGCCGAGGCGTGCCAGGTTTCGTTGGGCCCCTTGGCCGTCCATGCCGCGGGCAGGCGGCCGGCGCCCGGCGGGTGGCGCTCCAGCACGCCGCCGTCCTGCCAGTCCTGGCCCACGACAAGCCGGTCTTCCAGCTGCTGCCAGGTCGCCCGCACACCGGCGCGGGACAGGCGCGAGAGCAGCGCGTCGTCGGGCGAGGCGTGCGGCGCCAGCACCCCGGCCGGCGTGCCGGACGCGCCCGCCGCGGGCGCCTCGGCCGCGTCCAGCACCGTCACCCGCCAGCCGCGCAGCGCCAGCGCCGCCGCCACCGCCGCGCCGGCCAGGCCGGCTCCTACCACCGCGCAGTGGCCGGGTTCCGCGACCTGTTCCCCCGCGGGCAGCGGCGGGCGGCGCGGCTCCCAGCGCGGGTCGAACAGCGCCTGCAGGCAGTCGCGCTTGGGCGGCAGGCCCGGCGCCAGGGTGATGGCGAAGCCGCGTTCGGCCAGCGCGTCGCGTACCGCCCGGGCGATGGTCCAGGTGGCCAGCCGGGTGCCGCGCCGGGCGAAGCGGGCCACGGCCTGCAGGGTGGGGGGCGACCACATCTCGGGGTTGCGCTGCGGCCCGAAGCCGTCGAGGAAGATGCTGTCGGCATCGAAGCGCTGCAGCCCGCGCAGCATCGGCTGCACGTCGCCCACGCACAGGGTCAGCATCACCCGGCCGTCGTCGAAGCCCAGTCGGTGTACGCCGGGCAGCAGCCCGTGCCACCGTGCGGCCAGCAGGTCCGCCAGCGGTGCGATTGCCGGCTCCTGCGCCACGGCGCGCCGCAGGTCGGCCGCGGCCACCGGCCAGGCTTCGACCGAGACGAAGTGCAGCAGCCCGGGCCGGGCCGGGTCGTCGCGCCAGGCGGCCCAGGCGGTGAGGAAGTTGAGCCCCAGGCCGAAACCCGTCTCCAGGATGCGCCACTGCGGCTGCCCCGCCCAGGCGGCCGGCAGGCCGCAGCCGCCCAGGAACACGTGCCGCGCCTGCGCGGTCGGGCCGGCCTCGGAGTGGTAGATATCGTCGAAGCGCGGGCTGCGGGGCAGGCCGGAATCGCTCCAGACCACGGTATCGGTCATGCGGGGAGGGTGCGATGAGGACGCGGCCGCCAAAAGAAAGCCGCCCGTAGGCGGCTCGGCTGGCGGCGGCCCGGGCGATCAGGCGGCCGGTGGCGGCACGTAGCCCTGCACCGCGTCGGCGCCGTCGCCGAAGAAGTGCTTTTCCATCTGGCGCTTCAGGTACTCGCGGGCGCGCTGGTCGGCCAGGTTCAGGCGGTTCTCGTTGACCAGCATCGTCTGCTGCTTCATCCAGTCGGCCCAGGCCTGCTTGCTGACACTCTCCCAGAGCCGCTTGCCCATTTCGCCGGGGTAGGGCGGGAAATCCAGACCTTCGGCTTCGGTGCCGAGTTTGATGCAGTTGACCATGCGTGCCATGTCGCGGCTCTCTAAGTACGTTTTATGAATAAGAAACCTTGAACTTGATCGTTCAAGTTTGTTCGGCCGGCTTTCAGAATCCGTCCTGTCGACTCCCGCATCCCTGCAAGAACGAAGCCGAAAGAACCCTATGCCGATTCGCCGCGACTTTATCAAGATTCCCCTGGCCGCTCTGGTGGCCGGCGTGTTGTCCCTGCCGGCGCTGGCCCAAAGCGTGAACCTGCTCAACGTGTCGTACGACCCGACGCGGGAGCTCTACGTGGACTACAACAAGGCCTTCGCCAAGCACTGGAAGGAAAAGAGCGGCCAGGACGTGTCGGTCAAGCAGTCGCACGGCGGCTCCGGCAAGCAGGCCCGCTCGGTGATCGACGGCATCGACGCCGACGTGGTGACCCTGGCGCTAGGCGGCGACATCGACGCCATCGTCAAGAACGGCGGCGCGGTCAAGGCCGACTGGCAGAAGCGCCTGCCGCACAACTCGGCGCCCTACACCTCGACCATCGTACTGCTGGTCAAGAAGGGCAACCCGAAGGGCATCAAGGACTGGGACGACCTGGTCAAGCCCGGCGTGCAGGTGATCACGCCCAATCCGAAGACCTCCGGCGGCGCCCGCTGGAACTACCTGGCCGCCTGGGAGTTCGCCAAGCGCAAGTACGGCGGCGACGCGCAGGCCAAGGAGTTCGTCGGCAAGCTGTTCAAGAACGTGCCGGTGCTCGACACGGGTGCCCGCGGCTCGACGATCACCTTCGTCCAGCGCGGCGTGGGCGACGTGCTGCTGGCCTGGGAGAACGAGGCCTTCCTGGCGCTGAAGGAATTCGGCGCCGACAAGTTCGAGATCGTCGTGCCGTCGATCTCGATCCTGGCCGAGCCGTCGGTCGCCGTCGTCGACAAGAACGTCGACAAGAAGGGCACCCGCGCCGCGGCGGAGGAGTACCTCAAGTACCTCTACTCCGACGAAGGCCAGGAGATCGCCGGCCGCAACTACTACCGCCCGACCGGCGACAAGGCCAAGGCCAAGTACGAGTCGCAGTTTCCCAAGCTGACGCTGGTGACGATCGACCAGGCCTTCGGCGGCTGGGGCAAGGCCGACAAGGACCACTTCGCCGACGGTGCCTCGTTCGACCAGATATACACCAACGCGCAAAAGTAACCTTTGCTATCGAATCGATAGCTGGTGGCCGGCGTTCCGCGCCGGCTAAGGCCCTGTTTCGCCCGAAATTTCCCCTGCACCGCACCGAGAGCACCGCTTCCATGACCGTTCTTCTGATTGCCGGCAGCCCGACCGCGCCTTCGCGTTCGCAGGCACTGCTCGATACCGTGGGCCAGCGGCTGCTGCTGCGCGGCCTGCGCTCGGAGCAGCTGCAGGTGCGGGAACTGGATGCGCAGGCGCTGGTGCAGGCCGATTTCGGCCATCCTGCCGTCGTCCGTGCGGCGGCCCAGGTAGCGGCCGCCGATGCGGTGGTGATCGCCACGCCGGTCTACAAGGCGGCCTACAGCGGCGTGCTGAAGGCCTTCCTCGATCTGCTGCCGCAGACCGGGCTGAAGGGCAAGACGGTGCTGCCGCTGGCCACCGGCGGCAGCCCGCACCACATGCTGGCCCTGGACTACGCGCTGCGGCCGGTGCTGCAGTCCCTCGGCGCGCGGCAGATCCTGCCGGGCGTATACGCCACCGAATCGCAGGTGGTGCGGCTGCCAGAAGGTCCGTACCAGGTCCATGCCGACCTGGCTCTGCGCCTGGACGAGGCGGTCGACCTGCTCGCGACGGAACTGCTGCCGCGCGGCGCGGTGCCGGGCTTCGATCCGGTGCCGTTCTCGCAGGTGCGATGTAGCGTCTGACCGCCCAGGTGTGCGCGTGCCGCACGCCTGCCGATCTCCCGATTTTTCGAAGTGTCCCGCTGTGCGCGTCGCCGTGCGGGAGCCCGATCGCCCGCATTTCCAAAGGTTTGCCATGTCATCCAGCATCCGTTATCCCCTGGCGCACAACGCCGTCTCCCGCCGCACCCTGGTCCAGGGCGCCCTGGCCGCCGGTCTCTCAGCTTCTTCGCTGGCCGGCTGGGCCCAGGCCCCGGCGCGCACACTGCGCATCGGCAACCAGAAGGGCCTGCTGAGCCTGTTGAAGGGCCGGGGCACGCTGGAGAAGCGGCTGGCGCCGCTGGGCGTGAGCATCAAGTGGACCGAGTTCAACGCCGGCCCGGTGCAGCTGGAAGCGCTCAACGTCGGTTCGATCGATTTCGGCGACGTGGGCGAGGCCCCGCCGATCTTCGCCCAGGCCGCCGGCGCGCCGCTGGCCTACGTGGCGGCTACGCCGCACCGGCCGGCGGTCGAAGCGGTGATCGTGCCCGAGGGCTCGGCCATCAGGACGGTGGCCGACCTGAAGGGCAAGAAGATCGCCCTCAACAAGGGCAGCAACGTCCACTACTTCATCGTCAAGCTGTTCGAGAAGCACGGTCTGGCCTACGGCGACCTGAATCTGATCTACCTGCCACCCGCCGACGCGCGGGCCGCCTTCGAGCGCGGCGCGGTCGATGCCTGGGTGATCTGGGACCCGTTCCTGGCCGCGGCGCAGAAGACGCTCGATGCACGGCTGCTGGCCGATGCCGAAGGCGTGGTGGGCAACCGCGCCTACTACTTCTCTTCACTCGACTACGCCTCCAAGAACCGGGACGTGATCGCCATCCTGATCGAGGAAATCGACCGCCTCGACCAGTGGGCCGCCGCCCACCGCGACGCCTATGCCACCGACTTGGCGGCCGTGCTGGGCCTGCCCAAGCCGGTGCTCGACCTTTTCGCGCAGCGCAATGCCTACGGCACGGTGCCGATCAACAAGGCCATCCTGGCCGAGCAGCAGCAGATCGCCGACAAGTTCTTCGAGCTGAAGCTGATCCCCAAGAAGATCAACGTACTGGAAGCCGCGGCGGCCGGCGCCGTCTGAGCCCGCAGCGCGTCGCCATGTTTTCGGGAGAAGCCATGTCCTCTCGTTCGACCCCTTCCGTTCGCGCCTATGCCGCACAGGTCGTGGCCCTGACCGCCGCCGCCTGGCGGGTGGCGCCCGCGTCGCCCCGGGCGCGGGCCCGCCGTGCGCCGCACGGCTACGTGCCGGTGCGGGTGCTGCGCCGGCTGCAGAGAACCGCCGCCGCGGCGTTCCCCGCCCACCGCGCGGTGCTGGCCCATTCCTGGTAGCCCGCGACACCCACGACACCCCCAAGACGAGGCCCCCACCATGCAAATCTTCTGGTTCCTTCCCACGCACGGCGACAGCCGCTACCTCGGCACCGCCGAAGGCGCCCGCACCGTCGATCTGCCCTACCTGCAGCAGGTCTCGGGCGCGGCCGACCGCCTGGGCTACGACGGGGTGCTGATCCCCACCGGACGCTCCTGCGAAGACCCGTGGGTGATCGCCTCCAGCCTGATCGCCACCACCCAGAACCTGAAGTTCCTGGTCGCGGTGCGGCCCGGCCTGCACCAGCCGGCGCTGGCCGCCCGCATGGCCGCCACCTTCGACCGCCTCTCCGGCGGCCGGCTGCTGGTCAACCTGGTGACCGGCGGCGACAAGGGCGAGCTCGAAGGCGACGGCGTGTTCCTGGACCATGCGCTGCGCTACGAGCAATCGGCCGAATTCATCCGCATCTGGCGCGAGATCCTGACCCGCAGCCACGACGGCGGCAGCTACGACTTCGACGGCAAGCACCTGAGCGTCAAGGGTGCCAAGCTGGTCTATCCGCCGATCCAGCAGCCGTACCCGCCGATCTGGTTCGGCGGCTCGTCCGAGGCGGGCCACGAACTGGCGGCCGAGCAGGTCGATGCCTACCTCACCTGGGGAGAGCCGCCCGCCGAGGTGGCCAAGAAGATCGCCGACGTGCGCGCCCGTGCCGCTGCGTTGGGCCGCACTGTGAAGTTCGGCATCCGCCTGCACGTCATCGTGCGGGAGACCGACGACGAGGCCTGGCAGGCCGCCGAGTCGCTGATCAGCCGGGTCGACGACGCGACGGTCGAGCGCGCCCAGGCCGCTTTCGCCCGCATGGACTCCGTCGGACAGCGCCGCATGGCCGCGCTGCACGCCGGAGGCGCCAAGCGCGGCCGCGCCGACCTGGAGATCAGCCCCAACCTGTGGGCCGGCGTGGGCCTGGTGCGCGGCGGGGCCGGCACCGCACTGGTAGGCGACGGCGCCACCGTGGCAGCCCGCATCGAGGAATACGCCGCGCTGGGCATCGACAGCTTCATCTTCTCCGGCTATCCGCACCTGGAAGAGGCCTACCGCTTCGCCGAGCTGGTGTTCCCGCGGCTCTCGCGCGAAGCCCGGCAGAAGCTGCCGGGCCAGGCGCTGACCGGGCCGTTCGGCGAAGTGGTCGCCAACCTCGACGCGCCGTCGCGCCTCGTTTCGCAAAGCTAAAAAAATGGCGCACACCCCCAGTCTTCGCGCACTGCGTGTCGCTTCGCCAACCCCGTTGCAGGGGGCGACACCGGCGGTCCGGCAGAGCCGGCCCCGCGGTGTCCCGTGGCTCGGTGCCGTGCTGGCGTCCGTCGGGCAGCGGCTGATCCCGTGGCTGGTGCCGGTGGCGCTGGTCGCCCTGTGGCAGATATCGTCTTCGCTCGGCTGGCTCTCGACCCGGGTGCTGCCGGCGCCGCTCGACGTGGTCAAGGCCGCCTGGACACTGACCGCCTCGGGCGAGCTGTGGACCCATGTGAAGGTGAGCGCCGGCCGGGCGCTCGCCGGGCTGGCGGTGGGCGGCGGGCTGGGGCTGGCGCTGGGTCTCCTGACCGGCTCGGTGAAGTTCTTCGAGACGCTGCTCGACTCCACCATCCAGATGGTGCGCAACATCCCGGCGCTGGCGCTGATCCCGCTGGTGATCCTGTGGTTCGGCATCGACGAGACGGCCAAGCTGTTCTTGATCGCGGTATCGGTCTTCTTTCCGATCTACCTCAACACCTTCCACGGCATCCGGAATGTCGATCCGCAGTTGATCGAGATGGGCCGCACCTACGGGCTGACCCGCTGGCAGCTCTACCGGGAGGTGATCCTGCCCGGCGCGATGTCGTCGATCCTGGTGGGGCTGCGGTTCTCGCTGGGGCTGATGTGGGTGATCCTGATCGTGGCCGAGACGATCTCGGCGCAGTCGGGCATCGGCTACCTGACGATGAACGCGCGCGAGTTCCTGCAGACCGACATCGTGCTGGTGGGCATCCTGCTGTACGCGTTGCTCGGCAAGCTGGCCGACCTGTTCGCCCGCGGCCTTGAGCGGTGGTGGCTGCGCTGGCACCCCGGGTATCGGTAGCTCGCCCCCAGGCTTTTCACTTCGTGTAACGCCTACCCCCTACCGGGGGCAACACCGGTGGACCGGCGGAGCCGGATCCACGGTGTTTTTGGAATGGAGGGTGCGCGCAGGTGCACATGCCGGGTTTCGTTTTCTCCGCTGAGCACCGGGTGCTCCGCATTTGAAGGTTTCACCATGAGCGTCACATTTGAAGAGCGTCCCGTTGCCGCCGTTGCGGCGCCGGACTCTGCGCGTCCGGGCGGCGTGCGCCTGCAGGCCCGCCAGCTCACCAAACGCTATGGCGCCCGGGAGGTGCTGCGCAGTGCGCAGCTCGACGTGGCGCCGGGCGAATTCGTCGCCATCGTCGGCCGCAGCGGCTGCGGCAAGAGCACGCTGCTGCGGCTGGTGGCGGGGCTGGAGCGGGCCTCGGAAGGCACGCTGTCGACCGATGGCCGTCCGGTCGACGGGCTGCACGGCGACACCCGGATCATGTTCCAGGAGGCGCGGCTGCTGCCGTGGAAGCGGGTGCTGGGCAACGTCACCCTCGGCCTGCCGCCGGAGCACCATGCCCGCGCGTCCGAGGTGCTGGCCCAGGTGGGCCTGGCCGAGCGCGAGGGCGAGTGGCCGGCGCGGTTGTCAGGCGGGCAGCGCCAGCGGGTGGCCCTGGCGCGCGCCCTGGTGCACCAGCCGCGGCTGCTGCTGCTCGACGAGCCGCTGGGCGCGCTGGATGCGCTCACCCGCATCGAGATGCACCGCCTGATCGAAGGCCTGTGGCAGCAGCACCGCTTCACCGCGCTGCTGGTGACCCACGACGTGCAGGAGGCGGTGGCCCTGGCCGACCGGGTGATCCTGATCGAGGACGGCCGCATCGCCCTCGACGAGCGGATCGACCTGGCCCGGCCGCGCTCGCAGGGCGACCCTGCCTTCGCCGCGCTGGAGAAACGCATCCTCGACCGGGTGCTGCAGAAGCCGGCCGGCGACACGCCGCCGCCCCCGGACTGGTCGGCTCGGCCCGCCCATGCGCTGCGCTGGGCCATCTAGCCGGCACGGTACCCATTTTCAAATCAAAAGAGCCTGTGGCCGGCTCGGAACGCCGGCCTTCAGCTATCGATTTCATAGCGTCAACCGTTTTTCAACCCAAGGGAGTATTTCCATGTCCATCCAAGCCATCAACGTCCGCAACCAGTTCAAGGGCAAGGTCCGCGAGATCCTGCGCGGCGACGTCGTCTCCGAGGTCGATGTCGAGACGCCGTTCGGCACCGTCACGTCGGTCATCACCACCCGCTCGGTGGACGAGCTGCAGCTCAAGGTCGGGTCCGACGTGGTCGCGCTGGTCAAGTCCACCGAAGTGTCGATCGCCAAGCTGTAACGCATGTCTTATGCGGAAAACGTCATATGGATACAAGCAGATATTTGTTTGGGTTCGATGACGTCGTCCGCAGAATACGTTTCACCACCCACCCGGAGCGCACATGGCAACCCTCAGACTCGGCGACACCGCACCCGACTTCACCCAAGATTCCACCGCCGGCCCGATCCACTTCCATGACTGGGCCGCCGGCTCCTGGGTGGTGCTGTTTTCGCACCCGGCCGACTTCACCCCGGTCTGCACCACCGAATTGGGCCGCACCGCGGCGTTGTCGGGCGAGTTCGCCAAGCGCGGCGTGAAGCCAATCGCGGTGAGCGTCGACACGCTCGAATCGCACGGCAAGTGGGTGCCCGACATCAACGACACGCAGAAGACCACGGTCGATTTCCCTATCCTGGCCGATGCCGACAAGAAGGTCGCCAATCTCTACGACATGATCCATCCGAACGCGCTGGTCAACGCCACCGTGCGCAGCGTGTTCATCATCGATCCGAAGCACGTGGTGCGCACCACGCTGACCTACCCGGCCAGCACCGGCCGCAACTTCGACGAGATCCTGCGCGTCATCGACTCGCTGCAGCTCACCGACAGCCACAAGGTCGCCACGCCCGCCGACTGGAAAGACGGCGACGACGTCGTGATCCTGCCCAGCCTGCAGGACCCGGCCGAACTGGCCCAGCGCTTTCCCAAGGGCTTCGACGCCGTGCGCCCCTACCTGCGCCTGACGCCCCAGCCCAACAAGTGAGCATGGCGGCATCCCGGCCGGCCTGCGCGGGCGACGCGACGCGCATCGTCATCGTGCCGGGCTGGCGCGATTCGGCGCCCGGCCATTGGCAGAGCCTCTGGGCCGAGCGGCTGCCCGGCGCGGTCCGTGTCCAGCAGGACGACTGGATGACGCCGCGGCGCGACGCCTGGGTCGCGTCGCTGGAGCGCACCGTGCTCGCCTCTCCGCTGCCGGTGGTGATCGCCGCGCACAGCCTGGGCTGCATCGCCACCAGCCACCTGGGCGACGAGGCGCAGTCGCGCATCGTCGGCGCCCTGCTGGTGGCCCCGGCCGATCCGGAGCGCCGCGCGGTGCTGAGCGACTTCGCGCCGGTGCCGCACACGCGGCTGCCGTACCGCAGCGTGGTGGTCGCCAGCAGCAACGACCCGTACTGTCCGATCCGCCTGGCCGGTGCCTATGCCCGGGCGTGGGAGAGCGAGTTCGTGCGGCTGCAGAACGCCGGCCACCTGAATGTCGAATCCGGCCACGGCGACTGGCCGCTGGGCCTGGCGCTGCTGCAGTCGCTGACCGGCGCGCTGTCGCTCGGCTTCGAGCCGCCCGCCGCGGCACGCGACAATCCCCCTGTTCAACCCCCGTCTTCCCACGCTCCCGTTCCTCCTTCACCCTACGCCACGGAATCCGCATGACCTCCCGCCTCAAGATCGCCCTTGCCGCCGCCGCGCTCGCCGCCAGCGGCATCGCCTCTGCCCAGACGACGCTGCTCAATGCGTCCTACGACGTGGCACGCGAGTTCTACAAGGACTACAACGCGGCATTCATCGCGCATACCAAGAAGACGACCGGCAAGGACGTGAAGATCGACCAGGCCCACGGCGGCTCCAGCGCGCAGGCCCGCGCGGTGGCCGACGGCCTGGATGCCGACGTGGTGACGATGAACACCACCACCGACATCGACTTCCTCGCCGAGCGCGGCGTCGTCGCCAAGGACTGGGCCAAGCGCTTCCCCGACAACGCGTCGCCCACCACCTCGACCATGCTGTTCCTGGTGCGCAACGGCAACCCCAAGAACATCCGCGACTGGGACGACCTGACCAAGCCCGGCGTGCAGGTGGTCGTGGTCAACCCCAAGACCGGCGGCAACGGCCGCTACGCCTACCTGGCCGCCTGGGGCTCGGTCAAGAAGAAGGGCGGCACCGACGCGCAGGCGGCCGACTTCGTCTCGAAGATCTACAAGAACGTGCCGGTGCTCGGCAAGGGCGGCCGCGACGCGACCACCACCTTCCTGCAGCGCAACATCGGCGACGTGTTGATCACCTTCGAATCCGAGGTGGTCTCGATCAACCGCGAGTTCGGCGACGGCAAGGTCGACGCGGTGTACCCGTCGACCAGCATCGTGGCCGAGAACCCGGTGGCGGTGGTGGAGCGCACCGTCGCCAAGAAGGGCACCGCCGAGCTGGCCAAGTCCTACCTCGACTGGCTGTACTCCGAGGAAGGCCAGGAGATCGCGGCCAAGCACGCGCTGCGCCCCCGCTCGGCCGCGGTGCTGAAGAAGCACGCCGACGTGTTCAAGCCGGTGCAGCTCTTCACCGTGCAGGAAGTCTTCGGCAGCCTGGGCGAAGCGCAGAAGGTGCACTTCAACGACGGCGGCCAGTTCGACAAGCTCTACACCGTCGGCCGCTAAATGTCGGCTGCTGCCACGGCGGCGCCGCAGCCTGCGGTGCCGGGGCGCCGCAGGGGCGCCAAACGGGTGTTGCCCGGCTTCGGCCTGACGCTGGGCTATACCGTCTTCTACCTCAGCATCATCGTGCTGGTGCCGCTGTCGGCGCTGGTGCTGCGCAGCTTCAGCCTCACCGGCGAGCAGTTCTGGGCCGCGGTCACCTCGCCGCGGGTGCTGGCCTCGTACCGGCTGACCTTCGGCGCCTCGCTGCTCGCGGCGCTGGTCAACCTGGTCTTCGGCCTGCTGCTGGCCTGGGTGCTGGTGCGCTACAAGTTCCCCGGCAAGAAGATCGTCGACGCGCTGGTGGACCTGCCGTTCGCGCTGCCCACCGCCGTCGCCGGCATCTCGCTCACCGCCATCCTGGCGGGCAATGGCTGGATCGGCCAGTACCTGGAGCCGATGGGCATCAAGCTGGCGTTCACGCCGGCCGGCGTGGTGATTGCGCTGATCTTCATCGGCCTGCCGTTCGTGGTGCGCACGGTGCAGCCGGTGCTGGAAGACACCGAGAAGGAACTGGAGGAGGCCGCCACCAGCCTGGGCGCCACCCGGCTGCAGACCTTCACCAAGGTGATCTTTCCGGCGATCGCGCCCGCGTTGCTGACCGGCTTCGCGATGGCCTTCGCCCGGGCGATCGGCGAATACGGCTCCGTCATCTTCATCGCAGGCAACATGCCCATGATTTCCGAAATCACGCCGCTGATCATCATCGGCAAGCTGGAGCAGTACGACTACGCCGGCGCCACCGCCGTCGCGGTGGTGATGCTGGTCATCTCCTTCGCGCTGCTGCTGGTCATCAACGGCCTGCAGTCCTGGCAGCGCAAGCGCGCGGGGATGCCGACATGAGCGTTGCCGGACGAGCCAACGTGTCGCGAGTGCGCGCGGGCACCACCGAGTCGCCCTGGGTGCGCCGCACCCTGATCGGGATCGCGATGGCGTTCCTGCTGCTGTTCCTGGTGCTGCCGCTGGCAGCGGTGTTCACAGAGGCGCTGCGCAAGGGCTTCGGCGCCTACCTGGAAGGGCTGCGCGAGCCCGACGCCTGGTCGGCGATCAAGCTCACCCTGATCACCGCGGCGATCGCGGTGCCGCTGAACCTGGTCTTCGGCGTGTCCGCGGCCTGGGCGATCGCCAAGTACGACTTTCCCGGCAAGGCCTTCCTCACCACGCTGGTCGACCTGCCGTTCTCGGTGTCGCCGGTGGTGGCGGGCCTGATGTACGTGCTGGTCTTCGGTTCGCAGGGCTGGTTCGGCAACTGGCTGTCGGCGCACGACGTGAAGATCATCTTCGCGGTGCCGGGCATCGTGCTGGCGACGGTCTTCGTGACCTTTCCGTTCATCGCGCGGGAGCTGATTCCGCTGATGCAGGCGCAGGGCAACGACGAGGAGCAGGCGGCCATCGTGCTGGGGGCCACCGGCTGGCAGACCTTCTACAAGGTCACGCTGCCCAACATCAAGTGGGGGCTGCTGTACGGCGTGATCCTGTGCAACGCACGGGCGATGGGCGAGTTCGGCGCGGTGTCGGTGGTCTCGGGCCATATCCGCGGCCAGACCAACACGGTGCCGCTGCACGTCGAGATCCTCTACAACGAGTACCAGTCGGTGGCGGCCTTCGCCGTCGCATCGCTGCTCGCGTTGCTGGCCCTGGTCACGCTGGCGATCAAGTCGTGGATCGAGTGGCGCCACGAGCGCGAGCGCCGCTCCGCGGGCGAGCTGTCGCCCGAGCCGCCGCTGGCCGCGGGCCTCGCCGCCTCGGTCGTCGGCACGCCTGCTGTGCCGCGCTGAACCGCCCACCTCCCAGAAGAAGAACCATGAGCATCGAAATTCGCAACGTCAGCAAGCAGTTCGGCAACTTCCAGGCGCTGCAGGACGTCAGCCTCGACATCGATTCGGGCGAGCTGATCGCATTGCTCGGCCCCTCGGGCTGCGGCAAGACCACGCTGCTGCGCATCATCGCCGGCCTGGAGACGGCCGACGCCGGCAGCATCCTGTTCGCCGGCGAAGACACCACCGACGTGCATGTGCGGGAGCGCCAGGTGGGCTTCGTGTTCCAGCACTACGCGCTGTTCCGCCACATGACGGTGTTCGAGAACGTCGCCTTCGGCCTGCGGGTCAAGCCGCGCAAGCTGCGGCCGAGCGAGGCGCAGATCAAGGAAAAGGTGCATTCGCTCCTGAACCTGGTGCAGCTCGACTGGCTGGCCGACCGCTATCCGTCGCAGCTCTCCGGCGGCCAGCGCCAGCGGATCGCGCTGGCGCGCGCGCTGGCGGTGGAGCCCAAGGTGCTGCTGCTCGACGAGCCCTTCGGCGCACTCGATGCCAAGGTGCGCAAGGAACTGCGCCGCTGGCTGCGCCGGCTGCACGACGAGCTGCACGTCACCAGCATCTTCGTGACCCACGACCAGGAAGAGGCGCTCGAGGTGGCCGACCGGGTGGTGCTGATGAACAAGGGCAAGGTCGAGCAGAGCGGCTCGCCGCAGGAGGTCTGGGACCATCCGGCCAGCCCCTTCGTCTACGGCTTCCTGGGCGACGTGAACCTGTTCCATGGCCGGGCCGACCAGGGCGCGGTGCATGTCGAGGGCATCCGGCTGGAGGCGCCCGAGCATGCCGGCGTGCTGGATGCGGCGGCCTTCGCCTACGTGCGGCCGCACGACCTCGACGTGCAGCGCTACACGCCGGGCGCAGACCGCGATGCGGCCGGCCAGCGGCGCGGCATCGTCGCGGTGCTGGAGCGCTCGATCGTCGTCGGCCCGATCGCGCGGCTGGAGCTGGTCGCCACCGAGCCGCAGGCGGCCAACGACGGCAAGGACGCGCTGATCGAGGCGCAGATTCCGGCAGACCAGTTCCGCGCCATGGCGCTGAAGGACGGCGACACCCTGGTGCTGACGCCGCGGCGCGCACGGGTCTTCGTCGAAGGCGCGAGCTAGTCCCCAAGCGTCTGCCGTCGCGCTTCTGCAGAAGCCGGGAACCAAAGCGCGAAAGCCCTCCCAAAGAGCCTGACAATTACACGCTCTTGGAGGGCTTAGATCTTGTGGACCTTATTTGAAACGCACCCGCGCCGGGTGTTGGGCGGCATCGCGGTGCTGTGTGTGGCGATGCTGGCCTTCGGCATGTACCTGCAGCATGTGGTGGGGCTCGAGCCCTGTCCGATGTGCATCGTGCAGCGGTACGCGCTGATTCTGGTGGGCGTGTTCTGCGCCGTCGGTGCCGCGTTGCGCAGCCCGGGCGGCTGCAAGGCGCTGGCTTTTCTGGCGCTGCTGATGGCCGGCGCCGGTGCCTTCGTCGCGGCCCGCCAGAGTTTCCTGCAATGGTACCCGCCCGAGTTCGCCTCGTGCAGCCGCGACCTGTACGGGATGATCGAGACCTTCCCATTGAAGCGCGCGATCCCGATGATCTTCAAGGGCAGCGGCGACTGCACCGCGATCGACTGGACCTTCCTCGGCGGCTCGATCGCCAACTGGTCCTTCGTCTGTTTCGTGGTCTTCGCCGTCGTGCTGCTGGTGCTGCTCACGCGCCGCAGCGTGCGCGTCTAGGCCGTTTCGTCGGAGGTCGGCGGCGGCGGTTCCGGCGGCGGTGCCATCCGTGCGCCGATGTGGGCCTGCCGCCGCTGCTGCGCCAGTTCCACTTGGCGCTGCCGCTCGGCCAGGCCCTGCAGTTCTTCCGCGCTGCGGGTGCCGTGGCAATAAGGACAGCTCACGCCTTCGACGTACAGCGGCGATGCACGCTCCGCATCGCCCAGCGGCCAGCGGCAGGAGCGGCACAGCGTGTGGCGGCCCTGCACCAGGCCGTGGCCGACCGACACCCGTTCGTCGAACACGAAGCAGTCGCCGTGCCAGCGGCTTTCTTCGGGCGGCACCGTCTCCAAATATTTGAGGATGCCGCCTTCCAGGTGGAAGACCTCGTCGAAGCCCTGGCTGCGCAAGTAGGCGGTCGATTTTTCGCAGCGGATGCCGCCGGTGCAGAACATCGCGACGCGCGGCCTGGCATCGCCGTCGCCCGCCAGCACGCCGCCGGGCTGCGACTCGCGTGCGACCCAGTCGGGCAGTTCCGAAAAGCTTTTGGTCAGCGGATCGATCGCACCGTCGAAGCTGCCGATCTTGACCTCGTAGTCGTTGCGGACGTCCACCACCACCACGTCGGGCTGGTCGATCAGCGCGTTCCAGTCGGCCGGCGCCACGTAGGTACCTGCGTCGGCCGCGGCATCGAGCCCCGGGACGCCCAGCGCGACGATCTCGCGCTTCAGCCGCACCTTCATCCGGTAGAAGGGCTGCACCTCGGCGGGCGATTCCTTGTGCTGCAGGGCGACCAGCCGCGGGTCGTTGCGCAGCCAGGCCAGCACCGCGCGCACGCCGTCGGGCGGGCCGGCGATGGTGCCGTTGATGCCTTCCTCGGCCAGCAGCAGCGTGCCCTTGACGCCGTGGGCCTCGCAGCAGGCCAGCAGCGGCGCCTGCAGACCAGCGTAGTCGGGCAGGCGGACGAACTTGTAGAGCGCGGCGGCGATCAGATCGGCCATCGGACTAGACCAGCTTCTTGACCAGGACCTGGCTCTTGCGGTCCCAGTTGTATTTGCGCTTGCGGGCCTCGGGCAGCCAGTCGGGGTCGACCGGCTGGAAGCCGCGCTTCAGGAACCAGTGCATCGTGCGGGTCGTCAGCACGAAGATGCTGCCGAGGCCCATGGCACGCGCCCGCTGCTCGATGCGGCGCAGGATCTTCTCGCCGTCGCCCTGGCCCTGGCTCTGCGGCGACACGGTCAGCGCGGCCATCTCGCCGGTGCGGGCCTCGGCATAGGGGTACAGCGCGGCGCAGGCGAAGATCACGCCGTCGTGCTCGACGATGGTGTAGTGGTCGGCGTCGCGTTCGATCTCGGTGCGGTCGCGCTTGACCAGGGTGCCGTCCTTCTCGAAAGGTTCGATCAGCTGCAGGATGCCGCCCACGTCGTCGGCGGTGGCTTCGCGCAGGCTCTCGAGCTTCTCGTCGATCACCATGGTGCCGATGCCGTCGTGCACGTACACCTCCAGCAGCAGCGCGCCGTCGACCGCGAACGGCAGGATGTGGCTGCGCTCCACGCCGGCCTTGCAGGCCTTCACGCAGTGCTGCAGGTAGAAGCCGGCATCGGTCGGCAGCAGGGGCGGCGGCAGCTCGGAGAGCAGCTTCTCGGCCACGGCCAGCGGCATCTCGGTATCGATCGGGTTGTCGTCGCCCTCGGGCGCGTCGGGCTGCGCGCGGATGCCCGGCACCTCGGTCAGGAACAGCAGCTTGTCGGCCTGCAGCTCGATCGCGACACTGGTGGCCACCTCTTCCATCGTCAGGTTGAAGGCCTCGCCGGTGGGCGAGAAGCCGAAGGGCGAGAGCAGCACCATCGCGCCGAAATCCAGCGAGCGCAGGATGCCGGCGGTGTCCACCTTGCGTACCAGGCCCGAATGCTTGAAGTTGACCCCGTCGACGATGCCGACCGGCCGGGCGGTGAGGAAATTGCCCGAGATGATCCGCACCGTGGAGCCGGCCATCGGCGTGTTGGGCAGGCCCTGGCTGAAGGCGGCCTCGATCTCGTAGCGCAGCTGGCCGGCGGCCTCCTGCGCGCAATCGAGCGCCACGCTGTCGGTGATCCGCATGCCGTGCGAATACTGCGGCGTGTGGCCCTTGGCCAGGAGCTGCTCGTTGACCTGCGGCCGGAAGCCGTGCACCAGCACGATCTTCACGCCCATGCTCTGGATCAGCGCGATGTCCTGCGCGATCGTCTGCAGCTTGCCTGCGGCGATCGCCTCGCCCGCGATGGCCACCACGAAGGTCTTGCCGCGGTGCAGGTGGATGTAGGGCGCCACCGAGCGGAACCAGGGCACGAAGGTGAAATTGAAGACGGCGGACATGGTGGGGGCGGATTGTGCCTTCGGAGTCGTCCGCATCGCGGCGAACGGCGGGCGCTGCGAACCGGCGGGGCGGACGATCCGGCGGTCAGTCGAGGATGAACGATTCCGGGAGTGTGACGCGAACGATCTCGTGAGACGCTGCGGCATCCGCACCCTGCGGCTCGTTCGCCAGGAACTCCGGCGAACCGAGAACGTCGATCAGCGCTTGCTTCAAGAAATCGGACAGATAGTCGGACCCTGCGATGCGCAGTTCGACAGCGGAGACCGATCTTAGCTGGCGCGAAAGCCGTTCGACGATCTCGGACATCCGGGACTCGATCGACCTGGGAAAAGGATCGCGGTCGGCGGCCCGGATCTCGACGATCAGCGCGGGAATGGTCAGCCGGAGCGCACGCTCGTCGGCGGCGCCGGATGCAGGGAGCTGAACCTTCAGGCCGGGGGTGAGCAGGTGGATGCGCTGGGTGCGCACCATGGGCGCCGGTGTCCGTGTCGCCGCGGGCCGCGGGGCGGCGCCGGTCGATGCGGTCCCGCGCCTGTCGCCGAGCCAATGGAGCGTGAGGCCGGACACGGCGATCACCGTCACCAGAGCCCAGGCGTAGCCGGGACCGCGCCATGCGGCGGCAGGCCGGGCGCGATGGCGCGGTGCGGCCGGCTGGGCAGGCAGGCCCGACGGCTCCGCGACGCGCGATGGCTGTTGCCGGCGCAGCGATACGTCGTAGGCCGCACGGTCCTCTTCGTTGGAGAGCACGCGGTAGGCCTGCGCCAGCGCCATCGCGTATTCGTTCGCCGCCGCCGACGCGTCGACCTTGTCGGGATGGTGCCGCTGCATCAGGCTCTTGTACGCCGCGCGGATGACCGAGGCGCTGGCCGTAGGGCTGACTTCCAGACGCTCGTAGTGGTTCATGGCGGCCACGCTAGCGGATCACGTCGAGCTTGTCGAAGGTGGTGGTGGTGCCGTTGGCTTCCCGCAGCTGAAACCGCTGCGCTCCTGCAGCGAGAACCTCGTTGACGTCCTGGTTGATCTCGCTGCCCTGCTTGATGCTCCAGACGAACCTGCGGCCTTTGGACTCCCACACGCCGTACTGCAGGACGGCGCCCTCGTCGGTCTTGATCTCCCAGTCCCCGTTGGCGTGCAGATACAAAGGGGTCGCCAGTCGCGACGAGCGCCACTTGCCCACGAAGAGGTCGGAGCGCGGGGCTTCCTGGCGGGAGCAGGAGGCCAGGGCCATGGTCGCGACCAGGACGGTCGCAGTCGCCGACGGCAGGCGAAAACGGCGCAGCATGGCACGCGCTCCCGGCATCCTCAATTGCTCCTGAGCACCTGGCGCCATTCGGCTTCCTGCTGCCGTGCCCGGCGGCTTTCGTCGCGTTCCGCGCGCTCCTGCCGCTCTTGCTTGGCCCGCTTGTCCCGCTCGGCGAGTTCGTCTTCCCGGCGCATGCGCTCCTTGAAGGCCTGTTCCTCCGCATGCAGGCGGGCAGAGACCTCGTCCGCACGCCGTCGGGTGTCTTCGGCTGCCCGGCGCTCGGCGTCCGCTGCGCGTGCTTTATCGCGCTCTGCGTTCCTGGCTTCCTGCGTGCTGCGCTCCTTGCGCCTGCGCTCCGCTTCCATCAACTCCATTTCGGCCAGGTTGGCCGGGCGCACGCCATAGGTCTGGTAATAGTCCTGCAGGACGACCTTCTCGCGCGCATCGTTGTCCATCCCGGGTGCGACCGGCTTGCTGGGGCCGGCAAGCAGCATGACCAGCACCCGCGCGACGAGTGCGATCGCCAGCAGCGTGCCCAACACGGTCAGCACCTTGCGCAGCAGCGACGCCGTGTCGTTCAAGGGAGAGTGGCCGTGGTCGGCGGCGAAACCGCCCGCAGCCAATGTCCGGCCGCCCCGCATCGACATGGCCTCCGCGCGCAGGCTCATCGCCTCGGCCCGCAGCGTCAAGGCCTCCGCTTTCAGCGCCAGGGCATCCGGATCGGTCTCCATCGGCACCAGGGACAAGGCCGGCACCGGCACCGAGGGCGGCGTCGACATCCTGGCGTTGTAGGCGGCCCGCTCCGTCGGCGAGGCCAGCGTCCTGAAGGCCAGGGTGAGCACCTTGCGCTGCAGGTCCCGGTCCGCTGGCACCTCGCCCGGTGCGGCCGTATTCAGAGCTTCGCAGCGGCGCTCGTAGGCCGTGCGAATGTCGGCGTCCGACGCATCCGGTGCCACGCCGAGAACCTCATACAAGCTATTGCGCCGGTTACCCATGGTTCCGCTTCTCCGATCGATGTGGATGGCGGCGAGTTACAAATCGACGCCGACGGCATTCTAGATGCGAGTAAGCGTGCGAACAGCCGGCGTACTGCGCTCCAGATGCGAATCCGCGAGCGGGCCCGGATTCCGGTTTCGACCGCGCAGCGCAGCGTCGGTCCGCCGAAAGGGCAGGGGCCACCGGCCAGCGGCGCGGGGTCGGACGGACCGGGTGCGTGCACGGGCACCCCATGTTTCGGATAATCGGCCGCCTCTATGCATGTTTCCCCGCCTTCTCCTGCCGTGCCCGCCACCGCCGCGCATGCGCGCCTGGCCATCCACTTTCCCGAATCCCTGCCCGTCTCGGCCCGCCGTGCTGAAATCCGCGATGCCCTGGAGGTGAACCAGGTGGTGATCGTCTGCGGCGAGACCGGGTCGGGCAAGACCACCCAGCTGCCCAAGATCGCGCTCGAGATGGGCCGCGGCAAGCTGGGCAAGCCGCCGGGGCAGGGCCGGCTGATCGGCCATACCCAGCCGCGCCGGATCGCCGCGTCGTCGGTCGCCAAGCGGATCGCCGAGGAGCTGAAGACGCCGCTGGGCGAGGTGGTCGGTTTCCGGGTGCGCTTCCAGGACCGGCTGTCGAAGGACGCCTCGGTCAAGCTGATGACCGACGGCATCCTGCTGGCCGAGACGCAGACCGACCCGCTGCTGAAGGCCTACGACACGATCATCATCGACGAGGCGCACGAGCGCAGCCTCAACATCGACTTCCTGCTGGGCTACCTGCGCGAGATCCTGCCGCGCCGGCCCGACCTGAAGATCGTCGTCACCTCGGCCACGATCGACGCCGACCGGTTCGCGCAGCACTTCGCATCCAGCAAGGGGCCGGCGCCGGTCATCTACGTCTCGGGCCGCACCTTCCCGGTCGAGCAGCGCTACCGGCCCTTCGAGGAATCGCGTGACTACGGTCTGAACGAGGCCATCGCCGACGGGGTGGACGAGTTGTGGATGGGCAACGCGGGTGGCGACATCCTGGTCTTCCTGCCCGGCGAGCGCGAGATCCGCGAGGCGGCCGACCACCTGCGCAAGCACCTGGCCCACCAGCCGGTGATGCGCGGCGCCGAGGTGCTGCCGCTCTTCGCCCGGCTGTCGCAGGCCGAGCAGGACCGCATCTTCGACGGCCACACCGGACGGCGCATCGTGCTGGCCACCAACGTGGCCGAGACATCGCTCACCGTACCCGGCGTGCGCTACGTGATCGACGCCGGCACCGCCCGGGTCAAGCGCTACAGCTTCCGCAGCAAGGTGGAGCAGCTGCTGGTCGAGCCGGTGAGCCAGGCGGCCGCCAACCAGCGCGCCGGCCGCTGCGGCCGGGTCGCCAACGGCATCTGCATCCGCCTCTACGACCAGAAGGATTTCGAGGGCCGGCCGCGCTTCACCGATCCGGAAATCTTGCGCAGCTCCCTGGCGGGCGTGATCCTGCGGATGAAGTCGCTGCACCTGGGCGACGTGGCGCGTTTCCCGTTCCTGGAGGCGCCGTCGGGCCGCGCCATCGCCGACGGCTACCAGCTGCTGGCCGAGCTGGGCGCGGTGGACGAGGCCAACGACCTGACCGAGGTGGGCCGCCAGCTCTCGCGCCTGCCGCTCGACCCCAGGATCGGCCGGATGATTTTGGAGGGCCGCGACCGCGGCGCGCTGGAAGAGGTGCTGGTGATCGCCAGCGCGCTCAGCGTGCAGGACGTGCGCGACCGGCCGATGGAGCTGCAGGCCCAGGCCGACCAGGCGCATGCCAAGTTCGACGACGACAAGAGCGAGTTCAGCGGCTACCTGCGTCTGTGGAAATGGCTGGGCGACGCCCGGGGCGGCGTGCCGGTGGCGATGACGCGGCGGGAGATGGGCGCGCAGAACGCTCCCGCGCAGCGGCACCCGCGCAACCACGCGGCGCTGCCGATTGCGCAGCGTTCGGTCAAGGTTGTCCAGATGGGCGCCGACATCGTGCCAGCGGCTGCAGATCCAGGGGCACCGCAGGACCGGCTTCGCCGGACTGCCGGTGCCGCCCCCGACGAGGGGGTTGGCGGACCACACGCAGTGGGGCAGCCTGGGGGCGGTCCCAAACTGAGCAACCGCCAGTACGAACAGCTGCTGCGCCAGAACTTCATCAGCATCCGGCGCGTGCGCGAATGGCGCGACATCCACAGCCAGTTGCTGACGGTGATCAACGACCAGAAGTGGGTCTTCAACCGCAACCCCGCGGGCTACGAGGAACTGCACAAGGCGCTGCTCTCGGGCCTCCTGGGCAACATCGGCTTCAAGCCCGAGGAAGAAGACATCTACCTGGGCGCGCGCGGCATCCGCTTCCACCGCCATCCCGGCGCGCACCTGAGCAAGAAGCCGGGCCGCTGGATCGTCGCAGCCGAGCTGGTCGAGACGACGCGCCTCTTCGGACGCGGCATCGCCAACATCGAGCCGCAGTGGCTGGAAGAAGTGGGCGGCCACCTGCTGAAGAAGCAGCTGCTCGATCCGCACTGGGAAAAGCGCTCGGCCGAGGTGGTGGCGCTGGAGCGGGCCACGCTCTATGGCCTGGTGGTCTACAACAACCGCCGCATGCCCTTCGGACGGATCGATCCGCAGGGCGCGCGCGACATCTTCCTGCGCTCCGCCCTGGTCGGCGAGGAGTGGGAGACCAGGCTGCCCTTCCTGGCCGCCAACCGCAAGACGATCCGCCAGGTGGAGGAGCTGGAGCACAAGGCGCGCCGGCAGGACGTGCTGGTCGACGACGAGTTCATCTACGCCTTCTACGACAAGCAGGTGCCCGAGCAGATCGCCACCGGCCGCGAATTCGAGCAGTGGTACCGCGAGGCCGCCCGCGGCAACCCCGAGCTGCTGCTGCTGACCCGCGACGCGCTCATGCGCCACGAGGCGGCCGGCATCACCGGCAGCGCCTTCCCGCGCACGGTCAAGCTGGGCGGCGTGGACTGCAGCGCCACCTACCTGCATGCGCCGGGCGACGCGAAGGACGGGGTGAGCGTCGCGGTGCCGATCTTCGTGCTCAACCAGGTGAGCGAAGACCGGGCCGAATGGCTGGTGCCCGGCATGCTGAAGGACAAGATTCAGGCGCTGCTCAAGAGCCTGCCGCAGAAGCCCCGCGCCAGGTTGGTGCCGCTGCCCGAATCGGCCACCCGCATCGCAGAACGGCTGAACGCGCCCGAGCTGTTCGGCCACGGTTCGCTGACCGACGCGGTGCTGAAAGAGGTGCGCGAGACGACCCAGCTCGACGTCAAGCGCGCCGACTTCAAGCCCGACATGCTCAGCCCCCACCTGTTCATGCACCTGCGGGTGGTCGACGAACACGGCCGCCAGCTGGGCGCCGGCCGCAGCCTGGCGGCGCTGAAGGCCGAGCTGGGTGCGCAGGCGCGCGGCGCCTTCCAGGCGCTGGCCGGCCTGCGGCTGGCGGAAGGAAAATCCAAGGAAAAAGTGCCCGAGGCCGGCGCGGAGAGCCGGCTACCTGCTATCAAAAAAGAAGCGTTACCTGCGCCGGGTGCCGCACGGCCCGCGGCCGGGCCGGCCGCGGCGCCGGCCGACCAGCGCTATACCGCCTGGACCTTCGGCGCGCTGCCCGAGCTGATGGAGATCCGCAAGGGCGGCCAGACGCTGGTCGGATTCCCCGCGCTGATCGACGCACAGGACAGCGTGCGGATCGAGGTCTTCGACGAGCCCGCCGTCGCCGCCGCCCGCCACCGCGCCGGCCTGCGCCGGCTCTTCGCGCTGCAGATCAAGGACGCGCTGAAGTACCTGGAGAAGAACGTGCCCGATCTGCAGAAGATGGCGGTGGCCTTCATGCCGCTCGGCACGCAGGAAGAGTTGCGCGGCCAGATCCTCGACGTGGCGATGGACCGCGCCTTCCTGCTCGACCCGCTGCCCACGTCCGAGGCCGAGTTCAGGAAGCGGCTGGACGAGGGCCGCGGCCGGCTCACCCTGATCGCCAACGAGGTGGCCCGACTCGCGGCCGGCGTGCTGGTGGAATACGCCGCCGCCGCCCGCAAGATCAAGGACAGCAAAATCCAGCCCGACGCGGTGGCCGACGCCCAGCAGCAGCTGCAGCGGCTTGTGCCGAAGAACTTCCTGGCCGCGACCCCCTGGCCGCAGCTGCAGCATCTGGTGCGCTACCTGAAAGCGATCGTGCTGCGCCTCGACAAGCTGCGCGCCGATCCGGTCCGCGATGCGCAGCGCCTGGCCGAGCTGCGGCCGCAGGAGCAGCGCTACTGGCGGCTGGTCGCCGAGCGCAAGGGGCAGGTGGATGCGCCGATGCAGGAGTTGCGCTGGCTGCTGGAGGAGCTGCGGGTGAGCTTCTTCGCCCAGGAATTGCGCACGCCGCAGCCGGTGAGCGTCAAGCGGCTCGACAAGGCGTGGGCGCTGCTGAACATTTAGCTCGAATATTCAGGCTCGCCCCCAGGGCTGCGCGCACTGCGTGCGCTTCGCCTACCCCCTGCCGGGGGCGATACCGGTCGCCCGGCGAAGCCGGTTCCGCGGTATCCCTGGGAATGCGGGGGCGGCGGTGGTGGGAGTGTCGGGCGGGCGGCTAGAACAACTCGACGTCGTTGTTCGCGAGGTTTGACGATTCGAGCTTGCCGCTGGCGACCAGGGTCTCGTAGTGCTGGACCTGGTTGCGGCCGTTTTCCTTGCCGTAGTAGAGCGCCTGGTCGGAATGCCCCAGCACCTCGACCGAGGAGCCGCCGGCGGTGCTGGTGAAGCCCACCGTCACCGTGACGCGGCCCACCTGCGGGAACACGTGCTGCTCGATGTTGGTCCGGAAACGGTTGAAGATGCGGTGGGCGTCCTCGAGCGTGACCGAGCGCAGCAGCACCACGAACTCCTCGCCGCCGAAGCGGAAGATGCGGTCGTGGGTGCGGAAAGAGGTGCGCAGCAGGTTGGTGACCAGGATCAGCACCTCGTCGCCGTACAGGTGGCCGAAGCGGTCGTTGACCTGCTTGAAGTGGTCGATGTCGACCACGCCCAGCCAGTGCTGCTCGGGCTCGGTGGCGTTGGCGGGCATCTCGGTGCCGCGCGATTGCACCTCGAGCTGCGAGTAGCGGGAAAACTGCTCGTCGAAGGTCTTGCGATTGAGCAGGCCGGTGAGGGCGTCGCGCTCGCTGTAGTCCAGCAGGCTCTGGTAGTTGCGGTACACCTCAGCGATGCCGTAGACCACGTCGAGCGCCTGCGGGTTGTAGGGCACGTCGTTGCACAGCTCCAGCACCGACACCACCTTGTCCTGCAGGCGCACCGGCAGCCAGAGGGTGTAGCTGCCGTCTTCCCGGCGCTCGGCGCTGTTGAGGCGCTGCTCGATCGCCTGGTCCAGCTCGGGGAAATTCGAGAACGGCTCCAGGTCGTTGAGGGCGGGCGAGCGGCGGTCGGTGATGACCGGCTGGCCGGCGTCCAGCAGCAGCACCGGCCGGATCAGCCGGCCCTCGGCGGTGTTGACCAGCTCCAGCTTGCGCACCCGGCGGATGTTGACCAGATGCCGCATGGCAGACACGACGGAAACCTCCAGGCGGTCCTGATCGCGGTGGCCGGTGATTTCTACGAGGTGCTGAAGAATCGGGGTCATCTTCTCGGGTTGGACCGGGCTGGCAAGGTAGACGAATGGTGGCATTGTGCCCGCAACGGCGGGCGGACGGCACAAAGTGCCGGATGGAAAAAAGACCGCGCAATCCGACGTTGAAATACTACGCGGCCCGCCGGATTTCAGATTCGGGAAAACACGACGTCCCAGACGCCGTGGCCGAGCCGGATGCCCCGGTTCTCGAACTTGGTCAGCGGCCGGTAGGCCGGCCGGGGCGCGAAGCCGGTCGCGGTGCTGTTGCGCAGCAGCGGCTCGGCGCCCAAGACCTCCAGCATCTGCTGGGCATACGGTTCCCAGTCGGTGGCGCAGTGCAGGTAGCCGCCGGGCGCGATGCGGGCCGCGACCCGCGCCACCCAGGCGGGCTGCACCAGGCGGCGCTTGTTGTGGCGGGTCTTGTGCCACGGGTCGGGAAAGAAGAGGTGCAGGCCTGCCAGCACGTCGGGCGCCAGCATCCGGTCGACCACCTCGACCGCATCGTGCTGCACGATCCGGATGTTGGTCAGGCCCTGTTCGCCGATGCGTTTCAGCAGGGCACCCACGCCGGGTTCGTGCACCTCGCAGCAGAGGAAGTTCTTCTCCGGCATCAGCGCCGCGATGTGGGCGGTGGCCTCGCCCATGCCGAAGCCGATCTCCAGCACCGTGGGCGCCTCCCGGCCGAAGGCGGCCGCCAGGTCCAGGGGCTCGGGGCGGTAGGGAAGGATGTAGGTGCTGCCCAGGGCCTCGAAGGCCTTGGCCTGGCCGGTGGTGGTGCGGCCCGCGCGGCGCACGAAGCTCTTGATCGGCTTGCGCAGCGGGGCCGGGGCGGGCGTGTCGCCAGGGGCCGCGTCCGCCGGCCCGGTGCCGGCCGGCGCGGACGACTCGGCCGCGAGTGCCGACGGGTCCTGCGCGGCGGTCGGAGGGGTGGCGGACGGTGCGTCGGCGGGCGATTCGGTTGCGGAAAGAGGTGTGTTCACCCGTCGATTTTAGGTGCGCACCGGCGAGCGTCGCCCGGGTTGGCGCGGTGCATGTCGGGCGACACCGCCCAGCGCGCCCTCCAGGCGGGCACCCAGCGCGCCAGCCGTTCGGCCACCGTGTCGCCCGGCGCGGCGGGCGGCAGGCCCAGCACGGCGGCGGCGGCCGAGAGCGCCTCGGCCGGCAGTGCCGCGTCGAACGCCTCGGCGCCGTTCTGCTTCGACAGCTTCTCGCCGCTGGCGGCCAGCACCAGCGGGGTGTGCAGGTAGCGCGGCGCGGGCAGGCCGAGTGCGCGCTGCAGCAGCAGCTGGCGGGGCGTGTTGTCGAGCAGGTCGGCGCCGCGCACGACGTCGGTGATGCCCTGCGCCGCATCGTCGACCACCACCGCGAGCTGGTAGGCGTAGAGGCCGTCGGCGCGCAGCAGGACGAAGTCGCCGACCGCGTCTTCGACCGTTTGGGACTGCGGGCCTTGCGCACGGTCGGTCCAGCGCACCGTGGGTTCCGGCGTGCCTGCGGGCGGGGCTGCTACGGATTCGATAGCTGGTGGTCGGCCATCCACGCCGGCTACAGGCACTTCTGGCATGGAAATATCGGTCCTGAGCCGCCAGGCCCGTGCCGGCTTGCCGTGCAGTCCGCTGCGGCAGGTGCCCGGGTAGGGCAGGGCGGCATTGCGTTGGCGCCGGACGCCGCGCGCGGCCTGGGCGTCTTCGATGTCGCGGCGGGAGCAGCCGCAGGGGTAGGCCGCACCGCTGGCCACCAGCTGGTCGAGGGCCTGCGCATACCCTGCGGTGCGGGCCGATTGCCACACTGGCGGCGCATCGGGCAGCAGCGCGCAGGCGGCCAGCTGGCCGAGGATGGTGCGGTCGGCGCCGGGGATGCAGCGGGGCGCATCGACATCCTCGATCCGCACCAGCCACCGGCCGCCGTGGGCCCGTGCGTCGAGCCAGCTGGCCAGCGCCGCGACCAGCGAGCCCGCATGCAGCGGACCGGTGGGCGAGGGCGCGAACCGGCCGACGTAGCCCGCCGCGCCGGCCGCCGTGTCCCCCTGCGGAATCACGCCAGGGCGAGCCCCATCTCCAGGCCGGAGACGAAGGCGTCCTCCACCCGGTGGCCCAGGCACCAGTCGCCGCAGGCGCCCAGGCCGGCCTGCGCGTCCCACAGGTGGGAGCGTCCGAGCGGCTTGACCGTCTTGGCGTCGGTCCAGCGCAGCACTTCGGCGTGCGATGGCTCGGCGCGAATGCCGGTCACTTCCGAGAAGGCGCGCAGCAGCTTGGCGCGGACCCGGTCGGGATCGTCGTCCAGGTGCTCGCGCGACCAGGCCTCGCTGGCCTGCACCGTCCAGCGCTCGACGCCGCCCCGGCCGGGCTTGGAGGATTCGCGCGCCAGCCAGACGATGCGGTGGTGGGTGCTGCGGGCCGCGTTCCACTGCGGCCCGAGGGTGACGAAACCCGGCTGAGAGGCCTGCGGAAACGCCAGCATCAGGGTCCAGCAGGGGGCGACCTCGCAGGCTTCGATGGCGGGCGCCAGGCCGTTGTCGCGGGCGCCGCGCAGCAGCACCGCGGCCTGTACGGCCGGCACCGCCAGCACGACGGTGTCGAAGCCGGCGAAGACGCGGGCGGCGCCGTCGGCGGTCGAGGTCCTCAGCTGCCACCGGGCCGGGTCGAGGGTGTCGCGCACCAGGCCGTCGACGGAGGTGCCCGAATGCAGCCGGCCGGCGGCCGCCAGCGGCGCCGCCCAGTGGCGCGGCAGGGCGTCCATGCCCGGCGCGGGCACCCAGTGGGCATCGCGCGGCGGCAGGCCGGCGGCGGCCACGCGGCCCTGGGTATCCAGCACCCGGACGGTGTTGGCGTTCCAGCGGCGGCACAACTCGGACGCGGTGCGCTCCAGCGCCAGGGCGAAGCGCGGATCGCGCACGGTGAAATACTGCGCACCGGTATCGAAGCCGCCGAAGGGAGAGGCCTCGGTCGCCATCCGGCCGCCGGGCTGCGCGCCGCGGTCGAACACCGTCACCGCGTGGCCGGCCTGTGCCAGGGTCCGGGCACAGGCGATGCCCGCCAGCCCGGCACCGACGACGGCGACCGTGCGCCGAGGCACGGCGGGGGCGTGGTCCGCCGAAGTGTCGGCCGACGCGCTGGTCGATCGTGCGGAACGCGCAGCGGTGCGGGAAGAGGCCAGGGTGCGGGCGGGTGGCGCGGGAAGGGGCGGCATGGAGTCTCCTGGAAAGGGTGCGGGTCGGGCGAGGCCATCGGCGCGGTCGCCACCCATGATGCCAGTACGCCGGGGCCGGCTTCCTCAGGCCAATCCCGGTGCCGCCGCGGCGGGCGAGCGCGCGGCGGGCACGGTGGCGATTGCGGCGGGCAACGGGGCGGCGGGCGATGCGGGCCCGCGGCCTTCCAGCAGCGCCTGCCGGGTCCCGGGCCGGGCCAGCTGCTCCAGCCACCACTGCAGCGCCCGGCCGTGGCGTTCCGCCGGGCCGCACCAGGCGTAGCCCACCCGGTACATCCGCGGCGGCTGCTGGATCTTCAGCACCACCAGCCGGCCGCGGGCGACCTCGGGCCGCACCATCGGCTCGGGCAGCGAGCCGACGCCCAGGCCGCGCAGCAGCGCCTCCAGCTTCGCCTGCATCGAGGGCACGGTGAGCACGTCCTGCCCGTCGAGAACGCCCACCGTGAGGGTGCGGCCTGCACGGGCCGAATCGGCCACCGCGATCACCCGGTGGCGCATCAGCACCTCGGGTAGCAGCGGACCCGGCAGGTGGGCCAGCGGATGGTGCGGCGCCACCACGTGGATGAAATGCATCGTGCCGAGCGGCTGCACCTGCACCCCCGCGGCCGACGCCGGGTCGCCGCCCACGCCGAGCGCCAGGTCGGCCTGGCCCGAGGTGAGCGACTGCAGCGTGCCCGAGAGGATCTCGTCGCGCAGCTTCAGGCGGGTGGGCGGCTCCAGCGCGTAGAAGGCCTCGACCAGCTCCATCAGCGTGGCGCGGTCGATCAGGCCGTCGGAGGCGATGGTGAGCTGCGGCTCCCAGCCGGTCGCCACCCGCTGCACCCGGTGCGCCATCGCATCGATCTCGCCGAGCAGCCGGGTACCTTCCCGCACCAGCTCGGCGCCGGCCTCGGTCAGGCGGGCCTGGCGCGAGCGGCGGTCGAAGAGCAGCACGTCGAGCGCGTCCTCCACCTGCCGCACCCGGTAGGTGAGGGCGCTGGGCACCATGCCCAGCGCCCGCGCCGCCGCGGCGAAACTGCCGGCGGCGGCGATCTGCTGGAGCATCGCCAGCATGTCAGGGGTGAGCACGTCGCGCGGTGTCGGCATGGCGGTCGGCGATTCAGTAATTTTGAATGGTGAAGTCAATCGCGATGGTAATCGGCGGCAGCGCGCCGGCCTACAGTCTGGCCGGACGGGCCGGCGCTCTGGGCCCTGCGCCCGCAGGCACGGCCCCGATCCTTCCATTCACCTCGCGTTTCCCGAAAGCCCTCGCCATGACCCAACCTGTCTCGACCACCATTTCCGGCGCGCAGAACGGCCTCACCCTGGTCGGCCGCCTGATGCTGGCCTACCTGTTCCTGCCTGCGGGCATTTCGAAGCTGATGGGTTTCTCGGGCACGGTGGGCTACATCGCGTCGAAGGGCCTGCCGGCCCCGAGCGCGGCCGCCGTGGTGGCGCTGCTGGTGGAGATCGTGGGCGGCCTGGCGCTGATCGCCGGCTTCGGGACCCGGGTCGCGGCCATCGTGCTGGCGGTGTTCACCGTGGTGGCCGCGGTGTTCTTTCACAATTTCTGGGCGGTGCCGGAAGCCCAGCAGATGATGCAGCAGATCAATTTCAACAAGAATATCGCCATCGCCGGCGGCCTCCTGGTGCTGGCCGCCTTCGGTGCCGGCGCCTACAGCGTCGACGCCAAGCGCCGCGGCTGATTCCCCGGCTCCTGCCGTGCCCGGTGCGTCCCCGTGGGGCGCACCGGTTTTTCGCTTCATCCTTCGAGAGAGATTTCCATGACCCACATCGTCGTCGTCTTCCATTCCGGCTACGGCCACACCCAGCGCCTGGCGCAATCGGTCGCCGACGGCGCGCAGGCCGAGCTGATCGCGATCGATGCCGAGGGCAACCTGCCGGAAGGCGCCTGGGAGACCCTGGCCGCGGCCGACGCGATCATCTTCGGCACGCCGACCTACATGGGCGGCCCGAGCTGGCAGTTCAAGAAGTTCGCCGACGCGTCCTCCAAGCCCTGGTTCGGCCGCGCCTGGCAGGACAAGGTCTTCGGCGGCTTCACCAACAGCGCCAGCCTCAACGGCGACAAGCAGGGCACGCTGCAGTACCTGGTGACGCTGGCCTCGCAGCACGGCGGCGTTTGGGTCAGCCTGGGCCTGCTGCCGAGCAACGCCAAGGCGGCCGACCGCAACGATCCGAACAACCTGGGCGGCTCGGTCGGCGCGCTGGCGCAGAGCCCCTCGGATGCGAGCGTGGCCGAGATGCTGCCGGGCGACCTGGAAACCGGCCGCCAGTACGGCGCCCGCGTGGCCGCCATCGCCGCCCGCTTCAAGGGCTGACGGCCCCCGGGCGGCGCAGCGCCGTCCGATTCGTCGCCGAACGGCCCGCTATGCTGCGGGCTGTTTCTTTTCCTGCGAGGCCGCGCCATGCCACCCAGCACCATCCTGCATCCCCACGATCGCGACCTGGGCGGCGGCTTCGTCGTGCGGCGGCTGCTGCCGGCGGCCGAGCAGCGGGCGGTGGGCCCCTTCATCTTCTTCGACCATTTCGGCCCGTCGGAAGAGACGCCCGAGGTGCTGCACGACGTGCGGCCCCATCCGCACATCGGCCTGGCCACGGTCACCTACCTGTTCGAAGGGGCGATCCACCACCGCGACAGCATCGGATCGGACCAGGTCATCGCGCCCGGCGCGGTCAACTGGATGAGCGCCGGCCGCGGCATCGTCCACAGCGAGCGCCGGCCCGAGAGCCACCGCGACATCACCTACGCCAACCACGGGCTGCAGCTGTGGGTGGCCCTGCCGCTGGCCGACGAGGAGAGCGAGCCCTTATTCCACCACACCGCCGCGGCCGACATCCCGGCGGTGGAGCCCGCGCCCGGCGCCACGGTGCGGGTGCTGGTGGGCGAGGCCTTCGGCGCCGCTTCGCCGGTACCGGCGAAGGGGCAGGTGCTGTACCTGGATGTCGCGCTGGGCGCCGGCGCCTGCCTGGCGCTGCCGGCGCTGGCCGAGCAGGTCGGCATCTACACCGTCGATGCAGAGTTGCAGGTCGACGGTCGCCCGCTGCCGGCGCGCAGCATGGTGGTGCTGGAGGCCGGGCAGGGCGCGATGCTGTCGGCCGCCGCGCCGGTACGGCTGGTGGTGGTCGGCGGCGACGCGCTCGACGTGCCGCGGCACCTGTGGTGGAACTTCGTCTCCAGCCGCAAGGAGCGGCTGGCCGAAGCCGCGGCCGACTGGGCGGCGCAGGCGATGGGCACGGTGCCGGGCGACGACGAGTTCATCCCGCTGCCCGACCGGCCCCTGCCGCGCTGACCAGGAAAATCCAGAAGAAAAAGTGCCTGCAGTCGGCGATCCGCGCCGACCTCCAGCTATCGATTAGATAGCAAGCGGCACCGGGCTCAGCGCCGGGTCGACCGCCCGCCGGGCGTCGAAGACGAAGCAGCCGCCGCGGTAGTGCGCGCCGTCGGTCTCCTCGAAGTACTTCAGGATGCCGCCTTCGAGCTGGTAGACGTGCTCGACGCCCTGCTCGCGCATCAGGATGGCGGCCTTCTCGCAGCGGATGCCGCCGGTGCAGAAGCTCACGACCGTCTTGCCTTCCAGGGCCGGGCTGTTCGCGGCCAGTGCCGGCGGGAATTCGGTGAATTTGTCGATCCGCCAGTCGATGGCGCCTTCGAAGGTCCCGGCATCCACCTCGAAGGTGTTGCGGGTGTCCAGCGTGACCACCGGGCGGCCGTCGTCGTCGTGGCCGGCATCGAGCCAGCGCCGCAGGGTGGCGGCATCGACCGACGGCGCGCGCCCTTCGGCGGGGCGGATCGTGGGGTGGTCCATCCGGATGATCTCGCGCTTGACCTTCACCAGCATCTTGCGGAACGGCACCGTGTCGGACCAGCTCTCCTTGGGTGCTAGGCCCGCGAAGCGCGGATCTTCGCGGAGCTGCGCCACGAAGCCGCGCACCGCCTCGGCCGGGCCGGCCAGGAACAGGTTGATGCCTTCTTCGGCCAGCAGGACCGTGCCCTTCAGGTCCAGGGCGAGGGCCCGCGCCTGCAGGGTCTGCTGCAGGGCGTCGGCGTCGGGCAGGGGGACGAAACGGTAGGCGGAAATGTTCAGGATGGCGTTCACGGCCGCCATTCTAGGAAAGGCCCCGATGGCGCCAGGGTGGGTGGGCCCGTCTCCTTGGGCGGTGCCGGGCGATCGGCCGTGCGCCCATGGCGCGGCGGGTCGGCTTCCTACAATGGGGGCATGTTCGTCCATTTGCGCCTCCATACCGAATTCTCCGTCGTCGACGGCACCAACCGCATCGACGAAGTCGCCAAGGCCGCCGCCGGCGACAGCCAGCCTGCCCTGGCGATCACCGACCTGAGCAACCTCTTCGGCGCCATCAAGTTCTACAAGGAAGCCCGCGGCAAGGGCGTCAAGCCGATCATCGGCGCCGAGGTGTTCGTCGAGGGCCTGGGCGACGATCCGCTGGCCCTGTCGCGCGTCATCCTGCTGGTGCAGAACTGGCAGGGCTACCTGAGCCTGTCGGAGCTGCTGGCCCGCGCCTGGACCCGCAACCATGTGAAGAACCAGGCCGTCTGCAAGCTGGAGTGGCTGCGCGAGCTGAACGAGGGCCTGATCCTGCTGGCCGGCGCCCAGGCCGGGCCGGTGGGGCAGGCGCTGGGCAAGCACGACTTCACCCGCGCCGCCGACCAGGCCCTGCTGCTGGCCGGCATCTTCCCGCACCGCTTCTACCTGGAGATCCAGCGCGCGGGCCGGCCGGACGACGAGGCGCACGTGGTCGCCACGGTGCAGCTGGCGGCCCGTCTCAAGCTGCCGGTGGTGGCCACCCACCCGGTGCAGTTCACCGAGGCTGACGATTTCGAGGCGCACGAGGCGCGGGTCTGCATCTCCGAGGGCGAGATCCTGGGCAACCAGCGCCGGGTGCGCAGGTTCACCCGCGAGCAGTACTTCAAGACCACCGCCCAGATGGAGGCGCTGTTCGCCGACGTGCCGTCGGCCATCACCAACACGGTCGAGGTCGCCAAGCGCTGCAATCTGGTGTTCGACCTGGGCAAGCCGCAGCTGCCCGACTTCCCCACGCCGGGCGGCATGCCGATCGGCGAGTATTTCCGCATCGCCTCGTTCGAGGGGCTGGAGCAGCGGCTGCAGCACCTGTATCCGCAGATGGAGAAGCGCGAGGCGGTGCGAAAGCGCTACGAGGACCGGCTGGAGTTCGAGATCAACGTGATCCTGAAGATGGGGTTCCCGGGCTACTTCCTGATCGTGGGCGACTTCATCGGCTGGGCCAAGGAGAACGGCTGCCCGGTGGGGCCGGGCCGGGGGTCGGGCGCCGGATCGCTGGTCGCCTATGCGCTCAAAATCACCGACCTGGACCCGCTCGAGTTCAACCTGCTGTTCGAGCGGTTCCTGAACCCCGAGCGGGTGTCGATGCCCGACTTCGACATCGACTTCTGCCAGTCCAACCGCGACCGGGTGATCGACTACGTCAAGGCCAAGTACGGCAAGAACGCGGTGAGCCAGATCGCCACCTTCGGAACGCTCGCGGCCAAGGCCGCGATCCGCGACGTGGGCCGGGTGATGGACATGAGCTACACCTTCTGCGACGGCATCTCGAAGCTGGTGCCGGGCAAGCCGGGCATGTCCTACACGCTGGCCTATCCGCCGGAGAACAAGAAGCCGGGCGACAAGAACAACTACGCGCTGGAACTGGAGCCGGCGCTCTACGAGCGGGTGCGCAAGGAAGAAGAGGTCCGCACCCTGATCGAGATGGCCCAGAAGCTCGAGGGCCTGACCCGCAACATCGGCATGCACGCCGGCGGCGTGCTGATCGCGCCCGGCAAGCTGACCGATTTCTGCCCGCTGTACCAGCAGCCGGGCAGCGAATCGGCGGTGAGCCAGTACGACAAGGACGACGTCGAGGCGATCGGCTTGGTGAAGTTCGACTTCCTGGGCCTGGCGACGCTGACGATCCTCGAGATCGCCAAGGAATTTATCGTCCAGCGGCACAAGGGCCAGGAGCATTTCGCCTACCAGAACATCGCGCTCGACGATGCCCGCACCTACAAGCTGTTCGCCGACGGCAAGACCGAATCGGTGTTCCAGTTCGAATCGCGCGGCATGCAGGGCATGCTCAAGGACGCGCGGCCCACGCGGCTGGAAGACCTGATCGCGCTCAACGCACTCTACCGGCCGGGTCCGATGGACCTGATCCCCAGCTTCGTTGCCCGCAAGCACGGCAAGGAAGAGGTGGAATACCCGCATCCGCTGGTGGCAGAGATGCTGTCGGAGACCTACGGCATCATGGTCTACCAGGAGCAGGTGATGCAGACCGCGCAGATCCTGGGCGGCTACTCGCTCGGCGGCGCCGACCTGCTGCGCCGGGCGATGGGCAAGAAGAAGCTCGAGGAGATGGCCGAGCACCGGCAGATCTTCCGCGACGGCGCCGCCAAGAACGGCCTGAGCACCGACAAGGCCGACGAGGTCTTCGATCTGATGGAGAAGTTCGCGGGCTACGGCTTCAACAAGTCGCACGCCGCCGCCTACTCGCTCCTGGCCTACCACACCGGCTGGCTGAAGGTGCACTACACCGCCGAGTTCTTCTGCGCCAACATGACGGTGGAAATGGACGACACCGACAAGCTGAAGGTGCTGTACGAGGACGCGAAGAAGAATTTCGGCCTGGATTTCGAGCCGCCGGACGTCAACCGCGGCCGCTACCGCTTCGAGCCGGTCACCGACAAGGTGATCCGCTACGGCCTGGGCGCGGTCAAGGGATCGGGCCAGCAGGCGATCGAGGCGATCGTCGCGGCGCGCGAGAAGGGCGGGCCGTTCACCAGCCTGTTCGATTTCTGCTGCCGGATCGACCGCAAGGCGGTCAACAAGCGGGCGGTCGAGGCGCTGATCAAGGCCGGTGCCTTCGACGCGATCCAGCTCAACCGCGCGGCGATGGTCGCCTCGATCGACCGGGCATTCGAATTCGCCGGCACCTGCGAGGCCAACGCTAACCAGGGCGGCCTGTTCGACATGATGGGCGACGACACCCACGGATCGAGCACCCAGGAGCCCGACCTGGTCGAGACCACGCCCTGGGGCGTGAAGGAACGCCTGACGCTGGAGAAGACGGCGATCGGGTTCTACATCTCCGGCCACCTGTTCGACGAGGTGTCGCGCGAGGTGCGGCAGTTCGTGCGGCGCCGGATCGACGAGCTGATCGACAGCCGCGAGCCGCAGACGCTGGCCGGCATCGTCAGCGGCATGCGGGTCATCAACGGACAGCGCGGCAAGCTGGCGATCTTCACGCTCGACGACACCAGCGGCACCATCGAGGCCACGGCCGACGAGGCGGTGATCGCCGCGGCCCGCAATGTGCTCAAGGAAGACGAGCTGGTCATCGTCACCGGACGGCTGCAGCCCGGGCGCGGCGGCTTCGACGCGCGCTTCGTGGTGCAGCAGGTGTCGGACCTGGCCAGCGCGCGCTGCCGGTTCGGCAAGTTCCTGCGGGTGGCGGTGAACGGCCGGGCGCCCGACGTGTCGCGGCTGTTGCGCGATTTCCCGGCGATACGGGAGGAAACCGAGCACGGCGAGCTGGTGCGCGGGCTGGAGGTGCGGCTGTCGGTGTGCTGCGAATCGCAGGACATGCAGGTGGGCGTGGACCTGCGGCTGGGCGACCAGGCGGTGTTCTACCCGTCCGACGCGGCGCTGGCCAGCTGGATGGCCCAGTCGGACCAGGGCAGGGCGGTCATCGTCTACGAGTAGGCGCGCGGGCCCCGAACCTTGAAGTGGCCCGACAGCGACCCCACCTCCGTCTCCTGCAGCGCACCATTCCCATCGATAGAATGAAATTCATGGCGACCCAAACCCCCAAGCAGCCGCCGGCGCCCCCGGCCACCCGGCCCACCCCCGGCGGCAACGACAGCGACTCCGTCGTCCTGGAGCGGCGCACCCAGCGCGTCGGTCCGCCCCAGATGTACCAGGTGGTGATGCTGAACGACGATTTCACGCCGATGGAGTTCGTGATCGTCGTGATCCAGGAGTTTTTCGGTAAAGACCATGGCACGGCCACGCAGATCATGCTGAAAATCCATCTGGACGGCAAAGGCGTATGTGGTGTGTATTCCCGCGACGTCGCGGCCACCAAGGTCGACCAGGTCATGGAGGCGGCCCAGAAATCGGGCCATCCGTTGCAGTGCGTCAGCGAACCAGTTGAATAAAACGGGGTCGTACCCAGGTACGGCTCGTATTCAGGCAAGTATTCACAGCAAGGCAAAAGGAAATCTCATGATTGCCCAGGAATTGGAAGTCAGTCTGCACATGGCCTTCGTGGAGGCCCGGCAGCAACGCCACGAGTTCATCACCGTGGAACACCTGCTGCTCGCCCTGCTGGACAACCCGAGCGCCGCCGAGGTGCTGCGCGCGTGTTCCGCCAACATCGACGACCTGCGCAAGTCGCTCGGGAACTTCATCAAGGACAACACGCCCCAGGTGGCCGGCAGCGACGAAGTCGACACCCAGCCGACCCTCGGGTTCCAGCGCGTCATCCAGCGCGCCATCATGCACGTGCAGTCCACCGGCAACGGCAAGAAGGAAGTCACCGGCGCCAACGTGCTGGTCGCGATCTTCGGCGAGAAGGATTCGCACGCGGTGTACTACCTCCACCAGCAGGGCGTGACCCGGCTGGACGTGGTCAACTTCATCGCCCACGGCATCAAGAAGGGCGAGCCGCCGGAGCCTGCCAAGCCCGGCGAGCCCCAGGCCGAGGGCGAGGAGGGCGGCGGCGAGAAGAACGAGAAGGCGTCTCCGCTGGAGCAGTTCACCGTCAACCTCAACCAGCAGGCCAAGGACGGCAAGATCGATCCGCTGATCGGCCGCGAGTACGAGGTCGAGCGGGTCATCCAGATCCTGTGCCGCCGCCGCAAGAACAACCCGCTGCTGGTGGGCGAAGCCGGCGTGGGCAAGACCGCCATCGCCGAGGGCCTGGCCTGGCGCATCACCCAGAAGGACGTGCCCGAGATCCTGGCCGATTCGCAGGTCTACTCGCTCGACATGGGTGCGCTGCTGGCCGGCACCAAATACCGCGGCGATTTCGAGCAGCGGCTCAAGGGCGTGCTCAAGTCGCTCAAGGACAAGCCGAACGCGGTGCTGTTCATCGACGAGATCCACACCCTGATCGGTGCGGGCGCCGCATCGGGCGGCACGCTGGACGCGTCCAACCTGCTCAAGCCTGCGCTCTCCAGCGGCCAGCTCAAGTGCATCGGCGCGACCACGTTCCAGGAATACCGCGGCATCTTCGAGAAGGACGCGGCCCTGTCGCGGCGCTTCCAGAAGGTCGACGTGGTCGAGCCGACGGTGGCCGAGACGGTCGACATCCTGAAGGGGCTGAAGTCGCGCTTCGAGGAGCACCACGGCGTGAAGTACGCGGTAGCCGCACTGCAGGCCGCGGCCGAGCTGTCGGCCAAGTACATCAACGACCGCCACCTGCCCGACAAGGCGATCGACGTGATCGACGAGGCCGGCGCCGCCCAGCGCATCCTGCCTCCGAGCAAGCGCAAGAAGACGATCAGCAAGACCGAGGTCGAGGAAATCGTGGCGAAGATCGCCCGCATTCCGCCGGCCAACGTCAGCAACGACGACCGCAGCAAGCTGCAGACCATCGAGCGCGACCTGAAGAGCGTGGTCTTCGGCCAGGACAAGGCACTGGAAGTGCTGGCCTCCGCCGTCAAGATGGCGCGCTCGGGCCTGGGCAAGGGCGACAAGCCGATCGGCTCGTTCCTGTTCAGCGGCCCGACGGGCGTTGGCAAGACCGAGGCGGCCAAGCAGTTGGCATACATTATGGGCATCGAGTTGCTGCGTTTCGACATGTCGGAGTACATGGAGCGGCATGCGGTCTCGCGGCTGATCGGTGCGCCTCCGGGCTACGTCGGCTTCGACCAGGGTGGTCTGCTGACCGAGGCGATCACCAAGAAGCCGCACTGCGTGCTGCTGCTCGACGAGATCGAGAAGGCGCATCCGGACATCTTCAACGTGCTGCTGCAGGTGATGGACCATGGCACGCTGACCGACAACAACGGACGCAAGGCCGACTTCCGCAACGTCATCCTGGTGATGACGACGAATGCCGGTGCCGAGACGATGAACAAGGCGACCATCGGCTTCACTAACCCGCGGCAGGCGGGCGACGAGATGGCCGACATCAAGCGCCTGTTCACGCCCGAGTTCCGCAACCGGCTGGATGCGATCGTCAACTTCAAGCCGCTCGACGAGAACGTCATCCTGCGGGTGGTCGACAAGTTCCTGCTGCAGCTCGAGACGCAGCTGGCCGAGAAGAAGGTGGAGGTCACCTTCACCGACGCGCTGCGCAAGCATCTCGCGAAGAAGGGCTTCGACCCGCTGATGGGCGCACGGCCGATGCAGCGCCTGATCCAGGATATGGTGCGCCGCGCCCTGGCGGACGAGCTGCTGTTCGGCCGCTTGACCGAGGGCGGCCGGCTGACGGTGGACCTGGTGGAGAAGGAAGGCGCTGCTGAGCCGGAAGTGGTGCTCGACATCACGCCGCTGCCGAAGCGCGACCGGTCCGCCAAGTCGGAGCCGACGGAGCCGGAAGAAGCCACCGCCGACTGAGCCGGCTCCCTCCACCCGGCAGAGCTTGCCGGGTGGCCAAGAAAAAACCGCAGCCATTTCGGTGGCTGCGGTTTTTTTTATGCTCCGTGCGGGGCGGCGGGTTCAGTGGGGCATGGCGGTCGCGGCGCGCTTGGCGATCTCCAGCTTGGCGATCGCGTTGCGGTGCACCTCGTCCGGGCCGTCCACGATGCGCACCGTGCGCTGGTGGGCATAGGCCTCCGCCAACCAGAAGTCCTGGCTGACGCCGGCGCCGCCGTGGGCCTGGATCGCCCAGTCGACCACCTTGCACGACATGTTGGGCGCAACCACCTTGATCATCGCGATCTCGGCGCGGGCTTCCTTGTTGCCGACGGTGTCCATCTTGTGGGCGGCGTTCAGGGTCAGCAGCCGGGCCTGGTCGATCATGCAGCGCGACTCGGCGATCCGCTCGTGCCAGATCGATTGCTCCGACAGCGGCCGGCCGAAGGCGACACGGCTGCGCAGCCGGTCGACCATCATCTCCAGCGCACGCTCCGCCGCGCCAATGGACCGCATGCAGTGGTGGATGCGTCCCGGGCCGAGGCGGCCCTGGGCGATCTCGAAGCCGCGGCCTTCGCCCAGCAGGATGTTGGAGACCGGCACGCGGACGTTCTCCATCAGGATTTCCATGTGGCCGTGCGGGGCGTCGTCGTAGCCGAACACGCTGATCGGCCGCACGATGGTGACGCCCGGCGTGTCGCGCGGCACCAGCACCATCGACTGCTGCTGGTGGCGCGGCGCTTCGGTGTCGGTCTTGCCCATCACGATGAAGATCTTGCAGTGCGGCACGCCGGCGCCCGAGGAGAACCATTTGCGGCCGTTGATCACGTACTCGTCGCCTTCGCGGCGGATGGTGCACTGGATGTTGGTGGCGTCGGACGACGCGACCGCCGGCTCGGTCATCAGGAAGGCAGAGCGGATCTCGCCGGCCAGCAGCGGGTCGAGCCACTGCTTCTTGTGGGCGTCGGTGCCGTAGCGCTCGATGGTTTCCATGTTGCCGGTGTCGGGCGCCGAGCAGTTGAACACCTCGCCCGACCAGCCGACCCGACCCATGATTTCGCACAGCGGCGCGTAGTCGAGGTTGGAGATGCCGGGCACGCCGTCGTACTCGTGCGGCAGGAACATGTTCCAGAGGCCGGCCGCGCGCGCGATCGGCTTGAGTTCTTCCACCAACGGCACGTGGCGCCATGGGTCGCCTTCGCGGCGCAGCGTGTCCATCTCGTGGTGGTAGCGCGCCTCGTTCGGATAGATGTGCGCGTCGAAGAACGCTTGCATGCGTTGCAGCAGATCGCGTGTCTTGGCGGAGTGTTCTCCCAGCATGGCGTCGTCCCTTTCGTGGATGGAATGGCAGTCTTGTAGCAGGAAGCGATTGCACACCGGCCCGCCTGTCGAAAAGGTCCCAGAAGCGACTGGCGGCGGCCCACCAGTCGCACCGGTGACCCGCGGCAAGCCTGTAGGGCGCCGAAAGCCGAATTGATTCAATGCGTAATAGAAAATGAAAACGATTCGTATTCGAGTGCTATGATGCGTCCACGCTTCTGGTTCTCTCCGCGCTCCAGATCGCACCACCGGCCACCTGCCGCATGCGACCCGGGATGCGGCCACCGCAAGACACCGCGCGCTTCGCAGCGCGCACGACCCAAGGATTCACCATGCAGACTTTGTCCATCGACCGTCCCGTTCTCCGTTTGCAGCGCGTTCCCGCCGGCAAGCCCCGCGGTGCCGTGGGCGAGCAGGCGACGCCGCCCGCGTCGTCGGACGCCCCCAGCTTCGACAGCATGTCGCTGCTGCGCGGCAGCAAGGTCGTCGAGATCGCGCACAACGGATCGGTCTACCGCCTGCAGGCGACCAAGCTGGGCAAGCTGATCCTCACCAAATAGGTTTCATCGTGGGGCGACTCCGGGACCTCGGTCCCCAAGGGTCGTTTTTGCTAGCCATCGGTTCGCCGGCCAGCCATGCTTTTTTTCCCACACGTCGATTCGCGCCACGCCCCCGAGAGGCGTGGCCGCCAGGCGGTCGAGCGCCTCGGCCTCCAGGGCTGCGCCGTCCAGTCCCCATTCCCAGGCGCTATTCAATTGATAGCTAATGGTCGGCTTGCAACGCCGGCTACAGGCACTTTTCCTTCAAATTTCTAGCTCTGCCGACCTTCGGCTGCGCCGCAATCGGCACAGCGGCCGTACAGCGTCAGTTCGTGCCCGTCGACCTGGAAACCCGCCGGCGCCAGCTGCTTGAAGTCTCCCGGGCAGTGGTGCACGTCGAACACCCGATCGCACAGCCGGCACTGGAAATGGTGGTGGTGCCCGTGGTGGGCCGACTCGTAGCGCGGCGCCTCGCCCGGGAGTTCCACCGCACGGATCTCGCCGCTCTCCACCAACAGCTTCAGGTTGCGGTAGACGGTGGCCACACCCATCGCGGCCACTTCCTTTTGCGCCGCCTCCAGGATTTCCGCGGGCAGCAGCGGGCGACCCGCGGTCTGGAGCACCTGCCGGATCGAGCTGCGCTGGCGGGTGGAGCGTTCCATGGTGGTCATCGGTGATTCGTCCGGGAGGGCAAGAGGATTTGCCATTGTCCCCGGACTGGGTCGTTCGCCGACGGGCCGGGGCTTTCAGGACAGGTGTCGAAGCCCCTCGACCGCCGTCGCCAGGGGCACGGCCGTCCAGCCACTGGCGCGGCGGTCGAAGCGCAGCGGCAGCGCATTGGCGAACCAGGCGACCGTCGGCTCCAGCCCGAGCAGCGCCGCCAGCGCGTGCAGCGTACCGCCGTGGGCCACGACCAGTACCGGTGCGGGCCGTCCCAGGGCACTTCCCAGGCCATCGGCCGTACGCGCCACGAACTGCGCCAGCGTCTCGCCACCGTCGGGCGCACAATTCCAGTCCAGCGCGACCGACGAGGTACCGATAAGCACACCGAAATGCCGCTCGCGCAGGCCGGCCAGCGTCTCGACGCCGACCGCGCAACGCCCGTCCACCGCCGCAGCGGTCTCCCGCGTGCGCCGCATGTCGCTGGCGACGATGCCGGCGATGCCGGTTTCTGCCAGCAGCGCCGCGGCGGCGACGGCCTGGGCGTGGCCGGTGGCGTCGAGCGGTTCGTCGGCGTCCTGGAAGATGCGGGACGCGTTGCGCGCCGTCTGGCCGTGGCGCAGGAAGTAGAAGGTCGTGCAGTCCGGCGCGAGCCGATGCGGCGCTGCGGCCGCGCGGAATGCGGCGTGCATCGCGGAAGGGGCATGGGGAGGGGACATGGTCGGGCGTGGGCGTGGGCGTGGGCGCTGGAGGTGGCCCGATTCTGTGCGGTCGCCGGCCCGGCCATTGCTTCCTGGGCGACAGCGGGTCGCGTGTTTCGCGGGGCGCTGTCATACAGTGCGGGCACCTTCCATTCTTTGAGGTGCCATCCCATGCAATTTTCGGCCGTCCGTTGTCCTGTTCTTCGATTCGCTCGCCCCGCATGCGCAGGGGATGCCGCATGAAGGTCTGCATCGTCGGTGCCGGTGCGATCGGCGGTTTCATCGGCGCGCGGCTGGCCGCCGCAGGGCAGTGCGACGTGAGCGCCCTGGCGCGCGGCGCGACGCTCGCTGCGCTGCAGGCCCACGGCTGGCGTCTGCAGGAGGGCGGGGCGCTGCTGCAGCGGCCGGCCCGCGCGGAGGCCGACCCGCAGCGGCTCGGCCTCCAGGACCTGGTGGTGATCGCGGTGAAGGGCCCCGCACTCTCTTCGCTGGCCCCGTCGCTCGCCCCGCTGATCGGGCCCGACACGGTGCTGCTGCCCGCGATGAACGGCGTGCCGTGGTGGTTCTGCGACCGTGTCCCTGGATGGGATGGCCGGCCGATCGAGAGCGTCGACCCCGGCGGGCGGATCGCCGCGGCCCTTCCGGCAGCGCAGGTGCTGGGCTGCGTGGTGCACGCGAGCGCATCCACCTCCGCTCCCGGCGTGGTGCAGCATGCGATGGGCCAGGGCCTGATCGTGGGCGAGCCCGCGGGCGGTGCTTCCGCGCGGGCCCGGCGCGTCGCCGACCTGCTGGCGCAGGCCGGCTTCGCGGCCACGGTGTCGGCCGACATCCGCTACGACATCTGGTACAAGCTCTGGGGCAACCTGACGATGAATCCGCTCTCGGCGGTCACCGGCGCCACCATGGACCGGCTGCTCGACGACGAAGACCTGCGCGGCTTCTGCGCCCAGGCGATGCGCGAGACGGCGGCCGTGGGCGCCGCGATCGACTGCAGCGTGGCCCAGACGCCCGAAGAGCGCTTCGCCGTCACCCGCAAGCTGGGCGCGTTCAGGACCTCGATGCTGCAGGACGTGGAAGCCGGCCGGCCGATGGAGCTGGACGCGATCGTCTCCGCGGTGCAGGAGATCGCCCGCCGGCGCGGGGTGGCGACGCCCGCCGTCGACGCGCTGCTGGGCATCGCCCGGGTCTTCGGCCAGGTGCACGGGCTCTATCCACAGAACGCAAAAACGCCGGCCGCGGGCTAGGCCCGGGCCGGCGTCTTTCCAGAAGCCCCGCCAGCGGGGCGGGGGTCAGAAGTAGGCGCTGCGGTCGCGGATCCGGTGCATCTCCGCGATCTCTACCACCCAGACCAGTCCGTCGCCGATGTTGCCGGTGTGGCAGCTGTCGATGATCGCGGCGCGGATCACCGGCACCATCTCGTCGTCGGCCAGCACGCTGACCATGATCTTGTCGGAGAAGTCGGCCAGCTGCTCCCGCACGGAGCGCTTGTCCATCGACGCCGGGGCGGTGAAGCCCTCGGCCTTGAACAGCGTCACGCCGGGAAAGTTGGGGATGGCGCGCAATGCCTCGCGCAGGCGCTCGACGCGGCTGGGGCGCACGATGGCGCGTATTTCCTTCATGGGATGGATTCCTTGTGTCGGGCCGTCAGGCCTCGAGGGGTTTTTCGTCGAACCAGCGGTAGAGCACCGGCAGCACCACCAGGGTCAGCAAGGTCGAGCTGAGCAGGCCGCCAATCACCACGATGGCGAGCGGACGCTGCACTTCGGAGCCGGGGCCGGTGGCGAACAGGAAGGGCACCAGGCCCAGCAACGCCACCGTGGCGGTCATCATCACCGGGCGGAACCGGGCCACGCAGCCTTCGCGCACCGCGGTCGCGACGTCCATGCCGTCCTCGCGCAGCTTGCGGATGTAGCTCACCAGCACCACGCCGTTGAGCACCGCGATACCCCACAGGGCGATGAAGCCCACCGACGCCGGCACGCTCACGTATTCGCCGGTGACGAACAGGCCGATCAGCCCGCCGATCGAGGCGAAGGGCAGCACCAGGATGATCAGCCCCGCCAGCTTCACCGAGTTGAACAGCATGAACAGCAGGAAGAAGATCGCGGCGATGGTCAGCGGCACGATCACCGACAGCGTCGACATGGCGCGCTCCATGTTCTCGAACTGTCCGCCGTACTCGAAGTAGTAGCCGTCGGGCAGCTTCACCTCGCGGTCGATGCGCCCCTGCGCCTCGGCCACGAAGCTGGCCAGGTCGCGGCCTTCCACGTTGGCGCCCACCACCACCCGGCGCTTGCCGCTCTCGCGGCTGATCTGCGCCGGGCCGTCCATCAGCTGGATCTTGGCGACCGAGTAGAGCGGCACCTGCGCGCCGTGCGGCGTCGGCAGCAGCATGTTGCCGATCGCTTCGACCGAATTGCGCACCTCCTCTGGGAAGCGCACCGCCACCGCGTAGCGGCGCTCGCCCTCGTACAGCGTGGTGACCGCCTTGCCGCCGATGGCCGATTCGATCACGCCCTGCACGTCGGCCACGTTGAGGCCCTGGCGTGCGATCGCGTTGCGGTCGATGTCGATCATCAGCGCCTGCTGGCCCGAGAGTCGCTCGATCCGGATGTCCCGGCTGCCCGGAATGTCCTTCAGGATGCGCGCCACCTGCTCCGAGATGCGCTTCAGGTCGGCCAGCGTGTCGCCGAAGACCTTGATCGCGACCTGCGAACGCACGCCGGTCACCATCTCGTCGACCCGCTCCGAGATCGGCTGCGACAGCACGATCTGCACGCCCGGAATCGACGACAGCTTCTGGCGGATCTCCTCGTCGATCTCGTCCTGCGTTCGCTTGGATTCCGGATCCAGGATCACGATCGGATCGGACTCGTTCGGCCCGGCCGGGTCCGCCGGCGACTCGCCGCGGCCCAGCTTGGACACCACCGATTTCACGCCGTCGATGCCCGAGATGAGCTTCATCGCATCCATCTCCATGCGGATCGACTCGTCGAGCGAGATGCTCGGCACCCGGTTGATCTGCGGCGTGAGCGCGCCTTCCTTCATCGTCGGCATGAAGGACTTGCCAAGGAACGGGAACAGCGCCAGCGAGGCCAGCAGCAGCAGCACGGAAACGGCCAGCGTCAGCTTGTTGCGCGCGGTGGCGCCGTCGAGCAGCCGCAGGTAGTGCCGCTTCATGAAGGCGATGATGCGGGTGTCGTGGTCGCCCGCGCCCGGCTTGACCTTCAGGAAATAGGAGCACAGCACCGGCGAGAGGAAGAGCGACACCAGCAGCGAGACGAACAGCGCGATCGCGATGGTCATGGCGAGCGGGCCGAACATCTTGCCTTCCTGGCCCTGCAGCGCCATCAGCGGCAGGAACACCAGGATGATGATCATGATGCCGAAGATGGTGGGCACCGCCACCTCGTTGGTCGCCTGCAGGATGGTCCGCACCCGCGAGGCGCCGTCGTCCTTCATCTGGCCCAGGCGGTGGTAGACGTTCTCCACCACCACCACGGTCGCGTCCACCATCAGGCCGATCGCGATGGCCAGGCCGCCCAGCGACATCAGGTTGGCCGAGATGCCGTAGCGGTTCATCATGATGAAGGTGGTGAGCGGCGTGATGATCAGCGTCGCCACCACGATCAGGCTGGAGCGCACGTCGCCCAGGAACACGAACAGCACCACCACCACCAGCGCGATGCCTTCGAGCAGCACCTTGGCCACCGTCCAGATGGCCGAATCGACCAGGTCGGTCCGGTCGTAGAACGGCTGGATCTGCAGGCCGCCGGGCAGCATGCCCTTGCTGTTGATCTCCTCCACCCGCGCCTTGACCCGGGTGACGACCTCCTTGGCATTGCCGCCCCGCATCATCAGCACGATGCCGGAGACCGCCTCGGTGTAGCCGCCCTTGACGATCGCGCCCTGGCGCACCTCGTGGCCCAGCTTCACTTCGGCCAGGTCGCGCACGAACACCGGCACGCCCTTGTCTTCCTTCACCACGATGTTGCCGATGTCGTCGAGCGTGCGGATCAGGCCCACGCCCTGGATCAGGAACTGCTCGGTCGCCTGGGGCAGGATGCCGCCGCTGGCGTTGGAGTTGTTGGCGGCGATCGCATCGACCACCTTCTGCACCGACAGGCCATAGTGCCGCAGCCGCGCCGGATCGACCAGCGCCTGGTACTGGCGCACGTAACCGCCCTGCGAGTTGATCTCGGCCACGCCGGGGATCGAGCGCAGCAGCGGCCGCACCACCCAGTCCTGGATCGTGCGGCGCTCGGTGAGTTCGGCAGGCGTCAGGGCCCGCTCGCCGTCGTCCGGATGGTTCAGGGTGTACTGGTACACCTCGCCCAGCCCGGTCGAGACCGGGCCCAGCACCGGCACGATGCCGGCCGGCATCCGCGGTGTGGCCTCGATCAGCCGCTCCATCACCAGCTGCCGCGCGAAGTACACGTCGGTCGCGTCGGTGAAGACGAGGGTGATGATCGACAGGCCGCTCTTGTTGAGCGAGCGCATCTCCTCGATGCCCGGCAGGCCGGTCACCGCGATCTCCAGCGGCACGGTGACGAAGCGCTCGATCTCCTCGGGCGACCGTCCGGGCGCCTCGGTCGCGATCTGCACCTGGACGTTGGTCACGTCGGGGAAGGCGTCCACCGAGAGGCGCGTGGCCTCCCGCAGACCGAAGGCGCACACCGCGAGGGCGAGCACCACCACCAGAAGCCGCTGACCCAGCGCGGCCCGTATCAGGGAAGCGATCATCGGGTTACTCCAGTTCGGCGCGCTTGCGCTCGTTGTTCAGGTGGAATGCACCGTCGGTGACGATCTGTTCGCCTTCCTTCGGGCCCTGCAGCAGCGGGCGCACGCCGTTGTTGCCGGCGCCGAGCTCGACCGGCGTCAGCCGGTACTGGTTGTCGCCGGTCTTCACGAAGACATGGTCGCGGTCGTTCTCGCGCACGACGGCCGCCACCGGCAGCGCCAGCGCGGGCTTGGCCGCGCCGGAGATCCGCATCGTGGCCAGCATCTGCGGCTTGAGCGAGCGCTGGGCGTTGTCGACCTGGGTGCGGATCGCGACGGTACGCGTCTCGGGCTGCACGGTGGCGCCCACGTAGACGATCTTGCCGGTGATCGGCACGCCGTTGAGGGCCGGCACGTCGATCTCGACCGACTGGCCGGCTTCGACCGAGCTGGCCGCCTGCTCGGGCAGTGCGCCGACCACCCAGACGTTGCTCAGGTCGGCGACGGTGAACATCGGGTCGCCCGGCTGGGCCACCTGGCCCTGGCTGACGGTGCGCTCGATCACCACGCCGGCGCGGGGGGCGCTGACGACGGTGGCCTCGGACAGCGTGCCCTGGCTGCGCAGCTGCGCGATCGCGTTGGGCGAGACACCCATCAGCCGCAACTGGTCGGTCGCGGCGCGCAGTTCGGCGGTCGCGATCGCCAGCTCGGCTTCGCGGCGCTGCAGTTCGGCCGATCCGATCACGTCGGCCTGGATCAGCTGGCGCGCGCGTTCGACGGCACGGGCGGCCAGCGACTTGTTGGAGTTGGCGCGCAGCACGGCCAGCTGCGCCTGGGTCAGCTCGGGGCTGGCGACGCGGGCGAGCGCCTGGCCGGCGCGGACGTTGTCGCCCGGCTCGACCAGCACGTCGGTCACCCGGCCGGTCACCGAGGCGCCGATGCGCGACAGCAACCGCTGATTGGCTTCGATGCGGCCAGGGATTTCCTGGACGCTGGCGATGTCGGCCTTCTTCAGCGGCTCGACCTTGAAGTTGGACGCCATCTCGGGCTTGACCTTGACGACCATCGGGTCCTGGGGTGCGGCCTCGGCGGCGGGGGCGGCAGGCGCTTCGTTGGACTTGCCGCAGCCCTGCAGGGCCAGCAGGGTGCACAGCGCGAGCGCGGCGGCCATGCCGGGGCGGCGGGCGAAGGAAGAGGAGAAAGTCTGCATGGTGGGTCTCGACTGGAGCAAAGGAGGGGCGCTCAGCGCGCGAGGGCGCCGGGGGTGGCGAAGCGGCCGGAGAGCAGATCGAGCTCGGTACGGGCGGCCTGGACCTGGTAGCGGGCGGTGATCAGGTCCGCGCGCACGCCGCGCAGCACCCGCTGCGCATCGAGCACGTCCAGGATGCCGCGCTCGCCGAAGCGGTAGGCGGCGTCGGCCACGCGCAGGGCGGCCTCGGCATCGCGCACCGCGCCTTCGCTCAGGGCCTGGACCCGCAGGCCCGCCATCTCGAGCGCCTTGGAGGCGTACTGCAGCTGCTGTTCCAGTTCGGCGCGGCGGCCTTCGAGGCGCACGCCCGTGCGCGCCACTTCGGCATCGGCCTCGGCGATGGGGCCGGCGCGCTGGTCGAGCAGCGGAATCTGCAGGCTCACGCCCAGGATGTTCTGCTTGACCTCGGGCTCGCGGCTCTGGGTGTAGTTGAGGGTGACGCCCGGCCAGCGGCCGGCACGCGCGCCGCCCAACTGGGCCCGCGCCCGGTCGTTCTCGGCCTGCAGCACCCGCAGTTCGGGGTTCTGCGACAGGGCCTCGACGCGCAGGGTCTCGAGCGGTGGCACGTTGGCCGAGTCGGTCAGGGAAGCGTCCAGCTGCCAGCGGGCGGGCAGGGCGCCTGCCGCCAGCCGGTTGAGGAAGATGGCCGCCTGCTCGGCCTGCAGCAATGCCGACTGCTGCAGCGAGCGGGCATTGACGATCTCGGCCTCGGCCTTGATCAGTTCGTAGCGGGGTGCCTCGCCGCTGTCGACCCGGGCACGCACCCGCGAATTGACCTGTTCGAGCAGCGAGAGCGCCTCGCCCGCCGCGACCGCTTCCGACTGGCGCAGCAGGTACTCGTAGGCGCGCAGCCGGATCTGGGCGACCAGCTCATTGCGGGTCACCGCCACCTGCTGCGCGCTGCCGCGCTCCCCCGCGGTGGCGGCCTCCACCCGAGCGCGCCGCACCAGCGGGTTCTCGATCAACTGCGAAACGCCGACCGTCTGGAGCCGGCCCGACAGGCTGCTGGCGCCTGCGCGGGGCGTCTGGTCGCCCCGGGTGTAGTCGAGCGTCGGATTGGGCAGGGCGCCGGCTGAGGTGATCGCGGCCAGCGCGCCCTGGCGGGCCCGCTCGGCGGCCAGCAGGCCGGGGTTGTACTGCAGCACCGTGTCGGTCAGCTGCTGCAGGCTGATCCGGGGGGCATCGGCCATCGGCGCGAGTGCCGCGGCCCCCGCGGCCGTGGCGGCGGGCAAATTGAGGGCCGGTGCGCCGCCGGAGGCAGCGGGCGGAGCCGACCGTGGCGCCAGCGTGCCGGGCGGCATGGCCGGCGGCGTCTGGGCCAGGGCGATTCCGGAGTGCAGCAGCGCGAACGCCACCGCTGCCAGCGCAGGATGATTTTTCTTCACTCGATGTGACATGGATTGCGGCCTTGCGAAAAGGCGGAACGAGACGAAACGGCGTAGCGTCCGGCGGCGCCGGCGTACGGATGCAGAAACGGACGGGCGCCCACAGCCGGGCGCCGGATCAGGTGCGGAGCGTGCGGGGCGGGCGCAGCAGGTCGCGAACCCAGGGGGTCGGCGCCGCCAGGCGTTCGAGCGGCACGATGCTGTGCGCTGTCTGCACGCAGGTGTCCGGAGATGGCTGCCAGGCCATCATCTCGGTACGGTCGTCGTTGGTGGCCTGTGTGTCGGAGACCACTTGGGCGGCCGCTGCGCTGAGGCCGCCCCGGTCGGGTTCCGGGTAGCAGAACACGAAGAGTGTCTCGGCCACCGCGACCGCGGCTTCCGCGGCCATCGCGCTGCCGACCACGGGCGCGAGGGTGATTTCGGCTGCCCGCACATCCATCGGTTGCCGCCGGCAGCCGTTGCCCGCCAACGCGGTCAGCGCGAGCAGGACCAGCAGCACAGTGGCAGCGATGGATCGGAAGGACAGGGCCTGGGACATGCGTACGGGTAAATTGATGCTGCAAAGCAACAATGGAAAGCCGTATTTTGCACGATTCGCATTAACGTGACGAAACGGTAATAGTGAATACCCGATGAACAGGTTTTATCCCGCCGCTTCTGCTAGGAAAAATCGGCCCGTGCGCATGGCCCGCTGCGCAGGAGCCGCGACGCTCAGCGTGTCGCCAGCAGCGCGTCGATCATATGGATGTCCTGCGGAACCAGCGTGCCGGCCGCCTGGCGCAGCCGGATCTGTCCCAGCAGCAGGTTGTAGCGGGCCTGGGCCAGGTCGCGCTTGGTCTGGTAGAGCTGGCTCTGCGCATTCAGCACGTCGATGTTGATGCGCACGCCCACCTGGTAGCCGAGCTGGTTGGCCTCCAGCGCGCTCTGGCTCGAGGCCTCAGCTGCCTCGAGCGCCTGGACCTGGCCTGCGGCCGACAGGGTGCCGAAGAACAGGGAGCGGGTGGCCTGCGCCACGTTGCGCCGGGTGGCGTCGAGATCGGCCATCGCCTTTTCCTCGAGCGACAGCGTCTCGCGCACCCGGTTCTGGATGGCGAAGCCGGCGAAGAGCGGCATGTTGAGCTGCACGCCGAGCGAGGCCTGCTTCGTCCGGTAGGACACCGGCACGCCGGTGGTGCCGTTGGGAAAGCGCGAGGCGTTGTACCCGGCCGTCAGGTCCACCGTCGGAAGATGCCCGGCCTCGGCCTTCTGCACTTCCAGCCGCGCCACGTCCAGCGCGATCTGCGCCTGCCGAATCGCCGGCTGGTAGGCCTGGGCGTCGTCCACCCAGCGGTCGGGCGTGTTGGGCACCAGCGTCGGCAGCACCACCCGCGGCGCCAGCGGCAGCGGGGCGGTGCCGTAGCGGCCGACCAGCTGGTCGAGCGCCGCGCGCTTGACCCGCAGGTCGTTGTCGGCGGCGATCTCCTGCGCGGTAACCAGGTCGAAGCGGGCCTGCGCCTCGCGCGTGTCGGTGATCGTGGTGTTGCCCACTTCGAAGTTGCGCTGCGCCGATGCGCGCTGCTCTCCTACGGCGGCCTTCTGCGCCTGCACCAGCCCCAGCGTGTCCTGCGCCGCCAGCACGTCGAAATACGCCTGGCTCACCCGCACGATCAGATCCTGCGAAGCCGATTCCAGCGAGGCGCGGGCCAGGTCGATCTGGCGCTGGCTCTGGGTGAAGGTCAGCGCGTTGACCGGCCGGTACAGCGGCTGCGAGCCGTTCACGCCCAGCTGGCGGGTGGTCGTGCCGTTGTTGGCGTCGGGCAGGCTGATGTCGGTGTGGACACGCGACACGCCACCGGTGAGCGACGCCGAGGGCAAAAGGCCCGCCCGCGCCTGCTCGCTGCGGCTCACGGTGGCGTCGTACGACGCCTGCGTCGACTGGAACGTGGCGTCGTAGCCGCGGGCCGCGTCGTACAGCTCCGCCAGGCTCTGGGCCTCTGCATGCCCGCAGAGCAGCACGGCCGATGTCAGTAACGGCAGGTGCCGCAGGAACCGCTGGGACGAAAGCCGGGGAGGGCGCATGGTGATGGAGCGTGGTGGGTGGAAGGGAACCCGGCGACCGTGCGATGCACCGCAGCCAAAGCCTGCATCTACTGGGAAATCGTCATCTGCGATGGGGACAGCGGCGTGGATCAGTAGCGCGGAACAGAGGCGTCCTGTTCCAACGCCCAGGCGTCTATGCCGCCGGCGATGTTCACGACCTTCTCGAATCCGTTCTGCGCCAGGAACGCTGCAACCCGCTGGCTGCGGGCACCGTGGTGGCACAGGCAGGCGATGGGCGCGTCGGGGTCGAGCTCGGCCAGGCGCGCCGGAATCTCGTTCATCGGGATCGCGACCACGGAGAAGCCCAGCGGCCTGACGGCGGCGGTCTGGGTCTCCCAGGTCTCGCGCACGTCGAGCACGACCGGCTGGGCCGCGCCGCTGCCTGCGCGCCAGGCGTCGAATTCAGCGGGGCGGACCTGGGCGATGGAAGATGGCTGCATGGTGCGGATCCGGAGAGAGGAAAAGGTGTCAGAACTGGAAGCGCGATGGCTCGGGGAAGTTCTGCAGGCGCTGCGCCACCGTATCCCAGGGCTGGCGCGTCTCGTAGGTGGTCTCGCCGGTGCGGGTCACGTAGGTCATCCGCATCATCGGCTCCTCTCCGACGATGGCCGAGAGCCGGCCGCCGACCTTGAGCTGCGAGAGCAGTGACTGCGGCACCTGCGCGACCGACCCGCTGAGCACGATCACGTCGAACGGGCCACCGAGCGACACGCCGATCGCACCGTCGGCGATCCGCACCTCGGCGTTGGCGATGCCGGCGCGCTCCAGGTTCCGGCGGGCCATCTCGGCCAGCGCGGGGTCGATCTCCAGCGTCAGGACGCGGGCTGCGCGGCGTGCCAGCAACGCGGCCATGTAGCCGGAGCCGGTACCGATCTCGAGCACCGATTCCTGCGGCTTCACGCCCAGTTCCTCCAGCGTGCGGGCTTCCACCTTGGGGGCCAGCATGCATTGCCCGCCCGGAAGCGGCACTTCGAGGTCCATGAAAGCCAGGCTCTGCATCGCGGGCGGCACGAAATCCTCGCGCCGCATCGTGGCCAGCAGATCGAGCACGTCGTTGTCGTGTACGTCCCAGGGACGGATCTGCTGCTCGACCATGTTGAACCGGGCCTGGTCCGAGGTCGTGGCGTTGGGAAAAGGCGTGTTGAGGGGCATGTTCATCGGATTCTTTCGGGAGCGTCGAGGCAAACCTGCCGATTTTAGGATGCTGCGGCTCCGGAGGCGACACCGGGAAGCACCGCCAGTCCATTCAACAACAGGTCGATCTGGATGCGCAGGAAACGCTCGGGATCGAAGCCTTCGCTGTCGCCTTCGGGATGGAGCATCAGGAACATCATCGGTGCCTTGAGCGCATAGGCCGCATAGGCCACGTCCACCGGGCGGAACTCCCCCCGGTCCACGCCGCGCTGCACGATGCGGGCCAGCAAGGCGGTCCCCGGCGCTTCCACCTCCTGTTCGTAGAAATCGGCCAGCTCGGGGAAATTGCACGCCTCGGCCATCATCAGCTTGCAGATGCCGCTCGCCTTGCTGCGCCCCACCTGCTGCCACCAGGCGTTCATGGCGTAGACCAGCATCTCGGCCGAGTCCGCGGTGAATTCGTCGATCTCCGCCGACCAGCCGGCATACATGCCGGTGATGTTCTCGCGCACCACGGCCTTGAAGAGTTCTTCCTTGCTGGGAAAGTAGAGGAACAACGTTCCCTTGGAAACCCCGGCCCGCGCCGCGACTTCGTCGACCCGGGTGGCCGCATAGCCTTTCTCCACGAACACGTCGAGGGCGGCCGCCAGCAACTCGCCCGGGCGGGCTTCCTTGCGGCGTTCGCGACGGGGTGGCTCGTCTTGGGAGGAAGAAGCGGAATTCGGCATATTAATGACTGGCTGGTTATTAGTGTACGGGGAGGCGGTCGGGCCGGTCAATGCGCGCGAGTGCCGTATTGCGGCTTTGTCTTGCACCGGGCACAGCGGGCCCCACCTAGCATGGGTGCCGATTAGACCCAACGCTTCACGGCCGCTTCGGCCGTTCACAAAGGAACCCATGTCTGCTTCCCAAGAAACCATCGTGCTCGGCGGCGGCTGCTTCTGGTGCACCGAGGCCGTCTTCGACCGCGTGCGCGGCGTCACCGACGTAGAGAGCGGTTACTCCAACGGCGACGGGCCCCGACCCACCTACGAGCAGGTCTGCACCGGGCGCACCGGGTATGTCGAGGTGGTTAAGCTCACATTCGATCCGTCGGTGATCGACTTGCGTGCCCTGCTGGAAATCTTCTTCGTGGTGCACGACGCGACGACGCTGAATCGGCAGGGCAACGACGTCGGTACGCAGTACCGCAGTGGCATCTACACGTCCAGCGCCGAGCAGGCGGCCGTCGCCCACGAGATGATCGCCCGCGTGCAGCAGGACCCGGCCCTGCGCGGCGCGACCGTCGTCACCGAAGTGGAGCCGCTGCGCGACTACTACCCTGCAGAGGACTACCACCAGGACTACTTCCTGCAGCACCCCCAGCAAGGCTACTGCGCCTTCGTCGTCGGCCCGAAGGTGGAGAAGTTCCGCAAGACGTTCGCGCAGCACCTCAAGACGTAGGCGCCCGGGGCGCTGGGGCTCACGGCCGGTGCCCCGACGGTGGCGGTTACCGTGGCGCGCCCTCGTCTTTCGGCGAGAATCGGCGCCTGCGCGGCCCGCGGGGCCGCCAGCGCGCATCCGATGCTCCTCCGCTTCCCCTCCATTCACGACCGATCCTGCCTGCTGCGCCGCCGCGCGGCCAGCTGGTGCCTTCTCGTGCTTCTGGTGCTGGCCCCGTGGCTGGGTCAGCTGCATGCGGTCGTGCATCCTGCCGTCCCGCAGGGCACGACTGGCCTTCAGCACACCGCTGCGCCGCAGGGAGCGGGTGCGGTCGCGGCGCACGGCCATGCGGGCGGCACGCATGGTCTCCAGCGGCTGTTCGGCACGCACGACGCCGGCGACTGCCGTGTCTACGACCAATTGCTCCATGCGGACGCACTGCCGTCTGCTCCGCCCCTGGTGGTGTCGGTCGCCTGGACGGCAGTGCGCTTCGCCGTGCCGCCGCAGCCGTCGCCGTCGTGCGGCAGTGCCGTTTTCGAGGCCCGCGCCCCACCTGCCGCTCGTTGAACCTGCGCGGCGCCCTGTGCGCCGTCGCCCCATGGCGGCCACTTCGCGGCGGTCGCCGTTCGCTGTCGGCGTGCGTCCGCATGCCGCCGGCCTGTCCCGTTCAACGAGTTTTCACCATGTCTATCCCGTTCCGCAGCAGCGCCCTAGGTGCTGCCGCCCTGTCGCTGTGCGCCCTGGTGGCGTCCGGCAATGCCTCTGCGCAGGCCGCATCCACGGCCGACGCCGCCTCGTCGCGCACGTCCCACCTGCGCGAAATCACCGTCACCGGCAACCCGCTCGGCGCAACCGACACGGTAGTGCCCGCCGAGCGCCTGGAGGGCGACGAGCTCACCCTGCGCAGCCGCACGACCTTGGGCGAGACGCTCGACGGCCTGCCGGGGGTCAGCAGCACCTACTTCGGTCCCAACGCCAGCCGGCCGATCATCCGCGGCCAGGACGGCGACCGTATCCGCGTCCTGCAGAACGGCGGCGCGACGCTTGACGCTTCGGCCCTCAGCTTCGACCATGCGGTGCCGACCGAGGCGCTGACCACCGAGCGCATCGAGGTGCTGCGCGGCCCGGGCGCGCTGCTCTACGGCGGCAGCGCCGTCGGCGGGGTGGTCAACGTGATCGACAACCGCATACCGCATGCACCGATCGACGGCGTCACCGGCAAGGTCGACGGTGGCCTGGCCACCGGCAACGGCGAGCGCAGCGGCGCCGCGATGGTGGAGGGCGGCAACGAGCGCTTCGCGATCCACGCCGACGTGTTCGACCGCAAGACCGACGACGTGCGGGTGCCGGTGCAGCTCGATTGCGCCAAGCCCGGCGCGCCCGGCCTGGCCCGGCGCATCTGCAACTCGTCCAGCAGCTCGCACGGCGGCGCGGTGGGCGGCACGATGTTCTTCGACCGGGGCTACCTGGGCGCATCGGCCAGCACCTACCGCACCGACTACGGCACCGTGGCCGAGGACGACGTGACCATCGGCATGCGCTCCAACCGCTACGCGCTCGAGGGCCTGTGGCGCATCGACGCCGGCCCGCTGGAGAGCATCAAGTTCAACGCGAGCCATACCGACTACGTTCATACCGAGTTCGAAGGCGGCGCCCCCGGTACCACCTTCCGCAACCGCGGCAACGACCTGCGGATCGAGGCGCGGCACCGTGCGATCGGCGCCCTGCAGGGGGTGGTCGGCCTGCAGGCCGAAGCCAACCGCTTCTCCGCGCTGGGCGAAGAGGCCTTCGCTCCGGCCAGCCGCACCCGCTCGACCGCGCTTTTCGCCCACGAGGAGCTCGCGACCGGTTGGGGCAAGCTGACCTTCGGTGCCCGCACCGAGCAGGTCAAGGTGCAGTCGTTCGGCAATCCGGACGTGGACCGTTTCGAGGTGGGCTCCCGCACGTTCAACCCGCACAGCGCCGCGGTCGGCGCACTGGTGCAGCTCGCGCCGCAGTGGCAGCTGACCAGCAACCTGGCCTATACCCAGCGGGCCCCCAAGGACTACGAGCTGTTCGCCAACGGGCCGCACGTGGCGACCGCGGCGTGGGAAACCGGCGACGGCGCGCTCGGCTTGGAAAAATCGACGGGGCTCGACCTGGGCGCCGCCTGGAAGCAAGGGCCGCACCGCTTCTCGGTCACCGGCTATGTCACCCGCTTCTCCAACTACATCGGCCTCTCGCCGACGGGCGACGTGATCTCCGAGGACGGCGTGCGCAACCCGCCCGCCGGAACCGACGGACTGCCCGAGTACCGCTACTCCGGTGTGCGCGCCCGCTTCTACGGTATCGAAGCCAGCGGCAAGGTGCGCCTCTGGGGTGCCAGCGGACTCGCCGCTGCGCCTGCGGCGGTGGAGGGTTCGGCCCTCGACCTGAACCTGCGCGGCGACCTCGTCCGGGCCGAGAACACCGACACCGGCCAGCCGCTGCCGCGCATCGCGCCGGTGCGTGCCGGTGCCGGCCTGCTCTGGTCCAGCGGCCCGTGGCGCGTGGGCGGGGGTTTCGACCACAGCGCGGCGCAGAGCCGTGTGCCGGCCGACGGTTCGCGGGCGACCGGAGCGTTCACGCTCTGGAATGCGTCGCTGGGCTACACCACCCAGGTGCAAATGGGCAGCGTGCGCAGTTCGGTGCTCTGGTATGCGCGGCTCGACAACATCACCGACCGGCTCGCGTACAGCGCCACATCGATCCTGACGACGACCGCGTTCCCGCGCGCGCCGCTGCCCGGACGCAGCCTGAAGGTCGGCCTGCGCGCCGAGTTCTGATCCGGCGGGCCGGCGCGAGCAGGCAGGCGCTCAGGGCGCCAGCCGCTCGCGCTGCCAGGACGCGTCGGCCTGCAGCCGGTACTGCAGCCGGTCGTGCAACCGGCTCTTGCGGCCCTGCCAGAACTCCCAGCGGTCGGGCACCAGCCGGTAGCCGCCCCAGTGCGGCGGACGCGGGGGCTGCAGCAGGAACTGCGCGCCGTACTTCGCCGCATTGGCCACCAGCACCGACCGGCTCGGGATCACCTGGCTCTGCGGGCTGGCCCAGGCGCCGATCCGCGAATCGAGCGGCCGGCTGCGGAAGTAGGCATCGCTTTCCTCGGCGCTGGTCTGCTCGACCCGGCCTTCGATGCGCACCACCCGCTCCAGCTCGACCCAGTGGAACTGCAGGGCGGCGAACGGGTTGCCCGCCAGCTGCCGGCCCTTGCGGCTGTCGTAGTTGGTGAACCAGACGATGCCGCGTGCGTCGTAGCCCTTGACCAGCACGATGCGGCTGCTGGGCCGCAGGTCGCTGCCGACGGTCGCGAGCGTCATCGCGTTGGGCTCGGGCACTGCGCTCGCGAGCGCCTCCGACAGCCAGCGGTCGAACTGCGCGAGCGGGTCGGCATCGGAATCCTGCTCGCCGAGCTCGGCGCGTTCGTAGCTCTTGCGCAGCGCGGCGATGTCGGACGGCGAGGGCGGGTGGGTGGGAAGAGATGCCATCGCCGGATTGTGCATCGCACGGCAAGCACGCCGGCAGGCCCAGCAGACCGACGACACACGCACGGTAAGCTCGACACTGCCGCCCGCACCGATTCTCCAATGCAGATCTCTTCAGATGCTTTGCCGACCATCCTGGTCCTCGCCTCGGGCGTGGGTGCGCGGTTCCGCGCGTCGGGCGGCCAGGTCCACAAGTTGCAGGCCGATCTGTGCGGCCGCAGTGTGCTGCAGCGGACGCTGGACGCGGTCCGGGCCAGCGGCCTGCCCTGGCACCTGGAAGATGCGGGCCATCCCGGCATGGGCGATTCGATCGCAGCTGCCGTACGGGCGACGCGGGATGCACACGGCTGGCTGGTGCTGCCGGCCGACTTGCCGCTGATCGCACCGGCCAGCCTGGTCGCCGTGGCCGGCGGGCTGGTCTCCGGTGCGGCGCTCGCGGTGGTGCCCTGGGTGGGGGACCAGCGTGCCCATCCCGTGGGGTTCGCGCCCGGTGTCGGCCCGGAACTGGCGGAACTCCATGGAAAAGACGGCGCAAAGCACGTCCTTAGCCGGCTGGGCGCTATGAATAAAATAGCAAAGATGCCGCTCGACGACATCGGCGCCATCACGGACGTAGACACCCTGGCCGATCTGCAGCATGCGTGCGACCTGCTGCGGCGACGGTCCGCCGTGTCGCCGGTCTGATCAGCGGGGTTCGATCACCGCGCAGGCAATGCGCGGGCCCGAATCGCCGGCGGGCTGGGTGCGGAAGTCGTCCCGGTCGCGGTGGACGACCAGCGCGCGGCCTATGACGCCGGTCGGCCCGCTGCCCAGGCTGATCGCGCGCGATTCGATGCTGAATGTGGCGGTGCCGGTGCTGTCGGCATGCAGGCTCGGGAGTTCGCCGGCGTGCACGCCGGGATCGCCGAAGCGGCCGTGCCGTAGCGACTGGGGATCGAAGTGCCCGCCCGCCGCCATCCCGTCGTCGCCGCAGTCGCCCAGCGCGTGGATGTGGAATCCGTGCTCGGTCCGGGGCGGCAGTCCGCGAACCGTGCCGGTGACCTGCACGATGCCGCCGACCTGCCGGAATGCGATGCTGCCGGTCGCCGTATGGCCCGGCGTCGGCTGCAGGTCGGCCACTGCGGCGGCGCCCTGCGGTCCGCTCGCGCACCCTGCCAGCAGAAAGGACAGGCACGCCGCCGAGGTGGGCGAAGCGAGCGGGCGGCGAGCGTGCGGTGGGCGAGCGAACATCCGGCGCACTCTAAGCGCGCGGGTTCAGCGGGGTGCTTCCGCTTGTGACAGCCGCAGGATGCGCGCGAGCGCCTTGTCCTCGATGCCCATCTCGCGCAGCGATGCGTAGGTGGCGTGGGCATAGTCGCGGGTGGTGCCAAAGCGGCCGATGGCGGTCGCGAAAATGTCGCGGTACTGCGCGTCGGACAGTTCGCCGGTGTGGTTCGGGCTGTCGCGAGAAAGGGTGAACGCCAGCGCCTTGACCGGACCTTGCGCCGTGCGCAGCGGCAACCAGCGCGGGTCGTAGACGCCGGTGACCATCTCGCGTTTCCACAGGTCGATCAGCGTCTGCCGGCCACGTGCTCCCTGCACCCGGAACACCATGCCCTTGCAGCTGCCGCCGGTCAGCAGGCCGAACACCAGGCCCCGGCATTCGGGCGTGCCGCGGTTCACCGCGCTCCACATCTTCAGCGCGCGGTGCCAGCCGTGCACCAGTGCCGCACGGCGTTCCTGGAACGGAAAGTCGGGCCGCCAGATCAAGGAGCCGTACCCGAATATCCACAGGTCGTCCTGTCCGCCCCACTGCGCCAGGGCCTGCTCCAGCATGGCCGCCGGGTCGCGGTGCGCCCGTACCGTACCGACGGAAGGCACGGCGGGATCGCGGAGAGGCGGGGTGCGGGACGAAGAGGACATTTACAATTTCCCGTTGGCGACAAGCCATTATTCACCTGGACTTTCCGCATGAACACCTCGAGTGACCCTGACAGCCAGCAGCGTTTCGCACTGGGCCTCGTGGGGATGCTGATCGTGGTGCTGGTCGCGACGCTCGTCGGCTCGGTCGTGCACCGCCAGCTGCATCCGCACCACCGGCAGGCTGCAGCGGTGTATTCCACGTCCGTCGACGGCGCCCGCGTGGTGATCGAAGAGGGAATCGTCAAGTTCTACTTCGCTCCCGGCAGCGCCGCGCTCACGCCCGGGGCCGACAAGGCCTTGGCCAACGTGGTCAAGGGCATGGGCGTCGGCATGCGCGCGGTGGTGCTCAGCTACCAGTACCCCACCCTCGGCCCCGACGACAACGCCGCGTTGATCCGGCGCCGCGCGGCCCAGGTGCGCGAGATGCTGATGGGACTGGGTCTGCCCGACGACAAGATCGAACTGCGCTCCCCCGCACAGGCAGGCAGTTCCAGTGCGGGCGGCGACCGGGAACTGGCCAATCGCATCGACGTGATGCTGGTGAACTGACCAGGTGCGCGCTGGCGCGCCTTGCCAGCGATCGACGTTAGCCTGTTTGTCGGGCGCGTCGTTCGTAACCGGTTCGTAACCTCCGTCTACGTGGCTGCCGAGCCGCGGGGTAGGATGACCGGACCGCCCTCTGCACGCAGACCACGCGCAGCAGGAGAGGCCTCCGGAGCCCCACATGACTTTGAATTCGACCCTCCAACGCGTGACCGACCGGATCCGCGAGCGCAGCCGTCCGCGGCGCGACGACTACCTGACCCTGATCGATACGCTGGCCCACCGCGCGCCGGGCGCCGAGCGCATGGGATGCGCCAACGTCGCGCATGCCTTCGCCGGCATGCCGGGCAACGACAAGTTCCGCGTGGTGGCGGCGAAAGCGCCCAACATCGGGATCGTGACCGCCTACAACGACATGCTGTCGGCCCATGCGCCTTTTCAGCACTATCCCGACCTCGTCAAGGACGAAGCGCGGCTGCACGGCGCCACCGCGCAGGTCGCGGGCGGCGTGCCGGCGATGTGCGACGGGGTGACGCAGGGCACGCCCGGCATGGAGCTGAGCCTGTTCAGCCGCGACACCATCGCCATGTCCGCTGCCGTGTCGCTCTCGCACGACGTGTTCGACGCCGCCTTGATGCTCGGGGTCTGCGACAAGATCGTGCCGGGCCTGCTGATCGGCGCGCTGCACTTCGGGCACCTGCCGACCGTGTTCGTGCCGGCCGGGCCGATGACCAGCGGCCTCTCCAACAAAGCCAAGTCCAAGGTGCGCGAGCAGGCGGCCCAGGGGCTGGTCGGCCGGCCCGAACTGCTGGCGGCCGAGCAGCAGGCCTACCACAGCCCGGGCACCTGTACCTTCTACGGCACCGCCAACAGCAACCAGATGCTGCTCGAGGCGATGGGCCTGCACGTGCCCGGCACCGCCTTCTTCAACCCCGGCTCCGATGCGCGCGAACTGCTGACGCGCGAGGCGGTGCGCACGGTGCTCGGCATCCGGCGCGACGCCGGGCGCTTCGCGCCGATCGGCCAAGTGGTCGACGAGCGGGCGATCGTCAACGCGATGGCCGCACTGCTGGCCACCGGCGGCTCCACCAACCACCTGATCCACTGGGTGGCGGTGGCACGCGCGGCCGGCATCACCATCGACTGGGACGATTTCGCCGCGCTGTCCGACGTGGTGCCGCTGCTGACGCGGGTCTACCCGAACGGCAGCGCCGACGTGAACCAGTTCCAGGCCGCGGGCGGCCCGGGCTACGTGATCCGCGAACTGCTCGATGCCGGCCTGATGCACGAGGACGTGCTCACCGTGCGCCCCGGCGGTCTTCGCGAATACACCCGCGAGCCGGCGGTGGAGGCCGGCGCATTGCGCTGGTCCGATATCGGGCCGTCGCGCGACGATACCGTCGTGCGGCCGGCCGGCTCGCCGTTCAGCCCGGTCGGCGGCCTGAAGCTGCTGCAGGGCAACCTGGGCCGCGCGGTGATCAAGGTGTCGGCGGTGCCGGACGACCGCCATGTGATCGAGGCGCCGGCGGCGGTGTTCGATTCGCAGGACGGCCTGCAGCGCGCCTTCCACGACGGCCTGCTGGAGCGCGACGTGGTCTGCGTGGTGCGCTGGCAGGGTCCCAAGGCCAACGGCATGCCCGAGCTGCACAAGCTCACGCCGCCGCTGGCGGTGCTGCAGGGCCGTGGCTTCCGGGTGGCGCTGGTGACCGACGGCCGCATGAGCGGCGCGTCGGGGAACGTGCCGGCGGCGATCCACGTATCGCCCGAGGCGCTGGCGGGCGGCATGCTGGCCAAGGTGCGCGACGGCGATCCGGTGCGGCTCGACGCGAACGCCGGCACGCTGGAGGTGCTGGTGCCGGCCGCCGAATGGGAGGCCCGGCCGCTGGCCGAAATGCCCGAGGAACTCACGAAGAACAACGGCGCGGGCCTGGGGCGCGAGCTCTTCGCCGGCATGCGCCGCAACGCACTGACCGCCGAAGAAGGAGCTTGTACATGGCTGTGAAGAACGCTGCGCTGACCGCGCTCGAGGTGATGCGCGACGCGCCGGTGATCCCGGTGATCGTGCTGCACGATGTGGCCCATGCGGTGCCGCTGGCCCGTGCGCTGGTGGCCGGCGGCATCCGCATGCTGGAGGTGACGCTGCGCACGCCCCAGGGACTGGCCTGCATTGAAGCGATCGCCCGCGAGGTGCCCGAGGCGGTCGCCGGTGCCGGCACCGTCCGCACCGCGACCGAGGCGGCTGCGGTGGCCCGGGCAGGCGCGCGTTTCGCCGTCAGCCCCGGCTACACCCGGGCGGTCGGCCAGGCCTGCAAGGATGCGGGCCTGCCGCTGCTGCCCGGCGTCGCGACCGGCAGCGAAATCATGATGGCGCAGGAAGACGGCCTGACCGAGCTGAAGTTCTTCCCCGCGCTGCAGGCGGGCGGCTCGGCGATGCTGAAGGCGTGGCACGGGCCCTTCGGCGACATCACCTTCTGCCCCACCGGCGGCATCAGCTCGGCGAATGCCGCCGAATTCCTGGCGCTGCCCAATGTCGCCTGCGTGGGCGGCTCGTGGCTGACGCCGGCCGATGCCGTCGCCGCCGGCGACTGGGACCGCATCACCGCGCTGGCGCGCACCGCGTCGCAGCTCGCGCGCTAGAGCGGGGCGAGTGCCGCGCCGACGCGGCACCGCGGCTTTGGGAGAATCGGGCCATGCACGACACCACCCTGTTCCCCGGCTTCGCGCCGCACCGCATCCCGACCGACGACGGCGTCGAGATCCATGCCCTGGTCGCCGGCCGGGGCCCGGCCCTGCTGCTGCTGCACGGCCATCCCCAGACCCATGCGATATGGCACCGGGTGGCGCCGACGCTGGCGCGCACCCGCACCGTGGTGCTGGCGGATCTGCGCGGCTACGGCGATTCGTCGAAGCCTGCCGGCGCCGCCGACCATGCGAACTACAGCAAGCGGACCATGGCGCGCGACATGTTGCGGCTGATGCAGGCGCTGGGTCATCCGCGCTTCGCCGTGCTGGCACACGACCGCGGCGCCCGCGTCGCGCACCGGCTCGCGGCCGACCACGGCGATGCGGTGGAGCGGGTCGCGCTGCTCGATATCGCGCCAACCCTGGCGATGTACGAGCAGACCGACGAGACCTTCGCCCGCGCGTACTGGCACTGGTTCTTCCTGATCCAGCCCGCACCGCTGCCCGAACGGCTAATCGAGGCCGATCCGGCCGCCTACCTGCGCGACGTGATGGGCCGCCGCAGCGCGGGCCTCGCGCCGTTCGATCCGCGGGCGCTGGCCGAATACGGCCGCTGCCTGGCCCAGCCCGGCGCGGCGCACGGCCTGTGCGAGGATTACCGGGCCGCGGCCGGCATCGACCTGGAGCACGACCGGGCCGACCGCGCCGCGGGCCGCCGCCTGGCGATGCCTTTGCTGGCGCTGTGGGGGGCCGACGGCGTGGTGCAACGCTGCTTCCGCCCGCTCGAGGAATGGCGCAGGGTGGCCGACGACGTGCGGGGCCAGGCGCTGCCTTGCGGCCACTACGTGCCCGAAGAGGCGCCCGACGCATTGCTGGCGCAGGTGCTTCCGTTCCTCGCGGCCGGCAACTGAGCGCCTGTGGTCAGCGCGGCTTGGCGCCTTCGATCAGCGCCAGGTAGGCGCGCCGGGTGTCCGGCGCCACCGCGTCGACCAGCTGCTGGTGCGTCGTCTGGTGGCGCGCCATCATCCGGGCCGATGCGACCGCCTTCGAGCGGCAGAACCAGTGGCAGGTGTGCTGCATCAGGAACAGCTCGGCCGACATGGTGAAGGCCCGGTCGCGGGTCGAGCGCTGCTCGGTATTGCGCGCCGCGTCGGCGATGCCGCGCGCATGGACCGAAAACGCCTTGCGCACGTCGAAGCTGGCCGCCGGCAGCAGCCGGGCCGCGTAGGGCAGGGCGACGGGCAGGGTGCTGACCCGGGTCTGCGATTCGTCCACCCGCGCGAACTCGGTCGCGAAAGTCTGGAACTGGTTGGCCAGGGAGCCTTCCGTGGCGTGGAGCAGGTTCCAGATCTGCTGGCGCCGCTCGGGATCGTCCTCTCCCAGGGCGCGCAGGTAGCCCTCGGTCAGGTTTTCCATCAGCTTTTCGATCTGGTACTGGCGCAGGTGGGTGCCCAGCAGGATGATGCGGCGGCCCTGGTCGCGCGCCTTGAGGCCGTACGCGCCGATGGCGACCATGGTCGCCAGCAAGAGAAAGTCCATCGGGGAGATAAGGGGCGTGGTGCGAGAGCGCGGGCCCCGAGTGTAGTGACCCCGGCTGGCCGCACCAGGCTATGCTATTGATTTAATAGCAAATGGTCGGCTCTGCACGCCGGCTGCAGGCCCTTTTCGCTGAAAACAGGGCCACGGGCGTCCATGGCTAGTCCCGGTAGCCCGGATCGGCCCGTTCCAGCCGACGCAGCAGCGACGGCCAGACGAAGGCGCCGCCCAGCCCGCCGGTCTGCACCTTCATCGCGGCGGCGGTGCCGGCGACGATGCGCGGATCGACTTCGGTCAGGGCACCCCCGGCCTGCGCGTCTATCTGGATGCGGCAGGCGTTTTCGAAGGTGTACATCGACAGGAACGCGTCGGCGATGCTGCGGCCCACCACCAGCAGGCCATGGTTGCGCAACACCAGGAAGTTGGCACTGCCCAGGTCGTCCTGCAGCCGTGGCTTTTCCTCGTCGCGGAAGGCCACGCCCTCGTAGCCGTGGTAGGCCAGCGACGCCAGCACGAAGGTCGATTGCTGGCTGATCGGCAGGATGCCGGCCTGCTGCGCGCTCACCGCCACGCCGGCCCGGGTGTGGGTGTGCAGCACGCACTGCGCATCGTCGCGGGCCGCGTGCACCGCGCTGTGGATCACGAAGCCGGCCGGGTTCACCGGGAAGGGCGAGTCGTGCAGCTTGTTGCACTGCATGTCGACCTTCACCAGGCTCGACGCGGTGATCTCGTCGAACATCAGTCCGTAGGGGTTGATCAGGAACTGGTGCGCGTCGCCCGCCACCGACGGCGGCAGCTTGGCAGTGATGTGGGTGAAGACCAGGTCGCTCCAGCCGTAGAGCGCCACCAGCCGGTAGCAGGCGGCCAGGTCGCAGCGCAGTTGCCATTCTTCGGCGCTGACGAGTTCCTTCATCGAGGGGATGTGCATCGGATGTCTCCTTGTCGAGGGCAGCCGGGACATTCTGCGCCGCGGCCCGATGGCCGGGTAGGGGGGCGGGCCGGGCTGCGTGTCGCCTTGGCGAACCGCGCCGCACGGCGGCCGGCCGCGAACATGGGCTTACCGGCGCGGCGGGCGCACGCTTCAGAATCCGTCGCTTCGCCCCGGCGCCGCGCGCCGGACCGCTGCGCCCCGCCGCGCTTTCAGCCCAGGTTTTTCTGCCGATGCATCCATGGCAATTCTTCCGTGCGGGCGGTGTCGACCAGGTGCTGATCCGCACCGGCGCCGACATCGCCCATCTCGACGAACTCGACCAGAAGCTCTGGGTGGCGCTGGCCTGCCCGACGCGCACGCTGGAGTTCGACACCCGCACGCTCGACCTCATCGACACCGACCATGACGGCCGCATCCGTCCACCCGAACTGCTGGCCGCCTGCCGGTGGGCCTGCGCGCAGCTGAAGGACGCCGACGAACTGGTGCGCGGGGGCGACACGCTGGCGCTTTCGGCGCTGGACGAGGCAGATGCCTCCGGTGCGGCACTGGCGGGCGAGGCGCGCCGCATCCTGCAACTGCTGGGCCGCGACGAGGCCGACACGATCGCGTTGGCCGACGTGGTCGACCGCAGCCGCCTGCTGGCGGCGATGCGCTTCAACGGCGACGGCATCGTGACGCCGGCCACCGCGGAGGACGCCGAGGTACGCGCGGTGGTCGAGCAGATCGCCGCCACGCAGGGCAGCGTCGCCGACTGCAACGGACAGCCCGGCATCGACCTGGTGCGGGCCCGGGCGTTCTTTGCCGACGCGCGGCGGCTGGATGCCTGGCATGCCCAGGCCCTGCACGACGACGCGGCGCTGCCGCTCGGCGCAGACACCCTGCCGGCGGCCGAGGCGCTGGAAAAAGTGCGGGTGAAGGTCGACGACTTCTTCGCCCGCTGCCGCGTTGCGGCCTACGACCCGCGGGCCACGCCCGAGCTGAATCCCGGCTCCGACGCCTACCGTGCGCTGGGCGCGCAGACGCTGCAGGCGCAATCGGCGGCGATCGCCGACCTGCCGCTGGCGCCTGCGTGGCCGGGACGGCCGTTGCCGCTAGGAGCCGGCGCCAATCCGGCCTGGGCCGAAGGGCTGGCGTCTCTGCGCCGTCATGTCGTGGTGCCGCTGCTCGGCGATGGTTCGGAGTTGCTGGAAGAAGCGCAGTGGGAGTCGCTCAAGACCCGGCTCGCCGCCAGCTGTGCGTGGCTGCGCTCCCGCCCGTCGACCAGGCTCGACGCGCTGGAGGTGGCGCCGCTGCGCCGCCGTCTCGCGCAGGGGGCGGAGGCATCGGTGCTCGAGCTAATCGCGCAGGACCAGGCGATGGAGCCGCACAACACCCGCATCGGCGAACTGGAGAAGCTGCTGCGCTTCAAGCGCGACCTGCTGCGGCTGCTGCACAACTTCGTGTCGTTCCAGGAGTTCTACGGCCGCAAGGGTGCGGTGTTCCAGGCCGGAACGCTGTACCTGGACGGCCGCAGCTGCGACCTGGTGGTGCAGGTGGCCGATGCCACCAAGCACGCCGTGCTGGCCGGCCTGGCCAAGACCTACCTGGCCTATTGCACCTGCACCCGGCAGGGCAAGACGATGCAGATCGCCGCGGCCTTCACCGCGGGCGACGTGGATTTTCTCTTCGTCGGCCGCAACGGCGTCTTCTACGACCGGGAAGGCCACGACTGGGACGCGACGATCACCAAGCTGATCGAGAACCCGACCAGCGTCGGCCAGGCGTTCCTGTCGCCTTACAAGAAGTTCCTGCGGGTGCTGGAAGAGCAGGTCGCCAAACGCGCGGCGGCCAGCGAAACGGCGGCCCAGGCCTCGCTCAACTCGCTGGCGAGCGGTGTGGTGTCGGCGTCGAAACCCGGCGGCGCGATGCCGGCGGTCGCCACCGCGGCGGAGAAACTGCCGGGCCGGGTCGATGTCGGCACGGTGGCCGCGATCGGGGTGGCGCTGGGCAGCATCAGCGCGGTCCTGGTCGGGGTGTTCGGCAAGTTCGTCGACCTGGGGCCGTGGATCCCGATCGCCCTCTGCGGCATCGTGCTGGCCATCTCGGGCCCCAGCATGCTGATCGCCTGGCTCAAGCTGCGCCAGCGCAGCCTGGGGCCGATACTGGATGCGAGCGGCTGGGCGATCAACGGGCGCATGAAGGTCAACGTGCGGCTGGGTGCCTCGCTGTCCCAGACCGGCCATGTGCCCGCCAGCGCGTCGCGGCTGCTGCAAGACCCTTTCAAGGAGCGCCACGGCAAGGCCTGGCTGATCGGCATGGGGGTCGCTGCGGTGGTCGTGCTGGCCATGGCGTGGCGCTTCGGCTGGGCCGATGCGCTGTTGCCTGCCGGTCTGCGCTACGAGCCGCCGGTGCCGCGGGAGCCGGTGATGATGGTGCCGGTACCGGCATCGGCCGTTGCCGCGCCGGGCACCGCTGCGACATCGGTACCCTGAGGCCACAACCGAGGCACCAATGAAGAAGGGGTCCCGCAGGACCCCTTCTTCATTGCGACGGCAAGCCGTCGGACCTTATATGCGGCCCATCAGCAGCAGCACGATCACGATCACCAGAACCAGGCCGATGCCGCCGCTCGGGCCGTAGCCCCACGAACGGCTGTGTCCCCACGTCGGCAGGACGCCCACCAGGATCAGGATCAGGACGATCAACAGAATGAACGAAAGGGACATGGTGATTACTCCTCGAATGTCACGGTGTGACTGTGTTTATGGCGACCCGGCCGGGCCGTGACGTTTCGGACGTCTGACCGGATGGTCGGGGGCGCGCCGGCTTTCACCGGCAGGAGCGCGGCCTGAAAAGCCGTCAGGCATGTCCCACAGCGGGTACTGCCTCCAGCCGCCGCGCGTCGCGGAGGTGACCTGAAACGCCCGTGCCTGGGGCTGGCCCGGTGTGCGCGCTGCGGCTCCGGCGCTACCCTGGGCGCAAGGAGACCGCATGCAATCGCATTACAAGTTCTGGCCCCGGCGCCTGCCCCATCGCATCACCCCGCCGGCGGTATCGCTCTGGGACAACCTGGCCACATCGGCCCGCCGTTACCCTCAGAAAGCCGCGTTGGTGTTCTTCGGGCGTACCACGACCTACGCGGAGCTGGCGGACCAGGCCGAGCGGCTGGCCGCGCATCTCTTCCATCTGGGCGTTCGCAAGGGTGACCGCGTCGCGCTCAACATGCAGAACTGCCCGCAACTGGTGGTAGCGCATTTCGCGATCCTGCGGGCGAACGCGGTGGTGGTACCGGTCAATCCGATGAATCGCGCAGAGGAGCTGAAGCACTACATCACCGACCCGGACGTACGGGTGGCGATCACCACCGCCGACCTGGCCGGCGACTTCGCGGCGGCCAGCAATGCCTTGCCCGCGGGCACCGGCCTGCAGCACCTGGTGGTGACGCACTTCTCCGACGCGTTCGATACCGGTACGGAAGGCGAAAGCGCCCCACCGCCCGCTTGGCGCGAGTGGCTCGGCAACCGGCACGCGGCACCCGTCCTGGCCGGTGGCGCCGTGCATCCGTGGACCGATGCCCTGGCCTGCGTCGCCGCAGCCCCGCCATTGGATGTGGGCCCCGACGACCTGGCGCTGCTGCCCTACACCAGCGGCACCACCGGCCTGCCCAAGGGATGCATGCACCGGCACGCGGGCATCATGCACAACGCGGTGGCCAGCCTCGCCTGGAGCAACGGCACTTCGGAGAACGTGACGCTCGCGGTGATCCCGATGTTCCACATCACCGGCATGGTGAGTATGCTGCACACGGTGATCTATGGTGGCGGTACGCTGGTGGTGATGCCACGCTGGGACCGGGACCTGGCCGGACGGCTGATCTCCCGCTACCGCGTGACCCACTGGACCAACATTCCGACGATGGTGATCGACCTGCTCGGCAGCCCGCAGATGCACAGTTACGACCTCTCGAGCCTGGTCTACATCGGCGGTGGCGGGGCGGCCATGCCGCAGGCGGTGGCGCAGCGGCTGCTGGAGGAATTCGGCCTGCGCTACACCGAGGGCTACGGCCTGACCGAGACCGCCGCCCCGTCGCACACCAACCCGCCCGACGCGCCCAAGCAGCAGTGCCTGGGAATCCCGTTCGTCAGCACCGAGTCGCACATCGTCGACCCGGACACGCTGGAGCCGGTGGCACAGGGCGAGCAGGGCGAGATCGTGATCTGCGGGCCGCAGGTTTTCTCGGGCTACTGGAAGCGGCCGGACGCCACCAGGGCGGCCTTCATCGAGCGAGACGGCAAGCGGTTCTTCCGGACCGGCGATCTGGGCCGTACCGACGAAGACGGCTATTTCTTCATGACCGACCGGCTCAAGCGGATGATCAACGCCTCCGGCTTCAAGGTCTGGCCGGCCGAGGTGGAGGCGCTGATGTTCCGCCACCCTGCGATCCAGGAGGCCTGCGTCATCGCCACGCGGGACGCGTACCGCGGCGAGAGCGTCAAGGCGATCGTGGTGCTGCGCCACAGCCATGCCGACACGCCGGCCAAGGACATCGTCGCCTGGTGCCGCGAGAACATGGCGGTCTACAAGGCCCCCCGCGTGGTCGAGATCGTCGCGGCACTGCCCAAGAGCGGCAGCGGCAAGGTGATGTGGCGGGCGCTGCAGGAGTCCGTGAACGCCGTCTAGGTAGAAGCCCCGTCGGGGTTATGACCTTTGCGCGGCACCGTGTCATGCGGATGTCACAAAAATCGGGCATAGCGGGCGGTAGAGTGCGGCTTTTCTCCCTACCGCACGACATGAACGCCATCAAACAAGCCCGCCATTTCATCGAATCCGACCCCGAAAGCGACGGCGCGAAGACGCTGGCCAAACTGGTCCTGGCGCTCGAGTCGGCCGGCAGTTTCGAGCTCGGCAGCCTCTACAAGCTCGACTATCCCCGCTTCGGCCTCGCCATGGACATCCTGCAGGAGTGGCGCCTCGACCGCTACTACGCCGGCAAAGCCAAGCTGTTCGATCTGTCGATGCAGGTCGACAGCCTTCCCCCGGCCTCGGTACAGGCGGCCCCCCAGGTCTGATCCGCCCACGTTCCCTGCGCATCGCTGCGTATGGCAGGGTTCGCCCCTTCTTTTTATCCCCTGGAAACTCCCAACTTCAGCTAAATTTAAGCCGGGTATAAATAAGCCGATGATGTGTTCAGACCCACATCTCGCGCGCGGCCACCGGTCGTGCCTGCCTGGCGTCTAAATTTAGGAGTCGTTATGGCGTTTCGGGACCTGTCGGTCAAGACCAAGCTCGCAATCAATTTCGGCGTGCTCACCGCGCTTCTGCTCGCGGTGGCCGCCTCGGGCCTCGTGGCCCTTTCCAATGCCAATACTCAGTTCAGCCAGTACGTCAACGGGCTGAGCGCGCGCGCGCGGGTGGCCGAGCATGTCCGCACCTCCGTCGACCGGCGGGCGATCGCGGCCCGCAACCTGGTGATCGCCGGCCGCCCGCAGGATGCGGATGCCGAGTACGCGAGCGTGCTGCAGGCCCACAAGGACGTGGACACCAACCTTCAGAAGCTCGGCGCGATGCTCGCCGCATCGCCCGAGCCGAACGCCACCGCGAACGATCTGTACGCGCGCATCCAGGAGATCGAACGCCAGTACACCCCGGTGGCGCTGACCATCGTGCAGCTGGCCCGCGAGCAGAAGCGGGACGAGGCGATCGCGGCCATCATCGAGAAGTGCAATCCGCTGCTGCTGCAGCTGGTGCAGGCGACACAGGCGTACTCCGACTTCACCGAGCAGCGCGCCCAGGCCTCCATCGAAGACGCCACCGCGCAGTTCGAGCGGCAGCGCGCGATGCTGCTGGCTTTTTGCCTGCTGTCGGCGGCCGTGGCGCTAGGCACCGCATACACCATCACGGTGCGGCTCACCCGGGCACTCAAGCAGGCGGTCGAGGTGGCCGACCACATCGCCGACGGCGACCTGTCCCACCGAGTGGACATCCTGGCCAAGGACGAGACCGGCCAGTTGCTGATGGCGCTGCGCAACATGCAGGACAAGCTCGGCGGCATCGTCGGCACCGTGCGCGAGAACGCGGTGGCGGTGGCGTCGGCCAGCAGCGAGATCGCCGAAGGCAACCACGACCTCAGCCGGCGCACCGAGCAGCAGGCGTCCGCGCTGCAGCAGACGGCCGCGTCGATGGAAGAGCTGGGCTCCACGGTGCAGCACAACGCCGCCAATGCACAGAACGCGAACCAGCTCGCGCTCCAAGCGTCCGAAGTCGCCACCCGCGGTGGTGGCGTGGTCGAGCAGGTGGTGGAGACGATGAAGGGCATCCAGGTCAGCTCCAGCCGTATCGCCGACATCATCGGCGTCATCGACGGCATCGCCTTCCAGACCAATATCCTGGCGCTCAACGCCGCAGTGGAGTCGGCGCGGGCGGGCGAGCAGGGCCGCGGATTCGCGGTGGTAGCGGCGGAGGTGCGCAGCCTGGCGGGCCGCAGCGCGGCGGCGGCCAAGGAAATCAAGTCGCTGATCGAGGCCAGTGCCGAGCAGGTCGCGCGTGGCACCGCGCTGGTGGGCGACGCGGGCAGCACCATGGTCGAGATCGTCGGGGCGGTCAAGCGCGTCAGTGCGCTGATGAACGAGATCAGCTACGCCACCGACGAGCAGAACCAGGGCATGCAGCAGGTGGGCGGCTCGGTCACGCTGATGGACGAGATGACCCAGCAGAACGCCGCGCTGGTCGAGCAGAGCGCGGCGGCCGCATCGGGCCTGCGGCTGCAGGCGGAACAGTTGGTGCGGGCCGTCTCCGTGTTCCGCCACGGGCCCGGCGCACCGGGGCAGTTGCTGGCGCTTCAATGACCTGGAGCGTTCACCCGAAGACTTCCTTGGCGCGCCGACCGATGTTGCCGCAGGCGTCCGCTTCCGGTCCGAACCAGGCCTGGTGCGTCGCTTCGTCGATCAGCAGTTGCGCTGGATCGATCTCGGGGTGGTACTTGAGCGGGTACGGATCGTCGCCGTGGGAAAGCCACCGGCCGATGGAGGAGAAGTGCGGCAGCGCATGGTCGCAGGCGTAGCCTTTGATGACCGGTACGTTCGCCATCCGCAGCAGGTGGCTCATCAGGCCCACCGTGCCCGCGCAGCCCGCGGTCCAGCGCTTGACCGTCGTTTCCTGGTAGGGATGGTCGGGCGACGGCGTCGGGATCGTGCCCTCGATGCAGCGCGACACCGGCATGTAGCCGCGGTAGTGCCAATGGTTCTCGTACTCGTCGGCTCCCGGCGCGCCGCCGAAATGGAACAGCGTGCCGCAGAACCGCACCATCTCGACCACGGTGTCCAAATGGGTGGAGCGCAGGAGGCTGAAGGTATCGAGCGCCTGGCGCATGTAGCCCGGTCGCGACGGCAGCACCCAAGCATTGACCATGTAGCCGATCAACTTCTGGCCGCCGGAACCCACCGCGTTGACCCATTCGAACAGCGACCGGCTGTCCAGCAGCCAGGCCCGCTCCTCCTCCGTGCGTTGCGACAACCCGAATGCGGGCGGCAGCCGCATGTCCGAGACCAGGCAGGTCGCCACGCTTTCCATGTAGTGCTGCAGCGCCACCGCCTGGGTGAGGACGGTCGTCGGATGCTCGCCCGGCGGCGGGACGAACGTGTTGGGATACGGCGTCGGATCGGCCGATAGCGTCCCGTACCACGCCTTGGCGAAGGCGTCCTTCAACAACTGGCGCTCGCCGGTGTTCCAGTCCTTCCACGCCGCCGGGCCGTGCTTTGCCAGGGCGGTGTCGGGCCGTTCCCACACGATGGAGCCGCTCACGGTCGGGTTCTTCGTCAGCCATTTGTCGAGGTCGGGCGGCAGCAGCTTGATCTCGTGCGGGATCTTCTGCCTGTCCAGCACGACATCGCCGAGCTTCTTGCCGATCGGATCTAGCTTGCCGAAAAACGGTTTGGACGTTGCCATGCGCGGACTCCCGGTGGTAGCGGAGGCGGCAGTCTAGAAGCGGGCGAAAAAGACGACAACGCCGCGCATCGGCCGGCGGCCGTCGGCCGGCTTCTAGAATCGACCGGATGGCCGCCGCACCCCCGACATCCCCGCCCGAATCCATCCGTTTCGGCAAGCCCGAGCGCGGCTGGCGCCTCGACGTCTACCGGATCATCTTCGAGTCCGAAACCACGGCCGGCCGCAACTTCGACAAGCTGCTGATACTGCTCATCGTGCTGAGCGTGGGCGTGGTGATCGCCGACAGCGTGCAGTCGGTCCACGACCGGCACCATCTGCTGTTCAGCCGGCTGGAGTGGGTTTTCACCGTGCTCTTCACGCTGGAATATGCCGCGCGGCTGCTGTGCCTGCAGCATCCCTGGCGGTATGCCCGCAGCTTCTTCGGCATCGTCGACCTGCTGGCTCTGCTGCCGACCTACCTGGCACTGGTGTTCCCCGAACTGCATGCGCTGATCGACGTGCGCATCCTGCGGCTGCTGCGGGTCTTCCGGGTGTTCCGGCTGGCGGCGTACGTGGTCGAGTTCCAGGCGCTGGGCCAGGCGCTGCACAGCAGCCGGCGCAAGATCATGGTGTTCCTCTCGGCGGTGTTGATGATCGTGCTGGTCGTCGGCACGCTGATGTACGTCGTCGAAGGGCCCGAGCACGGCTTCACCAGCGTTCCGACGTCGGTCTACTGGGCGATCACCACCATGACGACCGTCGGCTTCGGCGACATCACCCCGCGCACCGACCTGGGCCGGCTGATCTCCTCGGTCATGATGCTGCTCGGTTGGGGCACCCTGGCCGTGCCGACCGGCATCGTCACCGCCGAGATGACCGCTCGGCGGGTCATGCTCTCGCCCGGCACGCCGGCCTGCGAGGCCTGCGGCGCCGCCGGCCATGCTGCCCAGGCGCGCTTCTGCATGCAGTGCGGAGCGCCTCTGCCCGAGAGCGCCGACCGCTGACTCCTACCACCTGAACCGGAAATTCCACCATGCTGATCGCTGCCCATGCCGTCGTCGCGCTCGTCGCGCTGATCCACGTCTACATCCTGGTGCTGGAGATGTTCCTGTGGGACAAGCCGCTGGGGCTGAAGACGTTCCGCCAAACCTTGGCGCAGGCCCAGGCGTCGAAAGTGCTGGCGGCCAATCAGGGGCTCTACAACGGGTTCCTGGCGGCCGGCCTGCTGTGGGGGCTGTGGCTGGGCGCTGCCGGTGCCGGCGTGCAGTTGTTCTTCCTCGGCTGCGTACTGGTCGCCGGTCTCTACGGTGCGGCGACGGTGGGCCGAAAGATACTTTTCGTGCAGGCACTGCCGGCGGCGGCGGGCATCGCGCTGGTGCTGCTGGCGCGGGCCTGACGGGAGGCTAGCGCACGTCCACCGTCAGCCCCGCATCGGTGACGGTGATCTCGCCGATCTCGAGTTTGCGATTGCCCAGCCGCAACTCGTCTTCGGTGAAGGTGTGCAGCGGATAGTCCCGCAACAACTCGCGTGCCACGGTGGCGCCGAGCGACTGGAGGTTGCGGCTGTCGTCGGCCGACAGGCCCTGGAGCGCGAGGCGCTCGGCCGTCGGTTCATGCAACCGGACGGTGCGGGAGGCGGCGTCGAACTTGAGGCCGCTGCTGATCGCCAGCACGCCCGGCACCGGGGTGGGCAAAAACAGCGGGTTGCGCACCGTTGCATCGACCGTCACCGCCAGCCGGTTGGTCTGCGGCAGCAGGGCTACGCGCGGCGAGGTCAGCTTCACCTCGAACATCTCCATGTAGCGCAGTCCCACCGGAAACCGCTTGGCGATGCCCGCCTGCACTTCGTCCCGGCTGACGGTGTAGGTGCCGGTCCAGATGTTGTAGCCGGCGTTCGATCTGACTGACCATGCCGAGGCTGCAAGTCCTCCTAGGACTGCAGACAGGACTTTGCGACGGCGAGGACTCGGGGGCGAGGTGTGCAGGGCTGGAGACATCGCTGTGTGACCGCTACATCCTGCCTGCAGTTCCTTCGCAGGCTCTTGAAGCAGCGCGAACCGCCACCATCCTGGCGCTCGACGCCGCAGTCGAGGGGCCCCACGCCAACGCGAAGGGCAGGGGCTTCGCGGTGGTGGCGTCGGCGGTGCGCAGCCTCACGCAGCGGTCGGCCTCGGCCGCCAAGGAGGTCAGGACGCTGATCGCCGACTCGGAAGGCCACGCGGCCCACGGCAGCCGGGTGATGCGGACCACGGGAAGCGGCGATCCTCCCACCCCGCCCGGGCTCAGTCGTGCAGCGACGACAGGAACTGCTTCAACTCGGCCGTTTGCGGGCTGCCGAACACCGCCGCCGGCGGGCCCGATTCATGCACCCGGCCCTGGTGCATGAAGATGACCCGGTCCGCCACCTTGCGGGCGAAGTTCATTTCGTGGGTCACCATCAGCAGCGTCATGCCTTCGAGCGCCAGCGACTCGACCACCCGCAACACCTCGCCGACCAGTTCCGGGTCCAGCGCCGACGTGATCTCGTCGCATAGCAGCACGGCCGGCTCCATCGCCAGCGCGCGGGCGATGGCCACCCGCTGCTGCTGGCCGCCGGAGAGCTGCTCGGGCCGCGCGTCGAACTTCTCGGCCAGGCCCACCCGCTCCAGCAGCTTCTTGGCATGCGCGGTGGCGTCGGCCTGGGATTTCTTCTTGACCAGGGTGGGCGCCAGCATCACGTTGCGGCCCACCGAGAGGTGCGGGAAAAGATTGAAGCTCTGGAAGATCATGCCGACGCGCTGGCGAAGCTCGCGCATCGCCATGGCGCTGTCGTAGATCAGCGGCTTGCCGTCGACGGTCAGGGCGCCCTCCTGGAACACCTCCAGCCCGTTGATGCAGCGCAGCAGGGTGCTCTTGCCCGAGCCGCTCTTGCCGATGATGGCGATCACCTCGCCGCGCGCCACCTTGAGGTCGATACCCTTGAGCACCTCGTTGCTGCCGTAGGACTTGCGCAGCCCCGTGATCTGCACAATGGGTGCGCCCGGCACGGCCGGCGCCAAGGCTACGGGTTCAACGGCGGTCTGCATGGAGTTTCCTTTCGAGGGACTTGGCGAAGAGGCTGATCGGGAAGCACAGCGCGAAGTACATCAGCGCCAGGCAGCTGTAGACGACGAAGGGCTTGAAGGTGGCGTTGGAGATCATGCTGCCGGCCTTGGTCAGCTCGATGAAGCCGATCACCGAGGCCAGGGCGGTTCCCTTGACCACCTGCACCAGGAAACCGACGGTCGGCGCGATCGCCAGGCGCGTCGCCTGCGGCAGCACCACATGGCGCAGCTGCTCGGCGAAGCTCAGCGCCAAGCTGCCCGAGGCCTCCCACTGGCCGCGCGGCACCGCGGCCACGCAGCCGCGCCAGATTTCGGTGAGGAAGGCGCTGGAGTAGAGGGTGAGCGCCAGCGCGGCAGAAAACCAGGCCGAGGTGTCGATGCCCAGCAGCGCCACGCCGAAGTACGCGAGGAACAGCTGCATCAGCAGCGGCGTACCCTGGAAGAGCTGCACGTAGCCGGCGACGAATTGCCCGGCGATCTTGCCGCGCCCAAGCCGCAGCACCAGCAGCGCCATGCCGACGATGCCGCCGCCGACGAAGGCGATCAGTGACAGGGCGATCGTCCAGCGCGCCGCCAGCAGCAGGTTGCGCAGGATGTCCCAAAGGGTGAATTCGACCATGCCGGGCTCCTAGCGGCCGAAGATGAAACGCGGGCCGGCCCACTGCAGCAGCCGCCGCAGCGCGATCGACAGCAGCAGGTACAGGCCGGTCGCGACGATGAAGGCCTCGAACGCGCGGAAGTTGCGGCTCTGGATCAGGTTGGCCGCATAGCTCAGCTCGGGTGTCGAGATCTGGCCGCACACGGCCGATCCCAGCATCACGATCACGATCTGGCTGGTCATCGCCGGCCAGACCTTGGCGAGCGCGGGCGGCAGCACCACCCGGGTGAAGATCTGCAGCCGGCCCATGGCCAGGCTCTGGGCCGCCTCGACCTGGCCGCGCGGGGTGGCTTCGATGCCGGCCCGGATGATCTCTGTGGCGTAGGCCGACAGGTTCACCACCATCGCGATCACCGACGCCGTCTCGGGCGAAAGCTTCACCCCCGCGGCCGGCAGGCCGAAGAAGACGAAGAACAGCTGCACGATGAAGGGCGTGTTGCGGATCAGCTCCACGTAGGTGCCCACCACCCAGCGCAACCAGGCCTGCCCGTGGGCCCGCGCCCAGGCGAAGGCGATGCCGAGGGCCATGCCGACGACCGTGGCGACGGCCGTCAGGCCCACCGTCCAGTAGAGGCCGTGCAGCAGCAGCGGCCATTCGGCCAGTACCGCGGGAAAGTCGAGCTGGATGCGCATGGGCCGTCCGTCGTATGGGTGAAATGATCAGCCGCGGAGCTGCTTACTGCGGCAGGTCGCCGGCCGGGCGGCCGAGCCATTTGTTGGCCATCTTGTCGATGTCGCCGCTCGCCTTGGCCTCGGCGATGATCTCGTTGACCTTCAGGCGCAGCTTGTCCTCGCCCTTGGCCACGCCGATGAAGTTGGGGCTGTCTTTCAGCAGGAGCTTGTACTCGGCGTTGACCTGCGGATTCTTGGCCATCATGTTGCCGGCGACCGAGGCGCTGGTGGCGACCACCTGGGTCTGGCCGGCGACGAAGGCGGCGATGGTGGCGTTGTTGTCCTCGAAGCGCTTGACGTCCACGCCGGTGGCGGGGATCACCTTGGCCAGCTCCTGGTCTTCCATCGCGCCGCGGGTCACCGCGACCGACTTGCCGGCCAGGTCGGCGAAGCTCTTGATCTGCAGGGTCTTCGGTGCGAACACGGCCTGGAAGAACGGCGAGTAGGCGGAGGTGAAGTCGATCACCTTCTCGCGCTCGGCGTTCTTGCCCAGCGTCGAGATCACCAGGTCGGCCTTGCGCGTCTGCAGGTACGGCACCCGGTTGGCGCTGGTGACCGGCACCAGTTCGACCTTCGCGCCCAGCTTGGCGGCGATCAGCTTGGCCATGTCCACGTCGAGGCCCTGCGGCTGCAGGTCGGTGCCGACGAAGCCGTAGGGCGGGTAGTCGGTCGGGATGGCGATCTTGATCGACTTCGACTTCATGATCGTGTCGAGGGCCTCCTGGGCCTGTGCGCCGGTGGCGGCCAGCGAGGCGAGGGCGAGCAGGCCCATGGCGAGGCGACGGGAAATGGGGGTCATAGCAAGGCTCCTAGGTAGGTGGAAGAGTCGGGGGATTCGTGGGGGCCGGTCGCCGCCGGCGCCGCGGCGGATCGGGGCGCGCCGCGGGCGCTGTCGGCCATCGGGGCGAGCGCGTCGCGCAGCTGGCTCAGCGCGTCGACCTCGGCCGCCGGCTGCAGCCGCAGGGCGTCCTGCACCGTGCCGATGTGGTCGGACATCAGACGCTCGGCCAAGGCGGTGTCGCCTGCCTCCAGCGCGGCGACGATGCGGACATGGTCCTCGCAGGACTGCGCGGCGTCGTGCGAAGACTGGTAGAGCATCGCGATCAGGGTGGTGCGCGCGGTGAAGTCGCGCAGCGTGTCGGCCAGCAGGTGGTTGCCCAGGCACTCGGCCAGGCAGACATGGAAGTCGCCGAGCAGGAAGCTGCGGGCGCCGACGTCGCTGCCGCGGACCGCGGCCTTCTCGCGCTGCAGGTGCAGCTTGAGCTGCTTCAAGGCGTGCTTTCCCAGCGGCGGCATCTGGCGGATCAGCCCCAGCTCGATCACCCGGCGCGCCGCGAAGGCCTCGCGCGCCTCGGCCTCCGAAGGCTCGACCACGAACCAGCCGCGCCGCGCGGTGACGGTCACGATGCCGCGGGTGGCGAGCCGGGTCAGGGCCTCGCGCACGATGGTGCGGCTGCAGTTGAACAGGATCGCCAGCTGCTGCTCGCCGAGGCGGGTGCCGGGCGCGAGCTTCTGCGCCATCACGGCTTCGATGATGCGGGTGCTGATGTCGGCGGAAGAAGCGGCCATGCCTGTACACAAGCATTTCGCATGCCTGCTTGTATGCAAGCTTTGTGCCCTCGATTGGGATTTGGTGCTGCGAAGTGGTGCGCCGCAGGCACCAGCATGGGCGCCGGGCCGCGCGGCCACCCGCGCATTTATCCGGCCGGTTGCACCGGCAACGCGCCGGCCAGCACGCCTGCCGCCAGCATGAAGTCGTCCAGGTCCATCGCCTCGTACGGATTGTGGGAACCGTGGGCGTTGCGCACGAACACCATCGCCGACGGGATGCCGGCATTGGCGAACACCGCCGCGTCGTGCCCCGCGCCGCTGGCCATACGTTCGAGCGCCGGGCCACCCTGCGCCGCGGCCGAGCCGGCCAGCCGGTCGGTCCAGAAGGCGTCCATCGTGGCGGGCGCGGTGACCAGCCGGGCGTCGAACTCGAATACGACGCCCCGCGCGGCGGCGATGGCGGCGCATTCGTCGCGCATCAGGGCGTAGAAGCGTTCGAGCGTGCCGCTGTCCTGGCTGCGTGCCTCGAAGCTGAACTGCACCTCGCCCGGAATGACCGACACCGCCTGCGACGCGGCCGGCGTGCTGCAGATGCCGGTGGTCATCACCAGGTCCATGCCCATCTGCAGCAACACCCGCCAGTGCTCGTCCATCCGGGACAGCAGCTCGGCCACCGCCAGCAGCGCGTCCTTGCGCAGCCAGCGCGGCACCGCGCCGGAATGGCCGGTCTCGCCCAGGCAGCGGATGGCGTTGTGGCGCACGTTGCCGCGGATGCCGGTGACGGCCGTCGCGGGCCAGCCGCGCGCCACCATCACCGGCCCCTGCTCGATGTGCAGCTCCAGGTAGGCCGCGACGGCGCGGCCGTCCAGCAGCGGCTCGCCGCGCCGGATCGCCGCCACGTCGGCGCCGCACCGCGCCATCGCCTCGCCCAGCGTGCCGTGGCCGCTGCGGTGGGGCAGGGCCAGCGCATCGGCCGGCAGCCGGCCCAGCAAGGACAGCGATCCGATGTAGGCCTTGCCGTACCAGGCGCTCTCTTCGCCGCGCAGGGCCAGCACCCGGACCGGAGGCGCATCGGCGTGGCGTCCGCGCAGGGCGGCCAGCACCAGCATGCCGGCCACGATGCCCGCCAGCCCGTCGTAGTTGCCGCCGCGCGGCACCGAATCGGCATGCGATCCGATCACCACTGCGGGATCGGTCCGCGTGTCGTCCGCCAGCCGCATCCAGAGGTTCTGCGCCCGGTCGCGCGAGCAGGTGAAACCCAGTGCCGCGGCGTGGCGCTCCAGGATGCCCAGCGCGCGCTCTTCGCCCTCGCCGTAGCTCTCGCGGGTGATGCCGGTGCCGTCGTGGGTGGCGTCGGCGACGTCCCGCAGCAGGGCGGCGGCCCGGTCGCGATGCGGCGCGAGGTCGAGCGGAGCCGGCGCCGACGGCGCCGCCGGGCCTGCGGCACGAGGAACGGCGGCTGCGTCCGCGGCGGACGCGGCGAGCGGCTCGGCCACGTAGGTCGTCGGCGCGCTCATGCTCCGATACCTCCGTGCGCCACCGACCACCGCACCGGCGCCGCGCTGAAGTCGGCCAGCACGGCTTTCTGCGCGGCGGCAAGCCGCCCGTCCTCCAGCAGAGCCGCATGCAGATCCGGCCAGGTCGAGAGCGCATGCAGCCGCAGTACCGCCGTGTCGGCCGCCGCGGCCGAGGCGGGGTAGAGCGCGTAGTCGAGCAAGACCAGCGCGTCGTCCACCGCGGTACCGGCCTGCCGCAGGGCCGCGGCGGCGCCGCTTTTGGAACGGCCGTCGGTGGTCACGTCGTCCACCAGCAGCACCCGTGCGTCGGCGGGCAGCCGGCCTTCGAGCTGCGCGGTGATGCCCCAGCCGATGGGGCGCTTGCGCAGGTAGAGCAGCGGCAACCCCAGCCGCTCCGCCAGCCACGCCGCGAAGGCGATGCCCGCGCTCTCCGCACCCACGACGGCGTTGATGCCCGACGCCGCGACGTGCGGCGCGACGGTACGGGCCGCGATGTCCATCACCTCGGTGCGCAGGGCGACGCTCGACATCAGCACCCGCGCATCGACATACACCGGGCTGGCCCAGCCCGAGGTGTAGAAGAAGGGCGTGGCATCGGCCACGCGCACGGCGCCCAGGACGACCAGCGAGCGGGCGACGCGGGCGGCATCGAGAGGGGAAACGAGCATGCGCAGGTCCAGGTGTGGGCAGGAAAGGAGCGGATGCTAGGGAGACCGGGCGCTGCCGAGAAGCGCGCAAATCGGCGCGAGCCGTTCCCATCCGCGATGGCTCGCCGGTGGCGGCTACGATGCACGCACCATGCCCACCTTGCCTTCGCCCCGCACTTTCCTGCGCCAGCTCGACCTGGCGACCCTCGACCTCTTCGCGCTCGTATGCGAGAGCGGCAGCATCGCCCGTGCCGGCGCGCGGGGCCAGCTGGCGGCGTCGGCGATCAGCAAGCGCATCGCCGAGCTGGAGGCGCTGGCCGGCGCGCCGCTGCTGCTGCGGCACGCCCGCGGCGTGCGGCCCACGCCGGTCGGCGAACTGGTGCTGGGCCATGTGCAGACGCTGCTGGGCGAGGTGGAGCGGCTGCGGGCCGACCTGGGCGACGTGGCGGCCGGCGTGCGCGGGCAGGTGCGGCTCTGCGCGAGCGCTTCGGCGATGGAGCAGTACCTGCCGGCCGACATCGCCGCCTTCATGCGCCGCCATGCCGACATCAGGATCGACGTGCGCCAGGGCGCCAGCCGTGCGGTGGCGCAGGCGGTCCGCGAGGGTGAGGTGGAGCTGGGCATCTGCGGCCCGAGCGACGGCGTGGCCGGACTCGAATCGCGCCGGTACCGGACCGAACGCCTGGTGCTGGTGGTGCCGCGCGGGCATCCGCTGGCGGGCAGCCGGGCGGTGGCCTATGCGGATGCGCTGGGCGAGCCGCAGATCGGCCTGCGCGACAGCAGCACGGTGCAGCAGGCGCTCGACCGCGAGGCCCGCGCCGCGCAGCGCACGCCCGGCCGCCGGATCGAGGTGGACAGCCTGAGCGCGATGTGCCGGATGGTCGAGTGCGGCCTGGGCCTCGGCGTGATGCCCGTGGGTGCCTTCAAGGCGATGGGCGTCGGCCGGCGGCTCGCCGCGCTGCGGCTGACCGATGCCTGGGCCGCGCGCGCGCTCGACCTGTACGCGGTGCGCTTCGACGCGTTGCCGGCGGCGGCGCAGCGCTTCGTGGACGAACTGGCGCCGGGGCCCTAGGGCGCACCCGCTCCGCCGTCCGGCCCGCCTTCAGGTGGGGTTGATGCTGTGCTGCGCTACGAAGATCTCCGCCACCAGCAGCACGTAGGTGCCGATCAGCGCCACCATCGCCGCGATGAACAGCACGGCCACCGGCCGGTCGAACGCGATCGTGAGTTCGTTGGCGATGAAGAGCGAGCCGATCAGCAGGCAGACAATGACCGCGCAGCCCGCACCGGTGCACACCGCCGCGTTTATGATCCGGGCGCGCCGGTCGAGGGTCTTCAATTCGGCGTCGATGTCCGCCTGCTTGCCGGCGTCGGCCGACTCGCGGTCCTCGCGGCGCTTGTGGGTGCGGTCGTTGACCCGGGCCAGCCGGTTGGTCAGGATGGTGAGCGTGCCGCCGATGGCGGCCAGCATGAAGGCAGGGCCCACCGCGAGCTGGATCACGTGGGACGTATCGGCGTGCAGGGAAAGCATGGTCGGTCGTGGGTGGCAGGGTTCCGCCTCAGTCCATCTTGGCGCCCGAGGCCTTCACCGCCTGCTCCCAGCGCGGCGTCTCGGCCACCAGGAACTGGCGGAACTCCTCGCTGCCGAGGAAGGCCGGGTCGGCGCCCTGGGCGACCATGCGGGCCTTCAGGTCGGGCTGCGACAGCACCTGGCGGAACGCGTCGCTCAGCTTGGCGACCACGTCGGGCGGCGTGGCCGCAGGTGCCAGGAAACCGTAGAAGCCGACCACCTCGAAGCCCTTCAGCCCCGCCTCGATGGCGGTGGGCACGTCGGGCAGCGCCGGGTTGCGCTCGCGGCTGGTGACGGCCAGGGCCCGTACCTTGCCCTGCTTGGCGTACGACGCGGCCTGCGGGATCGATTCGGCCATGAACTGCACCTGGCCGGCCATCAGGTCGGTGAAGGCGGGCGCGCTGCCGCGGTACGGGATGTGCACCATGAACAGGCCGGTGGCGCTCTTGAACATCTCGGGCACCAGGTGCGAGATGCCGCCGTTGCCGGCCGATCCGTAGTTGACCTTGCCCGGCTGGGCCTTGGCGTAGGCGATGAATTCGGGGAGCGTCTGTGCCGGCACCCGGTTGTTGACCAGCAGCGCCAGCGGCTGCTGCGCGGTGCGCGCGATCGGCACGAAATCGCGCAGGGTGTTGTAGGGCAGCCGGGGATACAGCGCGCCGTTGATCACGGCGACGCCGGTATTGGCCAGCACCAGGGTGTAGCCGTCGGCCGGGCTGCGGGCCACCGCGTCGGCACCCACCGCGCCGCCGGCGCCGGGCTTGTAGTCGACCACCACCGGCTGGCCCAGCACCGCCTGCAGCCGGTCCGACAGCAGCCGCGCATGCTGGTCGAGGGGGCCGCCGGCGGGAAAGCCGATCACCACCTTGATCGGCTTGTCGGGAAACGCGGCGCGGGCCTGCGGCGCGGCGGCCAGTACGAAGGCCGCCGCCAGCAGGGCGGGCAGGGCACGGAGGGTGGGCAGCAGGCGCATTTGAGTGTCTCCTCGTCTCGTTTCGGATGGAGACCGGATCATACGAACCGCCGCGCCCGCCGCGCCCGCCGTGCCTACTCCTCGCCGCCGGTGCCGTCGGCGCGGGGGTGGCGCACGCCGGTCAGCACCCGGGCCGGCCGCTCGAAGCTCCAGTAGGCCGACGCCCAGTCGAACAGCACCTCGATGCGGTTGCGGAAGCCGATCAGGAACCAGATGTGCGCGAAGAGCCAGAACAGCCACGCGAGGAATCCCGAGAAACGCACCGGCCCCAGCGGCGTCGCCAGGTCGACCACCGCGGCATGCCGGCCGATGGTGGCCAGGTTGCCGTAGTCGCGGTAGCGGAAGGGCACGGTCGGCTGTGCCGCGAGCCGGCGGCGCAGGTTGGCGGCGGCGGTTCGGCCCATCTGCTTGGCGCCGGGCGACACGCCGGGCACCGGGCGCGGGGCCTGGCCCGGGGCATGGCTGAAGGCCGCGGCCAGGTCGCCGATCACCGAGATCTCCGGATGCCCGGCCAGGGACAGGTCGGGCTCGACCGTGACGCGGCCGGCGCGGTCCACCGCCGCGCCGGTGGAGCCGGCCAGCAGCTTGCCGAGCGGCGAGGCCGCCACGCCGGCGGCCCAGATCATGCATCTGCTATCGATTCTGTAGCTGGAGGCCGGCGATCCGTCCGGGCCTGCGGCCGATTGGACCTGCAGACCGTGGGCATCGATCTGCGTCACCCGGGCCCCGGTGCGCACATCGACGCCCAGGCGCTTCAGCTGGGTGCGGGCCTTTTCGCCCAGGTGCTCGGGGAAGGCGGCCAGCACCCGCGGGCCGCCCTCGACCAGCAGCACCTGGGCACTGGCCGGGTCGAAGTTGCGGAACTCGCCGGGCAGCGTCTTGCGGGCGATCTCGGCCAGGGTGCCGGCCATCTCCACCCCGGTCGGGCCGCCGCCGACGATCACGAAGGTGAGCCAGGCGGCGCGGCGCGCCGGATCGGGCTCCTTCTCGGCGGCCTCGAAGGCCAGCAGCACCCGGCGGCGGATCGCGAAGGCGTCGTCGAGCGTCTTCAGGCCCGGCGCGTGCACCGCCCAGGCGTCGTTGCCGAAATAGCTGTGGGTGGCACCGGCCGCGACGATCAGGTGGTCGTAGTGCAGGGTGCCGCCGTCGGAGAGGCCGAGCGTCCGGGCGGCGGGGTCGATCGCGTTCACCTCGCCCAGCAGCACGGTCGCGTTCTTCTGCTTGCGGAACAGGTGGCGGATCGGCGCGGCGATGGCCGGCGCGGCCAGGCCGGCGGTCGCCACCTGGTAGAGCAGGGGCTGGAAGAGGTGGTGGTTGTTGCGGTCGACCAGGGTGATGTCGATGGCGTCGTCGGCCAGCGCGCGGGCCGCTTCCAGCCCGCCGAAGCCGCAGCCGACGATCACCAGGTGCGGCCGGTCGCTCTTCACGGCGGCGGTCGCCGCGGGGTGGGTGGCCGGCGCGACGGGCTCGGCGGCGATGGCTTCGGGCGAGACGGCGGAGGGCGGTGTGGCGGTCATGCGCTTCATTATGGGCGGCAGGGCGGGAAAACCCGCATCCGCCGCCAAACGCTACGCACTTGCGGCCCGCAGGGTTACCGCGACCGGCCGGCACGCGGTAGTAAGCTCGGCCGCATGAGTGCCAGCTTCGCCCCGCCGTACACGCCCCTCGACCACCTCGTGCCGCAGATGCAGGAGCGCGGCTGCGCCGTGCTGACGCCGCAGGACGTGGGCCGTTGGAGCGGCGCCGATGCCGCGTCGCTCGACGCGCTGCGGGCCGACTGGGCGGACCTGCCGCCCGACGAGTACCTGCGCGACGGCGGCCGCTACCGGAACCGCCGCCACGCCTGCTTCGTGGTCGAGGGCGACGCGGTGCAGCCGGTGCCGCACCGCGCCCACTGGCAGCCGGTCGAATACAACGCGCTGCACGGCGGCATGGAGCGCTGGTTCGCCCCGATGCTGCCGCAGACCACCGGCGCCCCGGCCTGGCAGGGCGTGCTGCGCGCGCTGTCCGGGCTCGCCACGGCGCTGCGCGGGCCGCAGCCCTGGTTCGTCGAAGCCCACCAGTTCCGGATCGACACCGCCGGCGGCATCGGCCGGCCGACGCCCGAGGGCGCCCACCGCGACGGCGTGGACCTGGTGGCGGTGTTCCTCATCGACCGGTTCCAGGTCAAGGGCGGCGAGACCCGCGTCTTCGATGCGGCCGGCCCCGGCGGCCAGCGCTTCACGCTCGCCGAGCCGTGGTCGGTGCTGCTGCTCGACGATCCGCGCATGATCCACGAGACGACGCCGATCCAGCCGCTGGGCGAGGCCGCCGGTCAGCAGGGCCACCGCGACACGCTGGTGGTGACCTGCCGGGCCGGCGGTTTCCAGGGCAGTCCGCAGGTCGCGGGCGGCTAGCAGCATGCGGCCCGGCGCACCTCGCGCCGGGCCGCTCCAGCGGCGGCCGGTGCCGCCGGTTCCGGTGCACAGCACCGTTCCACGACGAGAAGGAGAAGCGCCATGTTCACCCACATCCTGGTACCGGTCGACGGCTCCGACGCCGCGCTGGAAGCCCTGGCGAAGGCCGCGCAGCTGGCCAAGACCTTCGGCAGCGCGCTGTCGGCGGTGTACGTGATCGATCCGTACCCGTTCACCGGCGTCGGTACCGACCTGGCCTACGGGCAGGAGCATTACCTGGCCGCTGCCAGCGGCGAGGCCGACGCGGCGCTGCGCGCCGCCACCGAGACCGCCGCCGCCCTGGGCGTGACGCCGGAGACGATGGTCGTCGAGGGCCATGCGGTGCACCGCGGCATCGTGGAGACGGCCGAGAACCTCGGCGCCGACCTGGTCGTGATGGGCTCCCACGGCCGCCGCGGGCTGGAGAAGCTGGTGCTGGGCAGCGTCACCCAGCGGGTGCTGGGCGACGTGCGGATCCCGGTGCTGGTGGTGCGTGGCACGCCGGCGGATTCGGAAGAATGATGGCCGCGGCCGGCGCCCCATGCCGGCCTCCCGCTATATAAATAATAGCAGCGGGGTGTATCAGCCCCGCACGTCGGCCACCGGCTCCGCCCCGAAATCCGGGCGTGCCAGGAAGGCCAGCACCTGCGCCGCCGCATCGGCCGGCGCGGTCAGCTGCGCTCCGGTGTGCAGTCCCTCGAAGCGGGCCCGGTCGGGGAAGGCCGCGGCGTCGGCGCTGCGCAGGTGGTGCTGCATGTCGGTGTCGATCACCCCCGGCGCCAGTGCGCAGAGCCTGGCGCCGTGGGGCCGCCGCGCTTCGTCCAGCGCGGCGCAGCGGGTGAACATGTCCATGCCCGCCTTGGCGGTGCAGTAGCCGGCCTGCGACGCCATCGGCCGCCGGCCCAGGCCGGACGAGATGTTGAGCACCTTGCGCGGCACCGTCCAGGCCCGGGTGGCGTGCAGGAAGGCGGCGGTGAGCAGCATCGGCGCCTCCAGCCCGACGCGCAGGGCATGGGCGGTGTCGGCGGCCGCCGCGTCGCGCAGCGGCACCACCGGCGGGATCGTGCCGGCGTTGTTGACCAGGCTGGCGCTGGCCCAGGCCTGCGGGTCGCCCGCCTGCAGCCAATCGGACAGGCGTGCGGCCAGGGGCGCGCCGTCGGCCAGGTCGTGCTGCCACTGCAGAAGCGACACGCCGGCCGCATCGGCCCGCCGCTGCAGGGCAGCGTCGGCGCTACGGGAGATGCAGAGCAACTGGTGGCCGGGCACGAGCAGCTGCTCGGCCATGGCCCGGCCCATGCCGCGGGAGGCGCCGGTGAGGATGTAGAGGTGATGGGTCATCGTTCGATTCTCGTCAGAAGGGCACCGCGCTGCGGACCTGCAGGGCCGCGCCGGTGACCGGATGCACGAAGGCCAGCAGCGCCGCATGCAGCAGCAGCCGGGGCGCGGCGGCCTGGACCGCGGCGGGTGCATAGAGCGCATCGCCCAGGATCGGATGGCCGATCGCCTGCAGGTGCACCCGCAGTTGGTGGGTGCGACCGGTGACCGGCGACAACCGGACCCGGGTGGTGCCGGCGGCCGGATCGCGGGACAGGGTGCGCCAGCGGGTGAGGCTCGGTTTACCGGCGTCCGCATCGACCCTCTGCATCGGCCGGCGGTACCAGTCGGCGCCCAGGGGCAGGTCGATCGTGTGCCAGCCGTCGGCATCGGCGCCGCCGCCCGCGGGCAGGCCGCTCGCCACCGCCTCGTACTCCTTGTGCACCGCACGTTCGGCGAAGGCGTCGCCCAGCAGGCGCTGCACGGCCGGAGAGCGGGCGAAGACCACCAGGCCCGAGGTGGCCATGTCGAGCCGGTGGACGACCAGCGCATCGGGGTGGATCGCCTGCACGCGAGCGCTCAGGCAGTCCTGCTTGTCCTCGCCGCGTCCGGGCACGGCCAGCAGGCCGGCGGGTTTTTCCACGACCAGCAGGTGCGGGTCGGCGTGGTGCAGCAGCAGGTCGGCGTGGCGGCCCCCCGCGCCCTGCGGGGCGACCGGGCGCGCGGCCGCGTCAACCGCCATCGTCGCCCATGACCAGGCGCTGCACCGTCTCGCACAGCTCTTCGACGTCGTTGGGCTTGTGGATCAGGGCGCGGGCGCCCTCGGCGCGGGCCGCGGCCTCGATCTCGGCGGTGACGTAGCCCGATGCCAGGGCCACCGGCAGGTCCGGGCGGATCAGGCGGGCCTCGCGCACCAGGTCGACGCCGCTGTAGCCGGGCATGTTGTAGTCGGTCACCAGCAGGTCGTAGCTGCGCGGATCGTTGCGCAACGCGCGCTCGGCCTCGCGGGGATCGGTGAAGCCGGTCACCCGGAACCCGCGGCGGCGCAGCAGGCGCTCGACCAGGAACACCAGCGCCCGGTCGTCGTCCACGTACATCACGTGCCGGCCGGTGCCGGCGATGCTGGAATGGTGGCGCCGCTCGGGCTCGCCGCCGCTCGGCGCAGCGCCGGCGACGTCGGCCGCCGGGAAGTACAGGGTGAAGGTGCTGCCGCTGCCCGGCGTGCTGCGCACGTCGCTCGCGCCCTGGTGGCTGCGCACCACGCCGTGCACCACCGCCAGGCCCAGGCCGGTGCCCTTGCCGACTTCCTTGGTGGTGAAGAAGGGCTCGAAGATGCGGGCCATCGTCGCCGCGTCGATGCCGGCGCCGGTGTCCGACACCGAGATGACGGCGTAGCGTCCGGGCGCGATGCCCAGCCTTTCGCATTCGCGCTGGTTGGGCGTGGCGGTGTCCAACTCGACCCGCACCGCGCCCCGGCCGTCGCCGATCGCCTGGACCGCGTTGGTGCAGAGGTTGAGCAGCGCCTGCCCGACCTGGGTGGTGTCGCCCATCACGCTGGGCACGTCGGGGGTGAGGTGCAGCGAGAGCTCCACCCCCGGCGGCAGGGTGACGCGCAGCAGCCGCTCGGTCTCGTGCACCACCTCGGCCATGTCGACCGGGGAGCGCTGGGTCGGCTCGTTGCGGCTGAAGGTCAGGATCTGGCGCACCAGGTCCCGGGCGCGGCGCCCCGCCTTGCCGATCTCCTCCAGGCTCTCCATCGCCGGCGCGCCTTCGCCCAGGTCGTCGCGGGCCAGCTCCACGTTGCCGAGGATCGCGCTCAGGATGTTGTTGAAGTCGTGGGCGATGCCGCCGGCGAGCGTGCCCATCGCCTGCATCTTCTGCGACTCGCGCAGCTGCGCCTCCAGCACCGCGCGGTGGGCCTCGGCCTTCTTGCGGCCGGTCAGGTCGCGGGCGAAGACGGTGGTGCTCTCCCCGGTGGCGTGCCGCTCGAACGAGACGCTGATCTCCACCGACAGCTCGCGGCCGCCGGCGGTGCGGGCGGTGCGTTCGCCGAGCATCGCCTGGGTCGAGATCTGGGCGAAGGCCAGGGCCTGGGCCGAGTCGGGCAAAAAACGCTCGAGCGGGCTGCCGAGCGCGTCGAGCGCGGTGCACTGGAACAGCGCCGACGCGGTCGGGTTGAACACGGTGATGCGCTGGTGCTGGTCCACGCAGATGATCGCGTCGAGGGCCGAGTTGATCACCGCCTCCAGCCGGCGCTCGCCGTGGAAGAGCTGCTCGTTGCGCTCCTGCAGGGCCATGGCGCTCTGCTGCAGGGCGCGCCGCTCGGCCAGCAGCGGGCCCTGGTCCACCACCGCGCAGATGAACTGCACCGCCGCCTCGCCCGAGGCGTGCCGGGTGTCGATCCGGCTGATGTGCAGGTCGCCGGTGATCGCGCCGGATTCGCCCATCGAGAACACGACCTCCGACACCTCGCTGTGGCCGGCGCGGCGCGCTTCGGCGAAGCCGTGGGTGACCTTGGACACGTGCCCGCGGCTGACGAAGGGCATCAGCGAGACGAGCGGCCGGTCGCGCTCGCCGGGCTGGAACATGCGCTGGGCCTTGGCGTTGCCCTGGATCACCATGTCGTGCTCGTCGATCACCATCAGCGCCAGGGGTACGCTGGCGAAGAGGGCCTCGAACCGTTCCGAAGCGCCTTCGGCGGCGGCATTGCTGTAGAGCAGTATCTTGTTCTGCGCTTCCAGTTCGGCCACCCGCTGCTGCAGCACGTCGACCCGGCGCGGACCGCGCCGCGGTGCCGGTACCGCGGCTCCGCCGGGCGGCACCGCGCGGGCCAGCAGGGGAAACGGGGGCAGCAATTGCTTGCGGCGCGATGCTTTGGGCATGGGGTGCGATCGGCGTCGGCTAGGCGTCCTGCGTGAGCTGGCTGTAGGCGGGCGCGTCCAGCAGCGCGTCGAATTCCTGCAGCGCCGAAGGCTTCACCTGGAAGAACCAGCCCTCGCCCTCGGGGTCGCGGTTGGCGAGCGACGGGTCGGCGCGCAGCGCCTCGTTGACCGCGACCACCTCGCCCGACAGCGGCGCGTAGACGTCGGATGCGGCCTTCACCGATTCGACGACGCCGGCCACCTCGCCCTGTCGCAGCACGCGGCCCACTTCGGGCAGCTCGACGAAGACGATGTCGCCCAGCGTGTCCTGTGCGTGCCGGGTGATGCCGACCCGGGCGGCTTCGGGTGCCGCGGTGTCGGCCCACTGGTGTTCGGGGGAATACTTGACGCTCATGGCGACTCTCCGTTGGTGGGTGGGCGCCGCACGCCACGACCCGGTCGAAATGAGGAGAAGTATGCCGCCAGCCGTGTTCGCCCGCACGCCGCCCGCTACAGGAATCCCCAGAGGTGCGGCAGCCAGGTGCTGATCGCCGGCACGAAGGTCAGCAGCACCAGCACCACGCCGTGGGCCCACAGGAAGGGCACCAGTTCGCGCACCAGCGCCGACATCGGCACCTTCGACACGTTGCAGGTCACGAAGAGCAGCCCGCCCACCGGCGGCGTGATCATGCCGAGCGTGAGGTTGAAGATGACGATCATCGCGAAATGCGTCGGGTCGACGCCCAGCTTCACCGCCACCGGCGCCAGGATCGGCGCGAGCACCATCACCCCCGGCAGCGGCTCGATGAAGATGCCGAAGAGCAGCAGGAAGATGTTGACGATCACCAGGAACATCCACGGCGACAGGTTCATGCCCACCAGCCATTCGGCCATGCTCTGCGGCACGCCCTCGATGGTCAGGATCCAGGCGAACGAGGCCGACAGGCCGATGATGATCAGCACCGAGGCCGCCAGCAGCGCCGAGCGTGCCAGGATGTCGGGCACGGCGCGCCAGGTGAGGGTGCGGTAGACGTACTTGCCGCAGAGCAGCGCGTAGAAGACCGCCACCACCGACGCCTCGGTCGGGGTGAACCAGCCGGCCCGCATGCCGCCCAGGATCACCACCGGCAGCAGGATGGCCGGCAGCGCCTTCCAGGTGGTGCGCACGATGTCGTTCAAGGGCGGCAGCGTGCCCGCGCCCTTGTAGTTGCGCTTCTTCGACACGTGGAAATTGACCACGCACATCGCCACCGCGATCAGGATGCCCGGCAGGATGCCCGCCACGAAGAGCGAGCTGACCGAGACGTTCTCGTCCTGCAGCGCGTAGATGATCATGATGATCGAGGGCGGGATGATCGGCCCCACGATCGCGGTGGACGCGGTGAGCGCCGCCGCATAGGAGCGGTCGTAGCCGGCCCGGTCCATCATCTTGATCAGCATCGAGCCCGGCCCCGCCGCATCGGCCAGCGCCGAGCCCGAGATGCCCGAGAAGAAGGTGAGCGACACCACGTTGGTGTAGCCCAGCCCGCCGCGCTTGTGGCCGACGAACTGGCCGGCGAACTTCAGCAGCACTTCGGTCAGCGAGCCGCCGCTCATCAGCTCGGCCGCCAGGATGAAGAAGGGCACCGCCATCAGCGGAAAGCTGTCGATGCCGGTGAAGGTCTCCTTTAGCAGCACCAGCAGCGGATAGCTCTCGGCGAAGATCAGCGTGGCGGCCGTCGCCATGCCGAGCGCGAAGGCCACCGGCACGCCGATGGCCAGGAAGATGCAGGCGGAGGTGATGAGGATGACGCTGGCGTTCATGGGCGGGACGTTGCGGAGATTTTTTTCAGCACCACCGCGGGGTCGGCTGTGCCGGACCGCTGGTGGTGCCCCCTGCAAGGGGGTGTGCGGAGACACGCAGTGCGGAGCATGGGGGTGTGCCTAGAGTGAGGCGCTGGCGGTGGCGTCGAAATGGTCGTCCGACTGGAACTCCCTGCGCAGCACGTAGCCCCGCACCACCAGCAGGAAATGCACGATCAGCAGTACGCCGCCGATGCTCATCGCGCTGTAGACGTAAGCGAACGGGATCTGCGTGACCGCCGTCAGCTGGAACATGGTGCGCTGCATGTAGAGCCAGCCGTACCAGACCATGAAGCCGAAGAAGCAGAACAGCAGCACGGCCACCAGCGCCCGCATGGCGATGCCGCCGGCGCGGGGCAGGGCGTCCTGCAGGTTCTCCACCGCGATATGCCCGCCGTGGCGCAGCACCGGGCCGGCGCCCAGGAAGGTCAGCCAGATCATCATGTGGCGCGACACTTCTTCGGCCCATTCGAGCGACTGGCTGGTGAGGTAGCGCAGCGCCACGTTCACGAAGATGATGACCGCCATCGCGGCGAGCAGGAAGATCAGGGCCCAGCGGTTGGCTGCCAGGAAATAGCGCTCGAAGGCTTGCACGGTCGGATTCTCGGGTTCGGGCTGCAGGTGAAAGACGAACCGCCCGGCGCCGGTACGGGCGTGCGGGCGGTGGGGCGGGGGAAGGGCGCGTGCGCGCCGCGGGGGCCCTACTGCACGTCCTGGATCTTCTTGATGTTGTCGGCGCCGAACTCCTTGGCGTAGTTCACGTAGGCCGGCTTGATCGCCTCGCGGAACGCGGCGGCGTCGACGTTGCGAGTCACCTTCATGCCGGCCTTCTCCAGCAGGGCGATGCCGTTCTCCTCGTCGTCGTTGACCTTCTTGCGCTGGGCGGCGGCGCCCTTCTTGGCGGCTTCCAGGAAGACCTTCTTGTCGGCGTCGTTGAGCTTGTTCCACACCTTGGGCGAGAGCAGCAGCAGCGCAGGCGAGTAGACGTGGTTGGTCAGCGACATGTGCTTCTGCACCTGCGCGAACTTGGACGACAGGATCACCGGTACCGGGTTCTCCTGCCCGTCGACCGTGCCCTGCTGCAGCGCGCCGAACAGCTCGGGGAAGGCCATCGGCGTCGGCAGGATGCCGAAGGTGCGGTAGCCGTCCATGTGCACCTTGTTCTCCATCGTGCGCATCTTCAGGCCGGCGGCGTCGCTCGGCTTGACGATGTCGCGCTTGCTGTTGGTCATCTGGCGGAAGCCGTTCTCGGTCCAGGCCAGCGCGATGATGCCCTTGGCCGGGAACTTGGTCAGCAGGTCCTGGCCGATGGGTCCGTCCATCACCTTGCGGGCATGGTCGTAGTCGCGGAACAGGAAGGGCAGGTCGACGATCTTCATCTCCGGCACGAAGTTGCCGACCGGGCCGGTGGAGGTGTTGAGCAGGTCCTGCGTGCCGAACTGGATCGCCTCGATCTGCTCGCGTTCGCCGCCGAGCGCCGAGTTGGGAAAGTGCTGGCACTTGTAGCGGCCCTGGGTGCCTTTCTCGACCTCGTCGCAGAAGACGGTGGAGCCGACGCCGTAGTGCGATTCCTTGGTCGTGGCGTAGCCGATCTTGAGCGTGGTGGTCTGGGCCTGCGCCGCGGTGGCCAGCAGGGCGAGGGCGGCGGCAGACAGCACAGCGCGGGCGGCGTGCGGTACGAAGGACATGCGGAGTCTCCTGTTTGTTATAGGGCGCCGGGCCATTATGGTGACGGCCGCCGCAGTGCAGCATCCGGGTTTTCGTGGGTGCGGCCGACCGGCGTGCCGCCCGCGCGCTGCAGCCGTCGCCCATCCGTCCGATACTGGCGCCCCGCCTTCCCGCCCCGCAACCGCCAACCCCACCGGCCCCGCCATGATCGACCTCTACTACTGGACCACGCCCAACGGCCACAAGATCAGCATCTTCCTGGAAGAGGCCGGCCTGCCCTACACGGTGCGGCCCATCCATATCGGCAAGGGCGAACAGTTCGCGCCGGAGTTTTTGGCGATCGCGCCCAACAACCGCATCCCCGCGATCGTCGACCATGCGCCGGCCGACGGCGGCGCGCCGATCCCGCTGTTCGAATCGGGTGCGATCCTGCTGTACCTGGCCGACAAGACGCGGCGCTTCGTCCCGCAGGACCTGCGCGGCCGCAACGACGCGCTGCAGTGGCTCTTCTGGCAGATGGGCGGCCTGGGGCCGATGGCCGGGCAGAACCACCATTTCGGAAGCGCCGCGCCGGAGAAGATCCCGTATGCGATCGACCGCTATGTACGCGAGACGGCCCGCCTCTACGGCGTGCTGGACCGCCGCCTGGCGGACCGCGAATTCGTCGCCGGCGACTATTCGATCGCCGACATGGCCAGCTACCCGTGGATCGTCTCGCACGCCAAGCAGCAGCAGGACCTGGGCGACTTCCCGCACCTGCGGCGCTGGTTCGAGACCATCCGCGCGCGGCCCGCGGTGCAGCGCGCCTATGCGCTGGTCGACACCGTCAACCCGCCCGGCGCGCCCCAGCCGAGCGCCGAGGAGCAGGCGCGCATCCTGTACGGGGTGGGTGGAAGCACGAAGGCCTGAGCAGCGGGCGGATCAGTCGAACAGCTCGGCGTGGGTGCCGGCCCTGACGAAGACGATCTGCTCGTCTGCCCCGCTCTGCTCCAGCCGGTAGATCAGCAAAAAATCCCCACCCACATGGCATTCGCGGTGGTCGGCCCATTCGCCCAGGAGCGCATGGTCCAGCCACTCGGCGCCGAGCGACGCGTCGTTGGCGATCAGGAGCAGCATCGCCTCCTTCAACCGCCGCATGTCGTAGCGGCCCGAATGCGACAGCCGCGTCCAGTCCTTGGCGAAAGCCTTGGTCCGGTCGGACGACCGGGGCAGGGCGGCGCGCTTACTGCCCGGCGCCTTTTTCGAGGTCATGCATCAAATCGTCGGCTTTGGCAAAACGTGCTTTGCCGAGGGCCCGTGCCTCCTGCATCGCGGCGCGGGTCTCGGCATTCGGTGCCTGGAGGGCGAACGGGAGTTGCTGGTCGGCGACGACGCGCGTCAGGAAAACGCGCACCGCATCCGACACCGTCAGACCCATCGCGGCCAGTGTCTCGGTTGCCTGCGCCTTGATCTGTTCGTCCACCCGAACGTGGACCATCGTGGTTGCGGCCATACTGCATCCTTTGTTGGCGGTGAGATACATTGTATCTCGGCGGATGCAGCGTACGCCACGGCTGTTGCAAGCAGCCACCCTCCATGCAAAACGGGGCCGAGGCCCCGTTCGTTGTGGCTACATGCCCGAGTAGTTGGGCCCGCCGCCACCTTCCGGCGTCACCCAGACGATGTTCTGGGTCGGGTCCTTGATGTCGCAGGTCTTGCAGTGCACGCAGTTCTGGGCGTTGATCTGCAGCCGCTCGGCCCCGGGGCCGGCCGCCTCGTCGGCCACGAACTCGTAGACGCCCGCGGGGCAGTAGCGCTGCTCGGGGCCGGCGTACTGGGGCAGGTTGATCCGGGTCGGGACGGTAGGGTCCTTCAGGGTCAGGTGGGCGGGCTGCTGCTCCTCGTGGTTGGTGTTGCTCACGAACACGCTGGAGAGCCGGTCGAAGGTCAGCTTGCCGTCGGCCTTGGGGTACTTGATCGGCTTGCACTCGGCCGCCCGCTTGAGGCGGGTGTGGTCGGCCTCGCGCCGGTGGATCGTCCACGGGATGTTGCCGCCCAGGAGCTTCTGCTCGATGCCGGTCATGATGGTGCCGATGGTGCGGCCCTTCTTGAACCAGGTCTTGAAGTTGCGGTCCTTGTAGAGCTCCTCGCGCAGCCAGCTCTTCTCGAAGGCTTCGGGGTAGGCGGTGAGTTCGTCGTGCTGGCGGCCGGCGTGCACCGCTTCGAAGGCGGCTTCCGCGGCCAGCATGCCGGTCTTGATCGCCGAATGGCTGCCCTTGATCCGGCCGACGTTGAGGTAGCCGGCTTCGCAGCCCACCAGCGCGCCGCCGGGGAACACGGTCTTGGGCAGGGCCAGCATGCCGCCGGCGGTGATGGCGCGGGCGCCGTAGCTGATCCGCTTGGCGGGCTTGATGCCGTGTTCCTCGTCGCCGTCGAAGTAGTAGCGGATGTTGGGGTGCGTCTTGAAGCGCTGGAATTCCTCGAACGGGCTCAGGTACGGGTTCTGGTAGTCGAGGCCCACCACGAAGCCGACCATCACCTTGTTGTCTTCGGCGTGGTACAGGAAGCCGCCGCCGTAGGTGGCGTTGTCCAGCGGCCATCCGGCACCGTGGATCACCAGGCCGGGCTGGTGGCGGGCGGGGTCGATCTCCCAGAGTTCCTTGATGCCGATGCCGTAGCTCTGCGGATCGCTGTCCTTGGCCAGGTCGAACTGCTCGATCAGCTGGCGGCCCAGGTGGCCGCGCGAGCCTTCGGCGAAGACCGTGTACTTGCCGTGCAGCTCCATGCCCAGCTGGAAGTTGTCGGTCGGCTCGCCGTCCTTGCCGATGCCCAGGTTGCCGGTGGCGACACCGCGGACCGAGCCGTCCTCGTTGTAGAGCACCTCGGCGGCCGGGAAGCCGGGGAAGATCTCGACGCCCAGGCCTTCTGCCTGTTCGGCCAGCCAGCGGGTCAGGTTGCCCAGGCTGATGATGTAGTTGCCGTGGTTGTGGAAGCAGCCCGGCAGCATGAAGTTGGGGGTGCGCAGGGCGCTCTTCTCGCCCAGGAACAGGAAGGCGTCTTCGGTGACCGGCTGGTTCAGCGGCGCGCCCAGTTCCTTCCAGTTGGGGAACAGCTCGTTAAGCGCCTTCGGGTCCATGATGGCGCCCGAGAGGATGTGGGCGCCGGGCTCCGAGCCCTTCTCCAGCACTACCACCGACAGCTCCTTCTCCTGTTCGGCGGCCAGCTGCTTCAGACGGATCGCGGTGGAGAGGCCGGCGGGGCCGCCACCGACGACGACCACGTCGTACTCCATGGCTTCGCGGGGACCGAACTGGGCAATGATCTCGTCGTGGGTCATGGAACGCTTTTCTTGTCGTGGAATGGGATTGTCGGGCGGGCCTGCGAAAGGCCATGTCCAGTGCGTGACTGATTTTATTCCGGGCACTGCCACACTCCCGCAGCATTCACCCTCACGTCGCCCATGAAGATCGAGATTCCGCAGCAGAAGACATTCGTCCGTTCGATGGCGATCCCGATCCGCTGGGGCGACATGGATGCGATGGGCCACGTCAACAACGCGGTGTACTTCCGCTACCTGGAGACGGCCCGGATCGACTGGATGCAGTCGATCGGCTGCCTGGGCGGGCCCACCGCGGTGGGGCCGGTGATCGTCAACGCGTTCTGCAACTTCTACCGCCAGCTGCGCTACCCGGGCGACGTGGTCGCGAAGCTCTACGTGAGCGATGCGGCCCGCACCACCTTCGAGACCTGGGCCACGCTGGAGCGGGCCGACCAGCCGGGCGTGGTGCATGCCGCCGGTGGCGCCACCACCATCTGGATCGATCCGGTGCTGGAAAAGGCGGTGCCGCTGCCCGACTGGATACGGCGGCTGGTGATGGGCGATACCGCCGAATAATTCGAGCCAAAAGTGCCCGCAGCCGGCGCTCACCGCCGGCCTCAAGCTATCGAAAATATAGCATCAACGCACCGCGCGCCACAGGTTCGCATGCGCCGCCAGCCACTGCGCGGCCAGGGTCTGGGCCGGCACCGCATGCGGGTCCTGCGACGGATGGAAGTCGCGCCGCAGGTACTGCAGCATCGGCCCGGCGCAGCGCCACACCAGCCCGTCGCGCCCCCAGAAGAGCCGCACGCCGTCGATCCAGGTGCCGGGCTTGAACAGCGTACCGTCGTGCCACAGGTTGATCGCCGTCTGCGCGGTGGAATCGATGCCGAAGCGCAGCGCCACGTACAGGTACCACAGCACCCGGTATTTGTAGCTGCCGCCCACGGCCCGGTACAGGTCGAAGGCCACCGCGTTGTGCTCGGTTTCCTCGGCGGCGTGCCAGCGCCAGACGGTCTGCATGTCGGCATCGGCACCCTCCAGCCAGCGGGCGTGGCGCAGGGTGCCGTCGGCCAGCAGGGCGGTGAAGTGCTCGTAGGCGCAGGTCATGGCCAGGGCGTGGCGCGGGTTCGGCTTCAGTTTGCGGAACTTCACGATCCGGTCGGCCGCCCAGTGCTGCCAGCGGTTGACCAGGCCCTGCTTTTCCAGCTGGGCGTTGTAGAGGCCGTGGATATGCCGGTGCGTCGCCTCCTGCCCGATGAAGCCGGCGACCCTCTCGCGCATCGCCGCCTGCTGCGGGCCGGGCGGCAGCAGCGCCGCGGCGTCGCGCACCGAGTCGATGAAGAACTGCTCGCCCACCGGAAAGCTCATCGAGAGCGCATTGAAGAACTGGCTGCGGAACGCGCGGCCGCCGTGCCAGTGGCGGGCGAAGCCGCGCTTCAGGTCGACTTCGAGCTTGCGGACGATCAGGCGGTCGGGGGGGAAGGCGGTGGCGGCGGTCATGCGGGTGTCTCCGGCAAAGAGCCCGCGGCTTGATACAGCCGCGGTTTCTGAGCATTATTCAGTTTTGGGCCGGCGCCGCTACTCGCCTTGTGCTCAGTTTTCAGCGAGGTGCCGATTGAAGAAGACCCCACCGCCAGAAGCCGCGTCCCGCATGCGCAAGCAGCCGACCCAGGCCCGCGCCCAGCGCACGATCGAGACCATTTTCGACGCCACTGCTCAGATTGTGGAAACCGAAGGCGAGGGCGCGCTCACCACCAACCGCATCGCCCAGAAGGCGGGTTTCTCGATCGGCACGCTCTACCAGTACTTCCCGTCGAAGGAGGCGGTGCTGCTGGCGATGATCCACCGCCAGCGCGACAAGGCGCAGGCCGATCTGCAGGCGATGCTCGACCGCGCGGTGGCCGAGCGGCAGCCTATCGCGGTGGTGGTGCGCGACCTGGTTCGGATGCTGGTGAAGGCCTTCGGCGGTGCCTCGCGGCCGCGGCGCGTGTTCATCCGCATGGCCTGGCGTCTCGACGGGCACGACAACGTCACCCAGGCGCTGCGCGAAGGCGCCGACCGCAACGCGATGGCCCTGGGCCAGCTGATCGCAATGGGCGGCGCCCCCGGCGTGCGCCCACCGACGCCCGCGATGATGTTCGTCGTGACCCGGGCGGTGATGGGCGCGATCCGCAGCGCGTCGCTGGAGGATTCGCCGCTGCTGGGAACGCCCGCCTTCGAGGACGAGCTGGTGCGGCTGGTGCTGGGGCTGCTGCAGGCCGATATTCAAGCGAAAAGTGCCTGAGGCCGTTGCCAATCGCCGGCATCGTGCTATTGAAAAAATAGCAGATACCGGCCCAGGTCAGAAGAGGTGAAAGAACCGTAGCGGGCAAGCCCGAGTGTTGCGAGGACCGGGAGCCGTAATTTGGTGCTGCGAGGACCGCAGCGGCGCAGTCTGGCTGCGCAGTGGATTATTTCACTTCTTCTCTCGCGGCACCCGGCCCAGCAAGTAGAACTCGGGGTTCGGCTGCATGCCGGTGACGCTGGCGATCCGGTTGGAGAGGCCGAAGAACGCGGTGATCGCGGTGATGTCCCAGATGTCCTCGTCGTCGAAACCGTGGGCGTGCAGGGCTGCGAAATCCGTGTCTTCCACCGCATGCGACTGGTCGCAGACCTTCATCGCGAAAGCCAGCATCGCGCGCTGCCGCGGCGGTATGTCGGCCTTCAGCCAGTTGACCGCCACCTGGTCGGCCACCAGCGGCTTCTTCTCGTAGATGCGCAGCAGCGCGCCGTGGGCCACCACGCAGTAGAGGCAGCGGTTGGCGGCGCTGGTGGCGGTGACGATCATCTCGCGGTCGCCCTTGCTCAGGTGGCCGGTGTCCTTCTCCATCAGCGCGTCGTGGTAGGCGAAGAAGGCGCGCCATTCAGCCGGCCGCCGGGCCAGCGCCAGGAACACGTTGGGCACGAAGCCCGATTTCTCCTGCACCGCCAGGATGCGGGCGCGGATGTCGTCCGGCACGTCGGCCAGGGCGGGGAGGGGGTAGCGGTCGGTCATGGTCGTCGTCTCCTGTCGTTGTGGGGGCGGGGCGCTTCGTCCGGCGCGCCTGCCGTTACCCATTGTCGCCATGGCGGCGACCGGGCGAGACACTTTCGCGTGGGCCGGCGGCTAGGATGTTCGGGGCTGCGCCGCCGTGGCCCGGTCCCAGAAGCGTTCAGGAGAGATCTATGTCCGACAGAGAATTCCGGCCGCCCGCCGAAGGCTCCGGTGCCTGGAAACCGGTGGTCGCGCTGGTGGTGGTCGCCGCGCTGGCCGGCGGCGGCTGGTGGTATTGGCAGCAGCAGAACAAGAGCGCGCAGCCCGACCTGCCGCCGCAGGCCGCCGCGCCGGGCGAGGTGCCCACGCCGCCCAAGCCGCCGCCGCCGCTCTCGCCGGCCGGCCCCGAATTCCCGGTGGAGCCGCCAGCGCCCGAGCCGACGCCGCTGCCCGAGCTGGCCGTGTCCGACCCGGCGGTGAAATCGGCGCTCGACGAGCTGCTGGGCGCCAAGGCGGTGCTGCAGTTCCTGCAGGTCGACGGGTTCGTGCGCCGGGTGGTGGCGACGGTCGACAACCTGCCGCGCGAGCACGCCGCTTCGCGGATGTGGCCGGTGCAGCCGACCGGCCAGCGCTTCGCCGTCGCCGGCGCGCCCGGTGCGCAGACGATCGCGCCCGACAACGCCGCCCGCTACACGCCGTTCGTGCAGCTGGCCGAATCGGTCGATCCGGCCAAGGCGGTGGCGGCCTACCGGCGCATGTACCCGCTGTTCCAGCGTGCCTACGAAGAGCTGGGATTCCCGGCGCGCTACTTCAACGACCGCCTGGTCGCGGTGATCGACCACCTGCTGCAGACGCCCGAGCCCACCGGCCCGCTGGCGGTGCGGCTACTGGAGGTCAAGGGCGAGATGGCATCGGAGCGGCCCTGGGTGCGCTACGAGTTCGCCGATCCGGCGCTCGAAGCCCTGTCGTCCGGCCAGAAGGCCCTGGTGCGCATGGGCCCGGAGAACGAGCGGCGGCTGAAGGCGAAGCTGCGGGCGTTCCGTACCGAGCTGACCGCATTCGCGCAGGCCAAGGAAGCGGCGAAATCCTGAGCAGGCGCGGGCGGCTGGCAAGCGGTGCCGGCGCCTGCCGCACTGCGAATCAGGCCGGGGGCATCAGGCGCCCAGCTGCCGCGCCAGGTCTTCGAGATCGGGCGCCTGCCAGTCCCATGCTTGCTCGGGCACCAGGTCGGTCGTCTGCGCCGGCCCGTGCTCGGTCGGCCGCACCACGAAGGCGGTGCGCAGCCCGCATTGCCGGGCGGCGACCAGGTCGCCGTTGTGCGCGGCCACCATGCAGACCTGCCCCGGCGGCAATCCCAGCACCTCGGCGGTGCGCAGGTAGGCCTCGGGCGCCGGCTTGTACGCCTGGGCCACCTCGGCGCCCAGGATCGCGTCCCAGGGCAGGCCGGCCCGCTTGGCCATGTCGAGCATCAGCCGGATGTTGCCGTTCGACAGCGGCGCGACGATGAAGCGCTGCCGCAGGCGCGCCAGGCCGGCGACCGCGTCCGGCCACGGGTCGAGCCGGTGCCACGCCAGGTTGAGCGCATCGATCTCGTCGGCCGGCACGCGGGCCGGGTCGATGCCGAACTGCGGCAGCACCGCCAGAAGGTTCTCGCGGTGCAGCACGTCCAGCCGCACGAACGGCCGGCCGCCGGTGCGCACCACCTCCATCGACGGCGCATAGCGGGCGCGCCAGGCATCGGCGAAGGCGGCGGAGTCGGTGCCCGGCGCATGGCGCCGCAGGAAAGGCACGGCCTCGCGCACGATGCCGCCGCGCCAGTCGACCACCGTGCCGAACACGTCGAACACGAGGGCCTGGATATCGGGGGTCTGCATGGCGGGTGTCTCCTGGTCGTGGGGTCGAAAGCGGGTCAGCCGGCCATCAGCCGCTGCACCAGGTCGGCGGCGCTGGCGGCGCCGTACTTGCGCATCAGCCGCGCCCGGTAGAACTCCACCGTGCGGTGGCTGATGCCGAGCGCGCGGCCGATCTCCTTGGACGTGCGGCCGCCGGTGGTGAGGTGGGCTGCCACCTCGCGCTCGCGCGGCGTCAGCTCGGCCCGCACCGCGCGGCGGGCGCTCAGGTCCTCGAAGCTCCAGATGCCGGCGGCATGCGGCCGGGCGCGGTCGAAGGCGCGGCCGGTCACGTGGCACCAGAAGGTCTCGCCCTGGCGGGCACCGGCCACGCGGCGCATCACCCGGTCGTCGGCATAACGGCCGGCGGCGTTCATCACCGGGGCGATGCGCGCGCCGGCGCGCTCGTACTCGTCGGCGCTCGGGTAGAGGATGCGAAACGACTGGCCCACCAGCTGCTCCCGCGCCGCGCCGAACATCTCGCACAGCTGCTGGTTGCAGTCGACGATCGCCCGGTCGCGCGAGAGCACCAGGCCCAGCGGCGCCAGGTCGAACGCCAGGCGGTAGTCGACATCGGGCAGGGCGGACGGCGCGGGCATGCGGGTATGCGCTTAAGCGCTTCTACGTAATGGCATGCGTAGTATCGTAGCGGGCAGATCCGGATCGTCATCCGTCACAAGGAGTACCCGTGAACAAAGTCTTTCCCACCGCCAAGGCGGCGCTGCAGGGCGTCGTGCAGGACGGCCAGCTGATGGCGGTCGGCGGCTTCGGCCTCTGCGGCATCCCCGAGGCGCTGATCGAAGCGCTCAAGGACAGCGGCACCAAGGACCTGACCGTCATCTCGAACAACGCGGGCGTCGACGGCTTCGGCCTCGGCAAGCTGCTGGAGACGCGACAGATCAAGAAGATGATCTCCAGCTACGTCGGCGAGAACAAGGAGTTCGAGCGCCAGTACCTGGCCGGCGAGCTGGAGCTGGAGTTCACGCCCCAGGGCACGCTCGCCGAGAAGCTGCGCGCGGGTGGCGCCGGCATCCCGGCCTTCTTCACCAAGACCGGCGTCGGCACCCAGGTGGCCGAGGGCAAGGAGCTGCGCGAGTTCGGCGGCGAGACCTACGTCATGGAGCATGCCCTGCTGCCCGACGTGGCGCTGGTCAAGGCCGACGTGGCCGACAAGTCCGGCAACCTGCGCTTTCGGCTGACGGCGCGCAACTTCAACCCGGCCGCTGCCATGGCCGGGAAGGTGTGCATCGTCGAGGTGGAGCGGCTGGTCGAGGTGGGCGAGATCGCCCCCGACGACGTGCATCTGCCCGGCATCTACGTGCACCGCATCGTGGTCAACCCCACGCCCGAGAAGCGGATCGAGAAGCGCACCCTGAGCGCCGCGGCCCCGGTCGACGTGGCCGCCGCCAAGGAGGAAGCCCAGGCGGTGATCGCCCAGGCCGCGGCCGTCGGCGCCGACGAGGTCGCCGTGCCGAAGGTCGACGTTCCCGCCCAAACCACCAAGACCGAAGGAGCCTGACATGCCCTGGACCCAAGACCAGATGGCCGCACGTGCGGCGGACGAGCTGGAAGACGGCTTCTACGTGAACCTGGGCATCGGCATTCCGACGCTCGTCGCCAACTTCACCGGCGACAAGGAGGTGTGGCTGCAGAGCGAGAACGGCATGCTGGGCATCGGCCCGTTCCCGACCGAGGAGACGGTCGATGCCGACCTGATCAACGCCGGCAAGCAGACGGTGACCACGCTGCCGGGCTCGTCGATCTTCGGCAGCCACGACAGTTTCGCGATGATCCGCGGCGGCAAGATCAACCTCTCGATCCTGGGCGCGATGCAGGTCAGCGAGAAGGGCGACCTGGCCAACTGGATGATCCCCGGCAAGATGGTCAAGGGCATGGGCGGTGCGATGGACCTGGTCGCCGGGGTGAAGCGTGTCATCGTGCTGATGGAGCACGTCGCCCGGAAGAAGGACGGCACCGAGGACCTGAAGATCCTCAAGGACTGCACCCTGCCGCTGACCGGCGTCGGCGTGGTCGACCGGATCATCACCGACCTGGCGGTCATGGACGTGGTGCCCGAGGGCCTGAAGCTGGTGGAGCTGGCGCCGGGCGTGACCCGCGAGACGGTGCAGGCCAAGACCGGCGTGGCGCTGATCTGACCCTTGCCGGGAGCCGCGTCGCGGCTCTTCGGGCGTCGGGGAGGCGAATGGACGAAGGGCCCCGTGCTTCGCAGCACGGGGCCCTTGTCGGATGGCCGGCCCGCCGGAGTGGAACCGAAGCCGAAGCGTTTAGCGCAGGCCGAAAAACGACAGCACGGCAACGACGACGACGACCAGGCCCACGATGTAGATGATGGAGTTCACGGTGCAGATCCTTTCGTTTTTGAATGACTCGATTGTGTCGAGGCGCAGGACCTGGCCGGTGGGACACGGCGGCCTCGTGCTGTAGGACCGCACTGATGAAGTGGTTATCCGGCCGCGCACCGCGACATCCGGTCGGTAGAAAGGTGATTCCATGAACGCGACGTTTCCCCTACAAACTCCGGCCAGCGGCCCCACCGGCGGCACAGCCGCGTCGCCACCGCCCACCGCCGCCGTCACCACTGCGCTGCTGCAGACCGCGGGTCTGCCCGTCGAACTCGCCGCGCAGGCGCTGCTGACCGGTGCCGATCCGGTGGTGCCCTCGTCCTTCGCCGTCGGCACCGCCGCGCAGGCCAGCATCGCCGCGGCCGCACTCGCGGCCAGCGCGCTGGGCCAGGCGCGCGGGCTGCCGCCGCAGCGGATCGCGGTCGACATGCGCCATGCCGCTGTCGAGTGCACCGGCTGGTTCAGCATCGACGGCACCGTGCCGCCGCTGTGGGACGCTTTCTCGGGGCTCTACCAGGCGGCCGACGGCTGGGTGCGGGTGCACGCCAACTTCGCCCACCACCGCAAAGGCGCGCTCCGGCTGCTGGGCCTGGACCCGGCGACGGCCCAGCGCACCGATGCCGAGCGCGCGATGCAGTCCTGGCGCGCCATCGATTTCGAGCAGGCCGCCGCCGATGCCGGCATGGTCGCCACCGCGTTGCGCAGCTTCGCGGAGTGGGACGCCACGCCGCAGGCCCGCGCGATCGCCGCCCAGCCGCTGTTCACCCTCCGCCGCATCGGCGACGCACCGCCGCGCGCCTTGCCGCCCCTGCCGGCGGGGGCGCGTCCGCTGCACGGCATCCGGGTGCTGGACCTGACCCGCATCCTGGCCGGCCCGGTCGGCGGACGGGCGCTGGCGGCCTACGGCGCCGACGTGATGCTGGTCAACGCGCCGCACCTGCCCAACATCGACGCCATCGCCGACACCAGCCGCGGCAAGCGCTCGGCCCATGTCGACCTGCGCGCCGAAGCGGGCCAGGCCACGCTGCGGCGGCTGGCGGGCGAGGCGCACGTGTTCTTGCAGGGCTACCGGCCGGGCGGCCTGCAGGCGCGGGGTTTCGGGCCCGAGGCGCTGGCGGCGATGCGCCCGGGCATCGTCCATGTCTCGCTCAGCGCCTACGGCACCCAGGGCCCGTGGGCCGGCCGCCGCGGATTCGATTCGCTGGTGCAGACCGCCACCGGCTTCAACCATGCCGAGGCCGAAGCCGCCGGCAGCGCCACGCCCAAGGCGCTGCCGATGCAGATCCTCGACGAAGCGACCGGCTATTTCATGGCGCTGGGCGCATCGGCCGCGCTGGTGCGGCAGCAGGAGGAGGGCGGCAGCTGGCATGTCGAGGTGTCGTTGGCGCAGACCGGCCACTGGCTGCGCAGCCTGGGCCGGGTGGCCGGCGGACTGGCGCAGGCGATGCCCGGCGCGGCGCCGTATGTGGACACCGTGCCGTCGGGCTTCGGCACCCTGGCCGCGATCCGACACAGCGCGCAATTCGAAGCGACACCCGCCGGCTGGGATAGGCTCTCGGTGCCGCCGGGAACCGATATGGCGCAATGGGACTGAATTCGAAAGAAGAACGGCTGTAGCCGGCTTGTGGAGCCGACTGGATGCTATCGATTCGATAGCTGTTGCCGGGTCGCCCGTTGTGCCTAGAAGGTGCGAAAGAACCGTAGCGAGCAAGCCCGAGTGTGCGGCGAGGACCGGAGCCGTACGTCTGTACGGTGAGGACCGCAGGCGCTCAATCGGGCTGCACAGTAGGTTCTCTCGCACCTTCTCACCGCAGGTAGGACCGCAGCACGCCCAGCACCGCATCCAGTTCCGCCTGGCGCTCGGGCAGCGGGGTGCCGTCGTCGGCCAGGTGCTCGCGCAGATGGCCTTCCAGCACCTCGGCCATCAGGCCGTTGACGGCGCCGCGCACCGCGGCGATCTGCTGCAGCACCGGGCCGCAGCCGGCATCGGCGACCAGGGCTTTCTCCAGCGCCTCGGTCTGGCCGCGGATGCGGCGCACCCGAGCGAGAAGCTTCTTCTGGTCGCGGATGGTGTGGCTCATGGTGCGGGCATTCTCGTCGGGGGTACTGGGGGGGAGTATATTCGCCGGCCTTGGAGGAACCCGAATGTCTGCCCTGCACGCTACCCCGCCGCCGCCCGCCGGCGCATCCTGCGCCCATGCCCATCGTTTCGACGCGGTCGACCCGCTGGCCGAGCGCAACACCCGCCGGGCGGTATGGCTCACCGCGGCGATGATGGTGGCGGAGATCGCGGGCGGCTGGATCTTCAACTCGATGGCGCTGCTGGCCGACGGCTGGCACATGGGCTCGCATGCGGTGGCGCTCGGCCTCTCGGCCGCGGCCTATGCGGCGGCACGGCGGATGGCGAAGGACCGCCGCTTCGCCTTCGGTGCCGGCAAGATCGAGGTGCTGGGCGGCTATACCAGCGCCCTGCTGCTGGTGGGCGTGGCGGTGGCGATGGTGGTGCAGTCGGTCGAGCGGCTGCTCTCGCCGCTGCCGATCCACTACGAGCAGGCGATCGGTATCGCGCTGGTGGGGCTGGTGGTGAACCTGGTCTGCGCGCGGCTGCTGCATTCCGGCTCGCACCGACATTCGCATGACCACGACCACGACCACGACCACGACCACGACCACGGTCATGGACACGGACACGGACACGGACACGACGAGCATGACAACCACGGCCACGATCTCAACCTCCGCTCCGCCTACCTGCATGTGATCGCCGACGCCGCCACCTCGGTGCTGGCGATCCTGGCGCTGGTCGGGGGGTGGATCTGGGGCTGGTCGTGGCTCGATCCGCTGATGGGTATCGCCGGTGCGGTGCTGGTGGCCGTCTGGGCGTGGGGCCTGCTGCGCGACACCGGCCGGGTGCTGCTGGACGCCACGAGCGATCCGGCGCTGGTGCAGGAGGTGCGGGAGGCGGTGGCCCTGGCGCCCGAGCCGGCCACCGTCACCGACCTGCATGTCTGGCGCGTCGGCAAGGGCCGCTTCGCCTGCATCGTCGCGCTGCAGACGGCGGTGCCGGTGGCGCCGGAGGTGTTCCGCCGGCTGATCGCGGTGCACGAGGAACTGGTGCACATCACCGTCGAGGTGAATACCGGCGGCGCCCTGCAGCCGGGCTAGCGCCGACCGGCGCGGACCGCCGTTGCCCCGGCCCAAAGGCTGGGCGATGGGAAGGCCGGGGTGGGCGGCCTATGCCCGCGCCGCCGACTGCCACACCGCCTCGCCCAGCGGCGACAGCCGGCGCTTCGGCCGGTACAGCCGCACCTCGAACCGGATCTCCATCGACTTGGTGCCCGCCAGCGCCAGCCGGCCCGCCTTGCAGTCGGCCTGCACCATCGACCACGGCAGCCAGGCCACGCCCAGGCCCTTGAGCGCGTATTCGGCCAGCGCATCGGCCGAATCGCATTCGATGCAGCGCTGCAGCGGCGGCAGGCGGGTGTTGTGCGCCAGGAAGTCCTCCTGCAGCCGGCCCATCGCCAGGGTGGGGCCGTAGGTCAGCAGCGGCACGGTCCCGGCGTGCTGCAAGGGGAACACCGGGGCGCCCCGCGCGTCGGCGCGGCAGACGGGGACCAGCTTCTCGGAGGCGAGCGTGACGTGCGCGAACTGCCGGCCGTCCAGCTGCACCGTGAGCGCCGCGTGGTGGTAGACCAGGGTGAAGTCGGCCTCGTTGCGCTCCAGCAGCTGCACCGCGTCGGCCAGGCTGCGGGTCAGCACCCGGACCTGCGCGTCGCGCACCAGCGGATGCAGCCGCACCAGCCAGTCGGCCAGCACGGTGCGCGCCAGGGTGCGGCCGGTGGCGATGGTCACGGTGCGGGCATGGCGGCCGGCGGCGGCATGCAGCTCGTCGCGGGCGCCTTCCAGTCCACGCACCATCTGCCGGGCGGTGTCGAGGAACAGCGTGCCCGCGGCGGTCAGCCGGACCGGGCTGGCGCCGCGCTCGACCAGCTCCATTCCCGTCCAGCCCTCCAGCGCCTGGATGCGGCGGCCGAAGGCGGGATGGGTGACATGGCGCAGCTCGGCCGCGCGGCTGAAGCTCAGGGTTTCCGCGAGGGTGACGAAGTCCTCCAGCCATTTCAGTTGCATGCCGCCGCTCCGCAGGAGAAAAAGCCGATGAATGTGCCATATCGGCATGAAGTTGTGCCGAAGAAGCACATAAGCGCATGTTCGCCGCTTCCAGAATTCGACCACCACACCACCCACGGGATTCCGCATGAAACATTTCCGACTCGCCGCCGTATGGTCCTGCGTGCTGAGCAGCTGCCTGGTCGCGGCCGCGCCCGCCCTCGCGGCCGACGCGTATCCGTCCCGGCCGATCACCCTGGTGGTCGGCTATCCGCCCGGCGGCAGCACCGACCTGGTGGCCCGCACCCTGGGCCAGGCGCTCGGGGCGAAGCTGGGCCAGTCGGTCGTGGTCGAGAACCTGGGCGGCGCCGGCGGCTCGATCGGCGCGCAGAAGGTGGCCTCGGCCGCGCCCGACGGCTACACGCTCCTGGTCGGCGCCAACAACGAGATCGCGATCAACGCGCTGGTGAAGAAGTCGGTGCGCTACTCGCTGCGCAACTTCACCCCGCTGGGCATGGTGGGCTCGCAGCCGCTGGTGCTGACCACCACGCCGGCGCGCGGCATCAGGAACGCGGCCGATCTGCTGAAGATCGCCAAGGAGCAGCCGGGCAAGCTGACCTACGGCAGCTCGGGCGTCGGCACCTCGCTGCACGTGGCGGCCGAGATGGTCAAGCAGCAGGGCGGCATCACCATGGTGCACATCCCCTACCGCGGCACCGGCCCGCTGACGACCGACCTGCTGGGCGGCAGCCTGGACGTGGGCGTGTTCGTGCTCTCCAGCGCGCTGCCGATGATCAAGAGCGGCAAGCTGGTCGCGATCGGCACCACCGAGGCCAAGCGCTCCGCCGCCACGCCCGACGTGCCGGCCCTGGCCGAGACGCCGGCGCTCAAGGGCGTGGACATCAGCGTCTGGTTCGCCCTGATGGGCCCGGCCAACCTGCCGGCCCCGATCGCCGACAAGCTGAAGTCGGCCCTGGCCGAAGCGCTGCAGTCGCCCGAGTACCGCAAGAGCATGGAGGCCGCGGGCTCGGTCGTGCCCGACAAGCAGCCCGACCTGCTGCCCTATCTGAACTCGGAGATCGAGAAGTACCGCAAGATCGTCCAGTTCGCAGACATCAAGGACGAGTGAGCACCGCATGACATTCGAACTCGACACCCCCGACATCGGCGCCTGGCGCGAAGGCAACGTGGGCATTCCCGGAGTCTGGCGTTTTCACGCCGAGCAGCCCGGCCGCAACGTGATGATCACCGCGCTGGTCCACGGCAACGAGCTGTGCGGCGCCTGGGCCTTGAAGGGCCTGCTGGAAGCCGGCCTGCGCCCGCGCCGCGGCAGCCTGACGCTGGCCTTCTGCAACCTGGCTGCGTTCGACACCTTCGATCCGTACAACCACGACGCCTCCCGCTTCCTGGAGCAGGACATGAACCGCCAGTGGTCGGACGACCGCATGGCCGCCGCCGACACGGCCGAGCGCCGCCGCGTCGCCAAGCTGGCGCCGGTGGTGGCCCAGGCCGACTGGCTGCTCGACCTGCACTCGATGCACGAGCCCAGCCCGCCGCTGACGCTCACCGGCATGGCGCCCGAGAACGTGGCGCTGGCGGTGCAGATGGGCGCGCCGATCCACATCGTCGTCGATGCGGGCCACAAGGACGGCGTGCGGATGCGCGACTACGGCCGCTTCGGCGACCCGGCGGCGATCGCCGGCGGCGTGCGCTCGCTGCTGGTGGAGTGCGGCTACCACGGCGCACGCTCCAGCCGCGACGTGGCGCAGGACCAGTGTGTCCGCTTCCTGGCGCTGTCGGGCATTTTCGACGACGGCGAATGCGACCGCCTGCTGCCCGGCTGGCGCCTGCCGGACGCGCCCGAGCAATGGGTGCTGGAGGTCACCGAGGGCGTCGTCGCCCAGACCGACACGGTGCGCTTCAGCGAGCCGTTCCAGGGGCTGGAGGTGATCGCGAAGGCCGGTACCGTGATCGGCGAAAACGATGGCCCGATCCGCACGCCCTACGACGACTGCGTGCTGGTGATGCCCTCCCTGAGGCAGGCCCGCACCGGCGTGACGGTGGTGCGTTTCGCCCGGCGCCGCAAGGCCTGACGAAAGGAGGAAGAGGCCGCAGCGGCGGCCCCTTCCCGGCGCCTTCTCTCTCGCGCAGTATCAGAACGATTCCGCCGCGCCGCTGCGTGCCAGGGCCTCCACCGGCTTCTGTCCCCACAGCCGCACCATCGCCGGCGTGACGAAGGCGTCCAGCAGGGTCGAGGTGACCAACCCCGAGAAGATCACCACCGCCACCGGGTAGAGGATCTCGGTGCCGGGCATCTCGGCCTCGAACAGCAGCGGCGCCAGCGCCAGTGCCGCGACCAGGGCGGTCATCAGCACCGGGGTCAGCCGCTCCAGCGAGCCGCGCAGCAGCATCGGCGTGCCGAAGGCCTCGCCCTCGGTCGCGCACAGGTTTGCGTAGTGCGACACCTTCAGAATGCCGTTGCGCACCGCGATGCCCGCCAGCGTGATGAAGCCCACCAGCGCCGCCACCGACAGCGGCTGGCCCGACAGCCACAGCCCCGCCACCGCACCCACCAGCGCCAGCGGGATGTTGGCCATCACGATGCCGGCCAGCACCGCCGAGCGGTAGCGGGCATACAGGATCAGGAAGATCAGCGCCACCGAGCCCAGCGACAGCAGCCCGATCAGCCGCGAGGCCTCCTCCTGCGCCTGGAACTGTCCGCCCAGCGTGACGAAATATCCGGCCGGCAGCGACGTCTGCGCGAGGGTGGCGCGGATGTCCTCCACCACGCTGCTCAGCGCCCGGCCCTGCACGTTGGCGGACACCACGATGCGCCGGCGGCCGTCGTCGCGGCTGATCTGGTTGGGGCCGTCGGTCTCCTCGAAGCTCGCCAGCTGCGTCAGCGGGATCCGGCCGCCGGGCGTGTCGATCACCAGGCCCTTCAGGCCTTCCATGCCGCGGGAAGATTCGCGCAGCCGCAGCACCAGCCAAAAGCGGCGGGCGCCCTCGACCACCTGGGTCACCCGCTCGCCGTCGACCAGCATCTGCAACTCGCGCAGCAGTTGCCCCGGGGCGATGCCGTAGCCCAGCGCCCGGTCGTAGTCGACCCGCACCTGGATCTGCGGGGTGAGCACCTGCTTCTCCACCTCCAGGTCGGCGATGCCGGGGATGCCGGCCAGCCGGGCCCGCAGCGCCTCGGCCTGTCCGCGCAGCGTGTCCAGGTCGTCGCCGAAGAGCTTGATCGCGATCTGCGAGCGCACGCCCGAGAGCATGTGGTCGATCCGGTGGCCGATCGGCTGGCCGATGCCCTTGGCGCCCGGCAGCGGGGCGATGCGGGCGCGGATGTCGGCGTAGACCGCGTCCAGGGACCGGTCGCTGCGCTTCAGCTTCACGTCCAGCTCCGACACGTGCACGCCCTCGGCATGCTCGTCGAGCTCGGCCCGGCCCGAGCGGCGGCCGACGTGCACCACCTCCGGCACGCCGCGCACCGCCTGCTCGGCCAGCGCGCCGATGCGGCTCGATTCGGCCAGCGTGGTGCCGGGGTCGAGCCGCAGGCCCACCAGGGCGGTGCCTTCGTTGAACGGCGGCAGAAAGGTGGTCGGGAACAGCGGCACCGTGGCCGCCGCCACCACCACCGCGACGCCGGCCGCGGCCACCCAGCCGGCGGGCCGGCGCAGCACGCCCGCCAGCAAGCCGGCATAGCGCGCCTTGACCCAGGCCTGCACCCGCGTGTCGCCGTGGTCGAGGTTCTTCAGCCCCGGCAGCCACCAGGCGGCCAGCACCGGCGTGACGGTGACCGACACCACCATCGACGCCAGCAGCGACACGATGTAGGCCACCGCCAGCGGCTGCATCAACCGGCCCTCGATGCCCGGCAGGAAGAACAGCGGCAGCAGCACCAGCACCGTGATCGCGGTGGCGTAGACGATGCCCGAGCGCACCTCCAGCGTGGCGCGCGCCACGAGGGCCAGCGTGTCGCCGACGGTGGGCTTCTCGCCGTGCGCGCCGGCCTTCTGTCGCGCCTCCTTCATGCGCCGCACGATGTTCTCCACGCCCACCACCGCGTCGTCGACCAATTCGCCCAGCGCGATGGTCAGGCCGCCCAGCGTCATCGTGTTGATCGACAGGCCCAGCCAGCGGAACACCAGCACCGTCGCCAGCAGCGACAGCGGTATCGCCACCAGCGAGATGGCGGTGGTCCGCAGGTTCTGCATGAAGAAGTACAGCACCACCGCCACCACCACCGCGGCGGTCGTCAGCTTGCCCTGCAGCGTGCCGACCGAGGCCTCGATGAAGCTGGCCTGCCGCATGGTGACCACCGGGGTGCCCATGCCGGCCGGCAGGCCCGGCTGCATCTCCTGCAGCGCAGCCTCGATCCTGCGGGTGAGGGCGACCGTATCGGCCGCGGGCTGCTTTTGCACGCCCAGCACCACCGCCGGCTGGCCGTTGAAGCCCGCGTCGCCGCGCCGGATGGCGGGCGCGAACGCCACCTCGGCCACCTGCGACAGCTGGATCGCCCGTTGCCGGCCGGCCTCGCCCTTCCAGGCGACCGGCAGGCGCTGCAGGTCTTCCAGCCGCGTGGTGCGGCCGATGTTGCGGATCAGGTACTCCCGCGCGTTCAGCTCCAGGAAGCCGCCGCTGGTGTTGGCCGAAAAGCCCTGCAGCGCGGACGAGACCTGCTCCAGCGTCACGCCCAGCGCGGCCAGCTTGGCGGTATCGGGCTGCACCTGATACTGGCGCACATCGCCGCCGATCGGCACCACCTGCGCCACGCCGGGCAGCGTCAGCAGCCGGGGCCGGATGACGAAATCGGCCACCTCGCGCACCGCCATCGGGCTGATCTTCTGCGGATCGATCGGCAGGGCCAGTAGCATGATCTCGCCCATCACCGAGCTGACCGGGCCCATGCCCACGTGCTGTACGCCGGGCGGGAACTGCTCGCGCACAACCGCCAGCCGCTCGGAGACGAGCTGCCGCGCGCGGTAGATGTCGGTGCTCCAGTCGAAGGTCACGTACACGAAGGCCAGGCCCACGCTGGAGACCGAGCGCACCGCCTCCACGCCGGGCAGCCCGCCCATGGCGGTCTCCAGCGGGAAGGTGATGAGCTGCTCGACCTCTTCGGGGGCCATGCCGCCCACCTCGGCCTGCAGGGTGACGGTGGGTTTGTTGAGATCGGGGAACACGTCCACCGGCATGCGGCCGAGGGTGAAGGTGCCCGCCGCCATCAGCACGACGGCGGCCAGCAGCACGAACAGGCGGTGGGCCAGAGAGGCCCGCAGGATGCGGTCGAACATGGGCCTACCTCACCTGGTTGAGCAGGGGCGCGGCCTGAGTCACCACCCGGTCGCCGGGCCGCAGGCCCTCCAGCACCGCGATGGTGGCGCCGTCGAGCGGCACCTGCCGCACGGTGCGCGGCACGAAATGCTCGGCGGCGGCCTGCACCCACACCGTGTCCTGGTTGGCGGCACTGCGTACCAGGGCCGAGGCGGGCAGCGCGAAGCCCTCGACCCGCTCGGTCGTCTGCACCGACAGCCGCACCGGCTGGCCCACCGCCAGCGGCACCTCGGCGTTGCCGGCGGTGCGGAACTGCAGCGGGATCGCGCCCTCGCGCAGCATCCGGCCCGCGCCGCTGAAGACCAGCGGAATAGGCGTGCCGGGGCCGGTGTCTGTGACCGCCAGCACCTGGGCGCCGGCCACCCGGGCGGCCAGCGACGCGTCGAACGCGCGGGCCTCGACGATCAGGCGGGCCGGGTCGACGATCTCGAACAGCGTGTCGCGCGCATCGACCACCTGGCCTGCGACGACGTCGATGGCCGCCACCACGCCCGCCACCGGCGCGCGCAGCGTTTCCTGCGCACCGACGCCGGCACCCACCGCGGCCAGCCGCTGGCCCAGGCCGGCGGCCTCGGCGCGGGCGGCCTCGATGTCCTTCTGCGGCACCGTGCCTTCCAGCTGCTCCAGCCGGGCGACGCGGCTGCGCGCCACGCCCAGGTTGGCACGCAGCTCGGCGGCCAGGGCGACCTGGTTGGCCGCCTCCAGCGGAGCGGCGCTGCTGCGGACCACCGCCAGCACCTCGCCGCGTGCCACCGCCTGGCCCAGGCGCGGCAGGCCGCGCGGGCTGGCCTCGATCCGGCCCGGCACGGTGGGCTGCACCTTGCCGCCGGCCGAAGGGTCGGCCATGACGCGGCCGTTCAGCTCGACGGTGCGGGGCAGTTGCCGGCGCTCGGCCAGCGTGGTGCGCAGCTGCAGCGGTCGCTGGCTGGACTTGGGCAGGAACACCGTGCCGTCGGGCAGGCGGCGCGGGCCGTCGCCGTTGGCGATGGAGGGCGCGGCGTCGTGGCTGTGGCCCGCATCGGCCCGGGCCGGAGAGGCGCCGCCGGCCAGCAGGCCGAGCGCGAGAAGGGGGAAGAGGATGAAGCGTGTCATGGTCGACTTTCGTCAGGTGTTCAGGTGCCGGCGGGGGCGGCCAGGGCGTGGCCGGTGCGGCGCGCACGGCGCCACAGAACGCAGGCCAGCAGCAGCGCGGCGGCCGCGGCGGCGATGCCGATCCACGCGCTGCGCGGCAGGTGCGCGGCGCCGCCTTCGTCGCGGTGCGCCGCGGCATCGGCTCCGGCGGGCAGGCGGGTCTCGATCTGCTCGGCATCGCTGCCGGCGGCCACGGTGAAGCGCACGACCGTGTCGGCCGGCGCGGCGTCGAGGCTGTCGTGGGCCCAGCGGTAGCTGCCGTCGGGCTGCGGCGCCGCGGTGCCCGAGGCGCTGCCCAGTTCGACGATGACCTGCGCATCGGTGACCGGCGTGTTGGTCGCGTAGTCGTCGAGGTAGAGCGTCAGCGTGCCGTGGTCGCGCAGGGCGGTGATTTCGAGGTGTTCGCCGCGTGCCGAGACGCGTGGCGTGGCGCCGTCGGGCGTGGTGAAGGTGGACACTGCGGCGCCGGGGACGGCAGGAGCGCCGGTCGCGGTTACGGCACCGGGGCCGCCGGAGGTCTTGCCCGCGTCGGCCGCCGGTATGGGGGCGGCCGGCTGGCTGCGCGGCGCTGCCTCGCCGTGCGCTGCGGCCCGCTGGGCCGCCGTGGCGAAAAATGCTATGAAAAATATAGCTAGAAGCCGGCGTGCCGCGCCGGCTGCAGGCACTTCGGGCTTTGAATTGGTGGACATGGCGGTTCCTGGAAGGATGTTCATGGCAGCTGGCCGAGGGACTGGCGCAGCTGGGCGCGGGCGCGCAGGGTGTCGGCCTGTGCACGGGCCAGGGCGCGGTCGGCCTCGTACTGCTCGTTCTCTGCGCGCAGCCGGTCGGGCAGGCTGCTTTCGCCCAGGCGGTAGGCCCGGGCGATCAGCGCCTGCGCCTCGCCGCTGAGCCGGGCGCGCTCGGCGGCCTCGGCGGCGGCGCGCTCGCTGGCGGCCAGGGTGTCGCGGGCGGCGGCCACCTCGGCGGCCACCTGCCGCAGCGTCGCGTCGTAGGCCGCGTCGGCCAGCGCGAACTCGGCGCGGGCGGCGGCCTGTCGGGGGGCGTTGCGGTTCTCGGTCGCCAGGGGGATCCGTAGGGTGACGCTCAGGGCCGTCTTCGATCGGTCGCCGAACGCCTCCCGCTCGCGGCCCATGCCGACTGCCACCTCAACCGGATCGCGGCGGTCGGCGTCGGTGAGGGCCAGCCGCGCCTGGGCGGCGCGCAGCCGGGCAAGGGCGGCGCGCAGGGCGGGGTGCTCGTCGGCGGGCATGGGCATGCGCGGATCGGCTCCGGGCGATGGCGGCCGCAGGGTTGCTGCCGCTGCAGCGCCGTCGTTCGGGCTGCTCGTGCGCGTTCCGGTGGCGGTGCCGGTGGTGCCCGGCGCGCTGCCCGGGGCTGGCTCGTCCTCGGGCGGCGGCACCTCGGTCAAGGCGGTCAACGCCGTCCATCGCGCCAGCAGCGGCGCCACCTGGCGCTGCGCGTCGGCCACGTCGCCCGCAGCCTGGCGGCGTAGCGCCTCGGCCTGCAGGTTCTCGACCCGCGCCGATTCGCCCGCCCGCACCCGGCGGGCCACGTCGTCGGCCAGCACGCCGGCCTGGGCGCTGCGCCGCTCGGCGGTGCTCTGGGCGATGCGGGCCAGCGCCACGTCGGCGACGAGGGCGCGCAACTCGCCGGCCAACTGCAGCCGGGCGGCGGCGACGCCGTCTTCGTAGGCGGTGCGGTCGGCCTCGACCGTGCGGCGCGTCGCGTCGCGCACTCCGGGGTTCCAGAGCGGTACCGCGACTTCGCCGTCGAGGTCGCGCCGGCCGTCGTTGCGCTGGAGCCGGTCGCTGCGCTGGCCGATGCCGACCGTGGGCGGTCCGGCGAAGGTGGCACGGGCGGCGCGGCTCCGGGCGTCGAACTCGTCGCCCCGGTCGCGCTGGCTGCGGGCGTCGCCGCTCAGCGCCCAGGCGGCGTCGAGGGCACCGCGCAGGCCGGAGGCTGCGGGTTGGGCGAACGCCGCGAGCGATACCGTGGCCAGCGCTGCGGCGGCGATGGCGCGACAGGCCCGCAAGCGCGCGCGAAGGAGGGCAGCCGCCGTGGGCGACGTGCCGAGAAAAGGCGCCGCGCTGCGGCACCCGGAAAAAAGGGGCATGAGGGTTCTCCGAAGGTCATGGAAACGACGACTTCGGCGAACCGCAACCAGGCGGCAGATGGGACGGGAATGAGGGGTTGCGGTCCGCCGTCAGGCGGCGGACCAGCGGGGACGTTCGATGGCGGTGCCGGCCCAGTCGGGCGGGAACTGCACCAGGGCGATGCGCGGCGCGGCGGCGACCCGGTCGGGTGCCGGCAAGGCATCGCCGGCCGGCGCGGCCAGGTGCGACAGGCCGTGGCAGGCATGGCCCACCGCGCAGCAGGCCTCGTGGCTGTCGGCCGGCACGCTGCCGTTGCCGGCCGCGCCGGTCGGCCCGGCTGCGGCCACTCTGCTCGGCTGCACGCCGGCCGGCAGCTCGTCGTGGCAGAAATGCGCCGCGGCCCAGCTCGCCTGCAGCAGCAGGGTGCAGGTGAGCAACAGGGTCAGGAGGCGGCGGATCATCGGAGGCGGATTGTAGGCAGTGCGCGGTGGCGGCTCAGGCTGCGGCCCCACGCGGCGCGGGGTCGGGCACCGGGACCGGTACCTGCCGCAGCATGCGCAGCCCGTTGGCCACCACCAGCAGGCTGGCGCCCATGTCGGCGAAAACGGCCATCCACATGGTTGCCACCCCGGCCAGCGCCAGCGCGAAGAACACGAGCTTGATGCCCAGCGCCAGCGCGATGTTCTGCCACAGCACGGTGTGGGTACGGCGCGAGAGGCGCACCGTCTCGGCCACCCGGCGCAGGTCGTCGTTCATGATGACCACGTCGGCCACCTCCATCGCGACGTCGGTGCCGGCACCGCCCATCGCGAAGCCGATGTCGGCCTTGGCGAGCGCCGGCGCGTCGTTGATGCCGTCGCCGGCCATCGCGGTGATGCCGTGGCGCTGCTGCAGGGCGGCGATCGCGGCCAGCTTGTCCTGCGGCAGCAGGCTGTGCTGCACCTGGTCGATGCCGGCCTCTGCGGCGGCCGCCTGGGCGGCGGCGCCGTTGTCGCCGGTGAGCATGACCGGCACGATGCCCAGCGCCTTCAGTTGCGCGACGGCGTCGCGGGCCTCGGGGCGCAGGGTGTCGGCCACGGCGAAGAGGGCGCGCACCGCGTCGCTATCGGCCAGCAGCGTCACGCTGCGGCCCTGCGATTCGTGCAATGCGACGGCCTGGGCGACGGATGCGTTCCAGACGCCGTTCTCCTGCATCAGGCGGCGGTTGCCCATGCGCCAGGTCTGGCCGCCCAACCGGCCCTGCACGCCGCGGCCGGGCAGGGCCTCGAAGTCGTCGGCCGTGGCGTCCTGCGGCACGTGCGCGTCGGCAGCGTGCAGGCCGGCGGCGATGGCGCGGGACACCGGGTGGTCGGACCGGCCGGCCAGCGCCGCGGCCACGTCGGTCGCCGCGTCGCTGCCGAAGGTCTGCTGCGCCACCAGCACTGGCCGGCCGGCGGTGACCGTGCCGGTCTTGTCGAAGGCCACCGCGCGGATGCCGCGCGCCTCCTCCAGACCCTTGCCGCCCTTGACGAGAATGCCCCGGCGGGCCGCGGCCGCCAGCGCGCTCACCACCGTCACCGGCGTGGCCAGCACCAGGGCGCAGGGGCAGGCGATCACCAGCAGCACCAGCGCGCGGTAGATGGCGTCGAGCCAGCCCCAGCCCAGCAGCAGCGGCGCGCCGATCGCGACGGCCACCGCCATCACGAAGACGGCCGGCGTGTAGACGGCGGCGAAGCGGTCGACGAAGCGCTGGGTGGGGGCGCGGCTGGCCTGGGCCTCTTCCACCGCGCGGATGATGCGGTCGAGCGTGGTGGCACCGGCGACCGAGGTGACGGTGGCTTCCAGCGCCGCCTGGGCGTTGAGGGTGCCGGCGTAGAGCGGGTCGCCGGGCGCCTTGTCGACCGCCAGGCTCTCGCCGGTGACGCTCGATTCGTCCACCGCGCCACGGCCGGCGGTCACCGTGCCGTCGAGCGGGATGCGGCCGCCGGGGCGGATGCGCATCACCGCGCCCAGCACCACGCTGTCCGCCGGCACTATGCGCCAGCCGCCGTCGGGCTGGCGGATCTCGGCCTCGTCGGGGCTCAGCGCCAGCAGGGCGCCGATGGCGTTGCGGGCGCGGTCGGCGGCGCGCTCCTCGATCCGCTCGGCCAGGGCGTAGAGCGCCATCACCATCGCGGCTTCGGGCCACTGGCCGATCAGGAAGGCGCCGGTCACCGCCACCGCCATCAGGGCGCTGATGCCCAACTGGCCGCGCAACAACGAGCGCAGGCCGCTGCGGTAGATGCCCAGCCCGGCCAAGCCGATGGCGACGGCGGCCAGTGCCATGCCGGCGATGCGCCAGGCGGTGGTGTCGGGCCCCAGCAGGTTCAGCAGTTCCGATCCCAGCGCCACCACCAGCGCCGCGCCGATGCGGCCCCAGCCGGGCAGCGCCCCGTGGTCGTGGCCGGCGTGGTCGCCGGCGCTTCCATGGTCGTGGCCGTCGTGGGAGCTGTTGGCGTCCGCAGGCTCGGGAGCGGCAGCGGCTGCCGTGCCGCATCCGCCGCCGCAGCAGGAGACGGCGATGCGGGGGGCGCCCGGGGCTCGCACCGGTGCGGCGCCTGCTGATGGGGCCGCGGGATGCGGGTGGGATCCACCGGGGTGGTGATCGTGCGGAGTGTTGCGGTCGGCCATGGAAATCCTGAAAGAGCGTGGCAGTGGAACCCTGCCATGCGATCATTGAAAACCTTGAAGCCACTCGAAGGTCAACCCATGCCGGCAGAAAGCCCCCGCCACCGAATCGGCGAAGCCGCGCGCCTGTCGGGCGTTCCTGCCGCCACGATCCGCTATTACGAGAAGGAAGCGCTGCTGCAGGCGCAGGCCCGCGAAGGCAACCAGTACCGGCTCTACACCGACGACGAGGTCCACCGGCTGCGTTTCATCCGGCTGTGCCGGGCGATGGACATGTCGCTGGTCGAGGTGCGGACATTGCTGGCGCTCGACCTGGACGACCCGGCCGACTGCGCCCGTGCGAGCGAGGCGCTGACCGCCCACCTGGGCCACGTGCAGGAGCGGTTGCAGGAACTGCAGGCGCTGGAGCAGGACCTGGCGGCCTTGCGCGACCGCTGCAGCGGCCACGGCGGGCGCTGCGGCATCATCGAGACGCTGCACGCCCGGGCCGACGCGCAGCCGCCGGTCGATCTGACGGCACCGGGCGTGCGCAGGCATGTGTAGGCATTCCGACCACCGAAGCAGTTGCTTATGCCCTGACTGCATAAGATTACGATTTTTTCATCGTTCTTCATTTTTGACCGGGCCACGATAATCGCGCCTTCGCCGGTTCCGGCCCGCCTTCCGACCATGCCGACCCGCAAGGGGTGCCGGTTTTCTACGCAATGAGTTCATCTTCCGCAGCGCTCGCGTCGCCCCCGCCGGTCATCCGCCTTGACGGCGTCGGCAAGACTTTCCACCTGCCCGACGGCACCGTGTTCGACGCGGTCAAGCAGGTCTCGCTCGAGATCGCCACCGGCGACATCTACGGCCTGATCGGCAAGAGCGGCGCCGGCAAATCCACGCTGCTGCGCCTGATCAACCTGCTGGAGCGGCCCGACCGCGGCCGGGTGCTGGTCGACGGCCGCGACCTCACCGCGCTCACCAAGACCCAGTTGCGCGACACGCGCCAGACGATCGGCATGATCTTCCAGCAGTTCAACCTGCTGCAGAACGCCAGCGTGTTCGACAACGTGGCCTTCCCGCTGAAGATCCACGGCAACCACGACAGGAAGGCCATCGCCCAGCGGGTGCGGGAATGCCTCGATGTGGTGGGCCTGGCCGAGAAGATCGACAGCTACCCGGCGCAGCTCTCGGGCGGGCAGAAGCAGCGGGTGGCGATCGCCCGGGCGCTGGCGCCCCGGCCGCAGGTGCTGCTGTGCGACGAACCCACTTCGGCGCTCGACACCGAAACCACCCGCTCGGTGCTGCAGACGCTGGCCGAGATCAACCTTCGCCTGGGCGTGACCATCGTCATCGTGACGCACGAGCTGTCAGTGGTGCAGAACATCTGCCGCCACGTGGCGGTGCTGGAGAAGGGCGAGCTGGTGGAGGAGTTCGCCCTGGGCGACGCCACCGCCACCCGCACCAGTGCGCTGGGTCAGGAGTTGGCCAGGCTGGAGCGCCGCCACGCGCTGCTGACCCGGATCGAGGCCGAGGAAGCGGCCACTGCTGCTGCGGCGCCTACCCGTGCCGATGCGGCTTCCGCCGCCGCGCGCCAGGTGGAGGCGGTGCAATGAGCGACAACATCCTCGCCATCCTGCCCGAGCTGTGGATGGCCGCCGGCCAGACCTTCGTGATGCTGGCCATCGGCCTGACCGCCGCCATCGTGCTCGGCGGGCCGCTGGGCGTGCTGCTGTTCCTGCTGGGGCCGGGCCAGTCGCTCGACAACAAGCCGGCCTTCCTGGTGCTGAACTGGATCGTGAACGTGGTGCGCTCGTTTCCGTTCATCATCCTGCTGGTGGCGCTGGTGCCTTTCACCCGCACCATCGCCGGCACCTCCATCGGGCCGCTGGCCGCGGCGGTGCCGCTGTCCTTCGCCGCGATTCCGTACTTCGCCCGCCTGGTCGACCAGTGCCTGCGCGAAGTGCCGCGCGGCGTGATCGAGGCGGCCCATGCGATGGGCGCGACCGAACTGCAGATCGTCTGGCGGGTGCTGCTGGTCGAGGCCCGCTCGGGCCTGGTGCTGGCGCTGACGGTCCTGGCGGTGAGCTTTCTCTCTTACTCGGCGGTGGCCGGCGTGGTGGGCGGCGGCGGCATCGGCGACCTGGCGATCCGCTACGGCTACTACCGCTTCCAGACCGACGTGATGGTGCTCACCGTGGCGCTGCTGGTGGTGCTGGTGCAGATCCTCCAGGTCACCGGCAACACGCTGGCGCGCCGGCTCGACAAGCGCTGACACGGCGCAGACGACAGAACAGAACAAAGAACCGATTTTTCATCCGAGGAGCACAACCATGATTTCGATCCAACGCCGCCTGCTGACCGCCCTGGTCGCCGCCACCCTGGGCGCCGCCGCCATCGGGGCCCACGCGCAGGCCGACAAGAAGAACCTGACCATCGGCGCTACCGCCGGCTCCAACATGGATCAGCTGAAGCAAGGCATCGTGCCGATCCTGCAGAAGCAGGGCTACACGGTGAAGCTGGTCGAATTCAACGACTACGTGCAGCCCAACCAGGCGCTGGCGCAGGGCTCGCTCGATGCCAACTTCTTCCAGCACCGGGTCTACCTGCAGAAGTTCGCGGCCGACCAGAAGCTCGACATCGTCGAGATCGTGCAGGGCCCGATCGCGCCGCTGGGCGTGTACTCCAAGAACCGCAAATCCTTGGCGGAGGCCAAGGAAGGCGACCGCGTCACGCTGCCGAACGACCCGAGCAACCTGGCCCGTGCGCTGGTGTTGCTGCAGCAGAACCAGCTGGTGACGCTCAAGCCCGGCATCGACGCGCTGCGCGCATCGGAGAAGGACCTGGCCGAGAACCCGCGCAAGCTGAAGTTCATCCCGCTGGAGGCCGCGCAGCTGCCGCGCTCGATCGGCGATACCGAGTACGCGATCATCAACGGCAACTTCGCGATCTCGTCGGGTCTGAAGCTGTCGGAAGCGGTGGCGCTGGAGAAGACGCCCGACCATTACCTGAACGTCGTGGCGGTCAAGCGGGCGGACAAGGACGCACCGTGGGCCAAGGCCATCGTCGACGCCTACCGCTCGCCCGAGTTCAAGGCCACGGTGGACAAGAACTTCGCCGGCTACGCCAAGCCGGCCTTCCTGCAGTAAGGCGCGTGCCGGCCGTGCAGGCCGGCTGCAATGCTTATCGGAGCACGCCCCGGAACCGCCGCATTTGTGTGGCCTAATTCCGGGTTTGCCATCCAACAATCAACCAGGAGTTTTCATGGGTAACAAGATCGTCACCGAAGCGGACCGCAAGGCAACCCCTCCACTGCCGGCACTGCCCGGCATGTCGCTGCAGACCGCCGGCCGCGGCCAGAAGGTCAGCCTCGAGCGTGGCAAGGCGACGCGTAGCAAGAAGAACCCCGGCAAGCGTCCCAGCAAGGGCGGTTGAGCGGCGTGTGCCCCGAGGGGCGCCGCAAAAAAGGCCGTGGAACGCAGGTTCCACGGCCTTTTTGCTTCGGTGGGCCCGGATGGCCCGCGCAGTCGGGTCAGAGCTTGCGCAGCCGCTCCAGGGCCGCGTGCAGCGTCTCGTCGCGCTTGGCGAAGCAGAAGCGCACCACATGCTGGTCGAAGCCGTCGCCATAGAACGCTGAAAGCGGAATCGCCGCGACGCCGTGGGTGCGCGCCAGCCACTGGCAGAAATCGGCTTCGGACAAATCGCTGACAGCAGAGATGTCCACGCACTGGAAATAACTGCCTTCGCTCGGAAGCAGGCGCAGCCGGGAGCCTTCCAGCCCCGCGCGGAACAGGTCGCGCTTGGCGCGGTAGAAGGCCGGCAACTGCAGGTACGGCTGCGGATCGGCCAAGTAGTCGGCGATGCCCTGCTGCATCGGCGTGTTGACGGTGAACACGTTGAACTGGTGCACCTTGCGGAACTCGGCCGTCAGCGCCATGGGCGCCGCAACGTAGCCGATCTTCCAGCCGGTGACGTGGAAGGTCTTGCCGAAGCTCGACACCACGAAGGCCCGCGCCGCCAGGCCCGGGAACCGCGACGCGCTCTGGTGCTCGCCGTCGAACACCATGTGCTCGTAGACCTCGTCGCTGATCAGCAGCACGTCGGTCGGCGCCAGCAGGGCCTCCAGGCGCAGCATGTCCTCGCGTGTCCAGACGGTGGCGCTGGGGTTGTGGGGCGAGTTGACGATGATCGCGCGGGTGCGCGGCGTCAGCGCCGCCGCGATTCGCGCGAAATCGGGCCGGAAGCTGCCGGGCACCAGCGGCACCCGCACCACCGTGCCGCCCGCCAGTTCGATGTTGGGCACGTAGCTGTCGTAGCAGGGCTCCAGCACCACCACCTCGTCGCCGGGGCGGACGACGGCCAGGATGGCGGTGATGATCCCCTGCGTCGCGCCGGCGGTGACGGTGATCTCGTCGGCCGCGCTGTAGCGGTATCCGTGCAGCGCCTCGATCTTCTCGACGATGGCGTCGCGCAACACCGGCAGGCCGGCCATCGGCGGGTACTGGTTGGCACCGGCGCGCATCGCGGCAGCCACCGCGTCGACCAGCCGCGGATCGCATTCGAAATCGGGAAAGCCCTGGCCGAGGTTCACCGCGCCGGTCTCGGCGGCCAGGGCCGACATGACGGTGAAGATGGTGGTGCCGACGCGCGGCAGCTTGGTCTGCACCGGGGGCGTGCGGGCAGGGGAGGCGGGAGACCGGGTGGCGGAGGCGGACATGGGCAGGGTCACAGGTCGTAGTCGTCGAAGCGGCCCGAGAGCGCCTTGGCGATCAGGTCGCGGTTGAGCCGGTCGCTGAGCAGTTCGGCGAATTCCAGCACGAAGTTGCGCAGGTAGGCGCTGCGCTTGAAGGCGACGCGCGCCAGGTTGCTGCCGAACAGGTGGCCCAGCGGGCGCACCACCAGGTCGGCGTTGGAATCGTCCCGCACCGCCATCTCGGCCACGATGCCTACGCCGAGCCCCAGACGCACGTAGGTCTTGATCACGTCGGAATCGATCGCCTCCAGCGCGATGCGCGGCGCCAGCTTGCGGGCGGCGAAGGCCTGGTCGATGCGGGTGCGGCCGGTGAAGGACGGGTGGTAGGTGATGATCGGCTCGGCCGCCACGTCCTCCAGCGTCAGCCGCTCGATCTGCGCCAGCGGATGGCCCACCGGCACCACCAGCACATGCTGCCATTCGTAGCAGGGCAGGGTGACCAGGTCGCCGTAGTCGGCCAGCGACTCGGTGGCGATGCCGATCTCGGCGATCTCGTCGAGCACCATGCGCGCCACCTGGTCGGGCGAGCCCTGGTGCAGGCTGACGTTGACCTTGGGGTAGGCGGTGCGCAGCTTGGCGACCGGCACCGGCAGCACGTAGCGGGCCTGGGTGTGGGTGGTGGCGATCGAGAGGGTGCCGCTATCCTGCGCGCTGAACTGCTCGCCGATGCGGCGCAGGTTGCCCACCTCACGCATGATCAGTTCGATGCTTTTGAGCACATGCTCGCCGGGCTCGGTGACGCGCTTGAGCCGCTTGCCGTGGCGGGCGAAGATCTCGACGCCCAGCTCTTCCTCCAGCTCGATGATCGCCTTCGACACGCCGGGTTGCGAGGTGTGGAGCGCCTTGGCGGCCTCGGTGAGGTTCAGGTTCCGGCGCACGGCCTCCTGGACGAAGCGGAACTGGTGGAGGTTCATGCGGACAGGTCTCGGAAAAGCTGCCGCATTATGCGGTCGGGCTGCCGGCCGGGCGCCGTCAACGGCCCGCGGCGATATCGGCCATCAGCGCCAGCATCGCGGGATGCTCGCCGATGGAGGGCTTCAGGTCGAACGCGATGGCCGGATGCTGCGCACGCAGATCCTGCACGAGAGCCGGCAGGTCTTCCCGGGCGTGGCGGCCGACGCCCAGGAACATCGGCACGATGCGGATCGTGCGGGCGCCTCGGGCCGCGAGAGACTCGACGGTCTCGGGCAATGCCGGCTCGGTCAGCTCCAGGTAGGCGCAGGCCACCGGCACCGCCGGCGCATCGGTCCGCATCCGCTCGGCCACCGCCTCGATCGGCTTGCGCCACAGCGGGTCGCGGGAGCCATGGCCGAAAAGCACCACGGCGGTCGTCGGGTCTTGCGTCATCTTCGGAGTACCAGCCAGCTGAAGGCGCCCAGGGAGAGCACGGTGTAGATCATCCCGGGCGCCGCGGCGGTGAGCCACGGCATCCAGTTCTGCAGATTGCCGATGTAGCCGAACACGTTGTTCAGCAGGAAGAAGCTCACGCCGGCCAATACGCCGCCGAACACATAGGTGGCGATGCCGCCCGAGCGGAAATGCAGGTAGGCGAAGGGCAGTGCCAGCACCACCATCACCAGGCAGGAGATCGGATAGAACACCTTGCGCCAGAACTCGATCTCGTAGCGCTGTGCCGCCTGGCCGTTCGAATCGAGGTGGCGGATGTACTGGAACAGGTCCAGCGTGCGCATCTTGTCGGGCTTGAGCAGCGATGCGGCCACCATCTCGGCGCTGATGTGGGTCGGCCAGGTGGCCTCGTCCAGGTGCTTGCGGTCGACCCGGGCCTTGTTGGCAACCTCGGTATGGAAATCGCTGCGGTCGACCTTGTACAGGGTCCAGAGGTCGCCCGGCCCGAAGACCGCGCTCTCGGCCGTGACGATGCTGGAGACGAAGCCGCGGTTGTCGAAGCCGTAGATGCGCACGCCGGTCATCGTGCCGTCGGCGCCGAGCGAGCGCACGTTGGCCGAGTAGTCGCCGGTCGCCTGCTTCTCGCGCAGCCAGGCGCCGGTCTGGCCGATGGTGAGCTTGCCCTGGTAGCGCGCCTTGACCAGCGTGGCGGCCTTCTCGCCCGCCGGCGCAGCATAGTCGCCCACCGCCAGCGTCAGCACCACGAACACCATGCCCAGCGACAGCAGGGTGCCCAGCGCCCGCCACGGCCCCAGGCCGCTGGTGCGCAGGATCGTGTACTCGGAGCTCTGCGCCAGCCGCGCCATCACGAAGATGGTGCCGATCAGCACGGTGATCGGCAGCAGTTCGTAGAGGTGGCTCGGGATCGACAGCGACACGAAGAGCAGCGCGTGCTGCACCTGGTAGCCATCGCTGCCGCTGCGGCCGATGTAGCGCAGCTCGTCGACGAAGTCGAAGAAGAAGAACAGCGCCAGAAAGCCCAGCGTGACGAAGGCCACGGCCCGCAACACTTCGGCATAGAGGAAGCGGCGGATCGTCTTCATGCGGCGGCTCCGCTGCGGCGGGCGCCGCGCCAGGTCCATTGCGTGTGCCGCTTGGCCAGCAGCAGTCCGCTGGCGGCCAGCACGCCGCCGTGCAGCAGCACGATCACGCCGACGAAGTTGAGCTTGCCGCCCACCATCCAGCTCTGCGCAAGGTTCAACAGGTTGTAGTAGACGACGAAGGCGAACAGCGCGAACACCAGATTGCCGCTGCGCCCGGCCCGCGGGTTGACGCTCGAGATCGCCAGCGCCATCACCACGAAGTTGAATCCGGCGAAGGCCAGGCCCAGCCGCCAAGCCAGCTCGGCCTGATTCATGATGGTGGGATCCCGCAGCAGGTCGAGCGTGCTGCGCAGCTTGACCGGTATCTCTTCCTGGTCGTCCAGCACATTGGTCGCGATCCGGTTGGCGAACTCGCGGAACTCGCTGATCTTCAGCCCCGGCTTGCCGACGTGGCTCTCGAGCCGCTGGCCGTCGTTGAGCACCACGAAACGGTCGTCGTTGAGGATCGCCAGACGGCCAGTGCGGGCCGAGGTGACAATTTCCTGGCCCCGCTCCGACGCGGTGATGAACACGTTGCTGGCCGTCTGCGCATCGGGCGTGTCCTTGTCGATGAAGAACACGCGGTTGCCGCCGGCCGATTCCATGAACTGGCCCGGCGCCACCCGGTCGATGTCGCCGCGGCGCTCGTAGCGGTCCTTCATGCCCTGGATCTGGGTGTTGGCCCAGGGCCAGACCAGCAGGGCTAGTGCCGCGATCAGCGCCAGCACCGGCCAGGAGAAGCGCAGCAGGGGCCGCAGGAAACTCGCCAGGCCCCGGCCGCCCGACAGCCAGATCACCATTTCACTGTCGCGGTACATCCGCGACAGGGTGCCGACGATGGAGACGAAGAGGCTCAGCGCCAGGATGGTCGGCAGCTGGCCGAGCACGGTGTAGCCCATGACCAGCAGCACGTCGGACGGGTTGACGCTGCCGCGCGAGGCCTGGCCCAGCACCCGGATCAGCATGATGGTCATCACCACCGTGGCCAGCACCACCAGCGTCGCGCCGAAGCTCCGCGCGAGCTCCTTGCGGATGGAGGAATGGAATAACATGGAAGACCAAAAGAAAACATCGATTATGGACTTCCAACTCAAGACCCTGGACCTCGCAGGCGCCGCCGCGGAAAAGACCGACGCACTGGTATTGCTGGTGGCCGAAAGCGCCAAGCCGGGCGCCCATGCGCTGGAACGTGCTATCGCCGATGCCCGCAAGGCGGGCGACTTCGAGCCCAAGACCGGCAAGGTGCTGGCCCTCTACGGCCATGCGGCCAGCGCGGCGCGGCTCACGGTGGTGGCGGGTGTGGGCGACGGCAGCGCACGTGCGGTGCACAAGGCGGTGGTGGCCGCCGTCGGCGCATTGAAGTCCCATGCGGTGCGGCGCCTGACCGTCGTGCTGCCGGCGTTGCCCGACGGGGCCGCGGCGGTACAGGCGGCCACGACCGCCGCGGCCGATGCCAGCTACGTCTTCACCACCACCAAATCCAAGCCCGAGCCGCGCAAGCTGGAGAAGCTGACGCTGGCCGTGCCCGATGCCGGCGCGGTGCGCGCCGCTTTCGACTGCGCCCGGGCCACGGTCGCCGGTGTCGAGTTCGCCAAGGAGTGGGGCAACCGCCCCGCCAACTTTGCCACCCCCGCCTTGCTGGCCGACGCGGCCAAGACGCTGGTCACCGCCCAGGTGAAGTGCGAGGTGCTGGGCCCGCGGGAGGTCGCCAAGCTGGGCATGGGCTCCTTCATGGCGGTCGCCAAGGGCTCGGAAGAAGAACTGCGGTTCATCGTGCTGCGCTACAGCGGCGCGGCCAAGAACGACGCGCCGGTGGTGCTGGTCGGCAAGGGCATCACCTTCGACACCGGCGGCATCTCGATCAAGCCTTCCGCCGAAATGGACGAGATGAAGTTCGACATGTGCGGCGCCGCCAGCGTGCTCGGCACCTTCAAGGCCCTGGGCGAGCTGAAGCCCGCGATCAACGTCGTGGGCCTGATCCCGTCCTGCGAGAACATGCCCGACGGCCGCGCCCTCAAGCCGAGCGACGTGGTGACCAGCATGAGCGGCCAGACGATCGAGGTGCTCAACACCGACGCCGAAGGCCGTCTGGTGCTGTGCGACGCGCTCACCTATGCGGAGCGTTTCAATCCTCGCGCGGTGATCGACATCGCCACGCTGACCGGCGCTTGCGTGGTGGCGCTGGGCGCGGTGCGCAGCGGCATGTTCTCGGCCGACGACGCCCTGGCCGCCGCACTGCACCAGGCAGGCGAAGCGGCGCTCGACCCGTGCTGGCGCCTGCCGCTGGACGACGAATACGCCGAGGGCCTGAAGACGCCGTTCGCCGACGTGGCCAACATCGGCGGCCGTGCGGGCGGGGCGATCACCGCCGCCAAGTTCCTGCAGCGTTTCACCGCCAAGTTTCCCTGGGCGCATCTGGACATCGCCGGTAGCGCCTGGAAGGGCGGCGGTAGCAAGGGCTCCACTGGACGGCCGGTTCCTTTGTTGCTCAACTACCTGCTGGCCCAGGTCCAGCAACGGCCTGCAGCTACGAAAAAAGTAGCAAACAAAGCCCGAGCCGCATCGTGACGGTGGCGGGCCGGGCGGCAGGAGTGCCTGCGCCATGACCGAGATCGGCTTTCACTTCAACGCGCCCGACAAGCTGGCGTACGCCTGCCGGTTGTTGCGCAAGGCCACGGGCGGCGGTGCGCGGGTGGTGGTCGTGGCGCCGGGCGCTGCGCTCGACCTCCTCGACCGCGGCCTGTGGAGCTTGTCGCCCACCGATTTCCTGGCCCATTGCCGCGCGACCGATCCCGAGCCGATGCGGCGCGCTTCCCCGATCCTGCTGACCGAGGCCGCCGACGCCGCGCCGCACCACCAGGTGCTGCTCAACCTGGGCGGTGAAGTGCCGCAGGGCTTCGGCCGTTTCGAGCGGCTGATCGAGGTGGTGTCGCTCGGCGACGAGGACGACCGCAAGGGGGCCCGCGCCCGCTGGAAGCACTATGCCGACCGGGGCTACTCCATTACCCGCCACGACCTGGCGCTGAAAGCCTGAGCCATGCCGACGACCCCATCGACCGCCGCCGCACCGCGTTTCGTGCCGACCCTGACCGAGGTGGTCGACCGCGCCGCCCCCGAGAGCGGCGTGCCGCCCGCGCCGGCTCCGGCGGCAGCGCCGTCCGGCCTCCATGCGGACAAGGGCCGCGCCCCGCCGCATCTGCCGCCCGAGATCGCCGAGGCGCTGCAGGAGCAGATCACCCAGCGGGTGCTGGCCCGCGTCGATGCCGTCCTGGCCGGTCGCCTGAGCGACGCGATCGCCCTGGTAGTGCTGGAGCAGACGCGCTTCATGCTGCCCCGGCTGCGGGAAGAAATCGCCGGATCGGTGCGCAACGCCGTCTCCGCGGCGCTGGCGCAGGAACGCGATGCACTGCAGCCGCGACCGGGCCGCGGGCCTGCATGATTTCGTGCGCCGGCGGCACCGTATGTTTCCTCTGGTCCGGGCCCGGAAATTGCGGTAGCGTCCGGCCCATCGATTCCCCATCGGCTTCGATGTTTTCCCAACCGGAGATTTTTATATGCACCTGAAGTTGAAGTTGACCCTGACCGCTGCGCTGGCCGCAGTCGCCGCTACCTCGTTCGCACAAGACACCCAGGTGATCAAGCTCGGGCACGTCGGCCCCGTTTCGGGCCCTCAGGCCCACTACGGCCGCGACAACGAGAACGGCGCGCGCATGGCGGTCGAAGAACTCAACACGCAGAACATCGTCATCAACGGCAAGAAGATCAAGTGGGAGCTGCAGGCCGAAGACGACGCCGCCGACCCGAAGCAGGGCACGGCCGCCGCACAAAAGCTGTGCGACGCCAAGGTCGCCGGCGTGATCGGCCACCTGAATTCGGGCACCACGCTGCCGGCATCGAAGGTCTACAACGACTGCGGCATCCCGCACGTGACCGGTTCGTCGACCAACCCGCTGCTGATGAAGCCGGGCTACAACACCTCGTTCCGCATCATCTCGAACGACAACGCGCTCGGATCGGCCCTGGCCCTCTACGCGACCGACACGCTCAAGCTGAAGAAGATCGCGGTGATCGACGACCGCACCGCCTACGGCCAGGGCGTCGCCTCGGTGTTCAAGAAGGCCGCGGCCGACAAGGGCGCCGAGATCGTAGCGGAGCAGTTCACCACCGACAAGGCCACCGATTTCATGGCTATCCTGACCGCCATCAAGGCCAAGGCGCCGGACGGCATCTTCTTCGGCGGCATGGACCCGCAGGGCGGCCCGATGCTGCGCCAGCTGGAGCAGCTCGGCATGTCGAACGTCAAGTTCTTCGGCGGCGACGGCATCTGTACCGCCGAGCTGGCCCGCCTCTCCGGCGGCGCGAAGACGCTGGGCAACGTGGTCTGCGCGGAAGGCGGCTCGTCGCTCGCCAAGATGCCGGGCGGCGAAGCCTGGAAGAAGCGCTACGACGCCAAGTTCCCCGGCCAGTTCCAGATCTACAGCCCGTATACCTACGACGCCACGATGCTGCTCGCCGACGCGATGAAGCGCGCCAATTCGTGGGATCCGAAGGTCTACATCCCGGTTCTGCTGAAGTCCAACTACAGCGGCGTGACCGCCACGATCGCCTTTGAGCCCAATGGCGAGCTGAAGAACCCGGCCAGCACCTTGTACAACTACAAGGACGGCAAGCGCACGCCGCTGTAATGGCATGAGGCACGCCGCCCGGTCGATCGCCGACCGGGCTGCCATCGCCTCGGGGTTGCGGCGGCGAATCGCCGCTCGCCGTGGCCCCGTCCAAGAATCCCGCATCGGGGTCGGTTTCGAACCGGCCCCCTGCGGGATTTTTTTAGATGGCACAATCGCACGTTGTACTCGGCCCCTTCCACAGCCACAGTCGCATCCGCCAACCGGTTCAGCCGTGTCGCGGAAGGTTTTCCAAACCAGCTAATGTTTTCCCAAGGGAAACGAAAGTAGCGCACACATGAGCGAGACCACGTCTCTATACGACGCCTACCAGGGCAACACCTACCTCTTCGGCGGCAACGCGCCCTACGTGGAGGAGATGTATGAAAACTACCTGGAGAATCCCGGCAGCGTCCCGGACAACTGGCGTGAATATTTCGACGCCCTCCAGCACGTGCCGGCCACCGACGGCAGCGATGCCCGCGACGTGCCCCACCTGCCGGTCGTCAACGCCTTCGCAGAACGTGCCAAGCAGGGCCAGACCAAGGTCGTGGTCGCCAGCGCCGATTCGGAACTGGGCCGCAAGCGCACCGCCGTCCAGCAGCTGATCGCCGCCTACCGCAACGTCGGTGTACGCTGGGCCGACCTGGATCCGCTCAAGCGCACCGAGCGCGAGAACATCCCCGAGCTCGAGCTGCCGTTCTACGGCTTCACCGACGCCGACCAGGAGACGGTGTTCAACACGAGCAACACCTTCTTCGGCAAGGACACGATGCCTCTGCGCGAGCTGATGAACGCGCTGAAGGAAACCTACTGCGGCACCATCGGCGCCGAGTACATGTACACCACCGACCACGTGCAGAAGCGCTGGTGGCAGCAAAAGCTCGAAGGCATCCGCACCAAGCCGAGCTTCAACAACGACCAGAAGAAGCACATCCTCGACCGCCTGACCGCGGCCGAAGGCCTGGAGCGCTTCCTCCACACCAAGTACGTCGGCCAGAAGCGCTTCTCGCTCGAAGGCGGCGAGAGCTTCATCGCCTCGATGGACGCGCTGATCCAGGAAGCCGGCGCCAAGGGCGTGCAGGAAATCGTGATCGGCATGGCCCACCGCGGCCGCCTGAACGTGTTGGTGAACTCGCTCGGCAAGCTGCCGGCCGACCTGTTCGCCGAGTTCGACCACACCGCGCCGGAAGACCTGCCGAGCGGCGACGTGAAGTACCACCAGGGCTTCAGTTCCGACGTGAACACCCCCGGCGGTCCAGTGCACCTGAGCCTGGCGTTCAACCCGTCGCACCTGGAAATCGTGAACCCGGTCGTCGAAGGCTCGGTGCGTGCCCGGATGGACCGCCGCGGCGATCCGCAGGGCAAGCAGGTGCTGCCGGTGCTGGTGCACGGCGACGCCGCCTTCGCGGGCCAGGGCGTCATCATGGAAACGCTGGCGCTGGCCGAGACCCGTGGCTACCACACGGGCGGCACGGTGCACATCGTGATCAACAACCAGATCGGTTTCACCACCAGCGACCCGCGCGACAGCCGCTCGACGCTGTACTGCACCGACGTGGTCAAGATGATCGAATCGCCGGTGCTGCACGTCAACGGCGACGACCCCGAAGCCGTGGTGCTGGCGACGCAACTGGCGCTCGAGTTCCGGATGGAGTTCCAGAAGGACGTCGTCGTCGACATCATCTGCTTCCGCAAGCTGGGCCACAACGAGCAGGACACCCCGTCGCTCACCCAGCCGCTGATGTACAAGAAGATCGCGGCCCACCCCGGCACGCGCAAGCTCTACGCCGACAAGCTGGCCACGCAGGGCCTGGGCGAGACGCTCGGCGACGACATGTTCAAGGCGTTCCGCGCCGCGATGGAAGCGGGCAAGCACACGGTCGATCCGGTGCTCACCAACTTCAAGGGCAAGTACGCGGTCGATTGGAGCCCGTACCTGGGCAAGAAGTGGACCGACGCCGGCGACACCGCGATCCCGATGTCCGAGTGGAAGCGCCTTGCCGAGCGTGTGACGACGATTCCCGAATCCGTCACCCCGCACCAGCTGGTCAAGAAGGTCTACGACGACCGCGCGGCGATGGGCCGTGGCGAGATCAACGTCGACTGGGGCATGGGTGAAACCATGGCCTACGCGTCGCTGGTGGCCAGCGGCTACCCGGTGCGACTGTCGGGCGAGGACTGCGGCCGCGGAACCTTCACCCACCGCCATTCGGTGATCCACGACCAGAAGCGCGAGAAGTTCGACGAGGGCACCTACACCCCGCTGCAGAACATCGCCGAGAACCAGGCTCCCTTCGTCGTCATCGACTCGATCCTGTCCGAAGAGGCGGTGCTGGGCTTCGAATACGGCTACGCATCGAACGACCCCAACACCCTGGTGATCTGGGAAGCCCAGTTCGGCGATTTCGCCAACGGCGCGCAGGTGGTGATCGACCAGTTCATCGCCTCCGGCGAAGTGAAGTGGGGCCGCGTCAACGGCCTGACGCTGATGCTGCCGCACGGCTACGAAGGCCAGGGCCCCGAGCACAGCTCGGCGCGCCTCGAGCGCTTCATGCAGCTGTCGGCCGACACCAACATGCAGGTGGTCCAGCCCACCACGGCCAGCCAGATCTTCCACGTGCTGCGCCGCCAGATGGTGCGCAACCTGCGCAAGCCGCTGATCATCATGACGCCGAAGTCGCTGCTTCGGAACAAGGACGCGACCTCGCCGATCTCCGAGTTCACCGAAGGCGGCTTCCGCACCGTGATCGCCGAGAGCAAGGAACTGAAGGCCGACAAGGTCAAGCGTGTGATCGCCTGCTCGGGCAAGGTCTACTACGACCTGGCCAAGAAGCGGGAAGAGAAGGGCGCCGACGACACCGTCATCCTGCGGGTCGAGCAGCTCTATCCGTTCCCGCACAAGGCCTTCGCCACCGAGCTGAAGAAGTACCCCAACGTGACCGACATCGTGTGGTGCCAGGACGAGCCGCAGAACCAGGGCGCCTGGTTCTTCGTGCAGCACTACATCCACGAGAACATGGCCGACGGCCAGAAGCTCGGCTACTCCGGTCGCGCGGCATCCGCTTCGCCGGCCGTGGGTTACTCGCACCTGCACCAGGAGCAGCAGAAGGCACTGGTCGAAGGTGCGTTCGGCAAGCTCAAGGGCTTCGTGCTCTCGAAGTAAGAACGTCAGATCCAGAGGGAAGGGCGGTCGCGCCCTTCTGTTTTCCCGACATATCGAAAGAAGTACCCCATGGCCATCGTAGAAGTCAAAGTCCCCGAGTTGTCCGAATCCGTGGCGGAAGCCACCATGCTGCAGTGGAAGAAGAAGGTCGGCGACGCCGTCGCGGCCGACGAGATCCTGATCGAGATCGAAACCGACAAGGTGGTGCTGGAAGTGCCCGCACCGTCGGCCGGCGTGCTGACCGAGCTGGTGGTCGCCGATGGCGGCACCGTCGTGACCGCGCAGGTCATCGCCAAGATCGACACCTCGGCCACCGCCAGCGCCCCGGCACCGGCCGCCGCGCCCGCCGCTGCCCCTCCAGCCGCCGCGCCGGCTCCTGCGCCGGCCGCCGCCGCAGCCGCCTCCACCGGTGGCAGCAAGGCCGACGTGGCGATGCCCGCCGCCGCCAAGCTGCTGGCCGACAACAACCTGAAGACCGGCGATGTGGCCGGCTCCGGCCGCGACGGCCGCGTCACCAAGGGCGACGTGCTGTCGGCCGTGGCCGCACCCAAGCCCGCTGCCGCCGCGCCGGCACCCGCCAAGGCGCCGCTGGCCGCCGTGGCGGCACCGTCGGGCCCGAACTTCGCACAGTTGGGCGAGCGTCCCGAGCAGCGCGTGCCGATGAGCCGCCTGCGCGCCCGCATCGCCGAGCGCCTGCTGCAGTCGCAATCCACCAACGCCATCCTGACCACGTTCAACGAGATCAACATGGCGCCGGTGATGGACATGCGCAAGCGTTTCCAGGACAGCTTCACCAAGGAGCACGGCGTCAAGCTCGGCTTCATGAGCTTCTTCGTCAAGGCCGCTGTGCACGCGCTGAAGAAGTACCCGGTGATCAACGCCTCGGTCGACGGCAACGACATCGTCTACCACGGCTACTTCGACATCGGCATCGCCGTCGGTTCGCCGCGCGGCCTGGTGGTGCCGATCCTGCGCAACGCCGATCAGATGAGCTTCGCCGACATCGAGAAGAAGATCGCCGAATTCGGCAAGAAGGCGCAGGACGGCAAGCTGGGCATCGACGACATGACCGGTGGCACGTTCTCCATCTCCAACGGCGGCACCTTCGGCTCGATGCTGTCGACCCCGATCATCAACCCGCCGCAGTCGGCCATCCTGGGCGTGCACGCCACCAAGGACCGCGCGGTGGTGGAGAACGGCCAGATCGTCGTCCGCCCGATGAACTACTTCGCGCTTTCGTACGACCACCGCATCATCGACGGCCGCGAAGCCGTGCTGGGCCTGGTCGCGATGAAGGATGCGCTGGAAGATCCGTCGCGTCTGCTGTTTGATATCTAACTAACCCCCAGGCTTCGCGCCACTTCGTGTCGCTTCGCCAACCCCCTTGCAGGGGGCAACACCAGCGGCCCGGCAAAGCCGGTTCCGCGGTGTTCTCGAACGGGCTTCGCTGCGCTTGCCGCGGATGACGAAGCGGTCGATACGGGCGCCGTCGGTGCCCTTTATTGAAAGAATCCACATGTCCCAACAATTCGACGTCATCGTCATCGGCGGCGGCCCTGGCGGCTATATCGCGGCCATCCGCGCGGCCCAGCTCGGCTTCAAGGTCGCGGCCATCGACGAATGGAAGAACGACAAGGGCGGCCCCGCGCCCGGCGGCACCTGCACCAACGTCGGCTGCATCCCGTCCAAGGCGCTGCTGCAGTCGTCCGAGCATTTCGAGTTCTCGCACAAGCACCTGGCCGAGCACGGCGTGAAGGTCTCGGGCGTCGAGCTCGACCTGCCGACGCTGTTGGGCCGCAAGGACACCGTCGTCAAGCAGAACAACGACGGCATCCTGTACCTGTTCAAGAAGAACAAGATCAGCTTCTTCCACGGCCGCGGTTCGTTCGCGAAGGCGGCCGACGGCGGCTACGAGATCCAGGTCTCGGGCGCCAAGGAAGAGACGCTGTCGGCCAAGCAGGTCGTCATCGCCACCGGCTCCAACGCACGCGCGCTGCCCGGCACGCCGTTCGACGAGGTCAACGTTCTGTCGAACGACGGCGCGCTGCGACTGGGCGCGGTGCCCAAGACGCTGGCCCTGATCGGCTCCGGCGTGATCGGCCTGGAGATGGGCTCGGTCTGGCGCCGCCTGGGTGCCGACGTGACCATCCTGGAAGGCCTGCCCACGTTCCTCGGCGCGGTCGACCAGCAGGTGGCCAAGGAAGCCAAGAAGGCTTTCGACAAGCAGGGCCTGAAGATCAACCTGGGCGTGAAGGTCGGAGAGATCAAGACGTCCGACGCGGGCGTCTCCATCGCCTACACCGACGCCAAGGGCGAGGCGCAGACGCTGCAGGCCGACAAGCTGATCGTCTCTATCGGCCGCGTGCCCAACACCGTCGGCCTGAACGGCGAAGCCGTCGGCCTGAAGCTCGATGAGCGCGGCGCGATCGTGGTGGACGACGAGTGCAGGACCAACCTGCCCGGAGTCTGGGCGATCGGCGACGTGGTGCGCGGCCCGATGCTGGCGCACAAGGCCGAGGAAGAGGGCGTGGCTGTCGCCGAGCGCATGGCCGGCCAGCACGGCCACGTCAACTTCAACACGATCCCCTGGGTGATCTACACCAGCCCCGAGATCGCGTGGGTCGGCAAGACCGAAGAACAGCTCAAGGCCGAGGGTGTCGCCTACAAGGCGGGCTCGTTCCCGTTCCTGGCCAACGGCCGGGCGCGGGCGCTGGGCGACACGACCGGTTTCGTCAAGTTCATCGCCGATGCGACGACCGACGAGATCCTGGGCGTGCACATCGTCGGCCCGCAGGCCAGCGAACTGATCTCCGAAGCCGTCGTGGCGATGGAGTTCAAGGCGAGCGCGGAAGACATCGCCCGCATCTGCCATGCCCATCCGTCGCTGTCGGAAGCCACGAAGGAAGCCGCGCTGGCGGTCGACAAGCGCACGCTGAACTTCTGATCCTGTAAGCGAAAAGTGCCTGAAGCCGTTGTTTATCAACGGCTTCTTGCTATTTAAATGGTAGCAATCCGCGGCATCGTGCTGCCCGGATCGCTGAAGCCGCGGCCCGCCACCCCGCACGGAAATCCTGCAGCATGAATGTTCGCGAGGCCTACCAGGCCGAATTGACCGCCCGCGGTTTCCAGAGCGACCCGGCGCAGTTGCGCGCGGTCGAGGCGCTGCAGCGCTGCGCCGACGACTGGTCGGCGTACAAGGAGAAGCGTTCGAGCGCGCTGCGCCGCCTGCTGGGCCGGCCGCCGATCCCCAAGGGCGTCTACATGTACGGCGGCGTGGGACGCGGCAAGAGCTTCCTGATGGACTGCTTCTTCAACGCGGTGCCGATCGAACGCAAGGCGCGGCTGCACTTCCACGAGTTCATGCGCGAGGTGCACCGCGAACTAGGGCACCTGCAGGGCACGGTCAACCCGCTCGACGTGCTGGGCCGGCAGATGTCCGAGCGCTACCGGCTCATCTGCTTCGACGAATTCCACGTGGCCGACATCACCGATGCGATGGTGCTGCACCGGTTGCTGGTGTCGTTGTTCGAGAACGGCGTCGGCTTCGTCACCACCTCCAACTTCAAGCCCGACGACCTGTACCCCGGCGGCCTGCACCGCGACCGCATCCTGCCGGCCATCGCGCTGCTCAACGAGCGGCTGGAGGTGGTCAACGTCGACAACGGTACCGACTACCGGGGACGCACGCTGGAGCACCTCCGGCTCTACCTGACGCCGCTCGGCCCGGAGACCGATGCCGAGATGAACCAGGCCTTCGACCGCATCGCCGAGGCGAAGGACGAAGACCCGGTGATGACGATCGAGGCGCGGCAGATCAAGGCCAAGCGCCGCGCCGGGGGCGTGGTGTGGTTCGACTTCGCCACGCTCTGCGGCGGCCCGCGCTCGCAGAACGACTACCTGGAGATCGCCACCCAGTTCCACACAGTGCTGCTCAGCAACGTGCCGCACATGCCGGTGCGCATGGCGTCCGAGGCGCGGCGCTTCACCTGGCTGGTGGATGTGCTCTACGATCGCCGGGTGAAGTTCATCCTGTCCGCCGCCGTGCCGCCGGAAGCGCTCTACACCGAAGGCCCGCTGGCCCACGAGTTCCCGCGCACCGTCTCGCGCCTCACCGAGATGCAGTCGGCCGAATTCCTGGCGCTGGAGCGCCGGGTGGTCGACACCCGCATCACCTGAACCGCCATGAAGCATTCGTCGATCCTCCTTCTCGCACTCGCCTGCGGACCGGTCCTGGCCCAGGAGCGGCCCCGCGCGGAGCCGATCACCGCCGAGGAAAGCAGTACCCGGCTGGCCGAGATCGAGCGCCAGCGCAGCGCCACGCAGGCCGCACTGGCCCAGGCGGAAGCGGGCTGCTATCGCAGGTTCGCCGTCAACGATTGCCTGACCGATGCGCGAGCCGAGTTCCGGCCCCGCATTTCGGCGTTGCGCAAGCAGGAAGTCGCGGTACGCGACGGCGACCGGGCCCGCAAGGAAGAGGAGCGGCTGGCCCGGCTCGAAGAGCAGCGCCAGACCGCACTGCGCTCCGAAGAAAGCGCCCGCCAGCGCGCCGCGACCAGTGCCGCCGACGACCGCAACACCGAGGCCGCGCAGAAGAAGCAGGAGCGCGATGCCGCGGCCCCCGGCAATGCGGCGCGTGCCGCGTCGCAGCGGGCGGAAACCGAGCGCCGGCTGAGCGAAGACGCCGCCCAGCGCGCCCAGCGGGAAGCCGAAGCGCCCGCTGCCCGGGAGCGGGCCGCGGCACGCCAGCAGGAGGCGGAAGAGCGCCGCGCGGCCCTGCGCCGCCGCGAAGCGGAGCGCCAGGGCAAGCCGTTGGCCGCGCCGCTGCCGGCCAATCCCTGACCGGGTCGATCGCCGCCGCGTCTGGTCGGACGCCGGCGCCGCTCAGCGTGTGGGCTTGAACGGCGGCGGCCTGGCGGGAAGCCGCGGAGCGACCGGTGACGGGGGCTCCACCGGAGGCACCAGCGCCTCGACCTTGACGACGATCACCGAGATGTTGTCGCCCTTGCCGCCGGCCCTCATCCGGGCGATCTGGATCAGCGTCTGCACTGCGTCGCGCGGGTCGGCCTGGGCGCAGGCCTGGTGGATCTCGTGCGGTGGCAGGTAGTGCCAGGCACCGTCGCTGCAGCCCACCAGGATGTCGCCGGGCACCAGCTGGGTGATGGTGTGCTGGCCGATCGGCGGGTCGGTCTCGGTGCCCAGGCAGCCGAGCAGGATGTTGGATTGCGGATGCACCTGCGCCTCTTGCTCGGTGATCTCGCCGCGGTCCACCAGCGCCTGGACGTAGGAATGGTCGTGGGTGCGGAAGGCGAGCGCGCCGCGGCGGAAGTGGTAGAGCCGCGAGTCGCCAACGTGCACCCAGTGGCAGTGGCCCTGCGGCCCGATGAGGAAGGCGGCGATGGTGCTGTGCGGCTCCTCCTCGGACGCGATCGCCACCAGCCGGATGACGAGGTGGGCCTCTTCGACCAGCTGCTGCAGGAAGGCCTCCGGGTCGTCCCGACCCGGGGCGAAACGCTCGAAGAGCTGGCGTGCGGTCAGCACCACCTGGTCGGACGCCTTGCGGCCCCCGGTGCGGCCGCCCATGCCGTCGGCCACCACGCCCAGGATGCATCCGTGGGTGTGGGCGTGCGGCAGCAGCAGGACCTGGTCCTGCTGGTAGTCGCGGTCGCCTTTGTGGAGGCCGGTGGAGCCGGCGAGACGGTAGCCAGTGGTCATGGGTGCGTGCCAGTCGCGGGCAGTGCGGGGCGGCGTGCCGCCGCTGCCATTTATCATCGACACAAGCCGTGCTGCTCCCGCAGCCGGCGTACGAGAAGAATCCTTGTGAACCCCACCTCCGCGCGGGCCTTTTTATCCTGGAAGAGGCCGATTGTCGCCGCGAACGACCGATGCGCAGCCGCGCGCATTCCCGGCCCCCGATGAGTCTTGCGGAGCGCGTGCGCGCGGTGTTCGCGGCCGACGGCCTGCTGTCGCATGCAGCCGACCATTTCACGCCGCGCGAGGCCCAGACCGACATGGCCCTGGCCGTCGCGCAGACGGTGGAGGCGGGCGGCGTTCTGGTGGTCGAGGCGGGCACCGGTGTCGGCAAGACCTTCTCGTACCTGGTGCCGGCACTGCTGAGCGGCGAGCGGGTGCTGGTCTCGACGGCCACCAAGACCTTGCAGGACCAGCTGTTCGGCCGCGACCTGCCGCGCCTGGTGCAGGCCCTGGGCATCTCGGTCCGCACCGCGCTGCTGAAGGGCCGCAGCAGCTATCTCTGCCTGCACCGGATGCAGACGGCACGCCAGAACGACGCGGCGATCGATCGCGCGGCCGGCCGCGCGCTCGGCAAGATCGAGCAATGGGCGCAGGCCACCCGCACCGGCGACCTGGCCGAGCTGCCGGGCCTGGACGAGCGCTCGCCGCTGATCCCGCTGGTCACCTCCACGCGCGAGAACTGCCTGGGCGCGCAATGCCCGCAATTTCGCGCCTGCCATGTGAACTTGGCCCGCCGCGATGCGCTGGCGGCCGACCTGGTGGTGGTGAACCACCACCTGTTCTTCGCCGACCTGGCGGTGCGCGAATCGGGCATGGCCGAACTGTTGCCGACGGTGCGCGTCGCCATCTTCGACGAGGCCCACCAGCTCAACGAAACCGGCGTGCAGTTCCTGGGGCGGCAGCTCGGCACCGGGCAGCTGCTCGACTTCGCACGCGACATACTGGCGACCGGGATGCAGGCGGCCCGTGGACTCGTCGACTGGCCGACGGCCGCCAACGGGCTGGAGCGGGCGGCGCAGGACTTGCGCATGGCCGTCGGCCGCCAGGCCCCGGGCGCACGGATGCGGTGGTCGGACGCGGTGCCGGACGGCGCCGATCCTTCGGCGTGGGAGGTGGGTTTGGCCACCATCCAGCAAGCACTCGACGTGGCGCTCGCGGGCCTCGACATGGTCAGCGAACTCGCTCCCGATTTCGGACGCCTGCACGAGCGGGGCACCGCGCTGTCGGCCCGCCTGCAGATGTTTGCGCAGCCGAGCCGTATCGGCCAGGTGCGGTGGGTCGATGTCGGTGCGCAGCTGAGGCTGGTGGAGTCGCCGCTGGACATCGCCGATACGATGCGGACCCGCCTGCTGGCACTGCCGGCGGACGGCACTGCTGCGGATCCGGCACCACCTGGCGCAGAGCCCGAAGGACGCGAAGGGGAGGGCGCCGACGGCGGCCGGCCACGGGCGTGGATCTTCACCTCGGCCACGCTGGGCGACGATCCGGCCTTGCGCTGGTTCACCGAGCCGTGCGGACTCGACGGCTCGGCGCAGGTGCTGCGCGTCGGCAGCCCGTTCGACTACGAACGGCAGGCCGCGCTCTACGTTCCCGACTGGCTGCCGCGCCCGGCCGACCCGGGCCACGCCGTGGCGCTGGCCCGGCTCTGCGGCGATGCAGCGGCGCGCCTGGGCGGCCGCACCCTGGTGCTGACCACGACCCTGCGCGCCCTGCGCACCATCGGCGAGGCTTTGTCGCAGCGCTTCGGCGCATCGAGGGAGCTGGAAATCCTGGTGCAGGGCGAGTGGCCTAAGCGCCGCCTGATGGAGCGGTTCCGCGAAGGCGGCGGTGACGGCCGGCCCGGCTGCGTGCTGGTGGCCTCGGCCTCGTTCTGGGAAGGGGTGGACGTGCCGGGCGATGCGCTGCAGCTGGTGGTGCTCGACAAGCTGCCATTCCCTCCGCCGAACGATCCGCTGGTCGAGGCCCGGGCCCAGCGGCTGGAGCAGGAGGGCCGCAGCCCGTTCAAGGACTATTTCGTACCCGAGGCGGCGGTGGCGCTGCAGCAGGGGGCCGGCCGGCTGATCCGCCGCGAGACCGACCGCGGCGTGCTGGTGGTGGGCGATACCCGGCTCACCACCATGTCCTACGGAAAACGCCTTCTGCGGGCGCTGCCGCCGATGCGCCGGTTATCGTCCGACGCGGAGTTTCACGAAGCGCTGGACGCGCTCACCACACCTTCCACCACGGATCCGTATTGGCCTTGAAGCCGTCCGAGAGGTAGGCGCTCTTGGGATAGTTCTGGTCGATCACCCGGCGGGTGTCATCGCGCAGCTGGGCCATGCCCAGCTTGTCGTACGACAGCATCATGATGTAGAGCGCTTCTTCCAGCGCCGGCACGTCGCGGTAGTCGGCCACCGCGATCTGGGCGCGGTTGATGGCCGCGACGTACGCACCGCGGCTGTAGTAGTAGCGGGCGACATGCACCTCGTACTGCGCCAGCGAGTTGACGATGTAGGTCATGCGCTGGCGCGCATCGGGCGTGTATCGCGACTCCGGGAAGCGGGTCGTCAGCTCGCGGAAAGCCTCGAACGAGTCCTTGGCCGCCTTCTGGTCGCGCTCCGACAGGTCCTGCCGCGAGATGAACGAGAACAGGCCCAGGTTGTCGTTGAAATTGGTCACGCCCTTCAGGTAGAGCGCGTAGTCGATGGCCGGGCTCGACGGGTGCAGCTTGATGAAGCGGTCCAGCGTGGCGACGGCCTGGGCTTTTTCGCCGGCCTTGTATTGGGAGTACGCCTTGTCGATCTGGGCCTGCTGGGCGAGCGGGGTGCCGGCGGCGCGGCCTTCGAGCTTCTCGAAGAGGGGCACGGCCTTGTCGTAGGAGCCGGAGCCCAGTTCGTCCTTCGCCTCCGCATAGATGCGGTTGGGGCTCCATCCCGCCGTCTTGTCCTCCGTCGTGGAGGAGCAGCCGGCGAGGCCGCCGGCCAGGAGCACGGCCGCGATGGCGGGGACAACCGATAATTTCACTCGACGCATCACGGACGACCTTCTTGAGATACAGCACCACGATTATATCGGCCGACCCCATGTCGCCGCCCCCCGACGCGGTCGAGGACGAATTGGCCGAGGACGCGGCCGACTGCGAACGCCGGGTCTTCCAGGTGACGCCGGCACTCCACGGCGAGCGGCTCGACCGCGCACTGGCCGCCGGCGTGCCCGAGTTCTCGCGCAGCTACCTGCAGCAGCTGATAGAGGCCGGCTTCGTGCAGGTCCAGTCCGCCGTGGCCACCAAGGCATCCGCCAAGGTGCGGGTCGGCGAGCAGCTGCAGATCGAACTGCGGCCCACGCCCCAGAGCCAGGCCTTCCGGCCGGAGCCGCTGGAGATCGACGTGGTGTACGAGGACGCGCACCTGCTGGTGCTGCACAAGCCCGCCGGCCTGGTGGTGCACCCGGCGCCCGGCAACTGGAGCGGCACCCTGCTCAACGGCCTGCTGGCGCGCGATGCGGCCTTCGCCGCCTTGCCGCGGGCGGGCATCGTGCACCGGCTCGACAAGGACACCAGCGGCCTGATGGTGGTGGCTCGCACCCGCGGCGCGATGGATGCGCTGGTGCGGGCCATCGCCGCCCGCGACGTCAGCCGCCAGTACCTAGCGCTGGCGCACCGTCCCTGGAAGGGCGCCGAAGACCGCGAGATCGAGGTCGGCATCGGCCGCGACCCGCGCAACCGCCTGCGGATGGCGGTGGTCGACCTGGAACGCCACCCCGGCAAGACTGCGCACACCAGCCTGCACCTGCTCGCCAACGCCGAGGAGGGCTGCTGGGTCCGCTGCACCCTGCACACCGGCCGCACCCACCAGATCCGGGTGCATATGGCGTCGATCGGGCATTCGCTGGTGGGCGACGGCACCTACGGCGGCGCTCCGGCGGCGGGCCTGGAGCGGCAGGCGCTGCATGCCTTCCGCCTCGCGTTCGACCACCCGGTCACGCAGGAGCCGCTGGCCTTCGAGGCGCCTCCGCCGGCCGACATGCTGCAGGCGCTCGACGCCTGGGGCCTGCACTACAATCCGGCCTGACACCCCTGAACGCCGGCCCGGCGCCGCTTCCTCGCGTGTTGCCCGGCCTGTGCCTTGCGCCCGTGCCGTATGCCTGCCGGCCTCCGGCGAACCGCTGCATCCCGACTATTCCCGACGGCCGCGCCACGCTGCAATGGCAGAGCGCCTCTTCCTTCCGGACCCACGACCCATGAACACGGTGGATGCCAAGCGCATTCTCGAAACCGCCCTGATCTGCTCGCCCCAGCCGCTCGCGCTGCGCGAGCTGCGGGTGCTGTTCGACGATGCGGTGGGCGTCGACACCGTCCGCCGCCTGCTCGAGGAGTTGCAGACCGACTGGACCCAGCGCGGCGTGGAGCTGGTACAGGTCGCGAGCGGCTGGCGCTTCCAGAGCCGGCCGGCGCTGCGCCCCTACCTCGACCGGCTGCATCCCGAGAAGCCCCCGCGCTACACCCGGGCGGTGCTGGAGACGCTGGCGATCATCGCCTACCGCCAGCCTGTCACCCGGGGCGACATGGAAGACATCCGCGGCGTCGCCATCAACAGCCTGATCCTGAAGCAGATCGAGGACCGTGGCTGGATCGAAGTGATCGGCCACCGCGACACCGTCGGCCGGCCGGCGCTCTTCGCCACCACCCGCCAGTTCCTCGACGATCTGGGCCTGGCGTCGCTCGACCAGCTGCCGCTGGCCGACGGCGCGGCGGTGGAGCAGGCGGTGCGTGCATCGCTGGACGGTTTCGACGATCCGGTCGCGCCTGCCGTGCCGGCGGATGCGCCGGCCGAATCTTCCGCGCCCGGCGAGCCTCCGGCCGCAGCCTTGCCCGGCGATGCCGAAACGTCCCGGGCGCCGGTCGCCGAGGACGCACCCCTCGATTCCCCTCCCGAACCCCCTCCCGCCGCAGCGCCCGCAGTCCTACCGTCGGAAGACGGGCCTGCCGACGACGGCCCATCCGACCCGACCGATCCCAAAGCCGTATGAACGAATCCCACCCCGACAATTCCCAACCTGCGGCCCCCGAGAATTCGGAAGAAAAAGGAGTCGTAGCCGGCGCTGCGAGCCGACCTGATGCTATTGAAAACGTAGCGCCAGCCCCGTACCGCAAGGCGCGGGCCTCCAAGCGCCCGCACGCCGGGGCGAGCGAAGGCGACGTCGACGCGCCAGCGGCGCAATCCGATGCGCCGCAGGCCGGTCCGTCCGGCGTCGCCGAGGGAAAAGCCGGCGGCGGTGCGCAACCTGCTTCCGCCGACGCGGCCACCGGCGAGATCAACTTCGAAGACGTCGTCTCCGGCCGCTTCGACGCAGAAGAGGCGAGCCCCGAGAGCCCCGACGCCACGCCCACCAAGCGCGTGCTCGCGCCGCAGTACGAAACGCCCAAGCTCCACAAGGTGCTGGCCCAGGCCGGACTGGGCAGCCGCCTGGAGATGGAGCAGCTGATCCTCGAAGGCCGCATCTCGGTCAACAACGAGCCGGCGCACATCGGCCAGCGGGTGCAGTACGGCGACCAGGTCAAGGTCAACGGCAAGCCGATCCGCTACCGGATCGATCCGCCGCCGCCGCGCATCATCGCCTACCACAAGCCGGTGGGCGAGGTGGTGACCCACGACGATCCGCAGAACCGGCCGACCGTGTTCCGCAAGCTCCCGCGTCTGCAGCATGGCAAGTGGCAATCGGTCGGCCGGCTCGACCTGAACACCGAAGGCCTGCTGCTGTTCACCAGCTCGGGCGAACTGGCCAACAAGCTTATGCACCCGCGCTTCGGCCTGGAGCGCGAGTACGCGGTGCGGGTCCTGGGCGCCCTCAGCAACGAAGAGAAGCAGAAGCTGCTCGACGGCGTACGGCTCGACGACGGCATGGCCCAGTTCGGTACCATCGAGAACGGCGGCGGCGAAGGTGCCAACACCTGGTACCGCGTCACCATCTCCGAAGGCCGCAACCGCGAGGTGCGGCGCATGCTGGAGGCGGTCGGCCACGCGGTCAGCCGCCTGATCCGCATCCGCTACGGCGCGATGCTGCTGCCGCGCGGCCTGAAGCGCGGCGCCTGGATGGAGCTCGACGAGCGCGACATCGACTCGCTCATGAAGGCCGCCGGCGCGGAACGGCGCGAGAGCGCCCCGGCCCACGCCCGGACCTCGGAAGCGCCCCGCAACCGCCGCGGCGGCAACGGTCCGCGCGGTGCGGGCGGGCCGGGGCAGGGCGGCCGTGGCGCCGCCGGGGGCGGCTACGGCCGCGCCGAGCCGGGCCACGGCCCGATGTTCGGCGGCCCCGCGACCGCGCGTAGCGGGCCGCCGGCCGGAAAACCCGGCGGTGGCCAGCCCGATCCGATGAAGACGTCGGTCGGCTATATCGGGGCCGACAGCTTCTCGCGCCAGCAGCGCCAGGGCCCCAAGCCCGGGGGGGCGGGCGGTGGACGCCGGGGCGGCGGTGGCGGCGGCCGGGGCCGCTGACGGCATAGCGTGGCGGCCAAGCCACCGACGCGGTCGCGGTCATGGCAGCGTCGCTTTGGGGCTTGACAATCGCCCTCGGTTAGAATCGTAGGCTTTGCCCTACAGGCAAAAACCCTAAAAATCAGCTCAGGAAATATCCAAATGGCAATCGAACGTACCCTCTCCATCATCAAGCCCGACGCCGTGGCCAAGAACGTCATCGGCCAGATCGTGTCGCGTTTCGAAGCCGCCGGCCTGAAGGTCGCCGCCGCCCGCCTGGTGCAGCTGTCGCGCGCCGAAGCCGAGCAGTTCTACGGCGTGCACAAGGCCCGTCCCTTCTTCAAGGACCTGGTCGACTTCATGATCTCCGGTCCGGTCTTCGTGCAGGTGCTCGAGGGCGAGAACGCGATCCAGAAGAACCGTGACCTGATGGGCGCCACCGACCCGAAGAAGGCCGACGCCGGCACCATCCGCGCCGACTTCGCCGACAGCATTGACGCCAACGCGGTGCACGGCTCCGACGCTCCCGAAACCGCAGCGAACGAAGTCTCGTTCTTCTTCCCTGCCCTGAACGTCTACACCCGCTGAGGCGGTGTCTGCTCGCGATGACGGTCAACCTGCTCGACTTCGATCTGGAAGGGCTGGCTGCGTATTGCGAGCGGCACGGAGAGAAACGCTTCCGTGCCACCCAGTTGTTCCGCTGGATCCACCAGCGGGGCGCCTCCGACTTCTCCCAGATGACCGATCTGGCGAAGTCGTTGCGCGAGAAATTGCAGGGCAGCGCCGAAGTGCGCTCCCTCCCCGTCGTGGCGGAGCACATTTCCGCCGACGGCACCATCAAGTGGCTGTTCGACGTGGGCGCGGGCGATGCGGTCGAGGCGGTGTTCATCCCCGAAGACGACCGCGGCACGCTCTGCATCTCGTCGCAGGCCGGTTGCGCGGTCAACTGCCGGTTCTGCTCCACCGGGCACCAGGGCTTCAGCCGCAACCTCACCACCGCCGAGATCCTGGCCCAGCTCTGGCACGCCGAGCACTTCCTGCGCCGCCGTGCCGGCACCACCGAGCGGGTCATCTCCAACGTGGTGATGATGGGCATGGGCGAGCCGCTGCAGAACTATGCCGCCTTGGTGCCGGCCCTGCGCACCATGCTCGACGACCATGCCTACGGCCTGTCGCGGCGCCGGGTGACGGTGTCGACCTCGGGCGTGGTCCCGATGATGGACCGCCTGGGGGCCGATTGCCCTGTGGCGCTGGCCGTGTCCCTGCACGCCCCCAACGATCCGCTGCGCGATAACCTGGTGCCGCTCAACCGCAAGTACCCGATCGCCGAACTGCTCGACGCCTGCAACCGCTACCTTGAGCATGCGCCGCGCGACTTCATCACCTTCGAATACTGCATGCTCGACGGCGTCAACGACCTGCCGGAACATGCCGAGCAGCTCGTCGCCCTGGTGCGCGGCCATGCGGGCCGCGGCGTGTCGTGCAAGTTCAACCTGATCCCGTTCAATCCGTTTCCCGCCTCGGGACTGCTGCGGTCCCCGGCCGCGAGGGTGCAGGCGTTCTCCAAGATCCTCAGCGATGCTGGTATCGTGACCACGGTTCGCAAGACGCGGGGCGACGACATCGACGCCGCCTGCGGCCAGCTGGCCGGCGACGTCAAGGACCGAACCCGTGTCGGCGAGCGTATCGCCCGCCAACGAACCGTCATGCTGGTCCCCGTCGGACCGCAGGCCGGCAGCAGCTAGGAGACATCGAATGATGCGTGGTGATATGGGTGCGCCCCCGGCACGACGGGCTTCGACCGCGCTCTGGCGCAGCGGCTTCGGCATGGTGGCCGTGGGCGCACTGCTGCTGGTGCAGGGATGCGTGCAGACCTCCACCACCACGAGCGGTACCCCGGGTGTGCGCCCGGGCGACTCGGCCACCCAGCGGCCCGACCTGGTCACCTCGTCCGACGAGGCGCCCGAGCGCCGGCGCGCGCGGCTGCGCTACGAGTTGGCCGCCAACTATTTCCAGAACGACCAGACCAACATCGCGCTCGACGAAGTCAAGCAGTCGCTGGCGGCCGACCCGACGTTTCCCGATGCGTACAACCTGCGCGGCCTCATCTACATGCGGCTCAACGACTACGCGCTGGCGGAAGAGAGCTTCCAGCGTGCGGTGTCGCTCAACCCGCGCGATGCCAACGCGATGCACAACTACGGCTGGATGCTCTGCCAGCAGAAGAAGTACGCGGAGGCCTCGGCGCAGTTCCGCCGGGCCGTCGCCGTTCCGTCGTACACCGACAAGGCCAAGACGCTGATGACCGAGGGCCTGTGCGAGGTCCGTGGCGGTGCGGTCGCCGAGGCCGAGCGCACCCTGCTCGAATCCTACGCACTCGACCCGGCCAACCCGATCACCGGTTTCACCCTGGCCAACCTGCTGCGGCAGCGGGGCGAGTGGGCGCGTGCCCAGTTCTACATCCGCCGGGTCAACAACGGCGAATTCGCGACGTCCGAATCGCTGTGGCTCGGCATCAAGATCGAGCGCCACCTAGGCGACCAGACCGCCGTGCGGCAATTGGCCGACCAGTTGCGCAAACGTTACCCGCTGTCGGCCGAGAGGGCATCCTTCGACCGTGGAGCCTTCGATGAGTGAGCAGCAGACCGCATCGCAACTGGCCGAGCCCGGCGCCACGCCCGAACCGACCGCAGGCCCGGGCGTCGGACCGTATCTTCGCCAGGTGCGCGAGAACGCGGGCATCCATATCGCGGCCCTGGCCCAGGCCCTGAAGGTGCCGGTGTCGCGGCTCGAAGCGCTGGAGGCCGACCGCTTCGACGAGATGCCCGACCCGGCCTTCGCACGCGCTCTGACCGCCACCATCTGCCGCCTGCTGCAGGTCGACCCGGCGCCAGTGCTGGCGCGGCTGCCGCAGCGCAACGCCGCGCGGCTGGTCGGCGACACCCGCGCCTTGTCGAAGGGCCTGCCGGCCATGCCGGCCCGCAAGCCCTCGCTGGCGCAACAGTTCCCCAAGCCGCTGGTGTGGGGCGTGGTGCTGCTCCTGGTGGGGGCCGGTGCCTTGATGTTGCTGCCGCGCGACCAGATGGGCCAGTGGATGGAGGCGCTGTCCCATCGGCTGGAGCGCAGCGAAACCGAGACGCCCGCGCCCGGCGTGGTGCAGGAGCCTGTCGCCGCCCAGGCGCCGACCGAGCCGGTCGCGGCGGTCGAGCCCTCGGCGACTGCGGTGCCGCCCGCCGCGGTCGCTTCGGCTCCGGCTGCGAGCGCCCCCGCCGCGGCGGCCGATACCGACGCAGTGCTGGTCCTGAAAGCCACCGCCGATTCGTGGATCAAGATTTCCGATGCGCGCGGCACCGTGGTGTTCCAGAAGATGCTGTCCGCCGGCGACCAGCAGTCGATCACCGCGCCCCCGCCGTTGGCGGTGGTGGTCGGCCGGGCCGACGGTACCCAGGTGATCGTGCGCGGCAAGCCGATGGACCTGTCCGCCATCGCCCGCAGCAACGTGGCCCGTTTCGAGGTGAAGTAATCCATGGAACCGCAGCAATTCGCAACCGCCGGCGACGGCATCCCGGTCGCGCATCCCGCCGCCCGGCGCTCGCGCCAGGCCCGGGTCGTCTGGGGCGACCGGGTGGTGACGATCGGCGGCGATGCACCGGTGCGCGTGCAGTCGATGACCAACACCGACACGGTCGATGCGATCGGCACCGCCATCCAGGTCAAGGAACTGGCGCTGGCCGGCTCCGAAATGGTCCGCATCACGGTCAATACGCCCGAAGCCGCGGCCCAGGTGCCCTACATCCGCGACCAGCTCGACCGCATGGGCATCGACGTGCCGCTGATCGGCGATTTCCATTTCAACGGCCACCGGCTGCTGAGCGACTACCCGGCCTGTGCCGAGGCGCTGTCGAAGTACCGGATCAACCCTGGCAACGTCGGCAAGGGCGACAAGCACGACAAGCAGTTCGGCCAGATGATCGAGGCTGCGCTGCGCTGGAACAAGCCGGTCCGCATCGGCGTCAATTGGGGCAGCATGGACCAGGAACTGCTGGCCGCCATGATGGACGCCAACAGCCGCCGTGCCCAGCCGTGGGACCTGAAGCAGGTGATGTACGAGGCCCTGATCACCTCGGCGATCGATTCCGCCCGCCTGGCCGAGCGCCTGGGCATGAGCGGCAATCAGGTGATCCTGTCGTGCAAGCTGAGCGGCGTGCAGGACCTGGTCTCCGCCTACCGCGAACTGGCCCGCCGCTGCGACTATCCGCTGCACCTGGGGCTGACCGAGGCCGGCATGGGCACCAAGGGCACGGTGGCCTCGGCCGTCGCGCTGGCGCTGCTGCTGCAGGAGGGCATCGGCGACACGATCCGCGTGTCCCTCACGCCGCAGCCCGGCGAGGCGCGCACGCAGGAAGTGGTCGTCGCATCGGAAATCCTGCAGTCGCTCGGCATGCGGGCGTTCGTGCCCAGCGTCACCGCCTGTCCGGGCTGCGGCCGAACCACCAGCACCACCTTCCAGGTGCTGGCCAAGAACATCGACGATTTCCTGCGCGAGCAGATGCCGGTATGGCGCAGCAAGTACCCGGGCGTCGAGACGATGAAAGTGGCCGTCATGGGCTGCATCGTCAACGGTCCCGGCGAGAGCAAGCATGCCGACATCGGCATCAGCCTGCCCGGCACCGGCGAAGCGCCGTCGGCCCCGGTCTTCATCGACGGCGAGAAGGCGCTGACCCTGCGCGGCGACAACATCGCTGCCGAATTCCACCAGCTCGTCGAGAGCTACATCGAAAAACGCTTCGGCAGCCCGGCCCCGGCCGCGACCGCCTGATCCCCATGCCAGACACCTCTCCGGCCGCGCCCGCGGCAAGCACCCCTATGGCCAAAGCGGCGAAGCTCGTCGGCGTCAAGGGCATGAACGACATCCTGCCGCAGGACTCCGCCCGCTGGGAAGCGCTGGAGGACACGGTGCGCAGCGTGATGCGCCGCCATGCGTACCGCAACATCCGCACGCCGATCGTGGAGCCCACCGCGCTGTTCGTGCGCGGCACCGGCCAGACCACCGACATCGTCGAGAAGGAGATGTACGCCTTCACCGACCGGCTCAACGGCGAGGAACTGGCGCTGCGCCCCGAGAACACGCCCGGCGTGGTGCGGGCCGCGATCGAGCACAACCTGACCTACGATGGCGGCAAGCGCCTCTGGTACACCGGACCGATGTTTCGGCACGAGCGGCCCCAGCGTGGCCGCTACCGCCAGTTCTACCAGCTGGGCGCCGAAGCCCTCGGCTTCGCCGGTCCCGAGGTCGATGCCGAGCTGATGCTGCTGGCCCATGAACTGCTGCGCACATTGGGCCTGCGCAACGTGCGGGTCGAACTGAACAGCTTGGGCATTCCCGCGGAACGCCAGGCGCACCGTGCGGCCCTGGTCTCGTACTTCGAACAGCACGCCGAACTGCTCGATGCCGACGCCCGTCGCCGCCTGCTGACCAATCCGCTGCGCATCCTCGACACCAAGAATCCGGCGATGCAGCAGATGGTCGAAGGCGCGCCGCGCCTGCTGGACCACCTGGGCGACGCGTCGCGCCGGCACCTGGACACGGTGCAGTCGCTGCTGACCGCCTGCGGCGTGCAGTGGACCGTCAATCCGCGCCTGGTGCGCGGCCTGGACTACTACAGCCACACCGTCTTCGAATTCATCACCACCGAGCTGGGCGCCCAGGGCACCCTGTGCGGCGGCGGGCGCTACGACGGATTGTTCGAGATCCTCGGCGGCAAGCCGACGCCCGCGGTCGGCTGGGGCATGGGGCTGGAGCGGGTGCTGGAACTGCTGGTGGAGCAGGGCGCTGCTGCCGCCCAGCCGGTGCCGCATGCCTACGCCATCGTGCCCGACACCGCCGCGCTGCCCCAGGTGTTCCCGGTACTGCAGGCGCTGCGCGCCGCCGGCGTCGAGGTGCAGATGCACGCCGGCGGTGCCGACGGGTTCGGCAGCTTCAAGTCGCAGTTCAAGAAGGCCGACGCCAGCGGCGCGGCCCACGCGCTGGTCTTCGGCGCCGACGAACTGGCCGCGGGCCAGGTCACCGTCAAGTCGCTGCGCGACGGCACGGGCGCGCAGCGGCGCGAGTCGCTGGCCACGGTCGCCGCCTGGGCGCCCACCCTACAATCCCGCCCTTAACGAACGACACGGATTCCATGGCCTCGCATCTCGACCTCGAAGAACAAGAACAGCTCGACCAGCTCAAGCACTTCTGGAACCGCTGGGGCACGCTCATCACCTGGCTGATGATTGCCGTGTTCGGTTCCTTGGCCGCCTGGAACGGCTACCAGTTCTGGGAGCGCCGCCAGGCGGCCCAGGCATCGGTGCTGTACGACGAGGTCGACCGCGCGGCCCAGACCGGCGATGCCGAGCGCGTGCAGCGTGCCTTCGGCGATATCCGCGATCGTTTCGGCAGCACCGCCTATGCATCGCAGGCAGGCCTGCTGGCCGGCAAGACCCTGTACGAAAAGGACCGGGTGGACGACGCCAAGGCGGCCTTTGCCTGGGTCGCCGAAAAATCGAAGGACGAAGGCTACAAGGCGCTGGCCCGTTTGCGGCTGGCTGCGGTTCTGCTGGACGCCATGGCCTACGACGATGCGCTGCGCCAACTGGCCGCGCCTTTCCCGACCCCGTTTTCGCCGCTGGCGGCCGACCGCAAGGGCGACGTGCTGCTGCAGCAAGGCAAGAAGGCCGAAGCCGCTGCGGAATACACCCGCGCCTGGAACGAATTCGGCGAAACGTCCGAGTACCGCCGCCTGGTGGAGATCAAGCTCAACGCCCTGGGGGTCGACCCCCGCGGCGGCAAGTCCGCGCCTGCCGCGGCAGGAGTCAAACCATGATGGCCAACCTCAATCCCATGCGAAAAATGCCTGTGGCCGGCGCTGCGCTTCGGCTGTCAGCTATTGTTTTGGTAGCGTCGCTCGCGGGATGCTCGATGTTCTCGGGCGTCGGTTCGACCGTCGGCGGCTGGTTCGGCAGCAAGAAGCCCGAGCCGAAGGAACTGGGGCCCAACGTCGCGGTGATCGGCGTGCGCCAGGCCTGGACCACCAAGGTCGGCGCCGTCGGCTTCCCGATGGTGGCCGACGTGCACGGCGCGACCGTGACGCTGGCCAGCGGCGACGGCAACGTCGTCGCCCTGGATGCACGCACCGGTGCTGAGCTGTGGCGTGCGAGCGCCGGCGCGCCGCTCTCGGCGGGCGTGGGCAGCGACGGCGTGCTGGCCGCCGTCGTCAGCACCGGCAACGAGATCGTCGCCTTCTCCGGCGGCAAGCAGCTGTGGCGCAGCAAGCTCGCCGCGGAGGCCTTCACCCCGCCCCTGGTTGCGGGCGGCCGGGTATTCGTATTGGCTGCGGACCGCTCGGTGTCGGCCTACGACGGCAAGACCGGCCGGCGCCTGTGGAACCAGCCGCGTCCGGGCGAGCCGCTGGTGCTGCGCCAGGCCGGCGTGCTGGTCGCATCGGGCGATACGCTCGTCGTCGGGTTGTCGGGCCGCCTGTCGGGCCTCAACCCCGACAACGGCAGCCTGCGCTGGGAGGCGCCGATCGCCGCGTCGCGCGGCACCAACGACGTCGAGCGCCTGGTCGATCTGGTGGGCCATGTGAACCAGCAGGACGGCGTGCTGTGCGCCCGGGCGTTCCAGTCGGCCGTCGGCTGCGTCGATGCGACGCGGGGCCAACTGCTCTGGAGCAAGCCCGCCAGCGGCTACAACGGTGTGGACGGCGACGAGAACAACATCTACGGCACCGAGTCCAACGGCTTCGTCAACGCATGGCGTCGCGCCGACGGCGAACGGGCCTGGAGCATCGACCGCCTGCAGTACCGGCAGCTCACGGCGCCGCTGGTGCTGGGCCGCTCGGTCGTGTTCGGGGACAGCACGGGTCTCGTGCATTTCCTCTCGCGCGACGCAGGTGCGCCGCTGAACCGTCTCACGACGGACGGCTCGGGCATCGCGGCCATGCCGGTGCAGGCAGAAGGCACCTTGGTCGTCGTGACCAAGAGCGGCGGCGTCTTCGGCTTCGTGCCCGAATGATCCGCCGGAGCGACACAGTCAGGAATTCATGAAACCGGTCATTGCCCTCGTCGGGCGCCCCAACGTCGGCAAGTCGACGCTCTTCAACCGGATGACCAAGTCGCGCGACGCCATCGTCGCCGACTTCGCAGGCCTCACCCGCGACCGCCACTACGGCAACGGCCGCCAGGGCAAGCACGAGTACATCGTCATCGATACCGGCGGTTTCGAGCCGGATGCCGGCTCGGGCATCTACAAGGAGATGGCCAAGCAGACGCAGCAGGCCGTCGCCGAAGCCGACGTGGTCGTCTTCGTGCTCGATGCGCGTGCCGGGCTTTCGGCGCAGGACCACGACATCGCCAAGTACCTGCGCCGGCTGGGCAAGCCTTGCGTGCTGGCGGCCAACAAGGCCGAGGGCATGACCGAAGGCGTGCAGCTGGGCGAGTTCTTCGAGCTGGGGCTGGGGGCCGTGTACGCCGTGTCGGCAGCGCACGGCCAGGGCATCCGCGATCTCATCGAGATCGCACTGGAGCCGCTGCACCTGCCCGATCCCGACGATGCCGAGGCCGCAGAAGACCCCGGTGTAATCAAGCTGACAGTCGCGGGGCGCCCCAACGTCGGCAAGTCGACGCTGATCAACACCTGGCTCGGCGAAGAGCGGTTGGTGGCGTTCGACATGCCCGGCACCACCCGCGACGCGATCACCGTGCCGTTCGAGCGCGACGGGCAGCGCTTCGAGCTGATCGACACCGCCGGGCTGCGCCGCAAGGGCCGCGTGTTCGAGGCGATCGAGAAGTTTTCGGTGGTCAAGACGCTGCAGGCCATCGAGTCCGCCAACGTCGTACTGCTGCTGCTGGATGCGACGCAGGACGTGACCGACCAGGATGCGCACATCGCCGGCTACATCCTCGAGAGCGGCCGGGCGGTGGTCGTCGCGATCAACAAATGGGAAGCGGTCGACGACTACCAGCGCGAAATGCTGCAGCGCTCGGTCGAGACGCGGCTGCCGTTCCTGAAGTTCGCCGCGGTGCACTTCATTTCGGCCAAGAAGCGCCAGGGCCTCGGTCCGGTCTGGGCCTCGATCGCCAAGGCGCACCGCTCGGCCACCTGCAAGATGTCTACGCCGGTGCTGACCCGTCTCCTGCTCGAGTCGGTGCAGTTCCAGAGCCCGCAGCGTGCTGGCATGTTCCGCCCGAAGCTGCGATATGCGCACCAGGGCGGCATGAACCCGCCGGTCATCGTGATCCACGGCAATTCGCTGGAGCACGTCACCGATGCGTACAAGCGCTTCCTGGAGGGCCGGTTCCGCAAGGAGTTCGATCTGGTCGGTACGCCGCTGCGCATCGAAATGAAGACGTCGCAAAACCCTTTTGCCGACAAGAGCTGAATCGCAGACTCTTATTGCCTTACCCCAATTCGGCACCGTCCACCTAAATTTCTTGTGGATATGTGTCGCCAGCGCGGCAACCGCAAAAGCCTGTGGTAAGGTGACGTTTTACAACAACAACTCTGAACACGGAGAATATCGTGAGCAACAAAGGCCAACTTTTGCAGGACCCTTTCCTGAACGCGCTGCGTCGCGAGCATGTGCCGGTATCGATCTACCTGGTCAACGGCATCAAGCTCCAAGGCCAAATCGAATCTTTCGATCAATACGTGGTGTTGCTCCGCAATACCGTCACGCAAATGGTCTACAAGCATGCCATTTCCACGATCGTGCCGGGCCGTGCAGTGAACTTCTCGACCGCGGATAACGGCGACGCCGAATCGAACGCCGCTTGATCCCATTTCCGCACGGGGCTTTTCGGCCCGATCGGCATCACATTCCCTCCCTCCTACTTGCAAGCTCCATTGAATAACACCGACGATTCCGGCCAGGCAGCGGCGGCGGTTCTGTTGGTGGGAGTTGACCTCGGTCAGCCGCATTTCGATGGCGATCTGGAAGAACTGGGTCTTCTGGCCGAGACGGCGGGCCTCAAACCGGTCGCCCGTGTGGCGGCGAAGCGCAAGGCACCCGACGCCGCGCTTTTCGTCGGCAGCGGCAAGGCTGACGAGATCCGCATGCTGGCCGAGCAGCACGGCGCGGTGGAGATCCTTTTCGACCAGGCGCTTTCGCCCGCCCAGCAACGCAACCTCGAACGCCACATCGGCTTGCCGGTAAGCGACCGCACTTTTCTGATCCTCGAGATCTTCGCGCAGCGCGCAAGAAGCCATGAGGGCAAGTTGCAGGTCGAACTGGCGCGCCTCCAGTACCTGAGTACGCGGCTCGTCCGACGCTGGTCCCATCTGGAACGCCAGCGAGGTGGGATCGGCACGCGAGGCGGTCCGGGCGAGACCCAGATCGAACTGGATCGCCGCATGATCGGCGATTCGATCAAGCGCATCAAGGACCGGCTGCTGAAGGTCAAGCGCCAGCAGGGTACGCAGCGTCGCCAGCGGGAGCGGCGGGATGTCTTCAACATCTCGCTGGTCGGCTACACCAATGCCGGCAAGTCGACGCTGTTCAACACGCTGGTCAAGGCAAGAGCCTACGCGGCCGACCAGCTGTTCGCCACCTTGGACACGACGACGCGGCAGCTGTATCTGGCCGACGCGCAGCGCTCCGTGTCCCTGTCGGACACGGTAGGGTTCATCCGCGATCTTCCGCACGGGCTGATCGATGCCTTTCAGGCCACCTTGCGCGAAGCGGTCGATGCGGACCTGCTGATGCACGTGGTCGATGCGTCGAACCCCGCCTTTCCCGAACAGATGGAGCAGGTGCAGCGTGTGCTGGCCGAAATCGGCGCCGGCGATATTCCGCAGTTGCTGGTTTTCAACAAGCTGGATGCCATCGCACCCGAGCAGGCGCCTCGACAGATCGTCGATACGTTCGAACTCGACGGGCTCCAGGTGCCGCGCATCTTCACCAGCGCGCAGGAAGGTCTCGGCATCGCGGAACTGCGCGCGGCCCTGGCGGCGGCCGTCACGTCCCAGCATCCGGCGGCTATGCCCCCAGCAGGCGATACCCCTTTGCCGGATCCCACGGACTGATTGGGCACAATCGGCCGTTACAGGCTACTTCACGACGAGACTTCGAGCATGACTCTCACACACCAGACCCCGGGTCGAACGGGGCTGTCGGGCCGCATCAGGGGAATGTTCAATCTGAATGATCCCCGCTGGGGACGCGGCGACGACAAGGCATCGGACGATGTGCGCAATCCCGAGCCGCCTCCGGCCGCTCCCGATCTGCCGCCCGCACCGCCTCCGGTCTCTCCGCCGCCTGCCGCTCCGGTCCCGCCGCGGGGTCGGACGCCGGGCCCGAACCAGGGTCCTCCCGATCTCGAAGAGTTGTGGCGTGATTTCAACCGCAAGCTCGGCGGCATGTTCGGCGGCGGCAACCGCAAGCGGGATGGCGGTGGCGCCGGAGGCGGTGGAGGGCGCGGCAACTACAAGCCCGACATGAAGAATGCCGGCTTCGGCATCGGCCTCATCTTCGGCATCGCGGTGCTGATCTGGCTGGGCAGCGGTTTCTTCATCGTGCAGGAAGGCCAGCAGGCCGTCATCACCCAGTTCGGCAAGTACAAGTCGACCGTCGGCGCGGGTTTCAACTGGCGCTTGCCGTATCCGATACAGCGCCACGAGCTGGTGTTCGTGACGCAGATCCGCTCGGTCGATGTCGGCCGCGACGCGATCATCAAGTCCACCGGCCTGCGCGGCTCCGCCATGCTGACCCAGGACGAGAACATCGTCGAGATCAAGTTCGCGGTGCAGTACCGGCTCAACGACGCGCGGGCCTGGTTGTTCGAGAGCAAGGATCCGACCGCTGCGGTGGTGCAGGCCGCGGAGAGCTCGGTGCGCGAGGTGGTCGGCAAGATGCGCATGGACTCTGCGCTGGCCGAAGAGCGCGACCAGATCGCGCCGCGGGTGCGTGACCTGATGCAGAACATCCTCGACCGCTACAAGGTCGGCGTGGAAGTCGTCAACATCAACCTGCAGCAGGGTGGCGTGCGGCCTCCCGAACAGGTGCAGGCAGCCTTCGACGACGTGCTCAAGGCCGGCCAGGAGCGCGAGCGCGCCAAGAACGATGCGCAGGCCTATGCCAACGACGTGGTGCCGCGTGCCGTCGGCTCCGCATCGCGCCTGAAAGAGGAATCCGAAGCCTACAAGGCGCGGATCGTGGCCCAGGCGCAAGGCGACTCGCAGCGTTTCGCGTCGGTGCTGGCCGAGTACCAGAAGGCACCGCAGGTCACCCGCGACCGGATGTACCTGGACGCGATGCAGAACATCTACAGCAACGTGACCAAGGTGCTGGTGGATTCGCGCCAGGGTTCCAACCTGCTGTACCTGCCGCTCGACAAGTTGCTGCAGCTGCAGACGCAGCCTTCGACCGCTGCCGACAGCAACACCGCGGCTGCGGCAGCAGCGGCGGCCAGCACCTCGGCCGGCACGAGCGCATCGACGTTGCCTCCGGTGTTTTCCAACGATACCCGCACGCGGGACAACGCCCGCTCGCGCGAACGCGAGTCGCGCTAGGAGCCCTACGTGAACAGAATCGGATTCATCGCATCGTCCATCCTCGTGGTGCTCGCACTGCTGAGCTCCATGTTGTTCGTGGTCGACCAACGCCAGTTCGGCGTGGTCTACGCGCTCGGCCAGATCAAGGAAGTGATCACCGAGCCGGGCCTGCACTTCAAGCTGCCGCCACCTTTCCAGAATGTGTCGTACATCGACAAGCGTCTTCTCACGCTCGACAGCAGCGACACCGAGTCGATGCTGACGGCCGAGAAACAGCGCGTGGTGATCGACTGGTACGTGCGGTGGCGGGTCGGCAATCCTTCGGAATACATCCGGAACGTAGGCCTCGACGAGAACGCGGGTGCCACGCAACTCAACCGCGTCGTGCGCAACGCCTTCCAGACCGAAATCAACAAGCGCACGGTGCGCGAACTGATCGCACTCAAGCGCGACGAGTTGATGAACGACGTCAAACGCCAGGTCACCGAGGTGGTGAAGGGCGGCCGCCCTTGGGGCATCGAGGTGGTGGACGTGCGCATCACCCGTGTCGACTATGTGGAGGCCATCACCGAATCGGTCTACCGCCGGATGGAAGCGGAACGCAAGCGGGTTGCCAACGAACTGCGCTCGACCGGTGCAGCCGAAGGCGAAAAGATCCGTGCCGATGCCGATCGGCAGCGCGAGGTGACGGTGGCCAACGCCTACCGCGATGCGCAGAAGATCAAGGGCGAGGGCGATGCGGAAGCCGCACGCACCTACGCGGAATCGTTCGGCAAGGACCCGCAGTTCGCCCAGTTCTACCGGAGCCTGGATGCCTACAAGGCCAGCTTCAACAAGAAGGGCGATTTCATGGTCGTGGACCCGTCGTCGTCGGACTTCTTCAAGGCGTTCCGAAACGGCGCCGCGCCTTCTGGGGCCGCGCCGCGGCCTTGAGGATGGCGTGGTGGGGGCCGACGTCGGACTCCGCCTGGCGAGACACTCGACCGTTCGACGAACCGAGGCGTTCGTTCCGGGGCCGCGCGGCGACTGCCGCTGCCGGCCCCGCGTCATTTCCGATTCACGACGATCAGCCCTTCGGCGCTTGGCTTACGTGCGGTTTGCCGCAGTCCCGCACGTCCCGAGGCGCAGTTGCGTATCGGTAGAATCACGTTTTTAACAGCCTGATCGTTTCCATGTCCGCCTGGGTTCTCCCGGATCACATTGCCGATGTGCTGCCCTCCGAAGCACGGCACATCGAAGAACTGCGACGCGATCTGCTCGACATGGCCCGCGCCTACGGCTACGAGCTGGTCATGCCGCCGCTGCTGGAGCATCTCGAGTCGCTGCTGACGGGGACCGGCGAAGCGCTCGGCCTGCAGACGTTCAAGCTGGTCGATCAGCTGTCCGGCCGCATGCTCGGTCTGCGCGCCGACACGACGCCGCAGGTCGCCCGCATCGACGCCCATCTTCTGAATCGCCGCGGCGTAGCGCGTCTGTGCTACTGCGGTCCGGTTCTGCGCACCCGGCCCGACCGTCCGCATGCCACGCGGGAACCGCTTCAGTTCGGTGCCGAGATCTACGGGCATGCGGGCGTCGAAGCCGATCTCGAAATCTTGCGCCTGGCGCTCGACTGCCTGCGTGCCGCAGGCGTGACGGGCGTGCAGGTCGACCTGGGCGATGCGCGCATTCCACGCCACCTGCTGCAGGCCAGCGGACTGACGGGTTCAGCGCTGGCAGACGTGCAGAACGCACTGGCTGCCAAAGATGCGTCGGGCGTCGCGGCGTCGAGCCAATCCGTGGCGCCGGAGATCCGGCAGGCGCTGCAGGCGCTGGTACGGCTGTACGGCGACGAATCGGTGCTTGCAGAGGCTGCCGTCGCGTTGAAGGCTTTTCCGCAGTTGCTTCCCTTGCTGGACGATCTGCGCAAACTGGCCGCATCGCTTCCGCCGGGCACCAGTTTCGACCTGGCAGACCTGCGGGGCTACGCCTACTACAGCGGTGCCCAGTTCGCCATGTACGTGCCCGGTTCCAGCGACGCCGTCGTGCGCGGCGGACGCTACGACGAAGTCGGAGCGGTGTTCGGGCGCAACCGTCCTGCGGCAGGCTTCAGCTTGGATCTGCGCGAGCTGGTCAGCCTGGTGGCACCGCGCACCTTGCGGGCCGCCATCCGCGCACCCTGGAGCGACGACGATGCGCTGCGCGCCGCGATAGCAGACCTGCGGTCCGCCGGCGAGACCGTGGTGTGCGAGTTGCCCGGTCATGACAGCGAAGTAGACGAATTCCGCTGCGACCGGGTTCTTGCGCGCGACGGCGCCGGGCCCTGGGCGGTGCGGCCCCTTTGATTCCACCTTTGAACTGACTGAAGCGAGATGAACAATTCGAACGGGCCGGTAGCCGGCCGCAACGTGGTCGTGGTCGGCACCCAATGGGGCGACGAGGGCAAGGGCAAACTGGTCGACTGGCTGACCGAGAGTGCCCAGGGCGTCGTCCGCTTCCAGGGCGGCCACAATGCCGGCCACACCCTGGTCATCAACGGTGTGAAGACCGCGCTGCACCTCATCCCCAGCGGCATCATGCGGCCGGGCGTCACCTGCTATATCGGCAACGGCGTGGTGCTGTCGGCGGCCAAGCTGTTCGAGGAAATCGAGGGTCTGGAAAAGGCCGGGGTCGAGGTGCGCTCGCGTCTGCGCATCAGCGAAGCCTGCCCGTTGATCCTGCCGTTCCACGCCGCACTGGATGTGGCGCGCGAGGCCTACCGCGAAAAGGGTGGCATCGAGAAGATCGGCACCACCGGCCGCGGCATCGGCCCCGCCTACGAAGACAAGATCGCCCGCCGCGCCCTGCGGGTGCAAGACCTGAAGAACCCGGAGCGTTTCGCCGAAAAGCTGCGCGTGCTGCTCGACCTGCACAACCATGTCCTGACCCAGGTGCTCGGCGCACCCGCCATCGGATTCGACGTGGTGTTCGACGAAGCGATGCGGCATGCGGAATTGCTCAAGCCGATGATCGCGGACGTCTCGCGGGAACTCAACGATGCCCACAAGGCCGGTGCCAACCTGCTGTTCGAAGGCGCGCAGGGCACGCTGCTGGACGTAGACCACGGCACCTACCCGTACGTGACGTCCAGCAATTGCGTGGCGGGCAACGCATCGGCCGGCGCCGGCGTGGGCCCGGGCATGCTGCACTACATCCTCGGCATCACCAAGGCGTACTGCACCCGCGTGGGCGGTGGGCCTTTTCCGACGGAACTCGACTGGGAAACGCCGGGAACGCCGGGCTACCACATGAGCACCATCGGCGCCGAGAAGGGCGTCACCACCGGCCGGAGCCGCCGTTGCGGATGGTTCGACGCGGCACTGCTCAAGCGCAGTGCACAGGTCAACGGCCTGTCGGGCCTGTGCATCACCAAGCTCGACGTGCTGGACGGATTGAAGGAGCTGATGCTGTGCACCGGCTACGAGCTCGACGGCGAAGTCACCGACATTCTGCCCGTGGGGGCCGACGAGATTTCCCGCTGCAAGCCGATCTACGAGCGACTCGAAGGCTGGACCGAATCGACCGTGGGCGTGACGCGGTACGACGAGTTGCCGGTCAATGCACGCCTGTACCTGCAACGCATCCAGCAGATCACCGGCGTGCCGGTCGATATCGTCTCGACCAGCCCCGACCGCGACCACACGATCATGATGCGCCACCCCTACCTCGCCTGACCCGTTCTGGTACCGAACCAGGCCGTGGTGCATGCTGCACCACGGCCTATTGCTATTAATTTAGGAGCTAAATCGATGCTGACGGAAGACGGCAAACATCTCTACGTGAGCTACGACGAGTACCACAGCCTGATCGAGAAGCTGGCCATCAAGGTGCACCAGTCGGGCTGGCAGTTCGACACCATCCTGTGCCTGGCGCGCGGCGGCCTGCGGCCGGGCGACATCTTGAGCCGTGTGTTCGACAAGCCGCTGGCGATCATGTCGACCAGCTCCTACCGTGCCGAATCGGGCACGGTGCAGGGCCACCTGGATATCGCGCGTTTCATCACCACTCCGCGGGGCGAGATCGCCGGCAAGGTTCTGTTGGTGGACGACCTGGCCGATTCGGGCCATACGCTCAAGTCCGTGATCGAGAACCTGCGCACCAGCTATTCGCCAATCACCGAATTGCGCAGTGCGGTGATCTGGACGAAGGGTGCTTCGGTCTTCACGCCCGATTATTCGGTCGAATTTCTGCCGACGAATCCCTGGATCCACCAGCCCTTCGAAGGCTACGACAGCCTGCGACCGACGAAGCTGCTGGAGAAGTGGAAAATCTGAACGACGGGGCTGCAGAGATCGCCGTTAGCCTGGAGCCCCCACCCATCTACTGAAACCATGTGCGAGGCGGGCGCATGCGTTTCGGCTGGACTGGCTCCTTGCGCGTCCATCGGCCGCGGCTCGCAGCCGGACCCTAGCGCTTGATCACCGCGTCGTCCAGCTTGTGCGCCAGCTGGGCGATGGCCATCGCCGCGGGCGATCCCGGCGTGACCGTCATCAGCAGCTGGCGCCGCATGACGGCTTCACGCACTGCGGGATCGGCCGGGATGTCCCCCAGGTGCAGGAGCCGGATCGCGGAGCCCGCCTCGGGCGTCACGAAGCGGTCGAGCACCTGCTGCAGCTGCCCGGTGATCGCGCGGCCATCGCCGGCACGCGCCGTCTGGTTGACGATGATGCGCACCTGCTGGCGCTTCTGCTGCATGGCCAGGACCTTGATGGCCGCGTACGCGTCGGTGAGCGAGGTCGGCTCCGGCGTGGCGACCAGCAGCACCTCGGACGCCAGCGACACCGCGAACAGCACCACGTCGGAAATGCCGGCACCGGTGTCGAGCAGCACCACGTCGTAGCGCGGGATGATGCTGTGCAGCACCTGCAGGAATTCGGTTCGCACGTCCGGAGTCAGCCGCGAGTATTCGACCATGCCCGATCCGGCGAGCAGTACCGCAAAACCACCGGGCGCCTGGACAATGGCGTCGTCCACCGACGCCTTGCCGGTAAACACATCGTGCAGCGTCACCTTGGGGTGCAGGTTCAACACCACGTCCAGGTTGGCCAGGCCCAGGTCGGCGTCGAGAACCAGCACACGGTGTCCGCGCCGTGCAAGGGCGGCCGCCAGGTTGGCGGATACGAAGGTCTTGCCCACACCGCCTTTTCCGCTGGTGACGGCCATGACTTTTGCGGTGGGAGTACCCGCGCGAAAGGTAGGAAGGGTCGGCGCGTCGCTCATGTCCATTTGCTTTCAGATAGCGCTGCCGTTGCTGTCTTGGGGAGACGCAAGCGTTCGTATCGGGGTGTCGGTGTGGGGAAGGCCAAACAGGAGACTCTTTTCCTCTGCGCTGACCGTGCTGTCTACCGTGTCGTCCATGCAGACCCGGTTGCGGCCCGCCGCCTTGGCACGGTAGAGCTGGTGGTCGGCGCGATCGGTCCAGAGCAGGCTGGTCGAGCGTATCCAGGGCTGTGCGAAAGCGCCGCCGATGCTCACCGTCACCCGCAGGTCGAGCGAGGGCGATACCCGCAGCGTCGCCGACTCGACCGCCATGCGGATCCGCTCCGCGACCGCCTGCCCGAAGGCGACCTGGCAGCCGGGCAGGATCACCGCGAATTCCTCGCCGCCGTAGCGTGCCAGCAGGTCCATCGGGCGTACGCAGTCATCGAGAATGCGTGCCACGGCTTGCAGCACATGATCGCCCACCAGATGGCCGTGGTTGTCGTTGACGGCCTTGAAGTTGTCGATGTCCAGCATCAACAGCAATGCGAACTCTCCGGAGCGGGCCACCCGGTCCATCTCGCGTTCGAGCACTGCGCGAAACTGCCGGCGGTTCGCCAACCCGGTGAGAGGATCGCGCAAAGAAATTTCGCACAGGCCGTCGATGACGTGCTGCAGGTATTTCTCCGCCGTGATGTCGCCGCCCAGCGTCGCCCGCAAGTCCGCCTGGTCCAGGAGCGCATGGGCTGCGTCCAGGTGCAGGCCGCGCAAATCGACGAGTGAAGAGGCTTCCGGGGACGGCACGTACGGGCCTTGAAAAAAGGAATCGAGTTTATCAGTAGGGCGTCGCCGGGACACCTTGGGCCTCACGCAGAATGTGGATTGTTTGCACCGGCGACGGGCGGTACGGCCAGCGCTTGCAGAGCCGAGACCGCTTCCGCATCGGTGCGATAGGTACGCAGCATTTCACTCTCTACCAACACGCCGGCCCGGCGCAGTGTCGTGTCGACCGGCAGCTTCAGGCCGCTCAGATGCAGCGCGACGCCCCGCGTCTTCAGCAGCTTGAGGATCTGCACGAAGAACTCGACGCCGGTCGCGTCGATCCAGTTCATCGGCTGCGCAAACACACACACGTGGCGCACCTGCGGATGCGCGGCGAGATGGTCGGTGATGGCCCGCTCGAAGGTGGATGCCGAGGCGAAGTCCAGCGCCGCGTCCATTCGCAGCGCGAGTACGCCGGGTGCGATCGGTGGAAGCGTCCACAGGTGGCGATCGCGCAGGCTTCCATCGGCATGGGTACCCACTTCGATGATGCGAGGGTGCAGGCGTTGGTAAAGGAAATGGCCGAGACCCAACAGCAATCCGGTCAGTACGCCCCAGTGAATGCGTGGTGCCGTCGCCAGGGTACAGGCGAAGGTGAGCCATCCGATGCAGGCCTCGGCCCGCGAAAATCGCCACAGGGCGTTCAGTTGGCTGGGTCGGATCAGCCCGAAGACGGCCGTCAACACCACCGCCGCCAGCACCGATTGCGGTACATGGTGAAGCACCGGGATGAACCACTGCAACAGCGCGAACACCAGCAGCACCGAGAAGATGGTGGAGTAGCCGGTGCGTGCACCGGCGTAGAGGTTGATCGCCGAGCGGGAGAACGAGGCACTGGTGGGAAAGGCGCCGCTCAGGCCGGAGGCGATCTTGCCCAGGCCCTGGGCCAACAGGTCCTGGTTCTCGTCCCAGCGGGTGCCGGCCTGTTGGTGGTCCACCCGTGCGCTGGAAGCCGTTTCTAGAAAGCTCATCAGCGTGATCACCAGTGCCGGCAGCAGCAGGCTCGCGAACGTGGTGGCGTCGATCATGGAAGGCAGCGACAAGGACGGCAACCCGGCAGGCAGGTCGCCGACGACGCTGCCTCCCCGCGCTTCGTAACCCGTCCACCGACTCGCCAGGGCGCTCAGCGTCACGACTGCGATCGCGGCAGGAAAGCGCGAGTACCAGCGCTTGGCGGTCATCAGCAAGGCGATCGCCCCCACGCCATAGGCCAGCGCCTCGCCGTAAACATAGGGGTGCTGCACCAGCAGCGAGAAATCGCCAGACGCGCCGACCAACGCAGGCAGTTGGGATGCCACGATGAGCCAGGCGGCCGCTTGCGTGAAGCCGTTCATCACCGGGGAACTGACCAGATTGAGCAACCAGCCGAATCGTCCCAGGCCGAGCAGTATCTGGAAGAGTCCCGACAGCAGCGACAACCATACCGCCAAGGTCACCCATTGGGCGCTGCCGGGCGGCGCCAGACCGGCGAGCGACGCGCCGATGAGCAGGCTGCTGAGCGCCGTCGGCCCTACGCCGAGACGCGACGACGAACTGAACAGTACCGCAACCAGCGCCGGGAGCAGCGACGCATAGATGCCGGTGATCAGCGGCATGCCGGCGACCGACGCATAGGCCACACCCTGCGGCACCAGCAGAAGGCCCACGGTGATGCCGGCCCACAATTCGTTCGTCAACAGCTCCCGGGTCGGGCGCGGCCAACGCAAGAAAGGAAGGCGTTTCTGCAATATCGCGCGCATGGTCGATTCAGCCTCGGCTTCTCGGTAGGAAGCTGCGTGCGACACGGGCTGCTCGTGTGGATTTCACGAGTTCCATGGAACGTCCTACCGCACGATCGGTTCTGTCCGACCTGTCGAAAACACCCTCGTGCCTACATTGGTGACAGCAGGAAGAAATATCTTCCTTGCAACAACCAACTGCAAAGGACGCACCATGAACAAGCATCAAGTCGAAGGCCGTGTGGAAGAAGCCAAGGGCAAGGTCAAGGAAGTTGCAGGCAAGATCGTAGGCAACGAGAAGCTGCAAAGCGAAGGCTTGGCGGACCAGGCGTCCGGCAAGACCCAGGCAGGCTACGGCGATGCCAAGGAATCGGTGAAGGACGGCATCAAGAAAACCGCTGACAAGATCTGAACGCCACTGCCACCATAAAACGAAAAGGGCCGCAGCGAAAGCTGCGGCCCTTTGGTATTGAATGGTCGGCGTGGCGGGATTCGAACTCGCGACCCCTTGCACCCCATGCAAGTGCGCTACCAGGCTGCGCTACACGCCGACAAGCTCTGGATTATATGCCAACTCTATCGTCGACTTCGAGGATCATGCGGATGGCGAGCAGTTCCTGCCGAATGCTCGAGGTCACATGGTCTTCAGACGGATGCGAGAGCCCGGGTTCACCAGGTCGATCAGCCAAATCTTGCGGGCTATCCAGTACCGGTATGGAATCGGCACCGTTTTTCGCGGTCGCAGACGCACTTTTCTCGGCATGCATCCACTCCTGAAGCTTTCCACGTGCTCCACTGATCGTGAAACCTTCGTCGTACAGGAGGTCGCGGATGCGCCGGATCATGAGCACTTCATGGTGCTGGTAGTACCGGCGGTTGCCGCGCCGCTTCATGGGTCGCAATTGGGCGAACTCCTGTTCCCAATAGCGCAGCACATGCGGCTTGACGTCGCACAGTTCGGCCACTTCGCCGATCGTGAAATAGCGCTTGGCAGGTATGGGGGCTAGGGCACTGGTGACCATGGGCGGGAACGGTGGCGAATTTTCGGAGCGGCCAGAGCGTAACGCATGCGGCCGCTCCGGAAAATGACGTCACCCCGTATCAACGCGTCGCCGCCGGATCCCCGGCGCGCTCGCCACCTTCCTGGATCTGCTCCTTCAGCTTGGAGCTGGCATGGAACGTCACCACGCGGCGTTCCTGGATGGGAATCGCTTCGCCGGTACGCGGATTGCGGCCGGGACGGGGCGCCTTGGTGCGTATCTGGAAGTTACCGAAGCCCGAAAGCTTCACGTCCGTTCCCTCGACGAGCCGACCCGACACCAGGTCGAAAAAGGCGTCGACCATGTCTTTCGACTCGCGTTTGTTGAGCCCGATCTGGTCGAACAGCAGGTCCGCCAGTTGCGCCTTGGTCAGCGTGGGCAGTTCGATGCTCTCGACCAGCAGGGGATTGTCGTTTTCCATGGGGCTCTCTCAAGCACGCAGCCGGGCCGCGGTGCGCTGTTCCAACGCGCGCAGCACGGCTTGGGTGGATGCGTCGATCCGCTTCTCGTCCAGCGCTTCGTCGCCACCGTTGAACACCAGACGCAGTGCGACGCTCTTTTCGGTCTCGGCCATCGACGTATGGCCGCCACCACCCTCCTTGCCCGGCTTCGGCCGGTAGATGTCGAATGCGGTCACCTGCTGCAGCAGCGAGTCGTGCACGCTGCGCACGGCATCGACCAATTGCTGGTGGGTGACGGTCTCCTGCACCACGACCGCCAGGTCACGCTCCACATCCTGGTGCTTGGGCACCGCCACCGGCGCGGGGACCTTGCGCTGCAGCACGGCGTCCAGATCCAGTTCGAACAGGACCGGCGCCTGCGCGAAACCATAGGACTGGCGCCAGCGGGGATGCAACTCGCCCACCACGCCGATCGCGACGCCATCCAGAACCACTTCGGCACTGCGGCCCGGGTGCAGGGCAGGGTGCTGCGAAGGCTTGAAGCTCGGTTCGGCCGGTGCGAGAAGCGCCTCGATGTCGCCCTTCACATCGAAGAAGTCGACCGGCCGTTCCGGACGACCCCACTGCAGCGCATCGTTGCCCCCATAGGCGACGCCCGCGATCCGCATCGGTTGCCGGTATCCGCGGACCGTCGCGTCGCTGTCCTGAACCGTGTCGTCCCGCTGGAACACACGGCCGATCTCGAACGCCCTGACCGCACTCGCCTTGCGGTCGAGATTGAACTTCAAAACTTGTAGCAGGGAGCCGAGAAGGGACGAGCGCATCACGCCCATATGGCTCGCGATCGGGTTCAGTAGCCGGATCGGCGCAGCGTTGCCGGCCAGCTCGGTCTCCCAGCGTTCTTCGACGAAGCTGAAGTTGATCGTTTCCTGGTAGCCGGCCGCGGCCATCAGGCGGCGCACGCCGAACGGGCTGCGCCTGGATTCGGCTTCGAGCCGCGGCGTGATCGGCGCGAGCGGTGGCGTGGTCGGAAGATTCTCGTAACCGACGATCCGCGCGATCTCTTCGATCAGGTCTTCTTCGATCGACAGGTCGAAGCGCCAGGACGGCGGCGTGACCGCCAGCGCATCGCCCCGGGCCTCGACAGGAAGGCCCAGCGACGCCAACGCATCGCGACACTGATCGGCGCTGAGCGGCATGCCGATGACCTTCGCGGCCCGTGCCGGCCGCACGGCGACGGTACGGAGCGCCGGCATGTTGGGTTGCAGGTCGTCGACCGGGCCTGCGTCGCCGCCACAGATGGACTGCACCAGTCGCGTCAGGTGCTCGATGTGCTCGACCGTGTGCTCGGGGTCCACGCCGCGCTCGAAGCGGTGCCCTGCGTCCGTCGAGAAGTTGAAGCGGCGCGAGCGGCCTGCGACGGCCTTCGGGTACCAGAAGGCCGCTTCGATATAGATGTTGGTGGTCGTGTCGGACACCGCCGTCGCGTCCCCGCCCATGATCCCGGCGAGCGACTCGACCTGCACGCTGTCTGCGATCACGCCGACCTTTTCGTCGAGCGACACCGTCGCGCCGTTCAGCAGTTTCAGCGACTCTCCCGCACGCGCCCAGCGCACCTCGAGTCCGCCGCTCAGCTTGTCGAGGTCGAAAATGTGCGACGGGCGGCCCAGCTCGAACATCACGTAGTTGGAGATGTCGACCAGCGGCGACACGCTCCGCTGGCCGCAGCGCGCCAGCCGCTCCACCATCCAGGCCGGTGTGGTGGCCTGCGCGTTCACATTGCGCACGATGCGGCCCGAGAAACGTCCGCACAGGTCGGGCGCACCGACGGTCACGGAGAGGCGCGCATCCTGCGTCACCGCCACCGGATCGAGAGTCAGCGGCTTCAGCGGCGCGCCGGTCAGGGCGGCGACTTCGCGGGCAATGCCGTACACGCTCAGGCAATGCGCCAGGTTGGGCGTGAGCTTCAGGGTGAACAGCATGTCGTCGAGGTTGAGCCATGCGCGGATGTCCTGGCCGACCGGCGCGTCGGCAGCCAGTTCCATCAGGCCACCGTGGTCCTCGCTCAGCTTAAGCTCGCGGGCCGAACACAGCATGCCGTGGCTCTCGACGCCGCGCAGCTTGCCGACCTTGATCGCAAAGGGCTTGCCGTCGGCGCCGGGCGGCAGCACGGCCCCCACCAGCGCGCACGGCACCTTGATGCCGACACGGGCGTTGGGTGCGCCGCAGACGATGTCGAGCAGTTCGGCCTGTCCCACGTCCACCTTGCAGACGCGCAGACGGTCGGCATCGGGGTGCTGAACCGCCTCGCGGATCTCTCCGACGACGATCTTGGCGAAGGGCGGCGCGACGGGCTGGAGTTCTTCCACCTCGAGGCCGGCCATGGTCAGCGTGTCGGCCAGGGCCTGCGTGTCGAGGCGCGGATTGCAGAATTCACGCAGCCAGGATTCCGGAAATTGCATGTCGGGTCACTTCGGTCGGTTTACTGGAACTGGCGGAGAAAACGCATGTCGCCGTCGAAGAAAAGTCGCAGGTCGTTGACGCCGTACCGCAGCATGGTGAGCCGGTCGGGCCCCATGCCGAAGGCGAAACCGATGTAGCGCTCGGGGTCGAGTCCCATGTTGCGCACCACGTTCGGATGGACCTGGCCGGATCCGGCCACCTCCAGCCAGCGGCCCGCGTTGGGACCGCTGCCGAACTGAATGTCCACCTCTGCGCTCGGCTCGGTGAACGGAAAGAAACTGGGGCGAAAGCGCAAGACGAGATCCTTGCTTTCGAAAAACGTCCGACAAAAGTCGGTGAAGACGACCTTCAGGTCCTTGAAGCTCACGTTCTCGCCGATCCACAGGCCTTCGCACTGGTGGAACATCGGCGAATGCGTCGCGTCGCTGTCGACCCGGTAGGTGCGACCCGGCGCGATGACGCGGATCTCGGGCATCGACTGGCCGGCGTCGAGCTGTGCGCGGTAGCGCTTCACATGCCGTACCGCGTGGCGGATCTGCATGGGGCTGGTGTGGGTACGCAGCAAATGCGGTGCTGCCTCGGTGCCGCCCTCGACGTAGAAGGTGTCGTGCATCGAGCGGGCAGGGTGATCTTCCGGCGTATTCAGCGCGGTGAAGTTGAACCAGTCGGTCTCAATCTCGGGACCCTCGGCCACCTCGAAACCCATCGATTCGAAAATGCCTTCGATCCGCTCGAGCGTGAGCGATACCGGGTGCAATCCGCCTTGGCCGCGCTGCCGGCCGGGCAGGGTGACGTCGAGCGCCTCGGCCTGCAACTGGCGGTCGAGTTCGGCATCGGCGAGTGCCTGGCGGCGCGCATTGAGAGATGTCTCGATGGCCTGTTTGGCGACGTTGATCACCGCGCCGCGGGATTTTTTCTCTTCCACCGGCAGGGAGGCCAGCCCCTTCATCCATTCGGTGATCCGGCCGGACTTGCCGAGGAACAGGGCCTTGGCATTCTCCAGATCGGCAGGGGTGCTCGCCTGCGCAAAGGTCGATTGCGCCGTGGTGACCAAGGCTTCCAACTCGTTCATAGACATCTTCTGAAATGGAAAAAGGGCTAAAGCTTTTTGAAGCCCTAGCCCTTGTTTCTAAAGCGCCTATTGCTACCGAAAAGATAGCAACAGGCCGTCGAACATCAAGCTGCCAGTTTGGCCTTGACCTGTTCCACGATGCTGCCGAAAGCGGCCTTGTCATGCACGGCCAGATCGGCCAGCATCTTGCGGTCGATTTCGATCGCAGCCTTCTTCAGGCCATTGGCGAACTGGCTGTAGGTCAGACCCAGTTCACGCGACGCCGCATTGATACGGGCGATCCACAGACGGCGGAACACACGCTTCTTGTTGCGGCGGTCACGGTAGGCATATTGCCCGGCTTTCATCACCGCCTGCTTGGCGATGCGGAAGACGTTGCCGCGGCGACCACGGAAACCCTTGGCAAGTGCCAAGACCTTCTTGTGGCGGGCGCGGGCGGTAACACCACGTTTGACGCGAGGCATATCAGTACTCCTTGTTCGTCAGTTGATTACAGGCCAGCAAACGGCAGCATTTGCGCGACATGACCCATATTGGTCTCGTGTACCGCAACTGAACCGCGCAGGTGGCGCTTGTTCTTGGTGGTCTTCTTGGTCAGGATGTGACGCTTGAAGGCTTGACCGCGCTTGACGGTGCCACCCGGACGAACTCGGAAGCGCTTTTTAGCACTGCTCTTGGTCTTCATTTTGGGCATTGACTGCTCCTTTATATGTGCTCGTGAGGCGCTGCGGAAACCATCCGCAGGCTTGTTGGCCCCGAGCCACTTGTGCGGACTGCGATCGCTCGCCGTCCAGGCGAAAGGGCAGAGCCCCTTCGCAGCGGCAGCGCCTGCGCGCCGCCACGTTCTTCATTTTTCTCGACCGTCGCGGATCAGGCCACCGTGGTGGCAGCCGGTTCGGCCGCCTTGACCGGCACCTTCTTCTTGCCAGGCGCGATCATCATGATCATCTGCCGGCCTTCGAGCTTCGGAAACTGCTCGACCACGATCAGGTCGGCCAGTTCTTCCCGGATGCGCTGCAGAAGCGCCATGCCGATTTCCTGGTGTGTGATCTCGCGACCGCGGAACCGCAGGGTGATCTTGCACTTATCGCCGTCCGCCAGGAAGCGCCGGATATTGCGCATCTTGATGTTGTAGTCGCCGTCGTCGGTGCCGGGACGGAACTTGACTTCCTTGATCTCGATGACCGTCTGCTTGGACTTGGCCTCGGCCGCGCGCTTCTGCTCCTGGTACTTGAACTTTCCGTAGTCCATCAGGCGGCAGACCGGCGGGTTCGCCGTCGCGGCGATTTCCACCAGGTCCACGTCGGCTTCGCCCGCCATGCGCAGCGCTTCGGCCAGACTTACGATGCCGAGCGGCTCGTTTTCAGGGCCGGACAAGCGCACTTCAGGCGCCATGATTTCACGGTTGAGGCGGTGCTTGCGCTCCTCACGGTGACGACGATCACGAAATTCAGTAGCGATGGCTCAGATCCTTGTCAATTTGCGCTACAAAATATGTAGCAAATCCGCTGCGTAGGCGCGCAAGCAAGCTGTTTCAGGCTAGGTCTTGAGAGCGATGTCGCTGGCGATGCGTTGCGAGAAAGCATCTAGGGACATCACACCGAGGTCAGTATTGCCCCGGGCGCGTACTGCAACAGCTCCCGCCGCTTTTTCCTTGTCGCCGACGACGAGGATATACGGCAGCTTCTGCAACGAGTGCTCACGTATTTTATACGTTATCTTTTCGTTGCGCAGATCCAGCTGGACACGCAGGCCCTGTTGCTGCAGGGTTTTGGCGATTTCGCGACAGTAATCGGCCTGTCCGTCGGTGATGTTGAGGATCGACACCTGAACCGGCGCGAGCCACGCGGGCATGGCGCCGGAATGGTGCTCGATCAGCATCCCGATGAAGCGCTCCAGGCTGCCGACGATCGCGCGGTGCAGCATGATCGGGCGGTGGCGTGCGCCGTCTTCGCCGACATATTCGGCATCCAGGCGTTCCGGCATCGACGGATCGACCTGGATGGTGCCGCACTGCCAGTGGCGGCCGATCGCATCCCGCAAGGTGTACTCGAGCTTGGGGCCGTAGAAAGCGCCGTCGCCGACCGCGATCTGGAAATCGCAGCCCGACGCGCGCAGGCTGTCCATCAGGGCCTGCTCCGCCTTGTCCCAGCTTTCCTCGGAGCCGATGCGCTTTTCGGGCCGTGTCGCCACCTTGTAGATGATGTCGGTGAAGCCGAAGTCCTTGTAGACCTTCTGCAGCAGGGTCGTGAAGGCGGCGCACTCTTCCTGGATCTGGTCTTCGGTGCAGAAGATGTGGCCGTCGTCCTGGGTGAACGCCCGCACCCGCATGATGCCGTGCAGGCCGCCGGTCGGCTCGTTGCGGTGGCACTGGCCGAACTCGCCGAAGCGCAGCGGCAGGTCGCGGTAGCTCTTGACGCCCTGGTTGAAGATCAGGATGTGGCCGGGGCAGTTCATCGGCTTGAGCGCATAGTCGCGCTTTTCGCTCTCGGTGGTGAACATGTTCTCGCGGTACTTGTCCCAGTGCCCGGTCTTCTCCCACAGGCCCTTGTCGAGAATCTGCGGACCCTTCACTTCCTGGTAGCCGTTGTCGCGGTACACGCTGCGCATGTACTGCTCCACCTCCTGCCAGATGGTCCAGCCCTTGGGATGCCAGAACACCGTGCCCGGCGAGTGCTCGTCGATGTGGAACAGGTCCAGCTCGCGCCCCAGGCGCCGGTGGTCGCGCTTCTCGGCTTCCTCGATACGCTTGATGTACGCCTCGAGGTCCTTCTTGTCGGCCCAGGCCGTGCCGTAGATGCGCTGCAGTTGCTCGTTCTTGGCGTCGCCGCGCCAGTAGGCGCCCGACACCCGGGTCAGCTTGAAAACCTTGAGGAAGCGGGTATTGGGCACGTGCGGGCCCCGGCACATGTCCACGTATTCCTGGTGGTAGTACAGGCCCATCGCCTGCTCGTCGGGCATGTCCTCGATCAGGCGCAGCTTGTAGTCCTCGCCCCGTTCCTCGAAGACGCGGATCACCTTGGCGCGCGGCGTCATCTTCTTGACAACTTCATAGTCCTGCGCGATCAGTTCCTTCATCCGCTGCTCGATCGCCGCCAAATCGTCCGGGGTGAAGGGGCGCTCGTAGGCGATGTCGTAGTAGAAGCCTTCCTCGATCACCGGTCCGATGACCATCCGCGCCGTCGGATACAACTGCTTGACCGCGTGGCCGACCAGGTGGGCGGAGGAGTGGCGGATGATCTCGACGCCCTCGTCGTCGCGCGGCGTGATGATTTGCAGCCGGGCGTCGTGGTCGATGACGTCGCTGGCGTCGACCAGGGTGCCGTCGACCTTGCCGGCGATGGTCATCTTGGCCAGCCCGGGGCCGATGGACTGGGCGACTTCCGCCACGGTGACCGGGCCGGGGAACTGCCGTTGGGAGTTGTCGGGGAGCGTGATCTGGATCATGGTGAATGCGGGAAAGAAACAAAAAAAGCGCGGAAGGTCCGCGCTTTCAGTGGGTCAGATGCAATCCCGGGCAGGCGCGAACGACAGCCGCTAGCGGCTGGTGGAAGTCTCCGTCGTAGTTCGCGGTGTCATAACCAGATTGCCTTTCTCGCTCTTGCAATGGAATGGGGCGCCGATTTTAGCATTCGGCGCCCCATTCCTCGCCACCTGCACGCCGGCCAGGGCCGGCGTGGACCGACCGCTCAGTGGAACTGCTCTTCCTCGGTGGAGCCTGTCAGCGCGGTGACGCTCGACTTGCCGCCCTGGATCGCGGTGGTCACGTCGTCGAAGTAGCCGGTGCCGACTTCCTGCTGGTGCGACACGAAGGAGTAGCCGCGGTCGCGCGCTGCGAACTCGGGCTCCTGCACCTTCTCGACATAGGCCGACATTCCGCGCTTGGCATAGTCCTGCGCCAGGTCGAACATGTTGAACCACATCGAGTGGATGCCGGCCAGGGTAATGAACTGGTACTTGTAGCCCATCGCGCCCAACTCGCGCTGAAACTTGGCGATGGTGGCGTCGTCCAGGTTCTTCTTCCAGTTGAACGAGGGCGAGCAGTTGTACGCCAGCATCTTGCCCGGGTGCACCTTGTGCACCGCGTCGGCGAATTTCTTGGCGAAGGCGAGGTCGGGCGTACCGGTTTCGCACCACACCAGGTCGGCGTAGTGGGCGTAGGCGATCGCGCGCGAGATGGCCTGGTCGATGCCCTTCCTCGTCTTGTAGAAGCCTTCGGCCGTGCGTTCGCCGGTGATGAAGGCCTTGTCGTTTTCGTCGTGGTCGCTGGTCAGCAGATCGGCCGCTTCGGCATCGGTCCGCGCGATGACCAGGGTGGGCGTGCCGCAGACGTCGGCCGCCATGCGGGCCGCCACCAGCTTCTGCACCGCGTCCTGCGTCGGCACCAGCACCTTGCCGCCCATGTGGCCGCACTTCTTGACCGACGCCAGCTGGTCCTCGAAATGCACGCCCGCCGCGCCAGCCTTGATCATCGCCTTCATCAGCTCGAACGCATTAAGCACGCCGCCGAAGCCGGCTTCCGCATCGGCCACGATCGGCGCGAAATAGTCGGTGTAGCCCTTGTCGCCGGCGACGATGCCCTTGGACCACTGGATCTCGTCCGCCCGGCGGAATGTGTTGTTGATCCGCTCGACCACCGTCGGCACCGAGTCGACCGGGTAGAGCGACTGGTCGGGGTACATGCTCGCGTAGCTGTTGTTGTCGGCCGCGACCTGCCAGCCCGACAGGTAGATCGCCTTGACGCCCGCCTTGACCTGCTGCATCGCCTGGCCGCCGGTCAGGGCGCCGAGGCAATTGACGAAGGGCTCGTCGTGCACCAGATCCCACAGGCGCTCGGCGCCGCGGCGGGCGAGGGTGTACTCGATCGGGAACGATCCGCGCAACCGCACGACGTCGGCAGCCGAGTAGCCGCGCTTGATGCCCTTCCAGCGTGGGTCCTGGGCCCATTCCTTCTCCAGGGCAGCGACCTGTTGTTCGCGGCTGAGTTGTTCGGTGATCGTGTGGGGCATGTGGCACTCCTGAAGGTTGTGAAAAAGACCGGAAGCGCGTTCGGCTTCCATGGGACGAATTTAAGACTTGTAGAAGACTAATTTCAGGTCTTTTGTCTTATATAAGAATTAAATTATTCCTTTTCAAATCAATAGGATAGGAGTTGCATGCTTCCATGCGAAATAGGATTTCTTAGAGTGAAAAAATAAGCTTGTTCAAATCTCTCCGTTTTTTCTTAATGCGAAAAGCTCTTCGGTGGGTGAAATCCGACGGGATGGTGGGCGCGCCACCGATCGATACTCGGCGTGCCATGGGCAGGCGCTGGCAACGGCATGGTCTTTTGCCGGTTTGGCCGCCGGTCCTTTCTCCTCTGTCGCCAGAGACGAAAAGTTGCTTTATTCCCTTGGAACCGTGTTTTTTCTCCAGTAGCATGCGCATTGCCAGTGGGAGCGAGGTTCTTTCGCTGGTACAGAACCAACTTCCACAAGGAAAATCGATCATGGCAACTGCAAAAAAAGCGCCGGCAAAAGCACCGGCCCAGAAAACGGCTGCAGCCAAGGCTGCTCCCGCCGCGAAGAAGGCACCAGCTGCGAAGCGCACGCCCAACCCCGCGTTCATGAAGGCCCTGACGCCCAGCCCGGCGCTGGCCGCCGTTGTCGGCACCACGCCGCTGCCACGCACCGAGATCGTCAGCAAGCTGTGGGTCTACATCAAGAAGCACGACCTGCAGGACCCATCCAACAAGCGCAACATCAACGCCGACGACAAGCTGAAGGAAATCTTCGGCAAGCCGCAGGTCTCGATGTTCGAGCTGGCCGCCCTGATCGGCAAGCACGTCAGCTGAGCACCGTCCGCGGTCTCGCAGAAGCCGGCGTCCGCCGGCTTTTTTGTGGGCGGCGGATGGGCGACGACAGCGCCCGCATGGCTACCATCGGGCCATGACGGACATCTCCACCCAGCTCATCCACCATCCTTACCGGGCGCCCGACACCTTCGATGCGCCGCAGCCCGGCGTCTTCAAGGCCTCCACCGTCTTCTTTCCCGATGTCGCGGCGCTGCACGACCGCGACTGGAAGCACAAGACCGGCTACACCTACGGCCTGCACGGCACCCCCACCACCTTCCTGCTGGAAGAGCGGCTGGCGACGCTCGAAGGCGGTCTGCAGTGCCTGCTGGCGCCCAGCGGCCTGGCCGCCATCGCCACCGTTTCGCTCTCGTTGCTCAAGAGCGGCGACGAGGTCCTGCTGCCGGACAACGCCTACGGCCCCAACAAATCGCTGGCCGAAGCCGAATTGGCGGCCTACGGCATCCGCTGGACGCTGTACGACCCGATGCGTCCCGACGACCTGGCGGCCAAGCTTTCGGCCGACACCCGCCTGGTTTGGCTGGAGGCGCCCGGTTCGGTCACGATGGAATTCCCCGACCTGCCCGCGCTGGTGCGGCTCTGCCGCGCGCAGGGCGTGACCTGCGTGCTCGATAACACCTGGGGCGCTGGTCTGGCGTTCGATCCGTTCCAGCTCGACGGCGACGGCCTGGCGGTGGACGCGTCGGTCCACGCACTCACCAAGTACCCGAGCGGCGGCGGCGACGTGCTGATGGGCAGCATCGTGACCCGCGACGAGGCGCTGCACATGCGGCTGAAGATGACCCACATGCGCCTGGGCCTGGGCGTGGGCGCCAACGATGCGGAACTGCTGCTGCGCTCGCTGTCGACCGTGGCGCTGCGCTACGACGCCCACGACGCCGCCGCGCGCACCCTGGCGAACTGGTGTGCCGGCCGTCCCGAGATCGCGACGGTGCTGCACCCCGCGCTCGACGGTGCGCCGGGCCATGCCCACTGGAAGGCGCTGTGCGGTGCCCGCGACCGCGCGGCCGGCCTGTTCTCGGTGGTGTTCGACGCCCGCCATTCGCGCGCCCAAGTGCACCGCTTCTGCGACGCGCTGCGGCTGTTCCGCATCGGCTACTCCTGGGGCGGACCGATCAGCCTGGTCGTGCCCTACGACATCCGCACCATGCGCGACGCCCGCGTGTCCGACTGGCCGCACGACGGCACCCTGGTGCGTTTCTCGATCGGCCTGGAAGGCGCGAGCGACCTGCAGGCGGACCTGGAACAGGCCCTGGCTACACTGGCCGTACCGGCGTAGCGTCCCTGCGGGACGCGCGGGCTGGGCACTGCGGCTTTTCGCATACATTGAGTGCATCGCAAACCAGATGCACAGAAACGGAAGAACGAGTGGCTACACCCAACTACGGATACGAGAAACGCCAGAAGGAACTGGCCAAGAAGCGCAAGAAGGAAGACAAGCTGAAGGCCAAGGCCGAACGCAAGACCACCGACGGCCCGGACGACAACGGCCTGCAGGACGATACCCCCGAGGCCGGTGCGCCGGGCAGCGCGGGCGACGCCGCCAAGCCGGAGTGATGCGTCCGCGCCGGGCGCTCGCGGTCAGCCGACCAGCTTCCTGATTTCGTGCCAGACGTTGTCGAGCATGCGCGGATGGGCCTTGGCCAGCGGGTGGATCCGGTCGACCTGGAACATGTCCGCCGCGTCGGGACCGTCGGCCACGCCGCGCAGGAAGAAGGGCACGACGGGGCTCTTGGTGGCCGCGCCCACCTTCTCGAACACGGCCGAAAAGCGCCGCATGTAGTCGGTGCCGTAGTTCGGTGGCACCTGGATGCCGACCAGCAAGGGCTTGGCGCCTGCAGCCTGCACCGCCTTGGTCATCGCCGTCAGGTTGTCCTCGGTGTTGCCGAGGGGCAGTCCGCGCAGGGCGTCGTTGCCGCCCAGTTCCACGACGACGACATCGGGCCGGTGCTGCTTCAGCAGCGCCGGCAGGCGCGAGCGGCCGCCGGCTGTGGTGTCGCCGCTGATGCTGGCGTTGACCACCTGCACATCCAGCTTCTGTTCGGCCAGGCGCTTCTCCAGCAGCGACACCCAGCCCGCACCGCGGGCCAGGCCGTACTCGGCGCTGAGCGAATCGCCCACCACGAGCAGCTTCCGACGCGCGCCGGATGCCGTCTGCGCCGCCAGCGGTGCCGATAGCACGGCACCGGCCAAGGCCAGGGCACACGCGCTAAAGTCTCTTCGATTCACCACACAAGGCCTTTCATGTCGGATTCAGCCGCCGGGGAGCCGGCGATCATCGCGGTCGAGCATGTCTTCAAATCCGTCAGCGACTCGACCGGGTCTCTCGACATTCTGCGGGATATCGATTTCCGGCTGGCGGCGAGGGAAACCGCGGCGATCGTGGGCGCCTCGGGCTCGGGCAAGAGCACGCTGCTGTCGATCCTGGCCGGGCTGGATACGCCCAGCCGCGGCACGGTGCGGCTGGGGGGCGAGGACATCTTCGCCCTCGACGAGGACGACCGCGCCGCGCTGCGCGCCCGCAAGGTCGGCTTCGTGTTCCAGAGCTTTCAGCTGATGGCCAACCTCAGCGCGCTCGAGAACGTGATGCTGCCGTTGGAGCTGGCCGGCCGCGCCGATGCCCGCAAGGCCGCGCGCGAGATGCTGGGCCGGGTGGGCCTGGGCGAGCGGCTCGGCCACTACCCGAAGGTGCTGTCGGGCGGCGAGCAGCAGCGGGTGGCGCTGGCCCGGGCCTTCGTGGTCGAGCCGGCGGTGCTGCTGGCCGACGAGCCGACCGGCAGCCTCGACTTCGCGACCGGCGCAAAAGTGATGGAGCTGATGTTCGACCTGAACCGCGAACGCGGCACGACCCTCGTGCTGGTGACCCACGACCGGGCGATCGCGGCCCGCTGCGAACGGCGCATCACCATCGACGCCGGCCGGGTCGTCGAAGCCTGATTTCGAGAAAAAAAGGGCTGTGGCCGGCATGCGGCGCCGGCCACAGCTATCGATTCGATAGCATCCGGTCTGCGGTTCGATCTCGTGGCCCGGGCTGCCGGACGGCCGCGATAATCCCCGCATGTCCTCCCCCAAAGTGCTTTTCGGCTTCCACGCCGTCGGCGTGCGCCTGAAGACCGCGCCGAAATCCGTCCTCGAGATCTACTACGAGCCCACCCGCCGCGATGCCCGCATGCGCCAGTTCCTGGACCGGGCTCGCGAGGCCGGGGCCCGGCTGGTAGAGGCCGACGGTGCCCGGCTCTCCAAGCTGGCCGGCAGCCACGGCCACCAGGGCGTGGCCGCCCGAGTCGAGACGCTGCCGCAGGCCCATTCGCTCGACGAGCTGCTGGAGCAATTGGAAGCCTCGGGCACCGGCGAGCCCCCGCTGCTGCTGGTGCTCGACGGCGTGACCGATCCGCACAACCTCGGCGCCTGCCTGCGGGTGGCCGACGGTGCCGGCGCCCACGCGGTGATCGCGCCCAAGGACCATGCGGTGGGCATCAACGCCACAGTGGCCAAGGTCGCCAGCGGCGCGGCCGAGACGGTGCCGTACTTCATGGTGACCAACCTGGCCCGCACCCTGGGCGAGTTGAAGGAGCGCAGCATCTGGTGCATCGGCACCAGCGACGATGCGCCCAAGACGCTCTACCAGGTCGACCTGAAGGGCCCGGTGGCGCTGGTGCTGGGCGCCGAGGGCGACGGCATGCGCCAGCTGACGCGCAAGACCTGCGACGAGCTGATCAGCATTCCGATGCGCGGCGCGGTCGAGAGCCTGAACGTCTCGGTCGCCAGCGGCGTCTGCCTGTACGAAGCCGCCCGCCAGCGCCTCTGAAAAAAGGTGTGAGATAACCTATTGCGCGGCCCGATTGAGCGCCTCCGGTCCTCACCGTACTGGAGTACGGCTCCGGTCCTCGGCGCACACTCGGGTCGCTCGCTACGGTTCTTTCACACCTTTTGCGTCGCTGGGCTCTCGCCGTCCTTTTTGCCGGCATCGTTTTTCAGGAGGCGGCTTCGGCGCTGGCCTTATCGAGTTGCTCGATGGCGGCGGCGTCCAGTTGCAGGCGGGTGGCCTTCACCAGGTCCTGCAACTGCTCCAGCGAGGTGGCGCTGGCGATCGGCGCGGTGACCGCCGGCCGGGCGATCTGCCAGGCCAGGGCGACCTGGCCCGGCGTGGCCTGGTAGCGCGCGGCGACGGTGTCGAGCGCGGCCAGGATGCGCAGGCCGCGCGGGTTGAGGTATTTGTCGGTGGTGCTCTTGCCGCGCGCGCTTTTCGAGGCGTCGGCGGCGGTGCGGTACTTGCCGGTCAGGAAGCCGGCGGCCAGCGCGTAGAAGTTGATCACGCCCACGCCGCGCGTCAGGCACAGCGGCTCCAGCGCGTCCTCGAACACCTTGCGGTCGACCAGGTTGTAGAGCGGCTGCAGGCTCTCGTAGCGGGCCAGGCCGTGCCGCTCGCTGGTGTCCAGCGCCAGGGCCAGCCGGTCGGCGCTGTAGTTGGAGGCGCCGATGGCGCGCACCTTGCCTTCCTGGATCAGCTCGCCGAAGGTGCCGAGCACGTCTTCCAGCGGCACGCCGGCATCGTCGTCGTGCGACTGGTAGAGGTCGATGTAGTCGGTCTGCAGCCGCTGCAGCGATGCGTCCACCGCCTGGCGGATGTAGGCGGGGCGCAGGCCGACCTTGCCGTCGCCCATGTCCTTGCCGACCTTGGTGGCCAGCACCAGCTGCTGCCGGCGGCCGCTTTTCTTGAGCCATTGGCCGATGAGGGTCTCGGACTCGCCGCCGCGGTGGCCGGGCACCCAGCGCGAATACACGTCGGCGGTGTCGACGAAGTTCATGCCGGCGTCGAGCCAGGCGTCGAGCAGGGAGAACGCGGTGGCCGGGTCCACCGTCCAGCCGAAGACGTTGCCGCCGAAGGCGAGCGGGGAAACCTGGAGGCCGGAGCGGCCGAGGGTGCGAAGCGACATGGGAAGGGGCCTTTCGGAATGCGGTGCGGTTGCGCTGCGGTAGGCGCGGCGGGCGAACGGCCATTCTTCCCGGTTCTGCCGGTGGCTGCTGCAGCAGCGGCGGTTTCCGTATCCGGCCGGAGCCATGCTATCGAATTCATAGCTGGTGGTCGGCGCGGAGCGTCGGCTGCAACCCCTTTCCGTCTAAAAATCGACGGCGGAGACTATTCGTGGGTCTCGTGCGAGTCGGCGCTGCCCAGGCGCCAGTAGCCGGCCGCCTTGGTCCAGGCCGGCCGAGCGCCGTGCGCGCCGACCAACGCTGCCCGCAAGCGCTTGGCCATGCCGGTCTCGCAGGCGACCCAGGCGTGGAACTCGCCGGGCGGCATCGGCGTGTCGGCCAGCGCATCGTGCAGCAGGTCGGTGGTGCCGGGCGCGGCGCCCTGGCGGTGCAGCCAGCGCACCTGCAACCGCGCATTGGTCGGCAGGGCGATCTCGTCGGCCGGGCTGTCGACCTCGACCAGCACCACCGCGGGCGCGCCGGCCGGCAGCTCTTCCAGGCGGCGGGCGATGGCGGGGAGGGCGGTGTCGTCGCCGACCAGCAGATAGCCGTCGAAGGCCATCGGCACCACCATCGAGCCGCGCGGACCGCCCACGCCCAGCACGTCGCCGGGCTTGGCCTGCTCGGCCCAGCGGGTGGCGGGGCCGGCCTCGTGCAGGGCGAAGTCGATGGTCAGCGTGCCGGCCTGCGGGTCGTAGCGGCGCGGGGTGTAGTCGCGCATCGCGGGCTTCTGTCCGTCGGGCCAGCGGATGCCCTCGGGCGTCATGGTGGGGGCGACCACCGTGCCGGTGGCCGGGTCGGGGAACACCAGCTTCACATGGTCGTCGAAGCCGGCGCTGACGAAGCCCACCAGGTCTTGGCCCTCGAGGACGACGCGCCGGAGATGCGGCGTGAGCGCCTCCACGCTGCGGACGGTGAGGCGGCGGAACCGCAGTTCGTGGCGGACCCGGTAGGGCGCGCGTGGATCGGCGGGCGCGGCGGCAGTGGTTGCGGAAGGCGTGGTGGTGTCGGCAGGGGAGGTCATTCGATTCTTTCCAGTCGTTGGGAGGCGTCGTCGAGGACGGCGGCGATGGCGTGGGCCTGGGCGTCGGTGAGCGGCGTGCGCGCCAGCCGCATGCGCAGGGCGAGCTTGAGGTTCTCGATGGCGCGCACCACCGGCGGCGGCCGCAGCCCGTGGCCACCGGCGCCGGGGGTGTCCATCCGCGCGAAGAGTGCGTCCACGTCCTGCCGGTGGGCGGCCAGGTGTGCGTGGCCGGCGGGCGTCGCGCAGAAGCTGCGGCGGGTGCCGGTGCCGGCGGCCTCGGCGGCGATCAGGCCCAGTTCCTCCAGCAGGGTGAGGGTGGGGTAGACCACGCCCGGGCTGGGGCTGTAGCGGCCGGCCAGCCGGTCCTCGATCGCCTTGATCAGCTCGTAGCCGTGGCACGGCTTGTCGGCGATCAGCTGCAGGATCACCAGCCGCAGGCCGCCGTGGCCGAACACCCGGCCGCCGCCGCGGCCTTGCAATCGGCCGATGTCGTCGTTGGTTTCTTTCATACCTCTATCGTACTAAAACGATATATCTATTTTGTTCGAAAGGATATTTCGATAGCCATACCGCCGCCGTTCGATGCCCGTTCGTTCTCCGCTCGTCAGCTGCGGGCGGCCAACAGGACCGGCGGTGCGGAATGTCACGGAAACGACTTGTGACATTTCTACGATCCGCCACCGCCGGCGGTCCCGTCGGCGTCCTCGACCGATGCAGGGGTTTTTTGCCTGCACCGGTGCATCCACCCCTCGACCACGACGAAAGCCTTTCCATGACGCGCTTCCCCCGCCGCGCACCCCACCTGTTCCTGCTCGGAGGCGTCCTGGCGCTGTCGGCCTGCGGCAGCAGCGACAGCGGCGACACCTCCGGCAAATGGACCGCCGGCGACCTGCATGTGCACACCACCCAGTCGGACGACTCCCGCACCACGCAGACGCTGGACTTCGTGCTGGGCAAGGCCTTCGCCACCTACAAGCTCGACTGGATGGCGATCACCAACCACCTGCGCTCTTCGAAGTACGACAACGACGGCAAGCTGCTCGCCGCGCCGGTGCCCTTCGCCTACGGAATGGAGTCGTACGAGATGCCGCGCGTCAAGGCGCTGCAGGCGAACGGCACCTATGCCGACAAGCTGATCTTCTCCGGCTTCGAATGGGACACCCCGACGCACGACCACATCGGCGTGGCGCTGTTCGAAGGCCCCGAGAACGCACTCTCCACCTCGGCCGGCGGAACCAAGGAATTCCAGTACGCCTTCACCACGCTGGCCGAGTCGGCGTTCCCCGCGGCCGATGCGGCGCGCTTCAAGGCGAAGTATCCGCAGCGCTTCAACACCACCGCCTCCGACGCGCTGCAGGCCATCGCGTGGCTCAAGACGAACTACCCCACGACCAGCTTCGCGACGATCAACCACCCGTCGCGCAACCCCGGCAAGTACACGGTGCAGGATTTCCGCCAGATGAACGACCTGGCGCCCGACGTGATGTTCATGATCGAAGGCATGGTCGGCAACCAGATGGAGCCCGACCGGGGCGGCTACACCTCGGCCTACACCGCGGCCAATGCGCCCAACCGCACCTATGGCGGCACCGACTGGGTGGTGGCGCAGGTCGGCGGCGTCTGGGACGCCCTGCTGGGCGAGGGCCGCCGCATCTGGAACATCGCCGATTCCGACTCGCACTTCGAGATCGACGCGGCCAGCAACAGCAGCGGCTACTACCCCGGCGAGTACTCGAAGAACCACGTCTGGCAGGAGAGCGGCGCCACCGGCGTCGCGGGCCTGAAGAAGAGCCTGCGCGACGGCCGCATGTTCGGCGTGTTCGGCGACCTGATCGACGCGCTCGACTTCCGGGTGAGCGGATCGACCGGCAGCGGTGCGATGGGCCAGGAGATCAAGGTGCCGGCGGGCGAGCGGGTCAACGTCACCATCCGCTTCAAGAGCCCCGCGATCAACAACTACCAGAAGCCGGTCGACAGCGGGACGATCGGCAACATGAAGCCGGTGGTCGACCATGTCGACCTGATCGTCGGCGACGTGACGGGCAAGGCCCAGCCGGGCACGGCGGCCTACGCGGTGGCCACCAACAGCTCGACCCGCGTCGTGCGCCGTTTCACCGCCGCCGACTGGAAGGCCGACGGCGACGGCTACTTCACGGTCACCGCGTCGGTCGAGGTGCAGAAGAGCCAGTACTTCCGGCTGCGCGGCACCAATCTGGGCACCGACGTGCCGGGCCTCACCGCCAACGGCGAGCCGCTGGCCGACCGGCAGATCTCGGGGGCCGACAACACCGCACGGGTCAACGCGATCAACGAGCGCAACTACGCAAGCCTCTGGTTCTATTCGAACCCGGTGTTCGTCGGCGTCGGTTCCTGAGGCGGACGGCAGGCGTGCCGCGCCCGCTTCAGGGTTCGGCGCAGACGAAGCTGGCGGCGTCTTCCGTGCTGCCGGTGCCGCTGTAGCGGGCATAGCGCGGGTAGGCGCACAGCGGACGGCTCCGGCCTGAGAAGGCGCTCGAGCTGCTGGCCGCGGTGGCGACGACGCGGTCGGGGGCGATTCCCTTTTCCACCCAGTCGACCATCGCCTGGACCGCGTCGAAGCTGTCGGTGGCCGGCCCGCCCGAGCAATGGTTCATGCCCGGCACCAGCAGCGTGCGGGCGAACGACTCGGTCGCGGCCCGGCCGCCGTTGCGGGCGGTGAGCCGCTCGTAGTACGCCACCGTGTCCTGCGCCGAGAAGATCGGATCGGCCATGCCGTGGATGAACAGCAGCTTGCCGCCGCGCTGGCGGTAGGCGGCCAGCGTGGTGTCGGCATACGTGTCGTAGATGGCCGAGAAGGCCGCCATGCGCGAGGGATCGGTGTCGAAGTCGAACTTCAGGAAGTCGAACGTCGGATCCGGCGGGGTGAAGAACTCGCGCGCCAGTGCGTCGGCCATCAGCGTGTTGTAGCGGGAGTTGGGCGTGGCGGTGGTCGACGTGCCCAGCGTCCAGTTGCGCCAGTCGGGGCCGGCGATGCCGGGATCCCACGGCTGGCCCGTGTACAGCGCCTGCCCGGCCGAGGTGCGCGGCCCGCCGAAAACGTCCCTGAGGGCACCGACCTGCGCGGCCGACAGGCAGGTCGCCGTCTTGCTGCCGGAGCACTGCAGCACGGCCGGGTCGAATCGGCAGGCGCGGGTGTTCTGCACCATGCCGTCGCGCAGGCCGTCGGCCGCGTCGCAGGACGCGTTGACCGCGTCGGCGGCGAGTTGAAGGTCCGTGTTGCTGAACGCCTGCGACAGGACCGGCCGGCCGCTTGCGTCCTTGGGTGCGATGGTGGTGAACGCACGGTTGTTCCAGGCCGCCGCGATGGTCGCGCCGCTGGAGACGCGCATCGCCGGCGCGCCGGCGGTGATGCCGTCGAAATACTCGGGAAAGCGCTGCGAGAACATCATGCCCTGGCGCCCGCCGCCGGAACAGCCCGAGAAATACGAATGGTCGGGCGCTCGGCCGTAGCGGGTGCGGATCAGGGCCTTGGCATTGACGGCGGTCTTGTCGTGGGCGTTGTAGGCATGGTCGATGCGGGCCTGCGGATCGAGCGCGAACTCGGCGCTCGTCCCGCTGTGGCCCGCGTCGGTCGAAACCACCGCGTAGCCCTGCCCTAGCGGCGAGGGCGTGCCGCCCGAGATCGAGGAACTGAGCGAGGTGGACCGCAGGATGCCGTCGTTGCCGCCGCCGCCCAGGTAGAGGAAGCGGCCGTTCCAGCTGTCGGGCAGGCTCAGCTCGAAGCCGATGGCATAGGGTTTGCCGTCGATCCCGGTGCGCGGATCGGTCGCGCCGCGCACCACGCAGTGTCCGGGCAGGAATGCACCCGTGGCGGCCCCGCCGGGCCGCTGGGTACCGGCCGGAACGTAGGTGGTGGTGAGCGTGGTGGCGGCCAGGGTATGGGTGGACGGCAGCGCGGTGCAGGCCGCCTGCGCGGTCAGGGTGTCGGCCGGCAAGGGCGGGTTGCCGAGGCTGCTGCCGCCGCAGGCGGCCAGCAGCAGCGGCAGGGCGGCGACCGCCGGAAGGCAGGTTCGCGGGCCCGCCTGGTCGTGCGGGGCACCGGCGGGTGAAGGCTGTCCGCGCCATGCGCGGATGTTCCGGGAAGAGGCGTGCATCTCGGTCTCCTGTTGTCGTGGTGTTGGCAGAAGGCGGCCCTTGGGGGGTGCTGCGTGCCGGCGGGGCCGCCTGCGGCACGCAGCGCGATCAATCGGCCTTGAAGCCGGTGGCGGCGACCGCCTTGCCCCAGGTGACCGTGTCGTCCGCGATGGCGCGGGCGAATTCCTCGCGACTGGTGCCGGTGGCGCGAAAGCCCGCGTCCTGCATCTTCTGCCGGCCCTCGGGCGACTGCACCGCCCGCACGATGTCGGCGTTGAGCCGGGCGACGATGTCGGGCGGCGTCCGGGCCGGCGCCACGATGCCGAACCACGAGGTGAATTCCAGGTTGGCGAAGCCCTGCTCCTTGATCGTGGGCACGTCGGGCAGCGACGGCGTGCGGGTGCCGCCGGTGCTGCCGAGCGCCACCAGCTTGCCCGACCGGACGTTGGGCGCGGCCAGGCCGACGGTGGCGAACACGCCCGCCACGTCGCCGCTGTAGAGGCCGCCCAGCGCGTCGGCGGTGGTCTTGTAGTGGACCGGCTCGGGCTTCTGGCCGATCGCGTCGCCGAACATGTAGGCGCCGAAATGCCCCGGCGTGCCCGCGCCGAATGTGGCCATGAACAGGCCCTTCTGCTGCCTGCTCCAGTCGACGAACTCCCGCACGTTCTTCGCAGGCACCTTCTGCGGGTTGACCAGCAGCACGAAGTCGGCGGTCACCACCTGGCTGACCGGGACGAAATCCTTCTGCGGGTCGTAGGGCAGGCGGCTGTAGGTGCTGGGGGCGATGCTCATCTGTCCGGTCTCGGCCAGCATCAGGGTGTAGCCGTCGGGCGCGGCGCGCGCTGCCTCGCCGGCGGCGATCAGACCGCCGGCGCCGGGCTTGTTGTCGACGATGACGCCCAGGTTGCCCCAGCCCTCCGACAGCTTCTGCGCCAGCAGCCGGGCCACGATGTCGGGCCCGGTGCCGGCCGGAAAGCCGACGATGATGCGCACCGGCTTGTTCGGGTAGGCGGCCGTCTGCGCCGCTGCGGGTAGCACGGCGCAGGCCGCCAGCGCCGCGGCGGCGATGGCCCAGCGGCGGCGCGGGAGGCCGGGGGTCGTGGTTGTGGTCATGCGATGTCTCCTGTCTTTGTAGTGGTGGTCGTCTGCGAAGGAAATGCCGTGGTGGAGCCGCGGAGCTGTGCGTCAGCGCACGGTGAAGAAACGCATCTCCACCCGGTCGGGGTGGCGCGCGCCGGTGCCGACGAACACCCGCTCGTTGATCCAGCCCAGTGCCCGGGAGGCGGTCTCGAAGCGCGGCGTGCAGCGGAAGTACACCTGCGCCGGGTCCACCGGCTCGCCGCGCACCAGCCGCGCCATGACGTCCGGCGGTGCGCAGCGCACCGCGTGGTTCTGCACGAACACGAGGTCGCCGGCGTCGGTCTCGAGCGTGTAGCGGGCATCGAGATCGGCCAGGCTGTCGTGCAGCAGCAGTTGGTAATCGGTGCCGCCCGGCAGCACCCGGGCCGTCCAGCCCTGGCCGGTGGCGTGGCCGCCGGTGATCGGGATCAGCCGGCGGCGGCCGCGCGGCGTGGTGCCGATCTCCTGGGCGGGGCCGACGTGCACGCTCAGCGTGGCGAAGGGTTCGAGCATGGGGGTGGCCAGGCCCGCGAAGGGCGTAGCGAGGGTGTCGGAATCGGGCATGCGCTAGCGTAAATCCCGGTTCCGGCCGCCGCTGTCATCCGGGAAGATGACACGCATGACCTTTTCCACCGCCTGCCGCCGCCTGCCATGAGGAGCTGGCGACCCGCCCTGGCCACCGACCGTGCGCCGCAGATGCTGGCCGGGCTGATCGGCCATGTCGGCGAGCCGGCGTTCGGTCAGTCGATGCTGGACGACGTGCAGGAGTTGTTGCCGGCGGCGTCGTGGTCGGTCTACCGCGCCGGCCGCACCGCGGCGCCGGCGCTCTACCTGTCGGCCAGCCGCGGCGTGGCCGACACCACCCGCGACTGCTGGCGCGCCTACCTGAGCGGCCCGCACCGCCACGACCGCATCCTGCAGCGCATGGAGCAGGCGGCCCCGGGTGCGCCGCAGCTCTGCCACATCACCGCAGACGAAGTGCCGCGCGAGCACCGTGCCAAGGTCTACGAGGCCCACGGCATGGCCGAGCGGGTGTCGGTGCTGGAGCGGCAGGCCGGGGGCGCGGTGTTCGCCATCAACTTCTACCGCCACCGGCACCAGCGGCCGTTCACCGACGCTGCGCTGGACGCCTTCGGCCTGCTGGCCCCGGTGCTGCTCGCGCTGGTGCGCAAGCACATCGCGCTCGGTTCGGCGCAGCCGCAGCCCAGCTCGCCGTCGGCGCCGGGGGAGATGCCCGATGCGCGGGCCGGCTTCGACCTGCGTCTGCAGCGGCTCTGCCCGGCGCTGACCGAGCGCGAGCGGGCCGTCTGCGGACGCATGCTGCAGGGCATGACGCTGGAAGGCATCGCCGCGGACCTGGGCCTGGCGCTGCCCACGGTCAAGACCTACCGCGGCCGCGCCTTCGACCGCCTGGGCATCCATTTCCGCAACGAGCTGTTCGCCCGGGTGCTGGCCGCCTGAGCGGCCTGCTCCAGAACGGCCTGGCGGTGGTAGGTGGCGCCTGCCGCCCGGCGCTTCCGGCTAGATCCAGCCCATCGCGCCCAGCAGGGCGCCGGCGCCCAGCACCCACAGCAGGTGCAGCCGGGTGCGCCACACCACCAGCGCCGCGGCGATGGCGGTCGCCCAGACCGCCCACGGCGCGCTGGTGGCCGAGCCGCCGCTCACCAGCACCCAGCCGGTCGCCATCAGCAGCCCGACCACCACAGGGCCCATGCCCTGCTTGAATGCCCGCACCGCGCGGCGGTGCCGGTTGTGCTGCAGCCAGCGCGCGGCCGAATAGGTGAGCACCCCGCTCGGCAGCAGGATGCCGACCATCGTGATCAGCACGCCGGCGGCGCCCAATGCCCACGCCCGCGGGCCCGCGGCCATGCCGCCGGCCGAATTGATGCCAACGTTCCACCCGAGCAGCGCGACGAAGAGCACGTTGGGCCCCGGCGCCGCCTGCGCGATCGCGATCGACGCGCTGAACTGCGGGTCGGTCAGCCACGCCTGCTTGTCCACCAGGTAGCGGTGCATGTCGGGCACGGTGCCGATCGCGCCGCTGACCGACACCAGCGAAAGCGCCATGAACTGCACGAACAGCGCCAGCCAGTCCGCCGTGCTCAGGGTGCCGCCCATCATGGCCGCAGCTTTCGCCAGGTCAGCACGCACGACAGCCCGCCCACGCCTAGCAGCACCGCCGGCAGCGGCCAGCGCAGCAGGGCGATCATCGCGAAGCATGCGCCGCCGAACACGGCGCAGAGCGGGACGCCCAGCGGATGCTGGCGCAGCGCCGGCACCAGCTTCAGGCCGGTGGCCAGGATCAGGCCCGCGGCCACCGCGGCCATGCCGCGCAGGGCGCCGGCCACCGCCGGCTGGTCCTGGTAGTGGGTGTAGAACACCGCCAGCGTGAGCACCACGCACATCGGCACGGTGATCAGCCCGAGCAGCGCGACGACCGCGCCGCGCCAGCCGAAGAACCGGTCGCCCAGGATCAGGCCCAGGTTGACCACGTTGGGGCCGGGCATGATCTGCGCGACCGCCCATTCCTCCAGGAACTCGGCCCGCCCCATCCAGCGGCGGCGCTCGACCAGCTCCCTCTGCACCACCACCAGCACGCCGCCGAAGCCCTGCAGCGCAAGCAGGGTGAACGCGACGAACAGGGCGGAGAGCGAATCGGGCCCGGGCAGCAGGCCGGGTTCTTCGGCCGGGGGCGGGGTCGGCACCCGGGCGGTGGAGGGGGACGGCAGGGCGGGCATGGACCGGATTATCCCTGCGCGCCCGGCGCCGCTGCGTAGCGGCGCAGGCACCGGCGGCCGGCCTGCTTGCCGGCGTACATCGCCTTGTCGGCGCGGTTGACCAGCTGTTCCGGCTCCTGCCCGTCCGCCGGCGCCAGCGCATAGCCCACGGTGGCGCCCAGCGTGAGCGACAGGCCCCGGATCTCGAACGGCGTCTCGAAGACGCGCATCAGCGCCTGGCCGCGCGTCTCGGCGGCCTCGGCGTTCTGCAGGCCGGCGGAGACGATCACGAACTCGTCGCCGCCCAGCCGCGCCACCGGGTCGTCGATGCGGGCGGTGCTGCGCAACCGCTGGGCGACCGCGGCCAGCAGCGCGTCGCCCACGTCGTGGCCGTGGCCGTCGTTGACCGGCTTGAAGCCGTCCAGGTCCAGCAGGTAGACGGCGACCAGCCGGTTGCGGGCGCGACGTGCCAACGCGCTCTTCAGGCCCGACTCCAGCCCGCGCCGGTTCAGCAGCCCGGTCAGCGGATCGGTGCGGGCCAGCGCCCGCAGCTGGCGCGCCTCGGTGGCGAGCGCCGCGGTGCGCAGCCCCAGCACCCGCAGGAAGATCAGCATGTCGACCGTGGCCGCGAACTGGAAGGCGTGCAAGGTCCAGACGTTCGCGGGCACCCGGCCGTTGACGATGCCCACCATCACCGCGCTGCCGCACAGGTACAGCGCCCAGGCCACCACGAACGGCAGGCCGAGCGGGTCGCCCCGCCAGGTGCGTTGCACCGCCACCGGAATACCCATCAGCAGGGGCAGCAGCACCCAGATGTTGATGACGGGTGCAGCCTGCTCGGTGCCGAAGCCGCCCAGCACGTAGCCGACCGCCAGCAGCCCGGTCAGGGCGGCGCCGGCCTTCATCGCGAGGCCGAAGCGCCGCAGGCTGCCGGGGCGGGCGAGCGCCTGCTCGATGAACAGGAATGCGCCGCCCGCGCCGACCAGCGCCGAGAGGTTGACCGCATGCTGGTTCATCCACTGCCAGTCGCGCCAGACATACTGGCCGCCGATGCCCGAGAAAAGCAGCGAGAACATCACGCCGCCGCCGATCATCAGCGCGTACTTGCCGTACAGCGCGTCGCGCAGGTAGATCCACTGGACCAGGCTGTAGACCAGCAGGCACAGCGCCACGCCGTTGAGCAGGCCCTGCAGCATCTGCTCCCCCACGGCACGGGCGTGGAACGCGGCGGGGCGCTCCAGAAAGACCGGCAGCACCATCGGCCCGTCGGTCTCGACACGTGCGAGCAGCAGGTAGTCGGTTCGGGCTTCCAGGCGCAGTGGCACCGCGTGGGTGCGCGCCTGCAGCGGCCGTTCCGCGAACGGCAAGGTGCTGCCCATCGCCACCTGCCGGACCACCGCATCGCCCGCCAGCAGGTACAGGTCCACACGGTCGAGCGGGGCGTAGTCGATGTCGAGGATCCATTCCCCTGCGCCCTCGGGCGACACCGCCAACGGAATCCGCAGCCAGAGCGGACCCCGCACGATGCCGAGCGTGGCGGTCGCGCCGGCGGGGGATGCGAAACGCTCCGGCGCATTCGCCAGATCGGCCGCCCGGTGGCGCCCGTCGGGAACGTGCAGTACCTGCAACGACGGCCACAGGTGGACAGCATCCTGGCGGCCGTCCAGCAGCGCCCGGTCTTCCGCCAGCGCCGGGCCGGCGAACGCTGCGAACAGGGCCAACAGGAGGAGCCGGCAGACCACGCGACCGAGCGCGGCAGGCTGTGCGACGAGTCGGCGTGCGGACAGGCCGATCCAGACGACCGTGCAGCGGTGCGGCGCGGACGACCTCCGCGGTTCGGGCAGGGGCTGGGGAGGTGCGGTTGCGTGGTCGCGTGTCGGCTGTAGCGGCATTCGGCCGATTGTGGAGGGTGGCTGCGGGGCGGGAGGTGTCGGCGGTCGTCGGCAGGTCGATTCCGCCACGTCGGCAGGCGTGAAAGAATCGCCTTTTGACCCAGCGCACCGTGGGCACCGACCTGCAGCGCGCGATACGCGAGGAGACCTGTCGCATGAATGCCTCCCCTTCGATCTTCCGACGGCTGGTGCTGTGCGCCGGCATCGCCGCGGTCGGCGTCCTGTCGGGCTGCGCCACTCCGGCCAAACCCGATCCCAACGCCCACCTGGCGACCTTCACCACCCGGCTGGCGGGTACCAACGAAGTGCCGCCCAACGGCAGCATGGGCACCGGCACGGTCGATGCGCTGCTCGACCGCAACACGATGCTGCTGCGCTGGAAGATGTCTTTCAGCAACCTCAGCGGGCCGCCCACCATGGCGCACTTCCACGGGCCGGCGGCCATCGGCAGCAACGCACCGCCGGCGATCACCTTCCGCGTGCCGCTGACCAGCCCCTACGACGGCCGGGCCACGCTGACCAAGGCGCAGGCAGACGAACTGCTGGCGGGCCGCTGGTACGTGAACCTGCACACCGCACAGTACCCGGGCGGCGAACTGCGGGGGCAGATGATCGAGCGCCGCTGACCCTGCCGCCGGGCGCCGCTGATCCGGAGCGCCGTCAGCCGGCGAAGCCGCCCGCGTCCAGGAACGCCTGCTCATCGGGCGTCGTGCTGCGGCCGAGCACCGCATTGCGGTGCGGGAACCGCCCGAAGCGCCGCACGATGTCGCGGTGCAGTTCGGCGAAGCGCAGGGTGGTGCCCGGCAGCGGCCGGCTGAGCGCCACGCAGTCGTCCTGGTCGGCCAGCGATTCGGAGTGCATCAGCGGCATGTAGAAGAAGGCGCGCAGTTCGACCTCGGTGGCCCGGTCGAAACCCCGTTCGATCGCGGTGCGGGCGGTGTGCAAGGCCCGGGCGTCGGTGGCGAAGGCGCGGGGCGAATCGCGAAAGGCATTGCGCGGGAACTGGTCGAGCAGCAGCACTAGCGCCAGTGCGCCGGGCGCGTCCTGCGCCCAGTCGTCGAGCGAACCCGCGGCCGCGGCTTCGTGCGCGGCGAGGAATCGGCGCGTGAAATCCGCGTCGAAGGCGTCGTCCTTGGCGAACCATTTTTCGGGGCCGGCGGCGCGCCAGAAATCGAGGACGTCGGCAGGAGTGGAGTCATGTGTCATGCGCCGCAGCGTATGCCAGGCCGCGCCGGCCGACCGGCCGCGGTAGCGTTTGCTTGCATTCGGCGCGCCGGCCCGCCCGAAGATGCGGCGGTACACGGCCTTTGGGAGCCGCTTGCGGATGGGCAGGAGCCCGTCGGCAGCGAAACCCGCGGAGGCCTTGCCCATCCCTTCAACGGAGCTCCTCCATGACCATTTCCCGCCGCCTTTCCTGCACCCTCCTGGCTTCCGCCGCCGTCCTGGCCCTGGCCGCCGGCTGCACCACCGTGACCTCCAACACGGCGACCCTCACCGCACGCCTGTCCGGCGACCAGGAAGTGCCGCCGGTGCAGACGCTGGGCCAGGGCACGGCCCAGATTTGGTACAACAAGCAGACCAACGGCCTGCGCTGGAAGGTCGTCTATTCGGGCCTGAGCTCGCCGGCCACGGCAGCCCACTTCCACGGCCCGGCCGCGGTCGGCGCCAATGCCGGCGTGGTGGTTCCGTTCAAGGGCCCGCTGTCGGGTACCGAAGAAGGCGAAGCCGTCATCACCCCGGCACAGGGCGAAGAGCTGCTGTCGGGCCGCTGGTATGTCAACGTCCACACCTCCAACTACGCCGCTGGCGAGATCCGCGGCCAGGTCACGCTGGTGCGCTGATCGTTCCGTGCAGGTTCGCCGCGCGGCGTGTCCGCGCGGCAGCCGCGGCCCCGGCCGGTGCGCTCCAGGCGCACCGGCCGGGGCTTTTTCACATCCGGGCGTGGCTTGCACGCCAACGGCCGCCGGGAGGGCAGGGCGCAGTACCCCTTCTGCTAGGGCGAAACCCGCATGCGGCCTAAAATGCCCGGTTCCCCCCAGAAAGCCCCCGCGATGAACGCCCCCGTCGACGTTTCCTTTTTCGCGCGCGCCGCAAAGCCCCTCACCAGCTACCGCAAGTACTGGGCGGCGCGTTTCGGTACCGCCAAGTTCCTGCCGACCAGCCGTGCCGAGATGGACGCGCTCGGCTGGGACAGCTGCGACGTGGTGATGGTGACCGGCGACGCCTACGTGGACCATCCGAGCTTCGGCATGGCGGTGATCGGCCGGATGCTGGAGGCGCAGGGCTTTCGCGTGGGCATCATCGCCCAGCCCGATTGGCACAGCGCCGATGCGTTCAAGGCGCTGGGCAAGCCCAACCTCTATTTCGGGGTGACCTCGGGCAACATGGATTCGATGATCAACCGGTACACCGCCGACCGGAAAATCCGCAGCGACGACGCCTACACCCCCGGCGACATCGGCGGCAAGCGTCCCGACCGGGCGGCCATCGTCTATTCGCAGCGCTGCCGCGAGGCCTGGAACGACGTGCCGATCATCCTGGGCGGCATCGAAGGCAGCCTGCGCCGCATCGCCCATTACGACTACTGGTCCGACAAGGTGCGCCGCAGCGTGGTGGTCGATGCCAAGTGCGACCTGCTGCTCTACGGCAATGCCGAACGCGCGCTGGTCGAGGTGAGCCACCGCCTGGCCGCCCGCGAGCCGGTGCAGCAGATCACCGACGTGCGCGGCACCGCCTTCGTGCGCCGGGCGGTGCCGGAAGACGCATGGTTCGAGATCGACTCGACCAGCGTCGACGCGCCGGGCCGGGTCGAGGCGCACGTCAACCCCTACCTGATGGTGTCCGACCAGGCCAAGGCCAACGGCGCCACCTGCGCCAAGGAAGACGAGGCACAGGCCGTGGCCGCCGATGCGGAAGCCGCCGGCGCGCAGGCCCTGGCCGCGATCCGCGCCCGAACCGCGGGGGCCGACCCGGCGGTCAAGCCGATCGCCTTCGTCGCCAACCCTTCGGTCAAGCTCAAGGTGCCGCCGCGCGACCGCAGCGTGATCCGCCTGCCCAGCTACGAGCAGGTGCGCGCCGACCCGGTGCTGTACGCCCACGCCAACCGGGTGCTGCACCTCGAGACCAACCCCGGCAACGCCCGCGCCTTGGTGCAGGCCCACGGGGAGGGTGCGACCGCCCGCGACGTCTGGATCAACCCGCCGCCGATCCCGCTGACCACGGCCGAGATGGACCACGTGTTCGACCTGCCGTACGCCCGCAGCCCGCACCCGCGCTATGCCGACGAGGCCGGCGGCCACGACGGCGCGACCAAGATTCCCGCCTGGGAGATGATCCGCTTCAGCGTGAACATCATGCGCGGCTGCTTCGGCGGCTGCACCTTCTGCTCCATCACCGAGCACGAGGGCCGCATCATCCAGAGCCGGTCGGAAGAGTCGATCATCAAGGAGGTCGAGGCGATCCGCGACAGCGTCACCGGATTCACCGGCACGATCTCCGACCTGGGCGGCCCCACCGCCAACATGTACCGGCTGGGATGCAAGAGCCCCGAGATCGAGGCCGCCTGCCGCAAGCCGAGCTGCGTGTACCCGGGCATCTGCTCCAACCTGGGCACCAACCACGATCCGCTGATCAAGATTTACCGCCGCGCGCGGGCGCTCAAGGGCATCAAGAAGATCCTGATCGGCTCCGGCCTGCGCTACGACCTGGCGGTGCAGAGCCCCGAGTACGTCAAAGAGCTGGTGCAGCACCACGTGGGCGGCTACCTGAAGATTGCGCCCGAGCACACCGAGCAGGGCCCGCTTACCAAGATGATGAAGCCGGGCATCGGCAGCTACGAGAAGTTCCGGCAGATGTTCGAGAAGTTCTCGGCCGAGGCTGGCAAGAAGCAGTACCTGATCCCGTACTTCATCGCGGCGCACCCGGGCACCAGCGACTCGGACATGATGAACCTGGCGATCTGGCTCAAGAAGAACGGCTTCCGCGCCGACCAGGTGCAGACCTTCTACCCGAGCCCGATGGCCACCGCTACCGCGATGTACCACTCCGGCCGAAACACGCTCAAGAAGGTCCGCCGCGACGTGCGCGACGACGACGAGGCGGTCGACATCGTCCGCGGCGAGAAGCGCCGCCGGCTGCACAAGGCCTTCCTGCGCTACCACGACCCGAACAACTGGCCGCTGCTGCGCGACGCGCTGAAGGCGATGGGCCGGGCCGACCTGATCGGCAACGGCAAGCACCACCTGATCCCCACCTTCCAGCCGCTGACCGACGGCAGCTACCAGAGTGCGCGGCGGAAGAACTCCACCCCGCTGCCGGTGCGCGCCCCGGGCGTCGCCGGCAAGGGCAACGCCACCGCGGTGGCGGCGGCCCGGCCGGCGGTGCAGCCGGTGAAGGGCCGCATGCTCACCCAGCACACCGGCCTGCCGCCGCGCGACAACGGTGCGGGCACCGCCGGCCGCGCGCCGTGGAATGCATCCGGCAACGGCGGCCGGGGCAAGAACCGCTGATTTCGCAAGAAAAGAGGCTGTAGCCGGCGGCAGTCGCCGGCCATCAGCTATCGAATCCATAGCACTGCCGAATCCGCGCGACTCGGCGTCGAAAGGTCTGCGCCATGCCTGCACCGGTCGTTCTCTACAGCGAAGCAGCGCCCACCCGCGCCGAGGTCGATGCGATGGCCGGCCCGGTGCTGCTGGATTTCGGCACCAACTGGTGCGGCTTCTGCCAGCGGGCGCAGCCGGCGGTCGACCAGATGCTGGCGGCGCATCCGCAGGTGCGCCACGTCAAGGTGGAAGACGGGCCGGGCCGCGCGCTGGGCCGCGCCTTCAAGGTCAAGCTGTGGCCTACGCTGATCGCGGTGCAGGACGGTGTGGAACTGGCCCGCGTCGTGCGGCCGGCCGACGGCCAGGCCGTCGAAGAGGTGCTGGCCCGGCTCACGCCCGGCGCGTGATCGCCGCGGCGTAGGGCGCCCGGCGCGCCGCCTTCGCCTGCCGCAGGTCTGGCACGCCAATCGCTAGGGAAAGGGGCCGGCGCACACAACCTGTGCCGGCTACTCCGTCCGCACCAAAACCATGCAGTGCGATTTCCCGTCATCGGCAGCAGGCTGTCAGCGTGCCTGCATGCCGCGCGTTGCCGACGACCCAGCGGCCGCGCCACAGCCGCGCCCCCCGACCCCATGACACATCCGCAGCGCTCCCTTCTCCCCAACCGCCGTGCGGCCCTGGGCCTGCTGGCCGCCGGTGCCGGCGCCCTGGCGCTGCCCGCGCGTGCCGCCTGGCCCGACCGGCCGATCAAGATCGTCGTCACCTTCGCCCCGGGCGGCGCCAGCGACATCCTGGCGCGGGTGATGGCCGACCAGCTGACGCACCGCCTGGGCCAGAGCGTGGTGGTCGACAACAAGCCGGGTGCCGGCGGCACCATCGGCGGGTCGGCGGTGGCGCAGGCCCCGGCGGACGGCTACACGCTGATGCTGGCCAACACCACGCCGATCGCGCTGGGGCCCTTCACGCTGGAGAAACAGCCCTACGACCCGGTCGAGGCGTTCACCCACGTCGCGGCACTGGGCTCGGCCCCCCTGGTGGTGATGGCCAACAAGGCGTCGGGCATCCGCACCCTGGCCGACCTGGTCGCGCAGGCGCAGAAGGCGGGGCGGCTCGACTTCGGCTCGGGCGGCCCCGGCTCCGTCGGCCATGTGCACGGGGAATTGATCCGCAAGACCCTGGGCGTGCCGATGGTGCACGTGCCCTACCGCGGCGGCGCGCCGATGACCACCGACCTGCTGGCCGGCACGATTCCGGTGGGCATCGACGTGATCACCGCCTATGTGCAGTTCTTCAAGACCGGCCAGCTGGTGCCCCTGGCCGTGACCGGCACGGTGCGGTCGCCGCTGATGCCCGACGTGCCCACCGTGGTCGAACTGGGCCAGCCGGGCCTGGTGCTGGAGAACTTCTTCGGCCTCGACGGCCCGGCCCACCTGCCGCCCGCCATCGTCGCGCGGCTCCACGCCGCCTGCAACGAGGTGATCGTGCTGCCCGAGGTGCAGAAGAAGATGACCGAGCTGGGCATCGTCGCGGTGCCGCAGACCACCGCCCAGTACGACGCCTTCGTGCGCAACCAGGTCGCGGTGCTGGGCGCCACGGTGAAGGGCGCCGGCATCCGGCTGTGACGGGATTGGTGGTGCTTCAGGCCTCCAGCCGGCGTGCGGTGCCGGCTTCCAGCTATCAATAAATAGCACTGAAGCGTAACCGGCCGAACGGACCGCCCGGATGAGCGGAGCCGGGTCGTCCGCGCGACGGCCGGCTCTTTACACAGGACGTTGCGACACCGGGACCGGCATCGCATCCTGCATCGGCAGCCCCACGTAGTTCTCGGCCAGCGCGGTCGAGGCCGCCTGGGAGTGCACCAGGTAGTCCAGCTCCGCCTCCTGGATCTTCTGGCCGAACGCGCCCGTCTCGGGGAACCGGTGCATCAGCGAGGTGAACCACCACGAGAAGCGCTCGGCCTTCCAGACGCGGCGCAGGCAGCGGGCCGAGTATCCGTCGATGCCGGCGGCGCTCTTCTCGCCGAAGTACTCGGAGAACGCCTGGAACAGGAAGGCCACGTCGGAGGCCGCCAGGTTGAGGCCTTTCGCGCCGGTGGGCGGCACGATGTGCGCGGCGTCGCCGGCCAGGAACAGGCGGCCGAAGCGCATCGGCTCGGCGACGAAGCTGCGCAGCGGCGCGATGCTCATCTCGAGCGACGGGCCGGTCGCCAGACGGTCGCGGGCGGCCGGGTCCAGGCGGCGCCGCAGTTCGTCCCAGAAGAGGGCGTCGGTCCAGTTCTCGACCCTGTCGTCCGACGGCACCTGCAGGTAGTAGCGGCTGCGGGTCTCGCTGCGCATGCTGCACAGCGCGAAGCCGCGCTCGGTGTTGGCGTAGATCAGTTCGTGCGAGACCGGGGGCACGTCGGCCAGCACGCCGAGCCAGCCGAAGGGGTAGACCCGCTCGTAGGTGCGCAGCGACTCGGCCGGCACGCTCTGGCGGCTGACGCCGTGGTAGCCGTCGCAGCCGGCGATGAAGTCGCATTCGATCTCGTGGGTGGCGCCGTCCTTCTCGTAGCGCACCCGCGGCGCGGCACCGTCGAAGTCGTGCAGGGCGACGTTCTTCGCTTCGTAGACGGTCGTCAGGCCCGCGGCGGCGCGCGCTTCCATCATGTCGCGGGTCACCTCGGTCTGGCCGTAGACGGTCACCCGCTTGCCGCCGGTCAGGGCATGCAGGTCGATCCGGTGGCGGGCGCCCTGGAACAGCAGCTCGATGCCGTCGTGCGGCAGGCCCTCGGCATGGGCGCGGGCGCTGACGCCGGCCTGGTCCAGCAGGTCGAGCGTCGTCTGCTCCAGCACGCCGGCGCGGATGCGGCCGAGAACGTAGTCCCCACTCTGGCGCTCTACGACGATGTTGTCGATGCCGGCCTTGAACAGCAGTTGGCCGAGCAGAAGGCCGGCCGGGCCCGCGCCGACGATGGCAACCTGGGTGCGCATGGAATGTCTCCGTAGTGGTTCTGGTGCGATAGCGGCGAGGGTAGGGCGGCATGCCACCCCCGCGCCAGGGCCCGGAAGACCTGCTGTGCGATCATCGGCAGCGCTGCGCGATGATCGCGCAGCATCGAACGGAGTGGGGCATGGCGATCGAACGGGCGGATTTCATCGAGGGCATGGCCAAGGGCATGGCGGTGCTGGAGAGCTTCGACACCGAGCGGCAGCGCCTGAACGCCACCCTGGCGTCGCAGCGGGCCGGCATCACCCGGGCGGCCGCCCGCAGGCACCTGCTGACCCTCACGCACCTGGGCTACCTGGAGACGGACGGCAGCTACTTCTGGCTGTCGCCGAAGGTTCTGCGTTTTTCCGGCAGCTACCTGGCCTCGGCCCGCCTGCCGCGGGCGGTGCAGCCGATGCTCAACCGGCTGGCCGCGCAGACGCAGCAGTCGTTCTCGGCCGTGGTGCTCGACGGCGACGAAGTGGTCATCGTGGCGCAGAGCGGCGTGCACGGCGCCCCGGCGCGGATGCTGGCCTACGGCCTGCATCTGGGCGCGCGGCTGCCGGCGCACGCCACCTCGACCGGCCGCATGCTGCTGGCGGCGCTGTCGCCCGCGGCGTTCTCCGCCTGGTGCGCGAGCCGTACCCTGCCGCGCCTGACGCCGCTGACCAGTACCCGGATGGTCGATTTCCGCCGCAAGGTCGCCCGTGCGCGGGCGGACGATTTCTGCCTGTCGGCCGAGGAGCACGAACTGGGCGTGCAGGCGCTGGCGGTGCCGCTGCGCAACATGCAGGGCCACACGGTGGCGGCGCTGAACGTGGTGGTGTCGCCGCAGCGGGTCGACGAAGACAGCATGCGGCGCGATCTTCTGCCGCTGCTGATCGAGGCGGCACGGGAAGCGCGCGGATTGCTCTGAGGATGTCCTGTGCGGCTAAAGGCTCGGGTGCGTCGCCGCCACTAGCGCAGCGCCTCGGCGAGCCAGGCCCGGCACCATGCGGTCGCCACGTCCGCGGGCTCGGTGGCGTCGGTCGCGTCGAGTACCAGCACCTCGCCCACCCGCTGCGCGCCCAGGTCCTGCAGCCGGGCGTCGAAGCTCCTGCCTCCGCCTGCGAAGGTCTCGCCGTAGCTGCTGTCGCCGAGCGCGACGACACCGTAGCGCAGATGGCCCAGGTAGCGGGGCTGCGTGTCCAGCGCGTCGTACAGCGCAGCGGCACCGTCGGGAACGTTACCCGCGCCGTAGGTCGAGACGCAGAGCAGGGTGAGCGGTGCGGGTGCGTCGAAGACCTCGATGCCCGCCGCATCCATCGGCACGACGTCGATCGGCTGGGCGAGGTCGTCGCAGCCCAACGAGAGGGTCTGGGCCACGTGCAATGCGGTGCCCGATACCGAGCCGACGAGGATACGAAGCGCTGCCAATGAAATTCTCCAGGGAGTTGCACAAAGTCCGCAAATTTGCGGCTAGAATACTAGCTGTCGGGGCGTAGCGCAGCCTGGTAGCGCATCTGCTTTGGGAGCAGAGGGTCGTGAGTTCGAATCCCACCGCCCCGACCATCATTCAAAAGGCCGTTTTCACCATAGTGAAAACGGCCTTTTTCGTTGCCGAGCGCGGGGTGCTCCCGCGCGCGTCGGCAGCGCGTCAAAGTCGATCTAGTCGCGGCAACGCACCATGCGGCGGTTGATCTCGGCGAGCATCATGGCGTGCATCGCCTGGAACGCATCACGGTACCGTTCGGCGGCGTGCTCCGGAAGAATGTCGGCCACCTTGTCCATCGAGGTGAGGTAACTGTCCGCCACGCTTTCCAGGTCGGGCGCTACCTGCAGCATGGCATGTACCGCGTATTCGGTAGCCTGCAGTTGCGTGGCCAGGCGTTGTGCCAACGCGGTGGACTGCTCCCACGCGCGATTCTGCAGCTGGTTGTTGCGGTCGATCAAAGCCTTCCATTCCAGGAATTCCTGGCGGGAGACCCACGCCTCGTCCGGATTGCGAGCGTCCATGTTGTTTGTTCGTCTGTAGTACCGAATGAAGCACTGTCGGGCGCGGCGGGTGTTGACCGTGTCGGTTTGCGACGTATGCCGCAGTAGGCGACGGCTTGCATGCAGGTCTGGCCAGCGCAACGCAAGCGCAGGAAAGTCACGGTAGGAGAGCGGGTACGAAGACGGTTATCGCGTATTCCGAGAACAGGAAATGAACGACAAAAAAGCCCGGACACCAAGGGCGACCGGGCTTTTTCGAAGGTTCGTGAGTGATGACGAACCGGGTTCTGGCGGAACAGGCGGGATTCGAACCCGCGGAGGGCTATTAACCCTCACACGCTTTCCAGGCGTGCGACTTAAACCACTCATCCACCGTTCCAGAGCCTCCGATTATAGCCACGGGAATCCGGCAGTTTCGCCGCCTGCACCCCGCGCGGCAAATGTCAGGGCTGGCGCGGCGGCACGGTGCCGACCATCTTCATCGCCGATGCGATCAGCGCAGAGACCTCGGTCATGTTGCTCGGCACGATCAGCGTGGTCTTGGCGTCGGCCGCCACCTTGCTGTAGGCGTCCACCGCGCGCTCGGCCACCTTCAACTGCACCGCCTGTTCGCCGCCGGGCTGGCGGATGGCGGCGGCCACCCGCTCGATGGCACCGGCCGTGGCCTCGGCGAGGGCAGTGATGGCCGCGGCCTCGCCCTTGGCGTTGTTGATCGCGGCCTGCTGTTCGCCTTCGGAGCGGGCGATCGAGGCCTCGCGCTCGCCGGTGGCGATGTTGATCTGCTCCTGGCGACGGCCTTCGGACGCGGCGATCAGGGCGCGCTTGCCGCGCTCGGCGGTGATCTGCGCCTGCATGGCCAGCAGGATTTCCTTCGGCGGGGTCAGGTCCTTGATCTCGTAGCGCAGTACCTTCACGCCCCAGTTGAGCGCCGCCTCGTCGATCGCGGCGACGATCTGGGCATTGATCATGTCGCGCTCCTCGAAGGTCTTGTCGAGCTCCAGCTTGCCGATCACGCTGCGCAGCGAGGTCTGCGCCAGCTGGGTCACCGCCATGATGTAGTTGGACGATCCGTAGCTCGCCCGCATCGGGTCGGTCACCTGGAAGTACAGGATGCCGTCGACCTGCAGCTGCGTGTTGTCGCGGGTGATGCAGACCTGGCTGGGAACGTCGAGCGGAATCTCCTTCAGGCTGTGCTTGTAGGCCACCTTGTCGATGAACGGGATCAGGAAGTTGGCGCCCGGCGTCATGGTGCCGTGGTATTTGCCCAGGCGTTCCCGCACCCACGCGTTCTGCTGCGGCACGAACTTGACCGACTGGGTGACGAAGATGATCGCGATGACCAGCAGGACCAGGGATATTTCCATCGAGTCTCCTTTGCATGTGCGCACCGCCCGGGGTGCGCGGTTTCAGATCTTGTCGACGACGAGGCGGGTGCCGACCACTTCGACCACCTTGTGGGCGCCGGTGCTGCCGGGCAGGGCGCCGGCGCGGGGCACCACCGTCCAGCGGGCGCCGCGGTACTGCACATGGGCGGTGCCGTCGGGCTCCCACTGGGCGACCTGCACCGTTTCGCCGATGTCGAGATTCACGTCGGGGTTGGCGCTGGCCGGCAGGCCCGCCGGGGCACGGCGTTTCAGGAAACGCCAGACCAGTACGGCGCCCGCGCCGATCACCGCGGCCACCACGATCTGCAGCGGCAGCGACGTGCCCATGTGCGCCGCCACGGCCGCGGCGGCGAAACCGCCTCCGATCAACAGCAGGTAGACCGTACCGCTCAGCAACTCGGCCGCGATGGCAGCGCCGGCCAGGAGCCACCAGTAGGTGGAAAGTGCCAAATCGAATCTCCTTGAAAAGGGGCCGTGTCGGCGGGTAGTCACCCTGTAACTTGCTGTCATTCTGGACTATCGACACAAAGGCGCCATCCCAAGTCCTTACACTTCGCGGCTCTTTCGCGTTTACCGCATTCGTCCCATCTCCCAGACCGGAGCCCCCGCATGAAATTTCGCTTCCCCATCGTGATCATCGACGAGGACTTCCGCTCGGAGAACACATCGGGCCTGGGCATCCGCGCGCTGGCGCAGGCCATCGAGAGCGAGGGCTTCGAGGTGCTGGGCGCCACCAGCTACGGCGACCTGAGCCAGTTCGCCCAGCAGCAAAGCCGGGCAAGTGCCTTCATCCTGTCGATCGACGACGAGGAATTCAGCCCCGGTCCTGACCTGGATCCGGCGGTGCTGAACCTGCGCACCTTCATCGCAGAGGTGCGCCGCAAGAATCTGGAAGTGCCGATCTACATCTACGGCGAGACGAAGACCGCGCGGCACATGCCGAACGACATCCTGCGCGAACTGCACGGCTTCATCCACATGTTCGAGGACACGCCGGAATTCGTGGCCCGCCACATCATCCGCGAGGCCAAGAGCTACCTGGAAGGCGTGCAGCCGCCTTTCTTCAAGGCGCTGCTCGACTACGCGGAAGACGGCTCCTACTCCTGGCACTGCCCGGGCCACTCGGGCGGCGTGGCGTTCCTGAAGAGCCCGGTGGGCCAGATGTTCCACCAGTTCTTCGGCGAGAACATGCTGCGCGCCGACGTCTGCAACGCGGTGGAGGAACTGGGCCAACTGCTCGACCACACCGGCCCGGTGGCCGAGAGCGAGCGCAATGCCGCCCGCATCTTCAACGCCGACCATTGCTTCTTCGTCACCAACGGCACCAGCACCAGCAACAAGATGGTCTGGCACCACACGGTGGCGCCGGGCGACGTGGTGGTGGTCGACCGCAACTGCCACAAGTCGAACCTGCACGCGATCATCATGACCGGGGCGATCCCCGTGTTCCTGAAGCCTACGCGCAACCACTTCGGCATCATCGGCCCGATCCCGCGCTCGGAATTCGACATCGAGACGATCAAGGCCAAGATCCGCGCCAACCCGCTGTTGAAGCATATCGATGCCGACACGGTCAAGCCGCGCATCCTGACGCTCACGCAGTCAACCTACGACGGCGTGGTCTACAACACCGAGACGATCAAGAAGGCGCTCGACGGCTATGTCGACACGCTGCACTTCGACGAGGCCTGGCTGCCGCACGCGGCCTTCCACCCCTTCTACGGCCCCTACCACGCGATGGGCAAGAAGCGCGCGCGGCCGACCGAGTCGCTGGTGTTCTCCACCCAGTCGACCCACAAGCTGTTGGCCGGCATCAGCCAGGCGAGCCATGTGCTGGTGCAGGACAGCACCAACCGCAAGCTCGACCGCCACCTCTTCAACGAGGCCTACCTGATGCACACCAGCACCAGCCCGCAGTACGCAATCATCGCCAGCTGCGACGTGGCCGCCGCGATGATGGAGCCGCCCGGCGGCACCGCGCTGGTGGAGGAGAGCATCCTGGAAGCGCTGGATTTCCGCCGCGCGATGCGCCAGGTCGAGGCCGAGTTCGGCGACAACGACTGGTGGTTCAAGGTCTGGGGTCCCGAGAAGCTGGCCGAAGAGGGCATCGGCTTCGCCGACGACTGGATCATCAAGGGCGAGGACCGCGACGCCAAGTGGCACGGCTTCGGCACGCTGGCCGACGGCTTCAACATGCTCGACCCGATCAAGGCGACCATCGTCACCCCGGGCCTGGACATGGACGGCAAGTTCGCCGAGACCGGCATCCCGGCCAGCATCGTGACCAAGTTCCTGGCCGAGCACGGCGTGATCGTGGAGAAGACCGGGCTCTACAGCTTCTTCATCATGTTCACCATCGGCATCACCAAGGGCCGCTGGAACACGCTGCTGACCGCGCTGCAGCAGTTCAAGGACGACTACGAGAAGAACCAGCCGATGTGGCGCATCCTCCCGGAGTTCTGCCAGCAATACAAGCGCTACGAGCGCATGGGCCTGCGCGACCTCTGCCAGCATGTGCACCAGATGTACGCCGAGTACGACATCGCCCGCCTGACCACCGAGATGTACCTCTCGGACCTGACGCCCGCGATGAAGCCGAGCGACGCCTATGCCCACATCGCCCACCGCAAGACCGAGCGGGTGGAGATCGACCACCTGGAAGGCCGCATCACCACCAGCCTGGTCACGCCGTATCCGCCGGGCATCCCGCTGCTGATCCCGGGCGAGGTATTCAACAAGAAGATCGTCGACTACCTCAAGTTCGCCCGCGAGTTCAACGCCAAGTGCCCGGGGTTCGAAACCGACATCCACGGCCTGGTCGAGCTCGAGGACGAAGCCGGCAAGGTCCGCTACTACGCCGATTGCGTCGCCAGCACGACGGCCGCGCCGCAGCCGCTGGCGACCGAAGAGAACATGGTGCAGCTGGGCTCCGAAGGGCCGTTTTCGCGAACCATCTGAATCCGGCCCGCGGCGTGCGGCGTATTGAAAGCAGGGCCGCACACGACGTGCGGTCCTCCCACCATCCAGGAGCTTTCATGAACGCAACCGTCTCTTCCCGTGCTTTCGCTTCCCTCGGCATCGCCGCCGCGCTGACGTTCGGCGCCGTGTCCGCCATGGCCCAGGTCACCGTGGGTGGCGCGCCGATGTACCCGACCAAGGACATCATCGACAACGCGGTCAATTCGAAGGACCACACCACGCTGGTCGCCGCCGTCAAGGCCGCCGGCCTGGTCGAGACGCTGAAGGGCCCAGGTCCTTTCACCGTGTTCGCACCGACCAACGCCGCCTTCGACAAGCTGCCTGCCGGCACCGTCGATACCCTGGTCAAGCCCGAGAACAAGTCGACGCTGACGACGATCCTGACCTACCACGTCGTGCCCGGCAAGCTGGACTCGAAGGCCCTGCTGGCCAAGATCAAGGACGGCAAGGGCAGCGCATCGCTCACCACGGTGCAGGGCGAGGCACTGACCGCCAAGGCTTCGGGCAAGAGCATCGTGCTGACGGATGCCAAGGGTGGCAACTCGACGGTGACGATCGCCGACGTGATCCAGTCCAACGGCGTGATCCACGTGGTCGATACCGTCCTGATGCCCAAGTAAGCATCGAGCCCGGTGCGCTGCGGCGCGTGCAGAAAAGGAGCGCCGCGGCGCTCCTTTTTTTATGTCGAATCCGGAAGACCGGTCAGAGATCGGGCCGCTCTCGCAGGAAGGTGGCGAAGCGCGGGATGCCGCTGTCGTGCAGACCCCGGTACCGGTAGCTGATCCAGCTGCCCACGGCGGGCGGCTTGCGGCGTTGCTCGTCGGTGAAGCCCGAACCCACGCGAAAGCGCTTGCCGTCGGTGCCTTCGACCAGCAACGCACCCATCTGGCCGGCGTACTTGCCCTGGCCGTCCACCCAGGCCACCACCCGGGCGTCGGCGTCGTCGTACGGTTTGAGCTTCAGCAGGTCGTCGCTGCGCTCCGCCTTGTAGAGCGATGCGCCCAGGTGCAGCATCAGACCCTCGCCGCCACCGTGCACGGTGGCGCGCAGCAGTTTCGTCAACGCCTCGGGACTGGCCACCCGGCTTTGCGGGACCGCCCGGGCATACGGCGAATCCACGGTCGACATCAGTCCGTTCAAGATCGCGAGCCGTGCGGTGAAGGTACCGGCCTGCGCCGGCAGATCGAACACCATGAAGCGCATGACGCGCCAGGCCTGCTCGTCGGGCACCTGCTGCCGAACGGTGGATACTGCCTTCTGGAACTGGCCACGACCGGCCCAGAGCTCGCCGTCGAGCGGCACCGTGGGCCAGCCCTTGGTGAACCAGGCCGGCGGATTCACCTTCTCGCCGCCCCGGGTCCAGAGCTGGCGGCCGTCCCAGTAGCCGCGCACGCCGTCCATCTTCTCGCTGACCCAGTAGTCGGCCAGCGGAACGCCGGGCCGGTAGCGGTTGGCGAGCATCAGCGCCGGGGCCGTGCCGGCCCGCAGCGCCGGCGCGGCGGCAGCGGCGAGCAGAGCGACCAGCAGGTGGCGGCGGGACGGGCTTTTGCTATTCAAAATATAGCAGCAGGTCGGCGTAAATCAACGGCTGTGGCTACGATTCATCCGGATTCAGGCCGCGGGGCTCTCGGCGATGCCGCCCACCGCCTGGCTGAAACCGCCGTCCACGTAGGTGATCTCGGCGGTCACGCCGCCGGCCAAGTCGCTCATCAGGAAAGCGGCGACATTGCCCACGTCGTCGATCGTGACGTTGCGGCGGATCGGCGCCGTCTCGGCCACCACCGACAGGATCTTGCCGAAGCCCTTGATGCCGCTGGCCGCCAGCGTCTTGATCGGGCCGGCGCTGATGCCGTTGACCCGCATGCCCTTGGGACCGAGCGATTCCGCCAGGTAGCGCACCGAAGCCTCGAGCGACGCCTTGGCCAGGCCCATCGTGTTGTAGTTGGGCACGGTGCGCATCGCGCCCAGGTAGGTCAGCGTGAGCAGCGCGGACTTGTCGTTCAGGTAGGGCAGGGCGGCCTTGGCCATGGCCGGAAAGCTGTAGGCGCTGATGTCGTGGGCGATCTTGAAGCCCTCGCGGCTCAGGCCTTCGAGGAAATCGCCGGCGATCGCCTCGCGGGGCGCGTAGCCGATGCTGTGCACGAAGCCGTCGAAGGTGGGCCAGGTCTGGGCCAGGTCGGCGAAGAGCTTGTCGATCTGCGCGTCGTCGCCCACGTCGCAGTCGAAGATCAGGGTCGAGTCGAAGTCGGCCGCGAATTCGGTGATGCGGTCCTTGAAGCGCTCGCCGACGTAGCTGAAGGCCAGCTCGGCGCCTTGCGCATGGCAGGCCCGGGCGATGCCGTAGGCGATCGAGCGGTTGGACAGAACACCCGTGATCAGCAGTTTCTTGCCGGCCAGAAAACCCATAGTTCGAACTCCGAAAAATCGCTGTGAAAATCCAGCAGAATTGTCGCATGCGGGTTTTGCTGGTCTCTCTGCTCCTGGGTTGCACGTCGTGGTCGTCGTGGGCCGCGCATGGCTACGCGCTGTGGGGCGACCTGAAATACCCGCAGGGCTTCGACCGCTTCGACTATGTGAACGCCGATGCGCCCAAGGGCGGCGAGTTGCGGCTGGTGAGCAACCAGCGCACCTCGACCTTCGACAAGTACAACCCGTTCACCATCAAGGGCAGCGCGCCGGCCTACCTGTCGGAGTTGGTGTTCGATTCGCTTCTGGCCGGTTCGTTGGACGAGACCGGCTCGGGCTACGGCCTGCTGGCGGAAGACGTGGAGGTAGCCGCCGACGGTCTTTCGGCCACCTTCCGCATCCGGCCGGCGGCGCGCTTCCACAACGGCGATCCGGTGCTGGCGGCGGATGTGAAGCACACCTTCGACACGCTGATGGGTCCGTTCACCTCGCCCGCCTACAAGACCTTGCTGGACGACGTGGCCGGTTGCGACGTGGTGGCCGAGCGCACCGTGCGCTTCCGCTTCAAGAAGGCCAACCGCGAATTGCCGCTGACCGTCGGCGGGCTGCCGATCTTCAGCCGCCAGTGGGGCGTGGAAAACGGTAAGCCCAAACCTTTCGACCAGGTGGTGGTGGACCCACCGATCGGCAGCGGTCCGTACACGATCGGCCCGGTGCGCTTCGGCAAGGACATCACCTACGTCCGCGATCCGCAGTACTGGGCGCGCGACCTGGGCGTGAAGCGCGGCACCGACAACTTCGACCGCATCACCATCAAGATCTACGCCGACAACACCGCACGGCTCGAGGCGCTGAAGGCCGGCGAGTTCGATGCGATGCGGTTCTTCTCCGCGGGCGACTGGGCGCGGCGGCTGACCGGGCGCAAGTTCGATTCCGGCGAATTGGTCAAGGGCGAGTTCCGCCACCGCCTGCCGACGGGCTTCCAGAGCTACGTGCTCAACTCCCGAAGGGAAAAGCTCTCCGATCCGCGGGTGCGCGAGGCGCTGGGGCTGGCCTTCGATTTCGACTGGATGAGCCGGCAGATGTTCTACGGCGCCTACGGCCGGGTCAACGGCCTGTTCGGCAACACGGATTGCGCGGCCACCGGCATGCCCTCTGCGGAAGAATTGGCACTGCTCGATCCCTGGAAGAAAGAGCTGCCTCCGGACACCTTGGGCCCGATGACGGTACCGCCCCGCACCGATGGCGATGCGACGCTGCGGGGCAACCTGCGCCAGGCCCAGGCCCTGCTGAAGGAGGCCGGCTGGACGGTGCGGGACGGCCGCCTGCGCAATGCCCGCGGCGAGCCGATGGTCCTGGAGTACCTCGGTCCCGGCGAGGGCGGCGCCCGCACCGAATCAGCCTGGGCACGCAACCTGGAGAAGCTGGGCATCACGCTCAACGTGCGCGCGGTCGACTTCGCGCTCTACCAGCAGCGCCTGCAGAAGTTCGAGTTCGACCTGACCACGATCAACTTCGCCGGCACGCACAACCCCGGACAGGAATATGCCGACATCCTCGGCAGCAAGGCCGCCAGGACCGAGGATTCGGGCAACTACATGGGCGTATCGAGCCCGGCGGTCGATGCGCTGATCGCGCGGATGGTCGGTGCCAGGACCAAGGCGGAGCTGTTGCCGGCCTGCCGCGCGCTGGAGCGGGTGGTCGCCCACGGCCACTACCTGATTCCGCAGTGGTTCGCGCCCAACCACCGCATGGTCTACAACGCCCGCCGCATCGCCATGCCTGCGCAAGGCATGCCGCCCTACACCAGCACGCCCGAGACCTGGGTGGCCGATACCTGGTGGGCCAAGACGCCCGCCGCCAAGGACTGACCGATGCTGGCCTATGTTCTGAAGCGCCTGCTGCTCATGGTGCCCACGCTGTTCGGCGTGATCCTGATCACTTTCAGCGTGATCCAGTTCGTGCCCGGCGGGCCGGTGGAGCAGTATCTGGCCGAGGCGAAGGCCGGCGCCCGGGGCGGCGCTGAAAGCGGCGGCACCTCCTACCGCGGCGGGCAGGGCGTGGACCCGAAGCGCATCGAACAGATCAAGGCGCTCTACGGCTTCGACAAGCCGCCGCACGAGCGCTTCGTGCAGATGCTGGGCCAGTTCGCCCGGTTCGACCTGGGCCGCAGCTTCTTCCAGAACAAGGACGTGTGGCAGCTGATCAAGGAGAAGCTGCCGGTCTCGATCAGCCTGGGCCTGTGGACGTTCTTCATCAGCTACCTGGTGGCCGTGCCGCTGGGCGTGGCCAAGGCGGTGCGGGCCGGCTCGCGCTTCGATTTCTTCACCACCCTGATCGTGCTGTTCGGCTATGCGGTGCCCGGCTTTGTGCTGGGCGTGGCGCTGCTGGTCGTCTTCGGCGGGCAACTGCAGTGGTTCCCGCTGCGCGGACTCACCTCGGCCAACTGGTCGGAGCTGAGCGTGGGCGGCAAGGTCGTCGATTACCTGTGGCACATCGCATTGCCCGTCACCGCGATGGTGGCCGGCAGCTTCGCCGTCACCGCGATGCTGACCAAGAACGCGTTCCTGGAAGAGATCCGCAAGCAGTACGTGCTGACCGCGCGGGCCAAGGGACTGAGCGAGCGGCAGGTGCTGTGGCGCCATGTGTTTCGCAACGCGCTGATTCCGATCATCACCGGCTTTCCGGCGGCATTCATCGGGGCTTTCTTCACCGGCTCGCTGTTGATCGAGACGCTGTTCTCGCTCGACGGCCTAGGCCTGCTGAGCTACGAAAGCGTGATCCGGCGCGACTATCCGGTGGTGCTTGGCACGCTCTATTTCTTCACGCTGATCGGCCTGGTGACCAAGCTGATCTCCGACCTTTCCTATGTCTGGGTGGACCCTCGTGTCAGATTCGACTAACCCCCAGGCTTGCCCACTGCGTGTGGCCGCCTACCCCCTTGCAGGGGGCAACACCGGTGGACCGGCGAAGCCGGATCCACGGTGTTCCTGGGAGGGGCCGTCGCGTGGTTGATGTGGTGGACGTTCCTGTTTCATCGCTGCCGCTTGCCGGTGGTGCGCCGTATGCGGCTTCCGTCTCGCCAGGGCGGCGGGCCTGGCAGCGCTTCAAGCGCAACCGGCTCGGTTTCTGGAGCCTGGTGGTGTTCTGCACGCTGGTGGTGCTGAGCCTGGGGGCGGAGCTGCTGTCGAACGATCGGCCGCTGCTGGTGCGCTACGAAGGGCAGACCTATTTCCCGATGGTGCGCGACTATCCGGAGACGACTTTCGGCGGCGATTTCCTGACCACCACCGACTACCTCGACCCGTTCATCCAGGAGCGGCTGTCCCGCGGCGGCAACTGGGCGCTGCACGCGCCCAATCCGTACGGCCCCAAGACGCTCAACTACTTCGCGAAATCGCCCAATCCCTCGGCCCCGACGCGCGACAACTGGCTGGGTACCGACGACCGCGGGCGCGACCTGCTGGCGCAACTGCTCTACGGCTTCCGGGTCAGCGTGCTCTTCGCGCTGGCGCTGACGGCGGTCGGGGTGGTGCTGGGCGTGGCGACGGGCGCGATCCAGGGCTTCTTCGGCGGCAAGACCGACCTGGCGTTCCAGCGCTTCATCGAGATCTGGGGATCGATGCCCGAGCTGTATCTGCTCATCATCTTCAGCGCCATCTTCGCCCCCAGCATCGCCCTGCTGCTGGTGCTGCTCTCCCTCTTCGGGTGGATGGGGCTGTCGGACTACGTGCGGGCCGAGTTCCTGCGCAACCGGCAGCTCGACTACGTCAAGGCGGCGCGCGCGCTGGGCGTGGGCAACCTCGACATCATCCGGCGCCATATCCTGCCCAACAGCCTCACGCCGGTCGTCACCTTCTTGCCGTTCCGCATGAGCGCGGCGATCCTGGCGCTGACGTCGCTCGACTTCCTCGGCCTGGGCGTGCCGCCGGGCACGCCGTCGCTGGGCGAGCTGCTCAGCCAGGGCAAGGCCAACATCGACGCCTGGTGGATCTCGCTGTCCACCTTCGCGGTGCTGGTGACCACGCTGCTGCTGCTGACCTTCATGGGCGATGCGCTGCGCGACGCGCTCGATCCGCGAAAGGCCCACGCATGAGCGTCGCACCATCGCCTGCGGACGACCTCCGTCCCGGCTTGCCGACCCCGCCAGGTGCTGCGGCGCCGTTGCTGGAGGTTCGCGGCTTGCGCGTGGGCTTCGGCGGACGCGACGTGGTGCACGGCATCGACTTCGTGCTGCATGCGGGCGAGAAGCTGGCGCTGGTCGGCGAATCGGGCTCGGGCAAGACGGTCACCGCGCTCAGCCTTCTTCGGCTGGTGCCCGATGCGGCCTACGGCGGCAGCGCGGTGTTCGCCGGGCTGGAAGAGGCCGACGGCCCGCGCGACCTGCTGGCGTTGTCGGAGCATCAGCTGCGCGGCGTCCGGGGCCGGGAGATCGCGATGATCTTCCAGGAGCCTATGACGGCGCTCAACCCGCTCTTCACCGTGGGAGAGCAGATCGCAGAAGTCCTGCAGCTGAAAAAGGGCCTGGCCCAGGCGGATGCACGGCTTCAAGCTATAGATTTAATAGCATCGACCGGCATTCCCGAACCGCAGCGCAGGGCCGGCGCCTATCCGCACCATCTCTCGGGCGGGCAGCGCCAGCGCGCCATGATCGCGATGGCGCTGGCCTGCCGGCCCCGGCTCCTGCTGGCCGACGAGCCGACCACCGCGCTCGACGTCACCCTGCGCGGCCAGATCCTCGACTTGCTCTCCGCCCAGCAGCAGGAGACCGGCATGGCGGTGCTGCTGATCACCCACGACCTGCACCTGGTGCGCCGCTTCGCCAACCGGGTCGCGGTGATGGAGAACGGCCGCATCGTGGAGCAGGGCGCCGTGGCCGACGTGTTCGCCCGGCCGCAGCATCCCTACACGCGGCGGCTGCTCGACAGCGTTCCGGTGCGCGACGTGGTGGAGCCTGCGGAGGAGGGTACGGCGCCGCTGCTGGAAGCGCGGGCGCTGCAGGTCGCCTATCCGGTTCCGCGGCCCGGCCTGCGGGGCTGGTTCGGCAAGGATGCGTTCGTCGCGGTTAAGGGGGCCGACTTCGCGCTGCGGCCAGGGCGCACGCTGGGCGTGATCGGCGAATCGGGCTCGGGCAAGTCGACCCTCGCCTTGGCGGCGCTGGGCCTGCAGCCGCATACCGGCGAACTGCAGGTCGTCGGCCAGGCCTGGGGACAGGGCACCGCGGCAGACCGGCAGTTGCGGCGGCGCCTGCAGGTGGTCTTCCAGGATCCGTTTTCCTCCCTCTCGCCCCGGATGACCGTGGGCGAGATCGTGGGGGAGGGTCTCCGTGTGCATGCGTCCACCCTCGACGGTACGGCCCGCGGTGCCCGTGTGCGCCAGATGCTGGCCGAGGTCGGCATGGCCGAGGCGCAGTTCCCCGGCCTGCTGGAGCGCTATCCCCACGCCTTTTCCGGCGGACAGCGCCAGCGCATCGCGATCGCCCGGGCGCTGATCGTGGAGCCGGAGGTGCTGGTCCTCGACGAGCCGACCAGTGCGCTCGACGTCACGATCCAGAAACAGGTGCTGGGCCTGCTGCAACGGCTGCAGAAGCAGCGGGGCCTGGCCTATCTGCTGATCACCCACGACGTGGACGTGATCCGCGCGATGGCGCACGACGTGCTGGCGATGAAGAACGGCGAGATCGTCGAGGCCGGACCGGTCGCCCAGCTGCTCGATGCGCCGCAGCACCCGTACACACGGCAACTGGTCGCCGCGGCCCTCGGCCGATGAGGGGCCCGCGCCGCATCCGCATGCGGCGATATGTCCAAGGGCGCACGCGCCCTGCCGGGGTTAGAGTGCAGGCCATTCCCCTCGAGATGATTTCATGACGCCGTGTTTGCGCAGGGCCTGCCGGCACGCGGCGGGGTTTCTATCGGTCTGGTTCGCGGCCGCGGGGCTGGTGTCGGCGGCTGCGGCTTCGGCTTCGGCTCCGGCGAGCAGCCCTGTCGCGCCGGATCCTTCCATGGCGCCGCGGGTGGCCGCCTGCACCCTGTGCCACGGCGCGCAGGGCAGGGCGACCAACCAGGGATATTTTCCCCGCATCGCCGGCAAGCCGGAAGGCTATCTGTTCAACCAGCTCGTCAATTTTCGCGATGGCCGCCGCAGCTATGCGCCGATGGCGTACCTGCTGCGCAACCTGGACGATGCGTACCTGCGCGAGATGGCGGCCTACTTCTCGCGCCAGCAGTTGCCGTACCCGGCGCCCCAGACGGTCGATGCGCCCGCGGCCATGCTGGCGCGCGGCGACCAGCTGGTGCGCAGAGGCGATGCGGCGCTCGGCAGTCCCGCCTGCGTGCAGTGCCATGGCGACCGCATGACTGGCGTGGCGCCATCCGTCCCCGGCCTGCTGGGCTTGCCGCGCGACTACCTCAACGGCCAGCTCGGAGCCTGGCAGAACGGCCTGCGCAAGGCCCGGGCGCCCGATTGCATGGCCCATACGGCCGCCCAACTGGCGCCGGTGGATGTCGCGGCCGTATCGGCCTGGTTGTCCTCGCAGCCCCTGCCGGCCGATTCGACCCCGGCAGCGGCCTTGCCGGGCCCGTTGCCCATGCCCTGTGGAGGCCTGGGCGAATGACCCGCCGGCGCATCTGGCCGCGGCGCGTGGTCCTCCTGCTGGTGGCGGTGGCACTGCTCGCTGCCGTATTGGGAACGCTGGCGTTCGCGTTGGCGCACCGGGGCGATGCCCCGCCACCGCCCACCGCCACGACCGACATCCCGGCATCCCCCGACCTCGTACGCCGCGGCGAATACCTGGCAAGGGCGGGCGACTGCATCGCATGCCACACCACGGCCGGCGGCCGACCCTTCGCCGGTGGCGTCGCACTGCCCACGCCTTTCGGCACGCTCTACAGTTCCAACCTCACACCGGACACTGATACGGGCCTGGGCCGCTGGACGGCGCCGGAATTCTGGCGTGCGATGCACAACGGCGTCGGGCGCGACGGTCGCATGCTGTACCCGGCGTTTCCGTACCCCAACTACACCCGCGTCACCCGGGAAGATTCCGACGCGTTGTTCGCCTACCTGCAGGCACTGCCCGCAGTGCGATTGCCGAACCGCCCGCACGGTGTTCGATTCCCGTACAACACCCAGGTCGCGCTGGCGGCCTGGCGCGCGCTGTATTTCACGCCCGGCAATCTGACACCCGATACGCGGCAGTCGGCAGAGTGGAACCGTGGCGCCTACCTGGTGGAAGGCCTGGGCCACTGCAGTGCCTGCCACAGCCCGCGCAACGCGCTGGGTGCCACCCCGGCCGCCAGCGCACTGCAGGGTGGGCGCATTCCGCTGCAGGGTTGGTATGCGCCGTCCTTGCAGGCGGCGCACGAAGCCGGGCTCGGCCCATGGTCGGTTCCGGACATCGTGCAGTTGCTGCGGGTCGGCGTGGCACCCGGCGCATCGGTATCGGGGCCGATGGCGGAGGTGGTGTCTCAGAGCCTGCAGCATCTGTCGGATGCCGACCTGCAAGCGATGGCGGTCTACCTGAAGGCCTTGCCCCAGACGGCCGCAGCACCCGACGACCGGCCCGTGGCCGACGCTGCGGTACTGGCGCGGGGCAGCAGTCTCTACATCGCCCACTGCGCCCAGTGCCACGGCGATGCCGGACAAGGCAAGCCGGGCTCGTACCCGGCGCTGGCAGGCAACCGGGCGGTCGTGCTCCCGCAGGCCGACAATCTGGTCCAAATGATTCTGCGGGGCGGCTACCAGGCCCAGACGGCGGGCAACCCCCGGCCGGTCGGCATGCCGCCCTTCCAACACCTGCTCGACGACGGCGAAGTCGCAGCCGTGGCATCCTTCGTCCGCGCATCCTGGGGCCACGCGGCGGCTCCCGTGAGCGCGCTGGAGGTGCAACGCGTGAAAGAATCTACCCGATGAACGGATTTCCGGCCGGCAGTGCGGCCCAAATGGCGCCATGGACCGTAATCTGTCTGTGCGCGGAATGGTGCGGCGTCTGCCGCGACTACCGCCCGGCGTTCGATCAAATGGCGCAAGGTGCGGTCGGTACCGCCTGGCACTGGCTCGACGTGGAAGACCATGCCGACATCGCGGGCGACTTCGACGTCGAGACGTTTCCCAGCCTGCTCGTCGCCCAGGGCGAGCAGGTGCGCTTCCTGGGCGCCCTGACACCCCATGCCGCGGTGCTGGAGCGTTTGCTGCAGACCCTGCGGGCCGATCCCCACGCTAGCCGGTCGTCCCTCCCTGAGGGAGCCGATGCGTTATGGGCCCGGATCCGGGCCGCTTCTTTATCCGATTCTGCAGGCGGCGGGTTGCGTAAACCCCTTGCAGCGGAGTAGAATCCGATTCTCACGACCAAACGGGCGGGTACCAACCGCCCGTTTTTTTTGGTCGATTGTTTTTCATCCGGACTTCGTCCATTCCGTGCAGGCTGCGTGGGGTGGCAGCCGGATTTTGCATTTGGGTAGCAACAGAATCAACGTGGCACTGCAGCAGATCGTCGAACAGACCGTAATCGGATTGGGATATGACCTCGTGGAGATCGAGCGCTCCGCGGGCGGGCTGCTGCGCATCACGATCGATCTGCCCTGGTCCGCACCGGCCGAGGGCGCCCCGCCGGCGGACAGCTTCGTGACCGTCGAAGATTGCGAGAAAGTCACCCGCCAGCTGCAGTTCGCGCTGGAGGTCGATGCGGTCGAATACAGCCGGCTCGAGGTCTCGTCCCCGGGCATCGACCGCCCCCTGCGCCACCAGCAGGACCTGGAGCGCTTCGCCGGCGAGATCATCGACATCACGCTCCGGCAGCCGATCGGCGCCGCCGCCGAAGGCCAGGTCAACGCCAACCGCAAGAAGTTTCGCGGCACGCTGGAGCGCATCGAGGCGCCGGTCGCCGAAGGTGCCAGCCCGCAGTGGCAGATCGTCTGGAGCGATGCGCCCGAAGGCAAGCCCGGCCAGCGCATCAGCAAGAAGCGCCAGGCCGCGCCGTTGCAGGCCATGCAGTTCACCCTCGACGAGGTACGCGAGGCGCGCCTGGCGCCGATCATCGATTTCAAAGGCCGCAGACCGCGGGGCGAGGCGCCCGAATGAGTCTGCAGCGGTATCCCGTGTTTGGTATTGCAAGTGAGGCGTGGCGGGCCGGGCTCTTGTGGAGCACCGCCACCGTTGTTCAGGATAGGAGAGTTGTGGCATGAATCGCGAACTGTTGATGCTGGTCGAGGCCATCTCGCGCGAGAAGAACGTGGAGCGCGACGTCGTTTTCGGCGCCGTGGAGTCCGCCTTGGCGCAGGCGACGAAGAAGCTCTACCCGGGCGAAGTGGACATCCGCGTCGCGATCGATCGCGACACCGGTGTGTACGAGACCTTCCGCCGCTGGCACGTGGTCCCCGACGAGGCGGGCCTGCAGCTGCCCGAGCAGGAAATCCTTCTGTTCGAGGCCAAGGAAGAAATGGCCGACATCGAGGTCGACGAGTACATCGAAGAGGCGGTCGATTCGGTTCCGATCGGCCGTATCGGCGCGATGGCGGCCAAGCAGGTCATCCTGCAGAAGATCCGCGACGCCGAGCGGGAGATGCTGCTCAACGATTTCATGTCGCGCGGCGACAAGATCTTCGTCGGCACCGTCAAGCGCATGGACAAGGGCGACATCATCGTCGAGGCCGGCCGTGTCGAAGGGCGGCTGCGCCGCAGCGAGATGATCGCCAAGGAGAACCTGCGCAACGGCGACCGCGTGCGGGCCATGATCATGGAGGTCGATCTGACGCTGCGCGGCGCGCCGATCATCCTGTCGCGTTCGGCCCCCGAGTTCATGATCGAGCTGTTCCGCCAGGAAGTGCCCGAGATCGAACAGGGCCTGCTCGAGATCAAATCGTGCGCCCGCGATTCCGGCAGCCGCGCCAAGATCGCCGTGCTCTCGCATGACAAGCGTGTCGACCCGATCGGCACCTGCGTCGGCGTGCGCGGTACCCGCGTCAACGCGGTGACCAACGAACTCGCCGGCGAGCGTGTCGACATCGTGCTGTGGAGCGAGGACCCGGCCCAGTTCGTCATCGGCGCGCTGGCCCCGGCCAACGTGTCGTCCATCGTGGTGGACGAGGAAAAGCACGCGATGGACGTGGTCGTCGACGAGGAGAACCTCGCGATCGCCATCGGCCGCGGCGGGCAGAACGTGCGCTTGGCTTCCGACCTGACCGGTTGGAAGATCAACATCATGGACGCAGCGGAATCCGCCCAGAAGGCGGCGACCGAGACCGATGCCGGCCGCAAGCTGTTCATGGAGAAGCTCGACGTCGACGAGGAAATCGCCGACATCCTGATCAACGAGGGCTTCACCAGCCTCGAAGAAGTGGCCTACGTGCCGCTGCAGGAAATGCTCGAGATCGAAAGCTTCGACGAAGACACGGTCAACGAACTGCGGTCGCGCGCCAAGGATGCGCTGCTGACCATGGAAATCGCCCGCGAAGAAAGCGTCGAAGGCGTGTCGCAGGACCTGCGCGATCTGGCCGGCCTCACGCCGGAACTGATCGCCAAGCTGGCCGAAGCGAACATCAATACCCGCGACGACCTTGCCGACCTGGCGATCGACGAACTCACTGATATCACCGGCCAGTCTGCCGATGAAGCCAAGGAATTGATCCTGAAGGCCCGCGAACACTGGTTCGCCGGTCAAGAGTAGAGATCATGGAGGCCCGTACCCAATATGTCCAGCACCACCGTAGCCGAGTTCGCAACCGAACTCAAGAAATCCACTGAAACCCTGCTCGACCAACTCCGGTCCGCAGGCGTCAGCAAGGGCGCGTCCAGCGACGTCCTGACCGAGGGCGACAAGCAGAAGCTCCTGGGGTACCTGCAGGCCAGCCACGGCACCGTCGCCGCCGACCGCAAGAAGATCACGCTGACGAAGAAGTCGACCAGCGAGATCAAGCAGGCCGATGCCAGCGGCAAGGCGCGCACCATCCAGGTGGAAGTGCGCAAGAAGCGCACGTTCATCAAGCGCGACGATGCGACCGAAGGCTCTCCAGAAGGCGAAGTCGAGGAGTCCGTGTCGCAGGAAGCCACCTACGACAGCCCCGAACAGCAAGCCGTCGACAGCGACCTGCAGCGTCGTGAGGAAGAGGCGCGCCACCAGGCCGACCAAATCCGGGCGCAAGAGGTGGAGCTGGTCGAGAAACGGCGCGAGCGGGAAGACCGCGAACGCAAGGAGCGCGAGGCAGAAGAGCGCGCCAATGCCTATGCTGCTCAGGAACAAGCCAGGAAGGCCCAAGCCACTGCGGTGAAGGTTGAGGCCAACAAGGGACAAGCAGAATTTGCCGCTGCCCGCGCACTGGCACAGTCCGAAGCCCGCGAGAAGGCCGAGGCCGAGTCGCGTGCACGTGCAGCCGAAGAGGCCGCCCGTGCGACCGACCTGGAAGCACGTCGCCGCAAGGCCGAGGCCGAGGCAGCCGCGATTCGCTCGATGATGGCCACGCCCAAGAAGGTGCTGGTCGCCGCAAAGCCCGTCGAAGCCCCCAAGCCGGTCGTGAAGCCTGCGGACGCCAAGCCGGGTGTCAAGGGCACGCTGCACAAGCCTGCCGCGGGTACCGGCGTTCGGCCAGGTGCGCCAGGGGCCGGCGCGGCTGCGGGTGCGGGCAAGGAAGTCAAGTCCGCCAAGCTGTCGTCCAGCTGGGCCGGCGATCCTGCCAAGAAGAAAGAAATCAAGACCCGCGGCGACAGCTCGGGTGGCGTCGGTCGCAACAACTGGCGCGGTGGCCCGCGCGGCCGTCGCGGCAACGACCGTGGCGGTGACCGCGAAGAGTACGGCCAGCAGGCGCCGGCCGAACAGCGCACGATCGAAGTCCACGTGCCCGAGACCATCACCGTGGCCGAACTCGCCCACAAGATGGCGATCAAGGCATCGGAAGTGATCAAGGCGCTGATGAAGATGGGCCAGATGGTCACCATCAACCAGCCGCTGGACCAGGACACCGCGATGATCGTCGTGGAAGAACTGGGCCACAAGGCGATCGTGGCGGCGCTGGACGATCCGGAAGCGTTCACCGAAGAGGAAACCCTGCAGCACAGCGCTGCGGAAGCCCTGCCGCGTGCGCCGGTCGTGACCGTCATGGGTCACGTCGACCACGGCAAGACCTCGCTGCTGGACTACATCCGCCGTGCCAAGGTGGCGTCGGGCGAAGCCGGCGGCATCACGCAGCACATCGGTGCCTACCACGTCGAAACGGCGCGGGGCATGGTCTCCTTCCTGGACACCCCGGGCCACGAGGCGTTCACCGCCATGCGTGCCCGCGGTGCGCAGGCGACCGACATCGTGATCCTGGTGGTCGCGGCCGACGACGGCGTCATGCCGCAGACCAAGGAAGCCATCAAGCACGCGAAAGCGGCCGGTGTGCCGATCGTGGTCGCGGTCAACAAGATCGACAAGCCCGGTGCCAACCCCGAACGCGTCAAGCAGGAGCTGGTCGTCGAAGAGGTGGTGCCCGAGGAGTACGGCGGCAGCTCGCCGTTCGTCAGCGTCTCGGCCAAGACCGGCCAGGGCATCGACGACCTGCTCGAGCAGGTGCTGCTGCAGGCCGAAGTGCTGGAACTCAAGGCGCCTGTCGATGCCGCCGCCAAGGGCCTGGTCATCGAAGCCCAGCTCGACAAGGGCCGCGGCCCGGTCGCGACGGTTCTGGTGCAGTCCGGTACGCTCAAGACCGGCGACATCGTGCTGGCGGGTTCGACCTACGGCCGCGTGCGCGCCATGATCGACGAAGATGGCAAGACGACCAAGACGGCCGGTCCTTCCATTCCGGTGGAGATCCAGGGTTTGACCGAAGTGCCGCAGGCGGGCGACGAGTTCATGGTGCTGCCGGACGAACGCCGGGCCCGCGAGATCGCGACCTACCGTGCCGGCAAGTTCCGCAACACCAAGCTGGCCAAGCAGCAGGCCGCCAAGCTGGAGAACATGTTCTCCGACCTGAGCGCCGGCGAAGTCAAGACGCTGCCGATCATCATCAAGGCCGACGTGCAGGGCTCGCAGGAAGCGCTGGGGCAGTCGCTGCTCAAGCTGTCGACGGCGGAAGTGCGCGTCCAGCTGGTGTACAGCGGAGTGGGCGGCATCAGCGAATCCGACATCAACCTGGCCATCGCATCGAAGGCCGTGGTCATCGGCTTCAACGTGCGCGCCGACTCGGGTGCCCGCAAGGCGGCCGAGACGAGCGGTGTCGACATCCACTACTACAACATCATCTACGACGCCGTCGATGAGTTGAAGGCGGCGATGTCGGGCATGTTGGCACCGGAGCAGAAGGAAGAGATCATCGGCACCGCGGAAATCCGTACCGTGTTCGTGGCCTCGAAGATCGGCACCGTGGCGGGCTCGTACATCACGTCGGGCCAGGTCACGCGCAACTGCCGTTTCCGCCTGCTGCGCGAGAACGTGGTCATCTACACCGGCGATGTCGAATCGGTCAAGCGCTTGAAGGACGACGTGCGCGAAGTCAAGGAAGGCTTCGAGTGCGGTATCAAGCTCAAGAACTACAACGACATCAAAGAGAACGACCAGCTCGAGTTCTTCGAAATCAAGGAGATCGCGCGCACTCTGTAAGCGTGCCGAGATGCCGGACCCATTGCCGCGTTGCAGCCGCCTGGCCGTACAAAAGTACTGTCTGCGGCGGCGCGCCTTGCACTGGGCCCGGTCTCTCGACGCTTGCGCCTGATCACACGACATGGTGAAAAGAAAATCAGCGGCTCCCAACCGGGGGTTCAAGGTGGCCGACCAGATCCAGCGGGACCTGACGGAACTGATCGCCCGCGAGTTGAAGGACCCGCGGGTGGGCATGGTCACGATCCAGGCGGTGGAGGTCACGCCCGACTACGCGCATGCGAAGGTGTTCTTCAGCGTGCTGGTGGGCAAGCCCGACGAATGCGAGCTGGCGCTCAACCAGGCCGCGGGCTTCCTGCGCAACGGCTTGTTCAAGCGGCTGCACATCCATACCGTGCCGACCCTGCATTTCCAGTTCGACCGGACCACCGAGCGGGCGGCCGACATGAACGCTTTGATCGCGCAGGCTGTCGCCTCGCGTGCCAAGGACGACTGACGATGCATGCGCCACGCACACGGGTGCAGCGGCGCCCTGTGCACGGGGTGCTGTTGCTCGACAAGCCGCTGGGGTTCTCCAGCAACGACGCCTTGCAGAAGGCGAAGTGGCTGCTGCGCGCCGAGAAGGCCGGGCATACCGGCACCCTCGACCCGTTGGCCAGCGGCGTACTGCCGCTGTGCTTCGGCGCGGCGACCAAGTTCAGCCAGATGCAGCTCGACGCCGCCAAGACCTACCGCGCCACGGTGCGCCTCGGCATCCGCACCGCCACCGGAGATGCGGAAGGCGAGGTGGTGCAGGAGCGGCCGGTGGACATCGCCGAGGTGGAGCGCCTGCTGTCCGAGGTGGTGCGCCGGTTCACCGGCCCGATCCTCCAGGTGCCGCCGATGCACAGTGCCTTGAAGCGCGACGGCAAGCCGCTCTACGAATACGCCCGGCAGGGCATCGAGGTCGAGCGGGTGGCGCGTGCGGTGGAGATCCATGCATTGAATGCGGCGCTGGCCGCTGATCCGCAAGGACTACCCGCTATAGAATTGGTAGTGAGCTGCAGCAAGGGCACCTACATCCGGACCCTGGGCGAGGATATCGGCGAAGCCCTGGGCTGCGGCGGTCACCTGACCCTGCTGCGCCGGACCCGCACCGGGCACTACGGCGTGGAGCGGGCGGTGACGCTGCAGGCGTTCGAGGCGATGGACGAGGCGGCCCGCACGGCCTGCCTGCTGCCGGTCGACTCGCTGCTGCCCGATCACGACCGTGTCACGCTGGCAGGCGACGATGTCTCGCGCTTCCTGTCGGGCGTGCGTCGCCGGGGCGGTTGGGCCGACGCCGCGCAGGTGGCGGTTTTCGGCACCGAGGGCCGCGGCCTGCTGGGCACGGCCCATGCAAGCGGCGGAGAACTGATACCGGGGCGGCTGTTGAGCCCCATCGAAATTCAACAGATTCAGGAAAGTACGCCACACGCCGCGAACACGGCCCAAGGCATCGAGGAAGCAACCGTATGACGACCAAGCAAATCCGTAATATCGCCATCATCGCCCACGTGGACCATGGCAAGACCACCATGGTGGACCAGCTGCTGCGCCAGTCGGGCACCTTCGCCGAGCACGAAAAAGTGGTCGACACGGTGATGGACAACAACGCCATCGAACGCGAGCGGGGCATCACCATCCTGGCCAAGAACTGCGCCGTGAGCTGGGAAGGCACCCACATCAACATCGTCGATACCCCGGGCCACGCCGACTTCGGCGGCGAAGTGGAACGTGCGCTGTCGATGGTCGACGGCGTGGTGCTGCTGATCGATGCGCAGGAAGGCCCGATGCCGCAGACGCGCTTCGTGACCAAGAAGGCGCTGGCCCTGGGCTTGAAGCCGATCGTGGTGGTCAACAAGGTCGACAAGCCGGGCGCCAACCCCGACAAGGTCGTCAACCAGGCTTTCGACCTGTTCGACAAGCTCGGTGCCAACGACGAGCAGCTGGATTTCCCGGTGGTGTACGCCTCGGGCATCAACGGCTGGACCTCGCTGGAAGAAGGCAAGCCGGGCGAGCAGTGGGGCCCCGACATGTCGGCCCTGTTCAACACGGTGCTCAAGCACGTTCCGCCGCAGAAGGGCGACCCTGCCGCGCCGCTGCAGCTGCAGATTTCCGCACTCGACTTCTCGACCTTCGTCGGCCGCATCGGCGTGGGCCGCATCAGCGCCGGCACCATCAAGCCGATGATGGACGTGGTGGTGATGGAAGGTGAAGACGGCAAGGCCATCAAGGGCCGCGTCAACCAGGTCCTGACCTTCCGCGGCCTCGACCGCGTGCAGGTGACCGAAGCCGGCCCGGGCGACATCGTGCTGATCAACGGCATTCCCGACATCGGCATCGGCGTCACCGTGACCGATCCGACCTCGCCTGCGCCGCTGCCGATGCTCAAGGTCGACGAGCCGACGCTGACGATGAACTTCTGCGTCAACACCAGCCCGCTGGCCGGCCGCGAAGGCAAGTTCGTCACCAGCCGCCAGATCTGGGACCGCCTGCAGAAGGAACTGCAGCACAACGTCGCGCTGCGCGTCAGCGAGACCGACGAAGAAGGTATCTTCGAGGTGATGGGCCGTGGTGAACTGCACCTGACCATCCTGCTGGAGAACATGCGGCGCGAAGGCTACGAGCTGGCGGTGTCCAAGCCGCGCGTGGTGATGAAGGAAGTCGACGGCGAAAAGCACGAGCCTATCGAACTGGTGACGGCGGACATCGAAGAAACCCACCAGGGCGGCGTGATGCAGGCGCTGGGCGAGCGCAAGGGCGAACTGGTCAACATGGAGCCGGACGGCCGCGGCCGGGTGCGCCTCGAATACCGCATTCCGGCTCGGGGCCTGATCGGCTTCACGAACGAGTTCCTGAACCTGACCCGCGGCTCCGGCCTGATCGCGAACATCTTCGACAGCTACGAAGCCCACAAGGGCGACATCGGCGGCCGCAAGAACGGCGTGCTGATCTCGATGGACGACGGTGAGATCTTCACCTACGCGCTGGGCAAGCTGGACGACCGCGGCCGCATGTTCGTGCGGGCCAACGACCCTGTGTACGAAGGCATGATCGTCGGCATCCACAGCCGCGACAACGACCTGGTGGTCAACGCCACGCGTACCAAGCAGCTGACCAACTTCCGCGTGTCCGGCAAGGAAGACGCGATCAAGATCACGCCGCCGATCGAGCTGACCCTGGAATACGGTGTCGAGTTCATCGAGGACGACGAGCTGGTCGAAATCACGCCGAAGAGCGTTCGCCTGCGCAAGCGCTACCTGAAGGAAAGCGAACGCAAGCGCGCAGGCCGCTGAGGCCTCCGTTACGCACGGCAGGTACGACCTGCCGGTGCGTACCCTTTGCGACGGGCCGCTGTGCGGCCGTTGATCGCGACTGGCAGCCGCCCCGTTTCACGACCGGGCGGCTGTCGCGTTTCAGAAGGCCGGTGAAAGCAGAGGCGGCGAAGCCGACGAAGCGGAAGGGACCGCTGCCTTGCCCAGCGCGAGTGCGTGGTCGTGGAACACCTCCAGCGAAGCCCGGTGCGCGATGCTGACCAAGGTCAGCCCCGGCAGCCGGTCCAGCACCAGGGCATAGAGATCGGCTTCCGCCCCGGTGTCGAGCGAACTGGTCGCCTCGTCGAGCACCAGCAGCTCCGGCCGTTGCAGCAGCACCCGCGCGAAGGCCAAGCGTTGCTGCTCGCCCGGGGACAGGCGCTGGGTCCAGGGTGCGTCCTCGTCGAGCGCGCCGGCGAACGTTCCCAGCCCGACCGCCTGCAACGCTTCGGTGCAGGCCGCCGCGCTGTGCCGCTCGGCGGTGTCGGGATAGGCGAGCACCTCCCGCAGCCGTCCCAGTGGCAGGTAGCTGCGCTGCGACACGAAGAGCACCCGCAGACCGGACCGCGTGCGGATGCTGCCGCTGCCGAAGTCCCACAGCCCGGCCAGCGCGCGCAGCAAGGTGCTTTTGCCGCTCCCCGATGGCCCGGTGAAGATCCACCGCTGGCCACCGTCGATCCGCAGGTCCGGCACCTGCAGCAGCGGGGCGCAGTCCGGCAATCCCAACACGAGGCCCTTGGTCTGCAGGACCGCGTCGCCTGCGGTGCCGCCTGGCAATGCCTCCCGCACGATCGCCGCGGTCGGCGACGCGGACGGCGCGGGCGCCAGGCCGGTGTCGAGCAGCCCGCGGAACTCGCGCAGCCGGTTCACCGTGGCGCGCCATTCGGCCAGCGTCGCATAGCTGCTGATGAACCACGACATCGCATCGCTCACCGTCCCGAAGGCACGGCCCACCTGCATCAGCACGCCGAAGCTGAACGCGCCGGCGAAGTACTTCGGCGCGGCCAGCGCCAGCGGAAGCACGACCGCGATCTGCGCGTACACCGAACTCACCAGCGTCAGCCGCTTGGTGTAGCGCATCACCATGTCCCAGTTGCGGCGGATCTGGTCGAACAGTCCTGCGGCATGCGCCTCTTCGGTCCGCGCGCCGTCGTAGAGGGCGATCGGCTCGGCGTTCTCGCGCACCCGCACCAGGCCGAACCGGAAGTCGGCCTCGACCTGCTGCTGGCGGTAGTTGACCGCCACCAGCGGCCGGCCGAGCGCCTGCATTGCCAGCGATCCCACCACCGCATAGGCCGCTGCGGCCAAGACCATGTAGCCGGGCAGGGTGAAGGTGCCGCCGGCGAAATGCATCACCAGCGGCCCCGCCAGCGACCAGAGGATGAAGACGAACGAAACGAGAGTGACGACGGTGGACATCAGGTCCAGCGACAGCGCCAGCGTGGCGGTGGCCAGGGCCTGCAGGTCGTCCGCGATGCGCTGGTCGGGGTTGTCGGCCAGCCGGTCGCGTTCGATGCGGTAGAAGGCGTTTCCGCGCAGCCAACTGCGCAGGTAGTCACCAGTGAGCCAGCGCCGCCAGCGGAACCCCAGCATCTGCTTGAAGTAGAGCGAGTACACCGCCAACACGATGTAGCCCAGCGCCAGCCCGGTGAAGGTCATGAGCAGGGGCACGAAGTGCGCCGTATCCTTGCCCTGGAGCGCATCGTAGAACTCGGCGCTCCAGCTGTTGAGCCGCACGTTGATGTAGACGATGGCCAGGTTCATCGCCACGATCAGCAGGAGCAGGCCCCGGGCCGACCATCGCTCGTCGGATGCCCAGTACGGGCGGATCAGCGACCAGGTGGAAGGCTTCTTTATGGCGAGGGGGATCACGCGGGCTCCTGGGGTATCGGTCAGCCCAGTGTGCCGCCGGACATGCCGAAAAACTTAGCCGGGGATTAGATCCCGCCCCACCCATCCCGCGGAAGGCCTCCCGTGGCAGGCCGCGCGTGGCGGGCCGCCTGCCGTCACCGTCAGGGCTTCGCCGGCGCCGTGCCGGCCACCCGCCACACCATGTTGCCGACATCGTCGGCGACGAGCAGCGCGCCACGCTTGTCGATGGCCACGCCGACCGGCCGGCCCAGGGCATCGCCGTCGCCGTTCACGAAGCCCGTCAGCACGTCGACCGGCTGGCCCGAGGGCTTGCCGTTGGCGAACGGAACGAAGATCACCTTGTAGCCGCTGCGGGGCTTGCGGTTCCAGGAGCCGTGCAGGCCCACGAAGGCGCCGCTGCCGAACGCCGCAGGCAGCTTGCTGCCTTCGGCGAACGCCATGCCGAGGGGTGCCACATGGCTGCCGAGGGCGTATTCCGGCACGACCGCCTTGGCGACCAGCTCCGGCTTCTGCGGCTGGATGCGGGTGTCGACGTGCTGGCCGAAGTAGCTGTAGGGCCAGCCGTAGAAGGCGCCGTCCTGCACCGAGGTGAGGTAGTCGGGCACCAGGTCGCTGCCGATCTCGTCGCGTTCGTTCACCACCGTCCACAAGGCGCCGGTGGTCGGCTCCCAGCCCATGCCGTTCGGGTTGCGCAGGCCGGATGCGAACAGGCGCTTGGCGCCGGAGGCGCGGTCGACTTCCCAGATGGCGGCGCGGCCTTCCTCGGCCTCCATGCCGTTCTCGCCCACGTTGCTGTTGGAGCCGACCGTCACGTACAGCTTGGCGCCATCCTTGCTGGCGATGACGTTCTTAGTCCAGTGGTGGTTGATGCCTGCGGGCAGGTCGGTCACCTTCACCGCCGGCACGGTGATCTTCGTCGTGCCTTCCTGGTAGGGGAATTTCACCAGCGCGTCGGCGTTGGCGACGAAGAGTTCGTTGCCGACCAGCGCCATGCCGTAGGGCGACACCAGGTTCTCGAGGAACACCGTCTTGGTTTCGGCGATGCCGTCGCCGTCGGTGTCGCGCAGCAGGCTGATGCGGTCGGCGCTCGGCGTCTTCGAGCCGGCCTTCTTCATCACCAGGCCTTGTACCCAGGCCTTGGGCCCGCCCTTGCCGGCGCCTTCGGGCTTGGGCGGCGCGTCGCTCTCGGCCACCAGCACGTCGCCGTTGGGCAGCACGTAGACCCAGCGGGGATGCTGCAGTCCGCTGCCGAAACGGCTGACCGTGGTGCCGGCCACCGGGGCGGGCGCGGCGCCTTCCGGCCAGCCCTTGGCCGGCGCGATGTGCAGCGTGGGGATCATCGAGGTACGGGGCTCGGGCAAGGTCGGGTTGGGGCCGATGCCGGCGCTTTCCGGCAACAACGCCTTGTCGCCGCAGGCGGTCAGCAGCAGGGGGAGGGCGGCGACGGCGGCCAGCGCCACGGCGCGGACGGGGATGGAGGGGGAACGGGTCATGGGTGTCTCCGGCAATGTCAGAAGAAGGGCATCCCGGGCAGGCGGGCCGGGGTGTAAAGGCTTGACGACTTTTGCACGGGCGTATCGCCGGGCGTGTAGGTGGGCGTCGCATGCGGGCGGGAGCCGTGCACGACAGTCGGCCGCGCGGTCGTCCTGCACAATGCCGGCTCGCTTTCACCGCCCAGCGTCGCACAGCCACGTTTTCGTTCTGTGCCACGCCTTGCCCATCACCTCCAGCTCCGTGCGCTTCACCCACACCCAGGCCGTCGTCGTCATGGCCGCTTCCACGCTGATGTGGTCCATCGCGGGTGTCGTCACCCGGCACCTCGAATCGGCCCGCAGCTTCGAGATCACCTTCTGGCGGAGTTTCTTCACCGTCTGCGCGCTGGTGGTGCTCACCGCGTGGCCGGCCGTCCGACGGCGGCAACCGGTGATGCGCGAAAGCGGCGGACCGGCGCTCTGGATCTCCGGCGCCTGCTGGTCGGTGATGTTCACCGCGTTCATGGTCGCGCTCACCATGACCAGCGTGGCAAACGTGCTGGTGGTGATGTCGATCGGGCCGCTCTTCACCGCGGTGCTGGCGCGGTTCACCATGGGCCAGCGCCTGCCCGCCCGGACCTGGGCCACGGTGGCGGTGGCCGGCGCGGGCATCGTCTGGATGTACGCGCCGCAGGTGGCGGCCGGCGCCTGGGGCGGCACGCTGGTGGCGCTGTGCGTGCCGGTGGCCGCCGGCATCAACTGGACGGTGGTGCAGCGCTGCCAGCGGCACGGGCAGGCGGTCGACCTGGTGCCCGCGGTGCTGATCGGCGCCGTGCTGTCGGCACTCGCGACGCTGCCGCTCGCGTGGCCGTTCGGTGCGACCGGGCGAGACCTCCTGCTGCTGGCGCTGCTGGGCGTGGTGCAACTGGCGATCCCGTGCGTGCTGGTGGTGCACTGCGCCCGGGTGCTCAAGGCGCCCGAGGTGGCGCTGCTCGCACTGCTCGAGGTGGTGTTCGGCATCGCGCTCGCCTGGGTCGGAGCGGGCGAAGACCCGGGCCCGCGGGTGCTGGCCGGCGGCATCGTCGTGCTGGCGGCACTGGCGCTCAACGAAATCCTGGGCCTGCGCGACCGACGTGCCGTCGACACCGCACCGCTGCCACCGCAGAGCCCCGACGCCGACGACATCCATCCCAGAAAAAGGAGCATCCCGTGACCGATACCGCAACCACCCCCGCCACCGGAGACGCCAGCGAAGTCGTCGTCGAACGCCACGGCGACGTCGGCTTCCTGACCCTCAACCGCCCCCGGGCCCTCAACGCGCTGTCGCTGCAGATGGTGCGCGACCTGCATGCGGCGCTGGCCGCCTGGCAGGACGACCCGGCCGTCCAGGCGGTGGCGATCCGCGGCATGGGCAAGGAAGGGCCGTTCGGCAGCTTCTGCGCGGGCGGCGACATTCGCTTCCTGCACCGCGCCGGTACCGAGGGCGACGTGGCGCTGGAGGCCTTCTTCACCGAGGAATACGCCCTCAACCACCTGATCCACACCTATCCGAAGCCCTACATCGCCTTCATGGACGGCATCGTTATGGGCGGCGGCATGGGCATCAGCCAGGGTGCGAGCCTGCGCATCGTGACCGAGCGCACCAGGATGGCGATGCCCGAAACGGCCATCGGCTTGTTTCCCGACGTCGGCGGCGGCTACTTCCTGAGCCGCTGCCCGGGCAGCGCAGGCGAATGGCTGGGACTGACCGGCGGCACCATCGGTGCGGACGACGCCGTTGCCCTTGGCTTGGCGGACCGGCATGCGGACGCCGCCGCGCTGTCGGACCTGTGGCGGTCGTTGCAGGAAACCCCGTTCGCATCCCGTTCCGACGTCGATCGTTGGATTGCTACTGAATTGATAGCTGATGGCCGGCGTGGAGAGCCGGCTACAGGCCGATTCGACGCCTATTTTTCGCTGCCCGACGTCCCCGCCATCCTGGCCGCGCTGGAATCCGCCGGCACCGACGAAACACGGGCCGTGGCCGCCACGCTGCGCAAGCGCTCTCCCTTGATGCTGTTCGTGGTGCTCGAGCAGATCCGTCGCGCCCGCGGCATGGACCTGGCCGACGACCTGCGGATGGAGCGCGACATGGTGCACCGCTGCTTCCACCTGCGGCCCGGCGCCAGCGAAACGCTGGAAGGCATCCGGGCGCTGGCGGTGGACAAGGACCACGCGCCGCGCTGGAACCCGGCCCGCATCGAGGACGTGACGCCCGCCATGGTGGCGCCGTTCTTCGAGAGCCCGTGGACGGTCGAGACGCACCCGCTGCGCGGCCTGTGACCGATCCGGCCCGCCGGCGCAGGCCGGCTGCCTGCGCCTAGCGGCTGCGGCTCTTCATCGCGCGCTCCACCTCGCGCTTGCCTTCGCGGTCCTTGATCGTGTCGCGCTTGTCGTGCTCGGCCTTGCCCTTGGCCAGCGCGATCTCGCACTTCACCTTGCCGGCCTTCCAGTGAAGGTTGAGCGGCACCAGGGTGAAACCCTTCTGCTCCACCTTGCCGATCAAGCGCTTGATCTGCTCCTTGTGCAGCAGCAGCTTCTTGGTGCGGACCGAATCCGGATTGACATGGGTCGAGGCCGAATGCAGCGGATTGATCTGGCAGCCGATCACGAACAACTCGCCGTCGCGGATCACCACGTAGCCGTCGGTGAGCTGCACCTTGCCCTCGCGCAGCGACTTCACCTCCCAGCCTTCCAGCACCATGCCGGCCTCGAACCGTTCCTCGAAGAAATAGTTGTAGGCGGCCTTCTTGTTGTCGGCGATGCGGCTGGTGGTATCGGGTTTCTTGGACATGGGATTCAGGTGGGGCCGGGCGCGCGGGAAGAAAGGGCTCCCTACAATGGGTCGGATACAGGGCCACGCCGCCGTACCGAAGGCCGGGCCCAGCCTTCCATTCTATGAAAACTGTTCACAAGTCCGTCCTCATCTGGTACTCGGCCGAGGAAATGTTCAAGCTGGTCACCGACGTGGACCAATACCCGCAATTCCTGCCGTGGTGCGACCGCGCCGGCGTACTGTCCCGGGAAGAGAACGGCATGACCGCCCAGGTCGGCATTTCGTTCGGCGGCATCCGCCAGACCTTCACCACCCGCAACACCCATGTGGAGAACCGCGAGGTGCACATGGAGCTGATAGACGGACCGTTCTCGCAGCTCGACGGGCTGTGGAAGTTCCTGCCGGTCGGCGAGGGCGACCAGCGGGCCTGCCGGGTGGAGTTCGACCTGCGCTACGGCTTCTCGAACCTGGCGCTGTCGGCCCTGGTCGGCCCGGTGTTCGACCGGATCGCCGGCAGCATGGTCGACGCCTTCGTCGAGCGCGCCGAGAAGGTCTACGGCAATGCCTGACGGCTTGCGCGTGGCGGTGGCCGTCTCGCCGAAGGCGGGGGAGGCGACCGAGCGATCGGTGACGCTGCCCGCCGGGGCGGTGCTGCGCGACGCACTGCTGGCCGTGGGCTGCAACGTGGACGCTTCCGACGTCGGCATCTGGGGCCGTGCCGCGACGCTCGAGACGCCGCTGGCCGAAGGCGACCGGGTAGAGGTGTACCGACCGCTGGTGGTCGATCCGAAGGTGGCGCGGCGGCTGCGCTTCAAGCAGCAGGGCGCGCGGAGCACGGGTTTGTTCGCCCAGCGGCGCGAGGGCGCCAAGTCGGGCTACTGACGCCCGGGCCGCCCGCTCCTGCAGGCGCCGGAACGGCAGGGGCGTCAGCCGCAGTTGCTGGTCATCGCCGACTGGACGCGCTGGGCTTCCGCCGCCCGCGCAGCGTTGTCCAGCACCTGCACCTTGCCGTCCGCACCGATCTGGCCGATGGGCATGCCCGCATCCATCGACACCTTCGCCTGGCGCGCCCGCTGGCAGTTCTCCTGCCTGGCGCGGGCGAGGTTGTCGGCCTCGGCCTTCGCCTTGGCGGCTTCGGCATCCTCGGCTTCCTTCTTGCGCGCTTCGAGTTCCGCGTCCTTGGGGGCGGGGCGTGCCGGGACGGCGGCGGCCTGCGGAGCCGGCCCTGCGGCAGGCGTCGGCGCGGCAACGGGCGGGGCCGCCATGCCGCCCGGCTGCTTCAGGATGCTGCGCTGCGGAATATCGGCCGGCGGCGGGCGGTCGCTGAAAACCTTGCGGCCGTCCTTGTCCATCCATTGCCATTGCGCCGAAGCCACCAGCGGGCAGGCGCAGACCAGTGCGAGGGCCAGGAAGCGAGCGGGGAGTTTCATGGCGAGGCAGTGTAGCGGCGCGGGTCGCGCGCGGCCAGCGCCGCCGGGCGTCTGCGGCGCCACGGCTACAATTCTTCTTTTGGAGCTTTGACATGCGCCTTCTCGGCAAAGCGCTGACCTTCGACGATGTGTTGTTGGTTCCAGCGTTCTCCCAGGTCCTGCCCAAGGACACGTCTCTCGCGACCCGCCTCTCCCGCAACATCACCCTGAACCTGCCGCTAGTGTCCGCCGCCATGGACACGGTGACGGAAGCACGCCTGGCGATCGCCATCGCGCAGGAAGGCGGCATCGGCATCGTTCACAAGAACCTCACCGCGCAGGAGCAGGCCGCCCAGGTCGCCAAGGTCAAGCGCTACGAGTCGGGCGTGCTGCGCGATCCGGTGGTGATCACCCCCGAGCACACCGTGTTCCAGGTGCTGCAGATGCAGGAGCAGCTCGGCATCTCGGGCTTTCCGGTCATCGACGGGGGCCGGGTCGTCGGCATCGTCACCGGCCGCGACCTGCGCTTCGAGAAGCGCTACGACGTTCGGGTCAGCGAGATCATGACGCCGCGCGAGAAGCTGGTCACCGTCTCCGAAGGCGCCACCGCCGACGAAGCCAAGGCCCTGCTCAACAAGTACAAGCTCGAGCGCCTGTTGATCGTCGGCGAGCAGGACCAGTTGCGCGGCCTGATCACCGTCAAGGACATCACCAAGCAGACCAGCTTCCCCAACGCCGCACGTGATGGCCAGGGCCGCCTGCGGGTCGGCGCCGCGGTCGGCGTGGGCGAGGGAACCGAGGAGCGCGTCGAGGCGCTGGTGAAGGCCGGCGTCGACGCGATCGTGGTCGACACCGCGCACGGCCACAGCAAGGGCGTAATCGACCGGGTGCGCTGGGTCAAGCAGAACTATCCGCAGATCGACGTGATCGGCGGCAACATCGCCACCGGCGCGGCCGCGCTGGCGCTGGTCGAGGCCGGTGCCGACGCGGTCAAGGTCGGCATCGGCCCCGGCTCCATCTGCACCACGCGCATCGTCGCCGGCGTCGGCGTGCCGCAGATCATGGCGATCGACAGCGTCGCCACCGCGCTCAAGGGCACCGGCGTTCCGCTGATCGCCGACGGCGGGGTGCGCTACTCGGGCGACATCGCCAAGGCCCTCGCGGCCGGCGCCGGCACGGTGATGATGGGCGGCATGTTCGCCGGTACCGAAGAGGCGCCGGGCGAGGTCATCCTGTACCAGGGCCGCAGCTACAAGAGCTACCGCGGCATGGGCTCGATCGGCGCGATGCAGCAGGGCAGCGCCGACCGCTACTTCCAGGAATCGAGCACCGGCAACCCCAACGCCGACAAGCTGGTGCCCGAGGGCATCGAAGGCCGGGTGCCGTACAAGGGCTCGATGGTCAGCATCGTCTACCAGATGGCCGGCGGCGTGCGCGCCAGCATGGGCTACTGCGGCTGCGCCACGATCCAGGAGATGAACGACCGCGCCGAGTTCGTCGAGATCACCGCCGCCGGGATCCGCGAGAGCCATGTGCACGACGTGCAGATCACCAAGGAAGCGCCGAACTACCGCGCTGAATGAGGGCTCGCCCCCAGGCTTGCCCACTGCGTGTGGCCGCCAACCCCCTGCCGGGGGCAACACCGGTGGGCCGGCGGAGCCGGACCCACGGTGTTCCTGAAAAATTCGGAGCCCGGTCGTCGACTACTTTTACGCTGCCATGCAACACCAGAAAATCCTGATCCTCGACTTCGGCTCGCAAGTCACCCAGCTCATCGCCCGCCGGGTGCGCGAAGCGCACGTCTTCTGCGAGGTGCACTCCTGCGACGTGGCCGACGACTGGATCCGCGAGTACGCGGCCGACGGCCAGCTGAAGGGCGTGATCCTCTCGGGCAGCCATGCCAGCGTCTACGAGGACACGACCGACAAGGCGCCCCAGGCCGTCTTCGCGTTGGGCGTGCCGGTGCTCGGCATCTGCTACGGCATGCAGACCATGGCGCACCAGTTGGGCGGCAAGGTCGAGGGCGGCCACAAGCGGGAGTTCGGCTTCGCCGCCGTCCGCGCGCGCGGCCACACCGAGTTGTTGCGCGACATCGCCGACTTCACCACCGACGAGGGGCACGGCATGCTCAACGTCTGGATGAGCCACGGCGACAAGGTCACCGCGCTGCCGCCGGGCTTCAAGCTCATGGCCAGCACCGAGAGCTGCCCCATCGCCGGCATGGCCGACGAGGAGCGCCGCTTCTACGCGGTGCAGTTCCACCCCGAGGTGACCCACACCGCGCAGGGCAAGGCCTTGCTGGAGCGCTTCGTGCTCGGCATCTGCGGAGCCCGGGCCGACTGGGTGATGGGCGACTACATCGAGGAAGCGGTCGAGAAGATCCGCGCCCAGGTGGGCGACGAAGAGGTCATCCTGGGCCTGTCGGGCGGCGTCGATTCGAGCGTCGCCGCGGCCCTGATCCACCGTGCGATCGGTGACCAGCTGATCTGCGTCTTCGTCGACCACGGCCTGCTGCGCCTGAACGAGGGCGACATGGTGATGGAGATGTTCGCCGGCAAGCTGCACGCCAAGGTCGTGCGGGTGGATGCCAGCGAGTCCTTCCTGAACCAGCTGGCCGGCGTGTCCGATCCGGAAGCCAAGCGCAAGATCATCGGCCGCGGCTTCGTCGATGTCTTCAAGGCCGAGGCCGAGCGGCTGAAGGCCGGCGCCGACGGCGCGCTGAAGGGCGCCGAATGGCTGGCCCAGGGCACCATCTACCCCGACGTGATCGAATCCGGCGGCGGCAAGAGCAAGAAGGCCGTCACCATCAAGAGCCACCACAACGTCGGCGGCCTGCCCGAGCAGTTGGGCTTGAAGCTGCTGGAGCCGCTGCGGGAGCTGTTCAAGGACGAAGTGCGCGAGCTGGGCGTCGCCCTGGGCCTGCCGCACGACATGGTCTATCGCCACCCATTCCCCGGCCCCGGCCTGGGCGTGCGGATCCTGGGCGAAGTGAAGAAGGAATACGCCGACCTGCTACGCCAGGCCGATGCGATCTTCATCGAGGAACTGCGCAACTTCAAGGACACCTCTACAGGCAAGACCTGGTACGAGCTGACCAGCCAGGCCTTCACCGTGTTCCTGCCGGTCAAGAGCGTCGGCGTAATGGGCGACGGCCGGACCTACGACTACGTGGTCGCCCTGCGCGCGGTGCAGACCAGCGACTTCATGACGGCCGACTGGGCGGAACTGCCCTACGCGCTGCTGAAGAAGGTCTCGGGCCGCATCATCAACGAGGTGCGCGGCATCAACCGCGTCACCTACGACGTCAGCAGCAAGCCGCCCGCGACGATCGAGTGGGAGTGAACACATGAATCGAAGAGGGCTGCCACTGGCAGCCCTCTTTTGTTTGCGCGACGGCTGATCAACCGCCGAAGAACTGTGCGATCACCGCGCCAGCCAGGAAGGCACCGGCATTCGCCAGCAACGACACCACCACGATCCGCCAGCCCAGGGCCCGCAGGATCGGCAGGTCTTTCGCCAGGGACAGGCCGGCATAGGCCAGCACCGGCGTGACGAGCGGCAGCAGGCCGATCTTCGCGACCAGCGGGTTGACCGTGGCGGCCAGCGGCGAGTAAGGAACGCTCAGCAGCACCCCCACGACCGACACCCAGATCAGCGCCGGCACGCCCAGGCGCCGGGCGACGCGGGCGATCGCCATGCCGACGAAGATGCACGCCACCAGGAAGGCCATGCCGGGCAGGGCGTCCAGCACCGGTGCCTTGGTGGCGATCTGGTTGCACACCAGGGCGATGCCGGCGGTGAGGAACACCACGGCCACGACGGCCCACAGCGGCAACTGCGCCTGGCTGTGCATGTCGCCCAGGGCCTCGCGCATCTGGGCGTCGTGCTCTGCCACGATCGCCTTGCGGTTCTTGCCCAGGACCGGTTCGAGCCTGGCATACAGCCAGTTCGAGACCGGCAGCGAGAACACCACCAGGATGTAGGTACCGACCACCGTGGTGATCAGGTTGCTGGCCGCGGCCAGGGCGGCGATCGAATCCTTCTCCGCGGGGAACTGCACCGAGATGGCGCCGACGGCTGCGGCCGTCATGCTGCCGGAGCCGATGCCTGCCGCCATGCCGAGCGCCGTCGGCGTGAAATAGCCGCTGCTCGCCACCATGCTCGCGAAGAACGCCATGAAGGCGGCACCGATGACCGAGCCGGTCACGTACTCGGCCAGTACGCCGCGGCCCTCGGCCGAGTTCATGCCGTAGCGTTCGGCGATCAGCGCCACGCCCGGTTCGCGCCCGACGGAGAACGTGGCGCCGATGGCCTCTCGCTTGATACCCAGCAGCAGGGCCACCGGCATCGCCAGCACGATGGTGCCCAGGAAATTGCCCGCCTCCTGCACCAGCAGGATCGGGCCCGCCGCGATCACCATCGGCAGGTTGGCGCCCACGATGAATCCGAGCTTGGCGATGAAGAGCAGGATGCCGACCTGCACGAAGTCCGACGCCAGCGTCTGCGGCTTGATGTAGGCGGTGCCGGTGCGGTCCAGGCTCTTCATGCCCACGCTGACGACCACGCAGGCCAGCAGCGCCCACAGGAACGGAAACAGCGTGACCTTGGTCGCGCCGACGGAGAAGGTGGCATTGCCGGCGTACTCGGCGCCGATCGCGATCACCGCGACGATGCCGACCACCAGACCGATATGGCGCCACGCGACGTCGCGGATCACCTTGCCCGATGGCACCGTCAAGGTGCCGGAAGACGGAACGGAAGACATAGCCCTACCTCGTTTCTTGAAAAGAAGATCGGTCCCGTCTGTACGACGGGCCGCCACCACACCACTTTCGTTCTGCCGCCCCTGCATCCGCAAGTCCGGCACCACCACCTCGTGTCGATTCGGATGCCTCAGTTGCCGATGCCCGGCGCATAGCCGAACGCCGCGGCCGGATTCGCCGCGGTCTCCACCCAGACGCTTTTGACCTGCGTGTACTCGTGCAGCGCCTCGACGCCGCTCGAGCGTCCGTAGCCACTGGCGTCGTAGCCGCCGAACGGCGAGGCCACGTTGATCACCTTGTAGGTGTTGATCCAGAAGGTGCCGGCCTTGACCTGGGCGGCGATGCGGTGCGCCCGGGCCACGTCCGCGGTCCAGACCGCGCCGGCCAGCCCGAAATCGCTGTCGTTGGCGATCGCGATCGCTTCGTCTTCGGTATCGAAGGGGATCGCGACCACCACCGGGCCGAAGATCTCGGTGCGGGCGACCTGCATGTCGTTGGTGACGTTCTTCAAGACGGTGGGGCGCACGAAGTAGCCGGCGTCGGCCGGCTCGCCGGTCGATCCCTCGACCACTTCGGCGCCTTCGCCGATCCCGGTCTTGATCATCCCCAGCACGTGGTCGTACTGCTTGGCGTTCTGGATCGGGCCGACCTCGGTGTCGGCCGCCTGCGGGTCGCCGGTGCGGAGCTGGCGGGCGCCGTCGGCCACCATCGCGACGAAGCGGTCGTAGATGCTCCGCTGCACCAGCAGCCGCGAACCGGCGACGCAGCTCTGGCCCGCGGCCGCGAAGATCGCCGACTGCGCGCCGATCGAGGCGCGGACCAGGTCGGCGTCCTCGAACACGATGTTGGCCGACTTGCCGCCCAGCTCCAGCAGGCAGGGCACGCCGCGGGCGGCGCAGGCCGTGGCGATGCGGCCACCGGTGGTGGGCGAGCCGATGAAGACCACCTTCTTGACCGCCTTGTGCGCGATCGCGGCCTGGCCGGTGGTATGGCCGAAGCCGCCCAGCACGTTGAGCACGCCCTTCGGCAGACCGGCCTGCTCGGCCAGCGCGGCGAACGCGAGCGAGCTGAGCGGTGTCAGCTCCGACGGCTTCAGCAGCACCGCGTTGCCCATGGCGATGGCGGGCGCCACGTTCCATCCGCAGGTGAAGACCGGCGCGTTCCACGGCGTGATGATCAGCACCACGCCGCAGGCCTCGCGCCGGGTGTAGTTGAGGTGGCCGCTCGGAACCGGGATCACCTCGCCGTGGAACTTGTCGGTCCACCCGGCGTAGTACTCGAGCATCTCGGCGACCTTGGCGACCTCGCCGCGGCAGTCGCGGATCGGCTTGCCGGCGCACAGCGATTCCAGCAGCGCCAGCGGCTCGACCTGCGCGCGCACCGCGCGGGCGATGTCCTGCATCACCCGGCCGCGGGCGGCATGGCTCAGCGCGGCCCAGGCGCGCTGGCCGGCCACGGCCGCGTCCGCGGCACGGCCGACCAGGGCGGGGCCGGCATCGGGGTAGGAAAGGAACAGCTCGCCGGTCGCCGGGTCGACCAGGTCGACGCGGTCGGCCGCCTCGCCGGTGACCAGTTGGCCGCCGATGTAGGAGCCGACGGTCGATGCGCCGGGGAAGAAGTGGCTGAACGCGGCGAGCAGACGGGAAGAGGAGGGTGTGGTCATGGCGGTAGGCGGTGGTGGGTTCAGAGAGCAGGGCGCGTGCCCAGCTCGACGATGCGGTTGAAGTCCTCGTCGTCGGCGATCGTGCGGGCGCTGCCGGCCCACAGCTCGGCCACCTTGGCGGACAGGGGCAGGTCGAGGTCGAGCGCGGCGATCAGGTCCTGCGACAAGCCGACGTCCTTGCGCATCAGCTTCATCGTGAAGCCGGAATTGAAGGCGCCGCTGGTGACCCAGGTGGGAAAGTTGAACTCGGTGACGAAGCTGCGGCCCGAGCCGGCGTTGATGCCCTGCAGCAGCCGCTCGGTGGGCACGCCGGCCCGCTCGGCCATCCGGGTGACCTCGCCGGCGATCGCGAGGTGGGCGGCGCACAGGAGGTTGTTGGCGATCTTGGCCACGTGGCCTGCGCCCACCGCGCCCACGTGGACCCGCTTGGCGCTCATCGCCGCCAGCACCGGCTCCGCCCGGGCCACGTCGGCCTCGGTGCCGCCGATCACCATCGTCATGGTGCCGGTGATCGCGCCCTTCGGGCCGCCGCTCACCGGCGCATCGATCAGCGACATGCCGACGGTCGCCAACTGTGCCGCGAGCTGGCGGGTGGTTTCGGGGTGGGAGGTCGAGGTTTCGATCACCAGTACGCCGGCCCTGGCGTGGCCCATCAGGCCGTCGGGGCCGGCCACGACCTGCGCCACGATGGCCGCCGTCGGCAGCGACAGCACGACCGCGTCGGCCCGGGACATCAGCTCCTGGAGCGTGTCGACGACCGGCACGCCGTCGGCGGCCAGCCGGGCCCGGGTGTCGGCCGATGCGTCGGTGCCGACCACCGCGAAGCCGCCCCGCTGCAGCGAGATGGCCATGCCACGGCCCATGTTGCCCAAACCGACCACACCGATAGTTTTCACGTCATGCCTTCGACAAAGAGGAGGGAAGCCCGGAGAATCCCACTCCTCTCAAAAGGTAACAATGTCAACGTCCGTAAAATTGCGTTGCCCTGCAGGCAACGCTCACCACGGCCGCATGGCAGACACATGACCGAATCCCTCGACATGCGGCGGGTCCGCTACCTCTACGAAGCCGTGACTGAAGGCTCGGTGCGCGCCGCCGCCGACACGATGGACATGAACCCGTCGGTCGTCAGCCGGCAGATCGCCAAGTTGGAGGAGGAACTGGCGGTGCCCCTGATGGAGCGGCATGGCCGCGGGGTGCGCCCGACCGAGGCCGGCCAGGTGCTGGTCGACTACTTCCGCCAGCAGACCTCGTACCAAGCTGACGCGATCGCCAAGGTGCAGGAACTGCGCGGCCTGGAACGCGGACACATCGACCTGGTGCTGGGTGAAGGCTTCGTCGGCGACCTGATGGCCGAGCCGATGAAGCATTTCTGGAAGCGCCATCCGGGCCTCACGGTCACGATGCACCTGGCCGGCACCAACGAGGTGATGCGCATGGTGGCGGAGGACGCGGCCCACATCGGCCTGGTCTACAACCCGCCGGTGGGGCCCGGCATCCGCTCCCGTGCCGCGATCCGCCAGCCGATGTGCGTCATCGCGCCGCCGGGCCACCCGCTGACCCTGCTCGACCGCCAGCCGCTGCTGCGGCAGATCGCCGCCTATCCGGTCGCGCTGATGCACGGGTCGTTCGGCACGCGGCAGATCATCGAACTGGCCGAGCGGGTGGAACGGATCCGCCTGGCGCCCAAGCTGACGACCGATTCGATCTCGGTCATCAAGCATTTCGTGCGCTCCGACCTGGGCGTGAGCCTGCTGCCCGCATTCGCGGTGTCGCAGGAGGTGGAGGCCGGGCAGTTGGTGGCGCTGCCGATCGACCACGGGGTGCTGGCCGGCGCCGAGGCGCACATCGTGACCCGGCTGGGCCGCCAGCTCTCGATCGCGTCCAACCAGCTGCTGCTGCAGCTGATCTCGACAATGCAGGCCTTCCGCGATGCGAAGCCCCGGCCGACGAAGGACCGGCCCACCTGATCCGCACCGCCTTCGGCGCGGGGGAGGGCGCCTGCACGGCACCGCGCCGCGTCTCGCCCGTCGCGGGGCTGCCTAGAATCGCCGGACCTGTTTGCCCGGGCGTGCCCGCCCGGCGAACCGCCCCGCCAACCCCTTTCCCCGAAAGATTCCGTATGCGCAGCCCTGTCGGCCTGATCGGCCTGGTCCTGGCCCTGCTGATCGTCGCGCTGCTGGCCAAGAAGGCGCTGCTGCCGCAGGCCGGGACGCCTTCTGCCACGGGCACTTCGCAGGGCACCACGGCGACCGCCGAAGTGCGGGCGCGCAGCGCCGAGGTGCAGCGGCAGGTCCAGAAGGGGCTCGACGACGCGGCCGAAGCCGCCCGCCGGCAGCGCGAGGCGGCCGACCAGTGACCGGCGGGCGGCCGGCATGAGCGTCCAGCCCGACGACGAGCGCTTCATGCGCGCGGCCCTGGCAGAAGCGCACGCGGCGGCGCAGGCCGGCGAGGTGCCGGTCGGGGCCGTCGTCGTCCAGGACGGGCGCATCGTCGCCACCGGCCGCAACGCCCCGATCGACGGCCACGACCCGACCGCCCATGCCGAGATCGTCGCCCTGCGCGCCGCGGCGCAGGCACTGGGCAACTACCGCCTCGACGGATGCACGCTCTATGTGACGCTGGAGCCGTGCGCCATGTGCAGCGGCGCGGTGCTGCATGCGCGGGTCGGCAGGCTCGTCTACGGCGCGGCCGAACCGCGCACCGGCGCGGCAGGGTCGGTGCTCGACCTTTTCGGCGAGCCGCGGCTCAACCACCATACCCGGGTGGCGCGCGGGGTGATGGCCGAGGAATGCGGCGAGGTGCTGCAGGCTTTCTTCCAGCAGCGGCGTGCGGCACAGCGCAGCGCACGGCCGGCGCCGGTGCGCGAAGACGCCCTGCGGACGCCGGCAGCGCGCTTCGACGGACTGCCGCTGCCCGCCGGGTACGGCGCGCAGGCCGCCACGCTGGCCGGGGTGGGCGGTGGGCTGCAGATGCAGTGGCTGGAACACCTGGGCACCGAGCCGCGCCGCGCCGGCTTCGTCTGCCTGCACGGTCCGCAGGGCTGGAGCGGGACGCTGGCCGGCTGGCTCGCACCGCTCGCGGCATCCGGCGCGCGGGTCGTCGCGCCCGACTTGGTCGGATTCGGCCGCAGCGACAAACCCAAGCGCGACGCCTGGCACACGCTGGATCACCACGCGGCGCTGCTGGCCGAGTGGCTGGCGCAGTGCGACGTGCACGGCGCGGTGGTGCTGCTGCCGGCGGCGCAGGCGCCCTTGGTGCAGGCACTGGTGCGCCGCGCACCGGGCCGCATCGCCGGCTGCGCGGTGCTGGCCGAGCCGTCCTGCGGGCAGGATGCGCACGACGCACCGTTTCCCGATACGGGCCACCGCGCCGGTCCACGCGCATGGGTGCGCCTCGCGCCGCGCACCGGGCAGGAGGAAGCGGCCGCCATCGCCGCCCTGGCCGCGCAGTTCCCGGTGGCCGGCCGCGTCCTCGACCTGCGCACCGGTACCGCCGCGCCGTCCGACCAGGCGCGGCAGGCTGTGGAATACTTCCCGGCTGCCCGCGGGCCGGCCCCGCCGCCTGCTTCCTGACCGATCCTCGACACGGAGGCGGCTGCGCAGCAGCCGCCCATCCCCGCCCATGCCTTCTGCCTCCCACGCGCATGCTGCGCACGACCCGCTGCGCTGCGACGACGACCACTGCGGCCACGACCACGGGCATGCCGGCCGGCAACGCCGCATCTACATCTATTCGCCGTCCGGCGCGGTGCGCGACAAGGCCGCGTTCCGCCGCGGCATCGCCCGCCTGAAAGCGCTGGGCCACGAGGTGGAGGTGGATACCGACGCGCTCGCCAGCCACACGCGGTTCGCCGGCGACGACGCGACCCGCATCGCCGCCATCGACCGGGCGGCGGCCAGCGGTGCCGACGTCGCGCTGATCTCGCGCGGCGGCTACGGCATCAGCCGCATCCTTCCGGGCATCGACTACAAGGCGCTGAAGAAGGCGGCCGAGCGCGGCACCCGCTTCGTCGGCCTGAGCGACTTCACCGCGCTGCAGACGGCCCTGCTCGCCAAGACCGGCACCGTCACCTGGGGCGGCCCGACGCTCGGCGCCGACTTCGGCACCACCGAGGCGCCCGACGACATCATGGAAGCCTGCTTCGACGACCTGCTGCACGGGCAAGGGGAGGGCGCCGGCTGGCGCATGCCGAAGCCGCGCGGCACGGTTGCTACTGATTCGATAGCTGATGGCCGGCCAGCAGCGCCGGCTGGGGGCGATTTCTATATCAAGAAGGCGGTGTTGTGGGGTGGCAACCTGGCGGTGCTGGCGTCGCTGGTCGGCACACCGTACCTGCCGCAGGTCAAGGGCGGCATCCTGTTCGTCGAGGACGTCAACGAGCATCCGTACCGTGTGGAGCGGATGCTGACGCAGCTGCTGCATGCCGGCGTGCTGGCGCAGCAGAAGGCGATCGTGTTCGGACAGTTCACCGACTACATCCTGGGCTCCCACGACCGCGGCTTCAAGCTGCAGACGGTGATCGACTGGCTGCGCACCCAGGTCAAGGCCCGGGTCATCGCCGGCCTGCCGTTCGGCCATGTGCCGACCAAGGTGCTGCTGCCGGTAGGCGCCGAGGTGTCGCTCAGCGTCGAAGGCCGCGACGCGCTCGTCTACTGGGGCCACATGCACTGAGGCGACAGGCGGGACGACGATGACGGCGCTGCCGCCATTTCTACTCGGCCCCGGCTGACCCGCCCCTGACCCCCGAGCGGGCCGCGGGGCCAAGCGTTTCGTCGCTTCCGCAAGCCGCGCCCGGCGCCTAGACTCCGCCCGCGCCAGTGTCGGCGCGCAGGCCCAGGGCGCGCTGCCCGGCCATCCGGAGGGCAGGGGATGATCCAACACGAAACCCATCGCGCGGTAACCGCACCGGCCACCGCGGGCGGCACGTGGCGCGCGCGTCTGCGCATGCTCGGCCCCGGCCTGATCACCGGCGCGGCCGACGACGACCCGAGCGGCATCGCCACCTATTCGCAGGCCGGCGCCCAGTTCGGCTTCCAGATGCTGTGGACCCTGGTGCTGACCTATCCGCTGATGTGCGCGGTGCAGATGGTGAGCGCCCGCATCGGCTACGTCACCGGCCAGGGGCTGGCGGCCAACATCCGGCGCACATTTCCGGCGGTGGTGCTGTACGCGGTGGTCGGCATGCTGCTGGTCGCCAACACGATCAACGTGGCCGCCGACATCGCGGCGATGGCCGAGGCGCTGCGCCTGCTGATCGGCGGGCCGGCGCACCTGTACGCGGTCGGCTTCGGCGTGCTGTGCCTGGTGCTGCAGGTGTTCCTGCGCTATGCGACCTATGTGCGCTGGCTCAAGTGGCTCACGCTGGCGCTGCTGAGCTACGTGGCGGTGGCGTTCAGCCTGCAGGTCGACTGGTGGGCGGTGGCGCGGGCGGCGGTATGGCCGCAGCTCACCCTCGACCACGATGCGGTGCTGATGGTCGTCGCCGTCTTCGGCACCACCATCAGCCCGTACCTCTTCTTTTGGCAGGCGGCGCAGGAGGTGGAGGAAACGGGGCAGGGCGGCCACGGCGCCGTGCACGATGCGCAGGACGTGCGCCGCCACCTGCGCCGCATCCGCTGGGATACGGCCATCGGCATGGGCTTCTCCAACCTGATCGCGTTCTTCATCATCCTGAGCGCCGGCGCCACCCTGCATGCCGCGGGCCTGCACGACATCCAGACATCGGCCCAGGCGGCCGAAGCGCTGCGGCCGGTGGCAGGGCCGTTCGCCTTCGTGCTGTTCAGCATGGGTATCGTCGGCACCGGACTGTTGGCGGTGCCGGTGCTGGCGGGCTCGGCGGCCTATGCGGTGTCGGAGGCGGCGGGCTGGCGCGGCGGCATGGACCTGCGGCTCGAGCGCGGCGAGGGCCGCGGCTTCTACGCGATCATCGCGGTGGCGACGCTGGGCGGAGTGGGCCTGTGCTTCACCCCCGCAGATCCGGTGCGCGAGCTGTTCTGGTCGGCCGTCATCAACGGCGTGATCGCGGTGCCGATCATGGCGGTGATGATGCTGCTGGCCGCCAACCGCCGGGTGATGGGCGAGAACGTCATCGGCACCCGCCTGCGCGTGCTCGGCTGGGCCGCGACGGCGGTGATGGCGGCGGCGGTGCTGGCGATGGCCTTCGGCTCCTGAAACAGGGCGTGCTCGGGCCGGGCGACGGTCAGAGCCGGTCGCGGATGGCCTCGGCCAGCAGCTGCACCGTCTGCGGCGCGGAGCCCTCGGCCTTGTTGCTGACCGTCACGTAGACCGGATGCCCTGCCAGGGCCGTGGCGGCCGCGACCTTGGCCAGCGCGGCGCGGGTGTCGGGGTCCGGGTCGACCATCCTGTCGAAGGGCTGGTAGAGCTTTTCGGCCTCTTCGTAGCCGTAACCGCCGTGGAGCCGGTTGAGGTTCCAGCGGCAGACCAGCGGCCCCGGCCACAGCGCGCGCAGCATGTGCAACTGCTCGCCGATCGCCGGCATCTTGGCGTGCAGGCCCAGGCAGAACGTGGCACCGGTGTCCTTCAAGACCTGGACGAACGCCGGGCCGTGGATCCCGCCGATCCACTCGGGATCGCGCACCTCGACCGCGACCACCGCGTCGGGTGCGGTGGGCCGCAACGCCGGCAGGGCCGCCAGCATCGCGCGCAGTTTCTCCATGACGGCCGGCAGCGTGTCGAGCATCCGCAGCGGCAGCGGGCTGAGCTGGAACACCAGCGCGCCCAGCCGGTCGCCGAGCCCTTCGAGCGCCGGTACCGCGAATTCCTGTACCGCCAGTTCGGGGCTCAGGAAGCCGGGGTTGGCCTGCATGCCGCGGCCGTCCTCGGCGCGGACGAGCGCGTCGGTCACCATCGCCGGCGCCTTGACGACGAAGCGGAAATCGGCCGGCACGCGCGCCGCCAGATCGGCGAACTGGCTGGCGGTCAGCGCCCGGTAGAACGCCCGGTCGAGGCTGACGGTACGGAACAGCGGATGCCGGGCGTACGCGCCGATGCCGCGCTTGGACAGCACCGATTCCGGGTACACCGCATCCCATACCATGCCGGCCCAGCCCGGATAGTTCCACGACGAGGTGCCGAGCCGCAGCGGCGCCGGCATCGCGCCGGCCAGCGCATGCACCGCCGTGTCCTGCATCGCCGGACCCACCTCGGCGCCGCGTTTGGCCCTGGGAAGCGGCACGTCGCCCGGTGTGCCTGCCTCCAGCAATGAGGGTTGCGCAGGAGCGGCTGATTCATCAGCCGCTTCATCGTCGTCGTCCGGGGGGAAAAGTGAGTCTTGCATCGAATGTCGATGATGCACAGGTGCGGTGAGAGAGCCTGTTTAAAGCTGCTTCAGCGAACATCCAGCTATCCGACTATACATAATATACATCGTATAAAGTTACTAGCGTGTTGGACGGCGGCAGTTCGACGTTTTAGCCGCCCTGCGACCACTCTCCGCATTCCCTCTGCCAAGCGCCGGTCTTCGGGACCCGGCCCCCGTACTACCAACCGCCACGCGCTCGGGATTGCTGCGATCCTGGTGGCGTCTGCTGCGACGGTTGCGCCGGCTGTCCTGCCGCCGCCTTGGCCGCCACCGCGCCGATCTCCTTGGCCAGGTCGTCGCGTCCGCCTTTGCGGGCGAAGTCCGCCGCGGTCATGCCTTGCTGGTTGCGCATCGCCGTGTCGGCGCCTTCGGCCAGCAGCAGCCGGGCCACGTCGCTCGAGCCGTAGAACGCCGCCATCATCAGCGGCGTGGTGCCGTTGGGCGACTCGGCGTCGATGAAGGCATGGTTGTCGAGCAGCAGCTTGGCGATCGTGGCCTGCTGCGGCGTCGAGGCGCTGGCGGCATAGTGCAGCGGCGCCCAGCCGGGCTTGTTGACGTCGGCGTCGCGTGCCAGCAGCGCCCGGACCAGGTCGGTGTCGCCCTTGATGGCGGCCAGCATCAGCGGGCTTTCGTCCTTCTTGTTGCGGATCTCGACCTTGGTCTTGCGCGACGCCAGCAGCGCCTTCACCGCCTTGGTCGACTGTTCGCGGATCGCCAGCACCAGGGGCGCCTCGCCCTGCGGCGACAGGGCGTTCGGGTCGACGTTGCGGTTGAGCAGCGTGGTGATCGCGTTCGGGTCGTCGCGCTTGATGGCGACGAAGTAGTCGTCGAAGGCGGCCGCCGAGGCGCAGCCCGCCAGCACCAGCAGCGAGGCCGCGGCGGTCGAGCGCCACGCGCCCGAGACAAAACCGAGTTTCATGGCATTTCCTTCAGGAACAGACGTTCGAAATTGCGGGACGTGGCCGCGGCCACCGCCTCGACCGGCATGCCGCGCACTTCGGCGATCTGCCGGGCGACGAAGGGCACGTACGACGGGTTGTTGGGCTTGCCGCGGTACGGCACCGGGGCGAGGTAGGGGCTGTCGGTCTCGATCAGCAGGCGGTCGAGCGGCACGAAGGCGGCCACGTCCCGCAGATGCTGGGCGTTCTTGAAGGTGACGATGCCCGAGAACGAGATGTAGAAGCCGAGGTCGAGCGCCGCGCGGGCGACCTGGTCGGTCTCGGTAAAACAGTGGAACACCCCGCCGGCCGCGGTGGCGGAGGCGTCCTCGCCCTCCTCCCGCAGGATCGCCAGCGTGTCGTCCGATGCGCTGCGGGTGTGGATCACCAGCGGTTTGCGGCTCTGCCGGGCCGCGCGGATATGGGTGCGGAACCGGTCGCGCTGCCATTCCAGGTCGGCGATGCTGCGGCCGCCCTTGCGGTCCTCCATGCCGTAGTAGTCCAGGCCGGTCTCGCCGATCGCGACGACGCGCGGCTGGCCGGCATGCTCCAACAGGTCGTCGAGCGAGGGCTCCTGCACGCCTTCGTTGTCGGGATGCACGCCGACGGTGGCCCAGAAGTTGTCGTAGGTGGTCGCCAGCGCATGCACCGCCGGAAACTCCTCCATCGTGGTGCAGATGCAGAGGGCCCGGTCGACCTGCGCATCGGCCATCGCCTGGCGGATCGCCGGCAGCTGGGCCGACAGCTCGGGCATGGCGAGGTGGCAGTGCGAATCGGTGAACATCGGTTTGAAAACGAAAAGTGCCTGTAGCCGGCGCTGTACGCCGACTTCCTGCTATGAAAAATATAGTGATCGCACCTGCGGCGCGCTGGGAACTGGCGACAGCCAGTGTGGCGCCGCGTGGCGGCCCCCACGTATCAGATCGTCTGCGTGGCCCGGTCGGAGGCCAGGTGGCCGCCGAGGATCTCTTCGATCTTGAGCTTCAGCGCCCGCGATTTCTCGTCGGCCGGGAACTGGATGCCGACGCCCTGGGTGCGGTTGCCCGACGCCCGGGCCGGCGTGACCCAGGCAACGCGGCCGGCCACCGGGTAGCGGGTGGGGTTGTCGGGCAGTGTCAGCAGCACGTAGACGTCTTCGCCCAGCCGGTACTCCCGCGTGGTGGGGATGAAGATGCCGCCCTCGGTGAACAGCGGGATGTAGGCCGCGTACAGCGCCGCCTTCTCCTTGATGGCGAGCTGCACGACGCTGGGGCGCGGTGCCGGGGAGGGAGACGGGCTGATGCTCATGGCGGTGTTGCGCGCGAGTTTAGGGCGTTTTGCGCGGCGCTCACAAGCGCCTCGTGCATCAGGCCGGCATTGAATGGATGGTCGGCGGTGCGCAGCGCTTTCTTCAGCGCCTGCGCCCAGAGGGCCAGCGCCCGGGCGGACGGCGGCTTCGGCAGGCTCTGGGCGTCGAAGTACCGCGGCGCGGCGCCGGCCTGCACCACCATCAGGTCGTGGCAGAGCTTCTGCAGCGCGTCGATCGCGTCGCGTGCCGACCAGTCGGCGAACACGCCGGCCTCGCCCCGCACCAGCGCCGCCGGCAGCAGGGCCCAGCGCCGGGCGTCCCGGCCGTTGCGAGCGGCGGCCAGGGCGTCGTCGGGACGGCCGCCGGCGGCGCGCAGCAGGCCGGGCGCATCGGCCGCCGGCACGCCCTGCTCCACCAGCCAGGCCTGCATCTCGTCCTCGGCCGGCCAAGCCATGCCGTGGGCCTGGCAGCGGCTGCGGATCGTCGGCAGCAACTGGTGGGCGGCCTCGCTGGCCAGGACGAAGCGCACGTCGCCCGTGGGTTCCTCAAGCGTCTTCAGCAGCGCGTTGGCGGTAATGCCGTTCATCTGCTCGGCCGGGTAGACCAGCACCACCTTGCCGCGGCCACGGGCGTTGGTGCGCTGGGCGAATTCGACCGCGTCGCGCATCGCCTCGACCCGGATTTCCTTGCTGGGCTTGCGCTTCTTGTCGTCGAGTTCGGCCTGGGCCTTCTCGGGCAGGGGCCAGTCGAGCGCCTGCATCTGGACTTCGGGCATCAGCACCCGCAGGTCGGCGTGGGTTCGCACGTCGATGGCATGGCAGCTGGCGCAGGTGCCGCAGGCCAGGCCGTCGGCTTGCGGCGTGTCGCACAGCCAGGCCCGGGCCAGCGCCAGGCCCAGCGGGTACTGGCCCAGGCCCGACGGGCCTTGCAGCAGCCGGGCGTGGCCGCGCTGCGCGAGCAGCGTGCGCAACTGGCGGTCGAGCCACGGGGCCAGCGGCGGCGCGGCACTCATAAGGCGAACTCCGTGCGGTGCACTGCGGTCGAAGCCCCCTTCGGAGCGGCCGGGCGGGGGCTCATGCGGCGGCGCCCGTCTGCATCCGCAGACCGGCGTGGGCGGCCATCGCCATCCGCACCTGGTGGGCGACATCGTCGCGCGGCAGCGATGCGTCGATCCGCACGAAGCGCTGCGGTGCTGCCTGGGCACGGGCCGCGTAGCCGCCCTGCACCTTGCGGAAGAACTCCTCGGGCTGCGACTCGAACCGATCGGGCACCCGGGCGCCGGCCAGCCGCTCGGCGGCCAGAGCCAGCGGCAGGTCGAACCAGAGGGTGAGGTCGGGCTGGCGCACCGCGCCGCTGCCGGCGTCCTGCACCCAGCACTCCAGGGCCGACAGCACCTGCAGGTCGAAGCCGCGGCCGGCGCCCTGGTAGGCGAAGGTGGCGTCGGTGAAGCGGTCGCACAGCACCACCTCGCCGCCGGCCAGGGCCGGCTCGATCACCCGCTGCAGGTGGTCGCGCCGGGCGGCGAAGACCAGCAGCGTCTCGGTCAGCGGGTCCATCGCGTCCTGCAGCACCAGGGCGCGCAGCTTCTCGGCCAGCGGAGTGCCGCCCGGCTCGCGGGTGACGGTCACCGCCCTGCCCTGCGCGCGGAACGCGTCGGCGACGCCGTCGATGTGCGAGCTCTTGCCCGCACCGTCGATGCCCTCGAAGGAAATGAAGAGGCCGTGCGCCATCGGAGGGCTACTTTCTGCGCTGGTACTGGTCGACCGCGCGGTTGTGCTCTTCGAGCGACGGGCTGAAATGGCTGGTGCCGTCGCCGCGCGAGACGAAATACAGCGCCTGCGTCGCCTCCGGCTGCACCGCGGCGAGCAGCGCGGCGCGGCCCGGCATCGCGATGGGCGTGGGCGGCAGGCCGGTGCGGGTGTAGGTGTTCCAGGGCGTGTCGGTCTGCAGGTCCTTCTTGCGGAGGTTGCCGTCGAACGCGGTGCCCAGGCCGTAGATGACGGTCGGGTCGGTCTGCAGCGGCATGCCGACCTTCAGCCGGTTGCTGAACACGCCGGCGATCTGCGCGCGGTCGGAGGCCCGGCCGGTTTCCTTCTCGACGATGCTGGCCAGCACCAGCGCGTCCTGCGGCGTCTTGAGCGGCGTGGTGGGCGCGCGCTGGGCCCAGGCGGCGTCGAGCCGGCGGTCCATCGAATGCAGGGCGCGGCGCAGCAGCGCCAGGTCGCTCGAGCCCTTGGCGTAGGTATAGGTGTCGGGGAAGAAGCGGCCCTCGGCGGCGACGCCCGGGCGCTCCAGCCGGGCCATGATCGCCTCGTCGGTCAGGCCCGCGGTGTCGGGCTTCAATTGTTCGGCCTTGGCCAGGGCATCGCGCACCTGGCGGAAGTTCCAGCCCTCGACCAGGGTCACGTTGCGCAGGGCTTCGTCGCCGCGCACCAGCTTCTGCAGCAGGTTGCGCGGGGTGGTGGTGCCGTCGAGCTCGTAGCTGCCGGCCCGGATCTGGCGGTCCTGGCCCGACAGGCGGAACCAGAGGTACAGCACCCGCGGATCGACCATCACGCCGGCGTTCGCCACGTCCTGCGCCACGCCGCGCGGCGTGCGGCCGGGCTCGATCGACAGGTCCACCATGGGCGTGCGCACCGCCAGCGGCTGGTGCAGCCACCACAACACCGCGGCGACCAGCAGGAACGCCAGGACCGCCACCATCGCCAGCAAACGTCGCAGTGCCTTCACAACCGTGGTGCCCTTGTTGAAATCAACCGACGATGATAATGGACCGATGACCGCATCCTCTTTGCTCAACGGTATCGCCCCTCTCGACCACCTCGGCGTCATCCGCGTGGCGGGCGACGACGCCGTGTCGTTCCTGCAGGGCCAGCTGACCCAGGATTTCGCGCTGCTGGCGCCCGACCAGGCGCGGCTCGCGGCCTTCCTCTCGGCCAAGGGCCGGATGCAGGCCAGCTTCGTTGGCTACCTGCGCAGCCCCGGCGAGGTGCTGCTGGTCTGCAGCCGCGACCTGCTGGAAGCCACCCGCAAGCGCCTCTCGATGTTCGTGCTGCGGGCCAAGGCGAAGCTCACCGACGCGACGGCCGAATTCACCCTGTGCGGCCTGGCGGGCGATGCTCTCGAAACGATAGCGCCGGGCCGGCACGGCGATTGGGCCCGGATCGATTCCGGTACCGCGAATATCGTGTTCCTGCCGGTCGCCGCCGGCCAGCCGCGGGCGCTGTGGATCGCCCCCGCCGGCGATCCGCTGCCGGCCGGCCCGGCGTTGCCGGACGCGGTGTGGCAGTGGGGCGATGTGATGAGCGGCGTGGCGACGCTCACCGCGCCGGTGGTCGATGCCTTCGTGCCGCAGATGCTCAACTACGAATCGGTCGGCGGGGTCAATTTCAAGAAGGGCTGCTACCCGGGCCAGGAAGTGGTGGCGCGCAGCCAGTTCCGCGGCACCTTGAAGCGCCGCGCCTACCTGCTGCATGCGCAGCAGGCGGTGGCGGTCGGCGACGAGGTGTTCCATTCGGCCGACGAATCGCAGCCCTGCGGCACCGTGGTGCAGGCGGCGGCCACGCCCGACGGCAGTGGCTGGGACCTGATCGCCTCGCTGCAGGTGGCGGCCACGCAGGACGGCGAACTGCGGGCCGGCACCGCCGGCGGCACGCTGCTGGGCCTGCAAGCCCTGCCCTACGCGCTGGCCGAGGACATCTGAATCGGAAGACCGAAGTCGCGGCGCATGGCGATGTGGGGAATGCCCACCTCGTCGAACGGCTCTCCGAACGGCGCGAAGCCGGCCCGCGCATAGAAGCGCTCGGCACTGCGCTGGGCGTTGAGCACCACGGCGGCATCGCCCCGCAGCCGTGACTGCTCCACCAACGCATCCAGCACCGCGCGGCCGAGCGCGCCGCCCCGCAGCAACCGGTCGACCGCCATCCGGCCGATGCGGCCCACGCCCGGCGCGTGCCGCAGCAGCCGGCCTGTCGCCACAGGCGCACCGACCCGGTTGAAGACCACCGCATGCACCGCGGTGGCGTCCTCGGCATCCCACTCCTCCTCGGCCGCGATGCCCTGCTCTTCCACGAAAACCGCGGTACGGACGCGGCCGGCCGCCTCGCCCAGCGTGTCCCAGCCGCCGGTGCGCAGCGCGGTCACCGGCCGCCGCGCCTCGAAATCGGCCAGCACCGCCCGCAGGGCTTCGGGCACCGGCCGCGCGGTCTGGCTGGCCGGATCGGCGAAGACGTAGACCAGTTCGCCGCTCACCAGCAACCGGTCGCCGCGGAAGACCGCGCCCTCGAAGACGATGCTGCTGCTGCCGACCCGCGTGCAGCGCAGAGCCACCTCCAGCAGGTCGTCCGACCGGGCCGAGGCGTGGTACTCCAGCGTCGCTTTCTTCACATAGAGGTCGCCGCCCAAGGCTTGCATGCTGGCCTCGTACGGCAGGGCCAGGGCGCGCCAGTACTCGGCCATGGCGGTGTCCAGGTACATCAGGTAGTGGGCGTTGAACACGATCTTCTGCATGTCGACCTCGGCCCAGCGCACCCGCAGGCGGTGGCGCAGGCGGAAGTCGCGCAGCGTGGGACGGCCGTCGGCGGGCCGGGCGGAAACTGGGGCGGTCGTCATGCGGGAACCTCGGTGTCGAGTGCCTGGCGCAGCGCGGCGGCGGCGGCGGCGTGGGCCAGTCGGGCTTCGGGGATCGCCCGTCCCATCTTGATGAATTCGTGGGTCACGCCGTGCCATAGCTCCAGGTCGACCGGCACGCCGGCCGCTCGCAGCCGGTCGGCGTAGGCCAGGCCTTCGTCGACCAGCGGATCGCATTCGGCCAGGCCGAACCAGGCAGGCGCGACGCCGTCCACGTCGGGCGCGAGCAGCGGGGCGAAGCGCCAGTCGTCGCGGTCGGCGTCGCTGCGCAGGTAGTGACGGAAGAACCAGTCGATCTGGGTGGCGTCGATCAGCGGATCGTCGGCGAAGCGGCGGTGCGAGGGCGTGTCCTGCCGGGGCGCGCAGCCGGGGTAGAACAGCAGCTGCAGCGCCAGCGGCAGGCCTGCGTCGCGGGCCTGCAGGGCGCAGGCCGCGGCCAGGGTGCCGCCGGCGCTGTCGCCGCCGACCGCGAGTCGGCCCGGGTCGATGCCCCGCTCGGCGCCGTGGCGGTGCAGCCAGGCCAGCGCGTCCCAGGCATCGTCGTGCGCGGTGGGAAAGCGGTGCTCCGGCGCCAGCCGGTAATCGAGCGACACGACGGCGCAGCCCGACAGCCGGGCCAGCTCGCGGCACAGCACGTCGTGGGTGCCGATGCCGCCGATGGTGAAGCCGCCGCCGTGCAGGTACAGCAGCGCCGGCAGGGGCGCGGCGCCCTGCCCGGCCGCGTAGAGTCGCGCCGGCAGCGGGTGGCCGTCGCGCGCGGCGATGTGGAAATCCTCCACCCGGGCCAGCGGCGCGCGCGGCACCTCCAGCACCTCGGCGCCGGCGGCATAGGCGGCACGCGCCTGTAGCGGCGACAGGGTGTGCAGCGGCGGATGGCCGGCGCGGGCGATGCGGCTCACCACGCTCTGCATGGCGGGCGTCAGGGGAAAGGGCGAAAGCGTCTGCATCCCGAAAGTATGCCCATGCGGCGCGGGGCGTCGTGTCGCGCGCGAACCGGCGGCTAGAGCGGCTGTACCCGGCCCATGTCGGGCCGCGCCAGCCAGGCGTCGAACTCGTCGGCCAGTTGCTGGCTGGCCCCGGCGGCGGCGGTCCAGGCGGCGGCGCGCGCGTCGTGGTCGTTGCGGAAATGCACGAAATCCTGCCGGTCGGGCAGCTTGCCGCGCGGCAGCGTCGCAATCCAGGCCGGGTCGGGCGCCAGCACCATCATGCGGTCGAGGAAGCCGGTCGGTCGGTGGCGCCAGCGCAGCGCCTTGTCGAGCCAGCCGGGCACGACCGCGCGCTGGAAGTGCGGATACAGCACCAGGCCCTGCGGGCCGGTGTCGTACTGCAGGTGCAGGTGGTAGTCGGTGATGCCGCCGTCCCAGTAGGCGCCCGGCGGTGCGCCGGGGATCTCGGCGACGGCGCGCAGCGCGAACGGGATCGAGCAGCTGGCCTGCAGCGCGGGATGGAAGTTGGCCGCGTCCAGCGGTACCCGGCGGGTGGGGAAGTCGCCGGTGCCGAACGGCAGGCCGCCCTCCCCGGCCGAGAACACCACCCGCTCGATCCATGCGCCCAGCGCGCGGCGGTGCGCCAGGTTGGACACGAACGCACCCAGGTAGCCGGCCGGCGTGGCCCAGCGGTGCTCGCGCGTCAGCAGCATCCGGCCGCGCGCCGCCAGCACGTGCAGCCGGTAGCGGGGATGCGCCAGCAGCGCGGGCACCCGCCCGTCGTAGAAGCTGTGCAGGCTGGCCGCGAACTGCGCGCTGACGTCGTCGGCCAGCGGCCGGCCGCGGCCGGCGGGAAAGTCGTAGCGCTGGCCGATGTAGTCGCGCTCCAGCCGCGCGAAGCCGGCGACCGGGTCGGGCAGGCAGGCGGTCGCCATGCGCCAGGCGCCGATGGATGCGCCCACCAGGGCGACCGGCTGGCCGCTCTTCGGCAGCCAGTCGCCGAACAGGTACCGGTCGAGCCGCCCGAGGACCAGCCCCTTCGGCCCGCCCGCCGCTGCGGGAATCACCTGCACGTCCGACGGCTGCAGGCCGTGGCGCTCCAGGTGCCGGCGCGCCGCGGAGCCGGCGTAGATCCGCAATGCCTGCATCGGGTGGTGGCGCCGGCCGGTCAGGAGAACGGACCGGCCTCGAACCGGCTGGTCCAGTCGATCGGGTCCTGCTGCAGCACCGCGTCGATGTCCAGGTCCAGCGCCAGGCCGACCACGTCCGGGAAGGTGACGGCCAGTTCCTTGTCGTCGAGCTGGGACTCGCGGGCCCGGGCGCGCCAGGTGGCGAGGTGGATCACGCCGGCCAGCGGTTCGTAGACCTCGTTCTCGAAAGGCGCCTGCTGGTGCTGCAGCGCGTCGACGATCTGCTGCGGAAACTGCCAGGCGCGGGCCAGGCCGGCGCCGACCTCGGCATAGCTGTAGCCGAAGAGCCGGTGCTCCAGCCGGGCGCGGCGCAGGTCGAGCACCGGCAGGGTCGTGTTGACGTGGGCCATCTGCTCGGGCATGCCCATGTGCATCACCAGTTCGCCCACCGCGTGGATCAGGCCGGAGGTGAAGGCGGTGCCCTGGTTCAGGTGCACCACGCCGCCGAGGGAGCGCGAGATCTTCGCCACGTCGAGGCTGTAGCGCCAGAACTGCTGCATGCTGATGCCGGGCACCGCGCGGAAGGCGCCGCTGATCGAAGCGGCAGTCACCAGGGAGCGCACATGCGTCAGCCCCAGGATAGCCAGCGCTTCCGACACGCCGCCGATGCGCTGCGACAGCTGGAAGAACGCCGAATTGGCCAGCTGCAGCACCCGCGCGGTGAGGCCCGGATCGGTGTTGATCAGCTGACTGACCTTGCGCAGGTCGGGCTCCTCGCGGTCCAGCTCGCTCATCAGCAGGGCCACCACCCGCGGGATGCTGGGCAGCGCGGTGGGGGTGGCAAGCAGCTTGTTCAACTCCATGGAATGCAGTCTTGTCTCTAGTTGCGGATGCCCGGTGGACTACCGGCCCCGTCGAAACGCAGGCAGAACGCTCGCTTGCATTATGTTACTTCTGGGATCCGCGCGGCTGCAGCCTGGCGAAGGCCGAGGCCATCGCGCCGGCCGCGGCCGGCTCCGGGGCGCGGCGCGCCTGGCCGCCGCGGGGCGGCGCCTCGTAGCGGTTGTCGCGGGCGCGGCGGTCGTCGCCGCCGCGCTGGGCGGGCGGCGCGTCGAGCTTCATCGACAGCGCGATCCGCTTGCGGGCCACGTCCACCTCGACCACCCGCACCCGCACGATGTCGCCGGTCTTGACCACCTCGCGCGCGTCGTTGACGAACTTGTGGCTCAGCTGGCTGACGTGCACCAGCCCGTCCTGGTGCACCCCCAGGTCGACGAAGGCGCCGAACTGGGCGACGTTGCTCACCGTGCCCTCCAGCACCATCCCCTCGCGCAGGTCGGCGATGTCCTCCACCCCGTCGTTGAAGCGGGCCACCTTGAAATCGGGCCGCGGGTCGCGCCCCGGCTTCTCCAGCTCGCCCAGGATGTCCCGGACAGTGATGACGCCGAAGCGCTCGTTGGCGAAGAGCTCGGGCTTGAGCGTCTTGAGCATGTCGGCACGCCCCATGACGGCCGCCACCGGCTGCTGCACCCGGGCGATGATCTGCTCGACCACCGGGTAGGTCTCCGGGTGCACCCCGGTCATGTCGAGCGGGTTGTCGCCGCCGCGGATGCGCAGGAAGCCGGCGCTCTGCTCGAATGTCTTGGCGCCCAGGCCGGTCACCGCCAGCAACTGCTGCCGATTGCGGAACGCGCCGTTGCTCTCGCGCCATCGCACCACCGATTTCGCGACCGTGCCCGACAGGCCCGAGACGCGCGCCAGCAGCGGCGCACTGGCGGTGTTGAGGTCGACGCCCACCGCGTTCACGCAGTCCTCCACCACCGCCTCCAGCGTGCGGGCCAGCTCGCTCTGGTTGACGTCGTGCTGGTACTGGCCCACGCCGATGCTCTTCGGGTCGATCTTCACCAGTTCGGCCAGCGGGTCCTGCAGCCGGCGGGCGATGCTGGCGGCGCCGCGCAGGCTCACGTCGACGTCGGGCATTTCCTGGCTGGCGAACTCGCTGGCGGAGTAGACCGAGGCACCGGCCTCGCTCACTACTACTTTTTCGATAGCAAGAGGTCGGCTCTCCGCGCCGGCTGCAGCCCCTTTCGACAGCAACTTGATCAGGTCGGCGGCCAGCTTGTCGGTTTCGCGGCTGGCGGTGCCGTTGCCGATGGCGATCAGGTTCACGCCGTGCTTCTCGCACAGGCGGCCCAGGGTGTGGAGCGAGCCGTCCCAGTCCTTGCGCGGCTCGTGCGGATAGACGGTGGCCGTCTCGACCAGCTTGCCGGTGGCGTCCACCACCGCCACCTTCACTCCGGTGCGGATACCCGGGTCCAGTCCCATCACCGTGCGGGGGCCGGCGGGCGCGGCCAGCAGCAGGTCGCGCAGGTTGTCGGCGAAGACCTTGATCGCGACCTTCTCGGCGTCTTCCCGCAGCCGGGTGAACAGGTCGCGCTCGGTCGACAGGCCCAGCTTCACCCGCCAGGTCCAGCCGATGCACTTGCGCAGCAGGTCGTCGCAGGCCCTGCCGGCGTGGCTCCAGCCCAGGTGCAGGGCGATGCGGCCTTCGGCGAGCGTCGGCACGGCCGAGGCACGGGTGCCGGCGGCCGGGGCCGCGGCGCCGGGCGCTTCGGGCTGCACCAGCTTCACCTCGAGGATTTCGAGCGCCCGGCCACGGAAGACGGCCAGCGCGCGGTGCGAGGGCACCCGGCCGATCGGCTCGTCGTAGTCGAAATAGTCGCGGAATTTGGCCACGTCGGGGTCGTTCTCGTTCTTGGCATCGACCTTCTTGCTCTGCAGCAGGCCTTCGGCCCAGAGCCATTCGCGCAGGCGCTGCACCAGCACCGCGTCTTCGGCCCAGCGCTCCGACAGGATGTCGCGCACGCCGTCGAGCACCGCGGGCACGGTGGAGAAATCGGCACCGGGCTTGCCGTCGTCGAGCACCTCGGGCGGCCGGGTGAAGGCGGCTGCCTCCGCGGCCGGGTCGAGCGTCGGATCGGCGAAGAGCCGGTCGGCCAGCGGCTCGATGCCGAACTCGCGGGCGATTTGGCCCTTGGTGCGGCGCTTCTGCTTGAAGGGCAGGTACAGGTCTTCCAGTTCCTGCTTGGTGGGCGCGGCGGCGATCGCGGCGCGCAATGCGTCGGTCAGCTTGCCCTGCTCGTCGATCGCCTTTAGCACGGCGGCGCGCCGGTCTTCGAGTTCGCGCAGGTAGGACAGGCGGGCCTCGATCTCGCGCATCTGGATATCGTCCAGGCCGCCGGTGGCCTCCTTGCGGTAGCGGGCGATGAAGGGCACGGTGGCGCCGCCGTCGAGCAGTTCGACGGCGGTGCGCACCTGCTGCTCGGTCACGCGGACTTCGGAGGCGATCTGGCGGAGGATGTTCAGCATGTCTCGGCGCGCGGCCCCGGGAGGGCCGGCGGGTGGGAGGTGGGCGAAAGCGGGCGAGTGTGCCATATGCTCCCGGCTCACCGGCAGCGCGCCGGGCTTGCTATACAAAAAGTAGCTGGGGGCCGGCGACAGTCAACGGCTGCAGGCACTTTTTATACCGAAATTTCGACGGCAGGGCTGCGGGTATTTACCCGGTTGCACCACCCGCCGTCCCCCGAAAGGACGATTCTCATGGTCGAACAGGGCGGCGAACTCGCCAAGGCGGTGGTGGTGCTGGCGGCGGGCGTCGTGGCCGTGCCGCTGTTCAAGCGCCTGGGCCTGGGCTCGGTGCTGGGCTACCTGGCGGCAGGGCTGGCCGTCGGCCCGTTCGGCCTGGGCTTCTTCAGCGAGGCGCAGACGATCCTGCACATCGCCGAGCTGGGCGTGGTGATGTTCCTCTTCGTGATCGGGCTGGAGATGCAGCCTTCGCGCCTCTGGAACCTGCGGCGCCAGATCTTCGGCCTGGGCGTGGCGCAGGTGGCCGTCTGCGGCGCGCTGCTGACGGCGGCGGGCGTGGCGGTGGGCTTCGACACGCCGGTCGCCTTCGTCGCCGCGATGGGCTTCGTGCTGTCGTCCACCGCCATCGTGATGCAGATGCTCGACGAGCGCGGCGACACCTCCACCCCGCGCGGCCAGCGGATCGTGTCGGTGCTGCTGCTGGAGGACCTGGCCATCGTGCCGCTGCTGGCGGCGGTCGCGCTGCTGGCGCCCCAGGTGCCGGGTGCCGAGACCGGCTCGCGCTGGGTGCAGGTGGGCGTCGGGCTGGTCGCGATCGTGGGGCTGGTGGCGGTGAGCCGCTTCCTGCTCAACCCGTTCTTCCGGGTGCTGTCCCGGGCCCGGGCGCGCGAGGTGATGACCGCCGCCGCGCTGCTGGTGGTGCTGGGCGCGGCGCTGGCGATGCAGTGGGGCGGCCTGTCGATGGCGATGGGCGCCTTCGCCGCCGGGGTGATGCTGTCGGAATCGACTTTCCGCCACCAGCTGGAGGCCGACATCGAGCCGTTCCGCGGCATCCTGCTGGGCCTCTTCTTCATGGGGGTGGGCATGTCGCTCGACCTGCGGCTGGTGGCGGCCGACTGGCCGCTGCTGCTGGCGGCCGTCGTGGCGACGATGCTGATCAAGGGCGCGGGCATCTTCCTGGTCGCCCGGCTCACCCGGGCCCACGGCGCCGAGGCGCTGGAGCGGGCGGTGCTGATGGCCCAGGGCGGCGAGTTCGCCTTCGTGCTGTATTCGGCCGGCGCCACCGCTGGGCTGATCGCCGCGCCCACCCATGCGCTGCTGACGGCGGCGGTGATCCTCTCGATGGGCCTCACGCCGCTGGCCGCCTTCGCGCTGCGCCGCTGGCAGCGCAACGCGCCGATCGTGCCCGACATGCACGACGTGCAGGCGGCGGCCGACATCCCCGGCAGCGGCCACGGCGCGGCGGGCGGGGTGCTGATCATCGGCTTCGGCCGCTTCGGCCAGATCGCCAGCCAGGCGCTGCTGGCGCGCGGCATACCGGTGACGATCATCGAGCGCGACACCGACCAGATCCGCAACGCGGCCAAGTTCGGCTTCCACGCCTTCTACGGCGACGGCACCCGGATGGACGTGCTGCGCGCCGCCGGCGCCGGCCACGCCCGGGCGATCCTGGTCTGCACCGACGACCGGGCCGCGACCACGCTGATCGTCGAAGAGGCGAAGAAGACCTTTCCGCTGATCCCGCTGCTGGCCCGCGCCTACGACCGGCAGCACGCGATCGACCTGGTGCGCCACGGCGTCGACTTCCAGCTGCGCGAGACCTTCGAATCGGCCCTGCTGTTCAGCAACGCCGCGCTGCGCCAGGTGGGCGTGCCCGAGCGCGACATCGAGGAGATCGCCGAGGACATCCGCCGCCGCGACCTGGAACGCCTGCAGCTGCAGATGGCCGGCGGCATCGCCCAGGGCCGCGACCTGCTGCACGGCAACCGCTGGACGGCGACGCCGCTGACCAAGCCCAAGCGCACCGGACAGGCGCTCAACGACGAAGCGGCGGCGGCGATCGGGGCGGCTGGCGACGGCCCGGCCGCGGTGCAATCCTCGAACTAGCCACGCCCGTCCTTCCCGACGGTCGCGTTCGGTCCACGAGCGCGGTTCACGTATGAAAAGTGGCTTTTGCCGGCGCAGGGCGACGGCCTACAGCTATGGATTTCATAGCACCCTCACAGCGGATACCCCACCCACACCCGGGTGCCGAAACCGGGCTCGGCGAATACCTCGAACCGGGCACCGATCTGCTGCGCCCGCCGCCGCATGCCGGCAAGCCCCTTGCCGGCACCGGTCGCGCGGTCCCCGCCGCTGCCGTCGTCGCGCACCTCCAGCACCATCACCGACTCGGCGGTCCGGCGGCAGAGCGTGACCGCGACATGGGTGGCGCCCGAATGGCGCATCACGTTGGTGAGCGATTCCTGCGCGATCCGCAGCAGTTCCTTGGCATGCTCCGCGGGCAGGGTGCCCCAGGCATCGGCATCCTCCACGTTCCACTGCATGGCGATGCCCAGCCGGTCCAGCGATGGCTGGATCCGGTAGCGCAGGCGGGCCAGCGACAGCACCAGCGATTCGCCGTCGTCGTGGAAGCTGTCGACGACGATTCGCAGCTCGAGAAGGCACTCCTCCAGCGCTGCGGCCATCGCCTGCTGGCCCGGCAACGTGCGGTCCTGCCGGGCGATCAGGCCGGTCAGGTGGGAGCCGATGCTGTCGTGCAGTTCCTGCGCGATGCGTTGCCGTTCGTGGGCCACGGCGCGCTGCAGCCGGGCCTGGGCCGCATCGGAAAGCGTGTCGCCTTCGCCCTGCGGAGGGCCTTGCGGCTCGGGCAGCACAGGCCCGCTCAGCATCCAGGCGCAGAGCACCAGGCCCAGGTAGGCGGTGTCGAGCAGCACGATGTCGAGCGCCTGCCGGTAGGGAAGCCATGCGGCATGCAGCAGCAGGGCCGCGCCGACGACGCAGGTCGCGGCCCAGCCCCAGGGCTTTCGCGGAGGATGGTGTCGCAGCACCTGCGCGCATCGCAACGGCGGCAGCAGCGCTGCCGTGGTCAGCGCCGCCAGCCATGCGGCACCCGCCGCGGTCGTCGCATGGACGAGCCATACGGCGGTGGCCAGCACCGCTGTGGCCGCTGCGACCCAACCAACCGTGGTCCAGCGCGGCCCCGGCGCGACCGGGCCGGCCATGATGCCGAAGCAGGTCAGCGCCAGCACCGCCGCGCAGCAGCTGACCGCGTTCAGGTTGCGCGGGGTGAAAAGGCCCGCCGTCTCCCAGGGCCACAGATCGGCCGCCAGGTCGAGCGTCCAGGCCAGGCAGAGCCCGGCGAAAGCCCGGTCGCGCGGACTGCGCCGCCGGCGACCGGCGAGCAGCATCGCCATCGCCATGCACAGGGGTATCACCAGCGCGACGATCAGCAGGGGGGAGTTACCCACGTTCAGGCCGCTCGACAACACATTCGGACATCCACCGCCACCCCGGTCGGTTACAACAATCCGCGCGCTCCGGCATAGCTCACGGCCTGGGCCCGGGTCTTGACCCGCAGCTTGCGGTAGATGTTCTTCACATGGGAATTGACCGTCTGCGCGCTGATCTGCAGCCGGCCACCCACCTCGGCGCTGGTGTGGCCGGAGGCCACCAGCTTCAGCACCTCGCGTTCGCGATCGGAGAGCTTTTCGCGCTCGGCCGGCGCGGGCGCGCTGCGCGCGCCGCCGTTCGATTTCTCGAAGCGCATCAGCAATCGGCGCGCCAGCTGCGGCGTGATCGAGGCGCCGCCGTTGACCACCTGCAGCACCGCCTGGGCGAAGCTGCCGAACCACGAACTCTTCACCAGGAAGCCTGTGGCGCCCAGCTCGAACGCCTGCAGCACCCGCTGCTCGTCCTCCATGCTCGAGATGACGATCGCCTCGATGCCGGGGCGCAGCGCCTTGGCATGCTCGATCAGCTCCAGGCCCGAGCCGTCGCCGAGGTTCAGGTCGACCAGCAGCACGTCGAACGCCTGCATGCCGACCAGCCGCCGGCCCTCGCGGAAGCTGCCCGCCTGGCCGACCACCTGGATCCGAAGGTCGGCCATCAGGTCGCGCACCACGGTGTTGCGGATGTGGGCGTCGTCGTCCACCAGCAGCACCCGGATCGGGTTGGCCTCCTGCCCGCGAAAGAACTCGGGCCATGTCGGCACGGCGGCTGCCGGCAGCCGGAACGGCAGTCCTTCGCTGTCGCGCATGTGGCGGTGGGTGGCGCTCGATCCGTCGCGGAGCGAGGCCGCGCGGTGGTCGTCGATCGATGGCAGTTGCATGGTGCGCCCCTCTTCGTTGTGTCGGGGTGTATTAGCGGACAGCGGCAAGTAAATGTGTACAGGGTGTCCGCTTGTAAACAATCAATGTTTCGAAAGTTGCAACTGCTTACTGACCAGAAATAGCAATGGGTTTATTTGATCCGGGTTAATTTCTTAGGCAATGGAATCGTGGCATGGCGATGCCGGATGGGTAGGTCGGGGTAACGATACCGGCCTGCAACCGGCTACCTCCTACAGGCGATTGGCGCTGCGGCCTCCACTGCAGACACTGCATCCAGGCAAGGAAAGAACGGCTTCCCGAAGGGGGCGGTTCCCACCGAGCCCCTGCCTCCGGGCCGTCCGCCGGCAGCCACCACCGTCTGAAGGAATCGTCATGAAGAACCTCGCCGTATTCGCTCTCTGCTCGATCGCCACCGCCGCCATGGCCGTTCAGCCGACCTCGCCCGGCTCGATCACCATCGCCGCGGGCGCCACCTCGCTCCAGACCGCGAGCCTGACCAACGTCAATGTGACCAACAAGTCGAACGCCAACAACACGGCGATGCAGAACCTGGCCAGCAACGCCGGCACGATCGAGATCAAGGGCAATTCCAGGCAGAACGTCACCACCGCCAGCAGCGGATCCCTGCAGAACGAGTCGGCCGGCCGCGGCGACTTCGCCAACCAGAACGTCTCGAGCAATGCCGGCCGCGTGACCGTGTTCCAGGGCGCGTACTCCGAGCAGACCACCGGCCTGCGCGATACGAACGTGACCAACAAGGCGCAGGGCGGCGATGCGACCGCGCTGCAGAACCTGGCCAGCAACAACGGCGACGGCATCGAGATCAAGGGCACCTCGAAGCAAAACGTCTGGTCGGCATCGTCGACCGTGACCAACCTGGCCAGCGGCAACGGTGCCATGGCGACGCAGAACCTGTCGTCCAACTTCGGCAGGGTGCTGATCGCCGGCTACTCCGAGCAGACCACCGCGCTGCAGAACGCGTCGATCAGCAACGCAGCCAACGGCGCACGCAGCCACGCCATCCAGAACATCGCCTCCAACGATGCCTGCGACGAGCCGCGCGATCCTTGCCCGACCTGCCATTGATCCGACCTCGCTGCGATTCGCCTGATTGCAGCGCAGCGCGCCGGCCACGGCCCGGCGCCTGCCTGCACCCCTTGATCCGGAGGCCACCATGCACCCGACGTTCCGTCTTTCGGCAGCCGCGCTCCTCGCGGCCTGCTGCGCAGGCCCGGCAATTGCGCAATCCGTCCAGATAGCGCCGGGCGAAGACCCGGTCGTGCTCGAGCGCAAGGTCTTCGTCCAGGGCCTGCCGACCGCCGCCGCCGCACGCTCGGGCTACATGAGCCCGTCGAGCGACATGCCCGCCTGGCAGAAGGCCAAGGTGGCCCGCTACGAGGCCAAGGCCTTCTCGGGCGACACCACCGGCATCCTGACCGACAAGGACGTGATCAACACCGCCACGGCCGACGGCTTCAAGACCACCTGCACCCAGACCATCGGCGCCCTGCCGACGACGACCACCACGGTGGGTGCCAACGGCAAGACCACGCAGCAGGTGGTGGTGCTGCGGGGCGACCTGGTGAACATCTGCAACTGACGCCGTCGCCGACGGCGACTCCGTGCCCCGGGGCCTGCCGCCTGCGGGGCCCGCGGCCGTGCGCCCTCGCCTTCTCCCACGAACCGCACCAGGATCCCACCATGCGCCCCCACCCCGCCCAGCACCCGTCCGCAGCCTCCCGCGCCGCGGCACCCGCCGGCCTGCGGCTGGGCGTGCCGACCGCCCTGGCGGCGGCGCTGTTCCTGGCAGGCTGCGCGACGCCGCTCGACGCGCGCAAGGACGCCGCCTTCCAGAGCTACGCGCCCACCTACGACCGGCCGGTGGTGCGGCCCAACCGGGCGCTCTCCAGCTTCTCGGACTCGCTGCTGTGCATGGACTACATGCTCCGCGAGGCCCAACTGCCGACCACCCTGATCGCCAGCAAGCAGATCCCCGATTTCTCCAGCCGGGTGCCGGTGGCGACCAAGGACATGGTGATCACCGCGCTCTCGCAGATGTCGCGCCTGAGCAATGCGTTCCGGGTGGTGGACTACGAAGTCGACATCGCCCGGCAGGACACGGTGCAGAACCTGACCACCATCCTGCTCAACAACAACCAGATGCAGCTGCAGCGCCCGGCGCTCTACATCTCGGGCGCCATCTCGTACGTGGAGCAGAACGTCGTCAGCAACCGCAGCGACGTCGGCACCTCGGGCTCGCGCCTCGACACCGGCCTGAGCCAGAGCCGCAACGGCACCATCATCGGCCTGGAGATGCACCTGGGCGACTTCCGCACCCGCACCCTGATCCCCGGGCTGGATTCGGCCAACGAGGTGGTGATCGGCGGCGCGGGCCAGGGCCTGGACCTGGCCGGCCGCATCGGCAGCTACGGCGTCACCTTCAACGTGGGCCGCGACTACACCCAGGGCGCTGGCGCCGCCACCCGCACCCTGGTCGACCTGGCGACGATCGAGCTGATCGGCAAATGGGCCAGGGTGCCCTACTGGCAGTGCCTGACGCTCGACCAGACCCACCCCGGATTCCAGCGCCAGATGCGCGAGTGGTTCGACGAGAGCGGCGCGCAGGGCCAGTCGGCCCTGGTGCAGAACGCCTTCGCCCGCCAGGGCTACCTGCCGGTGCAGCCCGCGCCGCTGCCGGCCAACGCCGCGCCGCTGCGCGCCGCCGTCGCACGGTTCCAGGCCGACAAGGGCATCGCCGTCACCGGCGTGATCGACTTCGCCACCTACGAGCGGGCGCTGCGCAACTTCGTCGGCCTGACCAGCCAGGGCACGCTCGACCGGATCGGCTGGAACGCCGGCGGAATGGTCTCCATGCCCGCCGGCCACAAGGACGAGGACGGACCGCCGGTCGTCGATATCGGCGACCCGACGCCGCCGGTCACGCCGGCCGTCACCACCGTCAACCTGCAGATCGAGAATCCGCAACCCGCCGGCGAACGGCCGGCCTTCACCGAGGGCGAGCAGGTGTTCCTCTCGGCCACCGTGTCGCGGGCCTCGTTCCTGTACTGCTACTTCGTCGACTCCGGCGGCACGGTGATGCGGCTGATGCCCAACGCCGCCAACCCCAACGCGATGGTGCCGGCCAACCTGGCGATCCGCATCCCCGACTGGATGAGCCCCAACACCGCCTTCATCATGGACGCCGGCAAGCCGGGCACCGAGGCCGTCGCCTGCTTCGCGATGGACCGCAACCCGGCGGGCCGGCTGTCCGCCGAGCTGCAGGGGCCTGCGCTGAAGGCGATGCCCGGGTTCGCGTCGCTCGACGACGTGGAACGGGCCTTCGGCCAGAGCATGGGCAGCGACGGCGTGGTCCGCGGCGGCCTGCAGTGGCAGGTGAGCGCCAGGCGCGCCGACGCCGCTGCGCCGCCGGCCGCACCCGTCGCCGCGACCCGCTGAACGCCGGCACCCTAATGCGCACCACGGAAGCGCCCGCGATGCAAACGTACGGCGCGACATCCCTCGCCGCCCCGATCCGGGCGGCAGCGACCGCCCAGTGCCGGACGCCGGGCCGCCGGTTCGGCGCGGCCTGTCTGGCGGCAATGGCATGCTGGGCCCTGGGGGCCGCCCACGCGCTGACCGCGGCGCCGGCCCCGGCCGGCATGCAACCCGGCCGGGTCGACCTGGCGCCGCTCGGCAACGGCTCGGCAACGGCGCCGCCGCCGCTGCGCTCCACCGCGCCGCTGTCGCCCGACCCGATCCGGCCGCCGGACGCGGTGGGCCCGGCGGCGCTGCGCATCGCGGAGCCGGCCTCGACCGCCAACGTCGCCGAGCTGGCACGGCTGCGGGCATCCGCCACCCAGCGGGCCCGCCGCGGCAGCGCCGCCGAGAAGGCTTCCGCACGCGCGTCCTGGCTGCTCGGCCTGGCCTACCTGCACGGCAAGGGCGTGGCGACCGACCCGGCGCAGGCACGCAGCTGGTTCGAGCGCGCCGTCGACCTGGGCGATCCGCTGGCGCCGGCCGGCATGGCCTGGTGCGCGATCGACGGCTGCGAAGGCCCGGCCGACCCGGCCGCGGCCCGGCCCTGGATCGCCCGGCTCGGCCGCGACCAGCGGGCCCTGGCGCTGTACCTGGAATGGCTGGCGCAGAACGGCGTCGCGCCGGTGCAGGTCGCGGCGTCGCCGCTCCCGGGCCAGGGGCCGCCGCCCGACCGCACGCCGCACCGCGAGACCCTGGTCCGCGCTGCACAGGCAGGAAGCGTCGCCGCGTCGATCGAGCTGGGCATCGAAGATGTCGCGGCGGGGCGCACCACGGAAGCACTGGCGCGGTTCCGCGCCGCAGCACCGCGGTCGGAGGCGGCGGCGGCCAATGCCGAGTGGATGTCGCGCCGCGAAGCGGCAGCGGTCCGCACGCAGGGCCGCCAGGGCCCCGAGGGCTGGCTGGCCGCTGCCCGGCGCTACCACCGCGGCGCCGGCGTACCCGCCAATTTCGCGGAGGCGATACGGCTCTACCAGCTGGCGGCGTCGGAAGGCAGTCCGGAAGCCCGCCGCATGCTGGGCCTGATCTACTCGCGGCCGGCCGCCAACGGGCAGATCGACATCGCCTGGATGCGGCAACTGGCGGACGTGGACGTGGCGGGTGCCATGCCCCAGCTGGGCGCGCCTTCCAGCGTGCCGCAGCTGCAGCGGGATCCGACACCGCTTTACGAGTATCTCCCGGCGAATTTTCGGAAATAACGACAGTCGGTATGTCAAAAGACAGTGCTGAGTACCATGTTGCATCCAAGATTCCGACGAGCGGTTTCAATCGCTAGGTTTCTCCCGCTTGCGTTGGTGGAGAATCGCGCCCTGTGTTGGAGGATGTAATAGGCAGCCGCAAACCGCGCAAACGCCGTACAGTGCGCCGACCATGGCGGGCAGGCCTTATCGGGCCCGATCCGCAGAAGTCAACGAAGTCCGGCTCCAGGCGTTATCTGACCTGCGTTCGGCATCGAGGCCAACACCCGAGGGAATTCACCATTCCACTGCCGCAAGGCCCTTTCGAATCTATGTTTCCAGCAGCATGCTGTGCTTGCCTCCAGTCCAGAAGTTTCTCCGTGGCCCATGCCCCGGGCGATGTGAACGGTGTGCATGCATCTGAATTTGTTTCTGATGCGTATATTTGCAAATAACCTTAACGTTCGCCGAGATGCCCGCTGTTCCGCCCACCGCTCCTTTTTCAGCCCCGGACCCGTCACCGCACCATATTGATCACTGCACAGCTTTCGTCGGCACCCTCCTGGTAGCCAGCGGAAACCGTGCATCGGTGGCCGAAGCGTTGAAGCATGTCGCGGGGCCCTTCATGGTCTTCGACGACCGTACCGGCCGCTGTCTCGATCTCGACAGCGTCGAAGATCTCGCACCCCAACCGGAGCCCGCAGACTCGTCGTCGAAGGAGACCGTCTGCGCTCCGCCACCCCGCCCGCGCGGCCGTCCCCGTCTCGGGGTGGTGGCCCGCGAGGTGACCTTGCTGCCCGAACATTGGGAATGGCTGTCGCGCCAGCCCGGGGGCGCCTCGGTCGCGATCCGCCGGTTGGTGGTGGAAGCGCGCCAGAGCTACGCCCAGGAAGACGGCGCGCGTGCCGGCCAGGAGGTGGCCTACCGCTTCGTGTCCGCCATCGCAGGCAACCTGCCCGGTTACGAGGATGCGCTGCGGGCCCTGTTCGTGGGCGATCGCAAGCGTTTCGACATGTCGACCAGCGCCTGGCCGGAAGATGTCCGGGACTATGCGCGGGCCCGGGCTTCCGGCGCGTGGGCCGAGGCGCTGACGCCGTAACCTGCTATTATTTTCGCAGCACGCAGCCGTCGATCCGCAAGGACGACGGCTGTTTTCTTTCATGAGTCAAAAACCATCGCGGCGTGCCGCGACCGGGCCCCGCCTATCAGCCGGCCCGCAGCGCCGCCTTCAGGTCGCGGCCCAGTTCCGGCTTGTGCGAGAACGGATCGCTCGGATTGCGGCCCTGCAACACGTCCTCCATGCGCGTCTGCACCGAGGCCAGGGCCTGCGGATGGCTGAAGATGTAGAAGCTGTCGGCCGCCACCGCGTCGAACACCTTCTGCGCCACCTCGGCCGCCGTCACCCGGCCGCTGCCGACCGCCTTGTCGCTCATCGCCTGGCCGATGCGCTGGCTGTGCGTGGGTGCGGCCGCCGCGGCGTCGCCCGGCCGGTTGCGGTGGCTCTGGCTGATGCCGGTCGGCACGAAGAACGGGCACAGCAGGCTGGCCGAGACCTGGTCGCTGACCAGGCGCAGGTCCTGGTAGAGGGTTTCGGTCAGGCTCACCACCGCATGCTTGCTGACGTTGTAGATGCCCATGTTGGGCGGTGCCAGCAGCCCGGCCATGCTGGCGGTGTTGACGATGTGGCCGCGGTATGCCGGATCGGCCTTGGCGGCGGCCAGCATCATCGGCGTGAAGAGCCGCACCCCGTGCACCACGCCCCAGAGGTTGACGCCCAGCACCCACTGCCAGTCGGCCACCGAGTTTTCCCAGACCAGGCCGCCCGCGCCGACGCCCGCGTTGTTGAAGACGAAGTGCGGCGCGCCGAAACGGTCCTGCACCGCCGCCGCCAGCGCCTCCATCTGCACGGCATCGGACACGTCGACCCGGCGCGCCAGCACCTGCGCACCGGCGGCCTCCATCTCGGCCCGCGCCCGGTCGAGCGCATCCTGCTGCACGTCGACCAGCACCAGCTGCATGCCGCGCGCCGCGGCGATGCGGGCGCACTCCAGCCCGAAACCCGATCCGGCGCCGGTCAGCACCGCCGTCTTGCCGCGGAAGTCTTCGATCATCTTGTCGTCTCCTGTTTTTATCGAAAGCCTCGAAAAGGAACCGCCGGCTCAGGCGGCCTTGCGCAGCACGTAGCCGATGCGCGGGAAATGCACGTGCACCGTGCCGGCCCGCGCGTCCTCGCGACGCAGCGTGTAGTGCATGCGGGTGGCCGCGACCAGTTCGCCCTGCGTCGTCTCGGGGCCGAAGGTCTCGGCCGCCACGGTGACCTGGGTGCCGAGCGCGATGCCGTGCTCGTCCTGGAACACCTCGCCCTCCACCGGCAGCGGCGTTGCGGCCGCGGCCCGGGCTATCGCTTCGGCCGCGTCCAGCGGCGCCATGCTGCCGTGGCCGAGCATGGCGACCCGGTCCATCCAGTCGACCACCGCCGGCGTCAGGTCGAAGATGCCGGCCACCGCCGGCACCCGGGTGCGGGTGAACCACAGCGGATGGTAGGCCGCGAAGTCGGCGATGCTGGGCACCGCGCCCAGCAGGAACGGCCGGTCGTCCAGCATGTCGGACAGGCGCCGCAGGTAGGACTTGTACGCCGCCGCGGCGTCGGCCGGGCGCAGCCGGGTCATGCCGGTGCCCGACATCGCCGCCCGGTCGGCGGCGAAGGCCTTGGCCACCTCGGGCGGCGCCTTGGCGAACATCTGCTCGGCGCCCTTGGGCTGCAGGTTCCAGGCCATCGCGGCCCAGAACAGCGTGCTGTCGGCCCATTGCGCCAGGGTGCGGGCGATGCCCTTCTCGGGCTCGGGATAGAGCGTGGGCGCGGGCGCCCGGTGCTCCAGGACATCGCAGATCAGCGCGGTGTCGCAGTAGATGTCGGCGCCGATCTGCAGCACCGGCGTGCGGCGGTATCCGCCGGTGAGCGCGGTCAGGTCCGGCTTGGGCGCGATGGCCGGGATCAGCACCGAGTGCCAGGGCAGCTGCTTGTAGCCGAGCACCAGGCGCACTTTTTCGGAGAACGGCGAGGTGGGGTAGTGGTGCAGGATCAGGTCGGGCATCGTGCGTTCCTCGGGAATTGGGAGGCGAAGGGCCCGCGGGCCCGGGTGTTCAGACCAGCTTGACCAGCTGCTTGCCGAAGTTGCGGCCCTTGAGCAGGCCCAGGAACGCCTCCGGCGCCGCTTCCAGGCCCTCGGCCACCGTCTCGCGCGGGCGCAGCTTGCCGGAGCCGACCAGTTCGCCCAGCTCCTTCAACGCCTCGGGCCAGATCTCCATGTGCTCGCTGACGATGAAGCCCTGCACCTTCATCCGGTTGACCAGGATCAGCGCCGGGTTCTGCAGCGGCAGCGGCTTGCCGTCGTAGCCGGCGATCATGCCGCAGACGGCGATGCGGGCGAACGCGTTGGCCCGCAGCAGCACCGCGTCCAGGATGTAGCCGCCGACGTTCTCGAAGTAGCCGTCGATGCCGTCCGGGCAGGCTTCCTTCAGCGCCTTCGACATGGCCTTCAGGTCGCCGTGCTCGCGGTGGTCGATGCAGGCGTCGAAGCCCAGCTCCTCGGTGGCGTACCTGCATTTCTCGGGGCCGCCGGCGATGCCGACCACCCGGCAGCCGCGGGCCTTGGCCAGCGCGCCGTAAGCGCTTCCCACCGCGCCGGTGGCGGCGCTCACCACCACCGTCTCGCCCGCCTTGGGCGCGATGATCTTCACCAGCCCGTACCAGGCGGTGACGCCCGGCATGCCGACCGCGCCCAGGTAGTGCGACAGCGGCACGTGGGTGGTGTCGACCTTGCGCAGCGCGCCGGGCTGGCCCGCGTCGACGACGCTGTATTCCTGCCAGCCGCCCATGCCGACCACCTTGTCGCCGGCGGCGAACTTGGGATTACGGCTCTCGACCACCTCGCCCACCGTGCCGCCGATCATCACTTCGCCGAGCGGCTGGCTGGCCGCGTAGCTCTTGCTGTCGTTCATCCGGCCGCGCATGTACGGGTCGAGGCTCAGGTAGTGGTGGCGCACCAGCACCTGGCCGTCCTGCAATGCGGGCGTCTCGGCGGTGGCCATGCGGAAGTTGCCGGCGGTGGCCTCGCCCTCGGGCCGGTTGTCGAGCAGGATCTGGCGGTTCTGGGTCATGGGTGTGCTCCGGATGGGGCCCGTGGGCCGTTGCTATTAAATCGATAGCTGGTGGTCGGCGTTTGGCGCCAGCCGCAGCTACTTTTCCTCTGAATTGGTGCGATGCGCGCCTGCAACGCTCAATCGGTCGAGATGCCCTCGCCCGCCGTCACCGGCAGGCGACGGCGCACGTACTTGAAGGTGCCGGTGGCATGGGCGCAGGGCTCGCCGGCGGCATCGGTGATCGTCGCCTCGACGAATGCCATGGTGACGGTGCGGTGGATCAGCCGGCCGCGGGCCACCAGCGGGCCGGCGGCCGGCTGCATGAAGCTGGTCTTCATCTCGATGGTGACCACGCCCATCTCGAAATCGACGCTGCGGGCGGCCGCGGCCATCGTCACGTCGAGCAGCGCCATCGAGGCGCCGCCGTGGGTCACCCCGTGGGTGTTGAGGTGCTCGGGCGCCGCGGTGAAGTGCAGCTCGGATGCGCCGTCGGCGATCCTGTGCAGGGTGAAGCCCAGGTGCTTGGCGAAGGGAATGCTGCTCTGGTTCCAGCGGTCGATCAGGTCGTTCTCGGAAGGCATGGGCGAAGATCCGGGTGAAGAAACCGCCATCATCCCGCAGTCACCGCGCTCACGCCGCCGTCCACCGCCAGCCACTGGCCGGTGATGTGCTTGCCGGCGTCCGATGCGTAGAGCAGGCAGAGGCCCTTCAGGTCCTCGTCGTCGCCCAGGCGGCCGAGCGGCGCGTGCGCGGCCATCTTTTCTTCGCCCATCGCGGCGATCAGGCCGCTGCTCATCTTGCTGGGGAAGAAACCGGGGCAGATCGCGTTGACCCGGATGTTGTGGCGGCCCCATTCGGCGCCCAGGGTGCGGGTGAAGTTGATCACCGCGCCCTTCGAGGTGTTGTACGCGATGGTCTGCATCGCGGCCGGGTTGCCGCCCAGGCCGGCGATCGAGGCGACGTTGACGATGCTGCCGGTGCGCCGCGGGATCATGCTGCGGCGGCCCACCTGCTGGGCCAGCAGGAAGTAGCCGCGCACGTTCAGGTTCATCACCTTGTCCCAGGCCTCGACCGGATGGTCCTCGGCCGGGGCGCCCCAGGTGGCGCCGGCGTTGTTGACCAGGATGTCGATCTCGCCCATGCGCTGCATCGTCTCGTCGACGAGCCGGTTTACGTCTTCCACGCGGGCGCAGTCTGCGGCGGTCCAGCGGGCGTCGATGCCCTCGGCCTGCAGCGTGGCGACCGCCTCCTCCAGGTCGTCGGCCTTGCGCGAGCTGAGCATCACCCGTGCACCGGCCTCGCCCAGCGACCGCGCCAGCTGCAGCCCCAGCCCGCGCGAGCCGCCGGTGACCAGCGCGTTGCGGCCGGTGAGGTCGAAGAGTTGTTGAACCGTGCGTGTCATCCGTGTCTCCCGCCTCTGCGGCGTCTGTGTGAATGGGTCGGACGATTGTGGTGCGGCGGCCTGCAGGCGAGAGTCCCGCCGGTGATAGCGGTGGCCGGCCGTACCTAGTCGCCCATCTTCGAGCGGACGTAGATCAGCACCACGCCCGCCGCGGCGGCGATCCCGCCCAGCACCACCAGCGTCTTGCCTGTCGGGCCGGAGCTGTCGTGGGCGATGGCGCCGGCCAGCATGCTGAACAGCCCGCCGTAGATCAGGATCCAGATCAGGTTTTCGATGCGTTTGGTGCGGAGGGGATTCGTCATGCGGAAGGAGGAGCGAAAAGATTAGAAGGCGTCTTCGGCCAGCGAGGCACAGGTGAGGTCGCGTTCGCGCACCACCTGCAGCCAGGCGCCGATCCGGGGCAGCTCGTAATGATAGAAGTAGCGCGCCGCCGCCCGCCGCCCCTGCGCCGCCGGCGCCTCGCCCTCCACCGCCAGCAGGATGTCGAGCCAGATCCAGGCGATCACCGTGTGGCCGAAGGCCTGCAGGTAGGGCACCGCGTTGGCCAGCGCGGCGGCCGGGTCCTCGGTGGCCCAGGCAGCCTTGGTGGCGGCCCCCACCTGCGCCAGCGCCTGGCCGAGCGCATTGGCGTGGGCGGCCAGTGCAGGCCGCTGGATCGCCCGCTCGATGGTGGCGTTGATGCGCCCTGCCACCAGCATCAGGCCGCGCCCGCCCTCCATCCGCACCTTGCGGCCCAGCAGGTCCGCCGCCTGGATGCCGTGGGTGCCCTCGTGGATCATGTTGAGCCGGTTGTCGCGCCAGTACTGCTCCACCGGAAAGTCGCGGGTGTAGCCGTAGCCGCCGTGCACCTGGATCGCGAGGGAGTTGGCCTCCAGGCAGAACTCGCTCGGCCAGCTCTTGGCGATCGGCGTCAGCACTTCCAGCAGCAGCCGGGCCTCGTCGGCCGCGGCCGGCTCGGCCGTGTGCTGCTCGTCCACCAGCCGTGCGCAGTAGAGCTGCAGCGCCAGCGCGCCTTCGCAATAGGCCTTCTGGGCCAGCAGCATCCGCTTGACGTCGGCGTGTTCGATGATCCGGACCTGCGGCTGGGCCGGGTCCTTGCCCGCCGGCCCCACCGGGCGGCCCTGGGGCCGGTTGCGGGCGTACTCCAGCGACGCGTGGTAGCCGGCCATGCCCAGCATCGACGCCGCCATGCCGATGGCGATGCGCGCCTCGTTCATCATGTGGAACATGCAGTGCAGGCCCTTGCCGGCTTCGCCCACCAGATAGCCGACGGCGCCCGCCCTGCCCCCGACGGGATAGCGCCCTTCCCCGAAGTTGAGCAGCGTGTTGGTGGTGCCCCGCCAGCCCAGCTTGTGGTTGAGCCCCGCCAGCGCCACGTCGTTGCGCTCGCCCAAGGCCACCCGCGCCGGCACGTCGCCGCCGTTGCCCGCCTCCACCTGCACCATCCACTTCGGCACGATGAAGAGCGAAATGCCCCGCGTCCCGGCCACCAGCGCCCCGTCCGGCCCCGGTATCTTGGCCAGCACCAGGTGCACGATGTTCTCGGTCAGCTCGTGGTCGCCGGCACTGATCCACATCTTGTTGCCGGTGAGCCGGTAGCGCGGCCCCAGCGGGTCGTGCGCGGCATCGTCTCCGTCGGGCACCGCCCGCGTCGCCAAGTCCGACAGGCTGGAGCCCGCCTGCGGCTCCGAGAGGCACATGGTGCCCGCCCAGCGGCCGTTGAATTCGTTCGCGGCGAACACCTGTTTCTGCAAGGGCGTGCCGTGCTGCATCAGCAGGTTGGCGTTGCCGGTGGTCAGCAGGTTGGAGCCGATGCTGATCGAGGCCATCGCGAAGAAGGCGTTGGCCGCCGCCTCCACTGTGTAGGGCAGCTGCATACCGCCGTCGGCGTAGTCCTGCGCCGCGGCCAGCATGCCGGATTCGGCATAGGCCTTGCGCGCCGCATGCGTGGCGGCGGGCAGCACCACCTTTTCTCCGTCGAACTGCGGCTCCTGCGTGTCGACGGTGCGGTTGAAGGGCGCGTATTTTTCGCGGGCGATCCGCTCGCAGGTGTCGAGCACCGCGTCGTAGGTCTCGCGCGAGTGGTCGGCGAAGCGTTCGCGACCCGCGAGGGCTGGAGCGTCCAGCCAGTCGTAGAGCAGGAAATCGAGTGTGGGTCGCAGGGACATGGCCGGTGCCGCCGTCAGGAAGGGTGGAAACGAAAAGGGCCGCATCGCGCGGCCCCACCTGTCGATCCCGATGGGATCAGAACACCTCGAACACGCCGGCCGCACCCATGCCGCCGCCGATGCACATCGTCACCGCAACACGCTTGGCGCCGCGGCGCTTGCCTTCGATCAGGGCATGGCCGGTCAGGCGTTGGCCCGACACGCCGTAGGGGTGGCCGAGCGCGATCGCGCCGCCGTTGACGTTGAGCCGGTCGGCCGGAATGCCCAGCTTGTCGCGGCAGTACAGCACCTGCACCGCGAAAGCCTCGTTCAGCTCCCACAGGTCGATGTCGGACACCTTCAGGCCCAGGCGATCCAGCACCTTCGGCACGGCGAACACCGGGCCGATGCCCATCTCGTCGGGCTCGCAGCCGGCGACGGCAAAGCCCAGGAAGCGGCCCAGCGGTTTCAGTCCATGGCGCTCGGCGTACTCCTCCGACACCACCACGCAGGCACCGGCGCCGTCCGAGAACTGGCTGGCGTTGCCGGCCGAGATCACGCCCCCGGGAATCGCCGGACGGATGCCGCTGATGCCTTCCTTGGTGGTGCCTTCGCGGGTGCCCTCGTCCTTGGAGACGGTCACTTCCTTGGTGCGCAGGCCCATCACCGGGTCGGCCACGCCGGCCGTCACCGTGATCGGGGCGATCTCGTCGTCGAAGCGGCCTTCGGCCTGGGCGGCGCAGGCCTTCTGCTGGCTGGCGGCGCCGTACTCGTCCATCGCATCGCGGCCGATGTTGTAGCGCTTGGCGACCTGCTCGGCCGTCTCCAGCATGCTCCAGTAGATCTCGGGCTTCTGCTTGACCAGGTTGGGGTCGCGCAGCATGTGCGTGTTGGCCTCCTGCTGCACGCAGGAGATGCTTTCCACTCCGCCGGCGACGAACACCTCGCCTTCGCCCGCGATGATGCGCTGGGCGGCGGTGGCGATGGTCTGCAGGCCCGACGAGCAGAACCGGTTGACGGTGACGCCCGAGGTGGTGACCGGGCAGCCGCCCATCAGCGCGATCTGGCGGGCGATGTTGGAGCCGGTGGCGCCTTCGGGCGTGGCGCAGCCCATGATCACGTCCTCGACGTGGGCCGCGTCGATGCCGGCGCGCTGGATCGCGTGGCGAACCGCATGGCCGCCCAGGGTGGCGCCGTGGGTCATGTTGAAAGCGCCCTTCCAGCTCTTGGCGAGCGGGGTGCGGGCGGTGGAGACGATGACGGCTTTGCTCATGTGTGGATGCCTCGGGTGGTCTTTAGTTGAAGCTCTTGCCTTCGGCGACGAGCCGGGCGAGCAGCGGCGCGGGCTGCCAGAAATCGGCATCGTCCTGCGGATTGCGCGCGAAGCGCTGCATGCTCTGCACCACGTTGAAAAGCCCCACCTGGTCGGCATAGTGCATCGGGCCGCCGCGCCAGACGGGGAAGCCGTAGCCGGTGAGATACACCATGTCGATGTCGCTCGCCTTCGAGGCGATGCCGTCCTCCAGGATGTGCGCGCCTTCGTTGACCAGGGCGTACACCAGGCGCTGGACGATCTCCTCGTCGCTGATCTTGCGCGGGGCGATGCCGAGATCCTTGCGGTGCTGCTCGACCATGTCGGTCACCACCTTCGACGGGATCGCATCGCGCTTGCCCGGCAGGTAGTCGTACCAGCCGGCGCCGGTCTTCTGGCCGTAGCGGCCCAGCTCGCAGAGCAGGTCGGCGGTCTTGCTGTACTTGAGGCCTGGCTTTTCCACGTAGCGGCGCTTGCGGATCGCCCAGCCGATGTCGTTGCCGGCCAGGTCGCCCATGCGGAACGGGCCCATCGCGAAGCCGAACCTCTCGACCGCCTTGTCGACCTGCTGCGGCGTGGCGCCCTCCTCCAGCAAAAAGCCCGCCTGGCGGCTGTACTGCTCGATCATGCGGTTGCCGATGAAACCGTCGCAGACGCCCGAAACCACCGCCGTCTTCTTGATCTTCTTGGCGATAGCCATCACCGTGGCCAGGACGTCCTTGGCGGTTTCCTTGCCGCGCACCACTTCCAGCAGCTTCATCACGTTGGCAGGGCTGAAGAAGTGCATGCCCACCACGTCCTGCGGGCGCTTCGTGAAGGCGGCGATCTTGTCGACGTCGAGCGTCGAGGTGTTGGAGGCCAGGATCGCGCCGGGCTTGGCCACCGCATCCAGTTGCTTGAACACGGTTTCCTTCACGCCCAATTCTTCGAACACGGCCTCGATGATGAGGTCGGCGTTCTTCAGGTCTTCGTACTGCAGCGTGGTGGTCAGCAGCGCCATCCGCTGCTCGTACTTGTCCTGCTTGAGCTTGCCTTTCTTGACCTGGGCTTCGTAGTTCTTCCTGATCGTGGCGACGCCGCGGTCGAGTGCTTCCTGCTTCGTCTCGAGCATCGTGACCGGAAAGCCGGCATTCAGGAAGTTCATCGCGATGCCGCCGCCCATGGTGCCGGCACCGATCACGCCGACGGCCTTGACCTCGCGCTTGGCCGTGTCCTCGGGGACGTCCGGGATCTTGGAGGCCGCGCGCTCCGATACGAAGATGTGGCGCAGCGCCTTGCATTCCGGGGTGAACATCAGGTTGGTGAAGATCTCCCGCTCGAACACCATGCCCGCGTCGAACTTCTGCTTGGTCGCGGCTTCGACCGCGTCCACGCACTTGAGCGGCGCCGGAAAGTTCTTGGCCATGCCCTTGACCATGTTGCGCGCGAACTGGAAGTACGCATCGCCCTGCGGATGCTTGCAGGGCAGGTTGCGCACCAGGGGCAGCGCGCTGCCGTCGGCGTGTTTAGCAGCCACTTCGCGGGCGAACGCGGCGGCCTCGGCTGGCAGGCTTTCGGCCGAGGCGGCCAGCCGGTCGAACAGTTTCTGGCCCGGCAGGCCGTTGAGCAGCTCGCTCTTGACCGGCTCGCCCGAGACGATCATGTTGAGGGCCGTCTCCACGCCCAGCACCCGGGGCAGGCGCTGGGTGCCGCCGGCGCCGGGGATCAGTCCCAGCTTCACTTCGGGCAGCGCAACCAGCGTGCCGGGGGCGGCGATCCGGTAGTGGCAGCCCAGGGCCAGCTCCAGGCCGCCGCCCATCGCCACCGAATGCAGTGCCGCCACGACCGGCTTGCGGGTGTTCTCCAACGCCAGGATCACGCTGAGCAGATTGGGCTCCTGCACCGCCTTCGGCGAGCCGAATTCCTTGATGTCGGCACCGCCCGAGAAGGCCTTGCCGGCGCCGGTCAGCACGATGGCCTTGACGGCGTCGTCGGCTTCGGCGCGTGCCAGCGCATCGGTGATGCCCTGGCGGGTCGACAGTCCCAGCCCGTTGACCGGTGGGTTGCTCAGGGTGATCACGGCAACGTCGCCGTCCAATCGGTATTCAGCCGTCATGCGCTTCTTCCTTGGTGAGAAATGACAATGCCCCCGGCGCCAGGGCCAAGAGCGAACGATCGTGCTTTTTTATTCTACGGGCCTGCCTGCGGTCCGGCCACCGGCGATGTCCCACAGAGGACATGGGCCGGGCGCGTCGCCTCAGACCTCCAGCCATTCCTTGCGGACGGCCGCGTCGGCGCGCAGCGCATCGGGCGTGCCTTCGAAGACCACGCTGCCGTGGCCCATCAGCAGCACCCGGTCGGAGATCTCCATCGCGATCGTGAGCTTCTGCTCGATCAGCAGCACCGACAGGCCACGGTCCTTGAGGCGCTCGAGGTACTGGCCCACCAGCTCGACGATCTTCGGTGCCAGCCCCTCGGTCGGCTCGTCGATGATGATCAGGTCGGGGTCGCCCATCAGGGTACGGCAGAGGGTCAGCATCTGCTGCTCGCCGCCCGAGAGCACGCCGGCCTCGGTGTGCTGGCGTTCCTTCAGCCGCGGGAACATGGTGTACATGTCGTCGAACGACCAGCGGCTGCCGGCGCCGCTGCCCTTCTGGCCCAGCAGCAGGTTCTGGTGGACGGTCAGGCGCGGGAAGATGTCGCGGTTCTCCGGCACGTAGCCGATGCCCAGGTGCGCGATCTCGTAGGCCTTGCGGCCTGCGAGCGACGCGCCCTTCCATTGCACGCTGCCCTGCCAGTCGACCTGGCCCATGATCGCCTTGGCGGTGGTGGAGCGGCCCGACCCGTTGCGGCCGAGCAGCGCGACGATCTCGCCCGGCCGCACGTCGAACGCGACGCCGTGCAGCACGTGGCTCTTGCCGTAGTAGGCGTGCAATCCTTCGATCTTCAGCATCTCAATGGCCTCCCGCCGTGCCCAGATAGGCTTCCTGCACCTTTGGATTGGCGCGGACCGCCTCGGGCGTGTCGAAGGCGATCACCTCGCCGTAGACCACCACCGCGATCTTGTCGGCCAGGCCGAAGACCACGCCCATGTCGTGCTCGACCGTCAGCAGCGTCTTGCCGGTGGTCACCTCGCGGATCAGGTCGATGAAGTGCCGCGTCTCGCTGCGGCTCATGCCGGCGGTGGGCTCGTCGAGCAGGACCACGTCGGCACCGCCGGCGATGGTGATGCCGATCTCCAGCGCGCGCTGTTCGGCGTAGGTCAGGTTGGCCGCCAGCACGTCGCGCTTGCCGGCCAGACCGATGCGCTCGGCCAGTTGCTCGGTGCGGGCGTTGGCGTCGTGCAGGCCCGAGAGGAAGCGCAGGAAGGTGTAGCGGTAGCCCAGGCTCCAGAGCACGCCGCAGCGCAGGTTCTCGAACACGCTCAGCTTGGGGAAGATGTTGGTGATCTGGAAGCTGCGGGCCAGGCCCATGCGGTTGATCTCGTAGGGCGCCCGGCCCTCGATCCGCTTGCCGTGCAGGCGGATCTCGCCGCTGCTGGGCACCAGGCGGCCGCTGATCAGGTTGAAGAGCGTCGACTTGCCGGCGCCGTTGGGCCCGATGATCGCCACCCGCTCTCCCGCCGCGACCGACAGGTTGGCGCCCCGGATGATGTCGGTGCGGCCGAAGCTCTTGCGCAGGTCGCGCAGCTCGACGGCGGGCGGCGTGGCCTCGGGATGGGCGACCGCGCGGGTGTTTTCGGTCATGACGGCGCTCATTGGACAACCTCCGTGCTGCGCGCTGCGGCGCGCGCTTTTTTCGCAACGGCCGGGCGCGGGTTCATGCCGCGGCTCCCCGGCTCTGCTTCTCGACCGATTCCTGCGCCACGTCCCAGGCCCGGACGAAGCGCCGGCGGGCCCATTCGAAGAGTGCGGCACCGGCGACGAACAAGGCGCCGGCCCCCAGCCAGGTCGTCGGCCGGTCGGCCTGCAGCGTCAGGCCCATGTAGGCAAGCTGCGGGCCCACGGCGGCATTGAGCTGCAGGTGGTAGAGCATCTCGACCATCGCCGCACCGCCCGCCACCGCGACCACGATCGCCGCCAGCAGCGCCGCGTAGTGCGGCAGCAGCGGCCTCAGCCGGCCGTAGCGCGCCATCCGCAGGTTGAGCATCACCAGGCTGGCGATGCCGCCGGGCGCATACATCACCATGATCAGGAAGGCGATGCCCAGGTAGAGCAGCCAGGCCTTGGTCAGCTCCGACAGCAGCACCGAGGCCAGCACCAGCAGAACCGCGCCGATGATTGGCCCGAAGAAGAAGGTGGCGCCGCCCAGGAAGGTAAACAGCAGGTAGCCGCCCGAGCGCACCACGCTCACGCTGTCGGCCGCGGTGACGATCTCGAAGTTGATAGCCGCCAGCCCGCCGCCCACGCCGGCGAAGAAGCCGGCGATGATGAACGCGAAATAGCGCACGTGCCGGGTGCTGTAGCCGATGAACTCGACCCGCTCCGGGTTGTCCCGAACCGCGTTGAGCATGCGGCCGAGCGGCGTGCCGGTGAAGGCGAACATCAGCCCGGTGCAGACGAAGCAGTAGGCGGCGATCAGGTAGTACACCTGCATCTGCGGCCCGAAGTCCCAGCCGAGGAACTTGGCGCCGTAGACGCGGTTGGTGGTGATGCCGCCCTCCCCGCCGAAGAACTCGGGGAACATCAGCGCCATCGACGCGACCAGCTCGCCGATGCCCAGGGTGATCATCGCGAAGGTCGTGCCCGACTTCTTGGTGGTCACGTAGCCCAGCAGCACCGCCACCGCCAGCCCGGCCAGCCCGCCCGCGACCGGCACCAACACCAGCGGCACGTGGAAGCCGCCTTCGCGTGCCGCGGCGTTCATCGCATGCACCGCGATGAAGGAGCCCATGCCGGTGTAGACCGCATGGCCGAAGCTCAGCATGCCGCCCTGCCCCAGCAGCATGTTGTACGACAGGCAGATGATGATCAGGTAGCCGATCTGCGAGAGCATCGTCAGCGCCAGGCTGCTGGTGAACAGCATCGGCGCTACGACCAGTGCCGCCGCGAACAGGCTCCACACCACGAAGCGGCCGATGTTGAGCGGACGGAAGCGGTAGTGGGTCGAAACAGTTGTCATCTCAGATTATTCCCGTCACGCTGCTGCGCGATCTGTGTGTATGGATGCGGCGCGGCCGGAAACACCGTGGATCCGGCTTCGCCGGGCCACCGGTGTCGCCCCCTGCAAGGGGGTTGGCGCAGCGACACGCAGTGCGCGGAGACTGGGGGTCATGCCTAGTCCTCCCGAGTGCCGAGCAGGCCCTTGGGGCGGAAGATGAGCATCAGTACCAGCAGCAGGTAGGGCAGGATCGGCGCCACCTGCGACACGGTCAGCCGCAGCAGCGGCCAGCCGAAGGTCTGGTCGGTCACCGCCATGCCCAGGTTGCGCAGGCCGCCGGCCATCGACCAGTCGAGCGCCACCGCGAAGGTCTGCAGCAGCCCGATCAGCAGCGATGCCAGGAACGCCCCCGCCAGGGAACCCATGCCGCCGACGACCACCACCACGAAGATGATCGAGCCGACCGAGGCCGCCATCGCCGGCTCGGTCACGTAGGTGTTGCCGCCGATCACGCCGGCCAGGCCCGCGAGCGCCGCGCCGCCGCCGAAGACCATCATGAAGACCCGCGGCACGTTGTGGCCCAGCGCCTCGACCATGTCGGGATGCTTGAGCGCGGCCTGGATCACCAGGCCGATCCGGGTGCGGGTCAGCAGCAACCAGACCGACGCGAGCATCAGCAGTGCCACCAGCATGATGAAGGAGCGCGACTTGGGAAACTGCGTGCCGTAGAGGGTGAAGAGCGGCCCCTGCAGCTGCGTCGGCAGGCCGTAGGGCACGGTGGAGCGGCCCCAGATCAGCTGCACCAGCTCCAGGATCAGGTACGACAGGCCGAAGGTGATCAGCAGTTCGGGCACGTGGCCGAACTTGTGCACCCGGCGCAGGCAGTAGCGCTCGAAGGCGGCGCCCAGCAGGCCGACCGCCAGCGGAGCCAGCACCAGCGCCGGCCAGAAGCCGACCACCTGCGAGATGGAATACGCCAGGTACGCGCCCAGCATGTAGAAGCTGGTGTGCGCGAAATTGAGCACGCCCATCATGCTGAAGATCAGGGTCAGGCCCGAGCTCAGCATGAACAGCAGCAGGCCATAACTCACGCCGTTGAGCAGCGAGATGACGAAGAACTCTGCATTCATCGGTGATGGGAGCGCCGTGGGCGTCCGGTGTGGAGCAGGATGGGAGGCCCGGAGCGCAAGGCGCGCGCCCCGGGAGCCGACGCCGGCCCTGGCGGGCCGGGTGGTTCAGGCGGCGCTCAGGACGGGCGCTTCATCTGGCACGACGACGGCGTGCTGGCCACGTAAGCTTCGTAGTATTTCACCGGGGCCAGGGTGTAGCCGGTGTTCTCGGGGCTGTAGGGGTACTTGCCGCCCGCCTTTTCCCAGCGCGAGATGTAGAGGCCCTGCTGCAGCTGGTGGTCGTTCTTGCGCATCTCGACGTCGCCGTTGTAGCTCTTGAACTTCATGCCCTCCATCGCGGCGGCCACCTTGACCGGGTCGGTCGACTTGGTGCGCACGAAAGCCTCGGTCAGGGCGGCATAGACGGTGTAGATGTCGGTGGTGTAGAGGTCGTCGTTGAACTTGGCCTTGTACTGGTCGGCCAGCTTCTGGATCTCGCCGCCCATGTTGTAGTGGCCGTAGCCCACCGCATAGACCTTGCCGTCGGACGCGGCACCCATGGCGGTCGGGGTGCCGGTGGTGACCGCGTAGTAGGTGTAGAACTTGACGTTCAGGCCCGCGTCGTTGCTGGCCTTGATCAGCAGCGCCAGGTCGGATCCCCAGTTGCCGGTGATGACCGAGTCGGCGCCCGATTGCTTGATCTTGGCGATGTAGGGGGAGAAGTCGCGCACCTGGGCCAGCGGATGCAGGTCGTCGCCCACGATCTCGACGTCGGGCCGCTTGTTCTTCAGGTTCTCCTTGGCGAACTTCGACACCTGCTGGCCGTGCGAGTAGTTCTGGTTGATCAGGTAGACCTTTTTGATCTCGGGCTGGTCCTTCATGTAGGTGGTCAGCGCCTCCATCTTCATCGAGGTGTCGGCGTCGAAGCGGAAGTGCCAGTAGCTGCACTTGCTGTTGGTAAGGTCCGGGTCGACCGCGGCGTAGTTGAGAAACAGCACTTCCTTGCCGGGATTGCGGGCGTTGTGCTTCTCCAGCGCGTCCATGATCGCCAGTGCCGGGCCCGATCCGTTGCCCTGCACCACGTAACGGGCGCCCTGGTCCATCGCCGAGCGCAGCGCGCTGGTGGTCTCCTGCGGGCTCAGCTTGTTGTCGATGCCGATGATCTCGTACTTCACACCGGCGGCGTTCTTCTTGTTGAACTCCTCGGCCAGGAACTGGAAGCTCTTGAGCTGGTTGGTGCCGACCGCGGCCATCAGGCCCGACAGCGGGTCGAGCCATGCGATCTTGACGGTCTGGCCGCTCTGCGCGAACGCGGCACCGGTGCTCGCCGCCATCATGCAGAACGCAAGCAGGGAAGGAATCGGACGCATGGTTTGTCTCCTGTGGTTGTATGGACTCGACGCGGCCAGCTTACAAAGCTTGGCCGGCCGGCCGCACAGGGAATGCCCCTAAGCGAACGACCGTGCTGTAACGCTGGCGACCCACCCGCGCGCGCCGCGATCAGGCGCCCGGCAGCCGGTAATCGGCCAGTTGCTCGCGCAGCCGGGTCTTCAGCATCTTGCCGGTGGCTCCCAGCGGTATCGCGCCGACAAAGACCACGTCGTCGGGCACCTGCCACTTGGCGGTCTTGCCCTCGTAGAACTGCAGCAGTTCCTCCCGCGTGACCACCGCGCCCGGACGCAGCACCACCGCCACGATCGGCCGCTCGTCCCACTTGGGGTGCGGCATGCCGATGCAGGCGGCGATCGCGACCGAGGGATGCGACATCGCGATGTTCTCGATGTCGATCGAACTGATCCACTCGCCGCCCGACTTGATCACGTCCTTGCTGCGGTCGGTGATCTGCATGTAGCCGTCGGGGTCGATGGTGGCCACGTCGCCGGTGGGGAACCAGCCGCGGCCCTGGGCATCCGGCACCAGCGGACTGGCGTCGCCGCCGTAGTAGGAGCCGACCGTCCACGGCCCGCGCACGTACAGGTCGCCGTAGGTGCGACCGTCCCACGGCTGCTCGTTTCCGTCGCCGTCGACAATCTTCATGTCGACACCGAAGATCGCGCGGCCCTGCTTCATGCGGATCTTCATCTGCTCCTCGGCCGGCAGGGCCAGGTGCTTGTTCTTCAGGGTGCAGAGCGTGCCGAGCGGCGACAGCTCGGTCATGCCCCAGGCGTGCAGCACCTCCACGCCGTAGTCGTCCTGGAAGGCGGTGATCATGGCCGGCGGGCAGGCCGAGCCGCCGATCACCGTGCGCTTGAGCGTCGAGAAACGCAGGCCCTGCGGCTTCATGTGGCCGAGCAGCATCTGCCAGACCGTCGGCACGCCGGCGGCGAAGGTCACGCCCTCCGCCTCGATCAGCTCGTAGACCGATTTGCCGTCCAGCGCCGCGCCGGGGAACACCAGCTTGCAGCCGGTGAGCAGGGCCGAGTACGGGATGCCCCAGGCGTTGACGTGGAACATCGGCACCACCGGCAGCACCGCATCGCGCGCCGAGAGCGCCATCACGTCGGGCAGGGCCGAGCCGTACGCATGCAGCACGCTGGAGCGGTGGCTGTACATGACGGCCTTCGGATTGCCGGTGGTGCCGCTGGTGTAGCAGACGCTGGAGGCGGTGTTCTCGTCGATGGTCGGCCAGTCGTAGGTGGCCGGCTGGGCACCGATCCAGGCCTCGTAGCTCTCCAGGCCCGGGATGCCGCTGTCCTGCGGCAGCCGGTCGGCGTCGCACAGGGCGATCCACTTCTTGACGGTGCCGCACTTGGCGTGCGCCGCCTGCACGATCGGCAGGAAGCACAGGTCGAAGAACAGGATCCGGTCTTCTGCATGGCCGGCGATCCAGGCGATCTGGTCGGGGTGCAGCCGCGGGTTGACCGTGTGCAGCACCCGCTCGGAGCCGCTCACTCCGTAGTACAGCTCCAGGTGGCGGTAACCGTTGACGGCCAGCGTGGCCACGCGGGTCGAGGCCGGCAGGCCTTCCGCGTCGAGGGCGCGCGCTACCTGGCGTGCGCGCAGGGCCAGGTCGCGGTAGGTGTAGCGGTGCAGGTCGCCCTCCACTCGGCGCGAGACGATCTCGCCGTCGCCGTGGTGGCGTTCGGCGAACTCGAGCAGCGACGAGATGAGCAGGGGTTGGCTTTGCATGAGGCCCAGCATGGACGGTCCTTTGGCTGAATGGCGTTGGTGGTGGGTTGCGGGCGCAACGGGCGACCAGTATTGCGCAGCGCAACATGGGCCTTCTTACGGGATTGCCCTCATGCGGACGCGTGATGGATGCGTGCGGGACAATAAAACGATGACATCCTCGACCGCCGATTCCCCTGCCGATTCCCCCGCCGGCATCTCCTACCGCGCCGAGGCGTTGTCCGCAGGCGCGATCGACCTGGGACTGGCCTGGCAGCCCGGTTTCGCAGCGCTCGGCACCGACTTCCTCACCCGACTTCCCGCACGCCCGGTCGCACCGCCCTACCTGGTCGACGCCAGCCCCGCAGTCGCTGCGCTGGTCGGCCTGGCGCCGGGTGCGCTCGACGACCCCGCGGTGCTGGACGTGTTCGCCGGCAACCGGCCCGCGGCCGGAACCGCCTCCTACGCCACCGTCTACAGCGGCCACCAGTTCGGCGTCTGGGCCGGGCAGCTGGGCGACGGCCGCGCGCTGACGCTGGGGCAGACGGCATCCGGGTTGGAGATCCAGTTGAAGGGCGCCGGCCCCACGCCCTACTCCCGCGGCGGCGACGGCCGCGCGGTGCTGCGCTCAAGCATCCGCGAGTTCCTGTGCAGCGAGGCGATGCACGGCCTGGGCATTCCGACGACCCGCGCGCTGTGCATCGTCGGCTCCGACACGCCGGTACGGCGCGAAACCACCGAGACCGCCGCCATCGTGGCGCGGGTGGCGCCGAGCTTCGTGCGCTTCGGCCATTTCGAGCATTTCGCGGCCCGGGGCCAGATCGACGACCTGCGCCGCCTTGCCGACCATGTGATCGACCGGCACTACCCCGAATGCCGGGGCGGTGTCGACCTGGGCGGCAACCCCTATGCGGCGATGCTGAAGGCGGTGTCCCTGCGCACCGCCGAGATGGTGGCGCAGTGGCAGGCCGTCGGGTTCTGCCACGGCGTGATGAACACCGACAACATGAGCATCCTGGGCCTGACCATCGACTACGGGCCGTTCCAGTTCCTCGACGGCTTCGACCCGGCGCACATCTGCAACCACAGCGACACCCAGGGCCGCTACGCCTACAACCAGCAGCCCAATATCGCCTACTGGAACCTCTTCTGCCTGGGCCAGGCGCTGATGCCGCTGATCGACGCCGAAAAGATCGCGCTGGAAGCGCTGGAAAGCTACCGCGGCGCGTTCCCGGCGGCCTATCTCGGCCGCATGCGTGCCAAGCTGGGGCTGACGGACGCCCGGGAAACGGACGCAGACCTGATAGACCGCCTGCTCAAGCTCCTGGCCGCCGAGCGGACCGACTGGACCATCTTCTGGCGCCGCCTGTCGCACCACGTTACCGGCGCCACCGATGCGCCGGTGCAGGATATGGTCATCGACCGTGTGCGGTTCGATGCCTGGTTGCTACAGTATTCGGAGCGCCTGGCCGGCGCGGACCGCGGACTGGCAGGCGAATCGATGCTCAAAACCAATCCCAGGTTCGTCCTGCGCAACCACCTGGGCGAGCAGGCGATCCGGCAGGCGAAACTAAAAGACTTCTCGGAAGTCCATACCTTGCGCCGGCTGCTGGCCGCCCCATGTGACGAACATCCGGGCTTCGACGCATATGCCGGCTTCCCCCCCGATTGGGCCTCTTCCATAGAAATCAGCTGCTCCTCATGACCGAACACGTTGCCACTGCCGTACAGAAGACCGATGCCGAGTGGAAGGAACTGCTCGCACAGAAGGGCGCCGAACGCGGCGCCTTCGAGATCACCCGCCACGCCGCGACCGAGCGGCCCTTCACCGGCAAGTACAACGCGGTGTGGGCCGACGGCAGCTACCACTGCGTCTGCTGCGGCAATACGCTGTTCGACTCGCACACCAAGTTCGACGCCGGCTGCGGCTGGCCCAGCTTCTCCAAGGCCGTGCCCGGCGCGATCCGCGAGATCGTCGACCGCAGCCACGGCATGGTGCGCACCGAGACGGTCTGCGCCCAGTGCGGCGCCCACCTGGGCCACGTCTTTCCGGACGGCCCGACCGACACCGGCCTGCGCTACTGCATGAACTCGGCCTCGCTCGACTTCACCCCGGCTTCGGGCACCTGAGCCGAGGCTCCGCAGGGGGCGCGACAATCGCGCCTTCGCACCACGCATCGCCGGACCACGGCGCGACCGCATGAAACTGCTGATCGATTTCTTTCCCATCATCCTGTTCTTCGTTGCCTTCAAGATCTGGGGGATCTACGTTGCGACCGGCATCGCGATCGCGGCCACGGTCCTGCAGATCGGCTACCTGCGCTGGCGCAACGGCAAGGTCGAGCCGATGCAGTGGATGAGCCTGGGGGTGATCGTGCTCTTCGGCGGTGCCACGCTGCTGGCCCACGACGAGACCTTCATCATGTGGAAGCCGACGGTGCTGTACTGGCTCATGGGCGGCGCCCTGGCCATCGGCCAGCTCTTCTTCAAGAAGAATTTCATCAAGTCGCTGATGGGCGCCCAGATGCAGCTGCCCGACAGCGCCTGGCGCACCGCCTGCTGGAGCTGGGTCGGGTTCTTCGCGGTGATGGGCTGCCTCAACCTATGGGTGGCCTACAACTACGACCTGGACACCTGGGTCAACTTCAAGCTCTTCGGCGGCATGGGCCTGATGGCCGTGTTCGTGGTGGTGCAGGCCCTGTACCTGAGCCGGTTCATGAATACCGAGGAGGCCGCGAAATGAGCGCCACCCTCGTCCTGACGGCAGACGCGATCCACGAACGCCTGGCCTCGCGGCTCGCACCGACCGCGCTCAAGGTGATCGACGAAAGCGCCGCCCACGCAGGCCATTCCGGCGCCAACGGCACCGGGTTCGGCACCCACTTCCGGGTGCGGATCGCCACGCCGCTCTTCGCCGGCAAGGCCCGCGTGGCGCAACATCGCCTTGTGTATGATGCGCTGCGCGATTTCATCGACCAGGGCGTGCATGCGCTGGCGATCGAAACCTCCTGAGGCACCAACTTCCCTCGTTCCCTGCCCTCGCGGCATTTCCCGCTGCCGCGCTTGCGGCGCTCGCGGACCCCTCCAATCCCTTCCCATCATTCCAGGACTTTCGAGGAAACAACCATGCAAAAAAACCGTACGTCCCGCCTGGCGCTCGTCGCCGTCGCAGCCGCCCTGGCCCTGCCGGCCTTCGCCCAGAACATCGCCGTGGTCAACGGCAAGGCCGTGCCCAAGTCGCGCGCCGACGTGCTGAGCCAGCAGGTCGCCAAGTCGGGCCGCCCGATCACGCCTGAGGTGGAGCAGCAGATCAAGGACGAGGTCATCGCCCGGGAAGTGTTCCTGCAGGAAGCGCAGAAGCAGGGCCTGGAAGGCACCGAAGACTTCAAGAACCAGATGGAACTGGCCCGCCAGACCGTGCTGATCCGTGACCTGTTCGCCGGCTGGGTCGCCAAGAACCCGGTGACCGATGCGGAAGCCAAGGCCGAGTACGACAAGGTCGTCGCAGCCAACGGCGGCAAGGAATACAAGGCCCACCACATCCTGGTCGAGAAGGAAAGCGACGCCAAGGACATCATCGCCCGCCTGAAGAAGGGTGCCAAGTTCGAGGACATCGCCAAGAAGCAATCCAAGGACACCGGCTCCGGCGCCAACGGCGGCGAGCTTGACTGGGCCAACCCTAGCAGCTACGTGCAGGAGTTCACCGAAGCCCTGGTCAAGCTCAAGAAGGGCCAGGTCACCGACACACCGGTCAAGAGCCAGTTCGGCTACCACGTCATCCGCCTGGACGACACCCGCGAAGCCAAGCTGCCGTCGTTCGACGAAGTCAAGCCGCAGCTGATGCAGCAACTGCAAGGCCAGAAGCTCGCCAAGTACCAGGAAGAGCTGCGCGCGAAGGCCAAGGTCGAGTAATCGGTCTTTCGGTTTTTCTGGTCGGGCCTTTCGGGGTGCCGGTTTGGAGCGGTCCTTCGGGGCCGTTTTTCGTTTTTGGATTTGGCGGTTCTGGGATTGCCAGAGCGAGTATTGTCTTGTGGGCTTGGTCCGGACTCGCGCCGACGGCGTACTCTGCTCCGCGAATGTCCCCCGCAACGGGCTGCGCCCGCAGCTCCTCCTTTATTTCGCTGCGCAGAGCACGCCATCGGCACGATCCCTTTCGGGTGCTTGATCGACGGTGGTGAGGCGGGCGCTTGCGATGGGCACTGCTTGCTTCGATAGACGTCGATGCACACACGGTACCAGCGAACAGCGCCAGTCACTGATTCGACCCGCACGACGCGACGCGTCCAGGGCCGGGAGTGTCGGGTGACCCCCGCAGCGAAATAAAGGAGGAGCCGAAGGCGGGGGACATTCGCGGAGGGGGTTACCCGGCGATCACGGCCCCCAGCGCCGCGCAAGCACGGCTGAACCGACCCACCCAACTATCAGCGCAACGGCGTCACACGCTGCCCGACAATCGCTGCCTGCCAATCCTTACGCTATCAATTCAATAGCTAAACATCGTCTCCGCAAGCCGACCACAGCATCATTCGATCCAAAAGTTAGCGCAACGAAGCCGCCAGACCCACCAGCCCCAGCAACACGGGCTGGTGCAGCATGTACCAAGGCAAGCTGTGCCGCCCCAGCCACGCCAGTGGGCTAGCCGCGTTGCGAGCACCCGGCGCAGCGCTCCCCATCATCCACCCAGGCCGTCGGGACATGACCCACTGGCCGGCCGCCATACCCCACCACACGACGCCGATCCACGGCAGCATCGGTACGTAATCTTCGGTCGCGGGCTTCTGCGTGACCAGTCCGAGCCAGTTCAAGGACCGACCGTTGAACACCGCGCTCCAGGCTGAACCTTCGAGCAACGCGGCACCGACCGGCGGCAATGCGATCGCCAGCGCTCCCATCGGCCATAACCAGCCGCCCGCCCCCGCCGTGAGCCTGGCGACGATCAGCATCGCCGCCACGCCGTGCAGTACACCGAAGTAGATGAACGTCCTGGGAAACATCCAGTACGAGCCGGCCGTGACCAACACCGCGCACACGGCCACCTGGGCCCACCGCCGCCAGAAACGCGGCCAGCCCTGCCCGTGCTTCACCGCGATCGCCTGGCCCAGGCCCGCGCAGAACAGGAACAGGCTGACGATGGCGGTACGCTGCGCCGTCCAGACCGGATCGCCCAGGAAGTTCTGGCGCCAGAAGCCGTGGTAGTTGAGGTCGAAGCAGAAATGAAACGCCGTCATCCACACCACGGCGAGGCCGCGCAGTGCGTCGACGCGTTCATAGCGGGCAACAGTGTCCATGGCGGACGAGTCTAGAGCAGCAGCCCTGCCCCGCCGCCCGGGACTTCTGCAGAGCGCCGCATCAGGCGCGCTTGCGCAGTTTCTGGATGCCGGTGACGGCCGCCAGCACGATGGCGCCAGCCACCGCGCCGATGGCCGCGTTGCCCAGCATCGGCAACACCGAGGCGATGCCGCCGGACGCACCCCAGCCCTCGACCATGTGGTGCAGCGCCGGCACGCCGTGCACCAGAATGCCGCCGCCCACCAGGAACATGGCCGCGGTGCCGGCGATCGACAGCGCCTTCATCAGGTACGGCGCCGCCGCCAGGATCGTGCGGCCGGCACCCTGGGCCGCCGCGCTGGCGCGCTGGCTCAGGTACAGGCCCAGGTCGTCCAGCTTCACGATGCCGGCCACCAGGCCGTACACGCCGACGGTCATCGCGACCGCGATGCCCACCAGTACCGCCAGTTGCTGAACGAACGGGGCTCCGGCCACGGCGCCCAGGGTGATCGCGATGATCTCGGCTGACAGGATGAAATCGGTGCGGATCGCGCCCTGAACTTTTTCCTTCTCCATCAGCAGGGGCTGGTCGTCGCTCGCGAGGTTGACCTTGGAGTCATTCGCCGCGCCGTGCGCCAGCGCAGCCGGGGCCGCAGCGGCGTGGGCTGCCGTGGCGCCCTCTGCCGCGTGTGCATTGGAACCGCGGCGGTGCCGGGCCACGTGGACCAGCTTCTCGACGCCCTCGTAGCACAGGAAGGCGCCGCCGAGCATCAGCAGCGGCGTGACCAGCCAGGGTGCGAACGCGCTGATCGCCAGGGCCGCGGGGACCAGGATCGCCTTGTTGCGCATCGAGCCCTTCGCCACCGCCCAGACCACCGGCAGCTCTCGTGCCGCCTGCACGCCGGAGACCTGCTGGGCGTTGAGCGCCAAATCGTCGCCCAGCACGCCGGCCGATTTCTTGGCGGCCACCTTGGTCATCAGCGCGACGTCGTCGAGCATCGCGGCGATGTCGTCGAGCAGGGTGAGCAGACTGGCTCCGGCCATGGGGAGTTTCCTTGTGGGAGGGCGCAGCGGCAGGGCGGTGCGCCGGGTTGACGGGGTTCGACGCGGGATTAGAACCGCGGTGCGGTCGGCCGCCTGTCAGCCATCGGCGCGTATCGGCTCCCTGGCGTCAGCCCGCTGCAAGCATCGGCCCTGGCGCAGGCCGCGTCGTCCGCGCTAGCCGACCCAGCGCCGCGCGTTGTGCCACAGCTGCAGCCACGGGCTCGGCGCCGCGGCGTCGCCACCGGTCCAGCTCATCTGGATGTTGCGGAACACCCGCTCGGGGTGCGGCATCAGCGCGGTGAAGCGGCCGTCGGGCGTGGTCACGCCGGTCAGGCCGCCGGCGCTGCCGTTGGGGTTGAACGGATAGCGCTCGGTGGCCTGGCCGGCGTTGTCGACGAAGCGCAGCGCGGCCAGCGCGGTGGCCGGGTCGCCCCGGCGCGCGAAGTTGGCGTAGCCCTCGCCGTGCGCCACCGCGATCGGCAGCCGCCAGCCGGCCATGCCCTGCAGGAAGACGCTGGGCGACTCAAGCACCTCGACCATCGCCAGGCGGGCCTCGAAGCGCTCGCTCTGGTTGGTGGTGAAACGCGGCCAGGCAGCGGCACCGGGGATGATGTCGGCCAGCTCGGCGAACATCTGGCAGCCGTTGCAGATGCCCAGGCCGAAGGTGTCGGTGCGGCCGAAGAAGGCGGCGAACTGGTCTGCCAGCTGCGGGTTGAAGGTGATGCTGCGGGCCCAGCCGATGCCGGCGCCCAGCGTGTCGCCATAACTGAATCCGCCGCAGGCGACCACGCCGCGGAAGTCGGACAGCGCAGCACGGCCCGATTGCAGGTCGGTCATGTGCACGTCGACCGATTCGAAGCCGGCCGCGTCGAAGGCATAGGCCATTTCGGTATGGGAGTTGACGCCCTGCTCCCGCAGGATCGCCACGCGTGGCCGGGCGGTGCCGACGATGGCCGGTGCCTGGGGCGCGAGCGCCGCGGCCGGCACATGCCAGTGCAGGCCCGGGTCGGCCGGATCGCCGGCGGCGGCATGCTCGGCATCGGCGCAGGCCGGGTTGTCGCGCTCGGCGCAGATCTTCCAGCTGACGGCGTCCCACACCTGGTGCAGGTCGGCCAGCGTGGCGCTGAACACCGACTTGGCGTCGCGCCAGACTTCGAGCTTGCCCTTGCCGGCTTCCATCGGCGAGCTGGCAGGCCGGGTCTTGCCGACGAAATGGCTGTGCTTCGACAAACCGTGGACGCGCAGGGCCTGCATGACCGCGTCGCGGTCCGCGGTGCGCACCTGCAGCAGCACGCCCAGCTCTTCGCTGAACAGCGCCTTGAGGGTCAGTTCCTCGCGCCGGGCGCTCACCTGGCCGGCCCAGTTCTTGGCGTCGCCGTATTCGGCGCGGCTGTCGGAGATGCCGTCGCCCTCGGTCACCAGCAGGTCCACGTTGAGCGCCACGCCCACATGGCCGGCGAAGGCCATCTCGACCGCGGCGGCGAACAGGCCGCCGTCGCTGCGGTCGTGGTAGGCCAGCAGCTTGCCTTCGGTGCGCAGTGCATTGACCGCCGCGACGAGGTTCACCAGATCCTGCGGATCGTCCAGGTCGGGCACGCCGTCCTGCACCGGGCAGCCGGTCTGCGAGAGGGTCTGCGCCAGGATCGAGCCGGCCATGCGGTGCCGGCCACGGCCCAGGTCGACCAGCACCAGGGTGGTGTCGGCCTCGGCCGCGTCGAGCTGCGGCGTGAGCGTGCCGCGCACGTCGGCCAGGGTGGCGAAGGCGCACACGATCAGGCTGACCGGCGAGGTGACCTTCTTGGCGGTGCCGCCGTCCTGCCACTGGGTACGCATCGACAGCGAATCCTTGCCCACCGGGATCGACACGCCCAGCGCGGGGCACAGCTCCAGGCCGACGGCCTTCACCGTCGCGTAGAGCGCCGCGTCTTCGCCGGGCTCGCCGCAGGCGGCCATCCAGTTGGCCGAGAGCTTGACCCGCGGCAGCTCGATCGGGGCGGCCAGCAGGTTGGTGATCGCCTCCGCCACCGCCATCCGGCCCGATGCGGGCGCGTCCAGCGCGGCCAGCGGGGTGCGCTCGCCCATCGCCATCGCCTCGCCCGCGAAACCGGCGTAGTCGGCCAGCGTGACCGCGCAATCGGCCACCGGCACCTGCCACGGGCCGACCATCTGGTCGCGGTGGGTCAGGCCGCCGACGGTACGGTCGCCGATGGTGATCAGGAAGCGCTTGGAGGCGACCGTGGGGTGCGAGAGCACCGCGATGGCCGCGTCCTGCAGGGCGACGCCGGTCAGCTCCAGCGGCCGGAAGCTGCGTTGCACGGTTTTCACATCGCGCAGCATCTTGGGAGGCTTGCCGAGGAGGACGTTCATCGGCATGTCGACGGCCCAGGCCGGGGCGCCCTCGCCCGCTGGCGGCAGGGGGCTTTCGGACAGGGGAACGTGGTCGCCGACGACGAGCTGGCGGGCGTCGGTCGCCACGCCCACCACCGCGAACGGGCAACGCTCGCGCTCGCAGAAGGCCTGGAACCGGGCCAGCGATTCGGGTGCGATCGCCAGCACGTAGCGCTCCTGGCTCTCGTTGGACCAGATTTCCTTGGGCGCCAGTCCGGATTCCTCCAGCGGCACCGCCCGCAGGTCGAAGCGCGCGCCGCGGCCGGCATCGTTGGTCAGCTCCGGGAAGGCGTTCGACAAGCCGCCGGCGCCCACGTCGTGGATCGCCAGGATCGGGTTCTCGGCGCCCAGGTGCCAGCAGTGGTTGATGACCTCCTGCGCACGGCGCTCGATCTCGGGATTGCCGCGCTGGACCGAATCGAAATCCAGTTCGGCCGCATTGGCGCCGGTGGCCATCGAGCTGGCGGCGCTGCCGCCCATGCCGATGCGCATGCCGGGGCCGCCCAGCTGGATGAGCAGCGATCCGGCGGGGAATTCGATCTTCTGCGTGAGGGCCGCGTCGATCGTGCCCAGGCCGCCCGCGATCATGATCGGCTTGTGGTAGCCGCGGCGGACGGTGTCGATGTCGCTCGCGACCGTCTGCTCGTACTCGCGGAAATAACCCAGCAGGTTGGGCCGGCCGAACTCGTTGTTGAACGCGGCGCCGCCCAGCGGGCCCTCGGTCATGATCTGCAGCGGGCTGGCGATGTGCGCCGGCCGGCCGAAGTCGTCGTCGCCCGGCCAGAGTTTGGAGACGGTGAAGCCGGTCATGCCGGCCTTGGGCTTGGAGCCTCGGCCGGTGGCGCCTTCGTCGCGGATCTCGCCGCCGGCGCCGGTCGAGGCACCGGGGTACGGCGAGATGGCGGTCGGGTGGTTGTGCGTCTCCACCTTCATCAGCACATGCTGCAGATTGCTATCTTTTTGGTAGCTGTAGGCCGGCGCACCGTCCTGGCCAGAGGCACTTTTCGCCAGAAATCGCTCGACGGTATGGCCTTCCATCACCGAGGCGTTGTCGGAGTACGCCACCACCGTATGCGCGGGGTGCAGCTTGTGGGTGTTGCGGATCATGCCGAACAGGCTGTCGGGCTGCGGCTGGCCGTCGATCACGAACTGGGCGTTGAAGATCTTGTGGCGGCAGTGCTCGCTGTTGGCCTGGGCGAACATCATCAGCTCGACGTCGGTCGGGTTGCGCTGCAGCCCGGTGAAGGCATCGACCAGGTAGTCGATCTCGTCTTCGGCCAGGGCCAGGCCGAAGGTGGCGTTGGCCGCCACCAGCGCGGCACGGCCGCCGCCCAGCACGTCGACCTGCTCCATCGGCGCGGCCTGCAATTCGGTGAACAGCGCGGCGGCCTCGGCCCGGTCGAAGAAGACCGACTCGGTCATCCGGTCGTGCAGCAACCCGGCCAGCGCCACCGATTGGCCGTCGTCCAGCGTCGCCTTGCCGAGCAGCGGCTGCTTCAGATGGACGCGGTATTCGACGATGCGCTCGACCCGGCGCACCGCCAGGCCGCAGTTGTGCGCGATGTCGGTGGCCTTGGAGGCCCAGGGCGACACGGTGCCCAGGCGTGGCGCCACGACGATGGTCGTGCCCTGGCCCGGCCTGTCGGCGCCGGCCGGCGCGGCGTACGGGTCGCCGTAGGTCAGCAGGGCCGCCAGGCGGGCATGGTCGTCGGCGCCTGGCGCAGCATCCGACAGCACCAGGTGCACGAAGCGGGCCGAGATGCCGTCGATGCGCGGATGCACCGCCTGCAGGCGCGGCAGCAGCTGGCGGACGCGGAATTCGCTCAGCGCGTTGCCGCCGTCGAAGGAAGTGATGGCGAGCGGGGTCGGGGTGGGCAAGGTCACGGGGGCGGCCTGTTGGATGTCTGCGGGTGCGAGAAGCAGGACGGGCGCCGCGCGACCGCCGCTGGATGGGGCGGGCGCGGGCTGCTCCGGGAAACCCCGGATTCTAAAGCGGCGCCACCCGCCCGGCGCCCGGGCCGGCACCCCTGCGGCGGCACGGCCTGGAGAGCCGATGGGATAATTCCCGGATGAGCATCACCTACAAGAACGCCCAGGAAATCGAAGGCATGCGCGTCGCCTGCCGCCTTGCCGCCGAAGTGCTGGACTACCTCGCGCCGCATGTGAAGCCGGGCGTCACCACCAACGAGATCGACCGGCTCGCCGCGGAGTGCATGGCACGGCAGGGCAGCGTGTCGGCCACGCTCGGCTACCAGCCGCCGGGCTATCCGCCCTACCCGAAATCGCTCTGCACCTCGCTGAACCACGTGGTCTGCCACGGCATTCCCAACGACAAGCCGCTGAAGAAAGGCGACATCATGAATGTCGACGTCACCGTCATCAAGGACGGCTGGTACGGCGACACCAGCCGGATGTACATGGTGGGCGAGCCCTCCATCGCCGCCAGGCGGCTGAGCGCGATCACCTTCGAATCGCTCTGGATCGGCATCATGAAGGTCCGGCCCGGTGCGCGGCTGGGCGACATCGGCTCGGCGATCCAGAAGTTCGCCGAGGGCCACGGCTTCAGCGTGGTGCGCGAGTTCTGCGGCCACGGCATCGGCCGCAACTTCCACGAAGAACCGCAGGTGCTGCACTACGGCAAGCCCGGCACGCTGGAGGAGCTCAAGCCCGGCATGACCTTCACCATCGAGCCGATGCTCAACGCCGGCCGCCGCGAGGTCAAGGAGTTCGGCAACGACGGCTGGGCCATCGTCACCAAGGACCACAGCCTGTCGGCCCAGTGGGAGCACACGGTGTTGGTCACCGAGACGGGCTGCGAGGTGCTGACCCTGTCGGCCGAATGCCCGCCGCCGCCCGCCTTCTACACCGATGTGCACGGCACGCCGGCCCTCGCCGCGTAACCCGCGTCCGATCCCGACGTGTCCGGCAGGAGCCCCTCCCCGATGTCCGATCTTTCGCTGCTGCGCGACGACTACCGCCAGAAGAAGGCGACGCTGCTGGACGCGGCCGAGCGCAGCGGCGCCACCGCCCGCGGCATCCACACGGTCTTGCGCCAGTTGGCGCGGATGGCCGACCAGCTGCTCGGCACCCTGTGGACGCGGGCGGCCTTCCCCGAGAGCTTCGCGTTGCTGGCTGTCGGCGGCTACGGCCGGGGAGAGCTGTTTCCCCATTCCGACATCGACGTGCTGCTGCTGCTGCCCGACGGCACCCAGCCCGATGCCGACGACGCGCTGCGGCTGAAGATCGAGGGCTTCATCGGCAGCTGCTGGGACGCTGGCCTGGAGATCGGATCGAGCGTGCGCACCGCCGCCGAATGCCTGGACGAGGCGGCCCGCGACGTGACGGTGCAGACCTCGCTGCTCGAATCGCGCCGGCTCGTCGGCGACGCCACCCTGTTTCACCGGTTCCGCAAGGCGTTCCGCGAAGCGCTCGATCCGCAGGCGTTCTTCTCCGCCAAGATGCTGGAGCTGCGCCAGCGGCATCACAAGTTCGAGGACACGCCCTACTCGCTGGAGCCCAACTGCAAGGAATCGCCCGGCGGGCTGCGCGACCTGCAGAGCATCCTGTGGGTGTCCACTGCGGCCGGCTACGGAGAGAACTGGGACGCACTGGCCCATAACGGCCTGGCCACCGCATTCGAGGTGCGCCAGATCAAGCGCAACGAGGCGCTGCTGAGCCTGATCCGCACCCGGCTGCACCTGATCGCCAAGCGCCGCGAAGACCGGCTGGTGTTCGACCTGCAGACGGCGGTCGCCGAATCCTTCGGCTACCGGTCGCTGGCACCCGACGGCACCCGGCTGGCCCGCCGCGCCAGCGAGGCGCTGATGCGGCGCTACTACTGGGCGGCCAAGGCGGTCACGCAGCTGAGCCAGATCCTGCTGCTCAACATCGGCGAGCGGCTCAACCCGACCACCCACGCGCTGATCCCGATCAACGAGCGCTTCTACGAGAAGGCCGGGATGATCGAGGTGGCGAGCGACGACCTCTACCGCACCCAGCCGCACGCGATCCTCGAAACATTCCTGCTGTACGAGACGCACATCGGCCTGCGCGGCCTGTCGGCCCGCACGCTGCGCGCCCTCTACAACGCCCGCGATGCGATGGATGCGTCGTTCCGGCGCGACCCGGTCAACCGCGCCACCTTCCGCACCATCCTGCAGCAGCCGGTGGGCATCACCCATGCGATCCGGCTGATGAACCAGACCTCGGTGCTGGGCCGCTACCTGCGGGTGTTCCGCCACATCGTCGGGCAGATGCAGCACGACCTGTTCCACGTCTACACGGTCGACCAGCACATCCTGATGGTGCTGCGCAACGCCCGGCGCTTCTTCATGGCCGAGCATGCGCACGAATATCCGTTCTGCTCGCAATTGGCGGCCGGCTGGGACAAGCCGTGGATCCTGTACACCGCCGCGCTGTTCCACGACATTGCGAAAGGCCGCGGCGGCGACCATTCCGAACTGGGCGCCCGCGACGTGCGCAAGTTCTGCGAAGACCACGACATCGAGCAGGACGACGCCGACCTGATCGCCTTCCTGGTGCAGGAGCACCTGACGATGAGCCACATCGCGCAGAAATCCGACCTGAGCGATCCGGCGGTGATCAGCGCGTTCGCGCAGAAGGTCGGCGACGAGCGCCACCTCACCGCGCTCTACCTGCTCACCGTGGCCGACATCCGGGGCACCAGTCCCAAGGTCTGGAACGCCTGGAAGGGCAAGCTGCTGGAGGACCTGTACCGCTACACCCTGCGGGCCCTCGGCGGCCAGACGCCCAACCCGGCCGCGCTGATCGAATCGCGCAAGCGCGAGGCCCTGGTGCTGCTGGCGCTGCACGCCGAGCCGCACGAGGCCCACAAGAAGCTGTGGGACACCCTGGACGTGCGCTACTTCATGCGCCACGACGCGGCCGACATCGCCTGGCATGCCCGGCAGCTGTCGCGGCATGTGCGCGGCGATCCCCGGCCGGCCGCGGCCGGCGCCGATGCCTGCATCGTGCGGGCGCGGCTGTCGACGGTCGGCGAGGGCCTGCAGGTGCTGGTCTACACGCCCGACGCCCCCGACCTGTTCGCCCGCATCTGCGGCTACTTCGACCAGGCTGGCTTCAGCATCCTGGATGCCAAGGTGCACACCGCCCGCGACGGGTATGCGCTGGACACCTTCCAGGTGGTCACCTCGGTGCTGCCCGAGCACTACCGCGAACTGGTCAGCATGGTGCAGACCGACCTGCCGCAGGCCTTGCAGCAGTCGGGCCCCCTGCCCGCCCCGAGCCGTGGCCGCGTGTCCCGGCGGGTCCGGAGCTTTCCCGTCGCGCCGCGCGTCGAGCTGCGGCCGGACGACCGCGCCCAGCGCTGGCTGCTGAGCATTTCCGCCAGCGACCGTGCCGGCCTGCTGTATTCGATCGCCCGCGTGCTGGCCAAGCACCAGCTCAACCTGCAGCTGGCCAAGATCAGCACCCTGGGCGAGCGGGTGGAAGACACCTTCCTGATAGACGGCCCGAGCCTGCAGCGCAACCGCGCGCAGCTCGCGATCGAGACGGAACTGCTGGAAGTCCTGCAGGGGGCCTGATCCGGGACAACGCCCGGATCAGCCCGTGGCAGGCCGCAACCGCTGCGGCCGCAACGTTATTCGAAGACTTCGGCATCGCCGAAACGGGGTGCGGCGGAATCCTTGCCGGAAAGCTTGGCCTCGACACCCTGGAGCGGCCACGGAATCGCAAGTTCGGGATCGTTCCAGGCGATGCAGCGCTCGAACTCCGGCGCGTAGTAGTCGGTCGTCTTGTAGAGAAAATCCGCCGATTCGCTGGTCACCAGGAAGCCGTGCGCGAATCCCGGTGGGACCCACATCTGGCGCTGGTTCTCTTCGCTCAACTCCGCCCCGACCCACTGGCCGAATGTCTTCGACTGCTTGCGGATGTCCACCGCCACGTCGTACACCGTTCCGCGCACCACGCGCACCAGCTTGCCTTGCGCCTGGCGCAGCTGGTAGTGCAGGCCACGCAGAACGCCTTGCGCGCTGCGGCTGTGGTTGTCCTGCACGAACGAGACCGTATGCCCGACCGCGGCCTCGAACGCGCGGTGGTTGAAGCTCTCGAAGAAGAAACCTCTTGCGTCGCCGAAGACTTTCGGCTCCAGGATCACGACTTCGGGGATGGACGTGGCGATGACCTTCATTTGACGATCTTTTCCTTCAGCAGGCGCAGCATGTACTGGCCGTAGCCGTTCTTGGTCAGCGGCTGGGCGAGCCGCTCGAATTGTTCAGCGGTGATGAAGCCGTTGCGCCATGCGATCTCTTCGGGGCAGGCGATCTTCAAACCCTGGCGCTGTTCCAGAGTGGCGATGAACTGGCCGGCCTCCAGCAGACTTTCGTGCGTGCCGGTGTCGAGCCAGGCATAGCCGCGCTGCATGATCTGCACGTTGAGCGCCTGGTTCTCGAGGTAGTGCTGGTTGACGGCCGTGATCTCCAGCTCGCCGCGGGCGCTCGGCTTGACAGCCTTGGCCACGTCCACCACCTGCTCGTCGTAGAAGTAGAGGCCGGTCACCGCGTACTGGCTCTTGGGCTTCGCCGGCTTTTCCTCGATGCTGGTAGCGCGGCCTTCCGCGTCGAAATCCACCACGCCGTAACGCTCGGGGTCCTGCACGTGGTAGGCGAACACCGTCGCACCCGCCCGGCGGGCATCCGCGTCTTCGAGCAGCACCTGGAAGTCGTGTCCGTGGAAGATGTTGTCGCCCAGCACCAGCGCGCTCGGCGCACCGGCCAGGAACTGCTCGCCGATGATGAACGCCTGGGCCAGGCCGTCCGGGCTGGGCTGCACCGCGTACTGCAAGTTCAGGCCCCACTGGGCCCCGTCGCCCAGCAGCTGCTGGAAGCGCGGCGTGTCCTGCGGCGTGCTGATGATCAGGATGTCGCGGATACCCGCCAGCATCAGCGTGCTCAGCGGGTAGTAGATCATCGGCTTGTCGTAGACCGGCAGCAGCTGCTTGCTGATCGCCAGGGTGGCCGGGTGCAGGCGGGTGCCAGAGCCCCCCGCCAGCACGATGCCTTTGCGTTGTGTGGTCATCGGTTCGAAGTCTCCAGGATCTCGGCCAGCATCCGGTCGACGCCGGTCTGCCATGCAGGCAGCGTCAGCTTGTAAGCCTGTTGCAGGCGCGTGGTGTCCATGCGCGAATTGGCGGGACGGCGGGCGGGCGTCGGAAACGCGCTGGTCGGCACCGCCGCGATGTCCTCGACGGCCAGCGGCACGTCGGGCTGCAGCCGCCGCGCCTGCGCGATGACGTGGGAAGCGTAGCCGTGCCAGGTCGTCTCGCCGCCGGCGACCAGGTGGTACAGCCCGGCAGGCGCGCCGTGGTGTTCCACGGCACGGATCGCATGCGCCGTCACGTCCGCGATCAGGTCGGCGCCGGTCGGGGCGCCCCACTGGTCGTCGATGACCGTCAGCCGGCTCCGATCGCGGGCCAGCCGCAGCATGGTCTTGGCGAAGTTGCCACCGCGCGCGGCATACACCCAGCTGGTGCGGAAGATCAGGTGCCGGCAGCCGCTGGCCTGGATGCGCTGCTCGCCCTCGAGCTTGGTGCTGCCGTACACCGACAGTGGGCCGGTCACATCCGCTTCCGACCAGGCTCGGGTACCTCCGCCGTCGAAGACGTAGTCGGTGCTGTAGTGCACCAGCAGCGCGCCCAGGCGTGCTGCCTCGTGTCCCAGCACGCCGGGCGCCTCGGCATTGATGCGGTGCGCGCGCTCCGCTTCGCTTTCCGCCTTGTCGACGGCGGTGTGGGCGGCGGCGTTCACGATCACGTCGGGTCGTACGGCGCGCACCGCTTCGGTCAGCAAGTCTGGGCTCTCGAGGTCGGCGGCGCTGCGCGGCAGTACCGTCACATCGCCCAACGGCGCCAGGCTGCGTTGCAGTTCCCAGCCCACCTGCCCCGAGCTGCCCAGGAGCATGATGCGCATCACGCGGACACCGCCGCCGGCGCGTACTGCTGCGCGACCCAGTCGCGGTACGCACCGGTCTGCACGTCGGCGACCCACTGGGCATGGTCCAGGTACCACTGCACCGTCTTGCGGATGCCGGTGTCGAAGGTTTCGGCCGGCTTCCATCCCAGCTCGCGCTCGATCTTGCGGGCGTCGATCGCGTAACGGCGGTCGTGGCCCGGGCGGTCCTTCACATAGGTGATCTGCTCGGCGTAGGGCTTGCCGTCGGTGCGGGGGCGCAGTTCGTCCAGCAGCGCGCAGATGGTGCGCACGATCTCGATGTTGGCTTTCTCGTTCCAGCCGCCGACGTTGTAGGTTTCGCCCAGCTGTCCGGCCTCGAGCACGCGGCGGATCGCGCTGCAATGGTCGCGCACGTAGAGCCAGTCGCGCACCTGCAGGCCGTCGCCGTAGATCGGCAGGGGTTTGCCCGCCAGCGCGTTGGTGATCACCAGCGGGATCAGCTTCTCCGGGAAGTGGAAAGGGCCGTAGTTGTTGCTGCAGTTGGTGGTGAGCACCGGCAGGCCGTAGGTGTGGTGCCAGGCGCGGACCAGATGGTCGCTGGCGGCCTTGCTCGCGCTGTAGGGGCTGTTGGGCTCGTAGCGGTGGGTTTCGGTGAAGGCCGGATCGGCCGCGCCCAGGGTGCCGTACACCTCGTCGGTCGACACGTGCAGCAAGCGGAAAGAAGCGGCTTCCGGCGCGTCGAGCGAAGCCCAGTAGGCGCGTACCGATTCCAGCAGATGGAAGGTACCGACCACGTTGGTCTGGATGAAATCGCCCGGCCCGTGGATCGAACGGTCGACATGGCTCTCGGCCGCGAAGTTGAGCACGGCGCGGGGCCGGTGTTGCCGCAACAGGCCGTCCATCAAAGCGCGGTCGCCGATATCGCCCTGCACGAAGACGTGCCGCGCATTTCCGTCGATGCCTGCGAGGTTCTGCAGGTTGCCCGCATAGGTCAGTTTGTCGAGGTTGACGACGGTTTCGTCGGTCGCATCGACCCAGTCGAGCACAAAGTTCGCACCAATGAAACCGGCTCCGCCGGTCACCAAAATCGTCATGTCGCTAAGTCCTGATGTCTATGAGCGTATGGCGGTAGACCGCCATGGCTTCGACGCGCATCCGGTGGGTGGTCCGACGCTTGCGTGTTCACGAGGGCGCGAAAAAGCTGGACTGGGATACGCACGGCGTGCCGGGATTGTAAACACCGCTCCTCGTGCCGCAGCCTGCGAGGAGCGTCGTGCTCCGGCATGGCGCGGGCCCTTCCCGAACCCCTGCGGTTTGCGCTATGGTCGCGCCCTGTGGCGCATGGGCACATCGTTTGCCCGTCGGTGCGCCACACGAGGCACGCGACAACGCGCGCCGTACAACACACAAGCCTAGGGGAAATTCACATGGTCCGTTCCGAAGACACCGGCAAGCTCGTCCTGCGCCTGAGCGTGGGCATTCTCATCCTGCTGCACGGCATCGCCAAGATCGGCTCCGGCGTGGGCGGCATCGCCGGCATGCTGTCGTCGCACGGCCTGCCGGCCGAACTGGCCTACCTTGCCTACATCGGCGAGGTGGTGGCGCCGCTGCTCCTGATCGTGGGCATCTTCACACGCCCTGCGGCGTGGATCATCGTGGTGAACATGCTGTTCGCGCTGTTCCTGGCGCACATGAAGGATTTCGGCGCGCTCAACAACATGGGCGGCTGGAAGCTCGAGCTGCAGGGCATGTTCCTCTTCGGCGCGCTGGCAGTGGCGTTTCTCGGCGCAGGACGCTTCAGTGTCGGCGGCAGCGGCGGCAAGCTGAACTGATCACGTGCTGCATCGGCGGCGGGGCGCCAGGCCCGCAAGACCGCCGACCCATGGCTTCTCACCGCGAAAGCGGTGCTCAGCGCTCCAGCCAACGGCCGTAGCGCGAGAGCCCGAAGCACATGACCCAGTAGACGGCCGCGAGGAACAGGTAGCCCTCGAGGTAGAACGGCCGCCACACCGGGTCGCCGCCCAGGGCCAGCCCCAGGGCACCGGTCAGTTCGAACAGACCGACCACGGTGACCAGCGAGGTGTCCTTCAGGGTGCCGATCACCGCGTTGACGAGCGCCGGCACCACGATGCGCAGGGCCTGCGGCAGCACCACCGTGCGCTGCACCTGCCAGCGCCGCATGCCCAGGGCAACGGCCGCGTCGACCTGCCCCCGCGGCACCGCCTGCAGGCCGCCCCGGATAATCTCGGCCAGGTACGCTGCCGTGAACAGCGCCATGCCCGTCAGCACACGCAGCAGCACGTCGGGCTGGAAGGCCTGCGGCACCAGCAGCGGCACCAGGAACGACGCCATGAACAGGACCGAGATCAGCGGCACGCCGCGGATCAGTTCGATGTAGCTCGCGCACACGGTGCGCACCACCGGCAGTTGCGACCGCCGGCCCAGCGCCAGCGCCAGCCCGATCGGAAATGCCGCGCCCAGCGAGAAGACGGCCAGCGCCACCGTCAGGGGCAAGCCACCCCATCTGCCGGTCGGGACCGTCTCCAGCCCGCCCCAGCCGCCACGCATGAGCAGCACGAACAACGCGATGCCCGCGATCCAGGCGGGTACCAGCGGCCAGCGCCAGAACCGGGGCCACGCGCTCGCGGCCAGCAAAGCCACCAGGACGGCCAAGGCGGTCGCTGGCCGCCACTGCTGGTCGAACGGGTAGCGGCCGAACAGCAGCGACCGCCATTTCTCGGCGATCACGCCCCAGCAGGCATGGTGGGTGGCGGCCCGGCAGGCTTCGGCATCGGGCCGGAACACCGCGCCCACGCCGCCCCATGCGATCGCCTGCCAAGCTATCCAGAGGAAGACCGCGACCAGCCCCAAAGTGCACGCGCTGCGCACCGGGCCGCCGAACAGATCGGCCCGCCAGTCGACCGCCGCCGTCGGCCGTCTCACGACCACCCCCGCAGCGCCACCCGGCGGTTGTAGAAGTTCATGACCGCCGAAATCAGCAGCGACAGCAGCAGGTACACCGCCATCACCACCGCGATGCATTCGAAGGCCCGTCCGGTCGAGTTGAGCGACGTGTTGGCGACCGACACCAGTTCGGGATAACCCACCGCCACCGCCAGCGAAGAGTTCTTGACCAGGCTCAGCAACTGGTTGGTAAGCGCAGGCACGATGACGCGCAGGGCCTGCGGCAGCACGACCACCCGCAGCTGCTGGACCGGCGTGAACCCCATCGCCCGTGCGGCGTCGTTCTGGCCGTCCGACACCGACGCGATCCCGGCCCGCACGATCTCGGCCACGAAGGCGGCGGTGTAGAAGCCCAGTGCCCAGACGATCGCCAGGTACTCCGGCGTGAGCGACGCGCCGCCGCTGACGTTGAACACCGTGCGCTCCGGCCATTCGAGGGCGTGCGGCCACCAGCTGCCGGCCTCGGTCACCGGCCAGGGCAGCGACAGGCCGCTCTTGCTGATCCAGATGCCGGGCAGCAGTTGTACCGCCTCGCTCGCATCCGGTAGCAACTGGGTAAGGGCGAAGTACAGCATCAGCAGTTGCACCAGTAACGGCACGTTGCGCAGCGCCTCGACATACGCGGTGCAGATCCCGCGCACCAGCAGGTGCGGCGCCAGCCGGCCGATGCCGAGCAGCGTGCCCAGCACCAGCGCGAGCATCGCGGCCGGCACCGCGGCGCGGACCGTGTTGACCAGGCCCGCGAGAAAGGCGCGCCAGAACGGCTGGCCGGCCGCGTAGTCGAGCCAGCCCTCGCCCACCTCGAAACCCGCGGGCTGCAGCAGGAAATCGAACCCCGAGCGGATGCCGCGAGCCCGGAGCACCTCGAACGCATGGCCGACCAGCGCGGCCACGCCGGCCAGCAGCACCGCCAGCAGGAGCAGCTGCACCACCCAGGCCCATACCGTGGCGCGCGGCAGACGGCTCATGCCCGACGCCTCGGCCGGTCGACCGGGCGCGATGCGGCCACGGCGCGCGCTGCCTGCATCAGCGCACCGGCAGTGCGTACATCAGCCCACCCTGGTTCCACAGCCGGTTCACCCCGCGCGGAAGCTGCAGAACGGATTTCGGGCCCACGTTGCGCTCGAACATCTCGCCGTAGTTGCCGACCGCCTTGATCGCGCGGAACGCCCAGTCCTTGTCCAGGCCCAACAGCTTGCCGGTGTCTTCGCCGGTGCCCAGCAGCCGCTGGGCCGCAGGGTCCTGGCTGGCGGTGCGGGCGGCGTCCACGCCGGCCTGGGTCAGCCCCAACTCTTCCGCTTCGATCAGCGCGTTGGGCACCCATTTCACGATGGTGAACCACTCGTCGTCGCCCCGGCGCACGGCGGGTGCGAGCGGTTCCTTCGAGATCAGCTCGGGCAGGATCAGGTAGTCGTCGGGGTTCTTGGCTTCCTTGTTGCGCAGGCCTGCCAGGGCCGACGCGTCGGTGGTGAAGACCTGGCACCGGCCGGAGAAGAATGCCTTGAACGCCGCCTCGAAGTTCTCGAACACCACCGTCTTGACCTTGATGTTCTGGGCGCGGAAATAGTCGGCGACGTTCTTCTCGTTGGTCGTGCCCGACTGGGTGCAGATCTCGGCGCCCTTCAACTGCTTGGCACTGGTGATCTTGAGCTTCTTCGGCACCAGGAAACCCTGGCCGTCGTAGTAGGTGATGGTGGTGAACTGCAGGCCCAGCGAAGCGTCGCGGGCGAGCGTCCAGCTGGTGTTGCGGGCCAGGATGTCGATCTCGCCGGCCTGCAGCGCCGAGAAGCGCTGTTGCGCGTTGAGCGGCACGAAATTGACCTTTTTGGCGTCGCCCAGGACAGCCGCGGCCACCGCGCGGCAGGTGTCGACGTCGAGGCCCGACCATTCGCCCTTGGAGTCGGGGGCCGAGAAGCCGGCCACGCCGTTGGTCACGCCGCAGTTGACCGTGCCCCGCTGCTTGACGGCGTCGAGCGTCTTGCCCGCGTGCGCCGCAGGCGCGGAAAGCACGGCGGCAGCCGCCAGGGCGAAGCCGTAGACAGCCTGTCGGGAAAAGGAAGGTGGGCGGAAATGCGGCATGGCGTTTTCTTTCTGCAAGTCGTTCGTGTCGAACATCAATCGTCGTCGGACGGGTCCATTCCGGGGAACAGCACCTCGGTGAAGCCGAACCGGCTGAAATCCCGCACCCGCATCGGGTAGAGCTTGCCGACCAGGTGATCGCACTCGTGCTGCACCACGCGGGCGTGGAAGCCTTCCACCGTACGGTCGATCGGCGAACCCTGCGGATCGACGCCGCTGTAGCGAATGCGCGACCAGCGCGGCACCACGCCCCGCAGGCCCGGCACCGACAGGCAGCCTTCCCAGCCGTCTTCCTCCTCCGGGCCGAGCGGTTCGATCACCGGGTTGAGCAGCACCGTGCGCGGCACCACCGGCGCATCCGGGTAGCGGACATTCGGCGCATCGGTTCCGAAGATCACCAGTTGCAGGTCGACGCCGATCTGGGGCGCCGCCAGCCCGGCGCCGTTGACCGCCTGCATCGTCTCGAACATGTCCGCGACGAGCGTATGCAGCGCTTCGCTTCCGAACGCATCGGACGGTACGGCGGGCGCCACGCGCAACAGGCGCAGATCGCCCATCTTGAGGATTTCTCGGATGGCCATGGGAGTGCGGAGGGTGCCGGCCGGGCCGGCGCCATCCTCGGATCAAAGGTACCGAGCATAGCCCGACCGGCCAGGGTGCGCAGGCACAATGCCGGCACCGGCCGCCGACGGTGGCGGCCCCGGCCGATCGACCTCTCCCGCATGACCCTGCCCTCCCCCGGTTCACTGCCGCCCGCCCCGGTGCGGTGGCTGCTCTATGCCATGGCCGTGGTGTGCCTCGTGCTGGCGGTGATCGGGGTGATGGTACCGGGCATGCCCAGCACGGTCTTCGTGATCCTGGCGGCCTGGGCCGCCGCCCGCAGTTCGCCGACGCTGCACGCCCGGTTGATGCGCAATCCGGTGTTCGGCCCCTTGTTGCAACAGTGGCAGCAGGGCGGCTACGTCAGCCGTCGGTCCAAATGGAGCGCCAGCATCGCGATGGCGGCCTGCGCTGCGGTGGTTCTTCTGACAGTTCGGCAGGTCTGGATCGCATCGCTCGCGATCGGCTGCATGGACGGCGTGCTCGCCTGGCTGTGGTGCAGACCCGAACCACCGCGTGCTGCTGCCGGCGAACGTCTCCGGACCTTCGGATGATTAACGATTGAACGGCACGTCGGCCGCGTCGGGCCTGCGTCCATCCATCGGTGGTACCGCCATCGCCGGTGGAGCCGACCGGCCGGAAGGCTGGTTGAACCGCGGTACGTCCGCCGCATCGGGCCTGCGGCCCACGGGGGGCGCCATGGCGGGTGGTGCAGGCCGGTTGTCCCCGGCGCGGGGTGGCTGCCCCCGGTCGTACGGACGCCCACCGCCATACCCGGGGCGGGGATAGTAGTAGCCGGGATTGGAGTAGTAGCCGCGCGGATAGGCGTAGTCGCCGCCGTAGGCACCGTATCCTCCATAGCCGTAGGCCGGCGGCGGTACGACCACGGTTTCGGAGTAACCGACCCCGCCGTACGGATAGCCGTAGCCGTAGCTGTCCACCGGCGGCGCAACGCAACCGACCAGTGCCGCCGCCACGCCGAGTGCCAGGACGGAACGGGTGATGAATTTGACGTGCATTCGAATCTCCTCACCGATGCGTCGGTGCATCGCAGTCCTGACAGCATGGCAGCGGACCCAGGGCTCCGGGTAGGCACATGCGCTTTTTCCGCATCGGCCGGACCGCCGTGCATTTACGCGGCGGCTTAGCGCCAGCCACGCCGGCCATAGCCGCCGTAGCCATACCCACCGCCACGATAGCCGGATCCGCCCCAGATGCCGATGCTGGGTGTTACGACGACCGGCGCCGCCTGGTAGTACGCCGGCCCACCGTAGTAACCGACGGGGGCGACCGGGGCGACGACGCAGCCGCTCAGTGCACCGGCTGCAGCGACGAGAAACGACACACGGACAAGACGAAGCGATTTCATGGGGTCTCCTTTGGAAACAGGCTGCCCCATTCAACGCGCCAGCGACGTGGCGGGTGCAGGCCGCCAGGTATCTCCGGGGTAAAGATGCGTAAGGTCGTCCGCCGCTCCACCGCTGCGCCTCTCAGGCCACCGCGGCCAGCAGGGCCTGCATGCCCGCTTCGTCCAGCACTTCCACGCCCAGCGCCTGCGCCTTCTCCAGCTTGCTGCCCGCTTCCTCGCCGGCCACGACGTAGTCGGTCTTCTTGCTGACCGACCCCGCCACCTTGGCGCCGGCGGCTTCCAGCAGTGCCTTGGCGTCTTCCCGCGACAGCGTGGGCAGCGTGCCGGTCAGCACGAAGGTCTTGCCGGCCAGCGGCAGGGCCTTGCGCTCTGCCGGCGGGCCTTCGGGCCAGTGGATGCCGCAGGCCCGCAATTGCTCCACCACCTCGCGGTTGTGGGGCTGGTCGAAGAAGGTCCGCAGTGCCAATGCGACGATCGGGCCGACGTCGTTCACCTCCAGGAGCTGCTCCACCGGCGCGTCCATGATCGCGTCCAGATTGCCGAAGTGGCGCGCCAGGTCCTTGGCCGTCGCCTCGCCGATGTGGCGGATGCCCAGGCCGAAGAGGAAGCGCGGCAGCGTCGTACCCTTGGATTTCTCCAGGGCCTCGACCACGTTCTGGGCCGACTTGTCGGCCATCCGGTCCAGCGCGGCCAGGGTGGTGAGCCCCAGCCTGTACAGATCGGGCAGCACGCGGATGGTGCCGCTCTCGACCAGTTGGTCGACCAGCTTGTCGCCCAGCCCCTCGATGTCCATCGCCCGGCGCTGGGCGAAGTGCAGGATCGCCTCCTTGCGCTGGGCGGCACAGAACAGGCCGCCCGAGCAGCGGTGGTTGACCTCGCCGGGCTCCCGCACCACGTCGCTGCCGCACACCGGGCACTGCCGCGGCATGTGGAAGTTGGGCACGTAAGGGCAGCGCGGCCGCACCGTCGCGACGGTGCCCACCACCTCGGGAATCACGTCGCCCGCCCGCCGCACGATGGCCGTGTCGCCCACCCGCACGCCCTTGCGGCGCAGCTCGAACAAATTGTGGAGCGTGGCGTTGGTGACCGTCACCCCGCCGACGAAGACCGGCGCCAGGCGCGCCACCGGGGTCAGTTTGCCGGTGCGGCCCACCTGCACGTCGATGTCGACCACCGCCGTCAGCTGCTCCTGCGCCGGGTACTTGTGCGCGACGGCCCAGCGCGGCTCGCGGCTGACGAAGCCCAGCCGCTGCTGCAGCGCCAGCGCATCGACCTTGTAGACCACGCCGTCGATGTCGAAGGGCAGCGTATCGCGAAGCGCGCCGATCTTCTGGTGGAACGCGGCCAGGCCCTCGGCCCCCTCGACCACCGCGCGGTGCTTGTCCACCGGGAAGCCGAAACCGGCGAAGGCCGCCAGCACGCCGTCCTGCGTCGGCGGCTGGTCGGGCCAATCCTGCACCTCGCCCCAGCCGTAGGCGAAGAACGACAGCGGCCGTCTGGCGGCGATGCCCGGATCCAGCTGGCGTACCGCGCCAGCGGCGGCATTTCGCGGGTTGACGAAGGTTTTGTCGCCCGCCTCCCGCTGCCGCTCGTTGAGCTTCTCGAAGTCGGGACGGCGCATGTAGACCTCGCCGCGCACCTCCAGCACGGCGGGCGCGCCGGCGGGCAGCCGCAGCGGAATCTGGCGCATCGTGCGGATGTTCTGCGTCACCTCTTCGCCGGTCTCGCCGTCGCCCCGGGTGGCGGCGCGCACCAGCTTGCGGTCTTCGTAGCGCAGGTTCATCGCCAGGCCGTCGAACTTCAGCTCGGCCATGTAGGCGACGGGCGGGTCGCCCTCCTTCAGGCCCAGTTCCTTGCGGATGCGGGTGTCGAATGCCACGGCGCCGGTGGCCTCGGTGTCGGTTTCGGTGCGGATGCTGAGCATCGGCACCGCATGCCGGACCGAGGCGAAAGCCCCCAGCGGCGCGCCGCCGACCCGCTGCGTCGGCGAATCGGGCGTCACCAGGTCGGGATGGGCCATCTCCAGCGCCTGCAGCGCCTGGAACACCCGGTCGTACTCCGCGTCGGGGACCGCGGGCGCGTCCAGCACGTAGTACTGGTGGGCCCAGGTGTCGAGCTGGGCCCGAAGTGCTTCTATTTCGATAGCAGGAGGTCGGCCATCCGCGCCGGCCACAGCCACTTTCGGTTCGGAAACATCGGTTTCGGCCTTCGCAGGCCCTGCACGGGACGCCACGGCCCGCTCAGCCGAACAGACGGCGCGCCTGCACCGATCCGGCCGACAGGTCGCGCCCGTCGAGCGTGTCGTAGAGCTTTTCCAGGTCGGCACCGATGCCGTCCATCGCGTCTTCGCGCAGCGGCTGCCCGTTCTGGTCGGTGACCACACCGTCCATCGCCTGGGCCAGCGACGCCGCCGCCTCGCGCAACCGGGTGAAGGGCTGCTCCTGCCGGTACACCTGGGCGACGTCCAGGCTCAGCTGCACTTCGCGGATGGCCGACTGGGCCGGGTCTTCGGCGAGGGCGGCCTGGGTATCGAACGCCAGGGTCAACACCGGCGGCAGTCCGGCACCCGACGTGGCGGGCAGGGCCATCCGGCCCGGGATCACGCCGGGCACGAAGCCCAGGCGGGCGGCGTTCTGCTGCACGTAGCCGGGGCTCCAGGCCGCGGCGCGGGCCCGCAGCACGAAAGCGAGTTGGGCATCGTGGTCGCTCGCGAACTGGTCCAGCTCGCGGGCGCGGGCCACCTCGTCGCGCATCTCGGGAAAATCCGGCGCGGCATTGAGCGCGTCGGCGAAGCCCTGAGTCTTCATGACGAATTCCGAGAATTCGATGTCGTTGAGCGCCCCGGTGCGGTTGGCCAGCTGCACGCCGGCCTGGAACGCCCGGTAGCGCTGGCCCGCCACCGGGGTTTCCCAGTGGCCGGTCGCGTCGTTCAGGCCCTCGATGGCGAAGGGCTTGCTGCCCACGCGGCGGGTGGTGGGCGTCGCGGCCAGTGCGGCATCGCCGGAGGCGACGCCTTCCAGTGCCAGCGGAGCGATCACGTCGATCAGCGGGTCCAGCCCCGGCTTCTTCTCCGGCAACGGCAAGTTCGGCATCCCACCGAGCGCCGGATCCCCACCCTCGCCCACCGCCGCCAGGTCGGCACCGTCGAATGCCGGCTCCTGGCGCTCGCCGGGCTCTGACGGCGCACTGCCGTCGGCCGCGGCCGGGGCTGTCGGCTCGGCCTGCTTCGGCGCGTTGCGCCGCGACGTCCAGGCGCTGTGGGCCACGATGGCCGCCAGCACCACGCCCCCGGCCATCGCCAGGCTGATCTGCAAGGTGCTCATGGTCGGAAGTCCTTTGGGATGCGAAAGGTCGTCATTCTAATTTTGAGTGTTCTCAACAAAGTTCTGCAGCCCATGGTCGAAAGAGGCCAGCGCAGCGAAGCCGACTGCCTCGGAACGCCGTGGGTCCGGCTCCGCCGGCCCGCCAGCGTCGCCCCCGGAAGGGGGTAGGCGAAGACACGCAGTGCGCAGCCTGGGGGTGATCTAAACACTAGCCATCGAAAGAGCGGACTCCATGTCCACCGCCACGATCCGCGACACGCCCTGCTCCTGCATCGTCACCCCGATCAGCTGCTCGGCCATCTCCATCGCGATTTTGTTGTGGCTGATGAAGAGGAACTGTGTCTCTTTGCTCATCGCCGCCACCAGCTTGGCGTAGCGCTCGGTGTTGGCGTCGTCCAGCGGCGCGTCCACCTCGTCCAGCAGGCAGAACGGCGCGGGGTTCAGCTGGAAGATGGCGAAGACCAGCGCGATCGCCGTCAGCGCCTTTTCCCCGCCCGAGAGCAGGTGGATCGTCTGGTTCTTCTTGCCGGGGGGCTGGGCCATGACCTGCACGCCGGCGTCGAGCACCTCTTCGCCGGTCATCATCAGCTTGGCGTTGCCGCCGCCGAACAGCTCGGGGAACATCCGGCCGAAATGCCCGTTGACGATGTTGAAGGTGCCGACCAGCAGCTCGCGCGTCTCGGCGTCGATCTTGCGGATCGCGTCCTCCAGCGTGGTCATCGCCTCGACCAGGTCGGCGGTCTGCGCGTCCAGGAAGGTCTTGCGTTCGCGGGCGGTGCCCAGTTCTTCCAGCGCGGCCAGGTTGACCGCCCCGAGTGCGGCGATGTCGCGGTTGCCGCGGTCGATCTCGCCCTGCAGTCCGGTCATGCGGACGTTGCCGGCGGCGATCGACTGCGCCACCGCCTCCAGGTCGGCCTGCGCGTCGGTCAGCAGCGCGTCGTACTGCTCCAGGCCCAGGCGCGCGGCCTGCTCCTTCAACTGGAATTCGGTGATGCGCTGGCGCAGCGGATCGAGCGCCCGCTCCAGCAGCAGCCGGCGCTCGTCGCTGGCGCGCAGCTTGGTGGTCAGGTCGTCGTACTCGCTGCGGGCCGCGCCCAGGGCGGCCTCGCGGCCGGCCTTGAGTTCCAGCGCCGCCTGCAGCCCGCCCTGCGCCGCGGCGTCCGACAGCCGCGCCAATTCCTCGGTGGCGCGCGCCTCTTCCGACGCCAGCGAACCGGCCTGCTGCGCGGCGGTGTCGATGGCGCGGCCCAGCTCGGCGCGGCGCGATTCCAGGCTGCGGCGGGCGAAGGTGGCCTCCTGCGCCTGACGCTCCAGGCTGCGCTGCTGCTCGCGCGACTCGTGGACCCGGCGTTCGGCCTCGATCACCCGCTCGTCCAGCTGGGCATGCCGCTCCTGGCTGTCGGCCAGCTGCATGTCGAGTTCCTCGAAACGGGCCTCGGCGGTCACCCGGCGCTCCTGCAGGTCGTCCAGCAGCGCATCGACCTCGCCGAGATCTGCCGCGATCTGCTCGCTGCGGGCGCGGGCCTGCTCGGCCAGCTGGCCCAGGCGCAGGGTCTCGACCTGCAGCTCGTGCGCGCGGCTCTGCGCTTCGGTCGCGTCGCGGCGGGCGGCGACCAGGCGCTGCGAGGCATCGGCATAGCCGGCCTCCGCACGGACCAGGGCGGAGCGGGCCTCCTCGCCGATGAGGGCCTGGGCGCGCAATTGCTTTTCCAGGTTGTCGATTTCCTGGGCGCGGGCCAGCAGGCCGGCCTGCTCGGAATCCTGTGCGTAGAAATCGACGCCGTGCGCCGTCACCGCATGGCCTTGCGGCACATGGATGGATTCGCCGGGCCGCAACTGCGCCCGGGCGGCCAGCGCCTCTTCCAGGCTGGCGGCGGTGTAGCAGCCGTGGAGCCAGTCGGCCAGCAGCGCCCGCTGGCCGGCGTCGTGGAGCTGCAGGCGGTCGATCAGGCGTGGCAGGGCCGCGTCGCCCTCGGGCGCGCCGGCCACGGGCGGGCTGTAGAACGCCAGCTTGGCCGGCGGCGCGTCGGATGCGAAGGCACGCACCAGGTCGAGCCGACCGACTTCCAGCGCGCCCAGGCGCTCGCGCAGCGCGGCCTCCAGCGCGTTTTCCCAGCCCGGCTCCACCTGCAGCCGGTTCCAGAGCGCCTGCACGCCGTCCAGGCCGTGCCTGGCGAGCCAGGGCTGCAATTTGCCGTCGGTCTTGACCTTTTCCTGCAGCGCTTTCAGTGCCTCCATCCGGGCCGAGAGATCGGCCTGGCGCGCGCTTTCGGCGTTGACCGCCTGCTGGCGGCTGCGGCGCTCGTCGTCGCGCTGGGGCAGGGATTCCTGCAGGTCGTGCAGCCGGGCGCCGGCCTCCTCGGCGGCTTCCTGCGATTCCTCCAACTGCGCGCGCAGGTTGGCCAGCCGCGCCTCGTCGGGCGCCGCCAGCGCATTGCGGTCGGCCGACAGGCGCTCGCGCCGCTGGTCGAGCTGGCGCGATTGTTCTTCCACGTTGCGCTGCTCGGCGGCCAGCACCTGGATCTGCTGCTGCACCTGGGTGACGGTGGCGCGCTGCTCGCTGGCCTTCTGCTGCGCCTGGCGCAGGGCGTCTTCCAGATCGGGCAACTGCAGCGCCTGCTCTTCCACCTGGGCGGCCAGCAGTTCGGCTTTCTCCTCGGCGTCCTCGCCCTGCTCTGCCAGGGTTTCCAGCTCTGCCTGGGCGTCGTCCTGCCGGGTGGCCCACTGGCCGACCTGCTCCTTCAGCGTGGCCAGTCGCTGCTCCACCCGCTGGCGGCCCTCGACGACGAAGCGGATCTCGGCCTCCAGCCGGCCGACCTCGGCGCTCGCCTCGTACAGCCGGCCCTGCGACTGGTTGACCTGGTCGCCGGCGGCGTAGTGCGCCTGGCGGATCGTCTCCAGCTCGGTCTCGATGTGGCGCAGGTCGGCGGTACGCGACTCCAGGTCGTTGACCGCCTGCAGGCCGTCGGCGCGCACCTTGGCCTGGTCGGCCTCGCTCTCGCTGCGCTTCAAGAACCAGAGCTGGTGCTGCTTGAGCGTGGTGTCGCCCAGCAGGGCGTTGTACTTCTGCGCCACCTCGGCCTGCTTCTCGAGCTTCTCGAGGTTGCCGTTCAGCTCGCGCAGGATGTCCTCGACCCGGGTCAGGTTCTCGCGGGTGTCGGAGAGGCGGTGCTCGGTTTCGCGACGGCGCTCCTTGTACTTGGAGACGCCCGCAGCCTCCTCCAGGAACAGCCGCAGCTCCTCGGGCCGCGATTCGATGATCCGGCTGATGGTGCCCTGGCCGATGATGGCGTAGGCCCGCGGGCCCAGGCCGGTGCCGAGGAACACGTCCTGCACGTCGCGCCGCCGCACCGGCTGGTTGTTGATGTAGTAGCTGCTGGTGCCGTCGCGGGTCAGCACCCGCTTGACCGCGATCTCGGTGAACCGGCTCCAGGCGCCGCCGGCGCGGTGGTCGTTGTTCTCGAACACCAGCTCCACGCTGGCCCGGCTCGAGGCCTTGCGGGTGGTGGTGCCGCTGAAGATCACGTCCTGCATCGACTCGCCGCGCAGCTCGCTCGCCTTCGACTCCCCCAGCACCCAGCGCACCGCGTCCATGATGTTGGACTTGCCGCAGCCGTTCGGTCCCACCACGCCGACCAGCTGGCCGGGCAGCAGGAAGTTGGTGGGTTCGGCGAACGATTTGAAGCCGGAGAGCTTGATGGAATTGAGGCGCACGGGGTGGGCTGGCGTGGAAAAGGTCGCGGCCGCCAGGGCGCTTGCTACGGCCCGGGGCAAGGGCGGATGATAAACGGCAGCCCATGAGCCCTTCCGCAGCGCCGGGGGCCTTCCAGCGGCGCCTGCCCGCGGGGCCGCGCCCTGGTTTCAGTACGCATCGTACTTTCGCGTTTTCGTACTGAAACCGCGGCCGGCGTGGGGGCCGTTGACATGCCCGGTGCCACGGGATTCAAGCCCCGATGAGCCGCCAGCCGGCACCGCTCAACGACCACCCGCTATGCATTCCATAGCATAGAGCTGTCGCCGCCTACGCCCCTTCCGCCAGCTCCAGCCGCAAGCGCCGTGCTGCCTGCACCATGTGCCCCAGCGCCGCCTCGGTCTCCGGCCAGCCGCGCGTCTTCAGTCCGCAATCGGGGTTGATCCACAGCTGCCCGGGCGGTACCACCTGGGCGGCCTTGCGCAGCAGGTGCAGCATCTCCTCGACCGCCGGCACGCGGGGCGAGTGGATGTCGTAGACGCCGGGGCCGATCTCGTTGGGGTAGCGGAAGTCGCCGAAGCCGCGCAGCAGCTCCATGCCCGAGCGGCTGGTCTCGATGGTGATCACGTCGGCGTCCATCGCGGCGATCTCGGGCAGGATGTCGTTGAACTCGCTGTAGCACATGTGGGTGTGGATCTGCGTGTCGTCGCGCACGCCGCTGGCGCTGATGCGGAAGGCGCGGGTCGCCCAGGCCAGGTAGGGTTTCCAGCCCGCGCGGCGCAGCGGCAGGCCCTCGCGGATGGCAGGCTCGTCGATCTGGATGATGCCGATGCCGGCCTGCTCCAGGTCGACCACCTCGTCGCGGATCGCCCAGGCGATCTGCTCGGTGGTGGTGGCGCGCGGCTGGTCGTCGCGCACGAAGGACCACTGCAGGATGGTGATCGGACCGGTGAGCATGCCCTTCATCGGCAGCGCGGTCAGGGCCTGGGCGTAGCGGGCCCATTCGACCGTCATCGGCGCGGGCCGGGCCACGTCGCCGAAGAGGATCGGCGGCTTCACGCAGCGCGATCCGTAGCTCTGCACCCAGCCGTTGGCGGTGAAGACGAAGCCGTCGAGCCGTTCGCCGAAATATTCGACCATGTCGTTGCGCTCGGCCTCTCCGTGCACCAGCACGTCGATGCCCAGGGCTTCCTGCTTGCGGACGGCCAGGGTGATCTCGGCCTCCATCGCCGCCTGGTAGCCGGCGGCGTCCAGCGTGCCGCGCTTGAAGGCGGCGCGGGCGGCGCGGATCTCGGCCGTCTGGGGGAAGGAGCCGATGGTGGTGGTGGGCAGCGGCGGCAATTGGAAGCGTGCACGCTGGCGGGCCTGGCGCACGGTGAAATCCGAGGTGCGGCGGTCGTCGCCTTCGGCGCCGCGGGCCAGGCGCAGGGCCACGTCGGCCCGGTGCACCCGTGGGCTGGCGCGGCGGCTGGCCAGGGCCTGGCGGGAGGCCTCCAGCGCCGGCCGCGCATCGTCGGCGCGGCCTTCGAGCGCGGCGCGCAGCGTGGCCAGCTCGTCGAGCTTTTCCACCGCGAAGGCGAGCCAGGATTTGACCTCCGGGTCGAGCGCCGTCTCCCCTGCCAGGCCGAAGGGCATGTGCAGCAGCGAGCACGACGGCGCCAGCCACAGCGGCCCCTGGTGCTTGGCGGCGACCGGCGCCAGCCGCTCCAGCGCGGCGTCGAGGTCGGTGCGCCAGACGTTGCGGCCGTCGACGATACCGACCGACAGCACCTTGTGCGCCGGCAGCCAGTCGGCGATGCCGGTCAGCTCTTCGGCGGCGCGCACCGCGTCCACATGCAGGCCGGCGGTCGGCAACTGGCAGGCCAGGCGCAGGTTCTCCTTCAGCGGCGAGAAGTAGGTCGCCAGCAGCAGCTTAGGCCCGCTGCGGGCCAGCTGCCAGTAGGCGGGCTCGAAGGCGTGGCGCCAGGTGTCGGGCAGGTCCAGGCCCAGGATCGGCTCGTCGAGCTGCACCCATTCCACGCCCAGCAGCTTCAACCGCGCCAGGATGTCCTCGTAGACCGGCAGCAACCGGTCGAGCAGGCCGAAGCGGTCGAATCCCTCCTCCTTCTCCTTGCCCAGCCACAGGAACGACAGCGGCCCCAGCAGCACCGCCTTGACCGCATGCCCGGCCAGGCGCGCCTGGGCCACTTCGTCGAACAGCCGCTCCGAGGCCAGCCGGAACCGCGTGGCGGCGCCGAACTCGGGCACCAGGTAGTGGTAGTTGGTGTCGAACCACTTGGTCATCTCCAGCGCCGGGCGCCCCCGGGCGGCCGGGCCGTGGCCGCACCCGGCATCGTCGTGGGCTCCGCCGCCGGCCACGACGCCGCGGGCCATCGCGAAGTAGCGGGCGATCTCGGGCTCCTTCCCGTCGAAGCCGAAGCGCGCCGGCTCGCAGCCCAGCAGCTGGATGTGGTGGGCCACATGGTCGTACAACGCGAAATCGCCGACGGTGACCAGTTCCAGCCCCGCCGCCCTCTGCAGGGCCCAGTGGCGCTCGCGCAGGGTGGCGGCCGTGGCCTCGAGCGCGGCGGCGTCGGTCTCTCCGCGCCAGTGGCGCTCGAGGGCGAACTTGAGCTCGCGCTGGGCGCCCATGCGCGGAAAACCGAGGGTATGGATCTGGACGGAGGTGCGGGTCATGGCAGGAACGTGGCCGGTGATGAACAGGGTGGCGATCGTCCCGCGGCAACGTTTATTATTCAAACGAAACGTTTTGCCGATCAACTTGAAAATTCCTAATGAGCCTGTCGATCCTGGAAGTGCGCCACCTGCGGACCCTGGCCGCGCTGCGCGATGCCGGCAGCCTGGTGCGTGCGGCACAGCTGCTCAACCTCACCCAGTCCGCCCTCTCGCACCAGGTCAAGCTGCTGGAGGACCGCTACGGCACGCCGCTGTTCGAGCGCAAGTCGGTCCCGCCGCAGTTCACCGCCGCCGGCATGCGGCTGCTGGCGCTGGCCGATACGCTGTTGCCGCAGGTGGAGGAAGCCGAGCGCGACGTGGCCCGGCTGGTGCAGGGCCGGGCCGGCCAGTTGCGGATCGCGGTGGAGTGCCACACCTGCTTCGACTGGCTGATGCCGGCGATGGACGCGTTCCGGCAGCGCTGGCCCGAGGTCGAGATGGACATCGTCTCGGGCTTCCACCCCGACCCGGTGGCGCTGCTGCACCAGAACCGCGCCGACCTGGCCATCGTCTCGGAACCCGACGAGGACGACACCGCCGCGATCGCCTTCCACCCGCTGTTCAGCTTCGAGATCCGGGCGCTGGTCGCCCATGCGCACCCGCTGGCGACCCGGCCGTGGCTGTCGGCACAGGATTTCGCCGACCAGACGCTGATCACCTATCCGGTGCCCGACGAGATGCTCGACGTCGTCCGCCAGGTGCTGGCTCCCGCCGGCGTGCAACCGCTGCGCCGCACCACCGAGCTGACGGTCGCCATGCTGCAGCTGGTCGCCAGCAGCCGCGGCGTGGCGACCCTCCCGGTGTGGGCGGTGCAGGGCTACCTCGACCGGGGCTATGTGAAGGACCGGTCCATCGGGCCGAAGGGACTGACCGGCCGGCTGTTCGCCGCGACGACCCGCGCAGCGGCGGCACGGCCCTACATGTCGGATTTCGTGAGCGTGGTGCGGGAAACCTGCTTCCTGAGCCTAAAGGACATCGCGTTGCTGTGAGGCCGATAGCGGGCCCCTTTCGGCAGTGGCCTGCGCATGAGAGGCGAATCAGCCTGCGGCCGGCGCCGTTCGCCGGCATCCAGCTATTGTTTCGATAGCATGGAAGAAGCGGCAACCTGCACGACCGGCCACGGTACCGTCTTGCTCCGCCTGCCCATCGCAAACCATGCTTGCATTACAAGCAAAGTTTGAATAACCTACGAATTCAAACTTTGCTTGTACCCATGACGTCCACCAACAGCGCGGCCCGACTCGCCGAAACACTGGAGCGGCAGCGCATCGCCCGGACGCAGACCCGGGGCGACCTGGTACGGGCGACCGGGCTTTCGTACCAGTCGCTGCAGAAGATCCTGGAAGGCCGCGCGGATTTCCGCGTCTCCAGCCTGCTGGCGCTGGCCCATGCGATGGGACTGGAGGTTGCGCTGGTCCCGGCGGCGCTCGGCACGGCGATGCCGGCAGGCGCCGCCGCGGCGCCCGCTGCCGCACCGGTGCCCGACGGCGCACCCGCCAGCGCCGTCGCCGCGGCGTTGGCGCGCCTGCGGCCACCGGCAGGCGATGCCGCACGGACGCCGCCCCGCCGGCGCACTTCGGGCAAGGGCCGGCCATGAACGTCGACGTGCTCGTCATCCGGGTGCGCGACACCCGCGTCGGCATCCTGTTCCGCTACGCGGCCGAAGGCGCGGCGCCGGTGATCCGCTTCGTCGCCGACGATGCCTATGCCGCCGCACCGCCGGGCACCGTCGACCTGCTGGGCCAGGCCTTCGTCGCCGACCGGCCCGAGCAGCAGCGCGCCCTGCTGCTCAACGTGCTGGACGCGCGCTTCAACGGCGTCGTGGGCCGCGGCGGCGACCACCAGTTGCCGCCCTTCTTCCAGAACCTGCTGCCCGAGGGGATCTTTCGCGACCACGTGGCGCAGCAGGCCGGCTGCGACCCGAAGGACCATTTCCGCATGCTGGCCGCCTGCGGGCTGGACCTGCCCGGCGCGGTGACCGCCCGCTGGGAGGATATCGACCGCGGCACCCTGCAGCATCTGGTCACCCAGGACCAGGACGCGCTGGAGCTGTCGGTCGGCGCGGCGCCCACGCAGGACGCGGTATCGCTCTCGGGCGTGCAGCCCAAGCTCTCGGTGCTGCGCGACGCCGCGGGCCGCTACGTGGGCCGCACCAAGCTGTCGGAGCACGGCGGCGGCGCGCAGCCGACCGACACGCACATCATCGCCAAGCTGCCCGCCGTGGGCTATCCGCGGATGCCGGAGGTCGAGCACCTCTCGCTCTCGATGGCGCAGGCCGCGGGCGTGAGCACCTGTGTCCATTCGCTGGAGCCGCTCGCATCCCTGCTGGAACCCCACCGCTACGACCTGGGCGACGAGGGCCGCCAGCGCTTTTTGGCGGTGCAGCGCTTCGACCGTTCGCCCCAGGGCCGGATCATGTGCGAGGACTTCGCCCAGGTGCTGGGCGTGCCGCCCGAGGAAAAGTACAGCCGCAGCTACGCCGAGATCGCCGCCGTGCTGCTCCACCTGCCGGCCTGCGGCGAGCCGGCGGTGCACGAGTTGCTGCGCCGCCTGACGGTCAACGAACTGCTGGGCAACGCCGACGCCCACCTGAAGAACATCGGCCTGATCTACCGCGACGGCCGCACCGCCGAACTCTCGCCCGCCTACGACGTGGTGGCGCTGTGCCTCTACGGCGTGCGCTCCGGCCACGCGCTGCGGCTGCTGCCCGCCGCGCTGGAAACACCCGGCACCGCGGCCCAGTCGCTGCTGTCGCCGGTGGCCGTGCGCGAGTTCTGTCGCGCCCTGGGGCTGGTGCCCGGCCCCGCCAGTGCGGTGGTGCGGCAGACGGTACTGGCCGCTGCGAAGACCTGGCCCGCGCTGATACGGGATGCGTCGGTGACGCGCCAGCAGCAGGCCACGCTGTTGCGGCGCATCGGCGCGCATGTGCTGACGCGGCAGGTGCTGGCGCGCAATCCGCAGCTGGTGGGGGAATGGGGCGTGGGAGATGCGGCCGGGGCTGGCTGATCGGCTTTTCGTGTGTGGAGGGGGATGGCGTTATCCGGGCTCGCGCCGACAGCGTACTCTGCTCCGCGAATGTCCCCCGCGACGGGCTGCGCCCGCCGCTCCTCCTTTATTTCGCTGCGCAGAGCACGCCATCGACACGATCCCTTTCGGGTGCTTGATCGAYGGTGGTGAGSCGGTCGCTTGCRATGCGCTTGGTTGCCTTCGCAGGACATCCATGCAGGCACGGCGCCAACTTCGAGACGCTGTCGCTGATCCGACCCGCACTACGCGACGCTTCCAGGGCCGGGAGTGTCGGGTGACCTCCGCAGCGAAATAAAGGAGGAGCCGAAGGCGGGGGACATTCGCGGAGGAGGTTACCCGGCGATCACGGCCCGAGGCGCCACCCACGCACGAACCGCCCAAACCACCCGCAGTTCCAAAAACCAATAAGCGCTATCAATTAAATAGCTAGAAGCCAGCACCGACCGCCGGCCTCAACCATATTTGACCTTACAAACGATCAGTCGGCCGTGATCTTCCGATCCACGATGATCTTCTTCCACTTGGCCGCGTCGGCAGCCACCATCTGCCCGAACTGCGCCGGCGTCGACTGCACCGGTTCGATGCCCAGCCGGGCGAGCTTGTCGCGGGTGGCCGCATCGGCCAGCGCCTGGTTGGCGGCCGCGTTGACCTTGGCGACCAGGTCGGCCGGCAGCCCGCGCGGGCCGTAGATGCCGAACCAGGTGTTCGACTCGAAGCCCGGCAGCACGTCGGCCACCGGCGGCAGGTCGGGCGCCAGCGGGCTGCGTTTGAGCGAGGTGACCGCCAGCGCACGCAGCCGCCCATCGCGAACGAACGGCAAGCCGGTCGGCAGCGAATCGAAGATCACGTCGAGCTTTCCGCTGATCAGGTCGGGCATCGCCAGCGCGGTGCCCTTGTAGGGGATGTGCGTCACGAATACGCCGGCCTGCGCCTTGAACAGCTCGGCCGTCAGGTGGACGATGGTGCCGGTGCCGCTGGAGCCGTAGTTGAGCTTGCCCGGGTTGCGCCTGGCATGGTCGATCCACTGCTGGACCGTCCTGGCCGGCGAATCGTTGGGCACCAGCATGATGCTGGGCGCATTGCCGACGTGGGCGATGGGCGTGAAGTCGCGCACCGTGTCGTAGGGCAGCCGGGGGTTGATCGCCGGACCGATGGCGTGGGTGCTGGAGGTGGTCAGCAGCAGTGTGTAGCCGTCGGGCGCGGCCTTGGCGCCCGCGTCGGCACCGATGGCGCCGCCGGCACCGGGCTTGTTGTCGATGACCACCGTTACGCCCAGCACCTCGCCCAGCTTTTGGGCCAGTGTGCGGGCGAACAGGTCGGTCGCGCCCGCGGCGGGGAACGGCACCACCAGGCGGATCGGCTTTGAGGGCCAGGCGGCCTGGGCGTTGGCGAAGGAATGCGTGAGGGCGGTCGCAGCGCCGGCTGCGACGAGGAGGAGGTGCTGGCGTCGTTTCATCCGGCGAGTATCCGATACCGGCGCCCTCGCCGCTCGCGGCCGGCGGGACCGGGGGCGGGGACTACTGGTACTTCTTCTCCATCGCATCCCACTCGGGCTTGCGCACCAGCCGCTGCCGCTCGGCGAACGGGGTGACCAGCGCCGGGTCTTCGTCGATGCGGCGGGTGTCGCGCAGCACCGTCAGCGCCTTCTGCATGCCGGCCACCGCACCCTGCAGCGCGGCGTTGGCGTACAGCACCAGGCCGTAGCCCAGGCCGGCCAGCTCGTCGGCGCCGAAGATCGGCGTCTTGCCGCCGATCACCATGTTCATCAGCTGCGGCCGGTCGAGCCGCTGCGGCAGGGCGCGGATCTCTTCGGCGGTGGTGACGGCCTCGACGAACAGGATGTCGGCGCCCGCCTCGCTGAACTTCTGCGCGCGCTCCACCGCCGCCTCGAATCCCTGGGTGGCGCAGGCGTCGGTGCGGGCCATGATGAGCAGGTCGGGGTCGCGCCGCGCGTCGACGGCGGCCTTGATCTTGCCGAGCATCTCGTCGGTGCTGATGACCTCCTTGCCCGAGAAATGGCCGCAGCGCTTGGGGCTGACCTGGTCTTCGAGCTGGATGCAGTCGGCACCCGCACGTTCCAGGGTGCGCACCGCGTGGTAGGTGTTGAGCGCGTTGCCGAAGCCGGTGTCGGCATCGACGATCAGCGGCACCTCGACCGTGTCGCGGATCCGGGCGGTGTGGTCGGCGATGTCGGTCAGGCCCATGAAGGCCTGGTCGGGCAGGCCGAACCACATGTTGGTCACGCCGGCGCCAGTGACGTAGATCGCCTCGAAGCCCAGGTCCTCGACCACGCGGGCCGAGAGTGCGTTGAAGGCGCCGGGGACCAGCAGGCCGCGGCGTTGCTCGGCCAGTTGGCGCAGGAGTTTCTTGGTGCTCATATCGGTTCTCTCGTTCAATGTTCGGCGGCAGAGGCGCCCGGGGTGGCGATCACCTCGCCGGGCACGCGCACCCAGCCCTCCATCAGCACACGGGCGCTGCGGCTCATCAGGGCCTTGGTCACCGTCCAGGCGCCGGCGCTCTGGGTGGCCTCGGCGCCGACGCGCAGGGTGCCCGACGGATGGCCGAAGCGCACCGCGCTGCGGGCGCCGCCGCCGGCCGCCAGGTTCACCAGCGTGCCCGGCACCGCGGCCGCCGTGCCGATGGCGACCGCGGCGGTGCCCATCATCGCGTGGTGCAGCTTGCCCATCGACAGGGCCCGCACCAGCAGATCGACCTCGCCCGCCGCCACCGTCTTGCCGCTGGAGGATGTGTAGCTCGTGGGCGGCGCGACGAAGGCGACCTTCGGGGTGTGTTGCCGCGCGGCGGCCTGCGAGACGTCGGCGATCAGGCCCATCCGCACCGCACCGTGCGCGCGGATCGTCTCGAACATCGCCAGCGCCTTCGGATCCTCGTTGATCGCGCCCTGCAGTTCGGTGCCGGTGTACCCGATCGCCTCGGCGTTCAGGAAGATGGTGGGGATGCCGGCATTGATCATCGTCGCCTGGAAGCTGCCGACGCCCGGCACCTCCAGCGTGTCGACGAGGTTACCGGTCGGGAACATCGCGCCGCCGCCCTCGCCTTCGCCCTCGTCGGCCGGGTCCAGGAACTCGAGCTGCACCTCGGCCGCCGCAAAGGTCACGCCGTCGAGTTCGAAATCGCCCGTCTCCTGCACCGCACCGCCGGTGATCGGCACATGCGACACGATGGTCTTGCCGATGTTGGCCTGCCAGATGCGCACGGTGGCGATGCCGTCCTGCGGAACGCGGGCGGCATCGACCAGCCCGTTGGCGATGGCGAAGGGTCCCACCGCGGCCGAGAGGTTGCCGCAGTTGCCGCTCCAGTCCACGAAGGGGCTGTCGATCGACACCTGGCCGAACAGGTAGTCCACGTCGTGGCCGGGCCGGGTGCTCTTCGACAGGATTACCGTCTTGCTGGTGCTCGAGGTCGCGGCGCCCATGCCGTCGATCTGCTTGCCGTACGGATCGGGGCTGCCGATCACCCGCAGCAGCAGCGCGTCGCGTGCCGGGCCGGCGGCCTGCGCGGCCGCGGGCAAATCCTGCAGGCGGAAGAACACGCCCTTGCTGGTGCCGCCGCGCATGTAGGTGGCGGGAATCTTGATCTGCGGAGCGAAAGCCATCTGCATATCTCCTTGCGGCTAGGCGTTGGTAGGCACAGCGGCGGGTGGCACGGTCGCGGCCAGGAAATCCTGCGCGAAGCGCTGCAGCACGCCGCCGGCTTCGTAGATCGACAGCTCCTCGGCGGTGTCGAGCCGGCACAGCACCGGCACTTCGATGCGCTCTCCGTTCTTGCGGTTCACCACCAGGGTCAGCGTGGCGCGCGGGGTGCGGATGCCCACCACGTCGTAGGTCTCGGAGCCGTCGAGGGACAGGGTGTGGCGGGTGGTGCCCGGCTGGAACTGCAGGGGCAGCACGCCCATGCCGATCAGGTTGGTGCGGTGGATGCGCTCGAAGCCTTCGGCCGCGATCGCCTCCACCCCCGCCAGGCGGACGCCCTTGGCCGCCCAGTCGCGGGACGAGCCCTGGCCGTAGTCGGCACCGGCCACGATGATCAGCGGTTGCTTGCGGTGCATGTACGTCTCGATCGCCTCCCACATGCGGGTGACCTCGCCCTCGGGCTCGACCCGGGCCAGGGAGCCGGGGCGCACCGTGCCGTCGGGGTTGCGCACCATCTCGTTCCTGAGCGTGGGGTTGGCGAAGGTGGCGCGCTGGGCGGTCAGGTGGTCGCCGCGGTGGGTGGCGTAGGAGTTGAAGTCTTCCTCCGGCACGCCCATCTTGTGCAGGTATTCGCCGGCCGCGCTGTTCAGCATGATCGCGTTGGAGGGCGACAGGTGGTCGGTCGTGATGTTGTCCGGCAGCACCGCCAGGGGCCGCATGCCGGTCAGGGTGCGTTCGCCGGCCAGGGCGCCTTCCCAGTACGGCGGGCGGCGGATGTAGGTGGATTCGGCCCGCCAGTCGTAGAGCGGGCTCACCCGCTCGCCGGTGTCGACCTTCAGCGCGAACATCGGCTCGTAGACCTGCCGGAACTGGGCGGGCTTGACGCTGGCCTTGACGATGGCGTCGATCTCCGCGTCCTCGGGCCACAGGTCCTTCAGCCGGATCTCGCGGCCATCGACGACCGCCAGCACGTCCTTCTCGATGTCGAACCGGATCGTGCCGGCGATGGCATAGGCGACCACCAGCGGCGGCGAGGCCAGGAACGCCTGCTTGGCATACGGATGGATGCGGCCGTCGAAGTTGCGGTTGCCCGAGAGCACCGCCGTCGCGTACAGGTCGCGGTCGACGATCTCCTTCTGGATGGCAGGGTCCAGCGCGCCCGACATGCCGTTGCACGAGGTGCAGGCGTACGCCACCACCCCGAAGCCCAGCGCCTCCAGGTCGCGCATCAGGCCGGCTTCCTCCAGGTACAGCGTGACCGCCTTGGAGCCGGGCGCGAGCGAGGTCTTGACCCACGGCTTGCGGGCGAGGCCCAGGCGGTTGGCATTGCGGGCCAGCAGCGCCGCGGCGATCACGTTGCGCGGGTTGCTGGTGTTGGTGCAGCTGGTGATGGCGGCGATGATCACCGCGCCGTCGGGCATCATGCCCGGCTCGTCCAGCCACGGTGCGGCGATGCCCTTGGCGGCCAGGTCGGTCGTCGCGACGCGGGCATGCGGGTTCGACGGGCCGGCCATGTTGCGCACGACGGTGGAGAGGTCGAACGCCAGCACACGCTCGTACTCGGCGGTGACCATGCTGTCGGACCACAGGCCGGTGTGGCGGGCGTAGGTCTCGACCAGCTGCACCTGCGCGTCGGCGCGGCCGGTCAGGCGCAGGTAGTCGATCGTCTGCTGGTCGACCGAGAACATCGCGGCGGTGGCGCCGTATTCGGGCGCCATGTTGGAGATGGTGGCCCGGTCGCCCAGCGTGAGCGCGGCGGCGCCTTCGCCGAAGAATTCCAGGTAAGCCCCCACCACCTTCTGCTTGCGCAGGAATTCGGTCAGCGCCAGCACCGTGTCGGTGGCGGTGATGCCGGGCTGCGGCCGGCCGGTCAGGCGCACGCCGACGATGTCGGGCAGGCGCATCCAGGAGGCGCGGCCCAGCATCACGCTCTCGGCCTCCAGGCCGCCGACGCCGATGGCCACGACGCCCAGCGCATCGACATGCGGCGTGTGGCTGTCGGTGCCGACGAGGGTGTCCGGGAAGGCCACGCCGCCCTGGGAATGGACCACCGGCGACATCCGCTCCAGGTTGATCTGGTGCATGATCCCGTTGCCCGGCGGGATCACCTCGACGTTCTCGAACGCGAGCTTGGTCCAGTCGATGAAATGGAACCGGTCGTCGTTGCGCCGGTCCTCGATCGCACGGTTCTTCTGGAACGCATCCGGATCGAACCCGCCGCACTCCACCGACAGCGAATGGTCCACGATCAGCTGGACCGGCACCACCGGATTCACCTTGGCCGGGTCGCCGCCCTGCTCCGCGATCGCGTCGCGCAGGCCTGCCAGGTCGACCAGCGCCGTCTGGCCCAGGATGTCGTGGCAGACCACGCGGGCCGGGAACCACGGAAAGTCGTGGTCGCGCCGGCGCTCGATCAGCTGGACGAGCGACTGCTCCAGGATCGCCGGGTCGCAGCGGCGCACCAGGTTCTCGGCATGCACCCGGGCGGTGTAGGGCAGCGTGTCGTAGGCGCCGGGCCGGATCGCATCGACCGCGGCGCGCGCGTCGAAATAATCCAGTGCGGTGCCCGGCAGGTTCTTGCGGTGGGCGGTGTTCATCGTGGGTGCTTGGAAGGCTTGGGGCCGCGGGGGCCGGGGTCGCCCGGGGCGCATGGGCCACGGGTCGTCTTCCGCCGGTGTCGGTCGGACTGCGAGGCGCCGGCGGCCGCCCCGCAGCGGGCGGATCAGGTGCGGTCCTGGATCGGAACGAACCGTTGGTCCTCGGGGCCGGTGTAGTTGGCGCTGGGGCGGATGATCTTGTTGTCGATGCGCTGCTCGATCACGTGGGCCGACCAGCCGGCGGTCCGGGCGATCACGAACAGGGGGGTGAACATCGCGGTCGGCACGCCCATCATGTGGTAGCTCACCGCGCTGAACCAGTCGAGGTTGGGGAACATCTTCTTGGCGTCCCACATCACCGATTCCAGCCGCTCGGCGATGTCGAACATCTTGCGCGATCCCGCCGCATCCGACAGTTCCCGGGCCACGTCCTTGATCACCACGTTGCGCGGGTCGCTCACCGTGTAGACCGGATGGCCGAAGCCGATCACCACCTCCTTGGCCTCGACGCGGCGGCGGATGTCGGCCTCGGCTTCGTCGGGCGTGTCGTAGCGCTTCTGCACCTCGAACGCCACCTCGTTGGCGCCGCCGTGCTTGGGGCCGCGCAGCGCTCCGATGCCGGCGGCGATCGCCGAGTGCATGTCGGAGCCGGTGCCGGCCACCACGCGGCAGGCGAAGGTGGAGGCGTTGAACTCGTGCTCGGCGTACAGCACCAGCGAGGTGTGCATCGCGCGCTCCCAGCTCTCGGGCACCTTCTTGCCGTGCAGCAGGTGCAGGAAGTGGGCGCCGATCGAGTCGTCGTCGGTCTCCACCTCGATCCGCACGCCGTTGTGCGACCAGTGGTACCAGTAGAGCAGCATCGATCCGAGCGAGGCCATCAGCTTGTCGGCGATGTCGCGGGCGCCGGGGGTGTTGTGGTCGTCCTTCTCGGGCAGCATGCAGCCGAGGGCCGATACGCCGGTGCGCATCACGTCCATCGGATGGGCGCTGGGCGGCAGTTGCTCCAGGACCGTCTTGACCGCGGCGGGCACGCCGCGCAGCGACCGGAGCTTGGCCTTGTAGCCGCGCAGCTCGCCGTCGTTGGGCAGCTTGCCGTGCACCAGCAGGTAGGCGATCTCCTCGAACTCGCAGCGGGTGGCGATGTCGAGGATGTCGTAGCCGCGGTAGTGCAGGTCGTTGCCCGTCTTGCCGACGGTGCAGAGCGCGGTGTTGCCGGCGGCGACACCCGAGAGCGCGACGGATTTCTTGGGCTTGAAGCTGCCGGGTGCGGCGGCGACGGCGGCGCCTGCGGTGGTGGGGGTGTCGGCCATGCGTGTCTCCTGGATCGGGGGCTGGACGCGATCGGGCGCGCATCCTTCTTCGCAATATACGCAAAACCTGCCGGATAATGAAGCTCTAAAAGGCAAATGCCTGTGAAGCGACCGGCAGGTGTTTGCGAAGTTTGCGAATATCACGCCACCATGTAGAGGACGGCACGATGGGCACCGGAGCGAAGAAGCGGTTCATGGGGGTGCGCCTGCGCAGGCTGCGGGAAGAGCGCGGCATGAACCAGCAGACGCTGGCCAGGGCGCTGGCGCTCTCGCCCAGCTACCTCAACCAGCTGGAGAACGACCAGCGGCCGCTGACCATGCCGGTGCTGCTGAAGCTGCACTCGGCGCTGGGGGTCGACATCCATGCGTTCTCCGAGGACGAAGAGGCGCTGATGCTCGCCGGCCTGCGCGAAGCGCTGGCCGACGGCGCCGCCACCGATCCGGTCTCGCTCGCCGAGTTGCGCGAGCTGGCCGCCAACATGCCCGCGGTCGGCCGCAACGTCATGGCCCTGCACCGCCGGCTGCGCGACGCACAGGCCCGGCTCGACGTGATGGGCGCCCAGCTGGGCGAAGACCGCGACCCGGCCGGCAACGGGCCGCCCGATGCGCAGTCTCTGCCCTACGAGGAAGTGCGCGATTTCTTCTTCACCCGCCACAACCATTTCGACGAACTGGACCGGGCCGCCGAGGCGATGGCGACCACGCTGGGCTTGGCGCTGGGCGCACCCGAAACCGGGCTGGAGCGGGCGCTGCAGGAGCGCCACGGCGTGCGCATCGTCCGCACCGCGCCGCCGGCCCAGCCGGGCGTGCACACCGACGGCAGCGCGGTGCTGCACCGGCGCTTCGACGCGGCCCAGCGCCTGCTGGAGATGCCCCTGCACCTGGAGCCGGGACAGCACGCCTTCCAGATGGCGACCCAGTTCGCGCTGCTGGAGATGGGCCCGATGATCGACCGGCTGACCGCCGCCGCGGGGTTTTCCCACCCGACCGCCCGGCCGCTGGCGCGCATCGGCCTGGCCAACTACTTCGCCGGTGCGCTGCTGCTGCCCTACGGCCGGTTCCTGGCGCAGGCCGAGGCGCTGCGCTACGACATCGAATTGCTGGCCCGGCACTTCGGCGCGGGTTTCGAGATGGTGTGCCACCGGCTCAGCACGCTGCAGCGTCCCGACGCGCGGGGCGTGCCCTTCTTCTTCATCCGGGTCGACCGGGCGGGCAACGTGTCGAAGCGCCAGTCGGCGACGCACTTCCACTTCTCGAAGAGCGGCGGTACCTGCCCGTTGTGGAACGTGTACGAGGCTTTCGCCCAGCCGGGCCGCATCATCCCGCAGCTGGCGCGGATGCCCGACGGCCGGGCCTACCTGTGGGTGGCCCGCACCGTGTCGCGGGCCCACGGCGGCTATGCGGCGGCCACCAAGACCTTCAGCGTGGCGCTGGGCTGCGACATCCGCCACGCGCCCCGGGTGGTGTATTCCAAGGGGCTGGACCTGCAGGATCCGGAGGTGCCGGTGCCGATCGGCATGGGCTGCAAGGTCTGCGAGCGCGAGGCGTGCCCGCAGCGGGCATTCCCCTATGTCGGCCGGCCGCTGCAGGTGGACGAGAGCCGCAGCGGCTTCGTGCCCTACCCCACTGCGCTGGGCCGGTCTGCGCCCTGAAGGGCCGCTTCCTGCGCCTCAGCCCGGCGAGGCACCCGCCACCGTGCCGGCCGGTGCCGGCAGCACCACCGGCATGCTGTGCCAGATCTCCTCGGCGTACTGCGCGATCGTGCGGTCGGACGAGAACGGCCCCATGCCGGCGACGTTGAGGATCGCCTTGCGGGTCCAGGCGGCGGGATCGCGGTAGAGCGCATCGACCTTCGCCTGGGTCTCCAGGTAGCTGGCGAAATCGGCCAGCAGCAGGTACCTGTCGCCCCAGTGCACCAGGGTGTCGAAGATCTGCTGGTAGCGGGCGGGCTCGGCGGGCGAGAAGCTGCCATCGCGCACCGCGTCCAGCACCGCCTTCAGCACCGGGTCGGCCTGGTAGTACGCCTGCGGCTGGTAGCCGGAGACGCGCAGCGCTTCCACCTCGGGCGTGGTCTTGCCGAAGATGAAGATGTTGTCGTCGCCCACGTTCTCGCGCATCTCGACGTTGGCGCCGTCGAGCGTGCCGATGGTGAGCGCCCCCGACAGGCCGAACTTCATGTTGCCGGTTCCCGAGGCTTCGGTACCGGCGGTGGAGATCTGCTCCGACAGGTCGGCCGCCGGGATCACGATCTCGGCCAGGCTCACGCTGTAGTTCGGCACGAAGACCACCTGCAGCAGCCCCCGGGTGCGCGGATCGGCGTTCACCACCGCCGCCACGTCGTGGATCAGCCGGATCACCAGCTTGGCCATCGCATAGGCCGATGCGGCCTTGCCGGCGAACACCACCACCCGCGGCACATGGTCGCCCGACGGGTCCGCCACGATGCGCTGGTAGCGGGCGACGACGTGCAGCACGTTGAGCAGCTGGCGCTTGTACTCGTGGATGCGCTTGACCTGCACGTCGAACAGCGCCTCGGTATTCAGGGCGATGCCCATGTGGGCCTGGGCCCAGGCCGCCAGCCGCTCCTTGTTGGCGTGCTTGGCCTGGCGGAACGCCTCGGCGAAGGCCGCGTCGGTCGCCAGCGGGCGCAGCCCGGCCAGCAGGTCGAGGTTGCGGCGCCAATCGCGGCCGATGTGCTGGTCGAGGAGCCTGGCGAGGGGCGGGTTGGCCTGCGCCAGCCAGCGGCGCGGCGTGACGCCGTTGGTCTTGTTGTTGAACCGGGTCGGGAAGATACGGGCGAAGTCGGCGAAGATCGACTGCGTCATCAGGTCCGAATGCAGGGCCGACACGCCGTTGACCGAATGGCTCACCAGCACCGCCAGGTAGGCCATCCGCACCCGGCGCTCGCCGGACTCGTCGATCAGGGACACCCGGCGCATCAGGTCGGCATCGTGCTGGCCCGATTGCGCCAGGCCCGACAGGAACCTGGCGTTGATGTCGAACACGATCTGCAGGTGGCGCGGCAGGATGCGGCCGAGCATCGCCACCGGCCAGGTCTCGAGCGCCTCGTGCATCAAGGTGTGGTTGGTGTAGCTGAAGATGCGCTGCGCATGGCCCCAGGCGGCGTCCCAGTCCAGGCCGTGCTCGTCGAGCAGCAGGCGCATCAGCTCGGGCACGGCCAGCACCGGATGGGTGTCGTTCAGGTGGATGCTGATCTTGTCGGAGAGCTGGTCGAAACCGGCGTGGGTGCGCAGGTAGCGGTGCAGCAGGTCCTGCATGCTGGCGCTGCAGAAGAAGAACTCCTGGTGCAGCCGCAGCTCGCGGCCCGACTCGGTCGAGTCGTCCGGGTAGAGCACCCGCGACACGTTCTCCGACTGGTTCTTGCGATCGACCGCCGAGCGGTAGCTGCCCCGGTTGAACTCGCCCAGGTCGATCTCTTCGGTCGCGCGCGCCGACCAGAGCCGCAGCGTGTTGGTGGCCTGGGTGCCGTAGCCCGGGATGATCGTGTCGTAGGCCATCGCCAGCACGTCCTGGGTGTCGACCCACTGGGCGGCGCCGTATTCGGTACGGCCCTCGACCCGGCCGCCGTAGCGCACCCGGTAGGTCACCTCGGGCCGCTGGAATTCCCAGGGGTAGCCGTGGGTGAGCCAGTAGTCGGGCACTTCCACCTGCTCGCCGTCGACGATGGTCTGGCGGAACATGCCGTATTCGTAGCGGATGCCGTAGCCGAACCCCGGCACGCCCAGCGTGGCCATCGAATCCAGGAAGCAGGCGGCCAGCCGGCCCAGCCCGCCGTTACCCAGCGCCGCGTCGGGCTCCAGGTTGCCGATGTCCTCCATCCGCACCCCGAAATCGGCCAGGGCCTGGCGCAGCGTCTCCTGCGATTCGATCGCCAGCAGCGCGTTGGTGAAGGTGCGGCCGATCAGGAACTCCATCGACAGGTAGTACACCCGCTTGACGTCCTGCTCGTACTGGGCGCGGGTGGTGGCCATCCAGCGCTCGACCAGCTGGTCGCGCACCGTCAGCTGCGCCGCATGCAGCCAGTCCTCGGGCCGGGCCGCGACCGGGTCCTTGCCGACGGCGTAGATCAGCTTGTTGGCCAGCGCGCGCTTCAGGGCGGCGACGTCGCGGTCGGGATGGTCGTACTGGAAATCCGGAGACTGAACGGCAGTGGTGAAAGGCATTGGCGACCCGGAAGTGGTGAAAGTGGGTGACCAGGAATGATGCATCAACCGTGCCTGCGAACCGCCTGCGGCGGGGTCCGGTTTGGCGTCATATTGTTTTCATCCCCGGTGTATATCGTGGCCGCCTCGCCCACTCGGACCGTCGCCCTGCCATGTACCTACAGAAAACGGAGAAAGCCCGTGCGGAGCTGTCGTCCCGCAGCCGGCTGCTGGGCATCCGCGAGCGGGCCTTCCTGCTGATGGCCGACGGGCGCCAGACCCGCAGCCGGATGCTCGACCTAGTGCCCGCGGCCGAGGCGATGGTCGACACGCTGATCGCCCAGGGCTACCTGCTGCCGATGCCCGCCGAGGCCCCGCCGCACGCGCCGGCACCGCCCTTCGCCGCAGCGCCGATCGAGGTGGTCGAAGAACGGTCCGCGACCCTGCCTGCCCCGCCGGCCGAAGCCGCGCCTGCGCATGCGGCCGATGCCTTCGACGGCAAGCGGTCGCTGGCGACCACCCGCATGTTCCTCTTCGACCTGTGCGAGCGGATGTTCGCCCGGCGGGCGCCCGCCCAGGCCGAAACGTTCAGGGAGGCCCTGCGCACCGCCCGGGACCGGGAGACGATGCTGGAGGTGGCCCGCCGCATGGTGGCCGAGATCGAGGCGCACGCCGGGACGGACCGGGCCGACGGCATCAGCGCCCGCATCGCGATGCTGCTGCCGGCGGAATAGGAAAAGGGCGGCCTGGGCCGCCCTTTCGATCCGTGCCGAGCCGCTTTACAGCTTGGCCAGCATCTCGCGCGTGATCAGCACCACGCCCGTCTCGGTACGCTCGAACCGCGCGGCGTCCAGCGCCGGGTCTTCGCCCACCACCAGGCCGTCCGGCAGGTGGCACTTGCGGTCGATCACCACCTTCTGCAGCCAGCAGCCGCGACCGATGGTCACGTCGGGCAGGATCACCGCCTGGTCGATGTTGCAGTAGGAGTGCACCCGCACGCTGGAGAACAGTACCGAATTGGTCACCTTCGAGCCCGAGACGATGCAGCCGCCCGAGACGATGGTGTTGGTCGTCATGCCGTGCTGGCCGTCGCGGTCGGGCACGAACTTGGCCGGCGGCAACTGCTGCGAGTAGGTCCAGATCGGCCAGTCGGTGTCGTAAATGTCCAGCTCGGGCGTGATGTTGGCCAGGTCGAGGTTGGCCGACCAGAAGGCGTCGATCGTGCCCACGTCGCGCCAGTAGGGCGCCACGCCTTCGACCTGCGGCACGCACGACATACCGAACGGATGCGCCAGCGCGCGGCCTTCGGCGACGGCCAGCGGGATGATGTCCTTGCCGAAATCGTGGCTGCTGTTGGGGTTGGCGTCGTCGGCCTCCAGCAGCTTGTAGAGGTATTCGGCGTCGAACACGTAGATGCCCATGCTGGCCAGCGCCACGTCGGGCTTGCCGGGCATCGCGGGCGGATCGGCCGGCTTCTCGACGAAGGCCTCGATCTTGCGGCTGGCGTCGATCGCCATCACGCCGAAGGCCGTGGCCTCCATCCGCGGCACTTCGATGCAGCCGACGGTGCAGCCCAGGCCGCCCTCGACGTGGTCCTTGATCAGCAGCGAGTAGTCCTGCTTGTAGACGTGGTCGCCGGCCAGGACCACCACGTATTCGGGGCGCTTGGAGCGGACGATGTCGAGGTTCTGGTAGATCGCGTCGGAGGTGCCGCGGTACCAGTGTTCCTCGTCGATCCGCTGCTGCGCCGGCAGCAGGTCGACCATTTCGTTGAGCTCGGGCCGCAAAAAGCTCCACCCGCGCTGCAGGTGGCGCAGCAGCGAATGCGATTTGTACTGGGTCAGCACTGCCATCCGCCGGATGCCCGAATTGAGGCAGTTGGAGAGGGCGAAGTCGATGATGCGGAACTTGCCGCCGAAATACACCGCCGGCTTGGCGCGGCGGTCGGTCAGTTCCTTGAGCCGGGATCCCCGCCCGCCGGCCAGTACGAGGGCCATGGAACGTCGGACCAGTTGGTGGGTCTGGAGATTGTTGGGCATAGGTCGCTTGTCTCGGGGAAGGTCGAATCGGCGGATGGATGATCGAAAGCCTACTGCATGAAGCCGACGGCGGTTGACGGACAAGCGAGCAATTTGCATACCGCGGCTTGCCTACGCGGCGGCGCGCCGCATCACCCGGCGGCGTCCGTCGCCCCTTCGACCGCGGCCGGTGCCGGCAGCAGCACGGCCTGCTGCTGCGCCGCCGTCTCTCGCAGCAGCGCCCACACCGCCTGCACCCGCGCCTGGTGCTTGGCCTCCTGCGGCATCGACATCCAGAAGCTGCGGATGAAGCGCACGTCGCCCGGCAGCACCTGCCGCAGACCGGGGTGGCGGTCGGCCAGAAAGGCCGGCAGCACCGCCAGGCCCGCGCCGGCCGCGACGGCCTCGCACTGCGCCAGCACGCTGGTGCTGCGCAACGAGAACTGCACCGGCCGGTGCAGCTCCTGCAGGTACTGCAGCTCCTTGCTGAACAAGAGGTCGTCCACGTAGCCGACGAAGCGGTGGCGGCGCAACGCTTCGCGATCCAGGATCCGCTCGTGTCCGGCCAGGTAGCTGCGGGCGGCGTAGAGCTGCAGCGCATAGTCGGTCAGCTTCACGGCTACCACCGTGCCACGTGCCGGCCGTTCCAGCGAGATGACGATGTCGGCCTCCCGCCGCGAGAGCTGCACCAGCCGCGGCATCGCCAGCAGGTCGACCACCAGCCCCGGATGCCGCGCCGCGCAGCCCGCCAGCACCGGCGCCAGCACCACGGTGCCGAAGCCCTCGGTGGCGCCGACCCGCACCACCCCCGACAGACCTTCGCCCGCACCGGGCGCGGCGCGCTCCATCGGCAGGAAGGCCGCCTCCATCGCCTCGACTTGCGGCAGCAGGCGCCGGCCGGCGTCGCTGATGCGGTGGCCGCCGGCCTCGCGCGCGAAGAGCGGCGTGCCGAGCTGCTTCTCCAGCGCCTGCACCCGGCGCGCCACCGTGGTGTGGTCCACCCCCAGCCGCCGCGCGGCGCCCCCCAGGGTGCCGGTGCGGGCCAGCTCCAGGAAATGCCGCAGGTTGTCCCAGTCCATCGTGTGCGCTTTCTGCAGATATGCAAACCGTCGGTGCAGTTTTGGCTATTGTCACGACAAATTTGCAAAGCTAGGATGGCCCGGACCCGACACGGCCGCGCCAGGTGCCGTGCGCAGAACGACAGCCCCTCCAGGAGACATGCAGATGAACGCCCGCACCCCCGAAGTCCTCGCCCCCACCGTCAAGCTGCTGATCGGCGGCCGGTTCGTCGAATCGACCACGACCGAATGGCGCGACGTGGTCAACCCCGCCACGCAGGAGGTGCTGGCCCGCGTCCCCTTCGCCACCGCCGAGGAGATCGAGAAGGCCGTCGCCTCGGCCCGCGACGCCTTCAAGACCTGGCGCAAGACGCCCATCGGCGCCCGGGCGCGCATCTTCCTCAAGTACCAGCAGCTGATCCGCGAGCACATGTCCGAGCTGGCGGCGCTGCTGACCGCCGAGCAAGGCAAGACCCTGGCCGACGCCGAGGGCGACATCTTCCGCGGCCTGGAGGTGGTGGAGCACGCCGCCAACATCGGCAACCTGCAGATGGGCGAACTGGCGACCAACGTGGCCAACGGTGTCGATACCTACACCCTGCTGCAGCCGCTGGGCGTCTGCGCCGGCATCACGCCGTTCAACTTCCCGGCCATGATCCCGCTCTGGATGTTCCCGATGGCCATCGCCACCGGCAACACCTTCGTGCTGAAGCCGTCGGAGCAGGACCCGATGGTGACCATGCGGCTCTGCGAACTGGCGCTGGAAGCCGGCATTCCCCAGGGCGTGCTCAACGTGGTCCACGGGGGCGAAGCGGCGGTCAACGCGATCTGCGACCACCCGGACATCAAGGCGATCTCCTTCGTCGGCTCCACCAGGGTGGGCACCCATGTCTACCACCGCGGCATCGCCGCCGGCAAGCGGGTGCAGTGCATGATGGGCGCGAAGAACCACGCGATCGTGATGCCCGATGCGCACAAGGAGCAGACCCTCAACGCCCTGGCCGGTGCCGCCTTCGGCGCCGCGGGCCAGCGCTGCATGGCGGTCTCGGTCGCGGTGCTGGTGGGCGAGGCCCGCCAGTGGATTCCCGAGCTGGTCGCCAAAGCCCGGACCCTCAAGATCGGCGCCGGCACCGAGCAGGGGGTGGATGTCGGCCCGGTGATATCCTGCGCCGCGCACGAGCGGGTCACCGGCTTCATCGCCCGCGGCGAGGCCGACGGCGCCACGCTGGAACTCGACGGCCGCGGCCCCGCGGTGGCCGGCTTCGAGAAAGGCAACTTCGTCGGCCCGACGATCTTCTCGGGCGTGAAACCCGGCATGGCCATCTACGACCAGGAAATCTTCGGTCCGGTGCTGTGCATCGCCTCGGCCGACACGATCGACGAGGCCATCGCACTGATCAACGCCAACCCGAACGGCAACGGCACCTCGATCTTCACCCAGTCGGGCGCCGCCGCCCGCCGCTTCGAGGAGGAGATCGACGTCGGCCAGGTCGGCATCAACGTGCCGATCCCGGTGCCGGTGCCGCTGTTCTCGTTCACCGGCTCGCGCGGCTCCAAGCTGGGCGACCTGGGCCCTTACGGCAAGCAGGTGATCCAGTTCTACACCCAGACCAAGACGGTGACGGCACGCTGGTTCGACGACAGCACCGTGTCGCAGGGTGTCAACACCACCATCAGCCTGAAGTGAAGTTCTCCCCCAGGCTTCGCACTGCGTGTCTTCGCCTTCCCCCTCTCCGGGGGCGATACCGGTGGGCCGGCGGAGCCGGTCCCACGGTATCCCTGGTGGGGGAAGCGCAGCAGCTTCTCATGCCGGGCGCCAGGTGGATCGCGTCTTCGGCCGCCCTGCTCTGCTGCCTCCTGCCTGCTGCGGTTTTTGCCCAGGCCGGCGCCGCTTGCGATCCGGCGGGCAACCAGCAGCAGATGAACGCCTGCGCGGTGCGCGACTTCCAGGCGGCCGACATCCAGCTCAACATCCGCTACGGCGAGGTGATGAACGGACTGCCGCAAGGCCAGCGTACCGCCCTGCGCCAGCAGCAGCGCGGCTGGTTGAAGAGCCGCGACGCCCGCTGCAAGACGGCGGTGCGGGACAGCGAGGGCGGCTCGGTATGGCCGCTGATCTTCCACGTCTGCCTGGAGAAAGCGACCCGCGCCCGCACCGCCGAGATCGAGCGCTGGGCCACCGGAAACCCCACGCCATGAACTTCGAACTGAACGACGAGCAGCGCGCCTTCGCGCAGTCCGCCCGCGACTTCGCCCAGGCCGAACTGGCGCCGCACGCGGCCCGCTGGGATGCAGAGGCGATCTTCCCGCGCGAGACCATCGCCCAGGCCGGCGCACTGGGCTTTTGCGGCCTCTACGCACCCGAATCCATCGGCGGCCTGGCGCTGCCGCGGCTGGATGCGGCGCTGGTGTTCGAGGAAATGGCGGCGATCGACCCGTCCACCACCGCCTTCCTCACCATCCACAACATGGCGACCTGGATGGTCGGCACCTGGGGCGGGGAGCGGCTGCGCGCCACCTGGGGCGAGGCGCTCACCAGCGGCGCCAAGCTCGCCTCCTACTGCCTGACCGAGCCCGGCGCCGGCTCCGACGCCGCATCGCTGCGCACCCGGGCCGAGCGCGACGCCGACGGCTACCGGATCCACGGCGCCAAGGCCTTCATCTCGGGCGCCGGCAGCACCGACCTGCTGGTGGTGATGGCCCGCACCGGCGGGCCGGGCGCGCGCGGCATCTCGGCCTTCGCAGTGCCGGCCGACACGCCCGGCATCCAGTACGGCAAGAAGGAGGAGAAGATGGGCTGGAACAGCCAGCCCACCCGCGCCATCGCCTTCGACGGGGTGCGGGTGCCGGCCGACCACCTGCTGGGCCAGGAGGGCGAGGGCTTCCGGATCGCGATGAAGGGGCTCGACGGCGGGCGGATCAACATCGCCACCTGCTCGGTCGGCGCCGCGCAGGGCGCGCTCGGCGTGGCCCAGCGCTACCTGCACGAGCGCAGGCAGTTCGGCAAGTCGCTCGCCGAATTCCAGGCGCTGCAGTTCAAGCTGGCCGACATGGCGACCGAGCTGGTCGCCGCCCGCCAGATGGTGCGGCTGGCCGCCAGCAAACTCGACGCGGCGGACCCCGACGCCACCACCTACTGCGCGATGGCCAAGCGCTTCGCCACCGACATCGGCTTCGCGGTCTGCAACGAGGCGCTGCAGCTGCACGGTGGCTACGGCTACCTGCGCGACTACCCGCTGGAGCGGCTGGTGCGCGACACCCGGGTGCACCAGATCCTGGAAGGCACCAACGAGATCATGCGGGTGATCGTGGCCCGCCGGATGCTGGAAGACGGCGCGCCGGACACGATCCGCTAGTTGCTATTCTTTCGATAGCTGGAGGCCGGCACAGGGCGCCGGCCAGAGGCCTATTCGGTTCACAAAAACGGAGACACAGCATGGACATCGCCTTCATCGGACTCGGCAACATGGGCGGCCCGATGGCCCTCAACCTGCACAAGGCGGGCCACGACGTGCGGGCCTTCGACCTCTCGGCCGCCGCCTGCGACCGGTTGCGGGCCGACGGCGTGCCCGTCGCCGCATTGGCGGCAGAGGCCGCGGCCGGCGCCGAGGTGGTCGTCAGCATGCTGCCCGCCAGCGCGCACGTCGAGAGCCTCTACCTCGGCGATGCCGGCCTGCTGGCGCAGCTGGCCGCCGGGACGCTGCTGGTCGACTGCAGCACCATTTCGGCCGCCACCGCGCGTGCCGTGGCCGCCGCCGCCACCGCCCGCGGCATCGACTGCCTGGACGCCCCCGTCTCCGGCGGCACCGGCGGCGCGATCGCCGGCACCCTGACCTTCATGGTGGGCGGGCCCGCCGCCGCGCTGGAGCGGGCCCGGCCGCTGCTCGAAAAAATGGGCGCCAACATTTTCCACGCCGGCGACGCGGGCGCCGGCCAGACGGCCAAGATCTGCAACAACATGCTGCTGGGCATCTTGATGATCGGCACCTCGGAGGCCATCGCGCTGGGCGTCGCCAACGGGCTCGATCCCAAGGTGCTGTCGGAGATCATGCGGCGCAGCTCGGGCGGCAACTGGGCGCTCGAAAAGTACAACCCGCTTCCGGGCGTGATGGAGGCGGCACCCGCATCGAAGGGCTACGCCGGCGGCTTCGGCACCGACCTGATGCTGAAGGACCTCGGCCTGGCGCAGGAGAACGCTGCCGCGGTGCGCGCCGCGACACCGCTGGGCGGCCTGGCGCGCAGCCTGTACGCCGCGCACAGCCTGGCCGGGCACGGCGGGCTGGATTTCTCCAGCGTGATCCGCATGGTGCAGAAGCCTGATCGCTCCTGATTTAATAGCATCTGGCCGGCGCCAGACGCCGGCTACAGAACTTTTCATTCAAACCCGGGCATACGCGCCCGCAGGTTTTCAATTCCCGTTCGCATCCGGTCGGTGGTGCACATACTCGACCACGGCGCCATCCGGGTGCCGCGCGTTGAAGGCTGCGCCTGTCGGAACTTCCCGCAGCGGAAACAGGATCTGCGCACCGGCTGCTACCAGCCGGTCGTAGTAGGGCCGAACATCGTCCACCAGCAGCGTTCCGGTGGTCGCGGTGAAGGGCGCCAGCGCCTCGGGCGTGCCTTCGATGAGCAGGAACGCGCCCACCATCGCCAGCCGCAGACCGACCTCTGAAAACGGAAAGCCGCCGTCGGCCGCCACGCCTTGCAGATTTTCGTAGAAGCGCACGCTGCGCTCCAGTTCGCCCGGGCCGACGAAAACCCGGATCATCACCCTCGGCACGCGCAGGCCCGAGGTGTCGTTGCGTACCCGCCAGAGGCGGTCGAAGCTGTGGGGTTGGGACATGCCGCGTTCCTCCAACGACCTGTGCGGGCCGGCTCAGCCCTGGGCCGGCTGGCCGTTGGAGGCGGTGACGCCGCCGTCGACCGGAAGCACCACGCCGGTGACGAAGCTGGCATCCGGGCTGGCCAAGAAGGCCATCACCGCGGCGATCTCCTCGGGCTCGGCTCCGCGGCCCAGGGGAATGCGCTCGGCGAACTTGGCGAGCTTCTTGGGGTCGGCCTTGATGTCCTCGGTCATGCCGGTGAAGGTCAGGCTGGGGGCGACGGCGTTGACGCGAACGCCGTCCTGCCCATGGTCCAGCGCCAGGGCCCGGGTGAAGTTGGCGACGGCACCCTTGGTGGCGTTGTAGAAGCTCATGTCCCAGTCGCCGCCCAGCCCCGAGACCGACGCGGTGTTGACGATGCAGCCCTTGCTCTCGATCAGGTGCGGCATCGCGGCCCGGCTGCCGTGGAAGACGCCGCCGACGTTGGTGGCCATGATGCGGCTCCAGTCCTCCAGGCTCGCCTCGGTGACCTTGCCCTGGACGGCGATGCCGGCGTTGTTCACCATCACGTCGAGCCGGCCGAACCTGTCGACCGCGGCGGCCACCAGGGCCTGCACCGCGGCGAAGTCCGACACGTCGGTGGGACAGGCCAGCGTACGGTCGGCCGGCAGGTCGGCCACGGTGGCCACCAGTTTCTCGTCGGTCAGGTCGGCGACGACGACCTGGGCGCCTTCCCGCGAGAAGCGGCGGGCGGCTGCGGCACCGATGCCCGAGCCTGCGCCGGTGACGATGACCACTTTGCCGGTGAAGCGTTGTTCCATGCGAATTCCTTTCGCGTCCGCGGCGGGCGGACGTCTGTGCAGTAGGTTGAAGCGGGGGGAAACCAAGCATTCTTCGGGCGCCTGCCGACGGCTCTGTCAACGCCGGGGGCCATCGCCTGTCGGCCATCGGCCCCCGGTGCTGTCGGGCCGGGTGCCACAGCGCAGCCGCAGCGCCACCGCAGCGCGCCGCGCGTCCCGGATAATCGCGTCCCATGAATCCCCTGCTCTCCGCACTGCAGCCCTACCCGTTCGAGCGGCTGCGGCAACTCTTCGCCGACGTCGCGCCCCCGGCCGGCCTGCGGCCGATCAGCCTGGGCATCGGCGAGCCCAAGCACCCGACGCCGCGCTTCATCCAGCAGGCCCTGGCCGATGCCGCCCTGCAGCCTGGCGGCGGCCTGGCCGGCTACCCGGCCACCGCCGGCGACCCGGCCCTGCGCCGGGCGATCACCGACTGGCTGCAGCGCCGCTATGCGCTGGCGCTGGACCCGGCCACCCAGGTGCTGCCGGTCAACGGCTCGCGCGAGGCGCTGTTCGCCTTCGCGCAGACGGTGCTCGACCCGAGCCGGCCCGGCGCGACGGTGGTCTGCCCCAATCCGTTCTACCAGATCTACGAAGGCGCGGCCCTGCTGGGCGGCGCGACGCCGTACTACGCACCGAGCGACCCGGCCCGCAACTTCGGGGTCGACTGGGACGCGGTGCCGGAGGACGTCTGGGCCCGAACCCAGCTGCTTTTCGTCTGCTCGCCGGGCAATCCGACCGGCGCGGTGATGCCGCTGGACGAGTGGGCGAAGCTCTTCGCGCTGAGCGACCGGCACGGCTTCGTCATCGCCTCGGACGAGTGCTACAGCGAGATCTACTTCCGCGACGAGCCGCCGCTGGGCGGGCTGGAGGCCGCGGCGAAGCTCGGCCGCGCCGATTTCCGCCGGCTGGTGGCGTTCACCAGCCTGTCGAAGCGCAGCAACCTGCCGGGGCTGCGCAGCGGCTTCGTGGCCGGCGACGCCGCCCTGCTCAAGGCCTTCCTGCTCTACCGCACCTACCACGGCAGCGCGATGAGCCCGGTGGTGCAGACGGCCAGCATCGCCGCCTGGGGCGAAGAGGCCCACGTGGTCGAGAACCGGGCGCAGTACCGGGCCAAGTTCGCCGAGGTCACGCCGATCCTGGCCGAGGTGCTAGACGTCGCCCTGCCCGACGCCGGCTTCTACCTCTGGGCCGCGATCCCGCGCGCCTACGGCAACGACGACGCGGCCTTCGCCCGCGACCTGCTGGCTCAATACAATGTGACCGTCCTGCCCGGCAGCTACCTGGCGCGCGAGACGCGCGGCGGCAATCCCGGCGCCGGGCGGATCCGCATGGCGCTGGTGGCCGAGACGGCCGAATGCGCCGAAGCCGCCCGCCGCATCGCCGCCTTCGTGCGCGGCCTGCCGCCGGCCCGGTCCGATTCCTGAAATTCCCCCTCCTGAGCCCTTGACATGACCCAGCAACTCCAGACCCTGATCGACGCCGCGTGGGAAGACCGCGCCAACCTCTCGCCCGCCTCCGCACCCAAGGAAACGGCCGAGGCGGTCGAGCATGTGATCGCCGAACTCAACGCCGGCAAGATCCGCGTCGCCACCCGCCAGGGCGTCGGCCAGTGGACGGTGCACCAGTGGATCAAGAAGGCGGTGCTGCTGTCGTTTCGCCTGAAGGACAACGAGGTCATCAGCGCCGGCCAGCTGGGCTTCTACGACAAGGTGCAGACCAAGTTCGCCCACCTGTCGGCCGACGAGATGAAGGCCACCGGCGTGCGGGTGGTGCCGCCGGCCGTGGCCCGCCGCGGCAGCTACATCGCCAAGGGCGCGATCCTGATGCCGAGCTACGTCAACATCGGCGCATACGTCGACGAAGGCACGATGGTCGACACCTGGGCCACCGTCGGCTCCTGCGCGCAGGTCGGCAAGAACGTGCACCTCTCCGGCGGCGTGGGCCTGGGCGGCGTGCTGGAGCCGCTGCAGGCCAACCCGACCATCATCGAGGACAACTGCTTCATCGGCGCCCGCTCCGAAATCGTCGAAGGCGTGATCGTCGAGGAGAACTCGGTCATCTCGATGGGCGTCTACATCGGCCAAAGCACGCCCATCTACGACCGCGCCACCGACACGATCAGCTACGGCCGCGTGCCGGCCGGCTCGGTGGTGATCAGCGGATCGCTGCCGAAGAACGACAAGTACAGCCTGTACGCCGCGATCATCGTCAAGCAGGTGACCGCCGAGACCCGCGCCAAGACCAGCCTCAACGACCTGCTGCGCGACTGACGCGCCTCCCGGGCCCCGCCACCCGGCGGGCGCCCCGGCCGCGCCAGACCACTCTCCCGCTTCACCAAGGAACACGCGCATGGGCACGATGGAACGCATCCTCCGACTGATGGCCGAGAAGGAAGCTTCGGACCTGTACCTCTCGTCCAACGCGCCGGCCACCCTCCGCATCAACGGCGAATGCGTTCCGGTCAACGCGCAGGTGCTGCCCTTCGACGCGCCGCGCAACCTGCTGGCCGAGGTGCTGACGCCGCAGCGAATGGAGGAGCTGGAGGAGGCCGGCGAGTTGAACGTCGGCTTCGCGATGAAGGACGTGGGCCGCTTCCGGGTGAGCGCGATGCGCCAGCGCGGCTCGTTCGCGGTGGTGATCCGCTACATCAACAGCGAGATCCCGAAGCTCGAGACGCTCAACCTGCCGCCGATCCTGCGCGACCTGGTGATGGAGAAGCGCGGCCTGCTGCTGATGGTGGGCGCCACCGGCTCGGGCAAGAGCACCTCGCTCGCCTCGATGATCGACAGCCGCAACGAATCGACCACCGGCCACATCCTGACCATCGAAGAGCCGATCGAGCACCTGTTCCGCAACAAGAAATCGATCGTCAACCAGCGCGAGGTGGGCGTCGACACCCAGTCGCTCAACATCGCCCTGAAGAACGCGCTGCGCCAGGCGCCCGACGTGATCCTGATCGGCGAGATCCGCGACCGCGACACCATGTCCGCCGCCATCGCCTACGCCCAGTCGGGCCACCTCTGCCTGGCGACGATGCACGCCAACAACAGCTACCAGGCGCTCAACCGGGTGCTGAGCTTCTACCCGGCCGAGGTCCGCCCCACCCTGCTCGGCGACCTCTCCAGCGCGCTGAAGGCGATCGTCTCGCAGCGGCTGTTGCGCACCGTCAAGGGCGCGCGCATCCCGGCCGCCGAGGTGATGCTCAACACCAAGCTGGTCGCCGACCTGATCGCCCGCGGCGACTTCGGCGGCGTGCAGGAGGCGATGGAGAAATCCATGGCCGAGGGATCTCAGACCTTCGAGGAAGACATCGCCCGCCTGATCACCCACGGCATCGTCGACCGCCGCGAGGGCCTGGCCTACGCCGATTCGCCGACCAACTTGGTCTGGCGGCTGCAGAACGATTTCGCGATGGCGGCCAAGGCCGCCGCCGCGGTGGCGGCCGCGGCCGTCGCACCGGTGGACGACAGCCCGTCCTTCACTGAGATCACGCTCGACGTGAAGCACTGAGAAGGCGGCGCCCGGCCCTGCCGCGCGCCCTCCCGCTACCCATCCGCCGCCTCCGATCCACCTCTCCTTTCCCTCTTAATTTCCCCCGATGTCGCGCACCCTGCAGCTTGCCGAGGAACTGGTTTCCCGCCCCTCCATCACCCCCGACGACGCCGGCTGCCTCGACATCCTGGTGCGCCGGCTGGAGCCGCTGGGCTTCGTCTGCGAGCGGATGGACAGCGGCCCGGCCGACTTCCGGGTGCAGAACCTGTGGGCGAAAAGGGCCGTGGCCGGCACGGAGCGCCGGCCTCCAGCTATCGATTCCATAGCAACGACCAAGACGCTCGTCTTCGCCGGCCATACCGATGTGGTGCCGACCGGCCCGCTCGCGGAATGGACGACGCCGCCCTTCGTGCCGGCCCACCGCGACGGCCGGTTCTTCGGCCGCGGCACCGCCGATATGAAGACCTCGATCGCCGCTTTCGTGGTGGCGCTGGAGGAGTACCTGGCGGCCACGCCCGACACCCCGCTGACGCTGGCCCTGCTGCTGACCAGCGACGAGGAAGGCCCGGCCGTCGACGGCACGGTCGCCGTCTGCCGCACCTTGCAGGCGCGGGGCGAGCGGATCGACTGGTGCATCGTGGGCGAGCCCACCTCGGTCGAGCGCACCGGCGACATGGTCAAGAACGGCCGCCGCGGCACGATGGGCGGCAAGCTCACCGTGCAGGGCATCCAGGGCCACATCGCCTACCCGCAGCTGGCCCGCAATCCGATCCACCAGGCGCTGCCGGCACTGGCCGAACTGGCCGCCACCGAATGGGATACCGGCAACGCGTTCTTCCCGCCCACCAGCTGGCAGGTCAGCAACATCCACGGCGGCACCGGCGCGAGCAACGTGATCCCGGGCACGGTGGTGGTCGACTTCAACTTCCGCTTCTGCACCGAATCGACCGCCGAATCGCTGCAGCAGCGGGTGCACGCGGTGCTCGACCGCCACGGCCTGCAGTACGAGCTGCGCTGGACCATCGGCGGCCAGCCCTTCCTGACGACGCCCGGCGACCTGCTGGACGCGGTGGGCGACGCGATCCGGGCCGAGACCGGCATCGAAACCACCCTCTCGACCACCGGCGGCACCAGCGACGGCCGCTTCATCGCGCCGCTGGGCGCCCAGGTGGTCGAGTGCGGCCCCACCAACGCGATGATCCACAAGATCGACGAGCACATCCCGCTCGCCGACATCGAGCCGCTGAAGAACATCTACCGCCGCACCCTGGAAAACCTGGCCGGGCGGACGGTGGGCGCATGAACGTCCTCGACCGCATCCAGGCCGGTGCCCGCCAGCTGGACGCCGCCGGCGTCGCCTTCGGCCACGGCACCGCCAACGCCTTCGACGAAGCCGCCTGGCTGGTACTCTGGCGCCTGGCGCTGCCGCTGGACGACCTCGACGGCGTGGCCGGCCGCGCCGTCACGCCCGAGGAAGACGCGCGCATCGGTGCCCTGCTGGACGAGCGCATCGCCACCCGCAGGCCCGCCGCCTACCTGACCCGCGAAGCCTGGCTGCAGGGGGTGCCGTTCTACATCGACGAGCGCTCCATCGTGCCGCGCAGCTTCATTGCCGAACTGCTGGCCGACGGCAGCATCGACGGCTGGCTGGGCGAGCACACCCGCCGGGTGCTGGACCTGTGCACCGGCAACGGCAGCCTGGCGGTGCTGGCGGCGATGGCCTACCCCGACGTGGCGGTGGACGCGGCCGACCTCTCGGCCGACGCGCTGGCCGTGGCGCGGATCAACGTCGACCGGCATGCGCTGCAGGACCGGATCACGCTCCTAACCTCCGACGGATGCGCCAGCGTGTGCGGCCCGTACGACCTGATCCTGTGCAACCCGCCCTACGTGAATGCCGCCAGCATGGCCGCCCTGCCCGCCGAGTACCGGGCCGAGCCCGAGATGGCCCTGGCCGGCGGCGCCGACGGCATGGACTTCATCCGCACCCTGCTGCGCGATGCGCCGGCCTGCATGGCCCAAGACGCGGTGCTGGTGCTGGAGATCGGCAACGAGCAGGCGCATTTTGAGCGGGCGTTCCCCACGCTCGAGACGATCTGGCTGGAAACCTCGGCCGGCGACGACCAGGTGCTGCTGCTGACCCGCGACGCGTTGGCGAGCGCCTTCGGCTAGGCGCCTGGCGACCCGCTGCCGGCGGCGGGCCGTTTCGCGGGGCCCGCCACCGGCTGCAAACGATCAGGCAGCGGCGTCGCCGTCGGCCACCACCTGGTTGTGGCCGGCCTTGCGGGCCTGCTGCAGATGCGCCTCGGCGCGCTGCGCCACCGCTTCGCCTTCGCCGTCCTCGCCCACCTCGGTCGTCGCCAGGCCCACGCTGACGGTGACGCGCGGCGCCACGGCGGAAGCGGCGTGCGGGATCTGCAGCGCCGCCAGGGCGTCGCAGAAGGCCTGCACCACCTTGCGTGCGTTGCCGGGGCGGGTGTCGGGGATCAGCACCGCGAAACGGTCGTCCGCGTAGCGTGCGGCCAAGTCGGCCGGCCGGCGGATGCTGGTGCGCAGGGTCTGGGCAACGGTGCGCAGCGTCTCCGCGGCCAGTGCCTGTCCGTGCCGGTCGTGGTAGGCGCCGAAGGCATCGAGCTCGACCATCGCCACCGACACCTGGGTCTGCGAGCGCTGGGAGCGCCGGCATTCCATCGCCAGCATGCGGTCGAAATGGCGGCGGTTGGCCACGCCGGTGGCGGCATCCTGCTGGCTGAGTTCCTCCACCTCCCGGCGGTAGGCCGACAGGCGCAGCTGGGTGGCGACCCGGGCGGCCACCACCGGCGCCTGCAGCGGCGTGGTCACGAAATCCGCGGCGCCCAGCGCCAGGCTGCGCACGCCGTCGCTGGCGAAGGCCTGGCTGGCCACGAAGATCACCGGGATCTCGGCGGTGCGGGCATCGACCTTCAACCGCCGCAGCACCTCGAAACCGGTCATGTCGGGCAGCATGAGGTCGAGCATGACCAGGTCCGGGTGGTGCTGGCGGGCCATCTCGAGGCCGTCGGCACCGCTCGCGGCGGTCAGCACGCTGTGCGGCGCACCGAGCTGCGCCTGCAATGCGTCGCTGCCGTCGGCGATCACCAGGATCGGCTGGCCGCTTCCGGGCGCGGCGCCGTCGGCCGGCGCCGGCGTGGGAGCCGACGTTGCGGCGGACGTGTCTTCTGCGGAGGGGGGTGTGGAGGTCTGCATGGGGCCGAAACTACCATCTTCCGGCCGCGCCGTCGCTCAGGGCGCGCCCCAGATCGCCGCCTGTAGGCCCGAGGCGACAGGCGGCCTTTGGACCCCCGCGCCGCGGATGGGCGAAAATGCGGGATTCGGCGCCTTCCGCGCGCCGGTTTTCCGCCATTCGCGGCCGTGCCTGCGCAATGGCCGGCCTGTGCCGAGCGGCCCGCCCGCTCGTCTTCCCATTTTTCATGATCACACTCAAGAACGTCATTCTTCGCCGCAGCGCCAAGCTGCTGCTCGACCAGGCCTCGGTCGTCATCAACCCCGGCGAGAAGGTGGGGCTGGTCGGCCGCAACGGCGCAGGCAAGTCGACGCTGTTCGCGCTCTTCAACGGCACCCTGCACGAGGACGGCGGCGATTTCCACAAGCCTGGGGCCTGGCGCATGGCGCAGGTGGCGCAGGACATGCCCGAGACCTCGGAGTCGGCCACCGATTTCGTGCTGGCCGGCGACACCCGCCTGGGCGAACTGCGCGCCCTGCTGGCCGCGGCCGAGGCCGCCGACGACGGCATGGCGATCGCCCACGCCTACACCGACCTGGCCGACGCCGGCGAATACGACGCGGTGCCCCGCGCCCAGGCGCTGATCCAGGGCCTGGGCTTCAAGTCCAGCGAACTCGACCAGCCGGTCGACAGCTTCTCCGGCGGCTGGCGGATGCGGCTGCAACTGGCCCGCGCGCTGATGTGCCCGTCGGACCTGCTGCTGCTCGACGAACCGACCAACCACCTGGACCTGGATGCGCTGGTCTGGCTCGAATCGTGGTTGAAGGGCTATGCCGGCACCATGATCGTGATCAGCCACGACCGCGAGTTCCTCGACGCGATCACCGACGTGACGATGCACATCGAGCATGCCAAGCTGAACCGCTACGGCGGCAACTACAGCAAGTTCGAGGAAATGCGCGCGCTGCAGATGGAGCAGCAGCAATCCGCCTTCGCCAAGCAGCAGGACAAGATCGCCCACCTGCAGAAGTTCATCGACCGGTTCAAGGCCAAGGCCAGCAAGGCCAAGCAGGCGCAGAGCCGGGTCAAGGCGCTGGAGCGGATGGAGAAGGTGGCGCCGCTGCTCGCCGAGGCCGAGTTCACCTTCGAGTTCAAGGAGCCGGGCAACATCCCCAACCCGATGATGTCGATCACCGACGCGTCCTTCGGCTATGCGGCCGAGGAGGAAGGCGCGCCGCCCAAGATCATCCTGCAGGGCGTCAGCAAGTCGGTGCTGGCCGGGCAGCGCATCGGCATCCTGGGCGCCAACGGCCAGGGCAAGTCGACCTTCGTGAAGACGGTGGCCCACGACATGGCGCCGATCGCCGGCGAGATCATCGAGGGCAAGGGCCTGCGGATCGGCTACTTCGCGCAGCAGGAACTCGACGTGCTGCGGCCGCAGGACACGCCGCTCGAGCACATGATCCGCCTGGCCCGCGAGATGGGCGCCGACGCCAAGCAGCCCTCGCGCGAGCAGGACCTGCGCAGCTACCTGGGCACCTTCAACTTCAGCGGCGACATGGTCAAGCAGCCCGTCGGCACCATGAGCGGCGGCGAGAAGGCGCGGCTGGTGCTGGCGATGATGGTCTGGCAGCGCCCCAACCTGCTGCTGCTCGACGAACCCACCAACCACCTGGACTTGGCGACGCGCGAGGCGCTGGCGATGGCGCTCAACGAATTCGAGGGCACCCTCATGCTGGTCAGCCACGACCGGGCGCTGCTGCGCTCGGTCTGCGACGAGTTCTGGCTGGTCGGCCGGGGCGTGGTCGGACCGTTCGACGGCGACCTGGACGACTACCAGCGCTACCTGCTCGACGAAGCCAAGCGCATGCGCGAGGAGGCGAAGACCGCCGAGCGCGCCGCCGTGGCCCCGGTCGCCGCGGCGCCCGCACCGGCGGCCCCCGCTGCCGGAGACGCAAGGGGCGCTTCGTCGAAAGCGCAGCGCCAGAACGATGCGCAGGCCCGCCAGCAATCGGCCTCTGCCGCCAAGCCGTTGAAGCGCGAGATGGAGCAGCTGGAGACGCGCATGGCCGCGCTGCAGCAGGAGCAGTCGGCGCTCGAGACGCGGATGCAGCAGACCCTGGCACCGACCGAGATCGCCGATGCCGGCAAGCGGCTGAAGGCGGTATCGACCGAGTCCGGCCAGCTGGAAGAACGGTGGCTGGAGCTGACCACCCAACTGGAAGCCCTGGGAACCTGAGTCGCCGGTGCTGGTGTGTCTGCGGCGCGCAAGCGCCCGACACGATGGTCTTGTAACATGTTCGGTGCTCCTCGGCGCACCCGCCCTCCCCTCCGGCTCTTGCGCCGGGCGTGGCGGGACGCCTTCACCCCTGCAGCGCCCGACGGGCGTTCGCCTCATCCAAGGAATCTGCATGACCTTCAGCTACACCGACACCCAACTCCTGATCGACGGCCAGTGGTGCGATGCCGCCAGCGGCAAGACCCAGGACGTCGTCAACCCGGCCACCGGCAAGCCGATCGGCAAGGTCGCCTTCGCCGGAATCCCCGACCTCGACCGTGCACTGGCCGCCGCCCACAAGGGATTCGAGGCCTGGCGCAAGATTCCCGCCAACGAGCGCGCCACAACGATGCGCAAGGCCGCCGCCCTGCTGCGCGAACGCGCCGGCGACATCGCCCAACTGCTCACCGCCGAGCAGGGCAAGCCGCTCGCCGAGGCCAAGGGTGAAGTGCTGGCCGGTGCCGACATCATCGAATGGTTCGCCGACGAAGGCCGCCGCGTCTACGGCCGCATCGTGCCCTCGCGCAACCTGCTGGCGCAGCAGCATGTGCTGAAGGAGCCGATCGGCCCGGTCGCCGCATTCACGCCCTGGAACTTCCCGGTCAACCAGATCGTGCGCAAGCTCGGCGCGGCCCTGGCCAGCGGCTGCTCGTTCCTGGTGAAGGCACCGGAGGAGACGCCGGCTTCGCCCGCCGCGCTGCTGCGCGCCTTCGTCGATGCCGGCGTGCCGGCCGGCACCGTCGGCCTGGTCTTCGGCGATCCTGCCGAAATCTCGGGCTACCTGATCCCGCACCCGATCATCCGCAAGGTGACCTTCACCGGCTCCACCCCGGTCGGCAAGCAGCTGGCCGCGCTGGCCGGCGCGCACATGAAGCGTGCCACGATGGAGCTCGGCGGACACGCACCGGTGATCGTGGCCGAAGACGCCGACGTGGCCCTGGCGGTGAAGGCCTCGGGCGGCGCCAAGTTCCGCAATGCGGGCCAGGTCTGCATCTCGCCGACGCGCTTCCTGGTGCACAACAGCGTGCGCGACGAGTTCACCCAGCTGATGGTCAAGCACGCCGAAAGCCTCAAGCTGGGCGACGGCGCGGCCGACGGCACCACGCTCGGCCCGTTGGCCAACCCACGGCGCCTGAGCGCGATGGCCAAGATCCTGGACGACGCCCGCAGCACCGGCGCCAAGGTCGCCACCGGCGGCGAGCGCGTCGGCAACGACGGCAACTTCTTCGCGCCCACCGTGCTGACCGACGTGTCGCTGGACTCCGACGTGTTCAACAACGAGCCCTTCGGCCCGATCGCCGCGATCCGCGGCTTCGACAAGCTCGAAGACGCGATCGCAGAAGCCAACCGCCTGCCCTACGGCCTGGCCGGCTACGCCTTCACCCGCTCGGTCAAGAACACCCACCTGCTGAGCCAGCAGATGGAAGTCGGCATGCTCTGGATCAACCAGCCCGCCGCACCGACACCCGAAATGCCGTTCGGCGGCGTGAAGGATTCGGGCTACGGCTCCGAGGGCGGCCCGGAAGCCATGGAGGCCTACCTGGTGACCAAGGCGGTCTCGATCATGGCCGTCTAAAGGCGATCGTGCGGTTGTGGGTGCCGAAAGGGGCCGCGCAGTCGCTATAATCTAAGGCTTCGCTGCATGCGAGCGTATGCAGCAAAGCCCGTTACCGGGACGTTAGCTCAGTTGGTAGAGCAGCGGACTTTTAATCCGTTTGTCGTGGGTTCGACCCCCGCACGTCCCACCAGACCCAGCAAAGGCCTGCCGCTATGCAGATAGCAGCAGGCCTTTCGCTTTATTCCCATCGCGGGAATCCGGACGATCCGCCTTCCATATCGCTACAGCGCATCCCCCTGCGCAGCCGCCACATCGCGCAGCACCGCCATGAAAGCACTCACGGCCGGCGTCGGGGCCTCGTCGATCCGCGTCAGCATTCCGTAGTCGGGCATCACCTTCGGCACATCGACCTTGATCTGCGCCAGGAGCCCTTTGGCCACGTACTTCTCCGCCAAGGCGCTCGGCTGCAGCGACAGCATGTCGGTGATGCGCAGCGACTCCAGCGCGAAGAGGAACGACTGGGTTTCCATGACGCCCGACGAAGGCGCCATGCCGATGGTGCGGAAGATGGTGTCGGATACGTGCCGCAGCGCGGTCGATTCCGGGTACAGCAGCCAGGGCCAGTGCGCCAGGCGGCTGATCTCCAGGTTCTCCACGCCGCGCAGCGGGTGGTGCGGCCCGCCGACCACCTGCAGGGTCTCGCCGGACAGCCGCTCGTAGCGAAACCGCGCACGGTGGGATTCGTCGGTGAAGCGGCCGATCATCACGTCGATCCTGCGGTCTCCCAGCCAGGCGATGAGCTGGTCGCTGCTCTGCTCCATCACCTTCAGGACCAGCAAGGGCCGCAGCCGCTGCGTCTCGGCGACGGCGGCGGTCAGCAGGTGCGCGGCGGCGCCGGAGATGGCGCCGATGGTCAGCTGCCCGTGGCCGCCGAGCTTCAGCGCGTTGAACTCGGCAACGAACTTGGCGTGGCTGGCGAGCGCGGTGGCGGCGTACCGCAGCGTGAACAGACCCAGTTCGTTGGGCCGCATCTCGCGCGGCAGGCGGTCGAAGAGCCGCGACTCGAAGATCTCTTCCAGGTCCAGCAGGATCTTGGTGGCCGCGGGCTGGGTCATGTTCATCTGCTCGGCGGTCAGCCGCAGATTGCGGGTGCGGCCCAGGATGTCGAGGAACTGCAGATGCCTGAAACGGAGCCGGCCGACGGCGGCGGTGATCGACAAGGGTTTACCCGACATGCTGATGACCCATAACCAAACGGAATGACGCGGACCAAAACACTGATTGGACCACGCGGGGGTGCTCCCGTAGTCTCCGGCTCCGGTGGATCGCTGTCGCTGCGACATACGCGGTGGACACGCACCGGCACAACACAAACGGAGACATGACATGAAACTCAAACTGCTGGCGCTCGCCGCCGTCGTGGTATCGACCCTGGCCGCCCCCGTCTCGGCCCAGGTGCGCGAGCGCACCTTCAAGATCGGCATCGGCATCACCGACGACCATCCGCAGGCGCAGGCCGCGCGCCATTTCAACGAGGTGCTGTCGGCCAAGAGCGGCGGCAAGATGCATTCGAAACTCTTCGCCAACGGCACGCTCGGCAACGATGTGACGATGATCTCGGCCCTGCGCGGCGGCACGCTGGAGATGACGGTGCCCGACAGCTCGACGCTGGTCTCGGTGGTCAAGGACTTCGGCGTGCTCAATTTGCCGATGACCTTCAACACCGAGCAGGAGGCCGACGCGGTGCTCGACAGCGCCTTCGGCCAGAAGCTGCTCGACAAGCTGCCGGAGAAGGGCCTGATCGGGCTCGGCTACTGGGAAAACGGCTTTCGCCAGACCACCAACTCGCGCCGCCCGATCAACAAGGCCGACGACATCGCCGGCCTGAAGGTGCGGGTGATCCAGAACCCGCTGTTCATCGACAGCTTCGCCGCGCTGGGCGCCAACGCCACGCCGATGCCCTTCACCGAGCTGTACTCCGCCATGGAGCAGAAGGCGGTCGACGGGCAGGAGAACCCGGCCGCCACCATCCTCACCAGCAAGTTCTACGAAGTGCAGAAGCACATGGTGATGTCGCGCCACATCTACAGCACCTGGGTGCTGCTGATGTCGAAGAAGACCTGGGACACGCTTTCGGCCGACGAGCAGAAGATCGTGCGGGAAGCCGCGCGCGAGGCGACCCAGTTCGAGCGCAAGGCGATCCGCGCGCTGAGCGACAAGGCGCTCGACGAGCTGCGCAAGGTGGGCATGCAGATCACCGAACTGCCGCCTGCCGAACAGGCCAAGCTGCGCGACAAGCTGCAGCCGGTGGTCGCCAAGTTCAGCAAGGAGTTCGGCGAGGACACCACCCGCGAAATGATGGCCGAGCTGAACAAGGCGCGCGGCAAGTAAGCGTTCTCCCTGCCGCCGCCGCCGGGGCCCGGGCCGTGCGCGCAGCGCGGCCTCCAGGACCGATGCCGTGCGGCCGCGCTTTCGTCTCCCAGCCAGAAGGCTCTCCATGGATTCCCCCCTGAAAAAACGACGCTTCCGGTCGCAGGACTGGTTCGCCGACCCGGCGCGTTCGGACATGACCGCGCTCTACCTCGAGCGCTTCATGAACTACGGGCTCACGCCCGAAGAGCTGCGCTCGGGCCGGCCGATCGTCGGCATCGCCCAGACAGGCAGCGACCTGTCGCCCTGCAACCGCATCCACATCGAGCTGGCGCGCCGAGTGCGCGAAGGCATCCGGGACGCGGGCGGCATCCCGATGGAGTTCCCGGTGCATCCGATCTTCGAGAACTGCCGCCGGCCCACGGCGGCGCTCGACCGCAACCTGGCCTACCTGGGCCTGGTCGAGATCCTCTACGGCTATCCGATCGACGCGGTGGTGCTCACCACCGGCTGCGACAAGACCACGCCGGCCGGCGTCATGGCCGCGTCCACCGTCGACATTCCGGCGATCGTGCTGTCGGGCGGGCCGATGCTCGACGGCTGGCACGACGGCGAACTGGTCGGCTCCGGCACCGTGATCTGGCGCAGCCGCAGGCAACTGGCGGCCGGCGAGATCGACGAGGAGGAGTTCCTGCAGCGCGCCTGCGACAGCGCGCCCTCTGCCGGACACTGCAACACGATGGGCACCGCCTCCACGATGAACGCGGTGGCCGAGGCACTGGGCCTGTCGCTGCCCGGCTGCGCGGCCATTCCGGCGCCCTACCGCGAACGCGGCCAGATGGCGTATGCCACCGGCCGCCGCATCGTGGAGATGGCCCACGAGGACCTGCGCCCGTCGCGCATCCTGACCCGCGAGAGCTTCCTGAACGCGCTGGCGGTGGTCAGCAGCGCCGGCGGCTCCAGCAACGCGCAGGTGCACATCATGGCCATGGCCCGGCATGCCGGGGTGGCGCTGCATCCGAGCGACTGGACCACCCATGCCTACGACCTTCCGCTGCTGGTCAACATGCAGCCTGCAGGCAAATACCTGGGCGAGCGTTTCTTCCGCGCCGGCGGCGTGCCGGCGCTGATGTGGGAACTGCTGCAGGCCGGCAAGCTGCACGGCGACAGCCATACGGTCACCGGCCGCAGCATCGCCTGCAACCTGCAGGGGCGCCAGAGCAAGGACCACGAGGTGATCCGGCCGTTCGCGGAGCCGCTGATGGAGAAGGCGGGCTTCCTGGTGCTGTCGGGCAACCTGTTCGACTTCGGCATCATGAAGACGTCGGTGATCGGCGAACACTTCCGGGCACGCTACCTCTGCCGGCCCGGCCACGAGGGCGTGTTCGAGGCCCGCGCGGTGGTGTTCGAGGGGGCCGACGACTACCACCACCGCATCAACGACCCTGCGCTCGACATCGACGAGAACTGCATCCTGGTGATGCGCGGGGCCGGCCCGATCGGCTGGCCCGGCTCGGCGGAGGTGGTCAACATGCAGCCGCCCGACCGGCTGATCCAGCAGGGCATCCGCACCCTGCCGACGCTCGGCGACGGCCGCCAGTCGGGCACCGCCGACAGCCCGTCGATCCTTAACGCCTCGCCGGAAAGCGCGGTCGGCGGCGGCCTGTCGTGGCTGATGACCGGCGACACGGTGCGCATCGACCTGAATCACGGCAGCTGCAACGCCCTGGTGTCGGACGAAGAAATCGCCCGCCGCCGCCGCGAACTGCCCGCCCCGCCCATCCCGCGCAGCAACTCTCCGTGGGAAGTGCTGTACCGCGAGAAGACCGGCCAGCTGGCCGACGGCGCGACCCTCGACTTCGCGCTCGACTTCCACCGCATCGCCGAGAAGACGCCGCGGCACAACCACTGAATCGCGCAGAACACCGCCATGAATCCCACTACGACGCCCTCCTTCCACGACGCGGGCCGGCACGACCCGGCGCTGCTGCCCGACGACGGCCTGGCCGGCACCCTGGCCGCGCGGGTCTGGGCCACCGGTACCCGGCCCGGGCCGGCCATCGTGGCGCTGCGGCCCGATGGCGTCTTCGACGTCAGCGCGCGCTTTCCCACCATGAGCACCCTGCTCGACACGCCGCGACCCGCCGCGGCCCTGCGCGAAGCCGTGGGCCAGCGCCTGTGCAGCGTCGATGACCTGCTGGCCAACAGCCGGATCGACGGCCGCGACGAAAGCCACCCCTTCCTGCTGGCACCCTGCGACCTGCAGGTGGTCAAGGCCGCCGGCGTGACCTTCGCCACCAGTCTGATCGAGCGGGTGATCGAGGAGCAGGCGGGCGGCGACGCCGCGCGCGCACAGTCGCTGCGCAGCAAGGTGGTGGGCCTGATCGGCGAGAGCCTGGCCGACATCCGGCCGGGCTCGGCGCAGGCGATGGCGCTCAAGGCGCTGCTGCAGGAGCAGGGGCTGTGGTCGCAGTACCTGGAGGTGGGCATCGGCCCGGATGCCGAGGTGTTCACCAAGGCGCCGGTGCTGGCCTCGGTCGGCACCGGCGAGCTGATCGGCATCCGCTCCGATTCGGCCTGGAACAACCCCGAGCCCGAGGTGGTGCTGGCGGTCAACAGCCGCGGCGAGATCGTCGGCGCCACGCTGGGCAACGACGTCAACCTGCGCGACATCGAAGGCCGCAGCGCACTGCTGCTGGGCAAGGCCAAGGACAACAACGCCTCGTGCGCCATCGGGCCGTTCATCCGCCTGTTCGACGCGGGCTTCGGCCTCGACGACGTGCGCCGCGAGACGGTGCACCTGCATGTCGTGGGCGAAGACGGCTACCAGCTGCGCGGCATCAACACCATGGGAAGCATCAGCCGCGACCCGACCGAGCTGGTGGAGCAGACGCTGGCGGCGCACCAGTATCCCGACGGCTTCATGCTGTTCCTGGGCACCCTCTTCGCGCCGATCGAAGACCGCGACCAGCCCGGCAGCGGCTTCACCCACAAGCTGGGCGACCGGGTCACCATCCGCAGCGCCCGGCTGGGCGCGCTGCACAACCGGGTCACCCACAGCGAGACGGCGCCCCCCTGGCGCTTCGGCCTGCGCGCCTTCATCGACAACCTGGCAGGGCGTGGATTGCTGCAAAGGCCCACGCTCTAGCGAGCACCGCCGGTCCGTCGACATCAACAAATAACAGGAGAGACAAGATGGAAACCATGATGCGCCGCTACTGCCGGCTGCTCGACTTTCTGATGGTGGTGGCGCTCGCCGCGATGGTGGTGCTGGTGTTCGGCAACGTGGTGCTGCGCTACGTGTTCAACAGCGGCATCACCGTGTCGGAGGAGGTGTCGCGCTGGCTCTTCGTCTGGCTGACCTTCCTGGGCGCGGTCGTGGCGATGAAGGAGCACGGCCACCTGGGGGTCGACATGCTGGTCAGCCGCCTGCCCGACGGGGCCAAGAAGGTCTGCGTGGTCGTTGGCCAGGGGCTGATGCTCTGGGTGTGCTGGCTGCTGTTCAGCGGGAGCTGGGAGCAGGTGAAGATCAACCGCGATGTGGCGGCGCCGGTCACCGGCCTGTCGGTCGGGCTCTTCTACTTCGTGGGCGTGGTGTTCGCGGTGTCGGCAGCGGTCTTCCTGCTGTGGGACCTGTGGAGGGTCCTGAGCGGCCAACTCACCGGCGACGCGCTGGTGATGGTCAAGGAATCGGAAGAGACCGCCGAGTTCGATGCGCTGCAGGCGCGCCTGGCCGAAGAAGACCGCATCGCGGCCCTCGGCCGGCAGCCGAACGACGCACCGCGGTGAAGGGCACGACATGACCATCGCCGTCTTCCTCGTATCCCTGCTGGGCGCCATGGCCATCGGCATCCCGATCGCCTTCGCGCTGCTGCTCTGCGGCGTCGCGCTGATGTGGCACCTGGACATGTTCGACGCCCAGATCCTCGCGCAGAACGTAATCAACGGCGCCGACAGCTTCCCGCTGCTGGCGGTGCCCTTCTTCATGCTGGCCGGCGAGGTGATGAACACCGGCGGCCTGTCCAAGCGCATCGTGGACCTGGCGCTGACGCTGGTCGGGCATGTGCGCGGCGGCCTGGGCTATGTCGCCATCGTGGCGGCGTGCGTGCTGTCGGCGCTCTCGGGCTCGGCGGTGGCCGATGCGGCGGCGCTCTCGGCGCTGCTGATCCCGATGATGGTCGCGGCCGGCCACGACAAGGCCCGCTCCGGCGGGCTGATCGCGGCCGCGGGCGTGATCGGCCCGATCATCCCGCCGTCGATCGGCTTCGTGATCTTCGGCGTGGCGGCCAACCTGTCGATCAGCAAGCTGTTCCTGGCCGGCATCTTCCCCGGCATCATGGTCGGTGCCGCGCTGTGGGTGACCTGGTGGTGGCTGGTGCGCAAGGAACAGATCGTGCCGCCGCGCCGCAGCACCCGGGGCGAGGTGTTCACCGCGCTGCGCAAGGCCGGCTGGGCGCTGATGCTGCCGTTGATCATCCTGGTGGGCCTGCGCTTCGGCGTGTTCACGCCGACCGAGGCGGCGGTCGTGGCCGCGGTGTACTCGCTGTTCGTCGCGGTCGTCGTCTACCGGGAGCTGAAGCCCTCGCAGATCTACGGCGTGTTCGTGACCGCCTCGCGCACCACCGGCGTGGTGATGTTCCTGGTGGCGGCGGCGCTGGTGTCGGCCTGGCTCATCACCGTGGCCGACCTGCCGAGCAAGGTGGTGTCGCTGCTGCAGCCCTTCATCGGCAATCCGATGCTGCTGATGGCGATGATCATGCTGCTGGTGATCGTCGTCGGCACCGCGATGGACATGACGCCCACCATCCTGATCCTGACGCCGGTGCTGATGCCGGTGGTGAAGGCCGCCGGCATCGACCCGATCTACTTCGGCGTGCTCTTCATCATCAACAACTCGATCGGCCTGGTGACGCCGCCGGTGGGCACCGTGCTGAACGTGGTGGCCGGGGTGGCCCGCATCCGCATGGACGACGTGATCCGCGGGGTGTGGCCCTTCATGCTGGCGGAGTTCGCCGTGATGTTCCTGATGGTGCTGTTCCCGGCGCTGGTCACCTGGCCGGCCCGTCTGCTCGGGGGTTGAGCGGCGCGCCTGCGCACGGACCGGCCAGGCCAGGCGCAGGCCGGTACGGGGCCCCGGCCCCGCCGCGCTTCACTTGATCCGGTCGCGCGAGACGTCCATCACCATCCGGGTGGCGAGGTAGAGGCGCGGCACGATGGTGCCGATCTGCACGAACTCGGCATCGTTGGAGTGGGCGCCGTAGCCCGACAGGCCCATGCCCTCCACCACCGCGCCCTTGGTCTTCAGGCCGGCGAAGGCCGCGTCGGTGCCGCCGCCGGTGGCCTTCTCCGCCACCTGCAACGGCAGGCCCAGTTCCTGGTAGATCGTCTTGCCGTAGCCGGCCACGCGGCGCGACGCGTCGGTCGCCTCCAGCGGCGGGCGGCGCACCTCGAACTTCACCTCGACCTTGGAAGCCGGCAGCAATTTGGTCTGCACCTTGGCCTGCAGCGCCTTCTCCAGACCGTCGAAGTCCGACACCTTCAATGCGCGGGCATCGGCCTGGGCGGTGGCCTCGGCGGGGATCACGTTGCGGTTGGTGCCGGCCTTGGCGACAGTCCAGTTGAGCTTCAGGCCGTCCTCGGTCTTCGACAGGTCCTTCATCTGCAGCAGCTGGTGCGACAGCTCGTAGAGCGCGTTCACCCCGTCTTCGGGCTTGGCGCCCGCATGCGATGCCTTGCCCTGCACCGTGAGGTAGGCGGCGCCGATGCCGCTGGTGGCCAGGCGCAGCGTGCCGTCGGTGCCGCCGCCCTCGAAGGAGAACACCGCATCCTGGTCGGCCGCCAGCTGGGTGATGGTGCTGCGCCATCCGGGCGAGCTGATCTCCTCGTCGCCGTTGACCAGCACCGTCAGCGTGCCGTAGTCCTTGAAGCCCAGCTTCTGCAGCAGCGCGACGGTGTGGATGATCAGCGCGATGCCCTGCTTGTCGTCGGAGATGCCCAGGCCGTAGGCCTTGTCGCCGTCGATACGGAACGGCTGCGCCTTGAGCATTCCATTCAGGTAGACCGTGTCCATGTGGGCGATCAGCATGATCTTCCTGCTGCCGGTGCCGCGGTAGACCGCCTTCACCGCGGGGCCCACCTTCTCGGGCGTGTCGTCGAGGCGGTAGACGTCGGCCGGCTGCAGCACCTCCACCGTGCCGCCGAAGGTCCTGAGCTGGCCGGCGATGCGGTCGGCGATCTGCTGGAGCCCTTCGATGTCCTTGCTGCCCGACTCGATCTGGACCAGGTCGCGCAGCGTGTCGAGCACGGCCTGCTGCTCCTTCACGGCCAGGTCGTGCACCTCGGCCACGGGCGCCGCCTGCGCGGCCGCGGCGGCGAAGGCCAGGGACAGTGCCGCGGCGAAGGGACGGAGTGCGGAGGGAAAAGCGGGGATGTGGCGCATGGTCGTGTGGGGCACTCGGCGGTGATGGAAAGGGGAAATTATGGATTCGGCCTCGCCACCGCCCTTCGCTATTCAATCCATAGCAGGAGGTCGCCGACCAGCAAGCGATTCGGCATGCTTCAATGCCGAATCGCTCGATATACGCCGGCCACCAGCTATTCATTTCATAGCACGTCGGCAAGACCGTCGCCGCCGTCCGCCCGCCTGCGCACCGCCGCCACCAGCGCGGTCGCCACCGCGGTCTTCGGCGAGTCCCGCAGCCAGGCCAGGCTGACCGGCGGCATCGGCCACGGGAGCGGCTGGGGCAGCACCACCGCGGTGCCGCCCGCGGCCACCAGATCGGCCACGTCGCGCGGCAGCACCGTCACCCCGCGCGGCAGGTGCTGCAGGGCCGAGCTGACGGTACGCACCGCGTAGGCCTCCAGCACCGGCACCGGCACCCGCTGGCCGGCGCCGGCGAACATCGCGTCGATCATGTGGCGGATGGGGGTGTTCGACGGCGGGAAGATCCAGTCCATCTCCGACAGCTCGCCCACGTCGGGCGCGGCCGCGCGCAGCAGGCGGGCTCCGGAGGGTCGGGCCACCACCAGGTGCACCTGCTGCTGGTAGAGCAGCTCCTGCACCAGGTCGTCGGCCGCGCTGTCCTGGGAGAAGCGGCAGATGGCGCAGTCCAGCACCCGGTCGCGCATCGCGGCGATCAGGTTCAGGGTCGTGTCTTCGTGGGCCAGCAGCGAGACGCGCGGGCGCAGCGCCAGCAGGTGCTGCCAGGCGGCGTCGAGCACCGGGGTGGGGATGTAGGGAATCATCCCGATGCGCAGGCGGCCCTGCCGGCCGGCCCGCACGCCCTCCAGCTCCTTCTGCAGCGCGGCGTTGTCGGCCACGGCGAAGCGGGCGCGGGCCAGCACCACGTCGCCCGCGGCGGTCGGCTCCAGGCCCCTCCGGGTGCGGACGAACAGCGGCGCCATGAAGATGTCCTCGATGTCCGACAGGGCGCGCGTCACGGTGGGCTGGCTCACCCGCAGCGACTCGGCCGCGCGGGTGATGGAGCGGTGGCGGTCGATCGCCATCAGCAGCACGTAGTGGCGCATCTTCAGGCGGTTTTCGAGGCGCAGGGCGAGGTCGTCGGCAGGCGTCATGGCGCGGGAGCATAGCAATCCATGCATGCATCCATAGCGAATCATTGCCCCGGGCCTATTTAGTGCTCCTAGACTTCGGCGGTCGTCGTTCCGCACCACAAAGCCGCATGAGCACCTTCACCACCCGCCCCGAGATCACCGGTACCTACGGCGTCGCCGCCTCCACGCACTGGCTCGCGTCCCAAACGGCGATGGGCGTGCTGGAGCGCGGCGGCAACGCGTTCGACGCGGCGGTGGCCGGCGGCTTCGTGCTGCAGGTGGTGGAGCCGCACCTCAACGGCCCGGGCGGCGAGGTGCCGATCCTGTTCTGGAGCGAGCGGGAACGCCGGATGCGCTCGGTCTGCGGCCAGGGCGCCGCACCGGCGGAAGCCACGGCCGAGGCGTTCCGGCGCCTGGGGCTGGAGCAGGTGCCCGGCATCGGGCTGCTGCCGGCCACGGTACCCGGAGCCTTCGGCGCCTGGCTGACGATGCTGCGCGACCACGGTACCTGGTCGCTGGCCGACGTGCTGGCGCCGGCCATCGGCTACGCCCGCGACGGGTTCCCGCTGATCCCGCGCGCGGTGCAGGCGATCGTGGCGGTGCAGGACCTGTTCCGCACACAGTGGGCATCGTCGGCCGCGGTGTGGCTGCCGGACGGCCGGGTGCCGCAGCCCGGCGCCCTGTTCCGCCTGCCGCGCCTGGCCGAGACCTACGAGCGCATCGTGCGCACCGCGCAGGCCGAGGCCGACAGCCGCACCGGCGAGATCGATGCCGCGATGCGCTGCTGGTACCAGGGCTTCGTCGCCCGCGAGATCGACCATTTCTACCGCACCGAGCAGGTCCAGGACACGACCGGCGAGCGCCATGCCGGACTGCTGCGCTACGACGACCTCGCGCGGTGGCAGCCGACCGTCGAGGCACCGCTGACGGTGGATTTCGGGCGCTACACGCTGGCCAAGTGCGGCTTCTGGAGCCAGGGCCCTGCGTTTCTGGAGCAGATCGGCATGCTGCGCCATGCCGGGCTGGAAGAGCATGCGCCGCAGACCGCCGGCTTCGTCCACAAGATCGCCGAAGCCGCCAAGCTGGCGATGGCCGACCGGCTGGCCTGGTACGGCGCCGCGCCGGGCGCCTCGCGCGAAGCGCAGATGGCGCTGCTCTCCGACGGTTACCTGCGGGAGCGCTGGCTGCAGGTGGGCACCGCCGCCTCGCGCACGCTGCAGCCCGGCACCGCGGCCGGCCAGGCGCCGCGGCTGCCCGACCTGGACGTGGCCCGCCGCACACTGCTGACGGCCGACACCCGCTTCGGCATCGGCGAGCCGACCTTCGCCGCGCTGCCGCCGGTCCATGAATGGCTGGAGCGCGAGGTCTTCGTCGGCGACACCTGCCACATCGACGTGATCGACCGCCACGGCAACATGGTGGCCGCCACGCCTTCGGGCGGCTGGCTGTCGTCGAGCCCGGCGATTCCGGCACTGGGTTTCGCCTTGACCACCCGCCTGCAGATGACCTGGCTGGACGACGGGCTGCCCAACACGGTGGCGCCGGGCGTGCCGCCCTGCACCACCCTCTCGCCCTCGCTCGCGCTGCGCGACGGCGAGCCATACATGGTCTTCGGCACGCCCGGCGGCGACCAGCAGGACCAGTGGTCGCCCGCCTTCTTCCTGCGCCATGCGGTGCACGGCATGAACCTGCAGGAGGCGATCGACGCGCCTGCCTGGCATGTCGACCATTTCCCCGCCTCGTTCTGGCCGCGGCAGACGACGCTCAACCGCCTCACCCTGGAATCGCGCTTCGCGCCGGTGGAGATCGACGCGTTGCGCGGCATGGGCCACGAGGTGGTGGTGGGCGACGCGTGGTCCGAGAGCCGCATGTCGGCCTGCACCCGCGAGCGGGACCGCCAGGGCCGGCTGCTGCTGCGGGCGGCGGCCAACCCACGGGGGATGCAGGGCTACGCGGTCGGCCGATGAGGCATCCGCACACACCGAGTTTTTTTCTTGAAGCACTGGAGTTCGACATGATTTCTCACTTCCGCCGCGGGCTGCTCGCAGCCGCCGTGCTGGGCGCCGCCACGCTGGCCCACGCCGCCTACCCCGACAAGCCGATCACCCTCGTCGTGCCCTGGGCGCCGGGCGGCTCCACCGACATCCTGGCGCGGGCGCTGGCCGAGCAGCTCGCCAAGACGATGGGCCAGCCGGTCGTGGTCGACAACCGCGCGGGGGCGTCGGGCAACATCGGCTCCAACTTCGTGGCCAAGGCCAAGCCCGACGGCTACGTGCTGCTGGTGGGCTCGATGAGCACCCATGCGATGAACCCGGCGCTGATGCCCGCCATGCCGTTCAAGGGCGTGGAAGACTTCACCCCGATCGCGCAGATGGCCAACGTGATCAACACGATGGTGGTGAGCGCCTCGGTGCCGGCCACCAACGTCAAGGAGTTCATCGCTTATGCGAAAGCCAATCCCGGCAAGCTGAACTACGCGTCCGCCGGCGCCGGCTCCACCAACCACCTAAGCGCGGTGCTGTTCGAGAAGGCGGCCGGCGTGCAGATGACGCACATCCCGTACAAGGGCGGCGCACCCGCCGTCGTCGATACCGTGGCCGACCAGACGCAGGTGCTGTTCTCCGCAGGCACCCAGACCCTGCCGCATGTGAAGACCGGCAAGCTGAAGCTGCTGGCGGTGACCGAGGCGCAGCGCTCGGTGCTGCTGCCCAACGTGCCGACGGTGGCCGAGACGGTGCCGGGCTACGAACTGGGCGTGTGGTACGGCCTCTTCGGCCCCAAGGGCATGCCCGCCGACGTGGTGCAGAAGCTCAACGACGCCACCAACGCCGCCCTGGCCGTGCCGGCGGTGCGCGAGCGGATGGACAGCATCGGCGTCGAGATCGTGAAGAAGACCCCCCAGCAGTTCGGCGAGGTGCTCAACGCCGACGCGCAACGCTACGGCAAGACGATCCGTGACCTCGGCATCACCATGGATTGAGGCGCCGGCCGCGGAAGGCGGCGGCGTGCACCTGCCCGCGGCCGCCTGCCTCGCCCTGTGCGACGCCCTGCCCCGCGCCGACGGCCTGGAAGCCGCGCTGGCCATCGTCGACGGCGTGCGCCGGGACCTGCTGGGCCCCGGCCTGCTCACCGTCAACCTGCGCTGCGACAGCGGGCCGGTGCCGCCCGGCGGCACGCTGGTGCTGCAGCGCATCTGGACCTCCGACGCTCAGGCCTACCCGGTGGCGGGGCGCAAGCACAAGACGCTGACACCCTGGACGCGCCAGCTGCTGCTGGAGGCGCGGGTCTTCGTGGGCGAAGGCCGGCAGCGGCTGTCCGAGGTGTTCGACGACCATGCCCTGATCGACTCGCTGGGCCTGCAGGCGATCGTCAACGTGCCGCTGCTGGACGCGCACGGTCGCTGCTTCGCAACCTTCAACGCCCTGGGCACCCGCCCGGTGTGGCAAGCGCACGAGGTGCTGCTGCTGCGCCTGCTGGCCACGCTCGCGACACCCGCCGTGGCGCGCACTGCAGGGACGATCGGCCGCCAGAGCCTGGCGGCCTGAGCGCCGCCGGGGCGGCCCGCCGCGTCAGCGGCGCGCCACCCCCGGCAACTGCAGGTGCGTCGAGTTCTTCACCTCCTCCATCACCGCATAGGTGCGTGTCTCCCGCACCCCGGGCAGTTGCCAGAGCACCGCGCCGGCGAACGCCCGGTAGGCGTTCATGTCGGCGCTGCGGGTCTTGAGCAGGTAGTCGAAGCCGCCGGCCACCATGTGGCACTCCATGATCGCAGGCTGCACCTGCACCGCCGCCTTGAACTGGTCGAACACGTTGGGCGTGGTGCGGTCCAGCAGCACCTCGACGAACACCAGCATGCCGGCATCGAGCCTGAGCGGGTTGAGCCGCGCCTCGTAGCCGAGGATGTAGCCGTCGCGGGTGAGCCGCTGCACCCGCGCCAGCACCGCGGTCGGCGACAGGCCGATCGATTCGGCCAGCTTCAGGTTGGCGATGCGGCCGTCGGCCTGCAGCGCCGCGAGGATGCGCAGGTCCAGGCGGTCGAGGCCGGCGGCTTCCTGCGGGCGGTCGGCACTGTCGGTTCGGCGGGCCATGAGCCGAATTTTATTCGGCTCAACGCTGCGATAACGAAGTTTTAAATACCGATTTCCAGCCGATCATCCAGCGATCCACTATCACCGGCTGCCATGAGTCTCCTGCACCCTCCACCGTCGCCCCCTCCCTTCGCCACAGGTCTCGAAAGCCAGGCGCAGCCCCTGCGCGCCGCCGTCACCGCGGCGACGCGCATCCCGGAGTCGGATGCCCTGGCGCCGCTGATCGCCCTGGCCCGGCTGCCGCCCGACACCGCACGGTCGGCCCAGACGCTGGCCGAACGGCTGGCCGGCACCCTGCGCCAACGCAAGGCCGATGCCGGCCGCGCCGGCATCGTGCAGGGGCTGCTGCAGGAATACGCGCTCTCGTCGCAGGAAGGCGTGGCCCTGATGTGCCTGGCCGAGGCGCTGCTGCGCATCCCCGACGCCGCCACCCGCGACGCGCTCATCCGCGACAAGATCGCCCACGGCGACTGGCGGCAGCACCTGGGCAAGAGCCCGTCGCTGTTCGTGAACGCCGCGACCTGGGGCCTGCTGCTGACCGGCAAGCTGGTGGCGACGCACAGCGAAGCGGGCCTGTCGTCGGCCCTGGCGCGGCTGATCGGCCGGGGCGGCGAGCCGCTGATCCGCAAGAGCGTCGACCGCGCGATGCGGATGATGGGCGAGCAGTTCGTGACCGGCGAGACCATCGCCGACGCGCTGGGCCATGCCCGCACACGGGAGGCGCAGGGCTTTCGCTATTCCTACGACATGCTGGGCGAGGCGGCGCTCACGGCGGCCGACGCGGCCCGCTACCTGCGGGACTACCAGGAGGCCATCGACGCGATCGGCCGCGCCTCCGCTGGCCGCGGCGTGCAGCAGGGGCCGGGCATCTCGATCAAGCTCTCCGCCCTGCACCCCCGCTACGGCCGTGCCCAGCGCGACCGGGTGATGCAGGAGCTGTACCCGGTGCTGCACGCGCTCGCCGTCCAGGCCCGCCGCCATGACATCGGACTGAACATCGACGCCGAGGAATCCGACCGGCTGGAGTTGTCCCTGGACCTGCTGGAGCGCCTTTGCTTCGCGCCCGAACTGGCCGGCTGGGACGGCATCGGTTTCGTCGTCCAGGCCTACCAGAAGCTCTGCCCGCAGGTGGTCGACTGCGTGGTGGACATGGCGCGGCGCAGCCGCCACCGGCTGATGGTGCGGCTGGTGAAGGGCGCCTACTGGGACAGCGAGATCAAGCGCGCCCAGGTCGACGGCCAGTCCGACTACCCGGTCTACACCCGCAAGGTGCACACCGACGTCTCCTACCTGGCCTGCGCCCGCAAGCTGCTGGAGGCGCCCGACGCGGTCTACCCGCAGTTCGCCACGCACAACGCCCACACGGTCGCCGCGATCCACGCAATGGCGGGCCCTGCCGGCTACACGCCCGGACAGTACGAGTTCCAGTGCCTGCACGGCATGGGCGAGCCGCTGTACGAGCAGGTGGTCGGCCATCCGTCGCAGGGCGGGCTGGGCCGGCCCTGCCGGATCTACGCCCCGGTCGGCACCCACGAGACCCTGCTCGCCTACCTGGTGCGCCGGCTGCTGGAAAACGGTGCCAACACCTCGTTCGTCAACCGCATCGCCGACACGGCCATCCCGCTGGCGGAGCTGGTCGAGGACCCGGTCGCCGCGGTCGACCGGGTCGCCTGCACGCAAGGCCCCGCGGGCCTGCCGCACCCGTCCATCCCGCTGCCGGCGGCGCTCTACGGCACGCTGCGGGCCAATGCGGTCGGGCTGGACCTGGCCGACGACCGCACGCTCGCGGCGCTCGCCCGGTCGATGCAGTCGGCACACGCCCGGCAGGCATCGGCCGGGCCGCTCATGAACTGCGCACCGGTGGCGCCGTCGGCGCCGGCCGCAGTGCGCAACCCGGCGCGCCACGGCGACGTCGTCGGCCATGTGCAGGCATCGTCCGCGGAGGATGTGGACGCGGCCGTCGCCGCCGCCGCCGACCAGGCCGACGCCTGGGCCGCCACGCCTGCGGCCGAGCGGGCCGATGCGCTCGAGCGCGCCGCCGCCGCGCTCGAGGCCGACATGCCCGAACTGCTGGGCCTGCTGGCGCGCGAAGCCGGCAAGACCGCCTCCAATGCGGTCGCCGAGGTGCGCGAAGCCGTCGATTTCCTGCGCTTCTATGCGGCGCAGGTGCGCCGGGACTTCGCGGTGGCGACGCACAAACCCCTGGGGCCGGTGGTCTGCATCAGCCCCTGGAATTTTCCGCTGGCCATCTTCGTCGGGCAGGTCGCGGCCGCGCTGGCGGCCGGCAACACGGTGCTGGCCAAGCCTGCCGAGCAGACGCCGCTCGTGGCTGCGCAAGCGGTGCGCCGGCTGTGGCAGGCGGGCATTCCGCGTGCGGCGCTGCAACTGCTGCCCGGCGACGGCGCGACGGTAGGCGCCCGGCTGGTCGCCGATCCGCGGGTGCAGGGCGTGCTCTTCACCGGTTCGACCGAAGTGGCGCGGCTGCTGCAGAACACACTGGCCGGCCGGCTCACCGCCGACGGGCGCGCGGTGCCCCTGATCGCCGAGACCGGCGGCCAGAACGCGATGATCGTCGATTCGTCCGCGCTGGCCGAGCAGGTGGTGGCCGATGTGCTGGCCTCGGCGTTCGACAGCGCAGGCCAGCGCTGCTCGGCCTTGCGGGTGCTCTGCGTGCAGGAAGACGCGGCCGACCGCATCCTGCAGATGCTGCACGGCGCGATGGCCGAACTGCGCATGGGCGATCCGGCGGTGCTGTCGACCGACGTGGGTCCGGTAATCGACGCCGAGGCCCGCGACGGCATCGAGCGGCACATCGCGGCGATGGCGGCCCGGGGCCGCGCCGTGTACCGCGCCGCCGCCGGCCAGGACGCGTCGACCGCAGGCACCTTCGTCGTACCGACCCTGATCGTGCTGGACCACATCGGCGAACTGCAGCGCGAGGTCTTCGGGCCGGTGCTGCACTTCGTGCGCTGGCGCCGCGAGGACCTGGGCTTGCTGCTGGAGCAGATCGCCGCCACCGGCTACGGCCTCACGCTGGGCCTGCACACCCGGATCGACGAGACCATCGCCCGGGTGGTGGGTGCGGCGCACGCCGGCAACCTCTACGTCAACCGCAACATGGTCGGCGCCGTCGTCGGCGTGCAACCCTTCGGCGGGGAAGGCCTGTCGGGCACCGGGCCCAAGGCCGGCGGCCCGCTGTACCTCTACCGCCTGCTGGCCTCGCGGCCGGAGGATCTGCAGGCGCGGGCGCTCGCGCTGATGCGGCCGCCGAACGGAATCGAAGGCGATGCCGCCGTCGTAGCGCCGCCGACGCCGGCGCGGCCCGCCCTGGCGTCGCTGCAGCGCTGGCTGGCAGCCGAAGGGCATGCGCCGGTCGCGGCCCTGTGCAGCCGCTTCGCCGCCCTGTCCCGCTGCGGCGCGTCCCTGGCACTGCAGGGTCCCACCGGGGAACGCAACTTCTATTCGCTGGCGGCCCGTTCGCGGGTACTGTGCCTGGCGGACGACACGGCCGACCGGCTGGTGCAACTCGCCGCGGTGCTGGCCGTGGGCAGCCGTGCCCTGTGGCCGGCGGCGGCATCCGCGCTGCGGGCCCGCTTGCCGGCCGACGTGCAGGCGCAGATCGACCTCGCGGCCGAGGCGCTTCTGCTGGAGCAGGACTTCGACGCGGTCCTCCACCACGGGGATGCGCCGGCACTGCTCGACTGGACCCGCCGGCTGGCGGAGCGGCCTGGCTCCATCATCGGCGTCGTGGCCTGCCGCCCCGGAGAACGCGAGCTGCCGCTGGAGCGCTTGCTGGTCGAGCGCTCGACCAGCGTGAACACGGCGGCCGCCGGCGGCAACGCGAGCCTCATGACCCTCGCCTGATGAAGATGCGGGAGAACCTGCTGCGCAGCCCGATTGCGCGCCTGCGGTCCTCACCGTACGAGAGTACGGCGCCGGTCCTCGACGCACACTCAGGCTTGCTCGCTACGGTTCTTTCACATCTTCTGAACCCTATTGGCCGACCGGTCCGCGTATTCGACACGAGGGCGTATTCGGCAGCCTTCACCGGCGCGGCGCGGCCTGCACCGTGCAGTCGCCGCCCAGCCAGCAGGCGGGCACGGTGACGAGTGCGGGGAACACCGTCATCAGGAACATCACCGCGAACTCGACCAGCATGAAGGGCAGCACGCCGCGGGTCACCTCGTCCATCCGCATGCGGCCGACCCCGGCGACGACGTTGAGCACCACCCCTACCGGCGGGGTGATCAGCCCGATCGAGTTGTTGATGATGAACATCACCCCGAAGTAGACCGGGTCGATGCCGGCTGCCTTCACCACCGGCATCAGCACCGGCGTCAGGATCAGGATGGTGGGCGTCATGTCCATCGCGGTGCCCACGGCCATCACCAGCACCATGATCGCCAGCATCAGCAGGATCTTGTTGTCCATGAAGGGCCGCAACAGCTCGACCACCTTCGACGGCAGGTCGGCCACCGTGATCAGCCAGGCGCTCACCATGGCCGCGGCGATCAGGAACATGACCACCGCGCTGGTCTTGGCCGCGCTCACGAACACCCCATACAGTTCTCGTACCCCGATCTCGCGGTAGACGAAGGCCGCCACGCAGAAGGCGTACACCGCGGCGACCACCGCTGCCTCGGTCGGGGTGAAGACGCCCATGCGCAGGCCTACCAGGATGATGACCGGCAGCATCAGCGCCCAGCCGGCCTCGCGGGCGGCCCGGCCTATCTCGCGCAGCGACTTGCGCGGCGGCGCGTCGATCCGGTCGTGGCGCACCATCCAGGCCCAGGTGATCCACAGCGCGCCGCCGATCATCAGGCCCGGCGCCACCGCTGCCAGGAAAAGCTTCGAGATCGAGACGTTGGCCGCCACCCCGAAGATCACCAGCCCGATGCTGGGCGGGATCACCGGGCCGATGATGCCGGTGGCGGCGATCAGGCCGCCGGCGCGGGCGCGGTCGTGGCCGGCCGCGGTCATCATCGGCAGCAGCAGCGCGGTGAGCGCGGCGGCATCGGCCACGGCCGACCCCGACAGGGCCGACAGCAGGCAGCCGGCCATGATGGTCACATAGCCCAGGCCGCCCCGCACATGCCCGACCAGCGCCAGCGCCAGCCCGACGATCCGGCGCGACAGGCCGCCGGCGTTCATGATCTCGCCGGCCAGCATGAAGAAGGGCACCGCCAGCAGCGGGAAGCTGTCGGCCCCGCCGATCAGGTTCTGGGTGAGGATCTGCGGATCGAACAGGTCCAGCTGCCACATCAGGGCCACCCCGCTGGCCAGCAGCGCGAAGGCGATCGGCATGCCGATGGCCATGGCCAGCAGCAGCGATCCGAGGAAGACGGCGATCGTCATGCGCGGTCTCCCCGTGCGGTGGCGGCAGGCGAGACCGGAGGATGCGAGCCCAGCACCTCGGCCAGCGCGGCCGCCTCCTCGGATTCCTGGATGGCGACGAGCTGGTCGTCGGCCAGCCGGCCGGTCAGCAGCTTCAACAGGTCCAATGCCAGCAGGAACGCGCCGAAGACCGCGAAGACGATGCCCGCGGCATAGACGATGGCCATCGACGCGCCGGTGACCGGCGCCTGCACGTCCCAGTTGATCTTCGCTTGCGCCACGCTGCCCTGGAACAGGAGCCACAGCACGTAGAGCATCAGCAGGTGGGTGATGGCGAAGCATGCCTTGCGGCCGGCCGGCGGCAACTTCACCACCAGCATGTCGACCCCCAGGTGCGAATGCTCCTTCAGCGCGACGATCGCGCCCAGGAAGGTGATCCAGATGAAGAGCCAGCGGGAGACCTCCTCGGACATCGTCAGCCCCGAGTTGAATCCGTAGCGCAGCACCACGTTGCCGAACACCAGCACCACCATGATCGCCAGGCACGCGGCGATGACCGCTTCCAGGGCACGGCAGGCGCCGTCGATCCATCGGCTCATGAATGTCTCCTTTTTTCTTGTGATCGGCGGGCGCCGCATGCGCCGCCGTCCGGAATGCCGCAGGGGCCGGGGCGGCGGCGCGCCTGGCGCCCGACCTGATACGCCCGTTCGCTAGGCCGCCGCCTTGCGGCCGGCGTCGCGCACGATCTCGACCAGCGCGCGGAACGCCGCCAGGTACGACTGCGGGCCCAGGCCCTGCACCGTGCCCCGCACCGCCGGCGAGATGATCGAATGCGCCCGCCAGGTCTCGCGGGCCGCGATGTTGGACATGTGCACCTCGATCACCGGGAACGGCATCGCCTTGATCGCATCGTGCAGCGGCACGCCGTGCTGGGTCAAGCCCGCGGGATTGACCAGCGCACCCTGCGCCCGGTCCATGTGCAGGTGCAGGAAATCGATCAGCGCACCCTCGTGGTTGGACTGCAGCGTGTCGACTTCGGCGACCAGTTCGGCGGCGAGCGCGGCGATGCGCGCGTCGATCTCGGCCAGCGTGGTGGTGCCGTAGATGTGCGGCTCACGGCGGCCGAACAGGTTGAGGTTAGGTCCGTGGAGGACGAGGATCTTCATGGCGTTCGGTTCCGGCTCAGGGTTTGCGGATGCGGGCCAGCTCGTCGTTGTAGAGCTTGACGATGGCCGGGTCGTACTGCGCCGCGAAGCGGTCGACCACCGGCTTGGCGATCTGGCGCATGCGGGCCTGTTCGGCGGGCGCGACCTCATTGAACTGGGCGCCCTTGGCCTGCAGGTCGCCGACCGATTTCTGCGCCGCGGCGCGGCTCACCTGGCGCTGGTAGCCGCGGGCCTCGTCGGCGGCTTCGCGCATCCATTTCTGCTCGACCGGCGTCAGCTGGTCCCAGAACTTCTTGCTGACCAGCACGATGTTGGCCGCATAGACGTGGTTGGTGGCGCTGACGTATTTCTGCACCTCGTAGAACTTGTTCGACAGGATCACCGAGAACGGGTTTTCCTGGCCGTCGACCGCGCGCGATTCGAGCGCGCCGTACAGCTCGGCGAAGGGCATCGGCACCGGGTTGGCCTTGAAGGCCTTGAAGGTCTCCAGGAACACCGGGTTGGGAATGACCCGGATCTTCAGGCCCTCCAGGTCCTCGGCGCGTTTGATCGGGCCGCGGCTGTTGGTGACGTTGCGAAATCCCAGGTCCCAGTAACCCAACGCGACCAGGCCCTTCTCCGGCAGCTTGGCGATCAGCGCCTGGCCCAGCGGGCCGTCGAGCAGCGCATCGGCCTGCGCGAAATCGGCGACCGCGAACGGGAAGTCGACCAGGCCGAATTCCTTGACGATCCCGGCGAGCGAGGTGGTGGCCGGCGCCGACATCTGCTGCACGCCGCCCTGCAGGGCGGACTGCTGCTGCATCTCGTTGCCGAGCTGGTTGGCAGGGAATTCCTGCACCTTCATCTTGCCGCCGCTCTTGGCGGCCAGCAGTTCGGAGAAGCGCTTGACGCCGAAGCTCACCGGATGGTCGGCGTTGTTCAGGTGGCCGAAGCGGATGGTGCGGTCTTGCTGCGCGGTGGCGGCTGCAGCGACGAGGCAGAGGCCGAATGCGGCCAGGGTACGGGCAATTCTCACGGTTTGTCTCCCATGGTGTGTGACGCTCGTCGAATGCGAGCAGCTTCATCATACGCATTATGGAAAGTTTTTCCAAACTGGAATTCAGTTGCCGAAGTTGGTAGAGTCCCGGGAATGCCGGGCTTTCGCCCCGGCGGGAGCAGCAGCATGAGCGGAGCCCTGGAGCGCAGTCTCAACATCCTGGAATACCTGGCGGAGCATCCCGCGGGCGTGGCCCTGTCGACCCTGGCGGGCGACCTGGAGATCCCCTTGTCGGCCGCCCACCGGCTGCTGGTCGAGCTGATCCGCTACGGCTACGCGCGCCAGGACGCGCACGACGGGCACTACCGCCTCACGACCAAGCTGGTGTCGATCGGGCTCTCCTACCTGAGCCGGACCGGCATCGTCGACCTGGCCCAACCTCTGCTGGAACAACTGGCCGCGACCTCGGGCGAACTGGTGCGGCTGGCGGTGGTCGACGGCGACGACCTGATCTTCGTGGCCAAGGCGCAGGGCGCGCGCCACGGGCTGCGCTACGACCCGGACATGGGCCTGTCGGTCGCCCTGCCCTGCAGCGCGGCAGGCCATGCCTGGCTGGCGACGATGCCCGAGGACGAGGCGCTGGCGATGGTGGCGCGCAAGGGCCTGTGCGACCCCAAGGACTACGGCCCCAACGCGCCGACCTCGATCGGGGCGGTGATGGCGTACGTGACCGCCGCGCGGGAGCGCGGCTACAGCACGATCAACGAAGTGTTCTCGCCCGGCATGACGGCGATGGCGGCCGCGGTGTTCGGCTCCACCGGCCATGCGATCGGCGTGGTGACGATCGCCGGCCCTTCGGTGCGGCTGTCGGAGCGCCGCATGGCCGAACTCGGCCCGGCGATCCTGGACATCGCAGCGCAGGTGTCCCGCGCCAGCGGCGCCTCGGCGCTGTTCCGCAAGCGCGCCTGATACGACTCGGGGCGGCCACCCCGGTACGGCGCCGCCGCAATGTCCGTAAAGGGCTTCCATCGTGTCGCCCTGCAGTTGAAGTTTGGACGCCTCCCGACAGGGTCGCACGGTCCTGCAACAATAAGAAAGAAATTCCATATTGGAAATTCTTTCCATATTGGCTACCATGTGGCGGCAGCGGATGCCGCACGGCCCGCTGCCGTATGCAAAACCAACAGGAGACACACTTGAAAACTTCGATGCGACACCTGCGGCTCGCCGCCATGGCCTCCGCGACCCTGGGTGGGCTGGTGGCCTGCGGCGGCGGCGATTCCGGCCCGGCCGACACACCCCGCACCTCCGTGGCCAGCGTCGACCCCTACTACAACGTCTGCCGCGGGATCGACCCCTCCTGCTACAACGACTGGGGCGCCTTCGCCACCACGCCCAACCGGGTGCTGATCTATTCGCGCACCGCAGGCCCCCGCCATGCCAACCTGGGCACGCCGATGGCGGCGGGACTCAACCCGACGATGAACGCCGACAACATCATGCAGGCCGGATTGAAGCGGATGTTCGAGGAGGCGGGCATCACCGCCGACTGGACCGAAGACGTCACCGTCATCGCCAACCGCATCAACAACTACAAGGCAGTGGTGTTCGCCAGTTCCAACCGCGACACGCTCTGGAACGAGGCGGTCGCCACCGGCAACGACGCGGCCCGCACCGCGCTGCGCAACTACATGCGCCGCGGCGGCGGCTTCGTGGGGCTGCACAACGCGTTCGGCGCCGAATACAACTGGCCCTACTACGAAGGCCTTCTGGGCAACGCCAACTTCTACAACCACGCGCCCAACCGCAACGGCGACGTGGAGGTGATGGCCGACGACCCCTCCACCCAGGGCGTGCCGGGCCGCTTCGGCTTCCAGGACGAGTGGTACAACCTGACGCCGTTCCCGACCAACGTCAAGTTCCTGGCGAAGGTCGACACCTCCACGCTCAATCCGCTGACCTCGGCGCCGCACCCCGGCCACAAGGACTTCCATCCGGTGGCGTGGTGCCAGTACTACGACGGCGGCCGCGCCTGGCTCACCACGCTGGGCCACAACACCCATTCGTTCCAGGCCAACTCCAGCGGCCCCGGCGCCGCGGCGTTCCAGCGGCTGGTGGTGCAAGGCGTGAAGTCGGTCATGGGCCTGACGCCTTTCTGCACCACGCCGGCCCCCGCGGCGGCTCCGGTCACGACCACGCCCGGCACCGGAACCGGCACCGGCAGCACCGCGGGTACCGGCACGGCCGGCAGCGGCGGCGCCTCCGACGCGGCCGGCGCCCTGCCCCGCTGATCCAGGCCCCCGATCTCAACGCGAAGGAGACAAGAATGAAACGACTCAAGAACCCGGTCGCCGCCCTGTCGGCCACGGCGGTCGCGGCCGCCCTGCTGCTCTACGGCTGCGGCGGCAGCGACGGCAACGGCGGCGTGGCCGACACGCCGTCGAACGCCGCGGGCCTGGCGGCCGAACTGCAGAACTGCTGCACCCCGGGCGACCAGGATTTCCCCAAAGTGGGCGGCAACCTGGGCAACCAGAACTATTCCAGCCTGTCGAAGATCACCCGGGACAACGTCCGCCAGGTGGGCGGCGCCTGGGTCAACCGCATCGAGGGCGGCCTCAACACCGGCGTCAACCAGAGCACGACGGTGGCGGTCGACGGCGTTCTGTTCATCGAATCCGCGCTCGGCAACGTGATCGCGGTCGACGGCAAGACCGGCGCCACCAAGTGGAAATGGACCACGCCCTACGGCGTCATCACCCGCCGCGGCGTGGCCGTGGCCAAGGACCTGGGCCTGGTCTACACCGTGGCCAACGGCAACCGGCTGGTGGCGCTGAAGAAGGACACCGGCGAGGTCGCCTGGATCAAGCAGTACCCCTCCGATACCGCCGATGCCGCCTACCTCGGTGCGGTGCAGAAGGTGGCGATCGTCTACCACAACCGCAAGCTGCACATCGGCACCAACGACGGCAACCGCGGCGCGGCGTTCTCGGCAGACGCCACCAACGGCAACGTGCTGAGCCACTTCTGGGGCATTCCGCGCAAGGGCGAGCCGGGCTACGAGACCTGGGGCGGTGCCGAGGAGGCCAACCGCACCGGCGCCACGCCGTGGATCCACCCGGCGGTCGACCCGGAGCTCAACACCGTCTACTGGACCTTCGGCAACGTGCGCGGCGGCTCGTCCCAGGACGGCTCCAAGCGGCCGGGGCTCAACCTGTTCTCCAATTCCATCGTGGCGCTGGACCTGACCACCGGCGCCTACAAGTGGCATTTCCAGTCGGTCCACCACGACATCTGGGACATGGACAACGTGATGTCGCCGGTGCTGGCCGACGTGAAGATCGAGGGCCGCGACCGCAAGGTGGTGATCTACGGCAGCAAGACCGGCATGTACTACATCCTCGACCGGGCCGACGGCAGCGCGCCGCTGGGTATCGACGAGCGGCCGGTGAAGCAGGATGCCCGCCAGTCCACCTGGCCGACCCAGCCCTACCCGCGCCAGGGCGGCTTCACCGAACTGTGCGTGTCGCAGCAGCCCCTGAGCACCGCGGTGCCGGGCGACCCGAACCGGGCGGTGCCCAACTACAAGACCGGCTGCCTGTTCGACCCGCACTGGGACGAGCCGATCCTCACCATGCCCGGCCACGGCGGCGGCGCCAACTGGAACCACCAGTCTTTCAGCCGCAAGACGGGCCTCGTCTACACCGGACTGGGCTACGTGGGCGCCGCCCACTCGCTGAGCGAGGCAAGCAACGGCCTGCGGCCCCCCGGCTCCTACGTCACCGGCGCGGTGATCGCGGTCGATCCCGCCACCAACCTGGTCCGCTGGAAGAAGCAGATGCCCTATTCGCTGGCGCACGGCAACGGCATCCTGACCACCGGCTCCAATCTGCTCTTCATCGGCCAGCCCGACGGCAACCTGCTGGGCATGGACGCCGACAACGGCAACGAGCTCTGGCGCTTCCAGACCGGTGCCTCGATCAGCGCCAGCCCGGTCACCTACCAGGTCGACGGCGAGCAGTACCTGGCGGTCTACGCCGGCGGCACCTCGATACCCTACAGCGACGCCCCGCGCGGCGACTACCTGTGGGCCTTCAAGGTGGGCGGCACGGTGGCGCAGGCCGCGGCGCCGATCCCGCCGCTGGTGCGCCGGCCGGTATCGGGCAACGCGGTCGAGGGCGCCGCGCTGCCGACGCCCAACACCGTGTTCCTGGGTCGGGTGCAGACCGCCGCCAACGCGCCGGGCACGGCCGAGTCGGGCGCGGTGAACGCGATGACGCCGACCTTCATGCGGGTACCGGTGAACACCACCGTGACCTTCCGCAACCCGGTCGGCAACACCGGCGTGCACTGCGCGACGCAGTTCTTCGAAGGCGCGTTCAACTTCCGGCTGGCCCCGGGCGAATCGGCACGGCACACCTTCGACAAGCCGGGCGAGTACTTCTACAACGACTGCTTCAGCCCACGGGCGACCGGCAAGGTGGTCGTGTACTGAGACGGGGTGGCCTCCGGCCTTCCGGCCGGCAGCCGCCACCGCCCAGGGTGCCCCTCGGGCGCTGCCGACGCTCCGCGCGAAGGCGGCGCCCTTTTTCCTGGGCGGCGCATATCGCTGCTACGGGCGGGTATTCGACAGCACCAGGTCGGCGAACACCTTGCCGCCCAGGGAGATGTGGTCGCGCATCGCATCGGCCGCCTCGTCGGCCCGACCGGGCAGGATGGCGGCGACCACCCGCTCGTGCTCCCGCTGCGAATCGGCCAGCCGGCCCGGCCGCTCGAACAGCCTGCCGCGGTAGGCCCCGATGCGCATCCGCACCGCCCGGGCCTGCTCGACGATGAAGGGGTTGCCGCTGGCCTGGTAGATCACCTCGTGCAGCACCGCGTTGGCCTCCTGGTAGCCGGCCGCGTCGTCGGCCCGCGCGCAGGCCGCGGTGCCGGCCAGGGCCTGCTCCAGCGCCGCGCGCTGGACGGCGCCGATCCGGCGGGCCGCCAGCCGGGCCAGCACGCCCTCCAGCTCACCCAGTGCTTCCATCATCGCGACCAGTTCCTCGGCCTTCAGCTGGCGCACGTAGATGCCGGTGCGCGGCACGATGTCGACCAGGCCCCGCGCGCTGAGCAGCAGCAGCGCCTCCCGCACCGGCGTGCGCGAGGCCTCGAACTGCGCCGCCAGCGCACGCTCGTCGATCGCCATGCCCGGCGCCAGCTCGCCCGACTGGATGGCGGCCTCTAGCCGGCCGCGGATGCGGTCCTGCAGGCTGGTGGGTTCGAGGGTTAGCGCGGATTGCATGGGCACCTAAATATCAAATAGCATTATAGATATATCAACGACCTTGGAACAACCCGATGCTTCCATCGCTGCAAATAGAAGGCTCCCGCGCCACCATCACCCTGCGACGGCCAGAGATGGCCAACAAGCTGACACCCGAGGACCTGCCCGAGCTCCGCCGGCACTTCGCCACGGTCGATGCCACGCCCGCCGTGCTGGTGCTGGTGCTGCGGTCGGAGGGCAAGCACTTCTGCAGCGGGTTCGACATCGGCTCGGTCGCCCAGAGCCAGACCGAAGGCAGCGGCTTCGGCGACATGGTCGATGCGCTGGAGAACTGCCGCGCGGTGACCATCGCCGCGCTGCAGGGCGGCGTCTACGGCGGGGCCACCGACATGGTGCTGGCCTGCGACTTCCGCCTGGGCTGCGAGGCCGGCGAAATGTTCATGCCCGCGGCGCGACTCGGCCTGCACTACTACCCGACCGGCATGCAGCGCTACGTGAGCCGGCTGGGCCTCAACACCGCCAAGCGCCTCTTCCTGACCGCCGAGAAGATCGGTGCGCAGGCGATGCTGGACTGCGGTTTCCTCACCCACCTGGTTCCGCGCGAATCGCTGCCGGACGAGGTGGAGCGCCTGGCCGCGACGCTCGGCGCGATGGCGCCGATCCCGCTGCTCGGCATGAAGCAGCACCTGAACCGCATCGCCCAGGGCCGCTTCGATCCGGCCGCCGCCGCCCGCGACGTCGCACGGTCGGTGGTCTCGCAAGACCTGGCCGAAGGCGGCCAGGCCTGGAAGGAAAAGCGCACGCCGGTCTTCACCGGCCGGTAGCCGCCCACCATTGATTCGCACGACAGGAGACAAAGAATGAAGCTTTCGCACGGCATCGCCGCCGCCACGCTGACCGCCCTCTGCACCGCCGCCGGCGCGCAGGGCTATCCCAACCGGCCGATCACCCTGGTGGTCGGCTTTCCCTCGGGCGGCGGGGCCGATACGGTGGCGCGCATCGTCACCGACAAGATGGGCAAGCTGCTCGGCCAGCCGGTGGTGATCGACAACCGGCCGGGCGCCGGCACCACCATCGGCTCGGATTTCGTGGCCCGCGCCGCGCCCGACGGCTACACCCTGCTGCTCGGCAGCGGCAACCTCTACGGCAGCGACCAGCTGCTCTACAAGAGCGTGAAGTACGACGGCGCCAGGAGCTTCGTCCCGATCTCGCGCTGGAGTTCGGCGCCGATGCTGCTGGCGGTGAACCAGGGTTTCAAAACGCAGTCGGTGCAGGAGCTGGTGGCCGAGGCGCGCAAGGCGCCAGGCAAGCTGACCTACTCGTCCTCCGGCACCGGCGTCATCACCCACCTGGCGGCGCTCTCGTTCGAGCAGGCGGCCGGGGTGCAGATGCTGCACGTACCTTACAAGGGCGGCGCGCCCTCGCTGCTGGCCGTCGCCAGCGGCGACGTGCAGCTGACCTTCGGCACGCCGCCCTCGGTGCTGCCGATGGCCCAGGGCGGCAAGCTGCGGGTGCTGGCCGTCACCTCGGCCGCCCGCTCGCCGCTGTTCCCCGACACGCCCGGCATGGCCGAGGCCGGCGTCAAGGGCTACGATTTCAGCTTCTGGTTCGGCCTGTTCGCCCCGGCCGGCGTGCCGCCCGAGGTGGCCCAGGCGCTGTTCGACGCCAGCGTGGCCGCGCTGAAAGATCCCGAGGTGAAGGCCCGGCTGGAGAAATCGGGCAACGAATCGGCACCCTCCGCATCACTGGCCGAATTCCGCGCCTGGGCGCTCGACGAAGGCAAGAAATCCAAGGAACTGACCGTGCGCTCCGGCGCCTCGCTCGAATGACCCCACACACGCACCCATCCGCCGGCCCGCTGCAGGGCTACACCGTCGTCGACCTGACCCGCGTCCTGGCCGGCCCCTACTGCACCATGCTGCTGGCCGACCTGGGCGCCCGGGTGATCAAGGTCGAGCAGCCCGGCTGCGGCGACGACGCCCGCCAGATCGGCCCCTTCGTCGACGGCGACTCGGCCTACTTCATGTCGGTCAACCGCAACAAGGAATCGATCGCCCTCGACCTGAAGGCACTCGAGGACCGCGCGGTGTTCGAAGCCCTCCTGGAGACGGCCGACGTGCTGGTCGAGAACTTCCGCCCCGGCACCATGGAAAAGCTGGGCTACGGCTGGGAGGCGCTGCAGGCCCGGTACCCGCAGCTGGTGTTCACCTCGGTCTCGGGCTTCGGCCAGACCGGGCCCTACAGCCGGCGGCCGGCCTACGACATGGTGGTGCAGGCGATGGGCGGCATCATGAGCCTGACCGGCCATCCCGGCGGCGACCCTACGCGCGTGGGCGTCTCGATCGGCGACCTGGGCGCCGGGCTGTACGCGGCGGTCGGCACCCAGGCGGCGCTGCTGCAGCGGGCGCGCACCGGCCGCGGCGACCGGGTCGACGTGGCGATGCTCGACTGCCAGGTCGCCCTGCTGGAGAACGCCATCGCCCGGATGCAGGTCGACGGCAAGGCGCCGGGCCCGCTCGGCTCGCGCCACCCGTCGATCGCGCCCTTCGACGTGTTCCGCGCGGCGGACGGCTGGTTCGTGATCGCGGCGGGCAACGACGGCCTGTTCCAGCGGCTGTGCGCCACGCTGGAACTGCCGGCGGTGGCGGTCGACCCGCGCTTCGCCACCAACCACTTGCGCTGCACCCACCACGAGGCCCTGAAGGCCGCGCTGGAGGAACGCCTGGCCGCGGCCGGCTGCGACCACTGGCAGGACCTGCTGATGCGCAACAACATCCCCACCGGCGCCTACAACAACGTGGCCGAGGTGCTGCAGGACCCGCAGGTCCAGGCCCGCGACATGCTGCTGCAGGTCAAGGCCCAGAGCGGCCGCGACCTGACCGTCGCCGGCAACCCGATCCATGTCGGCGGCCACCGCACCGTGCTGCAGCGCCAGCCGCCGCGGCTCGACCAGGACCGGGAGCGGATCCTGGCGTCGCTGCGGGCGCTGCAGGAATAGCCAACACCGCAGGGCCGGCAAACGGTGGTCTTCTAGAGAAAAAAAGCTGGAGCCGGCGTGGGACGCCGGCATCCAGCTACTTTTTTTATAGCAATGGGTGCAAGGTGCCGCTGGATCGATGCGGACGTCTGCTGAAGCACCGTCGTGGTCCGGCATGCATCACGCGGCGCGCACCTCCGGCGCAGCCTTGCTGTCGTCGAAATCCGCCGCCGTTTCCTCGACGCTGATCGCCGCTTCCGGCACGCTGTAGGACCGCACCACCTCGTGGATGAACTGCAGCTTGGCGATCGCCTCGCGCGGCAGGATGAACGGGTAGTAGTCGGGCTGGCCCATGCTGCGGGTCAGCTCGTTGAGCGCGTGGGTCAGGACGATCCACGAGTTGAGGAACGCCAGGAAGGCGGTCGCGTTCGGATGGTCCGGCCGCCAGAGGTCGTCGAGGGTGTAGGGGTCGCTCTCGATGTCGACGTTGTTCGCGTCGATGCCGAAGCTGACGGCCGTATCCACCGTGTCGGCCATGTGCAGGTAGTGGGCCCAGGTCTCGGCCCAGTCTTCCCAGGAATGTGTGGTGGCATAGCTGGTGACGTAGTGCAGGGGCCAGTCGGCCGGAGGACCGTTCTCGTAATGGCGCTTGAGCGATTCGCCGTAGTCGACCGATTCGTCGCCGAAGAGCGCGCGGTAGGGCTGGTGCCAGACGGTGTCGCGTACCAGCCGGTCCCAGTAGTAGTGGCCGATCTCGTGGCGGAAATGGCCGAGCAGCGTGCGGTAGGACTCGTGCATCTCGGCGCGGATCTTCTCGCGCTGGGCGTCGTCTGCCTCGCCGATGTTGAGGGTGATCAGGCCCTCGTCGTGGCCGGTCAGCACCTTCGGTCCGCCGGGCACCTGCTCCAGCATGTCGAACATCAGGCCGTTGGGCCGTTCCTTGCGGGTCTCGATCGGCAGGGCGAGTGCCAGCAGTTGCGAGAGCAGGCGGCGCTTGGCGATCTCCAGCTTGCGCCACAGCTCGCGGTTCTCCTCCTTGGCCAGGTCGGGGATGGTGCGGGTGGTGCTGCACGAGAGGCAGAAGCCCGGGTCCAGGTTGTCGGGCGTGTGCCGGTGGGCGGCCGTGCCGCCCGGGATCAGCCAGTTGCAGGCGGCCGGTGCCTCCAGGTTGGCGCAGCGGTGCACGATGCGGTCGGAGCCGGTGCCGGGGATCACCCAGTCGCCGGGCTGCTCGCCGGGCTCGATCGCCACCACGGTGCGCATGACCGGGTCGTAGCCCAGAGAGCGTCCGCAGTTCAGGCACAGGCTGTTGCGGAGGAAAAGAGGCTTGCCGCAGATGCAGCGGTAGGCGCGGCTGGTGGTGGGGCCGACGGCGGTGATGAGGGAAGAGGTCATGGTCGTAGGAGGCCGTTGCAAGAAGGGGTTCGCCGGCAATATGACCGCGCGGCGCGGCCCGCCGCGTCAGCCGAGGACCCGAGTGCGGCGCAGGCGTTGCCGCACTGCCGGCGCAGGCGGCATGGCGCCGGGGTTCGTGGTCTTTCGCATTTGGCGACACGGGTCCGGCGCCTGTCGTGATCCACTAGCCCATCGGACGACCCTGCCGGCGCATCCCTGCCGCTGGCCGGCCGGCCGGCACGACGACAACGGAGGTTTCATGTCAGGTTTCGAGGTGAACGAAGTGGTGCTGGCCCTGCAGCGCACGCGGATCGAATGGCGCGACTCGCAGGGCCGCGCCCGCGAGCCGGCGGGGCGGGAGTTTCCGTCGCGCAACGCGCTGGCGGGGGTGGTCGAATGCCTGAAGGGCGTGCTCTTCCCGCTGCGGCTGGGGCCGTCGGACCTGCGCCACGAAAGCGAGGATTTCTACGTCGCCCGGACGCTCGATTCGGCGCTGCACACCCTGCTCGACCAGGCGCTGCTCGAATTGCGCTACACCGCCCGCAGGACCCTGGCCCCGGCCGCCGACAGCGACCAGTCGGCGCGTGCCCTGCTCCGGGACTTCGCCGCGGGGCTGCCGGCCATCCGGCGCCTGCTCGACAGCGATGCGGTAGCCGCCTACGAAGGCGATCCCGCGGCCCACAGCGTGGACGAGGTGCTGCTGTGCTACCCGGGCCTGCTGGCGATGATCCACCACCGCCTGGCCCACCGCCTCTACACGCTGGGCCTGCCCCTGCTGGCACGCATCATCTCGGAGCTGGCGCACGGCCAGACCGGCATCGACATCCACCCCGGCGCCACGATCGGCCCACGCTTCTTCATCGACCACGGCACCGGCGTCGTCATCGGCGAGACGGCCGTCATCGGCCAGGGGGTACGGCTCTACCAGAACGTCACGCTGGGGGCCAAGCGCTTCCCGACAGAGGCCGACGGCACCACCCTGAAGAAGGGCCTGCCGCGCCACCCGATCGTGGAGGACGACGTGGTCGTCTACGCCGGCGCCACCATCCTCGGCAGGGTCACCATCGGCCGGGGCGCGGTCATCGGCGGTAACGTCTGGCTCACCGACAGCGTGCCGGCAGGTGCCAGTGTCACCCAGGCCACGCTGCAGAACGCACCCCATGCGGCCGGCCCCACCGGCCCGCGGGACTGAACGCCCAGCACGACACCCGGGCGGGCGCTGGCAGCATCGGCGACGGCCCTGCCGGTTCCGGCATGGCAGGATCGATGCCTCCTTCGGCTGGAGGCAGCGGCACGCGGTCGGACCGGCCGCATCGGCAGCTCCATTTGCGCGTTCTTGAGCGAAACAGGCCGCCAGCCGGCGTAGGACGCCGACCTGCAGCTATCGATTTGATAGCATCATGGCTGCTATCGGCGCCGGGCCGCCCGCCTTTGGACTGTCGTGCCCGCGACCGCCCGCATCGCCGCAGCGCCTTAGCCTCGTTTCCGGTCTGCTCCGCAGCTACGAAACGACACCGCAACAGGACCCCGCGCATGCCCCCATCTTCTCCGCTCGACCCGATCCCCGGCCTGCAGGCGCAGGTCTCGCCCGAGGAATGGCAGACCCGCGTCGACCTGGCGGCCGCCTACCGGCTGGTCGCCCTCTTCGGCTGGGACGACCTGGTTTTCACCCACATCACCGCCAAGGTGCCGGGCACCGAGCATTTCCTGATCAACCCGTACGGCTTCATGTTCGAGGAGATCACCGCCTCCAGCCTGGTGAAGATCGACGGTGCGGGCCGCAAGGTGCTGGATTCGCCCTACGACATCAACCCGGCGGGCTTCACCATCCACAGCTGCATCCACGCCGCCCGGCACGATGCGGCCTGCGTGCTGCATACGCACTCGATCAACGGCGTGGCGGTGTCGGCCGAGAAGGACGGCCTGCGGCCGATCTCGCAGTTCGCGGCCTCGGTGCTGCATTCGCTGGCGTACCACGACTACGAGGGCTTCGCGGTCAACGACGACGAGAAGCCGCGGCTGGTACGCGACCTGGGCGACAAGAGCTTCCTGATGCTGCGCAACCACGGGCTGTTGACCGTCGGCGACTCGGTCGCCGCGGCGTTCCTGGCGATGCACCGCTTCGAGGCCGCCTGCATGGTGCAGGTGCGGGCCCGGCCGGGCGCCGAGATGCTCGACATTCCGGCCGAGGTGCTGGACGCCGCGCCGGCGCAGCTCGCCAAGGTGCGCACCGGCGGCGGTGCGCGCCTGGTCTGGCCCGGCCTGCTGCGGCGGCTGGACCGGCGCAACCCGGGCTACGCGCAGTAGCGCACCGCCTGGCCATCGGAGCCGCAACCGACGCGAGGGAAATCCCCTGCTGCCTGCGCCGCGCGATGGCCCCAGGATGCAGCATTCAACGGAGACACCACGATGCCCTTTTCCCCTCTCTCGCGCCGCGGATTCCAGGCGGCGGTCGCCGCCGGTGCCGCCGCGCTGGTACTCCCGGCCCGCGCCCAGTCGGCCTGGCCCAACCGCCCGATCCGGATCGTCGTGCCCTACACGCCCGGCGGCTTCACCGACCAGATGGCGCGGATGCTGCAGGTCGGCCTGCAGAACAAGCTGGGCCAGCCGATCGTGATCGACAACAAGCCCGGTGCCAACGGCATCATCGGCGTCGACGCGGTGGCCAAGGCGCCGCCCGACGGCACCACCTTCGGCGTGGTGATCGCGGCCTATGCGGCCAACACCACGCTCTACCCCAAGCTGCCCTACGACCCGGCCAAGGACCTGCGCGGCGTAGCGCTGATGGGCATCTCGCCGCTGTTGGCCGCGGTGGCGGCCAACGCGCCGTTCAAGACCGCGCGGGAGTTGATCGACTACGCCCGCGCCAACCCCGGCAAGATCAGCTTCGGCTCGTCGGGCAACGGCTCGGCCTCGCACCTCACCACCGAACTGCTCAAGCTGCAGACCCAGACGCGGATGGTGCACATCCCCTACCGGGGCGCTGCGCCCGCTTTGGCCGACCTGCTGGGCGGTCAGATCCAGTTGCTGTTCGACGCACCCACCGGCCTGATACCGGCGGGCAAGGACGGCAAGATCCGGCTGATCGGCGTGGCTGGCGAGCAGCGGCTGCCGGCGGTGCCCGACGTGCCCACCTTCATCGAGCAGGGTTTCGCGGGTTTCGCCGGCAGTACCTGGGCCGGCATGCTGGCACCGGCCGGCACGCCCGAGGCGATCGTGCAGCGCATGGCCGAAGAGGTGACCACCATCGTCCGCAGCGCCGAGATGCGGCCCCGCTTCGACACGATGGGCACCTTCCCGGCGGGCGGCACGCCGGCGGCGTTCGATGCCTTCATCGCCACCGAAACCGCCAAGTGGGCCAAGGTGATCCGCGCGGCCGACGTGAAGATCGACGGCTGAGCGCAGGCCCTTCTTTCGCCCTTACCCGGGAGGGCGTCGCACCCGCTTCGCCCGCCGCAGTGCGGCCGATACACTAGGCGCCTGTCGGCGTCTTCCAGAAGAGCCAGCCGACGACGGCCGGAGCCGCCGACGCGAGGCCGCTCCGGCGCTCCCGTACTTTCGGCGGTGCAGCCGGGCCGCACCAGCCATGGGCACCCTGCGCCATCGCCGGAGAACCCCGACACCGACTGGCGCCCGCGGGCGCCGCAACACACCGAGAGAGATCAGACATGGGCGCGCAGTGGAAAGCAAAAGGCAAGGCGCAGGCGGCGGATGCCCGCGGCAAGCTGTTCGGCAAGCTGGCCAAGGAAATCATGGTGGCCGCGCGCGGCGGCGCCGACCCGGCGGCCAATTCGCGGCTGCGCCTGGTGGTCGAGCAGGCCCGCAAGGTCTCGATGCCCAAGGAAACCCTGGAGCGCGCGATCAAGAAGGGCGCCGGCCTGACCGGTGAGACGGTCAACTTCGAGCACGTCATCTACGAAGGCTTCGCGCCGCACCAGGTGCCGGTGATGGTCGAGTGCCTGACCGACAACGTCAACCGCACCGCGCCCGAGATGCGGGTGCTGTTCCGCAAGGGCCAGTTGGGCACTTCCGGCTCTGTCTCGTGGGACTTCGACCATGTCGGCATGATCGAGGCCGAGCCGGCCGCCGCCGGTGCCGACGCGGAAGTGGCGGCCATCGAGGCCGGTGCGCAGGATTTCGAGGCCGGCGAAGACGGCGCCACCATGTTCATCACCGACGCGACCGACTTGGACCTGGTCAGCCGCGCACTGCCGGCGCAGGGCTTCACCGTGCTGTCTGCCAAGCTCGGCTACAAGCCGAAGAACCCGGTCGACCCGGCCAACCTGAGCCCGGAGCACCTGGAGGAAGTCGAGGCCTTCCTCGCCGCGATCGACGGCAACGACGACGTGCAGAACGTGTTCGTGGGGCTGGCCGGTTGATCGGCACCATTGCGCCGAGCGCCCTGCCCACCGGCTTGAAATCGCCCCAAACGGCGGCACCTGAAGTGACCGCATGAGCAACCACTACGAAGCCCTGGGGCTGGCAGGAAGCGCCTCGCTGGCCGACATCAAGAAGGCCTTCCGCCAGAAGGCCGCCCAGCTCCATCCCGACCGGAACCCGGCGCCCGACGCGGCCGCCCGGTTCCAGGCGGTGCAGAAAGCCTACGAGGTGCTGTCCGACGACGAGCAGCGCCAAGCCTACGACGAGAACCGACGTCGCAATCTGCTGGACGACCCGCTGGAAACGGCGACCGAGATCTGGCAAGCCTATTTCAAGAGCATCCTCCCGCCGTGACCCTCTCTCCCTACTTCCACAACCTGCGCACCGCCTACCGGGCCGAGCTGGACGACCTGACCTCCGATTCGGAAGGCAAGGACGTGCTGCAGAAGCGCCTGACCCAGAAGCGCAAGGAAATCGGCTTCCTGGTGCAGATGCTGGAGCTGAGCCCGGAGATGGTCGCCGTGGCCTTCCACCGCGCCTTCAAGTTCCCGCAGCCGCGCGCGATCGAGCCGCTGGTAGGGCTGGAGGCGGCCGAGCTGCCCGAGTGGCACACGCTGGCGCAGTCGGTCGTCCTCGAACCCTGGGCCGTGGGCATGGCCGAGGCGGTGCTCAAGGAGCCGGCCGGCAGCCGGTTCCTGGTGGCGGCCGCCACCCTCGAATACCTGCAGACCCACGCCCGCCTCGGCCCGGCCGATGCCGGCGCCTCGGACGCCGACGACGACGCCGACGACGACCAGGACGACAACGAACCGGTCGAAGACGACGAAACCCCGCTCAGCGCCGACGACGCACGCGATCCGCAGACCCGTCGCAGCCGCGAGGACGCCGGCAGCGACTGGTTGTCCGACCAAGGCTTCGACCGCAAGGAGTGACACGATGAACCATCTCGCCCTCATCACCCAGACCCGCAGCCTGATCGCCGCCGGCGACATCGTCGGCGCCGAATCGGCCCTGGCCGAGCTTGCCGACGCCGAGGGGGACAACGCCCTGATGGTGGTGCTGGACCAGCTGGCACCCAAGGACATCCTGGCCGTCATGCGCGAGTACGACGACTCGCGCGCCTCGGTCGTCAACCTGCTGGTCACGCCCGAGCAGTTCGCCCGGGCGATGGTGCTGGAGAAGCAGTACAAGGACCTGAGCCACACCCATCTGCGCAGCATGGTGAACGCGGTGATCTTCCGCGACGACGGCGAGCCGCTCGAGTTCCTGAACGCGATCGGCGACCTGGAGGGCGGCAGCGAGGCGCTGGCCAACTACTTCACCGAGAAGTGGAGCCGCATCGAGGCCTTCGCACGCACCGGCACCTTCGACGCCACCGAGGACTACGGCCTGATGCTCACCGAAGAGCAGCTGCTGGCCTCGGCCTATGTGCAGCCGCAGCTGCTGCAGGACGAGGTGGCCGACCGCGACTGGATGCAGCTGGCCTGGTTGCTGCGCTACGAGTGCCGCGACCTCTTCATCGAGATGCTGCTGGTGCTGCGGGCCAAGGCGCGTGCCCACGACCTGGGGCTGGAAGACGACGAACTGCCCGAAGAGGACGACGACGGCAAGTTCGAGACCAGCGACACCGACCGCGGCAAGGCGACGCCCGCCGCCCGCACCTCCGACGAGGAGTCGGCGATCTGAGCGCGCCGGCTGCCCCCCCGATGTCCGCGCCCTCCCCCGCCTCGGGGCTGTCGATCCACGACGGCCGCCCGTTCTTCGAGAAGGCCCTGGCCTACGGTCTGCAGTACGGCGTCATCGATGCCGACAAGATCGCCGCGATCCGGACCGAAGCGCCCAAGGGCATGGTGCAGATCGCCCGCTACTTCGGCAGCGAATTCCTGCGTCCCGACCTGGAGCGGGCGCGTGCCCGCATCGTCAACCTGGTGAGCCTGCACCTGGAGGATGCCAGCGAAGGCGACCTGCGCAGCGCGGCCGAGCTGCTGCGCGACCACTCCTTCATGTCGCGCTCCAAAGCCGGATCCGACATGCTGCGCCGCCTGATCGCGATGCCGGAGAGCAGCCATTTCGGCATGCGCGGCTTCTCGGATGCCGAGACGCCGCTGCTGTCGGCCTGGTCCCTGCGCAGCCATGCCGACTACCGGGCCGAGCTGGCACGCCGCACGGCGGCGGCGCACCTCGCCGACGCGGCGCTGTGGCTGGGCCGGCCGTTCAAGCTCGACGCGGACGCGCTGGAAGAAGCCGGTGCCGATGCCGAGGCGGTGATCCGCACCGCCCTGCTCTACCGCGCCCTGGCGCCCGGCGCGACCGATTGGCCCGACGCGGTACAGATCGACAAGCGGATCGCCGCACTGCGCAAGCGCGCGACCCCGCTGCAGATCGCAATGCCGCCCGGGCTTCCGCACACGCTGCACGACACGGTGGAGGCGATACGCAAGAGCGTCGTCTCGGACCTGCCGCGCCTGCTGGAAGCCACCCAGCCGGTGCGGCTGATGCTGCGCACGAGCGCCGTCTGGCGCGAGCGCTACTTCCTGGTGGAGGACCCGCTGGGCGAAGTCGACCACTACTACCAGTCGCTGGGACAGGATGCGCCGCCGCAGCCCGGCAGCAAGACCTGGGCGCGCGCCACCCAGGGACACGAAGACGAGCACTCGCTGCTGACCCTGCTGCTGTGCCTGGCCGCGGGCATTCCCAAGAAGACGCTGCTGACCGAAAAGCAGGCCGCCAGCCTGGTGCGGCGCATCCGCAAGCACGGCATGGAGCCGGCGCTCGCCACCGCCTTCGTCGACGAACATGCACCCGAAGCGCACCGCGACGACTACCGCGCGCTGTGGACGAGCTTCCTGCAGGAGTCTGAGAAGACCCTGCGCAGCGACCTGGACTACCAGCTGCACGACGCGCTGGCGCTGCTGCGGCGGGAATGCAATATCGCGGCCTGAACCCCTCGGCCCGCACCAGGGCCTGAGCGGGTCGACGTTTCAGCCCAGCCGGCAGCCACAAGGCCACGCGCCGGAGCACCGAGCGAATGGTGGTGCCTGCGCCGGCGCGGCCACGGGGCGATGCGGGCGCTACCCGCGGCCGAGTGCGGCTTGCAGATCGGCCACCTGTCGGCGCAGGGACGCGTTCTCTTCGGTCAGGTCGGCCACGCGCTGCCGCAGGCTGTCGAGCGAATCGGGCGCGGACGAAAGCTCTTCTGCCGCGCTGCCCGCGGCCTCCTTCGGCGGCTTGCGCGTGGCGTCGCGCGCCCGCTTGGCGGCCTGCTTCAGCTCCTGTTTGCCGCCCAGCGCAGCGGCGACCTGCTCGTCAACCGGCAGGCTGGACACGGCCGCCGCGGCGTTGATCGAGATGGTGCCCGACCGCACGGCCGCCACCAGTTCGGGTGCCGCCTGCTTCTGGATCTTCTCGATCATCACCACTTGGCTGCTGCTCAGCCGCGCGGCCTTGGCGATCGCCTCGCGGCTGTCGAGCGCGGCGGGCGCCGGGGCCGAAGAAGCCGCATCGGCCGACATCGCGCCGGCGGCTTCGTCCGCGGGCTGCGCATCGGCAGGCGTGTCGTGCTCCGACGCCGGCAGTGCCGCCCGGCCCTTGCGCATCGCCACGATCTCCTTCTTGCGCAGCGCCAGGACGCCGCGCTGGAAATCCGAGACGCTGCGGCGGCCCAGGTGCTGGTCGATCATCCACAGGTGCACGTCTTCCAGCGAGCGGAACCGGGTGTTCTGCACCGTCTGGAACGGCAGGCCGTGCTTCTGGCAGATGCCGTAGCGGTTGTGGCCGTCGACCAGCACCTCGCCCCAGAGCACCAGCGCGTCCCGGCAGCCCTCGGCCAGGATGCTGCGCTCCAGCGCATCGTGTTCGTCGGCCGAGAGGGGATCGATGTAGGCCTTGAGTTCTTCGTTGACGACAATATTCATCGGTTCGGGGTGCAGGTGACGGGGAAAAGGGCGCGATTCTAGTGACGATCCGCCTGAGGTGATGCCACACCCTACTCGCCAGCCCGCGGTCGGCACTTGCACAATTCTGGAGCAGCGCCTACAATCCGCGATCCCCGAAACGACCCTCGCGTCTTTCGGTTGCCTGCGCAGGCAAGGCCGATTCTCACGGCGGCACGTCGGACCAAGAGCTACCACGACGAAAAAAACAAAAGTGGCTTCTGCATGTGAATGTGCCGTAACGTGGGCCGCGTAAGAGCCCACGACCAATTCCGAAAGCCCGCATCTCGCGGGCTTTTTTGCGTCTGGCCGTGCTCCTGCCGAACCGGCTCACCGCAGGTGCAAAAGAAAAACAACGTACAAATAAAAAAGACGGGGCCGTGAAGCCCCGTCAAAACTCGCAAACCCTGTTCACTCGCAAAAAACCGCATGGGCCGGGCGCTTGGCCGCCCGGCCCATGCCCCATCAGAAGCTGTGCTTCATGCCGATGGCGATGCCGGTGGAATTGCCGCCCGCCACCGGACCGTTGTTGCTCAGGCCGCCGACCCCACCCACCTGGTAGGTGGAGGCGCCCTTGTTGTTCAGGCGTGCCACGTCGGCATACAGCGCAGTGCGCGGCGACAGGTTGTGCACATAGCCCAGCGACACCTTGTTGGCGCCGTTGGAACTGTTGTCCTGCGTGTAATGCGACGCCTGGACGCGGATCAGGCCGGGGCCGACCGGTGCGGTGGCGCCGATGGCATAGGTATTGAACTGGAACGCGGCGATGGCGCCCCGGCCGCCGATCTTGTCGGTCTGGATGAAGCCCATCGGCTTGACGATGCCGAAATCGTAGGAAGCGCCGATATTGGCCACCTTGAAATCGGACGCATAGGCGGATGCGCCCACCACCCGGGTGGCGTCCGAATACTGGCCGTACGATGCGGAGACCTTGAACGGGCCGCTGCCGTAACCGCCGCGCACGCCCATGTAATTGCCGGTCTTCTTGGTCGCGGCGGCGGCGGCGGAAGTGCTGATGCCTGCCGCATTGGCCACCGGCACCACGCTGGAATTGCCTTCGCCGAATCCGTACTGGACCTGGCCGAAGAAACCGCCCAGGGTGGACGGCAGCAGGTACGACACGCTGTTGCTGGTGCGGAACGCACTGACGCCGGTGACGCCCGAGGTGCTCATGCCGAGGATCTCGACCTGTTCGAAGCCGCGCTGGCCGCTCACGTCGTAGTCGAAGGTCATCGGATACGAGGCTACGAAGTCGCGGCCCAGCCGCACTTCACCGAAGGTGCCGAACAGGCTGACGGTGGAACGGCGCTGGAAGTCGAAGCCTCCCGTCTGGCTGGAGCCCCCGCCGACGTCGTTGTTCAGCGCGCCTTCCAGCCAGAAACCGGCCGACAGGCCGCCACCCAGGTCCTCGGTACCGCGAAAGCCCAGGCGCGAGGTGGAGTTGCCGCCGTTGAGCAGACCGGTGACGTGGCTGGTTCCGCTGGACTTCAGGCGGCCCACGCCCGCGTCGAGCGTACCGAACAAGGTGACGGACGACTGGGCCATGCCGGCGGTGCAGGCGACCAGGGCGGCCACGGCGATGAGTGCTTTCTTCATTTATCGGTTCCTCGTCAGGGGTGATGATTCAACTTTTGGTGAATGGGGTCGTCCGAGGATGGGCCTGCTGATAAGCACCCAGCAAACCGTTCGTGCATCGCTCGAAGTCTTGGTCGAGCGATCATTGCATCATGCTGTTACAAACGCCGCGCTCCGAAAACAGCGTGCGGTTTCTCCGAAAATGCCGTTGGAATATCGAATATCGGCAAGGAATGCCGTTTGCACCGTGGGCGTGCGGCGATGAGATTCAGCGCCGCGAAAAGCACTTTTATGGCGCACGGGTGCCGAGCTCCTGCAAAGAGCAATGGCGTGATATTCAATAAGAACCGGGTTAATCGAAATTCGAAAACCCGGAATGGCTCGCTAGCGGAACGGCCTGCTCAGATAGCGCGATCCCGCCTCGCCGAAACGCCAGGGCACGTCCGCGGCTTTCGAAATGCCGATGCGGGGCCCGGAGCGTATGTCGACCGGTACGCGCGGATCGGCCGGCAGCAAGGCCAGGGGATCGTCATCCAGCGGCATGCCGTTGAAGGCGGCATCGATCGCCAGTGCCTGCCCCACACGGCCCGGGCCCGCACACAGCAGCGGGTCGGCTATCGTGCCGCGGCGCGCGCGGATCCGGTCCAGCCCGGCCGTCGGCTCCAGGGCCCGGATCAGCACTCCGGCCCCGTGGCCTTCTTCGCGGCAGACGAAGTTCAGGCACCAGTGCAGGCCGTAGGAGCGGTAGACGTAGAGCCGGCCGGGCGGGCCGAACATCGCCGCGTTGCGCGGCGTGGGGCCGCCGAAGGTGTGCGAGGCCGGATCGTCGCGGTCGTAGGCCTCGGTCTCCACGATCCGGCCGCCGACGCCGTCGACCAGCACCGTGGTGCCGATCAGCTGCCGCGCCACCGCATCGGCCGGGCCGGCGAAATCGACGCCGGCGATCAGCATGGGGGCTGCGTCACACGTCGAGTTCCGGATAGCAGCGGAAGATGCCGTCCTCGTTGAAGGGGATGCGCCGCTCGCTGCGCAGGTAGGCCGCCACCCGCGGGAGCGAGGCGACGCGGTCGCGCAGCTTCACCACATGCGGCGTCTTGGCCAGCACCCGGGCCGACGCCTTCGGGAAGGCGTAGCGCAGGCCTTCGACCACCTGGAAGAGCGAAAGGTCGGCATAGCTCAGCTTGCCCCCCACCAGGTGCCGCTGGCCGGCGGGGTTGCGCGCCAGCACCGCCTCGAACCAGTTCAGGAACTTGGGCATGCGGGCGCTGCAGAACTCGGTGGCCCGGCGCAGCGCCTCGGCCTTCTGGTCTTCGTAGTACAGGCCGGTGCCGACCGGGTGGTGGGTGTCGTGGGCCTCGGCGACGATGTCGCAGAGCGTCAGCTGGATCTGGTGCGTCCAGATGCGGGCCTGCTCGCTGCGGGGCACAAGCTTCAGTTCGGGCGCCAGGTACTGCAGGATGGCGGCCGTCTGCCCCACCATCACCGCTCCGTCTTTCAGGAAGGGCGGCGCGAACGGCGGATGGACGACCCGCTTGTCTTCCAGGAAATGGGTCATCGCCGGCACGCCCTGGCCATCGTCCTGCGGCCCGCGGGCGATGTCGACGTAGGGAGCGCCGGCGGATTCGAGGGCGAGCCGGATGAATTCGCCGCGGCCCTGGATGGTGGGCCAGTAATAGAGTTCGTATGCCATGCCGGGACTGTAATGCGCGCGCCGACCGACCGGGTAAGCGCCTGCACGGCGAAGGCGACGCAACCGCCACCGGCGGCGACTAGGGCGCCGGCGCGGCCCCGCCCGCCTGTTCCCAGGCCTCCACCGCCGCCAGGGCGCGGCGGCTTTGGAAATGGCGGAGGCCGCCGGTCACCGGGTCGGTGAAATCCAGGCTGCGCGCCAGCAGTTGCAGCGGCCGGGCGTAGTCGCCCATGTCCGCATCGACAATTTCGGGATAGAGCGGGTCGTGCAGCAACGGTGCGCCGAGGGCGGCCATGTGCACCCGCAGCTGGTGCTTGCGGCCGGTCGTCGGCCACAGGCGGTAGTGGGCCAGGGGGCCGAGGCGGGTCAGCATCTCGGTCCGGGTGATGGTGTTGGGGGTGCCCTCGACGACCTGCTCACGGAAGAACTCGGCCGCAGGCGCCATCCGCATCCGGTGGGTGCGCGGCGCGGCCAGATCGGTCACCCAGGGCGCGACCGCTTCGTAGGTCTTCTCGATCGTGTGCAGGGCGAACAGCTGCTGGTAGGCGCCCCGCTCTTCCGGCCGAACGCCGAACGCGACCAGCCCCGCCGTGTCGCGGTCGATGCGGTGCAGCGGCGACAGCGCCTCGATGCCCAGGCGCCGCTTCAACTGCACCAGCAGGCTGCGCTGCAGGTAAGGGCCGGTGGGCACCACCGGCATGAAATGCGGCTTGTCGACCACGACCAGGTGATCGTCCTGGAACAGCACTTCGGCCTCGAAGGGCAACGCCGGCTCTTCCTCCAGCATCCGGTAGTAGAAGAACCGGTCGTGTGCGGCGCAAGCGTCGCCCGCCGCCAGGGGCCGGCCGTCGGCGGTCACCACCTCGCCCAGCACGATGCGCCGCTCCCATGCCTCGCGCGAGACGCCGGGCAGGCGCCGCGCCAGGAAATCGAGTACCGACCCCGCCGTGCGTGGCGGCACCGCCACGCAACTGGCGCCGACGCCGTCGCGCAGCGGCAACGGGCTTCGGACGGGCATGCGCCGGGACATCCTCGACCTTCAGCCGGCGGTCTCGCCGCGACGGCCCGGTGCCGCGGCGGCCGCTTCGACGGAGGGTGTCGGCGCGGCACGCCGGGCGGTCGCGGTGCAGCCGACGGCGGCCGCCATGATGCAGACGATGCCCGCCCACTGCCCCGCCGTGGGCCGCTCCGCCAGGAACAGCACGCCGGCCAGCGCGCCCACCGCCGGCTCCAGGCTCAGCAGGATGCCGAAGGTGCGGCGCGGCAGCCGCTTGAGCGCCACCATCTCCAGCGAATAGGGCAACGCGCTGGAGACGATGCCCACCGCCAGCCCCGCCAGCAGCACCCCGGGTGCCAGCAGGCCGGCGCCGGCCTGGGCCACGCCGAACGGCAGGGTGACCAGCGCCGCGCAGAGCAAGCCGATCGACGTCGCCTGCCCGCCGTGCGCATTGCCCGCCTTCTGGCCGAAGACGATGTAGAGCGCCCACATCACGCCGGCGCCCAGCGCGTAGGCCGCCCCCGCCATGTCGGGCCGGGCGGTCGGGCCGCCGATCAGCAGCAGCAGCGCCAGGCCCACCGCCGCCAGCGCGATCCAGGTGAAATCGACCCACCGCCGCGACGACAGCACCGCCAGGCCCAGCGGCCCGGTGATCTCCAGCGCCAGCGCGATGCCGAGCGGCACGGTGCGCAGCGACATGTAGAACAGCAGGTTGGTCAGGCCCAGCGTGGCGCCGTAGATGCAGATCCAGGCGGCGTCGCGGCGGGCCAGCGGGCGCCGCCAAGGGCGCCAGACCGCCAGCAGCACCAGGGCGGCGAAGGCGGTGCGCAGTGCGACGGTGCCCTCCGCGCCGACGACCGGGAACAGGCTCTTGGCGAAGGAGGTGCCGACGCACAGCGCCACCAGGCTGCCGACGAGACAGGCGACGGCGACCAGGATCGACCGGTCGGAACGGTGGGAAGCAGACACGCTGGTACGGGAACGGAGTGGCCCCGCCTCCTGGGAGATGCATGCCGGCGGGAAACCTTGCGGCGGCTCTGCGGAAGCTGTCGGGAAAGCCTCCGATCATAGGGGGGCGCCGATAGGTTCCGGGCGGAAGTCCAGGCACCGCCGCTGCACCCTGGGCGCTGGAGGCATGGCGCCCGTGAGCCGGGCGAGCCCTGCGGGCGGTGACCGCGCCATGGCCCCCAGAACTCCATCCGCCAGCCCACACGGCGGCTGGACGGACGTGATCAGAGTCAAATCATGCTCCAGCCGGCCATCCGCGCCGACCACCAGCTATCAATTCAGGAGCATCGACTCCACGTCGTCCAGGAACCGTAGAGGTCGCGCGTCGCTACCGGATGGAGGCCTCGGCTGCTTCTCCGGAAACGGATCGCGCCCCCGGCCCGGCGCGCGACCCGGCATCTCACCACTCCGCGAAGCTCCCGTCCCGGTGGCGCCACACCGGGTTGCGCCAGCGGTGGCCCTGCTGCGCCCGCTCGCGCACGTAGGCCTCGTCGACCTCGATGCCCAGGCCCGGTCCGTTCGGTATCGCCACCATGCCGTCCCGGTAGGCGAACACTTCCGGGTTGGACACGTAGTCCATCAGGTCGTTGTCCTGGTTGTAGTGGATGCCCAGGCTCTGCTCCTGGATGAAGGCGTTGTAGCAGACGGCGTCGATCTGCAGGTTGGCCGCCAGCGCGATCGGGCCCAGCGGGCAGTGCAGCGCCAGCGCCACGTCGTAGGCCTCGGCCATCGGGGCGATCTTGCGGGTCTCGGTGATGCCGCCGGCATGCGACGGGTCGGGCTGGATGATGTCGACGTAGCCCTCCGACAGCACCCGCTTGAAGTCCCCGCGCGAGTAGAGCCGCTCGCCCAGGGCGATGAGTGTGGCGGAGATGCGCGCGATCTCCTTGAGGGCCTCGTCGTGCTCGCTCAGCACCGGCTCCTCGATGAACATCAGCCGGCAGGGGTAGTGCTCCAGGTTCTCGAACACCACCGCGCGGCCGCGGTGCTTCGACAACGCCGGCGACGCGGCCGAGGGCTTCAGCGCCGCGCGGCGACAGGTTGCCGCGCAGGATGCAGATGCCGCCGTCGGCGATCAGCGGGTTGATCAGCGGACGGATCACCTCGTCGTTGTATTGGGGTGCCTGGCGCACGTTGTCCCACAGGCTTTTGCCGTTCACGGTGAGCGCATCCGGATGCGGCAGCAGGCCGGTGTCGCCCAGGCGGCGCAGAACCGCCGGCAGTCCGCCCGCGTAGTAGAACTCTTGCATCAGGAAGCGGCCCGAGGGCTGCAGGTCGACCAGCGTCGGGATGCCGCGGCCGATGCGGGTCCAGTCCTCGAGGTCGAGCGGCAGGCCGATGCGGCCGGCGATCGCCTTCAGGTCGATCACCGCGTTGGTCGATCCGCCGATGGCGGCGTTGGTTCGAATCGCGTTCTCGAACGCCTCGCGGATCAGGATCTTCGAAAGCGTCAGCCCTTCGTGGGCCATCTCCACGATGCGCTGGCCCGACATGTGGGCCAGCACGTAGCGCCTCGCATCGACCGCGGGAATCGCGGCGTTGTGCGGCAACCGGGAAGCCGCCCGCCTCGTAGATGCCACGCTTCACATGCTCGGCGATCTTGCGGAAGTGGGCGTTGCAGATGCCGATGACCGGGCGCCCATCGCGAGCAGGTCCGGGATCGTAGCGAAAGGCGGGGCGGTCCGGCGGGGCCTCGCCGCGGCGTCCACTCGCGTTGCTTCAGTGGAAATCCCGGCTGCGCGAGATCGCCTTGTCGGGCATCGCCAGCAGCGGCGTCAGGTCCTTCGTCCGGCGCGCCAGCAGGTGGCGCACCTGGCCGCCGCTCTCCTTGTCGCGCTGCCAGACGCCCTCCACCGCCAGCAGCCGGGCCTTCAGCAGCGGTTCGCGCTGCTCCTCCACCAGGTCCTTCCAGACGATGACGTTGACGATGCCCGTCTCGTCCTCCAGCGTGACGAACATCGTGCCCTTGGCGGTCGGCGGGCGCTGGCGCATCGTGACGATGCCGCAGGCGCGCACCGTCTGCCCGTGCGGCAGCGGCGCCAGTTGCCGGGCGGTCAGCAGCCGGCGGCGGGCCAGGTAGTCGCGCAGCAGCGCCAGCGGGTGTCGGCGCAGGCTCAGGCCCAGCGCGGCGTAGTCGCCGGCGATCTCCTCGGCCTCCCCCGCGGCCGGCAACTCCAGCCGGCCTTCGTGGATCGGCACGCCGCGCAGCAGCGCGGGAGACAGCCGCTGCGCCGTGGCCTCCCAGACCTGCTGGCGCCGGTGGCCGGCCAGCGACTGCAGCGCATCGGCGGCGGCCAGCGCCCGCATGTCGTGGCCGTCCAGCTGCGCGCGCAGGGCCAGGTCTTCGGTGCTGGCGAAAGGCGCTTGGGCCCGCGCCGCCACGATGCGATGCATCGCCGCATCGGACAGGCTGGCGATGCGGCGCAGGCCCAGGCGCACCGCGGGCTGGGCCAGGCGCAGCGGCTGCGGCACGGTAGTGCCGGGCCAGACGGTTTCGCCGGGCGCGGCGCGGGCCGGCAGGCCCAGGCCGACCTCGGGGCGCACGGCATCGGTCGGAGGCATCCGGGCCGCGGGGACGCCTGCGCGCCGCGCACCGGGGTCGCCGTCGTGCACCGGATGCGCCTGCTGCTCCAGCGACGAACAGACGGCGCTCACCGTCACGTCCACCGGCCGCACCTCCACTCCGTGGCGGCGCGCGTCCTGCACCAGCTGAGAGGGCGAGTAGAAGCCCATCGGCTGCGCATCGAGCATGCCGGCCAGGAAGGCCGCCGGCTCGTGGCACTTGAGCCAGCAACTGAAGTACACCAGCAGCGCGAAGCTGGCCGCATGGCTTTCGGGAAAGCCGTATTCGCCGAAGCCCTTGATCTGCTCGAAGATGCCCTCGGCGAACGCCAGCGGATAGCCGCGGCGGGTCATGCCCTCGACCAGCGGCTCCTTGAAGCGGTGCACGCCGGCGCTGCGCTTCCAGGCGGCCATCGAGCGGCGCAGCGCATCGGCCTGGTCGGCGCTGAAGCCGGCGGCATCCATCGAGAGCTGCATCACCTGCTCCTGGAAGATCGGCACGCCCAGGGTGCGGCCCAGCGCGTTGCGCAGTTCGTCCTTGACGTACTTGATCGGCAGGCCGTCGCGCCGGTCCTGCCGCGCCTGCAGGTAGGGGTGCACCATCTTTCCCTGGATCGGCCCGGGCCGCACGATCGCCACCTCCACCACCAGGTCGTAGAACTCGCGCGGCCGCAGCCGCGGCAGCATCGACATCTGCGCCCGGCTCTCGACCTGGAACACGCCGATGGTGTCGGCGGTGCAGATCATGTCGTAGACCTCCGCCTGCTCGCGCGGGATGTCCTGCAGGTCCCAGGCCGTGCCGCGCCAGGCGTTGCGGAATTCCAGCCCGCGCCGCAGCGCGCTCAGCATGCCGAGCGCCAGCACGTCGACCTTCATCAGGCCCACCGCCTCCAGGTCGCGCTTTTCCCACTGGATGATCGAGCGGCCTTCCATGCTGGCGGCCTCCACCGGCACCAGCCGGGTCAGCGGGCCCTCGGTCAGCACGAAGCCGCCGACGTGCTGGCTCAGGTGGCGCGGAAAGTCGCGCAACTGCGCCGTCAGCTCCACCCACAGCGCCAGCAGCGCGGGCGATTCGCGCACGCCGCAGCGGGCCATGGCCTCCTCCATCCGCTGCTCCAGGATGCCGGCGTCGAACCAGTAGTGGTCCTTGGCGAAGTCGTCGACCAGGGCCGGGTGCACGCCCAGCGCGGCGCCCACGTCGCGGATCGCCATGCGGGAGCGGTAGCGCACCACCACCGCCGCGATGGCCGCGCGCTCCCGGCCGTATTTTTCGTAGATGTACTGGATCACCTCCTCGCGGCGCTGGTGCTCGAAATCGACGTCGATGTCGGGCGGCTCGTCGCGCTCCTTGCTGATGAAGCGCTCGAACAGCAGGTTGCCCAGGTCGGGCGGCACTTCGGTGATGTGCAGGCAGTAGCAGACGACCGAGTTGGCGGCCGAACCGCGGCCCTGGCACAGGATGCGCTTGCTGCGGGCGAAGCGCACGATGTCCTCAACCGTCAGGAAGTACATCTCGTACTTCTTGTAGGCGATCAGGCTCAGTTCGTGCTCGATCTGGTGGCGCACCTTCGCGGTCTCGCCCTCGGGAAACCGGCGCCGCGCGCCCCTCTCCACCAGCTGCCGCAGGGCCTGCGCCGGCGTCAGCCCGGCCGGCACGGTTTCCTGGGGGTAGTGGTAGGCGATCTGCGACAGGTCGAAGCTGCAGCGCGCCGCCAGTTCCACCGTGCGGGCGAGCAGCTCCGGCGGATAGCGCTGCGCCAGCCGTTCGCGGGGCCGCAGGTGGCGCTCGGCATGGGCCTGCAGCGCGAAGCCGCATTCGGCGACGGTGCGGCCCTCGCGCACCGCGGTGATCACGTCCTGCAGACGCTTGCGCTTGCGCACGTCCATGTGCACGTCGCCCGCAGCGACCAGCGGCATGCCGTGCTGCGCGCCGGCCTCCTGCAGCGCGGCCAGCCACAGGTCGTCGTCCAGGTCCTGCAGCAGCTCCACCACCAGCCACAGATCGGAGCCGAATTGGCCTCTGGCCGTTGCCAATCGCCGGCCTATAGCTATTGAATCGATAGCATCGCCGGGGGTGCGGGCCGGGATGAAGAGCCGCTCGCAGCCCGCCAGCAGCGACCAGTCGGTGGCGGCATCCAGCAGGTAGCCGCCCTTCTCGGCGGCCATGCGGGCGGCGGTGATGAACTGGCACAGCCCGCCCCAGCCGTCCAGGTCGCGCGCGATCGCGACCAGCCGGCCGCCGCAGGGCAGTCGGAACTCGCTGCCGAAGAGCAGCCGGAACGGCGGATGCGGCGGCGGTGTGGTGCCGGGATACGCCTTGCGCCAGGCCTCGTCGTGGTCCTTGCGCAGCTGCCGCAGGCCGTCCCACATCCGCACAACGCCCGCGACCGAGCATTCGTCGGTCAGGGCCATGCCGGCGTAGCCCAGCCGCAGCGCCTGCTCCACCAGTTCTTCGGGATGCGCCGCGCCGCGCAGGAAGCTGAAGTTGGAAATGCAGTGCAGCTCCACATAGGCCGGCAGCCGAGGGTGCGCGGGCGCCGGCGGCGCATCGCCGGTGGCCGGCCCGGCCGGACGCTGCGGCAGCCGGGGAAACCGCAGCACCGGGGCCGGGCGGCCCTGCAGGGAGATTTCGCGCTCAGGCATAGAGACCGTGCAGGAACCAGGCCGACTGCGCCGCGGCGTTGTTCGCACGCCCTTCGGCCGAGGCTGCCGAAGCACCGGCGACCGACAGGGCGGCCGCGCCGTGCGGCCGTTCGCAGAACACCCAGACCAGCCCGGCCGACGGGCTCTCGGCGATGTAGTAGTCGCGCACCGCCGGCGCCGGCTGGCCTGCCTCGGCGGCGGCCGGGGGGGCCCACCAGCCGGTCTCCATCCGCTGGGGACCGGCCAGCATCCGCAGCCGGCCGCGGTAGCAGGGGGCGTCGTCCTGCAACTCCAGCCGTATCGGGCGCGAGAGCAGCCAGGGCGGGTAGAGGGTGTCGGGCTGGAGGATGGCCGGGCGGGCGGGTTTGGCCGCGCTCCTGGGTTTGCTGCCGGCGCCGGCCTGCGCCGTCCGCCGCGCTTCGCGGGCTTCGGCTTCCGGCACCCCGTCGACCGACATTCGGCCGGCCGGCGCATCCTCGGCAGACCGGTCGTCGTCGTCGTCGTCGTCCGGTGCCACGTACCCCGCCTCGCCCGCCATCGGTTTCTGCCGCCGCGGCTGGCCGGTGGCGGCCGGCCCCCCAGTACCGGGCGGAACCGCAGGCACCCCGTAGCCCGCTACCAGCGCACCGATCCGGCCCTGTGCCGGCTCCCAGCGCTGCATCGCCTCGGGCCTGTGGTCGGCCTGCGCGACCGGGGTCAGTACGCTGTCGGCGCCCAGCCGCTCCGACAGGCGCTCGACCAGTTCGTGCAGCTTGTCGCCCTTGCGGCTGTCGTCGGGCAGGAAGGTGGCGCTGGCGCCGTGCAGGGGCGCGGTGTCCAGGCTGCGCAGCCGCAGCCAGCTGGCGGGCGCGGCCATGCGGGTGCGGCCCAGCCGCTCGCCCAGCAGCCGCTTCAGGTGCGCCATGTCCTGCACCGGCTCGGCGGTGCGCACCACCAGCGATTCGTGGGGCGGCAAATCGACGCCGTCGACCCGCCGCAAATCCAGTGTCCATTGCAGTTCGACCGCCAACACCCCGCGCTGCCGGCCGCGCAGCCAGATCTGCAAATCGGCCAGCAGGCCGGCCGCGGCCCACATCAGCTCGCTTGCGGAGTGGGCCAGGGCGCGCAGCTCCACCTTGCGGTCGAAGGATTCGGGCAGCGCCAGCCAGCGGTAGCCGTCGGGGGCCAGGCCCCAGGCCCGGTCGAGCGCCTGCCGCAACGGCGTGCCGAAACGCCGCGACACCCCGGCCCGCGGCAGCGCCGCCACGTCGCCCCAGGTGCGGCAGCCCATGCGCTCCAGGATGAAGAGATGCGGCCGGGCCGCGCTGAGGACGTGCAGCGGCAGGCCGGCCGGCATCTCCGCCGCGGGGCGCTGGCCCTGCATGAACAGCCGCAGCCGGCCCAACGCTATCAAACTGGTAGCACCTTGTCCGCACAGGACGCCGGCCGGAGCCGGATTTCGCTTGCGAATCTCGGCCAGCAGCCCCCGCCGACCGCCCCAGATCCGCTCGCAGGCGGAGACCTCCAGCAGCAACGCCTCGTCCACCCAGGCGGCATGGGGAGTGAACTGGAGCGCCCACCAGCCGAGGGCTTCCCTGGAAGGCGGCTCCGCAGGGGGCTCGACCGGGGATGCCGATGCCGAAGCGACAGCCGAGTCCGAAGGCGAAGCCGAAGTCGGAGCAGGAGCGACAGCAGGAGCCGGAGCAGAGGCCGGCGAAGGCGACCGCGAAAGCGCAGGATCGCCTCCCCCCGGCGCCTTCGGGGCCGCTCCCACACCGGCGTCAGGCGGCCACTGCAGCGCGAGCCAGTGCATCGCCCTCTCCCCTTGCCGCGTCGGTCGCCCCGGTGTCGCCTGCCGGGCCGTCGTTCGTCCGGACCGGTGGGCACAGAACGGGTTGGGTCGGCCGGCCGGGCGCGGCCGGCGGTGCGACGGCCCGCACCCGCAGGGCGGCAGCCACCCCCGACACGCCCCCCTGGAAATCCAGCCGTACCACCTTGGCCGTGGACGGCGGCGATGCGGGCGGTGCCGCCGGCGATGTTCCCTGCCAGCGCTGGCCCAGCCGGCTGGCGGCGATCAGCGCGGAAAGGCGCGGCGGATGGGCCGGCACCTGCACCGGCCGCTCCAGCGGCGGGCCGCGCCGCTTGAGGATGTGCAGCTCCAGTACGCTGCCATGCTCGCCCCCGGCTTCCACCCGGATCCGCAGCCGGGCCGGCGCCGAACTGCCCGCCGCCGCGGCCGGCCGGAACACCCAGAGCAGCGCGTCGTGCTGCGCCGCCGCCAGCTGCAGCCGCCGCAGTTCGGCCGGCCGCGCCTGCGGCAGCCAGGCCAGCACCGCGGCCACGTCGGCACAGCGCAGCGCCTGCTCGCAGGCCCAGAGGCGTGCCGCCGCGGCCTGGCTGCGCACCCACAGCAGCTGCGCCGGCGGCAGTCCCTGCGCTGCCAGCGCCGGCCCGAAAGGCAGGTGCGGCGCCCCCACCAGCAGCACCGGCCGGCGCCGCGCCGACACCGCCGGCCCCAGCGCCGGCAGCAGCAGCGGCCATGCGAAGGTCTCGGGGCCGGCGTGCAGGATCTCGGTCATCGCGCCCACCGGCCATCCGCCGCCGGGCAGTACCGCATCCAGCGCCTCGAAGCCGCTGGTGCTGACGCCGGTGGACGCGGTCGCTACTTCGTCGCCGTACCAGACGACGTCCCGCACGGAAGGCTTTAGCTCCAGGGTGAGGGCGGTGGCGGACATGGGTCGGGCGTACGGTGGGGTCGGGCTGCCTAGAATACTGTAAATTCATACAGTCATACCGATATGACTGTATTTTTGTCCAGTATTTATTTTCCAGTGGCCGGGTGTTGCGAACACGCCCTTACAGCGGCAGCGATGTGCTGCCTATGATGGAATCGCACGCCCCGCGCCCTGCCGTGCGCCCCCTTTCTCTTCTTCTCTTTCCCTGCCCGGAGTCCTGTTTGTTCCGTTATTTCGAAGACCGCCTCGCCCCGTTCCCCGACACCGTTCCCACACCGCCGCCGCCGGGACTCTTCGCTTTCATGTGGATGTGCCTGAAGGGGCTGCGGGGGGCGGTGCTGCTGATGGTGCTGCTGACGGCGGCGATCTCGGCCTTCGAGGCGGTGCTCTTCGCCCTGCTGGGCCGCATGGTCGACTGGCTGGGCCAGGTAGAGCCGGCGCGGCTGTGGACCGAGCACGGCGCGCTCCTCGGCGGCATCGCGGCGCTGGTGGCGGGCAGCGTGGTGCTGGTGGGGCTGCAGACGCTGGTCAAGCACCAGACGATCGCGGTCAACTTCCCGATGCGGATGCGCTGGAACTTCCACCGCACGATGCTCGACCAGAGCATGGTCTTCTACCAGGACGAGTTTGCCGGCCGCATCACCACCAAGGTGATGCAGACCGCGCTGTCGGTGCGCGACATCGTGTTCCTGATGACCGACATGGTAGTGTCGGTGGGCGTGTACTTCGTCGCCATCGTGGCGCTGGTGGCCGCCTTCGACCTGCGGCTGGTGCTGCCGCTGGTAGTCTGGGCGGCGGCCTATGCGGCGGTGTGCGTCTGGTTCGTGCCGCGGCTGGGCGCGGTGGGCCGGGCCCAGGCCGATGCGCGCTCGCTGATGACCGGCCGGGTGACCGATGCCTACACCAACATCGCCACCGTCAAGCTGTTCTCCCACGGCGGGCGCGAGGCCGGCTTCGCGCGCGACGCGATGCGCGAATTCATCTCCACCGGCCATGCGCAGATGCGCTTGGTGAGCGCCTTCGAAACCATCAACCGTGCGCTCTCGATGGGCCTGCTGCTGGGCGTCTGCGGCCTGTCGCTCTGGCTCTGGTCGCAGGGCCAGCTGGGCATCGGCGCGGTGGCCGCCGGCACCGCCATGGCGATGCGGCTGACCGCGATGTCGCAGTGGGTGATGTGGCAGATCTCGGGCCTGTTCGAGCAGATCGGCACGGTGCAGGACGGCATGGCGATGCTGGCCCGGCGCCGCACCGTGCTCGACCTGCCGAACGCGCCCGCGCTGGCGGTGCCGCGCGGCGAGGTGCGCTTCGACGCGATCACCTTCGGCTACGGCGGCAAGCGCAACGTGGTCGACCAGCTGACGCTGACGGTGCGCCCGGGCGAGAAGATCGGGCTGGTCGGCCGCTCGGGCGCCGGCAAGTCGACCCTGGTCAACCTGCTGCTGCGCTTCTACGACCTGGACGGCGGCCGCATCCTGATCGACGGGCAGGACATCGCCGGCGTCACCCAGGACAGCCTGCGCAAGCACATCGGCATGGTGACGCAGGACACCTCGCTGCTGCACCGCTCGGTGCGCGACAACATCACCTACGGCCGTCCCGACGCCGACGAGGCCGCCCTGCACCTGGCCGCCGAGCGCGCCGAGGCGACCGATTTCATCGACGAACTGGTCGATCCGCAGGGCCGCGCCGGCTACGAGGCGCATGTGGGCGAGCGCGGCGTCAAGCTTTCGGGCGGCCAGCGCCAGCGCATCGCCATCGCCCGGGTGATGCTGAAGGACGCGCCGATCCTGCTGCTGGACGAGGCCACCAGCGCGCTCGACTCGGAGGTCGAGGCCGCGATCCAGGCGAGCCTCTACCGCCTGATGGAAGGCAAGACGGTGATCGCCATCGCCCACCGCCTCTCCACCATCGCCGCGATGGACCGGCTGGTGGTGCTGGACCAGGGCCGCATCGTGGAAGAGGGCGACCACCATGCGCTGCTGGCCCGCGGCGGCGTCTACGCCCGCCTGTGGGCCCACCAGAGCGGCGGTTTCCTGGGCGAGGCGACCGACGACCCGGTCGAAGAGGCCGTGCCCGCATGACAATCCGGCCGTCGCTGCGGGCCGCCCTTCTCGCCGAGGCGGTGCGCTGCGCCGAAAGGGCCGGCCCGCTCGACGATGGCGACGTGTTGCGCACGGCCTGGGCCGCAGCGCCCGACGGCGCCGGCCGCCTGCAGGTCCGCGCCCGGCTGCTGGCCGAACGGCTGGGCCTTCCCCCGCTGATCGAACGGGCACGCGCCTGGGCCGGCGTGCTGCTGCTGGCGATCGCGGCGCTGGTGCTGGTCGCCGGGCTGGGCCTGGCCGACCGGGTGCTGGGCGGCGGCGGCAGCCGGCAGATCAACGTGATGGCGGCGCTGGCGGGCCTGCTGGGGCTGCACGCCCTGACGCTGCTGGCCTGGGTGGGCAGCGTGCTGTTCGCGCCCGGCGCCTTCCGGCTCTCGCTGGGCGGCCTGTGGCTGCTGCTGACCGCCCGGGTGGCGGGCGGCCGGCAGGGCCAGGGGCCGCTGCTGCTGCAGGCCGCATGGCAGTCGCTGGCACGTGCGCGCCTGCTGCCCTGGGCGCTGGGCCTGGCCAGCCATGCGGTCTGGGCGCTGGCGTTCGCGGTGGCGCTGGCGTGGCTGCTGTTCGCCCTGGCCTTCCACCGCTACACCCTCGCGTGGGAGACCACGATCCTGTCGCCCGGCTTCTTCGTGCGCAGCGTGCAGGCGCTGGGCTGGCTGCCGGCGCAGCTCGGATTTCCGGTGCCCGATGCCGCGACGGTACTGGCCGCGACCTCCGCTCCGTCGGCCGCCGACCCGGCCCGCCAGCGCAGCTGGGCGCTGTGGCTCACCGGCTGCCTGGTGGTCTACGGCCTGCTGCCCCGGCTGCTGCTGGTGGCACTGTGCGCCGCCGTGTGCCGCGCACGGCGGGGCGCGCTGCAGCCCGATCTTTCCGATCCTTACTACCGGCAGGTGCTGGCGCGCTTCGATGCGCTGGCGCCCTCCCGCGTCGTAGAGGCCGACCCGGGCCGGCCGGTGCAGCCGGCGCCACAACCACTGCCGCCGGGCGAGGGGGCGGACCTGCTGCTGGTCGTCGGTTTCGAGCTGCCGCCCGAGGCACCCTGGCCGCCCGCCGGCCTGCCGCCGGAGGTAGAAGCGCTCGCGGTCGATGGCAGCGCCGCCCAGCGCAGCGCACTGCTCGACCGGCTGGCCCTGCTGCGGCCGCGCCGGGTGCTGGTCGCCTGCGACGCCTCCGCGAGCCCCGACCGCGGCACCGAGCGCTTCCTGCGCGCGGTGGCCGTGCATTGCGGGATCCTGCAGATCTGGCTGGTGCCACCGGCCGGTACCGACCCCGCCCGTTCGGCCGCTTCGGCCGCCCGCTGGAAGGCCTGGCTCAGTGATTGCGGCCTGGCGCAGATCGCTGCGCACGGCGGCACCTGGGCCGAGGCGCTGGAGCGAACGCCATGACATCGCCTGCGCTGCCAACCGCTTCCGCGCCCGCCGGCGAGCCGATCCGCATCGCCGTGGTGGGCCATACCAACGCCGGCAAGACATCGCTGCTGCGCACCCTTTCGCGCCGGGTCGACTTCGGCGAGGTGTCCGACCGGCCGGGCACCACCCGGCATGTCGAATCGATGGACCTGCGCGCCGACGGCCGCGCCGCGGTGCGCTTCTTCGACACGCCCGGCATCGAGGACGCGGTGGCGCTGCAGGAGCATCTGCACCTGCCCTCGGTGGCCCCGCCCGACGCACTGCCGGCCGAGCGGGTCCGCCGTTTCCTGGCGGGCCCCGAGGCGCACGGCGTGTTCGAGCAGGAGGCCAAGGTCCTGCGCACCCTGCTCGCCGCCGACGCGGCCTTCCTGGTGATCGACGTCCGCGCGCCGGTGCTGCCCAAGTACCGCGCTGAGGTCGCCCTGCTCCACGCCTGCGCCCGGCCGGTGCTGCCGGTGCTGAACTTCGTGCGCGACGGCGCCGGCCGCGAGGCCGACTGGCGCGCGCTGCTGGCCGATGCCGGCCTGCACGCGGTGGTGCGCTTCGACGCCACCGCACCCTTCACCGGCGCCGAGCGCGACCTCTACCAGGACCTGGGCACGTTGCTGCCGGCGCACCGCGCAATGCTGCAGCGGGTGGTGCTGGCCCTGGGCGACGAAGCCCGGGCGCGGCACGACGCGGCCTGCACCGAGATCGCAGCGCTGCTGGTCCGCTGCACCGCCCTGCGCCGCCATGTGCCCGACGCCGACCCGGTCACGATGCCATCCGCCGCCGACGCCTTGCAGGCCGAGGTGCGGCAAGCCGCCCAGCACTGCATCGACACGCTGCTGGCGCTCTACGGTTTCCGCGCGGGCGATGCCGACGAGGCACCGCTCCCGCACCTGCAGGGCCGGTGGGAGATGGACCTTTTCAGCCCCGAGGCCTTGAAGGCGGCCGGACTGCGCCTGGGTGCCGGCACCGCGGCCGGTGCCGCGGTGGGCGTGGTGGCCGACATCGCGTTGGCGGGCCTGTCGCTGGGTGCCGGCGCGGCGCTGGGCGGCGCGATCGGCGGCGCGGTATCGCAGGGCTGGGGTCCGCTGGGCCGCAAGGTCTTGAACCGGGCGCGCGGCGTGCGCGAGCTGACGGTCGACGACGCGGCACTCGCGCTGCTGGTGCGGTGGCAACGGATGCTGCTGCACGCGCTGGAACAGCGGGGCCATGCCGACCCGCAGCGGCTGCAGGCATCGCCTCTGCCCGACGGCTCGGCGGCGGGCGACACCATGGCGGCCTTGCGGGCGGCCCGCCCGGCCCGCAGCCACCCGGATTGGGCGGACCTACGCAGCACCGACCCGGCGCGGCAGACGCTGGTGACGGCCGTGGCCCGGGCACTCCCGGCCGGAGAGTCCGGCTGACGGTCCAGGCCGGCATCGTCGGCCTGCGACTACACCGCCCGTCGGATCGGTGCGCTAAGGTGGCGTCCTTGTCCTTTTTGCCGGAGCGCCCCCATGAACCCGCCTTCTCCCCCGACCGGTGCACGGCCCGCAGCGCGCAAGCACTTCTCGATGATCCGCGGCTTCCACCTGGCCGATTTCTTCACCCTGGGCAATGCGGCCTGCGGCGTGGCGGGCGTGTTCCTGGCGATGGCCTACATGGCCAGCCAGTCGGTGACGCAGTTCCTCTGGGCGGCGGCGCTGGCGCCGGCGGCCTTCGTGTTCGACGTGTTCGACGGCCGCATCGCCCGCTGGCGGCAGACCCATTCCTCGCTCGGCCGCGAGCTCGATTCGCTGGCCGACATCATCTCCTTCGGCGTGATGCCGGCGGCCCTCGGCTTCGCCGCGGGCCTCGACGGCGGCTGGGACTGCCTGCTGCTGATCTACTTCGTCTGCTGCGGCGTGAGCCGGCTGGCCCGCTACAACGTGACGGCCGAGGCCCTCTCCGAAGGCGCCGACAAGGTGAAGTATTTCGAGGGCACCCCGATCCCCACGAGCGTGGCCCTGGTCGGCCTCCTGGCGCTGGCCGCCTGGCAGGGCCGGATCGGCGATGCGCTGTGGGGCGGTGCCTGGATGCTCGGCCCGTGGCAGCTGCATCCGTTCTCGCTCGTCTTCGGTCTGTCGGGCAGCCTGATGATCAGCAAGACGCTGCGCATCCCCAAGTTCTGACACCGTCCGCCGCGCCCGCACCATGCTCTACCGCTATTTGCTGTTGGTCCTGGCCGGCACCGCGCTGCTGCTGGGCATCCAGATTCCCAACTTCGTCGACCAGTACCAGAAGCGGCTCGATGCCCACCTGGTCGAGGTAGAGACGAACCTGCGCGGCTTCCAGCAGATCGCCGACCGCTTCGACAAGGGCTCGCTCGACGCGCTGATCGCGCGGCACGAGGCTAGCAGCGATCCGGCCTTCCGCGCCGAGGCGGTGCCGCTGCGCGACATGGTCGAGCGGCGCGCCGCCTTCGGGGCCGAGGCGCTGGCCCTGCAGGCACCGATGCCGCAGCAGGTGGTGCACTTGGTGCTGCGCGGCAATCGGCCGCTGATCGCCGAGACCCGTGCCGCCTACAGCTTCAACATCCCGCTGACCCGCGACGCGGTGCTGGCCGGCGCGGTGTCGGCCCTGGCCGTGGTGCTGGTGCTGGAACTGCTGAGCTGGCCCGTGCGCCGGGCCCGTCACCGCGGCGGAGTGCCGGTGCGCAGTACCTCGCGACTGCGCGACCTGTAGACGGTTCTAGGAGACTGCGCGCCGCGGCCACCATCGGCGGCGCGCCCGCACAGCGCCGCCGGTTTCCCGCCGCAGCCAGGCACTGGCCGCATCGACCAGCACCACCAGCCCGAACATCGCCAGCAGCACCGTCATCGATTGCGCCTGCTGGAACAGCGACAGGTGGAAGTACAGCATCTGCCCCAGCCCGCCCGCACCGACGAAGCCCAGCACCGCGGCCATGCGGATATTCATCTCCCAGCGGTAGAGGCCGTAGCCCAGCCACTGGGGTGCGGCCAGTGGTAGGCTGGCATACGCCCAGGCGGCCACCGGGCCGGCGCCGGCAGCGCGCAGGGCCTGCTCGGGCGCGGGCGGCAGGTTCTCCAGCGTTTCGGCGAACAGGCGGCCCAGCACGCCGGTGGTGTGCAGTGCCAACGCCAGCGTGCCGGCAAAAGGCCCCAGCCCCGCGGCCAGCACCATCAGGGCGGCCCACACCAGCTCGGGCACGCTCCGCAGCAGGTTGAGAAACAGGCGCGCCGCCGGTTGCGCCACCCGGCCCCAGCGGCCCGCGGCGGGCAGGGCCAGCGCCACGGCGGCGGCGGCCGCCAGCAGCGTGCCCAGGCTGGAGACGGCCAGCGTCTGCAGCGCCGCCCGGCCGGTCTGCACCAGGAAGGCCCGCGACGTGTCGGGCGGAAAGAATTCGGCCATGAACCGGCCCATGCGCCGCAGCGCGTCGCCGGCCAGCAGTCCGCGCCAGTCCACCGCCAGATAGGCGAAGCTGGCCACCACCGCCGCCACCAACAGCGTCACCACCCCCGCGCCGGCCAGGGCGATGCGCAGCGCCCGCAGGTCGAGGTGCCTCATGCCAGCATCCGCCGCAGCAGCGCGCTCATCGCGTCGGCCAGCAGCACCAGGGCCAGGAAGGTCAGCAGGATCGCGCTGGCCTCGCCGCCGTTGAGCATCTTCATCGACTGGTCCATCAGCTGGCCCAGGCCGCCTGCGCCGACGAAGCCCATCACCACCGACGCCCGCACCGCGCACTCCCAGCGGTAGACCGTGTACGAGGCCAGCTCCTGAGCCGCACCGGGTACCAGGCCGTAGCAGAGCGCCGCCAGCCGGCCGCTGCCCGCCTCCAGCAGCGCGCGGGCCGGGCGGGTGTCGCCCGACTCCAGGATTTCGCTGTACACCTTGCCCAGCATGCCGCCGTAGGCGATCGCGATCGCCAGCACGCCCGCGCCCGGCCCCAGGCCGAGCGCGCGCACCAGCACCAGGGCCCAGACGATCTCGGGCACCGCACGCAGCACCATCAGCACCAGCCGCGCCACCGGCCGCAATGCCGCGGCCCGCAACGCGCCCGGCCCGGGGCCGATGCGGGAGATCGACAGTGCCCGCGTCGCCGCCAGTGCCAGGGGTGCCGCGACCAGAAACGCCAGGAAGGTGCCGGCCGTCGCCATGGCCAGCGTCTCCAGCGTGGCGCGCAGCAGCAGCGTGCCGAAGGCCGCATCGGTCGCGGGCGGCCAGAAGCCGAGCAGAAAGCCCTGCATCGCCTGCAGGCCCTGGCCGTCGAACAGCACCCAGGGCCGGAACTCGGCCAGCACCAGCATCGGCCAGGCGATGGCCAGCGCGGCGACGGTCCAGAGGCAGCGGCTCCGCCACGCCGGGTCGCGCAGCGCGACGGGCCGCGAAGGCTGCGCGGCGTGTGGAACGGGCGTCACAGGCAATCGGGCCGCGCGACGCTGCGCGGTGCGTCGGGCATTGCAGGTTCGGCCGCGCCGCCGGTCGCATCGACGCCGGCGCCATCGGATGCGTACAGCGCCCGCAGCATGTCGGCCGTCACCGCCCCTGCCGGCAGATCGAAGACGATGCGCCCTTCCCGCATGCCGACGATCCGCGGAAACCATTTCAGCGCCAGCTCGACCGTGTGCAGCGACGCCACCAGGGTCGCGCCGCTGCGGTCGGCCTGAGCCGCCAGCACCGCCAGCGCCCGGTCGGCCAGGGCCGGGTCGAGCGACGACACCGGCTCGTCGGCCAGCAACAGGTCGGGCGCCTGGTAGAGCACGCGGGCGATGCCGACGCGCTGCAGTTGGCCGCCGGAGAGCCGGTCGCAGCGGTCGAACAGGCGGTCGGCCAGCTGCACCTCCGCCAGCACGGCGGCGGCGCCGCGCAGATCGCTCGGGTACACCAGAGAGGCCAGCGCCCGCCACAGCGGCCACTGCCCCAGCCGCCCGGCCAGCACCGCGGTGACGACCCGCAGCCGCGGCGGGATCGGCGCCTGCTGGTGCACCGTGCCGATGCGCCCGCGCAGCCGGCGCAGGGGCGCTCGGCCCAGTTGCCAGGGCGCGGCATCCAGCAGCGCGACCGTGCCTTCGCCCGGCCGCAGCGCGGCGCCCAGCACCCGCAGCAGCGTCGTCTTGCCGGCGCCCGAAGGCCCGATCACCGCCACGCGCTCGCCCTGGGCGGCCGCCAGCGTCACCGCCTGCAGCGCCCGGCGGCCCTGGGCATGCACCAGGCCGCAATCGGCCAGAGCGAAGGACACGCGGATTTCCCGCTTTCTCTCGCGCCTGCCCGCCTACTTGATCAGGCCGGCCGACTTGCCCGCCGCCTCGATGCCGTCGTAGTTGGACGATTGGGTGGGGATGAAGCGGGTCGCGCGCTGCAGCGACAGGATTTCCTTGTCGGCGGGGCGCGACGCGTCCAGTTTCAGGAACGCGTCGGTCAGCTTCTTGGTGATGGCTGCGTCGAGGCCCGGGCGCACCGTCCAGTTGTAGTCGTAGTAGGTGGGCGTGGTGGCCAGCACCCGCACCTTGGCGGCGTTGGGGTTGCCGGACTCGACCAGCTTGTCCCATACCGACGCGTTGAGCACGCCGGCCTCGGCCCGGCCGGCGGCCACGAAGGCCACCGTCGCGTCGTGCGCGCCGCTGAAGGCCACGGTCTTGAAGTCGCGCTCGGGCACCAGGCCCGCCTGCTGCAGGAAATAGCGCGGCATCAGGCTGCCCGAGGTGGACGACGGCGCGCCGAAGGCGAAGCTGCGGCCCTTCAAATCGGCCAGCGTCTGCGCGGTGCTGGCGGTGGGCACGATGAACTTGCTGGTGAACTTCTCGTCTTCCGCGCGCTGCACGATCGGCACCGCACCGCCCTGGGTGCGCTGGCGGGCCTGCACGAAGGTGAAGCCGCCCAGCCAGGCCAGGTCGATCTTCTGCGAGGCCAGGCCTTCGACCACCGCGGCGTAGTCGGTGACCGGGGTGAACTGCACCGCCATGCCGGTCTCGCGGGCCAGGTAGTCGCCCAGGGGCGCGAACTTGCGCTGCAGTTCGGTCGGCGCCTCGTCGGGGATGGCCGAGACGCGCAGCGTGCCGGTCTGGGCATGGGACAGCAGCGCGCAGGCGGACAGTGCGAGGGCCGAGGCGAGGCGAAGGAGTTTCATGGTGATGGAGCGGGGAGCCGGTAGGGACGAGAAAGGCGCAATGCCCAGGGCGCGCGGAGGGCACGCAGGAACCGCGATTCTAGAAACCCCGCCGCTCGCGATAATTCCGGGCACTCCGAGGCCTCCATGCACCCCACCCCCGTTCCGACCCTCCCTCCCCTCTCCGATGCGCCGATCCGGCTCACCGCCTTCTCGCACGGCGGCGGCTGCGGCTGCAAGATCGCGCCGGGGGTGCTGTCGCAGATCCTGCGCAGCAGCGGCGCGGGTCTCATCCCGCCCGAGCTGATGGTGGGCATCGAAACCGCCGACGACGCCGCCGTCTACCGCCTGAACGACGAACAGGCGCTGATCGCCACCACCGATTTCTTCATGCCGATCGTCGACGACCCGTTCGAGTTCGGCCGCATCGCCGCCACCAACGCGATCAGCGACGTGTACGCGATGGGCGGCCGGCCGATCATGGCCCTGGCCCTGGTCGCGATGCCGGTGAACCAGCTGCCGGTGGAGGTGATCGGCCGCGTGGTCGAGGGCGGCCAGGCGGTGTGCCGCGCCGCGGGCATCCCGATCGCGGGGGGCCACACCATCGACTCGGTCGAGCCGATCTATGGCCTGGTGGTGATGGGCCTGGTGCATCCGTCGAAAGTGCGGCGCAACCGCGACGCCCGCGCCGGCGACCTGCTGGTGCTGGGCAAGCCGCTGGGCGTGGGCGTGCTCTCTGCCGCGCTCAAGAAGAATTTGCTCGATGCCGACGGCTATGCCCGCCTGATCGACACCACCACCCGCCTCAACACCCCCGGCATCGCCCTGGCCGACTGCGACGGCGTGCATGCGCTGACCGACGTGACCGGCTTCGGCATCGCAGGCCATACGCTGGAACTGGCCCGCGGCGCCGGCCTGCGCGCCACGCTGCACTGGCCGGGCCTGCCGCTGCTGCCCGGCGTGGCCGCGCTGGCCGAGGCCGGCTGCATCACCGGCGCATCCGGCCGCAACTGGAGCGGCTACGGCGCCGACGTGGAACTGGCCGCCGGACTGCCCGCCATCGCCCAGGCCTTGTTGACCGATCCGCAGACCAGCGGCGGCCTGCTGGTGAGCTGTGCGCCCGAGGCGCTGGGCGCGGTGCAGGCGATCTTCCAAGCCGAGGGCTTCGGCGACGCTGCCGTGGTCGGCCGCATGGACAGCGGCCCGCCCGGCCTGGTGGTGACCGCATGAGGCCGCCCACCCGGGTGGCCGACCGCCACGGCTTCGACACAATAGTCGACGCCCGCTCGCCCGCCGAGTTCGCCCTCGACCACATGCCCGGCGCGATCAACTGCCCGGTGCTCGACGACGAAGAGCGCCGCATCGTCGGCACGCTCTACAAGCAGCAAGGCGCCTTCGAGGCCCGGCGCGTCGGCGGCGGCATGGTGGCGGCCAACCTGGCGCGCCACCTGCAGAACCATTTCGCCGACCGGCCCGCCGGCTGGAAGCCGCTGGTGTACTGCTGGCGCGGCGGCCTGCGCAGCGGCTCCATGACCACCTGGCTGCGCATGGTCGGCTGGGACGCGCAGCAGCTGGCCGGCGGCTACAAGTCCTGGCGCCGCCATGTCATCGACACGCTGGAGCAACAGGCGCCGCAGCTTCCGCTGATCGTCGTCTGCGGCCCCACCGGCAGCGCCAAGACGCGGGTGCTGCACGCCCTGGCGAGCCAGGGCCACCAGACGCTCGACCTGGAGGGCCTGGCCCGCCACAAGGGATCGCTGCTGGGCGCCCTGCCCGACACGCCCCAACCCTCGCAAACGGCTTTCGAAACGGCAATAGCCGCGGTGATCGAACGCTGCGACCCGGCCCGCCCGCTGTACGTCGAGGGCGAAGGCCGCCGCATCGGCCGGCTCAACGTGCCGATCCCGCTGGTCGAACGGATGCGCGACAGCCCCTGCGTGGAGCTGCAGGTGCCCGAGCCGGCGCGGCTGGCCTACCTGCTGCGCGACTACGCCTACCTGGGCGACCGCCCCGAGTGGCTGGCCGGCCAGTTCGAGCCACTGAAGCAACTGCACGGCAAGGAGGTCATCGCCGCATGGCAGGAACTGGCGCTGGCGGGCACGCTGCCGCAACTGTTCTCGGAACTGGCGACGCAGCATTACGACCCCTCGTACGCCAAGTCGCAGCGCGCGCACTTTCGCTGCTGGCCGGAGCGGCGGCAGGTGCAGGCGACGGGGTTGTCGGAGGACGAGATCGCGGCGCTGGCGCGGGATATCGCGGGGTTGGGCGCCTGATGTCTGTGGCCGTTTTGGCCCTTTGGGCGCGCAGTGGTGATAGGACTGAATGACTTGTAGGTAGTTCGCGGATTGGAAAGGGCGCGTACCACTGCAGGCCTCCGTTTTTAGTCTATCGGTTACCGAGGTCGCCAATTTCCTCGCTGAGGCAGCTTTCGGCCAGTTACTGACATAGCAACGACACCCTAAGCGGCGCTTTTCATACTGACTTGCTTGCTCACGCCATCAAGCCCGAATCACATCGCGACCTAACTCCCATGGTGCCAAGACACCGGATGTTTTGCTGCTATTTTTATAGCATTGAGCCGGCACAGCGAGCCGGCCAGAGCCGCTTTTTACCTATATCCCCACCGAACGCGCGGCCCTCCCAAAAACACACCCCCTTATCATCGCCGCCATGTCCCGCCCTCTCCTCCTCGTCTTCGCACTGCTGCTGGTGCTGCGTGCCTGGGTGGGCGATGCGATGGCGATGCAGGTGCCGGCGGCGGGGCATGGCCCGCAGGCCCACACGCTGGCACTGCATGGCGGTGGGCACGCTTCGCATGCTGCCATGAACGCAGCGCACAGCGGCATGCACGATGCAGCCCCTGCCGCGGCGCACGACGGGCCCGCGGACTGCCACGACGATGCCGACACCGGCCCTGCGGGCCACGCGGCCTGTGGCGATTGCCAGGTGTGCCATACGGCTGCGCTGCCGTTCGGCCCTGTCGGGCTGGTGCCGTCCGCCGTGCCGCAGGCACTGCCCCGCGCAGTACCGGTCGCCTATGCCAGCGCCGACCCGGCGCCGGGCTTCAAACCGCCGATTTTCCGGTCTCCCCGCCCGTAGTCCGTCTGCAGCGGCCTGCGCTTCTGCGTGGGTCATGCCAACCGTGCCGTTCGTCGGCATGGTTTCTTGCAGACGCGTCCTCGTTTCGTCCGGAGACCGTTCCCATGTCGTTTTTCTTTTGCGGCGTCGTCCGCAGGCACGGTGCCTTGCGCCGCGTGCCACCGTTGGCCACCGCCGCTGTTTGCCTTTTCGCCGCCTGGGCTGCTTCGGCATCGCCCGCTGCGGTGGTAGATCCCGAGGGTATCGCACCGCCGCCGGTATATCGCCCGGCTTTCGATGGGCCGCGGGGCGTGGAGCGGGACCGCACGCCCTGGCGCGATGCGAATGCCGCAGCACTGCAGGAAGCCGGTGGTGCGCATGGCGGCCATGCCGATCATGGCAGCCATGGCAACCACGGCAGCCATCCCAGTTCGGATGCCCACGGCGCGCACGCGACCCACAGTACGCCGCCCACGATGGCCATGCCGACGCCGGCCGCTCCCGCATCGAACGAACCGGCCCGACCGTCGGCGGGGTCCGAACACCACGGGCATACCGCTCCCGTGCCACCAGGGCCCGCCGCGCCATCTTCTACAGCACCAGCGTCCCGGACCTCGGATGCGCCGAAAGCCGATCCTCATGACCACGGCCACCACCACCCGTCCGGGAGCGCTCGATGAGCCGGCACCTTCATCGCACCACACCGCTGTTGCTGGCCGCCCTCGCCCTCCTCGCGGGTTGCGCATCCGTCTCTCCCGACGGCCTGCGGGGCGATGTGCAGTCGCTGGCCGCACCCCGCATCGGCACGGCGGACGCACCCCTGCCCGCACCGGGCGCCGAAGTGTCGGCCACCGTCGCCGACCTGCTGCGGCCGCAACCGCTGACGGCCGATGCCGCGGTGCGCATCGCGATGCTGCAGAGCCCCGCGCTGCAGTCCTCGCTCGCCACGCTGGGCGTCGCCGATGCCGACAGGGTGCAGGCGGCCCTGCTGCCCAATCCGGTGTTCTCGATCGCGCGGCTGACCGAGGGCAGCGAGCGCGAGATCGAGCGCAGCCTGTCGATCGGGCTGCTGGGCATCGTCACCCTGCCCTGGCGGGCCGAGCTGGGGCAGCGGCAGGCCGAAGCGGCCACGCTGCAGGCGGCGCAGGAGGCGGTGCGCCTGGCGGCCGACGTGCGCCGCGCCTGGTTCCGCGCGGTGGCGGCCGAGCAGTCGGCCCAGGCGGCCGAGCGGATGCGAGAGGCCGCCGCCGCCGGGGCCGAGTTGGCCCGCCGCATGGCGCGCACCGGCAACTGGAGCACGCTGCAGCAGTCGAAGGAGCAGCTGGTGCTGGCCGAAAGCGCGGCCCATCTCGCCCGCAGCCGCCAGGCCGCCGAGCGGGAGCGCGCCACGCTGGCCCGGCTGCTGGGCCTGTGGGGCCCGCAGACCGGGTTCGCCCTGCCGGACCACCTGCCCGCGCTGCCGGAGGCCAGTGCCGCGCCCAATGCGGCAGCGGTCGAATCGACCGCGCTGCGCGAGCGGCTCGACGTGCGGGCGGCCCTGGCCCGCAACCGCCAGTTCGCCCGCTCGCTGGGGCTGGTGCGGGCGACCCGCTACGTCAGCGACCTCGACATCGGCTATGTCCGCAACTCCACCTTCGACGAGGCGGGCGGCGGCCGCTCGGTGCAGCGCGGCTGGGAGCTGGACCTGCCGATACCGCTCTTCGACTGGGGCCAGGCGCGCAGCGCCCGCGCCCGCAACCTGTACCTGCTGAGCGCGGCGCAGGTCGGCGAAGTGGCGGTGCGGGCCCGCAGCGAGGCGCGCACCGCCTGGCTCGGCTGGCGCACCGCGCACGACCTGGCGCTGCATTACCGCCAGGAGGTGGTGCCGCTGCGCAGCCATATCGCCGACGAAACGCTGCTGCGCTACAACGGCATGCTGGCCAGCGTCTGGGAACTGCTGGCCGAGGCCCGCGCCAGCCTGGCCGCGGTCGATGCCGCCACCGCCGCCGAGCGCGATTTCTGGATCGCCGATACCGACCTGCGGCAGGCGCTCACCGGTGCCTCCGCCGCGACCACCACCGCGCCCCTGCCGGGCGGCTTTCCCGCCACTGCCGCGCCGTTCGGCGCCCTCCCCCTCACCAGCCCGGGCCACTGACATGAACCGCCGCAATTTCTTCGCCGGCACGGCCGGTGCCGTCGCCGCCTCCACCGTCGCCCGCTCGGCCGTGGCCGCGTTGCCCGAGGCGCACCACCAGCCCGGCAGCGGCACCGCCCCGCCGCTGGTGCCGGGCGACGGGCCCCGCTACAACCCGGTCGTCACCCTCAACGGCTGGACGCTGCCCTGGCGGATGAACGCCGGTATAAAGGAATTCCACCTGGTCGCCGAGCCGGTGGTGCGCGAGATGGCGCCGGGCATGGAGGCCCACCTCTGGGGCTACAACGGCCAGAGCCCGGGCCCGACGATCGAGGTGGTCGAGGGCGACCGGCTGCGCATCTTCGTAACCAACCGCCTGCCCGAGGCCACGACGGTCCATTGGCATGGCCAGCGCCTGCCCAACGGCATGGACGGCGTGGGCGGCCTGACCCAGCCGCACATCCCGCCCGGCAAGACCTTCGTCTACGAGTTCACCGCGCAGCGCCCCGGCACCTTCATGTACCACCCGCATTCCGACGAGATGGTGCAGATGGCGATGGGCATGATGGGCTTCTGGGTGACGCATCCGCGGGCGGCGCGGCATCCGCAGATCGCGCCGGTGCAGCGCGATTTCTGCTTCCTGATGCAGAGCTTCGACATCGACCCCGGCAGCCGCACGCCGCGCGTCGCGACGATGACCGACTTCAACCTCTGGGCCTGGAACAGCCGGGTGTTCCCCGGCATCGACCCGCTGCCGGTACGGCGCGGGGACCGGGTGCGGATCCGCGTCGGCAACCTCACCATGACCAACCATCCGCTGCACCTGCACGGCCACGAGTTCAGCGTCACCGGCACCGACGGCGGGCCGGTGCCGCCCTCGGCCCGCTGGCCCGAGGTGTCGGCCGACATCGCGGTCGGCCAGATGCGCCAGATCGAGTTCGTGGCCGACGCCGAGGGCGACTGGGCACTGCACTGCCACAAGGCGCACCACACGATGAATGCGATGGGCCACGCGGTGCCGACGATGGTCGGCGTGCCGCAGGAAGACCTGGCGCAGAAGATCCGCGGCATCGTGCCGCCCTATATGGCGATGGGTTCGCGCGGCATGGGCGACATGGGTGCGATGCGGATGCCGCTGCCCGAGAACACGCTGCCGATGATGTCGGGCGACGGCCCCTTCGGCCCGATCGAGATGGGCGGCATGTTCAGCGTGCTGAAGGTGCGGCGCGACCAGCCGGCCGGCGACTACCGCGACCCCGGGCCGGTCGCGCACCCGCCGGGCACGGTGGCGCACGAGTGGACCGGCGCGCCGCCGCCGCAGGCGCCGACCGCTCCCGGTGCCGGCGCACCGGCCACGCCCGCCGTGCCGCAGGGCCACCACCATGGCGGGATGGACCACGGGGCCATGGGCCACGGCACCGGCGGCACGGCGCGGTGACTGCGGCCGTGCAGGTCGGTTTCAGGGGTCTTTCAGGCCTGCAGCCGGCTCACAACGCCGGCCTCCAGCTATCGAAACCATAGCATCGGACCTTTGCGGGGCTGCGCCGATCGATGGCACGCGGTACCGGCCCGCTGCGGGGCCTGCCGATAATCCGCGGATGTCTACAGCCCACCTTCCCGGCGCGATCACCGACGTGCCCGGCATCTCCGTCGGCCACTGGACCTCGGACCTGCGGCCCACCGGCTGCACCGTGGTGCTGGTGCCCGAAGGCGCGGTGGCCGGCGTCGACGTGCGCGGCGCAGCCCCCGGCACGCGCGAGACCGACCTGCTCGCGCCCGGCAACCTGGTGGAGCAGGTCCATGCGATCCTGCTGGCCGGCGGCAGCGCCTACGGGCTCGATGCGGCGGGCGGCGTGATGCGCTGGCTGGAAGCGCATGGCCACGGCCTGCCGGTGGGCGTCGGCCGGGTGCCCATCGTGCCGGCGGCGGTGCTGTTCGACCTGCTGGTCGGCGACATGCGGGTCCGGCCCGACGGTGCGGCAGGTTACGCGGCCTGCGCCGCCGCGTCGGCACGGCGGCCGGCCGAAGGCAACGTGGGCGCCGGCGCCGGGGCGGCGGTGGGCAAGCTCTTCGGCATCGGCCGCGCGATGAAGGGCGGCGTGGGCACCGCATCGGTCACGGTGGGCGGTACGACGGTGGGTGCGCTGGTCGCGGTGAATGCGCTGGGCGACGTGGTCGATCCCGCCACCGGCCTGCCCGTCGCCGGTGCGCGCAGCCCCGACGGCCGCCGCCTGCACGACACCCGCCGCGCCCTGCTGGCCGGCGACCCGCCGCGGCCGCTGATCGCCGGCACCAACACCACCATCGGCGTGGTCGCGACCGACGCGCCGCTCACCAAGGCGCAGGCCCAGCGGCTGGCGCAGTCGGCGCACGACGGCCTGGCCCGCACCATCAACCCGGTGCACACCGTCTCCGACGGCGATACGCTGTTCGCACTGTCGACCGGCCGGGCGACCGACGTGCCCGACCGGATCGTGCTGGGCGCGATGGCGGCCGAGGCGACGGCGCTCGCGGTGCTGCGGGCGGTGCATGCGGCGCAGGGCATCACGGTGGACGGCCTGCATCTGCCGAGCCTGTCGGACTTTCGGGCATGAGGCCGGTGCCGCGCTGAACGCATCGCGGCCGGCTCGCAAAGCCAGCCGCCCGGCATCTGCGCCGAGGCCCGTGGCCGCAGCACCGGCAGCCGAGGCCGCCCTGCCGACTAGCCTGGCTGCACGATCCGCAGCCGGTTCTCTTTCATGCACTGCACGCAGAGGCGGCGGGTCATCGACTCGTTGCGGCCGTCGTCGCCTTCGAACAGCAGCAGCGAGCCGTGCGGGCTGGCCCACAGCAGCTGCAGCCGGCGCCAGTGGCCGTCCTGCAGCAACTCGACCTGCACGCCGGGTGCCAGCGTGTCGCCGTCGCCGGAGACACCGGCGCCCTTCGTGGCGCCCGGCGCTGCGCCTTCGGCGAAGGCCAGGTCGGGTGACGGGGCTTTCCAGGGCCGGGTGGGTGGTGCGTCGCCGGTGCCGCCAGCCATCGGCGCGGCATCGGGCATGGCGGCGGGCGGCCGGTTGCGGATCGCGAAAGAACTGCCGTCGGGCCGCAGCGCGACCTGGTGCGCATCGACCAGTGCCTGGAAGACGTCGACGGTCTCTTCCTCGGGCCAGGCGATGCTCGCCAGGCCGGCGCGCAGCCGGGAGAACAGGTTGTGCAGCACGCTGGTCAGGTGCTGCCGGTCGGCCCGGCCCAGTTCGGGCTGGGCGCTCCAGAGCAGCGGGCGCACCAGGGCGTAGTAGCCCTCGGGGTCGCCGACGCCGCCGCGTGCGGTGAGCTGCGCCTCGGCGATCACCAGCGACCAGGGGCCGAGGACGAAGGCGCGCACCACCTCGGGCACCCGGGCCGTCTCCGGCAGGCGGGCGATTTCTTCGGCGATGCGGCCGGCCAGCATCCGCCGCTCTTCGGTGCGCAGGACGCCGCGGGCATCGGCTTCGGAAACCGGTGCGCCGGCCGGCGGCTCGGGCGGCACCGCCCAGGACGCGGGCACGGCCGCCGCGGCGGCCGCTGCTGCCGGCGCGGCGCCTGCCGACCCGGGCACCGGCCTTTGCGCCGGGCGCGCGATCGCCACCGCCTCGTAGCCGACCGGCAACACGCCGGCATCGCGCAGCGTGGCCGACAACTGCTCGTACTCGGACTTCAGGTAGGCGCCCATGGCGGCGGTGAGGTGCTGCATCCACAGCGAGCGCACCTGCAGCGATGCCTGGGTGCGGTCGACCAGCGCCTGCAGCGCCCGCAGGTAGGTCTCGGGGCGCAGCGGATTGCGCTGGGGCTGGATGCGCGAGAGGCCTTGTGCCGAAGACACCAGCCCGTCGAGTTCGGCCAGCGGGGCTTCGAGCGCCTGGTGGGCCGCCTGGTGCGAGCGGGTCAGCTCGACATGGCCCTGCACCTGCGCATCGTCGACCAGGGAAAGCTCCAGCGGCTGCACCCGCGCCTTGGCGGCGCTGCCGTCGCCATGGCGCACCGCTTCTTCGAACTCGATCGGAAAACGCTGGACCATGAAAACCGCGTTGTCGCTCAGCGTCTGCAGGGCTTCGGCATAGGCGCCGCGGCCCTGGTACTGCTCCAGCTGGCGCGATCGCTGGTAGAGGCTGTCGCGCGCCGCGGCCAGCAGCTTTTCCAGGATGCCCGGACTGCGCGCCACCGCCTGCGCCAGGCAGGCACGGTAGGCGGCCAGGGCGGCGGCGGCTTCGGAGTCGGTTCGCATGGTGCTCATCGGATCGGCGCAAGGGCTACGCGGAACAAGGTTGCAGGATAACCCCAGCGGCCGGGCGCGGCGGCGTGCCGCAACCCGCGGCCGTCACCGTGTCGGCGGCGCGACCGGGCATGGCGCTGCGGTCGCGCCGCCGTATCCATGCCCTGTGCGCGAATCTTCAGCCCAAGGCCTTGTAGCGCATGCGCTTGGGCTTGGCGCCTTCTTCGCCCAGGCGGCGCTTCTTGTCGGCCTCGTACTCCTGGTAGTTGCCGTCGAAGAAGGTCCACTGGCTGTCGCCTTCGGCGGCCAGGATGTGGGTGGCGATCCGGTCGAGGAACCAGCGGTCGTGGCTGATGACCAGCACGGTGCCGGCGAACTCCAGCAGCGCGTCTTCCAGGGCCCGCAGGGTTTCCACGTCCAGGTCGTTCGACGGCTCGTCGAGCAGCAGCACGTTGCCGCCGGCGATCAGCGTCTTGGCCAGGTGCAGGCGTCCGCGCTCGCCGCCCGACAGGCTGCCGACCTTCTTCTGCTGGTCGCTGCCGTTGAAGTTGAAGCGACCCGCGTAGGCGCGGCTGGCCACCTGGAACTTGCCGACGTTGAGGATGTCGAGGCCGCCCGAGATGTCTTCCCAGACGGTCTTGTCGTTCTCCAGCACGTCGCGGTGCTGGTCGACGAAGGCCATCTTGACGGTCGAGCCGACGATCACCTCGCCGCTGTCGGGCTGCTCCTTGCCGGCCAGCAGCTTGAACAGCGTCGACTTGCCGGCGCCGTTCGGGCCGATGATGCCGACGATGGCGCCTGCCGGGATGCTGAAGCTCAGGTTGTCGATCAGCAGCCGGTCGCCGAAGGACTTGCTGACGTTGTTGAAGTCGAACACCTGGTTGCCCAGGCGGTCGCCCACCGGGATGAAGATTTCCTGGGTCTCGTTGCGCTTCTGGTATTCGAAGTCGCTCAGTTCCTCGAAGCGGGCCAGCCGCGACTTGCTCTTGGCCTGGCGGGCCTTGGGGTTCTGGCGCGACCACTCCAGCTCCTTCTTCAGGGCCTTGGCGTGGGCCTCCTCGCTCTTCTGCTCCTGCGCCAGGCGGTCGCCCTTCTGCTCGAGCCAGGTGCTGTAGTTGCCCTTCCACGGGATGCCGCGGCCGCGGTCCAGCTCCAGGATCCACTCGGCCGCGTTGTCGAGGAAGTAGCGATCGTGGGTGATCGCGACCACGGTGCCCGAGAAGCGCTTCAGGAACACCTCCAGCCAGTCGACCGATTCTGCATCCAGGTGGTTGGTCGGCTCGTCGAGCAGCAGCATGTCGGGCTTCGACAGCAGCAGGCGGCACAGCGCCACCCGGCGCTTCTCGCCGCCGGAGAGCAGGCCGATCTTGGCGTCCCACGGCGGCAGGCGCAGCGCGTCGGCGGCGATCTCCAGCTGGTGCTCGGAGTCGGTGCCGGCGGTGGCGATGATCGCCTCCAGCTCGGCCTGCTCGGCGGCAAGCGCGTCGAAATCGGCGTCCTCGCTGCCGTAGGCGACGTAGACCTCTTCGAGCCGCGCCTTGGCGGCGAAGACGGCGCCCATCGATTCCTCGACGCTCTCGCGCACCGTGTGCTCGTTGTTGAGCTTGGGCTCCTGCTCCAGGTAGCCGATGGTCAGGCCCGGCATCGGGGTGGCTTCGCCCTCGATTTCCTTGTCCACGCCGGCCATGATCTTCAGCAGGGTCGACTTGCCCGAGCCGTTCAGGCCCAGCACGCCGATCTTGGCGCCCGGGAAGAACGAGAGCGAGATGTCCTTCAAGATCTGCCGCTTGGGCGGCACGGTCTTGGAGACCTTGTTCATGGTGTAGACGTATTGGGCCATCGTGCTTCTGGAGATGAGGAGATTGGGAGAGACCGCCGGCGCGGGACACGCGGCAGGTGCGGCGGATGCCGGCGGCGGAAGAAACGGGAGCCGGCGGCCACCGGGCGGACCGGCGGGGCCGGCCGTCGGCGGCGGGCCTGCGGTGTTACGAGTTTAACGCAGGCCACCGCGCATACGGCGCTGCGGGCCCCGCTGTGCGACAATGTCCCGGTCGTTGGGCGCAGTTACCCGCGACATCGGCAGTCTGCCGGGGACGAAGGAACAGATTCCGGGCTCCCATATCCCATCCTTGTTTGCCTATGACTGGCCCGGAAGCGCACAGCGACTCCCGCGGCAGGCAGATAAACACTGCGCCGTGGATGGCGCTTACTCCATGACCTTTGACGATCTGAATCTGGCCCCTGCCATTCTGCAAGCCGTTCACGAACAGGGCTACGAAACGCCCACTCCCATCCAGGCGCAAGCCATCCCCGCAGTGCTCGAAGGGCACGACCTCCTCGCCGGCGCCCAGACCGGCACCGGCAAGACGGCCGCCTTCGTCCTGCCCCTGCTGCACCGCATGCAGGCCACCGAGGCGCCGAAGAGCAAGTTCGGCAACAAGGGCGTGCGCGCCCTTGTGCTGACCCCGACGCGCGAACTCGCCGCGCAGGTCGAGGAATCGGTCCGCGAATACGGCAAGTACCTCAAGCTCTCCTCCACCGTCATCTTCGGCGGCGTGGGCATGAACCCGCAGATCGACCGCATCAAGCGCGGCGTCGACGTGCTGGTCGCCACCCCCGGCCGACTGCTCGACCTGCAGCAGCAGGGCAACCTCGACCTGTCGACCGTGCAGTTCCTGGTGCTCGACGAAGCCGACCGCATGCTCGACATGGGCTTCATCCACGACGTGAAGAAGGTGCTGGCCCTGGTGCCGAAGGACAAGCAGAGCCTGCTGTTCTCCGCCACCTTCAGCGACGAGATCCGCGAACTGGCCGCCACCCTGCTCAAAAATCCGCAGAGCATCCAGGTCACCCCGTCTAACACCACGGTGCAGCGCATCACCCAGGTGATCCACCCGGTGGGCCGCGGCAAGAAGAAGGCGCTGCTGGCGCACATCATCAACGAGCACAACTGGAGCCAGGTGCTGGTGTTCACCCGCACCAAGTTCGGCGCCAACAACGTGGCCGAGCACCTGACCAAGAGCGGCATCCAGGCGATGGCGCTGCACGGCAACAAGAGCCAGTCGGCCCGCACCCAGGCCCTGTCGGGCTTCAAGAGCGGCGAGATCCGCGCCCTGGTGGCCACCGACATCGCGGCCCGCGGCATCGACATCGACGAGCTGCCGCACGTCGTCAACTACGAGATCCCGAACGTGTCGGAAGACTACGTCCACCGCATCGGCCGCACCGGCCGTGCCGGCAACAGCGGCGAGGCGGTGAGCCTGGTGTGCATGGACGAGGAAGGCTTCATGTACGACATCGAGCGCTTTACCAAGCAGAAGATCCCGGTGCAGGTGATCGACGGCTTCGGCCCCGAAGCCGGCGAGAAGGCCGAGCCGATCGCCATGGGCCGCCAGACGATCTGGGGCGGTGCCGGCAAGCCGCCGAGCCGCGATGTGATGGCCGCGGCCGCCAAGGCCGCGCGCACCGAGATGCTGCAGCGCATCCGCGAGAACAAGGCCGGCCAGGGCGAGCGTGGCGGCAACGGCGGTGGTAACGGCGGCGGCGGTGGCGGTCAGCGCAGCGCGGGCGGCGGAGGTGGCGGCCAGGGCCGTGGTCGCAGCGGCGGCGGCGGCGGTGGTGGCGGCCAAGGCGGCCAGGGCGGCGGCTACGGCCAGCAGGCACCGCAGCAACGCGCACCGCGCGGTCCCCGTCCGGCCTTCGCAGGCGGCGGCGGTGGTGGCCAGGGCGGCGGCGGCCAGTACGGCGGCGGCAACGGCGGTGGCGGTGGTGGCAACCACGTGCCTTTCGAGGAACGCCAGCCGCGCCACCACGGCAATGCGCCGAGCCCGTCGCACGCCGACGTGGTCGCGCACCGCCGTGCCGAGTCGGTCGGCGGCCCTGCCGGCCAGCCCGATCCGCTGCGCACCAGCGTCGACAGCATGCTGGGCCGCGGCCGCCGTAACGGCGGCGGTGGCGGCGGTGGCGGTGGAAACCGCTCCGGTGGCGGTGGCGGCGGTGGCTACGGCCGCAGCGGCGGCGGTGGCGGCGGAAACCGTTCCTACGGTCGCTGACCGACGGCGGGCCACCAGGCCCGCATGAACCGGCCGCCCTGGCGCGACCGGACGACAAAAGAGGCGCCGCGGCGCCTCTTTTGCTTGGTGCCTCCACCTCCGGACAGGACCGCCGGCACGACGGGATGCGGAAGCCTCCTCAGTGCTGATGCGCAACTGGACAATCCAGGCCCGATATGCAGGAAGCCGGCGTCCGGCGCCGGCCTCCTGCTATCGAAATAGAAGCATCCGGTGCGGATGCCCCGTCGGCCCCGTCAGACCCGCTCGGCCACCCAGCCGCGCACCGACTGCAGCGCCGCGGCCAGCGCCGTCGGGTCGGTGCCGCCGGCCATCGCGATGTCGGCCTTGCCGCCGCCCTTGCCGCCGACCTGCTGCGCGACGAAGTTGACCAGCTCGCCGGCCTTGACCTTGCCGACGCTGTCGGCCGTCACGCCCGCGGCCAGCTGCACCTTGCCGCCTTCGGCGGAGGCCAGCACGATCGCGGCGGTCTTGAGCTTGTCCTTCAGCTTGTCGAGCGTGTCGCGCAGCGCCTTGGCGTCGGCGCCCGGCAGCAGCGCGGCCAGCACCTGGATGCCGTTGACGTCGACCGCCTGGGCCACCAGTTCGTCGCCCTGCGAGGATGCCAGCTTGCCCTTCAGCGCGGCGAGTTCCTTCTCTAGCGTACGGACCTGGTCCAGCACCTGGGTCAACCGGCCCTGCACGTCGGCCGTCGGCGCCTTGAGGGTCGAGGCGACCGTCTGCACCGTCGACTCGAGCTGCTGCAGGTAGGCCAGCGCCGGGCCGCCGGTGACCGCCTCGATCCGGCGCACGCCCGCGGCCACGCCGCTCTCGCCCACCACCTTGAACATGCCGATGTCGCCGGTGCGCTGCACATGGGTGCCGCCGCACAGCTCGCGGCTGGTGCCGATGTCGATCACCCGCACCGTCTCGCCATATTTTTCGCCAAAAAGCATCATCGCGCCGGTCTTCTGCGCTTCCTCGATGGGCAGCACGCGGATCAGGTTGGCGGTGTTGGCGAGGATCTCCTCGTTCACCCGGCGCTCGATCTCCAGTACCTCGGCATCGGTCACCGGCGCGTTGTGGGCGAAGTCGAAGCGGGTGCGCTCGGCGTTCACCAGCGAGCCCTTCTGCTGCACATGGCCGCCCAGCACTTCCCGCAGGGCCTTGTGCATCAGGTGGGTGACGCTGTGGTTGCGCTGGGTGGCGAAGCGCAGCCGGGTGTCGACCCGCGCCGCCACCGTGTCGCCCACCGTCAGCACGCCCTGGGTCTGGGTGCCGTGGTGGCCGAACACGTCGGCCTTGATCTTCTGCGTGTCCTCCACGCCGAACTGCACGCCCTCCGCCGCCAGCACGCCCTGGTCGCCCACCTGGCCGCCGCTCTCCGAATAGAAGGGCGTGGTGCTCAGCACGACGATGCCGCTTTGGCCCTCGGCCAGCTGCTGCACCGGCGCACCCTCGTGGTAGAGCGCCACGACCTGCACCGTCTCCTCGACCAGCGACTCGTAGCCGGTGAAGGTGTTGCCTTCGCCGGAGTAGTCGAGCGCGCGGTCCATCTTGAACTTGCCGGCGGCGCGGCCGGCGGCCTTCTGCTTGTCCATCGCGGCACGGAAACCTACTTCGTCAACCGAAAGATCCGCTTCGCGCAAAACGTCCTGGGTCAGATCGAGTGGAAATCCGTATGTGTCGTGCAGCTTGAAGGCGATATCGCCAGGCAGCATCCAACCAGTGCCGGACGGTATATCGCCCATCGGATCGCCACGGCTTCCCGATCTTTCATGAACGCCAGCAATCTCTTCTTCCAGAATATGCATGCCGTTGGCCAGCGTCTCGAAGAAGCGCTCTTCCTCGGTCTTCAAAATCGCGGTGATCCGGGCCTCGTCGGCCTTCAGCTTGGGATAGGCGTCGCCCATCTGCGCGACCAGGTCGGCCACCAGCTTGTGGAAGAACGGCTTCTTCTGGCCCAGCTTGTAGCCGTGGCGGATCGCGCGGCGGACGATGCGGCGCTGCACGTAGCCGCGGCCCTCGTTGCTCGGCACCACGCCGTCGGCCACCAGGAACGAGGTGGCGCGGATGTGGTCGGCGATCACCCGCAGGCTCTTGTTGTTCAGGTCCTGCTCGCCGGTCTCGCGCGCGGCGGCCTTGACCAGCGCGTCGAACAAATCGATCTCGTAGTTGCTGTGCACGTGCTGCAGGATCGCGGCCAGGCGCTCCAGGCCCATGCCGGTGTCGACGCAGGGCGCGGGCAGGCGCTTGACGCTGCCGTCCTCGGCCATGTCGAACTGCATGAACACGTTGTTCCAGATCTCGATGAAGCGGTCGCCGTCCTCGTCGGGACTGCCGGGCGGGCCGCCGGGGATGTGCGCGCCGTGGTCGTAGAAGATCTCGGAGCAGGGGCCGCAGGGGCCGGTGTCGGCCATCATCCAGAAGTTGTCGGACTTGTAGCGGCCGCCCTTGTTGTCGCCGATGCGGATCACCCGCTCGGGCGGCAGGCCGATCTCCTTGGTCCAGATGTCGTAGGCCTCGTCGTCTTCTTGGTAGACCGTCGCCAGCAGGCGGTCGGCCGGGAGCTTGTAGACCTCGGTCAGCAGCTCCCAGGCCCACTTCAGCGATTCGCGCTTGAAGTAGTCGCCGAAGCTCCAGTTGCCCAGCATCTCGAAGAAGGTGTGGTGCCGCGCGGTGTAGCCCACGTTCTCCAGGTCGTTGTGCTTGCCGCCGGCCCGCAGGCACGCCTGGACCGAGGTCGCGCGCTGGTAGGGCCGCTTGTCGGTGCCGAGGAACACGTCCTTGAACTGCACCATGCCCGAGTTGGTGAACATCAGCGTCGGGTCGTTGCCCGGCACCAGCGAGCTGGACGGGACCACCGTATGGCCCTTGGAAGCGAAGAAATCCAGGAAGGTCTTGCGGATGTCCGCGACGGAGAAGGGAGCGGTGGTCGTGGTCATGGAACGGGGTGGAATGGGGGTCTGCAAACGGGGGAGCAACCCGCGATTTTACCGCCGGGTCGCATGCCGTCCGGCCCGTGCCGGGCCGCGGCCGCCCTGCCCTGTCGCCTGCGGGTCGCGCCGCGGGCACGGTGGCGCTACGCTTGCGGCTGGCCGGCCCCGCCGCAGCCCCCAACGGAGAGACATTCCATGCAGCCCTTCCAGTTCCAGACCGTCCCGCAGACCGTGGTGCAGACCGGCGCCGCCGCGCAGCTCGGCAGCCTGCTCGCCCAGCGCTTCGCGCCTGGCCGCATCTGCGTCGTGACCGACGCCTTCCTGCAGAAGAGCGGCCTGCTCGACCCGGCGCTGGCCAGCCTGGCCGCCCACGGCTGGCAGGTGCAGGTGGTGAGCGACGTGCAGGCCGATCCGCCCGACCACGTGGTGGCCGCGGTCACCGCGCAGGCCCGGGCCTTCGGCACCCAGGTCGTTCTGGGCCTGGGCGGCGGCTCTTCGATGGACGTGGCCAAGCTGGTCGCGATCCTGCTGGCCACCGACCAGCCGCTGGCCGAGATGTACGGCATCGACAAGGTCCGGGGCGAGCGCCTGCCGCTGGTGCAGATGCCCACCACCGCCGGCACCGGTTCCGAGGCGACGCCGATCGCCATCGTCACCACCGGCGAGACCACCAAGAGCGGCATCGTCGCCCGCCAGCTGTACGCCGACATGGCGATCCTCGACGCGGCGCTCACCACCGGCCTGCCCCCGGCCGTGACCGCGGCCACCGGCATCGACGCCATGGTCCACGCGATCGAGGCCTTCACCGGCAAGCGGTTGAAGAACCCCTTGTCGGACCACCTGGCCGTCCTGGCACTGCGGCTGCTGTCGCAGAACCTGCAGAAGGTCTGCGACGACGGCCACGACTTGGCCGCGCGCGAGGCGATGCTGCTGGGCGCGATGCTGGCCGGCCAGGCCTTCGCCAACTCACCGGTGGCCGCGGTGCATGCGCTGGCCTATCCCCTGGGCGGCCGCTACCACCTGCCGCACGGCCTGACCAATGCGCTGGTGCTGCCGCACGTGCTGCGCTTCAACGCCCAGGCGGGCGCCGCCCACTACGCCGCGCTGGGCGACGCGCTGCTGCCCGGCCTGCAGGGCGACGAACAGGCCCGCGCCGAGGCCTTCGTGGCCCACGTCGAAACGCTGATCGCAGACACCCGTCTGCCGATGCGCCTGCGCGACCACGGCGTGGCCGAGGACATGCTGCCGACCCTGGCGGCAGATGCGATGCTGCAGACCCGCCTGCTGGTCAACAACCCGCGCGAAGTGACCGAGGCGGATGCGCTGGCGCTGTACCGGCAGGCTTTCTAGGGCCAGGAAGCAGCAGGCCGCGGGAGTGGCGCGCTGCGGGCGTCGGCACGGCAGGCCGATCCACCCGTCTGCCGGCCGCTACGAATTAGATAGCTGGAAGCCAGCACGGGACGCCGGCTACCGGCCTATTTCGCTTGAAAAACGGCCCTGTCGAGCCGGCAGCCGGCGCGGCCAAGCCGACCGGCTGCGCGAATTCAGGTGCCCCCACCAGCCCGGCGGACGGACCGGGCCGCCAGCGCGGGGCGCAGCCGAGCGCGCCAGAGGTGCTCCACCCCCACCGACACCGCCGCGCACGCGGCCCCCAGCGCCGCGCCGGCCGCGAGATCGCGCGGAAAGTGCAGGCCGGTGTACACGCGCGCCCAGAGCGTCGGCACCAGCAGTGCCAGCACCCCCAGGCCCAGCAGCCGCAGCTCCGGCCGCACCAGCAGCATGAAGGCCAGCGCGAAGCCGGACGACGCATGGGTGCTGGGGAACCCCGGCCGCACCGCATGGTCGAGGTACACCGCCGACAGCCCGAGCATGAAGGGCCGCGGAAAGCCGATGGCGAGCGCGATGTTCTTGGCCATCAACGAGACCAGCATCGTCGCCAGCAGCACCAGCACGAGCGTGAGGCGTTCGCCGGGCTTGCGCCACAGGCCGACCGCCAGCAGCGCCAGCACCGCCATGCCGGCGTACTCGATCACGAACAGCGCCGCCACGAGGGTCGCCGCGTGGGGCGCATGCCCGGCCGCCGCGGCATGGAAGAGGGAAAGATTGAGATCGTTCACGTCGGGTTCGGCAGGTGGATGGCCAGGTCGCCCCGGGCGTGCGAGAGGGCGTATTAAATGCCAGAAACGGCAATACCCCCGCGAGTAGGTCTCCATTGCCAAAGGGTAATGAAGCCGTCGCAGAAACCCGGTATGCCGCTCGACAGCGGCTCCGCGCCCTGCCCCGTCGGCCGACCGTCGCGCAGCGGTGGGCCGGCTCGGCCCGCCTGGCCGGCTCGCCGCACGGCCTAGAATCTTCGGTTGTTTTCACCCGGGTTCGGGCCTGCCCGCGCGTGCACCGAACCCCGCCCCGATGCCCGCCCGAACGCTCCCGCCGCCGCCCCGCCCCTGCCCGCACGCCCCCGCCGTTCGCGCGGTGGACACCGCCTGATGTGGCGCATCCTGGTCGTCGAGGACGATGCCGACACCGCCCGCTACGTGGCCGACGGCCTGCGCGAGCGCGGCCACCAGGTGGTCGTCTGCCGTGACGGTGTCGAGGGCCTGCAGCGCGCGGTGGAGCAGACCTGGGACCTGGTGGTGCTCGACCGGATGCTGCCGCACGAGGTCGACGGCTTGGCGATCCTGGCGACGCTGCGCAACCTGGGCAAGAAGACGCCGGTGCTGGTGCTGTCGGCGCTGTCGGCACTCGACGAGCGGGTGCGCGGCCTGAACGCCGGCGGCGACGACTACCTCGCCAAGCCTTTCGCCTTCTCCGAACTGGCCGCCCGCGTCGATGCCCTGATGCGCCGCGCCGGGGCCGGCCCCGCCGCCCGCACGCTGCAGATCGCCGACCTGCAGGTCGACCTGGTGCGCCGCAGCGTGGAGCGTGCCGGCAACCCCATCGCGCTGCAGCCGCGGGAGTTCCGGCTGCTCTGCTACCTGATGACCCATGCGCGCCAGGTCGTCACCCGCACCATGCTGCTCGAATCGGTCTGGGACTACCACTTCGACCCGCAGACCAACGTGATCGACGTGCAGATCAGCCGGCTGCGGCAGAAGGTCGACTCGGGTTTCGCGCTGCCCCTGATCCACACGGTGCGCGGCGTGGGCTACCTGCTCTCCGACACCGGCGCGCCGGACGCGCCGTGATCCGGCTGCCGGCCGGCCCGCGCCGCCTCTGGCGCTCGGTGGCGTTCCGCATGGCGCTGCAGTACGGGCTGCTCACCCTGTTCTTCATGGCGGTGCTGCTCACCGTCGTCTACGTGCAGGCGGTGCTGGGCCAGCGCCACCACCTCGACCGCCAGATCGGCCTGGGCGCACAGCGCCTCGCGGCCCGCTGGCAGCAGGGCGGCGTGGACGCGGTGGCCGAGCAGATCGCGCAGAACCTGGTCGACGGGGTGGACAGCGACAGCGAGGTGTACCTGCTGCAGGGCGCCGACGGCGCCCGCATCGCCGGCAACCTGGCGCCCGGCGCCGGCTGGCGGCCGACGGACGACCGCATCGACAGCCTGCAGGCCCTGCGCGGCGCCACCACCGCCCGCATGCGGGTGCTGGTGCGGCGCCTGCCCGGCGGCCAGCTGCTGGTGGTGGGCCGCGACCTGCACGACCTGCGGCAGGTGGAACTGGCGGTGGGCCGGGCCACGCTGGCGGCAGGATTGGTGGCGCTGCTGCTGGTGGCCGTGGGCGCCTACCTGTTCCGGCGCGACATCGAGGCCCGGGTGGCCACCATCCGCCGCACCGCCGCCCGGATCGAGGCGGGCGAGCTGGGCCAGCGGATTCCGGGCACCGACGAGGCGGACGAGTTCGCCGGCCTCGGCCGCGACATCAACCGCATGCTCGACCGGATCGAACAGCTGATGGACGGCGTGCGCCATGTCTCCAACACCATCGCCCACAACCTGCGCACCCCGCTGGCCCGGGTGCTGATGGGGCTGCGGCAGGCCCAGCGGCCCGGGACTCCGGCAGCCGCGGTGCAGGCCGCCGCCGCGCAGGCGGTGCAGGAGGTGGAAGCGCTGACCGTCGTCTTCGACAAGCTGCTGCAGATCGCCGAGGCCGAATCGGGCACCCGGCGCCACGGCTTCGGCCCGCTGGCGCTCGACGACATCGCGACCGGCGTGGTGGAGCTGTACGACGCGCTGGCCGAGGCGCAGGGCGCCGTCCTGACGCTGCAGACCGACCCCAGCGCCACGGTGCGCGGCGACCGCGACCTGCTGGCCAGCGCCACCGCCAACCTGATCGACAACGCGTTGAAGTACGCCGGGCAGCACGGCGCCCGGGCCGTGGTGGCGGTGCGGGTGGAGCGCCGCGGCGGCAGCGCCCGCATCCTGGTGCGCGACAACGGCCCGGGCATCGCGGCGGCCGACCGCGGCCGGATCGGCACCCGCTTCCACCGCCTGCCGGGCGCCGTGCCCGGCTTCGGCCTGGGCCTGGCCAGCGCGATGGCGATCGTGCGCCTGCACGGCGGGCAGGTGCTGCTGGAGGACGCCGCACCCGGCCTGCTGGCGGTGATCGAGCTGCCCTGCCTGGAGGCCTGAGCCGCTCCGCCCGTGCGGCCGCCGCCCGGCCGCCTTTCCGAACGGCAATGCAGTGTTCATGCGCCGCGCGGCCCGCCCCGCCTAGCATGGACCGAGGCGAAAAATTAACGGCGACACGACCGCCGCTCCCGGCCGCGCACCGCGTGCGCCGGGCCCCGGCCGGTGGGTGGCACCGCCGGTTGCGCCGCCGGGCACACCGCCCGAATGCCCTGCCGTTGGAGACATTTCCCATGCTTGCCCCCTTCCGGCGCGCGCCCCGTGCGGCGTGTGCCCTGGCCCTGGCCGCGCTCGTCGCCGGCTGCGGCGCCGAATCCTCTCCGCAGGCCGCCCAGGCGCCGGCCGCCCGCACCGCCCTGCTGCCGCCGGGCCAGGTACGGCTGCAGCCGGCATCGCTGCAGGTGCTGGAGATCCGGGCCGTCTCTGCCACCAGCAGCACCCAGACGGTCTGGGCTCCGGCGCGGGTGGTGTTCCAGGACGACCGGGTCACCGCCGTCGGAGCGCCGGCGGCAGGACGCATCGCGCAGGTGCACGCCCGGGTCGGCGACCGGGTGCAGCCGGGCGCGCCGCTGGCGACCCTCGCCAGCCCCGACGCCGGCCGGCTGCGCACCGAGCGCGCCAGCGCCGGGGTGGAACTGGCGCTGGCCCGGCAGGAGCTGCAGCGCCAGCGCAGCATGCTCGACAAGGGCGTCGGCATCGCGTCCGAGACCGCCGCGGCGCAGGCCCGGGTCGATGCGCTGGCGCTCGAATCCCAGCGCGCCGGCCGCGCCGCGGCCTTCGTCGGCGCCGGCGGCCAGGACACGCTGGTGCTGCGCGCGCCGCGCGCCGGCGTGGTGGTGAGCCGCGCCGCGACCGTCGGCAGGACGGCCGAGCCGGGCGGCGAGTCGCTCTTCACCATCGGCGATCCGTCGGCCCTCTGGGTGGTGGCCGACGTGTTCGAGAGCGACATCGAGGGCATCGTCCAGGGCGCGGCGGTGCAGCTGCAGTTCTCGTCGATGGCCACGCCGGTGCGGGGCCGGGTGGAGCGGGTCGGCGCGGCGCTGAATGCCGACACGCGCCGCGCGCCGGTCTTCATCGCGCTGGCCGATGCGGCCGCCGGGCTGCGGCCCGGCGCGCTGGCGCGGGTGGGCATCGAGGTGGCCGGGGCCACCGGCCTGGTCATTCCGCTGTCGGCGGTGCTGATCAAGGACGAGCGGCGCAACATCGTGTACGTGGAGAAGCCCGCGGCCGCCGGCGACGACGCGCCCGGCACCCTGTTCGAGGCGCGCGACGTGAAGCTGGGCCTGCCGGTGCGCGGCTCGATCACAGTGCTGGAAGGCCTGGCGCCCGGCGAGCGGATCGTGGTCAAGGGCGGCCTGCTGCTCGACGGCGCGGCCAGCCAGTTGCTCTGAGGACGACCGCCCGCATGCTCCGCGCCCTCATCGCCTTCGCCGTGCGCCGCCGCCTGGTGGCGCTCACCGCGACGCTCGCCGTCGCGCTCTACGGCGTCTACGCCTATCTCAACACCGCGATCGAGGCCTACCCCGACGTCACCAACGTGCAGGTCGGCATCATCGCGCAGGCCCCCGGTCTGGCGCCCGAGGAGGTCGAGCGGCAGATCACGCTGCCGCTGGAGCGGGTGCTCAACGGCACGCCGGGCCTGACCGCGCTGCGCTCCGAGAGCTACTTCGGCCTGGCGATGGTGTCGATGGTCTTCGACGACGGAACCCGGAGCGCCGCCGCCCGCGCCGAGGTGATCCAGCGGCTGCCGCAGGCCCGGTTGCCCGACGGTGTGCAGCCCGAGATGGCGCCCGACTACACCCCGCTCGGCAAAATCTTCTACTACCGCCTCGACAGCGACCGGCACACCCTGCCCCAGCTGCGCACCGAGCAGGAATGGACCATCACCCGCATGCTCAAGCAGGTGCAGGGTGTGGCCGACGTGGTCAGCATCGGCGGCTTCGTCAAGGAGTTCCATGTCGAGGTAAGCCCGATGCGGGTGCAGGGCCTGGGCCTGACCCTGGGCGACGTGGTAGAGGCCATCTCCAAGTCCAACCGCAACGTGGGCGGCGGCCTGCTGCGCCGCGGCGAGCAGTCGCTGATCGTGCGCGGCATCGGCCTGCTGAAGACGCCGGCCGACATCGAATCGGTGGTGCTCAAGGCCGACGGCGGCACGCCGGTCACCGTGGGCGACGTGGCCCGGGTGACCCAGTCGCACACGCCCCGCCAGGGCTCGGTGGGCATGGACGAGCACGACGACGTGGTGCAGGGCATCGTGCTGCTGAAGCGCGACGAGAACCCGTCGAAGGTGCTGGAGCAGATCCACCGGAAGGTGGCCGAGCTGAACGCCACCGTGCTGCCGCGCGGCATGCGGATGGAGACCAACTACGACCGCTCCGACCTGGTCTCGCACACGCTGGCGACCGTCTACCACAACCTGCTGTTCGGCGCGGTGATGATCGTCGGCGTGCTGTGGCTGTTCCTGCGCAGCATGCGCGGCTCCCTGATCGTGGCGACGGTGATCCCGATGTCGCTGATGGTGGCGTTCATCGGGCTGCACCTGCTGGGGATGCCGGCCAACCTGATCTCGATGGGCGCGATCGACTTCGGCATCATCGTCGACGGCGCGGTGGTGCTCACCGAGAACATCGTGCGCAACGCCCGGCTGCGGCGGCCGCAGAGCCGGGCCGACATGCGGGCGCTGATCGTCGACTCGGCCGTCGCGGTGGCGCGGCCGACCCTCTTCGCGATGGCGATCGTGATCGCGGCGCTGATCCCGGTCTTCTCGCTGCAGAGCATCGAGGGCCGCATCTTCCGGCCGCTGGCGCTGACCTACACCTTCGCCCTGGTCGGTGCGCTGGTCTTCGCGCTGACCCTGGTGCCGGCGCTGTGCGCCCTGCTGCTGAAGCCGAAGGACGTCGCCGCCGCCGAGCCGCGCATCTTCGACTGGATGCACCACCGCTACCAGGCCCTGCTGGCCCGGCTGCTGGCCAGTGCCCGGCAGCGCTGGGCGGTGCTGGCCGGCGCGGTGGCCGCGCTGGTGCTGGCGGGCCTGTCGGCGACCACCCTGGGCACCGAGTTCCTGCCGGAGCTCGACGAAGGCGACGTCTACGTGCTGGTGCAGATGGAGCCGTCGGTCTCGCTGGAGACCGGCCGCGCGGTGCTGCGCGACATCCGCCGCCGGCTGGGCGCCTTCCCCGAGGCGATCACCGTCATCAGCGAACAGGGCCGGCCCGAGTCGGGCACCGACAACGAGACGATCAACATGGCCAAGGTACTGGTGCGCCTGAAACCGCACGCCGACTGGCGCCCGGGCCTGCAGAAGGCGGCGCTGGTGGATGCGATGCGCGCCGCGCTGCAGGAAATCCCGGGCGTGGCCTTCAATTTCGCCCAGCCGATCCGCGACAGCGTGGAGGAATCGACCTCCGGCGCCCGCGGCCACGTGGTACTGAAGCTCTTCGGCCCCGACATCGACATCCTGCGCGCCCGGCTGCAGCAGGCCAAGGCCGCCATCGCGCCGGTCGAGGGCGTGGTCGATCTCGACCTGTACCGCGACGCGCCCGCGCCGCAGCTGCACATCGAGTTCGACCGGCAGGAGCTGGCCCGCCGCGGCATCTCGGTCGAGGCGGCCGAGGACGCGGTGGAGATCGCGCTGGCCGGCCGGGTCGTCACCACGCTGTGGGAGGGCGAGCACGGCGTGCCGGTGCGGGTGCGCCTGCCCTATGCCGACCGGATGGACGAGGCGGCGATCCGCGACATCGCGGTGGCCGCGCCCGGCGGCGGCACGGTGCCGCTGCATGCGCTGGCCCGCATCGGGGTGAAGGTGGGCAACTCGTCGATCTTCCGCGAGGGCAACGCCCGCTTCATGGCCCTCAAGTTCAACGTGGCGGGCCGCGACATCGGCTCGGTGGTGCAGGACGCGCTGGCCGCGGTGGCGGCGCAGGTGGAGATTCCCGAGGGCTACCTCGTCCGCTGGGGCGGCGAGTGGGAGAACCAGCAGCGCGCGGCGCAGCGGCTGCGGATCGTGGTTCCGCTGTCGCTGCTGATCGTCTTCGCGCTGCTCTACGGCGCACTCGGCAGCGCCCGCTCGGCCGCGACCATCCTGCTGACCGCGCCGTTCGCTATGGTGGGCGGCGTGGGGGCGCTGCACCTGACCGGCATCGACCTGTCGATCAGCGCGGCCATCGGCTTCATCGCGCTGCTGGGGCAGGTGGCCCTGGTCGGCCTGCTGGTGCTGAGCGCGGTCGAGACCCTGCGGCGCGACGCAGGCATGGCGCTGCTGCCGGCGCTGGTCGAAGGCGTGGCCGAGCGGATGCGCTCGGTGCTGCTGGTCACGCTGCTGGCGCTGCTGGGGCTTCTGCCGATGGCGCTCTCGACCGGGGTCGGCAGCGAGACGCAGAAGCCCTTCGCCACCGTGATCGTCGGCGGCACGGCGGTGCTGCCGCTGGTGGCGCTGTTCCTGCTGCCGGTGCTCTACCGGCTCTTCGGGCCGCGGGTGCTGCGCGCCGGGCAGGAGGACGAGGCGGATGCGCCGGCTCCTTCGACCCCGGCCCCGCCCGCGCCGGCCGCGTCCCAACCCATCCTGCCGCTGCCGTGACACGATCCATTTTTTCGACGCCGATGCCGGTGCGCACCCTGGTCGTGCAAGCCTGCATCGGCTTGGCGGCCGCTTTTGGCGCAGCCCCAGCCGCCGCCGCAGAGACGGTGCTGGAGGCACCGCCTGCGCTCCCGGTGCAGCCGGGCTTCGACCCGCTGCCCGACCGCCCCACGCTCGAGGAATTCCTGGAGCTGGTCCGCTGGCGCAGCCCTGCACTGGCGGCGGAGCGCACCCGCATCGATGCGGCCCGCGCCGACCGCATCACCGCCGGTGCGCTGCCCAACCCGACCGTCTCGGGCCGCCACCAGCCCGGCCGCCGCGGCGAACCGGGCGAGCGCGAACTGGCGATCGAGCAGCCGCTGCCGGTCTTCGGCCAGCGCGGCTTGCGCATCCGCAATGCCGAGCTGGGCATCGGCGCGGCGCAGGCACAGGTGGCGCTGGGCACGGCCGATGTGCAGCGCGACGCCGCCCAGGCCTACGTGGCGCTGCAGGTGGCGCAGGCCCGGGAGAGGCGCTGGCGCGAGGCCCTGGCCGATGTGGAGGCGGCCGAGCGCATCGTCGCCGGCCAGGTCGAGGCCGGGGCCCGCAGCCGCTACGAGCGCACCCGGGTCGCGGTGGAACGCGCCGCCCTCTCGGCCCAGGCCGAGGCGATGCAGGCGGCCCGCGCCCAGGCCGCGTCGCGCCTGGCGGCCCTGGCCGGCGCGCCAGGCTGGCAGCCGCAGGCCGAGGGCATGCCCCGCCTGCCCGCGACGCCTCCGCCGCTCGGCCTGCTGTGGGCCGATGCGCAGGAGCGGCTGCCGGCCGTGCGCGCCGCCCGCGCCGAAGATGCCCAGGCGCGCCAGCGGATCGAACTGGAGCGGCGCGAGGCCTGGCCGGTGCCGGTGGTGGGCGTGGGCCGGCTGCGCGACGCGGACGGCCGCCACACGGTGCTGGGCGTGTCGGTGACGGTGCCGCTCTTCGACCGCAACGAAGGCCCGATCGCCCGTGCCCGCGCCGAGGCCGACGCGCAGCGGCTGCGCCGCGACGCGGTGGTGCGCGCAGCCGAGGCCGAGCTGCTGCGCGCCGCCGACCAGTTCCAGCGCCGCCGTGCGCTGGCCGACCGGTATGCGCAGGAGGCCCTGGCGCCCCTGCCGGAGCTGCGCCGCATGGCCCAGGACGCCTACACCCTGGGCCGCGGCGGCATCCTGGAATTCATCGACGCGCTCCAGGCGGTGGCCGAGCGGCAGACCACCTACCTCGACCTGCTGGAAGACGCGCTGCAGGCCGAGCTGGACCTGCGGGCCGCCACCGGCGCGCTGGGGCCGCAGGCGACGCTGGCCACTCCCTGACACAAAAGCGGCAGGCGGAGGTGCGAATGCTATTTATTTCATAGCTGGTGGCCGAAGCGCAACACCGGCTGCAGGCCCGAAACGTCACGAAAAAAGCACACACGGCTCCGTATACTGCCGTCCGCGAGCGCCGCCGGCGCCTGATTTTTTCTTCGACGTACCTGGCTGCCGCCCGTGTCCTCCCACCTGCCCACCTTCTCCCCACGCGCCGCCGCACGCCGTGCCGCCCCGCGCTCCTTGCGCCCCCTGCACTGGCTGCTGCCCCTGACGCTGCTGGCCGGCGCGCCCGCCGTCCGCGCGGCCGACGATCCCGACTTCACGGTGGAGAACTGGAACCTGCACGGCCAGGCCACCTACGTCTGGCAGCGCAAGCCGGCCTTCGATGCGCCCTACTCCGGTCCCACCAGCCTGTCGCCGCTACAGGAGCGCAGCTACTCCTTCACCTCGACCGCCTTCATCGGCCTGCGCCTGGGCCGCGCGACCGAGCTGTACTTCAACCCCGAGCTGGTGCAGGGCCTGCCCCTCTCGCGGCTGCAGGGCCTGGGTGGCCTCACCAACGGCGAGCTGCAGAAGACCGCCGGCACCTCGCCCATCGTCTACCGCGCGCGCCTCTTCGTGCGCCATACCTGGGGCCTGGGCGGCGGTACCGAGCAGGTGGCGTCCGACGCCAACCAGCTCGCCAGCGTCTACGACAAGCGCCGCATCACCCTGACCGCCGGCAACCTGGCGGTCAGCGACTTGTTCGACGACAGCAAGCATGCGCATGACGCCCGCACCCAGTTCCTCAACTGGTCGTTCCTGACGCACGGCGCCTACGACTACGCGGCCGATTCGCGCGGCTACTCCTGGGGCGCCGCGCTCGACTACCGGCACGACGACACCTGGTCGGTGCGCGCCGGCCGCTTCATGCTGCCGATCGAGTCCAACGGCCTGAAGCTCGACCACGCCCTGTTCCGCCACTACGGCGACCAGATCGAGCTGGAGCGCCGCCACACGCTGGCCGGCCGCGAAGGCTCGGTCAAGCTGCTGGCGTTCCGCAACGTCGCGGTGATGGGCGGCTTCCGCGATGCGCTGGCCTACGGCGCGCAGAACGGCACCGTGCCCGACGTGGCGCCGATCCGCGAGCGCCGCAGCAAGGTGGGTGCGGGGGTGCACCTGGAGCAGGACATCGCCGACGACATCGGCGTCTTCACCCGGCTGGCCGCCAACGACGGCAAGTCGGAGACCTACGCCTTCGCTGAGATCGACCGCTCGGCCTCGGCCGGCGCGACCTTCGGCGGCGCCCGCTGGGGCCGGCCGATGGACGCACTGGGCATGGGCGTGGCGCTCAACGGCCTGTCGCAGGCGCACCGCGATTTCCTGGCCGCCGGCGGCAGCGGTTTCTTCGTCGGCGACGGCCGGCTGCGCTACCGCACCGAGACGATCCTCGAGAGCTACTACCGCTTCGGCTTCGGCCTGCCGCGCGGCGGCGAGGCGGGCCTGAGCTTCGGCATCCAGTACATCCGCAACCCCGGCTACAACGCCGACCGCGGGCCGGTCAAGATCGGTACCGTGCGGCTGCACGTGGAACTGTAGGGCCGGTGCGGGCCGGCACCGGCCGTGCCGGGGCGGCCCGCCATCGGTGGCGGGGGGGCGCGCCGGACGCCGCTGTTGCCCGCCGCCCTACTTCTGCAGGTTCAGCGCAGTCGGCAGTCCGACCAGGATGAACTCGTTGCCGTCGGGCTTGTTCGGATCGCGCGCGCTGGCGCCGCCGGGGTAGTTGTTGTCGTTGGCGACCAGGATCGTGTTGGCGTCCAGGATGTGCACCGTCTCCACCGATTCCATCGGAAAGGTGAACACGCCCTGCAGCGTCGCAGCACCGCCGATGCGGCCGGGGTCGGCCAGGTTCATCAGGTCGGCCACCTCGGTCTTGACCAGGTAGCCCGACGCGTCGCGCACGTTCAGGTCGACGCGGAACACCTTCTTGTAGCGTGCCGCCACCCGCGCGGCGCCCGACGCCGGGAACAGGCCGGTGCGCGCGTCGCCGGCGCCGCGGTCCTTCTCGAGCACCAGGAATTCGTGGTCGTTGATCGCGGCCATGTCGTTGACCGTGTAGACCTCGGCGACGGTGGCGCCGGTCTCGTTCACATAGCTGCCGGCGCCGACGCGGTAGGCGTAGGGTGCGGGCAGGAACGCGTTGCTGCGCAGGTCGAACACGCTCAGCATGCGGCGCTGCTTGTCGGTGTCGGTGGACAGCTCCCGCTCCAGCAGGGTGAACAGGCGGGTGCGCGCCGGGTCGATCGCCAGGCTCTCGATGCCGCCCGAAGTCGGCAGGTTGGCCGTGCCGGTGCCGATGTACGGATTGCTGGCGGTCTGCACCAGCGGGTTGGCGCCCAGCCCCAGGCCGTTCGGCAGCGGAATCTCGCGCTGCAGCACCTTGCCGGTACGGTCGGTCTTCACCAGGAAGGGGCCGAACTCCTCGCCGAACCAGAAGTTGCCGTCGGCATCGACCACCATCGACTCGATGTCGATGTCGCCGCCGGTCAGCAGCCGCTGCGCCTTGATCAGCGGATCGACCGCGACGGCCGCGCCGCCGGCCGACGGCGTGCCCGGATAGACCGTGCCGTCGGCTACCAGCGAGAAGCCCAGCCGGCGATCCGGGTCGCGCAGCCGGATGAAGGTGCTGCCGTCGAAGCTGCCGCGCGGCGCGCAGGTGGCGAAGTCCGCCGGCCGCACCGCCTGCGTCGAGGCATCGACCAGGATCGCATAGACATGCAGCAGCGCGTCGGGAGACGAGGCCTTGCTGCCGAAACCGTTGTCCTGCATCGCGTAGTAGCAGCCCGCCACCGGACCGGCGGCGACGGCCGAGAAACCCTGGATCGGCTGCTTGCCCACCAGCGGCAAGGCGATGCCGTAGGCCCGCGCCTTGGCGAGATCGCCGCCGGTGATGTACTGGGCGGAGGTCGGCCCTTCGACGCTGGCATCGGCCGGCAAGACCGAACGTGCCAACAGTGTCGGCACCTTGACCTGGGTGAACGGCGTGGAGGGCGCGGAAACCGCGTCGCCTCCACCCCCGCCGCATCCGCTGGCGATGGCCGCAACGACGGCGGCCGCACAGGCGATGGAAAGACGGGAGATACTGAAGAAGCGCGGAAGACGCGCGGCGAAGGCCGGGAGATGGCGAGGCATGGGGGCTCGGGTTGGGAAGGAGCCGCCGATTGTTGAAGGGCCGTATGACGTCGCCGTGTCATCGGACCCTGCGCGGCGATGCAGCCGCAATCAGTGGAATTGGAGCGGGTGAAGGGAATCGAACCCTCGTATGCAGCTTGGGAAGCTGCCGTTCTGCCATTGAACTACACCCGCGTATCCCAGCCCCGATTCTGACCGATGCGGTCGGTGCCCTGCCAGATGTCCGGCATGCTGCATCGCATCAGCAGTTGGCCTGCGGCGCCCGCAGCCGGCCAGGCGCCTCGTCTAGCGCAGCGGCAGGTCCCATGCGGGGAGGCCGCCGACCACCGCATTCTTCACATAGACCGAGCTGAAAACCAGAGGCCCTTCCGCCTGCGCCAGGTAGAAGAAGCCCTGCGCGCCCATGTCGTTGGCCTGGCCCACCGTCGCGGTAACGAAGGCCAGGGGGCTCAGGCTCCCGGCGGGCGCCTGGCGCGGGGTCTCGACGCGATATTCGAGGGCGCCCGCCTGGAGCGAGCTTTTTTCATAGACCTGTACGAACGTCCGGGCATCGTCGACCGCGAAACGGCCCCGGTACAGAAGACCGGTCGCACCCTGTGCATTGAGGCGCTGCAGCATGTCGGCATCGTTGGCGAACTCGCCGGCCTCGAACGTGTAGGCATAGGTGGCGCTGGAATCCGACGCCTTGCTGTAGAGGTGGGCACCCGGCGGCGAAACGAAGCCGTAAAAGCCGGAAAACCGGAATCCCCGCGCGCCCTGTGCATTGAGCTGGCTCAGGAAAGCTTCTTTTGCGATCGGGCTGCCGGCGGGCAGGGTCTCGTACCCATAGGTGGCACGGCGGGACAGATCGGCGACGAAGAACACCCCCGACGAATCGCCGATGTCGTCCCGGACGTACCGCGACACGGTCTTGTAGGCGAAGCCGGCCGCGCCCTGTGCGTTGAGCAGCGCGAGCATCGCCTCGGGCGCAGGACGCTGCACGACCCTGAACTGCAGGCGGGCATCGGGGCGCGCGGAGTCCTTGGCCAGCATGAAGGCGTCCGCCATGACGCCCCGGCTGTTGACCTGCCACGTGCGCACAGGCGTGAACCCTTCCGATCCGAGGCTGTTCAGGTAGGTGAGCGGACCGACGGGAATGCCGACGGACGCCTCCCGGTAGCTGCCGGTAGAGGCGATCGGCGTGGGTGCCGGCGCGGGAACGGGCAAGGGCGACGGCGCGGGTGCCGGCGAAGGAGCGGGCGCGGGTGTTCCCGGCGTGCCCACGTCGCCCGAGCCGCTGCCGCCGCCTCCACAGGCGGCGAGAGTCCAGGTCAGAAGGGTGGCAACCGCCAGACGGGAGAAGTAAGAAGGGTTCAAGGGCATCCTAGGAAAGGCCGGCAGCATGCCTCGCCCATGATGGGAGACGGAGGTGTCGGCGTCGGCACCATGCCACGCGCGTTGCATCGCAAGCCGAACTTACCAACCCAGGCTCACGGCACGCGCGAGACCGGATCACCGCGATCCGGATTCGCCCGCATTGTATAGACGAAATAATTTAACCCGGCCATATATTAAGATGGTGTTTATTCCGGATTTATTTATAACTTAACGGGTAAATATTAGTTACAGATGCTAATATTTCCCGAGTTTGACCAGTGCTTAATTGCAGAATCGATGCGTGGGACGTTTCCCCTGCCGACTGGACAGGTAACGGGGAAGTCGATGACGTCACGCGTTTCGCGGCTGGCACGGGTGTGCCTGAAAGCCGTATTTGCAGCCACCTGCCTCGTCGGTGCCGCCACGGCGCAGGCGCAGTCTGCGGATCTGGTGCTCAACCATTCCGACAGTCCCGATCCCGGTCCGGCCGGTGGAATCTTCACCTACACGCTGCGGATCGACAACAACGGGCCGAACACCGCGACAGGCATCACGCTGACCGACACGATCCCGCCAGGAGCGACCTTCGTCAGCGCGGTGCCCTCGGTCGGCACATGCAGCCAGAACAACGGCCAGGTCACCTGCGCCACGCTGGGCGACCTGCCCTTCACCTCGCCGGTGACGAGTTTCGTGACGGTGGCCATCCGGGTCCGACTGCCCACCGCGGGCGTCTACACCAACACGGCGGGCGCCACCAGCACCACGCCCGACCCCAACGCCACCAACAACGACCGCACCAACGCCACCTGTACCGGCAGCGGCAGCTGTCTCAACACCACCACCGTGGTGGCCGCAGCCGACCTGGCGATCGCCGCGACCGCCTCGGCCGCCAACGTGACGGCCGGCCAGAACTTCACCTACCGGCTCGTCGCGACCAACAACGGTCCCGATGCGCTGCCCTCCGACGGTTCGCAGACCATCAGCTTCGCGGTGCCGAGCGGCGCCTCGATCACCGCGGCACCCAGCGGGACCGGGTGGTCGTGCGTTCCGGTGCCGGCAGGCGCCTATCCCCGCAGTTCGGGCAGCCTGACCTGCACCCGCGCCGGCGGCCTGGCCAACGGCACGAGCACCGCGCCGCTGACGGTGCCCGCCGTCGCCAACGTGGCGGGCACGGTGAGCGCCGCATTCGCCGTCGCCGGTTTCAAGAACGACGGCAGCCGCATGCCCGACGGCGACAGCACGAACGACGCGGACACGGTCGACGTGGCGTCCACCACCGGCTCCGACGTGGGCATCACGAAGACCCGCCCGTCCGCCGTGGTTGCCCAGAACAGCAACGTCAGCTACACCCTCACGCCGCGCTTCTACGGCGGGGTGGCGCCGGGCGCGACCGGCAGCGGCCTGATCACGGTGACCGATACGCTCGACCCGTCGCTGGCCTTCGTATCGGCCAGCGGCCCGGGCTGGACCTGCACCGGCACGCCGGGCAACCCCACCGTCACCTGCACCCGGCCCGGCCCCTACGCCGGCGGCAACTTCACCAACATGCCGGCGATCACGCTCGTCGCCACGGCCACCGGCCTCGGCTCGGTGCCCAACACCGCGGCCATCGCGATCCCCGAAACCGATCCCGACACCGCCAACGACACTTCCACCGTCAACGTCACCTCCACCAACGAGGCCAACCTCCGGGTCGGCAAGACCGGCCCCGGCTTCCCGGTGGCGGTCGGCCAGACCTTCAACTACACCCTGCCGGTGACCAACGACGGGCCGTTGGCGGTAGGGGCGACCCAGACGATCACCGTGGTCGACACGATCCCGGCGGGCATCACCGTCGTCGCCGCACCTGCGGCGGGTTCCAGCGCCACCTGGATCTGCAACACGAACGGCCAGACCCTGACCTGCCAGCGGACCGGAGCACTGGCCGCCAACGCCACCTCCACCCTGATCGTTGCCGCGCGGGCCGACGTGGCCGGTTCGACGACCAACACGGTCAACTGCCCGTCGCTCAGCGGCACGTTCCCCGTCTCGTCCACCAACCCGGGCAACCAGTGCGGCAGTGCCACCGTCCTGGCGACGGCCGTGGTCGATTCGGCCGACCTGCAGATCCAGAAGGCGGTCGTGGCCGGCAGCGAGACGGTGATAGCCGGGGAGAACCTCTCGTACCGGCTGACGGTGACCAACAACGGCACCGCCGCGGCCACCAACGTGACCGTCAGCGACACGCTGGCGAGCCTGGTGGGCACCGGCGGCTTCCAGTCGGCCACGCCCAGCCAGGGCGCCTGCACCCCGAACAACGTAACCAACGGCAGTTCGGTGGCACTGAGCTGCAACCTGGGCACGATGGGCCCCAACACGACCCAGTCGGTGCTGGTGGTGGTCCGGCCCAGCATCGTCGACACCGGCAGCCGCGGCAACACCGCGACAGTGAACTCGCCCCAGGTGGGCGACACCGACCGGACCAACAACACCTCCAGCGTCAGCAGCACCGTGACCGCCAAGGTCGACATCGTGGCCCTGAAGACGGCCACGCCTTCCACCGTGCCGGCCGGCGCGCCGATCACCTACCAGGCGTCGGTGCGCAACGACGGCCCCTCAACCGCACAGACGGTACGTCTCACCGACACCCTGCCGGCCAACGCCGCCTTCATGAACCTGGTGAGCGTCTCCAACGGCGGCAGCTGCACCACCGTGCCGGCGGTCGATTCGGTGGGCGGCAGCCTGGTGTGCGCCTGGGCGAACGTTCCGAACGGGCAGCAGTACACCGCCACCTACCGGGTGCGCCCTCTGGGCACCCGAACGGGCGCCGCCTACGACGCCGTCGTCAACAACGTCGCCGTCACCACGGCCACGCTGGAGACCCAGACCGGCAACAACTCGGCCACCACCTCCACCGCGGTGGTGGCGCCGCAGCTCGACATCCTGGTGAACAAGGTGGACAGCATCGACCCGGTCGAGCTGGGCCAGCCCACCACCTACACCGTCACGATCAGCAACGGCGGGCCTTCCTACGGCACCAACCTGCGCATGGTCGATGTATTCCCGGCGCCCGGATCGGCTCCGTCGGCGGTGTTCAGCTACCGCGGTGCCCTCACGGTCGACAACGGAGGCACCTGCGTGGAGCCTGCCATCGGCACCACGTCCGGCACGCTGACCTGTTCGTTCCCGGGCATCGCCAGCGGCGCCGTCGCCACCGTCACCTACCAGATGCGGGCAGAGTCGCTGACCGCCGCCGGCTCGACCAGCGGCACCGGCTTCAACAAGGTGACCGTGCAGGTCAATGAAGTGGAAACCCAGACGGCCAACAACGACCGCACTGAATCGACCACCACGCGCCGCGCCCAGATCGCCACCGATCTGCAGATCACCAAGAGCGGTCCGGCCACCGGCATCGCCGGCGGAAACCTGGCCTATACCCTGCTGGTCCGGAACAACGGCCCCTTGGCCAGCGACGGTGCGCAGGTGCGCGATGCCTTGCCGGCCGGTACCACCTTCGACTCGGGTGCCGGCTGCACCGAGGCCGGCGGCACCGTCACCTGCCTGGTCGGCCCGTTGGCGGTGAATGGGACGCGCAGCTTCGCGGTGACGCTGAAGCTGGCCAACCCCTACACCGGCGCATCGCCGCTCTCCAACACGGCGACGGTGGATGCGCCGGGCGACGCGGTGCCGGGCAACAACAGCTCGACCGCGACCACCACGGTGTCGGCCGCGCCGAACGCGACCTCGGTGCCGACACTGTCGGAATGGGGCGTGATGCTGCTGTCGGCGCTGGTGGGTGTGTTCGCGCTGGCGGCACGCCGCCGGGGCCTGGCGGGCTGACCCGGCGCGCCGGCTGCAAGGCGCTCAGCCGCGCCGCTCCCGGCCGGCAGGAGCCCCGGCCCGTGTTAGAGGGCCGACGACACCAGCGGCCGCCCGGCGAAGAACGCTGCCAGGTTGTCCTCCACCCGCTGCGCCATCGCGGCGCGGGTTTCCTGGGTGTTGCTGGCCAGGTGGGGCAGGAGAACCACGTTGTCCAGCGCCACCAGGGCGGCGGGCACCTGCGGCTCGCGCTCGAACACATCCAGGCCGGCGCCGGCGATGCGCCGGTGGGTGAGCGCATCGACCAGTGCGGCCTCGTCCACCACGGTGCCGCGCGAGATGTTGATGAGGTAGCCCTGGGGGCCCAGCGCGTCGAGGATCTCGGCGGAGACCAGGCCCTGGGTGTCGGCACCGCCGGCGCTGGCGATGACCAGGAAATCGGCCCACTCGGCCAGTTCCTTGAGCGACGCGGCGTAGCCGTGGTCCACGTCGGTCAGGGCGCGGCGGTTGTGGTAGCGCACCTCCATGTCGAAGCCGCTGGCGCGGCGGGCGATGACCCGGCCGATACGGCCCATGCCCAGGATGCCCAGACGCTTGCCCGAGACCTTGGTCGCGGTGGGGAACTGGCCCTTCAGCCAGTCGCCGCACCGCACGAAGCGGTCGGCGGCGCTGATGCGGCGGGCCACGTCCATCAGCAGGGCGAACGCGGTGTCGGCCACGCAGTCGTTGAGCACGTCGGGCGTGTAGCCCACGGCGATGCCGCGGGCACGGGCGGCCTCCAGGTCGAGCGCGTCCAGGCCGACGCCGAAGCTGGAGATCACCTTCAGCTGCGGCAGCGCCGCGATGAGGGCCGCATCGGCACCGAGCCGGGCCGACGTCGCCAGGCCTTCGAAGCCGGCACCTTCCGCGGCCAGCAGCGCGTCACGCTCGGGCCCGGCGGGCGGCAGCAGCGCGGTGTCGTACTGCGCGACGAGGCGGGCTTCGAGGGCGGGCAGCAGTGCACCCTTGACGACGAGGACTTTGTTTTTCATGAAGATCGGGCGTGACAGGAAAGTGAAGAACAAGAAGCGGAGGCCGAATGCGCGCCGGCCTCCGCGTGCGGCCACCATCGTAACGGCGCGTCGATAAACCCCCGGATAGATGCACCACCGGCGATTTTTGAAGGAAAAGTGCCTGTAGCCGGCGTGTGGCGCCGGCTAGCAGCTATCAATTCAATAGCGTCATTACAACAACACAGTCGGGCACCGAGAACCGTGGAGGAATCGCCGCCAGCGGTTGCGGACGGCGGAGCACTAGCCGTCGAAAACACCGCACACTACGGCCGCCGCCCGATCGAGGCGCGCAGCGGAGGCTCTTCCGGCCGGTCAGACGCCCTTCTCCCGCCGCCACACCTCGTAGGCCGCCCGCGTCTCGGCGTTCGGCGGGTAGGTGCCGGCCAGCCGGGCGCCGCCCTCCACCCGCTCCAGGATGAAGGCCTCCATCTTCTCCTGCTCGACCGCGTCGCGGGCCACCTCGTCGGCCAGGTGGCGCGGGACCACCACCACGCCTTCGTCGCCGCCGACGACGATGTCGCCCGGGTAGACCGGCACGCCGCCGCAGCCGATCGGCACGTTCAGGTCGATCGCATGGTGGTGGATCAGGTTGAGAGGCGCGCTGCCGCCGGCGCAGTACACCGGGAAGTCCATCTGCGCGATCTGGGCGCTGTCGCGCACCGGGCCGTCCGACACCAGGCCCGCCGCGCCGCGCACCTTGAGCCGCGTGGTCAGGATCTGGCCGCCCGAGGCGACCCGCGTCTCGCCCCGGCAGTCGATCACCAGCACATGGCCTGCGGGCACGCTCTCGATGCCGCGGCGCTGCGGATGGTTCGGGTCGTCGAAGGCGCTGATCTGGTCGAGGTCCTCGCGCGCCGGGATGTTGCGCATCGTGTAGGCCGGGCCGACCAGGTTGCCGCCGTCGGCAGGCCGGGCCAGACGGCCGACGCCCTGCAGGAAGACGTTGCGAAAGCCCCGCTTGAAGAGCTGGGTGCAGAGCGTGGCGACGCTGACCTGGCGCAGCAGCGCGCGGGTGGCGTCCGGGAAGTCCTGGGGTGCGGAGGATGAGTCGGTCATGGATCGGATGGAGGGGTTGCGAAAAATGGTCAGCTCACCGTGGCGCCGGATTTCTTCACCAGGGCGCCCCAGCGGGGAATTTCCTTCTGCATCAGCGCGGTCAGTTGCTCGGGCGATCCGGCGACCACCTCCATGCCGAACTGCTCGGTGAGCTTGTTCTTCACCTCGGGCAATAGCAGCGCCTTGTTGATCTCGGCGGAGAGCCGCTGCCCGATGGCCGGCGGCAGGCCGTGCGGCGCATAGACGGCCTGCCACGAGGCCATCTCGAACCCCGGCACGCCGGCCTCGACCATCGTCGGCAACTGGGGCGCCAGCGCCATTCGCCGGGCGCTGGTGACGGCCAGCAGCTTCAGCTTGCCGGCCTGCACCAGGGGCAGCGCGGCGGTCATCTGGTCGAACATGAAGGTGACCTGGCCCGAGGACACGTCGAGCATCGCCGGCGGCGTGCCCTTGTAGGCGATGTGGGTCAGCTTGATCCCCAGGATGTCCCCGAGCATCTCGCCCGCCAGGTGGGTCGAGGTGCCGGGGCCGGAGGAGGCGAAGGTGCGCTTGGCCGGGTCCTTCTTCAGCAGCGCGACCAGGTCGGCGACCGAGTTGACGCCCAGGTTGGGGTCGACCATCAGCACGTTGGGCAGGAAGGCGACCAGCGAGATCGGGTCGAAGTCCTTGATTGGGTCGTAGGGCAGCCGGGGATAGAGGCTGGCGTTGATCGCGTGGGTGCTGATCGTGCCGCCGAAGAGGGTGTAGCCGTCGGGTTTGGCCTTGGCCACGTAGCTGGCACCCACCGCGCCGGCCGCGCCGGGCTTGTTGTCGACGACCACCGGCTGGCCCAGCGCCTCGGTGAGCTTCTGCGCAACGATGCGGCCAATGACATCGGTGGAGCCGCCCGGGGTGAAGGGCACGACGTAGGTGATCGGCCGCGAGGGCCAGGGACCGTCGGCCTGCGCGCGTGCGGCGCCGGCGGCCAGCAAGCCGGCGGGTGCCGCGGCGGCCGCGGCGGCCTGCAGGAAACGGCGGCGGCCGGCGGTGCGCGAGGGTTCGGAGCGGTGCGTCGTCATGGCATGTCTCTCGTGTGGATCGTGGGACGGAAAGCAAAAGCGCGCGGGCGGGCCGGCATTCGCCGGCCACGCGCTGGTCAGTGGATCTCGGGGTCGCGGTCGGCCGCTGCGGTGCCGTGGGCGGCCGCCAGCGCCGCGGCGGTGTCGGGATCGACATAGCCCGGCGCCAGGAAGTCGAAATCGCAGCCGGTGTCGGCCTGCTCCACATGCTTGAGGAACATCACGCCGTAGCCGCGGCTGAACTTGGGGATCGGACGCTGCCACGCGGCGCGGCGGCGGGCGATCTCCTCGTCGCTCACTTCCATCGCGATGCGGCGCGCATCGACGTCGAGCGTCACCAGGTCGCCGTCGCGCACCAGCGCCAGCGGGCCGCCGACATGCGATTCGGGCGTGACGTGCAGCACGCAGGCGCCGTAGCTGGTGCCGCTCATGCGGGCGTCGCTGATGCGGACCATGTCGCGCACGCCCTCCTTCAGGAGCTTCTGCGGGATCGGCAGCTGGCCCCACTCGGGCATGCCCGGCGCGCCCTGCGGGCCGGCGCTCTGCAGCACGATCACGCTGTCCTTGGTGACCGGCAAGGCCGGGTCGTCGATGCGCGCGGCCATGTCGTTGTAGTCCTTGAACACCACGGCCGGGCCGGTGTGGCGGCGCAGGTGCTGCTCCATCGCGGCCGGCTTGATCACCGCACCCGAGGGCGCCAGGTTGCCGTAGAGCACCGCCAGGCCGCCGCTTTCGAGCTTGGGCGCGGCGCGCGGCAGGATCACGTCGGTGTTGTAGACCTGGGCATCGGCGATGTTCTCGGCCAGCGTGCAGCCGTTGACCGTGCGCTGGCTGCCGTCGATGAGTTCGCCCATCTCCTTGAGGAAGGCCCGCAGGCCGCCGGCGTAGTAGAAATCCTCCATCAGGTACTTCCCGCCCGGCCGCAGGTTGGCGATGACCGGCGTGCCGCGCGCCAGGGCGTCGAAGCGGGCCAGGTCCAGCGCCACGCCGGCGCGCCGCGCCATCGCGATCAGGTGCACGATGGCGTTGGTCGAGCCGCCCAGGCCCAGCACCGCGACCACCGCGTTGTCGAAGGACGCGGGCGTGAGGATGTCGAGCGGCTTCAGGTCTTCCCACACCATCTCGACGATGCGCTTGCCGGTGTGGGTGGCCATCATCGCGTGGCGCGAATCGACCGCCGGGATCGAGCTGGCGCCCGGCAGCGTCAGGCCCAGGGTCTCGGTGGCGCTGGTCATGGTGCTGGCGGTGCCCATGGTCATGCAGGTGCCGGGGCTGCGGGCGATGCCGTCCTCCACCTCCTGCCAGTCGTCTTCGGTGATGTTGCCGGCGCGCAGCTCGGCCCAGTACTTCCAGGTGTCGGAGCCGGAGCCGAGCACGCTGCCCTTGTAGTCGCCGCGCAGCATCGGGCCAGCGGGCACGAAGATGGTCGGCAGGTTGTTGGCCAGCGCGCCCATCACCAGGCCGGGCGTGGTCTTGTCGCAGCCGCCCATCAGCACCACGCCGTCGACCGGGTAGGAGCGGATCAGCTCCTCGGCCTCCATCGCCAGCAGGTTGCGGTAGAGCATGGTGGTCGGTTTCTGGAAGGCCTCGCCCAGGCTCATCGCCGGGATCTCGACCGGGAAACCGCCCGCCTGCCAGACACCGCGCTTGACCTCCTCCACCCGCTGCTTGAAGTGCGTGTGGCAGGAGTTCATGTCGCTCCAGGTGTTGAGGATGCCGATCACCGGCTTGCCCAGGTAGTCGTCGCGGGAGAAGCCCATCTGCGCGGTGCGCGAGCGGTGGCCGAAGCTGCGCAGGTCCTTGGCGCCGTACCAGCGGTGCGAACGGAGTTCTTCGGGCTTGCGGCGCCCTGGTGCGGCGGGTTCGACAGGCGGTACGGCGGGGCCGGGAGAAGTCATGGAGTGATGCGCACCGCGAGGTGCCGGGTTGGAACTGCCCGAATGGTAGCGCTGTCATTTCTGTGGCGCATGCTGGTTAACCCTTCGTGCCGGGCCGACCTCCGGTCTTCAGGCGCTGGCGCGTTCCACCACGGAAAAGCCGATGTCCACGACCTTCGGCCGCCCGACCGATGCGTCGTCGCCGCGCTCGACGATGAAGCGCGCCGCCTGCCGGCCGATCGCGTCGCCGTCGATATGCACCGTGGTGATCGCGGGATGGGCATGACGGGCGAAGGCCAGATCGCCGAAACCCATCACGCCAATCCTCCCCGGCACGTCGATGCCGCGCACCTGTGCCTCGATGATCGCGCCGTGGGCCAGGGCGTCCGAGCTGCAGGCGAGCGCGTCGATCTGCGGATGCGCCTGCAGCAGACGAACGAGCGCCTCGCGGCCGCCGGCCAGGGTGGTCGGGGCGGGCACGGTGCAGACCGGCGCCTCGGACATGCCGGCGGCGCGCAGCGTGCGCTGGAAGCTGTCGCACCGCTCGCGGGCACGCTGGTCGTCGCCGGTGACCAGCGCCATCCGGCGGCGGCCCTTGCCCAGCAGGTACTGCGCCATGGCCGCACCCACCCGCTCGTGCGAGAAGCCGACCAGCATGTCGATCGGCGTGGGCGTCAGGTCCCAGGTCTCCACCACCGGAATGCCCGATGCGATCAGCCGCCGCCGGCCACCGGCCGACCGCATGATGCCGGTCAGCACGATGCCGTCGGGCCGGCGGCCGACCATCGCGTCGATCAGCGCATCCTCGCGCGAATGGTCGTAGCCGCTCTGGCCCAGCAGCAGCTGGTAGCCCGAGGCCGCCAGCGTCTCGGTGAGCGACTGCACCGTCTCCAGGAACACCGGGCCGGCGATGGTGGGCACCATCGCCGCGACCAGCCGGCTGCGGTTGGAGGCCAGCCCGCCGGCCAGCAGGTTGGGCACGTAGCCGGTACGCTCCACCGCCAGCCGCACCTTCTCGCGGGTGGCGGCCGACACCAGCTCGGGCGTATTGAGCGCACGCGACACGGTGATCGCCGAGACGCCCGCCAGACGGGACACATCGGCGAGCGTCATCGCCCCCCGGCCCTTGCGGGGCTGCCGTACCGTCTCGCGGGCTTGGGTCACTGCAGGGCTCCGAAAACGCGCATGTTAACGCTGTCTTTTCAGGTGCGATCGTCGGCTGCGGGCCGGCCCGACGGCCGCGGCCGGTGCAGGCTCACGGCGCGCCCGGCGCACCCGCCGCGCCTTGCGCGGCCAGGCGGTCCAGCACCCAGCCCGCGGCCACCATGCCGAAGGTGGCGGTGACGCTCACCACCGACCCGTAGCCGTGGCAGTTGAGCGAGCCGTTACCGTCGATCGCGCAGGATGCGTCCGGCGGCGCCACCGCTTCCCGGCTGAAGACGCAGCGGATCCCGATCGGCTTGCCGTCCTTCGGGGCGCCGTGCGCACGGCGCAGCCGGTAGCGCAGTTGGGCCAGCAACGGGTCGTGCGTGGTGGCGCTGAGATCGGCCAAGTCCACCAGGTGCGCCTGCCGCTTGCCGCCGGCGGCCCCTACCGACACGAACGGGAAGTGCCTGCCCTGCCGCCGCGCCCAGTCGGCCATCGCCACCTTGGCCTTGACCTGGTCGCAGGCGTCCACCACCGCATCCACCGCGCAGGGCAGCAGGCCCGGCCAGTTGGCGGGCTCCACGAACTCGTCGACGCAGTGCACGACGCAGTCGGGGTTGATCAACGCGATGCGGTCGCGCATCGCCAGGATCTTGGCCTGGCCCACGGTGGGCGTGAGCGCGTGGATCTGGCGGTTGACGTTGGATTCGGCAATATGGTCGAGGTCGATCAGCACCAGCCCGGCCACGCCGCTGCGGGCCAGCGCCTCGGCCGTCCAGGAACCGACACCGCCGATGCCGACGACCGCGACGCACGAGCGGCGGATGCGCTGAGCGCCATCCACGCCGTAGAGTCGCTCCAGGCCGCCGAAGCGGCGTGCCGCGTCTGCCTCCTCCGGCAGCCCTGCGGCGGGCGGGATGTCGCCGGGCGCGACCACGGCGGTCATGCCGGCAACCCCGCCATCACTTCAGGCGCGACAGCCGTTCCTTGGCCGCTGCGGCGGCTTCGGATTGCGGGTAGGCCTTGATCAGGTCTTCCAGCGTCTTGCGGGCGGCCTTCACATCCTTCAGTTCGGCCTGGCAATTGGCGATAGCCAGTGCGGCCTCCGGGGCGCGCGCATGGCTCGGCGCCTGCGACAGCAGCGAGCGGAAGTTGACGATGGCATCGCGGTAGTTGCGGTTGGCATACTGCGCGTTGCCGAGCCAGAACAGCGCCTGCACCGTGTAGCCGCTTTTCGGATAACGCTTGATGAACGTATCGAACGCGCTCTGCGCGCCGGCGAAGTCGCCCTTCTGGAACACGGCCAGGGCCGCGTCGAAATCACGCTTCTCGTTCGGATCGACTGCGAACTCCACGCCGTCGAGGTTGACCTTGGCCGGTTCGAACTGACGCAAGCGCTCGTCCACGCCCTGGGCGATGTCCTTCTGCCGCTTTTGCAGCTCGGACACGTCGCGCACCAGCTGCTCGTTCTGGCCGCGCATCGTGGCTTGGTCGGCCCGCAGGGTCTCGATCTGGCCCTGGAGCGTGAGCAGGCTGCGGCGCAGCTGTGCGTTCTCTTCGTTCGACCGCTTCAGATCGTCGCCCACCCGGCCGATCTGGGCGCGGTTGTTGTCGATCTGCTGGCGAATCTCCAGGATGGCGCGGCGGGCTTCGTCGTCGTCGAACAAGCCCGCATGCGCAAAACCGCCGCTGCAGGCAGCGGCGGTCGCTAAGGCTACGGCCGCCCAGCGGCGGCCGGTCATTGGGATACCGATCATTGACGGTAGGAGATCTCGGCGCGGCGGTTCTGCGCGAACGCGGCTTCGTCGTTGCCCGACACCGCCGGCTTCTCCTTGCCGAAGCTCACTGCCTCGACCTGGGTGTCGGTCACGCCCAGCAGGCCGAACGCACGGCGCACGGCTTCTGCGCGCTTCTGGCCAAGGGCCAGGTTGTACTCGCGACCGCCGCGCTCGTCGGTGTGGCCTTCGACCGACACGCGGCGCTGCGAATTGGCACGCAGGAAACGCGAATGCGCTTCGATGACCGACTGGAACTCGGGCTTGATCGAGTAGCTGTCGTAGTCGAAATAGATGATGCGGGCCACGCCCACCGGACCGGCCGCGTCGGCACCGGCACCGTTGAGGTTGACCGGTGCCACGCCGGACGTCGCGCCACGGCTGCCGTTGGCTCCGGCTCCGGCGTTTCCGCTGGTGCCCAGGTCGGTCACGGGTGCTTCGTCGAGCTTGACGGGTGAGCTGCAGCCCGCGACCAGTGCGGTGATGGCAAGAGCCAGGGCGATTTTCTTGAACATGGTGACCTCCGGAGATATCTAGGTTTATTGACTGGAAAACTGTCAGGGTTGCTTCTGGAACGGACCCCAGTCCGGCTCGCGGATGTCGCCGCCCTGCCCTGCCAGGCGGGCCTTGATCTTTCCGTCGAGCGTGGTGGTCATCAGGGCTTCGCGGCCTTGCAGCAAGGTGGCGTAGACGATCAGGCGGCCGTTGGGAGCGAAGCTGGGGTTCTCGTCGGCGGACGAATCGGTGATCGAGGTCACCGTACCGCTCGCCAACTCCATGACCTGCAGCTTGAAGGCGCCGCCGATGCGCGAAATGTAGGCGAGATACCGGCCGTCGGGGCTCAGGGTGGGCGAAATGTTGTAGGAGCCGGTGAAGGTCACCCGCTCGGCGTTGCCGCCCGACGCACCGATGCGGTAGATCTGCGGCGCGCCGCCCCGGTCGCTCACGAAGTAGATGGTGCGGCCGTCGGCGGAGAAGACGGGCTCGGTGTCGATGCCGCTGCTCTGCATCAGCCGCTTGGGCTCGCCGCCGTTGGAGCTGATGGTGTAGAGCTGCGAGCCGCCGTCGCGGCTGAGCGTGACGGCCAGCGAGGACCCGTCGGGCGACCATGCGGGCGCGCTGTTGGAGCCGCGGAAGTTGGCGATCAGCCGGCGCCGGCCGCTGGCCACTTCGTGCACGTAGACGACCGGTTTGCGCGACTCGAACGATACGTAGGCCAGCTGCCCGCCGTTGGGCGACCAGGCCGGGGAGATGATCGGCTCGGGGCTCGACAGCGCGGCCTGCGCGTTCTCGCCGTCGGCATCGGCCACCCACAGCGTGTACTTGGAGCCGGCCTTGGTGACGTAGGCGATCCGGGTCGAGAACACGCCCTTCTCGCCGGTCAGCTTTTCGTAGATGTAGTCGGAGATGCGGTGCGCCGCCAGGCGCAGGTCGCCCGCGGGCACCACGAAGCTCTGGCCGCCCAGGTCCTGCCCTTTGGCGGTGTCCCACAGGCGGAAGCGCACGTCGAAACGGCCATCGGACTGCCGGGTGACGCTGCCGCCGACGACCGCGTCGGCCGACTTCTGCTTCCACACGCCCAGGTCGGGGCGGCTGGTCTCGTCGAGCGTCTCGCCCGCGGCGTCTATGCTGGTGAACTGGCCGCTGCGCTCCAGGTCGGCCAACACGATGGCGCCGATCTTCTGCGGCGATTGCGCATCGCCCTTGAACGGCACGATGGCGATGGGGATCTGGCGCAGGCCGACGCCGGTGATCTCGACACGGAACTGGGCGAAGGCCGGCAGGACGGAGGCGCCTGCCAGCGAGGCCACGATACCTCTGCGCCTGGCGGAAAAACGAAGGGAGTCAGGCGAGGGTACGGGACTGGGGTATTTCATTGGCAGCAAAGGCTTGGTCGGCGCGTCGCGCAGGCGAGGCACACCACGGTGTTGCAGAGGTGCGATGTTACACAGTGGCTGAGACCCGCTGTCACAAAAAGTTCAGGCCTCCCGGCGATTTCGGCACCCGTAGAATCCGCTGCCCATGCCCAGCACCGACGCCGGCCCCGCGCAGGCGGCCCCCTCCCCCGCCCCAGCGACCCCCGCTGCCGCGCCCACCCTGATGGCGCGGCTGCGCCGCCTCTCCGCCTACTTCGGCGGGCAGCGCGCGGCCTGGGGGCTGGCCATCGTCGCCACCCTGGTGGCGGCTGTCACCGAGCCCCTGATCCCCGCCTTCATGCAGCCGCTGCTCGACCGCGGCTTCGTGCAGGGACGGCTTCAGCTGTGGATGGTGCCGGTGGCGATCGTCGGCCTGTTCGCGGTGCGCGGCGCGGCGCAGTTCGTGTCGCAATACGCGCTGGCCCGCATCGCCAACGAAGGGATGATGCGGCTGCGGCACGCGATGTTCCAGCACCTGCTGTCTGCCGAGATGGGACTCTTCTCGCGCCAGTCTGCCAGCGCGCTGTCGAACACGGTGGTCTACGAGGTGCAGACCGGCGCCACGCTGCTGGTGCAGGCCCTGCTGGGACTCTCGCGCGACGGCTTCACCCTGGTGGCGCTGTTGGTGTACCTGCTCTACCTGAACTGGCAGTTGACGCTGATCGTCGGCGTGCTGATCCCGGGCGTGGCGTGGATCATGAAGACGCTGTCGCGCAGGCTCTACCGCGTCACCAAGAGCGGGCAGAAGGCGACCGACGACCTGGCCTACGTGGTGGAGGAGAACGTGCTGGCCCACCGCATGGTGCGGCTGCATGCGGCGCAGGATGCGCAATCCGCCCGCTTCACCGACCTGAGCCGGCGGCTGCGCGGGCTGGCGATCAAGTCGACGATCGCGTCTGCCTCGATGACCCCGCTGACGCAATTGCTGGCGGCGGCCGCGCTGTCGGCGGTGATCGTCACCGCGCTCTGGCAGGACCGGGCGGGCGTCACCTCGGCCGGCGTCAGCGTGGGTGGCTTCGTCGCCTTCATCACCGCGATGCTGATGCTGATCGCGCCGATCCGGCGGCTGGCCGAAGTGGCCGGGCCGATCACCCGCGGCGTGGCGGCGCTGGAGCGCGGCCTGCTGCTGATGGAGGAGGTACGCACCGAAGACGGCGGCACTTGGCGGCCCGCTGCGGCCGATGCAGCGACGCGCGGCGGCATCGAACTGCGCGAGGTGACGGTCGCCTACCGCGACGACGGCGCACCCGCGCTCGACCGGATCAGCCTGCGGATCGCGCCGGGCGAGGTGGTCGCCTTCGTCGGGCCGTCGGGCTCGGGCAAGACGACGCTGGCCAACCTGCTGCCGCGTTTCGTGCTGCCGACCGCGGGCAGCGTATCCCTGCAGGGCCACGACGTGGCGGACTGGCACCTGCCGGCGCTGCGCGCCCAGTTCGCGATGGTCAGCCAGGACGTCGTGATGCTCAACGACACCGTCGCCGCCAACGTGGCCATGGGCCAGCCGGTCGACCGCCAGCGGCTGCAGGACTGCCTGGAGGCCGCCAACCTGGCCGCGCATGTGGATGCGATGCCGCAGGGCATGGATTCGCAGGTTGGCCACAACGCGGCGCAGCTCTCGGGTGGCCAGCGCCAGCGGCTGGCGATCGCCCGGGCGCTGTACAAGGACGCGCCGATCCTGATCCTGGACGAGGCCACCTCCGCGCTCGACAACGCGTCGGAGCGCCTGGTGCAGCAAGCCCTGCAGCGGGTCATGCAGGGCCGCACCACCCTGGTCATCGCCCACCGGCTGAGCACGATCGAGAACGCCGACCGGGTGGTGGTGATGCAGCAGGGCCGCATCGCCGAACAGGGCACCCATGCCCAGCTGCTGGCCCTCGACGGGCTGTATGCGCGGCTGCACACGCCGGCGGTGCAACGGCAAGCTGCGGCAGCGCCGACGGACATGCCTGACGTCCAAGCCTGAACGTTGCGCCGCGCTGCACCGGCGGGTCGGGTCGGGTCGGAGGGGCTTGTTGACCGGGCAGGGCCCCCACAATGGCCTTTTGCTACAAAATAAATAGCTAGAAGCCGGCTTCAGACGCCGGCTAGAGGCCTAATGGATACTTGAAACTATCGTTCAGTCCGCCCGGGCGGTCGGGATTGGCGATGGGTCCTTGGCACCGCTCCACCCGATCGTCCGAGCCCTCACCGGCCCTGCCGGGTCCCGTGGCTCACAGCAGCACGATGTCGTACTGCTCCTGCCCCATCGCCGTCTCGGCCTGCAGCGAGATCGGCTTGCCGATGAAATCCGACAGGCTGGCCAGGTGCTGGCTTTCCTCGTCGAGGAACAGCTCCACCACCTTGGGCGACGCCACCACCCGGAATTCGCGCGGATGGAACTGCCGTGCCTCGCGCAGGATCTCCCGCAGGATGTCGTAGGTCACGCTGCGGGCGGTCTTCACGCTGCCCTTGCCCTGGCACACGGCGCAGGGCTCGCAGAGCATGTGGGCCAGCGATTCGCGGGTGCGCTTGCGGGTCATCTCGACCAGGCCCAGCGGCGAGAAGCCGCCCGCCGAGGTCTTGACCCGGTCGCGCGCCAGCTGCCTGCCGAACTCGGCCAGCACCGCCTGCTGGTGGTCGGGACGCACCATGTCGATGAAATCGACGATGACGATGCCGCCCAGGTTGCGCAGTCGTAGCTGCCGCGCGATCGCCTGCGCCGCTTCCAGGTTGGTCTTGAAGATGGTGTCGTCGAAATTGCGGGCGCCGACGAAGCCGCCGGTGTTCACGTCCACCGTGGTCAGCGCCTCGGTCTGGTCGACGATCAGGTAGCCGCCCGACTTGAGGTCGACCCGCCGGCCCAGCGCGCGGGCGATTTCCTCGTCCACCGCGTACAGGTCGAAGATCGGACGCTCGCCCTTGTAGTGCTGCAGCTTGGGCGTGGCCGCCGGCATGAATTCGCGGCCGAAGGCCAGCAGCCGCGCGTGCTGCTCCTGCGAGTCGATGCGGATGGTCTGCGTCTCCTCGCCCACCAGGTCGCGCAGCACCCGCTGCAGCAGGTCGAGGTCGTTGTGCAGCAGCGATTTCGGCGGCAGCTCCATCGACGCCTTGCGGATCCGCGCCCAGGTCTTGCGCAGGTAGGCGATGTCCTCGGCCAGTTCGGCGTCGCTCGATTCCTCGCCGTTGGTGCGCAGGATGAAGCCGCCCTTGCCGGTGCCCGAAAGCGCCTGCAGCCGCTTGCGCAACGCGTCGCGCTGCACCGCAGGAATCTTCTGCGACACGCCGATGTGGTCGTCCTGCGGCAGGAACACCAGCAGCCGCCCCGCGACGCTGATCTGGGTGGAGAGGCGCGCGCCCTTGGTGCCGATCGCGTCCTTGATCACCTGCACCAGCAGTGCCTGGCCTTCGAACACCTGCTTCTCGATCGGTACCACCGGCTGCGACTGGCGCGCCTGGGTGAGCGATTCGCCCTCGGCCGGCGGATGCCACAGGTCGGCGACGTGCAGGAAAGCGGCACGCTCCAGACCGATGTCGATGAAGGCCGACTGCATGCCCGGCAGCACCCGCGACACCTTGCCGAGGTAGACGTTGCCGACCAGCCCTCGCTCCAGCGGCCGCTCGACGTGCAGTTCCTGCACCGCGCCATGCTCGATCACGGCCACGCGCGTCTCCTGGGGCGACCAGTTGATCAGAATCTCTTGTTGCATGCGTCTCCAGCAGCGGTCTTGTCAGGGCAGCACGCCCGCGGCACGCAACAGTGCCGCCGTCTCGTACACCGGGAGGCCCATGATGCCCGAATAGCTGCCCGCGATGCGCGGGATGAACGCGGCGGCCCGTCCCTGCACGCCGTAGGCGCCCGCCTTGCCGAACGGCTCGCCGGAAGCGATGTACGCGTCGATCTGCGCATCGCCCAAGGGATCGAAACGCACCTGCGACACGCTGACCTCCACTTGGCGCTGCATGCCGTGCTGCAGCGCGACCGCGGTGAGCACCCGGTGCGTCGTGCCGGACAGCAGCCGCAGGGTCGCCGCCGCCTCCGCCGCGTCGGCCGGCTTGCCGAGAATGGTGCGGCCCAGGGCCACGGTGGTGTCGGAGCACAGCACCGGTGCGGGCGGCAGGCCGCGGCGCGCCAGGCGGGCCACGGCGGCATCGAGCTTGGCCAACGTGACCCGGCGCACGTAGGCGGCCGGCGCCTCGCCCGGCCGCACGGCCTCGATCGCCTCGGCGTCTTCGGCGATGTCGCCTTGGGCGTTCGGCACCAGCAGCCGGTGCGCGACGCCCATCTGCTCGAGCAGCTGGGCACGCCGGGGGCTCTGGGAGGCGAGGTAGACGAAGGGGGTTTCGGTCATGGCGGGCGCGACCGGCGGGCCGGCTATTCGCGGTGGTAGGGATGCGCCGCGTTGACCGACCAGGCACGGTAGAGCTGCTCGATCAGCAGCACCCGGGCGAAGGCATGCGGCAGGGTCATGTCGGAGAGGCGGATCGACTCGTGCGCGGACCGGCGGAAATCCGGATCGAGCCCGTCGGGCCCGCCGATCACCAGCGCCACGTCGTCCCCGCCCAGCTGCCACTGCTGCAGCCGCGCGGCCAGGGCGACGGTGGTGAGCGCGGTGCCCCGCTCGTCCAGCACCACGGTGCGGGTGCCGCGGGGAATGGCAGCCTCGATCCGGGCGCGCTCGGCGGCATAGAGCGTCTCGAGCGACTTGGAGCCGCGCGGTTCGGTCTTGACCGCCTTCAGCTCCACCTTGATCTCGGGCGGGAACCGCTTGGCGTAATCGTCGTAGGCCGTCTGCGCCCAGGCGGGCACCCGCTGGCCCACGGCCACGATGAAGACCTTCACCCCCGGCTACCGGATCAGATGCGAGACCACTTCTTCGGCGCCGGCTTGCTCGACGTGGCCCGCGAAGGCTTCTTGGCGGCAGCCGTGGGGGACGCGGTCTTGGCGGCGGCCGCACGGCCGGCCGTCTTGGCGCTCGGGCGCGCGCGCGGCGCGGCCGCGGCAGCGGATTTCGACGGCGGACGCACGGTGGGCTTGACCACCAGCACCTGCATCGGCTTGGCGTCCTGGCCGGCCACCGACTTGGCGGGCGCCTTCTTGGCCACGACCTTCTTGGCGGGCACATTGACCGCGGCGGTCTTCACCGCCTTGACGGCCGCTGGCCGGGTGGAGGTGGACCGCGTCGCAGGCGCCTTGGCAGCTGGAGTCTTCGCCGCAGCCGTCTTGCCGGCCGCAGTCTTGGCAGCGCCCGTCGCCGCCTTCACCGACGGCTTGCCCGGCTTGCGCGCCGCGACTTCCGGTGCGGCGGCTGCCTTGCGGGTGCGCTTCGGCTTTGCTTCCGGCTGCGCCGGCTTGGCGGCGCCCAGCTTGAGGCGCACCGGCGTCTCGCCCCACAGTTCTTCCAGGTGGTAGTACTGGCGGATCGCCGGCTGCATGATGTGCGCCACGGCGGGGCCGCAGTCGACGATGATCCATTCGCCGTTGTCTTCACCTTCGACGCGGGGCTTGCCGAAGCCGGCTTCGCGCACCGCATCGCGCACGCTGGCGGCCAGCGCCTTGGTCTGGCGGTTGGAGCTTCCCGAGGCCACGATCACCCGCTCGAACAGGGGCGAGAGGTTCTCGGTGTTGAACACCTGGATATCCTGCGCCTTGACGTCTTCGAGGCCATCGACGATGGCGCGCTGAAGTTTCTGGACGTCCTTCTTGGCGGTGGTTTCCGTTTTGGTGGTGCTCATCGGTTGGTTCGGTAAAGGTGATGTCGGTCAATATAGCCTGCAACGACAGGCGGGACCAGAAGGTCGATCCCCCGGTGCTCGGCTACGCGCTGGCGAATGTCGGTGGCGCTGATGTCCTGCGCGGGCAGTGCGATCTGCCGGATGCGGGCGCCGGGCAGGCGTTCCGCATGAAAAACATCGCTGGTGCTCGTCGCATTTGGACGTCCAGCTATTGAAATTATAGCAATGCGGACGATCTCCTCCCAGGCGTGCCAGGTGCCGAGCCGCGCGGCCTGGTCGGCGCCCATCACCAGGAACAGCGCGGCGCCCGGATTCTCGGCCGCCAGCTCGTTCAGCGTATCGGCCGTGTAGGTGGGGCCGGGCCGGCGCATCTCGCGGTCGTCGACGGTGATGTGCGGCTCCCCCACGAAGGCCGCGCGGACCATGGCCAGCCGGTCTTCGGCAGGGCTCAGCGTCCGGGTCTTGTGCCACGCATGGCCGGTCGGGAACACGTGCAGGCAGTCCAGCCCGAGCTGCGCTACCGCGGCCTGCGCGAGTGCGACATGCGCCCGGTGCGGCGGGTCGAACGCGCCGCCGAACATGCCGATCCGGCGCGGGGCGGAGGCGCTCACACCCAGTCCCGCGCCGGCAGGAAGTGCGTGGTCAGCGCCGCCTCGGGCGACCCTGGCTCGGGGCGGTAGTCGTAGCGCCAGGTGGTCAACGGCGGCATCGAGAGCAGGATCGATTCGGTGCGCCCGCCCGACTGCAGGCCGAAGTGGGTGCCCCGGTCCCAGACCAGGTTGAACTCGACATAGCGGCCGCGGCGGTAGAGCTGGAAGTCACGCTCGCGCTCGCCGTAGGCCGTGTCCTGGCGCCGCGCCACCAGCGGCAGGTAGGCGGCCAGGAACGCATCGCCCACCGCCTGCACCATCGCCTGGCTGCGCTCGGCGCCCAGCTCGGCGAAATCGTCGAAGAAGATGCCGCCGATGCCGCGCGCTTCCTGCCGGTGCTTCAGGAAGAAATACCGGTCGCACCATTCCTTGAAGCGCGGGTACTTGTCTTCGCCGAAGGGCGCCAGCGCGTCGCGGCAGGTGGCGTGGAAGTGGCGCGCATCGTCTTCGAAGCCGTAGCACGGCGTGAGGTCCATGCCGCCGCCGAACCAGCAGACCGGCACCTCGCCGGGATGGCCGGCCGCGATCATCCGGACGTTCATATGCACCGCCGGCACATACGGGTTGCGGGGGTGGAAGACCAGCGACACGCCCATCGCCTCGAACGGCGCGCCGGCCAGTTGCGGCCGGTGCTCGGTGGCCGAGGGCGGCAGCCGCGGGCCGCGCACGTGGGAGAAGCCGCAGCCGGCCCGCTCGAACACCGCGCCCCCTTCCAGGATGCGGGTGATGCCCTCGCCCTGCAGCGGCTCATCGGCCGCCTTCTGCCACGGATCGGTGACGAAGGCGGCGGTGCCGCCGGCCTCGGCCTCGATCGCCTCCAGGGCCGACACGATGCGCCCTTGCAGGCCCACCAGGTAGGCGCGCATCTGCCCGGCCGAGTCCGTGACCGCCATCAACCGCGCAGGGCCCTGAAGCCGATGTCGCGGCGGTACTGCGCGCCGTCGAAATGCACGCCGCGGGCCACGTCGTAGGCACGCTGCTGCGCCTGGCGCACGTTGTCGGCCAGCACGGTCACGCAGAGCACCCGGCCGCCGGAGGTCTTGACCACGCCGTCCTCCAGCACGGTGCCAGCGTGGAACACCATCGCATCGTCCTCGTCGTCGGGCAGTCCGTGGATGGCGTCGCCCTTGCGCGGGTCCAGCGGGTAGCCGTGCGCGGCCATCACCACGCCCAGCGCCACGCGGCGGTCCCACTGCAGCTCGACCTGATCCAACCGGCCTTCGGCGGCTGCCAGCAGCACTTCGGAGAGATCGCTTTTCAGGCGCATCACGATCGGCTGCGTCTCGGGATCGCCCATGCGACAGTTGAATTCGAGCGTCTTGGGCTTGCCCTGCGCATCGATCATCAGCCCGGCGTAGAGGAAACCGGTGTAGGGGATACCGTCCTTTTCCATCCCGCGGATCGTCGGCAGGATGATCTCGCGCATCGCGCGGGCGTGCACGTCGGCCGTCACCACCGGTGCCGGCGAATATGCGCCCATGCCGCCGGTGTTGGGGCCCTGGTCGCCGTCCTGCAGACGCTTGTGGTCCTGGCTGGTGGCCAGGGCGGTGACGTTCCTGCCGTCGCACAGCACGATGAAACTGGCTTCCTCGCCCTGCAGGAACTCCTCGATCACCACCCGCGCGCCGCCTGCGTTGTGCACCACGCCGAACTTGTTGTCGGCCAGCATGAAGTCGATCGCCTCGTGCGCCTCGGCCAGGCTCATCGCCACCACCACGCCCTTGCCCGCGGCCAGGCCGTCGGCCTTCACCACGATCGGCGCGCCCCTGGCGTCCACATAGGCGTGGGCCGCGGCGGCGTCGGTGAAGGTGTCGTACTCGGCCGTCGGAATGCCGTGGCGCTGCATGAAGGCCTTGGAGAACGCCTTGGAGCTTTCCAGCTGCGCGGCCGCCCGGGTCGGGCCGAAGACCTTCAGGCCGTGGGCGCGGAACTCGTCCACCACGCCGGCGGCCAGGGGAGCCTCGGGGCCGACCACCGTCAGGCCGATCTTCTCGGCCTGCGCCCAGGCGCGCAGCGCCTGCACGTCGGTGATCGCGATGTTTTCCAGCTGCGCGTCGCGGGCGGTGCCGCCGTTGCCGGGCGCCACGAAGACCTTCTGCACCTTGGGCGACTGCGCCAGCTTCCAGGCCAGGGCGTGTTCGCGGCCACCGCCGCCGATGACGAGAACCTTCATGCCGCACCTCCGGTCGCACCACCACGAGAACCGGCTTCGCGCACGGCAGGAAAGAGCGCATCCGCGCCACGGAAAGAGAGAAGGTTCATTCGGAAATCGCTGCGTTGTGAAAGACGGCCTGCACGTCGTCGATGTCTTCGAGGGCGTCGAGCAGCTTCTGCATCCGGACGGCGTCTTCGCCGGCCAGGTCGATCGTGTTCTCGCCGCGCATGGTGACTTCCGCCATGTCGGCGGCGAGGCCGGCGGCCTCCAGGGCGTTCTTCACCGCCTCGAACTCGGCGGGCGCCGACAGCACCTCGATCGCGCCGTCGTCGTCGGTCACGACATCGTCGGCTCCGGCCTCCAGCGCGACCTCCATCACCTTGTCCTCGTCGGTGCCGGGCGCGAAGACCAGCTGGCCCACATGCCTGAACTGGAAGGCCACCGAGCCTTCGGTGCCCATGTTGCCGCCGTACTTGCTGAACGCGTGGCGCACGTCGGCCACGGTGCGCACCCGGTTGTCGGTCATGGTGTCGACGATGATGGCGGCGCCGCCGATGCCGTAGCCCTCGTAGCGGATCTCCTCGTAGTTCACGCCTTCGAGGTTGCCGGTCGCCTTGTCGATGTTGCGCTTGATGGTGTCGGCGGGCATGTTGACCGCCTTGGCCTTGTCGACCGCCAGCCGCAGCCGCGGGTTGATGCCCAGGTCACCGCCACCGGCGCGTGCGGCCACCATGATTTCCCGGATGACGCGTGTCCAGACCTTCCCGCGCTTCTCGTCCTGCCGCCCCTTGCGGTGCTGGATGTTCGCCCATTTACTGTGTCCGGCCATGCTTGGTATCTCTTCTAGTGATGCAGAGGGTCGCCCGGGGTCCGGGCCATGCGCGATTTTACCTTTCGGCCTGCCGCGACCGCCCGCATCGCACGCAGCCGGGCGGTCGGATGCGCTGCCGGTCGAAGGCCGCACCGCTCCGCGGCGAAACGCACGAGGATACTGGATATTTCTACAGCTTTTGCATGGTGGTGGCGCCCATGGCGTACCAGCGTCCACCGAAGACGGGCGCGCCGATTGGTGCGCGGAGCCGAGCTTGCCGGCCGGCACCCGCTGGCTACACTGGCGCCCCACCCGTCTTCGAGAATGCCGATGGCCTCTGCCCTTCCGCCCCTGACCATCGCGCGCAACGCCGATGCCACGTTCGACATGCTGCCCGCCCTGGCCAACCGGCACGGGCTGATCACCGGGGCCACCGGCACCGGCAAGACGGTCACGCTGCAGACCCTGGCCGAGCAGTTCTCCCGCATCGGCGTGCCCGTCTTCATGGCCGACGTGAAGGGCGATTTGGCCGGCGTCGCCGAGCCGGGCCGCATCGGCGAGAAGCTGCGCGCGGTGCTGGAGAGCCGCGGCATCGCGCCGCCGGAGCCGGCCGCCTGCCCGGTGACCTTCTGGGACGTGTTCGGGCAGAGCGGCCACCCGGTGCGGGCCACCGTATCCGACCTGGGCCCGCTGCTGCTCGGCCGCATGCTCGACCTGAACGACACCCAGGCCGGCGTGCTCAACATCGTCTTCCGGATCGCCGACGACCAGGGCCTGCTGCTGCTCGACCTGAAGGACCTCCGGGCGATGCTGCAGCACGTGGCCGACCAGGCCGCCGACTACAAGACCAGTTACGGCAACGTGAGCGCCGCCAGCGTCGGCGCGATCCAGCGCGGCCTGCTGCAGATCGAGAGCCAGGGCGGCGACCGCTTCTTCGGCGAGCCGATGCTCGACATCCAGGACCTGCTGCAGACCCGCGACGGCCGCGGCGTGGTCAACCTGCTGGCGGCCGACCGGCTGATGCAGTCGCCCCGTCTCTACGCGACGTTCCTGCTGTGGCTGCTGTCGGAGCTGTTCGAGCAACTGCCCGAGATCGGCGATCCCGACAAGCCCAAGCTGGTCTTCTTCTTCGACGAGGCCCACCTGCTGTTCGACGGCGCGCCCAAGGTGCTGGTCGAGCGGATCGAGCTGGTGGTGCGCCTGGTGCGCTCGAAGGGCGTGGGCGTGTACTTCGTCACCCAAAATCCGCTGGACATTCCCGACAGCGTGCTGGCCCAGCTGGGCAACCGGGTGCAGCATGCCCTGCGCGCCTTCACCCCGCGCGACCAGAAGGCGGTGCGCGCCACCGCCCAGACGATGCGGCAGAAGCCGGGCCTGGACATCGAAGCGGCGATCACCGAGCTGCAGGTGGGCGAAGCGCTGATCAGCCTGCTCGATGCGCAGGGCCGGCCGTCGGTGACCGACCGCGCCTTCGTATTGCCGCCGGCCAGCCTGCTCGGACCTATCGCGCCCGAGCGCCGCGCCCAGTTGATGGCGCAGTCCCTGGTCGCCGGCGTATACGAGAAGGCGGTCGACCGGGTGTCGGCCTACGAGATGCTGCGCGACCGCACCGCCACCGCGGCGCAGCCGATGCCGGGCAGCACCGGCGCGGCCGGCAAGACCGGAGACGGCGGACTGATGGGCGGCCTGCACGACGTGCTGTTCGGCAGCACCGGGCCGCGCGGCGGCAAGCGCGACGGGCTGGCGCAGTCGATGGCCAAGTCGGCCGTGCGCACCATGGGCACCACCGTCGGCCGCGAAATCATCCGCGGCGTGCTCGGCAGCCTGTTCGGCGGCCGCAAGCGGTAGCCGGCCCGCCGGGTGGCCGGGCGGACCACCGGGCGATGCACGCGGGGTGGCGTCCGTTGCGCCGGGACGAAAATGTCCTACAGCGCCACGCAAGTGCCGGTCCTTATCGTGGGGAAAGGGATTCATCCGAGTCCTTCCCCACGATAAAAGACAGGATCACCATGGCTTCCTCGCTCCCAGCCGTTCCGGTTCGCCGGCGCACGGTGCTGCAGTCTACCGTCTGCGCCAGCGCCGCGGGCGTGCTGGTCGGAACGGCAGACAGTGCTTCCGGCCAGACCGCTGCAGTACCCGCCCCCGCTCCCGTAGCACCCGACGGCCCGACCCTGCCGGTGCGCCTCACGGTCAACGGCAAGGAGCATGCGCTCCAGCTCGATCCCCGCACCTCCCTGCTCGACACCCTGCGCGAGCACATCCACCTCACCGGCACCAAGAAGGGCTGCGACCATGGCCAGTGCGGTGCCTGCACCGTGCTGGTCAACGGCGAGCGGATCAACTCCTGCCTGACCCTGGCCGTGATGCACGACGGCGACAAGGTCACCACCGTCGAAGGCCTGGCCAGTGGCCAGCAACTGCACCCGATGCAGCAGGCCTTCATCGACAACGACGGCTTCCAGTGCGGCTACTGCACCCCCGGCCAGATCTGCTCGGCTGTCGGCATGCTCGACGAAGCCCGCCGCGGCATGCCGAGCAACGTGAGCGAGAGCCTCGAAGGCAACGCCACCCTGTCCGACGCCGAAATCCGCGAGCGCATGAGCGGCAACCTGTGCCGCTGCTCGGCCTATCCCAACATCGTCGCGGCCATCCGCGTCGTCGCGAAAGGCCAGGCATGAAACAGTTCAGCTACGACCGCGCCGACTCGATCGAGTCCGCCGCGCAGATGCTCGCATCGCGCCCCGACACCAAGCTGATCGCGGGCGGCACCAACCTGCTCGACCTGATGAAGCTGCAGATCGAGACACCGGCCCACCTGGTCGACGTGAGCCGCCTGCCGCTGGCCGGCATCGACGCGACGCCTGAAGGCGGTGTACGGATCGGCGCGATGGTGCGCAACTCGGCGCTGGCGGCCGACCCGCGCATCCGGCGCGACTACCCGCTCCTGAGCCGGGCCCTGCTCTCCGGCGCGTCGGCCCAGTTGCGCAACAAGGCGACCACCGGCGGCAACCTGTTGCAGCGCACCCGGTGCCCGTATTTCTACGACACCCACATGCCCTGCAACAAGCGCAAGCCCGGCAGTGGGTGCGCGGCCATCGGCGGCGTGAACCGGATCCACGCGATCCTGGGCGCGAGCGAGGCCTGCATCGCTGTGCATCCATCCGACATGGCGGTGGCGATGCACGCGCTGGATGCGCAGGTCGAGACCCACGGCCCCTCGGGCCGCCGCACCATCCCGATCGCCGACTTCCACCGCCTGCCCGGCAACGAGCCGGAGCGCGACAGCAACCTGGGGCCGCAGGACGTCATCACCGCTGTGGTGCTGCCCGCACCGGTGGGCGGACGACAGATCTACCGCAAGGTACGCGACCGCGCTTCCTACGCCTTCGCGCTGATCTCGGTCGCCGCCATCGTGCAGCCGCAGGGCGGCAAGACCGGCAGCGTGCTGGCGCTAGGCGGCGTGGCGCACAAGCCCTGGCGACAGCCGGCCGCGGAAGCGGCGATACGCGACGGTTCGGCCGGCAAATGGACCGCCGCCACCGATGCACTGCTCGCCGGCGCCAAGGGCCAGGGCCACAACGATTTCAAGATTCCGCTCGTGCGCCGCACCGTGACCGCCGTGCTCGACGAAGCGACCCGCGCCTGAGCGCGACCGAAGGAACCCCATGGAAATCAGCCAACACATTCCGCGCAACGCGCTGGACGACAACGCCGCAGGCACCGTCGGCAAATCGATCAGCCGCGTCGACGGCAGGCTCAAGGTCACCGGGCAGGCCCCCTATGCGGCCGAGTACCACGAGGTGCAGGCGGCCTACGGCTGGATCGTCGGCTCGGCCATCGGCAAGGGCAGCATCGCGTCGATCGACGCATCGGCGGTGCGCAGGATGCCCGGCGTCCTGCTGGTGCTGACGCACGAGAACGTCGCCCGGCAGGGCAAGGGCAAGCACGCCAAGGCGCAGCTGGTGGGCCGCGAGATCCACCACTACGGTCAGCCGGTCGCCCTGGTCGTGGCCCGCAGCTTCGAGCAGGCACGCGACGCCGCGGCGGCGCTGACGGTGAAGTACGCCGACGACAGCAAGGCCAAGGGCCGTTTCGACCGCGAGACCATCGTCGACACCGCGCGCAAGCCCAAGGCCTCGGACCCGAGCCAGCCGGTCGATACCGCCGTCGGCAAGTTCGACCCCGCCTTCGACAAGGCCGAAGTCAGGACCGACGTGACCTACACCACGCCCGACCAGTCGCACGCCGCCATGGAGCCGCACGCGACCATCGCCGAGTGGAAGGACGGCGCCCTGACGGTACACACCGCCAACCAGATGCCGCACTGGGCGGTCGAAGGCCTCTCCGGCGTGCTGAAGATCCCCAAGGACAAGGTCCGCGTCGTCACGCCGTATATCGGTGGCGGATTCGGCGGCAAGCTCGACGTGTGCAACGAGGCGGTGCTGGCCGCGCTGGCCGCGCGCAAGCTCGACATGCCGGTGAAGGTGGTGCAGTCGCGCCAGCAGGTGTTCTTCAACACCTCGCGCCGCAGCGAGACGGTGCAGCGCCTGCGCCTGGGCGCGCACCGCGACGGCACCCTGGTGGCGGTCGGCCACGACACCTGGAGCGACAACCTGCCCGACGAGAGCACCTACGAGCCTGCCGGCCTGGGCACGCGGATGCTCTACGCCGCACCCAACCGCGAGACCACCCACCGCCTGGCCGTGCTCGACAAGGTGGCCGCTGCCGCGATGCGGGCACCCGGCGAAGCCGTCGGCATGCTGGCGCTCGAGAACGCGATGGACGAACTGGCCCACAGCCTGGGCATGGACCCGGTCGCCTTGCGGATCAAGAACGAGCCGTCGCAGGACCCCGAGAAGAAGGTGCCCTTTTCCAGCCGCAGCCTGGTGGCCTGCCTGGAAGACGGCGCCCGCCGCTTCGGCTGGTCGCGCCGCAGCGCGCAACCGCGCCAGCAGCAGGACGGCCGCTGGTGGGTCGGCATGGGCGTGGCCGCGGCGGTGCGGGCCAATCCGCTGATGAAGTCCAAGGCACGGGTGCAGCTGCAGGAATCGGGCAACGTGCTGGTGCAGACCGCCATGACCGACATCGGAACCGGCACCTACACGATCCTGTCGCAGATCGCGGCAGATTTGCTGGGCGTGCCGCTCGACAAGGTCAAGGTCGAGCTGGGCGACACGCTCTACCCGGCCGGTGCCGGGTCGGGCGGCTCCTGGGGCGCCGGCAGCTCGGGCAGTTCGGTGTACGACGCCTGCATGAAGATCCGGGCCCAGCTCGCCCAGCGCGCCGGCATGGTGCCCGACAAGGCCACCATCGCCAACGGCGCCCTCACCGACGGGGCCCAGACGGTGCCGGTGGTCGATCTTGCCTGGCGGGGCGCGGTCGAGGCCATCGGCGAAGTGGCGCCCGGCCAGAACGAGAAGACGCACAGCCAAGCCGGCTACGGTGCGCACTTCGTCGAGGTGGGCGTCAACATGGACACCTACGAGGTACGGGTGCGCCGCATGCTCGGCGTGTTCGCCGCCGGCCGCATCCTCAACGAGAAGACGGCACGTTCCCAGTGCATCGGCGGCATGATCTTCGGCGTCGGTGCCGCGCTGCACGAGGAGCTGGTGACCGACAAGCGCTACGGCTCGTTCATCAACCACGACCTGGCCGAGTACCACGTGCCGGTGCATGCCGACATCCCCGACATCGAAGTGGTGTTCCTGCCCGAACTCGACGAGTGGTCGAACCCGCTGAAGAGCAAGGGCATCGGCGAGCTGGGCATCTCCGGTGCCGGCGCCGCGGTGACCAACGCGATCTACAACGCCTGCGGCATCCGGGTGCGCGACTATCCGGTCACGCTGGACAAGCTTCTGAAGCAGGCCGCCTGAGGCACGGCATGGCGCCGCTCCGCGGCCCCGCCACGAGGCCGGCGACCCGAAAAGGTCGCCGGCCTTTTTCGCGTCCGGGCGGCGCGCACCCCCGTGCTATCCTGCGCCGCCCCGAATTTCCGGACCGTTTCCGACCAAACGGTCCACTCTGGCATGCCGCTTGCGTCATCCCGCACCAGACGCCCTTGTCTGGTGCGGCGGCCGACCCGGCACTACCCTCCCCCGCCCCGCATCCCACAAGGACACACCCCATGCCCACCACATCGCCCAACCTCCACGTCATCTCGCATCCGCTGGTGCAGCACAAGCTGACCCTGATGCGCAAGAAGGACACCAGCACCAACGGCTTTCGCCGGCTGGTGGGCGAGGTAAGCACGCTGATGGCCTACGAGGTGACCCGCGACATGGCCCTGCAGGACGTCGAGATCGAGACGCCGATGGAGACCATGCTGGCGCCGATGATCGACGGCAAGAAGCTGGTGCTCGTCTCGATCCTGCGGGCCGGCACCGGCATCCTCGACGGGATGATGGCGGTCGTGCCCGGCGCCCGCGTCGGCCACATCGGCATGTACCGCGATCCCGACACGCTGCAGCCGGTCGAGTACTACTTCAAGATGCCCGCCGAGACCGAGGAGCGCGACCTGATCGTGGTCGACCCGATGCTCGCCACCGGCAACTCGGCCATCCTCGCCATCGACCGGTTGAAGAAGCTCAACCCCAAGTCGATCAAGTTCGTCTGCCTGCTCACCTGCCCCGAAGGCGTGGCCGCGATGCAGGCCGCCCATCCCGACGTGCCGATCTACACCGCTGCGGTCGACCGCCAGCTCGACAGCCACGGCTACATCCTGCCGGGCCTGGGCGACGCGGGCGACCGTATTTTTGGAACCAAGTAGGGCCGCAGCCGTCGATGGTCGACGGCCGGCAGCTCTGCTTTCGATAGCAAACGCAGGTTTGCGACAGGAGCCCCGCCGATGACCGACCGCCGCCGTTTCCTCCACCACGCCGCCGCCGTGGCCGCCGTCCTCGCGGCCGCAGTGCCGGGCCTCTCGCTCGCACAGGGTGCAGCCAGGCTCAAGGTGGCCGCGATCTACACCGTGCCGTACGAACAGCAGTGGGTCAGCCGGATCCACAAGGCGCTGAAGGCGGCCGAGGCCCGCGGCGAGATCGAATACAAATCCAGCGAGAACGTTGCCAACGCCGACTACGAGCGAGTGATGCGCGAGTACGCTACCGGCGGCAACCAGCTGGTCTTCGGCGAGGTGTTCGGGGTGGAGGCCGCGGCCCGCAAGGTGGCCAAGGACTTCCCCAAGACGGCCTTCGTCATGGGCTCGTCGGGCAAGCCGGCGGCCCCCAACTTCTCGGTGTTCGACAACTACATCCAGGAGCCCGCCTACCTGAGCGGCATGGTCGCCGGCGGCATGACCAAGAGCAACCGCATCGGCATGGTCGGCGGCTTTCCGATCCCCGAGGTCAACCGGCTGATGCAGGCGTTCATGGCCGGCGCGAAGGAGACCAACCCGAAGGTCGAGTTCAGCATCAGCTTCATCAACAGCTGGTTCGATCCGCCCAAGGCCAAGGAAGCCACCTTCGCGATGATCGACAAGGGCGCCGACGTGCTCTATGCGGAGCGCTTCGGCGTGAGCGACGCCGCCAAGGAGCGCGGCAAGCTGGCCATCGGCAACGTCATCGACACCCAGGCGCAGTACCCCGACACGGTGGTCGCGTCGGCCCTGTGGCACATGGAGCCGTCGGTCGACCGCGCCATCGCCCTGGTCAAGGCGGGCACGTACAAGGCCGAGGACTACGGCCCGTATTCGACGATGCAGCACAAGGGTGCGTCGCTCGCGCCGTTCGGCACCTTCGAGAAGAAGATCCCGGCCGACATCGTGGCCAAGGTGCGGGCCCGGGAGGCCGACATCCTGGCCGGCAGGTTCGCCGTGAAGGTGGACGACAGCCAGCCCAAGTCCACCGCGAAGTGAGCGGGATGCAGGTCGCCGCGGCCGCCGGGCCGGCGGCGCAGCACGCGCGCCGCGCCGGTACCGGCGGCGCGCCGGTGCTGCGGCTGCAGGGCATCACCAAGCGCTTCGGCACCGTGGTCGCCAACGACGACGTGTCGCTGGCGCTGCATGCCGGCGAGGTGCTGGCGCTGCTGGGCGAGAACGGCGCCGGCAAGTCGACGCTGATGTCCATCCTCTTCGGCCACTACCGGGCCGATGCCGGCAGCATCGAAGCCTTCGGCCGGCCGCTCGCGCCGGGCCAACCGCAGGCGGCGCTGGACGCGGGCATCGGCATGGTGCACCAGCACTTCACCCTGGCCGACAACCTCTCGGTGCTCGACAACGTGGTGCTGGGCACCGAGCCGCTGTGGTGGCCGTTCTCGCGCCGGTCGGCGGCGCGGCAGCGGCTGCAGGCGGTGGGCGAGCGTTTCGGCCTGCGGGTGGACCCGGACGCGCGCATCGGCGCGCTCTCGGTCGGCGAGCGGCAGCGGGTCGAGATACTCAAGGCGCTCTACCGCGGCGCCCGCATCCTGATCCTGGACGAACCGACCGCGGTGCTCACGCCGCAGGAGAGCGAATCGCTCTTCGCCACCCTGGCGCAGATGGTGGCGCAGGGCCTGTCGGTGATCTTCATCAGCCACAAGCTGGCCGAGGTGCTGCGCGTGTCCGACCGGCTGGCGGTGCTGCGCGGCGGCCGGCTGGTGGCAGAGGCGCCGGCGGCCGGCACCAGCGCCGCCCAGCTCGCCGCCTGGATGGTGGGCCGGGCGCTGCAGCCCGCCGGACAGCGGCCCGCCACGGCGGTCGGCGCGCCGGTCTGCACGCTGGAGGCGGTGCATACCGCCGGCAGCGCGCGCGACCGGCTGCGCGGCGTGTCGCTGCAGTTGCGGCGCGGCGAGATCGTCGCGGTGGCGGGCGTCTCGGGCAACGGCCAGGTGGCACTGGCCGAGCTGCTCTGCGGCACCCGCCGCGCAGTGGCCGGCCGGGCCCTGCTGGGCGACGGTCCGCTGCCGCCCTCCCCCGCCCGGCTGGTGCGGCAGGGCGTGGCCCGCATCCCCGAGGACCGCCACGCCGTGGGCGTGGTGGGCGAGCTGCCGATCTGGGAGAACGCGGTTTCGGAGCGGCTGCGCGGCCGGGCGTTCTCGCGCGGCGGCTGGGTGCGACGCGCGGCGGCGCGGGCCCATGCCGCCGACATCGTGCAGGCCTTCGACGTGCGCGGCGGCGGGCCCGACACCCCGGCCCGGTCGCTCTCCGGCGGCAACATGCAGAAGCTCATCCTCGGCCGGGCGCTGCGTCCGCCGCCGGGCGACGGCGCCCCGCTGCAGCTGGTGGTGGCGCACCAGCCGACCTGGGGCCTCGACATCGGCGCGGTGGCGTACGTGCAGGCGCAGATACTCGCCGCCCGCGACGCCGGCGCCGCGGTGCTGCTGGTCTCCGACGACCTGGACGAGGTGATGGCGATGGGCGACCGCATCGCGGTGATGCACGAGGGCCGGCTGAGCGCCGCCCTGCCGGCGGCCGCCTGGAGCCGCGACACGATCGGCCTGGCGATGGCCGGCGCGGGCGCGGTGCCCGATTCGACGGCAGCCGCGCCCGCTTTTCCGGAGACCGCCGCATGAGGCTGGAAAAACGCCACCGCGCGTCGCCGCTGGCACTCGGCATCGCCTCGGTCGCCGCCATCGGCTTCACCCTGCTGGTCGGCACGCTGCTGGTGCGCTGGGCCGGCGCGCCGGTCGGACGCACCTACGCGCTGCTGCTGCAGGGCGGCTTCGGCTCGGTGTTCGCCTGGAGCGAGACGCTGACCCGGGCGGTCCCGCTGATCCTCACCGGCCTGGCCGCGGCGGTGGCGTTCCGCGCCCGGCTGTTCAACATCGGGGCCGAGGGCCAGCTGTACGCCGGCGCCCTGGCCGCGGTGGCAGTGGGCGGCCTGCACGGCGGCACCGGGCTGGAGTGGCCGGCGTGGCTGCTGTTGCCGACCATGCTGGCCGCAGCGGCGCTGGCCGGCGCCCTGCTGCTGCTGGGGCCAGCGCTGCTGAAACGCCACCTGGGCGTGGACGAGGTGGTCACGACGCTGCTGCTGAACTTCGTCGCGCTGCTGGCGGTGTCGGCCCTGCTCGACGGACCGATGAAGGACCCGACCGCCCTCGGATGGCCGCAGAGCGTGGCGCTGCAGGAGCAGGTGGAGCTGTCGAAGCTGGTGCCGCAGAACCGGGTGCACACCGGCCTGCTCATCGCCTGCGGACTGGCGGTGGCGCTGTGGCTGCTGCTGCAGCGTTCGGTGGCGGGCTTCGGCATCCGGGCGCTGGGCGCCAATCCGCGGGCGGCTGGCTTCGCGGGCGTACCGGTCACCCGCACCGTGGTGCTTGTGGCGATGCTGTCGGGCGCGCTGGCAGGCTTGGCCGGGGCGGTGGAGGTGGCGGGCCGCACCGGCTACGTCACCCTCGACATGTCGCCCGGCTACGGCTACACCGGCATCGTGATCGCGATGCTGGCCGCGCTGCATCCGCTGGGGGTGGTGGCGGCCGCGGTGTTCGTCGCGGGCGTGCAGGTGGGCGCCGACAGCATGAGCCGCGCGGTGGGCGTGCCGACCTACATCGCCGACGTGATCGTCAGCGCATCGCTGCTGTCGGTGCTGGTGGCCTCGCTCGGTGCGCAGTACCGGGTGCGCTGGCGATGAGCGGCTTTTTGCGAGCCATCCAGGGCCCGGGCCGGCGTCCCGCGCCGGCCTGCAGCTATTTTTTTCGTAGCACAGCCTTGCTGCACCACGGCGCCTCCGGTGCCGCCTTGCCATGACCGAGCTCCTCGACATCCTCGGCACCGCCGCGTTCTGGACGGCGGTGCTGCGCATCGCTACGCCGCTGGTGTTCGGCACGCTGGGCGTGCTGCTCTGCGAGCGCGCCGGCGTGCTCCACCTGGGCATCGAAGGGATCATGGTCGCCGGCGCGTTCGCCGGTTGGCTGGCGGTGTACCAGGGATTGCCGCTCTGGGGCGGCGTGGCGGTGGCGGCGCTGGTCGGAGCGGCCTTCGGATTGCTGCATGCGGCCCTCACCGTGGGGTTGGCGCTGTCGCAGCATGTGTGCGGACTGGGCATCACCCTGCTGGCGACCTCGCTCAGCTACTACGGCTACCGGGTGTCGTTCCCCAAGGTGAACACGCCGCCGACGGTCATGCCCTTCGCGCCGCTGGACCTGGGGGGCCTGCCAGTGCTGTCGGCCTCCACCGCACCGACCCTGGCCGCCCTGCTGCTGGTACCGGCCCTGGCCTGGGTGCTCTACCGCACGCCGCTCGGCCTGGCGGTGCGGATGGTGGGCGAGAACCCGCAGGCCGCCGAGAGCCAGGGCGTGCCGGTGGCGCCGGTGCGCACCGGCGCGGTCGTGGCGGGCTCGGCGCTGATGGGCGTAGCGGGGTCGTTCCTGACGCTGTCGGCGTTCAACGCCTTCTTCTTCAACATGGTCAACGGGCGGGGCTGGGTGTGCGTGGCGCTGGTGGTGTTCGCCTCGTGGCGGCCGGGCAAGGCCTTGCTGGGGGCACTGCTGTTCGCCTTCTTCGATGCGCTGCAGCTGCGGCTGCAACAGGCGGGCGGGGAGACGGTGGTGCCGTACCAGCTGTACCTGATGCTGCCCTACCTGCTGTCGATCCTGGCGCTGGTGCTGGTGGCGCGGAAGGCGGCGTATCCGCAGGCCCTGATGCGGCCGTATCGCCGGGGCGAGCGGTGACGGGATCGACATGGTCGTCGGCACGGTTCGCAGCGGGGCGTGCGCCCCCGGCCAGGGGGACCGGGCGGTCGGCCGCACCGGGCCAACCGGTCGGAATGCGGGCGGCGCTCTTCTACTGGGGAACGCCCCAGCCCGCGTCGCGCAGGGGCCCCGCCTCCGGCCCCTGCGACATCGACGTGCGCGGGCCGCGCGATCCGATGCCCATCAGGTCCAGTTCGAACACGCCGCCACCCAACGCGCCCAGGTAGCTGGAGTAGCAGATGTCGGACTTCTCGATCTCGGTCCAGGCGCCGGTACCGCCGGCATCTTCCAGCATGACCCAGCAGAACACGCCCGGTCGCGGTTCGCTGACGCTCAAGGCGATATGCCGTAATTCGTCCCTCATTTCACACTCCCCATGGTTTCCCGTATAGCTTGCACGTATGGAAATGGCCATTTCTGCAGACATTGCTGGGCCGGGAGGCAGCGTCTGCGATGACCGAAAGGCCGGTAGCGGCGAGGACGAACCGCGGTACACAACCCATCACCTGGAAACCCATTCAAACATTCTCCACATACTTTTCATCTGACGTTCATGTTTATCGCGGTGTTGTCCTACAACCACTACGACAACGGCGCGAAGGGGCACGGTCAACCGTCCCCCTCGGTCGCGCGTACCGCCGCTTGCAGGCCGCTTGCCAGAGCGGTCGCAGCATCGGCCTTCGCCCAGCCCTGTGCCGACCGCCCGTACTGGCGCCAGGTCCCCAGCCACTTAAAGTCCTCACCCATGCTCCAACTGCTCGTCACCCACGCCACCCTGCCCGACGGCCGCACCGACATGTCGATCGCGGTGCGCGACGGGCGCATCGTCGACGTCGCAGCCGGCCTGCAGGCGGACGCCGCCGAAACCCTCGACGCGCAGGGCCAGCTGGTCAGCCCGCCCTTCGTGGATGCGCATTTCCACCTGGATGCGACGCTGAGCTACGGCCTGCCCCGCGTCAATGCCAGCGGCACGCTGCTCGAAGGCATCGCGCTGTGGGGCGAGCTGAAGCCCCAGCTGACACACGAGGCGCTGGTGGAGCGTGCCCTGGCCTACTGCGATTGGGCGGTGTCGCGGGGGCTGCTGGCGATCCGCAGCCATGTCGACACCAGCGACCCGCGGCTGGTCACGGTCGCGGCGCTGCTCGACGTGCAGAAGCGGGTGGCGCCCTACCTGGATCTGCAGCTGGTCGCGTTTCCGCAGGACGGCGTGCTGCGCACCCCGGGCGGCCTGCGCAGCCTGAAGCGGGCGCTCGACATGGGGGTGCAGGTGGTCGGCGGCATCCCGCATTTCGAGCGGACGATGGCGGCCGGTGCCGAGAGCGTGCGCCTGCTCTGCGAGCTGGCGGCCGAGCGGGGCCTGCCGGTCGACATGCACTGCGACGAGACCGACGACCCGCTGTCGCGCCATATCGAGACGCTGGCCGCCGAGGCGCTGCGGCTCGGCCTGCAGGGCCGGGTGACCGGATCGCACTGCACCTCGATGCATTCGATGGACAACTACTACGTCAGCAAGCTGCTGCCCCTGCTGGCCGAGAGCGGCGTGAACGTGATCGCCAACCCGCTGATCAACATCACGCTGCAGGGCCGGCACGACACCTACCCCAAGCGCCGCGGCATGACCCGGGTCCCCGAGCTGCTGGCCCACGGCGTGCCGGTCGCCTTCGGCCAGGATTGCTGCATGGATCCCTGGTACAGCCTGGGCTCGGCCGACATGTTGGACGTGGCCCACATGGGCCTGCACGTGGCGCAGATGACCAGCCAGGCGGCGATGCGCCAGTGCTTCGAGGCGGTCACCACCACCCCGGCCCGGATCATGGGGCTGGAGGGGTACGGCCTGGTCCCGGGCTGCCACGCCGACTTCGTGTTGCTGCAGGCCCGCGACCCGGTCGAGGCCCTGCGCCTGCGCGCGACCCGCCTCAAGGTGTTCCGCCGTGGCCGGCTGCTGGCCGAGAACCCGCCGGCCACGGCCGCGCTCCACCTGCCGGGCCGACCGTCCCGGGTCGACAGGCTGCACCGGCCCGGCGGCCGCTGATGCTACGACTTCGATAGCACAAGGTCGGCGCGTAATGCCGGCCAGAAGCGCATTCGGCCCCTCATCCGGCAGGCGACGGAAAGAAGCCGACCGACAGGCGGACACACCGACCGGCCGACACGCCGTGCGTCGGCGGCGAACGGACAATCGACCCATCACCATCCCGCCGGGACCCCGCATGACCACCCCTACCCCCGCTGCCGTCGCCGAGGCAGAAAAAGCCATCGGCGCCGTTTTGGAAGACCTCGAGAACAAGACCGGCGGCGAGGTGAAAGACCTGGCGCTGGAGGACATGGTCGACATCGACCCGCAGACCGGCCAGCCGGCGGTGCAGAAAGCCGTGGAGATCACCCTGGAGCAGAAGGCCGCCAAGCGCTGGTCGCGCTGAGGCGGCCTAGTGGGCGGTCCGGACGCCCTAGACCACCAGCCCCAACGGCGGCGCTTCGGCCACGTAGCGGTTCTTGCCGGCGGTCTTCGCCTGGTACAGGGCGCGGTCGGCGCGCTGCATCGTCTGGGCCAGGGCGATGCCCGCGGCGCAACGGGCCAGGCCGATGCTGACCGACAGCGGCCGGCCGCGCACCGACATCGCGGCGATCTCGGCGACCATGCGGGCCGCGAACGCACGGACCTCGTCGTACTGCAGTCCGGCCACGATGATTCCGAACTCCTCTCCGCCCAGGCGGCCGTGGTGCTGGTCGCCGGCCACGCGGCGGATGGTTCCGGCGATGTCGACCAGCACCCCGTCCCCGACCGCATGGCCGAAGTCGTCGTTGATCTTTTTGAAGTTGTCCACGTCCAGCATCAGGCAGTAGCGGTGCACGTCGGGCCGGGCCTTCAGGTCGGCCTCCACCACCTCGAGAAAGCTGCGCCGGTTGCGGATGCCGGTCAGGAAATCGCGGTGGGCCATCCGTGCCATGTGCAGGTTGAGCCGGTGCGCACGGCGCCGCGACAGCGTCAGCAGCATGTTCACCGCGATGCCGAGGACGATGCCCGACACCATCAACAGCGCGATGCGCGACGCCTGCTCGGGGTGGCCGTTGTCGACCAGGCCCCAGTCGCACAGGATGCCCCAGCACAGCAGGTTGCTGGCGGTGTACTCGCCCATGTGGTCGTAGGCGATCGCGGTGGTCAGCCCCATCACCAAAGCCACCGGGATCGGCCAGAAATACGGGTTGCCCGTCTGCTGGATGCTGATGCGCAGGCCCACCACCACCGCCACGAGGCACAGGAACCGGCCGATGCACAGACCCGTCCAGTCGTGCCACATCAGCGTGATGGCGAAGCTCAGCAGCAGCAGCGAGTAGACCGGCGAGAGCACCGCGGTATCGGCCAGCTCGGTGCTGGTGAGCCAGTGGGTCAGCCCCAGGCTGAGGCCGCCGTAGATCTGCATGCCGAGGTTGATCGGCCAAAGTTCGCGCAGGGTGCGGCGCCGGATCTCGGCGTCTTCCTGCGGATCGGCGGGCGGGCGCAGACGGAACTCCCGCAGCAGGCCTGCTGCACCGGAGAAGGCAGCGCCGCCGCCCTCGCGGATCATCGCAGGGCCTGCTCCAGGTCGGCACGCAAGTCGGCCTCGTCTTCCAGCCCCACCGACAGCCGCACCAGGCCGTCGGCAATGCCCATGTCGGCCCGCACCGCGGCGCCCGCTTCCCAGAAGATGGTGTGGGCCACCGGGATCACCAGGCTGCGGGTGTCGCCCAGGCCGGTCGCCTTGACCGGCAGCTGTAGGCGGTCGATGAAGGGCAGGCAGTCCTCCGCGTCCTGCAGCTCGAAGGCCATCAGCCACGAGCCTGCGCCGAACAGCCGGCGCGCCAGCGCGTGCTGGGGGTGGGACGCGAGCATCGGGTAGTGCACCCGTGCCACCGCCGGATGCGCCTCCAGGAAGCCGGCCAGCGACAGCGCGGTGGCGCTCGCCTGCTTCAGCCGCAGGGTGAGCGTCTCGGCGCCAACCGCGATCGCATGGGCGTGCTGCGACGAGAGCGAGGCGCCCATGTCGCGCAGCCCTTTCTTGCGCAGCTGGGTCAGGCCCCATTGCCGCGCGTCGCCCTTGCGGTAGGGCGCGGCGATATTGGGGTAGGCGGACCAGTCGAACAGCCCGGTATCGACCAGCGCGCCGCCCAAGGCGTTGCCGTGGCCGGCGATGGTCTTGGTGAGCGAATGCAGCACCAGCCCGGCGCCGACCACCGCGGGCTTGAACAGCGCCGGCGACAGCACCGTGTTGTCGACCACGTAAAGGATGCCGCGCTCCTTGCAGAGCGCACCGATGGCTTCCAGGTCGGGAATCTGCGTGCCGGGGTTGGCGATGGTCTCGACAAAGACCATCCGCGTCTCGGGCCGCAGGGCCGCGGCGACGTGCTCGACCGCGGTGGCATCGACCCGGCTCACCGCCACGCCCAGGCCGGCGATGGTGTCGAGCACGCTGTTGGTGTTGCCGAAGACGAAGCGGCTGGCCACCAGGTGGTCGCCGGCGCGCAGCAGGGTCAGGAACAGGGCCGCGACCGCCGCCATGCCGGTCGCAAAGCTCACCGCGCCCACGCCGCCCTCCAGCCGCGCGAGCTGCGTCTCGAGCGCCGCGGTGGTCGGCGTGCCCTGGCGGGCATAGTTGTAGGCGCCCTTGAGCGTGCCCTGGAAGACGCCGATCAGGTCGTCGACCTTGTCGAAGCCGTACTGGGTGGAGACGTGGATCGAGGGGTGCACGCCGCCGTGTTCGGTGCCGAAGGCCCGGCCGGCGTGGACGATGTCGGTGGTGATGCCGCGAGAGGTCATGGTGCTGGGATCGAAGGCTGGTGCCCGGCGGCGGGGCGCCGGCCGATGCGGAATTTTCCGCCAAAGCCGGGCGGCACGGCGGGGATTTCCTGGCTCAGCCGGCGGGCACGACCGCCTCGGCGTAGTCGTAGAGGGCGCCCAGGATGGCTTCGCCGCGCTCGTCGGCCGTCTCGCCCAGGGCGTCGATGCGGGCGAAATACTCGTCCACCGAGAGGGCGCCGCCCGCGCCTTCGAGCAATTTTTCGGTGCGGTGCTGCTCCCAGCGCTCCTGATCTTGCTCGGACAGCGTCTCGGGGAAGTTGCGCGCGCGGTAGCGGAATAGCAACTCTTCGAGCCGCGGATCGTCGAAACCGGTGCGGGCGGCGGCCAGGGCCTCGGGCGCCAGGGTGCGCAGCTGAGTCAGCCGGCGCCGGTCGGCGTTGCCGACGAATCCGCCGTACAGGTCTTCGTCCACGTCGCGCGGGCCCTCTTCCGGCGGCCGGCGGTACACCTCGGACCAGATGGCCGAGAGGTCTGGCAGTGCCCGGGCGGCCTCCGCGTGCCGGCCGGCCTGTTCCAGGTCGATCTGCCACCGCGCGGCCATCTCGGGCGACAGGGTGCGCAGGTTGCCGACCACCATCGGCGACTTGTTGAGGTGCACGCCCTTCAGCGGCAGCCGGGCCACGCCCTCGGGCAGGTCGGCGGCGCGCGAGAACACCCGCTGGCGGATCGCCTCGGCATCCAGCCCCGCCAGCACCGACGGGTCCTGCGCCAGGTCCCAGGCCAAGATCTCGTTCTTGTTGGTCGGGTGCTGGGCCAGCGGCCACATCACCGCCAGGCAGCCGCGGTCGGCCGGGAACATGCCCGACACGTGCAGGAAAGGCTTGGCGGTCTGCGCGGTGGAGGGCAGGCCCAGTTCGGCCGCCACCCGGTCCTTGCGGTGCAGGCCGAAGGCGAACTCGAACAGCCTGGGCTGCCGGTCGCGCACCAGCCGGGCCAGGGCGATGGTGGCCCGCACGTCGGAGAGCGCGTCGTGCGCCGCGTCGTGCATCAGGCCGTTGGCCCGCGCCAGGTCTTCCAGCTTGAAGCTGGGGCTGCCGTCTTCCTTCTTCGGCCAGACGATGCCGTCGGGCCGCAGCGCGTAGGTGAGGCGCACCACGTCGAGCAGGTCCCAGCGGCCGCAGTCGTTCTGCCACTCGCGGGCGTACGGATCGGCCAGGTTGCGCCAGAGCATGAAGCGGGTGATCTCGTCGTCGAACCGGATCGTGTTGTAGCCGACGCCCACGGTGCCGGGGGTGGCGAAGGCGGCTTCGATCTGCGCGCAGAACGCATGCTCGGGCACGCCGCGCTCCAGGCAGGTCTGGGGCGTGATGCCGGTGATCAGGCAGGCCTCGGGCTCGGGCAGGAAGTCGGGCGCGGGCTGGCAGTAGAGCATCAGCGGATCGCCGATCTCCCGCAGGTCGGCATCGGTGCGGATCGCGGCGAACTGAGCAGGACGGTCGCGGCGCACGTTGGCGCCGAAGGTTTCGTAGTCGTGCCAGAGAAAGGTATGCATCGGCAGCAAAGGGAATCTGAAGGATTGTCAGTATGCCGCCCGCCAGCCGTGACGACGGTTCTGTTGTTCAAGGGCGGTCTACAACAACGGCGAGAACAGGCGCGCGGTGGCGTCGAAGAGCTTCTGCCACGCCGGCAGATGGCGGTCGGCCTCCACCCGCACCGACTTGCGCAGGTCGCGCTCGAACTGCGCGCCCAGCGGCACGGTCAGTGTCGGCCCGTAGACAAAGGCGCAGATCTCGTAGTTGAGCCGGAAGCTGCGGTTGTCGAAGTTGGCGGTGCCGACCACCCCGCAGTCGTCGTCGAACACCATCGTCTTCGAGTGCAGCATCCGCGCCTCGTACTCCCAGACCTTGGCGCCGGCCTCGATCAGCTCGTCGAAATAGGAGCGCGCCGCGGCGCTCACGATGCGCGAATCGCTGCGCATCGGCACCATCACCCGCACGTCGACCCCGCGCAGCGCGGCGCTGGTCAGCGCCATCAGCGTGGGCGAGCCGGGCACGAAGTACGGCGTGGCGATCCACACCCGGCGCACCGCGCCGTTGATCGCCGCCAGCACCATCCGGTGGATCGCCTCATAGGCGCTGTCGGGGCCGGAGGCGACGATCTGCACCGCATGCTCGCCCACCACCGTGGGGCGCAGCAGCTTGTCGAAGTCTTCCGCCGTGCGGCGCTTGCGCTCGCCGGTGGCGTAGACCCAGTCCTCCATGAACACCATCTGCAGCCAGCGCACCGCGTTGCCCTCCAGCCGGAGGTGCACGTCGTGGTAGGCGTCGGGGCGGGTGCGCTCGTCTTCCTCGTCGGTGATGTTCAGGCCGCCGGTGAAGCCGACCTCGCCGTCGCACACCACGATCTTGCGGTGGGTGCGGAAATTGATCACCGGCCGCAGCCGCCGGCCGATGCGGCTGTCGTGGAACAGGCCCACGCCCGCGCCGGCCGCCTCCAGCGGCGCGAAGAACCGCTTGCCGAGCCGCTTGGAGCCGAGCGCGTCGACCAGCAGCCGCACCTTGACGCCCTGCCGCGCCTTCTCGACCAGCAGGTCGCGCAGCGCGGTACCGATCTTGTCGGGCTCGAAGATGTAGTACTCCAGGTGCACATGGTGGCGCGCCGCCCGGATCGCCTCGAAAAGCGCGTTGTATGTCTGGGCGCCGCCCACCAGCAGCCGCACGTCGGACGCGGTCGAGACCGGGATGTCGCAGGTGGCGTGGCCCAGCAGGCCCATCTGCTGCAGGTGCTGCGGCGCATGGTCGCTGAGCGTGCGCAGGTTGGCGAAATCGCTCTTCGCGTACAGGTTGGCATGGCTGCGGATTCGCTTGATCCGCTGACGCCGCATCCGCTGCGGGCCGAAGAAGTAGTACACCCCGAAGCCCAGCACCGGCAGCCAGGCCATCGACAGAATCCAGCTGAGGGTAGAGAGCGGCGAGCGCTTCTGCAGCACGATCCAGACCGCCAGGATGGCGATGTAGGCGGTCCAGGCGAAGGACAGCGTGGTCTTGACGGTGTCGGGCACCGCCGGAAGGTCGGGCAGGTCGGAGAGCGAGAGCATGGGGCACCAGGGGAACGCGGTGGCGGATTCTAGGTTTCCCGTATGACCGGCCCGCAGAGGCATCCCCTGCAGCGGTAACCCGGTGTTGCGGCGCGCCGAAACGGGGGCAGGACAATCGGCCGATTCCTTCTGCCGCCGCCGAGCCCGCCCATGCCCTTCTCCTCCGTGCCCGCCCTGCCCCCTCTCAGCGCCAATGCGCCTGCCCTCGGCAGGCCCCGTTCCGCCCGACCGCCAGCGGCCTGCGACCGCCTCGCGGTCTGCGCATCGCTGGTGGCGGCGCTGGCGCTGGCCGGATGCGCCGGCCCGCCGGCAGCGACGCCGGGCACGCCGCCGCGCGGGACACCGACGGCACCGGTACCCGCAGCGCCTGTGGCCGCACCCGCCGTATCGACACCCGCCCCCGCACCGGCCCCTGCCCCGGCCGCCGCGGCCCCGGTGGACGACGCCGCCCAGCAGGCCGCCTTCGCCCGCTGGATCGCCGATTTCTCCGCTTACGCCCGCAGCCAGGGCATCCGAGAGGCGACACTGCGCGACGCCTTCGACGGCGCGCAGTACCGGCCCCGCACCATCGACCTCGACCGGTCGCAGCCCGAATTCGTCCGCCCGGTGTGGGACTACCTGGCCAGCGCGGTGTCGGAGCAGCGCGTCGCCAACGGCCGGGCCAAGCTGGCGCAGGTCCGCACCGAGGCGGATGCGGCGCAGGCCCGCTACCGGGTGCCGGCCGCCACCATCGCCGCCATCTGGGGCATGGAGAGCAACTACGGCGCCAACTTCGGCAACTTCCCGACGGTCGATGCGCTGGCCACGCTGGGCTTCGAAGGCCGCCGGCAGGACTGGGCGCGCGGCGAACTGCTGGCCGCCCTGAAGATCATCGACAACGGCGACATCGACAGCCGCCACATGGTCGGCTCCTGGGCCGGCGCGATGGGACACACCCAGTTCCTGCCGTCGAGCTTCCTGGCCTACGCGGTCGACGCCGACGGCGACGGCCGGCGCGACATCTGGGGCAGCATGGCCGACGTGATGGCCTCCACCGCCAACTACCTGGCCCGTGCCGGCTGGCAACCCGGCCAGCCCTGGGGCGTGGAGGTGCAGTTGCCACCCGGCTTCGACTACGCCCGCGCGGACATGGCCGTGCGCCAGGACGCCGCCGCCTGGGCCGCCGCCGGCGTGCGCCGAGCCGACGGCACCGCCCTGCCCGCCCTGACCGATGCGGCCGTGCTGCTGCCGGCCGGCGCGCGCGGCCCGGCCTTTCTGGTCGGCCCCAATTTCCGGGCTATCCTGCGCTACAACAATTCCACCAGCTACGCCCTGGCGGTCGGCATGCTGGCCGACCGGATCGACGGCGGCGGCCCGCTGGCCACCCAGTGGCCGCTGGACCTGCCGCCGCTCGGCCGCAGCGAGCTGCGGCAGATGCAGACGGCGCTCAACGCCAAGGGCTTCGCGGTCGGCACGCCGGACGGCCTGCTGGGCCCGGCGACGCGCGACGGGCTGCGGCGCTACCAGCAGAGCGTCGGATTGCCGGCGGATGGGTATCCGACGCCGGAAGTGCTGCAGCGGCTGCAGGCGAATTGAGCCTGGCGGCCCGCCGACGGGCAGTCGGCGGGCGGGTTGCGGTGTTTTCGTGGTGTCAAGGTGTCTCGGTACGGACCGGCGCAATGGCGGCCCGGCACTGTCGCTGCCCGGACCCGGGGCACGGCCGAGTGTCGGCTAACCAGCCTTCCGCCGCGCCAACAGCGCACAGATCGCATCCGCCGTGCGGGCCGACGCACCGCTGTGCGACGCGGCGAAGGCGGTCGATGCCGCGGCCGCCTTCTGCCGAGCGGCCGGATCGCCGACCAGCCGCAGCGCCACTTCAACCCCCTGCCCCATGTCCACCACCCGCGTCGCCGCACCCGCTGCCGCGGCCTGCTCCGCCGCATCGGCAAAATTGAAGGTGTGCGGCCCCATCACCACCGGGCAGCCGCAGGCCGCGGCTTCGATCAGGTTCTGGCCGCCCAGGGTCTCGAAGCTGCCGCCGAGCAGGGCGGCATGCGCCATGCCGTAGTACAGCGCCATCTCGCCGACCGTGTCGCCCAGCCAGACGTCGGCCTCCGGCGGGGGGCCTTCCCCGTCCGGCCACTGGCTGCGGCGGGCGACACGCAGCCCGGCGGCCTGCAGCAACTGCGCGACTTCGTCGAAACGGTTGGGATGCCGCGGTACCAGGAGCCACTGAACATCGGAAGCGCCAGACAACCCGTTTGCTATGGTTTCTGTAGCTAGTGGTCGGCGTTCTGCGTCGGCCGCGGGCACTTTTCGCTTGAACTCATCGATCCACAGCGCCTCTTCGCCTTCCCGGGAGCTCGCGAACAGCACCACCGGCCGCGTGCCGGCATCGCGCCACTGCCGGCCGCGTGCCAGCAGCGCCGCATCGGGCGCGGCGTCGAACTTCAGGTTGCCGAACACGCCCTGCACCGGCGCGCCCAGGCGGCGCAGCCGCGCGGCATCGTCGGCATGCTGAGCCCATACGGCGGTGAGGCCCGCGTACGCCGGGCGTGCCAGCAGATGCAGACGTTCCGACTTGGCCAGCGAGCCGGTGTTGAGCCGCGCATTGGCGAGCACCAGCAGCACGCCCTGCCCCACGCAGCCGGCGACCAGGTTGGGCCAGACCTCGGTTTCCATCAGGATGCCGATATCCGGCGCAAAGGTCTGCAGGAACCGCCGCACCGCCTGCGGCGTATCCCACGGCTGCCAGACCTGCCGGTCACCCGGCCGCATCAGCTTGCGGCCCTCGGCCCGTCCGGTGGCGGTACCGTTCGTCAACAGCAGCCGCATGCCGGGCAAGCGCGCGCGCAGAGCCTCCACCAGCACCGCCGCGGCCCGCGTCTCCCCGAGCGACACCGCATGCAGCCACACTGTCGGCCCCGCGGCGGCGGCGGCTTCGGCTTCGGCAGGCCGCGACCATCCCGCCGGTGCGTAAAACCCGAACCGCTCCTCCACCGCCTCCCCGTACCCCGTCTCCACCCGGGCCCGCCGGCGCAGCTTGCGACGCAGCAACGGCTGCGCCACGGTCAAGGCAGCCGAATAACCCATCAAGGCGAGGCGAGAGAGAAAGCGCATGGACGGAAATGAAAACGGAGCAGCCAAACCGCTCCGTCAGAGAAATAGACCGCGACTCGGCACCGCCGCGGCTTAAACGCTCTCCGTTCAGGGAGACCGCAGATCCGGCTCCGCCGGGCTGCAGGTCTCGCCCCCGGCGAGGGGGTAGGCGCAGACACGAAGTGCGAAGCCTGGGGGAGTGCTCAATGTGCAGCAGCGCCGATCTTCGCATCCGGCTTGACCGTCTTCAGCAGCGCGGTCATCGCTTCTTCGATGCGGTGCAGCGCCTCGGGCGTGTGGCCTTCGAAGCGCAGCACCAGCACCGGCGTGGTGTTGGAGGCGCGCACCAGGCCGAAGCCGTCGGGCCAGTCCACCCGCACGCCGTCGATGGTCGAGACCTTGGCCGGCGCGTCGAATTTCGCCGTCTCGACCAGCTTCTGCACCAGGGTGTGCGGCTCGCCCTCGGCGCAGGCCACGTTCAGCTCGGGCGTGGAGAAGCTGGTCGGCAGCGCATTGAGCACAGCGCTCGCGTCGAGGCTCTTGCTGACGATCTCCAGCAGGCGGCAGCCGGCATAGGTGCCGTCGTCGAAGCCGTACCAGCGCTCCTTGAAGAAGATGTGGCCGCTCATCTCGCCGCCCAGCGGGGAGTTCGTCTCGCGCATCTTGGCTTTGATCAGCGAATGGCCGGTCTTGAACATGGTGGCCTTGCCGCCGGCCGCCTCGATGGCGGGCGCCAGGCGTTGGCTGCACTTCACGTCGAAGACGATCTCGCCGCCGGGCACGCGGCTCAGCACGTCCTGGGCGAACAGCATCATCTGGCGGTCGGGGAAGATGTTCTGGCCGTCCTTGGTGACGATGCCCAGGCGGTCGCCGTCGCCGTCGAAGGCCAGGCCCAGCTCGGCATCGGTCTCCTGCAGCTTGGCGATCACGTCGCGCAGGTTCTCGGGCTTGCTCGGGTCGGGGTGGTGGTTGGGGAAGTTGCCGTCGACCTCGCTGAACAGCTCGATCACCTCGCAGCCGATGGCGCGGAACACGTCGGGAGCGGAAGCGCCGGCGATGCCGTTGCCCGAATCGACCACGATCTTGATCGGCCGGGCCAGTTTGATGTCGCCGGCGATGCGGGCGATGTAGTCGGCGGTGACGTCCACCGTGCGGACGCTGCCTCCGTCCTTGCGCGGGGCGCTGTCGTCGTCCATCGTGCGGCGCAGGCCCTGGATCTCGTCGCCGTAGATCGCCTTGCCGGCCAGCACCATCTTGAAGCCGTTGTAGTCCTTCGGGTTGTGGCTGCCGGTGACCTGGATGCCGCTGTTGCAGAGCGTGCTGGCCGCGAAGTACAGCATCGGCGTGGTGACGGTGCCGACATCGATCACCTCGACGCCCGAGGCCACCAGGCCGTCGATCAGCGCCTTGCTGAGGGCCGGGCCGCTCAGACGGCCGTCGCGGCCGACGGCGACGGCCTTCTCGCCGAGCGCCAGCGCGGCGGCGCCGAAGGCCAGGCCCAGCGCTTTCGCCACGCCCTCGTCGAGGGCGGCGGGCACGATGCCGCGGATGTCGTAGGCCTTGAAGATGGACGGTGCGAATGCCATGGGAACGTCTTTCTGCTGGATGAAAAATGCTCGCCGATTCTAGGCATGCCACCCCGCCGGCCCTGTGGGACAGATGCGCGTGCTAGGCGGACGACGGTGTAATGGACGGCCGCAGGGAGATGTCCGAAAACGGCGTGTGGCCCGCCGCCCCGTCCGTATCATCGACCGCATGGACCAGCCCGCTTCGCCCACCGCCCGCCCCGCAGCACCCGAGGACGGCGACCTGCCGGCCGCCGGCCCCGCCGCCGCGCCCGACGGCGATGCCTGCTACCGCGCCCTGTCGGCCCACGATGCCCGCTTCGACGGCAGCTTCTTCACCGGCGTGACCTCCACCGGCATCTACTGCCGGCCGGTGTGCCGGGTGCGCACCCCACGGCGCGAGAACTGCCGCTTCTTCGCCCTGGCGGCCCAGGCCGAGAGCGCGGGTTTCCGCCCCTGCCTGCGCTGCCGGCCCGAGCTGGCGCCGGGCGCCGCCGGCACCGTCTGGTCGATGCACGACGCCGCGGCGATGCTGGCGCACGAGGCGGCCCGCCGGCTGGACGACCCCGCCCACTGGCTTGCCGTCACCAGCGACAGCGCCGCCGCCCCGGTGCAGCGCCTCGCCGCGCTGATGGGCATCAGCGACCGGCACCTGCGGCGGGTGTTCGAGGGCGCTTTCGGCGTGTCGCCGCTGCAGTACCTGCAGACCCGCCGGCTGCTGGCCGCCAAGCAGCTGCTGGCCGACACCGACCTGCCGGTGGCCGACGTGGCGCTGGCCGCGGGCTTCGCCAGCCTGCGGCGGTTCCAGGCGGCCTTCCTGGCGCACTACGGGCTGGCGCCGGTGGCGGTGCGGCGGGAACGGGCCCCGTCGGCGGAACGGGCCGGCACCGCCGCCCCGGTGGCACAGGCACGGCTGGCCTACCGGCCGCCGTATGCGGTCGCGGGCATGCTGGCGTTCCTCAAGCGCCACTTGGTGGCCGGGGTGGAGGCGATGGTCGACACCCCCACCGGCCCGGCGTTCCAGCGCGCGCTGGCGCCCCGGGGCGCCGCCGGGCCGTCCGGCTGGCTGCAGCTGCAGTTCGACGAGGCGCGCAGCCAGGTGCTGCTGCAGGTGAGCGACAGCCTGCTGCCGGTGCTGCCCACCGTGATCCGCCAGGTGCGCGCCCTGCTCGACCTGGATGCCGACCCGGCTGCGATCGACGCACTGCTCGGCCCCCACTTCCCCGGCATGGCCGGCTGGCGGGTGCCGGGCAGCTTCGACGGCTTCGAGCTGGCGGTGCGCGCCGTGCTAGGCCAGCAGGTGACGGTGGCGGCGGCCTGCACTTTCGCCAACCGGCTGGCCGCCCGCTACGGCGCGCCGCTGGCCACGCCGCACGGCGGGCTGCTGCGGCTGTTCCCCACGCCGGCGGCGCTGGCCGCGGCAGATTCGGACTCGCTGGGCGGCCTGGGCATCGTGCGCCAGCGCCAGGGCGCGATCCAGGCGCTGGCCCGGGCGGTGGCCGACGGATCGCTGGTCCTGGAGCCGGGCAGCGCGCCGGCCCCGGCCATCGCCGCCCTGGTCGCCCTGCCGGGCATCGGTGACTGGACGGCCCACTACATCGCGATGCGGGCATTGGCGTGGCCCGACGCGTTTCAGGCCGGCGACGTGGCGCTGCAGCAGGCGATGGGCGTGCGCGGTCTGCCCCGGCCGGCCAAGGCGGCGGAAGAAGCCTCGCAGGTCTGGCGGCCGTGGCGCAGCTATGCGGTGCTGCGCGCCTGGCATGCGCTGGAACCGCTGGCACCACCCCAGCCATCCGCTATCGAATAAATAGCTGAAGGCCGGCGCACGACGCCGGCTACAGCATCAAAACACTACAAAACCATGATCTACCCACCCGACACCGTCCTGCGCCGCTGGACATCGCCCCTGGGCGCCATCGACCTCGCCGCCACACCGCGCGGCTTGGCGGGCCTGTGGTTCTTCGACCAGCGCCACCGGCCGCCGCAGCTGGATGCGCCCGGCACCTGGCCGCTGCACGAACGCGCCCATGCGGTGCTCGACCGGGCCGTGGCCGAACTCTCCGCCTACTTCGCCGGCAGCGGCGCGGGCTTCGCCATCCCGCTGGACCTGCCGGGCGCGACCGATTTCCAGCAGGCGGTCTGGCGCGCACTGGTCGCGCTGCCGCTCGGCACCACGACGAGCTACGGTGCGCTGGCGGTGGCCGTCGGCCGGCCTGCCGCCGTGCGGGCAGTCGGCGCCGCGGTGGGCCGCAACCCGGTCAGCATCGTCGTGCCCTGCCACCGGGTGGTGGGCAGCGCCGGGCTGCTGACCGGCTATGCCGGCGGGCTGGAACGCAAGGCGGCGCTGCTGGCGCTGGAGCGCGGGAAGGCCGCGGGCACCGGCATCCAGGCCAGCCCGTCCGCACCCCGCGCCGCTTCCCTCTTCGGTACGCCGGCATGACCCCCTCGATTCCCACCCGCGCCTGGCTCGGCGACTTCCTGCTGCTGGCCGCGCTCTGGGGCAGTTCCTTTCTGTTCATGCGCCTGGGCGCCACCGATTTCGGCCCGCTGCCCACCGCCGGGCTGCGGGTCACGGTGGCCGCGCTGGTGCTGCTGCCGCTGCTGGTGGCGCGCGGCCAGGTGCCGACGCTGCGCCGCCACTTCGGCCGCATCCTGGCGGCGGGCGTGCTCAATTCGGCGATCCCGTTCGCGCTGTATTCGTATGCGGTGATGCATGTGACGACCGGCACCGCGTCGATCGTGAACGCCACCGTGCCGCTGTTCGGCGCGGTGGTCGCCTGGCTCTGGCTGAGCGACCGGCTGGACTGGCAGCGCTGGTGCGGACTGGCGATCGGCTTCACCGGCGTGACCCTGCTCGCCAGCCGCAGCAGCGCGGTGCCGGGCGCCAGCACCGCGCTGGGCGGCACTCTGCTGCCGGTGGCGGCCTGCCTGGTGGCCTGTGCCTGCTACGGCACCGCCGCGAGCTACGCCAAACGCTACCTCGGCGGTGTGCACCCGATCGCCACGGCCATGGGTAGCCAGCTGGGCGCCGCGCTGGCGCTGGCGATTCCCACCGCGCTGTTCTGGCCGGCGCAGATGCCGGGTGCCAAGGCATGGTTCGCCATCGTGGCGATGGGCGTGCTCTGCACCGCGCTGGCCTACCTGCTGTACTTCCGCCTGATCGAACGGGCCGGGCCGAGCCGGGCGCTGGCCGTCACCTTCCTGGCACCGGTGTTCGCGGTGGCCTACGGCGCGGTGCTGCTCGGCGAGCCGGTCACGCTGTGGATGGTGGGGTGCGGCCTCGTGATCCTGGTGGGAACGCTGGTCTCGACCGGGCTCTTGCGCTGGGGCCGAACTGCGACTCGGGCCTGAGCCTGCGTAAGCCGTCGGGTCGCGGGCGCCGTTGCAGGTTGCGCCCATGAAAAAAGCGACCGTGCCACGAGGACACGGTCGCCTTTGTCGGTCTGGCCCGGCAGGGCCAGCGCAGATTTATGCGAAGGCGCTGCTCATCACCAGCGTTCCGTTCAGGCCGTTCGGGTAGAAGCCACCCTTGGTGACCGCACCTGGATTCAGGTAGACGATGTTGAGCACGTCGTCGTAGCTGCGGCTGTAGGCGATGCCGTTGGAGTCGAGCGGCACGATGCCGGCGATCGGGGCGGTGCCGCCGGTGCCGGTCAGGCTGGCTTCGGCGGTCTTCGAGCTGTCGAGCGTGTCGCGGGCCCGGGCGATGGCGTCGGCCGAGGTGCGCAGCGCAGGCGTCTGCAGGCCCTTAGAGTACAGCACCGTACGCACCAGGCCTGCGTGGTAGGCCTCGGCCGCCAGGATGCCGGCTGCGGCTTCGAGGTAGGTCTTGTTGGTGATCAGCGGCGCGGCGCCCTTGTAGGCAGTGACACCGACGTCTTCGAAGATGAAGGCGGCCAGCAGGAAGTTGGCGTCATTCGCATACGGATCGAATACCTGGCCCTGCGTGATCAGGCCGGCAGCAACCGCTGCTTGCGAGAAGGCGCCATTCGGATTGGTGCCGCTGATGTCGAGTGCCGGCTGGGCCACCGCTGCGCTGCCGAGAGCGGAACGCAGGAAAGCCACGTGCTGGGCTTCGTCGCGTGCGATCTCACGGGCATAGGCCGCGACGACCGGATCGCTGAACGGCACCGCGCGGCCACCGCCTACGACCGCGCCCTGCACGCCCACGCCGGTCTGCTGCGAGGCGGCCAGGCCCACGCCGAAGACGGCGTGCTGGTAGAACTGGGCTTCGAGGTACTCCAGGTTCAACGCGAAGTTGAGGATCTCGACATCGCTCGGCGCATCGGCCGCGACCGCGCCGCCGGAACCGCCGCCGCAGGCGGTCAGGATCGCGCCACCGGCCATGCCGGCTGCGAAACCGCCGGTCTTGCGAAAGAACTGCCGGCGTTCTGCGAGCTTCTCGCTGCGGCGCTGCAAAACATCCATCATTGCGGGTTCTTGAATCATGCTCAACTCCTCGGTACACGTGGTGGGAATCGCGAGCCACTATGGCGGTGCGACTAAAGACACTGCCATGGCACTTGTTTGTTTGTGCGCCGCAGCCCGTGCATCTTCGGGAGGCATTACGGCCCCGATTGCAAGCTGGATGCACCTTTTTTGTAGGACGATCGCCCGTCGTCGAGCATGCCGCGGAACTCTCGCGGGTTTACCCGAGCATCGACGCTGCGGCGTTCACGCCCAGGGCCAGCAGCACCACGTTGAAGACGAAGGCCATCAGGCCGTGCACCGTCACCAGACGGCGCATCGCGGACGAGGTCACCTGCACGTCGGACACCTGCGAGGTCATGCCGATCACCAGCGACTGGTAGAGGAAATCGAAGTAGTCCGGATCGCCCTCCCCCGGAAAATCAAGCCCGCCGCTGGCGGCCTTCTTCGACTCGGCCGCCTGCGGGCCGCCGTCTTCGCTCTGGTAGTAGCGGTGGGCGTAGCGGAAGGCGAAGAGCGTGTGGATCCAGAGCCAGGACGTCGCCAGCGCCAGCATCGACAAGGCGACGTGCGCACCGCGCTGCGACGGCGGCAGGTCGTGCGTCTGCTGCAGCAGCACCACGATCGCCGCGACGCTGGCGCAGAGCGCCACCACCATCGCCAGGAACAGCACCGCGGCCGATTCGTCCTGGGCCTTGGCCCGGCCGCGGATCCGCGGCGCATCGAAGTTGCGTGCCAGCAGCCAGGCCAGGCAGAGATCGGTCGCGCCGGCGACGACCCAGGCCAGCAGCAAGCGCACGGGCGGCACGAGCGGCGTGGCGGCGGCGAACACCAGCACGCCGGCCGCGGCGGCATAGCCCAGGCGCTGCAGGCCGGTGGTTTCGGTCAGGTGGCGTTTCACGTGTCGGCTCCGTTGAAGAATGCGGCAGACCTTAGAGCCGCAACCGTCATGCGCTGTATCAGGACGCCACCGGCCGAGCGGCGGCGACCGCGCCTTGCACCTGCTGCAGCGCGGCAGGATCCTCGAGCGTGCTCAGGTCGCCCGGGTCGCGGCCCTCGCACACCGCCTGGATCGCGCGGCGCAGCAGCTTGCCGCTGCGCGTCTTGGGCAGCAGCGACACGAAGAGCACCCGCGCCGGCCGGCCCACCGCGCCCAGCTGCTCGGTGACCCGCGCCATGACCGCCGCCTCCAGCGCGGCCGCGACCGCGGCATCGGTACACGCCGCCGGGTCGCGCGGCACCGCCAGTGCGAAAGCGGCCTGCCCCTTCAGCGCATCGGCCACGCCCACCACCGCCACCTCGGCGATGCCCGGATGGCCCGAGACGATCTCCTCGATCTCGCGCGTGCCCAGCCGGTGGCCGGCGACGTTGATCACGTCGTCGGTGCGGCCCAGGATGAAGAGATACCCATCGGCGTCGCGCATGCCCCAGTCGAAGGTGCTGTAGCGCTCGGGCCCCGGCAGGCTCTGCCAGTAGGTGGCGACGAAGCGGGCGTCGTCGCGCCAGACGGTCTGCATGCAGCCGGGCGGCAGGGGGCCGTCGATCGCGATCACGCCCTTCTGGCCAGGTTCGGTGATCTCGTCTCCGGTGCCCTCGTCCACCAGCGTCAGGTCGTAGCCGTACATCGGAAAGCCCGGGCTTCCCAGGCGCGGCGGCGTGCGGTGCACCCCGCGGGCGATGGTCAGGATCGGCCAGCCGCTCTCGGTCTGCCAGTAGTTGTCGATCACCGGCACCTGCAGCGCGTCCTGCACCCACTGGGCGGTGGGCGCATCGAGCGGCTCCCCGGCAAGCCACAGGCCCTGCAGGCTCGACAGGTCGTGGCGGGTGAGCCAGGCCGGATCCTGCTTGCGCAGCACCCGGATTGCGGTGGGGGCCGAGAACATGTGGGTGACGCGGTACTTCTCCACCAGCCGCCACCAGATGCCCGCATCCGGGCCCTCGGGCCCCGCCGCATCGGGCGCGCGCAGCGCCGCGGGCACCACCGGCAGGCCTTCGTAGAGGATGGTCGCCATGCCGCCGATCAGCGGGCCGTAGACGATGTAGCTGTGGCCCACCACCCAGCCGATGTCGCTGGTGCAGAAGAAGGTCTGGCCGGGCTGCGCATCGAAGATGTGCCGCATGCTGGCCGCCAGCGCCACGGTGTAGCCGCCGGTGTCGCGCTGCACGCCCTTGGGCCGGCCGGTGGTGCCGCTGGTGTAGAGGGTGTAGCTCGGGTGGGTGGCGTCGAGCCAGACGCAGGGCACCTGCGCATCGAGGTGCTGCTGCCGCAGGTCGCGCCACAGGTGGTCGCGGCCGGCCACGAGGGCCATCGGCGCCAGGCCCCGGTCGGCCAGCAGCACATGCGCCGGCGGCCGGGCGGCCAGGCGCAGCGCCTCGTCGAGCAGCGGCTTGTACGGGATCACACGGCCACCGCGCGACCCGGCGTCGGCGCTGACGATCACGGTCGGCTCGGCATCGTCGATGCGGCTGGCCAGCGATGCCGGCGCGAAGCCGCCGAACACCACCGAATGCAGCGCGCCGATGCGCACGCAGGCCAGCATCGCGAAGACGGCCTCGGCGATCATCGGCATGTAGAGCAGCACCCGGTCGCCCTGCCGCACGCCCAGGGCCTGGAGCGCGGCGGCCATGCGCTGCGCCTCGGCGTGCAGTTCGGCGAAGGTGTAGGTGCGCTCGGTGCCCGTCTCGGTGGAGACGGCGATCAGCGCCGGCTGGTCGGCCCGGGTGGCGAGGTGCCGGTCGACCGCGTTGTGGCAGAGGTTGGTGGTGCCGCCCGGGAACCAGCGGGCGAAGGGCGGCCGGTCGTAGTCGCAGATGCGCTGGGGCGGCGTGTGCCAGTCGATCAGCCGGGCCTGCTCGGCCCAGAAGGCGTCGCGCTCGTCGATGGAGCGGCGGTGGAAGCTGGCGTAGGGGCCGTACGGGTCGGTGTCCTGCATCGCGTCTGTCTCCTCATGGTTCCCGCCGGGGGGTCGGCGGGCGCCCCTCGTGGCGGGGGCCGGTCCATTATCGGAGCGGGACTTGCAGCGGGCTGACGCCGCCGGCGCCGGCGTTCAGCGCACCAGGTCCTGGATCGCCTTGAAATCGGGATGCTCGGCCGAGCCCAGCCATTCGAACAGCACCATCTCGGTGGTGACCAGCTCGGCACCGCTGCCGGCCAGGCGGTCGAAGGCGGCGTCGCGGTTGCGCTCGGTGCGCGACCCGCAGGCGTCGGTCACCACCCAGACCTCGAACTCGTCCTCCAGCAGGTCGAGCGCGGTCTGCAGCAGGCAGATGTGCGCTTCGCAGCCCGCGATCACGATGACGCCGGGCTCGGGCGCCTGGGCCGGCTTCTGCAGGTGCTTGGGCAGGCTGCGGGCGTTGCCGCCCTGCGGCCTGGGCGCCGGCCGCAGCCAGTCGCCCAGGCCTTCCTCGACTGCGCTGAACTGCATCTTGGCCAGGGTGCGGTGGCACAGCGCGCGCAGTGCGGGGTCGTTGGGGCCGAGGCCCGACGGGTTCTGCTCGGTGCCCCAGACCGGCACCTCCAGCAGCTGTGCCGCGCGGGCCAGTCGCAGCGCGTTGGCCAGCACCGCCGGGCCCTCGAAGATCGCGGGCATCAGGCGTTCCTGGTAGTCCACCAGGACGAGTTGGGATTCGGAGGCGTCGAGCAGCATGGCAGGGGTGCGCAGGGGCAGGAAATGGGAGATGGGCCGATTGTCGCAGCCCACCCCCTTGCGCCGGCCGCGGTCTACGGCTCCAGCCGCAGCAGGCGGCCCTGCGGGCCGTCGGTCAGCACATAGAGCCAGCCGTCCGGGCCCTGGCGCACGTCGCGGATGCGCTCGCGCAGGCTCTCCAGCAGGAACTCCTCGCGCGCCACCTTGCCGCCTTCGATCTGCAGCCGGTGCAGCCGGCCGAACTTCAGCGAGCCGACGAAGAGGCTGCCCTTCCAGGCCGGGCCGTAGCGGTCGCCGGTGAGGAACGCCATGCCCGACGGCGCGATCGACGGCACCCAGTAGTGCAGCGGCTGCTCCATGCCCTGCTGCTGGGTGATGCCGCGGCCGATGGGCCCGCCGCCGTAGTTCTCGCCGTAGGTGATCACCGGCCAGCCGTAGTTGCGGCCGGCCACCGGAACGTTGATCTCGTCGCCGCCCTGCGGTCCGTGCTCGTGCATCCACAGCCGGCCGTCGGGGCCCAGCGTGGCGCCCTGCGCGTTGCGGTGGCCCCAGCTCCAGATCTCGGGCAGCGCGTCGGCGCGGCCGACGAACGGGTTGTCGGGCGGCACCGTTCCGTCCTTGGCGATGCGCACGATCTTGCCCAGGTGGCTCTTGAGGTTCTGTGCCTCTTCCTTCTTCGACGAACGCTCCCCCAGGGTCAGCCACAGCGTGCCGTCGGCCTTCTCCACGATGCGGCAGCCGAAGTGCAAGCTGCTGGCGATCTTCGGCTGCTGGCGGAACAGCACCTTCACCTGCTCCAGCCGGCGTTCGTCGGCAGACAGCACCGCGCGGGCCAGCGCAGTGCCGTTCGTGCCGTTGGCGTTTGCTTCCGAATAGCAGAAGTAGAGCGCGCGGTTGGCAGCGAAGCCGCTGTCGGTCACCACGTCGAGCAGGCCACCCTGCCCCGCCGCGGCGACCGCCGGCACGCCCTGCAACGCCGGCTGCACCTCGCCCGCCGCGGAGACGATGCGCATCTGCCCCGGACGCTCGGTGACGAGGAACTTGCCGCCCGGCAGGAACGCCACCGCCCAGGGCGACGACAGGCCCTGCGCCACCGGCACGGCCTTCACCGCATCGGCCGCCGCAGCCGGGCCTGCAAGGCAGGCGGTGGCCAGCGCCATGCCGACAAGAGCGCCGATCGCGCGGCGGTGCAGTCCTACAGACATTTCGATCCTTTATTTGGCGTGCCAACCGAACGGCAAGAGGGCGACAAGGGCACCCTGTCGAGGAGGACATGGTACTTCTGCTTAAAAATCAAGCACTTAGAGAATGTAACCGCGCTTGACGCTGGCGCAATGCCCCTTTAATCTCCGCGTCCATGTCCAGAGTCCTGTGCGTCCTCCTACTCACCGCCGCGTCGGCCTCCTACGCAGCACCCTCCCACAAAACGGACGACATGGACGCACTTCTGGCCGATCGCGGCCTGTTGTCGCATGTCGAACATGTGCGGCAGTCGATCAAGAGCCAGACCTCCGAAGTCGTGATGAGCGCCATGGGCTTCCTGGGCGTGCCGTACCGCCGGGGCGGCAACAGTGCCGAATCGGGCTTCGACTGCAGCGGCTTCGTCCGTGCCATCTACGGCCAGACCGTCGGCCTGCTGCTCCCCCGCCGTGCCGACGAGCAGGCCGCCGCCACCGAGAAGATCGACCGCAAGGAACTCAAGCCCGGCGACCTGGTGTTCTTCAAGACCATGCGCAGCGCGTTCAGCCATGTCGGCATGTACGTCGGCGAGAACAAGTTCATCCACGCCCCCAAGCCCGGCGCCGAAGTGCGGGTCGAGGACATGGACATCCGCTACTGGAAGACCCGCTTCACCGGCGCCCGCCGCGTGGTGCAGGACACCGGAGCCGACTGACCGGCCGGCCGCGAGCCCTTCGCGGCGCGACTACCCCCAAGCAAAACGCCCTGCACTGCAGGGCGTTTTGCTTGGTACTTACAGGGACCGGACCCCCGGGCCCGTCGCGATGACCCGCCAGGCGTCCGGAAGACGCCTGGCGGGCCCCGTCAGCGCTTGCGCGCCGGCGGCACGTCGGTGCAGCTGCCGTGCGCCACCTCGGCCGCCAGGCCGATGGTCTCGCCCAGCGTCGGGTGCGGGTGGATCGTCTTGCCGATGTCCACCGCGTCGGCGCCCATCTCGATGGCCAGGGCGATCTCGCCGATCATGTCGCCCGCATGGGTGCCGACGATGCCGCCGCCGACGATGCGGTGGGTCTCGGCGTCGAACAGCAGCTTGGTGAAGCCCTCGTCGCGGCCGTTGGCGATGGCGCGGCCCGAGGCGTTCCACGGGAACAGGCCCTTCTCCACCTTGAGGCCCTGGGCCTTGGCCTGGTCCTCGGTGATGCCGACCCATGCCACCTCGGGGTCGGTGTAGGCCACGCTCGGGATCACCCGGGCGTTGAAGGCGGCGCTGGCCAGCTTCTCGTCGCCCTGCAGCTCGCCGGCGATGACTTCCGCCGCCACATGGCCCTCGTGCACCGCCTTGTGGGCCAGCATCGGCTGGCCGACCAGGTCGCCGATGGCGAAGATGTGCGGCACGTTGGTCCGCATCTGGATGTCGACGTCGATGAAGCCGCGGTCCGTCACCTTCACGCCCGCCTTGTCGGCGCCCACCTTGCCACCGTTGGGCGTGCGGCCGACGGCCTGCAGCACTAGGTCGTAGACCTGCGGCGCCGAAGGTGCGCCCTCGCCTTCGAACGTCACCTCGATGCCCGCCTCGGTGGCCTTGGCGCCCACCGTCTTGGTCTTGAGCATGATGTTGTCGAAGCGCGGCGCATTCATCTTCTGCCAGACCTTCACCAGGTCGCGGTCGGCGCCCTGCATCAGGCCGTCGAGCATCTCGACCACGTCGAGCCGCGCGCCCAGGCTGGAGTACACCGTGCCCATTTCCAGGCCGATGATGCCGCCGCCGACGATCAGCATCCGCTTGGGCACCGACTGCAGCGCCAGTGCGCCGGTGGAATCGACCACCCGCGGATCGTCGGGCAGGAACGGCAGGCGCACCGCCTGCGAGCCGGCCGCGATGATCGCGCGGCGGAACTTCACCGCCTGCGTCTTGCCGGTTTTTTCCTGCGCCGCGCCGCCGGTCTCGGCCACCTCCAGCGCGTGGGCGCCGGTGAACGTGGCCAGGCCGCGCAGCACCGTCACCTTGCGCATCTTGGCCATCGCCGCCAGGCCGCCGGTCAGCTTGCCGATGACCTTCTCCTTGTGGGTGCGCAGCTTGCCGATGTCGAGCGACGGCTCGCCGTACGACACGCCCAGGTCGGCGAAGTGCTTCACCTCGTCCATGACGGCCGCCACGTGCAGCAGCGCCTTCGACGGGATGCAGCCCACGTTGAGGCAGACGCCGCCGAGGGTCTGGTAGCGCTCGACCATCGCGACCTTCAGCCCCAGGTCGGCCGCGCGGAACGCCGCCGAGTAGCCGCCGGGGCCGCCGCCGATCACGACGACGTCGTAGTCGGCGTCGGCGATGTCGGATGCCTTCGCTACGTTTTTGGTAGCAGCTGGTCGGCTATCCGCGCCGGCTGCAGGCACTTTCGGCTCGGATTTCTCGGCTGCGGGCGCGGGGGCGGCCGCCGGAGCGGCGGCTGCCGGTGCCGGCGCAGGGCCGGCGGCAGGCGCCGCGGCGCCTGCTTCCGCCTCGATGCTGATCAGCACCGAGCCTTCGGCCACCTTGTCGCCGACCTTCACCTTCACCTCCTGGACCACGCCGCCGTGCGAGGACGGGATCTCCATCGAGGCCTTGTCGGACTCGACGGTGACCAGCGACTGCTCGGGCTTGACCGTGTCGCCGGGCTTCACCAGCACCTCGATCACCGCCACTTCGGCGAAGTCGCCGATATCGGGAACCTTGACGTCGATCCGGCTCATAGCAGCACCCGGCGGAAGTCGGCCAGCACCTGGCCCAGGAACGCGTTGAAGCGCGCGGCGGAAGCGCCGTCGATCACCCGGTGGTCATAGGAGAGCGACAGCGGCAGCACCAAGCGCGGCACGAACTGCTTGCCGTCCCAGACCGGCTTCGTCTGGCCCTTCGACAAGCCCAGGATCGCCACTTCGGGCGCGTTGATGATGGGGGTGAAGTGGGTGCCGCCGATGCCGCCCAGCGAGCTGATCGAGAAGCAGCCGCCCTGCATGTCGCCGCCGCCCAGCTTGCCGTCGCGGGCCTTCTTGGCCAGCTCGCCCATCTCCTGGCTGATCTGCAGGATGCCCTTCTTGTCGGCATCCTTCAACACCGGCACGACCAGCCCGTTGGGCGTGTCGGCCGCGAAGCCGACGTGGAAGTACTGCTTGTAGACCAGGGTGTCGCCGTCCAGGCTGGCATTGAACTCGGGGAATTTCTTCAGCGCCGCGACGACCGCCTTGATCACGAAGGCCAGCATCGTCACCTTGACGCCCGACTTCTCGTTCTCCTTGTTGGTCGCCACACGGAAGGCTTCCAGCTCGGTGATGTCGGCCTCGTCGTTGTTGGTGACGTGCGGGATCATCACCCAGTTGCGGTGCAGGTTGGCGCCGCTGAGCTTCTTGATCCGCGACAGCTCCTTGCGCTCGACCGCGCCGAACTTGGCGAAATCGACCTTCGGCCAGGGGATCAGGCCCAGCGCGGCACCGTCGCCGCCACCGGCGGCCGCCGGCTTGGCGCCTGCCGCCTTGGTGGACGCGGCACCCGACATCACCGCCTGGGTGAACTTCTGCACGTCTTCCTGGGTGATGCGGCCCTTGGCGCCGCTGCCCTTGACCTCGTCGAGCGGCACGCCCAGTTCGCGGGCGAACTTGCGGACCGAGGGCGACGCGTGCGGCAGCTTGCCGGTGGGGGCCGACGGCTGGTGCGCGGGCAGCGCGGCGGTCGGGTCGGTGCGCTCGACCGGCTGGCTGGCGAGCGCCGCGGGCGCTGCCGCAGGGGCGGCGGCACTGGCGGCCGGAGCGGGCGCCGGGCCGGCGGCGGGTGCCGGTGCGGCGGCCGCGCTGCCTTCCAGCACCGCGAGCAGGTCGCCGATGTTGACCACGTCGCCGACCTTGACCTTCAACTCCTTGAGCACGCCGGCGGCCGACGACGGGATCTCCATCGAGGCCTTGTCCGATTCGACGGTGACCAGCGACTGGTCGGCCGCGATCGTGTCGCCGGGCTTGACCAGGATCTCGATCACCGAGACGTCCTTGAAGTCGCCGATATCGGGCACCTTGACCTCGACCGGGCCGGAGGCGGCCGGTGCGGGCGCCGGGCCTGCCGCCGGTGCGCTTGCTACCGATTTAGTAGCATCAGGCCGGCCCTGCGCTTCGGCTGGCGCGGCTTTTTCTTCGGATTTCGCCGGTGCGGGGGATGCGGCTTCGCCTTCGCTCTCGAGCACCAGCACCACCGAGCCCTCCTTGACCTTGTCGCCCATGCCGACCTTCAGCTCCTTGACGGTGCCGGCGGCGGACGACGGGATCTCCATCGACGCCTTGTCGGACTCGACGGTGATCAGCGACTGCTCGGCCTTGACCGTGTCGCCCACCTTGACCAGCACCTCGATCACCGCCACTTCGTCGAAGTCGCCGATGTCGGGAACCTTGATTTCTACTTGTGCCATCGTGAATGTCTCCGGCTTTATGCGTAGAGCGGGTTGGTCTTGTCGGCGTCGATGCCGTACTTCTTGATCGCCTCGGCGACCTGCGCCGGCTTGGCCTTGCCGTCGTCAGCCAGCGCCTTCAGCGCGGCGACCACGATGTAGTGGCGGTCGATCTCGAAGTGCTTGCGCAGCTCGCTGCGGAAATCGCTGCGGCCGTAGCCGTCGGTGCCCAGCACCCGGTAGGTGCGGCCCTTCGGCACGAACGGACGGATCTGCTCGGCGTAGGCCTTCATGTAGTCGGTCGAGGCGACCACCGGGCCTTCGCTCTTGCCGAGCTGCTGCTCGACGAAGGAGGCGCGCGGCGCATCGGTCGGGTGCAGCAGGTTCCAGCGGTCGGCGTCCTGGCCGTCGCGGGCCAGTTCGTTGAAGCTCGGGCAGCTCCAGACGTCGGCCGAGACGCCCCAGTCGGCGGCCAGCAGTTCCTGCGCCGCCAGGCTTTCGCGCAGGATGGTGCCGGAGCCCAGCAGCTGCACCTTGGCGCCCTGGGCCTGCTTGCTCGGCGCCAGCAGGTACATGCCCTTGATGATCTGCTCTTCGGTGCCCTGCTGGATGCCGGGCATCGCGTAGTTCTCGTTGAGCAGGGTGATGTAGAAGTAGATGTTCTCCTGCTTCTCCACCATCCGCACCAGGCCATGGTGCAGGATCACCGCCACTTCGTGGGCGAAGGTCGGGTCGTAGCTCACGCAGTTGGGGATCGTGCCGGCCAGGATGTGGCTGTGGCCGTCTTCGTGCTGCAGGCCTTCGCCGTTTAGCGTGGTGCGGCCCGAGGTGCCGCCCAGCAGGAAGCCGCGCGCCTGCATGTCGCCGGCCGCCCAGGCCAGGTCGCCGATGCGCTGGAAGCCGAACATCGAGTAGTACACGTAGAACGGCACCATGATGCGGTTGTTGGTGCTGTACGAGGTGGCGGCGGCGATCCAGCTGGCCATGCCGCCGGCTTCGTTGATGCCTTCCTGCAGGATCTGGCCGCCCTTGTCTTCCTTGTAGTAGGAGACCTGGTCGCGGTCCTGCGGGGTGTACTTCTGCCCGTCCTGGCTGTAGATGCCGATCTGGCGGAACAGGCCTTCCATGCCGAAGGTGCGCGCCTCGTCGACCAGGATCGGCACCGCGCGGGGGCCCAGCTCCTTGTCGCGCAGCAGGGTCGTCAGGAAGCGCACGTAGGCCTGGGTGGTGGAGATCTCGCGGCCTTCGGCGGTCGGCTCCAGCACGGCCTTGAAGGTGTCGAGCGGCGGCACCGGGATCTGCTCGTCCGCCTTGACGCGGCGGTGCGGCAGGTAGCCGCCGAGCGCCTTGCGGCGGGCGTGCAGGTACTGCATCTCGGGCGTGTTGTCGGCCGGCTTGTAGAACGGAATGTCGGCCAGCTGGTCGTCCGGGATCGGGATGTTGAAGCGGTCGCGGAAGGTCTTGACGTCCTCGTCTATCAGCTTCTTGGCCTGGTGGGCGGTGTTCTTGCCCTCGCCGGCCTTGCCCATGCCGAAGCCCTTGACGGTCTTGATCAGCAGGATGGTGGGCTGGCCCTTGTGCTTGACGGCCGCGTCGTAGGCGGCGTAGACCTTCTGCGGATCGTGGCCGCCGCGCTGCAGGCGCCAGATGTCCTCGTCGCTCATGTGCGAGACCATCTCGAGCGTCTTCGGGTCGCGGCCGAAGAAGTTCTTGCGGACGAAGGCGCCGTCGTTGGCCTTCATCGCCTGGTAGTCGCCGTCGAGCGTGTCCATCATGATCTTCTTCAGCGCGCCGTCCTTGTCGCGCGCCAGCAGCGGATCCCAGTAGCTGCCCCAGATCAGCTTGATGACGTTCCAGCCCGCGCCGCGGAATTCGCCTTCCAACTCCTGGATGATCTTGCCGTTGCCGCGCACCGGTCCGTCGAGCCGCTGCAGGTTGCAGTTGACGACGAAGATCAGGTTGTCGAGCTTCTCGCGGGCGGCCACGCCGATCGCGCCGAGGGACTCGACCTCGTCCATCTCGCCGTCACCGAGGAACGCCCAGACCTTGCGGTTGGCGGTGTCGGCGATGCCGCGGGCATGCAGGTACTTGAGGAAGCGCGCCTGGTAGATCGCCATCAGCGGGCCGAGGCCCATCGACACCGTGGGGAACTGCCAGAACTCGGGCATCAGCTTCGGATGCGGGTAGCTCGAGAGGCCCTTGCCGGCCACTTCCTGGCGGAAGTTGAGCAGTTGCTCCTCGGTCAGCCGGCCTTCCATGAAGGCGCGGGCGTAGATGCCGGGCGAGCTGTGGCCCTGGATGTAGAGCAGGTCGCCGCCGTGGCCTTCGCTCTCGGCGTGCCAGAAGTGGTTGAAGCCCGCGCCGAACATGGTCGCGAGCGATGCGAAGGAAGAGATGTGGCCGCCCAGGTCGCCGCCGTCGGCAGGGTGCAGGCGGTTGGCCTTGACCACCATCGCCATCGCGTTCCAGCGCATGTAGGCGCGCAGGCGTTCTTCGATGTCGTTGTTGCCGGGGGTGCGGGCTTCCTGGTCGGGCTCGATCGTGTTGACGTAGCCGGTGTTGGCCGAGAACGGCATGTCGATGCTGTTCTGGCGCGCGGTTTCCAGCAACTGCTCCAGCAGGAAGTGAGCGCGCTCGGGGCCTTCCGACTCGATGACGGCGGCCAGCGCATCGGTCCATTCGCGTGTTTCCTGGCGGTCGGAATCTTGGGGATCGCGCGCGGCGGCGCCGGACTGGTCGTCGGGTAGGGCTGACATGGCTTGTGTCTCCGTTGGGGGGGCCGGGGCTCGGTTGAGCCGGTCAAGTTTCGCATATTTCGACCGCATTTCAAATGGTGTCATGCCGTTTCATATGGCGGTAAATTGCTGCGACCGCACATGGGCTGTCGAGGGGCCGCCTACACTTGCGGCATGCCCTATCTCAGCGCTTCCCGACTGCCCGTCGGACGGGTTTCCCGCATCGTCGCCCTGTGGCGCCTCTGGTGGCGCCGCCAGTCGCCGACCCGGCAGGACCGCTTCGCGATGCTGGCGCCGATGGCGGCGGTGGTGCTGTTCCTGGCGGCGATCGTCTCGGCCTTCTGGTACCTGCGCGCCGAGGAGATCGACCGCGAGCACGAGGCGGTGCGGCGCGATGTGGAGTACACCCAGCAGCGGGTGCGGCTGCGCCTCCTGGAGCGGCAGGAGCAGCTGATGCGCATCGCGCGCGACATCTCCAACGGCGAGGTGGACCGGCAGGAGTTCACCAGCCGCGCCGAATCCCTGATCAGCCAGTTCCCCGAGATGCAGGCGCTCACCTGGATCGACGAGCGCCGCCGGGTGCAGGCGAGCCATGCGGCGCCCAGCCTGCCCGACGCGCAGTTGCGCATCGTCGGCGAGACGCTCAAGCCCGGCGGCGAGACCGAGGGCGTCTTCGGCCTGGCGCGCGACCTGCAGCAGCCGGTGTACTCGCAGCCGGCGGGCGGCGAGACGGTGTCGAGCCTGCTGCAGCTGCAGATCCCACTGACGATCCAGGGCCACTTCGCCGGGGTGGTGCTGGGCGAGTACTCGATCGACGGACTGCTGCGCTACGGCGCGCCGACCGAGGTGCTGGCGCGCTATGCGGTCTCGCTGCGCGACGGCAGCAACCGGCTGCTCGCCGGCGTGGCGCTGCAGCCGCGCGAAGGCGCCAAGCGGCTGGTGCCGTGGTCGTCGCGCTCGATCAGCTACGAGGTGCCGGTATCGCCGGTGGGCAACGGGCTGGTAATCAAGGCCGAGGCCTACCGCGCGTCGCTGGGCGTGGTGGGCAGCGGCTTCTTCTGGCTGGTGAGCACCCTGAGCGCGATGACCGCCTGGATGCTGATCGCCACCTGGCGCCACACCCGGCGCCGGGTGCAGGCGCAGGAAGCGCTGGTGGCCGAGACCAACTTCCGCCGCGCCATGGAGAACTCGATGCTGATCGGCATGCGGGCGCTCGACATGGACAGCCGCATCACCTACGTCAACGCCGCCTTCTGCCAGATGACCGGCTGGAGCGAGAGCGAGCTGGTCGGCCAGCGCCCGCCCTACTCCTACTGGCCGCCGGAGGACCACCACATCCTGGCGGCGCGGCTGCGCGACGAACTGAGCGGGCACCACATCCCCGGCGGCTTCCAGGTGCGGGTCAAGCGCAAGCGCGGCGGCATCTTCGACGCGCGGCTGTACGTTTCGCCGCTGATCGATCCGCGCGGACAGCAGACCGGCTGGATGACCTCGATGACCGACATCACCGAGCCCAACCGGATCCGCGGCCAGCTCTCGGCCTCGCACGAGCGCTTCACCGTGGTGCTGGAAGCGCTCGACGCGTCGGTGTCGGTGGCGCCGCTCGGCAGCCAGGAGCTGCTCTTCGCCAACAAGCTCTACCGCCAGTGGTTCGGCTCCGAGACCGGCGGGCACCTGCAGCTGGTGGCCCAGGCCGGCACCGTGCCGCGCAACGACCAGGAGCAGACGCTCGACGACGTCGACGGATTGGCCGGCCTGCCGACCGAGACGCTCACCGACGCGCAGGCCGAGAACGCCGAAATCTTCGTGCCCGAACTCTCCAAGTGGCTGGAGGTGCGGTCGCGCTACCTCAACTGGACCGACGGCCGCCTGGCGCAGATGGTGATCGCCACCGACATCACCCCGCGCCGCCAGGCCGAGGAGCAAGGGGCCCAGCAGGCCGAGCGGGCCCAGTCGATCAGCCGGCTGATCACCATGGGCGAGATGGCGTCGAGCGTGGCGCACGAGCTCAACCAGCCGCTGACCGCGATCAACAACTACTGCAGCGGCATGCTCTCGCGAATCCGCGAAGGCAACATCTCCGAAGAGGCGCTGCTCGGCGCGCTGGAGAAGACCTCGCGCCAGGCGCAACGCGCCGGCCAGATCATCCAGCGCATCCGCGCCTTCGTGAAGAAGAGCGAGCCCAACCGCTCGCCCTCCGATGTGCAGGAGATGGTGACCGAGGCGGTGGAGTTGGCCGAGATTGAACTGCGCCGGCGCAACGTGCGGCTGTCGCACTACGTGGCCGCGCGGCTGCCGGCGCTGATGGTCGACCCGATCCTGATCGAGCAGGTGCTGGTCAACCTGATGCGCAACGCAGCCGAGTCGATCGACTCGGCCCAGCGGCCGCCAGGCCGCCGCGCCGTGGAACTGCGGGTGGTGCCCAAGCGCATCGAGAACCAGGACACGATCGAATTCGCGGTGCTCGATTCGGGCCAGGGCCTGGCGCCCGAGGTGCTGGAGCGGCTCTACGAGGCCTTCTTCTCGACCAAGGCCGAAGGGATGGGCATCGGCCTCAACCTCTGCCGCAGCATCGTCGAATCGCACCAGGGAAGGATGCTGGCGGAGAACATCTACAATGGTTCGGACGTTACGGGTTGTCGCTTTTCTTTCTGGATTCCCCTGGCGCAACCCGCAGAAGCCGCCGCGCTTTCGACCGCAACAACACGAGACCCTGGGGCAAATGCATGAGCTTGATTCCTAAACGCGGCACGGTATATGTGGTGGACGACGACGAGGCCGTGCGCGACTCCCTCCAGTGGCTGCTGGAAGGCAAGGACTACCGGGTTCGCTGCTTCGATTCCGCCGAATCCTTTCTCTCGCGCTACGACCCCCGCGAGGTCGCCTGCCTGATCGTCGACATCCGCATGGGCGGCATGACCGGCCTCGAACTGCAGGACCGCCTGGTCGAGCGCAAATCCCCCTTGCCGATCGTCTTCATCACCGGCCACGGCGACGTCCCGATGGCGGTGGACACCATGAAGAAGGGCGCCCTCGACTTCATCCAGAAGCCGTTCAAGGAAGACGAACTGGTCGGTTTGGTGGAGCGGATGCTCGACCATGCCAAGGGCGTCTTCGCCGACTCGCAGCAGGCCGCCAGCCGCGACGCATTGCTCGGCAAGCTCACCTCGCGCGAGGCGCAGGTGCTCGAGCGCATCGTCGCCGGCCGGCTCAACAAGCAGATCGCCGACGACCTGGGCATCAGCATAAAGACGGTGGAGGCGCACCGCGCCAACATCATGGAAAAGCTCAACGCCAACACCGTCGCCGACCTGCTGAAGATCGCCCTGGGCCAGAACGCGCCCAAGACCTGATACGCCGTTTTCACCGTCCCGAGCGCCCGTCTGGCATGCCCAACGGGCGTTTTCATTTGAAGAGCCCCAGCCCATGACCGCCCAGACCATCGACGGCAACACCCTCTCCCGCCAACTCCGCGCCGACGTGGCGCGCCGCGCAGAAGCGCTGAAGGCCCGCGGCACCACGCCGGGCCTGGCGGTGGTGCTGGTCGGCGACAACCCGGCCAGCCAGGTATACGTGCGCAACAAGGTCAAGGCCTGCGAAGACAGCGGCCTGCACTCGGTGCTGGAGAAGTACGACGCGGACCTGTCCGAGGCCGACCTGCTCGCCCGGGTCGAAGCGCTGAACGCCGACCCGGCGATCCACGGCATCCTGGTGCAGCTGCCCCTGCCGAAGCACATCGACGCGCAGAAGGTGATCGAGGCAATCTCGCCCGAAAAGGACGTCGACGGCTTCCACGTCGCCAGCGCCGGCGCGCTGATGACCGGCACGCCCGGCTTCTGGCCCTGCACGCCCTACGGCTGCATGAAGATGCTCGAATCGATAGGCTACGACCTGCGCGGCAAGCATGCGGTGGTGATCGGCCGCAGCAACATCGTCGGCAAGCCGATGGCGCTGATGCTGCTGGCGCAGAACTCCACCGTCACCATTTGCCACAGCGCCACGCCCGACCTGGGCGCCTTCACCCGCCAGGCCGACGTGGTGGTGGCCGCCGTGGGCAAGCGCAATGTGCTGACCGCCGACATGGTCAAGCCCGGCGCGGTGGTGATCGACGTGGGCATGAACCGCACCGAAGAAGGCAAGCTCTGCGGCGACGTCGATTTCGCGGGCGTGTCGGAGGTCGCAGGCTGGATCACGCCGGTGCCCGGCGGTGTCGGGCCGATGACGATCACGATGCTGCTCGTCAACACGCTGGAAGCGGCGGAGCGGGCGGCCGGCGCCTAGTACACCGCATTGCCGGTCGGTATCGCGAAGATAGCCGGCCCCAATTGCTCGCCGCCCCTTGAACCTGGGCGGTGTGCCGCAAAATCCAGGGGATGAGCAATCCCCTCCTCGACTTCACCGACCTCCCCCTTTTCGACCGCATCCGTCCCGCCGACGTCGCGCCAGCGCTGGACCAGCTGCTGGCCGAGGCAGAAAAGGCGCTGGAGACGGTCACCGCGCCGGACTTCCCCGCCGAGTGGAATGCGATCGCCGCCGTGCTCGACGTGGCCACCGAGCGCCTCGGGACTGCCTGGGGTGCGGTGAGCCACCTCAACAGCGTGGCCGATACCCCCGAACTGCGCGCCGCCTACAACGCCGAGCTGCCGCGCACCACCGAGTTCTGGACCCGCCTGGGCGCCGACGAGCGCCTGTACGCCAAGTACAAGGCGATCGACACCGCCACCCTGGGCGCCGAGCAGCGGCAGGCGCACCGCAACGCGATGCGCAACTTCGTGCTGTCGGGCGCCGACCTGCAGGGCGCGGCCAAGGATCGCTTCGCCGAGATCCAGGAGCGCCAGGCGGAGGTCAGCCAGAAGTTCAGCGAGAACGCGCTCGACGCGACCGAAGCCTTCGCCTACTACGCGACCGAATCCGAGCTGGCCGGCGTGCCGCCCGACGTGGTCCAGTCGGCCCGCGCCGCGGCCGAAGCCGAGGGCCGCGAAGGCTACAAGATCACCCTGAAGATGCCGAGCTACCTGCCGGTGATGCAGTTCGCCGACGACGCCGCGTTGCGCCAGCGCGTCTACACCGCCTACTCCACCCGCGCCAGCGACCAGTCGGCCGCGGAGTTCCACAAGTTCGACAACAGCCGCCTGATCGGCGAGATCCTGGCGCTGCGCAAGGAAGAATCGGCGCTGCTCGGCTATCCGAGCTTCGCCGACGTGTCGCTGGTGCCCAAGATGGCCGATTCGCCGGCCCAGGTGGTCGCCTTCCTGCGCGACCTGGCTGCCAAGGCCCGACCCTACGCCCTGCAGGACGTGGATGACCTGCGCGCCTTCGCCGCCGAGCATCTGGGCATTGCCGATCCGCAGCCCTGGGACTGGGCCTACATCGGCGAGAAGCTCAAGGAGCAGCGCTATTCCTTCAGCGAGCAGGAGGTCAAGCAGTACCTGCCGGCGCCCAAGGTGCTGGCCGGCCTGTTCAAGATCGTCGAGACACTGTTCGACGTGTCGATCCGCCGCGACGATGCGCCGGTGTGGCACCCCTCGGTCGAGTTCTACCGGATCGAGCGTGCGGGCGTCGCCGGCGGCGCGCCGACCCTCGTCGGCCAGTTCTACCTCGACCCGTCGGCCCGCGCCGGCAAGCGCGGCGGCGCCTGGATGGACGACGTGCGCGCCCGCTGGCTGCGGCCCGACACCGGCCGGCTGCAGACGCCGGTGGCGCACCTGGTCTGCAACTTCTCAAGCGGTACCGGCGGCAAGCCGCCCCTGCTGACCCATGACGACGTGACCACCCTCTTCCACGAGTTCGGCCACGGCCTGCACCACATGCTGACCCAGGTGAACGAGCGCGACGTCTCGGGCATCAGCGGCGTGGAGTGGGACGCGGTGGAACTCCCCAGCCAGTTCATGGAGAACTTCTGCTGGGAGTGGGACGTGCTGCGCCACATGACGGCGCATGTCGACACCGGCGAACCACTGCCGCGCGCGCTGTTCGACAAGATGCTGCGCGCCAAGAACTTCCAGAGCGGACTCGCCACGCTGCGGCAGGTCGAGTTCGCGCTGTTCGATATGTTGCTGCATGCCCAGCACGACCCTTCGCAGGACGTGATGCCGCTGCTGCAGCAGGTGCGCGCCGAGGTGGCGGTGCTGCCCGCCCCGGCCTTCAGCCGCCCGGTCAACACCTTCAGCCACATCTTCGCCGGCGGCTATGCGGCGGGCTACTACAGCTACAAATGGGCCGAGGTGCTGTCTGCCGACGCATATGCCGCCTTTGAGGAAACCGCCACGCCCGACGGCCTGCCGAACCCCGAGACCGGCCGCCGCTACCGCGAGGCCATCCTGGAAGCCGGCGGCAGCCGCCCGGCGATGGAATCCTTCAAGGCTTTCCGCGGCCGCGAGCCGACGATCGACGCGCTGCTGCGCCACCAGGGCATGGCGGCCTGACGGCAAGGCGGCGGGGCCTGGTGCGCGGTTTCGGCCGCGCTACCGGGAGTTTTCTGCTCCAAGGAGAGGGCGCCCGGCATCGTGCGCTTCGACCCACCCCGGTACCCCGGACGAACGGAAGCGGCCGAACGCGCCCATCGCCTACCATGCGGTTTTTTGCATCGACTGCCCAGGAGAATCCATGTCCGCGACGCCCCGTTGCCTTGCCATCCTGCTGGTGGCCCTGGCCGCCAGCGCACAGGCGCAAACCCTCTACCGCATCGTCGGGCCCGATGGCCGGGTGACCTACTCCGACCGGCCGCAGGCGGTCGAAGGCGCCAGGTCAGCGGCACCGGTCGCGACCGAGGTCAACCCGGTGCTCACCGCCTCGGCCCTTCCGTACGAGTTGCGCGTCGTGGTGCAGAAGTACCCGCTGACGCTCTACACTGGCAGCAACTGCGAGCCCTGCACCGCCGCGCGCAGCCTGCTCCGCGCACGGGGCGTGCCGTTCGCCGAGCGCACGGTGAACACGTCGGAAGACGTCGAGGCGCTCGGCCGGCTCAGCGGCGACAACAACCTGCCCTTCGCCACCCTCGGCGCCCAGCAGATCCGGGGTTTCGCCGAAATGGATTGGACCCGCTACCTCGACGCCGCAGGCTATCCCAAGCAGTCGCAATTGCCGGCCAACTACAACCCGCCGGTGCCGACCGCGTTGGCCCCGCGCGCCGTGCCGGCCCAGGCCGAGCAGGCCGCTCCGGCTCCGCGCGCTCCGGCGCCGCCGCCGGCACCGGCGGTGGCCGCCCCGGCGCCCAGCCCGTCGAACCCCGCCGGTATCCGGTTCTGAGCGGATCCTTGGGCCCTCGCAGCCGCTGCGGACGGGCACGAAGCGCTCAGTAGGTCAGCGTCTCGACGCCGCCCGGCGTGCCCAGCAGGCACACATCGGCCTTCTGGTGCGCGAACACGCCGACCGTCACCACGCCCGGCCACTGGCTCACCCGGTCCTCGAAGGCCAGCGGCTCGGCGATCTGCAGGCCGCGCACGTCGAGGATGTGCTGGCCGTTGTCGGTCACCAGCGGCGCGCCGTCCTTCAGCCGCAGCGACGCGGTGCCCCCGAGGGCCGCGAACTGGCGCACCAGCCGCTGCGCCGCCATCGGGATGATCTCCACCGGCAGCGGAAACGCGCCCAGCAGCTGCACCTTCTTCGACGCGTCGGCGATGCAGACGAAGCGCGCCGCCAACGCGGCCACGATCTTCTCGCGGGTCAGCGCGGCGCCACCGCCCTTGACCATGAACCCGCGGCCGTCGATCTCGTCGGCGCCGTCGATGTACACCGCCAGCGATTCCACCGCCTCGGCCTCCAGCACCGGGATGCCCAGCGCCTTCAGCCGCGCAGTGCTGGCGACCGAGCTGGAGACCGCGCCGGGGATGCGGTCCTTCATCGTGGCCAGCGCGTCGATGAAATGGTTGACAGTCGATCCGGTGCCTACCCCCACCACCTGGCCGGGCACGACGTAGTCGAGCGCCGCGCGGCCGACCAGCGCCTTGAGCTGGTCCTGGGAGAGAGACGGGGTAGAGGAAGAAGAAGCGGCGGTAGTCATGGGCGAAAATCCGGGGGTTGACCCGGAATTATCCAATGCTGCTCCCCTACGCCCTCGCCCGCCCTTTCCTCTTTTGCGCGGATCCCGAATCCGTCCACGATTTCACGATGGACTGGCTCGCCCGCGGCCAGAACACCCCGCTGCATGCCCTGTGGCAGCAGCCGCGGGTGCAGGACCCGGTGCAGCTTGCCGGCCTGTCGTTTCCCAACCGTGTCGGCCTGGCCGCCGGCCTGGACAAGAACGCGCGCTGCATCGACGCGCTGGGCGCGATGGGCTTCGGCTTCGTCGAAGTGGGCACCGTCACGCCGCGCGGCCAGCCGGGCAACCCCCGGCCGCGGATGTTCCGCCTGCCCGCGGCCGACGCGCTGATCAACCGGCTCGGGTTCAACAACCTGGGCCTCGATGCCTTCCTGGCCAACGTGCAGCGCTCCCGGCTGCGCAGCCCGGCCGGCCGCGGCAGCCTGCTGCTGGGCCTGAACATCGGCAAGAACGCCGACACCCCGATCGAGCGCGCCGCAGACGACTACCTGGCGTGCCTGGACGGCGTCTACCCGCACGCCGACTACGTCGTCGTCAACATCAGCTCGCCCAACACCAAGAACCTGCGCGCACTGCAGTCGGACGATGCGCTCGACCAGCTGCTGTCCGCCGTGGTGGAGCGCGCCGCGCTGCTCGCCACCCGGCACGGCCGCAAGGTGCCGGTCTTCGTGAAGATCGCGCCCGACCTGGACGAGACCCAGGTCGAGGCGATCGCCTCGACGCTGCAGCGCCACGGCCTCGACGGCGTGGTGGCCACCAACACCACCATCGCCCGCGACGCCGTCGCCACCCTGCCGCACGGCGCCGAAGCGGGCGGCCTGAGCGGCGCCCCGGTGCGCGCGGCCAGCAACCGGGTGATCGCCCAGCTCCGCGCCCGCCTCGGCAGCGGCTTCCCCATCATCGGCGTGGGCGGCATCCTCTCGGCCCAGGACGCGGTCGACAAGATCGCCGCGGGAGCGGACGTGGTGCAGATCTACACGGGGCTGATCTACCGCGGGCCGGTGCTGGTGCGCGAAGCGGCGCAGGCGTTGGCGCGGCTGCCGCGACGCACCTGAACTGTGGCGGCCGGCCGTCCTGCCCGGCCGCTAGGCAAGAACCCGCACCACCTCGGCCCCCAGCGCCAGCGCACTCGTCAGACCGGGCGATTCGATGCCGAACAGGTGCACCAGGCCTGGCACGCCATGCTCAGCCGGGCCTTGCACGACGAAATCGGCCGCGGGTGCGCCAGGCAGGGTGATCTTGGGCCGGATGCCGGCGTAGGCCGGCTGCAGCGCGCCGTCCTGCAAAGCGGGCCAGTAGCGGCGGATCTCGGCGTAGAAGGCTTCGCTGCGGCGCGCGTCCACCGCCAGGTCGGTGGGCGAATCGACCCATTCCACGTCGGGGCCGAAGCGGGCTTGGCCGCCCAGGTCCAGCGTCAGGTGCACGCCCAGGCCGGCGGCCTCGGGCACCGGGTAGACCAGGCGGTCAAACGGGGCGCGGCCCGCCAGAGAGAAGTAGTGGCCCTTGGCGTAGTAGGCCTGCGGCGCCAAGGCGGCGTCGTAGCCACCCATCGCCTGCGCCAGGTGCGGTGCGGTCAGGCCGGTGGCGTTGACGAAGCTGCGTGCCCGCAGCGTCAGTCCGTCGTTTGCTACCAAATAGATAGCGCCATGCCGGTATGCAGCGCCGGCCAGGGGCGAATTGAGTGCCACGGTTCCGCCGGCATGCTCCAGGTCGCCCTGCAGGGCGAGCATGTAGGCGTGGCTGTCGACGATGCCGGTCGAGGGCGACAGCAGCGCGCCGGCGCATTGGAGTTGCGGTTCCAGCGCCCGGGCCGCGGCGGCATCCAGCAGCACCAGGTCGTCGACCCCGTTGCGGGCGGCCTGCTGGCGGATGGCTTCCAGCTGCGGCAGTTGGGCCGCGCTGGTGGCGACGATCAGCTTGCCGCAGCGGCGATGTCCGATGCCCCGCTCGTCGCAGTAGCGGTAGAGCTGCTGCTTGCCCTGCACACAGAGCCGCGCCTTCAGGGAGCCCTGCGGATAGTAGATGCCGGCGTGGATCACCTCGCTGTTGCGGGAGCTGGTGCCGGTGCCGATGGCGTCCGCCGCCTCCAGCACCAGCACCTCGCGGCCCTGCAGCGCCAGGGCCCGGGCCACCGCCAGGCCGACGACGCCGGCGCCGGCGACCACGCAGTCGACATCCTCGGCCGCGCCGTCGTCGAACCGGATGGCCGGGGCGCTCATGGCCGCCGCTCCACAGGCAGCGAAAGGAGGTGGCCGCAGCCGGCGGGCGCAGCACAGTGGTGCAGGAACAAGGTGGTCGATGGATGCATCGGGGAATTGTGTCGCAGCCCGGCCGGCCCGCTGCCGGGTGCCCCAGGCGGGCAGGGTCTTCCCCGGGCCGCGCCGGGGCCGGAGGGATAATCCGGACGCGGTTTCCGCCCGGCCTGGCCCGGTGCGCCGGCTCCCGGCGCCCGTCGCACGGCGACACGCCTGCGCCTCGCGCGCAGGTGCCCTCGGCCCGCTGCCGGGTAACCGGTACGGCCCCCCTCCCAGAACACAGGACTTCCCATGCGATCCTTCCCCACCACCCTCGCCCTCGCGCTTTCCCTCGTCGCCGGCACGGCCGCCGCCCAGGCGCAGATCCAGGTGACCGACCCGTGGGTACGGGCCACGGTGCCGCAGCAGAAATCGACCGGCGCCTTCATGACCATCACCTCGCCCACCGATGCCCGGCTGGTGGAGGCGCGCTCTTCCCTCACCCCCTCGGTCGAGGTGCACGAAATGGCGATGGAAAAGGACGTGATGAAGATGCGCCAGGTCGACAGCGTGGCGCTGCCCGCCGGCAAGCCGGTGGCGCTGACGCCCGGCGGCTTCCACATGATGCTGCTCGACCTCAAGCAGCAGGTGAAGGCCGGCGACACGGTGCCGCTGACCCTGGTGGTGGAAGGCGCCGACGGCAAGCGCCAGTCGGTCGAGGTGCAGGCCGCCGTTCGACCGCTGAACGCGCGTGCCGCACCGGCGGCTTCGGCCGGCCACGGCGACCATGTGCACGGTGCCGGCCACAAGCATTGACCGGGTCGACCGGTAGGGGATGCGGGGAGGCGGCGTGCGGCCCTCGGCTAACCCCGGTCCGTCACCATGCTTCCCCTAGCGGAACTCGGATGAAACAGGCCTGCAGCCGGCGCCGTACGCCGGCATCCAGCTATTGATTCGATAGCATAGAGCGTCCAGGTGCGGCCCAGGCCTTCCGACTGCGCCGGGCAGGACGGCGCGGATCAGACCGTGCGCAGCGCCTGCGCCGCAGGGTGCGCCGCGAAATGCGCCATCGCGGCCTGCACCCCGCTGCCCGCCAGGGGCACGCCGGTCAGTTGCAGCCCCATCTCGACGCCCGCCACCATCGCCACCAGCGTCAGGTCGTTGCTGTCGCCCAGGTGGCCCATGCGGAACATGCGGCCCTTGAGCTTGCCGAGGCCGGTCCCCAGCGAGAGGTCGAAGCGCTGGTGGATCAGCTTGCGCAGCGCATCGGCGTCGACGCCTTCGGGCGTGATCACGCCGGTCAGCACCGGCGAGTAGACGGCCGGGTCGGCGCACTGGATCGGCAGGCCCCAGGCGTTCACCGCGGCGCGCACGCCGGCGGCCCAGCGCTGGTGGCGGGCGAAGACGTTGTCGAGGCCCTCGCCCAGCAGCATGTCGAGTGCTTCCGACAGGCCGTAGAGCAGGTTGGTATTGGGCGTGTAGGGCCAGTAACCGTCGTTGTTCATCTCGACGATCTCGTCCCAGGCCCAGAAGGCGCGCGGCAGACGGGCGGTCTTCGACGCCTCCAGCGCCCGGGGCGACAGCGCGTTGAAGCTGATGCCCGGCGGGAGCATCAGGCCCTTCTGCGAACCGCTGACCGTCACGTCCACACCCCATTCGTCGTGCCGGAAATCGGCGCTGGCCAGGCCCGAGATCGAATCGACCATCAAGAGCGCCGGATGGCCGGCCGCGTCGATCGCCCGGCGCACCGCGGCGATGTCGGAGGTGGCGCCGGTCGAGGTTTCGTTGTGCACCACGCAGACCGCCTTGATCTTGCGCTCGGTGTCCTTGCGCAGCCGGTCTTCCAGCATGTCGGGCTGCACCCCCCGGCGCCAGCTGGCGGCCTGCGGCAGCACGTCGTCGGTGCCCGCGTAGGCCAGGAACTCGGGCTCGACGCCCAGGCGCAGCGCCATCTTGTTCCAGAGCGATGCGAAGTGCCCGGTCTCGTACATCAGCACCTTGTCGCCCGGGCTCAGGGTGTTGGCCAGCGCCGCCTCCCAGGCGCCGGTGCCCGATGCGGGGTAGATCACCACCGGGTGCTGCGTCTTGAAGATCTCGCGGATGCCGCCCAGCACCTTGCGGCCCAGCGCGCCGAACTCGGGGCCGCGGTGGTCGATGGTCGGCAGGCTCATCGCACGCAGGATGCGGTCGGGCACCGGGCTGGGGCCGGGGATCTGCAGGAAATGGCGGCCGGTGGGGTGGAAGTCGAGTGCGAGCATGGTGGCGGTTCCTTTCGAGTGCGGCAATTTTGCATTCAAAAAACAAAAGCGCATGCTGGTTTACCACGATGCGCCAGCCTATCGCCTCGTAAAAAATGCATTCAAATTGATTGCGAGGCTTTCCAGACCATGGCCGACATCATCGAGATTCCCCGCCAGTCGCTGCACGACCAGGTCGCGGCGCGGGTCCGCAGCATGCTGGTGGAAGGCCAGATCGCGCCCGGGGCCAAGCTCAACGAGCGGGAGCTGTGCGCCCGGTTCTGCGTCTCCCGCACGCCGCTGCGGGAGGCCATCAAGCTGCTCGCGGCCGAAGGGCTGGTCGACCTGGTGCCCAACCGGGGCGCGGTGGCGGCGCGGCTCACCGAAGCGGACGTGGTCAGCACCTTCGAGGTGCTGGCGACGCTCGAAGGCCTCTCGGGCGAGCTGGCGGCGCAGCGCATCACCGATGCCGAGGTCGCCGAGATCCGCGCCCTGCACTACGAGATGCTGGCCTGCTTCGCCCGGCGCCAGTTGCCGGGCTACTACCAGCTCAATGCCCGCATCCACACCGCCATCAACGCGGCGGCGCGCAACCCGGTGCTGGGCGTCACCTACCGCAGCGTGAACGCACGCGCCCATCCGATGCGCTTCCACACCAATCACAACGAGGCCAAGTGGCAGCGCGCCGTGGCCGAGCACGGCCAGATGGTCGAGGCCCTGGCCGCCCGCGACGCCGCCGGCATGCGCACCCTGATGGTGGCGCACCTGCACTCCAAGCGCGACACGGTGCTCGACCTGATGCGGCAGGGCCGCTTCCAGGCGCCGGCCCAAGAAGGCTGACGACGCACCGCCCGGACCGCCTCGCAACCCCACGACGAAGAGAACACCCCATGCAGATCGACGCCCCCCACCGCCTGCGCCCCGCCGGTACCGTGCTGCCCGATACCGACACGCTCGACGCGCTGGCCCGCCGGCTGCGGTCGGAGACCGAGGGCGAGGTGCTGTTCGACATCGGCGCGCGTGGCCGCTACGCCACCGACGCGTCGATCTACCAGATCATGCCGGCGGGCGTCTTCGTGCCGACGTCTGAGCGGGACATCGCCACCGCGATCGGCATCGCCCGCAGCCTGCAGGTGCCGGTGCTGGCCCGCGGCGGCGGTACCAGCCAGTGCGGCCAGACCACCGGCGCGGCGCTGGTGATCGACAACAGCAAGCACTTCCGCAGCGTGCTGGCGGTCGATGCGCAGGCCGGCACCGCGACCGTGGAGCCCGGCCTGGTGCTGGACCACCTGAATGCGCAACTCAAGCCGCACGGCCTGTGGTTTCCGGTGGACGTGTCCACCAGCGCGCAGGCCACGCTGGGCGGCATGGCGGGCAACAACTCCTGCGGGTCGCGCTCTATCGCCTACGGCAACATGGTGCACAACGTGCTGGGCGCGAGCGCCTGGCTGTCGGACGGGCAGGCGCTGGATTTCGGGCCGGTGTCCGGGCTGCACGGCCGTGCGGCCGAGATCGCCGGCTTCGTGCGCGGGCTGGCCGAGCAGCACCGCCCGGAGATCGAGGCCCACTGGCCCAAGGTGCTGCGCCGGGTGGCCGGCTACAACCTCGACATCTTCCACAACCAGAACGAGAAGCCCTACACGGCCGACGGCAGCGTCAATCTGGCGCATCTGCTGGTCGGCTCCGAAGGCACGCTGGCCTATACCCGCAGCCTGACGCTGCGGCTGTCGGAACTTCCGCGCGCCAAGGTGCTGGGCGTCGTCAACTTCCCCACCTTCCACGCCGGGATGGACGCGGCGCAGCACATCGTCAAGCTCGGCCCCAGCGCGGTGGAGCTGGTCGACCGCACGATGATCGAGCTGAGCCTGGCCAACCCGGCGTTCCGCCCGACGATCGAGACGGCGCTGATCGGCCGGCCCGCCGCCATCCTGCTGGTCGAGTTCGCCGGGGCCGACAAGGCCGCGCTGCGGGCGCAGTTGCGCCAGCTGGTCGAGTTGATGGGCGACCTGGGCCTGCCCGGCAGCGTGGTCGAGATGGCCGACGACGCGCCGCAGAAGAACCTGTGGGAGGTGCGCAAGGCGGGCCTCAACATCATGATGAGCCTGAAGGGCGACGGCAAGCCGGTGAGCTTCATCGAGGACTGCGCGGTGCCGCTGGAGCACCTGGCCGAGTACACCGACGCGCTCACCGAAGTCTTCGCCCGCCACGGCAGCCGTGGCACCTGGTACGCCCACGCCTCGGTCGGCACCCTGCATGTGCGGCCGATCCTCGACATGCGCCAGGACGGCGCCGCCAAGATGCGCGCCATCGCCGAAGAGGCCTCGGCCCTGGTGCGCCGGTACAAGGGTGCCTACAGCGGCGAGCACGGCGACGGCCTGTGCCGCGGCGAGTGGATCGAATGGCAGTTCGGCCCCAAACTCAACGACGCCTTCCGCGCGATCAAGCAGCACCTCGATCCGATCGGTCTCTTCAACCCCGGCAAGATCATCGATCCGCCCCGGATGGACGACGGCGCGCTGTTCCGCTTCGCGCCGGCCACCGCATCCGCGCCCTACCGCCGCATCCCGCTCACGCCGGTGCTCGACTGGTCGGCCTGGAACGTCGACGCCGACCCGGTGACCGAAGCGACGACCGCCCCCGGCACCGGCGGCGACGTGACCGGCGGCTTCGCCAAGGCGGTGGAGATGTGCAACAACAACGGCCACTGCCGCAAGTTCGACGCCGGCACCATGTGCCCCAGCTACCGCGTCACCCGCGACGAGCAGCACCTGACCCGTGGCCGGGCCAACACGCTGCGGCTGGCGGTATCCGGCCAGCTGGGCCCCGACGCCTTCACCGGCGAGGCGATGCACGAGACGATGGACCTGTGCGTCGGCTGCAAGGGCTGCAAGCGCGACTGCCCCACCGGCGTCGACATGGCGCGGATGAAGATCGAGTTCCTGGCCCACTACAAGGCACGGCACGGCCACACGCTGAAAGACCGGATCGTCGCCCACCTGCCCCGCTACGCCCGCGCGGCCAGCCGCCTGCCGTGGCTGCTGAACCTGCGCAACACCCTGCCCGGCGCCGCCTGGCTGGGCGAGCGCCTGCTGGGCTTCTCGGCCCGGCGCTCGCTGCCCACCTGGCGGCGGGACACCTTCTGGCGCGGCGGCGATGCCGCAGGCGCCCGCGGTGCGCTGTTCTCCGACCGCGAGAGCACGCTTGCCGCCGCGCGGGCCGGCCAGAAGACGGCGGTGCTGTTCGTCGACACCTTCAACGGCAGCTTCGAATCCGAAAACGCCTGGGCCGCGGCCCGGGTGCTGGCCGCCGCCGGCTACCGGCTGCACACCATCGAGAAGGACGGCGGCCACCACTGCTGCGGCCGCACCTACCTGGCGACCGGCATGGTCGCGCAGGCCAAGGCCACCGCCGGCGCCCTCGTCGATGCCCTGCTGCCGCTGGCGCAGGCCGGCGTGCCGATCGTGGGCCTGGAGCCGTCGTGCCTGCTGACCCTGCGCGACGAGGCGCTGGTGATGGGCCTGGGCGAGAAGGCGGTCACCGTCGCCGGGCAGGCGCTGCTGTTCGAGGAGTTCGTCGCCCGCGAGGCGAAGGCCGGCCGCTTCGCCGTGGGCCTGCGCGCCGCGGGCAAGCCGATCCTGCTGCACGGCCACTGCCACCAGAAAGCCTTCGGCGCGGTGGCGCCGATCCTCGACGTGCTGCGGCTCATCCCGGGCGCCCAGCCCGAGTTGATCGAGAGCAGCTGCTGCGGAATGGCCGGCAGTTTCGGCTACGAGGCCAAGCACCTGGAAGTGTCGATGCAGATGGCCGAAGCGAGCCTGCTGCCGAAGATACGCCAGCACCCGGACGCGATCGTGGTGGCGGACGGCACCAGCTGCCGCCACCAGATCGCCGATGGTGCCGGCCGGGATGCGTGGCACGTGGCGCGGTTGCTGGATTCCCTCCTGGTGGCTTGACGTCAGGACCGCGGACGCCAGGGTCTTGGCCTACCCCGAATACAGGCCCTCGGCCTACAGCCGGTGCGGGGGCGATACGGCCACTGTGAACTGGGAGCCGGTTCGGCGCGCACGCTTCGCGAGCCGCGATACATCCGGTCCCGTTCCATGGAGAAAACAATGACCCAACAAACCCCATCCTCTTCGCCTTTCCCCACCTCCGCGCAGATGGAGCAGATGAAAAAAGACGGCGTCGCGCCCACGCAAGCGGCGACGGAACACCACAAGGTGCAGGAGACATCGATCGACAATGGTGTCGAGGAATCCTTTCCGGCGAGCGACCCGGTGTCGGTCTCCATCACCAAGGTGGTGAAACCATTGGAGTGAGGTCCGGGCACAGGCCCGGCCCGACCGCTCAACCAAGCGGATCGACCACGAAGGACGGCATCGGCGTGCCGTCGGCACGGTGGGCGACGAAACGCTCGGCCACATCGAGTGCCTCGGCGATCGTCACGTGCATGTCGATGTAGCGGTAGGTCCCCAGGCGGCCGACGAAGGTCACCTTCGATTCTTCTCGCGCCCGGGCCACGTACCGGCTCAGCAGCGCCTTCTCCTCGGTCAGGCGAATAGGGTAGTACGGCGTGTCCTGCTCGTCGCACAGGCGGCTGTACTCCTTGAACACCACCGTCTTCTCATGGGTCTCCCAGGGTGCGAAGTGCTTGTGCTCGGAGATGCGGGTCCACGGCACCGAACGGTCGCCGTAGTTGATCACCGCATTGCCCTGGTAGTCACCCTCATGGTCCTCGCGCACGAAATCCAGTGTGCGGTAGCCGAGGCGGCCGTCGCCGTAGCCGAACCAGGCGTCGATCGGGCCGCTGCAGAACACATGGTCGTAGTCGTCGATCGCCGCGCGGTCGAGCCGGGTGCCGAGGAACACCGATACGCCCTCGTGGTCCAGCAGCTTCTCGACGATGGCGGTGTAGCCGTCGCGCGGAATGCCCTGGAAGTGGCTGGCGTAGTAGTTGTCGTCGTAGTTGAAGCGCACCGGAAGTCGCTTCAGGATGCTGGCCGGCAGCTCGGTCGGCGATACGCCCCATTGCTTGGTGGTGTAACCCTCGAAGAAGGCTTCGTACAGGTCGCGGCCCATGAGACGCAGCGCCTGTTCCTCGAAATTGGCAGGCGGCGCATCGCCGCCCTCCCCGATCTCGGCAAAGAACGCCTCGGCTTCGCGCGGCGAAAAGGTGCGGCCGAAGAACTGGTTGATGGTCAGCAGGTTGAGCGGGAGCGAGAAGACCCGGCCGCCGGTGATCGTCTTGACCCGGTTCACGAACGGCACGAACTCGCCGAAGCGGCGTATGTAGTCCCACACACGCTGGTTGCTGGTGTGGAAGATATGCGGACCGTAGGTGTGCAGCATCACGCCGGTCTTGTCGTCGCGCGCCGTGTGGCAGTTGCCGGCCACGTGCGGCCGGGTGTCGAACACGTCCACCCGGTAGCCTGCCTCGGACAGCTGGCGCGCCAGCACCGCACCCGAGAACCCTGCGCCTGCGACGGCGATGCGTTTTTGGCCGGCCTCGCCCCTCATGCCACGGCCGCCGGTGCGGTGCCGACGGCACGCGATGGCGAGGGCGCCATATCGTCCTCGACCTGGATGATCCGCTCGTCGAAGCGCTCCAGCAGGGTCTGCATCGCGCCCGCGGTGCGGTCCCACGAGGTGGCGGACACGGCTTCGGCCGCATCGCGCGCGAAGCGCGCAGCGTCTTGCGGAGACCAGGCCAGGATGGCTTCGCACGCGGAGACGAATGCGGCGGCGTCCGCGGCGATCGGCACCACCCGGGCGTACTGCAGCACCACGTCGCGGATGGCGGTGCTGACCACCGGCTTGCCGGCTGCCAGATATTCCAGCGTCTTGGTCGGGCTGATGAAACGGGTCGATGCATTGAGGGCGAACGGCATCAGGCAGATGTCCCATCCGGCCAGGAACGAGGGCAGCTCGTCGTAGCGACGCTGTCCCATCCAGTGCAGGTTGGCGCGGCGTGGCAGGCTCTCCTGCGCGATCTTCACTACCGGACCGACCATGACGATCTGCCAATCGGCATGCGCATCGGCCAGTGCGGCCACCAGGTCGAGGTCGAGGCGCTCGTCGATCACGCCGTAGTAGCCCAGGCGCGGCCGCGGCAGTGCGGATTGGTCGGCATGGTCCGCCAGGCCGGTCTGCCCGAAATGCGCATGGTCGACGCTGCTCGGGAAGCAGTGCACGTCCTCATGGCGGCTGCGCTTCGATTCGTACAGGCTGCGCCCGCCGGTGAAGACCAGATCGACCGTGTCGAACAGCGCGTTCTCGCGCGCGATGAGCTCGGGCGGTGCGAAGTCGAACGCGGCCAGTTCGTCCATGCAGTCGTAGACCATGCCGCGCGGCTCCAGCCGTTCGGCCAGCGGCAGTGCCATCGGCGTGTAGAGCCAGACCACGTATTCCTCGATCGCCTGCTGGGTCATCCATGCCTGCAGCATGTCGCGCATCGCGGCCATGTGCGCATCGTGGAAGCCCGCGCCGTGGGTCGGCAGGTGCATCCGCAGCACCGTCACCCCGCTGCACGGCTGGTAGGTCTCGAGCCGGGTTTCGGCAGCGCCCGGGATCGGCTCTTCGACGAACACGACCGGACGCGTAGCCGCCAGACGGGACAGCAGATGCTGCGGACGCTGGTAGACGAAATCCCAACGAAGGTGGGAGAAAACGATGAGATGGGTCATGGTTGTCGTTGTTTTTGAGAAGGGATGGGAAAAGGAAACCTGGTCGACGATGCGTTGCCAGTGCCGCAATCGCTCCGCATACGGCACGCACAGATGCCGTGTGAAGTCGCCCTGATCGGCGTTCGGCACGTCCCAGAGGCCGCTGTGGTGCCAGTGGTCGGCGGTCTGCCAGTCGGGGCGGTCGATGACCGGGTAGAGACACAGACCCGCGATCGGCACATCGCGCGCACGGCATGCCAGGACCTCGGTCGCGATGTGGTCGAGCCACGCATCCCGGCCCTCGCCGACGTGGCCGGTCTCCGCGATGCACATCGGCCGCCGGAACCGTTTCCACAGGCCTTCGGCCAAATCGGCGAACGGTCTGCGGCGGGTGTCGTTGAGGTGCCAATGCAGGCGGCTGTGGGATCCGTCTTCCCACTGGTTGTTGTGGTAATAGTTGATGCCCAGGATATCCAGGTAATGCGCGGCACCGCCGAGCTCCGGCACCTGCCGCCCGGCCAGCATGTCCCAGGCCTGGAACTGGTGTTCGTGCGCGGCTGCAGCCGCTGCGCAGGCAGAGGGGCCGGCACCGCGGGGCGGCTCGATGTGCACCAGCGGATCGGTGTGCACGAAACGCGCCGCCGGCTGCACCGCACGGATCTCGTCCATCGCGCGCAGGGCCGCACGCACCAGCACGCACTTGAGGCGAAAACCGTTCTCGGGCTCTGACGGCAGATGCGGATGGATGAGGCCGGTACTGCTGGCGGCCCAGGCGAGAAACGAGATCTCGTTGACCGGCTGCCACACCGGCGCGATACCGCCCGCGGCGCCGATCACCTGCGCAACGCGGCGGCAGTGCACGCCGAACGCATCGACGAAAGCATCAGGATCCAGGAAGGGGTCGAGCCCGGTCGGCCACCCGTAGTGCATCAGCGACCAGATCACCTGCACACCGTGCGCAGCGGCGATCCGCGCATGCTCGCCGATGCGGACCCAGGCCGCATCGCCCCGCTCCGTCGTCAAACGCCAACCGATGCTTTCGCGGACAGTGCGCATGTCGAACCGTCCGAGCGCCCGGTAGTCCTCCGATAGCCGATCCGCATGCCCGTTGCGGGCGTTGATGTCGAGCGGGATACCGAAACCGTTGACGTGGTCCGCGCCTTCGAATCCCCCCATCCAGAAACTTCGGAACAGTGCTGGCGCCTGTGGATCGGTGGCAGACGAAAGTTTGTGCACGTAGCCAGTCTGGTCCTCGCGCCGATCGGCGCGGGACATTTGTGGCCTATATGGGCGTAGGCCAAGCGCCCGTGCAGGGTGGGCACCCTGGTCCGGTGGGAGAGAAAGTCGGGAACCGCACTGCGCTGTCGAAACCAGCCGTGCACGGATGCATGAATCGAAGCTGCGGAATGCGCCTTGCCACAAGCTTGCGGGGCGCGTCGTCTGCACAAAGCGGGACTAACCGGCCGATGCTCTTTCGCTGGAGCGCACTTGCCTTCTTTCCCCGCCCTCGGGCATCACGCGCCATGGCGCTTAAAAGCGTTCAGCCATCACGAATGCGAGGCATGCGGGCGATCGGAAAAACCGCTTCGGTTCGCACTGGCTCGGCCATGAAAAAAGCGGCACAACCAAAAGGCTTGCCGCTTTTTTTGCCGGTGAACTTGCCACTTGCGGCAAGTCATGAAATCTGGTGGGTGATGCAGGGTTTGAACCTGCGACCCCTGCCGTGTGAAGGCAGTGCTCTACCGCTGAGCTAATCACCCTAACGCTGTATTACGTCAGCCCACTATTATGGCACAGAAATTTCGGTCGTCTGGCCCAGGCGTGTCCAGATCGTCTTTCCGCCGCTCGGCTTGTCGAGTTGCTTCAACACGGCCGCATGCGCCTCCAGCTCCTGCTCGCCCGCCAGGATGACCGGCAGGGTGAAAGCCCGCAGGTCCACCAGCACGACCTCGCTCTGCCCTTCCTCCGGCGCCGCATCGTCGATCAGCAGCGCGTCCTGGCCGCGGGTCAGGTTGATGTAGACGTCGGCCAGCAGTTCGGCATCCAGCAGCGCGCCGTGCAGCGTGCGGCTGGCGTTGTCGACGCCGAGGCGGTCGCACAGGGCGTCGAGCGAGTTGCGCTTGCCCGGGAACATCTCCTTGGCCATCACCAGGGTGTCGGTCACGCTGCCGACGCCCTGCTTGAACGGCGGACGGCCGACCAGTTCCAGCTCCTTGTTCAGGAAGCCGACGTCGAACGCGGCGTTGTGGATGATGATCTCCGCACCCGCCAGGTAGGCCATCAGCTCGTCGACCACCGCCTCGAACTTCGGCTTGTCGCGGAGGAACTCGTTGCTGATGCCGTGCACCCGCAGCGCGTCCTCATGGCTGTCGCGGCCCGGGTTCAGGTAGAAATGCTTGTTCTGCCCGGTGAGCTTGCGGCCCACCAGTTCCACGCAGCCGATCTCGATGATGCGGTCGCCCCCCTCGGCCGACAGGCCGGTGGTTTCCGTGTCGAGCACGATCTGGCGGACGTTCGTCGCGGTCGCCATCAGTGGTTTTCCTTGGCGTGGTTGAGGGAGTACTTCGGAATCTCGATGACCAGGTCCTGCTGCGCCAGGATCGCCTGGCACGACAGGCGCGATTGCGGCTCGAGGCCCCAGGCGCGGTCGAGCAGGTCTTCCTCCGCCTCGTCGGGCTCGCCGAGCGACTGCAGGCCGGTGCGCACCACCACGTGGCAGGTGGTGCAGGCGCAGCTCATGTCGCAGGCGTGCTCGATGTTGATCTTGTTGTCGAGCAGCGCTTCGCAGACCGAAGTGCCGGCGGGCGCGGTGATCTCGGCGCCTTGCGGACAGTATTCGGGATGGGGAAGGATCTTGATGACCGGCATGGGGCTTGGAATTTTTCTGGAGGTTGTCGAAGACGGGTGGGCAGCGATCAGAGCGCGTCGACCTTGCGGCCGGCCAGCGCGCGGCGGATGCCGCGGTTCATCCGCTCGGCGGCGAAGGCTTCTGTCGCCTTGGCGAGCGCCTGCGTCGCGGCGGCGATGGCCGCCGCATCGCCCGAGTCGCGCGCCGCGGTCTCCAGCGCGGCGCTCAGCGCGTCGATCCGGCCACGTTCGGCGGCGTCCAGCAGGTCGCCGTCGGCGGCCAGCGCGGTGCGGGTGGCCAGCAGCATGCGGTCGGCATCGACCCGTGCCTCGGCCAGCGCGCGGGCGGCCATGTCCTCGCGGGCCGTGCTGAAGCTCTCCTGCAGCATGCGGGCGATCTCGTTGTCGGAGAGGCCGTACGACGGCTTCACGTCGATCCGCGCCTCGACGCCGCTGCCCTGCTCGCGCGCCGACACGCTCAGCAGGCCGTCGGCATCGACGGTGAACGACACCCGGATGCGGGCCGCGCCGGCGGCCATCGGCGGAATGCCGCGCAGCTCGAAGCGCGCCAGGCTGCGGCAATCGGCGACCAGGTCGCGCTCGCCCTGCACCACGTGCAGCGCCAGGGCGGTCTGGCCGTCCTGGTAGGTGGTGAAGTCCTGCGCCTTGGCGGTCGGAATCGTCTCGTTGCGGGAGATGATGCGCTCGACCAGTCCGCCCATGGTTTCGATGCCGAGCGACAGGGGCACCACGTCGAGAAGCAACAGGTCTTCGGCGCCCGCGTGGCCGGCGAGCTGGTTGGCCTGGATGGCGGCGCCGACGGCGACCACTTGGTCCGGGTCCAGGTCGATCAGCGGCTCGCGGCCGAAGTACGCGGCCACCGCGGCGCGTATCTGCGGCATGCGGGTGGAGCCGCCGACCATCACCACGCCCTGCACCTCGTCGGGCTGCAACTCGGCGTCGCGCAGGGTGCGGCGCACCGCGGACATGGTGCGGGCGGTGAGGGCCTGCGTCGCCTGGTCGAATTCGGCGCGTGTGATGTCGAAAGTGCCGCTAGCCGTTGCTAGTTGCAGGCTTCCAGCTATCGATTCCGTAGCAGACAACTGCTCCTTGCAGCTACGGGCGGCCTGGCGCAACGCAGCCCGGTCGGCCGGCGAACCGGCGACCAGGCCGCTCTTGGCGAGCAGCAGGTCGGCCAGCAGCGCGTCGTAGTCGTCGCCGCCCAGGGCCGAATCGCCTCCGGTCGCGATCACCTCGAATACGCCCGCGGTCAGCCGCAGCACCGAGATGTCGAAGGTGCCGCCGCCCAGGTCGTAGATCGCGTAGACGCCCTCGCTGCCGTTGTCGAGGCCGTAGGCGATCGCCGCGGCGGTGGGCTCGTTGATCAGCCGCAGCAGCTCGAGGCCGGCGAGACGCGCCGCATCCTTGGTGGCCTGGCGCTGCGCATCGTCGAAGTACGCCGGCACGGTGATGACCGCGCCGTAGATGTCGTCGTCGAACGTGTCCTCGGCGCGCTGGCGCAGCGTTGCGAGGATCTCGGCGCTGATCTCGACCGGCGACTTCACGCCCGCCACCGTCCGCACGCCGACCATGCCGCCCTCGCCTTCCGGCGCCACCAGCTGGTAGGGAAGCCTGTCGGGCTGCGCGATGTCGGCGAGGCCGCGGCCCATCAGCCGCTTGACCGAGACGATGGTGTTCTCCGGGTCCTGCGTCTGGCTGTCGCGCGCGGCCTGACCGATCTGCCGGCCCTGGGCCGAGAGGTAGCGCACGACCGACGGCAGCAGCCGGTTGCCGTCCGCATCGGGCAGGCATTCGGCCACGCCGCTGCGGACCGCGGCGACGAGCGAATGCGTGGTGCCGAGGTCGATGCCCACGGCGATGCGCCGCTGGTGCGGATCGGGGGCCTGGTGCGGTTCGGAAATCTGGAGTAGCGCCATGGGGAGAGAAATATCCTGGAGAGGGCCGCCGCGCGGGCGGCTGCGAGGTGCGGCAGCCGGCTATTGTCCCAGTTGCTCCCGCCGGGCATCGACATCGTCGGCAAAGCGCGCAATGAACATGAGGGCTCTGACCTCCTTCGCGGCCGCCGCGTGGTCGTGCGACTCGTCGATCAGTGCGGCGCAGCGCGCCAGTGTCTCGGTGCGGGCAGCGGTCATCTCGGCCGACAGCGCTTCGATGGCGGCGGCATCTGCCGCCTCGTCGAGGGCTTCGCGCCACTCCATCTGCTGCATCAGGAAGGCGCCGGGCATCGCAGTGTTGTTCTCGGCCTCGATCGGCGCGCCGTTCAGCTCGCAGAGATAGGCCGCACGTTTCAACGGGCTCTTCAGCCGCCGGTAGGCCTCGTTGATCCGCACCGACCACTGCATCGCCGCGCGCCGCGCCGCGTCGCTGTCGGCGGCGAAGCGGTCGGGATGGGCGCTGCGTTGCAGCTCCTTCCAGCGGGCGTCGAGCACCGCCGCGTCCTGGCGGAAGGTGGGCGGTACGCCGAAGAGTTCGAAGTCGGTGGATTGCAGGTTCATGGCATAAAAAAACCGCCGGCACCGAGGTGGAGGCGGTCCTGGGCGGGCGGGCCGAAGAATGTCAGATGCGGAAGCTTTCGCCGCAGCCGCAACGGTCGCGCTCGTTCGGGTTGTTGAACTTGAAGCCCTCGTTGAGGCCTTCGCGCACGAAGTCGAGCTGAGTGCCGTCGATGTAGGCCAGGCTCTTCGGGTCGATCATGACCTTCACGCCGTGGTCTTCGAACAGCACGTCACCTTCCACCGGGTCGTCCACGTACTCGAGCTTGTAGGCCAGGCCCGAGCAGCCGGTGGTCTTGACGCCCAGGCGCACGCCCACACCCTTGCCACGCTTGGCCAGGTACCGATTCACATGCCGCGCGGCGGCTTCGGTCAGGGTGACGGACATGGCTCAGGCCACCGCGGCGGCGACCGCCACGTGCTTCTTGCGGTAGTCGTCGACCGCCGCCTTGATCGCGTCTTCGGCCAGGATCGAGCAGTGCACCTTCACCGGCGGCAGGGCCAACTCTTCGGCGATGACGCTGTTCTTGAGCGCAGCCGCCTCGTCGAGTGTCTTGCCCTTGACCCATTCGGTGACCAGCGACGACGACGCGATGGCAGAGCCGCAGCCGTAGGTCTTGAAGCGTGCGTCTTCGATCACGCCGGTGTCGGGGTTGACCTTGATCTGCAGCTTCATCACGTCGCCGCAGGCGGGCGCGCCCACCATGCCGGTGCCCACGCTGTCGTCGCCCTTCTCGAAGGAGCCGACGTTGCGGGGGTTTTCATAGTGGTCGATCACTTTTTCGGAGTAAGCCATGATGGATACCTTTTTCTATTCGTGGTGTGTGAGGCCCGGGGCGCGTGTCAGTGCGCGGCCCACTGGATGGTGCTGATGTCGATGCCGTCCTGGTACATCTCCCAGAGCGGGCTCAGTTCGCGCAGCTTGGCGACGTTCTGGCGGATGGTGGCGATCGCGTAGTCGATCTCTTCCTCGGTCGTGTAGCGGCCGATGGTCATGCGCAGGCTGCTGTGGGCCAGCTCGTCGCTGCGGCCCAGGGCGCGCAGCACGTAGCTGGGCTCCAGGCTGGCCGAGGTGCAAGCCGAACCCGAGGACACCGCCAGGCCCTTGATGCCCATGATCAGCGATTCGCCTTCGACGAAATTGAAGCTGATGTTGAGGTTCTGCGGCACCCGGCGCTCCATGCTGCCGTTGATGAACACCTGCTCGATGTCCTTCAAACCGTCCAGCAGACGCTGCTGCAGGGCCTTGGCCTTGGCGTTGACCTCGGCCATCTCCAGCTTGATGAGGCGGAAGGCCTCGCCCATGCCGACGATCTGGTGGGTCGGCAGCGTGCCCGAGCGCATGCCGCGCTCGTGGCCACCGCCATGGATCTGCGCCTCGAGGCGCACCCGCGGCTTGCGGCGCACGAACAGCGCACCGACGCCCTTCGGGCCGTAGGTCTTGTGCGCGGTCATGCTCATCAGGTCGATCGGCAGCGTCTTCATGTCGATCTCGACACGGCCGGTGGCCTGCGCCGCATCGACGTGGAACAGGATGCCCTTCTCGCGGCACATCGCACCGATCGCCGGGATGTCCTGGATGACGCCGATCTCGTTGTTCACGAAGAGCACGCTGATCAGGATGGTGTCGGGGCGAATCGCCGCCTTCAGTTTCTCGAGATCGACCAGCCCGTCTTCCTCGACGTCGAGGTAGGTCACATCGAAGCCCTGGCGCTCCAACTCGCGCATCGTGTCGAGCACGGCCTTGTGCTCGGTCTTGAGCGTGATCAGGTGCTTGCCCTTGGTCTTGTAGAACTGGGCGGCACCCTTGAGCGCGAGGTTGATCGACTCGGTCGCGCCACTGGTCCACACGATTTCGCGCGGGTCGGCGCCGATCAGGTCGGCGACATGGCCGCGCGATTTCTCGACGATCTCTTCGGCTTCCCAGCCCCAGGCGTGGCTGCGCGAAGCCGGATTGCCGAAGTGTTCGCGCAACCAGGGGATCATGGCGTCGACGACGCGCGGGTCTACCGGCGTAGTGGCGCCGTAGTCAAGGTAAATGGGGAAATGCGGGGTCATGTCCATGGCTGGCTCGATCGATTGCTGGCTGTATGGCTGGCAAGAAGCACGCGGCCCGGCGCGGTGGCAGCCGGGCGCTGCGGATGTCAGGATTTGGCGAAGACGTTGCCGAGTGCGAACACCGAGTTCGGCGCATTGACCCGGATCGGCTTGACCACCGGCGTGCTGGAGATCGCACGGCGCACGACGGGCCGGTCCTCGATCTGCACGCCCTTGGCGATCTGCTCGTCGACCAGCTTCTGCAGCGTGACCGAGTCCAGGAACTCGACCATGCGCTGGTTTAGCGAGGCCCACAGCTCGTGGGTCATGCAACGGCCCGCTTCGCCCAGGCAGTTTTCCTTGCCGCCGCAGTGGGTGGCGTCGATCGGCTCGTCCACCGAGACGATGATGTCGGCCACCGTGATGTCGGCCGCCTTGCGGCCGAGGGTGTAGCCGCCGCCAGGGCCACGGGTCGATTCGACCAGTTCGTGGCGGCGCAGCTTGCCGAACAGTTGTTCCAAGTACGACAGGGAAATTTGCTGGCGCTGGCTGATCGCAGCGAGCGTGACGGGGCCGTTGTTCTGGCGCAGGGCCAGATCGATCATGGCGGTCACGGCGAAACGACCTTTGGTAGTGAGACGCATGGCAGCTCCTTAAAAGGCTGTAGCATTTTCAGAACAGTCCGGGCATCTTCTGGACGCCTGGACACGGTCTCCACCCGTTTTACTTCAGCACAGAACGCTCTGTACGAAGCCCTTCATCGCGGGCTTTGTTGTTGTTGAGTATTTCCGTCAAGTATAGCACAAGACCCGCACTACCTGTCGGGTACCCCTTCCCTTTTGCCTAGCGACCGGCTACAGGGAAGATCGCGATGTTGTCGCTGCCCGGCGCGCCGAAAGCCCGTTCCTTCAGCAGCGCCAGCTGGTCGCGCAGCCGCGCGGCCTTCTCGAATTCCAGGTTGCGGGCGTGTTCCAGCATCTGCTTCTCGATGCGCTTGATCTCGCGGGCCACGTCCTTCTCGGACATGTCCTCCACCCGCGCCTTCTGCATCGCGCTCTGGTCGAGCGCCGCTTCGTCGCGGCCCGACTTCTCGCTGTAGACGCCGTCGATCAGGTCGCGCACCTGCTTGACGATGCTGCGCGGCGTGATGCCGTTGGCTTCGTTCCAGGCGATCTGCTTGGCGCGGCGCCGCTCGGTCTCGCCGATGGCCTTCTTCATCGAGTCGGTCATCTTGTCGGCATACAGGATCGCGCGGCCGTTGAGGTTGCGCGCCGCCCGGCCGATGGTCTGGATCAGCGACCGCTCGGCCCGCAGGAAGCCTTCCTTGTCGGCATCGAGGATCGCCACCAGCGACACCTCGGGAATGTCCAGGCCTTCCCGCAGCAGGTTGATGCCCACCAATACGTCGAAGGTGCCCAGCCGCAGGTCGCGCAGGATCTCCACCCGCTCGACCGTGTCGATGTCGCTGTGCAGGTAGCGCACCTTCACGCCGTTGTCGCCCAGGTAGTCGGTCAGCTGCTCGGCCATCCGCTTGGTCAGGGTGGTGATCAGCACCCGCTCGTTCTTCTCGACGCGGATGCGGATTTCCTGAAGCACGTCGTCGACCTGGTGGGTGGCCGGGCGCACCTCGACCACCGGGTCGACCAGCCCCGTCGGGCGCACCACCTGCTCGACCACCTGGCCGGCGTTGTCCTGCTCGTACTGGGCGGGCGTTGCCGAGACGAAGACGACCTGGTGCATCCGAGTCTCGAACTCGTCGAACTTCAGCGGCCGGTTGTCGAGCGCCGACGGCAGCCGGAAGCCATAGTCCACCAGGGTGCTCTTGCGCGCCCGGTCGCCGTTGTACATGCCGCCCAACTGGCCGATCATGACGTGGCTCTCGTCCAGGAACATGACCGAGTCCTTCGGCAGGTAGTCGGTCAGCGTGGCGGGCGGTGCGCCCGGCGGCGCGCCGCTCAGGTGGCGGGAGTAGTTCTCGATGCCCTTGCAGTGGCCGATCTCGGCGAGCATTTCCAGGTCGAACCGGGTGCGTTGCTCCAGCCGCTGCGCCTCGACCAGCTTGCCCTCAGACACGAACTGCTTGAGGCGCTCGCTCAGCTCCAGCTTGATCGCTTCGACCGCCGACAGCACCTTCTCCCGGGGGGTGACGTAGTGGCTGGCCGGGTAGACCACGAAGCGCGGCACCTTCTGCCGGATGCGGCCGGTGAGCGGGTCGAAGAGCTGCAGCGACTCGACCTCGTCGTCGAACAGCTCGATGCGGATCGCCAGCTCGGAATGCTCGGCCGGAAAGATGTCGATCGTGTCGCCCCGCACCCGGAAGGTCCCGCGCGAGAAATCCGCCTCGTTGCGGGTGTACTGCATCCGGATCAGCTGGGCGATCGCCTCGCGCTGGCTCTGCTTGCCGCCCACCTTGAGGATGAACCGCATCTGGGTGTAGTCCTCGGGGGCGCCAATGCCGTAGATCGCGCTCACCGAGGCGACGATCACCACGTCGCGCCGCTCCAGCACGCTCTTGGTGGCCGACAGCCGCATCTGCTCGATATGCTCGTTGATCGCGCTGTCCTTCTCGATGAACAGGTCACGCTGCGGCACGTAGGCCTCGGGCTGGTAGTAGTCGTAGTAGCTGACGAAGTACTCGACCGCGTTCTTCGGGAAGAACTCGCGGAACTCGCTGTAGAGCTGCGCCGCCAGCGTCTTGTTGGGCGCGAAGACGATCGCCGGCCGGCCCAGCCGCGCGATCACGTTGGCCATGGTGAAGGTCTTGCCCGAGCCGGTCACGCCCAGCAGCGTCTGGAAAACTTCACCGTCCTGCACGCCCTCCACCAGCTTCTCGATGGCGGCGGGCTGGTCGCCGGCCGGCGGGTACGGCTGGAACAGCTCGAACGGCGAACCGGGGAAGGTGACGAAGGTGCCCTCGCGTTCGGCGGGGATCTCGGAGATGACTTCGGCTAGTTCGGGCATGGGTGCAGTCGTGGTGGCGCGGCGCAGACGCTGCGCCGACGGTGCATGGGTAGAATTCCAGATGGTCCCGCAGGGCGCCGATTCAAGGGTGGTGGCCCTGTCGGGCGGCCGCCCGGACCGCCTGCGCTACGGCGCGCCTCCCCTTCTCCAGCGTCCCAATTTCCCTGAGGATATTTTCCGATGTCTCTGTTTACCGCCGTCGAAATGGCCCCGCGCGATCCGATTCTGGGCTTGAACGAGCAATTCGCTGCCGACACCAACCCGAACAAGGTCAACCTGGGCGTAGGCGTCTACTATGACGACAACGGCAAGCTGCCCCTGTTGCAATGCGTACAGGCCGCCGAGAAGAAGATGATGGAAGCGCCCAAGGCCCGCGGCTACCTGCCGATCGACGGCATCGTGGCGTACGACGCGGCGGTCAAGGGCCTGGTCTTCGGCGTGGGCAGCGAGCCGGTCACCTCCGGCCGCGTGGCCACCGTCCAGGGCATCGGCGGCACCGGCGGCCTGAAGGTCGGCGCCGATTTCCTGAAGCGCCTGAATCCCGATGCCAAGGTGCTGATCAGCGACCCGAGCTGGGAGAACCACCGCGCGCTGTTCACCAACGCCGGTTTCGTGGTCGATACCTACCCCTACTATGACGCGGCCAAGCGCGGCGTCGATTTCGACGGCATGCTGGCCACGCTCGAGGCCGCCGCCGCCGGCACCGTCGTCGTGCTGCACGCCTGCTGCCACAACCCGACCGGCTACGACATCACCGCCGCACAGTGGGACGAGGTGGTCGCCGCGGTCAAGGCGCAGAACCTCGTCGCCTTCCTCGACATGGCCTACCAGGGCTTCGGCCACGGCATCGCCGAAGACGGCGCGGTGATCGGCAAGTTCGTCGATGCGGGCCTGACCTTCTTCGTCTCGACCTCGTTCTCGAAGAGCTTCAGCCTCTACGGCGAGCGCGTCGGCGCCCTGTCGGTGCTGTGCGCTTCGAAGGAGGAAGCCTCCCGCGTGCTGAGCCAGCTCAAGATCGTGATCCGCACCAACTACTCCAACCCGCCGACGCACGGCGGCGCGGTGGTGGCCGCGGTGCTCGATTCGCCCGAGCTGCGCACCCTGTGGGAGAAGGAGCTCGGCGAGATGCGGGTGCGTATCAAGGCGATGCGCCAGAAGCTGGTCGACGGCCTGAAGGCCGCCGGCGTGCAGCAGGACATGTCCTTCATCACCCAGCAGATCGGCATGTTCAGCTACTCGGGCCTGAGCAAGGACCAGATGGTCCGCCTGCGCAACGAGTTCGGCGTGTACGGCACCGACACCGGCCGCATGTGCGTGGCCGCGCTCAACAGCAAGAACATCGACTACGTCTGCGCGTCGATCGCCAAGGTGATCTGAGGCACGGCCGGCTCGCCGGCACGATGACAGAAGCCGCCCCCGGGCGGCTTCTGTCGTTCTTGGGTATCGATCGATGCTGCAGCCGGCGCAGGACGCCGGCCTCCAGCTATCGAAAGCATAGCATCCCGTCAGAAGCCCTCGCTCCCGGCAGCCGCCGCGATCAGGCCGTCTCGACCAGCCGCTCGCCCTGCGCCAGCGCTTCGGCGATCGCCGCGTCGCGCACCGTGGGTCCCATCGCCAGGCCTTCGGCGCGGACCACCTGCACGTCGGTGATGCCGAAGAAGCCGAACACCGCGCGCAGGTAGGCCTCCTGGTGGTCCAGCGCCGCCTCGTAGGCGCTGCCGGCGTACTGGCCGCCGCGCGACGACACCACGATCACCCGCTTGCCGCCCGCCAGGCCTTCGGGGCCGGCGGCGGTGTAGCGGAAGGTGCGGCCGGCCTGGGCGACGCGGTCGATCCAGGCCTTGAGCTGGCTGGGTACGCTGAAGTTGTACATCGGCGCGCCGACCACCACCACGTCGGCCGCCAGGAACTCGGCCAGCAGTTCCTCGGTGAGGGCCAGCTCGGCACGCACCGCGGCACTGTCGGGAGCCGGTGCCCCCGGCGCCGGGCGCAGGGCCTGCAGCAGTTCGCCGCCCAGATGGGCAGGCGGCGTGGCGGCCAGGTCGCGGTAGGCGACGGTGGTGCCGGGCGTGGCGTCGGCCAGCGTCTTGGCGACGGCGGCGCCGATCCGGCGCGACGCGGAGGCGGCGCCCAGCGGGCTGGAATCGAGGTGCAGGAGCTTCATGGTGTGTGGCTTTCTCAAAAACGGGGTCGACCCCATCGGCCGACCAGTGGCCTCATGGTATTTCGCAATAATCAAGAAGAGAATCGGCTAAAACGCAATTCATCTTCCTGTCAACGCAAAGGTGAGCCCGGTGCACGACCTCAACGACATGTTCTTTTTCGCCAAGGTGGTGGAGCACGGCGGCTTCAGCGCCGCGGCGCGGGCGCTCGGCGTACAGACCTCCCGCCTCAGCCGCCGGGTGGCCGAGCTGGAGGAGCAACTGGGCGTGCGATTGCTCCAGCGTAGCACCCGACGGGTATCGGTCACCGAGGTGGGCCAGCGCTTCTACCAGCACTGCGCCGCCCTGGCGGCCGAAGCGCAGGCGGCGCAGGACACGGTCGACAGCACCCGCAGCGAGCCGCAGGGGCTGGTGCGGCTCTCGTGCCCGACGGCCTTCCTGCAGAACGGGGTGGGCGACATCCTCACCCGCTTCCTGCGCCAGCATCCGCGGGTGCGGATGCATGTGGAGGCCACGAACCGACGGGTCGACGTGATCGAGGAAGGGTTCGACCTGGCCCTGCGGGTGCGCACCCCGCCGCTAGAGGATTCGGGCCTGGTGGTCCGCATCCTGACCCAGAGCCGTGCCGTGATGGTCGCCAGCCCCGCCCTGCTGGCCGAGCGCGGCCGGCCCGCGCGGCTGGAGGACCTGGACGCGATGCCGACGATGGGCGCGGCCTGGGCCTCGGGCCGGCACGCCTGGAGCTTCGTGACGCCCGACGGCAGCACCGCCAGCCGCAGCTACCAGCCCCGGCTGGCGGTCGACGACTTCACCACGCTGCGCCAGGCGGCGCTCGACGGGCTGGGCATCGTCTACCTGCCGCAGTACCTGGTGCAGTACGCGCTGGACCAGGGCCAGCTGGAGCAGGTGCTGCCGGGCTACACCCTGCCCGAGGGCATCGCGCACGTCGTGTTCCCGTCGCGCCGGGGGCTGGTGCCGGCGGTGCGCTCGTTGATCGATGTGCTGGTGGCGGGCTACGAAGGGCATCCGCCGGTGTGACGGAACGCGGGCGGCAGGCCGGCCAGGGCGCGTTGCCGATGACCCGCCGCCGTCGGCGTGGGACTAGCGAAAGCCCTCGAACACCGTATCCAGCTGCGCCAGGTAGCGCTGCTTGTCCGCCGGCGCCGCGAAGCTGCCCTCGAACGCGTTGCGGCCCAGCTGGTAGGCATGCTGCGCGGTCAGGCCGGTCGCTTCGAACACCTGCAGGAAGTTGTCGGTCATGTACCCGCCGAAATACGCCGGGTCGTCGGAGTTGACGGTGGCGACCAGGCCCGCGTCCAGCAGCGCGCCCAGGTTGTGGTCGGCCAGGTCGGGGAAGACGCAGAGCTTCTGGTTCGACAGCGGGCACACGGTCAGCGCGATCCGGTCGTGCGCCAGCCGCTGCATCAGCGCCGTGTCGTGGATCGCCTGCACCCCGTGGTCGATGCGCTCGGCCTTCAGCACGTCGAGCGCGCTCCAGATGTAGGCCGGCGGCCCCTCCTCGCCCGCATGGGCGACGATGTGCAGGCCCAGTTCGCGGCAGCGGGCGAAGACCCGGGCGAACTTCTCGGGCGGGTGGCCCAGCTCGCTGCTGTCGAGCCCCACGCCGATGAAACGGTCGCGCCACGGCAGCGCGGCCTCCAGCGTGGCGAAGGCGTCCTCCTCGCTCAGGTGGCGAAGGAAGCACAGGATCAGCGCGGCGTCGATGCCGAAGCGGGCCTTGGCGTCGGTGCAGGCGCGGTGCAGGCCCTCGAACACGGAGGCCATCGGCACGCCGCGGGCGGTGTGGGTCTGGGGGTCGAAGAAGATCTCGGCGCGCACCACCTGGTCGGCCGCGGCGCGGGCGAAGTAGGCCATCGCCATGTCGTGGAAATCCTGCGCATGGAGCAGCACGCTGGCGCCGGCGTAGTAGATGTCGAGGAAGCTCTGCAGGTCGGTGAAGGCATAGGCGCTGCGCAGCGCCTCCACGTCGGCATAGGGCAGCGCCACGCCGTTGCGCGCGGCCAGCGCGAAGATCAACTCGGGCTCCAGCGAGCCCTCGATGTGGATGTGCAGCTCGGCCTTGGGCATGGCGCGCAGCAGGTCGGGCAGGCGGTCGGCGGGGATGGCGGGAACGTCGAAGGGCATGGTGCTCATGGATGAAGACTCCGGGAAATCAGGTGCGTCCGGCGCGCCAGCCGGCCAGCAAGAACAGTGCCGCCAGCGCGGCCAGCAGCGGCAGCCAGCCCGCATGCTCCCACAGGTAGCCAGCGGCGTAGCCCACCACGCTGGAGCCGAGGTAGTAGGCACTCAGGTACAGGGCGGAGGCCTGGGCCCGCGCACCGTGCGCCTTCTGCCCCACCTGCCCGCTGGCGACGGCGTGCGCCGCGAAGAACCCGGCCGTCACCAGCGCCAGGCCGAGCATCACCGCCGGCAGCCAGGGCACCGCGCAGCCGGCCACGCCCACCACCATCAGCGCGATGCCGCCGCGCTGCACTGTTGCGGCGCCCCAGCGCGCCACCAGCCGGCCGCCCAGGTTGGCGCTGGCGATGCCCACCAGGTACACCACCGACAGCAGACCCACCACGGTGGACGACAGCCCGAACGGCGGTGCCTGCAGATGGAACGCCAGGTAATTGAAGATGGCGACGAAGCCGCCCATCAGCAAGAACGACTGCAGGAACAGCTGCCGCAGCGCCGGGTTCTGCAGGTGCCGGCCGAAGTTGCCGAGCAGCCCGCCCAGCGACAGCGGCTGCGCCCGGAAATGCCGCGACGGCGGCAGCAGCCAGGCGAACAGCAGCGTCGCCGCCAGCGCCATCGCCGCGATGCCGCCGAGGGCCAGCCGCCAGCCGCCCACGTCGGCCAGCACGCCCGCCACCAGCCGCCCGACCAGCCCGCCGAGCGCGTTGCCGCCGATGTAGAGGCCCATCGCGGTGGGCAGCGCCTGGGGGCTGAACTCTTCGCCCACATAGGCCATCGCCAGCGCCGGCAATCCCGCCAGCGCGATGCCCAGCAGCAGCCTGCAAGTCAGCAGCAGCGTCCACGAATCGACGCAGACACACGCCAGACCCAGCACCGTGGCAACCGCGAGCGCCGCCAGCATCACCGGCTTGCGCCCCCACGATTCCGACAGCGCCCCCGTCAGCAGCAGGCAGGCCGCCAGGCCGATGGTGGAGAGCGACAGCGCCAGGCTGCTGCTGGCCGCCGACACGCCGAACTGCGCGGAGAGCAGCGGCAGGATCGGCTGCACGCAGTAGAGCAAGGCGAAGGTGGCCAGCCCGGCGCAGAACAGCGCCCAGGAGGCGCGCCGGTAGGCAGGCGTGCCGCGCTGCAGGAACTCGTACGAATCGGCGGAGGGCATGAAGGCGGAGCGGGAGCAAATGGACGGAGTCGGACGCCGGCGGCGCCGCGGGCGGATCGGACGGTCTGGAGCCGGCCCCCGGCCGAGCGCGGCGCTGCGGCGGCATGCAGTATCCCAGCAGCGCCCTCCGAAGCTGCCGCGAGGGGCCATCGGCCGCGGCGCGGTGCCGCCCGCGTGGCCGACCTGCAGCACCGGCGATGCGGTTGCGCTTACCATCGCCGGCTTCGCCACGGCGCGATGTGCCCGTCGGCTCTTCAGGCCCGTGCAGTCGCTGCGCCCGGCGCGCACCGCCCGCCCGCCGCGACCCGTGCCGCTCCACGAGCTTCCCCCTCCCCCGATTCACCGCGCGCCGGCCGCGCCGCCTTTCCATGCCCCAGCCCCACGCCCTCTCCCTGGCCCGCCTGCGCGCCGAATGGTGCCCCAGCCTGTCGCGCGAACTGCTCGCGGGCGCGGTGGCCACCTTCGCGCTGATCCCGGAGGTCATCGCCTTCTCTTTCGTCGCCGGCGTCGATCCGGCGGTGGGTTTGTTCGCGTCGTTCGTCATCAGCATCGTGATCGCGTTTACCGGGGGCCGGCCGGCGATGGTGTCGGCGGCGGCCGGTTCGGTGGCGCTGGTCGCGGCGCCACTGGTGCAGTCGCATGGGCTGCCCTACCTGCTGGCGGCCGGGCTGCTGGCCGGCGTGGTGCAGGTCATTTTCGGAATGCTGCGGCTGGGCGTGCTGATGCGTTTCGTCTCCAGCTCGGTACGCACCGGCTTCGTCAACGCGCTGGCGGTGCTGATCTTCGCGGCGCAGCTGCCGCATCTGCGCGGCGCCACGCCCGCCACCTGGGCCTTGCTGGCCTTGGGCCTGGCCCTGATCTACGGCTTGCCGCGCCTGCGGCTGCGGGTGTTCACCGTCATCCCGTCGCCATTGGTCTGCATCGTGGTGCTGAGCGTCGTCGCCGCCGCGTGGCACCTTCCGGTCGCCACCGTGGCAGACCTGGGCACGTTGCCCGACAGCCTACCCGCCTTCGGCTGGCCCGGCGTGCCGATCTCGCTCGACACCCTGCGGCTGATCGCCTTGCCCGCCCTGGCGATCGCGATGGTCGGCTTGCTCGAATCGATGATGACCGCCCGGGTGGTCGACGAACTGACCGACACGCCTAGCAGCAAGAACCGCGAATGCGCCGGCCTGGGCTTGGCCAACATCGCCGCCAGCCTGTTCGGCGGCATCGCCGGCTGCGGGATGATCGGCCAGACGGTGGGCAATGTGAAGTACGGCGGCCGCGGCCGGCTCTCCACGCTGTTCGCCGGGGTGTTTTTGCTGATCCTGATGGTGGCGCTGAAGCCCTGGGTGTCGCAGGTGCCGGTGGTCGCGCTAGTGGCGATCATGGTGATGGTGTCTGCCGAGACCTTCGACTGGAAATCGGCCGGCACCCTGGTGCGCCACCCCCGCAGCAGCAGCGTCGTGATGCTGGCCACCGTGGCCGTCACCCTGGCCACCCACAACCTGGCGTCAGGTGTGGCGGTCGGCGTGGTGATGAGCGGCGTGTTCTTCACTTTCAAGGTGGCGCGGCTGCTGGAGGTGCAGGCCCACGACGACGACACCGACACTGGTGCCACCGGTGGCGGCCCGGGCACACGCCACTGGCAGGTCCGCGGACAGGTCTTTTTCGCCTCGGCCGACGCGTTCATCGACGCCTTCGACATCCTGGGCGCCGAGGGCCGCCCTGTGCGCATCGACGTATCGCAGGCCCACTTCTGGGACGTGACAGCGATCGCGGCGCTGGACAAGGTAGTGCAGCGGCTGGAGCACCACGGGTGCCGGGTGGAGGTGATGGGGTTGAACCGGGCGAGCGAGGTGTTGATCGACCGGTTGTCGGTGTCGCGGTGAGGGTGGGGGCCGGTCTGGTTTGACGCGGGGCTCTGGATCCGTGTCTTACCGAGTGGTTGGCTTTTGTGCAGCCGCGTTGGTGTTGCGCGCAATCACGCCGACGGCGCACTCTTCTCCGCGACTGTCCCCCGGCCTGCTGCCTCCTCCTTTATGTCGCTGCGCAGAGCATGCCATCGGCGCGATCTTTTGCTGGAGTGCCTGATTGAGATTTCTGCATGGCGCGGGAGGTCGTGGTTCGCGCTAGCCACGCAATAACACTCCTAAAATTCAGTGGCTGCTACCGGCCAGAAGCAGTCACTCAGAAAGAGCCGTGCTCTAGCCCTCCCTCCGTACTATTTGCCCCAACATGTCCACCTTCGGCGAGCACTATTCACGACTGCATGATGACGAGTTAATCCATTTGGCGCTGACGCGAGAGCTGACGGAAGAAGCGGCTGCCGCCCTCCAAGCCGAACTGCGCATGAGAGGCATATCTAATTTGGATTCGCATAGGCTTGCCTACCGTGAGGAAATCGAGGCTGCGGACCTGGATCGGGACGTCAAGCTCGCAGCGCGCGGGAAGGCGATACGTTTTAGAACGCGGATGCTTTGCCTCATGGCTCTCTTCTTTTGCTTACGCGGCGTTTATCTCCGGGCCCACCCAGACCCTGACAAGCCTCATGAGTGGGAACTCATCGTCACCATTGGTGTAGCCACTTTTCTGTTTTCGATATTAACCTCTTATTTATCCCGTCTGTGGTCAGAACGAGTTCTTAATCGGAAGCCGCCGTCGTAGTTTGACCTGAGAGTCCGATTTGGGACCAAAGCAGCCGCGCGGTAGGAWGTAGGAAGTAGGAAGTAGGAAGTAGGAAGTAGGAAGTAGGAAGTAGGAAGTAGGAAGTAGGAAGTAGGAAGTAGGAAGTAGGAAGTAGGAAGTAGCATAATACCAAGCCTATTGCATGTATCTAACGCCATGAATACAAAACTTCGGAGGAGATTAAGCGTTGGTCCGTGTTTACAGTATTTGTACTACTGGGAGGCTTCCTCGGCGCTCAGTTCTGGTTGAAGAACTCACCGGGACTCGGCATTTTTTTTGCTCTTTGCTTTATCGTCTTTGGCATATTTGTTCTACTGGTGCACGATGACGAATTAGACAAGCTATGGAAGGTAATGGCGTGGTTTTGCTAGCTCTGTAGCGCTGTGGCTTGGCTTTAGGCCCACAGCTGCGTCACGGAAGAGCCATTTTCAGGTTGTAGTGCGGCTGGTTCGGGCCCAAAGCGGCTACATCCGCCGAGCAGAAGCGGACGATTAAGCCACGCGTTATTCAATTTTCCAGGACGCCCGGCCCTGCAAATTCTGAAGCCATTCGTTCGATTGGTCCGATAGCACATCGGCCAAAGGCCACCCAGGCGAAGACTCAATAAGGTGAACGAGTGTAAATGCCAAACCAAAGCAATCGTCTTGCCCAAACAGACGGGACAGTGCCCGCGCTTCATCATCTAAGAGTGGGGAAGATATGGCGCGGATGAGGGCCTCGTAACGTTCAAGAACCTCGACGGACGCTGAGCCCTCTGCTGGCAGAACACCAAGTTCTGTAAGCTGCCGTACTTCTGGGCGGAGTGTCATTTGCTTATACAAGTTATGAGCGGCCTTGGCGAGTGACCGCTTCTGGCCGAAAGCAGACATGGTACCGGCGCTCAATGCAAATCTTGCAAGTAGCTGGACAACTGCTACTCCCTGCAATTTCATTGAATAGTCACTGCGTACCAAGTCCGCCCTGAACAATTCCGTTCTCAGCCGCAGGCCGATCGGTTCTCGACCGGAGCGGCGAGCAGCGCTGCAATAACCGCCTGCATCGACAGCCCGAAGCGGGCGCAATAAAGNAGTCCGCCCTGAACAATTCCGTTCTCAGCCGCAGGCCGATCGGTTCTCGACCGGAGCGGCGAGCAGCGCTGCAATAACCGCCTGCATCGACAGCCCGAAGCGGGCGCAATAAAGCCGCAGCGCGGCCAGGATGAGACGCAGGTTGTGCCCGGCACCGCACATCACCGCGTGCAGCGCATCGCCCAGCGCGCCCTTGAGCGGATTGCGGCCCAACCGCCCGTCCATCTTCATGTGCCCGATGGCCGGCTCGATGGCGCTGCGCCGCTTGATCAAGGCTTTCAACGTTCTGGTGACGCCGCGCCGCTGCCCCGAGCGCAGGATGCGCACGCCTTCGATCTCCACGCCGCGATAGCCCTTGTCCACGATGGCCGTGGCGGGCGGCTTGTCCGTGCCGGTGAGGATGCCCACTTGCTCCAGCGTCTCGGCCAGCGTGTGGCCATCGTAAGGGTTGCCCGGCATGGAGCGCATGCCCACGACCAGGCCTTCCTTCAACGTGGTGGCGATGCTGACCTTCACGCCGAACTCGTACGGCGTCCTGGCTTTTCCCTTGCTGATGCACTCCACCTCGGGCGCGTGCAGGGCGTACAGCTTGTGCTTGTCCTTCGTGCGCTGGGTCAGGATGCGACCGGTGCGCTGCAGCAGGTCCTGCACCTTGGCTTTGGCCGCTTCGGGCAGTAAGTGCAGCTGGCGCTGTACCTCGCGATGCACCCGGCCGACACGGGTGCGCAGCGTGCGCACGGCCTTCTTCATGCGCTTGAACTGCTTGGCGTGCGCGTAGCGGCCGATCTGGGCGGCCAGGCGCGGTGCCACGCGGTTGTAGTTCTGGCGCAGCCGCAGTCCGTTCTGCTCGGCCGCCTTGACCAGGTGCTGGCGGCTCTTGTCAAGCAGCCGGCTGTCGGTCGGATGCGCGATGGCTTTAGGCATGACGGTGGTGTCCACGATCACCTGCTGCGCACTGGCCTTCTGGATCACGCCGCCACGCCGGGCCGCCTCGATGCTGGCCGCCAGCAGCGTCTCCACGCCTTCTTCTCCGACACGCTTTCTCCAGCGCGTCAGGCTGGATGGATCGATGGGCAGTTCGGTCTGCAGGTAGGTCTCGCCACAGAAGAACTGCCAGTACGGGTTCTCCACCCACGTGTTGACCACCGCCTCGTCGGAGGCATCGAAGGTGTGCTGCAGGTACAGCAGCCCGGCGACCAGACGCGCCGGCAAGGCGGGCCGCCCGCGGCCGGACGTGAATGAGACCGCGAACGTACGCTCGATCTGCGCCCAGTCGATCAGCGCCGCCAGCCTGACCAGCGGGTGCTGCATGTTGATCTGCTGGTCCAGTCGTGGACGGAACAGCTCGGCCGTTTGCGGCTGCGAAGGCTTTGGACCCATCGGACTTTCCGGAGGAATTTGCAAGAAAACAGGTACTGGCAAAACCATATCTTGCAAATCCCGCGCCCATCAACCCGAAGAACTACGAACCAGATCAACGGCTTGCGGGTTGTTCAGGGCGGACT